>CBDFJP010000003.1:0-245691 GCA_965248555.1 Fimbriimonas sp. | reverse complement strand
AAGGCCGGCACCGCAGGTTCAAAAGTCACAACTGTCGCCGCCGACGTCACCCGCCTCACCCTCATCTTCACCCGAGGAAACTTCGTCGAAAGCGAAAAGCTCGCCCGCGCAATCCTCAACCGCGATAGCCGACAACCCATCCCCTACGCCGTCCTCGGCGACCTCGCCCGCGCAAAAGGCAACCTCGACGAAGCCGCCAAAATGTACGCCTATGCCGCCCAGATGGACCCCCGAAATCCCATCTACCAACAGCGCCACGAAGAGCTCGTCAAAACCGGCCGAGCCGAGCCAAAGACATCTAAAGCCGCCGTCACCGAAGACCGAGCCATCCTCAGCGGAATGGTCGGCGCACTACTCCTAGTCGCAACCAGCCTCTACGTCGGCATGGCAAAAGAGCCCGCCATCGCCCCATCCATCGCCCTCATCAGCACCTGGACCCTCGGCCTCATCGTCATGCTCTTCCTCGCCGGAGTTTCCGTCGGAGCCGTCATGTGCTCCGGAAACTTCCTCGACCGCTTCTCGGTCTCCTCAACCAACTCCCTCGGGCGCGTCTCCTCCCCAATCCTGGCCCTCACCACGGTCGCCATCGTCAACTTCTGGGCCGCCGTCGCCCTCTATGCCGGAATCAGTGTCGCCCAACGCTCCTTCAACGTTTCCCACCTGCGCTTCGTCGGTGGAATCGGGCTCGTTGTCGGCCTCCTCACCTTAGCCTGCATGGGTTCAGCAACTCACTACCAACCCATGCAAACCCTCCTCTGGGGCGGAAACATCGCCTACTTAGGTGGAATCTGCGGCTGGATGATCGCCGACTCGTTTAAGCGAGCCTAAAAAACCGCCAGCCTTCCTTCCGGAAAGCTGACGGCTGATGACTGAAGCCTGAAGGCTCCCGTTTACCAAGCCCGGCGATCGTTCGTCTCGAACTCTCGAACCACCATTCCACGGCCCTCTCGTTGCAGAAGCATCGAGTGGTAAACCCGCTGGCGACGACCCCAAGGGTCGTTGTAGTCATGAACCATCACAACCCGTGCCGAGTCTCGATAGGTGCGAATTTGGTCAACTCGATAAGAGTTGGTCTGCGCGTTGCTAGCGAGGTCGTTGAACAGGTCGTAAAAGTCATCCGCGTTCATCGAGTAGTCATACCGACCGTCTCGCATAATCGCGACCTGACCGTTCCGAGGAACAAGGCTGCCCAGTGATCGCCTGTCGTACCGCTCAAATCCGTCCCGAAGGTCTTCAAGAGCGTTGTCAACGTCCACATTTCGGCGGCTGTTATTGCTGTTCCAATCCCATCGATTGTCCCATCCACGATCATCGTAAACATAGACAGTTCCGGTGTTCCAACCCCAAGGGCTGCGATAACTGGTCACCACAACGGTGTTGCAGTTGATGTAGCCCGGCAAGAACGGATACAAGTACCAAGGCGAAACGACCACGTTGATCGACACCCCAGTCTGCCATGGGTTCATGCAGTAGTTGCCGTAGAAGAAGAAGTTGTCGTTCCAACCCGTGTTGTAGTGGCAATACCCGGTTCTCCAACCATTGTCGAAGAAGAAGCCGTTGTTGTTGTTTCCACGGAACGTGCCGTCCTGGCGTCGCGCCTTCAGAGCAAGCTCATCGGTGCGAACGATGCCCGGAGGGGCGCTGATTGGGTTAATCGTCGGAGCTCGGTCAACGCGAATGTTACTATTCGTGTTGTAACCAGACCGACCTCGCTCAGGCAATCCTTGACTCGCGCCTCCGCCTCGGCTTCGGCCCAATCCGCCGTCCGTGCTCGGACGTCCAAGTCCGCTATCGCTGCCGCCCCGAGTAGGGCCGCCATTGGTTGAACCACCACGATCCCTCGTCGGGCCGCTGCCCTGAGAGCCAGAACCAGAGCCGGAGCCACCGCGATCTCTCGTTGGGCCACTGCCCTGAGAGCCAGAGCCAGAACCAGAGCCAGAGCCACCGCGATCTCTCGTTGGGCCACTGCCCTGAGATCCGCCGCCAGACGAACCGCCACGACCAAGACCGGAATCCTGATTAGGCCGACCTCGATCCGAGTTATCTCCACCCCGTGACGGAGGCGCCGCAGGAGGAGGGGACTGCCGCGAAGGCGGAGGGCTAGACGCTGGAGGGCTCGAAGGAGGAGGCGACGTGGGTCGGGATGGAGGAGGGCTTGATTGACCACCTCCATTTCCGCCACCGCCACCCCTGCCTCGCCCGAGACCGCCGTCTTGAGCGGTCGCCAGCACCGTTGCCAGGGCAAGAAGACTAATTGTTGAGAAGTAGCGAAGGCTTTTCATGGCTTTCAAATGGTTCGACGCGCAACGCTTGTACCAGTTTCTTACATTGTATCGGCACTAGGCCAAATGGCGATGATTTTCTGAAAAATCCAACCAAATCCCCCAAAACTCCCGGTTTGCCAAAGCATCAAGAACTGAAGGTCAGACAAGAAACTACAAACTGGGTGGCTCTGGTAAGCGCATAGACTGAACATGCGGTGGTCTTGGCCCTGACCCTAAACTCGAACTACCTGCGGAGCCACGCCACCAGTTCTGTCGTATCATTTTCGCAACGCGACAGTAAACAAATGATCAAAACCTCCGATTCACACATTTCCAGGAAACTGCAGACCGATACCAAAGGACTCTCTCCCATCTGCCGATCAACTTCCAGCTCTCCGCTCCCTCCCGGCCTTGTCAGAGCACTCACTTTGCACCTAGTCCGTCCTCACTTCGGCAACATGGCGGTGCAATTTGGTTAGCCTACTTGTCGCCTATCTCTTCTCCTACTCGAGCACGAAACCATCTTCTGTCTGTTTGGTGCCAGACTGGTCTCCGCCAGCGACGATTCAGAATGTGATCAACACTCTCGAAGCAGCGCATATCCCAGTGGTGTTTCAAACTCACTCGACGTCATTCATGGGAATATTCGTAGAGCGGAGAAAACTGAACAGAGCCAGGAGATTCCTTAAACGCATTTACGGAACTTCGAAAGACATTCTAATTATCGAATGAGGATGAGCCGAGCGGCAACCAAGAACATGACGAACAAGCCCGCAAACCCCAAACACTGGCGACTAGGTATCGCCGCCACCACGATACTCGGCATCGGATCCCTACTCCTCCTCCCCTACGACCACTTCCCGGAACGCAAACTGTTCAAAAACATCCAAACTCAGAATCTCTACATCGCAAGCGAAAACAACTTTCAGTTCCTTCTCGGCAACAATCTTGTCTACTGCGTCGAAGCCCGCCTGGAACCCAAGCCGAGCACAAATTTTAGCCAGGCAATCGCGTTTTACACTCAAGAATTGTCGAAAACCGGCTGGACTCTCGTTGGCCGGCCCAGTCCAAACGACGACACCGTGACCTACAAAAACGGCACCAGAACCCTGTGCCTCTCCGCTCTCCCGCCAATGGGCGGCGTGTACAACCCCAAAGACCCCGAGTACTTCAAAGCCCGCTACGTCTCGCTCTACGACACCGCAACCTCCCTCCCCGAACGCCTCCGCTACGCCCTCCGACGGATGAAGAACTAACGAAGCAATGCCCGAGGGCATACCCAGCAAGTGACTTCTCCGGCCTTCACTCAACTATGCAACTGCGAAACTGCGCAACTATGCAACTCAAAAGCGGTTGACATTTGCCTCAAAACTTCGACTATAGAGTGATGATCACGATTCACGACAATTGCTCCACCGCGATAAACGAATAACGAACAGCGAATAGCGAGTACCTAACAGGCACCGAGGTTGGCGCAAACAGGTTCAACCAAATGCACCAACAGTCACCAACTTTCGCCCAAAACCAAACCCCTTTGAACCTAAGTGCACCAACTGCACCAACTTCCGCCAACTCCAATCCGAAGACAGCGAATCCAGGTTCAACTACTTCCGCCATATCCGCCAAAAACCGCCCCTCCCCACACCCCATCGAACCCACTTCCGCCAAAACCGTCAATCCCAACTGCAAACTGCTAACCGCTAACTGTAAACTCACAAAATGCCCGACAACGCCGCCGGCCACAAAGCGCTCCGATCCACCGGGCTCATCCTCATCGGAATCGTCGCCGGAATCGTCGTCGGACTCCTCTTCGGAAAACAAGCCGCCCCCCTCGGCAACATCGGCAAGTTCTACATCACCCTTATCAAAGCCGTCGCCGCCCCGCTGCTCTTCTTCGCAATCCTCGACGCCATCATCACCAGCGACGTCAAAATCCTCCAAGCCAAGCGCTTCCTCGGAGTCATCGCCGTCAACACCGTCCTCGCCACCGTCATCGGAATGGGCCTCGCTAACCTCATCCAACCAGGCAAACACCTTGTCCTCAACAACAAAGGCCTCACCGATGGCGGACTGCTCCAACAAGCCGAAGGCAAAAAAGCCGACCTCATCGGCTTCATCGACAACCTCATCCCCGACACCGTCGTCGAACCCTTCACCCAAGGCAACGTCCTCGGCGTCGTCTTCCTCGCCGTCCTCGTCGGCTGCGCTCTCAGATCGTTCCAGAAAGACAACGAACCTTGGATCGCAAACTGGAACCAGTTCATCCACGGTGGTCTGCGAATCTCCGAGCGAGTCATCACCTGGCTCGTCACCCTCACCCCGTTCGCAATGTTTGGCGTCATCGCCAAAAGCGTCGGCGACAGCGGCTTCCAAAACTTCGTCGGCCTTAGCTACTATCTCGGCACCGGTCTCCTCGGCCTCGCTATCCAAACCTTCGTCGTTTACAACCTCTGGCTCATCTTCAAAAAACAGAACCTCCGCGAGTTCTGGAAGGAAGCCACGACCCCCTGCCTCAACGCCTTTGGCATCAATTCGTCGCTAGCAACCCTCCCGCTCACCTTAAAGGCCCTCGACAACCTAAAAGTCAGCAAAGCCAGCAGTCGAATGGCCGCCTGTATCGGAACAAACCTGAACAACGACGGAATCCTGCTTTATGAAGCAATGGCCGTCATCATCGTCACCCAATCGCTGGGCCAAAACCTCGGCTTCACAGCCCAACTCAGCATCGCTCTCCTCTGCGTCCTCACCTCAATGGGCATCGCCGGCGTCCCCGAAGCCGGCTTCATCTCCCTCGCCGTCATTCTAGGAACCCTTGGCCTCTCCAATGAGATTCTGGTGGTTCTTCTCAGTGTTGACTGGATCCTAGCCCGAGCCCGCTCTGTCACCAACGTCGTCGCCGACATGACCACTTCGATCGTTATCGACGAACGCGAAGCTCGTCCACAACCCGGATAACAATCTCCGCCGCCGCCCGTGCTTCCTCGAGAGTGTTGCCACGACCAAACGAGAACCGGATCCCCTCGTTGCACTCCCAACTCTTGAACCCGCAAGCCTTCAAAACATGGCTCGGCTCCGCCGCCCCCGACGAACAGGCCGACCCTCCGCTCGCGCAAATCCCTTCACGATCTAGTCGGATCAGGAGGGTTCCCGAATCCACGGTTGGGAATCGGAAGTGAGCATGAGTGCCCAACAACTTCTCCCGTGCCGGAACCGTCGGAACACCGCCCGCCTCGACCAGCGCATCCCAAAAAACGTCCCGCATCGCCCGTACATCGCAACACCCTACGGTACAAGCCGCACCGAAGCCCACAACGCCGAACAAATTCTCCGTCCCGCCTCGGTTCTCTCGCTCCTGACCGCCGCCCGAAATGAGTGGCTTCAGCTCCGTACCTGGGCGAACATAAAGCGCCCCAGTCCCCTTCGGACCGTTGATTTTGTGAGCACTCACACTGACCAAGTCTGCACCGAGCTCAACCGGATTGGGAGCCCCCTTTCGGAAGCCTTGCACATTGTCGCAGAAGAATAAAGCTCCCGCTGAATGAGCAATCGAGACTGCCTCGGCAATCGGCTGAATGAACCCAGTCTCGTTGTTCACGCTCATCATTCCGACGAGAAGTGTGTTGTCGTCCACCAACTCCCGAAGCTGGTCTAAATCGAAACAAGATTCGCGGGTGACCGGGCAATCGACGATCTCATAGCCTAGTTTCGAGAGAAGCAAGGCTGGGCCATGGACGCAGTGGTGCTCAACCGCGCTCAGAACGATCTTTCGTCTGGGACCCTCGTTTGCCAGTGCCAAGCCGACGAGGGCAAGATTGGCTGCCTCAGTGCCTCCGCTAGTAAAGACTAGCTCTGGAAATCCGCAACCCATCGCCCCCGTGACCTGTTCGCGCGCAATATCGATGAGGTTCTTCGCCTGCCGACCCGCGGTGTGGAGTGAAGACGGATTTCCGAAGAACTCCAGTGCTGAGGTCATGGCATCCCGAGCCTCGGCACAAAGCGGCGACGTTGCCGCATGATCGAGATAGATCATAACAATTTCCTGAATGTATTGTGACCCAGATAAGTCGCCGCAAACCGTAGGTAATTCTTGATTCGACCCGGCATCAGGTGCATCGAGGCCCGGTACGCCTCTCGCGATGATCGAGGGTCGCCGTTGAGCATGCGCACTGTCCCGAGTGCCGCCCAGCAGTGAGCTTTGGCTGCGTTGATTCTCTCCTCGGGGAACCTTGTCGACAGGTCTTCGAGGCGGGGTAGCATCCACTCTCGAAGCATCTGGTCGTCGCGCCAGATCTTCTCGAGCTTGTGCGAGGCATTCGCTCCATGAACTCGGTACTGAGTCAGACTTTGTTCAACACAGCCGACTTTGCACTGCTCGGCGATTCGGAACCAGAGTTCCCAGTCGCCGGAGCCGAAGTAGTTCTCGTTGTACGGTCCTACCTTATCGATCAGTTCTCGTCGGAAGACCGCCGCCGAGGCGATGATTTTGTTTTCATACACTAGATCTAGAAGAATGTCTCCGGTCTCGAAGCGAGGGAAGGAGAAACCTAGGGGTTTGCCCACGAACACTTTTCCTTCGCCATCGATGAACTCGCCTTCGGTGTGAACGAGTCCGACCTCGGGGTGAGCATCGAGCAGTTCGATCTGTTTGGTCAACTTTTCTGGTTGCCAGACGTCGTCGTCATTCAGAACCGCGATGAACTCGCCTGTTGCGAGTTCCAAGCCCTTGTTCAGAGTCCCGTATGTGCCTAGGTTCTTCTCGTTAAAGACGCATTTTAGGTCGCTCTGCGACACCAGCCATTCGCGCGAGCTGTCGGTGGAGCCGTCGTCGAGGGCGATGATTTCGAAATCGCGATAGGATTGCGCGCGAACTGACTCAACTGCCGCAGGCAGGTACTTGATGTGCTGGTAGGAGGTAAGCAGAATCGAAACTCTTGACAAATCAGCTAAGAGTTTAGACGTTTGCGTGGTCAGCTCGTGTGGGAATCTTGTCCCGCAGGTCGATTCCGTGCTCGAGATGTGCTTTCAAATTTGTGAGATAGAATGTCCAGCTTTGGAGCGTGCTGGTGTAGGTTCTAATGAGTTCGTCGAGGTCGTCGTTGACCTGAGTTTGGCTCAGAATGATGAGGGTTCCGTCTGCGATGGAGTTCCAGCGGACGCAGACCTCGACCGATTGTCCGTAGGTGAACTTCAAGTGACTACTTGAGGACTCGATAATTGTTCCGGTCTCGACGGACTGGTCGAGCCACTCCCACCAGTACATGTCCTCGGCCCTACAGGGGTTGTTGGCGGATCGGGCATCGCCTTCATCGGTGACGAAGTTCGCCGTTGCAAGGAACCAGCTCTGCATTCCTGCGGCGGTCTTCCAAGCCTTAGTAACCTTTGCCGCGGGCACCTCGACGAAAACTGAGAGGTCAAAAGTATTTAGGTTCATGAGTAGGTCGTCGGAGTCGGGAATCTGACAACTAACCCAAGAACCTAAAGATTGCGGAAAACTCAGCTATTTCTAGCTCTTCGCGTTGCGGATGACTTCGACTTTGAACTCTTCAGTGCTAGCTTTTCCGCCGAGGTCGATGGTGAGGCATTGACCCGCGTCACATACTCTGAGGACTGACTTTTGGATTCGGTCGGCTTTTTCGTTCTCGCCGAGGTGGCGAAGCATCATCAGTGCTGAGAAAAGGAGAGCCGATGGGTTGGCGATGCCTTTTCCGGCGATGTCTGGGGCGGAGCCGTGGACGGCTTCGAAGACGGCGCAGTCTTTGCCGATGTTAGCCGACGGTGCGAGACCGAGGCCGCCGACGAGGCCGGCGCAGAGGTCGCTGACGATGTCGCCGTAGAGATTCTCGGTGACGAAGACGTCGAACTGTTCTGGCCGGGTCACGAGTTGCATGCAACAGTTGTCAACAATAATATCATCAGCCTTGAGTTCGGGGTAGCGTGCGGCGGCTTTGTAGAACTCTTCGAGGAACATTCCGTCAGTCAGCTTCATGATGTTGGCTTTGTGTACGGCTGTCACGCGTTTACGACCCTGTTTCTTCGCCATATCGAAGGCGTAGTCCACTAGGCGTTGGCAACCAGGTCGGGTGATAACTTTGATCGCTTGAGCCACGTCAGGGTGAGCCTGGTATTCAATTCCAGCGTAGAGGTCCTCAGTGTTTTCGCGGACGATGATGAGGTCAATTTTGGTATCTGCGAAGTGTCCTTCGATGCCCGGCATGGTCTTGGCGGGACGAACATTAGCGAAAAGATCGAGCGCCTGGCGGAGAATAACGTTTGCAGACTTGTGGCCCTTACCAACTGGAGTTGTTGTTGGACCCTTCAGCGCGATGCCAATCTCTTTGATCTTGGCGATCGTCTGTTCGGGCATGGCGTCCATGCCTTTCTCGACGGCACCGAGTCCGCCCTCTAGGTACACCCAGTCGGCTTCGAATCCGACGGATTCGAGGATAGCGATGGTTGCTGCGGTGATTTCTGGTCCGATTCCGTCGCCGGGAATAACGCCGATCTGTCGTTTGCTCATTACTGTTATGTTGGCTGATTTGCTGGGAAAATTACTGGGTCGGTTTAGAGTTATCAGTTATCAGTCAGCAGTTGGGGGTTGGCGGTTTTGGCGGAAGTGGGTTCGATGGGGTGTGGGGAGGGGCGGTTTTTGGCGGATATGGCGGAAGTAGTTGAACCTGGATTCGCAGTCTGTGGATCGGGGTTGGCGGAAGTTGGTGCAGTTGGCGCATTTAGGTTCAAAGGGGGTTGGTTTTGGGCGAAAGTTGGTGACTGTTGGTGCATTTGGTTGAACCTGTTTGCGCCAACTTCGGTTGCGTGTGGGTGCGTATGGTTTGAGCCTCGGGATGAGTATCCCGAGGCATCGTCCCCATCGGTTTGATAATCTCCATACGACTTGGCGGCGTTTCCACGTCCCAATGAAACGGGGCTGTTGAGAGCGGTGCTGAAGACCCCGGAGTCTAGAATGTTTGATCATCAATCTATAGTCGAAGTTTTGGGGCAAAAGTCAACCAGCTTTCAGTTAAGAAGTTACGCAGATGCGCAGTTGTTGGAAGGCGCAGATTTCGTGGAATTTGCGATTCTCAGCGATGTGGCTGGTGCTGAAATAGCCGGATTGAGTCGCCATTGAGGTTGGCTTCACCAGCGTGTTTCAGCCCAACTGCCTTGGCAAGCCGCTCGGAGTTGGACATTGATGAGCCGATGAGAATGGCCCGGTCTTGGATGGGTAATTGGGGGTTGAGCCAGGCGATGCACTTTTGCGCCCATTCGCGCCCGGAGAGGCAGCGGTCGAAGCTGAAGGTTAGAACTTGGAGTCCCTCGCCGTCTATCGCGACGGTTTCGTAGAGGAGAATGCCTCCGGGGTACGAGTTAGGATCTCCTACGACAACGAATGCGCCGCCTCCCGACGCGAGGGCGCTTTCGATTCGTTTTGCGAGGTCTTTTTGATTTGCGATGGCCGGGACGACCCGCATGGTTTGCGGGCGTCTGAGGATTTCCCAACCGACATCGGCATCGGCTGGGTCGATGCTGTAGAGGGTTGAATCATCGAGTTTTGTGAGAGGTTTCATTTTTCTAGCGTTTGGTGCGCGTGCTCGATGGGATATTGGACTTCGGTGATCGCTTCTAGTCCGGGAGGGGTGTGATACACCTCTCGGTAGGGACCGCTGAGGCGGTACGCGTTGGCGGCGAGCCACTCTTTGAGAATGATGTGGCACGTTTGGAAGTCCTCGAACGGCCCCTTGTGGGTTAGGCTTGCGTGCGTACCGCCTTCAAAAGTTCGCTTGTTGAGGGCTGGACTTGGAGTTGATTCTGGGCTGACGGGGACGAGGACGTCGACGACCTCACCGATCACCTCGTCAGGGGTGCTGTGCCAGATGCAGAGGCATGGGCCGGTTGGTTCGATTTTCTCATTGTGGAGCCCGCCGTAAAGGTGGTCAAAAGCGTTGCCAAGCATTGGTCCGGCGAGATCGTTCGTCGGGATTGTGAGGTGGAGAGAGGCCGCGGTGATCGCAGGGAGCTCAGTGATTTTTACGTCTGAGGTGTTCATGGTTTGGAGTCCTTTGATGATCTGAATCTGGAGTTCGAGTCGCTTCATTTTCTGCCGTTCGATTTGGAGTTGGGCTTCGGATTCCCTACTCTTCTCGGTTAGGAGATTGGCCAATCCGTCTGGTTCGATTCCTTCGTGCATTATTGAATTGATCTCGCGCAGGGTGAATCCGAGGTCCTTCAGCATTGTGATGCGCTGAAGATCGACAAGCTGGCTCGCAGTATAGCTGCGATAGCCGGTGGATTCGTCGACGTTCTGAGGCTTGAGCAGCCCTTGTTCGTCGTAGAGCCGGAGAGTTGCGGCGCTGACGCCGCCCATCTTGGCGAACTCACTGATTCGGATCATCGAAGTGGAGTTTTCAACTTTGCACCTGGTGGAGAGTCAAGGGCTTTCTGATTTTTATCTGAGTTTGTAGGCAACGATTGCGTTTGCGTGGCCGTGGCCCGGGCCGTGTTCGGCTTTGAGGAAGTTGACTTGCTCCATGTGCTTTTTGTCGGCGACAGTGTCGAGGAGGTCGAGCCAGTGGGCGATTGGCTTGCCATACTTCTTTTCGATGGATGGGAAGTAAGATGCGGGGCCGGTGGGTTTTTCGGGGGTGGACATTTTGCGAATTTTACTTTAGTCAGGCATTTCCCAAGCTCCGCCCTTTTTGAGCAGAGAGTGGGGGATGGATTGGTTCGGGAACTCTTGGAGTTGCAATGCCGGTTCGGCGAGGACAGCGATTGCTTGGGGAGTGTCAATGAGTTCGTTACGCTTGAGGCTCAGGAAGGAGCCGTCTTCCATGGTGATTCTGGCTTCTTCGAAGAGCATCGAGCCGGCGATGTATTCGGGCTTTCCGGGGCAGAAGGGGAAGAATCCGAGGCTGCTGAAGAGGAACCAGCAGGCCATTTCGCCGTTGTCTTCGTCTCCGCAGAAGCCGTCGGGGGTGTACATTTCGTTCATCACGCGCTTGAGCAGATGGCGTCCATAGCGGCGCATTTCGGGGTCGGTGGACTGCATGAAGAAGTAGATGACGTGGTGGACGGGCTGGTTGCTGTGGGCGTACTGGCCGAAGTTAGCTTGCGCCATTTCAGTCATTTCGTGGATCTCGAAGCCGTAGTGTCCGACCTCGAAGTAGGGTGGGGTTTCGAACATTGTTTTGAGCTTTTCGAGGAATGGCTTTTCGC
Organism: Fimbriimonas sp.; assembly: GCA_965248555.1. Lineage (GTDB taxonomy): Bacteria > Armatimonadota > Fimbriimonadia > Fimbriimonadales > Fimbriimonadaceae > Fimbriimonas. The sequence continues at coordinate 234,217 of CBDFJP010000003.1, read as the reverse complement.
CGCCGAAGAGTTCGGCGAGGCCCTCGGGGTCGTGCTGGACGGCCCAGCTTCCCTGCCACGGGCCGCCTTCGACGTAGGGGCCGCCCCATTCGAACTCACGGAAGTGGGCCCATTCACCGTTGGTGTGTTTGGCGCGCATGAAGCCTACTTCTGGGTCGAAGAGGTGGCGGTAGGTTTGGCCTCTTGCTTCGAGTTCTACTGAGTCTTGTCCCAAGGCATTTTGGACTTGGGCGATGCACCAGTCGTCGTAGGCGTAGTCGAGGGAGCGGGCGACACTGCCTTCGACGGTTTCTTCGCTGACGTAGCCCCTTGCCAAGTAGTCCTCGATTCCGAGGCGGCCGTAGGCACCTTGGTCGTCGCCTTTTTGGTAGGCGTGTTTGAGCATGCCTTCGAGGGCCTTTTCGGTGTCGAAACCTTCGACTCCTTTGACGACGGCATCGGCGATGACGGCGTCGATATGGGTTCCGACCATGCAGGCGCGGTAGCCGGGGGTTGCCCATTGGGGGAACCAGCCGCCTTCTTCGTAGGCCTTGATCCAGCCTTGGATGGCTTTGCTACTTCGGCTCGGGAAGAAGAGGTTGTACCAGGGGTAGACGGTTCGGTAGGTGTCCCAGAAGCCGTTGTCGGTGGTTGCTTCGCCGGGTTCGGTTTTTCCGGTGTAGAAGCTGTAGTGATGGGGCTTGCCATCGGCGTCGAACTCGTGGGTTTCGCGGGGGAAGAGGCAGGCTCGGTAGAGGCAGTTTGCGAAGGTTTTGAGGTGGGTTTCTTGGCCTTTAAGATCGAAACGGTTGAAGATGTTCTCCCAGGCACTGCTCGCGCTACGGCTTTGAGAGTCATTGATGATGTTCTGCTCAGCCTGATCGTAGCTGATAAACGAAACTCCGATTTCCACGCCTGTTCCCAGAGGTTCGGAGTTAATCAAGCCAAAATCGAGAAAGAGACGATCTTCGTTGACCTGCTCGACACTGAATGACGCTGAAAACTTGAAAACGTAAAACGTCGAGAAGCTGTCTGAAGTCCCACCGCATGATTTCGTCACGCGAACTCTCAACTGCGCTTCTCCAGTCTCAAAGTCTGCGAAGCCTTCAACCAAGAACCGATTTCGTGTTCCTGCTAGGATTGGTAGTTGTTCTGTGGCCGGAAACTTAATGTCTGGTCCCCAAGCCAACTTTGCGCCGGTTCTTCTTGCGAAAAGGTGACAAAGAATCCCATAGCGCTGGAGGAACACTACTGCTTTGTCAGGTTGCAGGCCGCTGCCATATGCACTCGACCGCCCCTCCGGGTCGAGCCTTGGCGGCTCGCCGGTGAAGGGCATGAAGACGAGTTGGCCGTAGTCGCCCATCCAGGGGCTGGGTTGGTGGGTGGCTCGGAAGCCTTGGAATTTTTGGTGGTCGGGGTGGAAGAACCAGCGGGCCTCGGTGGTTTGGATGGTCCAGTGGGTGTGGCCCCAAGGGTAGGCGATGAGGGGGAGGCAGTTTCCGGTGCTGAAGCCGTGATGCGAGTCGGTTCCGGCGAGGATGTTGACGAGGCCGTAGAGTTCACTTCCCTTCATGCTCGGGGGGAGTTTACTTGGGGTCGAGGGTTGGGAGTTCGAACAAGAGACGCCTTCGCTCTCAAGGCGAGTCTCCGTTAGCCCATCGATATCTGTCCGCCGAGGATTGCCTAACGGGTGGGCGCAGTTCGGAGGAAGGTTTCCGGGGCGCGACGTTAGGAGGGTCTCGGAAACCTTCCTCCGAAAGGGATTGGCCTCGGGCTCCCGCGGTTGTATGTCAGAATCAAGATAGTGAATACTCCTCCGGTCGAAGACCTTACTCCGCGCCAGATTGTGGCGGAGCTTGATAAGTACATCATCGGCCAGAACGCCGCGAAGAAGGCGATTGCGGTGGCGCTGCGGAACCGGTATCGGCGTCAGCAGTTGCCAGAGGCCGAGCGGGCGGACGTGATGCCTAAGAACATCCTGATGATGGGACCGACGGGGGTTGGAAAGACGGAGATCGCGCGGCGGTTGGCGCAGTTGGCAAGGGCTCCTTTTGTGAAGGTAGAGGCCACGAAGTTTACGGAAGTCGGCTACGTTGGGCGCGATGTTGAGTCGATGATTCGGGACCTGGTGGCGACGGCAGTTCGGCTGGTTGAGGTTGAAAAACAGGCGGCGGTTGAGGCTGAGGCGACTCAGTTTGCTTTGGATCGAGTTGTCGAGCTACTGGATCAGGAGCTTCATTCGGACGTTGTTTATCCCGACAGCGAGGAGATTGACTGGGATCGGCAGGCGGCGGAGACTGAGCGACGTAAGGCGATCTTGCGGCACGAGATTACGCAAGGGCTCCACGATTCGGCGTTCATTGAATTTGATGTTGAGGAGCCTTCAAATCCGTTTCTGCAGGTGTTTACTCCGGGCGGAATGGAGGAGATGGGGTTTGATATGAACCAGCTCACCAACCCGTTTGGAAACAAGCGGGTGATGCGCAAGGCGACGGTTGCGGAGTCGATGTCGCTACTAAAGGAGGAGGAGGCTGGCAAGTTGGTTGATCGGCACTCGGTTCATCGAGAAGCCGTTCAGCGGGCGGAGCAGACGGGGATCATCTTTATCGACGAGATTGATAAAGTCGCCGGGAAGGGTGGGGGATCGGGGCCGGATGTTTCGCGCGAGGGTGTTCAGCGGGATTTGTTACCGATTATTGAGGGTTCAACGGTTCAAACGAAGTTTGGACCGGTCTCGACTGAGCACATTTTGTTTGTTGCGGCAGGGGCGTTCCATATGTCGAAGCCTAGCGACTTGATTCCTGAGTTGCAGGGACGACTACCAATTCGGGTTGAGCTTGAGGCTCTGTCGGATGTGGACTTCAATCGGATTCTGACCGAGCCTAGAAACGCTCTGGTTGGGCAGTATCAAAAGCTGTTGAAGGTTGATGGGGTGGAAGTTTCGTTTACTGCTTCCGGCATCAAGGAGATTGCTCGGCTGGCGGCGCAGGTGAATTCGACCACAGACAATATTGGAGCACGCCGATTGCAGACGATGATGGAGTTATTGCTACAGGATGTGCTTTTTGAAGCTCCCGAGGGTGCACAGGGCGAGATCGAGTTTGATGAGAAAGCGGTTCGAGCGAAGCTCGAGGACTATGTGGCGAACCTTGAAAAGGCGAAAATGATGGTATGAGAACACTTGGTTGTTATTTGTTAGTGCTACTGAGTTCTGCTTCTATGGGTCAGATGTGGACTGAACTAGAGAAAGACCAAATCATTCGATATTGGTCGGCTCCGAATCGACTGGTTTCCGCTCCGACTGGAAAGCCCGGAGTTCGGCTCACTGTGGAGGGTTCGAAGTGGCTTTGGGAGTACAACCGACTGCGCGGGAAGGCGAAATCTAACCCAGGGTTGGTTCCGGCGGCCTCAAGTCCACAAGAGGCGGTTTGGGAGAAATGGATTGACGCTCGGGTGGCGTATGATCGCTGGCGAGTCCAGCCAGTCGCGGCAGCGGTTCGCGATCCTGGTCCGGCTCCGGCGGATCTGGTAGCTCTGGCGGGTACGCCGCCGCCTTTTGCCGCTTTGGTGACGCCGAACAAGTTTGTTGTCAATATTGATGGTCAGCAGTACGTCTATGAGGACAACTTGGACATGCGGCCCCGGTTTGCTTACTACCGGTTCACGGATGGGGTCCGGTCGTTCGGGACGAAACTGGGGACGTTGCCTCCTGCGGAGTTGAATGGGATTTTGGATGCGGCGGGAGTAGATGAGTCAGGTTCTCGCGTTTTTAAGGCGGTTTCGCTGTTGGAAGGTGGATTTGATTCGCTGAACACCTATGACACAGGGTTTATCTCGGTGGGATTTATTCAGTTTGCGGCGTTGGCAGCGGGCGGGCATTCTCTTGGGCAGACGATGCTACAGTTCAAGACGGACAATCCGATTGAATTTGGAAAAGACTTTCGGCGGTTTGGGCTGGATGTGACTCCGGCTGGATTGATAGTTGCTTTGGATACTAATACACGTTCGGAGAGGGTTGGTCCAGCGGCGAACGAATTGGTTATTAAGGACAAGCGACTCGCCGCCGTGTTTCAGCGGGCAGGGCAGTTTAAGCCTTATCGGGTAGCTCAGGTGAAGACGGCGAAGCGGATGTATTGGCCGGCAAAGGAGAAATGGTCGATCAAGAAGCCCTCGGGAGAAGTTGTTTCGGGAACTCTGGATGAGATTATCGAGAGCGAAGCAGCTATGGCGGTGTTCTTAGATCGCAAGGTGAATACTGGGAATCTTGGGTTCCTCAATGCGGTTCTTCAGGCAATTGCGGATGACCAGCAGGAGTATTGCGTGGATGTTCTGAAGCGATTTGAAGCGGTTGTTGTTGAGACGCTTTGGTATCGTTACAACCCCAACAAAGACACGGTTTTGGAAAAGCCGAAAGCATGCGAGATGCTCCCGGCGGTGATGGAGAAGTTCAAGCGGTCTTGATCACCAAGGAAGCTCCTTTTCCATGTGGAAGAACTTCCCAGTTGGGCCGTCTTGCGGCAAGGTTGCGAGGAAGACGCTAGTCTTTGCACCATCTTCGATCTTCATAGGAGCTTGTTCGCCTCCCATATCAGTTTGCACCCAACCAGGGTGGGCTGAGTTGACTTTTATGTTCGTATCCCGAAGCTCTTTTGCGAGCAAGACGGTGAACATGTTGAGGGCGGCTTTGCTAGAGCAGTAGGCGACGGCACTCGCATAGTCCTTGAGCTCATGAGAGGAGGATTGATTGGTTAACGAACCAATATTGGATGTTAGGTTTACGATCCTTCCTGCCTCACTTTTCTTCAGAAGCGGCAGTAGGGCTTGGGTGAGGGCGATGACGCCGAACACGTTGGTCTCGTAGGTTTCACGGAGTTGATCGATTGTAACTTGCGACGGCGGTACACCCCAGTCTAAGCCGATACCGGCGTTGTTGACGAGAACATCCAAACCTCCGAAATCCCGCTCAATCTGAGCGGCCACGTCGACAAATGTGTAGCTCTTGCTCATATCCAGCTGTACAAAGTGGGCACCCTCACCGAGGGAGGCGCAGGCGGCACTTCCCTTTTCGGGGTCGCGGGCTCCGATCAGGACGGTGTGGCCGCGTGCGAGGAGCTGGCGGGCGGTTTCATATCCGATCCCTTTGTTAGCTCCGGTGACAAGTGCGATTTTGCTCATGCTGTTCATTTAACCTAGAATTTGAAGGAGAAGCCGATTGAGGCGTAGTTGACCCAGGCGAACGAATAGACGCGGGGGACGTCGGCTCCGCCTTCTAGAGTTCGAAGTCCGAGGTAGATTTCTTTATCATTCGAAAGGGCGTGGCTTAGCTGGAGTCCGATGTCGAACGCTCTTCCGGGTCCCCCAGCGAGGCCATCGAAGTCGAAGTTGACAGTCCATCGTTCGCCCAGTCGTTCCGACCCGGATACGTGCAGAAGCGGGACGATTCCACGAGGGTCGAGCTCTGAGCGGGAGGTGCCACCTTGGCGAAGGGTGACTTCGGCGTCGCGGATTTTGAGGGTGTAGCCAAACTTCCAGTCCCGGCGTGCGGAGGAGAACCACGGGCGGCGATAAGTGAGGCGGTAGGAATTGAACTGGTAGGTGCCGGAAGCAGCACCGGAAGAAAAGGTGATATCTTGGAAGTTCACCGGACCAGTCAAAGTTCCATCACCCGAGATTCGGAAAGGGGCGTAGAGGAACCGCCACTCCTCCTGATCGTTCTTCTGCCAAATCAGTTCGACGCGGGAGAACTGGAAGCCTCCGCGTCCGGTGACGTCGGTCATCGAGAAATCGGAGCCAGTGGAGCCGGGAATGCGTTGGTCGTTGCGGTTGACGAACGCGGAGCCGCCTTCGACCTTTAGGGTGAATGGGAGTGGATAGAAGACGACATCGGCGAGCACGACTTACTCTACGAGTTAAGCGAGAGAATGTCACAATCGGAGCATGCCCGTCAAAGTTCTATTCGTTTGCCTGGGAAACATTTGTCGCTCGCCGATGGCGGAGTCGCTGTTTCGGCATAAGGCTGGTGGTCTCTTCGAGATTGAGTCAGCAGGGACCGGGAACTGGCATGTAGGGCATGATCCAGATCGGCGGACGATCAACACCTTGGCGAAGCACGGAATTCGGGAGTACAGCAAGGCGCGGCAGGTGACTTCGAGCGACTTTGAAAGGTTCGATTACATCATCGCGATGGATAAGCAGAACTTGGACGACCTGTACTCTTGGCCTGGCGCACTGCGTGAAAAGGTGAGCTTGATGATGTCTTGGGTTGAGGGCCCGCGGACGATGAATGTGCCTGACCCTTATCACGGGACCATGGAAGATTTCGAGATGGTTTACGAGCTTCTCGATGAAGCAACCACCGAATTGCTTGAAAAACTGCAACGCGATCCCGATTCCAACGTCTTTTAAGAATAATGTCAGTTGTTGCGATGGCGGTTGGGTTTTATGCGATTCAGTGGAATCGCGGTGCCTACTTGGGCAAGTCTCCGGAGCAGATTGTTGCGATGGGACGCGATAAGTGGTTCGCGGCATACACCAAAAAACATGGTGAGCACACGCGTGGAATGTGCGATGCCGAGACAACTTTCGGCGACGCACTGCGGAACCTGAATGATCGGGCATTGAAGCGACTCCCTTCGGCTCGGAGGGCGTTTTTGGAGTCGGCACGCTACCACTGCAAACAGGTGGCGATGCGGGGCCACGAGATTGGCTATGCGATGACGGGCGGCGGAACGATGTGGCACCCGATCTTTGCAGGGATTCATCCGGACGTTGAAGAACTGATAGCAGAGAGCATTGTGAACAAGCCTCTGCCGATGATAAAAATGCGGTCGATTGAGTCGCGTTACGAAGAAATGGATGCGATCTTCAAGAAGGCTTCGGCCGAAATGACTGAGGAGTCGATTACGGAGTTTAAGAAGGCTCTGAACGAGTTCAAATACCAAGAATCCGTCTCCCGCAAGTTTGTAGAAGGTGCTCCGGAATACGACCGGACTCGCTTGCGGATGTTTATTCACAAGCAGTTTGATGTTGCGATTGCGAAAGAGATGATTGGCGAAGGCGCACAAACGCTCTAGTTTTGCGTTAATATCCCATCATGGCTATTTTTCGGCGCCTGGTTGGCGCCCTTGTAGTATCGTGTTTGGCAGTATCGGCGTGGGCTCAAGAGCTTTCGGCGGAGCAGAAGACGAAGATTCTTGCTGATGTGGAAGGCATCGTGACCGAGCGGGCGTTTGTTCCGGGCGTGGATTTTTCGAAGTGGAAGTCGTTCATTGAAACCAAGAAGACGGGGCTTGATGAAGCCAAAGATGTCGCGGCATTTACGCGGGTTGTGAACCAGACCTTACGGGAGTTCGGTCTGTCGCACATGGCTCTGTTGAACCCACGATCGACTAAAGCCCGCACCCAGACAACGGCGATTGGGCCGGGGCTGAATATGGTTTTGGAGGAGAAAGGACTTCGAGTTCGGGCAGTTGTTCCTGAGGGGCCAGCGAAGGCCGCCGGAATATCTGAGAAGGAAGTGATTGTCTCGGTGAATGGGGCAAAGCCGACATCGGTAGAGGCTCTGAACGGCGAGAAAGGAGCAAAGTTTAAGGTCGAAGTTGAGAACGAGAAGGGCGAAAAGCGAGAGATTGAGATTGAGCTGAAGGAGTACTCAACGGTTCGCAAGAACACGGTGACTTGGTTTGGCGAAGATGCGGCAGTTCTGCGAGTGAACTCGTTTACTAGAGGATACGACCGAACGAATATTGAAGAGCTGGTAACTGAGGCGAGCAAAGCGAAGCACTTGATCCTTGATCTGCGCTCGAACGGTGGCGGGGCGGTGAATAATTTGCGGCACCTGCTTTCGTGCCTGATGCCGGATAACACACCCTACGGCACGTTTATCAGCCGAACGACGGCGAAGGACTTCACTGAGGCGAAGCCGGGTGAGGAAGCGACTCCGCAGAAGATTGCGGAATGGGCTCCGGTGAAGGCGAAAACCGTAAAGGGCAAGATTGAGCCGTTCAAAGGCTCAATCGCGGTGTTGATCAACCGAGGCTCAGCGAGCGCGAGCGAGATTACGGCGGCGGCGTTGCAGGAGCTTCGTGGGGCGAAGGTGATTGGGACGAAGACGGCTGGCGCGGTTTTGGCGTCGGTTTTCCGAAACATCAGCGAAGGCTTTTCGGTCCAGTATCCGGTGAGCGACTATGTCACGATCAAGGGCAAGCGGCTTGAGAAAGGGCCGGTCGAGCCAGATGTAGAGGTCACAGGGGTTCGGCAGGGCGATGGTCCGGATCCCGTGATTGAGAAGGCTTTGGAAGTCTTGCGCGGCGGCGTCTAGCGAACGATCATTGTGCCGACGCCGGCGTCGGTGAAGACTTCAAGGAGAAGGGAGTTGGGGCTTGAGCCATCGATGAGATGGACGCTTCCGACTCCTTTTTCGATGGCTTCGATTCCGGCTTCGAGCTTAGGAATCATGCCGCCATCGGCTCGTTTCTGGGCGATCATGCTCTTTGCTTCGGCGGTTGTTAGTCGAGATATTGTCGAGGTTGGATCGGAGCGTTCGGCAAGGACTCCGGCGGTGTCGGAGAGGAGGATGAGTTTGGTCGCGCTCAGCTCGGCGGCGAGGGCGGCGGCGGCGGTGTCGGCGTTGACGTTAAGCGGTTGGTGCTGCGCGTCGGTGGCTACGGAGCAGACAACGGGGATGAAGCCCGCTTCGAGGGCGACAGAGACAATTTCGTCGTTGACTTTGGTGACGTTCCCAACGCGACCCAGTTGCTCAGAAATCGCTTCGGCTTGGAGCAGGTTTCCGTCTCGACCAGAAAGGCCAACGGCTTTTCCGCCGAGGCGCTGGATTAGGCCGACGAGGGACTTGTTGGCTCGTCCGGCAAGGGCCATTTCGACGATTTCCATCGTGGTGTCGTCAGTGACCCGCAGACCCTCATGAGTCACCTTTTCGATCCCAAGTTTTTTGAGCCAGGTGTCGATTTCGGGTCCACCGCCGTGGACGAGCACGACGCGGATTCCGACCAGGGAAAGAAGCAGGACGTTTCGGATGACCCCTTCGGTGGCCTCGGCAGAGCGCATTGCGCTGCCGCCGAACTTGACCACGAACGTGTGGCTCTGGAACTGCTGGATGTAGGGCAGGGCCTGGTTAAGGATATCGCCGCGAATATCGGTCACAAAAACAGTATGACCGGTTCACAATCCTGTTAAAAAGTGGCACAATTAGGAGATTGGTTTCCGCTATGCAAGACGTTGTTGTGCTCCTCGAAGAACTTCAGATCCTCACACTAGAGGAACCTAGAAAGATATTGGGGCGGCTGACCTATGGCTTGGATCAAGAAGAGATCGAGCTTCAGATTAACAAGATCAAGCAATCTTTGCCTTCCGAGATTAAGGGGGCAGCGCAGAATATGCGGCAGTCGGAGGAGATCAAACGAACGGCTCAGGAAACGGCTGATCAGATCGTGGAGAACGCAAAGCGCGAGGCGGCTCGGCTCTTGGATACTGCGAATGAGCAGTCGATGCAGATCATTGAGAGCGCGAAGATTCAGCAGGAGCGACTGGTTGCTGACAGCGAGATTTTCCGATTGGCGAAGGATCAGGCCGAAGGTCTTCGGAACGAAGCGGAGCGAACTGCGGCGCAGATTCGGCGCGGGGCTGATCAATACGCGGCCGACCTTCTGACTCGCCTCGAGGCAAACGTTGATCGCATTGGCGCATCCGTGCGAGCGAGCCGAGCGGAGCTTGGCGCAGTTGAGACTGCGTCGTCAGTTGGGACGCAAAATCGTCCGGCTGAGCGGATTCGGGTTTGAATTGACACAAAAAAAAGCGGGAGCCGAATACGGCTCCCGCTTTTTTTTGTTCGGTCAACCCTTTTTGTTCTTCTTAGGGATTTTCACGTGATCGGCGTCTTTGTACTTCGCCGGATCCTTATCGAAGGCGGGCTTGCAGCCTGCGCAGCAGAAGTAGTAGCGGCTACCGTTGTAGTCGGAAAACAGCTTGGCCTTGGTGGCCTTCTTCACGTCGATCTTGTCCTGCGGCATCACGGCGCAGTGGAGGTCTTTCTTCTTGCCTTTGTCCTGGGCGTTGATGGCCGGAACCACCATTGCGCAGACCATGAGAGCTACTACGAGTTTTTTCATAACACTTCAAGTATAGTCACGGACATTGGGAAAAGTTTCATTTCTGCACACAAATGATATGCACGGGACGCTGACGGATTCGGCGTTTGAGGCGTTGTCGGCTTTGCGGCAGGAGGTGGACTTGTATGTGGATTCGGGTGATTGCATCCGCACAGGGAATCTCGGGGTTCCGCTTGGGGTGGATCCGGTTTGGTCCAAGTTTCGAGACCTACGGTTGGATGTTTCGGTACTGGGGAACCGGGAGACTCATCCCCTGCGGGCGGCTTTTGAAAAGAAGATTGAGGGGGCTTCGCACAAGATTGTTGTGGCAAATATGGCTCTGGCGAATGGCGAGCCGGTGTTTCCGCACGGATGGACGACAGAAGTCGACGGGGTTCGGATTGGGTTCTTTGGGGTGATGGTTCCGATGGCGACCGAGGCGAAGAGGGATAAGGCTCTGTGGGCGCATCGTTGGACTCATCCGATTCCGGTTGCTGTGGAGTTTGCTCGGCAGATGAGGTCATCGGTTGATCTCTTGTGCGCGGTGACCCACATCGGGCACAAATGGGACGTCGAGTTGGCCCGATTGGCCCCCGAAATTGACATCATTTTTGGCGGGCACTCACACACCGTTCTGCCCGAACCAGTTCTGGAAGGGCGGACGTACATCTGCCAAGGCGGATCGCACAACCGGTTCGCGGGAGTTTATGAATGGTCGGACGGAGTGCTTACGGGCGGGCTTCGTCCGCTCCGCTGACGAGGCTTTGAATCGTCGGCCAGGCGGCCTGGAGGTCCGAGATCAGCGGGGTCGAGGCCCGAGCGATTTGGACTAGGCCGAGGTCAAGTTCGGCGACGATGATCGCTTCTTTGCCTACTGGAGCTTCGACCAGTACCCGCCCAAAAGGGTCGGTGATCATTGATCCACCGACGAAGCCTTTGCCGCCCTCGAAACCAACGAGCTGGCAGAGAATGCAGAAAACGCCATGTTCTTCGCTGATTCCTTTCACTAATCGACCGTAGCGGTCGTGGTTTTCGATATGCTCGCCGTTAAAGCCTCGGGCCGGTGACGCGGAAGGAATGACCATGGTGGTGGCGCCCGCGACGGCGGTCATTGTGGGGAAAATTGAGTGCCAGACGTCCTCGCAGATCATCATGCCCGTTTTGCCGAGCTTGGTGTCAATGATTCCGAGCGAGCGGCCGCGGGAAACGAAACGGTCTTCATCGAAGACTCCATAGGTGGGCAAAAAGAACTTCTGGTAGCTGCTCTTGTGCGCGGCGCCGCTGGCGTTGCAGCGCAGGAAGGCGGAGGAATTGTAGATGTTTCCGTCCTCAAGTTGATAATATCCGGTGATCACGTCGATCTCGGTCTTGAGCTTCCCTGTTAGCCTTTTGGTGAGTTCGTCCTCGAGTTCCTGCGCGGTGATGCAGAGTTCAACGACGCCGCCTTCGAGGAAGTAGCCAGTTGTCGCCGTCTCTGGAAATGCTACCAACGAGCAACCTTCGGAGGCGGCTTGGGCGATGCCTTCGGCGATTCGGTCGAGATTCGGCGCGAGTTTGCCTTTTTCGGGTGCGAACTGGACGGCGGCGACTTGCATCTCGGTTAGTCTACTCACTGTTTCAGGTCGGTCGGAACGGTTGTGATGATGCTGGAGAACGCGGTGGTGCCGATGCTGGAGCGAACTAGCTCGATCAGCCCCGCGCGGTTCCCTTCCCACCCGACAAGGATGAGTTTGCGCTTGGCGCGGGTCATGGCGACGTATTGGAGGCGAAGGAGCTCGGCGGCACGGTTCGACTTTTCTTGCTCCTTTAGGAACTCGGACGGATAGTTGTTCGCGGCTCGCTGCCAGTAGCCGAACCAGCCTCGGTCGGCATCAAAAACTGGCGCATAGACGCTTCGAACCTTGTGCATCATTGCGTCGGCAAGGATGACGACGGGCCATTCGAGGCCCTTTGCCGAGTGGATCGTGATTGTGGTCACGAGGTCTTCGGTGGGGTCAACGATGGAGGGATCAACCTCCGCGTCGGAGAGGCGTTCGATGTCTTGGATCATCGCGGCGTATTCCAGGGCCGAGAGTTCCGGTTTTGAGGCGGCCATGACCAGGAGCTTGCGGACGTTTTCGATCCGTTTTCGCCGTTCTTGCCTTGTTGCGAGGTTGAGCAGCAGGTCCGATTCCGCCATGATTTGGGAGATGACTTCCCAAGCGGGAAGCCGGTCAGCGAGGTCTCGTAGGGGGAGGAACCACTTCTTGAACCGGTCAAATTTTTCGTTGTCCTCCGGCCTTTCGGGCAGGAACTCGAAAGGGTTCCCCTCGTGGGCTCCGAGCATGATCGTGGCATCTAGGGAGAGCTCGCAGACCGGGCTGCGGAGGCAGGCGATGAGGGCGAATCGATTTTCGGCGTCAGCGAGGGCTGTGAGGGTGTTGCAGATGTCACGGACTTCGAGCTTGGCGTAGTAATTGGCTTTTCCCGCACTTTCTCGAACTCCGATCCCATTTCGACGGAGGTACGAGGCGATGATCTTTCCGTGCTTGTGGTTGGCGGTGAGAATCGCGATATCGTTAAGATTGGTGCCTTCTTCTTGTAATTGTCGGATTCGAAGGACAACCTCGTGCCAGGCTTCTTTAGCTCCGAGCATCAGCACTTCGGAGTGCTGTTGGCTCGGTTGCCAGGGGGCATCTTCGAGCGTTCGGTTGAGGACGCCGGTCATGGGCTGGTAGCGACCGGGCATGGCTGACGAGAAGACCATGTCGACGAGTTCTTGGATGGGTTGCTCGCTGCGATGACTCTTGCTTAGGCGCATGATTTGGTTGCTTTCGTAGCCCCGAATGAAGTCGCCGACAGCGTTTCGGAAGAGGAAAATGGACTGCTTGTCGTCGCCCACGAGCATCTTTGACTCCGGCTGAAGAGCCCCAAGGAGGCGCATTTGGTTGGGGTTGAGGTCTTGGCTCTCATCGACCATGACGTGCCGATACTGGCGGTTGAGGCGGTCGCGCACCTGGGGCGAGCCTTCGAGAAGGCGGACGGTTCGGGCTTCAAGCGCGCTGTAGTCGAGGTGGTTGTTTTGGCGATGCTCTTCTTCCAGCATCGACCAGGCAGTGAGGGCGAGCTGGGCGATTCCGACGATGATCCGGGCTCCGTTGAGGGAATCTTGCGGGGTTATCAAGGGTTTGAGCCAGGGGAATTCGCCTTGGAGTTTGGCGACTTTGAGGTCTTTGAAAACGGCGTTGTGCCAGTCTGTTTCGCCGAGCGGAGGACGGTAACCAGCGGGAATGAGGGCTTTGAGGTCTTCGTCGGTGTTGCGGAGGAAGTCTTCGGGCGTGGCGTAGAGCTTGGTGAGGAAGCTGCGCGAGTGGCCGCTGTCGCGGAAGCTACGGAGAGCAGTTCCGACGAGGTCCATGAGTTTGGCGTAGCTGCCGTGGCCGTCTCGATCCGTTTTTCCGGCAAGACGAAGGAGGGCGAAGCGGGTTTGGCCGCCTTCTTCCTCGGCGTAGCCGATGGCCTTTTTGATGCAGTCCGTGACCAGACGTGCAGACTCGCCGCCGGTGACGACTTCGAACTTGGGATCGAGCCCGGCGGCAGGAGAGTTTTCGCGCAAGACCCGCTCGTAGAAGCTGTGGATTGTTTGGATCGGGCCAGTCTCGGCTTCTTGGGCTTCGTCAAGTAGGTGCTTCTCACGGAGCTTCTTTACGATCCGGCTCTTCATTTCGGCGGCGGCTTTTTTGGTGAAGGTGATCGTCAGGATTTGGCTCGGACGGATACTGTGGTTTTGGATGAGGTTGAGGTAGCGCTCGGAGAGGACGGTGGTTTTTCCGGAGCCGGCGGAGGCGATGACGACGAACTCGCCTTGGGTGCGTTCGACGACCGCTTTTTGCTCATCGGTGAATTCAATTTGCTTCATCGTTGCCTCCAAAAATGTCTTCTTCTTCGCTGGCGTTTTGGGATCGGCGGCAGAGGTCACTGACGTTGCAGTAGGCGCAGTGGTCGCCAGGAGTAGCTTGCATTTGGCCCGACCTGGCCTTTTTCAGGCCCTCGACAAAGAGTTCTTTGAGGGCGTTTCGGAGATCGTCGCGGGTCGCTTCACCTTGGCCGAGGTTTATGACCGGTAGGTCGTCTTTGGAGCGCGGAGTGTCGTCCTCCGGCACATAAACGATCTTCGCCCTGCGCTCGCCGAGGCTTTCGATTTCGACTTCGACCTCGTGAACGCCGACCCACGCGGCCTCAATCATCGACCCAAATTCGAGCAAAAGATCTTCCCGATTACTGTTCGTGATCTTCTCGGGGGCATTGAGGCGATAGATGTGGAGGATGCGGCGGGAGTTCTGCTCGGTGACTCCGGCCAGGTTCTCCTTGTAGGCGGTCGCGGGGTTGAAATCTTCGAGTCGACCGCCGATTCGGGTGTTCAGCGGGTCGCGATGCCAGTGTTCCCGGGAAGCAAATTCCCGCTCAATCAAACCCGCAAAGACTCGCTCGGAACCTTGTTCCATCAGGTCAAGCTCCCAGGCGGGGAGGAAGGGGCGGATTTCGTCAAGGACTCCGTGGTAGGCGGCTCGAAGTGCCTTCTCGGCGGATGCCGGGTCAGGGCTGGTGAGGAGGTGAGCGAGGTCGGGGACTCGGAGGAGGCGTCGCCAGTAGTCTCCCTGCTCCCACGGAGTCGGGAGCTTCCGCTGAGCGAGGAATTGGAAGGTGCAGTTTCGCATCGCCCGCAGGTCACGGGGGCGGATGGGGGATTTGTCGAATCGGATGAGCTCGCGGGCGAGCTCGGCTTCGAGGTGGTTCGTCGGAGGGGGCTGGGAGGGATTCGCTAAAGCGGTGGCGAGAAGCCGATCTGGCTCAAGTTCGCACTCTTCGACCGGGGGAAGAAGGTCGCGACGGGGGTGAACGAACTCCTTCACGCCGGGGCACACGCGGCGGATTTCTTCGAGGTAGAAGGCGGCGATGTTGTCGCGATCTCCGTCGATTTGGGGGTAGCTGAGAATTAGCCCTTTCGAAGGGCAGGCACAGAGGCGGTAGAAGTGATCGCGCTCGGCGGCGGCTATGTCGAAGCTATTGACTAGACGAGGATCGCAGGGGAAAGCAGCGAGGTCGTCATCGCTCAGGATCGGATTTTCAGAGCGGCGGCGGGGGAAGGCACCTTCGAGGAGTCCGAGCGCGATGACGTAGTCGGTAAGACCAATTTCGTCAACGCTCGTGACGATATCAATGCCATCGGGCGGCTTCGGAACACTCGCATCGCCACTATCCAAAACCTGCTTGAGGACCTTGATCCAGGCTTGGAACGAGATGGGATCAGGTCGGTTAGCGAAGCGGACGACGGCGTCTTGGCCGAGGGCAGAGAGGAGGGCGGTGAAGGCGCGCTGGTCGCGGCCATCGAAGCCGCGCTGGACGACGGTTTGGAACCAGGGGGCTTGTTCGATGGAGTTTCGCACAAAGCCGTGCCAGTCGAGTGCTGATCTGGATTCGGCTACTGAACCGCGAAGTGCTCGGAGGTGGGCGATGGTCTCGGCGAGGCCTTCGGGGAGCTCTTCATCGGCGGTCAACAAGGCGAATTCTTCCCACTCATTCCCGCCGCGCAGGTGGGCTTGTTCGATGAAGTTTGCGACTTCGGCGGAGTATCCCGAGCCTAGGTAGCCGCTCTTGAGGAGGGTGGCGAGCTTGCGGATGTCGCTGGATTCGAGGAGGTCAAAGAGGGCAAGGAGGCTTTTGACGAAGCCATTCGCGAGCAGTGGGGTTCGGCGCGCGAGGCGAATTGGGACCCGCATTCGCTGGCTGGCGGCGATGAGGACGGGGAGGTAAGTGTCGCGGTCGCGAGCAAAAATTGTGACGCTTCCCTCCCCAGTCAGCGCGGTTGCCCTCCGGAGAGCCCATTCGGCCTCGGCGAATGGGTCGCCGACGGTGTGGATTTCGGTGAGGTCGAGCTCGGGGCCGTCGGTGTCGAACTCAGTGAACAGATTGTTGAGGAGGCGATTGCCTTGTCCGGGCGAGGTGGAGGGCTTTTTGAGGAAGTCGCTGGTGACTTGGGAGGGGCGGAACAGGGGAGCGTCGGTGGCGTGGCGGTCGAGGACGAGTTGAACCTCGGCGCCCTGAGAGGCGAGCCAAGTGAGCCAGCGAAGCGCGAGGGGATGAAGCTCGCCTCGGTTGAAGACTAGCAGCCGGGCTTCTTGCCCGTCGAGGTCAAGGGACTCATCGAGGCAAGCCTTGATCAGAGCAGAAGTTGATGTGGCGGCGGCTTCGGTAAGGGTTCGCTCGACCTCGGTGGCGATAGCTTGCAGCGCCTCTGCTTTGTCTCCGGTAACACCCTCTTGGACCGTATCAAAGCCTAAATCCCAATGTTGGAACTGGCGCAAGACATCACGAACGACCTCGTGAAAGCCCGCCTTTTCGCGAACCTTTTCGAACTGGCCGAGCGAGGGCAGCGACTCACACGCGAGCTCGATGGCGGTCAGAATCTGCCTTGAGGACGCAAGCCGAGGGCTACTGCCGTGAAGCTGGGTGTGAACTTGGCGCACGAACTCACCGAACGGCTTCAGATCAACGAGCGAAGAATCGTCCAAATAGGTTCGTAGAGCGCCCAGGTAGGAATCAGAAAAGGACGTGACGACGCCGTAGCTGCGCTTTCCAAACCGCTGGACGAGGCCCGAGGCAATGCTAGGCGAGGGGATTGTTTGGATGACCTCAAATTTTCCCTTCGCCATTGGTATACAAGTGTAACATGACCGGGTGATTTGGTCGCGACGGCGGAGGTGGATGGGCAACATTGTTCCGCTTGTTCCGAGCGTGCTCGTCGCGATTCTCGGACTCAGGTTGGGTGTTTGGGGTGCGGGGTTGGGGGTTATAGTTGCGATTCCGCTGATCAGTCGGTTTGGGTTTTGGGAGAACGCTCAGATACGGAAGGAACTTTTAAATATCTACCCTCAGTCGGGGGAGCTGGTTGGGCTTGTGCATGATCGCGAAGCAGACCTGCTGGACGCCCATGCCGAAGTGGGGCTCTTAGTGGTCTCCAACGGGGCAATTCGGATTCAGACCCAGGAGCGGCTGATTTCAGTACCGCTCAACTCCAAAACGACGATCGCCCGACAGTTCAACATCCACCAACTCATCGGCCTGGGCGGATGGATCAAGGTCATCAACGAAGGCCACCCAAATCTTTTAATCGAAAGCCGGGAGCGGGACACCATGTACGCCAGCAAACTCGCCACACACGAGCTTTTTGAGAGGCTCCTAAAAGAAAAAGGAGGCTCCTAGGAGCCTCCAATTTCGAATCAACTTGCCTGAGCTTATCGGAGCAGTGAAAGAACCGACTGACCACCCTGGTTTGCCTGTCCGAGGATGGACATTCCAGCTTGCTGCATCACCTGCAACTTGGTGTAGTTGGTCATTTCCTGTGCGACGTCGAGGTCTCGGATGGAGGACTCGGAAGCCGACAGGTTCTCTCTCATGTTGGTGAGAGATCGGCTGTTGGTTTCAAGCACGTTGCGCTGGAAGTTTCCGATCTTACCGCGCATTGCTGACACTTCTTCGATCGCCTTATCGATGACCGAGAGAGCGTTGGTTGCACCGGTTGAGGTTGAGACGTCCAGGTTGTTGAGCGTGGTACCACTAACAACTCCTGCACCGAGCTGACCGGAACTCATGTTTCGGAGAGCTAGGTTGGCGGTGACGCCAGCAAGGAATCCGATCTGGAAGCTCGAGTCTTGTGCAACAACTCGTCCGACAGCAGCAGCAGCCGAGACGGCGTTTCCGCCTTCTCCGATAACAAGCTTGTTACCGTTTGAATCGCTGAGCGAGAGTCCGTCCGCACCACTTCGACCGCCGGTAAACGTCGAGGTGACGCCGCTGATGGAGACGGTAGCAACGGCATCCACACCAGCAACGTTCGCTGTGGTGTTAGCAGCCGAGCTGACAACTCCAGTGGTGTCCGTAAAGGTGATCTGCTTATTTGATCCGGTTTGGACCGCTTGGAAGGTCAACTGGTTGCCAGTTGCGTTCCAGGAAGCAGTGACGCCGGTTTGAGCCGATGCTGCGTTGAACACGTTTGCAAGGGATGCACCAGAGGTACCTGCCGAGATGTTGAAGTTGACGCCGTTGAGAGCAACTGTTCCCGAAGCGACTGCACCAGTGGTCAAGAGTGACGTTGCGGTGTAGAGAGCTCGAGTGGCGGCCGTGGTCTGAGCCAAGGTGATAAGACCGTTGGCAGTGATCGACGTGGTTCCAAGTGCTCCACCAAAGGTGAAACCGGAGACCTTTGCTTGGTTCGAAATCTGCGTGGTGGTTCCAGCGGAGCCATCAAGGAGCTTTCGACCCGAGTAGGTGACGTTCCCTGCAATTCGGTCGATAGACGAGATGAT
The DNA here is from genome assembly GCA_965248555.1 of Fimbriimonas sp. Taxonomy (GTDB): domain Bacteria; phylum Armatimonadota; class Fimbriimonadia; order Fimbriimonadales; family Fimbriimonadaceae; genus Fimbriimonas. The sequence goes on along the minus strand of CBDFJP010000003.1, from coordinate 215,787 downwards.
CGAGTTGACCTGATCTTGGTTCGCAGCAACCTGGGCAGCCGTAAGGGTTGCCGAGTTACCGGACGCGATGGCAAGACCTCGAGCGTCGCTCAGAAGTCGGTTCATTTCACCAAGTGCGTTTTCTGCGGTCTTGGCGTAGTTCATGGCTTCCTGGTTGTTTTTCAGAGCCGCGTCCATCGAGTTGATCTGCGAGCGGAAAAGCTCAGACGAAATAAGACCCGCCGGATCGTCCGACGCGTCTTTGATGCGCAGTCCTGAGCTGAGTTTGCCCATGGATTTCTCCATAAGGCTCGATGCTTGGCTGACGCTGTTGTATGCGCTTAGTGCGCCGATGTTGCTGTTAATTCGAAAACCCATTTTCGTTTCCTCCGTGATTGTCTTTGAGCCGTGACTTTGGACATCCTTGCCCTCAGTCTTCGGAGACTCCCCGTCACCGTGAACTTTTGGCGGCTCACCAAACTGCTCGTGATGGGCTTTCCACCCCCAGTGAGCGGGCTACCTGGTAATTACACGGTGCTTGTAGCGAACTGATAGAGTTACTAGCTAGTAGTTTTTACAGGTCTGCGTAGATGTCGACTTTGTTGCCATCAGGGTCGATCACTTGGGCGTAGCGTTGGCCCCAAAATGCGTCAAAGGGCTCGGTTCCGCCGGGAAATCCTGCTTCCTGAACATGCTTGTAGATTTCATCCACGCTACTTGGCGAGCCTGCGTTGAAGCCCATTCCCATTCGGTGGCCGACGGGTTCTTCCCATGGACCAAGTCTCTTCATGAGCTCGATTGAATCGAGCGCGAAGCGCATTCCGTTCTCAAAAACCGCCTCAACGTGGTCCTCGCCGTTAGTGTCTGGAAAATTACAGCCGAGGAGGCGATAGAAGCGCACCGAGGCTTCGAGGTCCGACGAGACGAGGCCGACATAATCCCAAGTCATAAAGCATATTATACAGACACAAGTCTACTTATGCAAGTTTGCTTTCAACGATTGCTTCGTCGTACAAATCTTCGATCATCGGAAGACGAGCAATGCCGCTGCCGTCGGTCATGGCCGTTGCCGCTCCGGCGGCCAAGCCCCAACGCAGGGCGTCGTCGGGAGATTTCCCGGTGTCGAGTGCCCAAAGGATTCCCGCGATCATGGAGTCTCCGCTGCCGATGGTGCTGGTGGAAAGGATTTTCGGAGAACGTCCGACCCAGACTCCGCCCTGGCTCGCCATGACGGCACCATCCTTTCCTCTGGAAATCGTTGCAATCTTATCTCCGCCGCCAAGATCCTTGTAGAGCTGAAGAACGGCTTCGACGGCCTCCAGGTCACTCTCGACTTTTCTTCCCAGTAACCGGGCGGCTTCGGCGGCATTAGGTTTGATGAAGTCGGGCTTAGCGAGAAGGCCGTGTTTTTGGGCGATGCCGTCTGCATCAAGAACCACACGCACTCCGGCTTCATGGAAGAGTTCACCGAGGATTTGGAAGGCTTCGTCCGGAACTCCGGGCGGCAATGAGCCTCCCAGCGCGGCCCACCGGGCACCTCTTCCAAGCTCTTTGCAGTCGGTTATCAGCTGATTCCATTCGTCGCCAGAAATATCTGGCCCCTTGCTGTTGAGGGTCGTGGGCGGGGTTCCGGCATTGTCTTCAATCGAAAAGTTCGTGCGAGTTTCGCCTTGGATGCTGACAAAGGCGTCATCGACGCCTTCGATTTCTAGGACGTGGCGGATGTAAGCGGCGGTTGCTCCTCCGAGGAAGCCGGTGGCGGCGGTATCGCCCCCCATTTCGGCGAAAACTCGGCTCACGTTAACACCCTTTCCGCCTGCGTCCTTTTCTACCCGCATGACTCGATTGGTGTCGCCGACAGTAAGTTTCTCTACGAACAATGCGTGATCGACGCAGGGGTTAAGGGTTACAGAAATGAGCATTTCTAACTCGACATGACTTCGGCGAGGAGCAGTTTTTCGGGGTCGATAGAGCGCTCGGTGCTTAATACGTAGGTTAGCGGATGCGAGACGAGTTTGGACCCATCGACGCCAGCCATTTCGCCCCTGAAGCCGCTGATGAGGCGGTTTGTGGCGAGTGATCCGAGTCTTAGTGCCAAAACTCTGTCAAATACCGTCGGACTTCCGCCGCGCTGAAGGTGACCCAAGACGAGGTAGCGGGTGTCGAAACCGGTGTTTTTCTCAATGAACATCTTTACGTCGCTCGCCCTCGCCGCGCCTTCGGCGACGATGATGATGGAGCTTCGCTTCCCTTTCTCGGCGGCGGCTCGAAGATTGTTCGTGATGTCGAGGAGCGAGTACGGGACTTCGGGAATGAGGATCGCCTCGGCTCCTCCGGCGAGGCCGGATTCGATGGCAATGAAGCCATTTCGGCGGCCCATGACCTCAATGACGAACACGCGCTCGTGTGAGTAGGCAGTGTCTCGCACTCGGTCGATCGCTTCGACCGAGATGTTCACGGCGGTATCGAAGCCGATGCTGTAATCGGTGCCACTAATGTCGTTATCAATTGAACCTGGGACGCCCATCACCGGAAACTCGAACTCTTCCTGAAGCTTGAGAGCGCCCGTTAATGAGCCGTCTCCTCCGATGACAACAAGGCCTTCGACCTTGTTCTTTTTGAGAACCTCGACGGCTTTGACGCGGCCTTCGGGGGTTCGGAAGGTGTTGCTTCGGGCGGAACGGAGGATTGTGCCGCCTCGGTCGATGATCCCGCCGACGGTTTTTGACTCCATCAGCTCGGATTCGTCGTTGATGACTCCTTCCCAGCCGTGGGAAAAGCCGATCACTTCGGCGCCACGGTGGAGAGCGGAGCGGACGACGGCACGAATCGCGGCATTCATGCCGGGGGCGTCGCCGCCGCTTGTGATCACGCCAATTCGGTTCACTCCTACTGATTATGCCCTAGGCTCTAGCCGGATTCGGTTGGCTAGGCAGAGAATCCAGCCGAACTTCACCGAAAAAACAATGTCGATGCGACCTGGCTATCTTCTCGCTACGGATTGGGTCCGAAAGGCATACAACATCTCGTACTCTTGCCCCCTGCGAACCCGGCTGTGGACAGTGAAACCACTTCTTGAAAGCAATTCTTCCAAGTGGGCCACATTCTTCTCTGGACTGATGTTGTGATACTCCATCAGGATTCCGGAGACGTTGTTGAGGTTTCCTGAGGCATCAAGTTGTTCCAGAATCTCATACTCCGCGCCTTCACAATCCATTTTGATTAGAAGCGGCCGATCAGGATGTTCCGCTCTGACTTTGTCTACTTCGGCATCGACCGATAGCAGCTTGCACGGCACGATCTGACTCAAATTGGCATCTGCCGTCGGATGGAACAGGGTGGTTGCGCCCGAAAGGTTCCCATCAAAAACAACGTGGATCTCGGCTGATTTCGCGGCTAGTCCTGCGGGGCAGATTGTAACCAGGTGTGACAAGCCGTTCACTTCAATATGCTTCTGGGCTCGAGTAGCTACTTCCGGCACAAGTTCATAGCCATATACGGTCAATCCTAGCGCGTGGGCGAAATAGCATGCCGCTACACCAATGTTCGCCCCGATATCAATGATGACGGGCTGAGAAGGACAGACAATTCGATAAATACTTTCAGATAGTATCTCGCAAACAATCGCGAACTCCATCGACGATCGAACTGTGAATTCCAAGGATGAATGGCGGACGATCAACTCGTTGCCACTTATCTGGCCTGTAACAAGACCTTTTCTATGTGCACTTGCATACATCGCCAGTGCATCAATCATCCACGTTGAATCGGCCACATCGACTGTTATGTCGGCGACCTTGAACACCGATCCGGCGACCGATGCATCTTTATCGTACTGCCGAATTTCGCGAAGCAAAAATCTGTAGGAACGCCATCCGCTGAGACCAAGTCTTTTCGTCATCGCTTGTCGCAGCAGACTCATCGGCGCAGTTTACTCTTAGCCCTGATTTTCGGCCCAAACAGGGGAAGCCATCTCTAAGGCTTCATACTAACAGTGTGATTCTTGACCGGCTTAACCAACCCGCCGGTCGATTTATGCGTCCTTGCCCGGTTGCAGAGACGTTTTCGAGCGTGGCGGTCGCCGCCGAGAAGATGGAATCGGCGGGATTATCAATATTGCCGATTGTGCGCGACGGCCGATATGTGGGGGTTCTGACCCAAGCTTCGATCTTGGCCTCGCTTTCCTTAGATGAGTGTGCACCGGTTGGAGATTTCGCCCGGGATTGGCTTTCGATTCCGCCTTATGTGACGGGACCGGTGGCGATGCGGAAGTTGGAGGCGGCGGGCGGAGTTCTTGTGGTAGTTGCCGATGACGGGGACGTTTGCGGCATCTTGACTGCGTCGGCTTTTTTGCATTCCGACCACGAGCGCGCTAAGCCGCCAATTGTGGGTGGGATGGCGACACCATTGGGCGTTTACTTAACGACGGGGGCGGTGAATGCCGGGCGGACGGGGTGGAACCTGTTGCTCACCGGGATGGCGATGTTTTCTGCGATGCTTGTTGGCGAGCTCATCTTAATGACCGCGACTCCCCGAATCGCAACAGACTCGCCTTGGCTCAACGCGCTCGATGTGCTACCGATCATCACGCTCATTGCGATGTTCAGGATTTTTCCATTGGCCGGATACCACGCCGCCGAGCATCAGGTGGTTCACGCCATTGAGCAGGACGAGCCTCTTTTGCCGGACGTGGTGCGGCGGATGCCACGGGTTCACCCTCGGTGCGGAACGAATCTTGGCGTTGCGATTTCGTTGTTTTTGGGAATCTCGCAGTCGAAATGGATTCCTTGGGAAGAGGTTCGACTCCTCGTCGCAGTGCTTTTCACACTGTTCTTTTGGCGACCCATTGGGAGTTTTGTTCAGCAGTACATCACCACTAAGCCCGCGACGCCGAAGCAGATTCAGAGCGGGATTGATGCGGCGAACGAGCTACTTCTGAACTATGAACAAGCCTCGCACCGGAAGCCGACGCCCTTTGGGCGCCTGCTCAACAGCGGCATTTTGCATGTCATAGCCGGCTCGCTTCTGGCGTACTTGATAGCAAGCCTGATCGCCTTGCCGTTCGGAATTCCGTTCCTAACTTTGTGAGCTTGGGTATCATTTGGGGTCGCTGTGCAATTATTCGCAAATCTCGTTCTTGGACTCGCGCTGATCGTCGCGATTGTCTTTGCCCTCCTCGTCCTAGTGACCGGAAAGGGCGACGCGATGAGCGGCGGCGGCAGCGTTCGAACATCGTTCAAGGGCAAAGCCAGTTTCGACGACATCATTTCGAAGTGGACTCTGTACATGGGCGTCTCGTTCATGGGCCTGGTTCTGCTTTACACCGTGGTCTCGAACCGCGTGGATTCTGCTTCGGCAACGATGAGCCCGGCTCCGACTGCGGATGCAAACGCACCAGCTCCTGCGCCCGAAACGAACAAGCCTGCTGAAGCGTCAAACACTCCAACTCCAGCCCCGGAAGCCAACAAGCCTGCAGAAGCGGCAAACACCCCGACTCCCGACGCGAACGCGCCGGCCAAGAAGTAGTTACCTCGCCACAGTTCGGGTGTCTTCGTCGCGGATGGTGAATCCGCTCTTGTCGAAGTACTCCAAAATCGGGATCACGAACCTCCTCGACGTGTCCAGAAAGTCTCTCAGTTCCGAAGCATTGAACTCGCGATCGCCAGCCCAAAGTGCGACTTTGCGCTTGATCTTCTCCAACTGATCGAGCGTGTAATACGTTCCGTCGGAGACCTCAACAAGGCGACCAGCATAGGAACCCAGCTTCATAATCTCATCCACAGCTTGGGTGGGAGTGACCAACGCCTTCGCGACTTCGGACACATAGGGCGCGTTAATCCCGTGCCGATCCAACTCCAATTCCACGCGAGCAAGGAAGCTATCCTGCTTTCCGCTTAACTGAATCCGAAAATCGGTCATTCGCACGCGCGATCCTTCGGCGTCGATCTTTTTGAGCGCGACTAACTGGGCAACAATCAGATCGAGGCATTTCGCGTCCCACGAGCGGTTCATCTGCTCCATAACGAGCTCGGCAGGTATGAAGGGGACGGTTGGCTCCTTCTTGTGCAAGTCAGTGAGGCTGGCGAGGAAGCGTTGGGCTTCGCGAAGGAACACGTCCGGTGTAAACCAGGTTCCGCCAAAGCTCATGGCTTTGCGCTGACCCTTCAGCCCAGCAAAAACTTCGCCCAAATCTTGCTGGCTGACGTTCATCAGTTTGCAGATTTCCTGGGTCATAACGCCTTCGTTGCGATCCGTAAGGATTCGCATGATCGCCTCGTCGGGGTATTCCGGGTCCCACTCGAAGACGGTCTCGTGGCGGCGGTGGAGTGTGGCAGTGAGGCTTGTTACTTGTCCTCCCCCAAGTACCAGAGGAGGGTGGAGCTGCCTGATGACCAGCGGCTGACCGGGAAGCGCGGCGATCCGGTCCGAAGCTCGAATTTGCGCCAGCCCGGGTACTTGGTCGCTTGGATAGAGTCGCCCAGTGACTTCATCGGTTCCTATAGTAACCCGAACTTCCGAAGCGTAGGTCGGCTCGTGGAGCCACTCCATTTGAGCCTCAAAAAAGTCGGTTGAGCCGAGTTCGTCGAGCGAGCCAACGATCATGCCGGGACGAAGTTTGTAGTGGTCGATTCCCAAAAGGGTCATCGAAACTCGACTTCCGGCATCCATGAGGGTGAAGGCGTCGTCGGTTTTGCTGACCGAACGCATGGTGGCGACGTGGCCACCGGGGAAGATGCTGGCCTTCGAGCCGGCTTGGGGAAGGCCCCGTGCGATGACTCCCGTAACGACGTAGCCCTGTCGAGGAAGTGTGTCGACGCCGTCGATTGCCATGTACCAATTGAAGCCGCCGGGTTTGGGTGCGACTTGCTTGATTCCTTCGAGCACAGCGGCTCGAATTTCGTCAATCTGATCGATGTCTAAGATTCGGGCCGAGCAGAAACGGGTGTTTGCCAGCAAGTTATGGACTTCGGGCGGGGCCAACCTACCCCTGACCGTGACAACCAAAGCAGTGACAGGCGAGGAAATGATGACTTCGAGAAACTCTCGCCACGTGGGATGGTTTGCATCGCTCGGCCCGATACAGACGACGGCGACATCCGTCAATAGTGCCGTAGAGAAAGAGTGATGGACGTATCGCTCGTAGCCGGGAGTGTCTACGAGGGTGACTTTGGCGACCGGAGTCTCCCAGGAGTGGTAGGCACACTGACTACTCAATAAAGTCTGGCTCGTCGGACGCTCCAGAAGGGCTTCCACCAGGCTTGATTTGCCTGACTCGTGAGGCCCAAAAACTCCGACGACGACGCCCATAGATGATTACAGCACTATTGCGGGGTATTCGCGATACTCCACATGTTCATTTCGGCTGATCCAGAGCGGAAATTCACCTTTTGTTGTCGCCGCGCCAAAATCTCCGTCTTTGCGGAGGGCGAAGACGACGCAGGGGAGGGTGAGGGATTCGGGCTGACGGCGCATCATGTGGCGAATGGTTTCTTCGCAAGCTTCGAGGGCGGACATTCCGGCCTCCATGTTTCGAGTGGTTCGGAAAGACGCGCTTGCCTTCCAGAGTTCTTCGCCAAGGCCGGTGGCTCCAGCGGCTCCGACTTCGTCATCGGCGTAGATTCCGGCTCCGATAATGGGCGAATCTCCGACGCGTCCTGGGAGTTTCCAGGCAAGGCCACTCGTTGCCGAGGCCGCGACGAGGTGAGGTTTGCCGAGGTCTTCGAGGGCGAGCATCGTGACGGTATCATGGCTCTCCTGGGCGGTGTGAACATAGAACTTGTCGGCCTCACCGCGTCGCCACTCGTCGTACTTGGCGATGTTCTCGGCGGTCATCAGGTTCATTGGCTGCATGCCTTGGGCGATGCCGAAGCGGCGGGCTTGGTCGCCCGAGAGCATAACGTGGGGAGTCTTCTCCATTACCGCGCGCGCGAGGGAGATCACCGGGCACAACCCTTGCACGGCGCAAACGGCCCCTGCATTTAGATCTGCTCCGTCCATGATCGAGGCATCCAGCTCCATCACCCCATCGGCATTGGGGAGCGAGCCTAGGCCGATGGCGAGGAGTTCGGGATCTAGTTCGCAAGCCGCGAGGCCCTTTTCAATGGTCGTTACGAGATCAGCTCCAGCGCGACCGGCAGCAAGGGCTGCCTCCAAGCCCACTTTCCCTGGCTCCTTCCATGACACGAGCAAAGTTCTCATGCAGCAGAGTGTACAGCCTTGAATCTTCCGCCGTCCGTTGTCCGTCGTCCGAGAGTTCAAACCTCGAATCCCAGCACATTTACCAATACTGGTAATTTTGCTAGGATGGTAATTGTGCTGGGGATGGAAACAAGTAAATGAACGAGGATCGTTGAACCAGCGATCTCGATCACGAAACCGGTTTAAGGAAATCGAAACGGGATCGTTAATCTGGAAACCAAGGATTGGTGGAAGGTCTGGTTCACGACACACGGAGGTCACATGTCATTTCGTATCAACACTAACGTAGGCGCCCTCAGCGCATTTAACAGCGTCAACCAAGTCTCGGACATGCTTAGCAAGTCTCAAGGCAAACTCAGCTCAGGTCTTCGCATCAAGGATGCATCGGACGATCCGGCCGGATTGATCTCTTCGGAGCTCTTCCGCTCGCAGATCAACTCGATGGATGCCGCTCTGCGAAACAACCAAGAGGCACTTAACTATGCAAAGACCGCCGAGAACGCTCTCGGTGAAATGAGCAAGCTCCTCAGCGACGCTCGAGGTCTTGCGATCGCATCCGGTAACTCGGCAACCCTTACGGCTGCCCAGGTTGCTGCAAACCAAGATCAGGTCAACTCGATCATCTCGTCCATTGACCGAATTTCGACCACGGTTACTTACTCGGGTCGAAAGCTGCTCGATGGCTCTGCTGGAACCACGACGCAGATCTCGAACCAGACAAAGTTGAGCGGATTTAGCTTCGGCGGCTCGCTTGGCACCACTTCGATCACTGCGAACGGTCTCATCACGCTTGCTCAGACAGCCGCTGCTACTCGCGCTCTGTACACTGCAACTTCATTGCTCACCACTGGTGCGCTTGCTTCAGGAACAGTTGCCCTCAACGGAGTTAACTTCAACATCTCGTCGGGTACTTCGGGTGCATCGTTGGCAAACGTGTTCAATGCAGCTTCGGCGCAGACCGGTGTAACGGCTTCTTGGAACGCGACTGCTAACCAGTTGACATTCCAATCGGTCCAAACGGGTTCAAACAAGCAGATCACCTTCACGGATACCACTGGTGTCGTCAGCTCCGCTGCGAATACCACAGCAAACGTTGCTGGTATCGACGCGGCGGCTACGGTTACCATTGGCGGCATCTCGGCGCTGTTCACTGGTGGTCGAAGCGGAGCAGATGGACTCTCGCTCACTGATACTAACGGAAACAAACTTCTAATTGGAGAGGGCGGAAACGCTGTCTCTGCAGCAGCAGCTGTCGGACGAGTTGTTGCCCAAGACTCGAGCTTCCAGATCGGATTCCTTGCTGGCGTTACCGCCAACCTGGCCCTCCGAAACATGGGTTCTAGTCAATTGGGAGCAGGAATCATCACCGGTACCACGCTCAACAACATTGACTTCTCGACCGCTCAAGCGGCTTCGAATGCGCTCGCCGTCCTTGATAAGGCCATTGAGGAAGTCAGCTCGATGCGAGGTCGAATTGGCAATTTCCAACGCAACGTGCTAGAAACCAACAGCCGATCTCTCACCAACATGAGAGAGAACCTGTCGGCTTCCGAGAGCTCCATCCGAGACCTCGACGTCGCTAACGAAATGACCACATACACTAAACTACAGGTCATGTCGCAAGCGGGAATGGCTATCCTCGGACAAGCCAACCAATCCGGTCAAGGCGTCCTTTCTCTTCTCCGCGGCTAATAACTTTTGCTCAACGAAAGACAAGACCAACCCCACCTTCGGGTGGGGCTTTCTTGTTTGTGGAGTTTCGCAGTTTCGCAGTTTCGCAGTTTCGCAGTTTCGCAGAGGTGTTGATTATCGCTACCGCCGGGCTCTGCGTAACTATGCAACTGCGCAACAGTGTAACTTCACACCAGTAAACTAGCGAGTACATGGCGGGCGGTCTCGAAACAGAGGTTCAGTTTGTAAAGGGGGTGGGGCCTCGGTGGGCGAAGCTCTACAACAAACTTGGCGTTGTCACCGTCGACGACCTGCTTTTTCACCTCCCGCGCAAGTATCAGGATCGGCGGAATATTCCTCCCATTGCTCAGGCGAAGCCAGGCGAGGTCGTGACGGTTCGGGGACGACTCCGGCGCATCGAGGCGAGGCCAATTAGCGGCGGGCGGGTGATCCTGAAGGCAATAATTGAGGACGCAAGTGGTGCGATTAACCTCACCTGGTTCAACCAGCCCTGGGTCCGCAAACAACTCGAGGAATCCAGCGGCGACATCATCGCCTACGGCTTGGTGAAGGCGGGTTCACACCTTGAGGAAATGGCGGCCCCGGAGTGGGAGTCGGTTGAAGATGAGGACGGGATCGACGGGTTCGCGCGCATTGTTCCCCTTTATCCATTGACGGACGGCCTTTCCCAGAAGCTCGCACGGCGAGCGGCGCAGTCGGCTGCCGAAACCTTTGTTTCTCTCGTTGAAGAGCCTTTGCCGAAGTCGCTTCTTGAGAGCCAGAAACTGAAGGGAGTCCAGTGGTGCCTCCGACAGATTCATAATCCGGATAACGAAGAAGCACGGATTCAGGCTAGGCGACGGCTGGTTTTTGAGGAGTTTTTGTATTTGCAACTTGAGCTTGCGCTCCGAAGAGCCGAGACTCAGCAGGAACTCGGGATCGCGTTTCCGGTGGCGGAGCTCATCGCGGGGGAGGATCCGGCCCCTCCGACTCCAGCAAAGTCGGACCGAAGAGTCGAAGCTGCCGAAAACCTTTTTCATGCAGTTGAGGAAGAAAAACGCAAAGGCGAGCCGCTTTGGGAGCAGATCGAGCGGATGCTTCCCTTCACCCTCACCGGCGCGCAAAAGCGAGTTGTCGGTGAAATTTTCTCCGATATGCAACTGGCCCACCCGATGAACAGGCTGGTGCAAGGCGATGTCGGTTCGGGAAAGACGGCGGTTGCGGCGTCGGCGATGCTCGCGGCGGTGCGAAGTGGGTACCAAGCCGCCCTCATGGCTCCGACTGAAATCCTGGCTGAACAACACGCAAAGGGCCTCCGGCGACTCTTAGAGCCTCTCGGAATTCAGGTCGACCTCCTCGTCGGAAAGCTGAATTCCCGCGAGCGAAAGCACGCGTATCAGAATGTGCGAGACGGGTCCTGCCAGATTGCAGTAGGGACTCACGCGCTTATTCAGGAAGGAGTCGAGTTCAAGAACTTGGGCTTCGTTGTGGTTGACGAACAGCACAGATTTGGCGTTTTGCAACGCAAAGCGTTGCGCGATAAGGGGCTGGGGAATCCGGACGTTTTGGTGATGACCGCCACTCCCATCCCGCGAACTCTCACTATGACTCTCTACGGCGACCTTGATGTCAGTATTATCGACGAGCTTCCGCCAGGGCGGAAGCCGATCAAGACCCACTTCAAAAGACGAGGGGATCGGCGGGCTGTTTATGACAATGTCCGAGTTCTGTTGGACCAGGGGCGGCAGGCCTATGTGGTTTGCCCGATGGTTAGCGAGAGCGAGAAAATGATGGCTCAGGCGGCGGAGGAGCTTTATGCAGAGCTCTCTAATTCAACGTTTTCGGACAAGCGAGTCGGCCTGCTCCATGGGCAGATGAAGGCGGCGGAGAAGGACGCCGTCATGGACGCGTTTCGCAAGCACGAGTTGGATGTGCTGATCGCGACGACGGTTATTGAGGTCGGCGTCGACGTTCCAAATGCGACCGTTATGGTGGTCGAAGACGCCAACCGCTTCGGGCTCTCCCAGCTCCACCAGCTTCGCGGGCGCGTTGGGCGTGGCGAACATCAGTCGTACTGCATCCTGGTCGCCGATGCTAAGACTGACGACGCGCTGGCGCGGATGGACATCATGGTTGCAACAACCGACGGCTTCCGCATTGCCGAAGAAGATTTGAACCTACGCGGCCCCGGAAACCTCGCCGGAACCGAGCAGAGCGGGCAGATGGATTTCAAGGTCGCCGACCTTCTCCAAGATTCAAAGCTTCTGGAAGTCGCCCGGCAATGCGCGATGCGGATCATTGAGGAGAATCCTCGCCTGGAAGGGGCAGAGTGGGCGAAAGTGCGAGAAAGATTGTCAAAACGTCGCTCGGATGTCGCACTTGTGACCGTTTCATAGGGAACAATCAAATTGATGAGCAACATTCCTGAAGTCTCGCCAACCGAGTTGAACGCCGAAATGAAGCTGGGTGCAACCCCGTTTCTGCTGGACGTTCGCGAAGAGGATGAGCTTGAGGTAATTGCTCTGCCCGGGATTCATCATATTCCGTTGGGGCAGATCGAGAATCGTTTCAGCGAAGTACCGAAAGATCAGGATGTGGTTGTGATCTGTCGCTCTGGCGGGCGAAGCGGACGAGCAACAGAGTTCTTGATGTCAAAAGGGTACTCAAAGGTTCGCAACATGGCGACTGGCATGAACGGCTGGGCAACCACCGTTGACCCGACCATGACTCCGTATTGAGTTTTGTGCCATAATATTGGTTCGACTGCTCGGGGCATTAGCCCCCGAATTGGAGACCACGAGCATGAGTGAAGAACTAAAAGCCGGCCTCGGAGCCGTTATGGACAAGGATGCGGATGCTGCCGCTCGCCCGCGCAAAACGCGCAAGCGCAAGATCAGCTACCTGACCACCAACAAGATTTACGTCGTCGACTACAAAGACACCGCCCTTCTGCGAAAGTTCATCAACGATCGCGGCAAAATGGTTTCGAGCCGACAAAGCGGTACCACCGCAAAGCAACAGCGACAGGTCGCCAAGGCGATCAAACTCGCCCGAGAAATGGCTCTCTTGCCGTTCGTTGTGACCGAAATGAACACCGAGCGACGCGAGCGACGCTCCGAAGCCCCAGCCGCCGAGCGAGCACCAGCTCCAGCCGCAGCTGAGTAAGCTCACGAATAACATATAGGTCCTATATGTCCCATAGGACATATAGGATTTCTTATTTTGAACCCCATCGCCGTCTACGTTCACACGCCGTTTTGCCCCTCTAAGTGCGGGTACTGCGATTTCAATAGCTACGCGATGGACGGCGAGATTGTGGATCGCACGGTCCGGGCGATCTGTGCGGAGATTTTGCGCTCGCCTCTTCGCGGAGCACCGGCAAAGACGATTTTCTTCGGCGGTGGAACGCCGACTTTTTTATCTGCCTCTCAGTTGGATTCGCTGTTGAAGGCCGTTTTTGAAGTTCATCCGCCGATTGATGGTTGTGAAATAACGAGCGAGGCGAATCCTGGGACGGTGGATGCCTCCAAATTTGCCGCGATGCGCGAGTCGGGTTGGAACCGAATCTCGCTGGGTGCGCAGAGCTTTCTTGATTCAGATCTATTGCGCTTGGAGCGTGTTCACAAGGCGGGAGAGATCGAGCGGGCCGTTTATGCAGCTCGCGAGGCGGGTTTCGAGAATGTAAATCTCGACTTGATGTTCGCCCTACCAGATCAGAGTCGGCACGCTTGGCGGTCGAATATGGATCGGGCCCTTGCCCTCTCGCCCGAGCATCTTTCGCTCTACTGCCTCACCATTGAGCAGAACACGGCGTTTTACAAGAAAAATCTGCGAGGCGAATTGAACCTTCCGGATGACGATTCTCAGCGGGAGATGTACGAGGACTGCCTCCGTATCTGTGCCGAGCAGGGATACGAGCAGTACGAGATTTCCAACTTCTCGAAACCCGGTCGGGAGTGCCAGCATAACCTTTGCTACTGGTATGGCGAGGCATATGCGGGTTATGGCCCGGGGGCGGTCGGGTGTTTACCCTCCGATCCAAATCTCACCCGCTACACCAACCTCAAACACCCCGAGCGCTATTGCGCTGCCGTCGAGAACCACGACTCAATCCCCTTCGAAAGCGAAATCATTGACCCCACCACGCAAAGGGTGGAGCGAATTATGCTTGGGCTTCGTCTGAATAAGGGAGTCAGCCACGAAGGGATGCCGCAGGGTAGCTTGGCGAAGCTCGAAGAACGAGGGTGGATCGGACGGGACGACCAAAAGGTCTGGTTGACGGCGGAAGGGCGACATTTTTGCTCCGAAGTCGCGCTAGAACTGATATGATGTCTCTATAGATTTGCCGGGTTTTGGGAACGGTTTAGGTTCTTGGTGAAAAAACTTTACAAAAAGTGTGAGGTTTTCTCTAAAGAAATCTGAAGAGGTGCCGATAACCGTAGCGTGGGAGAAATCTCACAGACAATTTGGGACAGAAAACGGCACGACGGGAGCGATCCCGATCACGCAAAGCCTAAGGGTCTGTTTGAAAGAACAGAAAGCCGGGTTACCTGTCTGAGATCATTGGAGCAATAAACATGCGGATTTCAGATGCGGAAGTAAAAAAGGCCCTCAGTGGATTCACTGCGGTTGATCATGCGGCGGAAGTCGAAGCCCTCAAGCAAGTTCTTGGGGTCGAGTCGGAAGCAGAGGCCGCCGAGCGCGACGCGCTTTTGGTTCGAGAAACCACCCGAAAGGTGATGGACGCCCCCGACCGCGAGGACATGATTGCCTCGCTAAAAGAGCGGATCGCCGCCGGCACCTACAACCCCTCGGCAGAGGAAATCGTCGACACCATGGTTCGGCGAGCGATTGCCGACCGAATGCGCTGAAAACTTGTTTGAGGCAGCTACTCGCCGAGTAGCTGCTTCAAAGTTGGCTCCATCGCCTTGGCCCAAATCTCATAGCCGTCGGCGTTCGGGTGCAAAAGATCGGGCATCAGGCCCCGCCAAAGCGAGCCGTCTCTCGCCATGAACGGCTTACTAAGGTCTAAGTAGAAGACTCGTTTCCGATCTTCGAGGGCGGCGAGTTGTCGCGACACGTCGGCAACGGCAATCCTCAGCCGGTCGGTGCTTTCTGCACCTCTCGGGAAGATTCCGAGCACAAGGATCTTCGTGTCTGGCATGTTGTCGCGAAGCTTGGCGACGATTGTTCGGACGCCAAGTGCGGTCTCGTCGACCGTAGATGTGTTGGTTCCAACGTTGTTGGTGCCGATCATCATCACCGCGACCTTTGGCTTTAGTCCCTTCATCTCGCCGTTCTCGAATCGCCACAAAACGTGCTCCGTTCTGTCGCCGCCGTAGCCAAAGTTTGCCGCCTTGCGGTGAGCGTAGAACTTGTTCCAGGTCGCCAGTCCATCGCGCTCCCAGCGGTGCGTGATCGAATCGCCGATAAAGATCAGCTCGTATCCTCCCTTCTTGGTGAGTTCTACCTTTTGGTCATGCCGCTCTTTCCACCAACCTAGTTCAAGCCTGGGAACAGGGGTGATTGACGATTGTAAAGCGAGTCCAAGGGTAACGACGGTCAGCATCCCTGGATTTTACTAATGTATTGGCTCGATTGTGCAGAGTACTGGATAATGGTCGCTCGGCCATAGTTCGTCGACCTGGTCAGTGATAATGTCGAGTTTGGTGCATCGGAAATCGATGGAGCTGACCACGTGGTCAATTCGATCTCCTTTGTCGCCACCCTCAAAGTTGTGGAAAGTGCCGCCTTCCAGCCCTGCCGTGTGCAGGATTCCGGGGAGGGCGAGGACCTCGGGCGAGGTGGGTTCGGCGTTGAGGTCGCCGACGACAATCCAAGGCGTGAGTGGGAGGTGGCGGTGGATCAGGCCAGCGCTCTTCTCCCTGGCGGGTTGCGACTCATGGTCCCAGTGGGTGTTGAACAGGGCGAACGTTCCGAAATCGACCCAGCTACAGATCCGGGTGATGTTGTTTCCCCAGCTTTTGCTTCCTGGCAGATCAGGGTTGTCGCTGAGCCAGAATGTGCCCTTGTCAAGCGGCGCGAACCGGCTCTTTCGCCACAACACGCTACAAGCCTCCCCTTCCCTCTCCCCATCATCCCGGCCCGCCGAGTAGGCGGCGTACTCAGGGAGCTGTTCGAGGAGGAAGTCGAGTTGGAAATAGAACGCCTCTTGGAGGCAGACAATGTCGGCGTTGGCGTCCCGGATGACTTGGGCGGTGACATGCCGTCGGTTCGGCCACGAGTGCTCGCCGTCGTTTGCATGGCCGTTTCGGATGTTGAAGGTGAGGATGGTCATCAGCGAGAGCGAGTTAGTTTGACTTCAAAATATAGACTTTGGAACCCCAGACCTGAGCCGTGAACTCGATGGGCTTGTCATCGACTTGGCCTGAACAAACGAAGATCGTGTAGGTCGCGAACAAATCGGGGTAGTTTCTAACGATGCGATATGAACTCATTTTGCTCCCGATTCGCTTGCGATAGTTGCTAGGGTCGGACAAAAATTCCCTAAGAATGCGTTCGCGTTTGGGGTTCTCACGATCAAGATAGGAAGACAACCAGGCAGAGTGGCCGGCAATGCAAGATCCGTAAGACCCGAGTAGAATCACGACAAAGAGGAGCATCCTCGCTCCACCAGGGAGTAATCGCCAGCGATCTCGGAATGACTTCAGGTGGTTCATGTCCTTTGCACATGCGCAGTGAAAGATTCCCTCTCCCAATCCTCTCCCCTTTGCATCGAAGTAAAATTGGCGAACAGCTCTTAGAGCGTGCTACGCACTAATCGTCTTCGAAAGCAGCTCGTTCGCCAAAGCTTCCTGAACCACGCCGACGTACCAAACATCTCCTTCGATCGGCGGGGATTCGTGCCAGTCGTAGAGGTAGCCGGTGACTAGCTCTTCGCCCGGCAGGCGGTCGATTAGCCGATAGGTCGGAAGGTAGGTTTCCCGAAGGATCGGGTAGAAGTCGGAGGGCAGGGGGGGTTGCATGAGTCGATAGTCATCCGTAACATCGACCACCACGACCCTGGCCATATTGTATTCCCAGAGGTTTCCGGCGAGTTTTGCCATGTTGTGAGTCCGTTCGATAGGTACAGACGGAGCAGATGGGCGAAACGATTTTTTCAGTAAACAGTGAACAGTGAGCGCCGAGCGGTGAGAAGTTGGATTGTTGTGCGGACGAGCCGGAACATACGTTCACTGCTCGCCGCTCTCGAAAAAATTACTCTCCGTCGTGTAGCTCTGGCTTGACGGCAGGAACCTTTTCGATCGGGGGTGGAGCAATGCTGGTTCTAATTGCTCGGTTTGCTTCCTTAGTTCGGTCGATATCGGTAGGCATTTCCCAAGGGAGCAGCAGGGTGACGCGCCGGTTTTTGGGGCTTAGCGGCTTATTGGGATACTTGAGCTTTGTATCGGCGCAAGCGACCACTCCCTGGAAGCGCTTCGCCGGAATTCCGTCAAAGGCGAGAGCCTGTCGAACTGCCATTGCGCGTTGACCGGACAGTTCCCAGTTCGTCATGATATTGCCCGCATAGGGTTGCGCGTCAGTGTGGCCCTCAACTTTGATATTTCGCTGAGTTCCAGCCAAAATTGGTGCGAGCTTCTTGATCAACGCTCGTCCCTTCGGGGTGACAACAGATTGCCCGGTCTGGAACATCACGCTGCCCTTATCCTCAAGCAGTTCGATGCGAATGCCGTCCCGCCCAACGAAAACCTCGATATGGTCAAGCATTCCTTTTAGGTCGGGAATCCCAATGATTTTCTTCTTGATCTCCAGTTGAATCGCCTGCCCTTCCTTAGCCGTTGCAACCTCTAACCCAACGGCGTCGCCCACGCCCTTACCTGTTGCATTGGTCTGATTGGATGCCGTCTTCGACTTATTGACACCGCTGATTGCGGTGATCACGTTCTTCGACTTTGGCGGGTTTTTCATGAATCCGTTTGGGTCGTTGAAGTATCCCGAGATGCTTGCTTTGGTGTCATCGCTCAGGCCCATGATCCACATGACCATGAAGAACGCCATCATAGCGGTAACGAAGTCGGCGTAAGCCACCTTCCATGACCCGCCATGGTGCCCCCCGTGACCGGAGACCTTTTTCTTTTTGATGATGATGGAGTCGTTGGCCATTACGCTGCCTTTGCATCCTTGACCGCGGCTTCCATTTCGCTGAATCCAGGTCGAACGGCTGGGTCGATGTTTCGTCGAGCGAATTCGACGCAGGTAATGGGAGCCTCGCCTCGGGCGAAGCTGAAGAGGGCGTGGCGCATGCAGTTCATGAACATGCCTTCATCGGCAAGCCGAAGCTCCATCGCCTTAGCCAGCGGAGCCATGATGCCGTAAGCCAGAAGAATTCCAAGGAACGTTCCGACAAGCGCAGCCGCAACCGACTGACCAATGGCCGCCGCGTCGCCGCCGATCTTGCCCATCGTGATGATAACGCCAAGAACCGCCGCAACGATTCCGAAGCCGGGCATCGCGTCGCCAGCAGTCTGAACAGCCTGAGAAGGCAGAAGGGCCGCGTGGTGGGCAACCTCAAGGTCGAGCTCCATCATTTCGCTCAAATCATGTGGTCCAACCGAACCTGAAAGGATGACCTTCAAAGTGTCGCAGAAGAAATCGCTGGCGTGGTGGTTGTTGATGAACGCCGGATATTTGCCAAGAATGTCGGACTCCGCCGGGTTCTCAATGTGCTTTTCGAGTCCCAGCAACCCTTCCTTTCGGGCAACGTTGAAGAGCTGGTACATCATCTTCAGCAAGTCGCCGTAGGCGTCTTTGGTGTAAGGATTAGGCTTGAGCAAGCCCATTGTGCCGCTGATCGCGCCCTTCACACCCGCCATTCCGTGACCGGCCATGAGCGACCCGAAGCCCGCTCCAAAGAGGATGACGAATTCGTTCGGCTGAATGAGAACGGCGAGGTTGCCGTGGTGCATCACATAGCCGACGATAACCGCCGCCAAAACCACAACAATGCCGATGACTGTAAACATAGCCCGATACTCTTCCCAGGCTAGTTGTTCCACTAGGCGGTGAGTTTGCTGGCTAGTGTTTTTGCCAGGTTACTCTGCCATCGCAGACACAAAAAGTGCCGAGATTGAATACAATTCTCGGCACTTTTACGGGGGTTGGTTAGGGCTTACTTGAAGCTAGCGATTTGTTGATCGATGAACTTGATCACGCTCTCTCGACCAGTCTCTGGATAGTCTTTTACGGCTCCCTTCGCCTTTTCAGCCCAGGTCATGGCGCCCTCTTTGTTGCCCGCATTGTACAAGACACCGGCGTGGTAGATGTAGGCGATTGCGGCGAGATCCGGCTTGGACATATTCGCGCATTCTTCGCTGATCTTCACGACTTCGGCTTGGTCGTCACCTTTGAGTGACTTAGCGAGAACTCGCGCGACTCCACACCAGTTGTAAGCATCGATTCCATCGAGCTTGCCTACGTATGTTTTGAAATACTCGAACGACATTGCTGGGTTGGAAGTTGAAGACATCTGGATGACCTGCATCACTCGGCTTGCCTTGCCCTTCTCTGGACCAGTTGCGATGAACTTGTCGATTGCAGCCTTGTCGCCTGCTTTCATGTCAGCGGAGAGCTTCTTCTGCGCTTCCTGAGCGGCTCGAGCAACTGCAGCCTTCTTCTCGAACTCAACTTTGAATGCTTCAACATCAAAGTTACCGTTCACGATGTCTTCGAGCGGCTTGTCCATCGACATCGGGTGACCGATCCAGTTGACGGTTCCGTCCTTTACGATGAAGGCGCAAGGGATTCCGTTTTGACCGGCAGCGCGCATCCAGGTCGTAGAGATCGTATCCTTATCGTCGTCAAATGCGATGTTGTAGCGCATTTTCTGATCGTTCTTAGCGACCCAATCTTGGACTCGAGACTTGTGGGCCTCGCGGGATTCTTTCCCGTCGCCCTTCTTCTCATAATCCCAGGTGTTGACGCTGATGAAATCAGCCTTGCCCTTGTACTTGTCGGCCATGTCGCTCAGGTGAGGCATCGAAGAAATGCAGGGGCCGCACCAGGTTGCCCAGAACTCTACAACGTAGACCTTGCCAGGTTCGAAGTTGGTGATGTTCTTTCCCTTAACATAGCCGTCGACGGGGAAGGCAGGAACCTTATTACCGATAGTAAGAGCCTTGGCATCTTCGGCGAGCGCAGAGGCTCCCACCAAGACCGCAGAAATGATTGCAATCGCGTTTCTGAGTCGCATGACTCCATCTTACGCTCTTTTGCGTTTTATTGGTGCCTTTGGGCGTCAAAATGATTAACATAAACGCCGCGTTGCCCTCCCGAATTCAGCTCCTTGACCCCACAACAATCAACCAGATTGCGGCGGGTGAGGTGGTCGAACGCCCCGCCGCGGCAGTGAAGGAGCTTGTCGAGAACTCGCTGGACGCGGGTGCGACTCGGGTAGAAATAGAGTTAAGGGGTGCCGGACGCGAGCTGATTAGGATCAGCGATAACGGATGCGGAATGACCGCCGAGGAAGCTCGCATGTCGCTGCTTCGCCATGCCACCTCAAAAATTCGCTCGCTGGATGACCTCAACGGGGTTCTCTCCTTAGGATTTCGAGGCGAGGCGGTGCCATCCATCGGCTCGGTTTCGCGCATGACAATCTCCTCGGCAACCGAGGACGGGATGCGAACAATCGTCCGCGTCGAAGGTGGTCAGCACCTTTCGGATACCGCCGAAGCTGGTCCAAAAGGGACCACCATCATCGTCGAAGACCTCTTCTACAACACTCCCGCCCGGCTCAAATTCTTAAAGTCCGACACCACCGAAGTTGGGCAAATCGTCGAGGCGATCATGAAGTATTCCATCGCTTATCCGGGCGTGGCTTTTACCCTGACCCACAATGACCAAAAGGTCTTGCAGACAAGCGGAAGCGGCGACCAACTGGAGGCAATCAGCGACGTCTGGGGCCGCGATACAGCCCGCTCGCTGGTTCCGGTGGAGGCATCTCTTGGAGCCTTGAAACTAAGCGGCTACGTCTCGCCACCGCACATTACCAAGCCGACGCGATCGCTCCAATATCTCTACGTCAACGGGCGTCCGATGAAGTCTCGAACGCTGACAGTGGCTTTGGATCAGGCGTTTCGCGACCTCACCCCCGAACGGCGGTACCCGCTGGTCGCCCTCAACATCGAAATCGACCCCGAGCAGATCGATGTCAACGTCTCACCAACGAAAAGCGAAGTCAAGTTCCAAAGAGAAGGCATCGCCTTTGAAGCCCTGCGAGTTTGTATCCGCGAGGCGCTACTTGCGCACGGAATGATGCCCTCGGCGGCGCAGATTGCGCTGGCGAACCAGGCTCTCCGGGAAGCTCAAGCACCATCGGGGAACCTAAACGAGCTCTCGTTCTGGGCCCAGTCGCCACTTGGCGGACCCATCACTCCGATGAGCGACAACGCCGTCGTCGACCAAGCTCGCATCGAGATGCCGGCGGTTTTCGGCGCGGCTCCGGAGCTCGCCCAAGGCGCGATGCCCTACATTCGGCTACTCGATGACCTTCGAATCATCGGTCAGGCGATGAACACGTTCATCATCGCCGAGACCCGCCACGGGCTGATCGTGGTGGATCAACACGTCGCCCACGAGCGCATCATCTACGAGTACCTGTGCGGACTTAAACGTTCGACAATGATCGAAAAGCAGCCTCTCCTGGTTCCGCAGACGCTCCACATTGACCGCCGGGCCGCACTCATGCTCTCGGAAAGGCTCGAAGAAATTCACTCGGTTGGCTTCGATCTGGAGCCGTTTGGCGGCGACGCCTATGTGATCCGAGCGGTCCCGGCGGCACTTCGCTCGAAGGATCCGGTGAAGTATCTGAAGGACTTGATCGATGAGTTGGTGGAATCTTCGGTGACCCGAAAGCTCGTTCCAACGCGAGAGCAGATTTGGATCATGTCTTCGTGCAAGATGGCGGTGAAAGCCGGCGATCCACTCAGCAATGCCGAGATGGAAAAGCTCCTGGTCGACCTTGCCACAACGGAGAATCCCTACCACTGCCCCCACGGCCGCCCGATTACCGCAACGCTGACACACGACGATCTACTCAGGCTGTTTAAGCGGATTTAGTCGACTTGATTGCGTTTGTCGCTAAGAGAATTGCTCCGTAACCGACGATGCAAAACCCTAGCATTCTAACTTGATCGTGTACGAGTTGAGTATTCAGTTGAGTTCCACCTGGACTCGGATACTTGCGAAACAAGTCGGACAGCCCATCAACCCAAACTGCAAACTGGTATGTTCTGACCAGCAGATAGATTCCAGTGCATACCAAGAAGTGTGGAAGCAAGCGCGCCCAGTTCTCACGATTGAATGGTGACTTTGAGCTCATCCGATCGTCTACTTCAAAACCTCTTTGACAACGTGCCCATGCACGTCCGTTAACCGGAAATCTCGGCCCTGATACCGGTAGGTCAGTTTCGTATGGTCGATGCCCATCTGGTGCATGATCGTGGCGTTCATGTCGTGGATGTGCATCGCGCCCGGCGTGAATTCGTCCACTGAAGGATTAAGCGGCTTGCCGTCGTTGTCGACGATGTTGTATCCGTAATCGTCAGTACGACCGTAGACGATTCCCGGCTGGACTCCGCCACCCGCCATCCAGCGGGTGAAGCTGCGGGGGTGGTGGTCGCGGCCATAGTTCTGCCTAGAAAGTTGACCTTGGCTATAGACCGTTCGACCGAACTCGCCGCCCCAGATGACCAGGGTTTCGTCGAGCATTCCGAGCCGTTTGAGGTCTTTGACCAGGGCCGCCGATGCCTGATCGACGTCCTTACACTGAATCGGGAGCTGGTTCGCCACGTCGCCGTGCTGATCCCAGCCTCGGTGGAAAATTTGGATGAACCGAACTCCGCGCTGAGCCATTCGGCGAGCAAGAAGGCAGTTGGCGGCAAAGGTTCCGGGAGTCTTCGCCTCTTCCCCGTATAGTTCAAAAACCTCTTTCGGCTCGCTGTTGATGTCCATCAGCTCGGGAACGCTGGTCTGCATTCGGTACGCCATTTCGTACTGTTGGATCCGCGCGACGATTTCGGGGTCGCCGAACTCGTCATGTTGCATTGTGTTGAGTTTTGCAACATCGTCCAGCATTCGCCGACGAGTGGTTCGGTCCATGCCGTTCGGATCTTTTAGGTACAAAACCGGGTCACCAGCGGAGCGCATGCTGACGCCTTGGTGCTGGCCGGGCAGGAATCCAGTTCCCCACAGACGCGTGTAAAGTGCCTGGTCGCCGTCGCCTCGGGTGACCTTGGAGTGTAGGACGACGTAAGTTGGCAAATCCTGGTTCATCGATCCAAGACCGTAGCTCACCCAGGCACCGAAGCTCGGTCGTCCGGGAAGCTGGCTTCCGGTTTGGATGTAGGTGACGGCGGGGTCGTGGTTGATCGCCTCCGTCCACATCGACTTCACTACGCAAAGCTCTTTGGCAATGCTTCCGGTGTGCGGCAGAAGCTCGCTCACCCATAGTCCGTCTTGGTTATTGTCGTATTTTTTGAACTTGAACTTGGAGGGCGCAAGCGGGAACCTGGCTTGACCGCTGCTCATTGTTGTGAGCCGCTGGCCATTTCGCACTGACTCCGGAAGGTCCTTGTCGTATTCGGCTTCAAGAGTTGGCTTGTAGTCAAACAGGTCAAGCTGGCTGGGGCCGCCGTTCATGAAAAGCATGATGACCGTCTTCGCTTTCGGGGCAAAATGCGGAAGCGATGGCAGACCAGCCATGGCTTTGCCCATCGGAGGCTTCTGTGCCATCGCCTCGCTAGCCGCGAGAAATCCAGCGGTGAGTCCGCCGGAACGGAGGAGGGTGTGCAGGGCCGCCGAGCCGACGCCCATCGCTGTTCGTCCGAACAGCTCGCGCCGGGTCATCAGGAGTTCAGCTTCGCGTAACGGGTTCATGGCAATCAGTGTTGGGTGAGGAATTCGTCGAGGTTGAAGAGAGTAGAGGCGATGAGGCTCCAGGCGGCTTCGTCGACGAAGTCCTGTTTCCTGCTGATCGGAGCCAGCCCGACTCGCAGCACTCCCGCCGCGTCGTTTGGCCGATCCGAGAACATCTTCTGGTACCTCTTGAGGCTCGTCATTAGAATCTCCGACTCTTTATGAGTTGGCTTGCGAGCCAACGCAGTTCGGAAGGCAAAATCCAGCCGCTCGGCGTCGGTGTCCTTGGATGCCACAATACGCTCGCCGAATTTTCGCGCCGCCTCGAAGAACGCAGGTTCGTTCATCGTGACCAGAGCTTGTAGCGGCGTATTGGTTCGCGGACGGCGGACGATGCACGCTTCGCGAGTGGGGGCATCAAACGTGCTCATCACCGGGTGCGGCGAGGTGCGCTTCCAGAACAAGTAGAGCGTTCTTCGATAGATCGAAGGGTCGACATCTTGGACGTAGTCCTTGGTATTCGACGCCGACTGCGCGACTTCTTCCCAGAGTCCGGCTGGCTGATACGGCTTAAAGCCGTGACCGTAGCGCCGTTGCAGGAGCAATCCACTCGCTTGAAGCACCTTGTCTCGAAGTACCTCGGCGTCCAGTCGGAACTTGGGTCCACGGCAAACAAGTCGATTCTCCGGATCCTTTTGGAGCTTCTCGGCGGTGACAGCCGAGGACTGGCGGAAAGTCGCACTGGTCACGATCAAGCGATGCAGCTTCTTCATGCTGAACCCGTCTTTTCGGAACTTGATGGCAAGGTAGTCCAGAAGCTCGGGGTGCGAGGGCCACTCGCCTTGATTGCCGAAATCCTCGGCAGTCTTAACGATTCCTGTTCCGAAATGCTGGAGCCAGACACGGTTCACGAAAACCCTCGTCGTCAGCGGGTTTTTCTCATCGATCAGCCACTTGGCGAGGCCGAGCCGGTCCGAGCGCCCGAGAGTCGTCCCGAACACGTCGGGCAACTTCCTAGAGACCTGCTCCTTGCGCTGGTCGTACTCGCCGCGATTAAGAACAAACGCCGGGCGGGGCTTGGCCATTTCTTCGGCGATGAGGGTCTGCGGGATTGCTTTCTCTGTGAGAACCTTGTCTGCTACAAGTTTACGATACTCCTTGCAAGCACTATCGTCGGGGCCATATTGCAAGAAAGCCTGAACGACTTTCGTAGGATCAGTTCCTTTGAGCGCAGCAGAGATTCGCGTGACCGCTTCGCTCCCCATTGTCACCATCAGGCCGTCGGGTCCGGAGGCGTTCGCGACCTTAATCAGCAGCTCGTTTTCGCCTTTATGGAGTTCGGCCTTCACGGTATCGACGCCTTGCGTGACGCCTCGAAGAACGAAGTTGCTATGAACCAGCTTTCCGTTCACCCATACTCGAACACCGTCGTCGCTGGAAACCCCGAACTCGAACAGTTGATCTCGATCCGAAATTAGCTTGGTTCGATGGTAGGCGTTGCTGAAATTTGCATTGACGGTCTGGATCGCGGTTCCGAGCACCAGCTTCAGCGGTCTCCAGTTTTCGAGCTTTTCCTCACTGTTAAAAGTCTCCTCGAACGACCCTCGTTTGAAGGGCCCGCAGACTTCCCATTCCGTAGTGGTGACCAACGGAGCCGAGTTGGTCTCGAGCCACTTTCTGGCCTGGTCGGGCTTGATGCCGCTTTCAATCTGACCCATTCTGGTTTGAATCGCACCGAGCGCAGCTTCTTGCTCTGGAGTCGGGTCAGCGATCACGGGAGGCGGAAGCAGATCGTTGCCGTCGAGAGGAGCATCCTTGGTCGAGTTGAAGAATGCGTAGAGGCCGTAATAATCCTTCTGGGTAATCGGGTCGTACTTGTGGTCGTGGCACTTGGCGCAGCCAACGCTCATCCCGAGGAACACTGTCGAAGTCGTATCCACCCGGTCGAAGGTATTCCGCACAAGAACTTCTTCCTCGATCGAACCGCCTTCGTTGGTCGTCGGATTCATCCGGATGTAGCCCGTAGCAACCTTCATCTCCCGAGTCGGGTCCGGTAGCATGTCGCCCGCCATTTGCCAAAGCGCAAACTTGTCGAACGGCAGGTCCTTGTTAAAAGCGTTCACCACCCAGTCGCGATAGGGGTAAATGCTTCGCTCGTTATCCAAGTGAAGCCCGTGGGTGTCGCCATAGCGCACCGCGTCGAGCCAGTAGCGAGCTTCATGCTCCCCGTATCGCTCGCTCGCGAGGATTCGGTCAACCGCCCGCTCATAGGCGCCCGGAGCAGTGTCGTTCAAAAACTGATTGGTTTCTTCGATGGTCGGAGCAAGTCCAGTGAGGGCAAGCGAGGCCCGTCGGATCAGAGTATTCCGATCCGCCTCTGCAGCGGGTTTGAGACCTCTCGCCTCCATCTTCGCGAGGACGAATCGATCTACGTCATTCTTCGCCCACTTCTCGTTCTTCACCTTTGGAATCTCGGCGAGCTTTGGCGGAACGAGCGCCCAGTGCTTCTCATACTTTCCGCCTTGGTTGATCCAAGTCGTCAACGTCTTAATCTGCTCAGCGGTGAGCTTCGGTAGCCCGGAGTTCAGCGGCGGCATCTGGATCGAGGTATCCGAAGTTGTCGCGCGGCGGATCACCAGGGAGTCCTTTGCGTTGCCGGCGAAAATCGCCCGCTCCCCATCGCGGTCTCGCGTAGCGTCCTTCTCGTCGCTCAGGCGTAGGTCGCCTTTCACAAACTTAGCGTCGGGTCCGTGGCACTTGAAGCAGTTTTCGCTCAGAATCGGCCGAACGTCTTTATTGAAATCGACTTTCTTGGGTGACTTCGCCGCCTTTTGGGCGGGGGCGAGCATAACGCCTGCACCAAGCAGGGTCAGCGAGATCGCAGGTACAAATAGTCGAACACTCTTCATTGCGCGCTTCGTTCCTAAGCATAGCGAATCTCGGCTCAACCGAGTCTAGTTTTTTTGCTTTTTGGACAAATCGTACATATCAATTACCATTCCATCTAAGTCAATTTGCTTGAAGTGAAGCGTGTCCCCGTCAAAATCGAGCTGGGAGAACGAGTGCTTGACGTGGTACTTCTCGGTGAACGGCAACCACTTATCTGGAGTCGGCTCCAGCTCTGGGTTATAGAGAGGAGCCCCGCCGCCTCCCGTCACAATTCGGATCACGCCAGTGGTCGACGTGACGCTCGAGCCATTAAAAGCCTTATCGAACGACCAGTCATTCTTGTTCAGCGCTGAACTCAAAAATGGCTTGAAGCTCAGCTCTATCGGCTTGGTTCGCTGGTAGTTATGAACGTGGCCATTGAGCACGAGATCGACCTTGTACTTGACGTATAGATCCGACAGCACCCGCATCCACCGATCCGTCTCATGGGCCTTGCTACTCTGAAACTCGGGATGGTGATAAGTCACAATTCGCCACTTCTTCGGATCAGCCTTTTCTAGGTCGTTTTTGAGCCAATCGACCAGCTCCGGCGTCGTCCAGTTCACGTTCGGGTTCGAATCAAGAACCACGAAATGGGCATTGCCGTAGTCAAACGAGTAGTTTGCGGTCTGCGGATAATTCTCACTCGCCGCCGCGAGAAAATTCTGCAACCCAGTTCCCTTCGCACTCGGCGTCATTGTGTTTGCCGGCGGAAGTTTGGGCCCGTTCAGAGGCACCCGATAGAAATAGAAGTAAGCGAGCCCATCGGGGTACTTCGTCAGGTCGTTCGACCCCATATCATGGTTACCAAGAACTGGCAGAAAAGGAATTGAGCGCATCATCTGCCCCCCCTTCTCCGTGCTGGTCTCTTTGCCGTTGTAATAGCTCCAAAACTTCGTCTCGTACTCCGAAACTCGCCCAAGGTCATAAACGATGTCGCCCGTCACAAGCACCGCATCTCCGTTCACCTTCGAAGCCTGATAAGCAACTTTTGCCTGCTCCTTAGTGCCCCGTCCGCAGTCGCCAAACGCTACAAGCCGCCACTTCTGGTCGGGTTTCACTGGCGCTTTCGCGCGGGCCGAAAACACCTTCGTTCCGTTCTTCAGTACATCATAACCAAACGATTTTCCAGGCGCTAGACCCGTCAGCTCCGCCCGAAAGTTCATGAACCCCGGCACCGTCGTATCAACCTGATCAAACTCCGGAAGCGCTTTAACCATTCCCCGCGCCGACTGATACTGAACCTCCCATTTCCCCGGCTCGATCGGAGCCTGCCACATAAGCGTCAGCTCGTTCAGAACCTGGCTGGGCCGACCGATCTGAACGTACGGATAGTGCAAAAACGGACCCGTTGCCAGAACCGGACCCGAGCCCTGCGCCAAAGCCAACGCCGCGAATATCAACTGACCCTCGTGTAGTAGTTCTTCATGTACACCGTCCAGTTGCCATCCTTATCCTGCATCGTCGAAGTATGAGTTCGGTGATCCTCGTCAATCAGCTCAATAATGTCGCGGTAAAAGGCGCTCGGAGCGTCGCCCATCATGTCGGGGCCCTCGCAGTTCATGGTCAGCACTTTGCCATCCTCAGAAAGTTCGCAACTGTACTTCCACAAGTGCGAACTCACCGTAGCCACCCAAAATGCGCGGTATTCGTTGTAGCTGACATCGTAACCCAGGCCCATCCGGCTGAACATTTTGTTGCCGTCCGGGAAGGTGATTTCACCTTCGCCAAGCACCCACAGGTCGCCGAACATCTTGTATGATTCGTGCCCCGAGCCGCTGAATTCGTCAGGATTCCCCTGCTCATCGGGTGCGGGTTCCGTCTTCCATTCGCCAACCAGGTTGTGTAGCCACGCGTGATGCGGCGAAGCCGAAGTCGGCCCCGGCATTTCTTGATCGTCCATACCGACAATCATATCACGCAAACAAAAACGGCTTCCCGATTTCGGGAAGCCGTTTTTGCTTATGCTAAGAAGACTTAACCAGCGAGCTTGGAGGCCAGCGTGGTGTCCAGAGCGATTCCGGGGCCCATGGTTGCGCTGAGGGTCAGCGACTTGATGTAGCGTCCCTTCGAGCTTGCCGGCTTTGCCTTCAGAACTGCGCCGAAGCCAGCCTTGAAGTTCTCCATGAGTTGCTCGTCGGTGAAGTTGACCTTACCGAGGCACATGTGAACGACACCAGCTTTGTCGGTTCGGTACTCAACGCGGGTTGCCGCCTTGATTTCCTTAACGGCGGTTGCAATGTTGTTGGTAACCGTTCCGTTTCGCTTATTCGGAGTCTTGGGTCCGAGAGCTCGACCGATCTTACCGATCTGTGGAGCCATGTCTTCGGTGGCGAGAATGACGTCGAAATCCTTGAATCCGCCCTGAATCTTTGCGATCAGGTCATCGGCTCCGACGACGTCTGCGCCAGCCTTCTCGGCTTCGTTGGCAGCGTCACCCTTTGCGAGGACGGCGACAGTTCGCTTCTTACCGGTTCCGTGTGGAAGTTGGATAAGACCGCGGACGTTCTGGTCGCTCTTTCGAGGATCAACGCCGAGCACGATTGCCATGTCGACGGACTCGATGAACTTCGCATTAGCGGTCTTCTTGACCTGAGCGAGGGCTTCTTCGACGGTGAGAAGATTCTCTTTGTCGACGGTAGCGGCGATGGCCACAAATCGTGGCGAGTGCAGGTTCTTTTTAACGTTCTTTCGCAAGGTATTCACCCCGTGGTTCAAGCAGCCCGAAGACCTCCCACGTTTTTGGAAACATCATTGTACCTTGTCGTGAGTCTACGACTGGGCAACGGTAAGCTAGCAGTTGCATTCATTTAGAGTCTGGAGATGTTCTCTATTGGTCCTTTATTCACAAGTCATCGGAGTTTGTTTGGGCATCCTTCTTGCTGGAGCGGCAGGTTTGCTCTGTTGGCTCGCAGTTCGAAGAAAACCTCGCAGGCAATTCCGCGAGGTCAAGGGGAAATGCCCCAGAGAAATCGAACGTGATGAAGAGTCAATTGCTTTCCAGTACTCCAAACTGTTGACGGGTCTCTCGTTTGAAGAAGCACTAGACAGCCAAAAGATGTCTCTCAACCTTGAAGTAGCTGTTGCCGATGCTATGCGAACGAGTTTGATTCAGTTTGGAGTAGAAGTCGGAAATCTCACCGTTCAGACAATAGCCGGAAGCCGCAAAGGATTCCAAGTAACGTTTGAGAAAGGCACCGCGAAGTTTGTGCAGGCTAAAAACGGACAATGGAAGGCACAGACTCGAAAACCCAACGGTGCTTTTCAAGAGATTGGGAACATAGATCGCTTTGGCACTTGGGCTGGGCGCATAGCAAACCTCTCCGCGGTAATGGTTTCAGTGGCAAATATTGTCAGCAACGCTGATGCGAGCAAAAATCTCTCGAAGATTTCTAATGACTTAGACCGGCTCTTTGCTTACCGAGCAATCGATCAGATCGTAGGGGTGAAAGTCGCGTATGAGGACCTGCGAGAAGAACTAGGTCGTGAAAATCTGGATGCCGAACACGTTCATGAGATTCGAAGCAGGATTCGTTCCGTTCGTCACACATTGCTATCTGAAGCCAGTTTCGATGTGTACGACTTAGCGTTGCTTTATCCGGAGACGAGTGGTTTTTTAGCAAGGCCAAGGAAGAAGCTGAATTCCGTTGTAACCAAGATGTCGCCCACCAAGATAAAGTTACGAGAGGAACAACTTAGAAAGATACGGGGGAAAGTGCTACTTGCTAGTCATTGCCTCATATTCGAGGACGTAGCAGCAAGTGTGACTGGATCAAGCAAAGCTCAGGCGACCCTCAGATCGGAGGCTCAAACGCTACTCGCAGATATGCTCCCCAAATTCCAGCGACTCGAGGCTGAACTCGCAATCTCGACTCCGATTTCTAATATCATCTCCCTTGAGACTTGGTAAAACGGTCAGAATTCCGGACCGGCGATGACGATCCTGCCTATTACGCCGCCGGAGTCAACTCGACAATCCTCGATGACCGCTTCTCCGAAACCGCCGTCAAACCTTTCTGCCCTTCTTCCGGAGCCCGAGAAGCCGTCGGCAACCAAGAACCCAGATCGAAGAACATATCGTTTTGAATGCTTCAGTTCTATGTGGCACTCCATCCAAATTCTTCTACATCCGCTCTGCGCAAAACTCCAAACTCCCCACCCCAAACTCCAAACCACCTGGTTGACTTTTACCACGTAACGTGAACTATAAAGTGATGATCACGTTTGGAGTGTCCCGATACAGTCGGGGCTTTCGCTTGCTCTACCGACCGATCGGCGAACATGCCTCGTTCCCGTCTACCCAACCCTACCCAACTTTTTCTCGACAATCAGAACCCGTTGAACCTGACTACCCAACCAAATGCGTCGCAGTTCTCTCCCAAAAAGCCTCTACTCCACCTCTGGAACCGACTCGACAAAGCTCGCCGTCCGCTTCTCCAAAAACGCCGCCAGCCCTTCTTGCCCTTCCTCCGATGCTCGAAACGCCGCCAGCCGCGCAGCCGTCTCCTCGTAGCTCAGAGGCATATCCAAAACAAGCTTCTTCGACCCCGCCACCGCCTTCGGCCCCGCCGAAAGAACGTGCCGAAGCTTCTTCGCGATCAACGCCTCCTTATCCTTAGAGGCAACAACGTCATGAACCAGCCCGATCTCGAACGCACGGTGAGCAGAGAAAACCTCGCCCGTTGCGAACAACGCCCGCGCATGGCCCTTGCCGATCTTATCGACCACAAACGGCCCAATTGTCGCTGGAATCAGGCCGAGCTTGACTTCGCTAAACGCGAACTTCGAGTCCTCGGTGGCAATCGCCAAGTCGCAGCAGGCCACCAACCCGGACCCGCCGCCCATCGCGGCTCCGTGGACATTCGCCAGAGTAAACGCATGGCAGTTCTGAACCGCCGCCCACAGTTTGCTCACCATCATCGCGTCCCGCCTATTCTCCTCCTCGGTGTAAGCCGCCGCCTTCCGCATCCACTCCAGGTCGCCCCCGGCACAGAACGAGGCTCCTTCGCCGCCCAAAACAATCGCCCGAATATCGGTCGAAACCGTGGTGAAAACCTGATACAGCGCGCCAATCAGCTCATCATTCAGAGCGTTGCGAACCTCGGGTCGGTTGAGTTGAACCCGCAGAACGGGGCCATGGCGATCCACTTTGATCATCCCTTCATCTTACATAATGAAGGAGGCTTGAAGCGAATCGAAACCACCGTCTACAGCGTTTCCCGTTCGCAGCTCGCGTACTGGACCGCCTTCGAGTACGCCCGCCGCTTCTGGCCCTTCTTCATCTCGATTCCGATCACTGGGTTGGTCATCTTTGTCCTCTTCCAAGGCAACCTCTACAAAGCCCTCGGGATGATGATGATCCTCTGGCCGATCAGCATCCCAGCCCGGTCGATCTTGGTGACCACAAAAGCCTCAAAAAGAGCGGTCTTGCCAACCAAAATGGTCTGCGAAGGCGAGCACGTCTACTTCGTCACCGACCCTCTGTCGTTCAACTACCGAATCCACCGCGACCAGATTCGCGACGTGAAAGCTCGGGTTGAGTATGTCGTGATTGAGCTGTGGCGGTATCGCTTTGTTTATGTGCCGTACAAGGCTTTCGAGTCGCCGGAGGCGATTCAGGAGTTTCGGCGCGCGGTTGGGGTCGAGGATTAGTTTCTAGTTTACGAATACCTAGACACCCGTCTATAATAGAATGATGGATATTGTTCAATACGACACCCCGCTCGTGCTGAGCAATGATTTCTCGCCGAAGGGGGATCAGGGGACGGCGATTGAGTCGCTTTGCGATGGCTTAGAGAGTGGTTACCGGTTCCAGACTCTGCTGGGTGCGACGGGAACCGGAAAGACGTTTACGATGGCGAGCGTCATCCAGCAGACCCAGCGGCCGGCGCTGATTTTGGCGCACAACAAGACGCTGGCCGCCCAGCTTTGCCAGGAGTTTCGAGCGTTTTTTCCCGAGAACTCGGTCCAGTATTTCATCTCATATTACGACTACTACCAGCCCGAGGCGTATGTGCCTTCGAGCGATCTTTACATTGAAAAAGATAGCTCGGTGAATGATGAAATTGAACGCCTGCGCCACGCGGCGACTCAGGCACTCTTGGAGAGGCGAGACATTATCGTCATCGCCTCGGTTTCATGTATTTACGGTCTCGGCTCGCCGGATACGTACGTGGATGCGGCGGTGACGTTTGAGACGGGGATGACATTTGAGCTGGATGCTTGCCTCAAGAAACTCATCGGGATGCAGTTCACACGGAACAATATGGTTCTGGAGCGCGGGACTTTTCGGGTTCGAGGCGATACGCTGGAGATTCAGCCGAAGGACGAGGAGATCGTCACTCGGATCGAGTTTTTTGGCGATCAGATCGAGCGAATTCGACTGGTCGATCCGTTGACTCAAGAAGTGATTGACGAACCCACGAAGGTCTCGGTCTTTCCTGCTACCCACTATGTCACGCCTTGGGAGCAGATGGATGAAACGATTTTCAAGATTCAGGAGGAGCTCGAGGCGCAGGAGGCTCTGTTCAAGTCTCAAGGCAAGCTCCTGGAGGCCCAGCGGATTCGGCAGCGGGTTGAGTTCGACATTGAGATGATGCGGGAGTTGGGCTACTGCAATGGGATTGAGAACTATTCGCGGTACTTTGATGGTCGCCAGCCGGGGACGGCTCCGTACACGCTCTTGGACTTTTTGCCCTCGGACGCCATCGTCTTCATTGATGAGAGCCATCAAACTTTGCCGCAAATTCGTGCTATGTTTAATGGAGACCAGCAGCGGAAGTCTGTTTTGGTGGATTACGGGTTCCGCCTGCCATCCGCGTTGGATAACCGGCCCTTGAAGTTTGACGAATTCCTTGAGCGCGTTCCCCAGGTCGTGTTCGTTTCGGCCACGCCGGGGCCGTTTGAGAAGGAGAACCAGTCGTCGGTCGCCCAGCAGATTATTCGTCCGACGTACATCGTTGATCCTGAGATCGAGATTCGCCCGACAGCGAAGCAGATCGATGATTTGCTGATCGAGATTCAGAAGGTCGTCGCGAAAGGAAGTCGGACGCTGGTGACGACTCTCACCAAGAAGATGGCGGAGGACTTGACCGGATATTTGCAGGATTTGGGGGTGAAGGTGAACTATATTCACTCTAACATCCATTCATTAGAGCGGCCCGAGATTCTTCGAGATTTGCGGCTGGGCGTCTACGATGTGGTGGTAGGCGTTAACCTCTTGCGAGAAGGCCTTGACCTTCCAGAGGTCACACTTGTCGCGATCTTGGACGCCGACAAAGAGGGCTTTCTTCGGTCGGAGACTTCACTGATCCAGACCATTGGCCGTGCGGCTCGAAACGTTGGCGGAAAGGTCATCATGTACGCCGACAACATAACGGGCTCGATGCAACGTGCTCTTGATGAAACTGATCGACGTCGCAAGATTCAGCAGGAGTACAACGACACCCACAACATCACTCCAGTGACGATCAGGAAGGAGGTTCGGGAAACGATTCGTTCGTATGACCAGGTAGCCGAGGTCACTTCTCAGTATGCAGAAAGCACTTTGGAGCGTCTTGGGCAAGACGGCTCAGCTGTGCGGGTGGAAGACATTCCGATGCTGATTGCCGCCCTCGAAAAGGATATGAAGGACCTTGCGAAGTCGATGGAGTTTGAGAAAGCCGCCCGCGTGCGCGACGAAATCGAGGCCCTACGAAAGATCGCCGGGACAAGCGATGGTCGGCTTGGACAAGAGAAGCGCAAGGTGAAGCGGTTTGCGGCTCGTCGTTAGTACGAGCTATACGGCACGCCCATTGAGTCATTGCCCGCTGCACTGCTGTTGACGACGAACTTTCGTCCGACGAGTGAACACTTGTAAGGAAGTCTCGAGACCGGGTCTTCCGGAATTCTCAGGGCACTGTGGGTGAAAATTCCGCCCTTTGGATTTGGCTGTGAGGTAAACGACCCGTTGCCAATGTCGTCCGTTACGTACGGGCCTTGGTACAGAGTCCCGCTGATATTGACTTCTGTTCCATCTTCCTTCAATACGGGAAACGTCGGCATGACCTCATTTGGAAAGTCATTGAGCCAACTCATGCGCTGCGGGTAGTACCCGGTATCAGCGTAAAAACGGTCCACTGCCGAGCGCATGAGCTTTAGGTTGTAGCGCAAGGAGGATTCTTTGGAACGTCTTCCGTGCTGGGTGACCTTGGGAATTGCGATCGCGGCAAGAACCGCGATGATGATAATCACGATCAACAGTTCAACCAACGTAAATGCGCGTTTCATCGACAGCTTCGCCCTCCTGCCAATGATTGTCGGTTCCGGGCCTAGTTAGGGATTACTAGTAATTGCCCTAAAAGTCGCCGCCGCCACCGAAATCTCCGCCTCCAGAATCGCCACCACCGAAGTCGAAGCCGCCAGAATCCCCGCCGCCGCCGAAATCGAAGTCTCCGCCGGAGGAGAAATCTCCACCTCCAGACGAGCTTCCAAAGTCGAAATCGCCGCCCGATGAGTAGTCTCCGCCGGAGCTGTAATCGGAATCGTAGTTGTTGATTATGGTTGTTCCGCCGTGGTCATAGTGACCACCGCCGCCGAACAGTCCACCGCCATAGCCGTACCCATAGTGGGGCTGGAACATGCTTGAGACCGCGCTAATCGCCATCATATTCCACAGGAAGTTTCCGGACCCGAAGTCGTTGTGCGGGTTATAGCCCTGCACGCCGTACCACGGCGTGAACCTACCGTTCTGGTTCATGCCGCGCATTTCGGGCATCTGGCCGTTCATCATCTGCTGACGCTCATAAGGAGTGACCATGACGGTTCGTCGCTGGCCGCCGAAGTTCATTTCTACCGGCACGAGCTGATCCGAAGGTTCCGACGAGAAGTAAGAGACTCCTTGAACCGGCTCGAACATTGGGGCGCGCTGGGTGTCAACGATGGGAGGAATAGTGAACGCCATTCCGGTTCCACCGGTTGAGTGATCGATATGTTGCTTTGCACTTTCGAAGTCTTGGAGCACCAGCGCAAGTTGGCGTCTCGCTGCTTCTAGTTCCGGTTTTGACTTTGCCCGACCGAGCATGGAGAGTCCTTCATCGTAATTCTGTGCCATTCGGTCGCGGTACTGGCGGACGGCGGAGGCGTCGGTGGCGTCGTCGATCAGGCCATCGTAGCTATCCAGATAGGCCAGGGCTTCAGTTCCTTGGTTCTTGATGGTTTCCGCTTGGGTCCGAGCTTGCTTGAGACCCGCTTTTTTGATGAGCAACACCACGCCCGCAATCATTGCACCAGGAATAGCCAGGCAGGCGAGGAGTCCAAGGAGTCCGCCGCCAGAAGAAGTCTCAACCGGGCGGGATGGAACTGGATTTTGGATTCCGACTTGGTTTCGGGTCTGCCCGACCAGCTGAATCGCAGATTTAGCCTCTGTAGCGGCGGTCATGATCGCCGCGTTTGCGCCACCAGAACGAGCGGCGGCGACGGCTTTGTTATCGATCGCTGAGAGTTGGGAAGCGTTGAGCTTGGCAACGTAGGTCGAAATTCCCTTGTTGGTCATCACGATGGTGATGTCATCCTGCCCTTGATTGATCTTCCCGGCTACATACTCCGAAAAACCGCCTCGGTTCTCTCTGCCGTTCTTGATCCACTTCGCGCCAAGGCCCGGGACGACCAAGACTTTGAGATCATAGGGCTTGACCTGATCTGCCGCAACCCGAATCTGCGAAGTATCCAGCTTGCCCGTGAACTTTGGACTGACAAAGAAAGTCTCTCGCTGGAGTTGGCGATAGACGTCCTCCGGGTTCTGGGCGAACGCCAGGCCGAACAGAAACGGAACCGCAAAAACAAACCGAGCCGACTTTTTCATTGTCACTTCTATGTTACGCCTTTTCTACCGGTTGGGTTTAGAATCCTACTCCCGAGGCTCCGCCGCTTATGACGATTGGGGGTTCTTTTTCGCCACGCTTCTGCATTAAGGCTCTTCGCCTTCTTGCTTCGACCAGGTAGGCATCAGAGATCTGAGGGGACTTCTTTTTGACTGAGAAGGCTTTCTCGAAGACGCTCCACATGGGTTCGATGTCGTGAGAGAGGTCGAACACCATGACTCCGTTGGAGGTGGCGACGGCGGATTGCAGGGCTTTGCCGAGGCCGTCGGGGTTGTCTTTGAAGTCGGCGAGGCTGAGGCCGGCGTAGACGAAGGTTTCGTCGTGGGCAGCTCGGTAGCTGAGGTTTCCGGCAGATTCCACCGTGAATCCGACACCTCGGCCTTCTTGGAGCGCATCGAAGATGGGGCCGGTTGGGTAGTAGCAGCCAGTGACGAGGAAGTCGAGTTCGGGAGCCATTCCGGTTTTTCGGTATTCCGGAGTCATAAACCAGAAGCCGGCTTCCATTGCGGGAGCGGCCCAGTTGTTTCCGTAGTGCTGGTAGTCGCCGTACCAGGAGCCGGCGTAGACGCCGAGTTTGGCGGTTGGCTTGAGCTTTCTTATTTCGGCGCGGATGTCGATTGTGAATTGCTTCAGCACTTCGGCGCGCCAGGCCATCCATTGTTCGTAGTATGGGCCGGGTTTCATTCCTCGCACCAGGCCATCTTTGTAGGTGTAGGTGAACTTGAAGACGTCGTCGGGCCAGGTTAGTTTTTTATCGAGCTTGTGCTCGAAGAGGGCCTGGGTTAGGGGCGAGAAGTCGCCGTTGAGACCGGTGTATCGGAGGCGGTCGTCGAAGATGACGCCGTCGATGTCGTACTTGGTGACGACCTCTTTGCAGAGGTTTTTGATTCGCTCTTGGACGGTCCGGTTGTTCGGATTGGTCATGAGCGGGTACTGCTTGTCGGCGGACTCGGTGAGTCTTACGAAGCTCGGTTCGCTGTCGAGAGTGATTTTGGCTCCGGGTTGACCGAAGATGGCGAGCTCACCGGCGGGGACTCCGACGGCGGTGACGGTGTAGCCGCCTTTAGGCGGAGTCTCGGCTTCGACGATGACGCCGAACTTGTTGCAGACGACGGTTTTGCTCGGCATGTCGTCTTGCGGGACGGGCGGAGGGGTTGCGGCGACCGTCACTTTGTCGATCTCGCCTTTAGTGGAGAACGGGAAGGTTTTTTCGCCGATTCTGACGGTTGGCGCCGCTTCGTAAACGACGCTGGTTTCTTCCGGTCTTTCGAAACCGGGGCCTCGATTGAGGAGGCGGTGGCCTTCGCAGAAGGCGTTCATGCTGACGAAGAGCATCAGGCCGTTCTTTCTGGCTTCTCGGCTGACGAACGGCATTGGGTCGAAGTCGCCGAGTTCTTTGCCTCGCCACTCTTTGAGTTTTGGCGCGAAAGCGCTTGGGTAGACCGTCTCGGAGGAGAGGGGCTTGACGTCGAAGACGACGGTGTTGAATCCTGACTTTCCAATTCTGTCGAACAGGGCGACGATTTTCTCTTCAGTGTTGTAGCGCTCGATGTTCGCGGTGGCGTCGATCCAGAGGATTCTGCCTTCTAGGCCGGCCTTTTCGCAGACTTGCTTGGTTGGGCCTTTGTAGTCGAGGAATTTATCGAGGAATACTGGCGGGAGTCCGGGGAGGGGGTTTGCGGGCTGAAATCGACCACCCTGGAGGGCGAGCAGGAGTGCGACGGGAATCAGAGGCATTCATGCAGTTTACTTTGGCGGCGGTTTTCGGGTCGCGTGTGTAGAGTAGGTTGGGCAGGTTAGGTTCAAAAGTTGTTTGATTTTGCGTTTTCTGGGGCAGTAAGGGGCAGTCAGTTTTGAAGGTGCGTGTGTAGAGTAAAGTGGGCACATTAGGTTCAATTTGGATGCCGACTTGAGCCGAGAGTGGGTACAAGTGGGTACATGGATGTGGCCGTTTGCGGAGGTTGCACGCGCCGATGGATCGGGGCTGCTGAGAGCGGTGCTAAAGACCCCGCAGTCTAGAACTTTATTCATCACTTACTAGGCGAAGTTTCAGGGGTTTTGTCAACCACTTTGGCTGGAGCCATGATCGAGGATTTGAGAAATTGCTTGCTACACAGGTCAGAGAACGAGGGTTGCTGAGTCTGAAGCAAAACTTATGGATAATTGAGGAACTAGATGAGTTTGGATCCGTCAGTTGTTGCGTCGTGGGACAGGATTTTGGATCCTAAAAAATTGCGACGGGCAATGCTTGAATGCGCGTTCGTCATTGCATCCTACGAGCGATTCTGTTCTTTCCTAATAGAATCCGTCAAGAGCTTCTATGACCCCCTAGCGATTTTTTCCACGCCAACGAAGACGCCAAATTACGATTCTAAAGTCAGACCTCTCGCAAAATCAGAAGTTGCCGCGTGTCTCCAATGGTTTATCGATAACGGGGCGGTTCATCAAGAAGCCCAAACGTTGTTAACGAGAATGAACGACCATAGAAACGTCATCGCTCACGAGTTGCCTAGGCAAATGTTTGATCACTCCTGCTCCCAAGATTTGCAACTTCTATCAGAGTTTTTGGAGTTAGAGCGAACATTGCACCGTTGGTGGGTCCTCAATGTCGAAATTCCGACGGATCCAGATCTTGTTGGAAAAGAAGTCAACAGTGACGAAATCCTAGGTATGCACGATCTATTTAACCAGCTTATGCTCTGGGTTGTTGAAGATGACTTAGAATCTGCCCAATCCATATATGATTTGTGGCGTAAGGAGATTGATACAGGGGTCAATTGATTTAGAAGTGGTGAGACCGCCAAGCGCTAACACAGAAGACGCGAATAGACGGTTCGAACTTAATAGGTACCCTACAGAACAAAGTGTCATCCTACATCCTAGACGCCGAGTTAGAGGAGATTGAATGCTTGATCCGGACGACCCAAAGGTCGGTTGCCCAGCAAAAGTTTATGAACTTGGTCTCCTCGCAGAGTTGCGAACAACTGCTGTTGTCGAAGGCACAGCTTGCGAAAACGATTGAACGTTTTACACCGAAACGCAGAAAAGAACTGGAAAGGATACTAGAATGTACCCTGGGTTCCATCGAAGAGCGTAAGCGCCTGGAAGACCTTGTAGTTGCCTTAGAAGCCAAGCTGAGCTCGAAGAATGACTCCTCGCCCAAGATAATGGGTCTTTATCCTGCGATCATTCTTGAATCAATTCGACTTCTAGATAGTTGGGAGCGAGAAGCCCATCGTCTCAATTTCGATATTCGTGGTCGGATGGCATCAATACAAGAGCGTATCGCCCTGATAGTGGTGGCGATGCAACCGAGTATCGAGGTAGCACTCCATCCAGCTATCCAATCGGTGGTTCTCGCGAACCTCGAAAAGTGCTTTCAACACGCTCCATCCAGTTTCGATTCAATCGTCTTGGCGGGTCTGATTTTGTGCTCGACCAAGGCTCATGAGTGTGCTCGAGCCCTAGTTCCCCAAAACAGCTTGTGTGGTGTTGCTGTTGCAATGGCTGCGTATGCGACTTCCCCAAAACCGCCTCTTTCGGGCGTTGTTCGGTACGACGAGCTTGACGGCACAGATTTTATACTCGCGGCCCGCTACTGCTCCGATCCTCAGGATTGGCCCAGGCTAAACGTCAATCCTCGTCCTCTCGACTTAAACTCATTGAAAACTATCTTGGATGATGACCACTTTTTTCGCCTCTTTGCGAGAGGTCTTCAGCCTCGTGCAGCGGAAATTGCATTTGGTCGCCTCTACTCGACGATTTTTCCCAATCGCGAATCGCGATTAGTCGACCTTAACCGAGAGGCCCTCGATAGGAGCCTTGAAAAGCTCCCTGCCGAAGACTGGGAGGATGGAAGTAGTTTTTATGACGTCAAGTGCAATCTATTCTTCCAATCTAGCCAGACTGTCACCGGCATGGTTGGAATCACAGTAGGTCGGTCTCGTAGCCCGAACACACATGTCGCTGCTTTTGTGATTCATCAAGCGACCGAATCATATGCAAAGTGGTCGTTTCTCGGCATGCTTTCGGAGGCAGGAATATCAAGGGAAAGGGAACATGTCTCAGCTTGCCTTTTCTCGCTTCCGACCACATTCTCGCTTCAACATCCAGATCTTAGTGCGTTTACTCCTGAGTTGCGCAAGCTCCTTCGCGGAATAAAGGACAATCTGCCGATCGAGAATTCCAAAGTCCGTTTAAAGCGTTCGGACGTACTTGCTGCTGCGCTATCGATCGAGATCATGACGCAAGGAGACCAGGCCAACTGGCTTGAAATTCTGTGGATTCGGTTAGCAAGAGCGGTATGCCGTCGACGTGCTATGGGGCAATCAGCTCAGGAAACCGCCGAACTACTAAGAAAGTACGAAGCCTCCGTGGAAAGTCGATGGTGGATGTTTCACCTGGTCAGGATCGAATCCCAGACATTGGCAAGCAAGTACATTTCTTCTGTGCTATCGGAGTTGAACCGAGACTTTCATAAGATTAGGTGTCCTAGTTGCGGGACCACAGAGCACTTTGAAGTTATCCCCGAAAGGATGAGCAGGGCCGGGACGATTTCA
This sequence comes from Fimbriimonas sp., assembly GCA_965248555.1. GTDB lineage: Bacteria > Armatimonadota > Fimbriimonadia > Fimbriimonadales > Fimbriimonadaceae > Fimbriimonas. Next base: position 174,716 of record CBDFJP010000003.1, on the reverse strand, counting down.
GGCTCCGCTCGGTGCAAGTGTGGATTTTTCAAGGCCGATTTGACCATCATTGCTCGGTGTCAAGGATGTGGCAAGTCGCCCATTATTATTGGCAAGAATGAGGTGTGCGACAAGTGCTTCGGACTGCGCTGCGATAGACTGAAGCCTCGAGTTTGTAGGGCATGCAAATGTTCCGACTCACGCGAACCCATCGTGTCCCTACCGACCCCAGATGAGATCAACGCCCAGCTGCAAGAGCTGCTCGAAACTTTAGAAACTCAATAACTTCATCGCGAACTAGAAACACGAGCTACTCCAAAAAGGTGCCAGAAGAGTTGGCCCCCCAGGGTGTCTCCAAGGAAGCTCATTGCTAGCCCTCTGGGACCCGGCGGAACGCCGGGTTTACCTTGGGTGACTTTATCTCGATGAGAATTTGTAGACGGTCGTCGTTCGATAGGTCTTCCCTGGTCGCAACAGCGTCGACGGGAAGTTGGCGTGGTTGGGGGTGTCGGGGTAGTGTTGGGTTTCGAGGCAGAAGCCGAAGCGCTTGACGTAGGTTGCTCCGCCGTGGCCGGAGAGGGTTCCGTCGAGGAAGTTTCCGCTGTAGAACTGGATTCCGGGTTCGGTGGTCATGACTTCCATGTAGCGACCGGTTTTTGGCTCGTGGACAGCGGCGACTTTTCGGAGTCCGCGGCCTTTGAGCACCCAGTTGTGGTCGTAGCCTTTTCCGAAGACCATTTGCTCGTGGTCGGAGTCGATGCCTTTGGCGATGACGGTTGGCTTTCGGAGGTCGAAGGGGGTTCCTTTGACGGCCATCAGCTTTCCGGTTGGGATGAGCTCGGCCGAGACAGGGGTGATGTAGTCGCTGAGGATTTGCACCTTGTGTCCGGTGTTATCCTTGGCTTTTGGCCCTTCGAGGTTGAAGTAGGTGTGGTTCGTCAGATTGACGTGGGTTGCCTTGTCGGTGGTTGCTCGGTAGTCGATTTTGAGTTCGTTTTTGGCGGTGAGCGTGTAGGTCACCGTGACTTCGAGCTTGCCGGGGTAGCCTTGGTCGCCATCGGGCGAGGTGAGGTGGAAGACGATGCTGGCACTCTTAGGCGTTGGCTTTCGGAGGACCTTCCACATCATTTTGTCGAAGCCCTTGGTTCCGCCGTGGAGCGAGTTGGGGCCGTTGTTGATGGGGAGTGAATACTCTTTGCCGTCGACTTTGAACTTCCCTTTCGCGATTCGGTTTCCGAATCGGCCGACGGTGCAGCCGAAGTAGGGGCTCTTTTCGGGATACTGCTCGAATTCGGGGAATCCGAGGGTGACTTCGCCGAGCTTTCCGGTGCGGTCGGGCGCGGTGAGGGAGACGACGGTTGCGCCGTAATCCATGATCTTGGCGACCATTCCGTTTTTGTTCTTGAGAGTGTAAAGGGAGACGGGGTTCCCTTCGAATTCACCGAATTTTGTCTGCATTGTGGCAAGTAAAGCGAGGCTAGTGAGCACCATTGCATCCTTAGCATAGCCAAAAAGCTATGCATATGCAATGGTGACGGGTTTATAGAACTTGAGCGGTTGGTTCTTGGGACCATTCTGGGAGCCATTCGGGCACCAGATTGGTCTTCACAACTTTGAACCCGCTCGGGTCGAAGTTTACTAGAAGCTTCTCGGCGACGGCGCTTTCGGTTTGCTTGAAGTGGGTTTCGAGGAGCTGTTTGATTGTTTTTGTGTCTTCGGCGGTTGGCTCGTTGAGGCCCACGTAGTCTTGGTTGAGGCTATCGGGAGTTGGGTCGAGGAGGAAGACGGTTCCACCGCTCATTCCGGAGCCGAGGTTGGGGCCGGTTGGGCCAAGGACGAGGGCGGTGCCGCCTGTCATGTACTGGAAGGCGTTGGCTCCGACGCCTTCCACGACCAGTGTGGGGGAGCCGCCTTCGTGGTTCTTGCGGAGGCAGATTCCAAATCGGTTTCCGGCACTGCCGGCGATGAAGGCTTCTCCGCCTCTGGCTCCGTAGCCGAAGCAGGAGCCGACGAGGGAGAGCCCAGTTCGTCTTCTTGGTGGTGAGACGACGAGGAGTCCGCCGTAGGCGGCGGTGAAGGCGGAGTCGGCGATGTTGCCCCTGATGTGGAACTCCATTCCGGGGAGGGAGTAGGCGGCGTAGTAGTGTCCGGCGGAGCCTCTGTGAATGAACAGGAGCGGGCCTTTGGGGAGGCCTTGGTCGCCGTGTTTGCGGGCGATCATTCCGGCGGCTCCGACTCCGACGCAGCGGTCGGCGTTGGTGAGCATTTCGTCGATTTCGATGCTCTTGCCTTTGTCGAACATGTAGGTCACCGCATCCAGTTCTTGGCGGCGGTGCTTGGGCATGTTTGCTTCGGTTTGGGCTCGGTAGTCGCGCCACTCGCAGTGTTCGCCGGGGGCGCCGGTGAGGGCGGCGAGGTCGAGGAGGGCGGCTTTGCCGGTGATTCCGGGCTTGGATTCAAGGAAGTTTCGGTTGCCGATGACGTCGTCGAGGTGGCGGATGCCGGCTTCAGCCATTCTTTCGCGGACCTCTTGGGCGATGAAGGTGAGGTAGCGGGCGATGTGCTTGGCTTTGCCGCTGAAGCGGGCGATGAACTCGGGGTCTTGGGTTGCGACTCCGGGTGTGCAGCCGAGGCGTCGTTTGCCGTTGGGGTCGGTGGGGTCGATTCCGCCGAGGTGGCACTTTCTTAGCATCGAGCAGCCGATGGCGACGAGGAGTGATGTTCCGAATCCGACTTTGTCGGCTCCGAGGAGGAAGAGCTTGAGGACTTGTTCACCGTTTTGAACTCCGCCGTCGGCGGAGACTTCGACGAGGTGGCGGACGCCTTCCTCAATGAGCATGTCATGGACGGAGCCGAGGACGGCGGCGGCTGGGAGGCCGGCGTGCTTTTGGTCAACACGTTTTGCGGCTCCGGTGCCGCCGCAGCCGTCGGAGATGTGGATTCGGTTTGCGCCGGTGTTGACTCCGCCGACGGCGACCATTTCGATGCCGGTGGTGGCGACGAATTTTAGGGCGCAGTTGACTTTGGGGTTGAGGAAGCGCCAGCTCTCGACCATCAGCTTGACGTCTTCGATGGAGTAGAGATTGTGGTTGATGGGGGGGCTGACGAGTTCGTAGCCGGGTTCACATCCTCGCCTGAGGGCGACCATGGGGGAGACCTTTTTGCCGGGGAGCTGGCCGCCTTTTCCGGGTTTTGCGCCTTGGGCGAACTTCACTTCGGCTTCGTCGGCGCAGGCTGCGGTCATGGGGGTGATGGTGAATCGGCCTCCGGCGTATTGGACGGAGCGGTTTCCGTCGGGGCGACGGATGCGGGTTTTGTCGAAACCGCCTTCGCCGGAGTTGGCGATGGGACCGACGCCTTGGAAGGTGCCTTTGAGGCGAGCGTGGCGGAAGAGGATGTTGAAGGCTCGGGCGACGGTTCGGTGGGCGGGCTCGCTGAGGGCGCCTTCGCTCATTCCAGGGGCCATGAAGCGCCAGACAATGGATTCGATTGAGTCGACTTCATCGATTGGAACGGCGTCGCCTTTTTTGACTTGAACGAGGTCAAGGAGGTTGAGCGGGGTTCGGTTTGAGACGAGGGTTGAGTAGCTTTGGTACGCCTCGTAGGTGCCTGGTTTGTGCTCGTGGATCTTTTTCGAGTAGCCGCTGGCGCTTTGGAGGGAGCGGACAATTTCGGCGTTGTTGGCGTGTTTGCGTCCGTCGCGGGTGTGGCGGAACTCTCCGGCGTCAACCAGGGCGGCTTCGGGGCTGAAGCCGTTGAGGTGGAACTGCCGCCATTCGGAGTTGAGGATGTCAGCTCCGATTCCGGAAATGTGTCCGGGGACGCCAGGGAATTCCTTGTTCAGGAACTCGAACGAGAGGCCGATGGCTTCGATGAGGCGCGCACCGGTGTAGGCGGCGGCGGGGGTGACGCCCATCATGGATTGGGCTTCGAGGAGTCCGGAGCGGAGGGCTTTGAGGTACTTTCCTTCGTCTTCGACGGATGCGATGCCGAGCCAGGGAGAGATTGCATCGACGCCGAGGGAGATGTGGAGGGCGCAGTGGTGGACGTCCCAGATTCCGACTTCGGCGGCAAGTCCAACGCGGTGGCGCAGGCCCTGCTCGACGAGCATGGAGTGCAGTTTTGACACAAATCTTAGTGAAGATAGGGCGATTCGGTTGTGGGTGGGGGCGACATCGGAGATGAGAAGGACGTTGGTGCCTTCGGCGGCTTCCATCGCCTCTTTCAGCTTCTTTTCTAGCGCCTCTTCGAGGTCATCGCCGAAGGGGACGAGGAGGGAGATTGCGGTGACGGAGGGCTGGGATTTGAGCCAGTTCATTTCGCCCGAACTCAGAATCGGATTATCGAACGAGTAGAGGCGGCCGTAGGCTTGTCGCCAGAGCCCAGAGCGGTCGCCGAGGGTGATGTTGGTGTCGAAGACCCAGGCATCGCGGATGGGATCGATCGGGGGGCTGGTTTCTTGAGCGAAGCGGAGCTTGAAGTGGTCTTCGATCCGCCGGGGAAGGGTGTCGAGCATCGCCGCCATTGGCGTGTCATCTCCCATTGCCCCCAGCGGAGGTTTGCCGGTTTTGGACATTGGCTCGAGGAGGACCTCGATGTCTTCCTTGGTCATTCCGAACCCGATTTGGTAGCTGAGAAGGTCTTCTTTGGTTGGCTTTTCGGTGGGTTCGACCGCGCTGGCTCGGGCGATGCGGGCGACGGGGGATGGGAAGGGTTCGCGGGCGACTTCCTCGCGGACCTTTTCGTCCATCGAAACCCGGCCGTTGTTGAGGTTGATGAGAACGGTTTCGCCGGGGCCGAGGACGCGTTGCTCTTCGATTTCTCCAAGGTCGATGGTTCCGGTGAGCTCGGAGACGGCGAGGACAAAGTCTTTGGAGACCTGGGCCCAGAGCGGGCGGAGGCCGTTGCGGTCGAGGTGGGCGACGGCGACATCTCCGTCGCAGCCGACGAGAGCGGCGGGGCCGTCGCAGGCTCCGAGGTAGACGCGGGCGGCTTTGTAAAAATCTCTTAGTGGGTCGTCTTGCGCGAGGACGGACTCGGCTGACGGGAGGAGGCCGAGCATGGCATGTTCAAAGCTCGTTCCTCCGGCAAGCAGGGCGATCATCATGTCATCGAGGTTCGCAGTATCCGAACCTCGGGGGCAGACGATGGAGTTGACCAGCTGGGAGACGGGGGCAAGGGATGGGAAGCGCTCGACGAGGTTCGTGACGAGGTCTTTTCCGATGGCTTGCATCCAGGCGACGTTACCGTTGATGGTCGAGATTTCGCCGTTATGGGCGATGGACCAGAACGGCTGGGCGCGACGCCAGGCGGTGGTCGTATTGGTGCAATAGCGGCTGTGGAAGAGGACGTAACGGCTTTTGAAGTCGTCGCTTTGGAGATCGGTGTAGAAGTCGGCGATGCGCGAGAGGTCGCAGAGGCCTTTGTAGACCACCGTTCGGTTTGAGAGCGAGCAGATTGAAAACTCGTCGCCAGCGAAGGCGGTGATGGACTCATCGAGCGCGAGGCGGAGTAGGTAGCGGCAGGCGAACCAGCCTTCCTCGCTCATGTTGTCGGGTCTTTTGAAGAGGGCTTGGCGGACTCTCGGGAGGGTTCTTAACGCGGATGATCCCTCGGGGAGGGCGGCGGGATTGACGGGGACGTCTTTCCAGTCGAGGACCTTGACTCCGGCGAGGGCGGAGATGCGCTCGACTTCCTCGATACACTTTTGGCGAACTTTGCTGTCGAAGGGCAGGAAGAACATTCCGAGGGCGACGTCGTGCTGAGCGACGAGCTTGGTGTGATCCTTGAAGCGATCGAGGAGGAGCCCCCAGGGGATGTCGATTTGGAATCCGGAGCCGTGTCCGGGTGCGCCACGGTGGTCGAAGTTCTTGGTGAGTTGAATGGCTTGTTCGACGACGCGCCTTTGGGCGACGCCCTTTCGCGAAGCGAGAAACCCGATTCCGCAAGCATCCGCTTCGAGAATCATCCGACCATTGCGCTCTACCTGATACATGACTGTGCCTTTCGTTCCGCACTCTTTGCGGGACCGGAAGGCAACGTCGCTACGCCGGGACTTGCATTCTACAGCAAGTTGGGGATTTTGTGAATCCTCTCGTGAAAAAAGCTCGTAAGCTACCGATTGAGATGCTTGCCAGTTACCTACTCGCGACGCTAGTTACAACTCAGAAGTCATCGCTGAGCCTCGCCCAACTGGATGCTGAGACAACTGGCCGCCTCGGCGCATTTGTTACAGATGGGAAGCGGGTCGCGGCGAGCCGTCCGGATGAGAGATTTTCGCTTCAAAGCGTGATGAAGTTGGTGGTTGCGATGGCGGCTTTTGACGCCGTAGACCGGGGGAAGTTGAGTTTGGGGACTCAAATAGCGGTTCGATACGAAGATCGTTCGATCGGAGTTCAGCCGTTGGCGGAAAGAGTAACACCTGGCAAGACAATTAGCCTAACTGTTCGCGAGCTGATTGAGTTGGCTGTTCAGGCGAGTGATTCGATGGCGGTTGATGTGTTGATCAATCGAATGGGCGGGATAGGGACTGTGAAGTCGTTTTTGGAAAGGCATCAGATCAGCGGGGTTCGGGTTGATCGGTTGGAGCGAACGCTTCAGTGCGAAACGGTTGGGTTGACGTGGCGACCCGAGTTTTTGGCGAACGGGGCGTATAGCAAGGCCCTCTCGGGTCTTTCGCCGAAGGCTCGGACGGCGGCACAGCAACGGTATATGGCGGATGTTCGTGATACGGCCACTCCGCGCGGTTTGGGCACTTTGCTGGTGAAGCTGGCATCTGGGAAACTGTTGAGCAAGGGATCGACGGAGGCACTTCTAAAAGTGATGAAGGGAACCACAACTTTTCCGGATCGGCTGGCGAATAGTATTCCGGTGCCATGGAAGTTCGGGCACAAGACGGGTACTTCGGGGACTTGGAACGGTTTGACGGTGGCGACGAACGACGTGGGCGTGGCTCGGGATGCTTCTGGGCGGTTTGTGGTGATTGTGTGTTTCTTGGCGGATGCGAAGGGCGATTCGGTGGCTCGGAACGCGACGATCGCGAAGGTCCCGGGGGCGTCGGGATTCTTTGGGAACTAGGGGTTCTGCTTTTCGTCCTTCGCCTTTCGTTGATCGCTATTCCTGCGGTTGGTAGCTGACGAGGCCCAGGGTGTTGGCACTCATGACTCGAAGGGTCAGCGTTTGCTCCCAACCCCTATACCGAGTCGACTCAACGTAGGCGATGCCTTGATGATTCACACCTACTAGTCCCTCGTTACTGGAGAGCATCAAGGGGACTGTCCAGAGTTGGGCTTTTTGGTCGACGGCCCAGAACCGGACGTTTCGGTAGGGGGCGGCCGCGATGAGCACTCCACCGGGGCGGGGGCAGATTGCGAGTTGTTCGTAGTAGCCGGGAGAGTCGTCGATGGTGATTGTTTTGGTCTTTCTCCCCCGTTTTTGGATACGGAGCTTGAGATAGTGGGGTTCGCCTTGAATGTAGGTTGGGGCGAGGATGAGCTGGTAGTGGGTGCCGCCGCTGTGGCAGGACCTTGGGTTTGGAAGATCGGGCCAGGTGGTGGCGAGGGTGGTTTGGAGAAGGAGAGCGAGGATCATCGAGGCGCACTTTTGAGGTAGTCGGTAAGGCTCTCGTCGGCCCAGGATTGTAGGTTTTGACGGATATCGCCGCTCTCGAATCGGTAGAGCGTGGCCTTTTGGCTGGCTAAAATCATCACGAATTGCCCCCTGACTCCTCCGTCGCCCATCGTCATAGATAAGGCCAGCGTCTTCTTGTCTTTGCTCAGGGCCACGCCGTACCAATCATGAAGCCGCTCACGAATCATCCATTCCTCATTCTGGTGATTCGGTGTTGGCATCCAGCCCTCGTACTCAAGGTTCTCGTAAGTACCTTTGAAGCCTTTGTAGTTCACGGAGAGACTGGTGAGAACATCAACCAAGAACATGGAGCCTCCTTCGAGGATTGACGCGCGGTCGCCGAATTCGAGTTCGGCACTGTCGTCTTTGCTGAACTTGGCATACGCGCTTTGGATTGGAATGTCGGTTGGCGGGATTGCGCGGCACGTTGTCGAGAGTTCGAGCGTGGCACCTTTGAAGGGGATTCGCACGGATTCGGTCTCTCGCTGGAGCTGCATGATGAGAGGAACCATGAGTGCGACGATGATCACTTGTCTGAATTGTACGACGGATTTAGGCTGGCGAAGCGAGACCTACCCCCAACGGTAAAAAACCCTTATCAGACGACCGCTCTTTTCCAGAACAAAACATAGGGTGAAGGGGCCGGAGGCGAAATCTTGGAGGACGATGTAGCTGATCGCAGTGTGGCCTTTCGCGAAGTTTTGCTCGCGCTCGTTGCCGGTCATCAGTTCTTGATCGGTTTCGGTTCTGTCGGGTGGGCCGAGTTTTTGCTCGATCTCGCGGCGGGTGAGTCCGGGTTTGAACTCTTTTTGGATGGAGTCGGACATCGACTGCCGGATCGGGAGCTGTTGTTCGGTGTAGGGTTTCCTGGGCCACTTGTTGGCGTCGAACGGTTGGGTTGGGAGGGTTGGTTGATTGTAGTGGTTGGCGAGGAGTTGGTAGGGGCTGACGATTGAGAACAAGACGACGACGCCGAGGATGATGGCGAGTAGCGTGATCGGAATCCAAAGTCGCTTGAGCAGCGCCATGGTCTAACTGTATCACGGCTCGGGGCGGCTGTGGTCGGGTGTAATACGGGAATGATGCGGCGTATTGCTTTGCTTCTTGTTGCCTTCCCTGCTCTGGCTTGGGCGCAGGGGTCGGCGGCAGATTATGCGCGGGCGGATTCGTTTGGTCAGCGGTTTTCGGGGAAGGTGCTGAATGAGCGGTTGACGCTGAACTGGTTGAAGGGCGGGAAGGCTTGGTATGTGCGGCAGCTTCCGGGCGGGAAGTCGGAGTTTGTTTTGGTGGATGCGGCGGCGGGCAAGAAGGAGCTGGCGTTTGATCATCGGGCGGTTGCGCTGGCTTTGAGCAAGGCGGCGGGAAAGCCCGTTGATCCCTCACAGTTGCCGTTGAAGGCTTCGTTTAGTGATGATGCGTCGGCGGTGACTTTCACTCTGGAAGACGCTTATCAGGTGAATTTGAAGACCTTTGAGGTTCGCAAGGGTAGAAGTCCTGATGCCGGGGGGTTGAAGGCTTTTGCGCCGGAGGAGGTTCCGGCGAGCGGCGGGGGCGGGGATCAGACTTCGATCACTTTTCGAAATGACTCGGCGGAGCCGCTAAAGATTCACTGGATTCAGGACGACGGGGTTTTGCGGGAGTATCAGACGTTGCAGCCGGGGAAAGAGTGGTCGATCCAGACTTGGGTAACGCACTACTGGGCAGTGACCCGAATGGATGGGACAAAGTTGGCGACTTATAAGCCGGATCGGAATGGGTCGACGGCGTTTTTGGATGGGAAGCGGGTTCCGTTTACTCCGGCTCGGCAGCGGCCGCAGAACGAGTCACCGGACGGGAAGTGGCGGATCGTTTTTTCAGATAACCAGGCGAACTTGTTCGATGTGGCTGCGAAGGAGCGGAAGCAGTTGACGACGGACGGGTCGGCTGCGAATGCGTACAAGGGGCCGGTCCTATGGTCACCGGACTCCAAGAGCGTGGTTTTTTACCAGGTCGAGCCCGAGGAGGCGCATCCGCTGAACATCGTTTTTACGACTCCGATGGACCAGTTTCAGCCGAAGCTGACGACTCGGCAGTATTTGAAGCCGGGTGATAAGATTGCCCAGCCGAGACTCTGCGCGTATTCGCTGGAAAGAGATCAGGTCTTCAAGGATGAGAATGACCCCAAGGCGTACCAGCGAGAGATTTGGGATATTGATAAGGAACGGTGGATTGCCAACGACTGGTTCATCTACCGAGTCAACTATCGTGGTCACCAATTGATGGAACTAAGAACGCTGAGGCTTCCAATCGAACGCGCGGAATCTCCGATTTGGCACAGGTCGTTTTTCGAGAGTTCCGGGACATTTATCGACTGGACCGCAAAGTCATTCTTTGAGTTTGTACCTCTTTCCAATGAAACACACCCTCAAGGCTTACCTCGTCAGACGAAGTCAGGTCTTGAGTTACCTCCACTTGCATTCCCTTACACTGGTGGATTCTCGCGTTTTCCCGGAGTAGGCATTTGGCAGAGCGAGCGATCAGGATGGAGTCATCTTTACCGTTACGACTTCGGCCATCCACCTGGCAGCCATGATCCGGCTGAACTGAGACCGATTACCCGAGGAAACTGGGTTGTTCGGGCTGTGGATCGTGTCGACGGAGAAAAGGGCCAGATTTGGTTCCAGGCGAGCGGCCTAGATGCGGATCAAGATCCTTATAATGTTCATTTTTGCCGGGTGAACTTTGATGGCTCGGGATTCACCCGGCTGACCGAAGGGAAAGGGAATCATCGGGTTTCGTATTCGCCGGATGGACTGTTCTTGCTTGATTCGTACTCGCGGCCGGACATGGCTCCGGTGCATGAGGTTCGTTCGGCTTTGACGGGTAAGAAGGTTTTGGATTTGGAGGTCGCCGATACTTCGGAACTGACCAAGGCGGGCTTCCAAATGCCCCGCGTGTTTAGTGCGAAGGGGCGAGACGGGAAGACGGACATTTGGGGGCACATTTATCTGCCGACGAACTTTGACCCGGCTAAGAGTTATCCGGTGGTGGAGGACATTTATGCGGGGCCGCATAGCAGCCACGTTCCGAAGAATTTCCATACCAACGCGGGCGGGATGCAGATGGCGGAGCTTGGGTTCATCGTGGTTCGCATCGATGGGATGGGGACCAGTAATCGGAGCAAGGCGTTTCACGACGTTTGTTATCAGAACATCGTGGACGCAGGCTTCCCGGATCGGATTCTTTGGATGAAGTCGGTGGCGCGGGAGATTCCTCAGATGGATTTGACTCGGGTTGGGATCTATGGGACGTCGGCGGGCGGGCAGAACACGCTGCATGCGCTGTTGACCCAGGGGGATTTCTATAAAGTCGGGGTGGCGGACTGCGGATGCTATGACAACCGGATGGACAAGATCTGGTGGAACGAGCAGTGGATGGGCTTGGTTGGGCCGCATTATGAGGCGCAGTCGGGTCGGACTTTGGCAAAGAACCTTCGTGGAAAGTTGTTGTTGTTGCTCGGTGAGGCGGATACGAACGTCGATCCGGCTTCGACTTATCAGGTGATCGATGCTTTGATCAAGGCGGATAAGGACTTTGAGTTCGTTACGATTCCGAACGTGGGTCACGGGGCGGTTGGGCATCCTTATGGGAAGCGTCGCCAGAGAGATTTCTTGGTGAGGAATCTGCTTGGCGTCGAGCCTCGGTGGAAGTGAGCCGTGGAGTGGCTAAAGTGGCTGATATCTTCGCGGAAACGGCAGTCAACAGTCGTCCACGATAATCCGCCACCTGTGCTTCGAGGTCCGAGTGATGAAGCTTTATTGTTGTGCAGGTTCGTCGAGGAAGAAGCGGGCTTTTGTTCAAGCTGGACTTTTGTAGAACCAAACCCTGGCGAGGCAAGGCTGATCAACGCCGGCTGGCGAGTATGTATTAGTTACGAATGGCGTGAGCGTGAGTTGACAGTTTGCGTCATGAACGCCAAGCTATATGACATGTATTCAGGGATCACCTCCTCGGGATGGGATCTACTTGCTGCTTACGATTCTTGCCCCTACATCACGAGCATGTTCGCCGAGACGAAACAATTTGTCAGGAAGTTCGAGATGTCCCATGAGCTTGAGGCGCGGAGAAGAGTAGCAGCTGTAATTAGGATCCTGGATTCCAAGAGCGATACAGAAATCGCAGAGGCTTGGCGCGCAGCTCGGGCAGCTCTGCGAGCTCGAATCGAAGCTAGTCCAGGCAAAAATTTCAGCGCATTTTTGAATGAAGACGGAACGGTCGATTTGCCGAGCCGTCGCCGATAAATCTTAAAATACCGCTGGGTGTCACCCCAGTTCGGCGGTCGATGTATCGTTAACCGGTGTCAATTTGTTTCAATGCCGTAACGGGCGAGTAAAATCTTCCGGATGCCCAGCACTCCTTATTGGTCAGGTTCTTTCCCGGCTTTGACGACTCCGTTTAACTCTGACCTTTCGATCAACTACGATCAGCTTCGGGCGCACCTGGAGGTTCTGATTGACTCGGGAGTGAAGGGGTTTGTGATGATGGGGTCTTTGGGCGAGAACCTTGCGCTGACTTGGGACGAGAAGTTTGAGATTTTGCGGGTTGCGCGCGAGGTTTCGGCGGGACGAGTGGCGGTTTTGAGCGGGGTTGCGGATACTTCGACGGCTCAGGCGGCTGATTACTCTGCTAAATGTGCGGCTCTGGGAATCGACGGGATCATGCTGATGCCTGCGATGGTTTACAAGGCGGATCGGGATGAACTGATCACGCACTTCACGACGGTTGCCAAGGCTTCGGATCTGCCGATTTTGCTTTACAACAATCCTTTGGCTTATCCTGGCGATTTGACGCCGGAGATTTTGGAGACGTTGTGCGACGCGAGTGACCGATTTGTTGCTTTGAAGGAGTCTTCGGGCGATACGCGGCGGTTCTTGGATATTCAGAAGCAGATCGGGGATCGCTTGGCGCTGTTTGCGGGGGTTGATGATCTTGCGCTTGAGTGTGCGTTTCTTGGTGCGGTTGGCTGGGTGATGGGGATTGGGCTTGCCTTCCCTTACGAGAATCAGCGACTTTGGGACTTGGCGATGGCGGGCAAGTGGGACGAGGCTCGAGAGCTTTACAAGTGGTTCTCGCCGGTGGCGCACTTGGACGTTGGAATCAAGTTTGTTCAGAACATTAAGTTGGCAACAGCGACGACGGGATACTGCGCCGAGCATGTTCGGTTGCCGCGATTGCCGTTGGTGGGAGCTGAGCGGGCTCGGATTCAAGCGGTCATCGACGAAGCGGTTGCGAATCGCCCTACACTGTAATTGATGAACATTCACGTCATTGACTCTCATACTGGCGGAGAACCAACTCGGGTTGTTGTTGGCGGCTGGCCGGAACCAGAAGGTGCTACGGCGGCTGATAAACGTGATTGGATGCAACAGCATCAGGATCATTTGCGACAGGGCGTGGTCTGCGAGCCTCGGGGGAATGATGTGATTGTGGGGGCTTTGCTGACTGAGCCTTCGGATGATTCCTGCGTGACCGGGGTGGTGTTTTTCAATAATGTTGGCTACCTGGGGATGTGCGGACACGGGACGATTGGGGTGATTGAGACGCTTCGGCACCTGGGGCGGATTGATGCGGGAGTGCATCGGATCGAGACTCCGGTGGGGGTTGTTGAGGCGACTTTGCTGGAGAATGGCGAGGTGGAGATTCAGAATGTGTCGGCGTTTCGGTATGCGAAAAGCGTAGTTGTTGAGACATCGTTGGGAAAGGTTGTCGGAGATGTTGCGTGGGGCGGAAACTGGTTCTTCTTGGCACATCGGACTCCTGAGATGCCAGTACTCGAAGTCGCGAACGCTGGTGCGCTGATCCGGCTGACCGAAGAGATCCGAGATTTATTGGTCGAAGGGGAGGAGTACCGGGGTGACGGGAACGGTGCTGACCATATCGAGCTGTTTGACGACACTCCTAACGCTGATTCTCGTAACTTTGTGCTTTGCCCAGGTTCGGCCTATGATCGGTCGCCATGCGGAACCGGGACGAGTGCGAAGTTGGCGTGCTTGTACGAGGATGGGTTGATCGCGGTTGGTGAAAAGTGGGTTCAAGAGTCTATTACGGGTTCGAAATTCACCGGCTGGGTGACGTTGGACGAAGAAGGGTATGTGATTCCACACATAGTGGGTCGGGCTCATATCTGCGGTGAGTCGAAACTAGTTTTTGATGAGTCCGATCCGTTCTGTTGGGGGATTCAAGGGAGCCATAGCGTGTCGCCGGGAGCCGGAGCCCTGAGTGACATTGGTGATACTTTATGAAAGTCGTTGTGATCGGCGGAGGAGTAATCGGGCTTTGCTCGGCTTACTATGCCCAGCAGGACGGCCACGATGTGACCGTGATTGATAACCAGTTCGAGGGGGCGGAGAGCACATCGACTGGGAATGCCGGGATGATTGTTCCTTCGCACTTTGTGCCTTTGGCGGCGCCGGGGATGATTCAGATGGGGTTGCGGATGCTCCTGAATCCCAAGTCGCCGTTTGGGTTCCACTTCCCTCCTTCGGTTGATCAGTTGCTTTGGACATGGAACTTCTATAAGGCTGCAAACTCGGAACATGTTCAGAAGACGGAGACGATTCTTCGGGATTTGAATCTGCATTCTCGGCGAGAGTACGAGGCATTAACCGAGGCGATTGGAGTTGGGTTTGAGCTGCGGAAAGATGGCCTGCTGATGCTTTGTAAGAAGCAGAGCACCTTGGATCACGAGGCACAATTAGCCCAGCGGGCGAATGAGATTGGGGTTCGGGCGAAGGTTCTTTCGTTGCCGGAGTTGAAGCAAGTTGAGACGGGGGCGGAAGTTGATGTTTGCGGGGCGGTGCACTTTTTGGACGATGCTTCCTTAACCCCGCAGAATCTGATTTCGGCGTTGCGAGACCATTTGACGCGGCATGGGGCGACGTTTGTGAACCTCCAGTCTCCCACTGGGTTTGGTAAGACGAAGGGCAAGCTCGACCGGGTGCACACCCAAATCGGGGAGTTTGAGTTTGATGAGCTCGTCGTGGCGACGGGGGCGTGGTCGGGGGGAATGGTTCGAGGGGTGGGGCTAAAGATGCCGATGCTGGCGGGGCGGGGGTATAGCATGACTATCGCCAAGCCGCCGGTGATGCCGCGGGTTTGCGCTTTGCTGGCGGAGGCGCGGGTGGCGGTGACTCCGATGGAGAACGGGTTGCGCGTGGCGGGAACGATGGAGCTTGGGCCGCCGAGCGATTATGTGAACGAGAACCGGGTGCATGGGATCATTGAGTCGATGCCTCAGTTCTATCCCCAGTTTTCGGAGGCCGATATGCACGGCGAGCCGATTTGGGTTGGGAATCGGCCTTGTCCGCCGGACGGTTTGCCTTACATTGGGCGGATCAAGGCGAATCCAAATGTTATCGTTGCGAGTGGTCACGGAATGATGGGGCTTAGTTTGGGGCCGATCACCGGTAAGCTCGTTGCAGATTTGCTCTCTGGGCGCGAGACTTCTTTGCCTTTGGCCCAACTTGACCCGAACCGATATGCTTGAAATCACAATTTCTGAACTTGATTCCGTCATCCGACGTGCCGCAGACGCTGCGCCGTTCTTACGTTCCGTTGAAGGTTCGGTGCTTGCGGATTTGCTGGACG
Source organism: Fimbriimonas sp. (assembly GCA_965248555.1). Classification (GTDB taxonomy): domain Bacteria; phylum Armatimonadota; class Fimbriimonadia; order Fimbriimonadales; family Fimbriimonadaceae; genus Fimbriimonas. The sequence goes on along the minus strand of CBDFJP010000003.1, from coordinate 159,482 downwards.
GGATTGCCGATGCTTTGACGGCGGCGAAGTCGGAGATTGTGCCGGTGGCGATGCGGGAAACGCATCTTCCGGAGGCTCGATTGAACGGCGAGTGTGACCGGACGGCGGGGCAGTTTCGGAACCATGCGGTAGATGTTCGGGCCGGGCGGTTTAAGAAGGTTGACCACGTTGACGCAATTCCGGATCGAGTCCCGCCTCGGCCGGTATTGGATCGGTTTATGATTCCGTTGGGGCCGATTGCGGTGTTTGGGGCCTCGAACTTTCCTCTGGCTTATAGCGTGGCGGGCGGCGATACGGCTTCGGCAATGGCGGCGGGTTGTCCGGTAGTGGTGAAGGCTCATCCGGCGCATCCGGAGACTTCGCGGATGGTTTCTGATATTTTGGCGGCCCAGGTTTCCTCTCTTGGTTTTCCGGTTGGGACGTTCCAGTGTGTTCATGGAGATAACGCGGTTTCGCTTGGGTTGGTCGAGCACCCTTTGATCAAAGGGGTTGGGTTCACGGGGTCGCTACGAGTTGGGCGGCTGTTTATGGATGCGGCGGCGAAGCGGGCGGTGCCGATTCCGGTTTTTGCGGAGATGGGTTCGGTAAATCCGATGTTCGTTTTGCCGGGCGGAGTGGCAGGGTTTGCCGAGGGATATATCCCGTCTTTGACCCTCGGAGTTGGACAGTTCTGTACCAATCCTGGGATTGTTCTTGGCATCGATTCGCCGGAATGGACGGCGGCGAAGGCGAAGATGCAGGAGTTGGCGGCGGCGGCTCCGGTCGGTCGCATGTTGACGGACGGGATTGCGGAGAACTATGTCCGGTTGGCGCAATCGACTTGCCGACAGGAAGGGGTTTCGACTCTCGTTGAGGTTCAGAATCCAGGTCAGGCGGGCTTGGCAGAGGTTTCGGGATCTGAATTTGTGAAGAACCCTCATCTGCAGGAAGAGGTGTTTGGGCCGTTTGGACTGGTCGTTACTTGCAAGAGTTTTGAAGAGATGCTGGCTTGCGTGGGGACTCAGGGGAATCTCTCTGCTTCGATCCACTTCGCGCCGGATGACCGGGCTTTGGTTGAGGTTTTGCTTCCGGTGGTTGAACAAATCGCGGGGCGGATTGTGTTTAACGGTTTCCCTACTGGGGTTGAGGTTTGCGAGGCGACTCAGCATGGCGGGCCGTATCCGGCGGCTTCGGATTCGCGGTTTACGAGCGTGGGGAATCATGCGGTGGAGCGGTGGTTGCGGCCGGTGGCGTATCAGAATGCGCCGGAGTGGATTTGACGCCATTTTGTCAAAAACTCCGCAAAATTCGCCTCACTGCTAATATTACTGGTTAACAACAATCGCTGAACGGGAACTCCTCAGTGGGGAATTCCTATGGTTTCAGCAGTCACTTTTGCAACTACATTGATCTTGTCCGGGGGGACACAGCCGAAGGTTAGCGCCGCGGATGCTTTTTCACTTTTGCGCGAGGGCAACTTGCGTTTTGTCGCGGGGCATACGGAACATCCGAACCAGGGATCGGAACGTCGATTTGAGACTTCAAAGGGTCAGGCACCTTTTGCGGTTGTACTTACTTGCGCTGATTCACGGCTTTCGCCAGAGATCATTTTTGATCGTGGGTTGGGTGACTTGTTCGTTCTGAGGGTTGCGGGGAATGTTGCGGATCCACATATTTTGGCGAGCATTGAGTATGCAGTTGAACACCTTGGTTCGAGCCTCGTTGTTGTCCTCGGCCATGAGAAGTGCGGAGCGGTTAAGGCGGCTCTGGACGCATCTTCGGGTGCAACGGCTCACCAGCCGTTCTTCAGCGAGAAGGCGCACGGCCACGCTAAGCCAAAGGCGGCTGTGGTCCATACGACGGTAGCCAGCTTCCTGCCTGGATTGGTGAAGGAAATCTCGCCTGCGATCAAGCAGACCGCGGCATGGACGGGCGATCGGCTTCACAATTGTGTGACGGCGAACGTTATGAATACGGTTAACCACGTGGCGGAATCTGCTCCGTTGAAGGGATTGGTGAAGAATCACAAAATCACGGTGGTGGGGTCTGTTTACGATCTTGAGACTGGGCTCGTGAAGAACTTCTACGAGTTTGGGGCAAAGAAAGCACATTGCGAGCACTGCGGTAAATAAGCGGAGTCGAATCTGGGGTGCCCTCGGTGCAATTGCATCGGGGGCTCTGTCTCATATGACCGATAGGACTCATAGGTCAACTAAGACTCATGGAACTTGTCGTAAAACTCAGGTACAATGACACGTCGAATCGATGGTTGCGCGTAAACCGTTGACTTCAGCCCCCTAGTTTGCCTTCGCAGTGCGGAAGTAGAGAGGAGCCTGAACTGAGCGGTGGACGAAATACTCTCGATCTCGATTTAACTACGGAGCTTAACAAACACCATGCCCCTGAGTCCAGATAAGAAAGCACAAGTCATCGCCGATAACGCCACCAAGCCGGGAGATACCGGTTCGGCAGAAGTTCAGATCGCAATCATGCAGGCGAGAATCCAGCAGATCACCGATCACCTTCGCACCCACAAGAAAGACAACCACGGTCGACGTGGATTGCTCGTACTTGTTGGAAAGCGACGACGCCTTGAGGCTTACCTCCGCAACAAGGATGTTGTGGGCTACCGTGCTCTTATCAAGAAACTCGGCATTCGTGAAGTTAAGCCCCGTTAATCTTAACGGAGCATAAATGATACACACACTCGAATTCGAGGTAGGCGGAAAGGAGTTCTACCTCGAAACAGGTCGCGTGGCTAAGCAAGCCGGCGGCGCAGTTCTCCTTGGAATGGGCGAAACCATCGTCCTGGGCGTCGCAACGATGTCCGAAAACCCTAAGGCTGGAATCGACTTCCTGCCTCTCACTTGCGACTACGAAGAGCGCAAGTACGCTGTCGGCAAAATCCCCGGCGGCTTCATCAAGTCCGGCGGACGACCTTCTGAGAAGGCGATTCTTGTTTCGCGATTGATGGACCGACCGATCCGACCACTCTTCCCGAAGGGTCTTCGAAATGACGTTCAAGTCATGGCGATGCCGTTCTCGGTTGAGCAGGATTGCCCTCCCGACGTTCTCGCAGTTTGTGCCGCTGGTGCAGCTCTTGCAGTCTCGAACATTCCGTTCAAGGCTCCGATTGCTTGCGTCCGCGTTGGACGAATTGGCGGCGAGTTCATCCTCTTCCCAACCAACGACCAGATCAAGGTTTCTGACCTCGACCTCATTGTTGCCGGACACAAGGATGCCATCTCGATGGTTGAGTCCGGTGCAAACGAAGTTAGCGAGGCCGACATGGCCGCTGCGCTTAAGTTCGCTCATAACGCCATTCGCGAAATCGCGCTGAAGTTTGAGGAATTCAAGAAGACGGTTGGAACGAAGATCCGAGAAGTCAGCTTGTTCACCATTGATGAGGACCTGAAGAAGGCGATCAGCAAGAAGTTTGGCAAGGACATCGAGAAGGCTCTTCTTGGCTCGGCTGATAAGGCCGTTCGAGAATCAGCTCTGAACGATCTGATCAAGGACATCGTTGAGAAGCTGAAGCCGGAGTATGCCGACCAGCCAGCGATCCTCGGTCAGCTTCCAGAAGCGGCGGATACGGTTGTGAAGGGCGTCGTTCGCGACCTCATCATCACCAAGGACAAGCGACCAGACGGACGAAAACTCGACGAGCTTCGAAACATCGAAGCCACCGCCGGAATTCTTCCTCGCGTCCACGGATCAGGACTTTTCACCCGCGGTCAGACCCAGGTCATGACCATCGCCACCCTAGGCCTTCCGGGAGACGCCCAGACGATGGACGGACTCGAAGAAGTCGATGCGAAGCGATACATGCACTTCTACAACTTCCCTGCCTATTCGGTTGGCGAATGCCGCCCGAACCGAGGTCGTGGACGACGAGAAGTGGGCCACGGCGCGCTTGCCGAGCGAGCATTGCTCCCGGTTCTTCCGCTTAGCGATCCTCAGTTCCCTTACACCATGCTCCTGACCTCCGAGGTTCTTGAGTCCAACGGTTCGACCTCCATGGCTTCGGTCTGCGGTTCGACTTTGGCTCTCATGGACGCCGGAATCCAGATCAAGGCTCCGGTTGCCGGAATTGCGATGGGTCTGATGAGCGACGGAAAGGCTTTCAAGGTTCTTACCGACATCATCGGAATGGAAGACTTCTGCGGAGACATGGACTTCAAGGTTGCGGGAACCCGTGCTGGAATCACCGCTCTTCAGCTTGACACCAAGCTTGACGGTATTCCTGACGAAGTTCTTGCACGAGCTCTTAATCAGGCTCTGACCGCACGACTCCAGATTCTTGACATCATGGAAGCCGAGATCGATGCACCTCGTTCGCGAGTTGCAGATACCGCTCCTCAGGTCGTTACGATGCAGATCAATCCAGAAAAGATTGGCGCGCTGATCGGACCTGGTGGCGCGACGATCAAGAAGATCTGTGCTGAGTCGGGTGCTACCGTTGACGTTCAACAAGACGGTCGAGTGCTTATCGGCTCCACCGGCGCAGAAGCCTCCAACAAGGCCATGCAGATGGTGAAGGACGCAGTTGGCGACATCGAGATGGGTGTTGAGACGACAGGCGTCGTCACCCGAATCATGGGTCGCGGCGTTCTGGTTGAGCTTGCTAGCGGTAAGCAAGGATTTGTTCCGAAGGAGCAGATCACTCTCAAGGAGATCAACCGAATCGAAGACGTGGTCAACATGGGCGATACGCTCAACGTGAAGACACACGAGCTTGACGATCAGGGACGACTCAACTTGACCGCTATCGGCGTGAAGCAAGACCTTCCTACCCTTGAGGGTAACGAGAACGGAACTCCTCCTCCATCACAAGGTGGCGGCGGTGGCGGACGATCGGGCGGAGACCGAGGTCGCGGTGGTGACCGAGGTGGACGTGGCGGCGGATTTGGCGGACGAGATCGCGGTGGAGACCGAGATCGAGGACCTCGACGAGACGGGCCTCGCCCGGATCGCGCAGAGCGACCTTCATCCGGCGGAGACGGCGAGCCAAACTTCCGAAAGCGACAGTAAGTTTTTGCGAAGGTGATAACAGCGCCCTTGAGCAACTTTGCTCAAGGGCGTTTTACTTTGCGGTTCGACTATAATCGAACCATCACCTTTACGGAAGCAACGTTGCGCGATAACGAGATTATGAGAGGCTCACTCTGCCTTCGCGGTACCCGCGTTCTTGTCCGAACCTTGTTTGATTACATTGAGGGTGGGAACGATCTGGACTACTTCTTGGAAGGCCTTCCAACGGTGAGCCGCGATCAAGCTCTGGCAGTGTTGACGTTCTCGTGCGATCAACTTGAGAGCCAGAAGATTGCGTAGCCTCAGCGTATTGACCGACGAGTGCGTCAACCCTCGTGTTTGCAAGTTGTTTCATGACAACGTCCTCGCTAGATCAGCCGTTGGAGTGGGTTGGGCTGGGAAGAAAAATGGTGAGATGGTAAGACTTGCCGCTGAGCAGTTCGACGTGTTGTTCACTGTGGATCAGAACATGAGATTTCATACCAGCCTCGCTGGAATTGAGCTTTGCGTCGTTGTCGCGCCGAGCAATCTTAAAAACGTTGCAGACTTTGCTCAATGTGTTAATCTGCTCATCGAGAGCAGGTCGAAACTAGTTATCGGTGAGTTCTTAATTTTGCAATGAAAAATATCCTGCCAGCTCGGCATCCGTTTAGAAAGCTGAAGAGTATTCATCAGATTTGGCCCTTCGATCCTGACTGGGATGCGGAGGGCTTTGATGCAGCTGGTCGGACGCATCCCTGCTACGAAGTGCTGTCGTCGGATTTTGAGCATGATCGTGACGACCTGAAGCAGAAGTATCTCGGCCGGAGCCAAGAAAACGATGCGCCTGTTCTGAGTTTGGAATGGGATTCAGATCATTGCGAATTGGTGCTGAATGAGTACGAGGCTTGGCGTCTATCAACCGCACTCAGTGGTGTGGATGAAATCAACCGAAGCAGACAGCTTCCGCTGACGATTCAATTCGACGAACTAAACGCGATTTGCGCTTGGATGGACAACGAGTTTGGAGAATTGCGACGTCTTAAGTCGGGCCTCAACTATGCGATCGCGGGCGCAAATGAATATATCCGTGAGCGTATCCTTCAATGGACGGATGAGCGTTTTGTGGCGATCCTTACGCTTTATCCAACGGCGGGGGCAAGCAAGCGGATAAGCGAAGAGGGTCCAGCATGGGAGCGATGTAGCGTCTGGCACACTCCGAGCCTGTACTTGGGAGTCGATTGTCGTTCAGTCAGCTATGTAGAAGAACAGGCGGGTGCGATTGCTCGGCACTTCGGCGAGCGGGGTTCTACCTGCTACGAGTTGCTCGACAAGAATCGCTGGCTGTTTAGCCAGGGAGCGTTCCAGCCATTCGTTGATCTCGCCGAACGAGGCGTTGTGCCAAGTGAGAAACTGCCTTAAGGGTGGTTCGTCCAAATTGAATGAAGTTTGTGTTGGGAGTCGTGAGTGGAGTTGCGGCGGTGGTTGGGTTTCAGCAGGCAAAGCCACCGCAAAAGGGCACGTTTGAGGTTGATCTTGCGGAATATCATGCCAGGGAGCTTTGGCTCAGGGCTTACCCTTCTGATACAGTGTCCGACTCTGGGCACATTTTGGAACGGAAAGATCTGGGTTCAGCGGAGCTATTCTCTCTTGTTTCCAAGCGGTACCACGACGAAGAACCTGATGCAAATGTGCTGGACGGCGAATGCCCCCTAAAACTGATCCGTAGCAAAGAGCTACCCTCGCTCATTTCGGGACATGCGAATAACGGAGCTTTTGGGATGGATATGGATCAATCAGCTCTGAAGGCAACTGACAGGGCTTATGCCGAGGCATTGAAGGCGAATCAGAAATATCTCGACGAGTTGGATAAGGCGGTTAAGATCGGGTTTAAGTCGAGGAAACATTAGGTACAGCGAGCCTGGTGGCACGGGACCCGAGGAGAGGGTGGTCCCAGAGCGAATGCGGCGGGATCATCCTCTTCTCGGGTGGGGTTTGGCTTTGGGACCGGCTCGGGGCCAAGCTGCAACTTTCCGAAGACGGAGCTTTGATTTGTCACTTTCCTCGACTAGCCTCGGCAGCCGATCCCCCATCCCAACCCTTCCCCCTTTGCCCCTCCTGGAGTCGGGGAAAAGGGGGAAGGGCTTTCGGAGCTACGCATTTGCGTAGCGGGCGACTAGCTCCGGCCACGTGCCGGTAGAGATTGCTTCTCGGATTTCTTGCATGAGGCGGGCGTAGAAGGCTAGGTTGTGGAGTGTGGCGATTCTGCCTCCGAGGGGCTCGTTGGCTTTGAAGAGGTGGCGTAGGTAGGCGGCGGAGTATCTTGCGGTGGCCGGGAAGAGGGAGTTTTCGTCGTGGGGGCCGTCGTGTTCAGCCCACTGTTTGTTCATGGCGTTGATGCGGCCAGTGAGGGTGTAGAGGCAGTGGTGGCGGGCCATGCGGGTGGGGAGTACGCAGTCGAACATATCGACTCCGCTGGCGACGGCGTGGAGGATGTCTTTGGGGTGGCCGACGCCCATGAGGTAGCGGGCTTTGTCTTTTGGCAGGAGTGGAGCCGTATGCTCAACCACTGGGTACTGCATCTCGGTGGGTTCACCGACGCAGACTCCACCGATCGCGATTCCGTCGAAGGGGAGGTTGGAGATGTAGGCGGCGCTCTCTTCGCGGAGGTCGAAATGGACTCCGCCTTGGACGATCCCGAAGATGGCTTGGCCCTCCTTTCTGGCTGCGAGGTTTCGGTGGGCCCACTCGTGGGTGCGCTTCATCGCCTGATGAGCTTCATCGCGGGTGCAGGGGTAGGGGGGGCATTGGTCGAGCATCATGCTGATGTCGACGCCCAGTTGGGCCTGGATTTGGATTGACCTTTCGGGGGTGAGGAAGTGCTTGCTGCCGTCGAGGTGGGACTTGAAGGTGACTCCTTCGTCGGAGACCTCGTTGGTATCGCTGAGAGACATGACCTGGTAGCCGCCGCTGTCGGTGAGGATCGCACCGTTCCAGGACATGAAGTTGTGGAGTCCGCCGAGCCTTTCAACCAGTTCGCTTGTGGGTCTTAACGAAAGGTGGTAGGTGTTGGAAAGAACTTGTTGAAAGCCGAGGGCTTCGATGTCTTCGGAGCCGACGGTTTTGACGGTGCCCTGGGTTCCGACGGGCATGAAGAAGGGGGTTTCGACGGTGCCGTGAGGGGTGTGGAGTCGCCCGCGGCGCGCCTTGGTGTGCGGGCAGGTTCCGAGGAGTTCGTAGCGGACGCCGTTGGGGGAGTTCATGCGGGACAGTTAGGTGTACCTCAATTGAACTCAGGGGAAAAGGTAGATTATCTTGTGGGTTCTGGTTCAGGGATGGATATTCGGGCTTTGGCGGCTCCGGGGCTGGCTTCGATGCGGGCGGCTCGGAAGCCGATCATTTTGATCCAGATTTGCTTTCTGGTTTTCGTGGTTTTGTACTACACGATTCCGAGTTGGCAATCGTTGCCGGAGACGATTCGGGCGTTTCGGTCACAGTGGGGATTGGTATTTACTTTGGGATCGGTTTGGGTTGCCAGCTTAGTGATTCCGGAGATCGCTGCTCGGGTTACTCGGCATGAACGGCCGAAGACCAGCTTCGCTGGCTTACTGGTGAAGCTTGGATACTTCGGCTTCATTGCCATAGCAGTTGACACTTTGTACATCTTTCTGAGCCAGCAACTTGGCGACAAGCCTTCACTTGGGGTTGTTGTGGCCAAGATTGCGTTCGACATGTTGGTGTTTTCGCCGTTGCTGTCGATGCCCATTGCGGCTTTGACGTTTATGTTGATCGACTCAGGACTCAGCTTTGCCGCGATGCGGCAGAAGCTGGCGGAGGGGGATTTCTGGAAGCGCTACTTCCCTACTCTGGTGACGTGCTGGATGTATTTTGGGCCGGTAACGATCGCGCTTTATTCGTTGCCGTTGGCGCTAAATTTTCCGGTTTCGATGGCGGCCCAGGCGGCTTGGGGGCTGATTATCACGTCGGTTGGGTCGAGGTCGGTGGAGTGAGACTAGGCACTGGTTGGTTGGTTCTGATGTCGGTCGTCATCGCCATTTCTGGGGCTTTGATTTTCAAGTCGATCAAGGAAGTCAATGAACCGATCCCTTCCCGGTATCCAGTGGATAACGTCAGAAAAGTTGTCAAAAGGGTGACTGGTGAAAATCCCGTCGTTTTCAAAGTCCTCTATGTGAACTTGGACAATGAGACCTACATCTTTGAGGGTGACTCGCAACCAGGCGTAGTTGCACGACCACCCTTCGTGGTTTGGGACGGAAACGACTCGAAGGGCTTGCATGTCACCGGGGTCGGACGGGACCTCGTGTTTCTGCAAAAGCAGTGGGATCGACTCGGGTTAGTGTTTCGATGAAGGGCACGCTGATTAACACGGGGACGGTCATTGTCGGCTCGACGCTTGGATTGCTCGTCGGACAGATGTTGCCTTCTACTGCCCAAGACATTGCCCTTTCGGGGATTGGGTTGGTGAATTTGGCACTAGGCGTCAAGATGTTTCTGCCTTCCAAGAACCTGATTCTGGTGGCGGCGTGCATTGCCATCGGCGGGATTCTTGGGCTGCTTCTTGGTGTACAGAGTGGGCTGGAGGGGCTTTCGGCCTGGGCGAAGGAAGTTGTTGGCGGGCGGGGGCGGTTTAGCGAAGGGTTGCTGACGGCGAGCATTTTGTTCTGCGTGGGGCCGATGACCATCTTGGGGTGCATTCAGGACGGGCTGGAGGGGCGATCTGAATTGCTGGGACTGAAGTCGACTTTGGACGGGGTTGCGGGGTTCTTTTTGGCGGCTTCGTTGGGGGTTGGGGTGCTGTTCTCGGCGGTTGTGGTTTTGGTTTTCCAGGGGGCGATTACTCTGTTGGCATCCCGGCTGAAGTGGCTGCGCGAGGATGAGGAACTTCTAAACGAGTTCACCGCCGTGGGCGGGTTGATGATTCTGTCGATCGGGATCAGCCTGCTCGGTTTGAAGCAGATGCCGACGGCGAACTACTTGCCGGGGTTGATTCTGGTGCCGGTTGTTTACAAGGTCTATAAGGCTTCTTCTCGGGGTTCCAAGACTTCGGTTTGATCGTCCTTGGTGGGCTTACCCCAACTCAGGAAGAGCATGATCATGCTGATGGTGATGCAGCTATCGGCGAAGTTGAAAACGGGGAAATCGTTAAGCTTTCCGCCCGTTAGGTTGGCGAGGCGAACGAGGAACATATCGGTGACGCCTTTCTCGTTGGCAACTCGGTCGATGAGGTTTCCAACGGCTCCGCTCGCGAGAAGAGCAAGTGCGATGGTTCCCCACTTGGACTCGTTCCGGTTCTTATGGATTGAATAGACGGCGAAGCCGGCGATGATGATGGCGACGGGGGCCATTGCCAACGCCGAGCCTTGGAACATGCCGAAGGCGATCCCTTTGTTGTAGCTGAGGGTGAACTCGAAGACGCCTTTCCACGGCCCGCCGTCCCAGTATTGGCCGACCATGAGCGTGTTTCTGATCCAGGCTTTGATGGCTTGGTCGATCACGATCATCAGGATCGTGATGATCCAGAAGAGCGGGAGGCGGGACTTCAAAGGCCGAGCACCTTCCGATCTCTTGCGCTGAGGAAGACCTTTTCGCCGTCCACTTCGACCTCGGCCACGTCGGGGCGTCGGACGCGGGAGCGGATGCACTCGTTGTAGGGCGATTTCTCGAATGTCACGGCTGGTTCACCTTCGCTTAGTTCAACCCAGCTGACTTTGAAGAAGTTCGCAAGTTCGTCGGTTGTGAAGGATTCGAGGAGCTTCTTTTCGGTCGGGTCGACGGTGAGTTTGGCGACCACGTCTTGCGAGTTCTTGATCCCGTCGGTCCCTTTGTAGGGCTCAAACGAGCTATTGACGTCCTGCTTGGCGGCGATGATGGCGGCGAAGCGTTGCTGAAGTTCGCTTCCCTCGATGTCTTCGATGCTCGCGGCGTCGAAGGTCTCGAAAAAGACGGAGGTGGGTTTGACACCTAGAGTTTCGTGCATCTTCAGCCAGCTCTCTTCGGCAGTGTGGACGAGGACAGGGGCAATGAGCTTGATGAGCCGCTCTGCCACTTCGTAGCAGGCTTGTTGGCCCGACCGGCGCTCGGCGGAGTCTTCGGCATCGCAGTACATTCGATCCTTGACGGCGTCGGCGTAGAAGGCCGAGAGCTGCTGGCGGCAGAAGTTGTGGACGCTGGACATTATGGTCCCGAAGTCGAACCGCTCGTAGGCGTCGATACAGTCGGCGACGAGGAGATCGGCTTGTTCGATGAACCACTGGTCAATAGGGAGAAGTGTTTCGACCGAGTCGGCGGTGTGGCCTTTTAGGTTCCCGATGAGGAAGCGGAGGGCGTTGCGGATGTTGCGGTAGCTCTCGCCGAACTGCTTCAGGATCGGGTCGGAGCAGGGGACGTCGTTGGCGTAGTCGGTACCCGCGACCCAGTAGCGGATGACGTCGGCGCCGTAGTCGTTTCCGGCTTTGACGGGGTCGATGACGTTTCCGAGGCGTTTGGACATTTTTCGACCATCGCCGTCGGTGACGAAGCCGTGGGTCAAAACCGTTTTGTACGGGGCGGCGTCACGGGTTGCTTGGCCGATGATCAACGACGTATTGAACCAGCCTCGGTGTTGGTCTGAGCCTTCGAGATAGAGGTCCGCTGGCCAGTGTTCTTTCCATTCGGGATGGACGTTTCCTTCTAGCACGACGAGGGAGGTCGAACCGGAGTCGAACCAGACGTCGAGGACGTCGGTCTCTTTGTCGAACTCGGTCTCGCCAGTCTCGGGATGGGTGTAGCCCTTTGGCAGGATATCTGAGGCCTCCTTGATGAACCAAGCGTCGGAGCCCTCTTGTTCGACGAGGTTCGCGACGGCATCGATGGCGACCGGATCGAGCACGGGGACTCGGGATTTTCGCCCGTAAAAGACCGGGATTCCAACGCCCCAGGGACGTTGCCGCGAGATGCACCAATCGGGGCGATTTCGGATCATCGCCTCGATTCGGTTTTGCCCCTGACCCGGCACCCATTCGACTTTCTGAATGCTGTCGAGCATTCTCCCTCTCAGGCCCTCGTGTTCGAGGCTGAGGAACCATTGCTCGGTGGCGCGGAAGATGACGGGCTGGCCGTCGCGCTCGGCGTATGGGTAGCTATGGTGGTAGTCGCTGACGCTTAGCAGTGCTCCGACTTCTTGGAGTCTATCGACCACGACGGTGTCGCAGTTTTTGTAGAATACGCCTTCGAATTCTCCGGCTTCGTGGGTCAAGACTCCCCTTTCGTCGACTGTGTTGGGGACACCAAGATTGTATTTTTGGCCGGTGAAAAAGTCGTCTCGCCCGTGGCTGGGGGCGGTGTGGACGACGCCGGTTCCGTCTTCGGTGGTGACGTACTCCGCCATAACGGCGACGCTCGATCTGTCAAAGATCGGGTGCTTGAACTCCATCTTATCGAAGTTGATGCCTTCGAGGGTTTTGACGATGGTGTAGTCGACCCAGCCGACTTTTTCGGCGACCTTTGCAACGAGGTCTTGGAGGAGGATGTAGTGGTCGTTTCCGACTTTGACGACGTCGTAATTGAACTCAGGATGAAACGCGCAGGCGAGGTTTGCGGGGATAGTCCAAGGCGTGGTGGTCCAGATGACGGTGTAGACGTTTTCTAGCCCGGCGAGCTCCTGATTTGGATCGCTTTTGAGGGGGAATCGTACATAGGTCGCTTTGCTGACGTGGTCGTGATACTCGATCTCGGTGTCGGCGAGGGCGGTTCGGCTGGTCGGGCTCCAGAGCGTGGGGCGAAGTCCTTTGTAGATGTAGCCGCCTTCGACTAGCCTCCCGAAAACCCTCACGATTTCCGCTTCAAAGCGGAAGTCCATCGTGGTGTAAGGCTTCTCCCAAAGGCCGAAGATACCAAGCCGTTTGAACTGATCTCGCTGGATGTTGATGTACTCGGCGGCGTGTTCGCGGCAGGCTTGCCTCAGTTCGGGAATGGTGGGAGTGATCTTCTTTTCCGCGAACTTCTTCATCACGGCCTGTTCGATTGGCAGGCCATGGTTGTCAAAGCCGGGGACGTAGGGAGTCCGGAAGCCCATCATCTGGCGGCTCTTGAGCACAAAATCCTTGAGGATTTTCTGCATCGCGGTTCCGATGTGGATGGGCGAATTTGTGTAGGGCGGGCCGTCGTGGAGGACGTAGGTCGGTGCGTCTTTTCGGGCTTCTTGGAGCTTGTGGTAGATCGCCTCGCTTTCCCAAATCGCCTGAATCGACGGCTCCAAGGTCGGCAGGTTCGCCTTCATGGGGATCGTCGCTTCGGCGTCGGGGAGGTGCAGGGTCGATTTGAAGTCCATTTGAACCTAACAGTTTACCGGGGTTGGGGTGCGGCGGGTTTGGCGTATTATGAAGGTATGAATACGATTCCCGAAGAGTTGCAAGACATCCTGACGGCTGATCCTGAATACGTGTCTGGAGCTATTCGTTTTGTCGATACACGGATTCCTGTATGGATATTGCTTGACTACATCGACGAAGGCGACTCCGTCGAAGAGTTTTTGGACGCCTATCCAGATCTTTCGCGGGAGAAAGTGAAGCGCGTTTACTCTTGGCTTGCTCGCCAGGGTCGGGATAGACTTGGCATTGCGAGCTGATGCGAATCCTGCTTGATCAGTGCTTTCCGAATGGAGTTTCCAGATACATATTCGGCTACGAGTGTGTACGTTCAAAGGATATGGGTTGGAATCTGCTTGCCGATGGCGAACTTCTGAAAGTTGCCGAACAGGCTGACTTCCAAGTCCTATTGACCATCGACAAAGGAATTCCGCATCAGCAGAATCTTTCTGGTCGGAGCATCATTGTCATCGTCATGGCCCCGATTCCGCCCACAGTCCCCGAGTTAGTGAAGCAAGTTCCGCAACTACTGGAAGTGTTGTTGACGGTTGAGCCTGGGAAGTCGTACTTCCTGCGATAGCGAGGCGGACCGGTAAACTAGGGGCTCATGGCGAAGACCACCATCGTGACGGCTATTCCTTATGTGAATAGCACTCCGCATATCGGGAATATTCTTACGACTCTTTCGGGGGACGTGACGGCTCGGTATCTGCGAATGCGGGGGATGGATGTTTTTTCGGTCGCAGGGACGGACGAGAACGGGCTGAAGATCAAGGAGGCCGCCGAGGCTCTGGGGCTCGATCCGCATGAGTTCACGGCGGAGATTGCTCAGCGGTTTATTGAAATATTTGAGGGAATGGGGATGAAGTTCGATAAGTTCGTTCGGACTTCCCTTCCCGAGCATCGGGCGGCATCGCAGGCACTTTTTGCGAAGTTGCAGGAGAACGGATATATCTATTCGGCTACCTACGAGGGTTGGTACGACGTTTCAACGGAGACTTACTTTAAGCAAGCCGACCTGGTGGACGGCAAGAGTCCGGACGGGAACGAGGTTCGATGGGTGAGCGAGGAGAATTACTTCTTTAAGCTCTCGGCTTTCGGTGATCGATTGCTGGCACATATCGCGGAGAATCCTGACTTTATCATTCCGGAGACGCGCCGAAATGAGGTTGTTTCGTTCATCAAGTCGGGGCTCATGGACCAGTGCGTTTCGCGCAAAAACAACGGCTGGGGGATTCCGGTTCCGGGGGACGAGTCGCAGGTTATCTATGTCTGGTTTGACGCCCTGATCAACTACATTACGGCAACCGGATGGCCGAATCCAGGTTGGGAGGAGAAGTGGCCAGCGCTGTGTCAGTGGCTGGGAAAGGACATTCTCACTCGGTTCCATGCGACGCTGTGGCCGGCGATGCTGATGGGGGCGGAGTTGCCGTTGCCGAAGCACGTGATTGCTCACGCTTGGATTTTGCTGGGCGAGGAGAAGATTTCGAAGTCGAAGGGGAACGTTGTGGAGCCGCTGGCTTTGGCGGCATACGCGGCGGATTTGGCGGGCTGTTCGGCGGAAGTTGCGATTGATGTTGTGCGGTACTACATCACGGCGACGATGGGGTTTGAGAACGACTCGACGTTTACTTACGAGGATTTCCACAAGCGATACAACAGCGATTTGGCTAATGATTTGGGCAACGCCTTGAACAGGTCGCTTGCCATGGCGCATAAGTTTGTAGGCGGAATTGTTCCTGATGCGCCGGTTGAGCCGGAGGTTTTAGATGCGATTTCGCGGTGCAAGACGGCCTATGAGGAGGCGATGACTGGCTTCCGGTTGGAGCGTGCGGCGAATGCGGGGATTGATGTCATTCGGTTTGTGAACAAGTATGTGGATACCCGCGCGCCTTGGGCATTGGCGAAGGCTGGCGATCCGGCTTTGGCGTCGGTTTTGAGGTCGATGATTCTTTGCGTTCGTGCTGCAGAGGGGATGTTACGACCGTTTATGCCGACAGTTTGCGACGATATTGCCCGGCAATTAGGTGTTGCTCCTTCTGCTGATTGGTCTACGGTTGGAACGCCGGAGTCGCTGCCTGCCGGAACCGTTTTGAACGATCCACAACCGATTTTCCCACGTATTGACCTCGCCAAGGTCCCCGCTCCCGTTAAGCCTGAGAAACCTAAAATGGAAGAAACCAAGAAGCCTGCTGAAGAAACGACCGGAATCATTACGATTGATGACTTTGCCAAGGTGCAACTGCGCGTCGGAAGGGTTTTTGAAGCCGAGCCGCTGGAGGGTAGCGACAAGTTGCTCAAGTTGCAGGTGCATATTGGCGACGAGAAGCGGCAGATCGTGGCGGGGATTCGGGCGAACTATTCGCCCGAGGATTTGATAGGGCGGCAAGTTGTAGTTGTGTACAACCTCAAGCCAGCGAAGTTGCGCGGAACTGAGAGCCAGGGGATGCTTCTGGCGGCGACTGACGAGAACGGCGGCGCGATTTTGCTTCAGCCCGACAGAGAGGCTCCGGAAGGAACGCAGGTTCGCTAGAGGGGCGGTGGGGGAGGGGTACCGCCACTCCGGTATTTCTGCATCTCTGCTTGCTGTTTGAGCCAGTCTTCAGTCCCCTCTTGGATCCTTGCTCTGACTTCTTTCGGAAGCTCCTCCAGTTTAAAGTAGCCCCTAACGTCAGACTTCCACTGACGGAGGAAGTAGTCGATGGCGCGTCCATCCTCGGACATGAGGGACAGTTTCTGTGAGTTTTGGGTGAGTAACCCTATCCGCTGAGGATCAATTGCGTTCATTCCGGAGTCGGGATAGGGGCCAGGGCTTTGCAACACTCCGAGTCGATGCCCGAGGCCCTTTGCGTCGGTTATCGATGTGGAGTTCCACTTTGGATTGAAAATCAGGAACCGTTCTGAAGTGGTTGGCAAATTACCTTGGAGAATGTGGTTTTGGGTGAAACCACTTGGGAAGGCCCGGGTTGCCCTTCGGAAGAGGGCACTATTGTACTTCCTGAACTGATCCATTTTCAGTTTGTTCTCGGCCTCGGTTCCGCCTCTCAGGTAGATAGAATTGGCTTTCCAAGGTATGTATGCGTTAGGCGCTTCGAATACGAGCCGGTAGAGTTCGCGTTGGGTGGCGGCTCCCATTTGTTGGACTGAAAGAGGTTTTCCGGCGGCGAGTTCGGCACGGTGCTGTTTTGAGAGACTGCCGTACACGCGAAGAAGTTGGAAGTCGTTCGGAGTTGCGATTGGGTGAGGGCGCACCATGTTGATGCGCGACTCGTACTGTTGCGCTTCATCGCGGTTCGGTGGTAGCCGAAAGGCAAAGTCGGCCGCTTCGTCGAGGGACATCGAGTCTTGGTTTTCGGCAACCCTGATCATTGGGCCAAGGAGTTCGGGATCGACCCTTAATCGGCGAGCTTCAAACCTCTGTGCGGGCGTGATGGTGAGCCACCCTTGAGTCTCCTTGACGACAAGGGTTTTGTCGGCTATTAACTCATCGGTCTCGGTTGGAGCCTTCCATCCACCGACGTTGTAGGCGATGAAATTTCGTACATTGGCTGCGTACTTGGCGACCTCGAAGGTGGTGTCTTGCTCTGGATCGAACTTTTCGGGGTTGAAGATGCGATCATGCAGCCGCGGGCTCATGAGCGGGCGATTGACTGGACTCGCCTTGAACCAGTCGATGTACTCTTTTGCCTCGGGAGACCAGGCGAATTTGGTTTTGCGCTCAGGTTTTGGTGCCGGGTTCCAGACGTAGTCGACCCAGAAAGGAGTGAGGGTGACTTCGGAGTTACTGAGTTCATCTCCGGTTGAGTCGTAGGCACTTACGGACGCCCGGATGTCAGGTGCGGTCTCTGCGGTCGAGAGGGTGAGGAGGACGAGAGAGACGCTTCGCGACGCCTTTTCCTCGCGTGGCATGTATCTCGACTGATCAAAGCCCAGGCCATAAAAATTGTGCAAACCTTTCGAGGTCGTGACGTGGCCGGTGCCACCTGTGACGTCCATCCAAGCCTGATTCCCTCGTTCGAGATCCCGGGCTAGGTCGTCCACCGCGAAAGGAAGCTGGAGTTCGGCCCGGGTCGGGGCGTTTGAATAGACGATCACTCTTTGCGACTGACTCAAGTTTGTGAGCATTTCGGGGCGAATGCGGGCCAGGATTCCGCTTGTGAATTGGTTATTGGGACCCACGGAACGATCTTGTATTGGCATGGGACCCTTACTACCACTCTCGACCCAAGACTTGAGCTGGGCGTAGAGTGAAGTGGCGGCGGCGGCATCAAACGGCGTTGCCTGGCTGACTTTCTTCTGCAGAAGCTTGATCGCCGACTCGGCTCGTTCTTTAACCCCCTTTCGGACCTCGTCGATCTCTGTCTGACGTTGCTCGGAGGACTGCTGTAGCAGTAGACCTTGCTCTGTTTTAGTCCAAGTCGCGTTCAGAGTTGCGGCTAATCTTGACTTGACCTCTTGAGCTGCGACGTTATGCACACTCATTGTGAGCAGGTCGTTTCTCAACTCATGCGCGATACGAACTTGTTCGCCAAGACAACGCGAGAGCTCGGGCGCAGCGTTGAGCAGCCTCGTTGCCCTTAGTTCGCAAGAGACTGTTCCAGTTTGGGTGAGCGTTGTGGCGAGAAATAGAGTAATCATCGTTAGTCATTGGGCGGCGGGGGCGGGCCGCCGCCTTGGCGGTAGAAGTCTCCGTTGTAGTTCTTGTCGCTCTCTTCGGCCTGCTTGTAGCCTTCTTGGATTTTTTTCTTGATTGCTTCTGGCAAAGTGTCGACGGTGTATGTCTTGGGATCTGTCACATGCATTTCGGTTAGGCTAAATGACTTAGAAATGCCTTTTCGGACGGTCACGTTGAAGCTTACCGACCGTTGCGAGACGATGCGTATTGAGTTTCTATCGAACCGATCGTATGACTGATTAGCCCAAGGATATTTTGTGGGGTTCTTCTGTTGGAAAAGCAGTTGGCCTAAGTAGTTAGGGTCGAGTTGACGCACTTGTTGGTAGGTGGAACTCTTATCTGGATCGGCGAGGAGGACTTCTGATTTACTCTCCGATCCCTTGAGGAGCATCTCTGCTTTGAGACCTTCTGGACACATGTTTGTGGGTTCTTGAAGAATTCCGCCGTAGACTTGACTTTGCAAGCGATTAAACTCTTCGCTCCAGCCTCCATTCTTATCCTGAAATTCTTGGTAGTCAAAATTCCAGTTGGCCCAATCTGCCCAGAAGACTGACTTGTAGAGCTCGCGCGTGAACTTATCGTCCAATTTTTGGAGAGGAATCTTTTGGCCCGAGAACAGCGCTTCGCGTACGCCAAGAGGCATGAAAGCGTAGAGGCGAAGGGCGGCGCGATCATTGTAGATGGGGAGGTCGTAGGGGCGAACGCGATTGATTCGCTCTTGGATGAAGTAGCTTGACATCTCGTTTTCAGGCATTCTGGCGGCGAAATCCGATTCCTCTTCGATCGTGTTACAGTCCTTCGAGCTTGCGAGTCGGACCATCGGCCCGATCAGTTTTGGATCGATCATCTGGGTTCTGGTGGCGTAGCGATCTTTGATTGCGATGGTGAACCACTTTTCGGTATCTTCTAGGTCCATCATCTTTCGATAATATGGGGTTCTTAAGAAGTCGATGCCTTCGAGGTAGTCGCCGTAAGGCCCAAGATTGTAGGCGATGATATTTTTTGACTTCGCCATGCCTTTGAGGCTTTCCAGTTGGTATTGCCCCCCAGCCTCTATGTCCTCTGGATGAAGTAGCTTCTCCAGTAGGCTTTTTTCGATTGGTGCTCGTTTACCGGTTTGTCGTTGGGTGATGAATTTGCGGTACTCCTCCGCTTCTGGGCTCATAACGACCTTTTCTTTCACCCTCTTGCGTGCTTCTTCGGCAGCTTGGATATTGGCTTCAGAGACTTCTTCCGGATCTCCGGTTAGTGACTGATAGTCGCTGGTAATGTTCATACCTTTCTCGTCGTAGAGGCCTATTTGGGCATTCATATTGATGCCAGATGCGTCCGTTGTGAATTTGATCTGCACCGTTGGAACTCGGGTGCTGGCGGGTGCCACAGCCTGCGCCAGGCTTGCAAATCCGTACGTGATGTACTCAGTGTCTCTGCCGGATTTAATCGGCACTCCCTTTGTTGCGTCCGACCATGTGGCTTGCTCATTAACCAGTTGCGCCCAGAGGTCATCGAATTTCACGGGTAACTGGAGTTGCATCGCCGTGGGCCTATTTGAATAGGTCACTCTCCGGTTGTTCGCCGAGAGCGGCATCACCAGTTGAGGAGTTAGTCGAGTTACAAGTCGTTTAGTGAACCGGGAATAGGGGCCGCGCTTTTCGAGCCGCTGAATCCTTCCGTAGTAGTTCGCGTCGTATTCACCCTCGCTGCCGGCAGGTTGGGTCTTGGCAAGGGCCTCGAGTTCACGCTTGAGAGCCTTCGCTTCGTTGTCGTCAAAGTTGATGAGTTTTGCGACTTGCTTCTTTGCGTTCTCTATGGCCTCAGTTATTCTTCTTAGCTTCTCTTTCTCAGAAAACTCTCGTTCGGCTCTTTGCTGATCGGAAGTTTGTTCGAAGAGCAAGTATTTCTCTTTGCGAACCCAGGATGCATTGGCTGTAGAAGCCAGCTTCTGCATGAGCTCCGTTTTGGTAATGTTTTTGACTGAAATCGTGACGGTATCGTTGAGAAGCGGAGTGGCGATAACGATTGGCTCGCGCAGAACTTTGCTAAGGGTTTGGGAGACACTTTCGAGCCGGCTCGTAGGGAGGTCGAGCGTAATAAGGTCGGCTTGAAGGTGGAAGGCGGGAGCCAGAAAGATGGGCATAGTATTCCTACAGTTTAGGACGTTGGTGCATCGGATGCAAGTTCATTCTTTTTATTAACTTTGAATACAAAAGGAAAGACGAGGGCGCAGGCGAGGCCGACTCCGAGGGGAATGATGAACATGGACTGCCAGTCGACCAGTTTGTCGAGGTCGGTGCTTCCGGCAATGGAGACTTTTGCAGGGAGCGAGGTTGTGTTTTGGGCTTGGCTGAAGCCCGCCAAGAGCGCACCCACGACGCGACCGATGCCTTGCGAGCAGACTAAGAACAGCGATTGGGCGGAGGCGCGGATGTCGGTGGGGGCGATTTGCTCGGTGTACATGAACCCGGCGATGAGGAAGCAGGGGATGCAGAGGCCGTGGATGAAAAGACCTATTAGGGCGACCGGAGATGACGGGAAGAAGACGAACAGGGCATAGCGAACCGGCCAGGCGGCGAGGCCGAGGGCAAGCACCCATTTGATGCCGAGGGTTCGGATCAAGTACGGGAGGCAGAGCATCACGAGGAGTTCGCCGACTTGGGCGATGGTCATCATCGCCGAGAGTTTGCTGAGCGGGATGCCGAGGCCAGCCGCACCGGGGTTGAAGTAGCTCTCGGGGAGGGCGGCCTTGAGGGCTTCGACTTTTGGCGAGCTGAGGAAGCCTCCTGCGAAGAGGTAGTAGTAGTCGAACATCGCCGAGGCCACGGTTCCGACGACGATGAGTGCCATGAAGCTGGGATTCTTGAGGAGCTTGAGGGCTTTTCCGAAGGCGAAGCGGCTCGAGGTTGAGTGGGTGGGCGGAGTGGCGGGGAGGAGGAGGGAAAAGGCTCCGAGGAGGATGCTGAGGGCGGCTCCAAGCAAGAACAAATCGCCTACTGGGGCGTTGAACTTGAGCCTCCAGAGTGAAAGGCCGAGGCCGGCGGACATCCAGCCAACGGTTCCGGCGAGGCGGATGGGGGTGAATTGGCGGTGGTGATCATCGATATGGGCGAAGACGAGCGAGTTTGCGAGCGCGACAGTGGGGGCGTAGAGGAGAGCATGGATTCCGAGGCAGACGACCGCGG
This sequence comes from Fimbriimonas sp., assembly GCA_965248555.1. Classification (GTDB taxonomy): domain Bacteria; phylum Armatimonadota; class Fimbriimonadia; order Fimbriimonadales; family Fimbriimonadaceae; genus Fimbriimonas. Next base: position 138,273 of record CBDFJP010000003.1, on the reverse strand, counting down.
GATAGAAATGGGTTTGCTTTGCGGCGGCGAAGAGGGCGAAGCCGGAGAGAATGTGGAGCAGGCCAATGAGCCGGTCGGTGCGAACGTAGCGATCGGCCAGCGAGCCAAAGATTGGCGGCATGAAGATGGTTGCCAGGGGGGCGAGGAGGAAGAGGAGGCCGATCTGTGGGCCGGTCGCGTTCATTCCGCCTTGGCCGCCAGATTGGAAAAAGACTGCGGCGGTTGGGGCGAATGCGCCAAGAATCGCATATTCCAAAAACATGAGCAGGAACAGGCGTAGAAAGCGCGACATTGCGTTCATTTTAGACATAAAATCAGTCCATGTTTGGCGTCGCTTTTGTGTTGGCCGCACTTGCCCCCGAAGTTCCTCCGCTGATTCCGCTTCCGCAGACTCAAAAAGTGATCTCGCCGGAGCCGTTTGAGGTGAAGGCGGATACCCGAATCAATACGGATCAGGCGTTGTTTGCGACTTCGGAATTGAAGGGGATTTTCCCTTCGTTTACGCTTGGACCCTCGCCAACGAGGGCGGCGAACCAGATCAATTTTAGGCGAGAGCCGACGCTGAAGCCGGAGCAATACATTTTGAATGTGGCGAAGGCGCGCGTGGATATCGCTTATGGCGATCCAGCGGCGGCGCTTTTTGCTGTCGAAACTCTCCGCCAACTGACGACTCAGAACAAGGTTTTGGGATATCGGATTGAAGACAAGCCGCGGTTTAGCTGGCGCGGATGGCACCTCGATGTGTCGCGGCACTTCTTTACGGTCGCCGAGGTCAAGCGGAGCTTGGATCAGATGGCGCGGTACAAGATGAACCGCTTCCATTGGCACTTGGTGGATGACGGCGGGTGGCGGATCGCTCTTGATCGCTATCCTGAGCTCACCCGAAAGGGGGCTTTTCGGAAGGAGGAGCCTTGGAGCTATTCGAAGATCAACCTGACGGGAGATTCGAGTGCTTATGGGGGGTTCTATACCAAGCAGGAAATTCGGGATGTGGTTGCTTATGCCTCCGAGCGGGGGATTACGGTGGTGCCGGAGATCGAGATGCCGGGGCATACTTTGCCGAGCATTCACGCCTTCCCTTCGCTGGGTTGCCGGGATGCGAAGAAGTATCCGGAGAACACTTGGACGACCAACGTGTATTGCGCCGGGAAGGAGCAGGCATTCCAGTTTCTGGAAGACGTGCTGAGCGAGGTATTTGAGCTGTTCCCTTCGCAGTGGATTCATGTGGGCGGGGATGAAGTTGACAAGAAATGGTGGAAGGAGTGCGAGGACTGCCAGAACCGAATCAAGGAGGAGAAGCTGAAGGATGAGAATGGGCTTCAGAGCTACTTCATTCGCCGAATCGAGAAGATCATCAACGCCAATGGGCGGTCGATGATTGGGTGGGATGAGATTTTGGAAGGGGGCTTGGCTCCGAACGCGACGGTGATGTCTTGGAGGGGGATTGAGGGCGGCATTGCGGCGGCAAAGGCTGGGCATGAAGTGGTGATGACGCCGACTTCGCACTGCTACTTTGACTATGCGTATGCTTCGATCTCGACTGAACACGTCTATAGCTGGGATCCGGTTCCGGCGGGACTAACGGCGAAAGAGGGCGAAAAGGTCTTGGGCGGACAAGCGAACCTTTGGACGGAGTGGATTCCGGATGTTCGGCGGTACGACATGATGGTATGGCCTCGGATGCTGGCGATGTCGGAGGTTTTATGGTCGTCGGCTCCGAAGAACTTCGGCGCATTCTCGAAGCGGATGGATGCTTCTTATCCGCTCTTGGAGCAGATGGGAGTGAGCTACTACTTGGAAGAGCCAACGATTGAGACGTCGTTCATTTTCAGCAAGACTCCGGTGGCGTATTCGGCGTCGCAGTTTTCGCGGCCGGTTTATGTTAACAGTGATCCCAAAGCTCCGGCGGCGGAGTGGGCGCAGTTGGTGACGCAGGAGATTCCGGCTAACAAAGGGTTCTATTTGGCGCATAAGCGCAAGGACGGGACGCTGGGGGATATTGCTGAGCTGTATCGGTCGGACAAGATTTTGCCTTTGCCGGCGACGCTGGGGCCCGCCGGGTTGAATGTCACTTTTTGGGAGGGGACGTTTAAGTCGTGTGCGGACTTTGATGAACTCTCGCCGAAAGGGACGGGGGTTGCTTCGAATGTGAGCCTGGTGGCTCGTCCTCGGGCTAACGATTATGGGCTGCGGTTTACGGGCAAGATCAAGTTTCCGGGGCGGAAGTTTAAGTTGTATTTGACTTCCGACGATGGTTCGGTTTTGCGGTTGAACGGGCTGAAAGTGATTGACTTTGACAAGGCTCATGCGGAGTCGACGAAGTCGGTTGGGATTGATGTTGCGGAGGGGATTTATGAGTTCGACTTGCGTTTCTTTGAAGGGGGGGGCGGGTCGGCATTGCGGCTGGAGGTTGAGGGGAGCGGGCTGAAGCGGCAGGTGGTGCCGGATAGCTGGTTTAGTCGGTAAGCGGTCGGGGCGCGGGAGGTTCTCGGTTCTCGGCTTTGGTGAGAGAGAACTGCGACGTGTTTTGGTGGACGGGCTGGGTTCAACGCGGGCTCGATTTTCTGATTTTGGTGGACGGTACTGGATTTTGGCCTTTGGTCGTCGGCTTTCGGCATTCTGTGGGTGAGAACTGCCACGCATTTTGTTGGGGGTGTTAGGTTCGGCGAGATGTTGGTTTTGCTCATTTGTTGGGGACAGTTGGGGGTGTGGCGCGTGTAGAGTAAAGTGGGCACACTGGGTTCAACGTTCTCGCTTTTGGAGCGGGAAGTGGGTACAGGTTTGGTCTGGCTCTGGAGCAGCGATCTCTCGTGTGCACAGGGCTGCAAAGCGTGAGCTTCGCTAACGCACTCCCGAGTTTTTTGATCATCACTTACTAGTCGAAGTTCTGGGGTGTTTGTCAACCTTGTATCTTGATTCTCGTCGGATAATCCTATGGATTGGGGGTTCGTTTGTCTTGGGATGAGTTCAGCAACTGCACCGCAGTTCAGAGCTACCCAAAAAGAGAAACCCCGACTCGCTTTGGGCGAGTCGGGGTTCTGGGTTTTGTGGTGACTAAGAAGTTAGCCGCCGACTTGGGTGACACCGTCGGTCTTGGTGATGATTCCACCACCTGCGCCGTAGTTGCGGGTAGCCCACTGATAGTTGCCTTGTTGCAGAGTTCGGCTGAGGGCCGAGTTCTTTGCGTGGGTATCAGCGTAACCGTAGTTCGCATTTCCGCCGATGAGATCGGTACCGGAACGATTGAATCGGTTTGGCGCGGTGTAGACGATGTGGAGCTGGTTCAGGGCGCTCGAAGCGTTACAGGTGACGAACGCGGCTCGAACCTGAGCCTCGGTAGCAGCGAGGTAGGAGCCAAGTCCGATTTCAGCAGTCGCTTCACCAGCGAATGGGGTCGTTGTTCCTGGAAGGAAAAATGGGTTGGCCGATCGGTGAGACTTGAAGGCAACTCCCGAAGCAGCCGAAGAGTCGTTGATGCACGATGGTTTGCTGGTCATGGGGGCGATGAGGATGATGTTTGCGACGTTGTCAACCGCCGTAGCGCTGACGACGTTGGAAGGGTCAACCGTTCGTCGCTTGCGGGGCATGATGGCCGCATTCACGGTGTAGCTGAGTCGGGGAGCCTGGTTGTCCTGAACGGTCGGGTTTTGTGAAGTCTGACCAGGAGCAGTTCCGTATCCACCATTGTTCGTAGCAACGATGTAGTTGCTTGGAGCCAACGCGCCGTTGGTGTCACCAGGAGAGACGAAGATCTGGAGGTTCTTGACGTACGGCATCAACATTCCGCTCCAGTGGGTGTAACCGTTGGAGGAATTGTTGTCGTTGTTGTAGTAGTACGCCGAAGGGTAGACGTCATCACTATCTGAAAGATAGAGAGCCATGGAAGTACCTTGCTGCTTGACGTTGCTGAGGTCGGAACTCTTCTTTGCTGCTTCTTTCGCCTGGGCGAAGACTGGGAAGAGGATGGCGGCGAGGATGGCGATGATCGCGATAACGACCAGCAGCTCGATGAGGGTAAATGCCTTTTTCATTGGAAACAAGTTCTCCTGACGTCTCTGCCTTTTGGGGCAGAACGATCAGCCAAGGAGCAGTTTCCCTGCCTCGGGGGCGGCTTAACAAAAGGCTAACACGGGCTTAACTGAATCTTCATTTTGTTAATGATGATGTTAAGAGGGATCGTTGCTCGCTTTTCGTTTGTCACTTTCGCGATTGTCGGTTTGCGGAAGTCGTCAGACGTCAGACCTCAGACATCAGACATCAGACATCAGACGTCAGACCGTCAGATTCATCACCGGTTGACTCATCGTGCTACTGCGCAAGTGTTCAACTTAGAACTTGAACTGGACCCGAAGGGTTACTTGCTGGATGCTGTTGATAGGTGCATTTGCGGGGGTGACGGTGGCGGTTCCCAGTTGGGTGTTCCATTGCCACGCGAGGCTGAGGCGAAGGAACTGGCTGAGGTCCCGCACGTAGCCGAGGCCATTGAGGGTAGTGAGTCCCCCGGCAAGTGCGGTATCTGCATCCCACTCTTCATGGCGAAGTACGAAGGAGTCTGTTTTGTTCAGCTTGTAATCCATGGCGATGTGGTAGCCCGTGGTATCGGTTGCGGCGTAGTTCTGGCCGGGGATTCGGTCTTTGCCCTTCATGTACTCGGCTCGGATGTCGAACCTAGCGGTGGATGGGTGGTAGCGGAGGTCGAAGTAGGAGAACTTGCGGTCGTCGATTGGGAGATCGGTTGCACCGTTAACGAACCTTGGTCGGCGGGTGCTGAAGGTGGAGAGACCTCCCTCCCAAGCTCCGCTTTTCGTGTGAAATCCGGCAATTGGGCCGGTTTCTCCGGCGGGGCCGCGAGTATTGTTCACGGCTTCGGTGTCGTTGACCATGGTTGACGACCAGAGTCCAGCGAACCAGTAGTTGCTGCTATCTCCGTTTTGGTAGAGGAAGCCTCGACCTCGCTCGCCATTGTGATACGCCTGGTTGAACATGGATCGCTCTGGCCAGAGTCGTGCCCAGCTTCCGTAGGAAATTTCGTAACCGAGTGGCGTGTTTTGCTGGCCGACGGTATAGGTCGGTCCGCTTTTGGCCAAATAGGTGTTTGGCTTGTGCTGGATGAATGCATCGCGCACTTGGGCGGTGGTTTGGTTCACTCCCGCGCTGAAGTCGATGCTTGTTCTAAGCATCGTCTTCGAGTCGGCGATGTGGTTGTAGTTGATCCGCGAGCGGCGATTTCGGAAGTCGCCAGTAGTTGTTCCGTTGCTCTCGGTGTTAACAAATTGGGCCTGGAAAAAGCCGCTGAACCATCCGTGGTTGGTCTGCTCAAGGTGGGGAGCGGTGAACTTTTTGTTAAGAGTCTCGATCTGCTTTTTGAGTTCAGCAATTTCATCGGCGAAGGCAGCTTCGGTGCTGTTGGAGGCGAGGGTGTACTCAAGAAGCTGCCTTTCGAGGGCCTCACGTTGCCTCGCGGGGTCTTGCTGGCCTGGACTCAGGCAGGCGGCGAGGGCGAGAAGGGCGAAGGCGGTCGGCTTTAACATTATTAACTTTGTTAAGATACCGATCCAGCAAGAGCTTGATTGTGGTTCTTAACAGAATGATAACTCTGTTAAGAACCTTTTACAATCGGGTCAGAGATTGACTGTGACACCAAGCTTTTTGAGGGCTTCTTCGACTCGCTTGTCGTTGTCTTCGTAACCCACGATTGCGGCGGCAACTTTACCATCTTTGTCGATGACGTAGGTCGTTGGAATTCCGCTGACGTTGAACTTACTTCCGGCGATGCTTTTTGCGCTGTCTCGACCCGCGGGGTCGAAGGCGAATTGGAAGCTGTATTTATCTTTGTTAGCCGGGATCCAGGCTTCGTAGGGCTTTTTATCGTCCCAGACGCAAACGGCGAGTACTGCGACACCTTGGTCTTTGACGGCTTTGTAGACCTGCTCGACATGGGGCATTGACTTTTGGCAGGGGCCGCACCAGGTTGCCCAGAAGTCGAGGATGACGACTTGTCCCTTGTAGTCGGAGAGCTTGAGTTCGCCGCCTTCCCACTTTTCAGCGACGAAGTCGGGAGCCATTGTTCCTTCCTTGAGCAGCGGCTTTGGCGCAGGAGCTTTTTCGGCAACTGGAACGGGCTTGTTCGTCTTTTTGAGACTGATCTTGGCACCGTCATCTGAAATCATCGCTTCGAATGCTTGTTCACCTAGCTTGAACGGCGCTCGGGCATCGAGGCTACCGCTTGCGAATTTTCCGTCATCGTTGATGTCAACTTGCAACCAGACTGGACGACCGGCCCCTGGTTTTTTGTTGTACACGCCATCGGCGTCATTTTCGACTAGGCGAACTTTGTGCTTCACGCCTTCGATGCTCACCTCGCCGATGCGGGCTGATTGGCGGTAGCAGAGGAGGGGATTTTCGCCGGTGCGAACGAATCGGTAGAAGGCTATGGCGCAATCGGCAGAGCCAGTTTCTCTTTTGGCGTTTCCGTAGCTAGCGCGAAAGGTCACAGACATGGTCCCGTACATTGGGCGGTCGCCGTCTCGCTTTGTGCTCCAGGCTCCGTCGCCATCGTCGGTGAGATCGCCGTTACGGTTCGTGTCGATGAAAATCTTGAAGGTGCCGCCCTCGGGTTCGTCGAGCGCGATGACGTAGCCGGATTTGGGACCGTTACCGACTTTGATGGTGGCGTACTTGGGAGCTGCGGAGTAGGCGGGTTCCTTCTTAACGGACACGGGTTTGTCTGGGCTGACCTTGATTTGGACTGGGAAGTAGCCCAGGCGCGCCTCAACGGCACCGGTTGGTTCGAGTTTGAGTCCTCCGTTTTGGAGGCCCGCATAAAGCAAAATGGCTGGTAGCATTACCAGCCATTTTACGCCTTTTTTGTTTCAGACCTTAATAGATTGAGTCTGGGAAGTAGAAGTCTTTGGCGTTTGCCTTCTCAATGAGGTCGATTTTTACGCTCTCATTGGTTGGCTTCCAGGCTTTGAGTTCTTCTTTTGTTTTGCCGGTCATGGTTTTGACGGCGAGTTCGATGCCTTGGGCGATCATGCTGGGCGGATAGGTGACGTCGCCGGGGAACATGGGGTCGCCGTCCATGACTCGCTTGACGATATCCTTCATGCCTGCGCCGCCGAGGATGAAGATATTCTTGTCTCGTCCGGCTTCCTTGAGAGCCTTTTCGGCACCGAGGGCCATGTCGTCGTCTGCGGCCCAGATTGCGTTGACTTCTTTGTGTTTGACCAGCATGGTCTGCATCTTTTCGAAGGCCTTTTGCTGGTTCCAGTCGGCTTGCTGGCTGTCGAGAACTTTGATGCCGGGGTTCTTTGCCCAGATTTCTTTGGCACCTTCAACTCGGTCGGTGTTGACGTTGCAGGCAACGCCTTCGAGGATCAGGACATTGCCTTTTCCGTTCAGCTGCTTGGCGATGAACTCGGCGGAGATTCGGCCGAACGCTTTGTTGTCTCCGGCGAGGAAGATGTCGGCGATTGGCTCGGTGAAGCCTCGGTCGACGTTGACGATGAAGACTCCGGCGTCGTGGAGTTCTTTGGCTTTTGGCGTCAGTGGCTCGCTAGCGTGGGCGAGGATGACGAGGCCGTCAATTTTTTGAGCGAGCATCGCGTCAAGACTCTCGTTCTGCTTGGCGGGGTTGTCGGCGGTTTGGTAAACCCACTCGATTTCTGGGTGCTTCTTCATCTCCTGCTCGGCCCAGTACTTGACTCCACCGGTCCAGCCGTGGTCAGCAGACGGGATAGAGACGCCGATTTTTAGCTTTTTGCCTCCGACGGCGGGGGCTGGGGTTGGAGAAGAGGAGCTTGCGCTGGATGAGGCGTCACCCGATCCGCAACCGAATACCATCAGAGCGGCGGCGGCGATGAGGCCAATTTTGAGTAGGTTTCGTGATTTCATGAGGTTGATTTCTGTCCGCGTTGAATCAGAACTGCAAGAAGAATGATAACACCTTTTACACAACCTTGCCAGTTGGGATTTATGTCGCTGATGACGAGCATGTTGCTGATGAGGCCGAGAATGAGGACTCCGACCACGGTTGCCCAGATTTGGCCCTTGCCTCCGTTGAGGCTGGTTCCCCCGATGACGACAGCGGCGATGGCATCCAGTTCAACGATTTGGCCGAGTGAGGCAGGGTCGGCTCCGGTAAGGCGGGAGCCTTGGAGGACGGCGGCGATTCCGGTACAGATTCCCAGGAAGGTGTATGAGATGACCTTTATCTGGTTGGCTCGGATGCCGGAGTAGATGGCGGCGGTTTCGTTGGCACCGACGGCGATGAGCCTTCTACCGTAAACGCTTCGGTTGAGAATCCAGGAGCTGATTGCCGCGATTGCGATAAAAACGAAGATGGGCCAGTGGGCGAGGAGGGGGCGACCGGCAGCGTCGTGCGCTCCAGGGATAGGGATTCCGCCTTGGGCTAGGCCGGGAAAGAGTTCTTTGCTGCTGGCGGTGAGGGAGCGGGCGTCGGTGAGGGCGAGGGCCAGGCTTCTGAAGCCAACAAGACCAGCGAGAGTGGCGACGAAGGGGGCGATTTTGCCCCAAGTGATGATCACTCCGTTGGCGAAGCCAATGATTGCCCCGGCTCCGACGCCAACGACGAGGGCAGCAATGGTCTTGGTTGGGTCGCTATCCGGCTTGTTCAGCGCGAGGATGCTGAGGACTCCGAGGAGGCCCATGAGGGAGCCAACGGAGAGGTCGATTCCTCCGCCGATGATGACAAGGGTCATTCCGATGGCGATGATGCCGGTGTAGGAGTTTTGGCTGAGAATGTTGCGGAGATTTTGGGGGTCAGTTGCGAGGCCCTTTTTCCAGAAGATCATGTCGATCAGCACATAGATGATGTACATGGCCGCCAGCGCGACGAGGGCTTGGTTGTTTTTAAGGAATTTCAAGCGGCTTTTACTCCTGCTGCTAATCGCATGATGTTGGCTTCGGTGAGCTCAGATTGTTGTAGTCCGCCTTCGACGCGGCCGTCGCGGAAGACGAGGGCGCGGTGGCAGAGGCCGATGATTTCGGGCATTTCGGATGAGATCACGATGCAGGACATTCCTTCTTGGGCGAGTTTGGCGATCAGGGCATAGATTTCGGCTTTTGCCCCGACGTCGACGCCTCTTGTGGGTTCGTCAAGGATGAGAATTTTGGGGTTGAGGGCGAGCCACTTGGCGATGGCGCACTTTTGCTGATTTCCGCCGCTAAGGCTGGTCATGGGGAGTTCCATATCGGCGACTTTGATACCGAGCTTTTGGATCCAGGTTTTGGTGGTTTCTTGCTGTTTTGGTTTGCTGGCGATTTGGCGAAGGGCGGCGAGGCAGATGTTGTCTCGGATCGACATCGAAGTGACAAGGCTTTTCCCTTTTCGGTCTTCGGAGATGTAAACAATGCCTTGTTCGATGGCTTCTTGGTAGGTTCTGATGCGCGTAATGGGACTTATCTGGCTGATGGTGCCGTTTCGGAGTCCTACTAGGGCTTCGGCGAACTCGGTTCGACCGGAGCCGATGAGACCAGCGATACCTAGGATTTCGCCTTGGTAGAGGGTGAGCGAGACGTCTTTGACTAAAGGAGGAGAAGCGAGATTTTGGATTTCGAGGGCGGCGGAGTGGACGAGGACTTCCGCGCTCCGCTTTGGAAAAATGTCGGCGAGCGGGCGACCGACCATGAGGTCGGCGAGGGAGCTTTCGGTTTGGCCTTTGGTCTCGTATTCGCCGACTTTGACTCCGTCTCTGAGGACGACAAGGCGGTCAGTGAGCGAGAGGATTTCGGGCAGGCGGTGGGAGACGTAGAGGACGGCGACGCCTTGCTCTTTGAGGCCGCGGATGAGAGAGAAAAGTTCGAGGGACTCCTGCTCGCCGAGGACGGCGGTGGGTTCGTCGAAGATGATCAGTTTAGGCTTTTGGCTGATGGCCTTGGCGATTTCGACGAGTTGCTGTTGGGCAACGGACAGGTCGCCGCAGAGGGTCTCGGAGGTGAAACTTGCTCCGACCATGCGGAGGAGCTCGGCGGCTTCGGTGCGGGTGGCGGATTTGTTGACGGTCAGGCTTCCCTTCTCGCGTCCAAGAAAGATGTTGTCGGCCGCGCTGAGGGTCGGGATCAGGTTCAGTTCTTGGTGAACCATAGCGATTCCTTCCGCGATTGCCTCGCGCGGGGTGGCGAATGATTGTTCCCTGCCTTGGATCGTGATTGAACCAGAAGTTGGCTGATGAACCCCGCTGAGGAGCTTCATGAAGGTGCTCTTTCCGGCACCATTTTCGCCGATGACGCCGATGATCTCTCCGGGCTGGATGGAGATGTCGAATGCATTGAGGGCGACATTGTTGCCGAATGATTTTGTCAGTCCCCTCGCCTCGATCATTAGGGCGAAACGATACCCTCTTTGAACCTAGAAAGGCTAGGGATTAGGCGGCCAGCGGGAGCGATTTTTCGTGGCCTTCGTAAATCTCGTGGAGGGCGGTCATGCAGTCGGGGTCGAACGCCGTGCCTGCATCGCGATCCATGATTTGGAAAATTGTCTCGAGGGGGAGGGCTTCGCGGTAGGGACGGTTGGCACTCAGGGCATCGAACACGTCGCTCACCGTCATGATTCGTGATGTCACACTCAGCTGATCGGCACAAAGTCCGCGCCAGTAACCTTTGCCATCCAGGCGCTCGAGGTGGCTGGAGGCAAGGTCTGCGATTTGCTCAAAAGTTGGAATGCGGCGGAGGATGAGGTCGCTATATTTGGGGTGAAGTTTGATCTGGTCAAACTCCTCGGGATCGAGCTTGCCGGGTTTTTCGAGGATGGCGGTTGAGATTCCGAGTTTGCCGATGTCGTGGAGGAGTCCGGCACGATGCAGCAATTTGATCTTATCGGCGGGAAGGCCCATATGTCGGCCAAGCTGAACGGCGTAACGCGCGACTCGAGTGCTGTGCTCGGCGGTGAAGCTGGATTTTGCGTCGATAATAAGGGCAAAGGCTTCGGCGATGCCGTCGATATCGGCATCGATTGCCGCCTGGTGGTACTCGGCGACTTGGGTTGCTAGGTCGTCGAAGTTGTTGAACGAGTTCCAGAATTTGAGGTCGGTTGCGATTGCCTGGCAGGCTCTGGTGACTTCGGGATCGAACCACTTGTGGGTGCGCTCAGTCGCCATTTCGTAGGCGGCATTGAGGCCAAAGCTTTGGAAGAAGACCTCAAAGGTTTGGCTAAAACAGAGGATTCTGGCGGGAAGGGGAATATTGTTCCCTTCCAGCTTGTAGGGCGAACCGTGACCATCCCAGTGTTCATCAAGGGCTTGGATTGCATCGGCTACGGAAGCGTTGAGTCCAAGCATCTTGGCGATCATTGCGCCTCGAGTACAGCGGGCTTCGGTGACTTCGTCCATGACCTTTGTGGGGTGGCCGAGGTTTTGGGCGAGGCGGCGGAGCTTGGCGCCAACGGTGTTTCCTGCTTCGGTTTGGGCGATCGCGAACTTGATGGATTCTAGGTTGGAGGTCCAATCGACAAGTTTGACCCTCTGCTTGGCGAGGAACTCGTCGCCTCCGAACATTTTTTGGATTCGGACGGCATTGTTGGAGCAACCGGAGTCTTTGAGGACAGCGGCGAAATAGAGGTCTTCTTTTTCTTCATCCGAGAGTTTCAATTCATCGGCGAGCCTGAGGGCGAGTTTTGCGGTTCGGAGGGCGTGACCTTCTGGTTGACCTTCGACAAGGTCGAGGGCTTGGGACAGCGCTCCCAGAATGCTCGCTTTTGACGCTCTGCTCTCCATCCAAATAGATGATCGGAAGGCTTGGGCGGTTTGTTGAACTTTTAGCTCTTGAATATGAGTTGTTCAGCTTTTGTTCAGGTTTGGAATTCATCGTTTGAAGCAGGTTTAAGCAAGTTGTGCAATTCTTCAAGCGTCCTGGATACGGTTACCGAGATTCATCCGGCTTGGCTCATCGATAACGTATTCTATGAAATGGGTCTGAGTGGCCCCGTTATGCATGATATCCCGCAGATTTCCACCCGCTATGAGTCAGCTGAGGAGTTGGAGCAGTCGCTGATCGCGGTTCTTGGCGCGGTTGATTACGGGATTCTGCTGACCGATCTTGACCATCGAGCGATGGTTTGTAATGCCCAGTTTGGGAAGCTGTTTGGGCTCGATCCCCAAGCGGTTGTACACGATGCGCCTGGCGAGGTTCGAGAGAAGGTAGCCGAACGGATTATGGACTACGAAGCTTGGGAAGCCAATCTTGAGGCGGTGTATGCCGATCCCGAGTACTCGGCTGAGGACTTGCTGACGTTAAAGGCTCCGCCGCAAGTTTTGCGGCGAACTACGGCACCCGTTCGCGATCCCAGCGGGCAGGTCGCGGGACGGCTTTGGACGTTTTTGGATGTGACGGACTTGCATCGGCGGCGAAGTCAGCTAAGGGTCATTCGGAATGTCGCTTCGCTTTTTGCGGCGGACCCAAAGTCGGTCTGCCAGAGTATCGCGGAAGAGGTCTCGAGGTTGTATGGAGCGGTGGCGCTGATTTCCATTTTAGGTGAAGGTTATCTGCATTTTCATACCATCGCTGGCGCGCCTGAAGGTGCTCCGGTACTGGCGGGAAACACTTTGGCCGATTCGTTTTGCCAGTTTTGCATCGCGGCGGCAAACCCAATCGTGATTCAAGATACAAACGAGCGGGAAGAGCATCGCGGGCTGCTACCAGCTCGATTGGGCTTCACTCGGTATGCAGGCGTGCCACTGTTTCGGTCGACTGGCGAAATCATGGGAACGTTTTGCATTCTGGATTCGCATTCGGACCAGCCGATTTACCCGGATGACCTCGACTTCTTGGGGGTGCTTGCGAGGAGAATTGGGGCCGAGGTTGAGCGGCAGGAGCAGATTTTGCAGCTTGAGGCGAGTTTGACCGAGAAGAGCGCGGAGCTACTTATGGCTCAGCGGCGACTTGTGGACAGCGAACGCCTGGCGATCACCGGTACTTTGGCGGCTTCGGTTGCCCATGACATCCGAAACATTGTGGCTTCGGCTAGCCTGCAGGTTGATATGGTTTCCGAGCTGGAGCCAGGTTTGGCAGAGTCGGTTCAAGGTTCGCTCTCGCGGTTCCAAGTGCTTGCTCACCGGTTGATGAGCTACGCAAGGCCGAGCCAAGTTGCCCGCGAGCACACAGATTTGGTGAATACGATTGGGAAAGTTGTTGAACTTATCGAGCCTCAATTTTCGATTTCGAATGTTGAGTTGTTGGTGGGCGAGCCGGTGGGGAGGGTCGTCTTGCAGGCCGATGAAGGGCGGCTGGAGCACCTCTTTGTGAACCTGTTGATGAACGCGTTGCAGGCGACACCGGAAGGCGGGAAGGTTTGGATAGAGTATGAGGAGGAGTTGACGAGTATCTCGATTAAAGTTCGAGATACGGGTAGCGGAATAGCACCCGAGCTACTACCAGGCCTCTTTAAGCCATTCTCGACAACGAAACCAGATGGATTTGGGCTTGGGCTTTACAGCTGTCAATGTATTGTGCAGGATCACGGAGGCGATATTCGAGTCGATTCTGGGGCGGATGGAACCGTGTTTACTGTGAGGTTACCAAGGGCGATATGAACCAGATTCTTGTGATCGAAGATGACCGATTTTTGCAGAAGAGCATTCGCCAGGTGCTTGAGTTGCGTGGCTTTACGGTTCGGCTGGCGTCGACCGCTCAAGAGGGGTTTGCGGCGATCGCGGAGTCTGCACCAGATTTACTGATCCTTGATCTTGGGTTGCCGGATGAAGACGGAATCTCGCTTTGCAAGCGGATTCGGCTTAAATGGCGGTTTCCGATCGTTATCTTGTCTAGTCGGTCAGATTTGACTGACAAGGTCATTGGGCTTGAGGTGGGGGCCGATGACTATTTGACGAAGCCTTTTGAGGCCGGAGAGCTGATCGCACGGGTTCGGGCGAACTTGAGGCGGCACGAGGAGTATTCGGCGGTGCCTAAGGTAGAGGAAGTTTTGACCGTTGGTCCGTTGCGAATTGACTTGGGGAGTCGGACTGTGCATGTTGGGGAAAGTGCGGTCCACTTGACGTCGCTCGAATTTAAGCTGCTTTATCTGCTCGCTACAAATTCGGGGCGGGTTTTGGAACGAGAGACCTTGTTCGAGCAGGTTTGGGGGTACGACGACGACTTCAACTCGAATAGCTTGGAGGTTTTTGTGTATCGGCTTCGCTCTAAGTTGGAGAAGGCGGGCGGAATGAAGATGATTGAGACTGTTCGTGGCGTGGGGTATCGACTGACTTCGGGTTAGTTTGCATTGCTTATCGGCAATAATCATTCTCAATGATTCTCGGGCTAATTGCCTTGGTGGGCTCGTGCGGACTATCGATGCAAAAGATTTCTGACTTTCGATCTTGGGCTCCGACTCCGCCAATGGGGTGGAACAGTTGGGATTGCTTTGGGACTTCGGTGACGGAGGAGCAATTTAAGGCTAACGCCACTGTGATGGCCCGTGAGCTGAAGTCGTCGGGTTATACCATAGCGACCGTCGATATTCAGTGGTACGAGCCGGATGCGAAGGGGTTTGATTATCGACCGAATGCGAACGTGGTGATGGATGGGTTTGGGAGGCTATTGCCTGCGCCAAATCGGTTTCCTTCCGCTGCTACAGGAGGGTTTAAGGCTCTGGCGGCTTGGACACACAAGCAGGGGTTGAAGTTTGGGATCCACTTGATGCGGGGGATTCCACGGCGGGCGGTGGAGCAGAATCTGCCGGTTTTTGGGACTGCCTATCGGGCCCAAGACATTGCGGATCGATCTTCGGTTTGTGCATGGAATCCGGATATGTACGGCGTGGATATGTCCAAACCAGGGGCTCAGGAGTATTACAACTCGGTGTTCAAGCTGATCGCTTCGTGGGGCGTGGATTTTGTGAAGGTGGACGATTTGAGCCGTCCGTACGCCGAGCATAAGCCGGAGATTGAGGCGATTCGGCGGGCGATTGACGCTTCGGGGCGGAAGATGCTTCTTTCGATGTCTCCGGGAGAAACGCCAATCAATGAGGTATTGCATGCGACTGACAATGCCAACATGTGGCGGATCAGCGATGATTTCTGGGATTCTTGGCCGGCGCTTTTGGAGCAGTTTGAGAGGCTGAAACTCTGGAATGATGAGCGCTTGTTTCATCGGGTTGGCGGTGCGATTAGGCAACAAGGGGCTTGGCCCGACGCTGATATGCTCCCACTCGGCTGGCTGGCGCATGGAACGAGGAAGACCAACTTTACGATTGATGAGCAAAGGACGTTGATGACGCTTTGGGGGATTGCCCACTCGCCGCTGATCATCGGGGCGGACTTATCCAGAGCCGACGATCAGTTGCTAGATTTGCTCCGTCAGCCTGACGTGATACGGATGAACCAGAAGGGATCCGTTCCGGAGGAGGAGGGCGTTGATCGTGGATTCGTGGTGTGGACAACCAGCATTAATGGTACGCCGGATCGGTATACGGCCATATTTAACGTGTCTGATGCGTTTACGACGACGGAGGAAATGCGGTTTGGAACCAAGAAAAGAGTGTCTCGGGCGTCGCCAGTGGTGGAATTCGACGAAAAGCTAACCTATCTAAAAAGATTGGCTCTGCAGACCACCGATGCGGGAGATGGGATCATGTTTGACCACTCGGTTTGGGTCAATCCTCGGTTTGTGATGCAGGATGGTTCTGAGGTGGACATCACCAGTCTGCCTTGCCTTCATTCTTCGGTTGGGTACGGGAAAGCATCCACTCAGGTTGATCCGGAGGGAAATCCACTTCTTATCAAGTCGATCCCGGGTGCGAAGCTCCTTTCGGTGCACGCTCCGTCTAACTACGTGATCGAGGTTCCAAAGGGCGCTGTTCGGTTCCGGGCCACCGGCACGCTTTCGGACAAGGCGGTGGCGGAAAAGAGCGGTGGAACCGTCGAATTTGGAGTCTCTCGGATCCCAGTGACGGCTCCCGGGCAAAAGGGATTACGGGTGCCGGATATGGTCAAAGCGATGGAGCGGAGGTATGGCAAATGGACGCCAATATGGCCTCAGGAGGGCGACATCATTCCCTGGCACGGGTGTCAGTTGTACCGGTGGAAGTCGAAGTAGAAACTACTGACCGTACCGGTTGTGGTAGCGGTCCCACCACTTTTCAACCTCTGCGGGGTCGATGGGGACGGGCTGGCCGAGCTGGTAGCTGAGGTGGACGGTTTTGGCGACGTCCTCGATCATGATTGCGGCTTTGAGGGCTTTCTCGACAGTTTCGCCCCAGGCGAAGACGCCGTGGTTACCGAGGAGGATGGCGGGACCTCTTTTGCGATACTTAAGGATGGCCTCTCCGATGTGGTCGCCCTCGTTGTCGATGTAGGGCGCGCAGGGAATTTCTCCGCCGAACTCGTCGCTGATGGCGGTGAGGACGCACGGAATCGAGCGATGGGCGGCGGCGAAGGCGGTGGCGTAGTTGCTGTGGGTATGGACGACGGCGTTGACAGTTGGGTCATTCTTGAAAAGGTAAACGTGGTGGGAGAGATCGACGCTAGGCTTCTTTTGCCCTTCCGTCGCGAGGCCGGTTTCGAGGTCAACTTCGACCATGTCGGCGGGGATCATGGCGTCGTAGTCCATGCCGCTTGGCTTGATGAAGAGTTTGCCGGTCTCGCGGTCGAGGCCGCTGACATTGCCACTGTGCATGGTGACGAGGCCCGCCTTGGGGAGCATCTTGTTGGCGTTGCAGACTCGTTCTCTGAGCGTCATTTTGAGGCTTCTTTTTGGATTTGGATGAGTTGTTTCATGACATGGCTGAGGTCGATTTGCGTTCCTTTTATGCCGAATGAGTCGTGAAGGAGGGTGTAGATTTTGTAGAGGTCTTCATACGTCTTGTTGGACTCAACCGACGGGAGATAGACCTTGTCCTTCGTTCCTGTCATAGCCTGGGCGGCAGTGAGCATGTCGTCATATTCTCCCGCAGCGACACTGGCGGCGATGGCAGAGCCGAGGGCGCAGGTTTGGGCGGAGCGGCTGGTCTTGATTGGGCGATTGAGGATGTCGGCGTAGATCTGCATTGTAAGCGGGCTCTTTTCGCCGATTCCACCGCAGACGATGACCTCGTTGATCTTGACGCCTTCGCTTTCGATCTGGTCGATGATCTTTCGGGCGCCGTAGGCGGTGGCTTCGATGAGGGCGCGGTAGACCTCTGCTCTGGTGGTGTGGAGGGTTTGGCCGACGATAAGACCGGTGAGGAGGGGGTCTACGAGGATTGTGCGGTTGCCGTTGTTCCAGTCGAGGGCGACGAGGCCGCTTTCGCCCGGTTTGAGCTTGAGGGCCTCTTCATTGAGGGTCGCGTGGTCGCTGCCAAAGTGATTGACCAGCCAGTTGAAGAGGTCTCCGACGGCGCTTTGGCCGGCTTCGATGCCCATGTAGCCAGGAACGACGGAACCGGGGACGACTCCGCAGACGCCCTTGATGTCGGGGGTGAAGGCGTCGCCGATCATGATGTCGCAGGTGCTTGTGCCCATGATCTTGACGATGGTTCCCGGCTTGACTCCGGAGCCGACGGCTCCAAGGTGGGCGTCAAACGCTCCGACGGCAACGGTGATTCCTTCTGGAAGGCCAAGCTCTTGGGCGTGTTCGGGTTGGAGAGTTCCGGCAGGTTGGTCCGACGTGCGGGTTCGGGTGTAGAGGCGGTTCCTCAGCTTGGCCAAAGCGGGGTCAAGGGAGGCGAGAAACTCTTCTGAGGGTAAGCCGCTCCAGTCTTCGTGGTACATCGCCTTGTGGCCGGCGGCGCAGATTCCTCGTGGGATGTCAGCGGGTTTGGATTTGCCGACTAACCATGCAGGAACGTAGTCTTGCAGTTCGACCCAGGACTCAGCGGCGGCGAATACTTCGGGCGCGACGCGCTTACATCGCAGGATTTTTGACCAGAACCACTCGGAGGAGTAAGTTCCGCCGCACTTGGCTAGGTAGGGGTAGTTAGCGGCTTTATCGGTGATTTCGGCGGCTTCGGCGTAGCCGGTGTGGTCCTTCCAGAGCCACGCCATGGCGTGGAGGTTGCCTTTGAACTCGGGTTTGAGGGCCAGGGCGACGCCTTCGGCATCGATCGGTAGAGGGGTTGAGCCGGTGGTGTCGACGCCGATGCCGATGATCTGGGATTTGTCGATTCCCTTTGTGTCCTCGAGGGCGGCTTTTACGGACTCGTAGAAGCCTTTTTGGTAGTCCGCTGGGTTTTGGCGGGCTAGGTGGACGTCGCTGGGGTCGAGGTGGACACCGGCATCGCCAGTTTCGTAGTCCCAGACTCCGGTGCCGACTTCGTCGCCATTGCTGATGTCAACGATGAGGGCTCTGACCGAGTTTGTTCCGTAGTCGACGCCGATGGTGTATTTGGTGCTCATAAGCTCAATCCCCGGCGATTCGCCGGGATTAGTTTAGCGGTGGCGGTAGGTTGCCCAGCCGAGGTAGTTGCTCATGGCTTCTTCGACGGCACCGGCGACCTCTGAGAGGTTGAAGGCGACGTGGTGCTCAAAGCCGTTCTCGCAAATGAACTTGAGGAGATTCTGCATGTTCGGAATCTCGGCGACACCGAAGCCTCCGAAGGTGATGAGGTTGTCGTTGGTGAGCTTTCCTTCGCCAAGGTACGCGACGATTTCGCCGCTGTAGTCATCGGTCGAGACTCGGCAGAAGGTGAAGGGGCCGTTCTTCATTCGGCCGACGATGGTGCCGTAAGTATTGTCTTTTCCGACGGTTCCAGCAATGATCTCCTGGTAGTCCATCTTTTGTTCGGCAAAGACGGAATTGGGGAGGTTGGAGCAGTGGAAGACCACGCACTTATCGGGGTCGCCGCCGTAGTTGTTGTTCCAGTCGAGCAGGGCGGACGGGGTCTGCGAAGCGAGTTGGAGGGCGTACATGGAGACGGTTCCAGCGACGTCGGTTTCGCAGGCGGAGGCCTTGAGCGAGTCGGACATCATGGACATCAGGGTGCATGGCACGATTCCGTAGAACTCTTCGAGCGAGGTCCAGCACTGGATAGCGGTTGCGTCAATTCGGTTGTCGGTCGCCCAGGTGTCGATTGCGGTTCCGAGGCGGGCCATTTTGTCGAGACTCTCGACGGGGATGCCTTCAGTTTTGGTGTAAGCCTGAATCTTTTCGAGCTTCTGTTTGACCTTCGCGTCTGTTGATGAAAGCTTGTTGGCCCACCCGAGAACCTCGGAAAGGTCGAGGGTTTCGACGGTGATACCAGCTTGCTCGAACAGCTTTTCGCTGTAGCGGACGGTGTTGAACGCACCGGGGCGGGCGCCGATGGCACCAATGCGCGCTCGTCGGAGGCCTTTGGTGACGCGGCAGGTGGCAGCGAACTTTTGGAGGTCGGCGCGGAAGGATGCGCTGGTTGGGTCAACAGTGTGGAGATCAGTGAGGCTGTATTTGATGCCGTATTGACGAAGGTTGTTGCAGGCGGACATTTTGCCGCAGAAGCTGTCGCGGCGGTCGGCGATGGTCATTCGCTTGGCGTCGTCGGCGAAGGCGTGGATGAGGACGGGGACGTTGAGATCGGCAAAGCGGAGGGCGTTGGCGATGGCTCGCTCGTCGCCAAAGTTGGGGAGGGTGACCAGAACGCCGTCGATCTTGTCTCGATTTGCACGGAAGAGGTCGGCGCAGGCTTGGGCTTCGGCTAGGGATTCGATTGAACCAGCTGGAGAGGCAGTTTCGGGGAGGATTACGACATCGATTCCCTCTTGCTCAAGGACATCAAGGATCGTTTTTCGTCCGCTTTCGCACAGGTGGGTTGGGAAGAACCCTCGGTTGCCGATGATGACGCCTAGCGTGACTCTTTTCATGGTGAATGTGATTATTTTGCACGATTTGGTCGGACTGATGCTCCGATAAATCGCGCTGAGACATTATAAATATTCTCACCAGAGAATATTCCCCCGTTGTTGCTGTGGTGAATGTAATTTCCGTGTTGGGGGTGTAAGATGCTTACAAAGATATGGCACTGAACCTTCGAGATCTGGGTGCAAATGAAAGTGCGGCAATTTTCCGCGCCCTCTCCTCGGAGTCTCGGATTCGAATTTTGGAGCTTTTGGCCGAGGGTGAGATGAATATCAACGAGCTTTCGGCGGCTCTTGGTCTTGCTCAGCCGAGCATTACGAAGCACGTGCAGACATTAGAGGAGGCCGGGCTGGTTGTGAGTGATTACACTAGCGGAGTTCAGGGGATGCAGAAGAGGTGCCGGCGGCTTCATGATCGCATTGTAGTGGACCTCGGCGGAAAGGGGAAGGAAAAGGATTACGTTGTCGAAGTCGAAGTTCCGGTGGGGATGTACACCCAGATCGAACCTTTGCCGACATGTGGGTTGGCGACTCGGGATCGGATGATTGGGGTGATTGATGACCCATTGGCCTTTAGTTTTCCGGATCGTGCAAAGGCTGAGATTCTGTGGGCTGGTGGCGGGTTTGTAGAGTATGTGTTTCCAAATTCGTTGCCGTTTTCTACGGTCATTGACTCGGTCGAGCTGGCTATGGAAGTCAGCTCGGAGGCTCCAGGTTATGCCAACGACTATCCCAGTGACATTACGATTTGGATCAATGATGTTGAGATCGGCACTTGGGTTTCGCCGGGTGATCCCGGTGGGGAACGTGGTCGATTGAACCCGCCTTGGTGGCAGGATTACATGAACCAGCACGGGTACTTCAAGACCTTCAGCGTCGGGCCGAGCGGGGCGTTTGTGGATGGCGAGAAGCTGAGCGATGTGACGATATCGTCGATCAACGTTCAGCCTTGGCAGGCGACGAAGGTTCGGCTGGGGGTGAAGCCGGAAGCGGAGAACCAGGGCGGCTTTTCGCTGTTCGGTAAAGGGTTTGGATCTTTTGAAGCGGATATTGTCTTCAAGATTCACCACTCTTCGCGGGGCGGCGACATTCCGCCAGCGAAGAAAGTGTTCCCATTCGCTTAATCACCCGCTATACTTATTCCGATTGAGCTATATTTACATAGCTTGATGGTGTTTGCGGTGCAACGATGCTCGGAACTTTTGCGGTGGTGGCGGCGATGATGACTTCGGACTGGTCAGCTTTTCCTGGCGATGGCGCGTTTGCCGAGGGATCAGAGCACACCCACGATCCAGCGGTGCTGGAGTTTAACGGGACGTACGTCTCGATTTCAACTAGTGGGCAGGGGATGGGGGTGGTGAAGACCACGAAGGATTTCAAGACTTGGAAGTTTCATGGTCCGGTGCTGAAAGAGAACCCGGAATGGCTTCGGAAGCGCGTACCTGAGCACCGTTCGGTTTGGGCTCCCGACATTGTTGTTTACGGCAAGAAGGTTCGCGTCTATTACTGCGCGAGTCGGTTCTTCGGGGGTAATGACTCAGTCATTGGGTTCCTCGAGAACGACAAGTTTGATCCGGAGAAGCCGACTGAGGGGTGGGTGGATCATGGCGAGGTTATCGATAGCCGCAAAGATCGAAACTTCTACAATTGCATCGATGCCGATATCTTGATCGACCAAGCCAAGCGACACTGGATGTTCTTTGGAAGCTACTTTGCCGGGATTTATTGCGTTGAGCTGAACCCAGAGACGGGCAAGTTGCTTGATCCAACCGGGAAGCCGCCGTTTCAGGTTGCGCGAAACACTTCATCACGCGAGAATGCGCTTGAAGGGTCCTGCGCTTTGTATAAGGATGGTTGGTACTACTTGTTTGTATCCTACGGCCTGGCTGCGCAGGGGGTTCGGAGCACTTATCAGATGATGGTGGGCAGATCGAAGGAGCCGACGGGGCCGTTTGTGGATGCTGAAGGCAAGCCAATGACCGAGGGTGGTCATGTGAGTTTGCTCAAAACGTCGCCCCCGATGTTTTCGCCCGGGCATAACGAGGTTCTGCGAGACTCGAAAGGGCGGTGGCTCACCAGTTACCACTATTACGATGGTCGGAAATATTGGAACGACGGGAAGTGGGGCCTGCCCCGGGTTCAGGTTCGGGAGATGTTTTGGGGTGAAGATGGCTGGCCGTTGCCAGGCTTGCCGTTGGATCACTTGGCGGTGACTCCGCTTAAGGAGCAGAAGAAGTTTGGCGGAAGGTGGGCTCACCAGGCGGACTTTGGGAATGTAGACGAGGTTGAGTTTTTGCCCAAAGGCGAGTTTCGGAGCGGCGAGCGTAAAGGAAAATGGAAGCTTGACGGCGAGAACCTTAGTCTGATGTGGCCCAAGCGAGACGATCCAAAGAGTTTTTTTGAGGACAAGGTGACATTGCGTTACTCGGGGAATTACTACGTTGGGCGTACCGGAACCGGGTGGGTAGTACGCGGATATCGGCTGGGAGACTAGGACAATGACGGCTCGCACGGGAATCGGATTGCTTTTGGGGCTTTGCCTCGGGCTTTCGGTTGTGCGGGGCGATTTTTCTTGCTCCTCGTTAGGTGTAAAGAAGACACCGATCACGTTTTGGAACGGATTTACGGGTCCGGATGGGCGGGTGATGTTGGAGATGATTCGGGACTTCAACCGTGAGAATCCGGATGTCGAAGTGACGATGCAGCGGATCCCTTGGGCGCTTTACTACAACAAGGTGATGGTTTCTGGGCTGGATGGGCGGGGGCCAGACGTGTTTGTCATCCATGCATCGGCTCTGACCCGAATGCAAAGGGCGGGAGTTTTAGCGACGATGGACTCGCTTTTTGAGGGCGCGATTCCGCCAGATGATTTTGATCCATATGTGGTTGAGCAGACCAAGTTTGAGGGGAAGCGGTATTGCGTGCCGCTTGATATCCACCCGCAGGGGATGTTTTTGAACCGGGACATGCTGTCCTCCGCTGGGCTGAAAGAGCCGCCGAGGAATCGCGAAGAGTTCTTGCGGGCGGCGAGGGTGATGAAGTCTAAGGAGACGTTTGGGTACGCGCTAACCGCTTGGCAGAACAACTTCATGTCGCTGATTCCGCAGTTCGACGGGCACTACATCGGGGCGGATGGAAAGGTGGATCTGGATTGCTCAGGAAATATCGAGGCCTTGGAGTTTTTGGGGTCGCTCCACAGCAAGTTTGATCTGATTCCGCCGCCGGACAACCAGCTCGGTTGGGTTGGGTATCGGCAGGAGAAAGTGGGGATGGTCTGGGACGGCATCTACATGTTGGGAGACCTGTTGCGGCTAGAGGGGATGAATTACGTCGGGGCTCCGATTCCGGTGCTGGGGAAGCACGCGGGAACCTTGGCTGACTCACATACCCTCTGTTTTCGGCCCGGGATGGGTGCCCAGCAGCTGGAGGCTTCGGAGCGGTTTGTGAAGTATTTATCTGCGAATTCGCTTCGCTGGGCAGGAGCTGGCCAGGTTCCAGCGCGGCGGTCGGTGCGAGAAACGCCCGAGTTTAAGAAAATGCAGGTTCAGTCAGCGTTTGCGGAGCAGATTCCGACGATGATGTACTTCCCGCGCATTCCGGTTTTGTTCGAGATGGGGATTGAGATCAATCTCGCGGTTGAAAAGGTGATCCGGGGGCGGGCGACGGCGAAGGAAGCCCTCAAGATCGCGGATGAGAACACTCAGAAAGCAA
Source organism: Fimbriimonas sp. (assembly GCA_965248555.1). GTDB lineage: Bacteria > Armatimonadota > Fimbriimonadia > Fimbriimonadales > Fimbriimonadaceae > Fimbriimonas. The sequence goes on along the minus strand of CBDFJP010000003.1, from coordinate 114,802 downwards.
TGGATCGGGATGCGGAGCAGCACAAGACGGTGGTGGTGCCATGACATGGAAGAAACGGCAGCAAATGACTGGCTACCTGTTTTTGGCTCCCTATGCGCTCTCGTTTTTGATCTTCTTGGTATTACCAATCATCGTTGCTTTGGTGCTTTCGGTGATGCAGTTTGACCTGACAGCAACTGAGCAGATCAAGTTTGTGGGGACTCAGAATTTCACCGACGCTTGGAAGGACGATTATGTGAAGCAGGCGATGACTGCGACCGCGCGTTACGTGCTTCTGTTCGTTCCTTCACTTCTTGTTTTGTCGCTGGCGATGGCGGTGGGGCTGAATGCGGTGAAGCGCGGGCGAAACCTATTCCGAGGCATGATCTTCTTGCCGGGAATCTTTACGATTGCGGTCACGGCGATTCTCTGGCAGTTCTTTTACAACCTCGAATTTGGGTTCTTTAACTGGGTGATCAAGCAGTTTGGCGGTACGGCGGTTCCGTGGCTGAGCGAGAAGTCGCTGGCGATGCCGAGCATCGTATTGATGTCGCTATGGTGGCTGAGCGGGGGGACGGCGGTGATCCTTTTGGCATCGCTTCAACAGATTCCGACGATGTATCACGAGGCGGCGGCGCTTGATGGCGCGGGGCCTTGGAAGACGTTCTCGAAGATCACGATGCCGTTGATCAAGCCGGTTTTGCTGTTCACGGTTTTGACGAACACGATAGGGGCGTTTCAGATGTTCCCGCAGGCTTCGCTCTTGACTCAGGGCGGGCCGGAGCTATCGACTCGGGGGACGGTGCAGTACATCTACGAGATCGCGTTCCAGCAGTACCGGCTGGGCTACGCGGCGGCAATTAGCTGGATGCTGACGGCGGTGATCATGGTGTTTGGCATCATCCAGTTTGTGGCGATGAGGAGGAATTCTTCGGCGTGAAAAAGCTCCTTTGGGTTGTGATGATGCTTATAGCGTTCGCGTTCATCTTCCCGATTGTGATGATGTTCTTCACCTCGTTTAAGGCCGAAGGCGAAGTGCTCAATCCGGCCTCGGTGGTGCCTAAGATCTGGACTACCGAGAACTATCGGAATGTCCTAGAGTGGTCGGAAGAAGCTCCGTTCGGGCGGTGGTTGCTTAACAGTGTCTTTGTTTCGTCATCGGTTACTCTGCTGGTACTCACGTTGTCTTCGATGGCGGCGTTTGCGATCACAAGGCTCAAGGTTAAGGGTGGCGGAGCGTTTCTTGGGGCAGTCGTTTTTTCGATGATGGTTCCAGGGCAGCTGTTCTTGGTTCCGGTGTACTTCATTCTGAGCAAATTGCATTGGCTGGATACTCCGGCGGCGCTGATCGTTCCGGCTACGGCAGGCGGATTTGGCGTGTTCATGCTGTCCCAGTTCATGCGGGCTGTGCCTTCGGCTGTGGAGGAAGCGGCTTTGATTGATGGCTGTTCGCCGGCTCAGGTGTTTTCGAACGTGACCCTTCCGCTGTGCGCTCCGGCGCTGGCAACGCTTGGGGTTCTGACCTTCATTGGGTCGTGGAACGATTACGTTTCGCCGCTGGTTTACATGGACTCGGTGCGTAACTATACGCTCCCAGTCGGGATCGCCATGTACCAGGCTTCGTACTACACTGAGTACGGTCGGACTCTGGCGACCAGCGTTCTAGCTTCCGTTCCGCTTCTCATCGTTTTTCTCGTTTTTCAACGGCAGATTGTCGAAAGTATGGCGTCGTCCGGCCTCAAGGACTGAAATCGATTCAATGAAAACAAGCACACTTCATTTGCACACATCTTTCAAAGTTGGCGAGGTCGACCCTCGCGTGTTTGGTGGCTTCTTAGAGCACCTTGGGAGGGCGGTTTATGAAGGGGTTTATGAGCCGACGTCGAAGCACGCGGACGAGCACGGCTGCCGAACGGACGTTCTCGGGGCACTCAAGCGGCTTCGATTCACCGCCATGCGCTACCCTGGCGGAAACTTTGTGAGTGGCTACCACTGGGAAGATGCAGTCGGTCCACGCGAGAATCGACCAGTCACTCGAGACCTTGCTTGGCAGTCTTTAGAGTCAAATCAGTTCGGCCCTAACGAGTTTTTGGAGCTTTCGAAGCGGATGGACTGGACCCCGATGATGGCGGTGAACCTTGGAACCGGAACTCCAGAGGAAGCGCGCAACTGGCTGGAGTATTGCAACATAAAAGGGCCATCAAAGTACGCCGCTCGGCGAGAAGAGCACGGGTATGCCGATCCGTTTGATGTCAAGCTGTGGTGTCTTGGAAACGAAATGGATGGGCCCTGGCAGATTGGGCACGTCCCTGCCGAGACCTACGCCATTCAAGCTCAACAAACCGCACGGATGATGAAGATGGTTGACCCATCCGTCGAGCTCGTGGTTTGCGGGTCCTGTGCCATTGACTTGCCAACCTATCTAGAGTGGGATCGCAAGGTGTTGGAACATTGTAAAAATGATGTTGAATATATCTCGCTTCACCGCTACGTTGGGAACTGGAAGGACGACATTCCCAACTACTTGGCCGTCACTAATTCGATTGACGAACAGATTGAAGCGATGGACTCGGTTTGTAAGTCGGTTGCCCATACCAAGCGGCTCAAGAAGCCCGTCAAACTGAGCTTTGACGAGTGGAATGTTTGGTATCGTGTCCGCGATGGAATTCACAACGACGGCGGCGGGACATTTGCTCCGCACCTGTTGGAAGAGGAGTACAACCTGGAAGATGCACTCATTGCGGCTGGCTTCCTCAATAGCTTTATCCGGCACGCGGACTCTGTGAAGATCGCGAACATCGCTCAGATCGTAAACGTGATCGCGCCGCTTCTAACCCGTGGTGATGAGATGGTTTATCAGACCATTTTCTATCCGATTGAGATGATGGCGAAGCGACGAGAAGGGATCGCCTTGCAAGTTCAATTGGATGGGCCCTCGTATGCATCGGAGGATTTTGGAGATGCGACTTACATTGATTCGAGCGCGATTTTGAATGGCGATGAGCTGAGCGTGTTCTTGATGAATCGCGACTTGGCCTCTTCGCACGAAGTGACAGTTCGGGTGGGCGATCGGACGGTTGTTGGTTGTTTGAACGGGGAGTTGGTGAGCGGAACGGATCCGAAGGCGGCGAATACGTTTGATTCGCCGAATACGATTACCGCTGTGGAGTTTGATGCGTCGGTTTGCGGTGGCGTGGCGACGGTCAAGTTACCTCCGATGTCGATATATGCCGGGACATTTAGGCTAGGCTAGCTACGCTTGTAGACAACTGGTTCCTAAAGCCCACCTCACCCCCTGCCTCCTCTCCCCCCTGGGGCGGAGAGGGGAACTAGGAACCCTTCAAAACCCGAACTCCGAAAAGCCCACCGGCCCAGCCGTTGGGCTTTTCGGCTTGGACTTTGATGGTCACTTTCGACTTGCCTTTCAGCATTTCCGGGGTAAGCTTGAGGGTCTTGTCGAAGAACTTCTCGGCGGGTTGGCCGGTGCCTTTGTGGGTTTCCCAAAGTTCGCCGTCGAGGAGGACGTCGAAGGTACGGCGGTCGCCGCCCCAGTAGGTGAAGACGACGTCTTGGGTCTTGGTCGGGTCGACCTTGATGTCGAATGAGAACCAGCCGCCGTTCCAGGCGTGGCGGCACTTTCTGCCTTGCCATTCGGCTGGGCCGCTGAACTCGCTTTGGACGTTGTGGTCGCGTTCGGCTTGCATTTCGCCGGGTTGGAACCAGTCGAGGGTTCGGGCATTGAGGGCAGCTTCTTCGGCTTCTAGCTTACGGAATTCCGCCTCGCGGTTTTCCCAATCTTGGTGGGTGAAGACGTCGAGGTACGCGCTGTACCGCTCGTGCTGGATGTCGAAGAAGGGTCGGAACGCGAGGTCGGTGGGGAGCAGATTTCCGACGGAGTGCCAGGTTCGGGGTCCGGTTTTTTTGAGCCACTTTTCGACTGGCTGATCGTCGCGGATGAACACGGGCGATCGTTCGCCTTTTTGCTCTTCAGTTGAGCCCCACTCGGCGACGATTAGAGTCGGGCCGTACATGAGGGCAACTCGATTGGCGTTGTCGGGCATGGGGACGGTCCGGAGGGACATTGGAATTTTGAGTTCGATGGACTGAAGGCCCCTGAATTCGCGATCGTAGGTAAGCCATTCCCCAGACTTTGCAGTGACCTTTTCTCCGCCAAAGCTCAGCGACATTCCTTTCGCCGCCCAACCGGGTGTCCGAAAGTTCAACTTGAGCTTCGTCGGCTTTTTCGCGTCAATTTGAACCGTGACGGTGTCGGAGTTCGGGTAGTCCGTGATGAGCGTTATCGTAGCTCCTTGCTCCTTCCAGGTCAGGTGGGATGGCGTGTACTGGTTCACCCAGAGTTCGTTGCCCTTGTGATAGTAGATCGCTTCGCCGTACTTGGCGTGGTTCTCCATTCCGGTGCCTCGGCAGCAGGTGAAGTCGTCGGCCGGGTCGCTGTAGGTCTTCTTCGCTCCGGCCTTGAGGGGGACGAAGTAGGTGACTCCGGCGGTTTCGAGGTCCTCGCTGGTCAGGATATGGTTGAGCTGCGCTTGCTCGTAGAAGTCCCCGAGGCGGGTTGAGGGCGACCACTGGAACAGGTGATCGGTCAACTTGAGCATGTTGTAGGTGTTGCAGGTTTCGGCGTTGGTGGTGCCGAGGCGGTCGCTGAGCTTGCCAGCGGGGCCAAAGTGCTCGCCGAGGCCGTGACCTCCCATCGCATAGGTGTGGTCCTCGACCACTTCATTCCAGAAATTCTTCGAGATGGCTTCGAACTTCTTGTCTCCGGTGGTTTCGTAGAGGCGGGCGGTGCCTAGGATTTTGGGAATCTGGGTGTTGCCGTGCTTCCCGGCAAGCTTGCGGTCGCCTTTTTCGAGCGGGTCGAGGATGGCTCTGTGGTGGAATTTGTCAGCAAGATTCAGGTGGAGTGGGTTTTTGGTTATCGAATAGAGATCGGCGAGAGATTCGTTCATGCCCCCGTGCTCGCAGGCGAGCATTTTTTGCCAGTCGTCTTCCGTGAAGTCCTTAGTCAGGTCTTGGATCCACTCGGCGTTCTTGATCAGGATCTCGAGCGCCAATTTGTTCCCCATTTGATGGTAGGCATCAAGGAGTCCGGCGAGGGCTTTGTGGATGTTATACCATGGCACCCAGTTGCCATTGAGGTCGAAGCCTTGACTACGGATGTCTCGCTTTTTAAGTTCGGCAAAGATTCTTTTCGCATCCGGCATTCCGCCGAGGAAACCGGTTTTGGCGGCGTTTTGACACCGGCTCAGTTCTTCGACGGTTCGCTCCACTGCTTGCTTCATCGCTGGATCTCCGGTTGCGGCAAACATCAAAGCACACGCTGAAAGGTAGTGGCCAAGGGAGTGACCTTCGATTCCCATCGCCTCCCAGCCGTCGTAGCGGGGCTTCGGCGGTTGAAGTCCGGCGTTGACGTAGAAGCCGTGCATCAGCCGAATGGGATCGAGGGACTTGAGATACTTGAGGTCAACCTGCTGCCGCTGTTCTTGCATTCCAAAAACTCGGACGGCACTGAGCGGGAAGGGCTGGACGACTTGGATGTTTGGCTTTTGGAGCATTGCGGTCAGGGCGAGCAGGAGCATTTTTGGTTAGATTACTTGTTCGGGAAACAACGACGCGCCTACCAGGAATCTGGCAGGCGCGTGACCATTGCACTGCGTTTGATCAGCGCTTTGGCATCGAGGGCGGGGGCGCTCCAGAAGGGAGGCCTGTGGTTTGGGGTTGCCCAGGAGGAGTTCCGCCGCCTGCGGGTGCTCCGCCAGCTGCTGCATCGTGTCCCGCTTTGCCGCGATTCAACAATTCCTGATCCGAAAGGGGAGCCATTTCATTGGCATCGCCTCCGCCGCTGCATCCGGTTAAGAATGCCAAGCCGATGAGGGCCAGGAGACCGAGAAGAATGAAAGATTTGTTTGTCTTCAATGTTTTCGTAGTTTGGTTGTGACTGAACCCCGAAGTCTTCGGGGTTCAGGATGTCAGACGAGATTAGATGCCTGAAACGTCGACTTCGCCCCAGGTATCCCAGAAGTTGCCGTTCGTTGCCGGATTATTCATACCAGTGGTGTTGGGTACGTCGATACAAGCTGGTCGGTAGCAGTGAACCGTTCCCTTGATGCCGTAGTTGCGGAACTGGATTCCACGTCGGTCCGCGTTCTTCGCGTGCCCGTCGCAGTATGCATAGTTTGACTTTGAGCCAAAGCTAATTCCGACCCAGTTGATGTCGATTCCGTTCGCGATGAGCGGGGAGCCAAGCGGGTAGAGCGGAGTCGGCTGAACGATCGACTCTCGAGTCGTGGTTGCTTTATCCACCAAGTAGATGGTGTTGGCAGGATCGGAATAACTGGTTTGGCTGATCCCGAGCACGTTTCCGTTCGCAGCATAGCTACCGTTTCCGGCACCAGCAACGTTTCGGTAGCCGTAGTTCGGATCTGGATCATTAGGTGCCGCTGGGTTCTTGAAGATGTCGAGGTTCTTCATGTATGGCATTGTCTCTCGGCTCCAGTTGTTCCCCTCGGTCGGGTCCATGAATCCAAGGTTTTTTCCGGAACCGGCGTACCAGTAGAGCCAGCCGGCGGCGTCGCGGAATTGGGCGACGCTTACGTCGTCATTATCCGTTTGGTACATGATTGCGGAGGTTGCCTGTTGCTTTAGGTTAGAGAGGTCCGAAGCCTTCTTAGCCGCGAGTTTTGCTTGCGCAAAGACAGGGAAAAGGATTGCCGCGAGAATCGCGATGATTGCGATGACGACGAGGAGCTCAATCAGGGTGAATGCTCGTTTGTTGTTGTACATGAATTTTCCTCAGTGAAAATATCAATCGTTCGATGATTGCTTTTGACCTTGTAGGGCCAGTTGTTGGACTGATCCTTTTCGGCTTAGTTCCATTATAGTATGGTTATTCTTCGTTCGGAATATATTTTGAGCAAAATTCTTATTCCCGACGCGATTTTCTTTCTGTTTGAACCTAGATGATGAGCATCGAGTCGCCGAAGCTGAGGAATCGATAGCGGTTTTGGACGGCTTGCTCGTAGGCACTCAGGACATTTTTGCGTCCGGCGAGGGCGGAGATCATGAGGAGCATGGTGGTTTTGGGGAGGTGGAAGTTGGTGAACATTCCGTCGATGGCTCGGAACCTGTAGCCCGGAGTGATGAAGATTTTGGATTCCTTGCGGCCAGGTTCGATCAGCCCGTTCGCGCTGGCGAAGGATTCGAGGGTTCGGACGGAGGTGGTGCCGACGGCGATGAGACGGCCCTTTCTTTCGTTGATCGTTTTTGCGGTTTCGTCGGAGATTTCGCAGGTTTCGCCGTGCATTTGGTGGTGGGTGATGTCGTCGGTTTGGATGGGGCGGAAGGTGTCGATTCCGACGTGGAGGGTGACTTGGGCGATTTGAACGCCTTTCTCTTCGAGTTGGGCGAGGATTTCGGGATTGAAATGGAGCCCGGCGGTGGGGGCGGCGGCGGAACCGGGGTGTTGGGCGACGACGGTTTGGTAGCGTTCTTTGTCGCTGAGGGTTTCGGTGATGTAGGGGGGGAGGGGAACATTTCCTGCTTCGTTCATTGCCTCGTAGAGGTTTCCCGCTGATGAGAAGCGGATGTGGCGGATGGCTTCGTCGCTTAGGCCGACAAGCTCGGCATGGAGTTCATCACTGATCTTGATGGGATCGTTGAGTTTGAGGCGTTTGGCGGGTTTGACGAGGCACTCGTAGACGCCGGGTTCCAGCTCTTTTAGGACGAGGATTTCGATCTTTGCTCCGGTCGACTTATCGCCGATGAACCGCCATGCGTTGACTCGAGTGTTGTTGAGGACGAGGACGTCGCCTTCGCACAGGAGGTCGATGGAGTCTCGGAACTGGAGGTGCTTCACCTCGCCGGTTTGCTTGTCGAGGTGCAAGAGCCGCGAGGCGGATCGGTCGGCGAGGGGGGTCTGGGCAATCAGTTCCTCGGGGAGGTGGTAGTCGAAATCGCTCAGTCGAACCAGGTGGACGCCTCCTCGAGCTGGTTCAGGCTGGCGATCGCGTACTCCACAGTTGAGTTCCCTTCTCGGTCGAGTAGGGCGGTGGGGATTCCTGCGGCGCGGGCACCGTTGTAGTCGTCTGTGAGGTCATCGCCAACATGGAAGCATTCGCTTGCGGTGACCCCAAAATGATCCAAAGCAAGCTGAAAGAACTTTGGGTCGGGCTTTTCGACGCCATGCTCCAGCGAGGCGAAGACGGCGTCGAATTCGTAGCCAAGGCCGTGCCCCTCGAGGCACTGGTGGAGGGAATGGTCCCAATTGCTCAGGACGGCGACTTTGATGCCTTTTTCTTGGAGGCTCCTGACGGCGGGGAGGGCGTCGTCGAAGAGCTTAAAAGTTTGGGATGGGGGGCGGAAGATTTCTTTCTCGCCGATCAGATGGAGATCTAGGGGATCTGGGCCCTCGATCCCCAGCGCTTCGAGCCAATCTGCGACCTGTTGAACCCAAAACTCTCGCCAAGCCAGGAAGTCGCGTTTCTGGTTCACCCGCCAGAACTCGGGGAGCTTAGGGGCGAAAATCTCCATGTACTTCTCGGCTGCACCTTCCGGTAGGACAAGACCCGCGATTCCCGCGCATCGGACGGCGAAGGTGTGCGGTTGCCAGTCCGTCCAGATGAGTGTGTTTGCGCAGTCGAAGGTGACGAGTTTGGGTTGCATGGACGGAACTCTTGGCCTTTTGACCTAGCCTAAGAGTATGGGCGCAACCGGGTTAAGAGTTGTGCGTATACATATCTGAAAAGAGCGCAAACACGCTAAACTAGAGCCGTAACCATGAAAGCAATTAAATCTGCCGGTATCGCAATGATGCTCCTCGCATCAGTCGCCCTCGCCACCCAGGATGGCGTGGTGCTGAAATATACGCCTAAGAAGGGCGACGTTCTGAAGCTGATGATCAAGGGGAGCCTCCAGATCATGGGCACCGATGTGACTGCAGAGCTCCACAGTCAAACAACTGTCAAGGAAGTTGGCGAAGACGGTTCTTACACTGTCGAAGACAAAACTACCAGCGGCAAGATCAATCTTGGGGGCCAAGAGATGGACATTCCGGAGTCTCCTGGCAGCGTTGTTGTACACAATGCCGACGGTAGCGTGAAAGAGATTCGCGGGGATGATATCGGACCAGAGGCCTATCGACTGGCTGCGTTGAACGTTTGGGACTTCCCTAAGACAGCGGTAAAGGTTGGTTCAAAGTGGGGCGGCGAAATCAAGAAAAACGCCGACAAGGGGACCGAGGATATGAAGACCAGCTACGAAGTTGTTGCCGAGGAAACGGTGGACGGTGTTGATGCGATCGTCATTAAGTCCAAGGTTTCTGAGACTAGCGGTGGAACCCCTGCCTCGATCGAGGGCAAAACCTGGTTCTCGAAAGCTGATTCCCAGCTCATCAAGTCTGAGATGAAGTATTCGAACGTGCCAATGGCTGGCGCACCAGAGCCGATTACCGGAAACTTCGTCGTCGTTCGAGAAAAGTAAACTTTTACGAATCAAGCACGAAAAGGGCGGCAATTGCCGCCCTTTTTTGTTATCTTAGGTACATGATTCTAGCGGCGCTGATTTTGGGTCAATCCACATTTCGGATTGGATGTCCGATGAAGGAAGATGAGGTGTGGCGGTTTGATACCGTTGAGATTCTGAAAACGGATCTTCAGTACCTGCGAAGTGAAGAGCGTTGTTTGCAGAAGGTGCTAGGGATTGACGACCACGGAGTTCAGCACATCGAGGTTGAGTGCATTGGTGGCACGGTGGAGGAAACTCGAAGCGGCGAGAAGCAGGAGACTGAGGACCCCAAGGGGCAGACTTGGAATTTCTATTTGAACGGGAACGGCCAGGAGTTTCAGTACGAGGAAGCGAAGACCAGCTATGAGGACGATCCGCTGGGCTATCTGCGCGACCTGTTGCATGTTCCGATCGAGCGAAAATCGGTTGCAGTTGGCGAGAGCTGGCGGCGGCGGACTAAGATCATGGACTTGAGCTTCAAGACGTTACCGATCAAGAAGGTTGACAAGATCGACTGCATTGGGCTTGAGCGGAGTGGGGCTTTTCTGGAGCCGATGAAGGGGGCAGTGAAGGTGACGCAGTGGTACCGCTGCGACAGCGGACGGCTACAAAGCGAGAGTACGTCGGTGGACGATTTGTCGAGCGAGATTTTGCCGACCTTGGACTACACATTCAGCTATTCAGCCAAAGAAAAGTGAGTTTTCGCGAAACTTTTGGCCGATCCTGTACGACACTATATGGCATGTTCGCCTCCAAAGCCGTTCTCTTCCTTTCTGTAGCTGCCCTCGGCTTCGCGCCGTTGCAAGACACCACCTACAACCTTCGCGAGAAGCATAAGGAAGGGTCAGAGAAGGTTTATGAGATCGCGGTGAACTTTGAATCCGAGGGGTTCACGATGGAGATGAAGTCGAAAAACCGCTTCAAGATCGTGAAGGTGAACGAGGATGGTTCGTACGACGAAGAGGACACCCTTCTAGGTGGGACAATCAAGTTCAACGGCGAAGAGCAGGCGATTGATGCCGAGGACGCCAAGGTTCACAAGTACGATAGAGACGGCAACGAGATCAAGGAGGACAAAGCTGAGGAAGAAGAGGAAGACCCGATTACAACCCTTTTGGACCTGCTCGATGGCTCGGACCCGGCTGACCCAGTGAAGGCGGGGCACAAGTGGGAGCACGAATCGAAGATTGGGAAGTCGAAGTTTGAGTTCGTTGGTCCCGAGAAGGTGGAGGACGTTGAGGCGTTGAAGATGACTTGCGAGGGCAAGTTTACGAAGGAAGGGATGTCGGGGGATATGACTGCGACGGCGTGGGTACGCGCGTCGGATGCTTCGCTGGAAAAGCTGGAGTTGAAGACTGAAAACCTGGTTCCGGGCGAAGGAGCTCCGAGCGGCAAGGTGAAGATCACCGTAACTCGGAAGGAATAAATGCTGGGGGTTCTGCCGATCCAGAAGCCGGATGCTTACATCCACTTCGCTCCGAAGGAGCGGATGGAGTTGAAGTACTGCGTTTCGATTTCGGCGAGTCCAAAACAGCGAGTTAAACACTGGAATCCCGTAATTATGCGGCAGATACATGAAGCGATTTCGATCAGTCTCGAGTTTCGATACGACTCCGCACTCAACATTCTAGTTCTCGAGGGACCAGTACTGAGGTCGGGAGTCAGATACATCTTCGGACCGTATCCGCGACTTTTATCCGGGCGAGAGGTCTTTATTCAGACGATGCTTTTCGGAAGCGGTGGCGGAGGAGGGCCTCTAAACTACCGGCCGCCTGCCGATAGAACAGAATGGTTGAAGCTACTCTTCGCACCGTTTGACTCGAAGCCAATAGAGTTTAAGCACCGAAACTCTGTAGGAGATCCGACTGGGAACACGGAATCAAGTTGGACTTTTTTGGAAGCGGAGTCGATCAAGGGGAGGAGCGTCTACCATCTAAAAGCTGAGCGCACTTACAACAACGAAAAGGCAGGCCAGATCAATTCGCGAGTGGATTACTGGTTTCGAATAGCTGATTCATCTGTTGAGCGGTGCGAAACGACAATTCCGCTCAACGAACGCGGGTATTCGGGTTTCAAATTTGTGGTGTCTCGAATCCGTTAGCTACTTCTTCTTGCCTTTCCGGATTTCGAAGCAGTTGCGGCAGCGCGCCTCGTAGCTTTCGGTAGCACCAATCAGCACAATCGGATCGTCCCAGTGGGCGGGCTTTCCGTCGACCATTCGATACGTGTGTGACGCCGGGTTTCCGCATTTCATGCAGATTGCGCGGAGTTTGATGACTTCGTCGGCGGCGGTCAACAGGGCCGGCATGGGGCCGAAGGGCTGGCGGCGGAAGTCCTGGTCGAGGCCGGCTACGATGACATCGACGCCTCGGTCGGCCTGTTGGACCAAGAATTCGACGATGGACGGCTCGAAGAACTGAACCTCTTCAATAAGCAGGACCTGGGTTTCCTTTTTGACTTTGGCCTGCAGTTCGGCAACATTGACCGCCGTTTCCGCCTCGTGCTGGACGCCCATGTGGCTGACGACCATGGTTTGGTGATACCGGTCGTCGATGCTCGGCTTGAAGACTTGGACTTTCTTTTTGGCGTAGAGCGAGCGGCGGGCCAACCGGATAAGTTCCTCGCTCTTACCGGCGTACATTGAGCCGCAGACGACGGTGAGTTTGCCGAGGGGTTTCATGGGGGAGCTTTGAGCCTTCAGCTTTCGGCTGTCAGCGCGGAACGGAGTTTACTTGGACTCTGGGGTTTTGCGCGCCTTAACAATGGATTCCGCGATGACCACACTGACCCCACCAATCAATCCTAAAATTGGTCCATTCGCCATTCCAAGCCCGAGGCAAAGCTCGACCGGCGGGATGCCAACCATATGGTCACCGATTAGGGCAACTGCAAACCCGGGTGCGACCAGGGACATCAAATAGCCGATCAAAAGTCCAACTACTAGGCCGATCATCGTGCATCCAAAAACAATTCCGATCCATCTGCCAATCATGTTGGGGATATTCTATCACCTATGCCTCTTGTCGATAAGCCACTGAGCGAGTTGCTCACGTACACCGGAACCAACCCCAAGCCTGCCGACCACGAACAGTTTTGGAACGAATCTCTTGCAGAGATGGAGGCAGTTGCAACAGCACCGGTATTGACCCCCAAGGATATGGGCGTTGATTTCGCCGAGTGTTTTGAGTTGCGCTTCAAAGGAACTCGGGGCGGCGAGGTTTATGCAAAGTACCTGCGACCCAAAGGCGCGAAAAACGTGCCCTGCATGCTCCAGTTCCACGGCTACTCAATGCACTCCGGAGACTGGATGCACAAGCTGAACTGGGTAGCGCGGGGGTTTGCGGTGGCGGCGATGGACTGCCGGGGACAGGGTGGCGAATCGCAGGATGGTGGTGCCTATGAGGGGATGACCCTTCGAGGACACATCGTGAGGGGCCTCGATGGGCCGCCAGAGGAGATGTACTTCCGAAATGTGTACCTTGACACTGCGCTTCTTGCAAAAGTCGTTTCGTCTTTCGATGAAGTCGACGGAACCCGGTTGGGAGCGATGGGCGGCTCGCAGGGCGGAGCGTTGACGCTGGCTTGCGCGGCGCTTGCGCCGATCAAGAAGGCGGCACCGGTTTATCCTTTCCTCTGCGACTACCAGAGGGTTTGGGAGATGGACCTGGCGAAGGATGCCTACGACGAGCTGAAGTACTACTTCCGAATGCGCGATCCTCGCCACGAAAGAGAGCAGGAAATCTTTACGAAACTTGGCTATATCGATCTCCAGCACCTCGCTCATCGCATCAAGGGAGAGATCAAATTGTTTGGAGGGCTGATGGATACGATCACTCCGCCGAGTAGCTACTTTGCGGCATATAACAAGATGACTTGCAAAAAGAGCCATGTGATCTACCCCGATTTCGGGCACGAGGGCCTGCCGGGGGCGGATGATTTGATCTGGGAGTTCTTTAGTGATCTCTGAAAGCGACCTATAATATAAGGCTCTGATACTCGCAAATTTACTTGTAGGGACGCAGGTGTTCCTGCGTCCGGCGGCTCCTTTTACGGACCACATGGTGTTGCCGCGCAACATTTCGGTGCCGATTTTTGGGCTCGGGGTGCCTGGCTCGACGGTCGAAGTCGAGTTCGGGGTGTTTCGTGCGCAGACCCTGGTGAAGCCCGAAGGGACTTGGAAACTCAAGATGCCTCCGGCGGTGGCGGGCGGGCCGTTCGTGCTGAAGATGCGGTCGGGGGGTCAACAGGTCGTTGTTAACGACGTGATGGTCGGCGATGTTTGGCTTGCTTCGGGGCAGAGCAATATGGAGTGGCCAGTCTCGCGGTGCCGCGAGGCGGCCGAGATTCGCAAGGACATTACGTCGCAGATTCGATGCTTCAAAGTTGTACAAACCTCTTCGAGCGCGCCGGAGAAAGAAATTCGGGGGAACTGGACGGTGGGCGGAAAAGAAGCGGTGAACAAGTGGAGCGCGGTGGCGACTTCGTTTGCACTGGAGGTTCAGAAGACGGTCAAGGTTCCCATTGGGATCATTCAGGCCAGTTGGGGCGGGACGAAGATTGAGGCTTGGATGAGCCAGTCGTCGCTGGAATCTAACCCCAAGCTTCGCCCGATACTGGACGAGTACATCTCGTCTTTGGGCGGGTACAAGGAGCGTCTGGCTGGCTGGCAGGAGAAGGTTAACCAGTGGGATGCCGCCAACGAGAAGAAGGACCCGGGGAATGACGGGTTTGGGAAGGGTTGGAGCCGCCCAGAGTTTGATGATTCCTCTTGGTCGGAGGTAGCTCTGCCGACGCCTTGGGAGCAGATTGAAGGGCGCGATTTGGATGGCGCGGTTTGGTATCGGCACCACTTTGTGTTGCCTCCGGAGTGGAGAGGCAAGGGATTGCGGTTGGAGCTTGGGTTTGTCGGAACCGATGATTCGGCTTATGTGAATGGGCTGAAGGTTGGAGGGACGCTTGGGCGGTTCAAGTCGCGGGCGTACTATGTTGGGCCGGGGGTTTTGCGCGAGGGAGATAACGTGGTGGCTGTTCGGGTGTGGAATCGCTCGGGCGAGGGCGGGCTACTGGGGCCGGACATTAAGTTGACTTCGGTGGATGGCGGGGCTTCGTTGGACCTCAATACGACTTGGAAGACTCGGAATGAACTGGTGATCGAGCCGCCGGTCGCGGAGGGTGAGAGGCGTCCGGTTCGGCCGATGGGGCCGGGGGATCGAAATGCGCCGAGTGGGGCGTTTCATGGGATGATCGCTCCGCTGATTCCTTATGGAATCAAGGGCGTGCTTTGGTATCAGGGCGAGGGGAATGTGGGGGCGGCTCCGCTGTATCGGGAGCTTTTTCCGGCGATGGTGAATGATTGGCGGGCGCGGTGGAAGGAGCCTTTGTTGCCGTTTTTCTATGTTCAGCTTCCGGGGTTTGGGAAGACGGCTGCGCCGGAGAAGGCGGAGTGGGCGGAGCTGCGCGAGGCGCAGGAGTCGGTTCTGAAGCTTCGGGCGACGGGGATGGCTCCTTCGATCGACCTTGGAGACGCCGAGACGATACACCCTTTACGGAAGCGCGAGGTTGGGCGTCGGCTGGCGGGGTTTGCGCTGTCGAGGGTTTATAAGAAGGGGACGCCTTCGTTTTGTCCGACGGTGATCTCGGCGAAGCGCGAGGCGGGTCATGTTCGGATCGTTTTTCAGGATGTTTATGGGTCGCTGAAGACTCGGGACGGGGTGGCAATTTCGGGTTTAGAGGTGTTGGGCGCGGACGGTTTGTGGGTCCCGGCTTCGGCGGAGACTTTACGGAATCAGCTTTTGGTAGCCGGGGACGTGAAAGGGGTTCGTTACCTGTGGGCGGATAATCCGAGCGGGAATTTGGTGAATGCGGCGGGATTGCCGGTGGCGCCGTTTAGGGTGCTTTTTTGAAGCTTCCAACAGGCTTTCGTTACCAAGAAACCGCGGGCGGAGAGGTTGAGGTTTACCATTGGAATACCCTCGCAACGACTCTTCGGGGGCCGCGGGCTGTGGCATTTTTGACAGAGGTCAGTCCAGCATCTGCTGAGGACCAGCAGATGCTGATGGCAAAACTGACCGGCAATTACCGCAGAGGGAACGAGCGTACGGCTAAGAACCACCCGCGCAACCGTTAGCGGTTGTTGCGGGTGGTGAGGGGCAATGAATCCGTTCGGAAAGGCATTGCAGGGAGGCCGTCGGAGTTGACTAGGTTGACGGGCGGGTTGTCCTGCCAGGCGTAGCGAACCATGGTTTCTCCGCTGGTTCGATTGAGGATGACCTTGTTGCCTTCGATGCGGCCAATTGCCCACTTCCATTTCTTGTCGCTTCCGGCGATGGCGAAGCATCGGGGTTCTTGGGCGTCGGCGGTTTTGAGACCGCTGGCATGGTCGAACGTCAGAGTGATCTCGTCGCCCTTCGCGGAAAGAGACTTGAAACGGGGGCCCTGCCATTCGATTTTCTTACCGTAATCCTTTCGAAGAGCGATCCTGGCAAGTCTTTCCCCAACGTCTCGCTTGTTACGTGGGTGGATATCCGCCGCATCGCCAATATCAATAATGGTCGCGGTTCCGTTCCCTTCCATCTGCCCAACAATATCCTGTGCATCCCGAAGTTCCGCCCATGCAGAGTCAAACTGGGCCGGGTTTGGGGCCATGAAGTTGGCGAGCTGGGCGATGTAGAACGACATCTTGGGCTGGCCAAAGTCGTTGCGCCAGTTCTGGATCATGGCGTTGAGGAGCGCAGTGTATTGCACCGCCCGACCTGCATTCGATTCACCCTGATACCAAATGAACCCTTTCGCCGAATAGGGCGCCAGCGGGGCTAGCATCCCATTGTAAAGCGTGGCGGGGTAGTTCGGGCTGTTTTTCCCTTCAGGCATTTGGGGTTGAGTACCGGTGATCTTTGCATCAATGGTGACGTGAGACTTGCCTTGAGTAGACCTCCAAGTTCCGCCAATACTGACGTCCCCGAGTTTGAAGGAAGAGTCAGTTCCAAAGAACCCACCGGCACCTGTCCAGTCATAAGATCTGACAGCGATGATGTTCTCTCCTGCTTTCAGAGTCCCCGCTGGTATGGCATACTTGCGCGGCGCAGCCCAAAACTGCGGCGTCATCATGTCCGTCTGGCCCACCAGTTGACCATTCACGTAAGTCTGATCAAAATCATCAATCGGACCTAGCTCAAGAGTCTTGATGCCTGTGGCCTGCAGGGCGGTGAGATTCACGACCCGTCGGTGACGGTATTCACCGTCAAAGTCTGTGGGATACACAAGCGGCATCGGAGCGGATTCCCAACTCGAATCGTCAAAACCAGCTTGAGTCCACGCCGTATCACTCGTATCGAAGAAGATTGGCAATGCTTTTGTCTGATAGGCCGCCACCTTGGTGCGATAGTTCGCAGCTGCTTGTTCCTCCGAACCATCGCTTGCCTTCATCCTGGCCAGAATCGGCTTTAGCAGATCGCTATTCGCAAAGTACGTTGAGTTTGTCCAGGCCTCTGCTGGAGTGCCGCCCCAGGACGTGTGAATCATCCCAACTGGAACTTTCAGGTCGCGACAGAGCTTGCGGGCGAAGGCGTAGCCGACGGCACTGAAGCTGTCGATCGTCTCCGGTTTCGCTTGAACCCAGCTTCCAACAACGTCCGTAGCTGGCTGCTGAGCAATCAGCTTAGGGACGGTGAACATCCGTACATTCGGGTCGGTCTCTGTCTTAGCTTGGGACCGGTCATTCGCGAGCGACATGGGCCACTCCATGTTTGATTGGCCCGAGCAAATCCAGACTTCGCCAACCAACACGTCGTTAACGGCCTTAGAGCCGGATCCAGAAACTTCAAGCGTCAACGGACCGCCCGCATTCAGCTTTGGCAGGGAAGCTATAAACTTTCCGTTGGCATCGGTGATCGCAGTGGCGGATTTCCCCCCAAGCTTGATCGTCACTTTTTGTCCCGGCGAATCCCAGCCCCAAACGTTAATCGGTTTCCCACGTTGGACGACCATGTGGTCGGTAAACAGCGCAGGGAGCCTTAGGGCAGATTGGGGCAAGGCGGAGAGCAAGAGACTGATGGCGACCACTCGCACAGTCTATCAAAGGTGGGAGCGAGAGTCAACTGCCCCGGCTTGCGCTGGGGCAGAATCGTCGACTATTTCAGTACGGGTTCGCTGATGACCGCTTCTTCAATCATCTTCTCTGCCGTCGCCGGAGTTGGGATCGAACCAGGAATGACGTAACCTTGCTCGCCGTGATAAGAGTGGTCTAGACCCTTTACTTCGGCGCTTTCCGAGCTTCGGAGGCGGGTGACCTTGTTGATGATCATCGCCAGCACATAGGTTCCGATTCCAGCGTAGGCCAGAGTAGCCCCGATCGCTTGGAGTTGGACCACCATCAGGTGCCCGCGACCCTCCTTCAGGGAGCCTTCGACCGCGCTGTTGATAGCGGGGTCGGCCAATGCACCCGTAAGGAGCGCGCCAAGCGTGCCGCCGACTCCGTGCACACCCACGACATCGAGAGCATCGTCGTAGCCAAGCTTGTGCTTCAGCTCGATGGCGAAGACGCAGACTAGGCCCGCGGCAACACCGATGAGAATGGACGAAGGAGTAGAGACGTAACCTGCTGCCGGAGTGATGGCAACCAATCCAGCTACCAGGCCGCAGGCAGCTCCCATTGCCGTGACCTTGCCTTTTGGTGAGCGGATCATTTCAACAATCATCCAAGTCACCATTCCTGCCGCGGCGGCGAGGTGGGTGGTGAGGAAGGCGTTGACGGCGATGTCGTTCATGGCGAGCGATGACCCGGCATTGAAGCCGAACCAGCCGAACCAGAGGAGGCCAGCTCCGAGGAGAACGAACGGGATGTTGTTTGCTTTGGCTTCGACGGACTTGCGCTTGCCGAGGAAGATGGAAAGGGCGAGCGCGGAAATTCCGCTGGCGAGATGGACGACAGTCCCACCCGCGAAGTCTAGCGCGCCGGCCTTAAAGAGCCAGCCGTCGGCGTTCCAGACCCAGCAGGCGATGGGGGTGTAGACCAAAACCGACCAGAAGATCATGAAGAGGGTGTACGCCTTGAATCGAACTCGCTCGGCGATTGCGCCAGAGATGAGAGCCGGGGTGATGATCGCAAACTTCATCTGGAATAGCATGAAGAGAGCCGCCGGGATCGTTTGAGTTCCGTAGGGCGTCTTGAGCGAGATGTTTTTGCCAAGTAGGTATTCGGTTCCGCCGATAAGCCCGTTGGTGGATTTCCCGAAGGCGAATGAGTAGCCGACGAGCACCCAGATCAGCGAGACAACGCCCATCATCATGAAGCTGAGGAGCATCGTGTTGAGGACGTTCTTCTTTTGCACCATGCCGCCGTAGAAAAGAGCGAGGGCGGGGGTCATGAGGAGGACGAGAGCCGTCGCCATCATCATCCACGCACTATCGGCGGCATTGATTGTTGGCGGGGCGGGAGTTTGGGCAAGAGCCGAAGCCGCGAGTAGCGGTAGGCTAAGGATGCCCGCAAGGCGCGTAGACGATTTTGACATAGCAGTTTTCTCTTCTGATCACGGCGTCATTGCTCGGCTTCGCAACATTGCGATTGAGACATTCTAACAAGTTTTTAATGTAAATTGGCAACTATTTATACTTATTTTTCAAGTTTTTACATTATGCGTTGGCTCGGAATTATGATATCGGTGTTCGGCGGACTGCTGTTTGTGTCCTCATATGCATTCCAGCAGACCATTGAAGCTCAGGGGGTTTTGTGCCAGGTGGTAGAAGGAGAACGACTTATTGGAAGTCCGGTGCATCTACTTTTGGCGCCCGACACGGAGTTCGTGAAGGGAACTGGGCCAGATGAGTCGCGCTTTATCGAGAAATCGAAAGGGCCGTTTCGGTCGGTGGAAGCCCTGACTCCGATGACGGCTTTGGCGAAGATTGGGGCCTTGGTGATGCTTGCGCTGGGGGTGGTTGGCTACCAGTTTGAGAAGTGGCGGCACCGGACTGGGGCGATTTTGACCGGGCGATCGCCTGATCTATAATTGGGGCACGATGGCGATTTACATTTTGTTGATGCAGGACGACGATGTTTGGCAGACTTTTTCGGACGAGGAGAAGTCGGGCTGGATTGGGAAGATTCGCAACTTTGCGATGATGATCGAGGAACGAGTTGTTCAGGCCGATCCGGTGAAGCCAGTTGGGCGGTTTCTTTCGGGGGATTCGGTCGAGGTTGTTGATTACACTGGAGACCCGGTGGCTCCTTCGGGATACTTCATCTTTCAAGCAGAGGATTGGGATGATGCGGTCGGGGTTGCTCGCCTTTGTCCGACTTTGGAGTTTGGAGGGCGGCTTCAACTTCGGGAGATAGGTCATTGATTGATTCGCGGTTAAGGGCGTTTTTGAGTTCCTACCAAGGTCTGGATTCGTTTTCGGTGGAATCTTCGGCATCGGTTTTGGCGTCGCATGGGTGGGCGCGGACAGTTGGAGGTGCGAATCCGTATTTGTCTTTGTTTGCCCGGAATCGGGCTTCGCGGGCTTCGGTGGATGCCGATGTTGCATCACTGGCGATTCACGAGTTTGCATCGGCTCGGGGGTGTACATACCTCTTGCCTGCGGAGCATTTTCAGGTGGGAATCAAGTGCGGTCAGGGGTTCAATGCTGAGTCAGCGATTCGCACTGCGAAGAACAAGCTCGGGGTGACGGATCGGGAAATCGAGGACTTGAAGGCGGGGATTCTGCGCGCCTTGGCCGCTGGGCCGCTGGGGACATCCGACCTGAAGGAGCCGCTGGGGGACTTGTACAAGAACTTTGGCGAGGCGGGGAAGAAGATCGGCCAGACGACGAATGTTTCGCTTGGGTTGCTATCGCTGCAGGCGGAGGCGAAGATTCGGCGGATTCCATCGGATGGCCGGTTGGATGGCCAGAGTTACAAATACTGCTTGTTTGAGAATGCCCCTGCGGTTGATGAGTCTTATCCGCAGGCTCAGGCGTTTCGAGATTTGGCGCGGCTGTTTTGGGGTTGGTGTGGCTTCGCTTCGTTAGCCCATTTTCAGTGGTTTAGCGGACTCGGCGTAAAGGCGGCTTTTTCGGCGGTCGAAGGTTTGGGGCTGGTGGGACTGGAGGGGACTGCCATGCTCGCTCGGCCAGCAGTATTCGAAAAGTTTAGTGAGTTTAATGAACCTATCGACCCGGTTTTCCGATTGGTATCTGGGTTGGATTCACTGTTTTTGTTACGCAGAGACTTGTCGTTACACATTGCTGCCGAGCAAGCGGGAATGGATGTGCTGTCGCAGGGCAAGCTTGCTAATCTAGGCTCCTTGAACGATCTTTCGTCGCATGCGATTGTGGATCGCGGTCGGATTGTTGGGCTCTGGGAGTATGACTTTGATGCGCGGGAGATTGTTTGGGTGAGTTTTGTGGGGTCTAGCTCCGATTTGCTTGCTGAGATTGAACGGGTTCAGGGGTTTGTTCGGGATGAGTTGGGCGATGCGCGGTCGTTTAGTCTGGATTCGCCGAAGTCGCGGCAGGGGAGCTTGGCGCGGTTGAGGGAGTTGGCGACGTAGCTCGAGGCGGATACCCCTCACTGGCGAGGGAGTCGGTAAGCGTAGCGAACCGGGGGAGTGGGCGGCTTGTTACCGCTTTGTGGGTTTCGAGCAAATACAAATTGGTAACTTCGCACTCCCGCCTGTTCACTAACGTTCACAGACTCCCTCGCCCGCGAGGGAGACCTGGATTCTAGGCGACCAGAGCCAAGCTTTGGTCGAGCATGCCCAAGAATTTCTCGATGTCTTCGGCTGTGACGGAGAGGTTCGGGCGGGTGCGGATGGAGCGGTTTCCTGCGCCGAGGAGGAGGAGGCTGTGGTGTTCTCGGGCGGCTTTGACGAGCTTTGCTTTACGCTCATCGGTGTCTAGCGAAAAGCCTTGGTAGAGACCCATCCCGCGCACGTTTTCGGCGAACTCGTACTTGGAAATCACCTTTTTCAAGCCGTCGGAGAGGAGGGTTCCGTTTTTCGCAGCGCGCTGGATCAGGTCCTCTTGCTGAACAATTTCGACTTCGCGGCAGACGCGGACCATGTCGGCGGTGTTTCCGCCCCACGTGGAATCGAGGATGCCGATGTCTTCGAGGCTCTCGGCCATGTAGAGAAGGCCATTGCCCCACTTCTTTCCGCTCGCTACGGCGATGGGGCGGTGGGGTAGTTCGAAGTGGTCGATCGCCCACATTTTGCCGGTGGGGCCAAGTCCGGTCTGGACTTCGTCGAAGGCGAGGTAGATGCCATATTTGTGGCAAAGCTCGCTGAGACCTCGGAAGAAGGAGGGAAGGGCGACCCGGTTACCGCCTGCGCCTTGGATGGGTTCCATGATTAGGCCGACGATGTCCTCTGACATCGATTGGAGGATGCTCTCAAGTTGGCTGAGCACCTTGCTGGCGTTTGCCATGTTTTCGCCCTCTGTCCAGTCGGAGTTGAAGCTCGGAAACGGGAGCTTGATGTTTCCACCCATGCCAAGTCCGACGAAATCCTTGGTTGCAACGGGGTCGACGGTTTCGGTGACGCCAAGGGCAAATACGGTTCGTCCGTGGAATGCCCGGTCGAAGTAGATGAACCGGCGATTCCCGGGCATTTTGCCCTTCACGAGGCACTTCTGGTTGTACTTGGCAACCATGTACTTCATCATGTTCTCGACCGCCTCGGCGCCCGAGTTGACGACGTAGACCTCGAGGTCGCGATTCTTCATCACCTCGGGAGCGTTTTTATAGATGAGACGGTAGTAATCCAGGCACTCCTTAGTGAGAAAGTCGGGGTTGGCGATCTTATTGTTCGCGGCGACTTGGAGCCGCTTTAGGTACTCGGGTTCGTAGAGGCCGGGGTGGTTGTGGGCGATGAGTTTGCTGCCGTAGTAGCCTGCCCAGTCGAAGAGTTCTTGGCCATCGACCGTAACCAGATACATGCCGTGGCACTTTTCGATATCGACCGCGAACGGGTAAGGCTCGGCGATGACGTACTTTCCCATTTCGAGGAGCATTGACGCAGAAATAGAACCTGGAAATTTGGGGGGCACCTATCTATTATGAAGCCTAGATCGTCAGCTTCGCCGAACGGTAGATTCGGCTCTTCTCGAAGCCGTGCTTTCCGTAGAACTCGTCCAGCGTTGTCCAGTCAATGATGCAGTTCTTCGAGCCTCTGGCTTTGAGTTCGAGCAGTCCGGCGGACAGGAGCGCGCCTCCCCAGCCTTCGCCTCGGACCTGTTGCGAGACTCCTATTGGGCCGAGGGCGCCCCAGTTGTCGCCGAGGTCGTTTCGCCAGACGGCACCGCCGATGGGGAAGTTCGTGCCGGGGCCCTGGATGGAGGCGAAGCCGTGGACTTCGCCTTTGTGGAACAGGCCGACGAGGCCGTTGTAGTTCCCTTCCCTTTCGATCTTCCACAGCATGTCGTAGCGCCAGCGGCCGGGGAATTCTCGGTCGAAGAACCGTTCAAGGCTCCGTCGGTCGTCTTCGTTCAGAACTCGAAATTCGACGTTTTCGGTAGGAATTGGGCGCGGCGGCTGGTAGTTCGAGATGTCGCGTTCGACGTCGAAATACTCGCCAGTGAGGTCGAAGCCTTCGATGGTGAGGAAGTTGTTAAGTGCGGGGACGTCAGTAGGGACTCCGGGCCAGAAATGGCGGGAATCCATTCCAAAGAGGATCGTGGTGACCCCGCGTTGGCGCAAGGTTTTCTTAGCGTCGCTCATCAGGTCGATGGCGTGGGTGGCGTCGGTAAAGGCGATTGCGCTGAGGTGGACGGCGTCGGGATCGCCGACCTTGTGGTGCTTGGCGGGGGCCTTTTTGATGCTGATGAAGGCACGTACATCGCCATCGAAATCGACGTCGACGAGAGAGGCACCCCAGTCGAAGGTGTCGGTGTCGACGGTGTTGATCCGCAATATGTCGGCATCAATTCGGTATCGCTCGGGGTGGAACTGGTTCCAGAGGTCGAGGATTTTGCTGTGGTCTGCTTCGCGCCAATCGATGATCATTCGCTTTTCGAGATCAAGTATCGCAGATGCTGGCCGTAGATGCTTAGGGCTTCGGTGGCATTCTCCACCTTTTGACCCAAAATCGGCTGGCTCCAGACCTCGGTGAGGCCGAATAGGAGGTGATCGAGTGGGTTTGGAGATTTTTTGAAATAGGGCGCGACGAACTCCTTGACGGGGAGATAGGCGAATTTTGCGGCTTCTCTGAGCTCGTTGACGCGAGCCTGGTTGGTTCCGATTGGGCCGTAGTTTGTCAGGTCGTGCAGGGCTTGTGAGAAGCTGTTGAAGACTTCGCCAAAGACCTCGAGCTGTTCGAGCCGGATTTGGGGCTTGGGGACGACGGGGAGCTCGTGGTGGGCAACTCTTCCGGGCCAAGTGAACGCCATTAGGCACCCCCCTTTTGCACGAAGTTGATTTTGAGATCGCGGACGAGGGATTGGACTTGGCGTTTGTCGTCCTCGTCGAGTTGGGTTTCGAGTTTGCCAGCGAGGAATGAGACGACATCGATCGCGACTCTGGCTTGTTCGAGATCTGGCTCGATTTGACCGGTGACCATGTCCGGCTGGAGACCGAGCTTTTGCCACGCGACACCCGCCATCTGGTCGAGCAGGACGGCGATATGGTCAAATACGGTGGGTGCTTCGCGGGGCGCTTCGGACATCTTCGTCTAATGGTTCAAGACGAAGATATCGGCGGGAATGATTCGTTTCTACCAAGTTTTGAGGGCAGTCATGAGTTCTTTCCATGATGCCGTGTCGGCGGCTTCGTTGTACTTTGCGCCATCAACCTCAAAACCCATCGAGCGAACGGTAAATGCATGAACGGCACCTGGATAAGCGACGAAGCGGAAGGATTTGGCCTTTTTGAACTCCAGCTTTGCGGCATCGACTTGGTCTGCCGGGACAAACGGGTCGATGGCACCGTGAAGAACCATCACTCGCGATTTGACTTTGGCTGGCGAGGCGGAAAGAGCTTTGAGTCCACCGTGGAAGCTGACGACTCCAACAAGGTTTTTCTGGTTATGCCTTGCAAGTTCAAGAACGCCAGTTCCGCCAAAACAGTAACCGATGGCGATGAATTTCCCTTTGATATTTGCGGCCTTGATTCCGCCTTCGAGGCGCTGGAGATACAACGCGGGGTCGGCATAGTATTTGCCGCTTTCTGCGGAGCAGGTTTGAACCGTTGACGGCCTGACGCCTTTTCCGTAGATATCAATGGCGACGGCGTTGTATCCAAGTTTGCCGAGTTTTTCTACTACGCCAATTTCGTGGTCATTCACGCCGTTCCAGTCTTGGACGACTACCACAGTTGGCTTGGTTTTTGAGCCAGCAACTGCGTAGCCCTCGAACGCCTGTGCTCCGATTTTGTACTCGAAGGCTTTACCATGAATGAGGAGGTGCGTTGCAAGAAGCGTTGTGATCATTGATTCACTTTACCTAGAGCCGCGATACCCGGAAGCTCCTTGCCTTCAAGGAACTCGAGCGAAGCTCCGCCGCCGGTCGAGACGTGACTCATATCGTCAGCGAAGCCGAATTTTTCGACGGCAGCCGCCGAGTCTCCGCCGCCGACGATCGTCAGTCCTTGGCACTTTGCCATCGCCGCAGCGACCGCCTTTGTGCCTTCGGCGAAGGCGTCCATTTCGAAGACTCCGACGGGGCCGTTCCAAAGGACGGTTCCGGCGGCTTCGATGATTTTGCAAAAGGTGGCGCGTGACTCTGGGCCGATATCGAGGCCCATTTGATCGGCAGGGATTCCGTCGGCTTGGACGGTGGTTGCGGGGGAATCGGGGGCGAAGGCGGGGGCGACGATGAAGTCGGTGGGGATGAGGAGCTTGTCGGGGTTATCGCGGAGGAGTTGAGCGGCGTAGTCGATGCTGGTCTCGTCGAGTAAGGATTTGCCGATCTCCTGACCTTGGGCTTTAAGGAAGGTGTATGCCATTCCTCCGCCGATGATGAGCTTGTCGACTTTGGGCAGAAGGTTGTCGATCAAGGCGATTTTATCCTTAACCTTCGAACCGCCCATGATGGCGACGAACGGCCTTGCAGGGTTGTTGACGGCCCTTCCGAGGAACTCGATTTCTTTTCCAATAAGGAATCCGGCGGCACTCGGCAGGTAATCGGCGACTCCGGCTGTGCTCGCATGAGCGCGGTGAGCGGTGCCGAAGGCGTCGTTGACGTAAACATCGGCGAGATTGGCGAGTTGCCGGGCAAACGCGGGATCGTTTTTCTCCTCTTCGGGGTGGAATCTGACGTTTTCGAGAAGAACGACTTGGCCGGGTTTCAGGGCTTTGCAGGTTGCTTCGACCTCGGGTCCGACGCAGTCGGGGAGGAGGGGGACGTCTTGGTTGAGGAGTTCGCTTAGCCTGGTGGCGACGGGCTGGAGTGTGAATTCTGGCGTCACGCCTTTGGGGCGACCCATGTGGCTACAGAGGATGACGGCGGCGCCATTTTCCAGCAAGTAGTTGATGGTTGGCAAGGCCTCAGTGATTCGGCGGTCATCGGTGATTTCGCCATTTTCGAGTGGGACGTTAAAGTCACATCGGACTAGCACACGGCGCTCGGTAACAGATAAATCCTTGATGGAGCTCACTGCAAGAGTTTACAGCGTTTTCAAAAGAAAAGCCCCTTGGCGAGCCAAGGGGCTTTTTCAGTTTTCAACGCAAGTATTAGCCGCCAGCGAGTGCTGCGTCACGATCTGCTTCTGCTTTTGGATCAGCAGCCGGAGCTGGTGCACCGGGCGCGCTCTGTTCGAGGGCTTTGTCCTTTTCAGACTTATAGCCAGGAGGAAGCTGAGGAGCTGTTCCAACCACCTCGACCTTTTCCCCACCGGCCATGTTCATGATCTGGTATCCCAGAGCACCGATCGCGATGACGACCAGGGCGATAATCAGGCCTTTTTTTGCGTTCTCGTTCATTAGTTCTTGAAAGCCTCGTCCCAGTGGATAAGGTTTCGCGCCTTGTTTGCCAGGGCAGTTGCTGGAGCCGTCATCCAGGATCGATCCATGATCTGATTGCGCTTCATGCTCTTTGCGTGACCATCTGCAAATCCCCAGTTGGATGTGGTCGAGTAAGAACCGATCGACATCTTGTCGCCGAACGAAGCGGCACACCATGCACCAGCAGCGTTGGTCGTCTTCGGCCAGGTCTCAAGACCGCCGCTGAGTCCTTCGGTGCCAGCGAAAGCATAAGCTCGTTGGTCGGCTCGGTGCTGCATTAGACCGTAGTAGTAGGACCAGGAGATGTAGCTTGGCATGAGCCAGATCGTGCTTGCAGTTGCACCGACTTGCGATTGCGAAAGTGACGCAGTACGGACGGTGCCTGTTGCTGGAACCGAACCGTCAGCGTTGGTAGCCAACCATCCTGCAATCCCCCATGCGAAAGGAAGAGCGGCGCTGGTGTTGACGATGTTCTGCTGACCGTTGTAGCTGAACACGTAGCTAACTTTACCGCCTGTATCGCTATCACTGATTCCGGTGGTGCTGTTGTCGCATCGACCAATTGAGTCGTTTGGAGCGGCCCAGATATTTCGATTCTTGATGTATGGTTCAAGAATGATGTGACCTGATGGCACCTGCGGACGGGTTACCGGAGAAGGCATAAATGCGCTGGGTCCGACTCGCAGAAGTGGGAATACGTCGTCAACATCGCTCATATACATAAACGTGCTTGTGAGAAGCTGCTTTTGGTTAGAAATGTCTGCAGCTTTCTTAGCAGCTTCTTTTGCCTGGGCAAATACGGGGAAAAGAATCGCGGCGAGAATTGCGATAATCGCAATCACGACGAGAAGTTCGATAAGGGTGAATCCCTTTCGTGAGAATTTCATGATGAGGTCCTAATTGGGCTCCTTCCTTGCTCTCCGTTGAGATTCCGGATGGTCCTCATCGTCCATGTTAACACAAAAAATGCCCAATGAAACACAAAATTGGACGAACCCGTAAGGATTCGCCCAATTTGCTGATTGTAGCGCAGGGAGTTAGCCGCCTGCTGCTTCTTTCTCGACTTGGGCCTTTTGATCTTCTACAGCTTGTTGCTCACCTTTCTTTTCGTCTGCCGGAGCGGAGGCACCTGATGAGGAGCACCCGACCACGCAGAGACCGAGAAGGAACGCGATCAGGATTCTAGTTCCAGTCACGCGCCCATCCCTTATTACCTTCGTTGGTGCCACCGCCCGTAAGCTCGCCGCGCCACTTGCCGTCCTCCATGATAACCTTGTTTGAAACCACACTGGTCGTGTTGATTGTCTTGGCATGTCCATCACAGTAGGAAGCGTTGCCCTTCTTACCCGTCACATACAATGCACGAACATAGGTTCCTGTAAACGTTGGCTTCATGTTTCCACTCATGATCTGGTGAGAGCCCCAGACGCCAATACTAGGAACGGTGCCGCCAGCGTCGATGTAAGCTGGAGGTCGCATGAGTTGAGCGCCGTCGGCGATCAGCAGGGTTTCGGCAGGTCGACCCAAACTGCTAAAAGGTGCCGACAATGCGTATTGTGCATCGTTGAATGGAGCGAAAGCCGCTCCGAGCGGAGTGCCACTACAGTTGCTGGTGCCGCCCAGGCTGTAGTAGTTGTAAGCATAGTTGTTGGCGATCGCCGATGTGGCACTTTTGATGGAAGGACAGGCCCAGAGTCCGTCAAGCTTTCCGGTTGCCGGATCAATACCATTTTTGATGTAGGGATTGACCAGATTGTTGTAGAGGTATCCCGTATCGAACGAACCCCCACCATTGATTGGCGGGTTAGTTCCGCAGGCGTTGCCGGTCCAGGGCGGAAGGCGATCGTCGGCGTCCGTCATGTACATCGTGAAACCGGTGGCAACTTGCTTCATGTTACTGAGGCAGGAGGTCTTCTTGGCAGCTTCTTTTGCTTGAGCAAAAACTGGGAAGAGGATTGCGGCGAGAATTGCGATGATTGCAATCACAACGAGCAGTTCGATCAGGGTGAATCCCTTTCGTGAGAATTTCATATGAGGTCCAATTGGGCTCCTTCCTTACTCTCCGTTGAGATTCCGGCCGGTCCTCGGAGAGGATTATAACGGAATATCGACTTGTCGATACGAAATGCGATAAAAAAGTCGAGATTAACGTTTGGGAACTGCGCTGTGGCGAGATTTGTTCTGCTGAACAATGAAGGTTGCGAAGTCGCAGGTTGTTGGAATCGTGTCGTTGGCGGTGTTGCTTGGGGTACTCGGTCAGGATTTGTTGTTGGCGGATTCGATTGGGTTGAACTTGGCGATTCTTTGCATAGCAGCTTCGGTTGGCGTTTTTGCTTTGACCCAGCTTGGGAAGTTGAAGCTTGGGTTTAGCAAGTGGATGCTGCATGCTCCGCTTTGGATTGCGGCTTTTGGGTTTGGTTGTACGGCGTCGGCAGGGAGCGATTTTTTGAACTTGTTCCTGCTCTTCGCAGTTGTTGGTTGGCTGGGGCTTCGAGGGATGAAAAACCAGGTTTTGTCGACGGCGCAGTCTTTGTTGCTGGGGCCAGTGACTTCGATCATCGCTCCGCTGCTTCCGTTTATGTTGCCGAACCTGACGGACTGGAAGTCGGGTGACTCGCAGCGACGGAAGTTGTCGACGGGGTCGTTGACGGGGTTGGCGATGGCGGTGCCGGCATTGTTCATTTTTGGCGCGATTCTGAGTTCTGCCGATCCGGTTTTTGCACGGTCGGTTTCGATGGAGTGGTTGAGTTCATCGGAGACGATTGGTCAGCGGGTGATGCTTCTTGGATTCGTTTCGTTTGCCTCTTGCGGGATGTTGATGATGCTTTCGCGTGAGGTTTCGCTGGCGGCGGGAGCGGCTTTTTCGACGCCTTGGCCTTCTGTTTATGATATGTCGGTCGGTAAGCGGATGGAGATTCAGGGGCCTCCTTCGCCTTCCGGGTTGAAGTCGGCGACGAAGGATTCGGTGAGTGCATTTGTTGCGTTCTTCGGTTGTATCGGGGCGTTGTTTGCGGTGTTCATTCTTTTCCAGGCGCGGTACTTGTTTGGCGGAAACGATGTGGTTTTGAAGACGGAGAATTTGTCTTATGCCGACTACGCTCGACGAGGTTTTTTTGAGCTGGTGACGGTGACGGTGATGGCTCTGCCGATGTTGATGTTTTGGCAGGAGTCGTTGCGGACGGCTTCGGTGGCGGATCGGAAGCCGGTTCGATGGGTCGTTTTGGCGATGTCGGGTCTGTTGGGGCTGATGCTGGTTTCGGCGGCATATCGGATGAGTTTGTATGTCTCGGCTTATGGGCTTTCGACCTTGCGGTTTTATGTTTCGATGTCGATCGGTTTTCTGCTGGTTGTGATTGGCGGATATGCGTTGCTGGGGTCGAAGTGGAAGTTGTCGGCGGTTCCCCATGTGGCGTATGTTTCGCTGATGGGGATGGTTTTGTTGACGAATGTGATTCGGCCGGATCGGCTGATTGCTTCGGTGAACTTGACGCGTAAGGAGCCGGATGTTGCGACGGTGCTTGGGCTAGATTTCGACGCGGATTCGGAGGTGAGGCGGTTGGGCTCGAAGTCGGTTGTTGACCAGTGGGTTGACGGTCGGTCGAAGGTTTCGAAGAACTGGCGGGGGTTGAGTGTTGGGGAGCTTTCGAGCGGTGGACGGTAAGCGATTGAGTTAGCCTAGGGACTGTGGATCGCTAGGGCACTCACTGAGGCATAAAGAGAGGCTTCGCGACTATGATCGGACAGACTTTCGTTTCGGAAGGACGATCATCTGAAGTGCTGGTGGATGAGCTGAATTCGTGTATTCTGATTCGCATGAGTTTGTCGTCTCATATTGGCCTCACTATCGAGGTTTTAGTCCAGTTGCTTGGCCTGTGTGTTGCGTATAGGTATATAAAGCACCAGAGCAGCAAAGCGGGTCATGGCGCGGCCGGCTCTGATCCTTGGGGACCAAATATGGTACCTGTTCTATTCATCCTGCAATTTGTAGTTTTTTGCATTATTCTGGTGTGGGTAGTATCCAACGACATGGCTGAGTACAAGGAGACGGTTCTTAAGCTGGAAACTAGGGTAGAGGAGCTTGAGCAGCGGGCGAGATTTCAGATGAACGGAGGTGGCGTGTTACCGTCGACAGCACGGCCCGGAGGACCGCATTGACGCGCTTCGACGACGACCGACGGGCAGAGGATTGAGAATAGTAGTAGTAGTACATAGTGTTCTATGAATAGTGTCTTTCTGTCGCCAAATTGGAATCCGGCACAGTTTTTGGCGAATGCTTCGATCTCAACCAATTACAGCCAGACAGTGTTACAGTTCTTTGCCACTGTAGCGCTTTCTGCGTTTGCTTTTGGTGTTTCTAAGGTTCGAGAAGATTGGCTAAAACACAAGTTCTTGCTGTTGAACTCCTTGAGTCAACCGCCCGATGAGAAGCTATTGCGGGTACGGCAGCTTAAGACACGTTCAAAGCTTGTGGGTCTCTGTTTTGTTTTGGTTCCCACAATTTGTTTTGTTGTTATCATGCGATCACAGTACGTTCCTGCCGTCTTTACTATGGCACTGTTGGCTATTATCGTGGCTGCCGACCACGATGCCGAACTTGAGAGTTCTGCTGAACGCCTCAAGGAAGAACTGAAGGAAGAAATTGTTACCATTACTGAAAAATCGGACGAGGATGTTAGGCAGTACGCTGAAAAACTGGCTCAGCTTCAGGAGAAGCACACTTGGGCCGCCCGTGTTGAAGCAAAACTGAAAGTTGATGGAAATCACGCTCCATCGGTTCGAGCCGTGATTCACCACTGGGAGGTTCCAACATTACTCCTTATAGGAGATGCCTCGACGCCGATTTTCGACGTCGAGAGTCCCTTGTTCCAGACATTCGTAAAATATCAAAGAGCAATGGGGAGTGATCCTCGGCTGAGGAGATCAAATATGAAATTTGTATGCGATGGCCCTCTAAGAGTCTTGAGCAAACAATTCTTTCACAAAACTGAGTCTCAGTTTGGAGACAGGTATCGATTCTTTTTTGGCTTAGTGTATACGATGGTTAACATCTACGCTTCCGTAGCGTATACAAAATTCAACGCTGAGGCGCACTCATACTTTCCAGCACGCATTCGCATTGGATTTGCAGAACCTTGGATTCACGTGATCGGCGATGAGGTTCATCAAATGATCGAAACCCAGCAACCTTCGAGGGCAATTTCTCGTCCGTTGCACCTTGAAATCGAAGATTTGAGTAGCTGGCCTTCACCTCAGGAGCCCCGTAGACGATGGCTGAATTCATACTCCGATATGGTGCAAGGTGCCTACGAACGAGCTGATCGAGCTGAGCATTATATCGCGTCTGTAATCTTGGCCACGGAGGGGCAGAGGCCAGGCACCAGATCCAAGAATACATTCAACTTATCCGGTCCCGGATTAACGAACAAAATTCGGACGATCGTCAAGTATCTGGGGGCCACAGATGATGAGTATAAGAAGACCCTGCTCCTAGAGTTACTCCCCGATTCTGTCGGATTGGACGACACCGCGATTGCCAAAATGCGGTCACTGCTGAACAATACTGGGAGTCTTTCTGGAGTCTCTGAGAACCTGATTTTGAATTATCTGTTCCTTCGATGGCTCAGTTTGGATGGCTTTAGCGCGATAAGCGGTAACACGGGTGGCAGCACAGACTTCCTCACCGCCTATAATACTGAATTTTCAAAGTGGAAAAGCCAATTCGATCAACAGGGGATACTACGTACCTTTCTGCTAGAGGAGGTTTTGCTGTGAGCGCTAGATCGCGCACGGAGCGACTGGCGAACTACCGTCGTCTACGAATCCTTTGGGAAAAGGGTGTGAATCCATTTCTGCTTGCAAGTGACTTGGCGGGACTGATCTTTGAAGCCGCGAAGGAGAGCTTCCAAGGGATCAGAACAGCTGGGATAAAATCGCCCAGCTCAGTATCCGAGAATATTTCTGAAAACGTGGCAAAGAGGCTAACGAATATGAATCGAACCGGTTTTCTGGGCACGTATTCTACAGTACCGTGGGATTTCACTGACGCATTCGGTGACAGACTGCTAATGGATTGGATCAGAGGATTTATGAAAGATTGCTCTGACTATCTGACAAGCATCCAGTCGCGTGAAGAGTTTGAGGATGATCCTCTAGTTTTTGATATGCTCTATCGTGACAGCTCTCAAACACTAATCTCCAATGTGTGGCCGAATTCGACGAGCTCGAGCATAAAGGGAGTCAAGAAGTATTCTCAACTCGACCGCGCAGCCAAAGAGGGGTTCGAAAAGCTTCGAGGTCCCTGCTGCATCTCTACGTGTCCAGATCCGCTGGTGATAATTGATCGACACTTTGAGATTTGGATGGAATTGATGGCCGGGATCAATGTCTGCCTGTACTTCTTACAACGAACGCACCACCCAAGCTGGAATAGGGTCCTCGAAATTTCGCTGAGACGCACTCAGGGGTTGCCTAGCGGGGTGTGTGCATATAGAGGAACAGGAGACGTTTTTAGAAAATTTTCTCGAATGGTCCGTGAGCAGGATTCGAGAGTTTCTGGCGGAGCAACTCTGCTTCAAGTTTCAAGGAATAGTCTGTTGCTGAAAGATGACGACAACAATTGGGACTTTACACCCAAACCATTTCGCAAGATTGGGAGCGCGTACTGCTTCTTTCAGTATTTCAGCGCGTTGTATTTCATCAAACAATCGGGGGGAGATGCGACTATTAAACTCCTCTACAGTTCAGACAACACGAGGCCGATCGCTCCGTTCCTTTCCATAAGCGAGTTGAGGTGTTTATTCCCAAAGCAATTCGTGGCTAAACGGATCGCTCACCACAATTTAGAGGGCATTCTGAGTTGCACGCTCGGAGTAGACGATGGAGTGTACAGCCTTTTCTCCGGAGAAGTGGCAAACGTTCCGTACGTGATGCGCCAGGTCAGCGACGACTTTTTGAATTCGTTCCGTAGCCGAGTTGAAGAAGTCTGGGGAGTAAGAGGCTTGCAGTCAGCTTCACGATCTCTAGTAAGGCCCGATCCTTGACAATGCGACATTCGATGCGTCACAATCTACGCTGTCTGTGATTGCGCCTCGCGCTTTTGTGGACCGCCATCGTTCAGGAGGGCAACAGATTGGGAATCGGGACTGGTTAAACACTATTTAACAACACCTCGATTGCCCCTGTCCAAACAGGGGTTTTTTGTTGACCGAAAGTGAGCGGAGTGGCGTTAGGAAATCAGAAATGCCAACAGTCAACCAACTAGTTAGAAAGGGACGGAAGGCGCCGAAGACCAAATCCAAGAGTCCGGCGTTGAAGGAAAACCCATTTAAAAGAGGCGTTTGCACCATCGTGCGAACCATGACCCCTAAGAAGCCAAACTCGGCTCTTCGAAAGACCGCTCGTGTGCGACTTACGAACGGAATCGAAGTTACCGCTTACATCCCAGGTGAGGGACACAACCTTCAGGAGCACTCGGTCGTTCTCGTCCGCGGTGGTCGTGTGAAGGACCTTCCCGGTGTGCGCTATCACATCATTCGCGGTACGCAACAGACCGCTGGTGTTTCCAAGCGAAACCAGGGTCGATCCAAGTACGGATCGAAGAAGCCAAAGGCTGGCGCGCCAGCTGCTGGAGGTAAGAAGTAATGCCACGAAAAGGTGCAGCTCCAAAACGATTTATTGCTCCTGACCCAATCTACGGATCGGAACTTGCGGCACGGTTTATCAACCGAATGATGCTGAGCGGTAAGCGCGGCAAGTCGGAATACATTTTCTACCAGGCAATGCAGATTGTTGAAGAGAAGACAGGCGTTCCGGCGATCGAGGCCTTTGAGAAGGCGATCCACAACGTGACCCCGGCGGTTGAAGTTCGACCCCGACGCGTTGGAGGTCAGACCTACCAAGTTCCGATGGAAGTTCGCCCTGAGCGACGACGAATGCTGGCTTTCCGCTGGTTGATCGCCGCTGCTCGAAAGCGATCCGGTAAGTCGATGGTTGAGAAGCTCAGCAACGAGCTGCTTGACGCATACAACAACAACGGATCCGCGATTAAGAAGCGAGAAGATGCTCATAAGATGGCTGAGTCCAACCGAGCTTTTGCGCACTACCGCTTCTAATCCTGACGTAGAAACACTTTGGCCCCGGTCTAGTGCCGGGGTCACATCACGAAAAGACACTAGAAAAAGAGAAACATCATGCCCCGTAGCCACCCACTCGACCTCGTTCGGAATATCGGCATTGCCGCGCACATTGACGCTGGCAAGACAACAACCACCGAGCGAATCCTTTACTACACCGGACGAACCCACAAGATTGGTGAGGTTCACGACGGTGCAGCAACCATGGACTGGATGGAGCAGGAGCAAGAGCGAGGAATTACCATCACCTCGGCTGCTACCACGGCGGCTTGGAAGCGAACTCGCTTTGAAGCAGATGGAGGAAAGTCGAACTCGGATCACGAGTTCAAGATCAACATCATCGACACTCCGGGTCACGTTGACTTCACGGTTGAAGTTGAGCGATCACTTCGCGTTCTTGACGGATGCGTTGCTGTTTTCTGCGCGGTTGGCGGCGTTCAGCCCCAGAGCGAAACGGTTTGGCGACAGGCCACCAAGTACAAGGTTCCTCGCGTTATTTACGTGAACAAGATGGACCGACTTGGTGCTGACTTCTTCTCAGTTTATAACCGAATTAAGGAGAGACTGGGCGCTAACGTGGCTCCGATTCAGATTCCTATCGGCGCAGAGTCGAACTACCAGGGCTACGTTGACCTCATCACCATGGAGGCGACGCTCTATAAGAACGACGACGGAAAGGTTTTTGAAGTTGGCGCGATTCCGGCCGATATGGTCGATATGGCGAACGAGTGGCGCGAGAAGATGCTCGAGTCGATTGGCGACTTTGATGACGACATCGCGATGAAGTTCCTTGAGGGCGAAGACATTTCGGTCGAAGAGATTCGAGATGCGATTCGACGCGGCACGATTGCACTCCAGATGTTCCCGATGATTTCAGGATCGTCATTCAAGAATAAGGGTGTGCAGGCGATGATCGACGCGGTTTGCGACTTCCTTCCTTCGCCGCTTGAGCGCGTTGAAGTTGACTGCGTTGACCCAGACACCGAAGAGCCGATGAAGCGAAAGATGAGCGACAGCGAGCCATTTAGCGCGCTGGCGTTCAAGATCATGAGCGACAAGTTTGTTGGTCGTCTGACCTTCCTTCGCGTCTACTCGGGCTCCCTCAAGAAGGGTTCGCCGGTTGCAATTGTTTACCGCGATCCTTCGACCAACGAGATTCGGACCCGAAGCGAACGCGTTGGGCGAATTCTTGAGATGCACGCTAACAACCGAAACGACATCGATGAGGTGTACGCTGGCGAAATCGTGGGCGTTATTGGTCTTGGCGACATCATCACTGGATACACGATCTGCGATCCTAATAACCCGGTCGCTCTGGAAGCCATCAAGTTCCCTGAGCCGGTTATTCAGATCGCTATCGAGCCTAAGTCAAAGGCTGACCAAGAAAAGCTTGGTACCTCGCTTGGCCGACTTGCGCAAGAAGACCCAACCTTCCGAGTTCAGACCGATGCTGAGTCGGGTCAGACGATCATTTCTGGAATGGGTGAGCTTCACCTTGAAATTATCGTTGACCGATTGAACCGAGAGTTTGGCGTTCAGGCTAACCAGGGCAAGCCGCAGGTTGCTTACCGCGAGACCATTCTTGGCAAGTCCAAGGCCGAAGGTCGATTCGTTCGACAGTCGGGTGGTTCGGGTCAGTACGGTGTCTGTACCATCGAAATCGAGCCTCTGGAGATTGGTCAAGGCTTCATCTTTGAGAATAAGGTTGTTGGTGGTGCGATTCCTAAGGAGTACATCCCGGCGATTGATAAGGGTGTTCGCGAGGCGATGCTCGCTGGCGTTCAGGCTGGTTACCCGGTTGTGGACGTTTTGGTGCGAGTTGTTGATGGTAGCTACCACGATGTTGACTCGAACGAAAACGCGTTCAAGCAGGCTGGCGTTTTGGCATTCAAGGAAGCCATGAAGAAGGCTAACCCGATCATCAAGGAGCCGATCATGCACGTTGAGGTCACCACTCCGGATACCAACGTTGGAGACGTTGTTGGCGACATCAACGGCCGACGTGGACGAATCGAAGGCATGAACCCAGCTCCGGGCGGAGTTACCGTTGTTGAAGCGGTTGTTCCTCTTTCGGAGATGTTCGGATACGTTACGACTCTGCGATCCCTAACCCAGGGCCGTGCTCAGCCGAACGTGACTCCTTCGCACTACGAGCAGGTTCCGAACAGCGTTGCCAACGAGATCATCGCGAAGGCTCAGGGCGGACGGGGCTAAGGCTTAGAGGGAAGTCGGAAGAATGGATCGGGGCGAGAGTTTTCACTTTCGCCCCGATTTTTTGCTACTCGAAGACTTTGTATTCACCGAAACGCAGATCGGTGAGATTTGCCTCTAGCACTAAAATAAGTCGCGCGTAATCCAAAATGCCTTTAGTCGATCGGAAAACGGCCACCGCAATGTTGACTCCTTTTAACGAAGTTTGAAATTGCATTTGACGATCTACCGTGACCAGCACGTCGAACCCTTCTGAAGCCACTCTGACGAGTTCACCATTTTTCGTACCAAGCAATCCAACATCTTTCACATGGACGACACGGTTCGCACCCGAAAAGAATGACGCGCAGAGCAGATCGACGCATTCGTCCAGCAGAATCCTCATGAAGCTAGTTTGAATTCTTCAATCGCCGACTGCGAGACGGAAAGAACCGCCTCAACTGCATCGGGGTTCAACCAGGAGTAACTCGTGAGAAACTGCGTCGTAGAACTCCCATTTTTCAGTGCATCAAAAAGCATGTAGACCGGGACGCGGGTGCCTTTGAAGCAGAGTTCTCCACTCATGATTTCGGGGTCTCTGGCGACTGCATCTGCTAGGTTCATAAGCTAATTGTACGACACATTGGCCACTCTTATGCCCGGGACCGGGTTACAACGAGTTCTCCCAACCTCGGGGAAAGACGAGAGGCCTGCGCTTTCAACATATTTGCTCGGGCCGGGTCAGTCTTTTCAAAGATCAGTCCAGCGTGGAAAAGCAGATGCGGATCCTTCGATCCGGTACTCAGAGCTTTTTCCATTGCCTGTTCAGCTTCCCGCAGAAGTTGATCGCCCTCGCCTGTCACTGAGGCGGGGACGAGTTTCCAGTAGCGGTAGGTTGCCCAGGCGAAGGTGTCGTAGGCGTAGATGTCTTTGCGGTTTTGGAGGTCTTCTTCGGCGGCGTGGTGCGCAAAGGCGAGGTGCTGGCCGAGATTGGCGAGGGCCATGGCAAAGAGGCGATCGTGGGTGTGGCGGGTTTGGTTCTTGGCCTTCGCGTGGGTGTGTCTGGCGGAGGTGTCCATTGTTTGGCCGTTCTTCAGATTCTCCTTCTTCATGAGTTCCAAAAGCTCGGATGCCTTCGCTTGGTTCCCTTCGGCGACATAGGCTTGTGCCTCGAGGCCTTGGATGTCGGTCATTTTCGCGATTTCGCTGGTTTTTTCGGCCCAGCGGATCGTGTCTTTCGTTGAGCCAGTCTCGGCGGCGAGGCGGGTTTGCCAGGCTCTGACTTGATAGGAGTACGGGTTGAGGTCGTATGCTCGACTAAGTTCGACTTGAGCTTGTTGGTGGTCTCCGGCTCGCATGAGGGCGGCGCCGAGTTGCATTCGGTACCAGGCGACGGTCGATGCGGGGAGGGACGTGATTGCGTCGATTTTCTGGGCCACATCTTGAAGGATCTTCACTTCTTCCTGTGGTCGGCCGGTGATGCCTTCCCAGCGGGCGCGGACGACGAGGGAAGTTGGGTCGGTTTTGGTTTTTAGGTAAGGAAGCTCTTTTCGGAAGTCGTCATAAAGGCCGAGTTCGAGCTGGATTTCCATTCGTTGGCGGCGGAGGTTCTCGATGGTCGGACTGGCTTTGTAGGCTCGGGAGACTTCGTCGTAGGCTTCTTTGAAGCGGTGTTGGGCGAGGAGGGACTTGGTGAGAAGGCTCTCGGCGGCTTCGTTTCGGTTGCGGCGACAGGCGAGGGATTTCCGGGCAGCTTGTTCGGCTTTGACGGCGGCTTCGTCGTCATCCCGCTCACTCGCGAGGGCAGCGTAGGATTCGGCGAGAAGGTTCCAGCCGAGGGCTCCGGTTGGATCGTTCTTCACTCGCTCCTCATGGAACTTGATTTGGCGAGCCGTGGCTCCTGGATCGAACGCGGGATGGGTTGCTTTGGGGGGAATCGGGCGGGTTGCGGTAAGGCTTGAGATTCCGGCGTTGCAACCGACTGCGACGAGAGCGAGGAGCGTGATTGGTGCGAAGGCTTTCATAAGTTGATCCAGTTGCCCCTCTTGCGAGGGGCCCGTGGTTTGTATTTAGCGAGGATCGCCAAGGTAGGGGAAGGTCGACTTGAAGTGCTTTCCGCCCATTCCGACGTTGTCGGAGGTGAGAGTTGGGATTTCATTTCCATCGGCAGGGGCAAGGCCCAGCGCGGAGATGGTGGTTCCGAAGACGACTCCGAGGGACATGTCGACGACATCGTCCTCCAGGGCTCGTCCGCCGGCAAGTGAGCCAGTTGCTCCGCCAGTTTGGACGCCTAGGTAGGCGGCTTTGCCGTTGACGCCGAGGTCGGCGATCATGATGTCGGGGACAAGGACGGCTTTGACGACGTCGGTTGTTGCTTGTGATCTTCCGGCAACGGAGGTCATGAAGGACTGGATGTCGTTGGCGAGCTCGTTCTTGTCGTTAGACGGAATAGCGAGGTTGTTTGTCTTGTGCCGGTCGTTAGCGAAGGTTGCGAAAACTTCGTTGACGACTGGATTTGCCAAACGATCTTGCTGGGTGTAGACCGAGCCAGATTTGACATTGGTTGTGGCCCAGAGTCCGATTTTAGTGTTTCCGGATGGGACTGAGGAGTTGCCGCTGCCGCCGCATCCGACTGAAGCAAGGGCAATGATGGCGAGAGGGAGGATTGCAAGTGTTTTCATCTTAGTTCAAAAGGTCTGCCTTGGGGATTTCGATGACGATGCTGAGCACGTTGAAGCCTCCGTTGGAGAGGAAGTCAACTGCGTTCGGAGCCGTTCGCCAGGATGTTTGCATCGGCTGGTTTGGGTTGGCGGGTGGGGTCGTTAGTCCAGGGGGGACGCCTCGATCCGGGAGGATGTTGAAGAACTGCTCGAGATCGAGGAAGAACGAGTCTTCTCTTGCTCCAGCGAACACTCTTACGGTTGTTGTTGGGAAGAATGTGTTATTGATCGTTCCGCTAACGCTGTACGACGGCACCTTGGTGTTGCTTGCGCCAAGTTCGTTTGGCGCGGTTGGGGGCGAGACGTGGACGACCTGGCTTGGACCAGTGCCTTCGAACCAGACTTGAACGACTTTGTCTTCAACTCCGTCGGCATTTTGGTCGATTTTAAACTGGTAGAGGGCGTCAGGGTCGAACGAGACCCCGGCGGAGGCTCCTTGGCCGATGAGCGGGTTCACGTTCATCGCGAGGATGTACTTGTCCGAATTCTCGGGGCTTTGGAACATATAGACGTCGGTAAGGTCCGTTCCGGGTCTGTTGACGACTTCTTTGGTGTCGGCGTGGTCAGAGGCGATTGCCGTCTTGATGGTGAGAACCGCGCAAGCAGGTACCACGACTGCTAGGGCGATGTATCCGAATATGTTTTTCCTCATGGGATGACTTCCTCGATCGGCGGGGCCGATGGAAAGATGATCCGATGGGAAGCTGAATGGTGGCTGAACGTCGGCTAAAGGTTTTGTGATGAGTTTATTGGCCGAGCTTGTGGGCGACCTATCAGCCGAAAATGGGGAGAGCAGGGCTAGACGCAAAAAGGCGAGAGTGATTCTCTCGCCTTTTACCGACGTATTGGTGGATCTAGCGCCAGTCTGAGTAGCCCGCCGCGTCAAGACCGACACTGAGCAAAGTAGGAATGCTTTCCGACTCTACTGCGGTCTGATACAGCCCGGTGCCCTTGGTGTAGACCACACTTCCGTTATCCGATGGATCCACGCAAGGGCGGTCAATGGACACACCAGTGGCGGAGTCCAACGTGATAGTGGTCGTACTGAACGACTTCAGAGAATAGATGAACGATGATGGTCCGGCTTCTAGGCCAATCGCAATCGGAGCTCCGATCTGAAAGGGAGTGTGATCCGATCCGAGGATATCTGTCGATCCTGAAACAACCGAGGTCGTTCCGTTCGACAAGTTGTGCACTTTAAGAACATTCGTGGAACCACCGCTCACGGTGTAAGAAATGAGGTTATTCTCAAGACTAAAGGTTGGCTCCATGACCGCACTACCAACTGGCTCGGCGTCCAAGGCGTCGAGTCCTGATCCGTCGGTGTTGGAAAAGTGGACGGCCCGGGTACCGAGGGGAACGAACGCCATGCGAGTTCCATCTCGACTGACATTCATCTCTGTGACATCGTTGAAGAGTATTGTGCTGTTGGTCGGGTCCGACATTCGGGTCGAGCTAATCTTGTGGATTCCAAGAGGCTCGATTAGGATCACGTCTGAATCGGCACCCCAGTCGGCGTTTGCCGTCTTCATACCGGCTCCGAAGGCGACTTTGTTTGTCCCGTCAATTTTCATCGCGAAGAGAAAGTTCTTCTCGATCCACAGCACATTGAGTCGGTTTGGCGAGAGACGCACGAACGAGGTTGAGTCGGGGATGTCGGCGATTTTGTTGAAGGCGGTGTTGTCGCCTTTTTCTGTTAGGTAGAGGGCGTTTTGGGTGCCGACTCGGCCCCAAAAGGCTATTTGAGTGTTTTTGGGGTCGACAAAGGTGCTGCCTGGATCGCCCTGGCAACCTCCGGCACCAGTAAGGGTTAAGTAGGTGAGAACTCCGAAGAGAATTATTGCTAGTCGTTTCATAGCGATTGGAGGATAGAATGCTTAGCGTTACGCTTGCGTTATGGATGTGCGGCTGAGGGGGGAGATGAGAGTGGATGGGAAGGCCGTGCCTTCTGACACTCGGGCAGGATTGCTCATTGCGTTTTTGTGTCTTGCCCCGAACCATCGCGCGCGCCGGGAGCGCATCGGAGCGGAGCTATGGCCGGAACAAGAGCGCTCTGACCAACTTAACTCACTGCGACAAGCGGTTCACTTGGCGAACAAGGTTGGCAAAGTGTTTGGGGATCGAACAAGCGTATGGATAGAAATTGTTGCCTCAGATGTCGAGAATTTCGAGTCGTGGAGTCCATTGCTGAACGAGTGGAAGCATCCCTGGGCGGAACGCGCTCGGGAGGTGGATCGGCAAAGGCGTTCGGACAGTGCCTTGCGACAGAGCGTTCAAGTAAGTGATCCGATTGCCAAGATCGAACTCCTTAAGCAGGCAGTGGAGGCAGATCCGCTTGATGAGGATTTGTTCGCGGAGTTGATTGAGCTATATCAGGCACTCGGTTGGAAGACGGAAGCTTCGATCCAGATACGGAATTTTGATCGCGCCTTGAGGGAAGCCGAGGTTGGGCTCACTTCACCGAAGATGCTAGGCTTATTGAGGCCAGTTCAGGATAGTTCCATGCAAAATCGCCACGGATTGAGCCGGCAGCAGAATATAGAGTTAACGCTTGCAAACTTCCCGGCGTTGTTCGCGAGTGGTCAACTCCAGCCTGCCTTAGACTCTTTAGATGCAATTCAGCTTGAAGGTGATGCGTCTTCAGAACAAGAATCGAAAATCACCTATTTTAAGGTTCGGTGCCTACTTTATATGGGTCAAACCTCTCTTGCTTTAGAAACTGCGAGTGGCTATCCTAAGGCGGCAAACACGGCCCATGACCAAATCTTACGAGGATACGAGCTATACCTCAACAAGCAATATGTCGCATGTTCCGAGTTCCTCCTCAACCAAGCAGAACTAGATAACTTTCCCGACGAACTGTATTGCGACGGCATGAACCTGCTCGCATCTGTGGCCATCATGAGTTTTCAACCCGAGCTGGCATCCAGGGCCATTGATAACGGAATCCGGCGAGCCAGTGAGATTGGATACCGATACAGTTATCTAAATTTGAGAATCCTACGGATGACCGCTGGGCTAGTCTCGGCTCGGGATGACTCCCAGATTTCGCGCTACGATGAACTGACAGACTACGCTCAGAGATTTGGGTTTGTGTTGCTCCTGAGCGGCCTTTTGGCCGATAAAGGAAAAGCACTTCGTCAAGCGGACCGACTCAGCGAGGCAGAGGAAACCCTACTTGAAGGCATCGCTACTTGCGACCGGATTCACTATCATTTGGGGTTAGGGATCGCGTTGGACTACCTTGGTGAGACGTACCTTTCGATGGAACGATACTCGGATGCGGCATTGCAGTTTCAACGATCAGCCCTTTTGCGACGAGAGTTTGGAGAGCACATTGGTGTTGCCACCAGTTACCGGGGCGCAGGATTGGCCCTAATAGGACTGAAGGAGTACAAACTCGCGCGAACAATGTTGCGACGCTGCTTAAAGATTTACCAGGAGAGCGGCGACAAGTTGCGGATTGGGGTTTGCTGTATCTACCTCTCGCTGGCGGAAGAGACTCTGATGCCGGCCGCGGCAGAAGAGGCGCGACGTGCTGGAATATTGGCATTGAGAGAGTG
The DNA here is from genome assembly GCA_965248555.1 of Fimbriimonas sp. GTDB lineage: Bacteria > Armatimonadota > Fimbriimonadia > Fimbriimonadales > Fimbriimonadaceae > Fimbriimonas. The sequence goes on along the minus strand of CBDFJP010000003.1, from coordinate 71,792 downwards.
TGGTGTGGATTCCGCCGGAATTCGATACGAGCTTGGCGAGGATGCGTGGTCCCGGGTCTGTGCTGAACTCGGTTAGTTTGGGTCAAGAGAATCTTCCGGATCGAAGCTGAACGCATGCTGAACAGCGGCGAACAGATTTGCAATCATTTGATGTTGCTACAATTGAAACCGTGAGTGAGTGCAAGATTGTCAGAGGTGGAGCTAGCTTTCGGGGGAAGCAACAGTTGGATTACTTTTCCGGCATCTCGTCGGAATCGGTGGGTTCGACGGGGATCTGCATGCACATGCTCGTGATGCCTCCAGGAGCCTCGGCAGTGGCTCATTTTCATGAGCACCACGAAACAGCGATCTATATGCTTGAGGGAGTTTCAGAGTTCGTCCATGGGCCGAACCTAGAGTTCTGTGACCGAGTAGAGCAAGGGGACTACGTTTACATCCCGGCGGGAGTGCCTCATCGACCATACAATCCGACCGGGCATCGGGCGGTTGCGATCATCGCTCGCACAGATGCAAGTGAGCAAGAGAGCGTGGTTCTGGTTTGAGCATCCATCTACGACCATTTCGTTCCGAAGACTGGACCTGGCTCTACGAGAATGAGTCGTTGCCCGAAATGGTCATCTACCAAGACTTTGCGGCACGAACTCCAGAGTCCGCGAAGAAATATGTTGCCGAAGCGCTGCAAGATAGTGATAAGTACGTTGAACGAGTTGTGTGCGAAAGCGCCACGGACCGGATGGTTGGCCGGATCGGTATGCGAATCGACGGTGAAATGGGATGGCTTTGGTATAGCGTCGAACCGCAGTCTCAGGGGAAAGGTATTGCAACCACGGCCATAAAGCTACTCATGGAGAGCTTTTCAATGGCTGAATATCGGATCGAGTGCCATCCAGATAACACAGCGTCGCGCGGTGTGGCTCGAAAGCTGGGATTCCCTCTCATTGAAGCGACAAATACTTCTTGCGTGTTTGCGAGTATGGCAACCCGCATGAAGTGATAGAGAAACTTTACGAGACTAATCTCGCTTCACCTCAATCCGATTCTGAGTCAAGTGGTTGCGTATGCCTTACATCCAACGGTATACTTCTCGCTTGTCTGTAGCCCTGCCGTGCGGTTTGGGAGAGACCGAAGTTGGGCGACGGGTCGCCCTAAACCATTGATCCAATTAAGGAAAACAAAACAAAATGGCAAGAGCTAAATTCGAACGAAAGAAGCCGCACGTCAACATCGGCACCATCGGCCACGTTGACCACGGCAAAACCACTTTGACCGCCGCAATCACTGGCGTTCTCCAGACCAAGGGCCTCGCCCAGGCACGCCGATACGACGAAATCGACTCGGCACCTGAAGAAAAGGCACGAGGAATAACCATCAACATCTCGCACCAGGAGTATGAGACGGAAACGCGGCACTACGCGCACGTCGACTGTCCTGGCCACGCCGACTTTATCAAGAACATGATTACCGGCGCTGCGCAGATGGACGGAGCGATCCTGGTTGTTGCTGGTACCGACGGTCCTATGCAACAGACTCGAGAGCACATCCTCCTGGCTCGCCAGGTTGGTGTTCCTTACATCGTTGTTTACATCAACAAGGCCGACCAGGTCGACGATCCTGAGCTTCTTGAGCTCGTCGAAATGGAAATCCGAGAACTGCTTTCGAAGTACGGCTTCGACGGCGACAACACCCCGGTTATCATCGGTTCCGCACGAAAGGCTCTCGACCAGGTCGAGGGTGGCACTGTTGACTACGCCGAAAAGAACGTTAAGTCGATCACCGACTTGATGGATGCTGTCGACGCTTGGATCCCAACTCCTGAGCGAGATAAGGACAAGCCGTTCCTCATGGCTGTCGAAGACGTTTTCACGATCACTGGTCGTGGCACCGTTTCGACCGGTCGTGTCGAGCGAGGTCAGCTCAAGTCGATGGAAGAAGTCGAGATCATCGGTCTCCGAGACAGCCGCAAGACGGTCTGTACCGGTATCGAAATGTTCCGAAAGACCCTCGACTACTGCGAAGCTGGTGACAACGTCGGTCTCCTTCTCCGAGGTATCGACCGAGAAGGCATCGAGCGCGGAATGGTTATTTGTAAGCCAGGAACCGTTAAGCCACACACCCAGTTCAAGGGCGAAGTTTACGTTCTCTCGAAAGAAGAGGGCGGACGACACACCCCGTTCGTTCCTGGTTACCGACCACAGTTCTTCTTCCGAACGACTGACGTTACCGGTACCATCGACGAGATCCGAGGCCAAGGCGGCGCAGCTGCAGAAATGTGTATGCCCGGCGACAACGTCCAGATGACCATCACCCTCATCAACCCAATCGCGGTTGAAGTCGGAACCAAGTTCTCCATCCGTGAAGGTGGACGAACCGTCGGTGCAGGCTCCGTCACCGAAATCATTGCCTAATTCCTTCGGGAAGTAGGTTGAAGGGATCGCCCCGAGTCAGTTTTGACTCGGGGCGATTTTCGTTAGGGTTGGACTTTGCCGGGCGCTCTTGTTGCGGCGCCAGGTGTTTTCAGAAGAGAATCGCCGAGATCGTTTCGTCCGATGGAGAAGAGGCGGGTTAGGCGGGCGGCGACTTCGGGGTGGTCGGCGAGTAGGTTTTTTGTTTCGCTGGGATCGTCCTTTAGGTTGTAGAGGGCTAGGGGTTGTTGTTCGGTGGTTTCTCCGGCGGGTTTTCCGTTTTGACCAGCGGGTTGGTTTTGGTGACGGTGGGAGTGGGGGATGTGGAGTTTCCAGTCTCCGCTTCGGACGGCTTGGAGTTCGGCGGGCCAGTAGTAGTACATCCATTTCCAGGGGGTTTTGGCTCCCTCTTCGCACTTGAGGAGGGGGAGGATGTTGTGACCGTCGATCTCTTTTTCGGGTTGATTTGCGCCGATGAGGGTGGCGAAGGTGGGGAGGATGTCCATGGTGGACGCCATTTCGGTTTGCACTTTTCCGGCGGGGATGGTGCCGGGCATCCAGAAGATTCCAGGGACTCGGAAGCCGCCCTCAAAGGTGGTTCCCTTCCCTTCTCGGTAGACTCCGGCAGATCCGGCGTGGTTGCCGTATGGCAGCCAGGGGCCGTTGTCGGAACTGAACATCACCATGGTCTTTCGGTCGAGTTTGAGCTTTTTGAGATGATTCAGGATTCGTCCGACTGAGTCGTCGATTTCAACGATTTGATCTGCGTAATCGCCCGCTTTGCTCTTGCCTCGGAATCGTTTTGAAGGTGCGATGGGGACGTGGGGCTGGTTGAGGGGGAGGTAGAGGAGGAAGGGCTTGGCGCGATTTCGCGAGATGAAATCGAGGGACTTTTCGGTGAGCGTGTTGGTGAGCTCGGATTGCTCATCGAGGGATTTGATCTCGCGTTCTTGAGTTTCGTTGTTGTAGATGTAGAGTGGCGGCCATTTGCCATTGGGGTTTGGCGGCCACATGTCGTGGGAGTAAGGGATGCCGTAGAACTCGTCGAAGCCGTGGGTTCTCGGCATGAGGTTTTTGACGCCGAGGTGCCATTTCCCAAACATCGCGGTTTTGTAGCCTTTGGATTTGGCGACTTCGGCGATGGTGGTTTCGTCGGGGTTGAGTCCGATTTTGCTTTCGGGATTGATGACTTGGGGTAGACCAACGCGCATCGGGTAGCAGCCAGTCATGAGGGCGGCTCGGGAGGGGGTGCAGGCGGGGGAGGCGACGTAGAAGTCGGTGAATCGTACGCCCTCCCTCGCCATTCGGTCGAGGTTTGGAGTCTTGTACCGTTTTTGGCCGTAGCAGCTCAGGTCGCCGATTCCCATATCATCGACGAAGATGACGATGAGATTCGGCGTGAGGGAGGCGGCGAGGGCGAGCGATATCACTCGCCTATTCTACTTTCGTCGACGGCGAACGATGCCGGCGAGGCCGATTCCGATGACGGCGAGGGTTGCGGGTTCTGGAACCGGGGTGAGGCCGTTTTGGGCGACGACACGACCGACTTCCTGGCCCATTGCTAGCCCGAGCGAGTTGTCGAATTGGAAGTGGATGCCGCCGTAGATGCGGCTTTGTCCGGCTTCTTCGGCAGCGGCAAAGAGGCTGTCGAAGGAGCGGGTGTAGCCCGCGCTATCGAGCGAGAATTGAACCTGATCGGTTCCGAAGAAGGCGGCGAGAACCGTTGCTCCGGCGGCGCTGAAGGTGGAGTGCCCGCTGACAGTTGAGGGGTGGTTTGGGGTGACCATGTAGGGTTGCCAGCCTGCGATGGCCGATGTGCTGTCGTTGCCGTCGATGTCGCCGTTTACGATGGCGGTTTCGGGGCGCCACATGGTCATGGTGTACTTGCAGTCCCAGGCGGCGATTCCGGCGTCGGCGAGGGCGGCATTGAGCATTCCGAACATTCGCACGTTGTCTTCGAGCGAGTTACCTTGCTGGGTGGCGACGTTGTTGGCGATCTGGTTCCACATTCCCGGAGGAGTTACTGATCCTCCGTTAGCGGCCCAGAAGTCGACGGTTTGGGTTTGGTCGGCGGTGCGGATGGTGCTGTTGAGGGCACCGTAGGTGGCGACTTCGTTGTAGGCGTTGGCATACTCTTCGCTCGTGAGTTGTAGCATCGTGGCGGGACGGAACTGCGCTCCGGATTGGAGGATGAAAGGGGTTACTGAGCCCCAGCCGGGGAGGGCGCCGGGTTTGAAGCCGGGGCCGGTGGGTTGCCATTGGCCGATGTCGGTGGAGCCGGTATAGGCATAGTTTGCGGTTGACGCTCCATCAGTTGCGCGCATGACGAGGATGGCTTGGGCACTCTCGGCCCCGAGGCGGATGCCTTCTTGCACTTGTTGTGAGGTGCCGAAGGATGCGCTTCGATCCGCCCAGGCGGCATCGAGAAGGGATTTTTGGGATGGGAAGAGGACGCTGAGGGATTGGTAGGCGGCGGCGGCGACAGCGGCTTCTTTCGAGGCTCCGCACACTGCGGTTGAGCCGGCGTAGGCGTAGGACGGGAAGAGTCCGCTGATGGAGTTGACAGCGTCGGCCTGGGCGATAGAGGCGATGGCGAGATTTCGGGCGACCAGTGGGGGAGCTTGGCCCGCACCTTGAACGGCCTTGAGCGCAATGTCATTCCAGAAAGTTGCTTCGTCTGACAATGCAAACGGCACAAGCCCGAGGAGACCAATAAAAACAAATGCAAATTTCACATTTGCAATGTATCAAATTTGATGTGCCAATTCAGTCCAGACTAGCGCGAACCCATGATTGTGCCAGGACAAATCTGGCAACTTTACTGCCAAGTTCCTGGCCCATGACGTTATCGAATTCGAAGTGGATTCCGCCGTAGATCCGGCTTCGTCCGCACTCTTTGGCGGTGTTGGTGAAGCCGTGGATGGTTCGGGTTTGCCAGGTTTTGGTGCTGTCGCTGGCGACGACGATTTCGAGGTCATCCCTTCCGAAACAGGCTTTCAGCGCTTCGGCGGCGGCACCGGAGAAGGCGCTGTGGCCGCTGACGCAGGAGGGGTGGTTTGGGGTGACTATTAGGCTACGCCAGGTGGGGTCCACTTGGGTTCCTGGGTTTCCGTCGCGGTCGGCTTCTTGGATGGCGGTTTGGGGGCGCCACATTCTCATTTCGTACTTAAAGTCCCATGCTGCGATTCCGGCGTCGGCGAGTGCAACGTTGAGTGCGGCGTACATGAGTAGGTTTTGGTGGAATGTACGTTTCTGTTTGACTGCGGCTCTCGTCGCAAGGTCGTTCCACTGGCCGACGGGTGTAAGGGTTCCGCCTTGTCCTTGCCAGAATTGAGCGATGAGGGTTTGCTCCTTCGTTCGCTCGGTGCTTGTGCGGCCTCCTAAGCGGCGGACTTCCTCAACTGCGTTGGCGTACTCCTTGCTGTCCATTTTTATCGACCCTGATGGATAGCAGACTTTCGAGTCTGGAATCGCAAATGGGCGGACGAGCTTCCACCCGGGGAGGACGCTAGGTTCATAGCGTTTTAGGTCGGGTTCCTCAAGAATTTTCACTGGGCGCCATTCGCCGATTCCAGTTCCCCCGTTGTCGGTGTATTGGGCGTCGAGGGCATAGTCGTCCTGGCGAGCGCGGAGGATTGCGCTAGCGGCTTCTTCGCCGATTCGCTTGGCCTCGTACCAGTGTTTTTTCTTCTTGAACTCGGGGAGGCGACGACGCCAGGCTTCTTCTACGATATAGGCGTACTCTTTGAACGATCCTTTGAGGGCGAGGTAGGCGGCGTATGCTACGGCAGCGTCTTCGGGAACGCCGACTTCGTCGGTCATGCCTTTATAGAGATAGCTGACGCGGGTTCGGCGGACGGCGGCGGATGCGTCGAACTGGGCGATGGATGAAATTGCGAGGTTTCGGGCGATAAGTGGGGGTGGAATCATGGCTGATTTCACGACTTTGAGGCCGACGTTGTTCCAGAAAATGGCCTCATCCGTTGCGCCGAAGACCAGAACGGGGGCTAGTAGCCCGACCCCGACAAACAGCCTCGCAAAACTTTTCATTGTTTTATTTTAGTCCCAATCTGGCACTGTTCTGATTTCTGTTTGAATCTGGCGAACAATGGGCATGGTCATTGCGTTATTCTTAACTGTTCGATGAGTGCCACAACAGAATCTAGCCCGATGCCTTTTGAGCAGGTGCGCCTTGAGGGTCGCAAGCTGGATACTGAGCTGATTGAACTTATTCCTGGTGAATTTGCGTTAAAGAACCAGGTTTTGCCGCTTGAGCGGGCGAATGGGAAGATGCTGGTGGCGATTGGTTCGCTGGCTTCCCTGCCGGCGGTTTCGGACTTAGAAGTCCTTTTGCACACGGAAGTCGAGCCTGTGATGGCTGACCCGGCGGAGCTGAAGGAGAAAATCGAAGAGATTTTTCTTGAGCGAATTCTGAGCCAGGTTTCTGGGTCGAACGATTCTGACTCGGTTGTTGATGGCGATGACGTTACCGACCTTGCTGACCTTCAGAAGATGGCGGGCGAGACGGCGGTTGTCCAGATGGTCAACTTGCTGTTTGCTCAGGCGGTTCGGGATGGGGCTTCGGACATTCACATTGAGCCTTATGAGAAGCACGTTCAGGTTCGGTTCCGGGTGGATGGAATGCTTTTTGAGGCAATGAAGCCGCCGAAGCGGATGCATGCGGCGTTGATTTCGCGCATCAAGATTTTGGGCGAGATGAACATCGCCGAGCGGCGATTGCCTCAGGACGGGCGCATCAAGATCACGATTGCCGGGCGGCAGATCGACGTTCGTGTTTCGATTCTTCCGACGGTTTACGGCGAGCGCGCCGTTATGCGTATTCTCGATAAAGGCACCGCAATGATGGGCTTGGAAGAGCTCGGCGTTGCGCCGGATGTCCTTGAGCGATACCGAAAGGTGATTGGCCAACCATACGGAATTATTCTGGCAACGGGTCCAACTGGTGCCGGAAAGTCGACGACGCTTTATGCGTCGCTTAGCGAGATTTGGAGTCCTACGACTAACATTCTCACCGTTGAAGATCCGGTTGAGTACCAGGTTGCGGGGATTGGGCAGATGCAGGTTCGGGCTAACATTGGGCTGACCTTCGCGGCTGGACTTCGGTCGATCGTGCGTCAAGACCCGGACGTTATCATGGTCGGTGAAATTCGCGACCTTGAGACGGCGGAGATTGCGATTCACGCTTCCTTGACTGGTCACTTGGTTTTCTCGACGCTCCACACCAATGATGCTCCGGGCGCGGTTACTCGGCTTTTGGATATGGGCGTTGAGCCGTTCTTGGTTTCATCTTCCCTCCTTGGCGTCGTGGCTCAGCGGCTTGTTCGACGGATTTGCTCCAACTGCGCGGAGCTTTGTGGGCCGCCGAGTGTGGAGTTTATTGAGGCTCTTGGGATTACGGCGGAAGATATCAAGACGGCTCAGTTCAAGAAGGGCAAAGGGTGCGAGAAGTGCGGCGGATCGGGATATAAGGGTCGGCAGGGGCTGTATGAGCTCTTTGTCATGGATGAAGCTCTGAAGAAGATGGTTGTGGATCGCAAGTCGGCGAATGAGATCAAGGCTTACGCAGTGAAGCACCAGGGGCTTCGGCCTTTGCTTAGTGACGGGAAGCGAAACGTTTTGCTCGGAAAGACGACGCCGAACGAAGTTCTGAGGGTCTGCCAGAGGGAGGAGCTCTAATTGGCGACTTATGCGTTTACCGTCCTGGAGCCATCCGGGCAGCGGCGGAGCGGGTTTGTTGAGGCAAACACTCGCGAAGCGGCAGTGATAGAACTCACCTCTTCGGGTAGTTTTTTGCTCGATCTGAACGAGCAGGCGGCCCGGGCGGGGTTTGGCGGTGGTGAGGAGAAGAAGACTCGCGGGAAGCCGAGTCGGTCGGATTTGGCGATGTTTTCGCGCCGAATGGCGGACCTTGCGGATGCAGGGTTGCCGTTGGACCGGGTGTTGCAGGTCGTTGCTGAACAGTCGGAGAATCAGTATTTGACGGAGGTCGCGGAGGCGGCTTTGGAGGATGTGCGGGGTGGCGCGTCGGTTTCGGCGGCACTGTCGAAGTACCCGAAGGTTTTCCCGGACGTTTTTACTTCGACACTTCAAGCAGGCGAGGCTTCGGGGCAGTTCGCCGAAGTTGCGGCGCGGCTTTCGGAGTTTCAAGAGAAGGAAGTTGCGCGGCGGTCGACGATTGCTTCGGCGATGGTTTACCCCTCGATTCTCGCCGGAACGGCGGTGATGGTCGTCATCTTCATTCTCACTTTCGTGATACCAAAGCTCAGCGACACGTTCGCTTCTCAGGGCGATAAATTGCCGACACCAACGAAGATTCTGATGGCTTCGGGAGCGTTTATCTCGACGAACTGGATGCTGATTGTTGGGGCGATTGCGGGCGCGGTTGTGCTTTACCGAATCTGGGTGGCGACGGACGCCGGCGCGGAGATTCGGGATCGAATCATGCTGAAGGTTCCTTTGATCGGAAAGATCATCGTGAAGGCGACGGTTTCTCGGTTCGCTCGGGTTTTGGGGACGCTGGTTTTTGGTGGCGTTCAAATTTTGGACGCTCTTGAGCTCGCTGGAATTGCGGCGGGAAACAGGGTTTTTCGGCGGTCGGCGGTGGAAGTTCGCGATGCAGTTCGTGAAGGGCGACCAATTGCGGAGGCGATGCGCGATACCGGCGCATTTCCGGCAGTTTTGACCCACATGGTGGCGGTTGGCGAGGAGACGGGCGACTTGCCGAAGATGCTCACCCGCGTTTCCGATGCTCTCGATTTTGAAGTTGATAACGGCCTTCGACGCGCAACGTCGATGGTTGAGCCAATGATCGTTCTTTTTATGGGCGTTTTCGTTGGTTTTGTCGTTCTAGCTATTCTGGTTCCAATTCTTAACTCAGCAACTCTCGTGAAGTGAAATATGAAACTCTCTCGCAAAATTCGTAACACACGCGGCTTTACGCTCATGGAGCTTATGGTCGTTATCTTGATCATCGCCGTTTTGGCGTCGCTGGTCGTTCCTAAACTGCTTAGTGCAGGCGACGACGCAAAGATCGCCGCTGCTAAGTCGGACATTACGACGGTCAGTAGCGCTTTGCAGCAGTTCCGACTTGGGTGTGATCGGTTCCCGACTTCAGAAGAAGGATTGGCCGCACTGGATACTCCTCCGAGTGACGTCGATGGCTGGAAGGGCCCCTACACTCAGAAGCCGGTTGACCTTGACCCATGGAAGACGCCTTACGAATACACCTACCCAGGAATGGCGGGGGATGATTCGTTCATTATCCGCAGCTATGGCAAGGATAAATTGGCGAATACCGACGACGACATCACCAACATGGATCTGTAAGGAGCCCTTTTATGCGTCGTCGTGGATTTACCTTGGTGGAGGCAATGCTGGTTTCGGCAGTGCTTGCGTTAGTCGCAGGCCTGGTGGCACCGCGCCTTGTCGCCTATGAGGATAGTCAGCGGACGATGCGGGATTCGCAGTCGATAGAGACATTTGCGGAGCAGGCTCATGCGGCGGCTTTGAAGGGACGGGCCACTTACGTTTTGACCTTTGACGACACCACGAACTCTTTGAAATATGAGCTCGAAGACACCGATGGCTCGTCGATTGTTGGAGACGGAGGGAACGATCCGGTGGAGAGCAAGCTTCGGAATACCTGGACGGTTTCGGATGTTAGTAAGGGAGCTTCGACGGATACGACTTCGGACTTCAGCGTTCGATTCTTTGGGGATGGAACGGCAGAGGCGACTACGGCGAGCTTTACCGAAGGCGGAGTTGCGTACGGGTTGAAAATTACCAAAGACGGCGAAGTTTCGATCCAGCGGGGCGCAGTGGCGGCTCAGGACGCAACCGAGTGGGAGGCGGGGGACCTTGAACAGAAAGCGTCTGGTTAGAGGATTCACCGTCATGGAGGCCCTGGCGGCGGCGGTTTTGGTCGGCGTGGGGGTCACCGCGGGAATGGCGGCGGTTGGCTCGATGAGTCAGACGGAGATTCGGATGCGAGAGTCCGAAAAGCTCAGCCGTTTGGCGCACATGAAGCTGGAAGAGGTGATTGCGCTTGGGGATGCCACGAACACCGACACCGACGGCACTTTTGAGGAGTACGGCGAGCCGGACTATCAGTTTTCGGTAGAAGTTACGCCGTCTGGCGTGGATAGCTTGGACACGATCAAGGTGACGGCAACCCGTTCGGGCGGCGATTCGCGGTCGCAAGAGGCGAAGGCGGTTGGCCTCCTGTTTGTTCCACCGGAGACGACGCAATGAGAACGCGCGGTTTGACTCTGGTTGAGCTGATGGTCGCGATTGTGATCACGGCTCTGATTGCGGCTTCGGCTTCGCGAGCGACCTTCGTGGCGCTGCGGCACCAGGCGGCGGCAAAGGAGTACCGAGCGGCGTCGACTCGGGATGCACAGTTCGAGGACAAGTTGCGGCGGATCATTTCGTCGGCTTGCCTTTCTTCGGTTACCACCGACCCGGCGAGCTACTATCTGGGCGGCGATGCGGCGGGGGACACGGATTCTAACCTGCAGACTTCGGGGGCGGGGCTGGTGTTTACGGCTCTGGGCGACCGGCTTCCGGCGGAGTACGTGACTTCCAAAGACGATTTTGAGACATTGAATACGACTTATGGGCCCCGGGGTGGGCTGTCGGAGGTTTCGATTTCGCAGACGGCGATTGGGAATGCGCCAGTTTCGACGGGGCTGTTTTTGCGGAGGCAGGTTCCGGCAGATGGCGATTCGACGCAGGGCGGATTTGAGTCTTCGCTGGACTCGGATATTGAGTCGATCTCGTTCGAGTTTTACAATGGCGAGACGTGGGACCTGACCTGGGACACAACGACGATGGATACGCCTCGGCTTCCGGCGGCGGTTCGGGTGACGTATTCGCGGACGAGTAATCCGGGAGATCGCATGTTTGTGGTTCGGCTTCCTTTGAGCGATGTAACCCCGGATAATCCGGTTACGACCACTACGGGGGCAGCTCAATGAAACGCCAGCGCGGGGTTTCGTTTATCATCGCTTTGGCGGCGGTGGCGTTGGTGGTGACGGTGGTGGCGGTTTATGCCCAGAACCAGACGGTGGCGTTTAAGTCGGTAGTTGCTCGCAACGAAACTCGGCGTGCAGAGGCGGCGGCGATGGCGGGGATACAGCGTGCGCTGGCGGATATTCAAGCAGTGGCGGATGCGACGGATCAGCCGGTGACTTTGGAGGACGATTGGGCTCTGCTGGGTTCAAACGGGGCAGAAGAGTTCATGCTGGGGAACGATTCGTTCCGAATCCAGATCATCGACAACGCTGCGAAGATTGATCTCAACACGGTTACCGAGCAGCAGCTTGAGAACATGAACCTGACCCAGGAACAGATTGATAGCTTCCTGGATTGGCGAACGGCGGGGACGAGCAACCGGGCAGAGGGGGCAAAAGACGACTATTACAACGGCCTAGCCAAGCCTTACAACGCCCATGAGAATCAGTTGCAGTCGGTTTATGAGCTGCTGGACATTAAGGGGTTCACGCCTCAGAACGTTTTTTATCCGGTTGACAGTTCATCGAGCACCACAGGATCGACGGCGGTGAGTGATCTTGCTTTGATCGAGCTTGTGACCACGCTCAACTATTCGGCCTCGACCACCCCTGAGGGGGATGGGAGGCTGAACGTGAATAACCCTCAGCTCAATGCTCAGAACTTTGCCCAGCAGGCTCAAATTCCGATTCAGAATGCTCAGCAGATCATCGCCTTGCGCGGCGCGCAGCCGAATGGTCAATACACGGCTTTGAGCCAGGTTTTGGCCGTGCCCGGGATAGCGAATAACCAAGCGGTGGTTCGGAACGTGCTGGATCGGATGTCGGTTGCTCCGGGCGAGCAGTTGGTTGGGAAGATCAACATCAACACGGCTCCGGCGGCGATTTTGGAGACGATTCCGGGGATTAGCCAGGACATTGCGACGCAGATCGCGGACAACCGACCGACGGGCGGGTACACCCAGTTGAGCGAACTTTTGAGCATCGCCTCGGATCAGGCTTTTGCCGGAGCGGTTGCGGACACGCTGAACGTGAACAGCCAGTGCTTCCAGGTTCGGGTTCTTGGGAAATCCGGGACGGCCGAGTACGGGATTGACGCATTGATACAGATTGACCAGGGGGTGCCGAAGGTGATTCGGATCGAACGCCCTCCTTACGCCGACCTCGCCGCGCAGTGGCTTTGGGATGAGGCAACGACGCAAACCACACTTTTGGAAAACTAAATGAACCAGAAACCAACACGACCTAACCTGATTATCGAATGGGATCGCGAATGGACGCGGGTTCATTTTGTCGACTCTTCGCAGACGCGAGAGGGAGTCTCGCTTGGCTCGATTGAGGGCGTTGGCGGGAAGAACGCGGTTGTGGTGTTGTCTCGCCGGTTGGTAATGCATCGCTCGATGGTGTTGCCGGAGGCGGCTCGGAACGATACATTGGTCGTTCTGAAGCAGAAGCTGGGGGACGTATTCCCGATTCAGGTTTCGGAGCTGGCGTTTGACTTCTTACCCTCGGCGATTCGGTCATCGGAAGGGCGGCTGAGCGACGTTTTTGCGGCGAAGACGACGGACATTCGCGAGATTTTGGCGGTTTGTGATGGCCTTGGGATCACGGTTCAACAAGTCCTTCCGGCTCAAGCATATGCGCTGAAAGTCGCGCAGGTGCAGGCGCTGTCTTCGGGGATCATCGCGGAACGATTTGGCGACTTGGTGAACCTGGATGGGTTCAAGGAAGGTTCGCTGGCGGTATCGAAGACGGTTTCGTTGGATCGGCTTGATGATGAGGTCGGGCGCATTACCGCCGTCTCTGGGTCGAAGATTTTGGCGCATGGGGTTGAGTTCAAGGGAGCCGAGCAGAAGCTGGGTAGGAACTTGGTTTCGCTTGCGGGTTCGAGCGCGATTCCGATGGACTTGGAGCCGGACGAGTATCGGCGGGAGAAGCTGGAGAAGAAGCGCAAGGTCGCACATCGGCAGGCTTATGTACTGTTCGCGGGTGGGTTCTGCGTTGCGGCGATGGTTGGTAACGAGCTGATGCTGAAACAGCAGGAGTTTGCTAGCGTTGAGAAGAAACAGACTAATCTCACGAGGCAGGTCAAGATGGGGCTTGATGCGGTGAACGGTGACCTTGGGAAGGTGGAGCCGAAGGCGAAGCAGTTGAGGCTCGCGTTTACGCCCGCGCAGAAGATCAGCGATGTGACAAAGGTTGCGACGATGCTGATTCCGAAGGGGGTTTGGCTGACGGCTTTGAACTTGGAGAGGGGCAAACTGCTGCAGCTTCGAGGGACCGCAAAGAGTTCGGAGTCGGTGGCGACTTACGTGGCGGAATTGAGTAAACAATCGCGGTTCCGCGACGTTAGGCTTATATCCGCCAACGCAGGTGAGGTCGAGGGCGAGAAAGTTGTTCAGTTCAACATCACCGCATTCCCGGTTGGCAACCTGCCAGTAGTGCAGACCACCAAGAAGAAGAAATAAATGATCAACTTTAAGGAACCCAAGGATCAGGTGCCTAGCCTCCTCGCAGTGCTGGGAATTGTGTTGCTGTGCGGCTCGATTGTTGGTCTGTTTATGAACAAGAAGATTTCGACCAAGGAGCTTTTGCGGCAGAACAACGAGAAGCGGATGCAGTACGCAGATTTGAAGCAGAAGGCGGAGGCAGATCAGTATTCAGCGGATTTGATTACGGGAAAACAGCTTTGGGATGGCAAGGTGGCGGATATTACGCCGGTTGCGTTGGCGAAAATTGGGCGGCTGGTTTCGGATTCTAACTTGAATTTGGTGTCTTTTAGGCCGCAAAAGCCTACGGACGGAACTGCTCTGTTGCAGATTCAGTACAACTTATCGGTTGACGGATCGTATACCAATGTGGCGACACTTGTGGACAAGATTGAACGGTCGGACGCGAAGTTGGCGGTGAACTCGATCCAGTACGCCTCATCGGGGAACGATTCGGATAAGGTGACCGCGTTGATCGGGCTGGTTGCGTTTCATGATTTTGTGAAGGCGGAGAAGCCTTCTTCGAAGACGAAAGAGCCGACGAAGCCGGCGGTGAAGAGTTAAGATGGCAAAAGCGACAACCCAGCAGAAAAAGAGTTCGATGCCGCTTTTGATCGGCGTTCTTGTGGTGCTGGCGGCGTTCGGCATGATGGGCGGCGGGGAGACGACGAGTTCAAAGAAGAAGAACTCGATGATGCAGTTCCCAAGCGCTCCGAAGAAGAAGAAAACGGGCGATATTGAGTACCTTCCGGAAGATGAGAAGGCGCAGTTTGCATCGATCGAAGGCGGGCTGCCGAATGCGTTTAAGCCAGCGGTTCAGAAGAAAGCTCTGATTGGTTCTAGTAAGACTTCCAACGCAATTCCTCCAATCTTCACTTCGGGTGAGGCAGGATGGGTTTACACGGGCAACATGGAAGTGAACGGCGGGCAGAATGCTTTGCTGGAGAACGGCGGGACGGGCGAAGGCGTGTTCTTGAAGCCGGGCGAGAAGTGGAAGTCGCTGACCCTGAAGCAGGTGAAGGCTGAGTCCATCGTTCTGAGAGCCGAAGACGGCTTTGAAAAAGAGATTTACTTTGGAAGTAATGATTCGAGCGCGGTGCAATCGGTTGCGCCGTTCAACCCTGGCTCTGGGCCAAGAATGGCCGGGCAAATCGGAGGTGGTCAGGTTTTTGCTGAGTCATCTCAAAACTTGACAACTCTCCCCGCTATTGAAGGTTTCGGTAGCAATGACCAAACAAATGGACGACGTGGACGTCGTAACCAGTAATGAATAAAATCCAATCTCGCAGTTTCTCACTCGCGCTTGCTCTGGTAGTGGCGTCGGTGTCCTTTGCTCAGAATCCTTTTGACACTGGACCACCTTCGGGTGGTGGGAGTAGTAGTGGATCTTGGAAAGATCGGTTGAAGATGACGTCGAAGGCGAAGGTTAAGCTCGACTTCCGGAATGCAAATATTGATCTTGTAATTCAGATGCTCTCGAAGACGAGCGGGATCACGATTATCAAGGATCCAAACCTTACGGGGCCGTTTACGATTACGTCGGCGGGAAGTGTGGATTTGAATACTGCGTTCACGATTCTTGAGAAGACTCTGAACTTGAAAGGCTACGACATGAACGCGGAGTCGGGGATGGCGGTCATTAAGAAGCGCGAGACACGGGGAAGCGGAATGCCTTGGGGGAACGGAAATTCCGCAATCCAATTCCCGACGACGGGAATGCCTGACATGAGTCAACCACAGCTCAAGCTCAAGTTTTATCCGATCAAGTACGCCAATGCGACGCAAGTGGCGCGGGTTGTAAACGAAGTCTTTGTCTCTTCTGGGCAAACAAGTACTAACCCGTTTCAGGCGATGATGGGCGGCGGCGGAATGTCGTTCCAGATGGGAGGCCGGGGTCAACGAGGTGGCGGCGGTGGGTTCAATCCGATGAACATGTTCCGACCTCAACAGCAGGGCGGATCGAATGTTCGAGCCTCGGCGGATGATTTCTCCAACTCAGTGATCGTGAATGCTCCCGACAAGGAACAACTCGAAGTCGAGCGCGTGATCAAGCAGATCGACAAGGAAACCGATCAGCCGCAGAAGACTCAGGTTTACAAGCTTGAATTTGCGACGGCAGCGGAGATCGCGCCAACGATTCAGAACGTTTTGACCAACAACGCGCCTCGCGGTCGTGGAGGAGCAACGAGCTCGAACACGAACCCAGGTGACCGATTCCAACAGGCAATGCGATTTGGATCGACTCAGGCGGCTTTTGGAACGGTTGCGACCGATGCCCGAACGAACTCCTTGGTCATTACTGCGACCGATGAGAGCCAGCTCATTGTTGCCCAGGTAATCAAGGACATCGACAAGTCAGTTGACTTCCAGAACACGACGTTCGTATTCCCTCTGAACAATGCTAAGGCCGACGATGTGGCGAACCTGTTGAACCAATCCTTTGGTCAACGACAGGGCGCGGGACGGAATAACCGGACCACGACTCCTACACAGCAGCGGACCAACACGAATAACCAACAGCGCAATAACGGCAACGCTCAGCGCGTCGGGGGATCGATTGAAGACAACCAGATGTTCGTTGACATGGAAGACCCGAATGCGACTCAGGGCGACCTGATGACCAACGTGTACGCCCAGGGCGGCGGTGGGTTTGGCCAGTTCGGTGGCGGTGGCGGCGGTTTTAACCGAAACACGCAGACTCAGAACCAGACTCAGACCGGACGAGACGCTCAGGGGCGACTAGTTCCGATTCGAGACCTCACCGGGCAGATCACGGCGATTCCTGATCCGAATACTAACTCGATCATCGTGGTTGGAAATCCGGATTCGGCGGCTCTGATCAAGCAGATTCTTGAGCAGTTGGACAAGATTCCCGAGCAGGTCATGATCGAGACGATCATTGTTGAGGCGAACCTGGATTCGACCAACAAGCTCGGAATCGAGTGGAACTACACGGGAACCGGGCACTTTGGGACGGCTGGACAGACGGGAACGGTTGGAACGAACTTTGGCCAAGCTACCGCGAATCCAGCTCTGCAAGGCTTCCGATACACCATCGGTGGCGCGAACCTGACGTCGTTCATGAACGCGATTCAGACGGACACGAAGTACAACATTCTTTCGACTCCGCGAATCTTCACCTCGAACAATACGCAGGCGCAGATCAACATCAGCCAGAGCATTCCTTATGTCACAAGCAGCCGGATCGACGCCAATGGCAACACGATCTTCAACTACGCCTTCCAGGATGTTGGAATTGTTTTGACGGTTACCCCGCGAATCACGGCCAACGGCTACGTAACGATGGATGTGAACCAGACTGCGAACGACCTTCAGGGGTATACGAACTTCAATGCACCGATTGTTAATCAGCGCGAAGCGGATACGGTTGTGAGCGTGAAGAACGGCGAGACGATCATTTTGGGTGGCATCATCCGAAGTAGCGTCACGGCGACTACGAACAAGGTTCCGGTTCTTGGCGACCTTCCGTTGCTTGGTCAGCTATTCAAAACAAACTCGAAAGTTGCGAATAAGACTGAGTTGCTAGTGCTTTTGACGCCTCGAATCGTGAAAGATGAAAACGAGGCTCGTCAGTTGCGAATTGATGAGACGAATCGGCTTTCGCCAGGAAGTCAGAAGGATCTTGGGACGGTCATCAAGCCAGAAGTGGTCAAGACCGAAGTAAAGGAGCCGGTGAAGAAGTCCGGCGGAGGAAATTGATATGAAAAAACTTATTCTCTCTCTCGTTGTAGTTGCGGCGGCGGTTGCGTCGTTCGCCCAGGGTGGCGGTGGACGCCAGGGCGGCATGATGGGCCGTATGGGCATGGACAGCCCGCTGATGATCTTGACTCGTGAGGATCTGAAGGAATCGATTTACGCTGATCTCGCTCTTTCTGATGATCAGAAGCTGAAGCTTGCCGAGTATTTTGCTCCTGATGCCATGCGGGAGCGCATGATGGCGGTTTTCCAGAACTCTGGGCTTGACCGAGACTCCTTCGGAACTGAAGAAGGTCGAAAGAAGATGGGCGAGATTTTTGCTAAGCAGCAAGAGTCGATGAAGAAGGAAGTTGAGGGCATGATGACCCCTGAGCAGGTGAAGCGGCTTGGCCAGATTTACCTTCAGGTCAGCGGAAACCGGGCGATCATGAACAAGGATGTTGCCAAGGCTCTTGAGATCACGACTGCTCAGCAGGAGAAGATTGACGGCCTTCAGAAGGCTTCGGGCGAAGCGATGCAGGCTCTTTTCCAGAAAATGCGAGACCAGGAAATCACCCGCGAAGAGATGCAAGAGAAGCAAAAGAAAAACGGCGAGATTATGAACACTGAACTCGGCAAGATTCTGACCGAGAACCAGAAGGCGAAGCTCGCCGAGATGGGCGGAAAGAAGTTCGTGGTTAAAGAAGGCTAAACACGGTGAACTGTGAGCCGTGTGCGGCGAGCAGTCATACGTAAAAGCGGCTTGGGTTTTTCCCAAGCCGCTTTTACGTGTCCCGTGGCTATCGATTCCAGCTCTTCCAGTAGTTCTCGTCCTCGATTGCGAGGGCGTGTTTGGTTAGCTTGAAAGGCTTGAAGGTGTCGACCATGACTGCGAGTTCGTCGGTTTTGGTGGCCCCAATTGACTTTTCTACCACTCCTGGCTGGGGACCGTGGGGAATGCCGAGGGGGTGGAGGGTGATGCTTCCCTCTTCGATTCCTTTTCTTGAGCCGAATTTATCGTTGCAGTAGTAGAGGACTTCGTCGGAGTCGACATTGCTATGGACATAGGGCACGACGATCGCTTCTGGGTGGTAGTCCAGCATGCGCGGGCAGAAGGAGCAGACGACGAAGCCCGGGGCTTGGAAGGTCTGGTGGATCGGCGGGGGCATGTGGAGCTTGCCGGTGATTGGCTGGAAGTCGTTGATGTTGAAGGCGTAGGGGTAGCAGTAGCCGTCCCAGCCGACGACATCGAGCGGGTGGTAGGGGCTGGTGTACTCGGTCATCCGGTTTCTGGCCCGGATGATGACCTTGGTCTCTTCCCGCTTGTTGTGGACTGGTAGCTCGGTGGGTGGGCGGAAATCTCGCTCGCTGTAAGGGGCGTGTTCTTCCATTTGGCCGTACTCGTTTCGGTAGCGGCGTGGGGTTTCGATGAAGCCGTGGCTGACGATTGCGAGCATCCTGACTGGCAGGGAGTCGAAATTGAGCTTGTAGATTGTTCCCCTGGGGATGACGAGGTAGTCGCCCTCTCGGAAGTGGATTGTGCCGTACATCGACTCCATGGTTCCCTTTCCGTCGTGGATAAACAGGCACTCGTCGCCGTCGGAGTTTTTGAAGAAGTAGTCCATCTGCTCGGCTACCAGGACTTGGTTCCACTCGATGTCGTTGTTGCCCATGAGGCACTTTCGGCCGGTCACGGCGTCGCCGTGCGGCTTCATTTGCGCGGTTTTGAGGTGGCGGTGGTGGACCGGTTGCTCTTCCAGGTACTCGGGTGCGCAGGAGCCGAGGTCGCGCCAGGGACCCATTTCGGTCGGCTCGTTGATGTGATAGAGCGTGGAGCTGACATTGCTGAAGCCGTGAGTGCTGAACAGTTGCTCGGTGTAAAGCCCGCCATCGGGCTTTCGGAACTGGATGTGGTGCTTTACGGGTAGCTGGCCGAGGTGATGGTATCGCATGTTTGCCTCTTCGTTGAGTTGTTCTACGAGTTTACTGCGCCGGAAAGGTGTTGATGCGGAATCGATTTTGGACATACTGAAAGTTGATGACTTCTGCGCCAAAGCGGAAAATGACGCTGGCTACTTTTGGCAAACTTCTGCTTTGCCTGTACGCCTGCGCTCTGGTGTATCGGTATCACCGGAATACGATGCCTTCGGATTATCACATCAATATTCAGCGAGCGAAGATACGCGGAGAAAACTTGAATGTTCTCACTGGTTCGCATGAACCTGCACTAGACCTCATCAAGGACGGCGGCTACCGGATGATCAATCTTGGGAAGGCTGAAGCCATTGGGTTTTCGGACCGTGGCGCGTTGCTTTTTACAAATGACGATAAGGAGGATCGCGATGGACCAATGCCATTCGCTATTAGGGTTCGTCATCCGGACGGGAAAATTGAACCGATCGAGAATGGTGTTCCTGCGTTGCTCGGCGATGGCCGAATCGCGCTTCGAGCCTCCAAACAGGTACTCGTCGATGGAAAAGCAATCGCGACTGAGGGTCCGAACATTACCAGGATCGAGCCCATCGACCAATTGCTTTTCTACAACTATCCGACGCCAGCTGGGACAGAGATCATGTTCTATGGCTCGCGCCGTGCCGCAGTCGTTTCTGCTCGAGGCGAAGCTAACATAATCAATTTAGAGGAAGCTGCACCGATTACCGAGCCTTTTTGGAAGACTGTTGGACGAACCATCGGCATCTTCAATCCGATCCGACAAGTTATGGTCGCCGAGCACGCGCAGTTCAGCGAATCTGGCAGTGTCTATGCGACATTTAGCGAACAGACGGAACTTTACGGTGATCCGCCAAACCCTCCCCGCGTGCTTCATCGCTTCACCGCCAACGGTATGATCAGAATTGCTTACCCCGACAGCTTTTCTGCCGACTATCAAGCACCCATCGTTGGACTGGATGACTCAGCTCTGTTCAATGAACTGGCTCCAAATCGGGACCAGCGCTGGCCATACCTTTTCGATCAAAGTGTCTTTGTCAAGCTTCCTTTGCCCGAAGGCGAGAATTCGGGAGGAGGAGTTGCTATTGCGGATAAAGACACGTTCCTTATGCTGTGCGAACAAACGCCTTTAGGAACGGGCAGGCTGTATCTGCGACGGAACGGGAAGTTTTTCCGCGTTCCCGACCAGCCTGGTGGGGCGCGAGCATCATACCGAGTTCCGGGGCCTGAGTCGAGTGGGGAAACTTACATTTGCCCGAGGCCGATCTCTAAGAGCGGAGCGTTTGCTGCAAAGAGCGGCGAGAATCTGATTCTGTTCACCCCCAAAACACTATCGCCCTGAACCAGGCTGGTTCAGGGCGATTTTTTCGGAAGCGGAAGGGGACGTCCGCGCTCCGGTTAGAGGCCTTTTCGAGCTTGTTCGACGACTGCCTTGAAGGCACCCATGTCGGCGATGGCTAGCTCGGAGAGCATTTTGCGGTTGAGCTGGATTCCTTGGGTGTTGAGGCCGTGGATCAGCTGGCTGTACTTGATGCCGCAGTGCGAGCATGCAGCGGTGATACGAACGATCCAGAGGCGGCGGAAATCGCGCTTCTTTGCTCGACGGTCTCGGAAGGCGTACTGCCCCGACTTCATGACCTGCTCGTTAGCACGTCGGAAAACGTTCTTCTTTCGCCCGAAGTAACCCTTGGCCTTGCCAATGATCTTCTTGTGGCGTTTGTGGCGCATAAGGCCACGTTTAATTCTTGCCATTCTTTATCTCCTGTTTAGTATCTTTCCACCGGGTCCCAACCTCGAAAGGCGGTAGCGGTAAGGGGTCGGGTCCCGACAAAGTCGGGAGTAAAACTACAGAACGAGAAGTCGCTTAACGCGCTTTGTCTCGCCTCGGAACAGTACCGGCTCGCCTTCAAGAGCACGCTTGGTGCTATTGCGCTTGTGCAGGAACTGGTGGTTATTGTGGCTCTTGCGTCGAGTGATCTTCCCCGTTCCGGTGATCTTGAACCTCTTCGCTGCCGACTTGTTTGTCCTGATCTTTGGCATCTTTCTTCTTCACTCCCGGCTTTGGCATCAGCACCATGATCATCTGGCGCCCATCCAAATTCGGTGGTCTTTCGACCGTCCCCACTTCGCTCACCATTTCGGCAAAATGCTCGAGTCGCTTCAATCCATTTTCTGGGTGAGCAAGCTCGCGCTGTCGAAACATGCAGGTGACTTTGACTTTGTCGCCGTGTTCAAGGAACTTGATTGCGTTCCGTGACAAGTGCGCCATGTCGTTTTCTGCGATACGCGGACTTATCTTTATACCCTTTAATTCCTGTCCTTTGGGCTTTTTATCTTTGCCAAGTTTGCCTTCGAGGTATTTGTGCTTGCCGTAATCGGCAATTTTTGCGACCGGAGGCTGGGCGTGGGGGGCGACCATGATGAGGTCGAGGCCTTGGCTTCGTGCCTGGTCGAGCGCATCTCGGGTCGTCATGACGCCAAGCTGTTCACCTTCTGAGCCGACAATTCGTAGCTCACGGTGCTTCAGAAGCCGGCCATTGATTTCTGGGCCTGGCTCTGGTCGTGCGGGACGTCGTCCCCTAAATCCTGCGATGGGTGTTCACCTCGGTAGTTTTCATCATGTGTGTTTGGTTTGTATGCCAATTATAGCTTCGGCATTTTTACCTGTCAATGAAGGGAAGCCAGCAACCTTTGTGGGTCGGTATTCTTAACGGTATTGTGGGTTCACTGGCGAATCGGTTGAAGACAGGTAATACAGTATGCGTCATTGGCGCAGGAACCATGGGGTCTGGCATCGCCGCACACCTGGCAAATCTCGGTTTTAACGTCACTTTGGTGGATTTGACCTATCAATCGGTTCATGCTTGTTTTGATCGCGCAAAGGCAGCGAAGCCTCCCCACTTTTATGTTAAGGGGACAGCGGAGAAGATTCGGCTAGGGTCGATCGAAGAAAATCTGGATTGGGTGAAAGGGGCGGATTGGGTTTGCGAAGCAATTATTGAGAAACTCGACGCGAAGCGGGCTTTGTACGAGAAGTTGGAGGGGCTGGTTGATGAAGATGCGCTGATTTCGACCAACACGAGCGGCCTCGAAATCTCGCTTCTGGTAGAGGGGCGGTCGGATTCATTCAAGAGTCGGTTCTGGGGAACGCATTTTTTTAACCCACCACGATATTTGAAGCTTTTAGAGTTAATTGACACTGACTTCTCTTCTACCGACGATCATGCGGCGGTGGTGGAGTTTTTGGAGAAACGGGTTGCGCGGCGGGTGGTACCTGCGCTGGATACACCGGGATTTATTGCGAATCGGTACGGGATGTGGTCGATGTACCACGCGACCCATATTGCAGAAAAGCTTCAGTTGACGCCGGAACAGGTGGATTTGATCACGGGGCCGTTTTTGGGGCGACCTCGGTCTGGGTCGTTCCGCTTGAACGATATCGTCGGGCTGGACATTATGCAGGACATCGCCCGGAACCAGATGGCGCGGTGCGAGGATGATCCCTACATCGGAACATTGGTGAACCCGAGGTCGATGGATTATCTGCTCTCGAACGGGCACATCGGGGACAAGACGGGCAAGGGGTATTACGAGCGGGTCGGGCGCGAGTTTATGACCCTGGATCTCATTACGCACGCCTACCGGCAACGGATTGAGCCGGTTCTGCCGACGGTGACGGAGAACTTGCGGAAGCCGCTGGCCGAGCGGCTACGAATTGGGCTTGCGGCGAAGGATGAGGTCGGGGAGTTTTTGCGGCTTTACTTATTGCCTGCGCTTCGGTATGCGGATTATCTGAAGTCGTCGATTTGCTATTCGGTGCAGGATTTTGACCGGGTGATGCAGTGGGGGTTTGGCTGGGAGGCGGGGCCTTTTGAGATGATCGATATGATCGGCGCTCAGGCCGTTTTGGGTTCGGCCGTTTTGGGTTCGGAGAAGGTGTTTTTCTCGGCGGAGGGGCAGTTGGCTCCGACGGAGTTTGAGCGGTTTGCGATTGTGAAGGAGCCAGAGTATCGGGGGCTTTCGGATTATCCGGTTGTGGCTTCGCAGGGCCTGGTGGATGTTCGTGACCTTGGCGAGGGAGTGCGGTCTCTTGAGCTTCGGACAAAGATGGGCTCGGTTCCGCCGCAGGGCGTTGAGGATTTGCATTCTTTTCTCGATTCGGAGCCGGAGGGGCGGTTTGTGCTGGCTTCGGCGTCGAAGGCGTTCTCGGTTGGCTTTGACTTGACGTTTTTCCGCGACGCAATCGACCGCGAAGATTGGTTGGCGATCGAGGCTTCGTTGGAGCGGTTGCAGTCGCTGGGCGAGAAGCTGGCTTCTCGGCGCGTTGTTGCTGCTCTGCACGGCTACGCACTGGGTGGTGGGCTAGAACTCGCGATGAGCTGTCCGCAGGTTGTGGCGCTTTCGGATGCTCAGATTGGGCTTCCGGAAGCGCGGGTGGGGTTGATTCCTGGTGGGCGCGGAGTGACGATGATGCGCCAGCGGTGTCAGGATGGCCCGCAGATGATGCGTGACACCATCGGGCTGGTGACGAGCGGCTACATGGCGCCAAACGCCGTAGACGCTCGCCTGCATGGCTTTTTGCGGCAGAGCGACGAGGTGTGCTTCCATCCGGACATGCTGATTACGAAGGCTCGAGAGCTTGCTCTTCGGGTTGAGCCGCTGGTTGCACCGGCATGGAAGGTGATGCCGCCGTTTACGGCTGGAATGGTGGACGAGAAGCTGAGGGAGACGGAGGGGCTAACGCCGTATGACGTGTTGATCGGCGAGCAGTTGAAGCACTGCATGGTGAAGGCGACCTCATACGAGGACTGTTTGCGACTGGAGCGGGAGCGATTCGTTCAGCTGTGCCAGAGACCAGAGACGAAGGCGCGGATTGGGCATATGTTGGAAAGCGGCAAGCCTTTGCGGAACTAACACCAAGTAAACTCCTAACTACAATGTCGCTCTTGCACGCAACGATTGGGGAGAATGCTCCAGAGAGCTTTAACGTGGTCATCGAGATTCCTCGAGGGAGCACGAACAAGTACGAGGTGGACGCGAAGACGGGGCTGATTAAGCTGGATCGGGTGCTCTATTCGCCGCTGTTTTATCCATTTGATTACGGCTACATCCCGCAGACTCACTACATTGACGGTGACCCGATTGACGTCTTGGTGTTGGTTTCGCACCCCACTTTTCCGGGTTGCATCATTGATGTGACGCCGATTGGGGTTCTGGAGATGACGGACGACAAGGGGCCGGATGAGAAGATTTTGTGCGTGGCCAACAAGGATCCACGGTACGGGTATCGGCGGTCGATCAAGGAGCTGAACGATCATACGCTCAAGGAGATCAGCCACTTCTTTCGGGTTTACAAGGACCTTGAGGACAAGTTTGTTGAAGTGCGGAATTGGCACGACCGGGACGTGGCATTGGAGCTGATTCAGAAGTATCGGTTGGTGTAAGCGATGGCATTTGAGTACGAACCAACATTTCAGCTCGGCGAGGATACGACGGAGTATCGACAGCTGTCGTCCGAGGGTGTTTCGACGGTCTCGGTGGATGGTCGGGAGTATCTAAAGGTCTCACGATCTGCTTTGGTTGAGCTTGCTAAGGAGGCGTTTTCGGAGATTAATTTCTACTTCCGACGGTCGCATTTGGCGCAGCTTCGAGCCGAACTTGACGACCCCGAGGCGAGCGATAATGACCGGTTTGTGATTTACACTCATTTGCAAAACGCGGTGGTTTCAGCGGCGGGATTGCTACCTTCTTGTCAGGATACGGGGACGGCGATTGCTTTTGGCAAAAAGGGACAGTTTGTTCTTACCGAATTCGACGAAGATGAGGCTCTTTCGGAGGGGATTTATGAGACTTATGCAGAGAAGAATCTGCGGTATAGCCAGATCGCGCCTTTAGAGGTTTTCAAGGAGAAGAATACGCGCAACAACCTGCCCGCCCAGGTTGATATCATGTCTTCAACTGGCGATGAGTTCAAGTTTTTGTTCGTTGCCAAGGGCGGCGGAAGCGCGAACAAGATGTACCTGTATCAGGCCACCCCGGCGGTGCTGAACGAGAGGGATTTGACGGAGTTTGTGAAGAGCAAGCTGAAGGATATTGGGACATCGGCTTGCCCGCCATATCACCTCGCGGTGGTGCTTGGTGGGACTTCAGCGGAGACCGTGATGAAGTCTCTGAAGCTGTTGTCTGCTGGATACTACGATCACTTGCCAACCACCGGCACCGAGGGTGGACGAGCGTTTCGGGATGCGGAGTGGGAGGCTCGGATTCTCAAGATTGCTCAGGATAGCGGGATCGGGGCCCAGTTCGGCGGGAAGGTTTTTGCCCACGATGTGCGGGTTCTTCGGATGGCGCGACATGCGGCTTCAATGCCGATTGGGATTGGCGTGAGCTGCTCTGCAGATCGGAATATCAAAGGGAAAATCACTCGGGAAGGTGTGTTCATTGAGCAGCTGGAACACAATCCGGCGCAGTTCTTGCCTTCGGAGCAGCCAAAGTTGGCTCCGCCGGTTCAGATTGATTTGACGGTTGGGATGGAGCGGATTCGGGAGATTCTCTCGAAATTTCCGGTGAAGACTCGGGTGAGCTTGACGGGGCCGATTGTGGTTGCGCGGGATTCGGCTCATGCCCGGATTCGGGAAATGTTGGAGCGGGGCGAGGAGATGCCTTCCTACTTCAAGGAGTTTCCGGTTTACTACGCGGGCCCGGCAAAGACTCCGCCGGGGATGCCGACGGGTTCATTTGGGCCAACTACGGCGGGGCGGATGGATGCTTTTGTCGACCTGTTCCAAAGCCAGGGTGGGTCGATGGTGATGCTGGCAAAGGGGAACCGCTCGAAGGCGGTTACGGATGCTTGTAAGAAGCATGGCGGGTTCTATCTGGGTTCGATTGGAGGGCCGGCCGCGATTCTGGCTCAGAACAATATCACAAGCGTCGAAGTCCTCGATTTCGAGGACTTGGGCATGGAAGCGATTCGTAAGATCGAAGTCGTTAATTTCCCTGCTTTCATCGTTGTTGATGATAAAGGGAACGACTTTTTTGAGGGGCTGTGAAATGGAGCAAGTATCCACGGATGCGAGAGAATGATCTCTCTTACGAGGCTTTTGAGAAGCTAACTTTCGAGCATTTCGCTTTTTTGGAGCGGCACGGATTCCTTCGAGCTCCGTCCCTGCAATACCGCGGCCCCGTATATTGGTCAATCGTTTACGCCGCCAATCACGTAGCGATCCTTTTCAACTACGAAATGCGCGAAGAGTATGTGGTCGTGGAAGTGTTCGGCCTAGACCATGGCGACCTGAATTGGAAGCAGAGAGCAGGGGTACAGAGCTTGTTGAAGAGCGAGATGCTATCAAATTCGGATTCCGCAAGCAAGGAAACAAGAACTGCGGAGGCGAAACGCAGGTCTCAGATGCTCCACACCGAGTTGCTGGTCGAAGAATATCTTCAGGTGAAAAACTTGCTCCAGACGGCTGGTGCGGAACTCCTTTCGGATTCAGCCGAACCCCTACGGCGCTACATCGAAAAAAAGAAGATGTGGTGAGCGGCGAACTGTTTCTGTTCACCGCTCACCGCTTACTGATTAGCGCTTGATATTAATCAGCTCTTGCAGCATCTCGTCGACCGTGGTGACGATCTTGGTGTTGGCTTGGAAGCCGCGCTGGGTGATGATGAGGTCGGTCATCTCGCCACTCATGTCGACGTTGGCCTGTTCTAGGTAGCCGGCATTAATCGTTCCAATTCCAGCATCATTGGCGATTCCTATGAGCGGCGTTCCCGAGTTGTTGGATTGAAGGAACAGGTTTCCACCGTCGCGATCCATGCCTTCTGGGTTAGAGAACTTCGCCATCGCGAGTTGACCTAAGGCCCGAGTAAGACCGTTCGAGAAAATGCCTGTGATCATTCCGTCTTTAGAAATCGAATAATTCTCCAGGGAACCGGAAGGGAAACCGTTTTGATCGATCCCGTTTATTTGACTCTTCGCAACAAGCTGCGAAACGGTCGGAAATGTAACGTCCATGGTGAAGGCCGGATATTGACCTGCGGTTGGAGGAGCAACGGTGATCGAGTTCTCTGTTCCTGCGGCGAGGGACGAAACCCGGGCTCCGTTGGTGTCAAAGTACAGCCTTTCATTTCCTGCGGTTGCGCTTCCGCCAAGGAGGGTTCCGGTAGCAACATCACCCTCGTACATTTCCCAATCCCAACTTGAAAGTGCACCTGCGGGGGGAGTTCCAAGAGCTGGAGCTTGTCGGTTGGTAACTCTAAGCGAAAGATCGTGAGCGCCACCGAGTGAGTCGTAAACCCGCATTTTGGTCACAACACTGTCGGTAGATGCCGCGGTCGAGTCGAGGTTTCCGCTGAACGTGGCAGAATCGGTCACTTTCACCATGTTCAGGTTCCCCACGGGAATTGACAGATTGCTAGTTGCCGTCACCGGCTGACTGGAGTCGATCACGCCAGAAACATCGGCCATCCATCCAAGAACTCGTTCGCCGGTGGCTTGGTGGGTAAGGACTCCCGTACTGTCGAGGTCAAAGCCACCATCTCTCGTGAAGGCCATCCTCGCCGAGTTGGAGGTCACGAAGAAGCCGTTGCCTTGGATTGCTAAGTCGGTTGGGCGGTTGGTCTGGCTTAGGCCACCTTGCTCGAAGTTGACGTCGGTTCCGCCGACATAGACTCCAAGCCCGTATTGCGTTGGATTAACTCCGCCTCGGGTAGCAGTAGGACCACTGGCTCCCTGCGTAGTTTGCGACATCATGTCGGCAAAATTGACGCGCTGCCCCTTGTAGGCTGTGGTCGAGGTATTGGCAAGGTTGTTGCCGATAACGTTCATTCGTGATTGATGTGCCTTGATTGAGGCGACACCTGAGAGCATGGCTTGTAGCATCCGTTCTAATTTCCCTTTTGTGTGATTCGCTTTGCACTTCTGGCATTGCATTGGCCTCTTTGGGGTTTTTAGAACCAGAGTCCGGCCAATATCACTTGTTGTTAATCTTTGGTCTTTTTGGAGATTCCTTTAGACCTAAACGACGATGGCACTATCGATATTAGTGAACACGTTGTCTTTTAGTGCGCTTTTATCGACAGCGGTAATAACGGTCTTGTTTTTGATGCTGACGACTAGGGCAACATCATCGACCATGACGAGCGATTCTTTGGCCCCTTTTTGTGCAGCCTTTTCAACTCCGGACATCACTCGATCCCAGGCTGCTTTGTCGAGTTCAATGTTCCGACTCGATAGGCGCGTTTGGGCATGACCGCTAAGTTTGAGGCGATCCTGGAGGATGTCGGCGAATTCGCCAACTCGACCTTGCGGTTGTGTGGCGGGAGCCGCTGGCTGACTGGCGATCAGCTCTGAAATCCGTGAGTTTTGAATCCGATCCGTGGACATATCAACCAACCTTCATGAGATCGTTCGGGCTGACGTTGACCGTCGTTCCGTCGGACTTCTTGACTTGAATCAGAATCTTACCGCTTACTCGGGTGAGTCCAGCTGCCTCTCCGCTAACAAGCGAGTTGTCCGCTCCGAGTGCGGTGACTTGCTTGCCAACAAGATTCGCGTAGTCGGAGAGATTCTGGAATGGCTCAACGGATTGGATTGAACCCAGACCGACTTCCACGATATTTCCATTGGACTCTTGGATTGCGACTTTGTACTCGCCGTCTTTCGAGACCATGCGCGACACAACGCCTGTGACCGTTGGGGTTTTGGTTGGATCGGTAGCCGCGCCAGGTCGGACCGCAGTAACCGTTTTACCCATCAGCGTTTGCGCCTGCTGGACGTCAGATTGCTTGTTAAGTCGATCAATACCTTGCGTGGTACCGAGCTGAGCAATCTGAGAGTAGTATTCAGAGTCCTTCATCGGTTCGAGCGGGTTCTGGTTTGCAAGCTGTACCGATAGTAGCTTGAGAAAGTCTTGAGTGTTAAGTTCAGACTGACTCTTGGTAGTGTTCTTTGCTTGAGCACTACCTAGTTTCATGGTGTTGTTGATGAGTGTTGTGTCCATTGTTAACTCTCTAGGTCGATTTGGCTTGTTTGGATGCGTGCTTTCTTTGTCGCGGGGGTCGCTTGTTCATGCGTCTTCGCCTGGAAGAATTTTGTTATTGCTTCTTGTTTAGGCTGGTGACCTGACAACGATTGTTGCTGCGAATTTGCGGCCGATCCGGTCGGGGTCGAATCGGCGGAGATGATTTCCACCTTGACCGTCGTATTGGTTTTGGCGGTTAGCGTGGCCGCGAGTTCGTTTCGAGCTTCGTGCAGGGTGTTTTGGAGCTTCTCGTTCGTCGCGGATAGCGACGCTGTCATCTCTCCGACCCCTCTGCTCACCTGAACCAGAACCGAGCCGAGTTCGGCGGGTTCCATTCGGACGGTGACCTCGTTGCGAACGCTGTTCACGGCGAGGGCTTCGATCTTTTGGGTCAGTTGGTGAACGACGGCTTTTCGCTCGGCGGGGGTCATCCCGGCTGATTGCTCAACCTTTTGGGTCGTTTCAGGGGCGACGATTTTGAATTCAGGTTGAGCTGATTGTTGCCCGCTGAAGCTTTGCTCGGTATCGCCTTGACCTGCTGATGCCTGCTCAGAAGGGGCCTCTGCAAGGATTTCGACGCCCTCAACTGCGAGGGTGGGTTCGGTCGCTTTGAGTTCGGGCTTCGGCTCAACTGTGGGCGATTGAACAAGCGTCATGGCCCCAACTTCGGGATCTAACTGCGGCTTGGCCAGAGTTGTCTGGGTTGCGAGCGCCTTCTCGGAAGGCAATCCTTCGGAATGGGCAAGCTGTGTGATGGCAGTCTTCCCTTCTACTCCCTGCGGGACGTCGATTTTCGGTTGCTCAAGACTGGCACTTGCCAAAGGGGTGACGGGTGTCGCAAGATCGACCTTGGTCGACTTCACATCGACGACGTTAAGAACCTCCTGCACTTCGGCGGAGACAACCGCGAGCTGAGGAAGGGGCTGAGCTTCGACGGCTGGAGCAGTGTTTGAGTCCGCAACCATCTCGTCTGCAGGAGCCAATTTCTGATTTGCCCTAGACGGCAACGTGAGCAACGAGGCCCAGTCTAGCGAAAGTTCGCTTTGAACCTGTTTCGTGTCTTCGGTGGAGTCCAGTTTTTGCGGTTGAGCATTCGGCTCGGCTTCCGCCACTTCTCCCGAAGACTTCCCTTCGGCTTGCTTCAGAACGTTTTTGAACTCGTTCTTGGCCTCTGCCGGGGGTGTCTCGATTTCTTTTCCGGGTGGAGCTCCGGGTGGTTTGGCCACCGTGGAGACGCCCGCTAATAGCAATCCTGCGTCCATACAAGGGGATGTTCGGCGCATATTCGCGCTTCTTTAGGGTGCATTCTTAGGTTCAAATGAGGCATACTGTGTAGGTGCCAGGAATCTCCGAGACTCCACCAATCCGGGCAATTTTGTTCGATGTAGATGGCACCCTTGTCGATTCCATTGCGATGATCGTCGCTGGACTCGGCGATACCTACGAGAAGTACACCGGAAAACGGCCGCCGGAGGCTGAAATTGTCGCCTTGATTGGCACTCCGCTTGTGGCTCAGATGAAGCTTTTTGGGTTAAACCCCGATGAAGCTCAGCTTCAGGAGCTATGCGACTACACGATTCGGCAGTACGGGGTGCATCAGCACTTGGAGACCGAGTTCATCGATGCGACCGAGGCACTGATCAAAGCTAAACAGAGCGGTCTGAAAACTGCTTTCGTGACGAGCCGGAATGCCGTCGAGGTCGAGATTCTTTCACAACATTTTCGCGGATGGAGCGCGGCGGATACCGCCGTTAGCGCATCCGATGTCGTCAACCCAAAACCTAGCCCAGACCCCGCACTGCTCGCCATTGAGCGGCTTGGAGTCCAGGCAGAAAACGCCATCATGATTGGCGATTCAGTTTTTGATCTTCGTTGCGCCCGAGGAGCTGGTCTCCGTTCGGGTGCTGTCCTTTACGGTGCTGGCAAAAAGGAAGACCTCCTCGCCGAAACCCCGGACTATGTCTTTACAACCCCAACAGACCTATTGGATTGGGTCTGCAACCTAACAGAGCAACACCATGCCACGGAAGAAAACCACTCCTGTCGAACAGATTTCTGAAACCACCCCGGTCGCCGAAAGCGCACCCAAGACCCTCAAAAAGCCCGCAGCCAAGCGAACGGTAAAGCCAAAAGCCGAACCTGTTGTCGCATCCGTTTTGCCCGAGATTCGGCAGAAAGTCGAAGTCGCTCCAGTTCGGATGAAGCTAGGGAAGCCGAAGACCGAAGTTTCGCTTGCAGCTCTAGTTGAAGAGCACGAGGAGGCAACCAGCGACATTGCTGAAGAGCTTCAGGCTCTGGTGAGCGAGGATGTGTCTCTAGCGTTCCGGCCACGACGCGCGGTTCCAGCGGTCGCGGTTGTCGCCGAGGAACCTGTCCCTGTGGTCAAGCCTGAGAGGAAGGCTGCCCCGAAGAAGCCGAGCGAGCCGGAGAATTGGGACGAAGAGCTTCCGATTCCGGTTTTTCGAGCACGGGAAGGGGGGGCTGCTCCAGTGGAGCGCGAAGCTCGACCGGCACGAACACGCCCGGAGCGAACTCGCTCAGAGCGAACTCGGGAAGAGCGCCCTCAGCGAGAGCGAAACGAAGCACCGCGAGCGGAACGAGAAGTTGAAGAACCGCGCCGTGGGCGCGATCGCGATGATGCCGAAGTCTCGCGCCCTCTGGTTGAATTTGAACCTACCGAAGTAATTGAGTTTGACGATTTGGTCGTCAAAATGCGGACGATTTCGGAAGACGCGCCAAAACCCGAGCCGAAGAGAGTCGCCACGAAGATCAGCGAGCGCGAACCGACGCCTAAATCGGAACCGAAGCCAAAACCGGAGAAGACGATTCTGCCTCCAAGGGCTCTCATCGATATTCCGACCGATGCGCCACAGGTCGTTGTGCGCGATGGTCAACCGACCTTGGTTCGTGACCACAAGGTTTATCCGAACTTCTGGTTCTATGCCCAGCCGCAGGATTCATCTCGTACCGAGACAATTTTGGATGAGATCAAACAAGCCGCCGAGGCTGGCCTGGAAGTCTTTGTCCTCGGATTCGACGCGATGTGTGACGAACACCATTTTGGGGCAATTTCGACGACAGTTCTTGATCTGACGAAGAAGATAACAGGCATCACCCGGAACGCTCAGGTAATGGTCCATCTCAATCTTTGCGCGGCAAAGGGATGGGAAATCGACTTCCCCGAGGGCGTTTATCGAGATCGCAAAAACGACCTTTCAGAGCCAAGCCTCAGTGACGACAAGTACTGGAAGCATGTTGAGACGTTGCTTCGTGGTCTTGTCTCTTCGATCCAGAAGGGGGGAGTTGCGGATAACTTCCTCGGAATCGAGATCGACCGGGATAACTGGCTGATCCCCGAAACCCAAGGATTCGATATTTCGCTTGCCAGCAAGCGCAAGTTCCGCGAGTGGGTTCGCGAACGATACCAGGACGACGAGGTTTTGCTGCGTGCTTCTTGGTTCGACGGTACCGCTTCCTTCGACACAATTCGGATTCCTGACTTCGATACCGATGGGCGCAAGGATCAGCGGCTCATTCGCTCAGACCGGCGCGAACGGGCGATTGTCGACTACAACCTCTTCCTAAGCGACATCACGGTTCATCGAATCGCTGACTTGTCCTATGCCGTAAAAGAGGCTTCGGCAGGTCGATTCCTGGTTGGAGTCCGCTATGGACTTTCGCTAGAGAACACTTACCCAACCAGCGGGCAGTTAGCACTTGGAAAGGTTCTCCGGACTCCTGAGATTGACTTCGTAGCCGCCGCGCCATCTTACCGAGACCGAACTCCTGGCGGAGTCGCCAGCTTTACGTTGCCGATCGACTCGGTTGTTCTCAACGGAAAGCTTGCGGTGACGTTGGAGGACTTCAAGACCTCCCTCGCGAATCGCCCTGAACCGGACACTCACAACCCAGTCATGCGAACTCCGCAAGCTCTGGAGAGCGTTCATTTGCGCGGACTCGGTGCGGCTCTTTCGCACGGAACTGGCGTCAACTGGAGCGACCAATGGGGCAACGGCTGGCTCACGACCAATTCGGTTTGGGCCCGGGCGAAGACTCTACGTCAGACGCTCGTTCGAGCAATGGCGGCGAACCCGTCGAACCCAGATGTCGCCGTCTTTATCGACGAGCGAACGATGGGCTACCTCATGGGCACCAAGCCGTTCACGAACCTAGTTCGCTCGGTTCGAGAATCGGTGCTTCGCGCGGGAGTAAGCGTTGGCTTCTACCTGCTCAGCGACCTTACCCACCGTGAGAAGTTCCCTGAATGTAAGGTCTACCTGTTCCTCAACGCTTGGGATATTCGCTCCGATCTTCGCTCGGCGATCAAGCAGCGGCTTCATCGAGACGGCAAGTTGTTGGCCTGGTTCTACACTGCTGGCGTTTTTGACTCCGGACGCGAGACTCTTGAGCGAGCACGCGAAGTCACAGGCATTGCGATTAAGCCTCAGCCGATCTTCAGCAAGGCAGGTACCCAGATTCTGGATCGCCGGAACCCAATTGCTCAGGCGTTCCCCAATGCCTCGATCTCGACGGATACCATTGTTGAGCCGACCTACTTTGCCATTCCCGAGGAAGGTTCGGTTTTGGGTGAGTACATCCAAACGGGACTTCCCAGCTTGGTTGTCAAGGATAATGTTGGTGACGAAACCGGTGCAAAGTGGACGAGCGTGTTCGTTGGCGAACCCGTTTGCAATCCCGCACTGGTTCGGGCATTGGCCCAGAAGGCCGGTGCGCATGTCTACAGCTTCTCGGATGACGTTGTTCACGTTCGCGCTCCGTTCCTGACGGTTCACTGTTGTGGCGACGGACAGCGGACGATTACGCTTCCTGGCAAGTGGAGTGCTTACAACCTTCAAACAGGTGAATGGGCGGTGGTTGACTCTAATTCGCTTCGCTTTACGGCGGCGGATGGGGCGACGTTTAACTTCTTGATCGGGCCGACCGACGAGGTTCGTCGGATTCTTGAGGCCGATCCTCGGCAGCTATTGCATATGGCTGAGCTTCCGGAGCGGGAATCGAATGTTCGCATCGACGTCAGCACGTTTGATGTGCCGATCATGCGGCTTGATGAGTGGTCCAACGGGACCGAGTCCGGAGAGGACGTCGGGATTGACGACTGGTATCTGCAGAGCCACGACGATGACTATGAAGAGGATGCTTCTCTGGCGCCAGGGGCGATTCAGACTTCGACGGGTCGAAGGCGTCAGGGACGAAATCGGCGGGAGAGGAAGCTTACTTTGGCTGAGCAGGTTGATTTTGATCCTACCGGTGAAGAGAAGCTGAAGGAAGACGGGCACGGCGTCGAGATTGACATTCTCTTTAGGAAGAGGGACTAAGCGATGATGCACAAGTTTGGGCATGTCGCGGTTGTTGGGAAGCCGAATGTTGGTAAGAGCACGCTGATCAACCTGGTTACGGGGCATAAGGTTAGCATTGTAAGCAGCAAGCCGCAGACGACGCGGCGGCGGGTGATGGGCATCGTTACGAAGCCGGAGTATCAGATTGCGTTTATCGATACTCCGGGGATTCACGAGCCGATTAACCGTTTGCAGCGGGCGATGGTTGAACAGGCCCGGGGGGCTTTGGACGGGATCGATGCAATATTGGTAGTTGTCGATTCGGCTTCACGGCCGGATGAGATTGAGCAGTCGATTGCTCAGATGGTGAAGGCCAGTAAGGGCGTTCCGGTAGTGCTTTGTTTGAACAAGATGGACCACTTGAAGGCGGAGCATGTTGTTCGGCACGTCGAGGAGTACTGCGCGCTTTTTGGCACCGAGGAGTATATGATGACGATTGCCACGAAGGGCGAGAACGTCGAGAAGCTCATCGATATTCTATTGACTCACCTGCCGGAGCGGGCACCTTTTTATCCGGAAGATGAGTTTACGGACCAGTCGGCGCGGTTTATGGCGGCGGAGTTTGTTCGGGAGAAAATTCTGATCAAGACTCGGCAGGAGATTCCTCACGCGACGGCGGTGGTGGTTGACTCTTGGGAAGAGGACGGGGCTTTGACCCGGATTTCGGCGACGATTATTGTTGATAAGACTTCGCAGCGGCCGATTATGCTTGGCAAAGCGGGGTCGTTTATCAAGGACATCGGCACCCAGGCTCGGGTTGAACTGGAGGAGATGTTGGGAAACAAGGTTTTCTTGGAGTTGCACGTGAAGGTGCAGGAAGGGTGGCGGCAGAATCCGAGGATTCTGCACGAGTTGGAATATGACGGCTAGGCGCGTGTGTAGAGTAAGTTGGGCGTGTCAGGTTCAAAGTCTGCGTTTTTCTGCTTAAAGTTGGGCGCGAAAGGGCGCGAGTTTGGTCACCCGCCGGGCCAATGCCACACCCCACCCGAAATGGATTCGGAAGTCTCCCCGGAGTCCGACTCCCGACTCCATTTCGGGACCCGTGCCCTTTACCAGGGTGACCGCCATTTTGTATGGGGGTTAGGCGGTGCATGCGAGCTGTCCGGATGCAGTCCGTCTGATGACGGCGGAATCGAGGAGTTGCTTTACGCGTTTCTGGACTCTCCTGAGAGTGAGTCCGGTTTGCTGACTTAGCTCGCGGACTTTCATTGGCTTTAGCTGCAGAGCTTCGAGGATGGGTTTGGTGGAGCGATCTCGGGGGTCGAGGTTGGCTAGGAGGTTTGGGTTGTGGGGGGCATAGTGGGTTTCGTTTTCGGATCGGAAGTAGGCGTTGCGGCAGATTCCTCGTCCGCGGCCTTGGCTTTTCCAGTGGATGATTCGGCAGTTATCCCGTAGTTCTAGTTTCATTTGGATGGTTTGGCTAACGGCGGCTTGGAGTTGGGTGTGGTCGGCGATTTGGTTTCCACGGGCGTCGGTGTGGTGGAGCAGAATGATGGTTCCGGCGCGTTCGGCGACGTATTTGAGGGGGGTGATGAGTTTTCGGATGGCTCTTGCGTCTCTGGTTTGGCTTTTACTGATTGCGGCGTGGAGGGAGTCGATGATGACGATTCCTTTCCCCATGCGGCTGATGAGGAAGTTTTCGATGGCTTCGAGGCCGTCGGGAGTGTCGATGGGCTGGGCTTCGATGTTGAGATAGAAGTTTGTGTTTGCGTTGATGTCGGGGTGGCGGTCGATGGTGGCGAGGATTTCGCTGGGGGAGTCGTCGTAGCTGAGGTAGCCGACTTCTTGCTTTTCGAGCCCGAATCCGCCGAAGGGTTTGCCTTGGGCGATGGCTTTTCCGAGGGCTACGGCGATGGTGGTTTTTCCGATCTTTGGGGGTCCGGCGAGGAGGACGAGGCTGTTTTTGATGAAGAGTTTTTGGTGTCCGTTGGCGCGGCCGTAGGATTGGAGGCGGTCGGCTTTGACTTGGTGGAAGGCGTCGGGGACGGGGAGGTCTGGTTCGGTTCTTAGATAGCAGACGGGGGCGTAGGCGTCGTAAGGGGCTATTCGCTTTTGGTTTTTGGTTTTTCGCTTCTTGGTTGGGTCGGCGGCGTAGTGGTCTTTCGTCCAGAAGTCGGGGTCTTGGGTTTGGTCTTCGAATTCGTTGTATTCGTACATGCACTTACTAGGCGAAGTTTTGGGGTGTTTGTCAACCACATTGGAGTTAGAAGTTCCGAAGTTCCGCAGTTACGCAGTTACGCAGTTGCGCGGCGGGGGAAAGGGACGGATGAGATGAATAGGACCTCTGTGAGGTTGGGGCAAGATCAATTGCCGAGCATTTTTTCGATGTGAAGGAGTTCTAAAAGTTCCTGCGCCAGCTCTAGCGCGGTCTTTGCCTCACATCGGGCCGGAACAAACCGGACTGAAAAACTGGTCGGCTCAGAATCGATGAATATGATTTTGTTTCGTTGCCGATGTAGAACTCGTTGCATTGCAGTTTCCTTTCTAGTCGACATGAGCAATAAATACTTATCAGCGACGACATGTCGGATGATCTCCACCCCATTAGCATCCTCCATCTCAAGCATCGCGTCGTCAATCTTCTTTCGAACTTGTCGACCGGATTTTGAACTCCAATTCTTGACATCAGCGAGGACGAGGGTTCGCGACGGCTTGATGAGATTTGCACTCATCAACAGTTGTATCTCTGAACGCAGGGTGTCGGTGACTCCCGGATGATAGAACTCCTGAAAGTGCTCACGGTACAAGTCGAGCAGAGCCTGATGGCTGGGATGGTTCGGATGACCGATAGCTGCGAGGGTTGAGTGGTCGCAATCAGCCGCGTGAATCGGAGAGCCGAAATATTCGCCCTGCGTGGACTCATCAACAACCAATCGCAGACCAGGGGCTAGCAAGGCAATGGCGCGAAATGCTTTGTTTTTGTAGCTCACAGATTCAATGATCTCGGCGCCATGGAGTCGATCGTCAAACTGAAACTTGAGATACTCGAACTCGTCATGGAGACTGACCAACTCATCGGAGTACCTTGAGAGTGCCAGAAGTTGGCGATTGCCTATCCAAGAAGCAATTGGCTTGGCCCAAGACGCAAATCTGGCACCTTTGGCCGGGGTTCCGAGGGTTAGCAATCCTATGCGAGCAGCATGGATCGAAGATTCTAGTCTTCGCACTAGCAAGTTCCTGATGACCAGACCGCCCTGGCTGTGCCCGACAAAGATTATGTTCTCATGTTCCAGTACCGGACGAAGGCTCCTTCCCTCTAGTGTTGGCACGGGATTTATGCACGCGGCATAGAGTTGTTCGGCTATAGCGGATGTTGGCGAGGTCTCACCAAACATCGTTGTTGAATAACCGAACACAAAAACCGAAACATCTGACAGCCTATCGTCGTCCCTAATGATGTCACACCAATTTCTTCCAGCTTTCGAGTCGTTCCAGCAGGCTTCGGAACTGTTCCAGCCGTGGACAAGCACCACTACGGTGTTTGAGTTACCGTAGTGGTAGTACTTGTTGGAT
Source organism: Fimbriimonas sp. (assembly GCA_965248555.1). Lineage (GTDB taxonomy): Bacteria > Armatimonadota > Fimbriimonadia > Fimbriimonadales > Fimbriimonadaceae > Fimbriimonas. The sequence continues at coordinate 33,334 of CBDFJP010000003.1, read as the reverse complement.
TGAATCGTGACGGACATTAAGACAAGAATAAGAGACGTTTGGATGAATCCAAACGCCTCTCTTATTCGGCGAGCCTTAGTAGTCCATTCCGCCCATGCCGTCCATACCGGGCATTCCTGCTCCGGCGGCGCCCTTCTTTTCGGGCTTGTCGACGACTAGGGTTTCAGTGGTGAGGACCAAAGCTGCGATCGAAGCGGCGTTGGTGATGGTGGAACGGGTGACCTTTGCGGGGTCGACGATTCCGGCTTTCACCATGTCGACGATCTCGCCGGTGATGGCGTTGAGACCGAAGCCGTCTGCGGCTGCGCGGACCTTCTCGACGATGACCGAGCCTTCGAGGCCGGCGTTCTTGGCGATGTGTCGGATTGGCTCTTCGAGGGCGCGCTTCACGATGGCAACTCCGGTTGCTTCATCGGTGGTCATGCCTTCGGTGGTGAGCTTATCGGCGGCTCGGAGGAGGGTTGCTCCGCCGCCAGGGACGATGCCTTCTTCGACGGCCGCTCGGGTTGCCGAGAGGGCGTCTTCGTAGCGGTGCTTCTTCTCTTTGAGCTCGGTCTCGGTGGATGCTCCGACCTTGATGACGGCGACGCCGCCGCTGAGCTTAGCAAGTCGCTCCTGCAGCTTCTCTTTGTCGTAGTTGCTGTCGGTGGTGTCGATTTGCCTTTTGATGAGATCGATTCGACCGAGGACGTTCTCCTTGGTGCCGGCGCCTTCGATGATTGTGGTCTCTTCCTTGCTGATGACGACCTTTTTGGCGGTGCCAAGTTGCTCGATCAGGACACTCTCCAGCTTGACGCCGAGGTCTTCGCTGATGAAGGTTCCGTTGGTGAGAACGGCGATATCTTCGAGCATTGCCTTTCGTCGGTCGCCAAAGCCTGGGGCCTTGACAGCGGCGATTTGGAGCACGCCTCGGATCTTGTTGAGAACGATGGTGCTCAGCGCGTCGCCTTCGATGTCTTCGGCGATGACGAGGATTGGTCGTCGGGCTGCGGCGGCTTTTTCGAGGAACGGAAGGAAATCGGCGGCGACGCTGATCTTCTTCTCGTGGATCAGAATGATCGGATTCTCGAGAACGGCTTCCATGCGCTCTGGATCGGTGACGAAGTAGGGGCTGATGTAGCCTCGGTCGAACTGCATTCCTTCGACGACGTCCAGTTGGGTGTCTCGGCCCTTGGACTCTTCGACGGTGATGACTCCATCCTTACCAACCTTGTCCATTGCTTCGGCGACGTGCTTTCCGACTTCGGAATCGTTACCGGCGATGGTTGCGACGAACTCGACTTGCTCTTTGTCCTTGATCGGCTTGGCGGTTTCTTTGATGGTCGCGATGACCTGCTCAACTGCCTTTTCGATTCCGCGCTTGACGGCGATGGGGTTTCCACCGGCGGCTACGTAGCGGAGGCCTTCGTTGACGATGGCCTGGGCGAGGACGGTTGCGGTGGTGGTTCCGTCACCTGCGACGTCGTTGGTTTTGGAGGCGACTTCTTTGCAGAGTTGCGCTCCCATGTTCTCGTAGGGGTCTTCGAGTTCGATTTCCTTGGCGACGGTGACGCCGTCCTTGGTGATCGTTGGGCTTCCCCATTTTTTGTCGAGGACGACGTTTCGGCCCTTTGGTCCAAGGGTGACCTTGACTGCGTCGGCGACTTTGTTGACACCGCGCTCAAGGGCTCGTCGTGCGTTTTCGTCGAATACTAGGTTCTTTGCTGCCATTTTCAGTTCTCAGTTATCAGTTAACAGTTGTCAGTTGGGTTGGCGGTCTGCGGTTTGCAAACTGCCAACTGAATTAGTCTCTATCTCGTGGGCCACGGAATCCGCCGCCGCCGCCTGGGCGACCGCCGGGTCGGAATCCGCCGCCGCCACCTGGGCGTCCGCCGCCTGGTCGGCCGCCGTATCCGCCACCGCCGCCGGGTCTACCGCCGCCGCCTGGTCGGAATCCGCCTCCGCCACCGTAGGGGCGTCGAGGAGGTCCGCCGCCGTCATCGTCGCGACGTGGTGGTCGATCATCGCCACCTTCGTCTCGGCGAGGTGGTCGATCGTCGCTGTAGTCGCGGCGGGGTGGGCGGTCGTCTCGGTCGAAGGACCGTTGAGGACGGTCATCGCGATTGAAGTCGCGTGGAGGGCGATCGCCGAAGTCTCGGCGTGGTGGGCGGTCGTCTCGGTCGAAGTTGCGCTGGGGCCGATCATCGCGATTGAAGTCGCGCTGTGGTCGGTCGTCGCGGTCATTTCGTTCCGTGCGCATCGGCTTGGACATGGAACCGAGCTTGAGGCTCAGTTCGCGGACTCGCTCTTTGACATCCGTGGTGTGGAACTCTTCGACATAGCCGAGATCGGCGGCGAGAGCCACGAGGGTATCGAGGCGGTTGAGGGAGGCTACAGACTCGCTGTAGTTTCCGGTGTCCTGCCAGGCCGACACGGCGATGGTTGCCGGGACGTCGTAGGAGGCACGAATGATCTCCTGGGTGAGCCGGTCCTTTTCGGCGTCGGGCAGAACTTCGGTAAAGCGGTAAGCGGTCGTGACAAGGGTCCGACCTAGTTGCCAGACGTCGAGGTTGCGGTAATCAGCCATGAGTTTTCGTTGCGGGGTTAGCCAATGACGGCGTAGATTTGGTCTTCGTCGAGGATGGTGTATTCCTTGCCTTCGATGGAAACTTCGTTTCCGCCGTACTTGCTAAAGAGCACCTTATCGCCGACTTTGACGTTGAGTGTGTTGCGCTCGCCGTTGTCGAGGACTCGTCCGTTGCCAGTGGCGACGACGGTTCCTTCTTGCGGCTTCTTCTTTGCGCTGTCTGGGAGGTAGATTCCCGAAGCAGTTTTTTCTTCTGCGTCGAGGACCTCAACGACGACTTTATCACCGAGTGGTTTCAAGTTTGCCATGGTCGTTTTCTTTTGTTTTCGGAGGCATTCCTCTTCCCTTTCGGGGGTTTGAGGGGGTGCAGGGTTTAGCACTCGCCTGCCGAGATTGCTAAATTATACCCTTTTGGGTTCTACGCCTGAGAAGCAAGTTGTGTTGCGAGGCGGGCCTCGGCTACTTAATCAGGTTGAGAAGGCCGGAGGCGATGCCGGTTCCGAAGAGCCAGACTAGGACGATCCCCCACTTGTTGTCATGGTCGAAGTCGGTGAAGGCATACCAGAGCATGTAGAAGCCGCAGAGGAGGCAGACGAAGCCTTTCCACAGTTCGTCTTTGAAGGCTTCGATGAGGATGATGATTCCGCACACGATTCCCGCGATGCCGAAGATCGCAGCGAAGATGGAAAGGATAATGTTCATGACGGAAGTTTAGCACTCGGCGGGTAGAGGCGCAAGGTTGCTATGATTGAGGTGTGCGGCGGCGAGTTTGGGTTGGAGTTGGGGTTGGGGTTGGATTGGGGGTTGTTGCGCTTCTTGTCATGCCGCGTGCGAGTTCGCCTGTCGATGAGGCAGTGCGGGCACTAGGGGTGCCGCAGATGCCGGATGATCGGGGATGGTACATCATGCGGATGAACAAGATGAGGACTGGGACGATGCACAGAACGTACGTGCTTGCTACAGGCAAAAACGTGACAGATAAAGAAATTCGCGGCCGGATAAGTGCCCAGTTGGAACCGTTGGGATGGCTTCGGTCGGAGACCGGGACTGAGGCTGAGTTGGTCAGATGGGACAAGGACGGTTGCAATCTGGGTTTTTCTCGGGACACGACCAACCCTGCACAGCATTGGATATTCGTCGAGCGACCTCAAGGGGTGCTTGAGAGGTGGAAGGATAACCTCATTCCTTAACTTCGAGCTGTTACTTCGAGAAACTGAAGCTTGCTTGAGTGCTCAACTTAGCAAGAAAGATCTGCAAGAGGCGTTGTGTGACGACCTCGTGGCCTTTTCGATTGGGGTGGTTGGATTGGGACATGTAGGGGGATAGGGATTCGCCGGATTTGAGCAGGTCGGTGAACGCGGCGTAGGGGTCGGCTAGGGAGACTTGGTTTTGTTTGGCGAGGTCTCGGATCAGATTGGCGCGCTGGGTGAGGGGATCGTTGGGGTCCAGAATTTTGGCGTTGGTGTCGGGGGTTGGGGTGAGGAGGATGACCTTGGCGTTGGCTTTGAGGGCGGTGGAGATCATGGATTGCCAGGCGGCTCGGCATTGGGCGAGGGGGATGCCGCGGTCGTTGAGGGCGTAGTCGATTGTGACGACCCGGGGTTTGAGGGACATGACGTCTTCGACGAATCGCTTCTCGCCTTGGACCGAGTTCTCGCCGCCGATTGCGGTGACGACAATGTTGATGACGGCTTTTGGAAACTGCTGTTTGAGGGCTTGGTGGAGGAGGTGAGGGTAGGCGTTGAAGGTGTCGACCGTGGGGGTGACAAAGTAGCCAGCAGGGACGCTGTGGCCGTGGCAGACGATGCGGAATTCATGGTTTTGGGGCCAGGGTTTTTCGAGCTCGGCGCGGATATCGGCCCAGGATGGGGCCTGGGTGAGGAGTTTGAGGGCGATGAGGGCGAGCATAACAGTTGGGGTTGGGGTTGGGGTTGGTGTTCAGGGGTTGATCAGTGATCCGTAGACCTGGCGGGTGCCTTCGCGCATGGCGGTGACGCTGAAGAGGGATTGGGCGCGGTGTTTAGCGGCGTGGGGGAGGGCGGAGTTGGTGAGTGCTTCGAGGGCTTGGGTTGCCATTTGTTGCGGGTCGTTGGGGGGGACTAGGGAGCCTACTTCGGGGGTGATGACTTCGGGGAGGCCGCCTACGTTGGTGCTGACGACGGGGAGGCCCATGGCGAGGGCTTCGACGACGCTGATTCCCATTGCCTCTTTGAGGCTGGGGAAGAGGAAGAGGTCCATTGCGGCAAGGGGGTTGAAGACGTTTGATTGGTAGCCAAGGAAATGGACTCGATCTTTAAGGTTGAAGTCGAGGGCCCAGTTGCTGTACTCCCACTCGCCATCTCCGTTTCCAACGAGGACGTAGTGGGAGTTGGGGACTTTTTCGGCAAGGATTCGGAAGGCTTCGAGACTGGTGTCGATCCCCTTCATGCGGGTCAGGCGGGCAACGGTTCCGAAGATGGTGGCATCTGGCGGGAGGTTGAAGGCTGTTCTGGCTTCTTGTTTAGACATGACCCCTGCGGGGACGTCCACGCCGTTATAGACGGCGGTGGTTTTCGCTCTTGGGACGCCTTGGTAGATGAGGTGTTCGCAGACGCCTTTACTCACGCCGATCATGTGGTCGGCAAAGATGAAGCTCCATTTGCTGCTCATTCCGTGGACAGTGGCGACGCTGGGGATTCCGGCGAAGCGGGCGGCGAGGCAGCCGTTGATGGAGCTGGTAGAGAGGTGGGTGTGGACGATGTCGAATTTTTGCTCGCGTAACCAGCGGCGCATTTGGAGGATCGCTAGGAGGTCGACTTTGGTTCGGACTTTGACTTCGTGGGCTCGGTAGCCCATTTCGCGCAGTTCGGCGCCGAAGTTTCGGCCCTTCCAGGTTTCGAATTGGACGTCCTCGCCGGCGGCGATTTGGGCTTTGGCGAGGGTCATCATGCTCATGACGGCGCCGTAGGTGTAGCTTCCGGCGCTGGTGACGTGGACGATCTTGAGGCTTCTATCGGTCATAGCGGAAGCCTCTCCAGAGCTTGTAGATGAGGGCGGGGACGCTGGTGTCGTGGCGGATTGCGATGCGTTTGAGGCGCATGGGGTCGGTGGTGGCGTCGTTGAGGCCTTTGTCGGTGCTGAATCCGTATTTGTAGCCGGCTTCGCGGGCGAGGTTGAGGGTGGTTTGGTTGTAGGAGCCGTAGGGGTAGCAGATGGTTGGGGGTTGGGGTTGGGGGTGGGGAGTTGGGAGTTGGGGGAGAGCCGCTACGAGTTCCGCTCTTTGCTCGGCTTCGCTCAGGTTAGCAAGCCGAGGGTGAGTGAGGGTGTGGGAGCCGAAGTGGGTGCCTTGTTTTGCGAGTTCTTGGATGGTTTCGAGGGTCATCAGGGGGGCGGGTTTGTCGCCGACGGCGATGTCCCAGTCGTTTTGTCCGCCGAGGTGGTTGAGGACGAGGAAGACGAGGGCTCCGAATCCGTACTGTTGGAGGAGGGGCCAGGCGTTGTCGGCGAAGTCCTGGAAACCGTCGTCGAAGGTGAGAAGGATTGGTTTTTCGAGTCCTGAGTCGAAGAGGTTGGCACAGGAGACAGAAGAAAACCCTCGCCGCTCAAGGAGGCGAAGGTGTTTCTCGAATAGACTTGGTGGAACGAAGGTTCCGGGGTAGATGGTGCCTTTTGTGATTGGCGCGATCTTGTGGTAAGTCAGGATCGGTACTCGGGCGCCCACCGAATCAGTTTATTCGATTCGGCAGGCGCTTGGTAGTTTCCCCGTTACTTGGTCCAGTTCCAGTTGAATAGCTTGGTGGGCTTGAACGGATCGGCGACGTTGCCGACGACGTATTCCGTGTTGATGACCGATTCGGCATCAACTGCTACGACACCACCGGTTGCGGCGTAGGGTTCGTAGTGCACCGTGAAGGAGTTGCCCCCGCCAGGAGCGATCTCAATATTTCCGTTGGCTCCGGTGCCGCCCGCCAGAAGCATTCCAGTGAAGTCGGCGTTTGAGCCGTCTACCTGGATTCCGCCCTTCATGGCGTAGATGAGGCCGGTTGTTGCCGAGCTCGAGGAGTGGAACTTGAATGCGTCTTTGTCTTTTTTCAGCGAGAGTAGAGCCGACTTCATGACGGCTTCTTCCCTCGTCTTGAAGGTCAGAGCATCTTGTTCGATTCGGTACACGCCTCCTGGCGCATCTTCGTAGGTTTGCTCAAAGATCAGGGTGCATCCGTGGTTGATGATATTGCCCATGTTCTTGACACTGCCTTTGACGTAGATGATGTTCTTCTTGGGGTTTGTGCTGGCGGGCCAGAGGTGGACAGTCGCACCGCTTTTTACTTCCAAGTCACCCGTAATGAGGGCTGGTGACTGCACTCCCAACTGACCGTCGGTGATCCGCGGGACGATAGCGTCCGATTCAAGACCCGTCGGGAATTTGGCTCCAGTGGCTACGCTTGCCGAGTTGAGATAGTCGGCTGCCCAGTTATCGACAGTTCCTTCGTCGGGGAAAGTTGCTTCCCCGTTGAGCTTAATGACCGAGTCGGCGGGAGCACCTGGGAAATCGCCCGCAGCCGGGGCGGCGGGTGAGCGGTAGTTTTTGGTTCCGTTGGGGTTACTCAGGCCATTTGTGGAGAGCGTACTCGTATACGGGCCTCCTTCGGGAACTAGGTAAAAGCCCTGAATATCGATGATATTTGGGTTTGAGAAGCCGTTTTTGGAGCCGCTAAACGGATCCCATTTGATCCCCTTATTGGCGACTACGTGGGCATCCCCGTTGCTCGACATTGTACGGATTCCCTGGTTGGTGGTCATGCTGACTTCGCCATTGGCGACAATTGCGCCAGTTGGGAACCAGATGGAGTCTGGAGCGGTGCTGGGTCCCGTCGTCGTTTTGGGAACGAGGTAGCGCCACATGAGGCCTTTGAAGTCCACGCGAACGATGCTCTCTTTGCCTGAATCCGATGTGCCTCGCCCTTCGATGGTGAAGTAGTAGGTTTGGATACGGTATCCGCCTTCGTCCTTTTCGACGAGTCGGTCGGCGACAAGACTTGCGGAGCATTTACCGAGGGCATCCTCGGTTGTGTCGGGGCGCTTGACTTTCAGTGTGCGCTCGGCCAGAACGAAGGGGTACGACTGATCGACAATCATCTGCTGACGAATTTGTTCGTACAGGATGTTCGCGGCACTGGAAGCGAGCCCATCAGCTTGCCACTTGTCTCCGGCACCTTTGACCTCTTTGGTTTGGGTGTCGGACATGGACATGATGCTGACTCCGACGGCGCCGAAGCTGAGGACAAAGATGAGGACGGGGACGACGGACATCCCGCGTTTGCGATTAAGGGTTTTACGGTTGGTTTGCATGAGTTAGTCCTGTCGGTTTTCGAGTTGTGGCATTGCCGAGAGGGTGATGTCTCTGGTTTTTGTCGAGTGGTCGTTGGCTGTCCATCGGGGCTGGAACACGAATTTTGCGAACATTGCCTTGGCTCCGTTGTCTCCGGTGTAATCCAGAGCAGTTCCGGCGGAGACGTGGTAACTGACGTCCATCGCGACGCCGTATTGCATAGGCTTGAACAGAGTGACCTTGGTTCCGGCAATGGTCGCATTCCCGTCGGTGAGACGGTCAATTCCACCTACTAGTGCCTTCAGCTTGATCTGGTCCGTATCTGCCTCGGGTGCTGATCTGACGTAATAGTCCTTGGTATATTGGTCGCCCCAGAAAGTCTGGTTTGCCATTTGGCTCCACTCTGCACTCTTGATGTTTTTGGCCACCACGGTTGTCGTTCCAAGAGAGGCAGTGCTTGTCACTTCGGGATCGATCATCAGGGGACTGACGGTTCGCTTCAGGATGTACGGGCCTTCTTCCGGGGTTGGAGCGGCTACCAATCTGTATGTTACGACTCTCCAGTTTTTGGGATCAACAGTCTTGTCGGCTTTGAACTTCGGTTGGCGGAGAATGATGCAGGAGTTATCGGCGGCAGTGAACCACGGTGATCCGCTCCAGGCGGGAAACTTTGCCATGCTGAGGTCTGCTCTCTGGATATCCGCAACAAACTGATCAAAGGCTCTTCGACCAAAGGTGTGTGCTTGGGCGACATCTCCGACCTTCTTGAAAGTTTTGGCGGTGAGGATCGCGGTTTCGGAGACGAGTGCCGTCACGATCAGGCCGATTGTTGCAGCGGTGATGAGCTCGACCGTGGTAAAGCCTTTGTTTCGTTTCGTTTTCATTTCCATTTGTTTCCTCCTCCGAGGTTGAATCCGGTTGGGGGGGGTGGGCTTCCTGTTGTGCCGCTGCTTCCTGATGTACCGGTGCTGCCAGAACTGCCGGTGCTACCAGAACTGCCAGAACTGCCAGAGCTACCAGTGCTTCCGTCTGAGCCTGTGGATCCGGTTGACCCGGAGCTCCCGCTACTTCCTGAGCTTCCACTGGAGCCAGAGCTTCCACTCGATCCGCCAGTCGTCGCAGGGGGAGGGGGCGGAGGGGGAGGCGGGGTGTAGAAAAGCTGATCGATTGGATACGGATTCCAAGGATCCTTCACCCAGTCGGCGTTGATGACAGAGGCAAAAGTCTTTCCGACAGAGACTGTGGACATTGCGGTGTTGTTTCCGGCGGCCTGGTTCTTCCATCGCACGACGATTTCAATAGACTGCAGGTTCTTCGATCCGGCAACTGGTTTGATGCTGTAGGTTGCGGCTAAGCTGGCAGAGGGCAGTTGGGACTGGAGATCGGCGTCCAGGGTGATCGGTTGGTCTGCTACGACAACTCGGTTTTGTTGGGATACGGCGATCAGGCGGTCGATTTGGCTTCGGGCAATCGACTGTACCGTTGACCGGACTTCGTTTTGCTTTGCCATCTTTGTGGACATCATGGACATGCCAAGGATGGTCACGGAGCTGAATCCTAGAATAAGGAGCGCGACCATCACCTCGACGATCGTGAATCCTTGTCCTTTCTTTTTGGGCCTACGGAGGGTTTTCATACACACCACGAAGACCATTGATACGGCCTCCGGCTTGGTGCTTCCGCATTTACTGCTGAGTCGAAATCAGAATAATTACCGGGAATGTCCAGGTATCTGCAAAAAACCGTAGTTTTACTTTGTGGGCGGGTTCTCGCGGCGAAATTTTCGCTTTGCCTCGCTGTCCTCTTTGACCTTTTTTTGGAAAAAGAGGGCGCCCCAGATGCAGATGGCGGTCATGAATAGGAGCCCGGCGCAGATAAGCAAGGCACCCATGGTACGGTCTTGGAAAATGACGTCATAGCCGCGCTGCATTGCTTTGTCAGTGTACTATTGCTATTCCATGAAGCAGATACGGAAGAAGGCAGGGATTCGCAAGCTTTTTAAGGAGCACGAGTTTTCGGGGATTGATTTAGTGTTTTTGCTTCAGGATTGGGAGGATGGCTACAACGTTGGGGGGATGTTTCGGGTTGCGGATGCTTGTGGGGCGACTCAGATTCTTTTGACGGGAAAGACTCCGACTCCGGAGAATTCGCCTTTGGTGGCGGTGACTTCGATGGGGACGCACAGGAAGGTGCCTTGGTTGCACGTTGACGGGCATTTGGAGGCCTGTAACAAGGCGGTTGAGGCTGGGTATTCGCTGGTAGCGGTGGAGGTTGCGGATGAGGCGGTGCCCTACATGGCATTTGGGTATCCGGCTCAGACCTGTTTGGTTCTGGGCAACGAAGGGGCCGGGGTTTATGGGTCGGTGATGAAAAAGTGCTCGGCGGCGGTGTTTATTCCAATGGCGGGCAGAGGTCGCTCCCTCAACGTTCACGTAGCGGGAGCGATTGTGGCCTTTCAGGCGATGTTGGGTACCGGCCAAGAGTGAGCCAGCGAAGTTATGGGGCAAATGCTATTGTTGTCTACCCTGCACGAGCAAGCTCCTACGTGATGTTATTCGTCTAAACCTGCCCGTGCCTTTTTATTCTCGGCAGCGAAGATCTTTATTTTCTCCGGAGTCCAGGCTGAAGCGGCGGAGGCCGCCATTTCCTTGGATGCCTGCGTTTCCACAACTTCTGGTTCGCTGCTGCATCCGGAGATCAGAACTGCAGCAAAAGCGATCGCGAAAGGAGCAATCAGTGCCTTAACGGAGTTTCGATTTAGATTTGCTTTCATAGTTTTCGTTGCTGTTGTGTTGCCTACTAACACGGATAGGTGGGCATCCAATGGATGCCCACCTTGTTACTTTCCAACTCCAGTTGGAGTTGCTCCTGGCTCAGAGTCTTGGCCAGTTCTTGCTTTCTTGTTCTCTTCAGCAAAAATCTTTTGCTGTTCAGGAGTCCAGTTACCCGCCGCCGCTTTGGCCTGTTCCTGCGAGGCAGGGGTTTCAGGCTTGGCCTCTTCGCCACCTTGGCAGCCTACTAGGCATACCAAGGTGGCGATGAGCGCGATTCGGATCAGTCTTTCCACCAAGTGACTCCTGATGCTTCTGGGAATGCAAGGAAGTCGCGGCAGACCATGGATCCGAGAGGGAATCCGGAACGTGGGAACGGATTGATTCGGGCGTCTGGATCAGCGCAGAAACCGTTGACTCGATCGTTGAAGTTCTTTGGTGACCCAACGTAGTCGCCGAATGCAGGAACGAATCCTCCCTTGTAAGGGACCGATTTCGCGTGACCGTCGGCGAACGACGTCACGATGCTTCCGGTGAAGTAAATGCCGCTGTTTCGGCTGTTTGCGCTGAGGCCGCCGGGATAGTCGTCAAAGAACCAACCGATTCCACCCATCGTCTGTCGAGGGGTGTCGTAGGTGTTACCGAAGGCGTACAAACCAGCTGGGTTCGCCAATTCTGAGTTCGACTTTCCGGAGTTGTAACGACCGCCACGAGCTGCGTTGCATCCGACAACAAGACCGCCGTCGACACACTTCTCTTCGTTAACCATAGCTTCGGCACCGCGGATCTCCCAACCCCAGTTGTATCCGATGTCGTTCTTACCGTAGTTCAGAGATCCATCTGGATTACGGGTGATCTTGTCTTTGTTCTGGCGGTATTGTGCCCAAATGTCGAGGTTCTTAATGTATGGATCCATGGTTCGGATTGGGTCTCCACCATTTCCTCCGTCAAAAACGGACGGGAATCGGTCATCCGCATCCGACGAGTAGATCATCGAAGCAGTTCCGATGTTCTTAGCGTTGCTGAGAGCCGCAACCTTCTTTGCAGCAGCTTTCGCCTGGGCGAAGACTGGGAACAGGATGGCGGCGAGGATCGCGATGATCGCGATGACGACGAGTAGCTCAATTAATGTAAATGCTTTTCGCATAAGATTTCTCCCGAAGAAGAGCATTCATTGATAGTATTAACAGAACGTTAGCTCAATGTTTAGAGATTGTTGTTATTGAAATTAACAACACTTTACAGTGTTAACGATTACCGCTTTTTTGTTGTTTCTCTAGCCACTTAAACCACTCTTTCCCGTCCATTTGAACTGACTTCATGGCCCTTCGCCGCTTAAAGTCTGGGTCGGTTGGATCGAAGGTTTCTTCAGGTCTGAAGACTCGGCGGTCTGCGGCGACATGGCTGTAAGGGGTGAAGTCGGGTTTGTCGGTGAACATGTCGTCGAGCGGAGTTGCCACCGCATCGAACATGTTATTGGAGCCCAGGCCATAGATTTGGTAGATCGACTTGATGATGCTCATGATGCTGGTGTGCTTGTGGCTCACGTGGCCCTTTTTGGCGTAGGGCGAGATTGCTAGCACGAAGCTGCGTTGTCGATCGACGTGGTCGGCGTCGCCGCCTGCGTCGTCTTGGGTCACAAAGATCGCCATGTTCTTCCACTCTGGGGTGTGTGAGAGATAGTCCACGATTTGTCCGAGGGCCATGTCGTTGTCGGCGAGGTAGCTGCTGGTGAACGGGAAGCCTTGCTTGGCGTTTGGTCCGGCGCCGTGGTCATTGCAGATTGCGATGTTCAGGAACTTGGGAAGGGGTTTGTTCTTGCTTCGATAGTTGTTCTGGATGTCTTCTTTGAACCAGTCGGCGCGGACAATGTCGGGGATGTTGTTGTTGTATCCGGGGAACTCGAAGCAGGTGTTGTCGAAGAGGATCTTTGGCATTGGGAAGTTGACGACCTCACCAGTGCCGGTCTTGCTGAATGGAGCTTCTTCATCTGAGTCAGCAAACTCAAAGCCTTCTCCATAGTTGCGGAAGCTGATTCCGTTTCGCCCGAGGTGCTCCCACATGGAGCCGTTTTCGAGGTAGTCCTCGGGAATTTGGCTGCCGTTGGAGCCGAAGCTGATGAGTCTTCCCTTCGCGGTGTCGTTGGCTTTGAAGCTCCAGCCAGAGTAGTAGAGACGGGAGGTCCAGAGGGAGGCGTAGACTCCGACCAGCCAGCGGTGGCCGGCGCCGGATGCTCCGACTTCCATGTAGAAGTTATCCGAGATTCCGAATTGCTCGGCAAGTCGGATGTGGTTCGGCATGATTGGCACTTTCTGGTCCTTTTTGCCGTCGATGAACCCGTTCATGCCGTGCATGTCGTAGTCGGGGTCTCCGTTTGCGCCTTTGAGGGAGCCGAAGATTCCGTCGAAGGTGTGGTTTTCTTTGGTGATGAAGACGACGTGCTTGATCTCCTTGGGGAATTTGGGGGTTCTGTTAACAGGGAGAAGGCCGTTGTTGCGAAGGACGGTTTGGGTTTGCTCTTTGGTGGGCTTGGGAGTGAATCGGTTGATCATTCCGGCCAGGTATTCACCGGTGATTGCTCCCGTACTGGGGATGCCGTATCTCTCGTCGTTGGGCTGACGGAACTCTTTGTGACCCCGTGGCCCCATGCCGATTCCGTAGCCGTTGGCGACGAACATTTCGCCGTTCTTATTGAAGGTTGCAGCGATGGGCCAGTCTCCGGCGGGGACATAGCCTTTGACGGTCCAGGTTTTGGGGTCGAGTTCGACCACGGCGTTGAGCCCAGTGGCGCAGACGAAGGCTCTTTTTTGGTCAGCGGTAGCGGAGAGTCCGGTGGGGATGACGCCCCGGTAGCCCTTGAGGAGCGGTTGCGGGGTGAGCGTGATTGTCTTTTTGAGCGTGAGCGAGGTGTCGAAAACTTGAACGCTGTCGTTGTTGGCGTTGGAGACGAGGAGTTCGTTGCCGACGAACTTGAGGGCATTCGGAGAGCTTCCGCCGACGGCTTTGCCTTGTCCGGCTGGAGCGTGGATGAGAATGCCGGTTTTGACTTTTCGGATGGGGAAGGGGGCCGATGGCTGGGTGATGTTGAATTTCCAGACCGAGTGGGCGTCTTGGGAGAGCATGTCGCCTAGGCCAGCGATTTGGCGGCCCTCGAATTCCATTCCCTTCTCGGCTTCCTTGCTTGGGAAGGCGAATGGTGGGCGGGTTAGTCCACGGGGGTTTCCTTTGCCTGGTTCTGGCTTTTTGACGAGTTCGTAGTCGAAGATGCCAATGTTGGTGACGAAGACGGATTTTCCGTCGGGGGAAAGTTCGATGGCGTAGGGCTGGCGTCCGGCTTTGACGCTGGCGATCACCTTTTCGGTTTGGAGATCGATGGTGACCAGTCTCTGGTGGGCGACGTCGATGGTGAAGGCGTAGCGGGAATCTTTGCTGAGCGCGAGGTCGACGATGAAGGGGTCTTTGTACTCGGCGTCTTTGATCGAGATTCGTTTTGTGATTTTCCAGTTGGCGGTATCGAAGACGAGTAGATCACCGTTTTCGCCGCCTCCGGCAATGAAACTGGCTCCGTCGGCGGAAAACTTGCCCGCGATTGAACCTTTCGGGATTGGGACTAGCTGCTGCTTGGGGTTTTGTTGGGTGAGGTCGAAGATGGAGAGGCCGCTTTCATGGATTCCGACGAGGATTTTCTCGTTTGGCGAGAGTTCGACTCGCCAGAGGTTTTCGGCGGTGTACATTCGGCTGCCAAGGGGGGTGATGATGCGGCCGTTGGGAAGGACAGTTTCGCCACCGTAGACGACTTTGGCTAACTTTTCGCCTGCCGGTGCCTCGAATTGGGGTTGTTGGACGAGAATGAGGGAAGTGGCCAGCGCGGTGAGCATCGGGCTGAGTCTAACCAGGCTTTGTCGATCCAAGTGGTTATCGGAGTGTTAATCCTTTATCTGGTTAAGGATTTTTAACTCGGGGAATCAGTTGCGAAGCGTTCACATTGGATTGCGGTTTCTAGCCGCCTTCCGATCACTGCCACCAGTAAGAAGTAGAACGGCAGGAAGAAGATGATCGGGTTATGAACGCTCCCGATGATCATGTGGTTGCGCATCAGGACCACCCAGCTGAGGGTGGCGGTAGCCCCGAGGCCGAGGGCGATCAGGTCCTTCTGGGCATTCTTGTCTTTACGCTTGGCTGGACCAATGAGAGCTAAGGTGAAGATTAGTCCAAGGGGGAGGGCGAGTCCGGTTGGGATCATATACGGTCCGAAGTCACTCGCATACCGCTTCACCGTCGTCGCGGTTGAGTAGTGATCTGGTGAGACTTTTGCCGCGTACTCGGCGTCTCCGCCGCTGAGTTTGTCGCTCATTCGGTCTGTTGCGCGGTTCTTGATGTGCTGAATTGCCGCTATCGGCCCGCCAACTTCGGGGGAAAGAGCAACGATGTGGATCGTCATTGCTCCAACAAAGCCGATTGCCGTCGCAGCAATAGCCGCTGTCGCAAATTTCTTCCAAGATACATTAAGATCGCCTTTTTCAAAGTGGTAAAGGGCGGGGCGAATCATGAGGGCGACCGCGATATTGGAGAGGAACTCGTAGCCGACCAGTGCCCGAAGGACGATACAAATGGTCACCACGATCCAAAGGAGTTTTGTTTTTCCTCGTTCAACAGCTTTGGGATAGTAGAGCCACCCGACGACGAAAGGGAGGAAGATCAGCCAGCCTTGCCAGTGGAGGCTCCGGCCGAAGTTTGAGATAAAAAGTGATGTTGGGAGAAGAAGTGCGGCGGCAGCGAATCCGGTTGGGCCGTAGAGTTTGCGGAAGCTCCAGACGAATGGAACGAGCAGCGCGGCAAAGAGACAGGAGTAGAGCACTCGCAAAATTTTCACCGTCGTCGGGAGTGCTGGCTGTCCCAGAAGCTTCCACGTCCAGACTGCGAGATAGCCCTGAAGTCCGAAGGCAGATTTATAGCTATCAACCGGTTTTATTTCTAGTAGTTCGGCTACCGAGCCGTTCTTTTCGGGGAGAAACAGCCCGAGATTTGTTGGGCCTGCCGAACTCCCACCTTTCGCGTTGACGAGAGCATTCGTTTCGAGCGCGTCGCTCCAGTGGTCGTTCTGGGGCCTCACTCGGGCGGTGTAGAGGGGCCACCATGCCCCGAAGAAGAGCACCGAGGCGAGATAGAGCAGAATGAGGTTGGCGCGCTTCATGAGTGCCAATTTTTATCTCATTGAAATGCGCGACTCAGTCTGCGCGACGGGTTTTGGGTCGCCGGGCTTCCAAAATCGATACTTGAGCAGTGTGGAGAATGCTTCGGGCGCGTCGGTCCACCGAATCTTCTTGCCGTCAGCTTTTGACCTTGGCACGTAGCTGATGGGAAGTTCTTTTATCTGCTCGCCAAGCATGAGAGCTTTTGCCGTCACTTCGGGGCAGAATTCAAATCGTTGGCACTGGAGATCCATTCTTCGCATTAGCTCGGTTTCGACGAGTTTGTAGCACGTTGCTTCATCGTGTAGTTTGACTCCGAATAGGACTCGCACCGAGAACGCCAACAGAATGTTGACGATTTTGTTGGGGAGCTTCATGTCCTTCGGAAGACCGTTCCAGAATCGGTTGCCGAAGACGACTTTAGTTTCTTCCCTCAGAATCGGCTGAGCTAATGCGACGAGCTCTTCCGGGGCGTACTCTAGGTCGGCGTCTTGGATGGCAACGACCTTACCCTTTGCGTTTGCTAGTGCTTTGACAATGGCCGCTCCCTTACCGCCTGGTTTTGCATTGACAACGACTTCGATTTTGGAGCCGTACTCGGCGAGGATGGAGCCGGTTTGGTCTGTGCTACCGTCATTGACTACTATGATCTGGGAAATAACTTGGAGTCTCAGCAGTCGATCCACGACTTCGCGAATCGTTCTCTCCTCGTTCAGCACGGGAACGATAATCGTCAAGTCAATCAAATTCATGGCCGGCAACCCTTGGAGTGAGTATACGGGTGCGTACGTGCCAAACTAGGTTAAGAACTCAATATCCGGCAATGTTGCGATACAAAAAACCCCTTCTTGAGTTGAAGAAGGGGCTTTTGGGTGAGGAGCCTTATCGCTCGACTTCGCTTTGGCTTCCTCGGCGAACGACGAGGAACTTGATGCGTTGGGGTTGGAATCGCTCCTGGAGGAGTTCGACTGCTCGGCGGACCTTGACGGTGCCTCCGCAGTAGAACAAGTCCACAGCGGCGTAGCCGTGCTCGGGCCAGGTGTGGATGGTGTAGTGCGACTCTTGGATGATGACCGCACCGCTGACGCCATAGGGTTTGAATTCCTTGAAGCAATCTGCCACGATGGTGGCTTCGGAGACGTTTGCGGCTCCGACCATGGCGTCACCGACGGTGTCGGTCTTTTCCAGGGTCTGACCGTCGCAACCGAAGAGTTCGATGAGTAGGTGGCTACCCAGGGATGGCTCTTCGCCTGGCCGGTAGGGCAGGCCTTCGGAGTCTCGGTCGAGCCATTCGTCGAATGCCTCGATATCATCGCACTCAATGGTGGTCCATCCGCCTTCTTGCCTTAGGCGAGGGGGGGCGGCGGCAGCGAGTGCTGGCTCGGGTTTGGCTT
The DNA here is from genome assembly GCA_965248555.1 of Fimbriimonas sp. Taxonomy (GTDB): domain Bacteria; phylum Armatimonadota; class Fimbriimonadia; order Fimbriimonadales; family Fimbriimonadaceae; genus Fimbriimonas. Next base: position 16,103 of record CBDFJP010000003.1, on the reverse strand, counting down.
TGCCTTCGAAAAGGCCTCGAAGCCAACCCATGAACCCAAGGCGACTTGGGTCGACGGCGACGGCGGCGCAACAAAGGCCGCTAAGCGTAAGAAGAGTTATAGTTGTCAATCACACAGTCCTCAATGTTAACCTTTCGCAGACACAAGATCCTTCTTGTGCGAGAAACCCGACGAGAATGGGACGATTCGAATCGAGCAAACTTGTGCAGGTTGGTTTTGCGCAACGTTGAGCTTGACCGCTTGCAACCCGTCTCCCCTCATCTCTTCGTCTAAGTTTCATCCTTTTGTGGATTGTTTAGGCCCACAGAAGCCACGCGGTTTCCCGTGTGACGCAATTGAGGAGAATACCTCAATCGTTTTTACGATACATATTGACGAGAAGTTTCGAGCAAATGTTCCGGGGAAGCCTTGAGTTGCAGAGTTGCGCAGATTGGGAAGTTAGTTGGTGGTCAGTTCGCCTTCGGCCATTTTTGCGATTCGATCGGCATTTGTGATCATTGTAGGGTCGTGGGTGACCATGACCAGGGAGCCTGGGCCTCGGTGTTGGTTGAGGAGGGCGACGACTTGTTCGCCGTTGGTGTGGTCGAGGGCGGCGGTGGGTTCGTCAGCGAAGATAACTTCCGGTTGGTTGATGAGGGCGCGGGCGACGCAGACGCGCTGGCGTTCGCCGCCGGAGAGTTCGTGAGGGAGGCGGTGGAGCTTGTCTTTGAGTCCGAGTTCGGCGAGGAGGTCTTCGGCGCGTTGTTTTGAAGTGGGGGAGATGGCGAGGATGTTTTCGAAGGCAGTGAGGTAGCCGAGGAGGAAGGGCTGTTGGAAGACGAAGCCGAAGTGCTTGCGGCGGAGCTCGGCGCGGTCTTTGTCGCTGAGGGTTTGGAGGTCTTGGTGGTGGAGTTTGATGGTTCCGCCGGTGGGATTTTTGAGGCCGGAGAGGAGGTAGAGGAGGGAGCTTTTTCCGGAGCCGCTGGGGCCGAGGATTCCGAGAAACTCGCCGGGTTTGACTTCGAGCGTGACGTCGTTACAGGCGAAGACCTGCTTTTCGTGGTCGTTGTAGACGAGGGAGACGTTGGTGGCGGTGATCATCTCTGGTTGGGAGTGGGGAGTGGGGAGTGGGGAGTGGGGGGGATAGAACTTATAGGGCATATAGGACGAATAGGACCTGCATGTTATGAGTGCTACACCAGCCTCCGCTCCACCACAGCCACGGGATCGAAGTTGCGGAAGCGCAGGTGGATGGTGCCGAGGGCGACGATGAGGATGGCGATGGGGACGGGGATGGTGTAGAGGAGAGCGACGGGGTCGGCGATGTCGAGGGCGAAGGCGTTGGGGGCCATGAGGGTGGCTTGGGCGATGATGAGAACTCCGCGGGCGGCAGCGAGGCCGACAAACCAACCACCGATGATGACAATGAGGGACTCGATGAGCACCCTTTTGAGAAGCTGTTGTTTGGTGAAGCCGATGGCTTGGAGGAGGCCGAATTCGACGAGGCGCTGGCTTTGGTAGATGTTCATGAGCATGCCCATCATGATGGTGATGACGACCACGAGGACGCCGATGACCACGTTGATGATCTTGTAGAGGACGGCGAACATCTCCATCGATTGCTTCTCGATCTGGTGGTAAGCGAAAAGCTGGGCGAACTCGCCTTTCATCTTCTTTTCGGCCCAGCGGTCGTAGACGCCTTGCTTCGCGATGTCTTTTGTGAAGACGAGGGCGAAGTCGATGGGGATGGGCTGGGTGTCGGCGTAATACTTCTTGTTGCTGAGCATGAGCCAGCGGTCGGCCTTGATGATTCCTACGACCTTGACGGGCATTCGTGAGAAGTTTTCTGACTCTTCGGGCTTAAGAAAAATGTCGCCGATTTTGAGGTTTTGGTTGCGGGCGACAGGCTCGCTGACGATCATTTCAGGTTCGCCGTCTTTGGGGTAACGGCCAGTGATTCCCTTGGCGCCTTGGCGAGCGAGGTAGTAGTCAATGTCGGGGCGGTCCATTGCCATGACGGCGAAGGGCCATTTTCCGACGATGCTTTTGACCTGGGCGCCGCTGCCCCGGCAAAGGATGACTTTCTCGATTTCGACGGGCGGGTTGGTGGTCAGGGTTTTGACGAACTCGGGGGTTTTGGTGGGGTCGAGGCGGGGGGAGACGCCGAGGAAGGCGTCGGTATAGCGGTAGATGGTGCGGATGCTGAGAGGGATGCTGTTGATGAGGGCGATGATGCTTTGGATGAGCATCACCGCGAGGGTGATGACGAGGACGAGCGGAATGGTTTTTCCGGCGTTGCGCCGCAGGAACATGGTGGGCGCGAGGGGGTTCATTACTTGGTGTATCGGAGGAATAGTTCGTCGTTGATTTGGTGGGTTTCTTTTAGCTTGTAGCTTTGGACTTTTTCTCGGGGCAGGGGGCTGCCGCCGGCGATTGTGGGGGTTTCGTCACCGAGTTTGATTTTGGGGGCGAGGGTGAGGAAGAGCTCGTCGATGAGGTCGGCTTCGAGGAGCTGGGCGTTGATGTCGCTTCCGCCGAGGACGTTGATGATCTCGATTCCTTGCACTTTGAGTTTCTGGAGGGCGTCGGGCCAGTCTTTGAAGGCGATATTAGTTATGTGGTCGGGGATTTGGGATTGGGAGTTTTCGGGGTGGAGGACGATGGGTTGCCCTTCGGTGAAAAAAGGTTTTGAGTAGTCCAAATTTCCGGTGCGGGTGACGGCGATGCGGATTTTGGTCTCGGGGTTCCAGTTTCCGCTAGCACGGACGCTTGTTCCGCCGCTGAGGACGGCGTCGGCTTTTTGCTCGAGGCGACGCATGATCTTGTGGTCGTTTTTAGAGCCGAGGTCGGTGACGGGCTCGCCTCGCTCGCCGGTGATGATTTTTCCGTCGATGGTACTGACCATGTTGATGAACATGAACGGCCTGTTTTGGTGGGGATTATTGAATGTGAGATCGCTGTAGATTAGGTTCGCGGGGTCGGGTTCTGCGATCTTTTCCATTGCCGCTTTGATCTTTCGGTAGGGTTGCTCGGCGAGGCGTTCTTCGCCGATGAAGAAGGTCGGGAGGTTGTAGACGCCTTTGTCGAATGCGGGTTGGTCGAAGTCGGTGATTTGGTCGTCGAAGCGATTTTCTTCGATGGCCTTCCGCATTTCTTGTAGATTCTGGACGATGCCTGTGGCCTCGATTTCGAGGATTTGGAGGTCGTTGATGTCCTTCCCTTCCTCCCAGTAGGCGCGGTAGAGGCGATCGACGAGTTGGTTGGCGACGCCTTCGGTCTTGGCATATTCGACGGCTTGGTGGGCGTTGTAGGTTCGCAATTCGTAGGGGCGGTCGATTTTGGGGACGGCGATGCCTTCGGCAAAGGAGTGGATGGCGAATCGGCCGGGGGTTTTGGGTTTGTTTTTGGGTTCAAGCGGGCAGGATGAGTAGTCCCATTCCATCTCTTTGGGGAAAAGTTCGTAGCCGACCCATTCGATGGTGATGCCGAATTCGCGTTCAAGGCGTTGCGCCTGGAACAGCCCCACCCAGCACCAGGAGCAACTGAAATCGTGAGCAACGCGAATGGTCATGAACTGGTTTCTACGCGGCTTTTGGCTTGAGTGATTCGTATGCCCTTAGAGAGACTTGGGCGGCGGCGAGGCCGTGTTCGAGGGTGACGGGGATTTCAGCGTCGTCTAGGCAAGCGTTGACGAAGGCGTTCATCATGGCTCCGTCGAGGTCGCTGCCGTACCAGTGGTCGGCAAACGATTTTGCTCGGTCATTCTTAAAGTGGCCGATGGATTGGTCGAAGAGATTGGCGTTGAGGACGCCTTTGGTGCCTACGATTTTCATGGTGACGTCGCCCCAGGTGCGGAAGGATTTGGGGCGGGACCAGGAGCTGTCGAGGGTGGCGAAGACTCCGGAGGGGTAGTCGAGAGTGACCATTGCGGTGTCGTCCCAGTTGGTTCCGCCGTACATGTTGGAGCCGATTTGGCCTTCGACGTGGCTTGGCTCTTCGCCGAGGAGGTCGCGGAGGAGGTCGGCGACGTGGACGACGTGGTCGATCATGGCTCCGCCGCCGCTGAGCTCGGGTTGGATGAACCACATTCCGGGGCATTGGCCTCGGTTGGTGGCGTTAATGGCGTTGATTTCGCCGAGTTCGCCGCTCTTTACTCTGGCTTTCAGGCTCTGGTAGGCGGGGGAGAAGCGGCAGGGGAAGGCGGTCATGAACTTGACGTTGTTCTTGGCGACTACTTCGCGGACTTTGTCGAAATCTTGTTGGCGGACGACGACGGGTTTTTCGCAGATGATGTGCTTTCCGGCGTTGGCGGCGGCTTCGATGTTGGAGAGGTGCTTGGTGTTTTCGCTGCTGATGGCGACGGCGTCGCACTTTTCGAGGAGGTCATGCAGGTTGGAAAAGAACGGGATTCCGCGTTTGTCAGCGAACTCGGTGCCTCGTGTGATGTCGTCGTCCCAGAGGCCGGCGATTTCGGCGCGGGGGTTGGCGGCGAAGTTGTGGGCGTAGCTGGGGGTGTGGACGTGGGCGGCGCTAATGAGTCCGACGCGAAGAATCATAGATTGATGTTACTCAGAGTGACCCTGCGTCCGGTGCCTTCAGTGTCGATTTGCACCTTGGGGCACTTACTGAGATTTACCAAAGAGGCCAGCGCGGCGGGCCATTCGATGAGGCAGAGGTGGGTGTCGAGGTAGTCCTCGATGCCGGTTCCTTGGGCATCGGAGATTCGGTAGAAATCGGCGTGGAAGACGGGCGGGTTGGTTTCGTAGGGGGCGAAAAGGTTGTAGGTGGGGGAGCGGACGGCTTCTTTCCAGCCGAGGCCGTGGAGAATTCCTCGAATGAGGGTGGTCTTCCCTGCCCCTAGGTGGCCCTCGAATAGCACAATTTCGCCTTGGGTGAGAACCTTGGAAAGACGATCCCCGAGGTCAAGCATGGCTTGTTCGTCGGGGATGAAGAGTTCGGTCACGGAGTTATTGTGTCGCAGACTCGGGTTCGGCGAACATCATTTTCCAGACTTGGGCAGCGGCAGCGGCACCAAGGATCGTTGCTCCAACGTAGACTCCAACTGCACCGACTCCTTGACCACCGACGAGGGCTGGACCGAACCAGCGGGCAGGGTTCATCGCAGCTCCGGTGAATTGTCCGATTCCGAAGATGCCAATCATGACGGCAAGGCCAATGTAGAGTCCGCCGACGTTTGCGACTCGCTTGTCGGTGGCGACTGCCATGATCAGGGTCATGAGGAAGAATGTGGCGATGAACTCAGCTGCGATTGCGGCACCCATTGAGACGCCGGTTGCGACGGCCGGAGTGCCTGCGGCCACGCCAGTTGCCTGAACGTAGAGGGTGCAAACAAAGGCAGCAACTAGCCCGGCAAGCAGTTGGCTTGCAATGTACATGGCGGCGTCCTTGGAGGAAATTTCCTTGACGGTGAGGAAGGCAACTGTAACGGCAGGATTGAAGTGAGCACCGCTGATGGCACCAAATGCGGTAGCGAAGACGGCGATTGTTAAGCCATGGGCCAGAGCCACGCCGGGAAGCCCAGGGTTGGCGCGGATGGCAAGGATTCCGATAAAGCAGAGGGCGAAGGTGCCGATGAATTCAGCTACGAGAGCCCGCGTATTCATACCGGAAAAGACGGGCAACCCCTGCCGATGGGCGCAATTTCACCAATACTTAACTCAATTCGCTAGGAAATGGGCACTTTTCCACATTCTTGGCGTCAAAATAGAACGGGCTAAGAAATTGGCCAGGAGCTTAAAAACAACGATGTTTCGACGACTCTACTGGGTGAGCGAGCAAGTGTTCACCGACGGCACCAGCAAAGTTAATGGTGTCTACACCTCGATCCCCGACCTGGTTCGCTACGGCCTGCAATACGCAGATGGCGGCGACCTTAGGCTGACCTTGACCAAGCTCGATTCGAGCAGTGATCCGCTAGGGACTTGGACTTCACCGTCATTTGGTGAGTTGGAATCCGCGATGCAGGAATACGTGAAGACTGAGGAGTTCTCTTCGGATCACGTCGGAATGCTGATTACCGGCCTGAGTGCGGTTTCGCACGCAGCTTAATTTTTCGGTCACCAAAGAAGCCCTCGAACGACGTTCGAGGGCTTTTTTGGTTTGTGGTGGTTACTTGGTTGGCGTGACGCTGGTAGAGGTACTGGCCTTCACGTCGGACTCTTTGAGCGATTTGGCGATGGTGTCGAACTGCTCTTTGAGGCCAAGGGTGTTGACGACGAGGGCGGCACCTTTTCGCTTGGCGAGGAGTCGTTTGTCGAGGTCGAGGGCGACCGAGCCTTTTTGGGTTGCAAGGGCTCGTTCGATTTCGACCTTCATCCAGTCTTTGATTTCGATTTTCGAGGCTTCTGTCTTCTTTTCGATTCTGAAGCGGACTTTGTTGTTGCCGTCTACGAGCCAGTCACTGGTTCCGCCTTCGGGAAGTTTGTCGACGACTTGCTTGAGGCGATCAGGGAACTGGGAATAGAGCCGGCTCGGGTAGGCCGGGGTTTTGGCAATGCTGTATCTCGTGGCAACGATCGAGAATGTCTCTCCTGCCTTGATGGCCGAATCGACTTCGGCTTGGGTTGCGGCATCCTTGACAACCACCCAATTTAGATCAACCGTTTTCGGGTTCAAGAATTGTTGGGGGTTATTCTTGATATAGTTTTCGACTTGAGCTTTGCTGATTTTGATTCCCTTTGTGATGAGCTTGTAGCGGCATCGTTCGAGGGCGAGTTGGCGGCGGATTTCGGACATTGTGTAGCCCTGGCTGGTGAGAGTTTTCACGAACCCGGCGTTTTTAGTTTGTTGGAATGCGATTTCCGCTTTAACTTCCTCATCGGTTGGGTAGACGCCCTCGTCTTTCGCCATTTGCTCGAGGAGCTTTTGGTTGACGAGGTCGTTTAACGATTGGAAGTTGAGCGGCGTGGCGACGTTCGCATTGCTCGCACCTTGGGGGGTTTGGACCATTACCGTGGGCTTGTGCTCGAGGTAGGTGTAGAAATCTTCGCGAGTGATTTGCTCGCCGTTGACAGTCGCCATGACTTCGGCGGTTTTGCCTTTACAGCCGGAGGTGACAAACAGTCCGGTAGTGACAACCGCTCCGATCATGATTCCAAAAGCCAATTCTTGTTTCTTCAAATTCATTGTCCTCGTAAAAATACTAGTTCCCTGATGGTACCTGGCAGGTTCTGCGCAGGTTCAGACGTTAGGTTTAACAACCTAGGAGCAGGAATCGTGCCAAGCGAGTGGATTTCAGGGGGCAGGGCAGGTGATTGTTTGGGAGACCAGTTGGGCTCCGGCGGGCGGTGGGGCGGTTTTTCCCAGCGAACCGAAGCCGCAGTAGGCGGTTCGGAGAGTGTTGAGGTCTCGGAGGGTGAGGAAGTCGGTGGAGTTTCCGCTGAAATACATGATGTCTGCATTGCTGCTGGAGTGGCCGTTAATTCCGAGGGCGTGACCGAGTTCGTGGGTGGCGGTCGGACCGTAGCCAGCGGGGGGAAGAGAGGACCAGGAGTAGATGGTCATCTCTGCCCGGTTGATGGTGGTTTGGCCTTGGAAGTAGTAAATGGTGGTGACACCGAGTGTGCTTTGGGGGCTGACAGTTTGAACTTGGACCACCAAGTTGGCGCTTGCGGCGGAGGTTACTTCGGTCCAAAGGTTCTGACCCAGGGCGGATTCCCACTGATCGAAGCCTTGGCGAGCTTCGTTTTCGACATTGACACCACTTGTGTTGGTGTCTGTTTGGAAGTAGACGCGAATTGGAAGGGAGGCCCAACGCTTGAGGTCCAACTCGTCGCTAAAATTCGGGGTGAAAGAGTCGGGGCCGCACACTGCTGAGGAGGTTGAACCTGGCCCGGCGCAACTCGCGAGAGCGAAAGCAGCGGGGAGGAAGCAAAGAACAGCACGAGGCGGAAGCATGATTGATTCTAACGCGGAAGAATGTGTTAGATTGCGGTTTTGGGATCGGCATTTTTGCTTGATGTCGGGCTATACTCCGGGTGCTCATGGCAGAAGTAGCGGAGTTGTGGCAAACAATCCTTCCTCAGGTTAAGGCGGGAGTCACGGGAATTGGTGTCTGGACGGCGCTGTCCTCTGCCGTTCCGATCGCTTTCGAAGAGGGTGTTTTGGTGATTGGGGTTCCGGGCGGGCAGTCAGAACTTGGCGGACACCTGAGGATGCCAGCAACATCGCGACTGATCGAGACGACCGCTTCGGCGTCCTTTGGATCGCCAGTGAAGCTCCGTGTGATTGACGGAACGACGGCAGCGGAATGGGATCTTACCAAGCGGCGCGACGCCGAACGTCGGCGAATGCAGGAAGCCGACATGGTCAAGATGAAGGCGGAGCTGGAGTCGAAGACTTCTTGGGAGGCCGTTTATGAGAAGGTCAGCCGCGAATTCGCGGGCGTGGCGAATCGATCTTTGCCTCAAAACCGAGGGCGGTTTTTTGACCAGGCAGTTTCGATCGTAGCAGACGCTCGGCGCCAGCAGACAAATTTTGACGATATGAACGAGCGGAGTTTTGCGCGGTGCTTGGAGCGAATTTCGCAGTACACCGAGATTCCAAGCGCCTATGTTGCATTCGAGGTTCTGAAGCGGGCCGAAGAGATTTAAGGTGTCTCGCGGCACGGCGGTTATCCTGGGTTCGGGGACTAGCAACGGGGTTCCGATGCTTGGGGTTCGTTATTCGGACGAGTTTTTGGCAAATCCCAAGAATCATCGCACGCGGTCTTCGTGCGTCTTGATGGGGCCGACGGGGAACCTCCAGATTGACTGCGGGCCGGAGATGCGGTTGCAGTTGACCCGGGAGCAGATTTACGATCTTGAGGCGGTGCTGATCACCCATACCCATGCAGACCACGTCATGGGGATGGACGACCTGCGGTCGATTTGCGTGGTTGGCGAGAAAGTCGTTCCGGTTTATTCGATGCCTCGGTATCAGGAGGATATTCGGCGAATATTTCCTTATGCTTTTGCGGAGACGATTCCGGGGATTTGGGTGCCTCGGTTTGATTTGATGGATGTTCCCGAGGTGATTCGGGTTGGGGGGATGGAGGTTCGGACCTTTGAAGTTCAGCACGGGAAGTATCCGGTGACGGGGGTTCGGGTAAACGATTTTGCGTTTTTGACGGACGTGAACCACATTCCGCCGGCAGCTTTGGAGATGCTGTGGGGCCTGGATACGTTGGTGATTGACTCAGTGCGGCACGAGCCACATCCGAATCATTTTCACTTTGAGGCGACGATGGCGGTGATCGAGGAGCTAAAGCCTCGACGGGCGTTTCTGACGCATTTGAGCCACGAGTTTGACCATAACTCGTATGAGGCAGGGCTACCCGAGAACGTACGGTTGGCGTTTGACGGACTCCGAATTGGGTTTTAGCTGTTCATCGGCTTCAGCTTTCCGCTTCTAAAACCTGATAACTTTACGAGGTTTCACCCTACAGCCGGCATGGAAAGCTGGCAGTATTAACAGTAACTCGATTTGCATCGGGGGTTATCGATATGCCGAAGTTAGTTGCTTGTCTCGCGGGGTTTGTGGCCCTACTTGCGGGCATTTTTGGCAATGTTGAACCCACCTTGTGCTTACAACGGGCTATCGTCGCTCTAGTTTCTGGTTGGTGTTGCGGTGCTTTATGGGCGGCTCTTACGTCTGTTCCGGTACAACTAACTGTAATGCCCGGTTCTGCTCCTAGCGAGCACGCTGACGCAGAAACTACGGAAGGAGAACAGGCAAAGGCCGCATAGGCCCCCGCCATGGATTGGAATCGCTATGCCACTCAGTGCAGAACAGCTACAGAAGGCTTGGAAAGAATTTAAGGTTTTCAAGGATCCCGGTGCTCGGGCCGACATTATTGACCACTATTCGTACCTGGTGAAAATCACCGCTGGGCGATTGGTGACTTCCCTTCCTGGCGGCTTGGACCGAGAGGATTTGGTGGGATCAGGGGTCATCGGTCTGATCAAGTCAGTCGATCAGTTTGATCCGACGCGGGACGTCAAATTTGAGACTTACGCCATCGCTCTAATTCGCGGAGCGATTTTGGAAATGCTTCGGGATGAGGACTGGGTTCCGCGTTCAATACGTGAGAAGCTGAAGGCTCTTGACCGGACCATGATGGCTTTGGAGACGAAGTTTGGTCGCCCGGCGACGGATCAGGAGATCGCGGAGACGATGGGGATTAGCTCGCAGGAAGTGAGCGAGCTCATGGTCCGCATGGGTCGAACGAACGTTTATTCGCTCGACGATATTCTTGGGACATCTGACGGCGACGATCATGTTTCCTTTATCGAGCTTTTGGCTGATGAGAACACCAGCACCGGGGGCGAGGTTGAAGGCAAAGAGATTCGGCGGATTCTTACAAAGGGAGTTGACCACCTTCCTGAGCGGGAGCGGCTAGTTGTGGCTCTTTACTACTTTGAAGGCTTGACCTTTAAGGAAATTGGAAAGGTTTTGGGAGTTTCAGAGAGCCGGGTTTATCAGCTCCATACTCAGGCGATGAACCGCCTGCGGAACTTTATGCGCCAAGAAGGCGGGATCGGGGTCAGGTAGGTGTAGCGTGGGCGAAGTCGAACGAGTGCATGGAACGTACAGCTCAACGTTCGGGCATGAGTTTCGGCATCGCGTGAACGCGGCTTCGAAGGATAAGCAACGGGGTTCTGGCGGGTCTTCTTCGGAGGATCCGACTACTGAAGAGGATGTTGTGGAGCTTCATGAGGAAGCTTCAGTTGAAGCCGCGGCAGTTTCGGCTCGGGCCGTTGAGAGTGAAGGGATCGATTATAGTGCTTAGTAGCGCTCTCCAACATGGGTATGTTCCATGTTAGTGTACGGTCGAAACGCGCCGATCCAGCGGCCGGTGATTTCGATGTCACCGAGCATTCCTTCGCCGCACTGGTAGAAGACGGGTTCGGCGCATTCGTATTCTAGGGAGCCTTCGGTGGGGCTGAGGACTCGGACGTAGTAGCGAAGTTTGTCTTGGAACTCGAAAGAAGATTCGTCGGTGATGAGGAGGCCATTTTTGTCGATTGCGAATCGGGCAATGATTCTTGAACCTTGGTGGACGATTCGTGCGCCTTGGTTTTTATTTTTCTCCTGGAAGTAGCCGTAGAGAAGGGTTCCGATGCTGAGAAGAATTCCGCTGAAAAACATGACGACGGCAATCGGGATGTAGACTCCGACGCCGATGTCGTTGACGTTTCCGTTCGTCGGGTCGCGAGTTATGGTGGCGCGGTGGACGCTGGCGGAGGTGAGGGCATAGCCGACGAAGAGGGAGGAGATGCTGATGAGGGCACCAAGCAGCACGCCGCATCCCACAGCGTACTGCTTGCGCTTTTCTTTTTCCTCAGTGGTCACCCAACGCATGACTTCACTTCTACTGACGGCTTGAGGTTAGGCAATCGTTCGCGAAGGGCTTGCGTTACCGGGTTGAATGAGGTCGGCGACGCCAAAAGACCTACGGAGGTCGTGGATGGCGACCCTGGCGCGGTGTCCGATTGACTCTTGGCCGTTGATCAGTTCGATGAAGAAGCCGTCGTCGGTCCAGCCGATGGAGCGGTTCACGTTCTCGAAAGCGGACCTTCTTACGTTGACTTCGATCACCTGGGATCGGCGGTAGTTCATGAGTTCTTGGTCGAAGACTTCGAGGGTTCCGCTTGTGATCTCGTATTCGTCGTACTCGAAGTCGAAGTTCGCGCGGATGTAGATTCCGCGGCGGATTTCATGCTCAAGTTCCTCGACACTTTCGCCATCGAGACCGATGAGAGCTTCGACGACGGCGGGGTGGGCTTCGACGAAGAAGGCGTTTCCGGGCTCGCCGCGTCGGTTGCGCATCTCGCGCTCGATCATGAGGCTAAGGGTTTCTTTGGAGGCGATTCGGCCGACGCCGAGGCACATGGGGCAGATTTCGGTGATTTCTTGGGTCACAGATTCGCCGGTGCGCTTTCGGGTGAGCTCGAGGAGGCCAAGGGAGGAGATTTTTCCGATTCGGGTTCGGGCGCGGTCGCGCTCGAGTCCGGCGGAGAAGTGGTCCATGACGCGCTTTTTGGCAGCGGCATCTTCCATGTCGATGAAGTCGCAGACGATGATTCCGCCCATATCGCGCAGGCGAAGCTGGCGGAGGATTTCGTCGGATGCTTCCATGTTGGTTTTGAGAATCGTGTCGGAAAGGCCGCCGTGACCACCGACATGCTTGCCGGTGTTGACGTCGATCGCCGTAAGCGCTTCCATTTCGTCGATGACGAGGTAGCCTCCGCTCTTGAGCGGGACTTGGTGCTGCATGATTCGGTCGAGCTCTTTTTCGATTCCGTGGAACTCGAAGATTGGCTCTTCGCGGTCATAAAGCTGAATTTTGCTGACCATTGCCGGGGCGACGGCTTTGGCGATGATGTGAACCTTCTCGTACTCGTCAGGATCGTCGATGACCATTCGGGTGATGGATTCGCCAAAGACGTCGCGGACGGTGCGGAAGAGAAGGGTTTGGTCGCGGTGGACGCAGGCAGGTGCGCGCTCGCGCTTGGCGACCTTGGTTACTTCTTCCCAGACGTGGACGAGGTAGAGGACGTCGGCGCGAAGCTCGGCTTCGGTGCGACCTTCGCACTCGGTTCGCATGATAAGACCGAAGCCATCGGGGCAGATCTTTTCTCCGATCTTTTTGAGTCGCTCTCGCTCGCGTCGATCTTCGATCTTTCGGCTAACGCCGACGCTTCCAGTTTCGGGCATCAGGACGACGGCGCGGCCCGGGAGGGAGATTCTGGTGCTGACGCGGGCGCCCTTGGTGCCTCGGGGGCCCTTGGTGACTTGCACCATGATCTGTTGACCGGGTTTGAGGAGGTCTTTGATCTTGCGGCGTCGAAGCTCGGAGCGGCGCACAGCGGCGGGCGAGTTGTCGCTTCCCTCCTCGGGGAGGACGTCGGCGATGCTGAGGTAGGCGTTGCGCTCGAGGCCGATGTCGACGAAGGCGGCATCCATTCCGGGCAGGACGTTTTGGACGATGCCTTTGAAGATTGAGCCGACGACGCGCTCTTCGCGCTCGACACGGAATTCCATGAGTTTTCCGTCCTCGAGGAGGGCGATGCGGGTTTCTCGGTTGGCGACGTTAACGATGAGTTCGCTGCTGCGAACTGCGCCGTTGGTGGGGGTGGAAGAAGCTAAATCGGTTTTGCGACGGCGCGGGGCTCGTACGCTTGGTTTTTTGGGAGCGGCCATTTGTTTGGTCCTAAGCGGTAGAAACTCTAGTTTACCGGGAAAGCTCTCATCCCCAACCCGCTATCCCATCAAATAGCTGGAAGAGGAGGCTTAGATTAGTACAGCCAGCGTTTGAAGAGGTCGTAGGAGACGGCGATGACGGCGAGGTTTCGGGCGGGTTCGCCGGATTTGATTGCGGGGCCGAGTTCGGCTTTGACGGAGTCATGGAGGGTCCAGAAGTCCCGGACGGCGATGTCTTCGTTATCGATGAGCGCGCGGACATAGTCGCGGGCATCTTTGCGGCCGAATTCGATGAGGAGCCATTCGATTGCGGTGCAGTGGTCGAAGAGGGGGGCTTCGCCATCGAAGATGGCTCTTCGTAGCTGGTTGGGTGAGTCGAGGAGCTCTAGGAACGGCAGAAGGTCCTGGCGGACGTGGTTGACTAGTTCGGGGAGGGCGTCTTCGGTGGCGACGTTCCAGATGTCGTAGGTGGGGACTTGTTGGGTGAGGCCGATGTTTCCGCTGACGAGGACGGTGGGTGGGCGTCCTGCGCCGGGGAGGTAGCGCTCGCGGACTTCGCGGAGCCCTTCGTGGCAGATGTGGAGTTCGAGCGAAATTGGAAGGAGAGCGCCTCGAACCGCGTTGGGGCCGAGGTGGATGAGGATTTCCTCTCGCAGGGGTGGGGTTCGGCGTTCGAGGAGCGGGAGGCCGCCGTTTCGGAAGAGCTTGAAGTCGAAACGCTCGAGCGAGCCGCCGAGGAAGTGGGCGGCGGCTTGGAATCCGCTTTCGGTTGCGAGGGAGCCGGGTTCGCCGAGGTCACGGACGAAGTTGGGGATATCGATTGGCGTGTTCCAGGCGGCCTCGAATTCGGCGTGGGTGCGGAGGCGGCGTTGGACGATACCGAACATTGTTATGCCTGGGAGGGGGTGGCGGCAGTTTCGCTAAGCCGGAAGCTGTCGAGGGCGCGCTTGCGCATCCAAATGGTGGCCCAGGTGTCGTGGACGCAGACTCGCTCGGTTCCGACGACTTGGGAGCCGCCGGCGATGGAACTGACGGTGGTGTCGCTGACGGCGACTCCGCCGACGGGCGACTCTTTTTGGAGATGGGCGGCGATATCGATAACGCTGGCGAAGTTGATGGAGGTGACGTCGCCGCTCTTGGGAGCGACAACTTCGCCGGTGTGGATTCCGGCGCGGAGGGCGAGGGGGACGCCGAGCTTGTTGCGAAGGGCGTTGAACTCGACCATTCCGGTTTGTATTTGTTTCGCAGCATTGAATGCGCTTTGGGCGTGATCGAAGGCAACCGTGACCCCGTCGCCAGCGGTGGAGTGCACTCGTCCGCCGTACTTCTCAACGACTCGCTCGACGTACTTGTGGTACTCGTTGAAGGTGAACTCGACGGCGAGGTGGTCGGCGTCAAGCTTCATTTTGGTGGAGCCGACGACGTCAAGGCTGAGGAAGGTGATGTTTTGCGAGCCTTGGCGGAGTTGGTCTTGGAGGTCGACGAGCTGTTTGAGAAGCTCTTGGCGTGCTTCGACGCCTTTGGTGGCTTGGGTCTGGTTCTTGCCTTTTTGGTGGGTTACGGCGTGGGCCGCGATACCGACAATTGCCCACAGCGCGGCCCAAAGGATGATCAGGGGCGGGGTGTGGTGCATGTTTCCGATAAAGAAGAGAAGCCCGAAGACTGAACTCATCAGGAAGCTGGTTGCACCGAAAATGAGTCCTGAGCTCGCCCCAGCTTTTTGAGTTTTGGTGATTGCTGAATTGTAAACGGTGCCCGCGATGAGTAGGTAGGCGAGGGTTTGGAAGACCCCATACTGCGAGTTGAGCGCGGGGTTTGAGGTGAGAGAATCGAGCTTTTCTCCCAGACGCCAGAAGAGGGCGGTGAAGGTTCCGAGGACTCCGGCGGAGACGTATCGCCTCGTGTCATTTTCAAGGGCGAAGTATTGGGCGCGGAGGTTGTCGGCGAAGTTTCGGGCTCGGCGGACGGTTTTGTCTTGTTCGAGGAACTTGAGATATTCGGGGGCAACGCCAGTGGCTTCGGCGATCGCTTCGTACTCGTCGGCTTCGAGCGGTTCGCCTTTGGCTTCGCGGAGGCGGTCGGCCAATTGCATTGCCTGAAGCACGACCGGATCGCGCATGAGTTCGCGCGGGTCAGCGTTTACCGGAAGCAACTGCTCGGCCACGGTTTCATTGTACTCGGCAAGGGTTGATTCCTCCACTCAAAACAATACGAGACCGGAAGTATCTTCCGGTCTCGTCTGTGGCTTATGGTGGGGCTTTGGACTAGGGAACGGTGCATCCCTCTGCAACGAGGAACGGATCGAGGGGTGCGCCCAAGCCGTTGGTTGCCGTGGTTGGCACAACGAGGATGGGGTTGCTGAGGTAGTAGTCCGAAGCGGTGAGGCTGGTGGTGGTCGAGAAGAGCGGTTTGCACTGCTGGGACACGCCCGTGAGTCGGTACTGAGTTCCGGCGGTGCTGACGCTCTGGGCAACAACGACTCCGGAGGAGTTTCGGTTGTCCAGGTAGCTCGGTCGAACGGTAGTTAGGGCCGCGTTCGAGTTGAACTGGATGAGCCTGAAGAAGGAAGCCGAGAGGCTATCGTTGACGACTTGGAACCGCTGAGCGAGCCTTGGGAGGGCAGCGCGGAAGGAGCCGTCGTAGGTGGTCTGCGCAATTCCGACGTACTCGCCGTTGATATCGTAGAAGTAGATGTAGGCACCAGTGACCGGGAGTCCGGTTCCTTGACTGAGAACCATTCCGGTGACTCGGGTTTCTCGCCCTTTGATGGCGTACTCCGTGGAGTATTCGATGCCGTTGTAGGTTCCGGAGACGAGGTAGGTTCCAGGGGTTTGTCGCGTTGCGGCATCATAGACACCGGTGTTCGAGAGTGTTCCAAAGGTGTTGGTGGTATCGGACGTTCGCCAGTTGTTAGCTGAGAG
>CBDFJP010000002.1:0-2257962 GCA_965248555.1 Fimbriimonas sp. | reverse complement strand
GCCAAGGTGGTCGTAGTAGTACCGCTCGCGGCCCATGCCGTGGACTCGGATGGAGCGGCAAGTTTCGGCGACTTCGTCACTGTTGGTGACGATCATTCCGCCGTCGCCCGCAGCGCCGAGGTTCTTGGTGACGTAGAAGCTGAATCCGGCGGCAAGGCCGAAGTTTCCGGCGAGGACTCCGTTGTGGGAGCTTTCGATGGCCTGGGCGGCGTCTTCCAGGATGATCAGATTGTGCTTCTCGGCGATTGCCTGGATTGCGGCCACGTCGCACAGTTGGCCAAACAGGTGGATGGGAAGAATGGCTTTGGTTCGCGGGGTGATCGCCGCCTCGATGCAGGCTGGATCCATCATGAAGGTGTTTGGATCAACATCGACGAAGACCGGGGTTGCGCCGGTTTGGACGATGGTTTCGACGCTGGCGACGAAGGTGAATGCGGTCGTGATCACTTCATCGCCGCGAGTGATTCCGGCGGGCGTCCATGATGATGCGTAGGGCATCGGTTCCGCTGTGGACGGCGATGGCGTGCTTGGTGCCGTGGAGGGCGGCGAACTCTTCCTCAAATGCCTTGTTGTGCTTGCCTAGGACGTAGGCTCCGCTGCTGATGACCTCGTGCACCACGGCATCGATCTCGGCGGCCTGGGAGTCGTATTGGGCCTTGACGTCATAGAAAGGAACATTCATTGTTCTGTACTTAAGATTGTGACAGGTTTATACAACAACGCCCCGCTCAGATTGAGTCGGGGCGTCGAAGTCGCTAAATGCGCGAGTAGTTTACTTGGCGGCTTCGCCTTCAGCTGGGGTCGAAGCTGCACCTGCAGCTGGAGCAGCATTTGCGTCTGCCGAAGCACCGCAACCAGCGAGAACGCCACCAATAACACCGAGCACCATAACGAGAGCGAGAATTTTCTTCATATTTTTTATCCTTTACACCTCCTGAGTGTAGATTTTGCCCCACGGAGATCACCGTATTAATACGACAAACCGCGTTGCAGAGTCATTATAGTGTACGCAAGAACGATTGCAAACGATTCAGCTAAGTTTTTTTCGTGCTAAGATACGTTTGTGGTTACAACTGAGTTCAGATCGAACTTTGTCGGCGCGGTTGCGCTGGTAGCCCGCCGTCGCCGTTTTGTGCGTCGTATTTCGGGGAATCGCTCCTGACCGAGCAATGTCGCTCCTTTCGATTCCCCAATAAGCCACTTTTCCTGATCCGAAGCTGGATCGCTTATCCACTTTTTCCTGATGCTGAAATACGACACGATCAAATCACTCGACACCGAGTACGTCACGCCAACCTACAACCGACAGCCCGCACTTTTTGTTCAGGGGTCGGGTGCGATCCTCTGGGATAACCGGGGGAACGAGTACCTCGACTTCCTCGCCGGGATTGCGGTGAATAGCCTAGGACATTGCCATCCGGCGATCGTTGCCGCCATTACTCGGCAGGCGCAACAGCTCATTCACACATCCAACGTCCTTCTGACCGCGCCTCAGGCGCAGTTGGCGGAGAAGCTTTGCCGGCTGTCTGGGATGGACAAGGTGTTCTTCACGCCTTGCGGAGCGACCGCGAATGAGACGGGGTTGAAGATCGCTAAGAAGCACGGGAATACGAAGCGGCCCGATGGCGATTATGAGATCATTACGTTGCAGAAGTCGTTCCACGGGCGCACGGTCGGTGCGCTTTCGGCAACGGGCCAGCGGCGGTACCAGCGGCCATTCGAGCCTTTGATGCCGGGGGTTCGGCATATTGAGGCGAATAGTCTTGAGGAGCTTCGGGAGGCGTTTAGCCATAAAACGGCGGCGATTTTGCTGGAGCCGATTATGGGCGAGGGCGGGGTTCTTGCACTGACGACCGAGTTTTTGGTTGAGGCCGAGCGGCTTTGCCGGGAGCATGACGCGCTGCTGATGCTGGACGAGGTTCAGAGCGGTGTCGGACGGACTGGCGCGTGGTTCTGCTTCCAGCATCATGGGATTCGGCCGGATGTGATGCTTCTCGCGAAGGGGCTCGGCGGCGGTCAGCCGATTGGAGCTTGCCTTACCGCTGGGAAGGCGGCTTCGATTTTAGAGGCAGGGGATCATGGTTCGACTTATGGCGGCTCGCCGATTTCGGCGGCTTGCGCGTTGGCAGTTATCGACACCCTGGAGCACACCGACATCATGGAGCAGGTCAAGATCACCGGAAAGCTCTTGAGCGAGGGTCTGAAGCAGCTCAAAGGGGTTACGGAGACAAGCGGGATGGGCTTGATGATTGGCGCAAAGTTGGAGAAGCCGATTGCTCGGGATGTAGTCCGCGAGGCGTTCGACAAGAAGCTGATCATCAATGCGACCGACGAGCACACATTGCGCTTCGTTCCGCCGCTGATTGTTTCGCCAGAGCAGGTTCAACAATGTTTGGCGATTGTGGCAGAAGTTTTAGGCGTAGAGGCTCCGAAACCGGTATCTCTTGGCACAACTCCGAGGGTTACTCGTAAGCCCTACGGTGACCTGCTTTCGATTGACGATTTGATGGATTCGCAGATCGACGACGTGCTCGATTTGGCTTCATACCTGAAGCAAAGACGAAAGCTGGCGCCGTCTGCGATCACTCCGGTAGAGGGGCGAAGCGTGGCGATGGTGTTTGAGAAATCCTCCCTCAGAACCAGAGTGAGCTTTGAGACCGCCTTGTACGAATTGGGAGCTCATCCGATCTATTTGACGAAGGCGGATATCGGAATTGGGAGCCGGGAGGCGATGAAGGACGTGGCGCAGAACCTCTCGCGCTGGTGCAATATGGTGGTTGCGCGGCTTTATTGGCAAAAGGACCTTCAGGTGCTTGCGGATAACTCAGACGTTCCGGTAATAAATGCGCTCACGGAGTGGGAGCACCCTTGCCAGGCTCTTGCCGACATGTTGACCGTCAAAGAGAAGTTTGGCGATGAGAAGGTGAAGATCACTTATGTTGGCGATGCGAACAATGTTTCGCGCTCGCTGGCTAAGCTTGCGACCCGAATGGGTTATCCGGTGACGATTTGTGGTCCAGAGAACTTCAGGCTCGACCCAATGCCGGGTCTGCACCAGACGGCTTCTTTGGAAGAAGGTCTTGCCGACGCGAAGGTCGTTTACACCGACGTTTGGGTCTCGATGGGCGACGAACACGAGCAGGAGCATCGCATGAAGATATTCCAGCCGTTCCAGGTGAACGAGCGGGTGATGGCGATGGCTGATCCGTCGGCGATTTTCCTTCACTGCTTGCCGGCGCGGCGCGGACTTGAAGTGACAGATGGCGTGATGGATTCAGCGCAGAGTTGTGTGAATGATCAGGCCGAGAATCGACTGCACGCTCAAAAGGCGTTGCTTCAGCGGGTGTTGGGACTCTAAAGCAGCCCTACCTTCCAGGCGGTTCCGGCCCCGCTTGGAAGGCGGGGCTACTATACAGATAAACTAGATACCATGCTCACTCCTATTCGCTGGACTGGCGACGCCTTGGAAATGTTGGACCAGCGGATTCTTCCGACAAGAGTCGAGTGGATTCGCTATACCGACGCCGCTGGCGTGGCGGAGGGGATTCGGGAAATGGTGGTGCGAGGGGCTCCGGCGATAGGGATTGCAGCGGCTTATGGGATGGCACTGGCGGCGCAGAACGGCGATGATCTTGGTGAAGCGGATAGGGTTCTGCGGGAGTCGCGGCCGACGGCGGTGAATCTGTTCTGGGCTTTGGACCGGGTCCAGGAGAATCTCTCGGATGTTTTGTCGACCGCTCGGGCCATTGAGCGAGAAGACTTGGAGATGAACCTTGCTATTGGCCGTCACGGGGCGGCATTGGTTCCAGCGGGGGCGAATATTTTGACGATTTGCAATACGGGCGCGCTTGCGACCGCTGGTCACGGGACTGCGCTAGGGGTGATTCGTTCGGCTTATGCGCAGGACAATGCGATTCATGTTTGGTCTTGCGAGACTCGGCCTCGGCAGCAGGGGCTTCGGCTGACGGCGTTCGAGTTGATGCACGATGGGATTCCGTTTCATAGCATCAGCGACGGTATGGCGGCCTCGCTGATGCGGGCGGGGAAGGTCGATTTTGTGATTGCTGGCGCGGACCGGATTGCCGCGAACGGCGATACGGCGAACAAGATCGGAACTTATATGCTTGCGGTTTTGGCGAAGCATCACGGGATTCCGTTTGCGATTGCGGCTCCCTCTTCGACATTTGATCCTTCGCTGCCGAACGGGGATTTGATTCCGATTGAGGAGCGCAGCGGTACCGAGATCACTCACATTGAGGGAGTTCAGGTCGCGCCGGATGGTTGTCCGGTTTTCAACCCTGGCTTTGATGTCACTCCGGGTGAGTTGATTTCCCATATCATCACCGAGAAGGGTGTCTTCGAGCCGCCGTACAGCTTCAGCTAAACCAGGGTAAAACCCGGCGATGGCTTTGCATCACGTCAACTACTTTTCTCAGGCTCTTGGTAAGGCGATGGGTGCTTACGTGATTCATCCGGATGCCTCGGTGCCTCGGCCTTATCACTGCATGTTGTTGTTGCACGGGTATAGCGATGACTATACGATTTGGCAACGGCGGACGAGCATTGAGCGGTACGTGGAGGGCAAGCCGCTGATTGTGGTGATGCCGGACGGGGGGCATGGGTTTTATGTGAATGCTCAGCAGGGGTATCAGTACCTGGATGCGATTGCGGACGAGCTTCCGGATCAGCTTCGGCATTGGTACAACATCGATGGCGGGTGGTGTACGGCTGGGCTGTCGATGGGCGGGTATGGGGCTCTTCGGGTCGCGTTGGCGCATCCTGGGTTTTTTCGGTCGGCGGTGTCGCATTCGGGGGCGTTGATGATTGGGCACAACTATCCGGCGACTGCTGAGGGATACAACCGGACCGATGCTTGGACGAAGCAGCAGACACTCATCTTTGGCGAGGTGAAAGAGCCGGGCGGGGCGAATGATTTGCTGGCACTGGCGGTGGCGGCTGATCCGAAGCCGGCGATGCGGATAGATGTCGGCACCGAGGATTTTCTTTTAGACCAGAACCGGGGAATGCATAAACTGTTTTCAGAGGCGGGGATTGTGCATGAGTACGAGGAGTTTCCGGGGGCGCATACTTGGGAGTATTGGGACAAGCATGTGCAGGAAGCGATTGCGTTTAACTTGCGGAACTTGGCGTAGGTTGAAAATACCTTACCAATCAATATATCGGTGTGTCAAGATGGAACCATGACCAGAAATGCTCGCACCGTAGCTACCGTTGCCACTTGCGCCTCCGCCGCAATCATCCTTGCCACCCAGGGCACGACGCTCCTCGTGGTAAACGGCAAGAAAACAGAGAATGGGGTTTACAGAGACGGAGATCAGACCTATGTTTCTCTGAAGGCTCTTCAGGCTGCAGGGGCAGAAGTATCGATCACGGATGCTCGAGTTTCCGTCCAGTTCAAACCGTTGAATGACCAGCTTCAGACCAACGCTGCCGAAGGCGTGATCGGGGACTGGGTGCAAAACGGCGGTTGGCGAGTCAAGGTGCACAGCGTAACCCCCGCGCAGAGCCCATTCGGTAAGGGTGGCGGATTTGAAGTCAAATTCGAGTTCCGGAACCTTTCCAGCAAACCGATGAACTTTGGAGCCAGCGGCCTGAAGCTCATGCAAGTGATGGACGACAACGGCGTTGCCATGCGTTATAGCCTTGCGTCCTTTAAAGATCTCTACAAAGCGGCGGCTCCGGGTGGCGGATTCACCAACGTGATCAAGTTTGGCATGGACGCCGGCGACACAA
Source organism: Fimbriimonas sp. (assembly GCA_965248555.1). GTDB lineage: Bacteria > Armatimonadota > Fimbriimonadia > Fimbriimonadales > Fimbriimonadaceae > Fimbriimonas. Next base: position 2,252,208 of record CBDFJP010000002.1, on the reverse strand, counting down.
GACCCCTCGGGAAGGCATCCAAAATGATCATCTTATTCGGGCAGTCGGGCAAGAATCGGTTTAAGGATATTCGAATCGATCTTTCGGAAATGTAATCCAGAGAATCGACAAAAGCCCTGCCTTCCGGTAACTTTGCGGATTCCGGAATATACTGCCGAGTATGAAGCGAATACTTGGTTTGGTGGCTCTGGCGATTTGGGGAGCGACTGCTTCGGCAGCTCCTGTGATGACTCGCTTTGATCCGAAAGTTCATGGGTTCAACTTCGTCAATAATTTCGTGGACGACGAGATCGACATTCTTGATGTTCGGCGCTCCGGGTTCTGCGCTGGGATGGCCTATAACGCGCTTGATTACTACAAATCGGGGAAGCTAACTCCGCGACAGTGGTGGACTCCAAATCGTGGTTCACCGCTCGAAAGGCAGATTCTTGGGAGACACAAGACCGCAAACTTTGGAAATGCAGATCGGCTGGCGGAGCTTGAAATCAATCCGGGAGGGGCTCGAGATGGAGAGTTTTATGAATGGGGTATATCGGCACGAATTTCCGAGCTAAGAGCGTCGATTGATGCTGGCAATCCAGTGCCGATCTTTTTGCGCGGACTTGGGAATGGGCATCACGAAGTGCTTGCGATTGGTTACGACATGGGTCGGTACTTGGGAGACCTAAAGGGAGCCGTTTCCGATTTCACAATCTTTGCCTACGACCCCAACTACCCTGGCGAGATCACCCAGATCAAACCGAATCCTGCAGGAAGGCACTTTGTGTATGCGGCTCCGCGGGCGGCGAGAGACTCTGGAGCCAAGTGGCTTACCTGGGCTTCGGACACGAAGTACGTCTATAAGGCTCCGGGTACGATGCCGCATCTCGACTTTGTGGGGGACAACAAAGTGAGCGGGCTCCTCTTCAGGTTCGGAACAGGTCCCGACGATTTGCGCGGAGGAAAAGATGGCGGTAGCAGCTACATTGGGCTCAAGGTCAAAACCACGGATGGGAAAGACTACAGCCTTCCTCGCGCCAGCCTCGGCCAGAGGTGGCTGTCGAATGTGGAGCAAGAGGTGTTCATGCCGCTGGTTCCAAAGATCAACCCCGGGTTGATTGCGTCGATTGAAGTGATCCACACCACTGAGGGTGGACTGAGTCCTGATAACTGGACAATGAGTTCCATGTCTGTCGAGGAAGTTGGCAAGAAGAGTGATGGGGCTTACTTTTTCAATTCTCTCGTTCGCAGGGGACAGCACCGATTCGACGGAGACCACCGTTCATTGCCGATTCAGCTTGCGGTAACGCCGCTACCGGCTCATACAAACGAGCTGTTTCTAACTTTTAGAACGGACGGAGACGACCTGCGAGGCGAGTTTGACAACTGTAATGTCAAGCTCAACTTTACGGATGGGCGAAATCAGATCTTTACAAACGTGAACCAGCGGGTTCAGTGGAATAACTACACGACAAATATCGTCAATCTGAGGCTTTTACTTGATCGTAGGCCTGAGGATATTATCTCGGTAGAACTTACAAAATCGACCATTCCAACGGGAGCCGATAACTGGACAATGGGCTATTTCCTTGCGGAATACTCCATGAATGGTGCTCGTGTGCCTTTGGCACTTTGGGGACAAAATCGATTCACCCATGAGAAGCGGCGACTGACAGTGCCTTGCCAGACGCGGTTCGCGGAGGATAAGTCGAGCTTGCTGCACTTCATTTTTGGCACAGGTGGAGATGACCTGCGTGGCGGTAACGATAACCTAAAGATAAAAGTCACGCTCAAATCTGGTCGAACCGAGGTGTTCCCCTACGTCAACCAAGGCGTGCCGTGGAATAATGAGCGTCGATCGGATGTGACCGTGATGATGTCGGAGCCGGTTAGCGCAGCTGATATTGCCAGTGTTGAGCTGGAAGTTGATCGGGGGGGTGATAACTGGAACATGAACTCCGTCGAAGTCTGGATTCGCCCGAAAGGCAATCCGATTCAGGTTCTCCGCTCTGGGGCGCACCGGTTTACTGGCGATGCCTACAAACTGACCCTGCGACCCTAATCGGTTTGAGGAAGACGGCGATTGCTTTGGGGATCGCGGAGTATGCGCGTTACTTCTCTCAATATGGAGGCAAAAGGCGGCGGAAGCCGAAAACCAGAATCACTGGTAGCTGGCATGCGTGCCAACTCGCCATTCTCCACCACCGAAAGTGGTGGTGCGGGGCTTCTGCGACATCTCGCAAGTCGCTCAAGGACGGAGACCAAATTGTTTGATAATGAGAATCTTCAGAACAGGCTAGAATCCCGCCTACAATTGCTGCCACCGAATCGGTATCGCCGCCTAGACGTATTGCAGATCGAATTCCGTCCATCGGGGAGGGGGACTGAGAGCAGATGTCGATGGCGGCGTTGACGGTTTCGACGACGTAGCCGGAGGGGCCTCGCTCGTTCCGTGAGTGCTCGAGTGGCCACTCAGGGAACTCGGCTTTGATCCATTCCACTAGGTTGTGCAACTCGCTCTTCGCCGACAACGATGCGGCTAGAGCCACTATTTGCGCTCCCATGAGTGCTTCTACATGCGTATGAGTGACAGACGCGCCTGCTGCTGTGAACTTAATCCTCTGTTCTCGATCGTCAGCGAACCAGTGTCCGATGATGGCACTTCGCATCGCCGCTCCGTTTCCGCCAGAATTGACCCCGGATCGGGTTGGGGGAACCCCCAGGGCCAACTTTCCGCAGGCGAGAATGGTGGATTTTCCGATTCCAGGCGGAATGGCGAGAAACCAGGTGCGAAGACGGCTGCCTATCTCCTTTTGGAACCGATCGACGTCGCCATCGCAGGCATGAAGGCTCTGCAATACAAAGATGCTCTGCATCGTATCGTCGCTGATGAACGAACGGCCGAACCATAGGCGCGGGTGAATATCACCTTTCAGGAGTTTCCCGGCCCGTGTGGCACTTAGCCCTTCGTACGGCAGACCCAATGAGTCTCCGATCGCGGTTCCGAGCAAAGATTCATACAGTCGCATTGCTTTCAAAGTATGTTACGATACAGGGACGAAAGATGGAAACTGTGACGATTACGCCGACGGATGAGAGTCATCTTGCGCAGCTTGCGACTGGGTTTCGGGTTGTGGGAGGGCTGATGGCGGTGTGCGCTAACTTTGGTTGGATTCACTTTTCCATTGGAATCATGATGTTGTTGGGAAAGTTCGACAACAAGACTCAGAAGACGCCGTTGGAGCCGATGTTTGGGTTCCTTTTTGCAGGGGCGGGGTTTGCGGTGATTGTGTTGGGGATCACGCTCGGGGTGTTGGGCTGGAAGGTTGCGAGGGCCCTGGAGAATCGGACGAACCACAAATTCTGCACCGTGATCTCGGTGCTATACCTGTTCTTTCAGCCAGTCGGAACTGCGTTGGGAGTGCTTGCGCTGATCGTTTTGAATCGGCAACAAGTTCGGGCGGCATTTACGGGTGTCTGATTCCGGGGCTATTCGCCCGGTAATCTAGGTGGCAGATGCCGACTTTGCCACGCATTACGGGGACGTTTCTTGATGAGATTACGCATGATATTCCTAGCCAGAACTGGGTGGAGAGGCATTGGCGGCGGGAGTTTGAGCTGTACAGCAAGATCGGGCTGGATACGCTGATCATTATCCGGGCGGGATACAAGAATAAGTGCATTTACCCTTCGGAGGTGATTCCGGCACTGCTTCCGGTTTACGAGGACATTGGCGAGATGTTCTTTTCGTTGGCGGATGAGTATGGGTTGAAGCTATTTTTTGGCACTTACGACAGCGGGTTCTATTGGTGGCGGCGGACTTGGTGGAAGGAAGTCGACCTGAACAAGGCGTTCATCGACGAGGCTTTTGCTCGGTATGGGCATCATCCTTCGTTTGCGGGCTGGTACCTCACGCATGAGACGGGGAAGAACGACGCGCATATCATCGAGATTCACAACCACTTGGGTCAGCATTGCAAGGGCAAGGCGGATTTGCCGGTTCTGATTTCGCCGTACCCGCAGGGGGCGAAGCAGAGCGGGGAGAACGCACTGGCTTTGGAAGAGAGCTTCGATCACTGGGACCGGATTTTTGCGGAGACTTCATCGTCGTTCGATCTGTGTGCTTTTCAGGACGGGCAGGTGCATTATGAGGAGCTTCCGAAGTTCATTTCTGGGATCGCCGAGTTGGCGAAGAAGTATGGGATCACGATTTGGTCGAACCTGGAGACGTTTGACCGGGATATGCCGATCAAGTTTCCGCCGGCGGACTGGCGGTATTTGCGGTTCAAGCTGGAGACTGCGGCTCAGATTGCGGAGAAGATCATCACGTTTGAGTTTCCGCACTTTGTTTCGCCCTTTAGTTGTTATCCCTCTGCGCACAATTTGTTTGAGCGGTATATGACGTACGAGGGTGCTCAGTGGAGCGATGGGTTTGCGGATGAGATTTTGGGTTGGGTTCGGGAAAAAAGGGACTGAGCAAAACAATTTGTGTTGAGGCTCGGCATCTCTATCGAGTCTTTAAGCCTATGGCACTTCTCATTGACAAAGGCTTTATGGGCTGATAGGATATCAGTGAGGCAGTTCCAACTGTTATGATCTTCACATTGCTCGGTATGTATTTTTCGACCGCGGTGCATCCCGCGCTAGGGGCACCTGATGACTATGCGCCGGGAGAACTTTTAGTCAAAACGAAGTCGGGGGGCGTCCTAGCGGTTTGATAGTGGTACTTGGTGCGGAGAAGCTGAAGGCCTACGAGGAAATCAAGCTTGTTCGAATCAAGATTAAGGGAACGGATTTAGACAAAGCGATTTCCGTGCTGAAAGCAGATCCCGAAGTTGAGTACGCGGAGCCAAACTACTACGTTAGGCCCTGCTACGATCCAAACGATCCTCGGCTGCCAGATCAGTACGCAATGGACATTGTTCACGCCCGGCAAGCTTGGGACATTTCTCGATCACCTCGAAGTGCCACGATCTGCGTTCTGGATTCTGGCGTGAGATTGGACCACGAAGAGCTTGCGGGAAAGATCCTTCCAGAGAGTCTGGACATTGCAGATAATGACGCTGACATTACCGATGATGCAGGGGGGAGTGTCTCTGGACATGGTACGCACTGCTCTGGAATCGCGGTTGCAGGCACTGATAACGGTTTGGGAGTCTCCAGCCTTTGCTTCAACGGTAAGTTGCTTCACTATAAGATTATTGGTCGTCGCAAAGCCTTCGCTACGATAGGGGATATCTGTACTGGACTCATCCTTGGCAGCCAGGCAAAGGCAAGAATCTTCTCGATGTCCTTTGGTACGACCCTGTTCAGCCAAGCTCAACAGGACATCGTGAATTACGTTTGGAGCCAAGGGGGAATCTTGTTCGCCGCGGCTGGAAACAACGGAAACCAAGTGCCGTTTTTCCCCGCCGCAATGGACAACGTCGTATCCGTCGCCGCGACTAATCGCAATGACCAGCGAGCTGGATTTTCTAACTTCGGAAGTTGGGTGAAAGTTGCCGCCCCTGGTGACCAGATATTGTCGTCGTGGAATGGGAGCCGAAACGACTATCTGGTTGCCAGCGGGACTTCCATGGCGTGCCCCATGGCAGCGAGTCTGGCTGGGCTTCTGCTTGGAACCAATAGCCGTCTAACCAACGTCCAGATTCGGGACATCATATTTTCTACTTGCCAAAAGAAGGGATTTGACTTTGTGTCCGAAGGCCGGATCGATGCCTTCAAAGCGGTATCCCGGGTTGGGCGGCGCGATAAGGGATAGCTACCGTTTGAGTAGTTAACGTGTTGTCCTGCTATCATCTTCCTTTGCCTCGCAGATCATCCGGGCAGCTTGCGCTCCCACGCAATGATGCCAATCTGCCAGGGTTCAAGGGACGAGTTACAGTAGCGTAGCTGCGTTCGGCTCCACTGTACTGAGGACCGCCTGATACGTCCGTAAAACCGTATCAATGTTTACGGTGAAGTCGTCGCTTGAGGTCAACCGCAGGTCGGTGAGATCTGTTGGGGCCTTGCCATCTCCCAAAACGTAGGCGTACTTGGCCTTTGCATAGGATGCAAGTTGGTAGTAGCAGCTTACAACGTAGCTCGCGGGGAATAGTTCTACAAAGGGAGTTCCCTCGGCTAGTAGATGGCAGAACGTGAGATTCGCTCCATGAATACCGATCACTGCCTCAGCATCCCTCATCGTTTGAGCTTGCTCTCTTACTGACAATTTATCCATCAGCACGACTTGAAATCCTAATGGAATGAGTTGTTTGATTAGCTCCTCTTCATTTAATAGACGTCTTTGACTAGCTGTGCTTCTGCTAATGTAAATCTTCTTTTTGTGACTGGGCTGAGCGAGATTTGCTAGGATTAGTTCACGTGACAGTTCGATACCCCATTGATCCATTTGTCCCAATTGATCAGGGTGAGAGGCGACCAATAATGACTTCGCTTGGATGTGCTGGTGTTGGTTTCCGAAGAGCAATTTCTCTTCATCGATTCCCACCAGACTTACGAGGTCTTTCATAAATCCGAACTTATCGGTTGAGAGCAGGTAGTGATCAATTTCGTTGCTCCACCGGCTTTTTTGGATCAGGGCTAATCGTGGAAGAGCGTTGTGTACGAAGTGGAAAATATTGCCGCCGTCCCCGTAGGCGCCGCAGTGCGCGACCGTTCCCTCAATGTGACTAACCTTCGGCAAGCTCGTTTGTGTTGCGAAGAAGCCTCGATCCCAAACATCATAAGAGTGGAATTCGTAGCTTTCCTCTTCAAGATAGGCGTCGTCCCTAGTGACAATACTCTGGAAAGGGCTGATCACTCTTCCGCCATCTAGTTTGGTTACGTAGGCTTCATTATCCCAGTGGCTAGCCCGTCTGTCAAGCTCATAGTGCCTTTGAGCATTGAGTGTCTTAGCTAGCGGATAGTGTCGAAGATTCCGCTCATGAAAGCGTTCAATTTCAATGGTTCCCGCGACGCCTTCCCAACTCGTGTATTCAAAAATGTTCCTGCAAACTACTCTTGGAAGTCCGATTTGAAGACTGTTCTGACCCGTCTGAATTTGGCGTTTCCAGTTTCTCTTCCTCAAAATTCGCTTTAGTGATTTTACTGGGATGTCAAAAGAAGATCTCACTTTCCTGTAAGAGTTTCTGAAGAACGGGATCCTTTTTAGCCTCGACACTAACAACACACTCTAAGTTTAGCTTGGAAAAACCTGACAGCTATTGTGAGTTCCAAAAACTGGCAACTTAGCGGTAGTGACTGGCACGGTGTAGCGACATCAACAAACTATAAGGTGAAAGGCTCGTTGAGAAGTGGCTGCGGTTCCATTTGGTCTCGATTCGTGATATTGTATTGAAATGAAGAAGACCGTTTCTGCCTTCGTTGCCGGACTCGTTGTTGCTTCCGTTCCTTACTTGATGCTCACTCGGGCTCAGGCTCAGGGGGCTGGGCCTCTGCGTGGACAAGGTGGAGTTCAGGGCGGCCCTACCCAGTTGCCTCCGGGGCAAGCAGGGCCTGGTGGACCAGGACAAGGCGGATTTCAGCAGGGATTTGCGCCGATCACATCGATTACGGTTGACGGAGATTACGTCTATGCAGGAGCGGGAAACTGGCTGTACAAGTTGAACAAGAACGGCATGGTTGTTGTGCAACAAGTTTCGCTTCGACCGCCTCAGCGTGCCGAGCGGCAGTTGGCTGGCGGCGAAGCGAAATAGCGTCATAATAGAGAGGTTCGCGGCTCCGTAGCTCAGGGGATAGAGCGCCTCCGTCCTAAGGAGGGCGTCGGGGGTTCGAGTCCCTCCGGGGCCGCCAGAAATTTGAACCTAAAATGGACCACTTTGGTCAATTCGAGACCGATCAACTGAACCAGGTCTCTCAATAAGTCTCTCAATGTTGAGATTTTTTGTGTTGTACAATCTCGTTCATGAGACCAAAACAGGATCACGGCGAGGGTTCCTGTCGCCAAATCCAAACCGGTAAGCACATCGGAAAGTGGCGAGTGCAACACTACGTCACTTTGCACGGAGGCGTTCAAAAGCGACTCTCAAGAGTCTTCGCCAATCAGCGTGACGCGAAGGAGTTTTTACGCTCGTTAAAACGAGATACTGCGGTAATCAAGCATCGAGGTGCGAAAGAAGCCACATTCGGTGACTGGATCGAGTGGCTGATTGAAAATGACTGGCCGAACACCTTGGACCCCAAGACCTTACGAGATCGCGTTTCCAGATATCGCCGCTATGCAGCTGAGCACTGGGGAAACGTTCCGCTATCCCAAATCGATCCAATCGAGGTACACAGTTACTACAAAGGTCTGCAGGAAAGAGGTGTTGGTCAGCATACTTGCATTGCGATAAAGGTGATCCTGGTTCGAGCTTTCAATCAAGCGATAACACCCTATAGACGGGTTCCGCCGCTGACGAACAACCCTTTTTGCCTTGATATGAAAAATCCGGAGCGACGACAAGCGATTGCTCTGACCCCACAGGAAGCTCAGAAGGCGCTGGCTTCGCCGAAGCTTGATAACTCACGGCGAGCACTACTTGGCGTTTTTCTACTCGCGGGACTGCGCCTGGGCGAGGCCATGGCACTTTCGAGGCGACAACTAGACATGGAGAACCGCCGGATCATCATCGACCAAGCAGTTCATGTTGATTCTTCTGGATCTCAAACTATTGGTCTGCCGAAGGGCGGCAAAGTAAGAGTCTCGGTCATGTGCGATACGCTCTACAACTTGCTACTTCCACTCACCGAAGAGCTTGCTCCTGATGTCTTCTTGTGGTCAGCCGCCACGGAAAACAAGGCAAGGATGAAGAACCTTACCTACGCCACGTGGCGACGAATCCGAGCGGAAGCAAAGCTACCCTCCCAGATGAGTCCTCACGACTGTCGACTCACCCATATCAACTGGATCGAGAAGCTCTGCCCGACCGTCTCAACGACTACTCTCAAGGAACATGTCGGACACTCCGCGATAGGCGTCACAGAGGTGAACTACACCCGGCCGCTGCTACCTGCCGAAGAGAATCTTCGAGCCAGTATTGATCAGCTCTTTAATATTCGTCCGGAAGAAGCACGGTCGTAGCAGAACGATCACGCTCGGTGATGATCCAGAACTTCGTGCCGTTCTGATCTCGGTAGCTACTGAGAATGCGCTCACCTTGCTCAACAGCCATGTCGTTCTCAGTCCAATCGACTCCTCCAACATCCCCCCAGTCGCCCCGGCTGTGGCGAGAGAGAGCGGTGAGTACGTCGGATGGATCTAGAGTCGCGAGAGCTCCGCGAGTAGATACGACCAGGCCAAGGTTGAATGATTTTTTCATGAAGTAGTTCCTCAAATCGAACACTTCAAAGTTAAGGTCTTCGTCTGTCATGGAACTTATCGGAGCCGGAATGTTTAGCGGTGGCTATACATTTCTGGACAGTTATGAACGGCCAGGACTTCTCGCGGGAAGATTGATGTATGAGTCTCAAGCACGACAAGATCGCGTACACGATTGAAGAGGTTGCCGAACTGCTTTCTCTTTCGCGTGCGCAGATTTATCGGCTGATCGATCTTCGAGAGATTGCCACCATTCACATTGGGCGAGCTCACCGAATTACAGCAAAACAGCTCGACGACTACATTTCGAGAACCGAAGCAAGGTTCGGATTTCGAGGTTCAACTGGCCAGTTTCATTCCAAGAAATACCCTTAATCCACTGACATCTCTGCTCTGAATCCGGTAAACACAAGCCACAAATTCAAGCATGGCTGCGTCTATTCCGTCCCATATTGGTCGTTACGAAATCATCAAGCTTATTGGGCAGTCCAATGACATCGTCTACGAAGCATATGACACTGCGCTTGGCAGACGTGTCGCCATCAAGGTAATGGGACCACTCCAAACCTCTGACCCAGCGGATATTCAGATGAGGCAGGCACGTTTCGTGCGCGAAGCGAAGGCAGTTGCCGCCATTTCACACCCTAACGTGATGAGCATTTACGACGTCGGAACTCACCAAGGGGTTCCGTTCTTAGCAGTCGAACTTGTCACTGGCCAGTCGCTTCATCGCCACATGACCAACAAAGGAATCTACACCGTAGACGAAGTGAAGCAAATGGGTGTGCCGATCCTAGCGGGGCTTGGAGCTGCTCATGCAAGTGGAATTGTCCATCGAGACATCAAACCTGCGAACATCCAAGTTTTGCCTGATGGGACACCAAAGATCCTAGACTTTGGGATAGCTACACTTTCAACAGCAACTTCTCTGACGTCCACCGGCATGTTGATTGGCACTCTCGAATACCTCTCTCCTGAGCAGTGTGAATCATCAAAGGTTGATGCCCGATCTGACTTATTCAGTATCGCGGTCGTGTTCTATGAGATGTTGCTAGGGATTAAGCCATTCAGCGGGTCCACCATAAATGAGGTCCTGATCCAAATCTTAAGTCGCGAGCCTAACTACCCCGCTTCACTGCCAAGCGCAACTCGGAGTTTTCTTGAGCGAGCACTCACAAAAGATCCCAATTCCAGATTCCAGACCGCCCAAGAAATGTCCCACGCCCTCACTGCTCTGGGACAGGTTGGACAAGCACGACAGAACAACGCTCCAGTACCAGTGGCTCCAGCTCCAATTGCAAGAGCAGCGGCAAATCAAATTCTCTTGCCGTCGCCACCGCAGGCCGTTGTTCCCCAAATCGTCACACTAATGACTGTCCACGTGCCGTGGCTCCCCAAGTGGAAGGAATGCCTTATCTTTGCTCTCTTGGCACTCCTGATTCCCATTCTTCGGTTCCCATTCGCCCTCCTCGCCGGTGGATTCACCTTTTACCACTGGTACAAACAGAGTCGTCCCACGGCGATTGCATCTTACGGCGCTCCTGCCGTCATGATGGCTGCACTCTGGCTTGTGAGCGCATTCTCAGGGCCAGCGGATGTCGCGACGCCTTCTAGCAACCCAACAAACCAAGTTCAGACCCCAACAGAGAATCCACCTGCTTCTGAGTCAGAAAATACCCGGACTCAGCCTCCAAGCTCGGATCCGCTAAAGGAGTCGCCAAAATCTGAAGCTCCAAAAACAGAGACAATTCGAGCAGAACAAGCACCTGTGGTGAAAAAAACTTCCGAAGGTCCGTCTGCGAATAAGCAGCGAGAGACAAGTATCGGATCGGAGCCCGCACCCTCAAAGGCAAAGTCAACAGATTCTTCAGCGCCAAGTAAAAGAACTTCGCCGAATAGCGGAACAACGGTATCTCAGCCCCCGGCGAAACCAGAGCCGGAAGTCACGGGTAGACGACCTGGTAGCCGGGCTGGCGAGGGCTCAGATACACCACCACCTGTGGATGACGGTGACGAAAACGCGGGCCGACGAGGAGGAAGTCGTGCAGGCGGTAACTAAGTTGGTGTAAAACAAATTGAGTATGGTTTCTGTCGCAAGCTCACTTTTCCTTTCGGTTCTTGCCGGGGGGCAATTCAATAAAGTCGATAACACAGTCAAACTCACAGACCTGCCGAATGTGACGGCGTCCGGCTTAAGAAACTCCGGAAAAATCTCGATTTCTGGTCAAGCCTTTAGCTTCTCCATTCACGCGTTAAGCTACAACTCTTATACGGTCGTCTACGAGATCCCAAAGGGTATGGACGAGCTTCGTTTTTTCAGCGGCGTTCAGGATAAGTTCTCTAAAAGTCGCACGAGCACGCTTACTGTCGCAGTAGATGGGGAGGATATCTTAAATCCCCTCGTTCCTGGTGGAACGTTGGAAGCGGGAGCAAAACCTGTTGAGTGGAAGATCCCTGTCACTGGAAAGAAGTCGCTTCAGATTTTTCTTGACAAGGGCGCTTGCATTGGTGAGCCAACATTCTACAAGCTTGCAAAAGCTCCCACAGCGCCCGTAGCGACGTCTAAAGAGCAAAGATCGCCCAATGTGCCAACACTGGTTTCTCCGCCCGAAAAATCCGTTGTAGTGGGTGAAACGGCAATCCTGAAGTGGAAGGAGGTTCCTGGGGCAATCAGCTATGGCGTCTATATCTTGGCGAACAAGTCTCAAGACGAGCTTGGCTCTTCGAGTCCTCGGATATGGGCGGCCACGGTAAAGAACAACCGCTATGACTTCAAGATCAGTGATCTACCATCCGGCGAATACCTGTGGTCAGTTGTTGCCTTTGGCTCCAAAAAGGCCCTTGGAGCGTTCTCAGAAGAGCGCCTATTCATTGTCGATAAGTAGTCGTTGCGTTAAGTGCCGGGAAGTTTTTAGGCTTAGTGAAGTCAGCTTTGATGTCTTCTGACGGAGCAATCCGCCAGGAACATCATGGCTATTTTGACCCTACTGAAACCAATCCAATTCCCACCAGTTCCGGAGCCACCTACGGAACGCGACCCGAAGCCAAGGATTATGAAACTTGGCAAGCTTTGGCTCTACGGAAGTGTTATTCTTCTCGACTCAAATCGATCTTGCTCGGAAGTAGCCTTCGCTACTAATGGTGCAAATCAAAAACTACTTGAATCAGCTGAGCGAGAATCTGAAGAAATCGTTCTCGGTGGAAAAACCCTTGTTTGTGGCATCCATTCCGAGCTCCACCAGCGAGCTTCGATAGTTCCGCTCCGATGGGGGGCGCCTCGTATCGTTGTCCTTGGATCTGGGTTTTACAACCATCTTGGACCGAACCTCGATGAGGAGTTGTTTAAGGCCGCAAGACTCTGGAGGTATGAATTCGATCCTCTCACCGATCTCGTTGTTTCTAAGTACGAGCCGATGGATACAAGCCTTTCCGGCAAGCGCACTCGCGGCACAGATAATCTCATCCGTAGGATCGCATCGGCAAATGTCGGCGAGATACTTCGCGGCACAGTTGAATACTACTGAATCTCAAGCCCTTCCTCTTGCGGATGGGCTTCTTTCATGAAAAGAGCGACTCCGAGTGGGAGTCGCTGAGTTAGTAATCTTCGGGAAGAAGAATCGTCGTTGATGATCGGTCGGCCTCGGTGATGATCCAAAACTTGGTCTCATCAGAGGATGTATAGGACGAGAGGATTCTCCCGCCGTGCTTCAGGGCAGACTCGTTGGCATTTGCATCGTCGGAATCTAGGTTTCCCCAGTCACCGTTGATGTGCCGTCGAATCGCTGCTTGGACGTCTGTTTGATTTAGACACTCGTTCGCGGTAACCGTAATAACCACGGATCCCAGTGGAAAGAGAGGTGATTGGATAAAGGACATTTTGCACTCCGCAAGCGGGTCCACGTCCGGGTCCTCAGGACTCCTATTTCTGATGACGCGGACCCGCCTGCGGGTGCTAAGTCATTGTGCTCAACTAGCTCTTGAGCCGTCAAAAGGTGGGACTGTTACGCACGGTTACCGAACAGATCGGCAACTTCTACTCAGAAATTTCATTGCTAATGGGCGTGTAGCCCCTTTCGCTCCAATAGCCAATCCAATCAAATTCCTGACCAAAGATTAGTAACAGCAAGCAGCCATCCACTGCGGTAGAGTCCTTCCTAGGTCTGCCCATCGCAATTTTGTCCGGAAGTGAAAGGCGCGGCCTTGGCTCAGGATGGGTATGCCACTCACTCAGCCTTGTCTAACAAGACGCTGGCAAAAATCACTTTCCGATTTGTAATGCCTAGCGCAAATCAGCGATTCAAGCGGATGCAGAGAAACTTCTAGAAGTTAAAGTCACTTCCGAACAGTGATTCCTGTGCTTGATCGTGCCGGTCAATCTTTAGTTGCTCGACTGGTTGCACAGCGCTTGCTCTCGATGGCACGCCTTTGATTTTGTAAGGATTCGTTGAAACAACATGAAGCGTTTTCACTGCTCGCGAGAAGGCAACATACTGCTCGCAAGCAGTCATTTCCTCGGGACACGCCACGATGACATGGTCAAACTGAAGCCCCTTGATGAGTACGGGCCTCGCAATGATTCGGCTGTCTGACTTCCGCCCACGATGTGACTCTAGCTCTCGTACTTTTCTCGCGGCTTCTGATAGTCCAAGTTCAGGGTTGTTGGAGCAGAGTCGTAAAACCTGGGACATTCCGTGAAGCAGTTCTCTGTGATGAATCTTTCGACCATCGAACTTTCCCAAGAGTCCGAGCCAATTCAGGGCCTCAGGCATGCCAAAACAATCGTTGCAGCTTTGTAGGAATTCTACGAGTGCTGAGCACCTGGGCGCCTTGCTGGTTGGAGTCTTTCCCAGAGCTAGCTCAGAAACGATTGGCTTTAGTTCGTCAGTCTTCTTGCTGCAGCAGACGTTTGAGAATTCCAAGATCGAAAGTGCCAGGGCGAGCCCAGAATGTGTTGAAAACTCCTTGCACCAGCTCTTCAGCAACTTGCCCTCGATTTCCATCAATACAGAGAAATTCTCACCACTCAAGACGGTAGCGAATGGGTCTTGGGTCTGGAGCTCGGGTCTAGACTCAATCTTCTTTGAGCGTCGGTATTTTTGATGGATCACCACGACCGACTGACCAGCAATTCCAGCTTTCTTCAAAGCATAAATTCGCTTCAGGACTTCCTTTGCGACCTCGTCCTTTCCAACATGAGCCACTTGGACAATTGAGTCGTAAGAAGCAGTCTTAGAAGACTGTAGTGCTACTCTGGCAACTGCAATCCACTGTCCTAACTCCTTACTAGCTCCGGTTTGTAACCATCGCTGAGGCTCCGTGAGTGGAGGTAGTTGGTGATATCCTGACTTTGCAATCTGCCTCTCCCAGTCGATGGGGTCTTGCCCTTTCCATGCTAGGAGACTTTGCATGGGGTCCCCGAGGATTCTTAGAGGCAGCTCATTCGCGATTGACTCAATGATCTGGTGTTGCAGCTTAGAGCAATCTTGATATTCGTCAACTATTACTCCTGCGTATTGGTCTCCAAAAAGCTTCTGAAGTTCGCGGATTTGAAATACCTTTGCCGCGCCCGATTTCATCTCGTCCCAATAATCCTCGCTCTCAATATCAACCGAGAGGATTCCAGCAGTTTTAGGATAGCCGTTAGCAAATCGAACACAGAATGCATCTATCGTTTCTACTCGATGCTTTCCCGCTGGGACGCCTAAAACTTTGAGCCTCTTTCGTATAGAATCCACACCCGCGTGGGTATGTGTCAGAACCAGCTGACGAGATGGACAAAGCGCCAGAGCACGAGCAATAAGTTCGGTTTTTCCAAATCCCGCTGGTGCTTCAACAAAGGACTTGCCAGTCGCGTCTGCTAAGGTCGACCACGAATCATTTTCCATAGCACCACACACGAATCCTTTCCAGAAGCGATCCGAGTGTCGTCTTCGAGAATGGTTCCCAATCGGCAACACAGCTCACAAGGATGTCTCTTGCGATTTCAGTATCCTTGACCCAGGCACCCCAGTAGTGCGGGCACCCTGGGAACATCGGCTTCTGTGCGTCGTTTCCTTTAGCAAGGCTGACCAAGAGATCTTTTCGATCTGTAATCTCGTCTCTAGCTTTCACAGTTGCATCCCAGAGAATCGACGAGTCTGTTGGCATCACAAAAAAGTGATCGAGAATAGACCTCATATTGCCAACCCGGTTCAGCCTCACAATCTCTAACATCAGATTGATCTGATCGTCAGTCAGGCTATTGAACAGAGCGATCTCAGAATTTGTGCCATCTTCGTGAGGAAACGTAGTCAATCCTGCTCGACTGGCCCTATCTGGGGTGAAGCCTGCTCCTCGATCAGCATCGTAGAAAAAAGACGTGGCGAAACCAAATTCTGCAAAGGCAAGAGCTAGCTTCCCCCCGTTCGGTTGACCCTCTCCGTAGGCCTCCGCGATTCCAAGGGCATCCAGACTTTGCCCATGTTTAGTCTCCCACAGCTCACGACATGCTGCGATAAAGCCCTGCTCAGTCTTGCCTTCACAAACCAACACCTTCTTTGCTAAAACGGCGTACGGACTCTTTTTGAGATTACTGCGAATCGCGTCCGGCATTGGTTTGACGACAACAGTGTCCGCACTCTTTTGAACAATGTAGACCGACTGGGCACTAGCTTCTTGCACGGCAATCGGTGAGTGAGAAGTTACTATAACCTGCAACTCCGAAGAAATCAGGGTTTGAACCAGCTTCCGCACTCGGTGAGGCTCAAGGGCGGTCTCGATTTCATCTACCAGGAGCACGCTTTTCTCGGATTCTCTCTGCAACTGCATAGTGGTAACCAGCAATCTTCGACTCCCTAGCCCCATCTGTTTCGAAGGAACATTACCGTCAAACAGAGTCACTGCCGATGCACTAGACTGAAGGGCGGTGATTTCAAGGCCAGGCTTTAGTTTGTCATTGAATTGCACGCCATTTGATTGAGCTTCAGTGCCAAGATTGGTAGCTATAGCTCGTAAGGACTTAAGCTCCTGCTGGTCAAAAGCTCCTTGAGTTTCTCTTCTCACTTTTGCGAAGATTGGGCCAAGCTCATCTTCGTTCGAAGAGTAGCGATCCAGTGCGGAGCCGCGACCCCAGGATAGGTGACGATCTACGTACGCTCCAACGCGGATAACTCCTAGTGCCTCCCGATCCTGTGAGCGAAAGTTTGGGTGAGTTTCAACCTCTCGCTCAGTCCACACTGTCCAGTTCGGCTCAAGTGTGTGGTCCACCTCTAACTGAAGCGTCAAAACAAGTTCGTCGCTAGTATCGTCCGCATCACGCGGTTCATCGTGAATGACGCCTTCATGCCATCCTCTAAAACTTGTCTCGAATCGAAGATCAGCTTTAAGATTTTTGGGTAACTCACCGACGGTCGCACGGATCAGTATGTTCTTTGAGGTATCTGCACTATAGAAGTCTGCGTCTGTAAAGGTAAGGCTCCACTTGGCACCTAGTACGAAGTCAATGGCGTCAATAATGGTCGTTTTACACGAATCACCTGAACCAAGCAGTAAATTAAAGCCCGGATCGGGACTCCAGTCGAGTGCCTTGATCCCGCGAAAATTATGAATCTCCAGGTGTCGTACTTTCATAGGTGTTAGGTGAGTTCACCCCGAAATGCTTTGGCGAGGATGGCTTGGGTGGTGCGCTCTACTTGGGCGGTGGCTTCACCGAGGCGGGATTCAATGGAGTCGGCGAGGGCAAACAGGGATTCGACGCGGCAGACGATTTCGGATTGCATCGCATGGGAGGGAACCGGAACCTGGTATTTCCGGAGGCCCCGAAGCGGTATCGTCATCTGTGCGATGCCGGTTGCGCAATCTCGGCCTTGGTTGAGGGCCTGCTCTGAGAGGAGCAGGTAGTACATGTACTTCGAGGATACTTTCGACTGGTTTGGACGTAAAATGGCGATATGCCGCTGGAACACGAACGGCTCATCGGTCTCTACGAGAGCAGGTACTCCTATGCTTCCTGTAACACTGTACAGGACGTCACCGCTTTTCGCCCGGCGCTTCGAGTCAAGTGACTCTAAATAGGAATTCGGAACGAATCGCTTTGCCGCCCCAATATTCAAGACTGCCCCCTCAAGTGCTGAAATAGTTATGAAAGGAATGCCAGAAGCAGACTTGGGAGGAGGCTGGTGGTCTCCATCAGTGAGGCTCTCACAAATCTCCAATAAGTCTTTGATCTGTCCCTCTTCGGCAGCCTCTTGCCAGGCGGCGGCGAGGACGGATTGGCGGAACTTCTTGAGGAGCGCCGGGATCGTAGCGAGGCGGTCTCGGGCTTGTCCAGCCTGCGCCTGAAGCCCTTCGATCATCAATACAAGCTGGTCCTGAACCTCTCGCGTAGGTAGAGGTATCGACGTTTCGGATATGAACTTAGGAAAGGTCAGGTTCCTAATGTTGGTCGTTTCAGTTTGGAATTGATCCAGTTCTCCGAGGGAGTACTTCAATTTCAAGGCGCGATCTACGAAGAATGGGTTGACATTAGGCTTGAATCTCACCCTTCGACAAAAGTTGGAAGAGATTGCTGTGCCGCCAAGATTATCGAGAGCTTCCTGATCCATGACCAATGTTCTGCCGACAGGCTGAGAGGGACCGCCCCCAGATATCTCAACCACCATGTCACCGACCATCAGCATGCGACGGGAGAAACTCTTTGGATCAATCGCTCTGGTCGCTGCGGTCGAGCCCTTTTCTCTTTCCCAGTTACGGAACTCCGTTCCTCGGATAACCCTAACGATCACCTGATCATCCCTGGCTTTTGCAGGTTCGTCGCCCCACGCACCTCCGATGGCATCTTCTATCAGGTCTTCAAGGAACACTTCTTCCCAGGCGTCAGTCGGATCAGCTGCTTGGGAATCCACTTCTTTGTGGGGAATCATTGCGAGCCTCCATCTATTCGTTTCGCTTCACGCTCAAAGTCACTCTCGAACGCATCGTCCTGTTTCACCCGGAACTTCTCGTACTGCTCCTCAGCGAGTTTCTTCGCGACCTCGGCCGAGACTTTGCCGGGGTTGTCGAGGACTTCGAACCCGTTGAACTGAAGGAAGGCGTTAAGCCGCTCGACCCAGTCGGCCATCTTCATCGGAACCTGCCGGGAGGCTTGGAGCTCGGCGTAGTCGAGGTACATCGTGACGATCCGCTCCAGGTCCTTGATCTCCTTCTCGATCAGGTAGTTCTTGGCGGTCGAGATGTCGCCCTTGAGCACTTTGCCGTGTGGTGCGTTCTTCCAAGTAGTAAGGCCCATGCTCGGCTTACTGGAGTCTGCTCGTTCGGCAATGATCTCGGCGGCAGTCTTGCCACTAACGGCCCAGTGCAACTTGTTCTGTACGGTAGCAAAGAATGTTTTGCTGACTTCGGCCTTCTTATCGTAATCAATACTGGCTTGCTCGTAGAGGTCGGTGATCTTGAGGTAGAACCGGCGTTCACTGGCTCGAATCTCGCGGATACGCTCGATGAGCTCGTCGAAATAGTCTTTGCCGAATCGCTTGTTAAGCTTCAGCCGTTCGTCGTCGAGCACGAAGCCCTTGATCACGAACTCCTTCAGGGTGTTGGTCGCCCAGATACGGAACTGGGTCGCTTGTTTAGAGTTCACTCGGTAGCCGACGGCGATAATGGCATCGAGGCTGTAGTGATCAAGATCGCGTTCGACCTCGCGTCCGCCTTCGATTTGAACTCTCCGGAATTTCCGGAGAGTTGCCTCTCGGTCAAGTTCGCTGGATTCGAATATGTTGACGAGGTGTTCACTCACGGTGCGGACATCAACACCGAATAACTCCGCAATTCGCCGCTGGGTTAGCCAAAATGTCTCTTCTTCGAAGTGGACTTCAACCTTTGTTGCTCCGTCTGGGGAGGTGTAGAGAATTATCTCATTCATAGTTGGCATGCTCCAATTAGTTGGCCCGACGATGAGAATGATTTGAGTTTGATTGTGCTGCCCGCCGACTTGCTGAACCAGGGTCCATTCTGGCAGGTTATTCTTTCACTGGCAGTTATTCGAAAAATTCGAATAGCTAAACCATTGCTCACTGGGCCACCCTTTCTGGCTTTTCTAGTAGCTTCAAAACCTGATTCAATTCCTCAATTGCCGCACTGAGTTGGGTTACGGCTTCAGTAATGATCTCTTCGGGTTCACCAAGGTCGTCGGCATCATCGAGCGATTCATCCTTGATCCACTTGAAGCCATCCAGCTTGTACTCACGCTTCTTAATCTCATCAATCCCAAAACACCGAAATCGTTCGGTTTCCGTACGAGGAGACAGGCCGTTCGGGTCATCGCCGTAGCATTTCTCGAAGTCCTCGAAGTGCGCCGCCGCCAACGGACGATCTTTCTTAGTGATGCCGGGAACGTTTGCGCGACCGTCATAAAGCCAAACCTGCTTGGTTGGTTTGCCTTTGGTGAAGTAAATGACGTACGTCTTAGTTCCTGGCGTGTACGGCGTAAATGTTCCGCGCGGGAGTCTCAGAACCGTGTGAAGATCGCAGTCTTGCATCAAGATTTTGAATACTTCCCCGGCTTGGTCGGCAAAAAGAACGTTGTCGGGTACAACCACAGCGGCCCGTCCTCCCGGCTTAAGGAGTGTGAGAATATGCTGGATAAAGTTCAGCTGCTTGTTGCTCGTTGTAACCGTGAAATCTTCTCGCTCGGGAGCCTGGTTTGCGCCACGGTTCCCAAAGGGCGGGTTCGTAATGATGACGTCAAACTTTGGACCTGAGTAGGTCTCATATATTGAGTCTCCTAGGGCAATCGCGGGACTGACGTTGTGGAGATACATGTTCATCAAGGCGAGCCTTCTCGGCCTTGCAACCAGTTCTTGCCCGAAGTAGGTTTTCTCTCGAATCCGCTTCTGCGTATCGCGGTCAGGAGCGACTTTCTCTTTTCGAAGTTCGTCTTTGAGCCACTCATAGGCAGCAATAAGGAAACCACCGGTTCCGCATGCTGGATCGCCAATGGTGAATTCGGATTTAGTTCGGGGGTCCGGCTTGATGCACCGCATCATGCTCTGAATCAGAAGTCTCGGAGTGAAGTATTGCCCCGCTCCTTTCTTTCCTTCACTTGCCGCCTTTTCTAGGAGACCCTCAAAGGCTTCGGCTTTGACGTCAACATCTAAGCTTGTCCACTCAGTTTCATCAATCAGGGTGATCAGCTTTCGAAGATTGACAGGGTTCGTAAAACGAGACTGCGCTCCAGCGAAGATGTCTCCAAGGATTCCGCTTTGCTTTCCGAGGTCGCGCAGAATTCTTGGGTAGTCCTCGGTGAGATCGGTTCCACTGAGCAACTTCAAGTGACTCCAGTTACACTGGTCAGGAAGCTCGACTCCCCGCTCGTCCGCCATCTTTAGGAATAGCAAATAGGTTATTTGCTCGATGTAATCGCCATAGTCGATGCCATCATGGCGAAGGGTGTGGCAGAAGCCCCAGAGTTTGGATACAACGTCAGTCATCTTGGTATTTAGGCGGCCTGGGCCACGGCCCAGTTAAGTTGTGAGAGAAGCTCGTGGAGTTTGCCTCCAAAGACCTTGTTTGCCCGAGCGAAGCCGCCTCGTTCATCGAGCGGGTGAAGTTCAAAGTCTCCTGGCTCAATAGCGAGATCAGCGACAAGTCTTTGCCGAATGAGATCCAGCCAAGCTTGTTGCTCGCTCGAAAGGGTTAGGCTACCTGTAACCTGTGCCACCGCAACGTTGACACGCTCCTCAGCGGTCAGAAGTGGTTTAGCATTGTCAGCAGCATTCTTCACCAGCGAGATAACATCAGCGAGAGCCTTGTGTTTTGCAATGGTGGCAGCTTCTCGCACCCGTTCCTCGGGGAACTGTGCTTGTCTCAGTTCAGCACGAAGTTCGCGCAATGCCTCAGTGCTCCAACCCTCGGGTTTGTCGAGAAGGATTCGAAGGGCGTCGATCTGCTCGCGGTTTTCTTCGACGAATTTGCTGAACTCAGCCAAATAATCGGCGGGTCTCAGGTCTTTGTCTTTGTACCGAATAAGCCGCTCCGACGTTACGGAGTCTACGACGCCCGTGGCGATAACAAAGTCCCGGTTTGGACGTGGATACGCTTGCAAGAACTGTTGGAAGTCCTCGTTGCGTAAGAGGTCCATTGTGCCTTTGAAGTCAGCGGACAGCAAGTTGTTCAGTTGGTCAGCAAACTGAGTGAAGTCAAGGTTCTTCGTGAATTCTAGGAATTTCAGCCGCCCCTCCCCAGTTATCTCCTTGTCTATTCGGCGGAGTCGCTTTGCAAGAACTTTGACGTGATAGTCACGTCGCTCGTTGTTCCAGATATTCTCGACCACGTCACGGAGTGGAACTGGATCGCTTACGGGAGCCTCGACCGCCATTCCGCTCGCGTTGCGGAAACTCTCGATCAGTGTTCCGTCGAAACAGTCGAACACCACAAAGTGAGACTTGTCCGGTCCTTCAAATTCATTACACAGACGCGTGCCTCTGCCCAGCATCTGCTCAAACAGGATTCGACTCTTGACCGGGCGGAGAAACACAAGGAACTCGATACTTGGGACATCCACGCCTGTTGTCAGTAGGTCAACGGTGACGACGATCTTGGGTTCGGGGCGGTTCCGAAACTCTTTGATCCTCTGGAGTGGTCGGTCAACGTCTTTGGCCCCCGTGATCTTGGAGACAAACCCATCGCCTCGCACGAAAGCTTCCCGGCACAACGAGACAAGCTGATTTGCATGACTCGTGTGTGGCAAATCGTTTGCGGCAAAGATGAGAGTCTTCGGGAATCTGCCGAACTCAGCCTCGTGAGCTTCTGCATGTTTCTTGAGTTCCTCTACGATCTTTCGGTTTGAGTCCGGGGCGGTGATTTTCGCCTCAATTGCTGTAGCATCGTAAACCACCTCGTCTTCGAGGTAGTCGATATTCTTAGTCGTGCCCTCGTGGGTATCCACAAGCTCCACACGCTCACCCTCCCTCAAAGTGACGCCTTCAATTCGAACGTCCGAACGCACTTTTACGACGTCATAATCCACGAGATACCCCTCGTCAACCGCCTCTTTGTAGGTGTAGCGATAGACGGGTTCGCCGAAGTACGCGACCGTGTGCGCTGCCGGAGTTGCGGTCAGCCCAACCTTGATCGCGTCGAAATGGTCCAGGGTGTCTCGCCAGACTGACTCTTCTTTTCGGGAATACCCTCGGTGACATTCGTCGGCAATGATCAGATCAAACGCATGGATCGGAATATTGAGCTGCTCCGCGTCATCTTCCACCTCTCCCATTCCCTCAAGCATTGCTTGCCTTCCAAATAGGTTGATCGCCATTCGCTGAATAGTCGAGACATATACGAATGCATCCCCTGGTTGTGGGTCAGTTAGGTATCGATTGGGCAGAACCTTCGGGTCGAACTTTGCCCCACCATCTTCGTCCATGTCGCCTTGGCTAAACCGTTGGCTGAAGACCTCGTATGCCTTATCAAACTTGAGACCAGGCTCGCACTCGAAGGAGGCAAACGCACGAACGGTCTGTGCAGCAAGCGCCTTGCGATCTACAAGAAAGAGAATCCGCTTCGCTGCGCCGGATTTCATTAGCCGGTAGGCTTGCTGAATCGTCGTTCTGGTTTTTCCAGTTCCGGTCGCCATTACGACCATCATTTGGCGTTTGCGATCTCGAATCGATTTTTCGACGGCAAGAATTGCTTCTTCCTGGTAGCTCCGAACCGATCCTTCGCGGAAACTGAGCGACGTCATTCGATCCCAAATGTCTTGATCATTCCGCGCCAGCATCTCTCTCAATGCACTTGGTGTGTGAAAAGTCTTAACCTTTCGCGACGGGTTCAGCGGATCTCTGACATCTTGAAACCAGATGATCTCGCCGTTTGTCGAGTAAAGAAACGGAACTTTGAAGCCCTCGCCGTAGGTTCGCTTGCTCTCCTGAACTCCCTGTGAGTATCTCGCGGCCTGTGTCAGAACATTTTGCGGGCCAACTGTCACCTTCTTCGCCTCGACTACCGCCGTGACATCGCCTTTTTCGAGAAGCGCATAGTCTGCAGGTCCGTTCAGTGTTGGCCATTCTGCAACTGCAGCTCCACTCGATTCAGGAGTAAGCAGAGACAGATCAAAGTTAACAACGGACCAACCCTGCGATTGCAGTTTCGGATCGATGCGCTTACGACGCGTTTGAGCTTCGGACTCCCCGTGTGACTTACCAAACATTTGAGGCTTATTTCTCTCTAGTACTAGCTTACTAGACCATAGCAAATACCGTGTGATCTTGCCATTAACTGGGTGTGAAATGGATTTGCGTGGAATTCCAAAGAATTGCGACCGGAGAGCATTGCAAGTAAATTCCGGAATATGAACTGCTACAGATGTGGACGCTACTTTCGCCCGAGAGAGCTGCACCTGCGCCGAAAAGTGAAGACCGGTGAGCGATACCGGAAGCAATACAAGTCCAGCCAAGTAGACATGGTTCAAGCTACATTCGGAATGAGAATTGTTTGCAAGTTTTGTGCGAAGCAGCTCGACCGTGAGGACGCTCGCCGTCAACTCATGCAACATGCGGGTTCGCTTGTCCTACTACTGGCGCTTGTACTTCTCTTCATACTGCAGCTACTCTCCGCGAAATGAAAAGACCCTCGCGAAGTGCGAGGGTTGGTAGGGTGCTCTTGAGTCACGTTTGGTACGTGACTCCTTTGATGTAGTCTGCGGCCTTCTGCGCCTGGGCGGCGGCGATGACGACAGCCTTTGGATCATTCCTTAGAACGTTCAGCCAAGATTGGATGTAACTAGCTGAGTCCGCAATGAACGAGTTGTCGAGGCCAACTTCTCCAGCACAGAATGCGGCGGTCAGTTCGGCGACAAGCTCTTCCCGGCTGTACTCACCTGAACCGAAGTGCACTTGCTCGGTAACTCCTGAACGATTCAGTCTTTTGGCGTGACCGGTGGAGTGTCCAATTTCATGAAAGAGCGTCGTGTAGAACTGGTCGGCAGTTGTGAAGTGCGCTATTTTTGGCACTTGGATCAAGTCTTGCGACGGTTTATACCAAGCGGAACTTCCTTCCTCACGAATCTCGGGCGGGTCGGGCATGCACTGGATCAGCAGCTCTGCTTTCTCGGATCGCTCTTTAGGAGTGGTTTCCTTAGCCTTCGGAAGCTCTGGGAGATTGAGCCCATCTACCTGCTCAGCATTGAACACTTTGTAGTAGCGCAGGATCGGAGCTGGCCGCCTGACTTCCTCCTCATCAGCGCTACGTTCTGGGAATTTCCAAAAGACGACCAGAGTCGATCTTTCACCTTTCCGGAGCGCGCCTCCGAGCTCGCCGATTTGCCGGAGTGTTAACCACCGATGATCGGAAAACGGTGCGATTCCGAGGAGGAGGTTATTCACTCCTCTGTAGGGTTTTCCGGTAGTCAGCGAGACCGGGACAGATCGCTCGATGTGCCATGGTTTCTTCCAAGGAATGACTCCTTCTCTCAGGGCGTCAAGGATTTTTGTTGTGACGAGTTCATAGAGGTTGCCGGACATGACAGAGCCTCCGATAGGGTTTTGTTTTCATAGTGAACGAAAGGCGCTTGGCCTTATCTTCACCGTCTCAAGCTAGGTAGTTCGGGTCGAAAATTCTACGCTTGGCGCAAAGCGTGAGTCATTGTGGCCAAGTTTTCTGAACGGTAACCGATTCGATTCTTCGAATGTCGTCGCGTGAAATCGCTTTTATAGCATTTCCCGTTTTGAGCACAACAACTTTTGAATCACTCACTTTGAGAAGTCCTTTAACTTCGGAACCATCTTTCAACACTAGAGTTATTGGGGGTCCTACGTGACCACCAAACTGAACTGGGAGCCATGATCCAATTGTCGCAAGAGGAAGAAAGGCCAAGAAAAAACCGAATATTGGCCAACCATGCACAAAGCGGCGCGCGTTGCCTTTGCTAGCAACCGCCATCACATCAGATATGTCGCATTCTCTGTCCAAATCTGATTTCATGCTTTTTCTGAGTCACCCTTGCTGGCTGTGGCTCAAGAAGCACGACAAATCAAAGCTACCGACAGTGGATGACAACCTCCAGGCACGGTTTGATAGTGGTTCTGCACTTGAAAGCTACGCTGAGCGACTTTTTCCAGATGGGACTAAACTGGGTTTCGACGGATATGATGAGTTCATCTCGTTAGCTGCCCGAACCCAGGCCGTCATCGCCGAAGGAGCTACGACGCTGTTTCAGGCAAAGTTCGACAGTGATCAACTAAGTGTTATCTGTGATGTTGTCGAACTACTTGGTCACAACCGAGTTGCACTAACCGAGATAAAGTCCAGCACTGCAGCAAAGCCAAAACACGTACTCGATCTTGCCTATCAACGATTTGTGCTTGTGCAATGTGGCTTCAGTGTCGAAAGGTGCAGCGTTCTCGTTGTCAACAACAAGTACATCCGCAGCGGAGAGATTGAAGCAGATCAGCTCTTCGTCTCCGTGGATGTCACCGCAGAGGTGGAAGCTCAACTGGACTTCGTAGCTGACATGATTCCTCAAGCACTTAGGCTAATGGATTCCACAGAAATGCCAAATCCTTCGCCTCGACACTGTGGCGCTGTCGAAGACTCCCTCAAGAATTGGATGCCCATCTTCAAGTCTCTCGTCGCGCTCCCCGAGAAGAGTATCTACGACCTGCCCGCACTCAAGCCGCAACAGGTAGCGGAACTGGAGGACCTCGGCGTTCAACTCATCGTTGATATTCCAGCGTCGTTCAAGCTCGGCCGGACTCAGAAGCCGTTTGTTGAGGCAGTTAGAGAACAGAAGATTGAGATCCACCAAGACCGGATATCAGAGTTTCTGTCACAGATCCAATATCCGATCTACTTCTTGGACTACGAAAGCTTCCAAGACGCCTTGCCTCCGTACGATGGAACTCACCCGTACCAACAGCTGACGATCCAATACTCGCTACACGTTCTTCCAGAACCTGGGGCAGAGCTCTTTCACCACGAATACATCCACCAATCCAAGGAGCTGCCGTTTGAGCCTCTCGCTCAAAGTCTTCGCTCACATATCGGTGATGAGGGCTCGGTCATCGTTTGGAACAAGACATTCGAAGTGAGTCGAAACAAGGAGTTGGGCGAACTCGTGCCAGAACTGGCTGAGTTCTTTCATTGCGTGAATGATCGCGTTGTGGACCTTATGGATGTCTTCAAGCAAGGTATGTACATACACCCTGACTTCATGGGGAGTTCGTCCATTAAAAAGGTGCTTCCAGTGTTGGTTCCTGAGTTGACTTACAAGGACCTAGACGTGCAGGAAGGTCAGACTGCATCCAGGCTTTGGGCTGAAGCTGTTATGGGTAATCGCTTCACAAGGGAGGATAGGAATGCTCTGCTTTCAAGTCTGCTTGCTTATTGCAAACTAGACACCTTGGCGATGGTAGAAATTGCGGGAAAGCTAACTCAAGCAAAATGATATCTACTTGCGAACTCTGGATTAGCTTTATCAGCGAGTCTCTTGATTTACTCTGGAGTTTAAAGGGTTGCTTGCCCGATCCACAAGTAGTAGATTGGTGTTAATGATTCTAACTAAACGCTTAATTTTCTACCTAGTCGGACTTTGGATCGGTGCCTTACTCTCACCCATGTTCGTGTTCACCTATCTTAACTGGGGAAACAAGTCAATTGAATGCTGGAAAGAAGTCCGTAAACCATTTATTCCAGGCTATTCACTTCTTTACCGACCACTCTCAAAGGAAGGTGATGCAAAACGCGCTCAGTGCATGGGTCTGACAATTGAAGCAGACTTACTCGTTCGCAGGTGGGATATATCTGCACCCTATCCGTTTGTCGATTAGTTATCTTGCGGGATGAACCGATAGTACATGACTCAGAGCGGGCTTACCAAACATTATGTAGTCAGAGCCCCAGACCCTTGTCCACACGCTATCGCTACCATCTAACTGACCAACGTCCACAGCTCCGCAACTTCTAATCGTTGCTCTCGCCGCTGGGTTGGTTTGGTAGGAGGTTGAATACAGAAATAGATGTTGCATTCGACCCTCACCAAATGCGTCTGCAAGCCCGATCAAGTTTCTTCCTGTTGGAAGGGACTCCTTATTGGGTGCATCTTCTGACAAAACGCCAACGACGTCTGTAGTGCCAGGGTCTTGGAGAGCACCAACAATTGACGTTCGAATGTTAGCTGAAGAACCCCCAAAGCAGAAGGCCCTCGTATTCGGATAATCCCGTTTAAATGACTCAACCACGGTGCCCCGAATCTTCAAACCAAAACTCGCCCTCCATGAGGGCCAATCGAAAAACGTTCCGGTCGAAATGGCGTATGTTGTCCCCAGTTAGCCACTTCAGCTTTCAGTTGGTCAGCTTTTGACTTTATCCTGTAAGTGCTTTCAACTCGTGCCCGGGTCAAGTCAACAACGGTTACATACTCGGTGGAAGCCCCGGATCCACGGAAGTACGTTCTTGCACCATTGCACCAATCCTTTAGGACAAATCCTTTCGGAATGACTTGAGCACGGAACTTCTCCCAGGTTCCCGCTCCGCTGGCCGTTACAGCTAACGGATTACTGTTTTGATCAAACCTTGTGGAAACGATCTTTCCGTTGACACCAACGAGATAGAATTCATCACCCGTCTTTATGATGCCCACCCCAGAGGTTTTGTAGATCCTAAATCTCTCCAATGCCCCAGCCCCTCCACCAGTAACCATGAGAGGCGTGCCAGCTCGATCTAAGCGACACGAAAGGAACATGTTAGACGACCATGACTGCAAAGCAATTTCATCTCCGCTTGATAGCTGACTACTTGTAAAATCGAACACTCTGAACGATTCGCGCCCGGTAACATCTGGAGAAGTAGCCACAGTGTAAGCACCGCCCCCGTTCTGAGCTGAAACGATCGGGCCAAAGTAAGAGCGCATAGAGAGTAATCCAACCTCTTGCTGGGCAAATCCAAAACTAACCCCGAAAAGCGCTAGTCCGACTGAGTAACAGACACGCATAGCGAGACTGGAGACATGTAGATTCAATCTCATATACTCAATGAGACGAGCCACCAGGAAGAATGGTTTCTTTTCGAGTTTCAATCCGAGCAGCTTTTGGTCGAGTTGGAAATGCCCCCGGAGAAGTCGCCTCTTAAGTGACGCTGCTTTAGTTTCCAAAGGCTCTGCTACTTACCTCGGCGAGGTAAACAGCCACTCTGCAAATGTGTTCGTAATCTCAGCCTCGTGGTCCACCAACCGCGACATATCACCCGCAAAAACGGCCTGAATGCACTCCTGAAGCTCATTTCGAGGTGTTCGTATTTCACCGGTTTGCAAAAAGACAATCCCACTTGGAAACAAGTAGCTGAGGATGTCTTTTTTTGTTTGCAGACATGCCCCTCTCCAGGTTACGGAGATGTTCCGGAAGAACTTCGTCGCGTGTTCAATCGCATCCTCGATGGAAATGTCGGACTCCTCATTTGGAGTTCTCGCCATCACCTCCGCAATCTCGCGTCCCAACTCCTCGATCTTTTCCTTAGCGATCTCGTCTGGGATAATTTCCATCGCTGCTTTGACCGCCAGATTCTTCTGCAACTCCTTCAACTTTGCTACCTGCTCAAGCGCCCTTCCTTTCGCTCCCTCACCAAACTCGTCCCGTTTTGCAGCAACACGCCTCATGATTTCCACGAGCCGTTCCCATGCTCCTTCAATGGGTTGATAAGCCAACAGAGCGTCCGCGAACAGATTGTCCACACGACTCATCGGATGATTGACCCTGTTACAACCCAAACATCGATAATATGGATATTTCTTCGCCTTGCCTGCGCTCCAAGCTCCGGTAAGGAGTCGGCCACACTCACATCGAATGAAACCTCTCAACGGAAAATCTGCACTCAGCTGAGCTGCTGGAGCCTGCGCTTTTCTTGGGTCTAAGGCGACTCCAGCCTTGTAAAACATCTCTTCTGATGCGAGAGCCACAAACGGTGGCTTTGCCTCAAACACCTTCTCGAATGCGCGAATCTTTCCAATGTATAGCTGGTTGGTAAACAGACGATAGAAGGCTGACTTACTCATCGGTAGTCCTGCTTCCCCTAGCCACTCCTTAACGCGCGGCGCGGACATGTTTCCACGCGCGAGAAGAACAAACGCTTCACGAATCAGCGGTCCCGTGACTGGATCTGGCTCAATGGTCCCCTTGCCTTCGTGTCGGATGTTCCGGTAGCCAAGCGGAGCTTTCCAAACCCATCTTCCTTGTGACACGGCCTCCACCATTCCACCCTTGGATCGTTCAGCTCTGACTTCGTTGTCGAACTGAGCAACCGAAGCAAGGATGCTTTCGGTGAATCTTCCAACCGGGTTATCTTCGATGCGTTCCCCCACCGACTCGATCCTCACCCCGAACTTAGAGAACTTGAGCTTCAGGTTGCTGTAGTCGTGGACATTACGAGCAAGTCGGTCAATCTTTGGGATCAGAAGAACGTCGATCTTGCCCTTGTTCGCTTGGCAATACTCAATCAATTGCTGAAGCTTTGGTCGCTGGTCGGTCTTGGCGCTCTCACCTTCTTCCCGAAAAACCTTCACCACCGAATATCCCCTGCTGGCAGCGTGGGTAACGACGAGCTTCTGCTGGGTTACGAGCGAGCTTCCGTCGTCGGCTTGGCGTTGGTCGGAGACTCGAATGTAGGCGACTGCTTTTTGCATCGGAGGTAGGAGTCGATTAGGAGATGAGCTAGAGCCTCGAACTCTTCGTCTGTAATCTCGCCGATTCGATCCGCAGTGACAAGCGGAGGATAGGTCACCCGAAACTGGGTGTGCTCAATATCTGCTCGTGGAGCAAAGATCCGAACAGGCGAATGCGGTTTTGGGATTGGGACTTGAGGGCGTGACATGTCGCCGAGTCTACAGCCGCTACCAAGCAGGGAAAACTCTAAGTTATGTCTCGCAACAATTGCATCCACGTAATCACGCAGTGAATTCGTGTACGATAGGCGAATAAGATTGTGATGGACGCAAAACATGTCACCGAAAGTACAATCTCGGTTTTCATCAGTTATACACACGACTCAGAAAATCACAAAAAAAACGCCCTCGCTCTTGCGGAAGCCCTGAGAGCTGATGGGTTCGAGGTCACTTTTGACCAATTTGAATCGATATTCGAGAAGGGACTCCCGAATTGGATGCACGATGCCGTTCTCAAGTCGAATTTTATTATAGTCCTCTGCACACAGGCCTACACGCGGAGGCTTTTAAAAGAAGAGCCCCCGGATTTTGGGAGAGGAGCAACATGGGAGGGAGGCCTAATAATGCAAATGGTTCACGATTCTGGATCTCGAAACGTAAGAGTTATTCCAGTGCTGTTTCCCGACATGTCGAAGGATGATATACCTTTGTTTCTTCGGAGTGCACTTTTCTTCGAGATAGACCCATCTCACTTGCATCATCGAAAAGATCCAGGCTACATAAAGCTATGCGAGCGTCTCAAGCTCCCCGCTTCATCTTCAAAGTCTAGTTCTCTTCATATGCCAAACCCAAGCCAAACTTCCCCCACCACAGTTAAGAGCTTAGATATCAAGAAGCAAAAGCTTCACAGAACGAGCATTGCACGAGCTCTCGTCAGACGAAGCCGTTTCAGCTGTTTCCTTCGGTTCCGAAATGTTAGATATCTTCTTTCAAGCAAATACATGAGCTGGGAAGAAGTTGGAGACATACTGAAACAACTGTTAGTCATCATCAGTAGCGACACATTTCATCCGGACTATACAATAAGCATCGGAAGAGAGGGCACAATCATCGGATCTATATTCGCGATCAACGGCAGATTTAAACCATTTACATCGATAGATCGCGATTTTTACGTGGAAGATGGAAGTCAACAGGTGCGTATTCACAACTCCCTTCTACCAGTATCGGTTAAGGGTAAATCTGTTTTATTAATCGACTGCGAGGTTAACACGGGACAGACAATGAAAACTGCCGTAAAGTATCTACTAGAAGAATGCGAGGCTAGTGATGTCCGCACTCTTGCGTTTGGCGTGAGTAAGAGCGCCGGATATAAGCCTAATTATGTTGGCTTTCATTATTCTGAAAGACTCAATATGCCATGGGAGCTAACAGAGCCTATAAAAAGAAGCAGGCACCGCAATACACTTGAGGACAGATACTAGAAAGTAAAATCACTGCATCAGATTCTGACCTGTTGTGAGTAGACGGCCTAGCCAGTAGGATGTGCACAAAGAATTGCATCGACGCACAAGGACTTGATCGGTTTTTGTTCGGTGTGATTCGATAGTGTTATGTCACATCCACCACCACAGCAGGGCTACGGCCCGGTCATCAACCGCATCGCGGACGTAATGGCTCACCTCGACAGATATTCCTTCTATGCGACGACGAGACTCGCGGAAGACGCACGAGTCAATCCGTCAACAATCAGCCGGATTCTTAACAACCAACTCAACCCTTCATTCGCCCTTGTGGCACGGATCACCGCCGCGATTGAATCCGAGTTTGGAATCCAAATCGATCCACGTAACCTAGTTGCCGAGAACGGCGACTTTCTGACTCCATTTACCTGCGACCTAATGGCGTGCAAAGGATGCTTGCCTGAATCTGCGCTTGATGAGTTTGGCGACCGCAAGCCCGCATTCACCGATGTTTCCATTGGTAAATGGGTCTCATCTCGTTATCCCAAAGGCTTTATCCCGGAAAGGAACTCCCGATGACCAACACCGAAATCATGAAAATGTTGCAGACAGCATCACTTCATTCTCTGTTGATGATGACCAGCAAGGCGCTTAGCCGTTCAGGGTTTGGAGATGTTCAGATACTAGATCGCAGGGAAGCGAAGCAGAAATCTCGCCACGGTGGGCATGAGTTGCTTTGTGTCACCACCATTGGTGGTGTCCCCGTGCGAGTTGTTGTAAAAGTGATTCGCGACACGTTCCGAGTTCGAATGTTCGACGAACTGGCTGGGGTCGTTCTGAGGCAGAACGCTGATATGGGGATTCTCATCTCACCGCATCAGGGTAATGAAATCGGGATGAAATGGCAACCTCAGTATCGTCCTTTAAAGATCTACTCGATGGACGGCCACGCCCTCTCCCGTATGATCTCACGTTCTCGCATCGGAACAAAGGACGGTATCACTCCGGACTACGCTTTTCTTGAGGCACTCGAGGAAATGGGGTCGCGTGTTCGGTCCTTCATGAACCGGGAGGAGGCGTATGCCTCATGATCCCGCTGTCGAACTTGCCAAGGAGCTGCACCTGCTCGGAGTAAGCAACGCCGGTGTCGTAGAGCTACTCACTCAGTATCCCCACGACCGAATCCGGAAGCAGCTCGACTACTTGCCTCACAGAAAGGCAAAGCGCCCGGAGGCGATCATCATCGAAGCCGTCCGCAACAACTACTCAGCTCCCAAAACCTACTTCGAACACTACTATGCCAAGAATCCGAGTTCTCATCCCCAATCTGGCTCACTCGTGGACCAAGGTGCCAAACATTCTGTTCGACAAGCTCATGCCGGATCTGAAGGATACGGAGCTGAGGGTGCTCCTCCTGATGATTCGTCAGACGAATGGCTACGGCAGGGAGGGCAGAGCTGTGATCTTGCCATACCACCAGCTAACCAAACGAACGGGTAGAGCGAGTGAGGCGGTTTCGCTTGCGCTCAAGTCACTCGCAACTCGTGGACTTATCCACAAACCCAAATCGAACAAGCAAAGGAGTAATGGTTAAGCAAAATTTGAGGGGCTGGTAACCGAAGAACAATAAACAAAGAAAGGATATTAAAGAACAATGCCAGGCTCCCCCAGTTATCCACAGACCTCATGTAAATGAGGGTAGTGATGAACAAGAGGGTCGGACAATGGCTTACGTTCACCTCAGGTTGAAGAACCCCGCACAGGCTTGTGCGGGGTTCTGTGCTACCCACCGTGCTAGGCAGACGGTCCACAAAACCGCAAAACAGGGCGGGAGGGCGGGTTACTTAGGACTTGAGGATTAGCGAAGCTGCACTGAGGTTGGCCAGTCTCTGGTGATGAAGGTTGGATCGTTGCTCCGCGACTTTTGATACAACTCGGTACGCTTCAAGCGCCCGGCTGAGGTTGCCGTCCATCTCGTGGATTTTGGCTATTGTGAGCTCACTCTTTTCCCAGAGGTCTGATCCTTCCGGAATACCTTCCTTTCTCAACTCGAGGACTGAATCTTCAGCGTTTGCGGGTTGACCGATAGCCGCAAAGAGTCTCGCCTTCGCCTCGATCCCATATCGGTAGAACATCTCATCGCCACCCTTTTCAATGGAGCTTTCAATGAGATCAAGAACTCTAGATGAGCTACCTTCAACTCCACCTCTGACCTCACCCTTTGAAAGTTGCTTGATCGTGTAGATTGCAATATCTCGTTCGGCGGTGGCGGTTGCTCTCGTCCACTCTGTAGTCCGGCCCTGGGACAGCGCTAGCGAGTGAACTTCCCCGAGAAGCTCGAGCACTTCATCACTGGGCTGCCCTCCAAGTGCCTGTAGAACGATGGCTTTGTGCCACCTCGAAAGGAAATACATGTCCAGTCGTCCAGTAGCTACGGCTGCCTCGGCAAGCATCGTAACGTTAGCTGCAGCTTTTGCCGTGTTGCCAACTCTTAGAGCGCATTGAATGATCTGTGTGGTGAGATCGAGCCACTCATTCCCCGAGTCGATCACAAGTGAATCTCGTCGCTTTTGTGCCAACTCAATTGCCTTTGGCGTTAGTCCTTCAGCGTTGAGCTGATGAATTCGGTGAATGACCCCGGCGTGAGATAACTCCGCTTCAGGACTCTCCTGGCCATGCACAAACTCGCGTAACCAAGCCCTCTCAATAACCGCGCAATATCTTGTATCCCTGAACGCAAAGAGGATCTTTTCGAGTGTCTCGGGACCCACAATCTCTGGACCGGAAATGATCTGGGAAATGCGCCCTCTGCTGACTCCCAACTGACGAGCAAACTCGACGTTGGAGCCAAATTGCGCCTTGATTGACTGACGAAGTGACTCGCCAAACGTGAGATGTTTAGCGACCTCTAAACAACTGGGCGACCCTTCGATCTTGCTCAACGATTTCCTCCAATCTGAGTTTACGATGGAACATTGGAAAACTGTCCTCGAAAACTTCGCAATCCGGGCTTTGAACTCAAAGTTGGAAAAGCAAACTCCTCAGATTCCCACAAATTTGAACTACCTCGGTCTCACTGTTCCAGACGGTGAGGCTTTTGAGATTAGCAGTGCTGATCTCGCTCGACATGCGTATATCCTAGGTGCGACCGGCTGTGGAAAGACCAGCCTGATCTTGAAGTTGATCGAGCAGGATATTCGAAACGGAAAGTCGATTGCCGTAATTGATCTGCGCGGAGACTTGATTGCTGGCGCGATCGGCATCTGCGCCAACCTTCAAATCCCTTTTGACCGGGTGAAGCTCCTGGATCTTCGTGAGCCCAAACGGGTCGCTGGCTTTAATCCGCTTTCGGGTCCTGGGGAAGCCCATATCCGGGCGTTGCACGTCCTCGATGTTCTCCAGTCGGAATCGGAGTCTTGGGGGGTTCAGCTCGAAGAGTCACTGCGTAACGCCTTA
This sequence comes from Fimbriimonas sp., assembly GCA_965248555.1. Classification (GTDB taxonomy): domain Bacteria; phylum Armatimonadota; class Fimbriimonadia; order Fimbriimonadales; family Fimbriimonadaceae; genus Fimbriimonas. Next base: position 2,217,389 of record CBDFJP010000002.1, on the reverse strand, counting down.
CTCCTCCTCACGGAAGCAAAAGCCCCACTCACTGCTCTAGAACGTGTCTTCTTGGACGAAGCTTTCCGCAATAGTTTGTTGCGTCAATGCACAGACGACTCCGTGACTGGCTTCTGGAGCCGGTATGCCGCCCTTAGCGAAGATCGTCAGCAGGCGTGGGCACTGCCAGTGCTCAACAAAGTTACTCCGCTGATGGCAGCTCGTGCGCTTCGAGAGTCTCTTGGATCCGAATCGCCAATTGATCTTCGAGCAACGTTGTCCAAACCTGGGCAAATCCTTTTGGTCTCGCTTGCAGTCGATGAACTACACCGATCTGGACGAATGCTCGGAAGCCTCGTCGTCTCTTCGATTTCACGCGAGATGATGTCACGTGTGAACGTGCCGGAGAAGAATCGGAATCCGGTCAGGCTGTACGTTGACGAGTTTGAAAATATGGCGAGCGATAGCTTTGAAGGCCTCATTGCTGAAGGGCGTCGTTTTGGGCTAACGCTTGTCTTGTCGCACCAAACGCTTACCCAGCTCCCTCCGAAGCTCCGTTCAGTCATCCGCAACAACGTGGGTTTGCAAATGCTCTTTCAATGTGGCTACGAGGATGCCCGCCAACTCGCCCGTGAGTTACCACCGGAATTGGAATCCTACAGTCTTCGTGCTTTAGAGGTCGGTCAGGCATTTGTTATGGATCGGACTGGTAAAGCTAGACTCATTCAGTTCAATCCACCACCAAAACCCGCTCCAAAACTCATTCACGCAACGTACAGAGAGTCCCTTCTTAAACGATTGCCGCCAAATCGAGTTCAGAAATCCACCTCCACCCAAACTCCGTCAAAAAGCCAAATCACCGGACTGGAGGATTGGGCTTGAAGCTGACTGCAAGGGATTTGGAACTCATTCGTGATGTTGCCCTCAGCCACGTTCTGTCGCGTGATCAAGTCATTCGGATTGGATATTTCACTTCGATTTCACGCGCGAATCGTCGCCTTACCGCACTCACAGAGGAGGGCTACTTGCGAATATACGACTCACCGTTCGCCGGTCAGAGGATCTATTGGATTGGCCGTCATTCTCTTCCGTATCTCGGTGTAGATGTTCAAAAACTTGTCGGTGGCAGAGTCGGTAGCCCACGGTTTTTGCGACATTCACTGGCGGTAACTGAGGTGAGATTGGCACTCCTTAAACAAGGCGCAACCGCATGGCGGTATGAATCCGAGTTGTGGCGCAAGTTCAAGGTTCAGGGAGTCAACTATGAAGTTCGCCCGGATGGAAGCGTTCGCAACGGGCAAATTTCGACGTTCATTGAAGTTGACATGGGGAATGTATCGCCGAGTAGATTTGGAGCGAAAATTGACGCTTACAAAGCCATTCAGAGGGGTTCAAATGCCAAGTTCAAGCTGCTTATCGTCGCTACTACGAAAGCCCGATTGAACACTCTGTTGAAGGGTGAAGCTGAGGGTCTCGACATTTCCAGTTCAACATTTGATGAGCTCGGGATTAATCTTCCAGGAGCGTGGTCATGATTCAGTGCCTGAAGTGCAATCGGGTCTGGCCGACCGGAACAGTATGGTGCGGAATCTGCAAGGCGACGCTTGGGGTGAAGCTGTGTCCAGACGGGCATGTCAATCAAACAGTCTCACAGTGCTGTACTAGTTGTGGTAAGTCACCACTCAGCCCATACTGTCCGTGCCGCAACCTAAGGGTGGGCTTTAAGGCTGGGCTAGCTTGGCTACTGCTACTTTGCACCCCGTTTGTGTTCACTTTAACAATCGATCTAGTTAATTTTATTGACCGGATCGCACACTTATTGTTTTTGTGGTCTATCAACACGATCTGCTTCCAGCTGCTCGTTGCTACTTTAATTGGGAACCCTGTATGTAGAGTCCGAATATGGGCCATCGCCAAACGATTGTGGAGCGTTCTAAGTAAAGCGATAATGCAAAAGAAGGGGTTTCCCTAATTTTTCTCAGACACTCTTGAGTCTGCCTACTCTTAAAAGAGAACAATTATTGGTTTTCCGATCCAACTGATGTTAGTGTTGAATAATGATACTTCGTGCCCTACTCGTCTTTCTCTCACCTCTACTCTGGGTCACCGGGCCTCTTCATCATACTCACTATGCATCAATGCGTAATTGTGAGTCGCAGCAGATTGTCTACAAGGCGAACAATGTTGGACTCCAAATCTTAGTTTCACTTGGCTCCAAACAACTTGCGCCCACCGCCAAATTTGAAACACTGCCGACGATTCACGGTGGGAAATCGACTGCTCTGGAACAAGTGTTTTCCTTTCAAAATGCCGTTTCTCATGGTTGTATCCAAAGAACGACGTACGGTTAGATATGCTTAACACGCCATAAACCAAACAGTAATCCAACTTAATATGAATAATTTCCTTGCGAAGGTCGTAATAGTCGTAGCTATTACGTCAATTACGGGACTTGTCATTTGGTCAATACAGAGTAGTCGCGCAACTCACGGATCTATGAACCCCACCCCTATCCTTGTGCAATCTGAACAAGATTTTATATTGGGAATGGTTCCACACCATCTAGAGGCAATCGATAGTTCAAATCAGCTGCTAGCTGTCGCCTCCGACTCGGATATCCGGAACCTTGCAAAGAATATTATCTTTTCCCAGAATTCTGAGGTTCAGGAGATGAAGTCGTGGTATCGGGACTGGTACGGCGAAGCATTTGAAGACAACGGCAAGTACAAACCAATGATGCGCTCCTTGGAAGGACTTTCCGCAAAGGAATCTGAGGCTCGGTTCGTAGCTGACATGATCGGGCACCACGAACACGCGGTCATGATGGCCAAAGAGCTTGGAGAGTTTGCAAGGCGACCGGAACTCATTCGGCTATCAGCAGATATAATTCGCGATCAGGAAGCCGAGATTGCTCAACTGAAAGTGTGGTTAAAGGACAAGTATGGTGAGACACCTCCAATGATCGATCACTCAATGCACAAAATGTAGAACAAGGAAAACGGGAGCTTCCCGGGAAAGGGCAGAAATGCCGCTACCCGGGAACTTTTTTGTGGTAGAACCGTTTCATAGGTAGTGATGCGAACCTTTAAGCACATCAATAGGTGGCTTCTTGTTTTCGCGCTGGTTCTGGCTAATGTTCCGTCCAGCGTGCTCGCAACACTATTCGCTCCGTTAAGTTCATGCTCGATGCCCTGTTGTGCGCCCAAAGCCGCAATTCAGGTCAAGGTGAAGGCTTGCGATTCCTGCCCAGAAGAAGCTTCCCAACAGCTTGCCCTCCTAGATAACTCGGCGGTGAACGAGACGCATTCTGAGCACAAATTGGACGCCAATGACGCTTGCGGATGCAAGCTTGCCCCGGCTCCTACTCCAGCGGGAAAGCCAGGAGTTGCGGTTCTGCCATCCTCGTCGAATCAAAATCTTCAGTTGGATATTTTGGTTCCCACACCTTTCCGGGTCACTTTCTGCGAGTCTAATGAGCTTCGTTCTCCGGGAATCGTCGGTTCAGATTCAGGACCGCCCACTAAACGACCATACTGCGTCTGCTTTGGACGCGCTCCTCCAATCCTCGTTGCTTAATTTCGCTGTGCTCGCTTTCGAGCCAGCACGCGCAATCATGCGCCCAAGGCAACTAAAAGGATTCAACAATGTTATCAACTATCGCCATATCGGCGGTATTGCTCGGATCGGCACAAGAGCTCTCGTGCCCGGTCATGGGTGGTCCCGTCGCCAAAAACTCAAAAGTCGTCGAATACGCCGGAGCGAGATACTCGTTCTGCTGTCCCGGATGCGAAGCAAAATTCGCTAAGTCTCCCACCAAGTTTATCGAGACACAGGCTAAGGCAAACAAGACCACCGGAGTCTTCTTGTTTGACCCCGTCTCAAGGCAACGACTTGAGCTAAGCAATGCTCAAGCAACTTCAGACTTTGGGGGAATTCAGTACCCGTTTGCAAGCAAGGAGAACTGGAAAATATTCATCGCGAACCCCACCGTCTTCACAAAGACTCCACCCAAAGAGGCATTGTACTGCCCGGTCGGAAAAGAGGTCGTACCCAGTTTCGGCAAGGCAAGCGACTATGTTGACCACAACGGGGTTCGTTGGTTTATGTGCTGCGCGGGTTGCGGAGGACCTTTCGAAAAGGATCCCGCAAAGTACCTCGTACCTGGAACGGAAAAGCACGCGAGGGTTCCCATTGTGGTGAAAGAAGAAGCAAAAGCAGAACCCCAGTCTTCGGTGAGCGAAACGACCAAGGTGACGTTTGGCAAGTACCAAGCAGAGCTTCGCTTGCCTGAAGAGGGTCTATTCGCTGGAGAAGAAGTGGACATCGAATTTCGCGTGGTAGACACGACTCAAAAAGATGTCGTCGAGGAAGGATTCAAAGGAGTAGGCGCAATCGAAGCCACTGCGGTCATGACGATGCCCAGTATGATGGGAATGCCTGAAGCAAAGCCCAAAGTACACCGAGAGGGAGTTCCCGGAGACTACGGAGTCGAACTGTACTTCCCACATGGTGGCGAGTACAAGCTTGACCTGGCTCTCCATTTCCCAGGGGAAGAATCAAAAAAGATCTCTTTCCTTGTAGACGTGAAGGATGAGCGTCCCGCCACGGGATCAAAGGTCCAGCCGTACCAGCTAAAGGTTATTGATTGGCCAAAGAACGCAGTTGCTGGCAAGGCAACGAAACTTAAACTCAGGGTAATCGACTCGAAGACAGGCAAAGTGCAAACCTCGTTTGACGAAGCGCACACGAAGTTCTTCCATCTGCTCATCGCGAGCAAGGACCTTAACTGGTTCATCCATGAGCATCCAGAAATGGCTCCAGATGGGACATGGTCGGTTCCGATCACATTCCCCGCGGGTACGGAGTATTGGGTTTACGGAGATGTTGCCCCATCCGGTAAAGGATCGCGCATTCTCATGTCTTCCGTGAAAGTGGCGGGCAAGGGGCCGACCTGGAATACGAAGCTGACTCCCGCACGGCAAGGTCAAGACGGCGGCCTGAAGGGAGTCCTCTCGACGCTGGAGCCGATTGAGATCGGTCGTAAGGCAACGATTCAGGTCAAGCTCTTTGATGCTAAGTCGGGAGCCGCGGCTGGAGACACGATCAAGTGGCTTGGAGCGGCTGGACACATGATGATCTTCCATAAAGATGGAAAGACCGTTGTTCACAGTCACCCCGCTGAAGACGCCGAGAACAAAGCGCTTGTAAGGCAAGGCATCGTGCGGTTCTCTGGACGATTTCCGAAGCCCGGAATCTACAAAGTCTACGCACAGTTCGACTGGCGGGGCAAGGTCCGAACAATACCATTCGCCATCGAGGTCAAGTGAGCTCAAATCCAGTCAGAGACTCATCTCTCACCTCGAATACTGATCGCCAGCGATCCAAGAACAACTCACGGAACACCACTATGAAAATGTCATTCAATTCACTCGTCACTCCTGCGCTCGTCGTACTCGCATTTGCAGCGATTAGCTCTGCGTCACAACATCAGAGCGGCGGCACATGCTGCGGCTCAATGGAGGCTCAGCAATCCGTCGGTGCATTTGATTCGCCCGTCCCTGCTAAGGTCGTGAAGGGAGTCCAGAAGCTCTCTGTCACGATTGATGGAGGCAAGTATTCCCCCGCCGCAATCTTGGTCAAGAAGGGTATGCCTGTTGAACTCACCTTTGTTGGCGGAAAAAGCCTTGGCTGTGGCGGAACCATCGTGTTCAAGTTGCTGAAGCAAACGAAATCGGTCACCACTGGTAAGTCGGTCGTCTTTAAGTTCACCCCGAAAGTAGCTGGATCCATTGACTTCACCTGCGGAATGAGCATGTACGATGGAAAGGTCATCGTCAAGTAAAAGAAGGAGCATCTGAAATGAAAACAAAACTTATCAGCCTGTCCCTCACTTTCCTGGCCCTGCTCAGCACGGTGGGCATGCCCGCAGTTTCTCTCGGTCACGAGGGTGATTGCCCTTACTGCAAGATGCCACTGGTCCAAAATTCGAAGGATCAGGACAATGAGGTTGTGGTCAAATTTGGCAACAAGCGAATCGAGTATCGGTGCGTCTACTGCGTGATTAAGGATCAAAAGCGCTTCAAGAGCGACCTGATCGTCTATGCGCCAAGCGAGAAAGTTGGCGAGCCGGTTGTGCTGAAGCGGATAGACGGAAAGTGGTCAGCTCCCGAAGGTGCGGTCTTCCTGAACACTTTCAAAAAGCACTCGGAGTGTGCTGAACTCTCCCGGGCGTTCAGCTCCAAAGCCGCATATGAGAAGTATGTTGCCGATAAGAAAATCATTGACGCGAAACCGCTGAGTCTGAGCGAGTTCTTGGATATGGTGATGAAACCAATAGGGGTAAGCAAATGAGCGTCTGGGCACTTTTAGTTGGACTGCACTTGCTAACTCAGGATGAAACTCGTCTTCAGTCACCTATGCCAACGGTTCCGAAGAACCTCCCCCAGTGGCTAAGTAGCCGGGGGGAGGACAAGTTGTTTTACAAAGCAGCGCCGTACAACTGGGCGATTAACCGAATTCCCTCCTTTGCAAAGGACCTGTACGCAACTGGGGTCGGCCACGCAATGGCGTATGAAGCGCTAGTCACGGGAAAGACTTCTGAACTGGAGCAAAAGACATTCGCCACGATTGACTATGTTCTGAAACATCCGCCGTTGAATCCAATCGATGAAGCGGCGGTTTCGCCTCGGTTTGTACAAAAGTTTGGCTACCTTGAGAAGGTTTTTGACTGGGCTCATACCCTCCACTTCCAGACGATTGATGTGTTCATGCACCCCGGCTGGAGCGATGCTCAGAAGGAAGTCGAGATCGAGCGGCTGTGGGCATTTTACTCTGCCGAACCCTACGCCATTTCTGGTCTTCCGATGAACATGGAGTACTTGGACAGCTTCCCTTTTAGCGGAGCGTTTCGCCAGAACTACCCGAAGGTCAATGGCCTCTTCTGGGGATACCACTGGCTGCAGACCGTGAACTACGACATGCTTTTTCGAGTTCCGACTGCCGACCAGCGGCCCCAATACAGCCTTGTCGGACAACGGTATCACGAGAACGAACTCTACAAAACGGATCGTGACTTCATGCCAATGACCGCGGAAATGAGTCCACGATTTGCGCGCCGCTTTCCGCAGATTGCAAATGCCTTTGACAATCTGCACATGCTTCACGACAACGTGAACGACATTCTCGCGCAAAGCAACCTTTCTGAATCTGAGAAGGCGACGCAAGTCAAAGTTGCGATCTATCGAGTTTTGGCTTCCACCCATAAGGGTGAGGAACCCGGCGAGGGAGAGGAAAAAACCCTTCACGACCACAGATTCCCCAACGGCATGCCGGGAATGGGAATGATGGTTGGGAGCGATGAGGACACCATGTACATGTCCGGAATGGGATGGATGGACATGAGCGAGTGTGCGCACTGCTCGATCTCACTTCCCGAAGAGGGTCCTTGGGGTGCGACTGTTTCGGCCGAAGGGTGGACGATGACAGTGCGCTGCATGATGTGCGCGAGAGATATGGCAGCCGAGACTCCGGGACGAGCGATTATTCGCGCCGCAACCGAAGATGAGAATCGCCTTCTGGTGATGATCTCGGATGAGGAAGGAAACTGGAACTCGAATATCAAAGGAATCGTGTTCTTGGAGGTCTTTGGCGAGCACCCCAACTGCTCGGTTTGGTCAAGGGTGTTTACGTCTCGATCTGCATTTGATAAGTTCGTTTCTACGGTTCCGGAGTTGAAAGGAGCGAAGGCTCTCAGCCTAGAAGAATGGTCAAAGCTTAACCATGCAACTCCGGACACTTATACAAAGATTGATCGGCCAAATCCTTACCGTAAGGGCGGTGCAAAGTGAAATACACCGCGGCGGTAACCGTCGCTGGCATCCTTTGCTTTGGGGCGGCATTAGGGAGTGATCACAATAACATCGACAAGGAGCGCCCTCTCAGGTTTGATGATGCGTACTCCATTGCCTATCGTTCATTCGAGTTCCAAAACGGGATGCGGTTGGACACCTTCAACCGATCTCGACCTGTCTACAACTTCCGATCTGAACTCCAATATGGGTTTGCGAAGAACAAGGACTTTTCGATTGGACTAGAGCCGTCGATTTCCACGGATGGTGGGAAGCTGGTCGGCAATGTCGTTGAGTTGAGCTACTTCGAGGGGATTTCCCGCGAAATTGGAAACAACCCTGGATTCGGATACCGAATTGATGCTGGGCTACCGGTCTCAGGGGGCGTCGGTACTGAGTTTCGAGTAAGAGGAATCCTCACAAAGACGCTTAGCCACTACGACAAGCTTCACCTGAACCTCGATCACTACCATTCAACCTCCCCTTTACCTGGAGTGCGTCAAATGCGCTTTGGCGCAATATTGGGATACTCCAAACCTATGGGTTATCCGAAGGCCTTTGATCAGACATTACTTGCGGAGCTAGGAATCGAACAGGCAGTCGCCTCGGGAAGCGGATACAACTCTTGGATGGGTCTTGGGATCCGGCGGCAGTTGTCAGCAACCGGGGTCATAGACCTTGGGGTTCAGTTCGATATCTCTCGAGTCAGTTCCGAACCATATTCTCCACTTAAGCTCACTCTGGGCTACTCGTTCAATTTTTGAATAGAGACTCCTTCACCCTCCATGAGTTATCTCATAGAGGGTGAAAGAAAGTCCCAGGATACATTTACGTTTGAGATGATGGTAGGTGTGAACCGTCTCCTATTTTCATTTTGTCGTGAATCTGTATCACGTCTGCACGATCCGCTGTAATCTTGGAGCCTTTTATGGTTCCTTTTTTTATCTCCACTGGACATCCCGGGCAAAATGGGGTGATGGTCTTACCGGCAACTCTTGTGTGATATCGATAGAAGCCGAGGGTGAACACCTTTCCATCTCGCTTCAGAGTCAGAGTCTCTTTCACGCGATTTCCAAGCTTGCCAGCATAGACCTCGATTCGTTCGTATTTGGTCACCTCAAAAATGCCCAATGAAGGCTTTGCGGGTTTGGCTTGGCCATGTATTACTGCACAGAGTGCCAAAGCCATCGAGAGTGGTAGGGTCGTTGTTTTCATGCTTAGATTTCCTAGTTTCGGTTGAGAATTCGAAGACCGTTTGCTACGACGAGCAAACTACCCCCCATGTCGGCAAATACAGCCATCCAAAGAGAGGCGTGTCCGGTAAGGGCGAGCGCAACGAAAACGATCTTGATCCCGATTGCAATCGCGATGTTCTGCGTGAGAATCGAGGCGGTGTTTTTGCTTAGTCTAATATAGGCGGGCAACTTCCGGAGGTCATCCTTCATCAAAGCAACGTCAGCGGTTTCAAGGGCGGTGTCGGTTCCGGCGGCTCCCATTGCAAAACCCACCGTAGCTCGGGCTAGAGCCGGTGCATCGTTCACTCCGTCCCCAACCATACCGACACTTCCGTGTGTTTCAAGGAGTTGCTCGATGACTTTCAACTTGTCTTCAGGGAGTAGCTCCGCTTGAACATCATCAATGCCTACCTGCGAAGCGATGGCCTTGGCAGTCGAAGCATTGTCGCCCGTGAGCATCGACACTTTGACTCCTAGAGCATGGAGTTCCTGAATCGCTTCAACACTTTCGGAGCGCAACGTGTCTGCAACCCCAAAAATGGCGAGTGCCTCTTTTGCGTTGGCGAGCACGACCGTGGTTTTTCCTTCAGCTTGTAATCGATCAAGCTCCGAGTGAACATGGTCGCAACATGCTCCTCGCTCCTCGATGAGCCTGTGATTACCCACCATGTAGGAAACGCCTTCGATGGTTCCCGCTACTCCTCGGCCCGTGATGGACTCGAAGCCGATGACTTCCAGTAGCTCTCCTTTCCAGTGATCTTCAATAGCTTTTGCTACTGGATGTCCGCTAAGGTGATCGAGGCTTGCAGCTAGTTGAAGCGCTTTCTCCCTGTCGTAATCGTGCATCGCTATCACGTCGGTGACCACAGGCTTGCCGTGTGTGAGGGTCCCGGTTTTATCAAGCGCGATCATTCTGAGATTCCGGCCGGATTCCAAATGAACTCCGCCCTTGATCAGGATCCCTTGCTTAGCAGCTGCGGCAAGACCACTCACGACGGTTACCGGGGTCGAAATAACCAGAGCGCAAGGACATGCGATCACTAGCATCACCAGGGCCTTGTAAAGCCAGGGCCAGAACGGTTGCCCAAATGCAAGCGGAACGACTGCCACCAGAATGGCAAAGATGACGACTCCCGGTGTGTAGTACCGGGCGAAGTTGTCGACAAACCGCTGGGTTGGGGCGCGAGTTCCTTGGGCTTCTTGAACTGTCTTGATGATCCTATCGAGGGTCGTGTTTCCACGCTTTCCAGTCACCGTAAATTCCAAGACGCCTTGTTCGTTGATTGTCCCGGCAAAGAGTTGGTCTCCTATGACCTTGTCCACAGGAATACTTTCGCCTGTTATGGGAGCCTGGTTGACGGCGCTCTGCCCAAGTACAACGTCTCCGTCAAGAGGGATACGCTCACCTGGTTTGACTCTGACGCGCTGACCGAGAGCAACTGATCCTGCTTCGACCTCGATCCATTGGTTAGAAGCATCTTGCACCCAAGCCTTTTCGGGTGCAAGTTCCATCAAAGCTCTGACTGCGTTACGAGCGCGGTCAAGGGAAAACGACTCGATTTGCTCGGCTATCGCAAACAAAACCGTTACCATAGCCGCCTCTGGCCAGGAACCGATGATCATGGCTCCGACGACCGCTAGGCACATTAAGAAATTGATGTTGAGCGTGAAGGTCTTGACGGCAACGATTCCCTTGGCAAAAGTCTCTCTTCCGCCAAGGATCATCGCAACAAGGGCAAGACCAATAACGGGCCAAGATTTCTCCTGACCCGTTGACCAACCGACAAACTCGCTCCCGAGAGCCAATGTAAGGGCAATGCCGAGCAGGATGTTTTCTCTCTTGCTTGACTTGGCCGAACCAGACTCGCAACCAACCTCACAGTCAGCCGCAGGCTTCATTCCCACTTCCGTAAGAGCCTTGCTAATGGGAGCGTCATCCGAGAACGAATGATCGACAGTGAGAATTCGGTTCATCAAATCGAATTCAATGTTGCTTATCTCCGGAACCTTTCCAAGTCGGTTTCGGATGATCCCTTCCTCTGTCGGGCAATCCATTGCGTCGATCCGGAATTTACTCTGCATTACAGTTCCTCCACGACTTCATCGTCTTTCTCAAACCACGTGTAAAGTGCCGGAAGAACAAGCAGAGTCAAAATGGTCGCCGATACAATTCCGCCGATGACTACCGTCGCTAGGGGTCTTTGAACCTCTGCTCCGATTCCCGTATTCAGTGCCATAGGAATGAATCCTAAAGCGGCTACGAGAGCTGTCATCAAGACTGGGCGCAACCTTTGAGTTGCTCCCTCTCGCACTGCATCCAGTACCTTGAGTTTCCCTTCTTCTCGAAGTCGGTTGATTGCGGAAACCATGACGACTCCATTGAGGACGGCAACGCCCGAAAGGGCGATGAAGCCCACACCGGCGGTGATGCTAAACGGCATTCCTCGGGCAAACAGTCCGATGATTCCACCGGTGATCGCAAGCGGAACTCCGGTGAAAATCAGGATCGCCTGCCTCAACGATCCGAATGTTGAGAATAGCAGGAGGAAGATTAGAGACAGGGCAATCGGAACGACCAGGGTGAGCCTGGCTGATGCCTTTTGCAAGTTCTCAAACTGTCCACCCCAAGTGATGTAGTAGCCCTCCTTGAGCTTTACTTTGTCCTTGATCGCTTTCTGGGCGGCAAGAACAAAGCTGCCAAGGTCGGTGCCCCTGACATTGAGCTGAACCACTACACGCCGTTTACCCATTTCGCGCGAGATTTGAGCAGGTGCTGGAGAATTATCGATATGAGCGAGTGAGGAAAGAGGAACTCCTCCACCTTCCGGAGTCTCGATGAGAGTGGACTTGATTTCACTCACGTCGTTGCGAACGTTGTCCGGCAACTTCACTGTCAAAGCAAAGCGCTTATCCCCCTCGATAATCTGTCCAACTGGTTCTCCACCCAAGGCGACTTTGATCATTTCTTGAATGTCGTCGATGCTGACGCCAACCCGTGAGATTGCGTCTCTGTCGATGTCAATTTGGAGAACTGGCACCTCATCGACCTGTTCGACCTCGACGTCCTGCGCTCCTGGGAGTGCTCGAACGACAGCGGCAATTTCGTCGGCCCTGACTTTCAACTCTTTGAGGTCTTCGCCAAACACCTTGATTCCGATGTCGGCCTTGACGCCCGAGACAAGCTCTGAGAACCTCATTTGGATCGGTTGCGAAAAGTTGTAACCTTGCCCTGGGACTTGGTTGACTTTCTTAGTGAGTTCTTCAACCAGCTTCTCCTTGGTCATTCCCGCACGCCACTTATCGCGGGGTTTTAGCATGACAAACGAGTCCGTTAGGCTCAATGGCATGGGGTCGGTAGCAACTTCGGGTGTTCCGCTTCGAGAGAAGATTGTCACAACCTCAGGGACTTCCAGCACCTTCTTTTCAAACGCAGTGACAAGCTTGACCGTCTGCTCTGCATCCACTGTTCGCACTCGAACCGGCTGAATCACGAGCGATCCCTCGTCAAGTTGGGGAATGAACTCCGAACCTAACTTAGTGAACAGGAATCCAGTGAGGGCAAGCAGGGCAAAAGCACCACCCACTATGACCCCACGTCGCTTTAGGGCAAAGCCAAGAGCTGGACGATAGACTCGGCTGAGAAACTCCATGATAGGGTTTCGGCCCTCTTTGGTGTCTCCCGACATGAACATACTCGCGAGAACCGGAATCAGGGTCATCGTCAAAATGAGCGCCCCGATCAAGGCAAACACGACCGTGAATGCCATCGGTTTGAACATCTTGCCTTCCGTTCCCTCAAGGGCAAGGATCGGTAAGTAGACAACCGTGATGATGGTGACCGCAAAAGCGGTAGGCTTTGCGACTTCTCGACAAGACTCCCAAACGGTATGTCTCACCTCGTGCCGATCAAGAGTGGAGCCTTTATGTTCTCGCGCTTCGGCAAGCCTTCTTACCGTGTTCTCAATCATGACGACCGCACCGTCAACGATCAGACCAAAGTCAATGGCCCCAAGGCTCATAAGATTGCCGGAGATCCCGAACCGATTCATTCCGATGATCGCAAAGAGCATCGAGAGGGGAATGGCAAGAGCCACGATAAGTGCACCGCGCCAGTTACCAAGAAGGAGAAGCAGAATCGCAATGACGAGTACCCCGCCTTCAAGAAGGCTCTTTTCTACGGTTTTAACTGACTCACCGACAAGATCCGAGCGGTTATAAACCGTCGTCAAAGAAACGTCTGGAGGAAGCTGAGCCTTGATCTCGCTAACCCTAGCGTTCACGGCATCTGCGACGGTGCGGCCATTGGCTCCTTTAAGCATCATGACTGTCACCGTCATGGCCTCCTTGCCGTCCTTGGTGCTGATTCCAGTGAGCACGGGAATCCCAAGCTGCACTTTGGCAACTTCGCGAATGAGAACTGGAATCCCGGCCTCGGTCTTTACAACGATCTTCTCGATGTCGCTGATCGTAGTCGCTAGGCCCACGCTACGGATGAGCACCCGTTCGCCATTCCGCTCCAGAACACCTCCACCCGCGTTCTGGTTGTTCTTTTGGAGTGCAGTGACGACTTCATCGACCGCGATTCCTCGCGCTAACAGTGCCCTTGGCTCAACGATAACCTGGTACTGCTTGACCGAACCGTCAGCGGCGTTGACTTCCGCTACTCCTGCAACCGTTCGGAGTTGCGGAGCGATTGTCCAATCTTGAAGCGAACGAAGCTCCATCGGACTTCGAGTCTTGCTCTCTAAGGCGTACATATAGATGTCGCCAAGGCCCGTTGAAACAGGTCCCATTTGCGGACTTTCAATACCTGCGGGCAGTGAAGACTTTACGTTATTCAGTCGTTCGTTGACTAAGTTTCGGGCGAAGTAGGTCTCTACTTCATCTCCGAACGTAACGATCACTTGAGACAGGCCGTATTGACTGACACTTCGAACATGCTGGACTCCGGGAGTTCCGCCCATTGCGGTCTCAATGGGAAATGTAACGAGCTTTTCAACCTCCTGCGGACTCATCCCTCCAGTTTCGGTGTTGATCGCGACCTGGTTGGTTGTGATGTCGGGAACGGCGTCAAGCGTGAGCTGCTGCCACGAAACAATTCCAAAACCGACCATCAGAATCGTGGCAATGATGACAAGGAACCTCTGAGTGAGGCTAAAGTGAAGCACTTTGTCCAGCATCAATCTTCATGCCCCTTGAGTTCAGACTTCTTCTGTTCGCTCGATAAGACAAAGGCACCCTTTGAAGCAACGACTTCACCGGCTTTGATTCCAGAGAGGATCGCGACCATATCGCCATCTTCCTGGCCGAGTTCTACTTCATGCTTGTCGAAGGCATCGCCGTCTTTGACAAACACGAACGATTTCTTGTCTTCCGTGAGGATCGCCGACTTTGGCACAACAATCGCGCGAACGGTTGAACCCACGCCCAGCCGGATCGTGGCAAACATATCCGGCTTGAGTCGTCCCGCCGCGCCCGCAATGAGACACTGTGTCGGAATTGACCTCGTCTTTGGATCGACCCTAGAGCCAACCACTTGAACAACCCCTTCAAACACCTGGCCTGGCAACGATGCAACCGTGACCTGCACCATCGAGCCTTTCCGAACCTTTGCCGAGTCCTGTTCTGGGACATTGGCCGTGACCCAAACTGACTGAAGGTTTTCGACTTCTAAGAGAACTTGTGTCCGGTCAACCGCTTGTCCACGGGTGACATCTAGGTGAGTAATCGTTCCGGAGATTGGGGCAACAAGTGCGACCCTGCCGACCGATCCCCCGCCCGTTCCGACGTTTGATCTGTACACCGCCTGAGTGTTTGCGATTGTTTTGTTCGCGCTGGTCAAAGCGGATTCAGCGGCTCGCACTCTGAGTCTCGCCCGGTCAAGTTCCAGTTGACTTGACCGCACTTCTGCCTCTGCGGTTTGAAGTTCTTTGGCATTAAGAAGACCCCGGGACGCGATGTTTCGTTCTCGGTCATAGGTTGCCTTCGCATTCTCAATTTTCGCTTTTGTTCGGTCCAGGCGGATTTGGTCTTGCTGGAGTTCAAGCTTGGCTGCCTCAAGTTCAGACTTTGAGACGATTCCGTCTTTGAAGAGGTTCTCAAGTCGTCGTAGTTGTTCAGCGTGGCTCGCTTGCTCCTTTTGAACACTGAGCAGCTCACTTTGAGCTTCGTTGAGTTCATTCTGGGCCTGCTGAACCGGAGCTTGGCTAAAAGCTCCGGCTTTCGCGAGGTCTCGTTGCCGGGTCAGGCTGACTCTGGAGGCACTGAGCTTGGCAAGAGAGAGTTCAACTTCGGCCTTGGACTGTTTGAGATCTGAGTTAGCAGAGTCCCGCATTTTGGTGGCCTCGGCGATACTCGCCCATGATAGAGCAAGCTCCGGTGATTCCAATATCGCAAGCGTTTGACCTTGCCTAACGCTTTCACCGAGTTGTACTGAGATTGAAGCGACTCGCCCAGCAATCGGAGGGGTGACTACAGCTCGCCCTCTGGTAGTGCTCATCACCGTTCCTGGAATTCTAAGCGAATCCTGAATCTCGCGAGTCTGAGCCGTGAACGTCTCAACGCCTGCAAGCTTTAACCCGTCCGGGGAGAGTTTGACCTGTCCTTCGACGTGTCCCTCCTCGCCTTCCTTGCCTTCCTGGTGAGCCGCTTCTCCTTCCACATGGCCAGCTTCTTCATGGCCGTGTTCGTCCTTTGCCGCCTCAGTAGTGGGCTTTCCGCACCCGATGAGTAAAGAGCATATGACGATTGGAATTAAGAGCCTTTTCATTTAAGCACCTCGGCAAGGAATCCGGAGGCCCGGTACTGGGCAATCACGGCAAGCGAGAGTTGTTGCCTTGCTTCCACCAACTCATGTTCAACTTCGCGGAGGGCGCGAGTGGCCTCAAGTACGTCGATTTGGGTTCCAAACCCTTCCGAATATCCTTTCTGAGACTTGGCAACCAAGTCCCTTGCAGACACCAATATGGTCTCGTATCGGGCGATTCTGCTCTGCCGGGCATCCACGGCTATCTCGGCCGCTTTCAGTTCAGCCTTTGCGGTTTGCGTTGCATCTTCGAGTAGCTTACGAGCGGCTTCCGAGCGCTTCCTTGCGGCCGCAGTCTCATTTCTCGCTCGACCATTGTCACCAATCGCCCAGCTGAGTTGGAGTCTCCCACCAAAGTAGCCGGGGTCGCTGTTAAATGGTGACCTCACGATCATGGCGTTGAAGTCTGGCAGAGAAGAATTTCGAGCAACTCCGGCCTCCGCTTCGGCGATCTGGATTTGAGACTGCAGAATGAGGAGGTCAGGTCTGCGATCGACTCCAGGGTTCACCAACGGCTCGATCTTCGCATCTAACTGAATCACAATCTTGGATGCATCTGTCCCCAACTGACCCGCGAGGGTCTCAAGTGATGCTTTGAGATCAGAGGCACTCAGCTCAGTGGCTTGCCTAGCACGTTCAAGCTCTATCGTAGCTCGGGTCACCTGAGTTTCTGCGACTTTGCCTTCGTCAAAACGTCGCTTTGTGGCCTTTAGAAATCCTTCGGCCAGACTTAGCAACTCATCGGAAACTTCCTTTTGGTGTTGCGCGGCAACGGCCTGTGAGTACGCGGTCAGCACGTCATTTTGGAGTCCGGAGGCAAGCGACGAATATTCGGCAATTGCAAGCTGCACGTTCGCCCCGCCGACTTGCTTTATCGCTCTTCGCTTGCCAAAGAGATCAAGCGGTTGCGATAGTTGGAGATCTTGATCGTTCGGACCAAGCTCGCTTCGGCTCGATGCTCCCAGAAACAGCATCGTCGGAGAAAGCGCTCCGATCGCCTTAGCACTGGACTTCGCCTGCTCGATGTTAAGTCGAGCTGCCTTCAATGCTGGTCGATTAGTGTTTGCCAATCTGAGCGCATCGCTCGCGCTAATGGGTGATTGAGCATGGCAAACGGTGGCTGCCATGAGAAGGGGGATGAATAAATGGTTCTTCAATGAATACTCCTGCTCAGAATCGGGCTGGAGTAAGAAGAGAAGGTCTACATTAGGCGATCAAGTCTGCACGTCCAGCGGACGTCGATTGAGCGGAGAGTGGCGGAGCACGAGCGGAGAGTTGGCTTGGCGGTCCCGTAGCTGGCGCGCCAGGTTCGTAGTGTGGAACACAAAACAGTAGAGGCCAATCCGGGATGGAAACTTGCACGGCTTGACAAGGCATATCGAGGAGAAACGAATGCGGTGTGGCTACACTCGCAACGTCTTGCTTCTCATCGCTATCCGAGCACTTTGTGAGCTGACAGCAATCGTGACAATCACCATGCTCCTCGGTAGAAACTTCACTTGGAATGATCTGCGGGTCAATTCTGTCCACCAGAGTTGGACAGGTTGAACACAACGACCCGTCGTACATACGGAAGACGGGACCACAAAAGTGGACTTGGAGCAGCGCAACTGCAATTAGAAGGAGTAGTTTAGCGAGCCTCAATTTGTCTATAATACCTGAAGGTTCCAGTAATTCATCGGGGGTGAACTGAGAGACCATTAGGTTAGTTAAACTCAGTCCACATTGAGAGACTTTTCGGAAGTTGCTTGGAAAGAGGCAAGGTCTCTCAATAGGTCTCTCAATGCCCAGCGAAATCAGGAGACGTCCAGAGACGTCGGTAGATTCAAATCAGAATTTTCCAACCTAATTTTCTTCAGTCCTAAGGAGGGCGTCGGGGGTTCGAGTCCCTCCGGGGCCGCCAAGTTCTGTGCGTCCATTCTGGATGTCACGGCGGGAATCGCTAAGTTGGCATTGGGAGAGATTTCCCCGCATATTGATGGTCAGGCACTGATTGACACCAAGTATTTGGGAAGAGCTTTCTTTGCGGCGGCTCGGGGCCGTAGCGAAGAGAAGTGGGACGCAATCTATTGCGTTCCGACGAAGGAGCACAAGGGCGTCCGCAACTTTATACCTGATGTCGGCTATCAGTTGTCGGGATACGCACCCTCCGTCCATCCTCACCCCAGGCCGATGCTGCAGGCATATCGTAAGGGGGAGCTCAACCCAGGCCAAAGCCTCTACTTTGCGCCGGTGAAGCCAGCGGAACAACTTTACAATGTGCACCGTGATCCTTGGGAGATCAACAACCTGGCCGGGGTTCAATGCACGAAAGATGGCTATTGGATGGGAGACTAAAGCTAAAGACTCGGCTCGATCAGGGATCCAGTCCATATGTCCGCACAATAGTTAGCTTCCGGCGCGAACCTCCGCAAGTTTCAACTTCATCTGCTGAGCCTTTTCGGGCATCGAGGCCGCCAAGTCGGTCTTCTGAGACGGGTCATTGGTCAGGTCATAAAGCTCCAGCTTGGTTTTGCGCTCGATGAGGACATAGTTTCCTTCGCGGAAAGCTAAGTCCGGCGTGGCGACGCCACGGTGATGGACCAGCCCGGGACGACTTGTTTTGCCTCCACCGAACAGCGTTGTTGCCATGTTCATGCTATCAGGTACCTGCGTTGCGGGCAAGTTCACTCCAAGCAGGTTTGCCGTCGAAGCAAAAAAGTCGATCTGCGCAACCAAGGCATCAGAAGTGACTCCTTTCGGCGTCTTGGCGGGCCAGCTTACAATTAAAGGAACGCGATGTCCACCTTCGTAGAGATCATACTTTTGTCCGCGCAGAATTCCGTTGGGTGAGTGTGTGTAGGGCTTATCCCGAGGGTCATCATAGCCGTCGGTCTTGGCCGCACCGTTGTCCGAGCTCACGATGATGATGGTGTTTTTTGTCAGCTTCTCATCAGCCACCGTTTTCATGATCTGGCCAACGGACCAGTCGAATTCTTGAATCGCGTCGCCCCGAATCCCTGCCTGACTTTTACCCACAAACCGCTGGTTGGGCAACAGGGGCGCGTGAGCGTCGTTTGTCGCGAAATATAGGAAAAACGGACGGTTGCGGTTCGACTTGATGAAGTCCACCGCGCGAGCCGTTAGGACATCGGCGATATCTTCGTCGATCCAACGAGCTTTCTTTCCGCCAGACATCCAGCCGATTCGGCTTACTCCGTTCACAACCGTACCGAAGTGACCGTTCAAGGGCTTGAGCTTCAAGCCATCGGCCGAGCTTATGCCGGTGGGCTCGTTTCCTACCCTTTTTGAGAAGCTGTACTCAATCGGATCCAATGGATCCCAATTCGCAACTCGGCCATTTTCGACAAAAACGGTCGGCACTCGATCGCCCGTCGAGGGCATGATAAAGCTCTCATCGAAGCCGACCGTGTTTGGACCGACTAAGATGGGCTGGCTGAAATCTGGCGCAGATTCTCCTAAGCCAAGGTGCCATTTGCCTACGACTGCGGTTCGGTAACCAGCTATTTGCATCATTTTCGGCCAAGTCGATTGCCCCGGACGAAACGCCAGTGGTGCATCCGAGTTCAGGATGCTTGCGCTTCCTTTGTTTCGAAAGGAGTATTCGCCAGATAGCAGCGAATATCGCGAGGGAGTGCATACCGTCGCCGCCGAGTGTGCATCGGTAAAGCGAATGCCAGCCTTGGCAAGTCGGTCAATGTTTGGCGTCTTGATCGCCTTTGAGCCGTAACAGCTCAAGTCACCATAGCCAATATCATCCGCCATGATGAAAACAACATTGGGGGTTTCCTTGCCCCGGGGAACCGCCAGAAAGCAGGAGCCGAAAACGAGAAACGAAGTGAGCATTGGTTTGTATCCTACTTTGAGGCAGAGGGGTGAAGCACCTTTGTGCTGCAATTTGAAGTGGTTGAGGATGACATTCGAGATGCAATTTTGCTGGTACCTGGAACAAACTAAACCTTGAGAAGAACCTGGCTGTTGCGAGACAAATTGCCGGACCTTCTCAGTCGATCTCGGACGAATTCTCACCTGGGCACTCAGCAGCAACAACGAATATTTCTTATGTATTCACCCTCAATCTCCGCTGGAAGTGTCAGAATTCCGACGTTGAGCAACCGACTCCTCGCGCTTGGAGCTATTTCCTTGGCCTGCGTTTGCAGGTTGTTCGTGGCTGGTTGCCAACCGAAGCCAGTAGCTGCCGGCCCAAGCCCGAGCCCTGAAGGGATGGTCCTCATTCCGGCTGGCGGGTTCACCCTCGGCTCCGAAGCTGGACGAGCAGACGAAGAGCCCGTCCAAACGATTCAACTCGACCCCTTCTGGATCGACATCCACGAAGTCACAAATCAACAGTTCAAGGAGTTTGTTGATGTCACCGGGTACAAAACAGTCGCCGAAAAGACGCCCGACGCCAAAGACTTCCCCGGAGTCCCCGCCGCTAGCCTCGTTCCCGGTTCCCTCGTTTTCGCCGAAGGTGAAGGGTGGAAGTATGTCCCTGGAGCCAGTTGGCTGCATCCTGAGGGACCCGATTCAAACATCGAAAAACGGATGAATCACCCTGTCGTCCAAGTCTGTTGGGATGATGCGATGGCATATGCTAAGTGGGCAAAGAAATCTCTCCCCACCGAAGCTCAGTTCGAGCGAGCCGCCAAAGGCGGTAAGGACTCGAATCGGTACGCCTGGGGCGACACACCTGTCGAGGAAGGGAAGCCGAGAGCAAACTTCTGGCAGGGGGCATTTCCGACCAAAAATGACAACACCGATGGGTTCGCCACCACATCGCCCGTCGGTTCGTTTCCCAAAAACGGCTACGGACTGTCCGACATGAGCGGAAACGTGTGGGAATGGTGCCTTGACTTCTACCGCCCTGACGCATACAAAACCGCCTCGAAAATCAACCCCGCTGGTCCACAAGATTCGTTCGATCCCGACGAGCCCGGCATGGTCAAGCGAGTGGTACGAGGTGGTTCGTTCCTGTGCGCCGAGTGCTACTGCTCTGGCTACCGGGTGTCTGCCCGAATGAAAAGTTCTCCCGATACCGGACTCTGCCACACCGGATTCCGGTGCGTCATCAATGTTCCCAACGAGAAACCAAATTGATCACTTCTCTCCGCCCTTACGCACGCCACTTGGCATTCTTCCACGCGACCCAAAGCTGCCGCCAAACGTCGTCGTGATTCTCTTGAACGATCTCGGCCACCGAGTCGCTGAGCCATATGGCTCAACCTTTTACGAGGCACCAACGATCTCCAGACTGGTAAAGGAGGGCGTCGGGGGTTTGAGGGTCTTCGGAGGCGCCACAGTAATTGTTTGTCAATACCGAATCCATGCTCACTCGTGCGAACGGATACCGGTGAATATCTCAAGTCTCTTCCTAGACTGCAGTCCATCGGTAGGTTTTTGGGCTGAGGCGGTCTAGGCGGCGGTCGTCGACGAGTTTTGCGATGGCGCGGCTGAGGGCTTCTCGGGAACAGCCGATTCGGTTTGCGAGTTCGGCTTGGGACTCTTTGAGGGTGATTTCGCCTTCAGAGTCGACCATGGAGAGCATGAGTTGGAGGATTCGGTCCTCCACGGAAGCGGCGGATCGGGAGACGACCAGTTCCGAGGCTTCTTTGACGCGCTCGGCGAGGCGGGCGAGGAGGGCGAGGGTGACCTCGGGTTCAGTCAGAGCGTACTTTAGGAACGCGGCGCGCTCCATGACGAGGAGTTTGGCGGAGGTGTGGGCGACGACGTAGGCTGAGCGGTAGCCGTCGGTGAGGATCGAGAGTTCGCCGATGGTGTCCCCGGCACTGCGCATGGCTAGGTGGACCACACCGCCTCGGGCGGTGTATCGCTCGACCCTCAGGACTCCGCCGATAATGAAATAGAGGGTGCTTCCCGGGTCGCCTTCACGCAAGAGAATCTCTTGGGGGGCGAGTTTGGTCCGGGTGCAGAGAGCGCCAAGTTGATCTAATCGCTCCGCCGGGAGGCTCGCGAATAGATCAACTTTGGCGAGGTACTGTGCGTTTTCAGCCATTGGGTTAGGCGGGGGCCTGGTAAGACTTGACGATCACCCCATTAGTTGTCCACTCATTCACATTACCGTTCGAATCATAGATGACATTTCCATTTGCATCCGTGACCGGCACCGTAACGCCGAGAACACAAATGAAGGGAGGTGCTACTTTCTGAAGTTGCGGGTCTGTAGGCGAGTAAACCGAGTCAATGGTGACACTGGGGCCTCTTTGATTACCAATCATTTTGAGCTTCGTAATCGGATACGGATTTGTGTAGCCCGGTTGGTCCAAAACGTGGTTGTTGTCATCGGGTTTGAGGGTTGCGAGAGTTGCTACGTCAGAGGGGCGCTTCATCGCCATAAAGAAGTCGAACTTCTCAAGATAGCTCATGACAAAATCTGCCCGTCGTCTTGATACATCGTCATGGGTATGGGGCCGTACTAGCTCGTCGAACGCGATGTCGAAGTGCATGAACGTGAGGTCCGTTCCTGCGACATTGTTCAAATTGATTCCAGTGAAATCATCTTTGGTCTTCGCAGAAGGATTGCCTCGTTGCTGCTCGAACGTTCCGATGGCTTCGAACCAGCGTGGCGAAGTTTCGGGCTGAGGAACATACTTGATTGTCATGATCCGGGTAAGCACGGCAAACTCGACAATGTACGCGAGCGGCTTTGGCGGCGGTTCGGTCGTGCACGAATCGAGCGTGACTGGGTTTGCAGCCCTCATTGGTGCGAGGTTCATTGGATTGCTCCTTCGGACTCGAGGGGCAGAGGGAGCTGCGGGAACAAGCGCTTTGGTCAGTTTAGCGGCGAAGTCCTGATTACCTAGTGCGCCGGCAGCAATCACAGTTTTGAGCTCGGGATACATCGAAGTTAGCCCACTGAGAAGGAGAAGGTTTGAAGGAGTGGGAACAGTGAGAGGTTCGATTTGAATCGTGATTGGTCCGACTAGCTTCCAGTCTGGCATTGACTTCGTGGAAGTACCCGACTCGAATGTCATCGTTGGCGTCCATGTGTAGCGCTGTCTCCAGGCGTCGACGAACGCCTGGGGATCGTAGAGGAGGTCCCGGAGGGAGGCCCAGTTGTCGGAGAGTAGCATGACGGCGTACTCGTTGCGACTCTGCACGTTAACGCCGTAATCGAGAGTGACGAATGTGCCGATTCCGAGGGGCTCCACGATTCGGCGAGGCCGTGGTCCTGGTTTGATCTCTTTGCGTTTGATTGGATTGTTTCTTCCCATGCTCATAACTATAAGGGATTGGTATATTCCTGTGTGTGATCGTGATCACAATTCTGCAAACAGTCCAAAATTGTGGAGACGATCATTGCGCGATCTTCCGGGTCTTGGATGGGTTCGGCGCGACTAGGAGAGTGTGGCAGTAGCCTATTCAGGTCTGCGGCGAAGGCATGGGCTCGGGGGGCTTCGGAGCGCTCGAAGGAGTAGAGGCTCGCGACGCACAATGTAGCAACTTCCCACTTTTCCATTGCTACAGAACACTTCCCTAGGCCATAGATTCCGACGGCCTGTGAGTGGGGTTGGGTGCTATGAGCGAGCCGTGTGTACATGGCGACGGAGTTTTGGAATTGGCCGCTTTGTAGTGAGATTTCGGCAGTGATTCGGGAGGCAAAGCCGAAGTATTTAGGCTCCAGTGTTTTGAGTCGTGTGATGAGCTCAGAGGCCAGCATGAGAGCGTCGGCGGTACGTCGGCAGTTGAAAAGGAGGTTCAGCTCAACGGCATCCCAATCCAAGTTTCTGGGCAGTTCGCCGTCGCTCGACTGTGAGCGCGTGAGCGTAAACTCATCCAACAGACGGTCTAGGTCTATTGAGTCTGAGTGCTGATGCTCGCAGGCGGCGACGCAGATTTCTCCAAGAGCATCAATGGTTCGGCCTGTAATCGGTAGGGGCCTTAACAACTCCCACCGCTGTTTCAGCGCGGTTCGCATTTCTTCCAAGTTTTTGCCTGTTCGGTGTCGAACAGCGACCAGTGAGTACACGTCCGCTTTTGCCTCAACGCCTGTGAAGTGGTGGAATCCGAGAATCCTTTCGACAAGCAGGTCGAACTCGAAGAGGAAGCCGTTGTCGTAGAGGAACCGTGGGACTCGGTTGACGAACTCGTCGTTCGGGGTCAGTTCTGGGGTTGACCACATCCACTCGATGGCTGAGACGAGGTTTCCGACTTCGTTGGTGAGCGAGTCCTGTCGGTCGGTTGTACTGGACATTTTGATTGCCCACGCCTCGTAGTGATGGCAAAATCTCCGCTGAAAATGGTGGCTTGGGAGGAGGGCGACGACCCCGCGGATGAACTCGATGACGGGGTCGAGGAGGCGGAAGCGTTGGGTCGTGCCATCCGTCTGCCGCGAGATCATGGAGGCGTTTGTGAGTGCTCCGAAGGTGTCGAAGAAGTTGCGGTACTGGGTGACTTGTTTGGCAATTTCGAGATCGAAGCCTTTGCGGAATGCCGCGAGCATTGCGAGGAGTTCCCGTTCGCCTTCGCTGAGCAGGTCGAAGGATGCCTGAATGACGGTGGACATGCTTCCGTGGCGGTCGGTGGTTGTGGTGGTTCGGTTGAGGGTTGCGAGAAGGTTCTTGGCGAGTTGTGAATCGATTTGCGCGAGGGTCATGTGGTTGACCCTCCCCGCGCAGAGCTGGATCGCAAGGGGGATTGCGTCGACACGGGTGATGATGGACTTGATCTGGGGGCGATCTGCCACGCCGAGTTTGAATCCAGTACTTGCTCGGTTGGCTGCGCGCTCGAAGAGGGAGAAGCCCGGCTCCCAGTTGGGTCTTAGGCTGGTGGTGTTGACGATTCCGCCAAGTTCGAGGACGTATTCTTGGTCGAGTTCTAGCCGTCTTCGGCTGGTGACGACGGCCTGAAGTTGGGGCGCGGCTTCCAGTATTTCGGTGACTACACTTCCGAATTCTACGGCTGATTCAAAGCAATCGAAGACGAGGAGACTTGGTTTTTGGCAGATGTCGGGGAGGGCACCGAGGAGTTCCGTCGCGTTTTGCTCGAACCGGAGGGCGTGACAGATTTGCTCAAGGAGGTGTTCGGCGGAAAATGCGTGATCGGCTCTGACCCACCAGATCCGGTTTTGGAAGTGGTCTGATACGTTGTGGGCGAACTGAGTGGCGAGGGTGGTTTTGCCGACTCCACCGAACCCGCGCACGGTGACTAGGGGAAGCTTTTTTTCGATAATCAGCTTGGTCAAGTCGTTGAGTTCGGACTTGCGCCCGAAGAAGTCGGCGGGGAGCCGGGGAAGATTGGTCGGCGGGGCGGAACCCCTCAGGGGCGGGAACTCCGTTTGCGATCCGCCGAGATTGAGTTGGAAGACTCGAATTGGCGAGGCGATGCCTCGGAGCCTTAGCTTATCGAGCTCAGCAGAACCCGGTGGATTTTTGCACGTACGCAAAAACTCGTCGGTGGCGAGGATTTGGCCGGGGTGAGCGGCGTCGAGCAGTCGGCCAACGACATTGAGGCAGGCACCTAAGAACTCGTCGCCGAGGTCTTCGGCCTCGCCGCAGTGGAGAACGAGTCGGAGCCGAGGGAGCAGTTCGACGGCGTTTGGGTCGTTGGCAAGGTCGTGGATCGCGTTGAGGGCATCGTCGCTGTTTTGGAAGACGGCGGCTTGACCATCGCCCCGCTTTTTGTAGACTCGTCCGCCCGCCTTGAAGGTTGCGGTTTCGGTGCGCTGGAACAGGCGGGCGATTTCGGACTTCGCCTTTTGGGGGTCAATATCCCACGCGGCACTACTGCCTTCGAGGTCGGTGTGCAGGAAGGTATATAGGCGCGATTGTACCTACGATCGTCATTTTTGTTTTACTGTTGGCTTGGGTCGGATGATGTGTCCGACTTCAGGGACGAATCCGTCAATGCCGATGGCTTCGACCAGGCTTCCGTTGATCGCCGTCACTTTGAGCTGACCGAGGATTTGGGCTTTTGTCTCGCCGAGCCTACGTCCCGATTTGGGGTCTCTAATGATGCGTCCGGGCGTGATGGATTCGATGATGTCGCCGACTTTTAGGCCTTCGACGACTTCGAAGAGTGCCGTTTTGACTCCGTCGGCTTCTTGAATGTCGATCACTTCGCTGGTCCAGCCGAGTTTCATCAGTTCGGCGCAGAGCTGCTTGAGTCCGTCTTGAAGGGCGGCTCGGGTGGCTTCGCCGAGGGGACTCTCCTGAAACTCGCCGAAGCTGGCAACGGGGACTTCGCCGAAGGCGCTGTCTGCCAAGACTGCCATTGTGTTTGCTTCCGAAAATTTCTCGCCAGTTGCCTTGCATCCGACCATGATCACTCGGGTTTCGGGGTCGATGAAGCGCATTTCGATGACGACCTTGTTGGAAAATCTCTCTTTGCCGCCGCCGATGGGGCCGATTCGAATTCCGCCTGACTTTGTTCGGACTGTAATGTCCGAGATCGTGGCGTTGAGGATGAATTGGGGCCTAGGGAGGCGTTCGGGCGGAGTTGAGTTGGTGCCATCTTGGCCAGGTGGGGCGGGTTCGATGAGATCGAATCCTCGGAACGCGGCGAACTCGGTTTTGGCAATGTCTGCCACTCCGGCGCTGAACACCATTGGGTCGGCGATATCGAGAGATTGCGGGCCAGAAGAGGCTCCACCGCCCGAGACATTTCCGGAGGAGGCAGAGAAGGAGACGCCGCCTTGTCCGCTGGTGATTCGGGTTGTTTTTAGCTCGAAGGCCCCCATTTGGATGAGCCGTTTGGGGCCTTGCCAAGGGACTTGGATGGGCGGCGGTTGGGATTTAGGTGGCTTTGGCTGACCTTTCTGTGACTTTGTTACGAGGAGGGTGAAGAGGATCGTTGATGCGGACAACATTGTTTGCTCCGGGAAGGTGACTCTTGGCTCAGGTGGGACCTGAGCCATAGGTTGTAAGTTCGCTCAGGTCAGAACGATTCTTTGATGACCAGTTCTGCATGGCTGACAGGGAGATGGGGGAGCGCATATAGTTGTAAGTTGCCGTTCGCCGCTGCCTGCAAAAGGCTGCTCCGAGATGCGGCTGGGAAGCTCGTAAAGGGCCCCATCCAGCGATTCGCAATGGGGTTTCCAAAGCTATTAATGTCATACATATAGGCAACGGGGAGCGGATTCGAGGGTGTCAAGTCGAGTACTACCGATATCCATCGGGCTTGACCACCAAACATGGACGCGGCTCGGTTCCGGAACAAATTCCATTGCGTTGGTAGCATTAAGGGAATGGGATTACTCGTCTGATCATCCCATGCGTAGAGGGCGCTAGAACCCTGTGCGCGAGTCGGGTCGAAGAATATGTCGATCTTGAGACTTGCTTCCCGCACCTTTGCCGGGTTAAACACCGGATATCCCGTGAGGTTCATCCTGACGGCCATCACTGTCGAATTTGGCCATATTGAGTCGGATTGGGCTTCGAACGAAGGGTTAATCGTGGGCGAACTTGGCCAGGGCCCGTGGTTAGTGGCAACGTCCTCTGCTTGGTTTGGACGCTGGTTCTTATCGCCGTAGCCGGCGTAAAAAACCGTCTTGAAGTAGGGTGGAGCGGCAGAACTCTTTGCGTTAGCGAATGCCTTGTCGGCAACTTCAAATTGGCTCTGCATCGCCGCGTCCTGGCTGTCGGTTCGGATCGCAGGCTTACCGTTGAACGTAATGTTCTTGCTCGCCAAAGCGGAGAATTCAAATGGATTTTCTCTGGTGTAGCCCTGCTCTTGGCTCGGTTTGGCTTGACCAGAGTTCTGGGCGAGGACTCCAGCGGAAAGAGCGAAAGCGAGAGCTAGGCCAACTGCTGGGATGGACGATTTTGTCTGTTTGAGTTTCATGTGTTTCCTATACCGGCGAGGGTATTGGAAACACTGTACAGGCGGGGTCTAGCGGGGGGATGTGACTTGGGTCACAGTCGCTGAATTGCGCTGAAAAGGCCTAGCTCGCAAGGCGGAGTTGGACGGAGTGGTTGCAGCCTTGATCATCGGGTTTTTGGCTGACTTTGTGGGCCTGCACATCCCAGTGGGAGCCGAAGAGGACAATGTCGTCGCCAGCTTCGGGCACTACGAAGAACGGCAGAATCATCTCCTTTTTCGTCGTGGGAGAATCCAACGACACCCGAACTCGCTTGGCAGTTTGCTTCACACTTATTTGAACGCCGGATGGGGGTGGGAAGTTCGTGAATTGGCGAAAGACCTAAACAACATAAACTGGTGGAGGCGGGGAGAATTGAACTCCCTTCCAAAACCGCCTTCCCAGCGTTACCACGAGCGTCTTCTCAGTTTGGATTTTCGAAGTGCGCCTCTGCCGAGACCGCCTAGCGCACCCTTAGTTCGGTTTTGTTTAGCCGGGTCTGCTACGAACAGAAGCTCGCCCTAGCGATCCAGATTTGGCTACACGAGGATCAGTTCTTACTGGCTCAGAACTGGCTCATGCGCGGCTACTTAGGCTGCGAATGCAAAGTTGTTGTTTGCAGTTATTTTTTTCTCGTTTTTTACGTGGCCAACGAGAATCCACGGCTCGCAACGGTGAGTCGCTTCAGTCCTGTCGAACCCTGACGCCCCCAGTTATACATTTAGTATGACGCTGGAATTGGGTTTGCAGTTCTCGGTTTACGGTTTTCGGTTCAGTAAACTCGTTTGAATGAGCGCGTTGGACGCATTTCGCAAGATTTCGATTGTCGAGGGAATTTCGGCGATTCTGCTTTACTTTGTGGCGATGCCATTGAAGTACATCGCCCATATTCCGGAGGCGGTCCGGGTTGTCGGCACTTTGCACGGTCTTCTTTTCCTGGTTTTTCTCATCTGTCTGCTTCGGGTTTGGATGGCCGATAAGTGGCCACTGAGCAAGGTGATCCTCGGATTTGTTGCGGGGAACGTGCCGTTCGGTGCGTTCTGGTTCGAGCGGCGGTTACGTGCTGAAGAGAGCTGACGATTCTGTTTCGAGCTAGTAAGCGAGGATTCGACCGAGAAGGCCGGGTTTCTCTCGCTCAAAGTCGCTGAAGTCGACTTCTATGCAGAACGTTGCTCCATGCTCAAATTTCAGTTCGATGCAAACTGGTGTAGAGTTATTTGTTGGCCTCCGATAGTCCAAAAAATCTACAAGTTCTGATAAGAAAGGGCTTTCTTGTTCTAGGTTGATCACTCCCCAGAGAATTCTTTCTTGCCGAATAGTTGCTCCGACACATCGTCGTCCACGAACTGATTCGCCGTGCGCTTTCCTAAACCGAGCTTCGCCTTGTGCTTCGTATATACTGACCTGCCACCGAGTAGGGCTAAGCGAATCGACCCTGACTTCTCCTAGCTCCTGCTCCCGAATGCGCTTTCGATGCTCTCGGATGTATTGGGGAAACAGGACTTTCACATCTTCTTCTCCTACAAGTCGCTCGGTTCCTGACTTGAGTTCTCGCAACGAACACATGACTTCAGGGCGTAGTGGTGCATCTGGAGACAAGCAAATCCGTTCCCATTCTTCTGGCGAGAGTTCGAAAACCTCTGCCGACCTGCCGAAAATCTGGGCAAAACCGTGATCGCAGAAGATCGGAGTCACTGCTACCTTGACGGTTCTGGGCTTACGAAAAAACATCAGGCTATCGAAGTGGTAGAGGGTTCGGAGCAACTTTGTATGATTGCTCGATGAGGGGCATTGCCTCAGCCAAGGTGAGATCTTCCACTTTGATCAGTACATACGGATAGCGCTTGTAATGATCGGTCTTGAAGAACTTGGTTCCTTCGGTGCCGAGTAGTTCGTCGTGAAGTTCCCAGGGGACACGGATGGCGAGGGTGGTGCCTTTGTCTCGGAGCCGGGCGATGTGGCGGCCATTTCGGTGCAGGTCAATCTCGTGACGTCCTACTTTTTCCTCCACATCAGGAAGGGCTAAAGCGATGGCGGCGAAATCGTCGTAGGTCATTCCTCTCGCGGAAGGGTCATCGTTCCGGAGGCGTCCATGGTTGGCAACTTCGGAATGATCGGGGCTGGGCGGCCTTTGGGTTCTGTTGGATCAGTTGGCCGGTCATCCAGCGGAATCGTGCTCGGCCTGGGGTCAACCAGAGCACCGAAGGTCGCTAAGACCAGACCAGCGATGCTGCCAGTGACGCTAACCAATAAGTAGTTTATGTAGCCAAAATCGTTGCCCTTGATTTGCCAGTTTGACCACCAAATGCCTGCCAAAACCAACCCAACGGCGCCGACCACAAGTACGGTCTGAACGTGGCGGCTTGTTCGAAACAAGAATCGGGTCGTCTCGATACTCTCCATATCTTGGGAGGCACGCGCACCGAGGTAACTCAAAAACAGAGTGGGAAGCCCCGCGACAACAAAATCCCAAGGTCGTGCGAAATAGCCCGCCCAAAACTCTGCCAGAAAACAGTAGTACCAACCCCACATTGCAAACTTATTCGCATGGGATAAGCCAATACGATCCTTGAATGGTTCGGGCTTCATAGTACGTACAAGACTTATTATATAGCAGTAAACAGACTGATTGGACGATGGCTCATCCCTGCTTTCTCGCGAATGGAGGCTAGCGTCCGGTTCTAGTGGACATCCGCTCCGAGTACACCACTGCGGCGACCACGAACAGTTCGGGAAGGTCAAAGTCGGCGAGGATTGCGGCGTCTTTGCCTAGGGAGAGGGCTTTGATCGCCATGGATTCATGTCCGTTGGCGTGGGCTTCGAGGGCGGTGTTTGCGTGCTTGGAGCGTTTTCCGCTGACGGTGAGGAGGGTGATCATGAGCTGGTCGCGCTCCATTCCGGTGCTCATCAGGGCGCGGTAGCACTGGCTTTCGACGCCATAGATTCGGGCGACACCGAGGAGGCAGCGGCGGCGGGTGGTCATGGAAACGCAGCTTTTGGCGACCTCCAGAATCCTCGGGACATCCTCCAGAGTCCCGTTGACGCCGAGGGCGTAGGCGACTTCGGCGCAGCCTTCGTCGTCGTACAGAACCAGCGAGGCGCGGCAGGCATCAGCAGTTTCTTTGAGCTCAAGTTCACCAGCAGCTTCGGCGGCGGCGATGCGGACGGAGGGGTGTTTGTCGGTGAGGGCGTGGCCGATGGTCGCAGCGATGCCGGGGGCTTCGAGGTTTCTTAGAGCTTGGAGAGCGGAGCGTCTGAGATCGGGGTCGGAGGGATTTTCGGCGGCTTGGATGAGGGCGTCCACGGCAGCGCGGTTCTCGCCCGCGCCGGGTAGTTGGGCGATGGAGCGAGCAGCGGCGCGGCGGAGCACGGAGCGGGGGGCGTCAAGGACTTTGATGAGCTCGGGAATGGCGGCGGGGTCGCCGAGGTCGCCCAGAGCCTCAACGGTTTCTTCTTCGACCAAATCAGGATGCTCGCGAAGTTGGTGGATGAGTTCTTGAACCGCGGACTGATCGCCTAATCGACCCAACGCTGAGGCCGCCTGACGGCGCACCCTTGGCGACGGATCATGGAGGGCTTTGATGAGTTCGTCGGAGGCGAGGGCGAAACCTTGACCGGCGATTTTTTGGATCGCATGCTCGCGCTCTTCGGCGTCGCCGCTTTGGGTAAAGGTTTTCATTGCCCGGAGGCCCTTGGGGGTGACGCTCTTAAGGTTTTCGACCGTTTCGCGGAAGGAGCGGCTACCGTCTTCTTTAACCGGCACCAACAGCAGGAGGGCGATGAAGCGGATTGCGACTGCGCAGATGAAGGTCAGTTTGTAGGCTACGTCGGCTTGGTGTCCGGTGCGGAAAAAGCTGAGCATTGCCGCACCCAGGAGCGGCGGAACTGCACCGGCGATCGACTGAATTGCCATTGCGGAGCCCAAGTAGGTCGATCGCTCTTCGGGCGGGGAGGTCGAGAATATGATGTTGTACTGGCAGAGGGCGACGCCGCTGAACACCATTCCCATCATGATATGACAACTGTAGAGAAGCACCATATTGAAGGTCATGTGGTCCGCGCCGGGCTGGGTGAAAAGCCAAGCGGTGGGGGTGAGGAGCATCCCCATTCCGACCAGGCCGAGGATCGGCTTGTTGCCGTACTTGTCAGAGAGGAAGCCCCAGAACTTGGACATCGAGATGTTCCCGGCGGCATGGAAAAGGCCAAGAAATTGGACGTGGGTTTGGTCGAATTTCAGGCTCTCGAAGGCGTAGGCCGCCCAGAGATTTCCGGCGAAGGATTGGCCAGCAATGAACACGAAAAGGAAGAGGATGACGCGGACGAACTGCTTGTTTTTAAACGGCGAGACGAGAGCGTGGACGGTTTCTTGGACATTCGCCTTGATCGGCTCCTCGCGCTGCACATCGGACATTTGCATGAAGAAGTGCATGCTGACGAAGCTGAGGATGAGGCCAAGGACGAAGACGGCAGAATAGCTTTTTTCGCCGAGATTGGCTCGCTTGAGAGTGTCGACAAGGAGTCCGCCGAGGAGACCGGTTCCGGTTCCGATGGCGGCGTTGAGGGAGTTTCGTTTGCCATAAAAGGCTCCGCGCTGGGAGTCGGGGACGAGGCGGGCTAGCCAGTCTCCGTAAATCGGGTTGACCATGTTGACTACCAGCGAGGCGATTCCGCTGAAGATCAGGATGATGGTGAGCTTTGCGTTGGCGCTCCAGTCTATGAGAGGGAGGATGCAAAGGGGGATGTGGAGGAGCCGCCAGATG
The DNA here is from genome assembly GCA_965248555.1 of Fimbriimonas sp. Classification (GTDB taxonomy): domain Bacteria; phylum Armatimonadota; class Fimbriimonadia; order Fimbriimonadales; family Fimbriimonadaceae; genus Fimbriimonas. Next base: position 2,184,948 of record CBDFJP010000002.1, on the reverse strand, counting down.
AGACCGCCGGGCGCAACGTACTTTTTGAAGCTGACAAAGCTCCGACCCCAAACGGAGCCGGGGATTTGGGCGAGGCCGCAGATGGCGGGGATTGCGGTGAGAAGTCCGAGCCAAATGTCGGCGGCATGAATCTCCTTGAGGTAGCCGACGATGAAGCTTCCGCCGACGAGGGTGATGAAGGCGGTTGCGAAGGCACCATCAAGGTTCGCCGCACGCAGCGTGCGGAGCGATTCCAGTCGGTTAGGTTGGCCTTCCACGGGCATCGTTTAGGTTACCGGGAAGCTGATTAGGAACGAGCAAAACGGAACGAAAAGTAAACAAACGATGGCCCGGGGCGTTAAGATTGATACATGTTGTCTTCCGTTATTCTCGCTTCGGTGCTTTGTCAAGTGCCACAGACCCCAAGCGGGCTTTTCGTGCCGGAGCAAGGGTACCAGCGCCCTCGGAACCGGGTGGCGGGGGACGTTAAGATGCGGATCGTTTTTCTGCGGACTTCGTTCGAGAATGACGCCGATCCGGCGGTCTCTCGGCACTCGGAGGCGGAGATGCACGAGATTGGCGATGCGCTGACGAGCTTTTTCAAGATTCAGTCTTATGGGCAGATGAGCGTTGGGAAGTTTGAGGTGTCGCCGGTGGTGAAGATCGGCAAGAGCAACCTCTATGAGCGAATGACGAAGGACGGAAAGGAGATTCCGGCGAAGGAGCGAAGGCCCGCGATTGGGGACGCGGTTGCGGCGGCGCAGAAGCAGCTCGGAAGGGACTTGAAGAAGGAGTTCGACATGATTTGCGTGATGCTGAACGCATCACCAACAGGCGGAAAGCTGGCTCCGCAGGGGGTTGCGGCGCTTGCGACCGGACCGCAGACTTCGATCTTTTTCGGCGCGAAGCACCAATGGCGGGTTTATGCGCATGAGATTGGGCACAACATGGGCTTTCCCCACGCTTGGTCGGTTTTGGACAAGAAGGGCGAGGAGACGCTGTCGTCGGATCGGAACTTCATTGAATATGGCGACCCCACGACTCCGATGGGCAAGGGGAGCAATTCTTACTCGCTGATCGAGAGATACCGGATGGGCTGGATCGGCTCTTCTGCGACGGACTCGCGGTTCATCACGAAGTTTGAGCCGGGCGAGATGAGCCTTATGGCGTATGACCGACCGGACGCCAAGGGGTGCGTGGGCGGGTATTTGCAGGGTGATTTTGGAGTGGAGCTGAAGGAGTTGGTTTCGAAGCGGGATGGGGCGGATAACGGCGGGGATGTGCAGTCGGCTGAAGCTCCGGGCCCCCAACGGCTTTGGTTCAGCGTGATTTCGCGGGGGAATCTGCAGAAGGGAGCGATGGCCGATTTGCCCAGACCGCTTTTGTTGGCGCACCTGTCCTCGCTGGTGCCCCCCGCTAAGGGTGCGGGGAAGGCGTTTACGACGGTGAGCCTTGATCTGAAACCAGCCCCGGCGGGTAAGCGACGAGAGCAGATGGTGGGGAAAGGGCTCGCGCCTGGTCAAAGCGGGACGATCAAGATGAAGGACGGGAAGCCCGTAACTGTTAGGTTTGTGAGCTACGACCCAGTGACCCACATGGCAAAGGTCAGCGCGGTCTTGCCACAATAATCCCCTCCGTTTTTGAGCCGGCGAGGTAGTCGGAGAGGGAGCGGTCGAAAGTGACTTTGTGCTTGGTGCTGCTGGCGTGGACGAAGTGGGGGGTGTTTTTTTCGACGATGATCAGCCCGACGTGGCTGATGTCGATGCCCTTTGCGCCACCGACGAGGCCGATGATGTCGCCGGTCTTGAGTTGCTTTTCCGCTTGAGAAAGTGCGGAGACGGGGATGTACCACTTCTTCCGGGCGTTGCTCGCAACTTCTAGTTCGCGGCACTTGGGAAGTAGTTCGGGATTCGCGCGGAGGGCGGCGTAGTTGCCGGGGTGCTCAGACATAAAGCTGACTTTCCGAGTGAAAGGGACCGCGCCGGGGAGATTTGCACTGAGGTCGGTGATCGTGCCTTTTCGGGCGTTATCGAAGAACCAGTCGGTGGTGTAGTGGAGGCGTGACAGGTAGCCGTTAACGCGACCGCCCCAATATCGGGTTTTTGTCACCGCAGCTTTGAGCTTTTCCTCGGTAGGATCGGGAGTTCGGGCGAGGGCGAAGACGGTCTCCATGAACGTGACGCAATCGAGGCCGCTGAGGAGTACGGTGCACTTTTCTTCCGTAGGGTTTTGGTCAAGGGTTGCTCCGACGTAGGGGGTGTCGATGAACTTTCGGGCGAAAAACTCTATCCGCTTGCCAATGGGTTGTTTGTAAATTTTGGCGGATGCAGCTTCGGTTGCCAAAGTGTCGAGGGTGACAGGAGCAAGTCGAGCGGAGAGGAGCACTAGAGCGGCAGTGAGCATCTGTTTAACTTTACATTCTGCCACGTTAGCAGAGTGAATTTTCTGGACAATATACGCATACATCACTCGGTACACTAGGCACCAATGCTCGTTGAGACATATCTGCACGAAGGCTGGGAGTTCATAGAAACCAAGCACGACAAGCCGGGGGCGACCTTGGGCTACAGCAATCCGGAGTGGCTGGAGGCGATTGTACCGGGGCATATTCACCTTGACCTGATGCAGCACGGCATCATTCCGCACCCGCACGAGCGGATGAACGAGTACGGCGCTCAGTGGGTGGACGAGACGGATTGGAGCTATCGAACGACGTTTTATTGGGAGCCGAAAGAGGAGGCTCCGATTCGCAAGCTGATTTTTGAGGGGCTGGATACGGTCTGCACAATCTCTTTGAACGGGAAGCAGGTTGCTTCGCACGACAACATGTTTGTTGCGCTTGAGCTGGATGTTAGTTCACTTCTGGTTGAAGGGGAAAATGAGCTTCGGATCGACTTCTCATCGGCTGTACGAGTTGGGCTAGAGCGGCAGGCGGAGTTCTTCAAGAAAGAGGGATTGCCGGAGTATGTCGAGCGGTTTGAAGAGCGGTCATTTGTGCGCAAGATCCAGTGCATGTACGGCTGGGATTGGGGCCCGAGGCTGGTCAGTTGTGGGGTCTGGCGGCCGGTGCGGCTGGTCGAGTTTAGCAATCGTGTCTCGCACCTGAGCGCGACTCAGGAGTGGCACGAAGATGGGTCTGTGACCCTGCGAGCTTACGCGGAAAAGGAAGGTCCAGGCGAGCTGAGATACGCTCTTATGACTGGCGACGCCGAGGAGTACTCCGAGGACGGCGTTTTCCACGTTCAGAATCCGGAGCTCTGGTGGCCAGTCGGGGCTGGCGACCAGGTTCTGCACCAGCTCACCGCGCATCTATCGACCAACGAAGAGTTTGCGGATGACTACAAGAGCATCAAGATCGGTCTCCGCAACATCAAGCTGCTGCGAGAGAAAGACGAGATTGGCGAGTCGTTCGAGTTTGAGGTGAACGGCAAGAAGATTTACGCAAAGGGCTTCAACTGGATTCCTGATTTCTCGTTCCCGTCGGCGATTACGAAGGCTCGGTACGACGAGAGGCTGCTTCAGGCCGTTGACCTTGGCTCAAACATGCTCCGCATTTGGGGTGGGGGGATGTATGAGATGGACGAGTTCTACGACATCTGCGACGAGCTTGGGATCATGGTCTGGCAGGACTTCCCGCAGGCTTGTGCTTACTATCCAGACACTCAGGAGTGGCAGGATCAGATTCGTCCGGAAGCGGAGTTTAACGTCAAGCGCCTGCGCCACCATGCCTCTTTGGCGTTGTGGTGTGGGAACAACGAAAACCTGCAAATGTGGCAGCAGAAGTGGAACTGGAAGGGCGGCGAGCACCCTCCTCGATTCTATGGTGAGAACCTATATGACAAGCTGTTCCCGGCCGTTGTAGCCGAGTTGAACCCGGAAACGAGCTATATTCACACCTCACCCTGTGGCGACTCGCAACCCGACGCCAACGGCGGAAAGATTGGCGACTCGCACTACTGGGACGCCTGGCATGGGCGGGGGGATTGGAAGTACTACCTGGATTCCGAGGCTCGATTTAGCTCGGAGTATGGGTTCGCTTCGTCCTGCTCGCTGGCTCTTTGGGAGGAGACGATTGGTGAGGAAGATTGGGACCATTTGAGCCCGGTTGTTCGCTGGCACGACAAGACTCGGAAGGGGACGGAGACCTTTGTCGGATTCGTCGAGTTGCACTATCCCAAGAGCCAGTCGCTTGAGGATTGGACTTATTACTCTCAGCTCAACCAGCGCGATGCGATTCGGATGGGGGTTGAGCACTTCCGCCGTTCGGCGTTCTGCCGAGGGTCTCTGATTTGGCAACTGAATGACATCTGGCCGGTTCAGAGCTGGGCGGTCATCGATTCAAGCGGGCGATACAAGGCGGCGGCTCACGAGCTTAGACGGCTCTACGACCAGTCGATTTTCTCGCTCGAACGGGTGAAGGAGAAAATTCGCATCCACGCCGTGGATGATCGCCTGGAAGGCGAACCGATTCGCAATATGTTCTTTGCTTCGGCGACGAATCTTGCGAGTGGCGAGGTGGTTCGAGGCGCCGAATTTAAGTTCGTTTCTGAGCCTGGTCAGCGGCAGGTCATTGGAGAATTTGATCTGACGGGTCTTCCCTGCCCAGAGACGTTGTTCCACGGGTGGGGCGGCTATGGCGGAGCGGTTTGGCACCTTTGTGCTGAGCCGAAGGAGACACGCTTTGCCTCGCCGGTGGCGATTGTTGGCAGCAACAATACTCCGACCGAAAACGCGAAGGATGACTACCTTCTTGCCCTTCGGATCGACCAGCCGGTTGTGGATCTGATGCTATCGGTCGATGGCGACACCGAGCCGTTTATGGACAACTTCCTTACCTTCCCGGAGGCGGGGGTTTACTATGTGCGGGTGAATGGGGCGGTGTCTCATTTCGAAGCGAGGTCGCTTGCGGGCGATCACGTCGCCAGGATGACCCGGTCGCCTTTAGAGTAGGCCGCTACTCTTCCCACCGAGACTCTCCGCTTTGAGTTCAAGTGTCATCACTGCCTCTGCGGGGATTTCGGTGGTCAACTGCGTCCCAGAAACGGTTGGTCTCCCGGAGGGCTGGTAAAGAGCTCCATTTTTGGGCGCTGTTACCCAAGCTTTGAGAGACTTTGTGCGAACGGCGAAAGCCGACAGATCAATACTCTTGGCCACCGCCGAAGTTGAAGAGTTGAGAAGCACGAGCACGAGTTTTTTCGCCTTTGGGTCGTAGGCGGCGACGGTGTCATGGCTCTCGCTCGGCAATAAGCGCATCCCTTTCCGAATATGGCGGCTAAATTGGGCAAGGACGAAGTATTTCGGGCTCGCTCCATGGATTTTGCCCGCTGGCATATCAGCTTCAATTAGCCCCCAACCGCTTCCGTCCAGAGGTTGCCAGTAACACCAGGCCACGGGCTTCAGGTCGTTCAAATCGCGTATAAGGCTCTTGGCCATGGTGATCCCTGAGACATCATTCTCACCATGTTCCGAAAGCCAGATCGGCAGATGGCCGACGGCTTTTCGAAGCTGCTTTCGTGGACTCTCCACCCCTTCGTAACCGTGGACGTTGATCTGGGATACGAGGTTCTTGACGTTTTGAGAGAGCCCTTTCCATGCCTGAATGGCGTGCGAGACATGTGTTTCGTCGGAGACGGCGAGCGGCAAGGACTTGAGACCCCGATGGTCGAGAGCTTCCCTGAGGAGCGGCAGTAGCTGATTCTGGGCCGCAACCGAAAAGTGACACCCTTCCTGTTTGCAGTTAGCATCCCACCACCAAGAGAGAGGTTCGTTAAAGGGATCGACTGAGGTGAACGTCACCCCCCAGTGCTTCTTTGATCGTTTGGCGATTTCGGCAAGGTAGGTCGCAAAGGCTTGGTATTGATCTGGACGAAGATTATCCGCCGATGCGACGGCCGCGCCGGAAGGATTATCGTTCTTGCACATCCACCACACTGGCGCGTTCGAGAATAGTTCAAATCGATCAGCGCCCCGGCGTTTGGCCTTGAGCATCATTTCTCGTTGATTGATGTCCCTACTCCAGTCCCATCCGTCAGATTCTGGATCGGGCTTTGATGGATCGTTCCAGAAGGCTTCTATTTGGCGATACGGAAGAATGATCTTTGACTTCTGCATCTTTCTATCGCCGACCAAGTTCCAAGTGCAGGCGCCGGCATTGTAACGAACGATGTTCATGCCTAACCCGGGAAGCACGTCAGAGCCGATTTCGACAACCTTTGTTGTGAAAAGCGCGTCGGCAAGGTCTTCCCGTTGCCCAAATACTTTTCCCATCCAGCACAGTGACGTACCCCAGCCCTGCCACGGCGCCCCAAGGCGATCCGCGGCGAGCACCACTTCGGAAGTTTGGAGGGCGTACATGATGAAGGAAGTCAGCATTGGTCTATTGCGGGAGTAATAAGCGAAAACTTCAGAAAAGAATTTTGAAAAACTAGTTGCCAAGTCAAAAAACCGTTGCTATAATATTTTAGCAAGACGAGGTGGTCTGTGGCAAGTAGTACTCAAGGTCGAAAACGAACAACATTGGCACACGTGGCGGAACTCGCCGGTGTGTCGGTTTCGACTGCCTCCTCCATTCTCAACGGTCGTAGCACCGAGCTACGAATAGCCGATGAAACTCGCCTTCGGGTGACGAGTGCGGCAATTGAGTTGGATTACACGCCTAACTTGCTTGTCAAATCTCTGAAAAGCGGGCGAACGAACGTCATCTCGTTCTTTAATGCGTTCCGAACCCGAACCCTTGGGGATCTTTTCATGGATCGATTGGCGGCAATGATCGAGGTTGCCGCTGGTGAGGCAGGCTACGACGTTCTGGTTAACACCAACTTTGCTCGCTCGCCGGAGGAAACGTATCAGTTCTTAAACGGTGGCACCGCTGACGCAGTGATCCTGTTTGCCCCGTTTGCCGACGACCCGTTGCTACAGCTTTTGCGAGGCTCGAGACTACCGACAGTGCTCATTTTCTCGACAGATCCCGTAGGCGTTCTACCTTCAGTTTCGGACGACCCAATAAACGGCCTCGGAACCGTGGCCGCAAACTTGGTACAACTCGGGCACAAACGAATCCTTCCGTTAATCGAGACTGGACCCGCAGTTCGAGACGCGGAAATAAGGCTACAGGCGCTTCGGAAGGCTCTTTCGGATCTTGGAGTTACACTCCTTGAGCCTGCGGCTGTCGAGGCTAGTGCTACAAAACTGACTGAAGATTTGCCGCAGCTAATGGAGGATGCTGGTTCGCCAACCGCCCTTTTTTGCTGGAGGGATTTCCTTGCCTACGAGGTTTTGGAAGCCAGCAACGAGCTCGGATGGGCCATTCCCGAGAAGTTCTCTGTCGTCGGCTACGACGGAATTCATTGGCCTGCAACGACTCCGCACGAAGCGGCCTCGGTCGTTGTTGATGTTGAAGAGCTGGCAAAAACGACGTTTCAGCTCATCAATCAGCTGGTGGATGGAACGCCACCTCCTGACCAAATACTCCGGGTCCGTACCGACTTTGTGCCCGGAACCACCCTTGGACCAGCGCCGATTTCTATCTCAAAATCATCGTCAATCATAAACTTGGAATAACAATGAAGTACACCAATCGCCCTCATCAACTCAAAGCGTTCACGCTTATCGAGTTACTCGTCGTCATCGCGATTATCGCGATATTGGCAGCAATTCTCTTCCCAGTGTTTGCTCAAGCGAAGCTGGCGGCTAAGAAGACCGCTGACCTCTCGAACGTTAAGCAGACCAGCCTCGGAGTCTATATGTATGGCTCCGACGCGGATGACACTTATCCCTTCTGCTGGGGATGGGATACAGAATGGAAGCCCTGGCACCAACAGATAAACCCATATCTTAAAAACATCGATATGTGGAAATCGCCAGTGGACAACTGGGGTCGTGGCACTGAGGGAACTGGCGGCGAGTGCATTCCTGGCCGGCAGACGCGAGGCGTGACGTACAGCATGAACTACACATGGCCGGCTTTCCCGAGCCTGAGCGGCGACTGGTGGGGATCCAGTTCGGAACAGTGCCAGATGTCGGTCACGTGCGATTCTGGAGGGTCGAGCCAAACTGCGGTTCCATCTGTTGCAACGACTATTGCAATTGCCCCACGACCGAACTGGTACCACCAGTATTGCCAAGGTTGGGCAACCGAAGTCTTCTTCAACTATGGAGAGTTCAATATGGTCGGCGGAGGTGCAACGATGTTTACAAAAGGCACCAACTACGGATTTGCCGATGGACATGCAAAGTACTTCGTAAAGAGCCAAACACTAGCCGCCCAAGGTAGCCAAGCTGGACAGGCCAAGCCGACCAACTGGCCCAGCGATCCGGTCAACTGGCCATGGCCCGCCGGAATGTGGGACAAACGCCAATAATGAAATCCGAGGTAAAAACTCCGGTCATCGTTGCGGTCGCCATCCTTGCGATTGTGGTCCTAGGCTACTTCCTCCTCAAAACTATTGGGGGGGCAGGGAACCTGGATCAGGGTCAAGTGCAATACACGCCTGGCAAGCCACCATGGGAAGAAACCGACCCTTCGAAGAAGGGTCCTGGAACTTCGCCCGGAGTTCAATCTGGCGGTCCCACTGCTCCCGGGGGCCCGCCCGCCGGTGCACCTTCCGCTGCGCCTCCGACGGCTCCAAACGGAACAGCGGTTGCTCCTCCTGGGATGTCGGCTCCTACTCTAGGCAACAAGTAGTCAGGTAATCGATGGGCTGAGGAGACTCAGCCCATTTTGCCGTCCGGGTAGCCTTGTCTCATCATATCTGCCCTCAAAACCTATCAACGAAACTGCTTTATCGAGGGCCTGCTCTTTAGCATGGCTTGGACGATGCACGTGGTTTTTCATATCAAGACCGTCGGTTTTGATAACTTCATGGTCGTGTTCATGGGCACTCTCTACGAGGTCTCGATCATGTGCTTCGAGGTTCCAACGGGGGTTGTGGCGGACCTCGTCAGTCGAAGGCTGAGTGCTTCGGTTGGATGGTTTATTCTTGGGCTGGGCTTCTTTGTCGAAGGGCTTTTTCCGGTCGCTTGGGTTGTGATTTGCGCGCAGCTTCTCCTAGGCTTTGGAGAGACGTTTGTTTCGGGCGCGCACGATGCTTGGGTGGCGGATGAACTGCCACATTCCGATCCTGGCGTGGATTCAGGAACGGCATTTCTGAAGGGCCAGCAGTCGTCATTTCTTGGTCGAATCTTGGGGGCCTGGATTGCGGTGCTATTCACTTTGGTCTCGCTCCCGGCCGTGATGATCGCGAGCGGGTTGGGGTTCATGTGCTTCGCATTCGTAGCATTTGCTACTATGAGCGAGAAGGGCTTTCACAAGTCTGACGAGCAGCGACATTTCTGGGCGACGTTCCGAGAGGGTTACAAGCTGGTTCAGAAATCCAAGATTCTGCTTCTGATTCTTGCCGTTTCCGTCTTCTACGGTCTTGCATCCGAAGGATTTGATCGACTTTGGAACAAGGCGATTATGGACCTGAATCAGCTTCCGGCGGTAGGTTCGTTTGGCACCGACTTCTGGTGGCCGGTGTTCTCGACGGCGGCTATTTTGGGCGGGATGTATGTGAACAAGCAAGTTCGGCTGCGGGTTAGAACGGATAACTGTTCTTCGATTGCGAGTGCGCTCATGGCGATGACGGGGGTGCTGATTTGCACAATTGCAGGCTTTGCGCTTTCTCAATCGATCTGGGTTGGGGCGGCTTTGTTTGTAGTCAGCCGGGCTCTGCGGCGAGGGATTGAGCCACTGTTGAAGACCTGGATTAACCTCAATGCTCCAAGCGAGAACCGGGCGACTCTGCTTAGTTTTGGCGGTCAGGCGCACAGCCTCGGCGAGATTGCGGGGGGACCGCTGGTGGGTTCCATCGGCAAACTTCGGGTGGCGAAGGATGCGATTTTTGTGGCGGCGATGCTGTTGTTGCCGACGCTCCCGTTCTTGGCAAAGGCCAAGGGAACGTCTTCGGACTCAGAGGCGGCTCAGAAGTTCTAGCGCACCTTCTCGGATTGCTTTGGAATCCAATGCGAAGGCGTGGTCTACAAGCGGCAGAGACCCTGGAGCAATGCTTCCGGCGATGACGGCGGTTTGTTTGCGCTGCGCCTGCGCCAACGAGAGAATTCTTCCGGTGGCTTTTCCCATCATCGACTGGGAATCAAAAGCTCCCTCTCCGGTAACAACCAAATCGGCCCAGCGCATTTTGTCCTCTAGGTCGCCGAGGTCGGCGATGAGGTCGAAGCCGGAGCCGAGGTGGGCTTGGCCAGTGAGCGAGAGTCCGGCTCCGAGTCCACCCGCGGCTCCGCTTCCGGGGAAGGAGATGTTCATGTTGAACTGGTCTCGGGCGATCAGCCAGAAGGCGGCGAGGCGGGCTTCGAGCATCTCGATATCCCGCGGCGTTGCGCCTTTCTGCGGGCCGAAGATAATGGCCGCGCCTTGGTCACCAAGAAGCGGATTGTTGACGTCGGCCATGAGGTTCAGCTCGGGCGGCTTTGCGCCGCCGACGACCATTCGGTTGAGACGGGTGAGGTCGTGGCCGATGTCTCGTCCTGATTCGTCAACAAAAGTCCAACCCAATGCTCGGAGGGCGCCGGTGCCGGCGTCGGTCGAGGCGGTGCCGCCTAGGCCGAGGTAGATGTCCTCGGCTCCGGCGTTCTGGGCGGCAATGATGAGCTCGCCGACGCCGTAGGTTGTCGATTCGAGAGGGCGCAGGGGTTGGGTGGCTCGGGCGAGGCCGCAGGCTTGGGCGGCTTCGATGTAGGCGATGCTGTTGCTGGCGTCCCAGAGCCAGTCGGCGTTGACTCGTTGCTCGGGGTAGGGGCCGGTGACGAGGCTGGTTCGCCGCGAGAGCTCTGGGATCAGGAAGTGGATGGCATCGAGGAAGCCGTCGCCGCCGTCGCTGAGGGCGAGGGTTTGGACTTCGTGTTTCTCGCTCAGGACTCCGGCCCAGGTTTGGGCGACTTCGACCGAGGAATGGGTTCCTTTGAACGCATTTGGTGCGACGAGGATCTTCACTTTTTGATCGGCGCGGCGGGCTTTGCTACCGGTTGTGCCACCTTAGGAGCCGGAGCCCAGAGGCTTGCTTCGAGAACTGTTGTCGCTAGCGAGGTGTCGCTGAGCTTCGCGACTCGGGCGGTCAGCGTTCCATCTTTTTTGACTTCGATCAGACCGACGTGGGGGAGTTTGTCTTCCCCGATTCCTCCGCCGACGGCGAGGGATACTGGGCCCTTGTCGGTTAGCTTTTTGGCTGACGGTGCCATTGCTGATGACGAAACCCAGGCGACGACTTTGGTCGCTTTTCCGAGGGCGCCGGGTTCGGCGATGACGGGAGTTTCGTCTTTCTCGCCGAGAGCGGTGAGCGATCGCCAGCCGACGACGACGGTGTTTTCCTTGGCGGATTCGACGGCGCCTTTGAGCCAAAGGCTCGGGACGGAGCCCGGTTTTTCAGCTTTGAGCGGAGTGTCGGTGTTGATCAGCACGAACCGGATACCTTCGGCGACGAACTGCGAGGAGAGCTTCGTCTGGTCTGAAGCGATGCCGTCGGCGTTCACGCCTCCGTCTTTAGGTCCGTTGCTCAGGAGCTTGCTGACGCCGAGGGTTTTGACGACTTTTTCCCAGCCTTCGGAGGTGGTTCCGACCACAGGGACGACGGAAATTTTGGCGTCTTCTAGGGGCTTCTTCCACCATTCCGCGTTGGTGGCGGTTGCTCCGAGGAGGAAGACCCTTTTCGGGATGATCGGGAGCTTTTTGAGCCCGGTGATGACTCGGTTGACTCCGGCTTGATCCTTCTGCTCAGCGGCGTTGACGAAGGCGCTGACGGCGAGGATTTCGTTTGCGTAGCCTGAGACTCCGGGCGCAATAGGAGTCTCGGCGTACGAGTTCGAGCGGTTGTATGCCTGGGCACCGTCGTTGGTGTTTGTTCCGCCGCAACCGGCTAGAGCAACTATCGGGAGCCAGAGGAACCGTCGCATCACTCTTAGTTTAACGTGGCTTTTGGCTTTTCGATATTGGTTTTTCGTGGGCCGGCGAAGATGTGAGTTGGTGAAGTCGGTGCATCTAGGTTCGACGGGGTCCAGATTTCGGGAAAAGTTCGGTGCAGTCGGTGCGTGTTTTTGAACGTGAAGGGTGCATGTGCACGGACGGCGGCTTTGGAGGTTTTGGGTTCATGGGGGTTTGGTTTTGGGGTGGATTTCGGCGGTCATGGCGGAAGTGGATGACGGCAGCCCGTGCGTAGAGTAGATGGGGCGCGATAGGTTCAACGGGCGTGCAGAGTTCGAACAAAGTAGGGCGCGAAGGGGCGCGGCTTTTTGTTCACGGGGGCTTGGTGGGGGACGCTTGAGTATTTGTTGTGATTTGATCATCACTTACTAGGCGAAGTTTCAGGGGATTCGTCAACCTGGTTTCCGCGAAAGTTGGTCTTTAGCCTCGGGATTTCGGATCCCGAGGCATCATGGCACTTTAGCCCTCAGCTCTTAACCGACTGTGCAGTCACGATGGGGACGTAGCCTCGCTCGAGGCCTTTAGGCGGGGTGACGAGGAGGGCGGGGTCGAGGGAGACAAGTTTGCCTTGGGATGGGGGCGGCATGAAGGTTTGGTTCGGGGTCCATTGGGCGTGGATTTTCTCGACCAGAGCCTGGAGTTGTTGCTTCTTCGCGACGCTCCAGTTGTACTGCTGGAAGGAGGGCTGGTCGACGAATCGGTACCACGAATAGGTCACGACGGAGCCATCGACAAGCTTTACTTTGTAGGGTCCGGCTTTGGATCCGGGTTCTGTCCAGGCTCCTTTGGTTGGGGATGTGTAGGCGGCGCCGGGCTTGGCGAGGCGAAACTCGGCGGAGTGGAGTTCGGTTTCTCTGGGGACCTCGTTTTCGGGAACGGCTACACGCTTATCGCCGACTTGCTTGTAGTACTGGGGGAATTTGCCGCGCTGGGCGACCTGGGAGTTGGACCACTGGAGACCCCAGACATTGCCTTCGAAGACCTTGGTATCGAACGCCTTTTCGACGCCCTCGAGGCGCTGGCCGGCTTGGTCGTAACGGGTTGTTCGGGTGGTGAGCTTGGGTCGGAAGGCGCTGGTTAGGTCAAAGAGTCCTCGACATGCGGGTCCACCGTTTTTCCACGCCTTGAACTGATTGAACAGGGCGGACTTGGAGTAGTAGGTGACGTCTTGGACTAGGATGGACCGTCCTTGGGCATCGACGGGGAACTCGAGGTTAGGCAATTTTGTGTAGACCGTTCCGGCGGAGTCCTTGCTGTCGAGCCGGGGAACGGTGTTGATCTCCATGGCTCCTCCGCCCATGATTCCGGGGCGGGAGTCTAGTCCTCGGCCGTAGAGGAATGGCTCGTTGAACAGCTTGCCGATTTTGCTCCAGGTCTCGGGGATGTAGTAGGCGATGGGTCCTCGGAAGTTTTGGGCGGAGAGGAAGCAGGTCCAGCTTTGGTCGCCGGTTGGCGGTGCACCGGCGGTGGCGTCGGTGAAGGGGAGGGCCATCCAGCTGTAGCCGAGGAACTCGCCGTTTGGCTTGCCTTGGAACGGCAGTCCGTCGGGCGGGATGAGCATTCGGTTGCTGAGCTGCGCGATGCCGAGCTGGTTATCGGGCAGGGCGGTGTTGCTGTAGAAGAACGACCAGCCGGGGGAGCCGACTTCGTAGTCGTAACATTGCGGAGTGGCGTTCATGCTGAACTTTGGTGGGCCATATCGGAAGTGGTTGCCCGCCCAGTAGCCGAGGCCGCCTTCGACGGTTTGGAACACGGTATCCCAGGTTGGACCGCGCTCCTTCCACTGGCGCGCCAGAGTGCCGACGGGGGCGAGGGGTTTGTCTTTGTTATCACGGTTGTCGGGCTGAATCCATGATCCGGGGAGGCCGATCTGGAATCCGGCGAGCGGCTTATCGGTGAGGGGCCAAACGGCGGCGTAGAACCCCATTCCGGCGGTGAATCCGCCTTTGGGGGGCAGGGGTTCGTGCTGGAAGCTGATGTAGCCGTGGAGTCCCTGGCTGTGGGAAGTCACGGGTGATTGTGGCTTCGCGGACTGGGAATCCGATGTCAGGAGGATGGTTAGCAGACTGGTGACGCACATGGGCTCTCCTCGCTGACCTGGGTTACGGTTGGCATGGTTCAACGTTACCCAAAGTGGTCTGCAAGCAGGAAAGATTTCTGTTGGCCGAGCTGGCAACCCTGGGGCATCATTTTTTCCAGAGTTTTGTACAATGAAGATGCATGGTCTTTCGCCCAGAGCAGGGAATTTATCGTGTCGGGGGCTGGACTGCAGGGATAGGTGGACTAGTGTTTGTAGCCGGTGGTATTGGGGGCGTTATTCATGATGGCTTGGCGGGACTGGCACCTATTGCACTTGGAATCGGGTTTGTCTACATGGGTTGGTATGTTTTGAACCGGCATGGCTATTACGACGAGATGGAGATTCGTGGGGAGTGGGTGCTGTTACGCAAAGATGGAACCGAAAAGCAGGTTCAAATCAATAAGCTCGAGAAGCTTGGAGAGGAGCTTGATGGGGAGGGTTGGAAGTTCATGGAGTTGAGGTTTCGCGACGAATATCCTATTCGGTTTGAGCCTTCGCACGAGGCTCGCGTATTCATGAGTGGTCTGTCTGATGCGGCAGGAGTCCGGATTAAGAGGGTGAAGTGATGATCTTTCGACCTGAGCAGCGAGGGGTTCGCACAAAAGCATGGCTAGGCGTGATTGTGGGAGTTGGCTTTGCTATCGCTGGACTTGTGGGAATGGCTCGGGGGCAGTGGACGACGTTGGGTCACTTTCTAGCTGGTACGGGCTTGATCATCTATGGCCGGTGGCATCTTACTCGAGTCGGTTTTTATAGAGAGCTTGAGATTCGCGGAGACCAACTGGTCATGCGAGCAAAGTCAGGGGAAAGGCTTGTTGAGTTGACCAAAATTCGAGCAATCGAAGAGTCACCCTACGAGGATGACTTAATGATGATCAATCTAAGAATTGATGGGGAACCTGTGATCAAGTTTAACGACTCTCAGTCGGCTCAGGCATTTGTTTCTGCGCTGTCAAAAGCGTCTGGAATCTTTATTAAGAGAAGTGGCGCATGAGGTTCCGCCCCCAAAGCGAACTTCAGAACTTTTCCGGGTGTATCGTGGCTGGATTTGGCTTAGCGTTCGTGCTCGGAGGGATGCTGATTTCGGGACCCGAAACCACTTTTCTTTTACTGGGAAGAATTTTGGTTTCCGGATTTGGGCTGGTGGTTCTTGTAGCCTCCTTGTACAGCTATCGTTACTACTGGATCACGGATGAGCTCATCACAACTCCGGACCACCTTGTTGTTTGGTCGAAAAAGCAACAAACCAGGCTTGGATGGGATGAGATTGAACGATTGACAGAGGATGCAGGCGGAGAAAACACATACTATATAGTCAAGCTCCGCGGCCGGCCGACGATTCTGCTAGGAGAAGGCGAAGAGGCTCGTTGGTTTCTTTACGAGTGCGCTCGTCTCTCAGGTGTGAGGGTTACCAAGAAGGGCACGCAACACGAATGACCCTCCTCGAGAGGACTCAAACTTCGACATCTAGATTTCCCAAGTAATAGCGTATAATCAATTTATGGTAGAACAATATCTACCTATATCGCCTCCTAGTCGGCTTAAGTCGATGTTTATGGACCTGAATGCTTACTTTGCCTCGTGCGAGCAGCAGTTGGATCCTTCGTTGAGGGGGCGGCCTTTGATTGTGGCTCCGACGGCGGGGGATAACACTTCGGCGATTGCGGCTTCTTACGAGGCGAAGCGGTTTGGAATCAAGACCGGCACCAACATTGGGCTGGCGAAGCAGCTTTGTCCGGACGTGGTGATTGTGAAGGGGAATCACGCGGCTTATACGGCGTTTCACAAGCGGATTGTTGAGGTTTGCGAGTCGGTTCTTCCGGTTGACAAGGTGTGTTCGATTGATGAGATGCGGTTTCGGTTGCTGGAGACCGAGGCTCCGCCGGCGGTGGCGCGGGAGCTTGCGCTGAAGATGAAGAAGGCGATTCGGGAGAACGTTGGCGAGTGTATGACGGCTTCGTTTGGGATTGCGACGAACCACTTTTTGGCGAAGACGGCGACGGACATGATGAAGCCGGACGGGTTGGTGATTCTGACCGCCGACGATATTCCTTCGCGGCTGTATGAGCTGAAGCTGACGGATTTTTGCGGAATCAACAAGCGGATGAAGGCGCGGCTGAATGCGGCGGGGGTGTTCTCTTCAAGGCAACTTTTGGCGTTATCGCCGGAAGAGATGCGAAGGGCGTTTGGGTCGGTGATGGGCGAGCGGTACTGGTTCAATTTGCACGGGTACGAGGTGGATTACGAGACTCGGCAGGATCAGTCGTTGTCGCACTCGCACGTTTTGCCGCCGGATTTGCGGACGGAAGAGGGGGCTCGCGAGGTGATGATGCGGCTGGCGCATAAGGCGACGGCGCGGCTTCGGGCGAACAAGCTTTGGGCGACGCACATGGGGATTTATGTGAAAGGGATGCGGCGGTCTTGGAAGGCGACTTTGGCTTTGCCGCCCTGCCAGGATTCGGTGACGGTGACTTCGTTGATCGCTTCGGCGTGGTCTGAGGCGGATTTTGAGCGGCCGTTGCAGGTGGGGATTGTGTTTACGGGGCTATTGCGGCCGGAGTTTGTGACGCCGTCGCTGTTCGACCAGACTCCGGAGCGGGCGGAGTTTAGCCATGCGGTGGATAAGATGAACCACCGGTTCGGGAAGCATTCGGTGTTTGTGGGCGGAATGGGCCAGGGGCGGCATTCGGCAGAGGAGCGGATCGCTTTTCAGAAGGTTGAGCTCTTTGTTGAGGGGGCGGATGACCACGCCTTTGATATCGGGAGCTATATGGGCGGGGAGCGGCTGGATACTTGGCGGGGCGTTAAGCGGTAGGTTTCTGTGGCCTCGCTGCGCTCGCTGTGCGGGCGGGGCGCCCGCGTTCCAGGTGGGGCGGGCTCAGCTATTGTGTTTTGGGGCGGCGCGCTACCACCATCACAATTCTGGTTTGCATGTAACCGAAAGTTGCAAGGAGGATCAACTTGGAGATGATCTGAAGCGCAAACGCCTGTCTAGAAAACTCTGGAGAAAGGAGCCGGGTGATTGCAAGTCCAACCACCAAGCTGACCGCTAAGAAATAGAACACGATGTGTCCGCGACTGACCACCCATTTCATGTCCTCCGGCAGCCTATCTCGCATCTCTAATCTATTGTAGCGCGACTCGAATCGCCCGAAAGCTCTCAGCCGTCTCTGTTCCAATCTTCTCGCCTTCGGTGGTGGTTTTGTCGAAGATTGTGCCTTGGATCAGTTGGAGCTTTCCGCCATAGAACTGGCTTTTGTGGACGGCGAGGAGGTCGGCGCGTTTGTCCCAGGTTCCGGTGGTGTCGACCCAATAGTTGGGGGCCATGGTTGCGAAAAGGAGGAGCCATTTGGCGGTGGTTTGGGGGGCGAGTTCGCGGGTGGCGCGGCCGGAGTTTTCGTGGTCGCGGTGTTGGACTTTGATGACGTATTCGTCGTCGAAGGAGAGGAGGTAGTCGGGTTTGGAGTCTTGGATCGCGGTGAGGAGTTTGGCGCGGAGGGCCTTTTCGTCGGGGTCGTAGCGACCGTCGGGGCCGCCGAGGAAGACGACTTTTGCGCCGTAGGATTTTGAGGCTTCTTCTTGCTCTTGTCGCCTTACTTTTCGGTTCTCTTCGGCGTTGGTGAGGAACCAGGGGTAGAAACTTTTGTCGCCGTCGGTGACGACGATGAGGGTGATGGCGACTCCGGATTGGTGGAGCTTGAGCAGGGTTCCGGAGATGTAGAACTCGGCGTCATCGGGGTGGCCGACGACGGCGGTAACTCGGGTGCCTTTTGCGAACAGGCTTGAGGCATCAGGATTAAGTTTTGGGAGGGCGACTGGTTTTGCGAAGTAGTGGAGGCGTTGGGGGTTCCACAGATAGATTGCGCCGATGATGCCTAACATCATAAGGAAGGATCTGGCGATCCTTTTCCAGATGGGCACCTTGCGCTTCATTCCTCTATGCTAACCCATGCCGGTTGGGCTAGGTTCCGGTAATCTGTTTGCGAGACAAGAAGCAATGGGGCTCGGCGTCGCGTATGTCCATGAAGCCCATCCTCATTTTGGATTTTGACAGCACGATTGTCACCGTTGAGTCACTCGATGCTCTCGCGGAAATTTCCTTAGCGAAGCATCCGGAGCGGGATGAGCGGCTGGCTCGAATCGAGGAACTGACAAAGCTCGGCATGGAAGGGAAGTTAGGCTTCCGTGAGTCTTTGGCCGAGCGTGTTCGGCTTTTGGATGCGAACCAAGGGCATTTGGAGACACTGGCCAAGAAGCTCAAGAAGTCGCTGTCGCCGAGCTTCGCGGCGCATAAGAAGCAGCTGAAGGCGGTTGCGGATCGACTTTATGTGGTGACGGGTGGGTTTGCGGAGTTTGTGGCTCCGATTGCGGCGTTGCTGGATATTCCGAATTCCCGCGTCTACGCTAATTCTTTCTTGTTTGATGAGGAAGGGAAGATAATCGGATTTGACGATCAGAACCCACTTTCGCAGGTAGGAGGAAAGATTCCGGTTGTCGAGTCGATCGCTTACGAAGGGCCGAAATGGGTGGTTGGCGATGGGTTTACCGACTATCAGATCCGGGAAGCCGGGGCGGCCTCGAGGTTTTTCTGTTACGCCGAGACGGTGTATCGCGAGGCGGTTGCGGCGAAGGCGGACTCGGTGGTTTATGGGATTGATGAGGTCTTGGCGGAGTCGGACTTGCCTACACGGTACAGCTTTCCCCGCTCAAAGATAAACATATTGCTTCTTGATTCCATCGACTCTGATGCGGCGGACAGCCTGGTGGCGGAGGGGTACCGGGTTGAGCAGGTTAAGGAGAAGCTTTCGGAAGATGAGTTGGTCCGGCGAATCAAGGACGTTTCGATTATCGGGGTTCGGACTCGGACAAAGATTCCGGCGCGGGTGATTCAGGCTGGGAAGCGGTTGATGGCGATTGGGGTTTTTAGCGTGGGGACGGATCATGTGGATTCTTCTTGCGCAGCTTCTCGCGGGGTAGCGGTTTTCAATGCTCCTTTTAGCAATACGCGGAGCGTGGTTGAACTCGCTTTGGGAGAGGCAATGGTGTTGATGCGGCGCGTGTTTGCACACTCGACGGCCTTGCACGAGGGGCGATGGACGAAGTCGGCGGCAGGGGCGCACGAGATTCGGGGGAAGAAGCTCGGGATTATTGGATACGGGAATATCGGGTCTCAGCTCAGCGTTTTGGCGGAGAGCGTGGGGCTGGAGGTTCTGTATTACGACATCGCGGAGAAGCTGTCGCATGGGAAGGCTCAGCGGATTCAGTCGCTACATGACTTGTTGAAGCAGTCGGATGTGATCAGCGTCCACTTTGATGGGCGGGCTTCGAACAAGAACTTGATCTCGAAGAAGGAGTTTGAGATGATGAAGGACGGGGTCATCTTTTTGAACTTGTCTCGGGGCTCCGTCGTGGATTATGGGGCATTACGGGATGCTGTTTTGTCGGGCAAGGTTGGCGGGGCGGGGATCGATGTTTTCCCTTCGGAGCCGAAGTCGAATGACGAGCCTTTTGAGTCGGTTTTGCGCGGATTGCCAAACGTGATCCTTACTCCGCATATTGCGGGGAGCACGGAGGAGGCTCAGCGGAATATTGCAGCTTATGTTTCGGAGCGGCTGCGGAAGTTTGTGGCGCAGGGCGAGACGCTGGGTTCAGTTTCTTTGCCAGATTTGTACCTGCCGCCGATTCAGAAGGGGATGCGGATTTTGCATATTCACCGGAACGTGCCGGGGATTGTGGCTTCGGTGTCAGCGATTTTTGCGCGACACGGGGTGAACATCGTGGGTCAGAACCTGAAGACTCGGGATCTGATTGGTTACTTGGTGACGGATATCGCCGATAAGGTTTCAGACGAGCTTCTGGCGGAAATCCGCGAGGTTCCAGAGACGATCAAATTGAGGGTTTTGAATCCGTAAACTGAAATCTGAGAACCGAGAACTGTAAACTAGCAACTATGACGCCCACCGTTCTCGCACCCGGCCCGACAAAAGTTCACCCTGAAATGGGGCAGTGGTTACAGGAGGCGGTTGCGGATGGGGCGGTTTGGCAGAGTCACCGGTCGAAGTGGTTCTTCTCACTTTTTGATGAGGTTCGGGAGCGGGTTCGGGACCTTTTGAAGTTGCCTTCGACTCACCACATTATCTTCATGAACTCGAGCAATGAGGCTTGGGAGCGGGGGATGGAGTGCTTGACGGCGAAGGAATCGTTCCATATGGTCGGCGGCGAGTTTGCGATGCGATGGCATCAGTACACGGGCTGGCTGGGTCGGAATGCGGTTCGGTGGGACTATGACCATACCTTTGACGGCGATTTTTCGGCGGTTTCAGTTCCGGATAGCGCCGAGGCGATTTGCGTTGTGAATAACGAGACGAGCATTGGGCTTTGGATTCCGGAGGAGCAGATTCACGCTTTGGGGCGCCAGTATCCAGAGAAGCTGTTGATGGTGGACGTGGTGAGCGCGATGCCGCATTGCCAGTTGGATTGGGGTCTGGTGGACGTGTGTATGTTTTCGGTCCAGAAGGGTTTTCATTCGACCGCCGGACTCAGCGTTGTAGTGGTGAGCGAGCGGGCGATGGAGCGATCGCGGCAGCTCGAAAAATCGCAGAGCATCGGCTCCTTCCGTGCTTTTTCTCGGGTTCAGACGTTTGCGGAGAAGTCGATGACGGCCGAGACGCCGAACGTTTTGGCTTTGTACTTGCTCAATAAGTGCGCGGCGAAGTACCAGTCAATTGGGCTAGATGCGCTTCGGGCGGGGATTGATGAGCGGGCGGCGGCTTTCTATTCGGCCCTGTCGGAAACTCGGGCAAAAAGGATGGTTGTGAGTGATCGGTACAAGTCGCCGACGCTGTTCGCAGTGAATATTCCGGATGATGTCGACGCGGTCCGCCCGGTGTGGGAGAAGGAGCACGGCATCTATGTGGGTGCTTGCTACGGTGAGCTTAAGGCCCACAACTTCCGAGTCGCCAACTTCCCGATGCACACGGCGGAAGAGCATCAGAAGTTGTTGGCTTTGCTGTAGTTAAGACTTTGGGGATTGATAAGGCATTCCGAACATAGTTTCTAACTTTGAAATGCTCTCACGATTTGGAGTTCCGTGGAGCTTTTTGGCACCCATGTCCACAACGAACTGACTGCACTCGTAGCAAATTGATATTTTCGTCCAATCCTTGCCCTTCTTAGCGTAAATGAAGTTTCGGGGAGAAAAGCACATCGCAGCGAGTCCTTCTTCGGCCGGGAGGTTGCGGAGATAGTTTATGATAACCGGTAGATCCTGTTTCGAGACTTTCTGAAACCGGAACGATCCAGTCGAATTGAGTTCACTGATTCGTTGCTCGTCTCCCAGGAGTTTCTCAAACTTCGCACCCTCCCCGATGGGTGAGTCTTTGGTGGCAATTGTCCAAACAGCTTCAGATTCTCGCAAGAGGTCTTTCAGCGCGGGCAGATTCTGTCGATACTCTTTCGCTTGAGCCTTGGGCAAGTTTAAGAGTATCTTCACCAGTTCGGAACTGGTTCCCTTCCTTTTGTTGTGGCCTTGGAGCCCCAAGGCGACAACGACCATTCCGGAGACGATCATCACCAACTATTATGGTACGGATTTTTTCGCCTAATTCAACCGAAATTCGTGCCGACAATTCCTAGTAAATATGCTAGACCTAGCTGGACGGCCTTATACGATTGAGTTTCCGATGGATGATGGGAGCACGTTGCTGATTACCCATGACGGGCAGCAGTTGACTCGGCCGCCTTACACCTATGCGGCGGATGGGTTTGCGACGCATCACAATGCGGCTTGCCTTTTGGAGCCGAAGTTTCAGGAGGCTTATCAGTTGGGGGCGAATTCGGGGCATACGCTTTTGCCGCCGGGGCAGCAGTTGCATGTGGAGTGGCGGGTTCACCAGTACATCTGGGCGGCCTGGCACTGCAAGCAGTTGGAGGGCGATTTTGTTGAGTGCGGCGTGAACACGGGAATCTTCTCGCTTGCGATCATGAAGTATCTGGATTGGAACTCGATCGACAAGGATTTCTGGCTGTTTGATACCTATGAGGGTTGTCCGGCGGAGCAGTTTACGCAGGACGAGGTGGAGATTGGAATCGACAAGGTTCATGAGAACAGCTACTTCGATTGCTATGAACTTGCGAAGCGGAATTTTTCGCCTTGGTCGCGGGCTAAGCTGGTGAAGGGAAGAGTTCCGGAGTCGCTGGCGACGGTGGAGATCGAGAAGGTGGCGTACATCATGATCGACATGAACGCGGTTGTTCCGGAGATTGCGGCGGCAGAATACTTCTGGCCAAAAATGGTTTCGGGCGCGATTATGTGCCTCGATGACTATAACTGGGTTCACCACATCCACCAGAAGACGGCTTTTGACAAGTTTGCCGAAGAGCGCGGCGTTAAGATTTTGAACCTGCCGAGCGGGCAGGGGATGCTGGTCAAGCCTTAGCGCTTCTCTGGTTTGTAGCCAATACCGATCAAGCACATAAGACCACCAAAGACCGTTGCATAGAAACCGAAGCCCATTGCGAAGCCCTGGAAATTGCCAGTGAGCAGCGCGGGGATACTCACCAAGAGGCCCGGGATCAAAAACATTGTTCCCAGTTGGGTCGGAGTAAGCTTCTGCATAACCTATTGTACGACGGATTTAATCAGATCGGTTCCGGCGCTTAGCCCGCCTCACTTTTATGGGTAGCCACCAGAGCCAAAGGCCGGTGAGGAGCATCAGGAAGAGGGCTATTCCCGAAGGGAGGAAGAGGCCGAGTTTTGTGTAGTCTCCGGCGAAAAAGGATCCGTCGTGGAGGGCTTCGATGAGGTCGGATCGCCTGGGGGCTTTTTGGAGGATTTTGCCGTTGGAGGTGTCGATTTGGACTTCCACTCCGGTTTCGAGGGTGAGCTTTGCGAGGCCTTTGGAGGGGCGGATGTCGATTCGTTCGACTTGGCTCCAGTTTTGGATGCGGAGCTCGGGGTCTTGTTGAAGGGCTTGGAGCATTTGCTCGGGGCCGATTTTGAGTTCTTTGACGAGTGGCTTTTGCTCGGCGGGTTGGACCCACGTGAGTTGCTTTTTTAGCTGGAGCAAGATTCCGCTGGCGACCACAATGAGGAGCGGGAGGGCGATGAGTGCTCCGAGCCAGTAGTGGATTTTTCGCGTTAGGCGGTTCAAGGTGTCAGGAGTGTACTTCTCGGGGAAGTTGCGAGAGAGCCTGCTCCAATAGGAATACTCAGTCACCGAAATAGCGACATCCAAATCCCTCTTCGTGTCCTCCAGCTTGGATTCCAAATACTATCCCGGAGTCTTGCTTGGCGTCGGGCTTAATGGGGAAGTTTCCCGTCAGCTCTTTTTTCGTTGATTTGACTCGAGATGAGCCGCATCCATAACAGATGTCGATTCTGAGCGTGGTATTGTCCTTTTTGGCAAGCACGAAGTGGTGCGGGCAGAAGCAGGCAGCAACGGCGAATTCGTCGCCGGGTAGTTGAGGCAAGACCGCCAGGTGATCCAAAAGCTCTGACCTTTCAGTGATCTTGACCAGTTCACCACGGTTGGGATTTGCTTGGATAGCGGCCGCGAGTTGAGCTTCGGACTCGATGTCTTCCGTTGTGGCGTATGTATTGACCTCGTCGGCAGAGCGGATGAACTCGGTGACTTGTAGCCACTTAGGGTCGGTTGATACTCGTAGGTCTCGGCGGGGCCAATAGTGGTTTGCAGTCACTCCCAGGACTAGCAGCGTGCTAACAGTAAAGGCTTTCAGATTTAGTTTCATGTGGCGACGCCTTCTGCCTCGACGTTTGCACGATAGGCTTCTAGGATGAAGGCACCAGGAACTTGGAGAAGTTCCTGGCGGAGATTGCTTTTGGTCCAACCTTTTCGCTTGGAGACGGATTCGAAGAGGGCGAAGAGCTGGGGTTGGTCCCAGACGTCGAATTCAGTTTGGTTGAAGAATTCCCGCCACAATAAGGCCACTCGCGATCCGAAGTGTAGATCAAGGGTTTGGCTGCGCCTGTCGACTGCCGTTACTGAACCGCAGTCAGCCATGAGGTACAAATCTGACCGTAAACCACCTTTCCAACCTGGCCAAGCTCGAAATATTGCAATCCATTGGATTCGTCCGGCTTGCTCGTGGAAGAAGTCGTATCCGAACGAGTCAGATTGGGTTCTGCTCGGGTCAATCTTTCGGAATGTCGGTTCCGCGTATTTGAGCCAACCGTCTTTGTCATGCCTTGCCCATCGGGCATAGCAGACTTCATTGCAGTACAGCTCGACGGGCATTTGCGGCTCGGGAAACTCGACGTCGAGCCATAGGCCGTATTGGGTGCAGAAGACATTGCCTTCAATCGAGTCTAGTTCGATTCGGATTTGGTCATTGGTGCGATGAACGCCAATCACCCATGAGTCGTGCATTCTTGATCCAAAGTACTGCTTAAACTCTGGAGCGACCGGAGTTTCTTGCCGTATCGCCGCGAGCCAGCGGTCGTCTCGCAAATCTTCACGCTTATCGTAATTCGGATCCTTCCAGCGGGTCTGGAACAGATGCTGACCCAGGTCACAGACGTGTTTGACGTCCTTCAGCCAAGATCGGTAGCTCATCTTCCAGGTGCTACGGTTGCTCGGTACTTGATTGGGGTTCCATTGAGGCGGATTGTTCGGTAGCTGCTGCCTCCGCCGCTGACGTTTAGGTTGAGCTTCATTTGCTGGTTGTAGGCAAAGTCGCAGAAGACGACCGGGCGATCGAGAGAGGATGGGCCTCGGGGTACCGCCCGGACGAGGAGGGCGGCTAGGTCCCAGGTCTCGGTGAAGGAGCCTCGGTAGTCTCGGGGGAACGGGATGCCGAAGTCCATGCCGATTTTAAGCTCGTTGATATCCGAGAGGCGGAAACCTTCGCGCAGTGGATGTTGAGTAAAGGCTCTTGCGATGCCTCGGTCTTCGAAACTGCCTCTAAATGCGCCTCCTGCCGCCTGCTGGACAAACGTTCCGGTGGTGTGCCGAATGAGTTCAACACCACGGTTCATTTCGATATAGCACTTGGCGCTGGGCAGGCTGTTGGGATCGTAATGGAGTTTGTTGGCTCCGGTTTGAAGAAGGAAATCCAGGTTTGTGATGTACATGTCTGGATAAGTCTGAGGAAGGGTAGAGAGTTCTCGGGTTTTGTTATTTCGCCAGTCGACCATTGCGAGGATGGTTCGAGCTAAGGGACCGCTGCCCTTTTTGCCTTGGCCGGTGATGGAGATCGTAACATTAGCGTCGTCGTCATCTTGAAAGATGTCGCCTACTCCTTGTGATCGGTTATCAGTCCACTCTCTATTGCTGAACCAGGCGTGGATTCGGCGGATGCCGTTTTCGGGGATTGGCACGCTGAGGGTGATCGGAAAGTCTCTATTCTCGCCATCTCTTAACCATTGATTAGGCAATTCAATGAGTTGGCTATCGATCGTCTCGATAAAGAACTTGAGGCGACTTTCGCGGCGGCAGCCGTCGTTCACCCGGAGGTGAACATCGAGTTTGGAGTACATTTTGGGTTCATCAGCCATTCCTTCGCGGCTGAGATTGAACACGATCTTCTTTTCTGAGTCGAATCTCTGGTGAAGGCCGCTAAGAGAGACAACGGTGCTGGTTTGCGGTCTGTCGCGAGCAGGTTCGAAGTCTCCTTTTATTTTGGTCACGTCAAGGGTGCCGGAGCCTGGGCCGATGCCTGCTGGGCCATCATTGGGGATTCCAAACAATGCAAATTCGGTGAGTTCAAGGTCTGAAGGACTACCTGGTCCGTCGATGAACTTGACCGATTTGATATCTCTGAAATCTCGTCCCTCGGTGCCGAGGTCGATGGGGGCCAGTTGTGTTTTCAGTTGTGCGGTTTTGGATGCTCCGCTCCAGAATTCGACTTGGACGAATCGAAGATGTCCTTCGGGGGCCGGTTGGCTGAATGCGGCTCCGACCATGAGTGCTCGGACTGACTGAGCTTGGGTGGCAGCGCCAAAGGTCAGAAGAAAGAAGGCACCGAGAAATCGATTCATGTACACATTGTACAGAGATTTCGACCTTGACAAAACAAAAAAGGACTCCAAAATGGAGTCCCCTTGAAAAGCGGATTGAGAAAGAAAGTCTCGACCTGGATATGTGTTCACTTGACTTGCAAGGAACAGTTCTTATCCTTTAAGGAGGTGATCCACCCACACCTTCCGGTACGGGTACCTTGTTACGACTTAGTCCCCCTTACCCCCCTCACCTTCGGACGCTCCCTCCTTGCGGTTAGGCCACGTACTTCGGGTGAAGACGATTCAGGTGACTTGACGGGCGGTGTGTACAAGACCCGGGAACGTATTCAACGCAGTATATCTGACCTGCGTTTACTAGCGATTCCGACTTTATGCACTCGAGTTGCAGAGTGCAATCTGAACTGGGGGAGTATTTTTGGGATTCGCTCCACCTCGCGGTATTGCTGCCCTTTGTTGCTCCCATTGTAGCATGTGTGTAGCCCCAGGCGTAAGAGCCATGCTGACTTGACATCATCCACACCTTCCTCCGGCTTACACCGGCGGTCTCCTGTGAGTGCCCGACTTTACTCGCTGGTAACACAGGACGTGGGTTGCGCTCGTTGGCGGACTTAACCGTACACCTCACGGCACGAGCTGACGACAGCCATGCAACATCTGTCTTCACGTCCCCTTGTGGGGGAGGGATCCTTTTCGGGATCTTGCGATCGATGTCAAACCTGGGTAAGGTTCTTCGGTTAGTATCGAATTAAACCACATGCTCCACCGCTTGTGCGGGTCCCCGTCAATTCATTTGAGTTTCAACCTTGCGGCCGTAGTCCCCAGGCGGGATACTTAATGCGTTAGCTGCGACACAAGAGGGGTCGATACCTCTTACGTCTAGTATCCATCGTTTAGGGCGTGGACTACCAGGGTATCTAATCCTGTTTGCTACCCACGCTTTCGCGCCTCAGCGTCAGATAAAGCCCAGCAACCTGCCTTCGCCATGGGTGTTCCTCCTGATATCAACGCATTTCACCGCTACACCAGGAATTCCAGTTGCCTCTGCTTTCCTCAAGCTCGCCAGTATGTAAAGCAGTTTCCGTGTTGAGCACTGGAGATTTCACTTCACACTTAACGAGCCGCCTACGCGCTCTTTACGCCCAGTAAATCCGGACAACGCTTGCTCCCTACGTCTTACCGCGGCTGCTGGCACGTAGTTAGCCGGAGCTTATTCTTGGGGTACCGTCCTAAGTCTTTCCCCAAAAAAGGACTTTACAACCCTAAGGCCTTCATCGTCCACGCGGCGTCGCTGCATCAGGGTTTCCCCCATTGTGCAAGATTCCCAACTGCTGCCACCCGTAGGTGTGTGGGCCGTGTCTCAGTCCCACTCGTGCGGATCATCCTCTCAGACCCGCTACCCGTCGTCGGCTTGGTGAGCCATTACCTCACCAACTACCTGATAGGCCATGAGACGCTCCTTAAGCGAAAAACCATTTAATGGAAAGATCATGCGATCTCTCCGCCACATCTGGTATTGCCCAGGGTTTCCCCTGTATATCCCAGACTTAAGGGCACGTTTCTCATGTATTACTACGCCGTTCGCCACTAGGTATTGCTACCTCGTTCGACTTGCATGTTTTAGGCACGCCGCCAGCGTTCGTCCTGAGCCATGATCAAACTCTCCGTAGAAAGTGTTGATCAGTTTCCGATTTAAAGTTCGGAACTTAATCTACTCATTTGAACCACTCTTATCCCAGTTGTTGCTGGTATCCTCTTCACCAGATCGCTCTGCAGAAGGGGAAGAGTGAAAAACGGATTGGATTCGTGTTTACGAATTTCAACCGTCAAATCTGACTGTTCTTCCTCAATATTCCGCTTTCAAAGTTCTGCGCTCATTGCTGAGCACAAGAGATATTATTCCCTGGTTAAGGTTCGATATGCAAGCCTTAACCGAAAAAAGTCGAAAAAAGAGAATCCTTAGCTTCAAACCACCCGTCTTGAATCTTTTGCGGGTGCCTCAATTACAGCCGTTATGGGTGCCGTGTTTCAATCTGCGCCACTTCCTCCTGCCGTCCGAGGCTGATTAGATCAGATCTTTTTGCTTTGATCGCATCCTCGAAGGTCATTTTCGGGTTATCGGTGCGGATGGAGCGCATTCCCATTCCCTTGAGCGTTTCGCGTTCGGACAGCAGAAACTCATAAGTGCCGACATATTCGTCGCTGGCATTCGGAAACTTGAGATTTGCCGCCAGGTTCAGTAGGTGCTCCTGGGCAAATGCTGCTTCTAAGTTGCACCGGGTTGTAAAGAAGCTCATTCCGCTATTCCATCGGCCGCCGACGGGGTCGTTGAAGACAAGGATTTCCTGGTCACGGGTGCTGGTTTTTGTTGAGAGTAAGACCACCCAAATCTTGCTGAAATTGACAGTCCCTTGGCTGAGATCTTGTTTTAGTTCAGCATGGACACTTCGTCCTAGATAGCGGTTACAGAACTTGACGAAGGTTGCTTTGTCCCATGGGGAGGTCATGCCTCGGGGGTTTTTGGTGATTTCGTAGAGTTCGTCCCAACGCTGATGGTCGATGGCGTCTTTGGTTCGCATCGCAAGCCGGTCGGGGGCGGTCACCGCTGACCAGCCGAGCCCAAAGATGCAGCCGACGACGACAGTCGCCACGACGAATACGCGAGAGATTTTCACTTATGAACCCAGACGTGGCCTGCGGCGGCATTCGTTCACGGCTTCTGGGCAATTTCTAGTTGTCTAGCGCGGCGCAGGTAGAGCTCCATCTCGTCCTTCAGGTCCTTGACAAGCACGAATTTGCTCCTCGTGACTGAATATGCGCTTGCGTCGGGCTGCATCACGGTCTTGACTCCCATTTTCGCAAAGGCTTCGGACTCGCGGGTGAGGAAGCGGTAGATGGAGATTTCGTAGCCATCGGCACCATACTGGGCCATCCAGGTTGGTGGTGGGTACCACTCGGTGGCGACTTTTTCGAGCGCAAACCCGTTTGCGGGTTTTCCTTGGTAGGTCCAGCCAGCGGCCACCGGGGTTCCGCCGAATTGCCCGATTGAAACTGTGCCAATCGGCTGGAACACGAACCCGAGGAGTTCGCGTTTGGGTACGGCGTCTGATCTTAGGCTGATCCTCCAGGCCGGGGCCGCGTAGACGGGCGACTCGATGCGGTCGACCCGGACGTCGTGTTTTGCGGATTTGGGTGCGACGTACTTCTTGACGAACTTGATGAAGCTCTCGCGGTCGTCGCCATAGGGCACTTGCCCTCCGGTGTCGAGAAGGTCATACGCCTTGCCCCAATCTTCGGCGCGCATCGCGTCGGCGATTTGCTGGCACTTGGCGGCTGGCCTTCGCCAGCCGGTTTGCCAGATAATGCCGAGCACCGACCCAACCGAGATCACAAGCAGAATGCCATTCCTTGAGAGTTTCACTTCGAACTTCTTGACGTGGCCAGCACGGCGTTTTGTTCAGACCAAGTTGGGAAACTGCTGTGACTTAATGGCTAGTTAGGCCGCAGCGCCAAGTCTCCGACATGGATATTGCCGCTCAAAATGGTTCTCTGCTGGCCGGTGCGCCAGTCGGCGACTTTGATCGAATTCATCCACAGACTGAGGGAGCCGAGCATTTTGATTTCTTGTGAAACGACGTAAATGACGGTCCGGCGCGATGGGTCGGCTTCTATAGCTGAAGCATCACGGCATACGAGGACTTGCTGGCCCGAGGGGTTTTCGTAGACTAGCCCCATCATGTAGCCCCTTGAGGACATTGCTCCTTCGGCAAGTATCCAGAGTCCTTCCCGATTGGGAAGTTCTCGAGTGGTGTAGTACAGCGGGGCACCAGTCATTGATTGCTCAACCACGGCATCCGCTCCTTTGGGTTCAAACAGGACCCGCTTAGCTCCTCCAAGCCCCTCTATGTTGTAGGCATCTTCGATGTAGTGTTCCGGCACTGGCCGCGCGATTTTGAACAGACGCCGGTTCTTGTACTCGAAGAAGTCTTGACCCTCAGAACGGTATGCGGAGAGCAGTCGACGCCCAAATTTGATCGATATCAAGTTCTCGAGGCTTGGATCGGGACCGTCACAGACGAAGATCGGGGATTTGAGCTTCTTGGGATTCCAGCGGGGATAGCTGGAGGCCCATTCGGTTCCTTTCCAGTCAGACCACCAGAGTTCGCTCTTACTGAGCCAAAAAACGTTTCGAGGTTCGGTTGCCGTGCGGAGGACTTGGCGGTGGCTCCCGTCCGCTCGACTCGCTTCAATTTGATAGTGGCTCGGCGCCTTACCCGGCTTGTACCGGCGGATGACGTAGGCGACTTCGCGCCGCTCCTCAGCGGGTGGTAAGCCGGACAGTAGGAGGCAGGCCGCTACCAGACTCACTTAAGTGGCCTCATCGAGACGCTCGTGACGAGGATGTCACCGGATCGTAGCAATCGTGACTTCCCAGTGCGCCAGTTCATCACCACGAGTTCATTCATGAAAACTCGAAGCGAACCCAGTTTTCTAGTGTTTGAGCGGGTGGTGCTGGTAAGCACGGAGCCGTAGGGATCCCCGGAAAAAGATCCCGCTTCGCTCAGTAGGAGCCGTTGTTTCCCCGAGATCTCTTCGTATGTAAGACCGAGCAAAGTACGACCTCCGACCATGCTTGAGTCGGTTGCGATCCAGGCACCCTTATGACCATTCAGAACCTTCGACGAAACAAAATTGAGCAGTCCGCGTATCGACTTGTTGACAGCGGAGTCGTCTGCTTCGCCATCAAGTTCGCGGGGTTCACCCTTACTTCCTATGAACTGGAGATTCCCATCTTCGGGAAAATCATAGAACCACGAAAACGGTGCTTGCCTCACTCTATCGCCGACCAAGTAGCTTCGGGCACGATCTTCATTCCAGTTAGTGAAACTCGGCTTCCCAAACGCTAACCGCACTACTTCCGAATCCAGAATTCCAGTCGCGAGGCGTCGAGTTTTTCCACCCCTAAGAGTTGTCTCGAAAATAGTCGATCCATCGTCCCAGACTAGGTGGCCCCTATCTCGCCACATAACGCGTCCTGGCTCGGAAGGGACACTTAGGCGTCGAAGTCTCTCGCCGTTAACTTGACAAATTTCGATTTGGAATCGACTTCGTGCCTTACCCGGCTTGTACCTGCGGATGACGTAGGCGATTTCGCGTTTCAGCTCGTTAGCCGGCAATCCCTGAAGGCCTAAGATGATCGACGCCAACATTCACTTAATTGTAAGCCAAATCTCGTAAAATCCCGATATGGCTAAGCACGTTGACATTTGGTTCGGAAAAGCTGCCGACAACTTGGCTTGCGCCACTTTTTTTGCCGAGAGTTACGCTGATGACGACGGGCCGATCTCTCCTTTTGCCGCGAGTCAGGGGGAGACGTTTTACGATCACGACTTTCTTGAGGTTCAGTTCAACGAAAAGTTTGAAAGCGTGGATGATGCTCTAAAGGGGATGTCATACAGCGGCTCCTTTGCGGATGAAGTGCGTGCCAAGGTCGAGTCGTTTAACTTCAATTTATCGGTTGCCTCGTTCTCGGAAGACTTCTCAAATCCTGTCTCCGTACAAGCAGAGAACCTCTCTCTGACGTACATCGGGCGGTTGGAGTACGACCTGAAAGCTTCTCCAGTGGGTAACTATGACCACCTTGGGCAGATCTACATCCACGTCTTGGGCGGAGCCAAGTTGGAATTTGAAGGCGAGCCGACCGACTGCATCCGCGTGGATGCCAAGGGCTTGATGATCGGGCGAGTGAACCCCTACGCTCGGTCCCTCGACATTTCTGGGCTGGTCCCGGAGGTGGATGTGAACCAGATCCGAATCTCGGTGAACGCCGAGGGGATCTGGGAATTGAGGGATTTTGGCAATAACGGGCTGAGCCGCCTTGGGCTGGATTCGTTCGACGACGAACGCTCGATGCCCTGGCCCGGAATCAAATTCTCGGTGGGGGCGTTAGAGTTTGAGTGGTCGGACGGGCCGAAGTGAGTTTCTTTGAGAATCGATGACATTCCGGATTACAATGCGGCCTCGCGGTTTTCGCTGAAGTTTTTGACCCCTTTTGCATTCGGATGGATTGGGGCAACCGGGGTGGCCTTGATCGTTTGTCTCTTGAGTCGAGACCCGTTCAACCGCGAGATTGAGGCATTGGGTTCGGCCCTGCTCGCCTTTGTCTTTGGGTTCGTCGGCGGATGTTTGGTGAACTATGACGGCCTGTTTCGGCTGCCCCTTCGTGCGCTCCGGCGGCGGATTTGGATCGCCTTTGGGTTGTGCGTTGCACTACCGGTAGGGTGCAACCGGATTGCGAATATACCGGACATTTCGGAAGCCGAGATGGTTGCGTATTTTCGAGAGCACAGGGCTGAGCTGAATGAGCTAGTTCGGCTTCACCAGACTGACCCAAATCTGACGCTCTATAAAACCCACGGAACCTGGGGAGCCTCCGATGGGGGTTCGACAAATATTGGAAAGGCAATTGCGCTCGCCGACCGATTACCCCGTGTTGATGAAGTTTCGAGCATTCGTAGCCCGCAGTTTGAGATCGAACTGACGCTTTCGACGACCACCGACGGCTGGTTCGACTTTACTCGGCGGGGCTTGCTGTATCAGCTTCCGCTGGGGGAATACGAGGTGGAGCTTCCGGCAGGACGGAGCCTCGACAAAATCTCTGAATTGGACACGCGGTATGTGAGGACCATCGAGGGCGGCTGGCGGATGTTCCACCGGCATATAAGTGACTGATTTGGGGGACTGATTTGGCCAAAAGGTAAAATACGTCTGTCCGCGCCCGTAGCTCAGTGGATAGAGCAACTGCCTTCTAAGCCGTTGGTCGCTGGTTCGAGTCCAGTCGGGCGCGCCAAGTTTGTTCCGCCTCGGTTAGAATTGAGGGATGTCGATTCGAGAGGCGTTTGAGCGGGATGGGTACTACTTGGCGAGGGGGGTGTTCTCGCCTTCGGAAGTTGCTGACTTAGAGCAAGATTTTGATCGGATTGTTGCACAGATCGTTGCAAGTGGCGAGGAGACGAACGCCAAATGGGGCGGGCCGGAGATGGAGCGGATGGGGGTTCAGAACACGGTTGTAACCCATACGCATAATGTCCAGAAATACTCGGCGGTGTGGGCTCGGGCGATGTTCAACGAGCGGTTTTTGGATGTTGCCGAGGCGATTTTGGGGCCGGATATTGTGCTTCATCACTCGAAGCTGTTTCAGAAGCCAGCTGAGAACGGCGCGCCTTTCCCGATGCACCAGGACTGGGATCATTTTCCGACGATTAAGGATTCGATGATCGCGGGGATTATCCATGTGTCGCGAGCGACGGACGAAATGGGGTGTTTGCGGGTGTATCCCGGCACTCACAAGTTGGGTCGGTTGCCGATTTCTTACCGGAGCCAGGACAGCGAGATTTTGGCGAAGTACCCCATTGAGAACGCGGTTCCGCTTGAGGCGGAGCCGGGCGATGTTCTGTTCTTTCACTACTTCACGATCCACGGCTCGCTGCCAAATCGGTCGAACGAGACACGGAAGACTGTGCTCGTTCAGCTTCATGCTGGAGACGATGTGCATGAGGATGGGGTTTCGCACCCCTATGAGCGGTGGGCTTTGCGGGGCTTTAATCATCATTCGCGGCGAAGTTCGGTGAACGATTAGTCACTGAATTCCGTCAATGAGGAGAATGCGTCCTCGATTTAAACTTCCTCTTTTAGTGTTTGTCGCCGGTTTGTTAGTTGTGGCATCGGGATATGTTTTTATCCTTGGTGCTCCGGAGAGACAGGCCAGGTCAATCGCCGAGCTGATTCGCAAGCGCGACTGGGCGGGTGTCTACAAGAGCCAGACTGCGTGGCGATTCTCGACGGCGTGGTCGGAGAAGACGTTTGTTGATTTCGCAAAGAAGTACATCGAGCCGAACGCCGATTTTGGGGATGTTGACGTCACTAGTTTTTCCAGTGAAGTGAGTTACCTCGATCACTACTCCATTTCGCTGGGCTCTAGGTCTCCAGACGGACAGAGGATTTTTGGCATGTTCATCATGCCTATGACTGCGCGAACTGGCTTCAAAGTGTTTGGCTCACAAGTGGCTTTTCGCTGGGACTACTTAACCACGCTGTCGACTAGCGAGGCCATCCAGAACGTAGCTAATGTCCGCTACCCGGATGCGGTGAAGACTAAGCACCATATAGATGACTCAGCCGAGTATGAATTCCTGCTCGCAGAGGGGGATCAGCTTCGGAAGATGGGATGCGAACACTTTCACCTCGGCTCAAAGCGGGACGATATTGCCGCCCATATCGACTCCATCGAAGAACATGCTCGGCTGTACAAGACCGCTCGGTACCTAGTTCCGATTGCGGCGAAATACGGCCGCACGATGAAATGGCTGCCTACCGCAGCCGAGCTGGCAATGAAGTAGACGCTTTGGAGTAAGGCAGTCCGTCCTTTACCCACACCATGTCGGAAATTATCGAGCCATTTCGTATAAAGGTCGTCGAGCCCATTCGTCGAACCACGCCCGAAGAGCGCGCGGAAATTTTGCGCAAGGCTCACTACAATACGTTTCTTATTGACGCGGATGACGTGCTGATCGACCTTCTGACCGACAGCGGTACGAGCGCGATGTCGGCCGCTCAGTGGGGCGGAATCATGATCGGCGACGAGAGCTATGCGGGGTCGCGGTCGTTCAAGCGGTTTGAGTCGACGATTCAGGAGATTTTTGGGTTCAAACACGTGATTCCCACCCACCAGGGGCGGGCGGCTGAGAAGATTTTGATGTCGATTGTGGGCGGGTCCGGGAAGGTGATTCCGAACAATAATCACTTCGACACCACTCGGGCCAACGTCGAGTTTTCGGGCGCGGAGGCGCGAGACTTGGTCATCGCCGAGGGGCGCGACCCGGCCTCGATGCACCCCTTTAAGGGCGACATCGACCTTGATGCGCTTGAGGCCACCTTGAAGGAGGGCAAGTGTCCTATCGGGATGATTACGATCACCAACAATACGGGCGGCGGACAGCCGGTTTCGATGGCAAACATCCGCGCGGTTTCGGGGTTGTATCGCAAGTACGGGGTGCCGTTTATCATTGACTCTTGCCGTTTTGCGGAGAACGCCTACTTCATCAAGGAGCGCGAAGAAGGCTACAAGGACAAAACTCCGCGAGAGATTGCCAAAGAGATTTTCAGCTACGCCGATGGCGCGACGATGAGCCTGAAGAAGGATGGATTCGGGAATATCGGAGGTTTCCTCGCCTTAAACGACGACGCAATGGCGGAGCAGGCGCGGAATCTTTTGATCCTGACAGAAGGATTTCCGACGTATGGCGGACTTGCGGGGCGCGACCTGGAGGCTCTGGCGATTGGCCTCAACGAGGTCCTGGATGAGTCGTACTTGGAGTATCGGCTGGCGACGATTCGGTACCTGGCTTCGCGCCTGGCTGAGAGCGAGGTGAACATCGTCCAGCCACCGGGGGGGCATGCGGTTTATGTGGATGCAAGGTCGTTTTATGACCACCTTCCCCAGAGTCAGTTCCCGGCGCAGGCACTGGTCTGCGATCTGTACCAGGAAGGCGGAATACGGGGCGTCGAGATCGGCTCGGGGATGTTTGGGCGGTGTGTGGATGGCGTCGAGATTCCGGCAGATCGGGAGCTTGTTCGGCTCGCGATGCCGCGCCGCGTGTATACCCAGGCTCATGTCAACTACATCGGCGAGGTATTCGCTCGCCTAGCTCTCAAACGTCATGAAGCGAAGGGCTTGAGGATCACGAAACAGGCCCCGATTTTGCGGCACTTTACCGCCTGGTTCGAGCCGGTTTGACTCTGTCAGTCAAACACTGTATAACTGCAGGATGCGTTTTGCTTTTTGTGTAGTGTTTGGCTTGGTTGGGTCGGTGGCGCTTGCGGGGCCGTTGGCGAGGGTGCTGACGGCGAATCAGCAGATTCGGAACGTGGATATGGCGACTCAGACGGAGCCGCTTTTGTTCACCACGGGCCTGCCTTCTGAGAGCCTAGCGATGGCTCCGGGCGGGACGATGTACTTTGCTGACCCAGTTGGGAACTTGTGGACGCCGACTTCGAGCGGGTCGATTCCGGCGGGTTCATTAGGACTTGGGCAAATCGGCGATCTCGACTGGGCGAACAATGGGCTTTGGGGTTTTAGTAACGCTAATCAGTCGTTGTTTTTCTATGACCTGGGTCTCTCGGCGATTACCGCAAGCTATTCGATTCCTTCGCTCTCGGCTTTGACAGTCACGGGGGTCGCTTTTCGGCCGACCGACTCGTCGATTTTCCTCACTGCCCGACAGGGTCTCAACAATGACTTCTTGTTTCAAGTTCCCTCTGCTTCGTCCGCCGCGAATCTGATCGGATCGATGCCGATTTCGGACGCGTTCAGCTACGTGGCAGACATCGACTTTGACCAGTCTGGAACCCTCTATGCAGTGTCGTTCTTCCACCGCGAGTTCTACACTGTGAACCCCACAACGGCCGCGACGAGCTTCATCAGCGTTGGCCCGCACCGCGATGTCTATGCCATGGCCCTCAACCCTTCGGTTGTGCCAGAGCCGGCGACGCTAGCGGGGCTTGCGTTTGGGATGGCAGCGCTCCTAAGGCGGCGAAAGATCGCTTAAAGTGCGAACTGTTACCTCCTACTTTCACGTCAAAACCCTTAGGAAATGATGGAAAGGCACTCACTGCGCGGCCAAGTGCTTTTTCTATTCAAAGCAAGGCTTCTCCAACTTCGCCGTGCTCTAAAGAATTCTCGTCGGCCCAAGTTTGAGCGAAACCTTTCTTGCCCAGAATTAACTCATCTGACAAGACATCACTCGCCATTGCGTACACAAGACGACGCAAGAGAGCTTGGGCTGGAGCTTGGGAAGATTCAGAATCTCCGAGTCGCTTGTGCTTCGCTGAACGGGGTGGTTTTGGAGGCGGGCCATCAGTTCAGCTTTTGGCAGATCATTGGTCGCGCGACCCGGCGGCGGGGGTTTGTTGAGGGGCGCGAGCTTCGCGAAGGGTGCATCATTCCTTCGGTTGGTGGCGGGCTTTGTCAACTCTCAAATGCGCTGTACGATTTGGCACTCAAGTCTGGGGCGACGATCATTGAGCGTCATCGGCACACTTCGCGGCTACCGGGAAGTGCCTCCGAGCTTGACCGGGATGCGACTGTGTTTTGGAACTATATCGACCTCCGGTTCTCGGTTCCGAGGCGAACCCAGATTCAGGCCCGCATTACGGGGAGCGAGTTGGTGGTGGAGTTCTGGTCTGCAGAAGTCAGTAAAAAGGTGCCAGAAAGCTTGATGCCGCTCCGTGTGCTAAACCAGGGTCTGAGGCCAAATAGCTGCATGACGTGTGGGCAAGAGGGGTGTTTCGAGCATCAACTGGCAACGCCGCTTAGTTCAGTGACATCGCGCCGAGCGTATATTCTCGACGCCGTGTTTCCGGAGTTTCGGGAGCTTGTTCAGGCCGAGAACGCCCAAGTTTTTACTCCGTGGCGACGAGCCTCGAGATACGACTGGCACGTTTCCGCTGAGGAATTGAAGTTACTGACCATCCAGCGGCCGCTGGCACTGCGTGGCGCAAAAACGGCCCCTGATCGGAGACGAACGACTCTTGAGTATGCCGAGCGATTTGCGGCGGCTTATGCGCGCCGGGTGGACTACCGAGCTGACTCGATTGTCACTGAGCTACAGTTTTTGGACACGCTGAGTAAGCAGGGGGTTCTGGGCGGGCGGAGGGTAGAGGTGTGGTGTACAACTCCACCGTTGGCTCTTCTGCATGAGCTTCTGGATTCTGCTTCCGCGCATTACCCGGAGTGCGAAAACTTGCGCGATTTTCGCGCCGATCCCGACGCGGTGAGCCGAGAGATGGCGCTCTTGAGAGAGGCGGATCGCGTCGTTACCGCGCACCCTTTTGTTGCAAAATGGCTGGGCTTGCAGGGCATAAGGGGCGCCGAACTAATTGCGTGGAATCGGCCCTCTCCTCGGCCCGGCCCAGTTAGTCTGGCCATGAGATACGTGTGGTTCGGGGGACCGACGCTCGGGCGAACGGGCGCACATGCCCTTCGAAATGTCGCTCGTAAAATGGGCTTGGTTGTGGCCGTGGAGGGAAACAATTTTGAGGGAACCGACTTTTGGAGCGGCGTCACTGTTGTCGATGGAGATTCACACCCGATGGAATCGGCTTCTGTTGCCTATTTCGGTTCCGTTTTTGTAAACAGACCAGCGGTGGCATTGAAGGCGATCGCACTTGGGATTCCTGTCATCTGTACGCCGGGCGTCGGGGTGGACGGGCGACACTTTGATTTTGGGGATGAAGAGGGCCTAGAAAAGCTTTTGCTGGAGATTTTGTTCGTAGACCGCCAGCGCTCGAACGGCTGAGACTTGGTGGATGAGTTGGTGTTTGCCGGTTGAGGGGATGCCCCAGCGTTTGCCGAAGAAGCCTTCGGCGTCTCGGCCGGCGAGCATTTTGTCGATGCATTTCTTGGCGTCGAATTTTTTGGGGTCGAGGTTTTCGAAGAGTAGGTGGGCGAATTGAAGCTCATCATCGATCGTCCCGTCGGGTTTTATCCATTTCTTGATGCAGGCGGCTTCGAGACGGTTCGCGTCCTTGTGGTACTTGTCATCGTGGGTTTGTGCGGCAAGCTTTTTTGCGGTGCGAAGCATGAGCGCGGAGTTGTAGCTCCACTTTGTCTTGCCAATTGTTCCGTTGAGCTGGACGTTGTCCCAATAGAGGCCGTCGGGTGCTTGGAGATTCCTTTTAGTCCAATCATAGAGTGTCACGGCCTTCTCAAAGAGTTTATGATCATGGACGTGTTTGAAGACGGCGAGGCAGGCGGCGGCGGCTGGTGCATTTGAGCAAGTGTTTTTGGAGGTCTTCTCTCGCTCCTTCCAGTAGATTCCGCCGCCGAGCCTGTCGTCTTCGCCGCTGAGAACATACTTTAAAGACTCTTCCGCACGCTTTAACCACTTCTCATTGCCAGTGATCTCGTAGCTTTCGATGAGGGCCATGACCATCCAGGCGTTGTCGTCGTAGTATCGATCTTGGTCATTCTGGACGTTTGGCTGGACGTCGAAACCGGGGACGGAGCCGATTGGGTTCCAATAGAGCATCGCTTTTTCGAGCGACTGTTCGAGTTTGGGCTTGTAGTTAGTATCTAGGTTTGTGATGGCGTTTTGGGCAGAAATGAGGACTCCGATTCCCCAGTTATAGACCGGATGTCGCTCGGTGGTGGATTCAATGAAGAAGCCCGTTTTTGGGTTAACGAAGAGAGATTCTATGCGTTGCATCTCCGACTTGGCGGTCATAAGCGAGGCGACGATCAGGGGCGTAATCATTTCAGTTTCTGGGAGGTAGGGATTTGACGCACCGGAAGCCGAGGTGCATGAGGCCGGTGTCGGGGGAGGATTTCATTCGGGCGCTTGGGCGGTAGCCACGGCATCCAGTGAGCGAGCAGAGGAAGGAGCCGCCCCTGATCACCTTCTTCATCACGCCCGGTTCTTCGGGGTCAACTGAGTCCTTTGGACCTTTCGGGTTGGTAGGTTCGCACTGGGCATGGGAATCTGGGCGGTACCAGTCGTCGGTCCATTCCCACACATTTCCTGCCATGTCGTACGAGCCAGCGGGGGAGGGCGGGAACGATTTAATGGGGGCGGTGGTGCGGAAACCGTCCGCGTTTGAGTTCTTGACCGGAAACTCACCTTGCCAGATGTTGGCTTGAGGCTTGGTCTCACTGATGTCGTTGTCTCCCCAAAGGAACTCTTTGTCACCATTCTTGTAGCGGGCGACGAACTCCCATTCAGCCTCGGTGGGGAGCCGTTTTCCAGCCCACTTTGCATAAGCAGTGGCGTCGTCCCAGCTAACTTGGACGACGGGGTGATCCATCTTCTTCTGGATTGAAGAGCCCTCTCCTTCGGGCTTGCGCCAGGAGGCACCGGGCTTGTAGGTCCAGCCCTTACTTTCGACAAAAACGCCTGCACCGGGGACGAGATTTGCAGCGGGGACGCCGGGGAAATCTTTGGGGTCGGGCTTTATCTCGGCGGTGGTGACGTACCCAGTTGCCTTCACAAACTCGGAGAACTGAGCGTTGCTGACTTCATGTTCGTCGATGAGGAAAGCGGAGATCGTGACTTCATGGATGGGTTGCTCGTCCATGAGGCCGGCGTCAGAGCCCATCCGGAACTTGCCTCCCTGGATCAAGATCATCTCTTTTAGCACGTCGGCTGTCGGCTTGCTCGCCGCGACTTCTGGCTTGGAACAGCCGAGTGCTAGTCCCAAACAGCCGGAAGCAAGTAAGATCGTTCCAAATGCTCCTTTCTTTGCTCGCAGTCGGACTGGCATCGGGTCAGCCAAGTATACAGTCGGAGCGACCGAATGTTGTCTTCATCCTTGCCGACGACATTGGATACGGCGACCTGAGTTGTTATGGGGCGACGAAGGTGAAGACTCCGAATCTGGACAGCATCGCGAAGAATGGTGTTCGGTTTACGGATGCTCACTCGGCGGCGACGGTTTGTACGCCGACGCGCTACTCGTTGATGACGGGCGAGTACTCGTTCCGCAAGCCCGGCGGTTCGGGAGTTCTGAGTGGGGTGGCACCGTCGTCGATCACCAAGGATCAGCCGACGATGCCGAAAATGTTTCAGGCGGCGGGCTATCGCACGGCGGTGATGGGTAAGTGGCACCTGGGGCTTGGCGAGGGAAAAACTGATTACAACAAGCTCATCACTTTGGGGCCGAAAGAAGTTGGCTTTGATGAGAGCTTTGTGATTCCGGCGACGGGCGACCGGGTGCCTTGCGTGTTCGTGGAGAACGGCCGGGTGGCCGGTTACGACCCTTCTGACCCGATTGAACTGAGCTATCAAAAGAAAATCGGAGACGAGCCTGCTGGGCTGGAGAAACCTGAACTGCTGAAGATTCAGCCTGTGCAGGGGCATCTTGGAACGGTTATTAACGGCGTGAGCCGGATCGGATTTATGACAGGCGGGAAGAAGGCGCGGTGGGTTGATGAGGACATCGCTGATACGATCACTTCGAAGGCGGTGAATTTTATCAAATCGAACAGATCAAGTCC
Source organism: Fimbriimonas sp. (assembly GCA_965248555.1). GTDB lineage: Bacteria > Armatimonadota > Fimbriimonadia > Fimbriimonadales > Fimbriimonadaceae > Fimbriimonas. The sequence goes on along the minus strand of CBDFJP010000002.1, from coordinate 2,143,889 downwards.
GTTCTTCCTTTATTTCGCCACCCATGACGTACATGCTCCGCTCCTACCGAATTCGCGCTTTGACGGGAAGAGTCAGTGCGGGCTACGGGGCGATACGATCTCGGAGCTCGATTGGTCGGTGGGAGAAGTTCTGCGGACATTGAGAGAGGCAAACATTGACAAGAACACGATAGTGATCTTTAGCTCGGACAATGGAGCGGTGGATCAGGATGGCTACGCTGATCCTCGTGAGAATTTGAATGGGCATAAGGTGAACGGGGTTCTACGCGGCACCAAGTACCAGCTCTATGAGGGCGGTCACCGGGTTCCGATGCTGGTCTCTTGGCCGGCGAAGATGGCTCGCGGGAAGACTTCACAGACGATGGTGACTCAGACCGACTTTTTCGCCTCGTTCGCCCGAGTTCTGGGAACTTCACTGGCTCCGGGCGCGAGTCCCGACGGGGTGGATACTTATGATGCGTTCTTCAAGCTGGCGCGAAAGGGGCGGGGGTCCGTGGTCCACCATTTGGGCGGCTTTAACTCTCCGCTTGCTTACCGCGAGGGCGACTTTGTGCTGGTTCCGAATGGAAAGAAATGGGAGCTGTATGACGTCGCCAAGGACTTGTCGCAGAAGACCGATCTCGCCGCTTCGATGCCCGAGAAAGTGGAGGCAATGAAGGCGAAGTTGTTCGCAATCGCTCCGCAAAAAGCGTGATTTGGTTAGACTGTTGGGATGAATTCCATCTTCGTAATCAAACCCTACAAGGCCCTCGGTATGTGGGTGTTTGATGATGAGCCCCGGGGGTTGGTTCAAGAGCCGTTTGTGGCAGGCGCGGACACTCTGATCGAGCTTGCGAGTGCGGGAATCCCGAACGCGGAAACCGGATTTGCGCTGGTCTTTTCGGCTGGCGAGTTTCCGGGATACGAGTTGCGGCTGGACTGGCAGCGCGAAGATATGGGCGGAAACGTGTACTACTGCGAGCCGTTTGAGATGGATGGGTGGTTATGTCCCGCTCTGTTCAAGTATTTCGAGACGGCGCCGAGGCAGCTTTATGTTCAGCTGAAGGCGCTCTGAACCTGCTGTTATTGTGCGTTAGGGCGATTTCGGCTCGAACCGTTTTGCGAATAGATCGCGGTTGCCCGATTCGGCATCGAATTCAAGCTCTTGCCAGTACACGGCGGGCAAAGTCTGATCGTCTACTAGGCGCCTGGTCGCGCCTCCACGGCACATTGAACAAGGGCTTTGCTCGTACACCCACGTGAGCATGTCGATCCGTTCGTCGGGGTTCCATTCTTTGCACATTGTCAGTAGCTCCATACAGAGCCGATGGAGTTCACCCCGCGTCAGCGCCCCGAATTTCGTCAAGTGGTGCGAAAGACCTTGGATGTCTCCGTCGGTCCAGGAACACGCACCGGAGAGGAAGCCTCGGTAGTCGCCAGAGTTGATGAGTTCCAAGGCAAATTCTCGCACTTCGGGGCTATCAATCCACGACAAAACATTTTGAAACTGCACAGGAGCATCACCGTCGCGTACCAGCTTGATAATTGTTGCTGGCGGCAGTGGAAACTCCCTTGCGTCGAACAGTTTCGCGTAGTTCAAACCCTTTCGATGCTCCCGCTCCTCCAACCATAGATTAGCGACGAGGAGCACTTGCTCTTCGGTCAGCGACGGGGCCATTCGGCTGAGCGAAGCATTGTAAAGGTTTGAGTTCTGAAGCTTTTGAATGACTTCCTCGAAGGTCTGTTCTTCGCGGTTCAATTTGTATGTCGGTTGATGCGTGGCGGCCGTCCTCTCAAGGGCTTCTTGCTCTTCCGTTGAAACCTCCGGACTCTCGCTTAGCCACATCTTTGCCCTCCAGGCTTCGTCTGGCGAGAGGGTAGGAAGGATATTCGAGATGACCCAGGAGAGTTCGCCGATCTCGGCTAGCGCGTCACTCGCGGAAAAATCCCCGTCGAGAGCTTTGTCCTGGAGTTCGGCTATGCAGGCGTGATCGCCATCTTTGGCGAATAACTCCCAGAACGAGAGTCGTTGGGAATCCTCAAACGGCTGTGCCGGATCAAGAACTCCATTGCGGAGACGATCTCTGAGTCCAGCTTTGGCTGCAAGGGCAAGCAGATACTGACCCCGAATATCTTCGGTTTGTCGGTCGAGTCGCTGATCCGTAAGACAAGCATCCCAGATGGCCTGGCGTTGCTCGTTGCTCGCACCTTCGTTAATCGCCAGAACCGCCCGACCACTTCCAGATCGCAACGATTTTTTGAAGGTTTCGATTTCGATTGGTTGAGCTCTCAGTTGGTTTGCCGACGCGCGATGCGCCAGCGGTCGATGGCTACGGCGGCGAGGATGATGATGCCGGTGAAGATTTCTTGCTTCCAGTTGGCGACGCCCATTTGGGTTCCGCCCATGCTGATAGTGGCCATGATGAGGGCGCCGATGGCGGCGCCGATGACGCTTCCTTCGCCGCCCGAGAGGGAGGCTCCGCCGATGACAACGGCAGCGATGATGCGGAGTTCGTCGCCGGTTGCGGAGGTGGGATCACCGAGGGATGTTCGGGAAAGGGACATCAGTCCGGCGAGGCCGAAGAAGAATCCGGCGACGGCGTAGGCGCCTATTTTTACTCGGTCGACGGGAATTCCGCAGAGCTTTGCAGCACTCTCGTTAGAGCCAACGGCGACCACGTTTCGCCCGAAGTTGGTGTAGATCATGGCCCAGGCCATGAGGCCGAGGAAGAATATCCACATCCAGGTTCCGACGGGAAAGACGAACCAGGATTTGGTTTTTGAGATGAACTCGAAGAGCCAGCCTTCGCCGCCGGTGGAGACGGTTTTCTCGTCGGCGAGGCCCTTGGCGATTCCCCGGATTGCGAGCATGGAGCCGAGGGTGACGATGAAGGGGCCGGCTTTGAGCTTTGAGGTGAGAACTCCGTTTAGCGCGCCGCAGGCAAAGCCGGTGAGGGCGCAGGCGAAGACCGCCATGAGTGGGTTTTGGGTTCGATTAAAGGTAATGGCTCCGACGACGGAGGAGAGGGCGATGACGCTTCCGGCACTGAGGTCGATTCCGCCAGCGACGATGACGTAGGTCATTCCTACGGCCCCGATTCCGATCATGGTGGATTGGCGGAGGAGGAGTTCAAAGTTGGCTAGGCCCAGGAAGGTTTGGGGTTTTTGGAAGGCGAAAAAGGCGTAGATGAGGAACCACGCGATGAGGACTCCGATGATCTGATTCGGCTTCTTTTTCATCGGACACACTCTGCAACCAGCTCTTCGGAGGTCGCTGTTTTGGCATCGTGGATGCTCACCAGCCTGCCCCGGTTCATGACTCCGATCCGGTCGCAAACTCCGAGGAGTTCTGGCAGGTAGGAGCTTGCCATCAGCACCGCCGCGCCGCCTTTTGCCGCCTCGTCGATGAGGCGATAAATTTCGGCTTTGCTTCCCACATCTACTCCGCGCGTTGGTTCATCCAAGATGAGCAGTTTACAGTCTGCGTGCAGGAGGCGGGCGAAGGCGACTTTTTGTTGGTTTCCACCGCTGAGGCTTCCGACGGGCTGATCGGGGGATTGGGCGGCGATTCCTACCTTGGAAATCCATTCGGCACCCTTTGCCGAGACTTGTTTTGGCTTGCTGAGGAAGCCGTGGCGGGTGGGCATGGTGGCGTTTTCGGCGACGCTGAGGGGGAGGGTGATTCCGTCGAGCTTGCGCTCTTCGCTGACGAAGCCAACGCCATCACTCCACTGCTTTCGCCCGCCGTTTGAGCCAGAAAGGGTGCGTCTGAGGCCAAAAACGGTTCGGAGGAGTTCGGTTTTTCCGGCTCCGTTGAGGCCTGCGAGACCGAGGACTTCGCCGGCTTTGAGCTCGAACGAGACTTCGCACGGCTTTCCGGCCTCGCCGGTCAAGTTCTGGACGTTGAGCACGACTTCACCCGGCGTTCGCTCCGAGCGGGGGAAGAGGTCGGTGACTTCGCGGCCCACCATGTGCCGGACAATTTCTTGATCTGAGAAGTCCTCAAGTAGCCCCGCAGCCACAACTTGGCCGTCGCGAAGGATGACGCAGTCGTCGGAGACGGCCCTCACTTCTTCGAGGAAGTGGGAGATGAAGATAACGGTTTTGTCCGCTTGTTTGAGCCTTTGGACGAGGCCGTAGAACTTCTCTTTGTCGGCTTCGGTGAGGCTACTGGTTGGCTCATCAAGGAGGATCACTGGGCAGTTTTTGATGATTGCGCGGGCGATTTCGATGACTTGCCGTTGGGAGATCGGGAGGTCGCTCGTTGTTCGACCCGCCTTGACCTCTGGGAATCCGAGGTCGTCGAGGATTGCCTGGGCTTTGGCTTCGAGAGCTTTGGGCGAGAATCGGACACCCTTCGCTGTGCCCAAAAAGAGGTTCTCGGCGGCAGTGAGGTGGGGGCAGAGGAGGAGTTCTTGGTGGACGAGATGTACCTCGCTCGGCTTGATTTCCACTAAGCCAGAATCTGGTTCGGTTTCCCCCGAAATCAGCTTCATGAGGGTGCTTTTACCGCTTCCGTTTTCGCCGATGAGGGCCAAAACGCGACCAGGTTTCGCAATGAGCGAAACCTGGTCGACGGCCCTTGTGGAGCCGAACGCCTTGCAAAGACCCTCGACTTTCAGCATGTTTTACTTCGGCAAGACATTCTTGACGGCTTCGGAATCCAGGTTGTCTTTCGTGACGAACACTGCACCCGAATCGATCTTCTCTTCGATCTTCTCGCCCTTGAGTTGAGCCACCATCTTGGTCACGCCGAGGTAGCCCATTTTGAATGGGTCTTGGAGCAGGAGTCCGGTGATCTTTCCGGCTTTGACGGCCTCGATCAGCTCCTTCGATGAGTCGAACCCGACCAACTTCACCGAGCCGAGAAGCCCTGCGGCATCAAGGGCGCGCATCATGCCGAAGGTGGTTGATTCGTTAGGGGTGAAGACTCCGTCAATCCCAAGCTTGTCGCCAGTTTTGAACCTCTGGATCAGATTCTCGGAAGCGGTTTGGGCCAGTTCTCGAGTTGCCCCTCCGTACTGCTCCTTGCTCACGACCTCGAGTCCGGCGGCAGTTGCACCATCGATGAAGCCGGCCTCGCGGTCCATGGTGCTTGCCGAGCCTTCTTGATAGCGAAGAACGATCACTTTGCCCTTTCCGCCGAGGGCTTTTGCCATTTCTTGGGCAGAGGTTTTGCCGGCACCGTAGTTATCGGTGGCGATGAACGATGACGGCTTCATCCCGTTGATTGCGCTGTCCACCACGAGAACCGGAATTCCGGCGGCGACGGCCTCTTTCGCGGGTGCGGCAAGGGCGTCTTTATCCAGCGGGCAGAGCACGATTCCGCTAACCTTTTCGTTGGTGAAGTTCTCGACAACCTTGATCTGTTCGGCTCGGTCGTCCTCTTTTACTGGAGCTTTCCACACAAGCTCGACTCCGGTCTCGGAGGCAGCCTTTTCGGCTCCGGCTTGCATGGTTTTCCAAAACTCGTGGAGCGAGCCTTTGGGGATGAACGCGATCTTGTACTTGGTGCCACTTGTGGGGGCTGGGCTCGGTGCTGACGAGACCTCAACGTTGGACCCAGACGACGACCCGCATCCGACAAGGATGCACCCAAAGACTGCGGTGGCAATGAGCTGCTTAACCATGGGGGAATCTTACCAAGTTGAAGACAAGATTGTTGGACCATCTCATCAACTTCGCTGTCCTTCAGGATCGATCATCTTAACCCTCGCTTGAAGCCAGAAGAGCGTAGACACAATCGGGATGAACTGAAACACCATGCCCAAAAACCATAAATTTCGTTCGAGTGCCAGATAGGAGTAGCGGGTAGGGAAGAGGAACGGCAACCGTGAACACAAAACACCCACACCATAGGCTATTGAAAAAATCACGGCGCCGGCACCGATCCTGTCTAGATAGGACATTCGCACTCGCGATGCAAGCATGATCCCTAAAAAAATCGTGAGGCAGTAGATTGAGGCCAAGGGAAGGTAGTTGAAGTCGTAAGGGTGAGGAGCTGCAGAGAGCCGACTTGCAAAAAACAAAATCGGAGCAGAATTGCCTACCAAGATCGTGGCAAGTTTCCTTCTCCTAGGCCAGTCGTACGGATCCAGATTGCTACCCACGATCTGAGTATGCCTCCGGCAGAAGGTGTTGTGCCAGGGTATCTTGAGGGCGTGCTCACGACTCTTTTCATCGCGACCAGTCTTGACGGCTACATCGCCGGGCCGGATGATGATTTGTCGTGGCAGTTCACCGACAACGACTACGGATTCGACGAATTCTACAAGTCGGTCGACACCCTCATCATGGGCCGGGGAACGTATGACGTGGTTCGTGGAATGGGCCGATGGCCGTATTCGGGCAAGCGCACTCTGGTCGTAACCCGCTCGGCAAAGCTAGAGATCACGACTCCAGATACCGCTTTTTTCAACGGCTCACTCGTCGACCTCGAAAAGATGCTCAAGGAGCAGGGCGTGAAGCGGTCGTGGCTAGTGGGCGGCGGAGAGCTGGTGAAGGGGTATTTGGAAGGGAAGTTGGTCGAAGAAGTCGTGGTCTCGGTTCACCCCGTTCTGCTCGGCAAAGGGGTGCCGCTGTTCCCCGGCGGATTCCCGCAGACTTCGCTCAAGCTGATCGACGCCGAGGCGTTCGACAGCGGTCTGGTTCAGCTGCGCTATAAAGTCAAAAGCTGATCGAGCTTGTCTTTTCGGATCGAAGTGATCGCGCCGCAACGGCGCATTGATTCGTTAGCTGAATCCACCGAAGACATCCCGCAGACCCTTATCGGGTGGTTGCCCAGCACCCCGAGGAAGGTGGAGCCGTTGAAATCGTCGCCCGCAAAGTAGTGGTCAAGGAAGCAGACTTCGTAGTGACTCGGCTCGATGAGGTCTGGATCGAGTGGGTGATAGCTCTCAATCCCGAGTAGCCGCGAGCCTTGCCTCTCAACTCCGGCATAGGCATGGACGGTATGCCCCTTCTTCTCCAGAAATGTGCGAAGTCGAATGGCAAACGAGACCTTGTCCTCGATGATCAGGATTCGGCGTGGCTGATCGAGAGCAAGGACAAGTTCGAGGGTTTGGAAGATCACGTTGGGATCACGACGGTCCTGATCTCCCCCGATTTGATTTCTCCAAGAACTTCCAGAACCGGTTCAACCGCTCGTTGGTAGGTGGTCTTGGTACGAGTATCTAGCTTAAGAGTCAAGATCGCGATTGGCTTGTTCGCGAGGTAGTTCTGGTCTGGAATCGACTGATCAAGCGAAATCAGAACCTCGAAGCCGCTCGAAATAGCCCTGACAAGCAGAGCCCCGTTCTTGAGGCCATCCCAGCCCATGTGTAACACAGTGTCGACCTCGTGACCGACCAGCCATCGGCGGAAGCCGGGAAAGACATTTTCGTCAAGCAGAACTTTCACTAGCTCGCCAAACTGAACTCGGACTCGGAAAGTAGCCGACTCTTTTGCCAAGCGACAACGGCGTCAACCTGACTTCGCTTTACAGAAGTGTAAATGCTGACAAACTCCTCGGGACCCATTCCCTCCTGAAGATTGTCAAGAAACACCAAAATCGGCACTCGCGTGCCCTTGAAACACAACTCGCCGTGCATGATCTCAGGGTCAATGCTTAGGACGGACTCAAGGCCCTCAGGAACTCTCATACCACTATTGTACGAGCTATCGTCCACGCTTCGGCTGAGCGACCGCCAAATCCTCATCGTCCTGAGTCGTCTCGTCGACCACTCCTTTGATCGTAATGGCGTGGGGAACCGGTCGGGAGGGGTCCTTTGCGGAGGAGTGTCCCGAAGCTTTAATCTTCCCATCAAACACCAGCGAAGTCGAAAAGCCTGAATCGATCAAAACGGCTTCTTCCACTCCGGCTTCGGCGATCGCCCCGGCGAGTTTTTCGCTAGAAACCGATGTCACCGCCGCTCCGGCGACAAACTGGCCGTCTTTTGTGACTCCGATGAACGCCCGACGACGCAGGTCTTGAATGTCCTTTGCCCCCACAACATTCTGGAACTCCTTGGGCTGCGGAACGCCGTTGTGAACGAGCCAAACTCCCGCCATAAACGTATCCGTGTAGCCCTTCATGAACCACTGGAATTGCTCCTCTTTATGCATCTGAGCCGGGATGTAAGGCAGGATGGCGAACTCCTCGCCGCTCCAAATAACCAGCGGACGACCGTTGATCTTGTCCCACCTCTCGGATGCCTGATCAGGCGCGACTTCGGTCATTTCCGGAGTTTTCAGCGGCCCCACCATCGCGTTGTCTGTTGACTGAATCGCCGCCATCGCGAAGAAGCCGCCATTGATCCCCGCCTGAGCCTGTTCGCGCTCTACAAAGGTCGAAACCATCTCGCGCCCGGTGAGGCTCATATGGGTCGAGGGCATTCCACCGAAGGTCATTTTCAGCGGAATCCCCGCGAACTTCTCGTTCACATACTTGATCTTCGAGCTCTTGTTCCAAGCTGTTCGGAAGATGGTGGCGGGCTGACCATAAATCGCCCCATCCCGATCCCGAAGGGCTTCTTGGTAGCGCGTGTGGACGTACCGGCCGACCGCCAAGATGTTCGGCGACTCCTCGGCGGGGGAGTTGACGATGGTGTAGGCCATCTTGTAGCCGGCCTGGCGGGTGAGAAGCTGGGTGTCCTCGCCGTTGCTTCCGTTCGGGTAGGCCAGGAAGTCTACTTTCACGCCCAGGTGGGTTTCGATATCCTTTTTAGATTCGACCAGTTCGGTCGTTTGCTCGGTAATATCTCGATCTTTGAGGTCGAGGAAGTGATTGATGGTGTGTCCGCCAACCGTGAAATTCTTGTCTTTCACCAACTCCTGCAACGTTTCCCAGGTCATTTTCGGGCGACCCTGAAGGCTCCCCACGAAGCCGGTGTGAACGAACATCGTCGCTGGGTAATTGTGCTGCTGTAGTAGCGGCCAGGCGTAGTCGTAGAAGCTCTGATAGTTGTCATCAAAGGTCAGCACAATGGACTTTTCCGGCACGAGCTTGCCGGTGGTGAGGTGTTCGTACAGGTCTTGCGAGGAGATGACGGTGAAACCCTCAATGTCGATGGCCTGGAGAATCGTCTCGAATTCCTCGATGGTGCAGTCGTACCATAGGGTCTCCTTGGTGCGCTCCGGCACCAGATCGTGGAACATCAGAACCGGGATGCGTTGGCGCTGAGCCTCGAAACAGATGTCTTCTTCCAGCGGCTTTTCGCCCCGAAAAGCGGCGTATTCGTCGACCTTATTGGCCTGCTCGATGGGATCTGCCTTGCTCGCGGGCGAGTCTTCGGTGGCCAAGTTCTTACATCCGGCAACTGCCAAACCAAGAACCGCAACCAACCACCACCACTTTCGCACCCAAGTATTGTAGCGTTTGGCAGGTAGGCTTTGGTTCCATGTTCGTGACGTTTGAGGGGCCAGAGGGGGCGGGGAAGTCGACGGCGATTCGCGGTCTTTCGACGGCTCTGGAGGCTCTGGGGCACTCAGTGCTCGTCACCCGCGAGCCGGGGGCGGGGAGCCTTGGGCGAAAGATTCGCGCCCTCCTTTTGGAAGAGGGCGAAGTGGTTCCCGAGGCCGAATTGCTCCTCTTCTTGGCCGACCGAGCGAACCACGTGGAGACCATCATACGCCCCGCGCTGGCGCAAGGCATGATCGTCCTCTGCGATCGACACGCAGACTCGTCGGTGGTGTATCAGGGCTACGCTCGCGGAGTGGATATCGAATTCCTAAAGCGAGGGAACGCTTTTGCCACGAAAGGGCTGAAGCCCGACCTAACCCTCCTATTCGACCTCGATCCCGAGATCGGCCTCAGCCGCATCGAGCAGGGGCGTGACAACAATCGCCTTGATCGTGAACCTCTCGAGTTCCACCAGAAGGTCCGCGCTGGATTTCTTGATCTAGCATCTCAAGAACCGGAAAGATGGGTCATCATCGACGCGACAAAGGCACCGGACGCGCTTTGCGCCGATGCCTTGTCAGAAATAAATCAGCGGTTAGGCCGCTAGTTTTTCGAGCTTCTTCTTGAGGTCCGAAGGCACAATTGCCTCCGGTTTGAGAAGAAGGCAGAGCGACCCTTCTTTCTTCCCAACGCCGTACGCCAACTCCGGCTCAACGCTCGCCAACCAGTCCTGGGCTTCGTCGAAATCCGCTTCGGCGAAGTGGTTGATCGTCTCAACACCTTCGACCCGCAGGGCATAACGACCGACTTCGGTCGAAATCACCAAAAAGTGCTCCGGCTCCTCGTTCAGCGGAATCTCGAACCGCGCGGAAGCGTCGATCACCGCGACCGTGGTGTCCTGATAAGGGAACATCCCCACCAGCGTCTTCGATGCACGAGGGATTTTTGTGAGCGGTTGCGAGGGCAAAATGCGCTCCACCGACTCGATCGGAACCCCAAACTTCTCATTCCCCAAACGAAACACAACAAATTTTCCTTCCATTTCCTTCACCTGTTTAGGGGTTTCCACTGATGGAAAGGCGTCATACTGCCATAAATACCAGATGCGACTGGCAAGATTTGAGCAAAAAATGACCGTGTGTGCAATGTCGATCCTTGCCGGACTCCTGGCGTCTGGGTGCCAAAAAGGCAGTTCGTTTGAACAATTTGCAAAGCAAATCGAAGGTGCAAAGAGCATTCGCATGGAGGCCGTCTTCAAAGAAGGGGCGGGTACTCGCCCGGTGACCACCCTTCGAAAACTACCTTTCAAGGCAAAAACCATTTCCAATGAGGTGATTGCGATGGTCAACGAAACCGACGGCTGGCTTGAAATAGATACCGCTCAGAAAAAGTATCACCCAGCTCCATGGTCGGAAAATTTTGTTCCGCTCCTCGGGAAGCTCGTGCCGAGCGCCTTAGCCTCTTGCTATCCTGCATACGGGATTAGTCCCTTGCGGATCGCTCCTGCGAAGGACTGGAAGCTCTCGAAAAACGGCGGGGCCGATGTGTGGAAAACCGAAGTGATTTCACAGTTGGGGATACAGAAATTTGAATTCGAACTCAGTTCCGACGGATCTTTAAAGCGATATGCGGGACCATCCGGCGAGTTCGTGGTCAGCAACTGGGAGCTTAACCCATCGATTGATGATAAGGAATTCACCACGCAGATACCCGACGGGTACGTGATGCACAGCCTGCCGGTGGAAACCATGGACCTAATCTACGGCAAAAAGATTGAGTTCGGCTCGTTTGTCAGTAACCACAAGAACAAGCCCGGTCCCGGTTGGACGTTCGTCGTATTCACCGATCCAGCCGATTCGATATCGGCGGCAATGAAAGGATGGCTGACAAAGACTAACATGGTTGCTGCCAAGATCGAAGTTTCGCTTGGCTCGGGTGGAGACTACAGCATTCCGAACGCCAGTTTGTTCTGGAAGCTAGTGAGTGCAACGCCGACCGCGTGCCTTATCAACAAGAACGGCGAGATTCGGGCGATGTGGCAGGGGTTTGACCTTGCCGAGGCTTCACGGCTTGAGAAAGAAATCGCGCAGGCCATCAAAGAAAACAGCTAACGGTCGAGCCATTTCTTACGCTGAACCCGCTTTTTTTTGCGAGAACGAACCATCGCTTCGCGGATGTCGCGATACATTTTCGTCCTTGCCTGCAGACCCTTGACGAGCCCAAGTTTCTCTTCCTTGAAGCAGTTACTCACTCCGCGCAGAATGACTCGTTTGACTTTAGCCCGCTTCTTCCTGACTGCTTCAGTGATCGCAACTTCGACACCGTACCGAAGTTCGCCGATGTAAGGGATGCTCTCGAATAGCTCGCGGCGCATCGCCCTCTGGCCGCTGAGGAACGGGGTGACCGCCATCGCAGCGTTGCTTCCGATTTTGCCGCCCCGGAACACTCCGACACACATATCGCATTCGCCCCTTATCAACGGCAATACGATGGAATCTACGTGTCCGGGTTCAATTCCCTCAAGATCAGCGTCGACGAAAGCGATGATCGGAGCCAATGTCGCGCTAACCCCAGCAACCATTGCCCCGCCCTTTCCAACGTTTTTGACCAAGTCGACGAGGTGAACGCCCTCAATCTTTTTGACCACCGCCGCCGTGTTGTCCGAACTCCCGTCGTTCACCACGATGATCTCGTGCGCGTACGATGAAGCCTTCACCGCCTTAAGGACAGTGGCGATGCGGGCGGCCTCGTTATAGGCCGGAATAATGATCGCTACACGTTTAGTCAACTTTGCTTCTTACGTTTGTATAACGTCAGTTTTGAGGCTTAGGGTTGCGAAGACTTTTCCCCTCAACGCGCTCTCGTATGGATGATTCTACTCGCCAAGCCGCCTTGTTCCACGCATAACCGGCCTTTGTTAACGCGGTTTGGGGCGGCATGATGATCCTGTAGTTGATCCTTTCTCGGGTTGGTTTCCACCTGCGTTTGTAAGGCTCATCGCCGCGCATAAAATCAAATTCAGTGCAACCCTCCTCGATGGCTCTTTGGATCGTCTGTGCGACCAGGACGGTTCCTGGGGAAAGGCTCGAAGCCGCGGGATCCATGCCGGCTTGGTAGAAGTAGCACGTCTGCTCGTGCCGCATGGCGTAGACGCAACCCACCGGGTTGCCATCGGCGATCAACAGGTTCATCCAGAGCTTGTTCTGGCTCGCGGCGACCCGGAGCCAGTCCCGCTGGAACCGCTCCGCCTTGCCAAAAAACGCCCCCGGTAGCCCGCGTTGCTTCCAGCGAAGTTTATGGAGGTCAAAGAATGCGTCGGCGAACTTGTCCACAGTTTCTGCGGTCACCCACTCGACCTTCGCACCCTTCTCCTGAAGTGCTTTTCCGTTGATCCGGCGCACATCATAGCGGAGGCTCTTGCTGAGAGTTTTGACGTACTCGTCAAAACTAGCGGGCAGGTCAAGAACTAAGCACTTCGCTTGCTCAATCGACTCATAACCCTCAAATGCCGCCAGCGCCGCGTGATCCGAGGGGAGCTGGTGGATATCCAGAAGCGATTTTTTGTTTAAGTTTTGGATCGCTTCCTGATACAAATCGGCGAACTCACCAATCGGCCCAAGGTAGTCGCTTGGCCCAACTCCGAGCGGACGGATGGAACGCCAACCCGAACGATGACGATAAAGATTCCAGAGGCCGACAAGGTCGCTGCCCTCTTTGATCTGAATGCTGAGAACCCGCGCGGGGTCGCCGTAATGGGTCAGCCAGTTCTGCTGCCACTCCGGCGTTTGGAAGATCGTGCCGCCCGAAAGCGCGTGCGCCGAAAAGCCTTTTACAATCTCCAGCTTCGGCATCATAGCTAGTATAAACTGAGCGCGATGGTCGCCGCTTTCTTTCCCGCTTTATTAGGTCAGTCAACGGTCGGCTTGGTGGCTGGACCGTATCTGCAGTTGGCGTCGTCTCCGGGGACGATGGTGGTGCAGGTCATCCAACAAGGCGATCTCAAGATTCCCATGGCGGCGAAGGGTTTGAGCGTCAGGGCCCTGCCTTCGATTCCCCTTGCAACTCCCGGTCTGTTCGTTCGCAAATGGGCCGTTTCGGGGTTGAAATCGGGGCAGGCCTGGTCGTACTCGGTTGGCGCGAAGTCCTACAGAGCCCACGGCCTCCCCGCCGGAAAAGTGCGGCTCGCCGTCTTCGGCGACTCGGGGCGAGGCCTACCGGGCCAAAAGCTCGTCGGTAAACAGGTCGAAAAATATGATCCCGACCTAATCGTTCACGTCGGTGACATCGTCTACCCACGAGGTCGCGAGAGCGAGTACCTCAAGTACCACTTCCCGGTTTACGGTTCGATTCTCTCCAAATCCGCGAGCACTGCCGCTCCGGGAAATCACGACACTGCCTACCGAGACCTCAAGGCCTACCCCGATGGCCTCGCCTACTACAAACTCTGGCACCTTCCCCAGTTCAAGCCCGCCTGGGCAAAGGGGCCGGGCAACTTCGGGTTCGCGTACGGCGATGCCTACTGGATCATCCTCGACAGCAATACCTACATCAACTGGAAAGCCAGCGGGCCACAGACCTGGATCAAGAACGAACTCGCTAAGGGCGCGAAGTACAAGTGGCGATTCGTCGCGTTCCACCACCCGCCGTTCCACTCGTCCGACAAAAAGAAGGACGAGGTGTACATGAAAACCGTGGCTCCGATCTTCGAACAAGGCCGAGTCACTGCCGTCTTCAACGGCCACGTTCATAACTACCAGCGCACCAAGCCGATCAACGGTGTCACCTACTTCGTCACCGGAGCCGGGGGTGCAGAGTTGTACGACCAGAAGATCGCCGCTAACAAAAAGCTCTGGAAGCCATTCACCGTTGCCTACATCCCCGGCTACTCATTCACGTCGCTGGAGTACGACAATAGCGGCGCAACCGTCCGCCAAATCGACTCAAAGGGCAAAGTGATCGACACCGTAAAATTACAGCCGTAAGCTCTACCAGGCGTCACTTTTACCAGCCAGCATCGGTATCAGCTAGCACCGATGCTTGTTTGTTTTCACCCTGGTAAACGCCGCAGGGCATTAGACATTGGCACGCAGGAAACACAACCCCCGAGGCACTGATGAAGGTTCAGCAAATTGGGGTTATTGCAGTTACCGGACTACTGTTCGCAACTGGTTACGCAGGGTTCAAGGCTCGGGCGGCGGTACATCCGCAAGCATCCGACACGATCGACGCAGCACGACGACAAATCGAGAAAGGCGATAATGCTCAGGCAAAGGGGTACGCCGAATCGATGCTCATGGGGCAGCGGCTTTTGGTTTCCGTCGACTATGGCGATACGCCAGAATCGCAAATCGGAGCTTGCTCCGAGTCACTCGCAGGAGCTTTTGAGATGTGGGAGACCGCACTTCATGGAGACGTGAAGTTCGCCCTTGCAAAGCCTCACGAAGAGGCAACGATCAAGATTCAATACGGCAAAGATGTTCGCCTCGACGGCGGAATCGTCTCGGGTTACATCAACTGGAGCCGAACCATCGAACGAGAAGGGAACCAGGCGACTCCGATCTTCAACGCCGAAATTCACCTCCGAACCACGGATCCCAGTGGACGACCGATGACCGCAACTCAGATGCGCCACACCGCCGGCCACGAGCTTGGACACATGTTCGGCCTCGACGACGTGAACACCGTTGGAATGCTGATGGGTCCTCTCGACCTCCGGCGCCCGGTTTCAAAGCCGAACCCGACCGAGATCGAGACCGTTCAGGCGATCCGCGAAGAGTGCGAGAATATTGTCGCCAAAGCCGAAGCTCCTCACGGGCACCACTTCCTCGGCTTCGGATCGTGCGATGAACACCATCACCACTAAGATTTGCATCCGCAAAACCTAACCCCAACCCCAGCCCCCTCCCTCCAGGGGGCTTCTTTCTGTCTCAGGCCTTTGCGCGGTTTGCCCGCCACGCCTCGGCTGTCAGCTCCCACTTCATCGAACGGTAGGTGCCCCCTCCAGCGAAGTTGTGCTCGTCCCCGAGTCCAAGAAACGTAGCTCCAGATTTCTCTTTCAGCCGCGCTGAACCAGTGTTCGGTTCGGCATTCGACAGCAGGAGTCGAGGAATGCCCAGGACGTCAAAGCAGTAGTCCTGTGAAGCCGCCACCGCCTCGCTCATGTACCCCTTGCCCCAATAATCCTTGCCTAGCCAGAAGCCGCGATGATCGGTCTGCGAGTGCGGGTTGAGGTGCAGAGCCCCGATCATCTCGTCCGTTTCCTTCGGAACCAGGGCCCAAAGAATCGTCTCTCCGGCGTCCACCTTAGGTTGAATGAAGTTGAGGAATTCCACCACTCCATTCTCGGGGTAAGGCCAGGGGATAACGTTTCCATCGAGGAACTCGATGACCTCGTAGACGGCGAACAGGGATTGGTATCGCGTGGCGTCCGACATCCGGACGGGGCGCATGATCAGGCGGGGAGTCTGAAGCGTCGGAGCCATGCCAAATTTTACCGAAGCGACGCCCGCAACTTCTGAAGCCGCCGAAGCTCCACCGACGACGGGTGCATGTTGAACGCCTTCCGCATTGCCTTTGCCTGATCCAGGAGCTTTCGAGACTCCTCATCCAGGCCCTGATGCTTTTTCACGTCGGCATTCGCCTCGAGCAAATAGACGCTAATCCGGTGCGAGGTCGCCGCGCTACGAATGAGCGTCGCCGCGAAGAGCTGGGACGCCTCGGCATACCGATGCTCGCTCGCCAGAGAAAGACCGTGGACATAGTCCAGAACGATGTTGTGCTGGTTCTCCGCCATCTGCCGGAGTTTCTGGGCAGCGATCGATTCGGAATAGCGCAGCTCATCGCCGCTCTTAGCCTCATACGCTCCAATCGCAATATTCGACAGGATATGCACCTGCTCCATGGGCTGACCCTCGGCCAGCGAAGCCGCTTCCCAAAGTGACTCGATTCCCGCCTTGAACTGCCCGTTGTGCCACAACAGTCCTCCCAGAGCATGCTTGGCGATCATGAGTTCGCCCTTCGTTTGCGCTTCCTGCACAAGTTCATGCACCATCGCCAGCCCCATCTCCGCACGCCCGAGCTCGTGGAAGGCGTAGGCGAGCAGGAACCTCAACCGGAACCGAATCTCGTTGGACCAACCCAGTTGCTCAAGCTCTTGCTGGATCTTGACCACCGTCTGATCCAGCGGCAAGGAACGGAATGAGGCCAAAAGCTGGCTCTCAAACTGGTTCAGATCGCTGGCGATCGGTTGCCGCGCGATAGGAGCTTCAACCACCGTAACTTGGCTCGCCCTGCAAAACACTTGCCGGCGGTTTGCCGCCACTGGCCCTTCATCACCCAAAACCTGCTTGATGGAAAAAACAGCCTGACGCAGCGACGTCTGCGCCCTCTGCCGATCAGCCTCGGGCCAGAAGCGATCCTCCAGAATCCTCCTTTCAAACCTCTGGCCCCGGTGGTGAACCAAAAAAGAAAGGAGATCGCGCGACTTCGAAGTAGGCAAATCGGGCAAACGAACCTTATCTCGGAATACCGAGAACTCAGGTTCGAATTGAACAACGACCGCCACGAATACAATTCTAGCGTTAAACCGTACTGCTTGGTAAGCCCCTAGCAAAACCCTAACATAAATATCAGTCAAACTGTTAAGGATGACGACCCAAAACGTTTCGTCCGTTGACCCGAGCAACTGGCAGTCCGATGGCCGCGCAGTTCCAGAGGTGAAGGGTGGCAACCGCTACCTCATCAACGGCGAAATCCGCGAGTGGTCAGGGCAGACCAACGAAGTTCAGTCCTGCCTTTTCTTCAACTGGAACAGCGGCATTGTCCGCCCTACCCTCGGCTCAGCACCGGTGCTGGATGCCAACGAAGCCCTGGACGCCCTCAAAGCCGCCCAATCGGCTTGGGACAATGGGCAAGGCAAGTGGCCGACCATGACCGTGTCCGAGCGCATCTCGGCGGTGCAGGACTTCGTGGTCCGCATGAAGGCCGTCCGCGAGACCGTAGTCGAGCTGATCATGTGGGAGATCGGAAAAACCCTCCCCGATGCCGCCAAGGAGTTCGATCGAACCGTTCAGTACATCGAGGACACCATCGACGCTCTCAAGGATTTGGATCGCAAGAATAGCGGATTCAGCGTTGAGAAAGGGTTCCTTGCGCAGATCCGGCGCTCACCGTTTGGTCCAACTTTGTGCATGGGACCTTACAACTATCCGCTCAACGAGACGTTTACAACCCTGATCCCCGCGATCATCATGGGCAACCCGGTGATTTCAAAACTGCCCCGCTATGGTCAGCTCCTGAATACTCCGTTGCTCGAAGCCTTTAGGGATTCATTCCCCGCCGGAGTTGTGAATATCATCAACGGCAAGGGCAACGAGATCATCCCTCCGTTGCTCCAGGATGGCGGTGTGGAGCTTCTGGCTTTCATCGGCAGCAGCAAGACTGCTGATCAGCTCAAGACCTACCACCCTAAGCCGCACCGGCTGAAGTCGATTCTGTCGCTCGACGCGAAAAACTTGGCTGTAATTCTCCCCGACGCCGACATGAAGGTGACCATTCCGCAGCTCACCGCGGGGACGCTAGGCTTCAACGGCCAGCGATGTACTGCGCTTAAGATTCTCTTCGTTCACCGATCCCGGGTCGACGAGGTGATCGCAGAGCTTTCAACAGCGGTCAACGCGATGCCCGGCGGGCATCCTTGGAAGCCGGGTGTCCAGCTCACTCCGCTTGCCGATATTGGCGCGACCACTTGGCTCCGGGGGCTTCTCGATGAAGCGATCAGTATGGGGGCAAAGATCATGAACGAAGGCGGCGGCGAGGTTATCGAGAACTTCATGAAACCCGCGATAGTGTATCCCGTCACCCCGCAGATGCGGCTCCACGAGGTCGAGCAGTTCGGCCCGATCATCCCGATTCGCGCCTACGACGACCTCTCGGAAGTAATGGAATATGCGGTGGAAACCCAGTTCGGCCAGCAGGTCTCGCTATTCGGCTACGACCCAAAGGTTCTTGGGCCGCTCATCGATGCGATGGTGAACCAGGTCTCGCGGGTGAACATCAACGTCCAGTGCCAGCGCGGACCCGACACGTTCCCGTTCACCGGTCGAAAAGCTTCCGCCGAAGGCACCCTCTCGGTCGCCGACGCCCTCAAGCGCTTCTCGATCCGAACCCTGGTGGCTACCGACTACAGCGAAGCCAACCGAGCCCTCATCAACGACATTCTGGCCGCCAGGAGCAGCAACTTCTTGACCACGGACTTCTTGTTCTGAGGGCAGGTTCTAGACCGCTGGGGCTTTAGCACCGCTCTCGGCAGGTGGCTTTAGCCGCCGTGGAGATAGGCTCTAACCAGGCGATGAATCGCCTCGATAGAGCGGTGGGAAAGCCCCAGCAGTCTAGAGAAGCTCCCTCAACCGTCGCTGCTGAGCGATAATCCGCAGCTTCCGAATCGCCTGAACTTCGATCTGGCGGACCCGGTCCCGGGTCAGGTTCAGAGCTTGGGCGATCTCCTCCGGCTGAACTTCGACTCCATCGCCTCGGAGACGGAACTCCATGACCTGCTGCTCGCGCTCGCTAAGCTCGGACACGACGTTCCTAAGCTCCGACAGAATCGAGTCGCGCATGGCGCGATCTTCTGGATTCGCGGTGGTCTCATCGCGAATCATGCCGCCCAGAGTGCCGCTCCCTTCGCCGATTGGGGTGTCGAGCGAAAGCATCTCCTGCCCCGCCGTGAGGTTCTGCTGAATCTTCGCCGCCGGAATTCCGATGATCTCCGAAAGCTCATCCAGCGTCGGCTCGCGACCGGTCTCTCGTGAGAACTTCAGCCGCTCCTTCTCGACCCGCCGAATGGTCTGGGACACATGAGCCGGAAGCCGGATCGACTTGGATTTATTATCAATCGCCCGACCAATCGACTGCCGGATCCAGTGCGTCGCATACGTTGAGAACCTAAAACCGCGCTCCGGGTCGAACCGCTCGGTGGCCTGCATCAGCCCAATCGCGCCCTCCTGAATGAGGTCCTCCATAGGAATATGGCGGCACTTGTAGCCCTTGGCAATATTGATCACCAAGCGCATATTGGATTCAATGAGCCGCCTGCGGGCGGCCTGATCGCCGTTCTGGATGGCTTTGGTTAGCACGATCTCGCTTTCCGCGCTGAGAAGGGGCTCTTGCGTCAGGCGGTTGAGGTAACTCGGGATACCTTCTTCTTCGTGCACTGTGGCCTGGTTGATCTGCATCGACGGACTGCGTTTGGACCTTGAAAAGACGACGAACGCGACCTAGTTTTTGC
Source organism: Fimbriimonas sp. (assembly GCA_965248555.1). Taxonomy (GTDB): domain Bacteria; phylum Armatimonadota; class Fimbriimonadia; order Fimbriimonadales; family Fimbriimonadaceae; genus Fimbriimonas. Next base: position 2,124,246 of record CBDFJP010000002.1, on the reverse strand, counting down.
TTAGGCGCACGAGCCTTCTCGCAAGTTCCATGCCATGCGAGTTGGCGGGCGCGCTTCTTATTCCACTTGACGCACTTTGACGCGAATTAGTTTCATCGTTTCTGTGATGAAATGACATGAAATTCGATGGCGCGGATGAGGCCCGAATCTGTGCGCTCAACCACAAGCCAGACAAACGCCTTACTAGCCAGTCTTGCCACGTCTCCTTGACTGGATTTGTCCACAACAATACGGGTTTCCTGATCTCCATTTTTGAGAGTCAGAACGCGCTTGTCGGAGTCAAATTCTGCCACTTCACCGACGATGCTTCCAGCTTCGTCATTTTTGGGTGGCTCGGTGCGCAGCGGAGCATCGCTGAGGGTGGCAACTGAGGTGTCGAGCGTGCTCGTGGTGCGACCCTTGATGAAAACGCTCATCCCTTGCTTGAGGTCGGCGGTGTTCGCGGCTTTGCCGTCCAGGATGATCGCGGCCTTTTCTGTCAGTCGATACTTGTAATGGCTCCCGTCCGCGAATTCGACAAAGATTCCGTCCCTATCCCCGCCCTTCAGGGTTCCCAGCATCACGCTCTTCCGGATGAAACCGAGCCAGCGCGAGCTTTCCGAGTCGGTGACTTCACGCAAGAACGTGCCCTTCTCATTCGTGCGAACGTTCACCGTCACCTCGTCGCCTTCTTTGAACTTAAAGGCGTCTACCGCCGCGCGTCGCCGCCAGAAGTGGGTTTTGGGTTCAATCTTCGCCTGTAGCTCCGTCCCGTTGGCCTGAAAAACCATCATTCCCCCATCCACCCGCAACACTTTTGCCGAGTAGATTTCGGCGGGGCAGGCCGCCGCACAGGCAAGCGCAAGCACCGCCGCTCTATAATGAGAGCGAGGGCGAATGAACGAAGAGACTCTGGTAAACCGTCGCATTGCGGATTGGAAGCGGCTCGAAGCTCTTTGCGTCAAAGCCGACCTGCGGGTCGGAAACCTCAACGAAAACGAACTCTTCGAGTTTGTTCGATTATATCGGAAAGCGTCGACTGACCTATCCGTCATCCGCACCCGAAGCCAAAACATCCCCCTTTCGAACTACCTGAACAACCTCGTGGGCCGAGCCCATGCGCTCATATACCGCTCACCGAAGAAGCCTTTTGTCCGAGCTGTTGAGTTGTTCATCCTGAACGTCGTGCTTACATTCCGGCGCAACAAAGCGTTCTTCTGGGCGTCGTTCGCTCTTGCGTTCGGAAGCGCGTTTTTTGCTTACGGCATGATCGCCTACGACCATTCCAACTTGCGCACGTTTACGGGCGGAATGGACGGAATTTTTGACCAATGGACAAAAGGGGAGTTTGAGGGCCGGAATCTGGATCAGAGCCTCCAGATGAGCTTCTTTTATGCCTCAAACAACCCAACGGTCTCCATCATCGCGGGGGCGATCGGGGCAGCCACGATGGGCCTCGGCTCAATCGGAATGATGGTACAGAACGGCGCGATCATCGGCGCCTTAGCACATGAAATGAGCGCCGTCGGCAAGCTCTATTTCCTCCTTTCCTCCATCGCTCCCCACGGCGTCCCGGAGATTTCTGGAATCATCTTCTCGGGCGCGGGCGGCATTCGGCTCGGTTGGGCAATCTTGGCACCCGGCCTGCTTTCGCGCGGAGAATCCCTTCGTCGTGCGTCTCGGGATGCGGTCACGATGATCGTCACTGGAGTCCTGCTCTGCTTCATCGCCGCCCCCATCGAAGGCTTTTTTAGCTTCAATCCAGCCATCCCCCAGTGGCTCAAAACCGCCGTTGCCGTCGCCGAAATCTGCATGTGGGTCGCGTTTTGGAGCCTCTACGGCAAAGACCGCGACCCTAACGATCCCCTCACCGAGTAGCTATGCCACACATCATTCTCGAAACCACCAGCGACGTTGTTGAGAACCAGGACGTTGTCGACATCCTCGAGGCCCTCGTCGCCAAACTCGCCGGCTTCGAGAGCATCGCTCCGGCCTCGATCAAGGCCTACCACTCGCTTCGCAACACTTGGGTCATCGGCGAAAGCGGCCCCCACGGGTTCGTCCACTGCGAAGTCGCCATCCTCTCTGGCCGCCCCGAAGAGTTGGTTCAGCAGATCACCGACGGCATGTACGCCGCCCTTCTTGAGGCATTTTCACGCTCAAAAGAGTCCGGCGAAGCGGGGATTACCCTTGAGCTTCGGCAGATGGAAAAAGCGACGTATCGCAAGTAAATCTGCGGTTCTCAAAAAAACTCTTACACTTTTTCGACAACCTGTGTTATAGTTACTGAACCGTTTCAGCAAGGTTGATCGATGAAGATTAGAGCACTGATTTACACATTATTCGCAGGGATCATCGTCGCGGGGTGCGGAGCCTCGGGGCAAGAAATTGACAAGGAAGCTTCGGCAAAAGCCGTCGATAACGCCAAAATGGCTCGGAGCATTTTTGATGCCGCCGGAGGAAAGTATGAAGCCGTGTCGGAGCCTGACAAGGAAAAGCTGAAAGCTGCATACAACGGCGAAGAGGGAGTCAAGAAACTTTGGGAGTCAATGACTAATCCACCGATCGGCGGTGGAGCTGGCTCGGGTGCACCCCTTCCCGGAGCTGCTGCCGGAAAGTAGTCCCTAAGGAGCTGTTCAAAGTGCGCAAGCGGTTCACCATCGAAGACGTAGCTCGCCTTGCCGGAGTCGGTAAGGTTACCGTCAGCTATGTGTTGAACGGACGGGCCAAACAGGCCCGAATCAGCCAAGAGACTTGCGACCGCGTCATGGCTGCGGCAAAGGAACTCGAGTATCGACCATCTGCTGTGGCGAGAAGCCTCGTCAGTAAACGTGCCGACGCAATTTCCCTGGTCTTCCAGTTCGGTGAGTACTTCAGTGCGGGCTCATCGTTCATCAATGAGGTCATGAGGGGAGTATGCGAGGCTTGTGTTGCCGCGGACCTCAACCTAGTGCTCCACACGCGCTCTTTTAGTAGCCCCGTCGAAGAAGCTTACGCCCTGATGGATGGGCGGGCGGATGGAGCCCTCATTCTCAGAGACTACGGAGACCCAATGGTCGAGGAACTGATCGCCCGGGGATACCCGATGGTCTTATTCTTCACCCGAAGTACCGAGGAGAGCGTCGCCTTCGTTGATGCGGATAACTTTGCAGGAGGGCGCATGGCGACCGAGCATTTGATCAATCTGGGGCATAAGCGAATTGGAATGCTCCGGGGATCACCAGGATCAGTCGCCTCCAACCACCGAATTTCTGGCTATCAATCCGCCCTTGCCGACCAAGGGCTGACCCACCACCTTCGGGATCTCTATGAGGCGGACTCCCCGAACGACGTTGACAGAGACTTTGTCGACTGGGTTCGGGAATCTAATCTGACCGGACTCGTCTGTTGGTCTGACGACGTCGCCTTCCGTTGCATGCACGCCCTCGCAAGTGCAGGATTTTCACTTCCTGACGATCTCTCGATCGTCGGCTTCGACTCCTCGGAGGCCTGCGATCGCTGCACTCCTCCCCTGACCAGCGTACGGCAACCGATCTATGAGATGGGCTACGCCGCCGCGCGAAAACTAATTGCGAAGATTCGATCAGAAGACATCGCAACCAGCCCGAGCATCTACCCGCTCACCCTCGATGTGCGAGGATCGACCCTCGCGCCAAAGCAATCATCTTCAATGAAGAGGACATCATGAACCATACAACTCGCCGAGCATTTACGCTCATTGAACTACTCGTCGTCATCGCGATCATCGCGATCTTGGCCGCGATCCTTTTCCCAGTTTTTGCCCAGGCAAAAGCTGCCGCAAAGGCCACCACCGCCATCTCGAACTGTAAGCAAATCGGAACCGCAATGCACATCTACATGGCGGACAGCGACGACATTCGAGTTCCTCGCTTCACGAACTTGGACACCGTTCCGGTTCGAACCGAGCAGAACTGGAAAATGCTTGCTCAGCCCTACATGAAGAACCGCGACATGTTCAAGGACCCCATGAATCCGGCGGCAAAGCTGTACGACGTGCAATCTGATCCGGCGTTTGCAACCCTTTGGAACTTTGCGATTCAGCCCGAAGCAAGCCGATTCCCCCGCGGTTACTCGCTAACCAACCTTTTCTATCTCACCGGAAAGTGGGATGACAGCGGGCTGACTCCAACTGCCCTCGAAAATACGGCCAATATCATGATGACCGTTGAGCAAAAGCGACCCTGGTCAGATGCTGGCCCATTCCTTGACTGGCAGAAGAACGAGATTGAACCAGATGGTACTTCTAAGGGCCTCGGTTGGAGTTGGGGCGGCGGGAAGTGGGATGACAAAGCAATGGTCGTCACCTTCTTCGACAGCCATGCCAAGCGACAGACCCACGGTTCGATCTGCGGTAAAGCAAACGAAGTCAACATGTGGGGCTACCAACGCGACAAGCTGCCTCTGATGGGCGCGTACATCCCCGGAGTTGATCATATCGAGTGGCTTGACACCTACTGCTCGACTCGACCTGCTGGCTACTAAGAGTTTCAGCTCAACACCTGAATGACGAGAAAAGGGGGCGAAAGCCCCCTCCTCGGATCGATTTTCTATGCTCACAACAGCTTTAGCTTCACTTGTTCTTGGCCAATATACACCGCCTGCAAAGGGCTGGCCGCTACTAGACGATATTTCTCACCGCACGTTTAACTACTTCGTCGAGCGTTCGCACCCGGTCACTGGGTTCACCAAAGACCGCTCTCGCAATTTTCAGGACAAAGACAGCGACGATCATTACGTGGCGAGCATTGCCGCCGTTGGCTTTGCCCTCTCCGCCTACGCGGTGGGCGAGCATCGAGGATGGATGAGCCGTGCCGAGGCCGTTAAAGTTTCCCGGAAGACCCTTAAGCACATGATCGAAGTTGCCCCCAAGCACCGGGGCTGGTTCTACCATTGGCTGAACTGGGAGACCGGCAAGAAGGAGTGGGACAGCGAGCTATCGAGCATCGATTCTGCCATCTTCTGGTGCGGAATGATCATGAACGCACAAGCTCTCAAAGACCCCGAAGTCACCCGCATGAGCAACCAGATCCTCAAGAACATCGACTGGAAGTTCATGCTTACAAACGACGGTTCGAAGCCGAACAAGAAGACCTTCAGCATGGGCTGGCGGCCAAACCAAGGCTTCCTCGACGCCGAATGGAGCGGCTACTGGGAGTCGATGATGATCTACCTCCTCGCTCTTGGCGCCGACGAATCCATCCCCGCCGACATCTGGAAAGGCTTCGAGCGAAAGCATGAGAAGGGGTATGGCCAAGAGGTTCTCACTGGCGGCGCGCTGTTCCTCCACCAGATGTCGCACATCTTCTTCGATTTCAAGGGCAAGCGCGATATGCTCGGTTACGACTATTGGGTCAGCAGCCGAAACAACACCTTGGCTCAAATCGAATTCGCCCGCCAGAACCCCAACAAGTTCAAAGGCTACGGCGGCGGAATCTGGGGCATTAGCGCCTGCGACATTCCGGATGGCTACGGTGCCCAGGGCGTTCTCGGCCCGTGGACCGACAACGGCACCCTCGCGCCTCCCTGCGCGGTAGCCAGCATGATGTTCACCCCGAAGGAAAGCATGGCATCGGCAGAGGCGTTCGTCCGCTACTATCCCGAGACGTACGGAAAGTACTCGTTCGTAACGGGCTTCAACCCGACCAAGAACTGGGTGAGTAAGGACATGATCGGGATCGATCACGGGCAGATGCAACTAGGAATTGAGAATGCCCGCGATGGCTTTCCCAACAAGGTCTTCATGACCTCTCCGCTGGTTCAACGTGGCATGGCTCGGGCCGGATTTAGGTTCACCAAAGAGGGAGCTCTCGAAAAGCGTCCGCTGCTCATTGCTCCCAAGTAGCCCATTTAGGGTAGCGTCGAACGGTGCCGTTCTTTGCTACCCTCCTTTTGACTGCATTCCAGTCTGATCTGCCCAAGAATCCGCGCTACGCGGCTTACATCAAGGCTCGAACCGAGATTCCTGCTTTGGATTCTAAGGTTAATGCCCCACTGGCAACGGGCTTCTCAGCGGACTCCAAGTACGTGCTGCTTCCTGGAGGGAAACGGGTAGAGATTTCAAGTGGAACTATCTCGGATGCTCCTCCGGAAAAGACAAGCCCTGATTCCGGCTTAGGACGCCGTGGCGGCCAAGGCTCGCCAGGCCGGGGACGGCAGTTCACCACCACCGCCTCACCAGACGGAAAGTACACCGCTCGCTACGCAAGCTCCAACGTCTTCCTAGACGGCCCCAACGGCATGATGGAAGTCACCCGAGACGGCTCCACGAAGAGCAGAATCAAGTACGGTTCGGCAAGCTGGGTGTACGGCGAAGAGCTGAATCAAAACCAGGCGATGTGGTGGTCGGCTGACTCAAAATCCCTGGTTTACTACCGCTTCGACGAATCCAAGGTCATCGACTACCACCTCACCACCAAGCAAAACGCCGTCCAAGACGAGCTCTACACCGAGGCGTACCCCAAGGCCGGGGCTCCGAATCCCACTGTCCAGCTCTGGAGCCTCAATGTGCCGAAGGGAACCTACCAGCAGATCGACACGACCTTCGCCTCCACCGACCCTGATATCGCGCAATACGTCTACAACGTCCGCTTTGCGCCCGACGGCCAGACCCTCCTCTTCAACCGCACCAACCGCAAACAGAACGTCATGGAGCTTTGCGCCTCCGACCTCGCTACCGGAAAGTCGCGCGTTGTGATCCAAGAGTCCAACCCAAACGGCTGGGTGGATAATAGCCCCCGAATGACCTGGCTGAAAGACGGCAAAACCTTCCTCTGGATGAACGAGCGAAACGGCTTCAACAACTTCTGGCTCGGCTCGCTTGAGAAAGGTCTGATCTCCAAGGTCACTGATCTGAAGGCTGATGTCGACGGCATTGCGAAGCTCGACGAAGCGAACTCAACCCTCTGGTACACCGCGCACGACGGTGACAATCCGTACCTCATCCAGCTTCACCGGGTTGGGTTAAACGGCAAGGGAGAAAAGCTCGTCACCGACCCGCGCCTCGGCCACACTCCCATCGTTTCCCCCGACGGAACCGCAGTTCTGGACCGCGCCTCCAAGTTCGGAGTCCCGCCCATCACCCAGGTGCTTTCTTCTAACGGGAAGATTCTGCGAGCGATTGGTCGAGCGGATATCGGAGCCTACACCGATTACAAGCCTGCCGAGCGGTTCATGGTGCCAGGTGCCGACGGGACAACCCTCAACTACGGCTACTTCTGCAAGCCCCGCGACTTCGACCCCGCCAAGAAATACCCGATGCTCCTTCGGGTCTATGGCGGCCCCGAGTCCGGCTCGGGACGAGAAGCCTTCCGGGGCGCCGACCCGGTCTGCGAACTCGGTTTCATCACCGCGTGGATCGACGCCAAAGGAACTAGCGGCCGCGGACGAGACTACACCCAATCCGTCTACCGCAAGCTCGGAGTTGTGGAGATCGACGATACCGCCGCAACCGTCACCAACCTCTGCAAGGCGTACCCTTGGATCGATTCGACCCGCGTTGGGGTCGAAGGTACGTCCTACGGAGGCTACTTCTCGGCGGTCGCTCTTGTGCGCCACCCAAGCGTATTCGCCGCGGCCTGTGCCAGTAGCTCGGTGACGAGCTGGATCCACTACGACACCATCTACACCGAGCGGTACATGGACACTCCGCAGAACAATCCGGAAGGTTACAAGGCTGGCTCTGCGATGGAATATGTGAAGGATTTGACCGGGAAACTTTGTCTTTTCTACGGAACTGCCGACGACAACGTCCACCCCTCCAACACCCACCAACTCATCGCCGCTCTCGACCGAGCGAACAAGCCCTACCGCCTCTACGTCGGCGTCGACCAAGGCCACGCTGGACTCCGTCAGGACCGCCAGCTCGAGTTCTTTATCGAGGCCTTAAAGCCTTGAACTGCTCCATGAGCCGCTCAGGGTCATAAGGCGTCGGCTTGCCCTGAATCTGAAACACGATCAGGGCAAGCAGCAACAAATTGAGAACCAGCGACGCCAACGCGATCTGGTTGCCCTTGCGGTACGCAATCACCGCGAACAGTATCCCGGCAATGCCCGCCACCACATGGAACCCGACCGGCAAACAGCACAACACCAACGACCCCGCCAGGCACACCCAAGATGCCCGAAGCTCCAACCGCCCGGTGCTCACTGCTTGGGGAGTATAAGCCTGAAACGTCTGATTCGCCCCCCAAACCAGGCCGTCGATGGTGCTCGCCGCGACTCGCATCGTCGAACCCTCCGGTTGCAGCAAGGTAGTCGGCAATATTCGACCTTCGGCGATCCACTGGTTGATCGTCGGAATATCCGCCGGGCCATACGGCTGGCCATCAGGAGCAAGGATGAAATAGCGCAAGCTACTACAGTTTACGCTCATAATGAACCTGTGGTAGTTGGGGTTGGGATCGATATTGTGGACATCGCGCGGATCGCTCACGCCATGCGAAACCCCCGCTTCGTGCCAAAAATCCTCACCGAAAGGGAAGAGGCGTACTGCAAACACGCCCACCAAGTCGCCGGTCGCTGGGCAGCGAAGGAAGCCGTGATCAAAGCTGTCGGGATTCCGCTACTGATGCGAGACATTGAAATCCTGAATGACCCGCTGGGCCAACCACACGTGACAATTCGAGATCTGCGCTTCGACGGTGCCCGCCTGCGGGTCAACGTCTCGCTGACCCATGAGAAGACGCACGCGGCGGGCGTGGCAGTGGTAGAACGAGTGGTCCTACAGGTTCCTTTTTAGGACCATTCGGTGGCTCACTTCCCAATCACTCTTGCCGCTGGCTTTAAGCCACTTTTCACTTACCAATTCGCCAGCCGGTGAAAGAGTCCAACGGCGACGGAACAGTCCAACAAAGTTCGATGTGATCTGCGGGCGTTCTAGTTCAAACCAATTCGACTTCCCACTCTGGAACTCTTTCCAGTTCGAGAGCTTGAAGACGAACTTCTCACTGAGATTTCTCTCGACCCATTGAGTTCCGTCTTCGCTGATCTCGATCGCGTCAACCGCCCACTGATACTGCGGCGGAGCAAAGCGGTATTTCGTGTCATAGATCCCCTCCGCAAACCTCACCTGAATCGGCATCTCCAGGTCCTTGTTCTGGAACAGGTCGTGGAAGAACATCGTCCCCACATACATTCCTTGGAGGCGGGCGAAGCCAGGGTCGTTTACGAGCATGTAAGTGGTCTACGGAACTCAGCCCTTCGAGTTCGCCGCCTGGAGCATTTCTGCCAAATCGACCAGGTTGATCTCCTCATCGGTAACCTGCTTCACCGAAGCATCCAGCATGATCTTGCAGAACGGACAGCCTAGGGCGACGGTTTTCGCGCCGGTCGCCAGAAGTTGCTCGACACGCGCATTAGAGGGCCGCTCATTAGGCGGCTCTTCCATCCACATTCGTCCTCCACCCGCGCCGCAACAACGGGTCTTCTGCGAGTGAAACTCAGGGTTAACCATTCCTTCCACCAACGCCCGTGGAGCTTCGGATTCGTCATTTACCCGCCCCAAATAGCACGGATCGTGCATCACAACCGAGCCTCGCTCAGGCTTTGCCGCCAGCAATTTGCCCTTCGAAACAAGGGTCTGGAGAAGTTGAGTATGGTGGAAAACCTCGATCTTGGCATCGAAATCACCGTACTCATTCTTCAGCGAGTTGAAGCAGTGGGGGCAGGCGGTGACAATCTTTTTCACCCCGTAACGCTCGAACGCCGAGACGTTCTCCATCGCCTTTTCCTGAAACAAGAACTCCTCTCCCAGCCGCCGGGCCGGATCGCCCGTGCAGGCCTCCTCATTCCCCAAGCAAGCAAACGAAACCCCGGCCTTCTTGAGCAAATCAGCGACCGCCTTGGTCGTCTTTATCGCCCCCGCATCCGTCGCCCCCGCACAGCCGACCCAGAAGAGATACTCAAACTCCGAAGTCGTGCGAGCCAGCGGAATATCCAGCCCCTGCATCCACTCCTCACGGTTGCCATTGGTTCCCCAAGCGTTGCCGGTCGATGCCGTCTGTCGCAAAACCAACGCCCCCGAACCGCTCAAACCGCCCTCGGAGACGATGTTGCGTCGAGCATCGACGATGATGTCAACATGGCGGATAAGAACCGGGCAAGCCTCGACGCAAGCGTTACAGGTGGTGCATTGCCATAGGGCTTCGGGGTCCAGTGAAGGTACAACCTCGGCCCCTGACGCCATCGCCCCACGAAGGTCTTGAACGATCTGCTTTGGGTTCAAAATCTTGCCCACAGCGTTCGCCGGGCAGACCTCCGTACACCGCCCGCACTCCATACAGGCGTCCAGCGACATCAGGTGCCACCGCGAGTAATCCCGCGCAAACTTCACCCCAATCTGCTCGGTCTGCTCAACCTCCTCCATCGGGATCGTCCGCAGTTTGCCCATGTGGGTGTCCGGCGAGCCTGCCGCACTAAAGATCGCAAGCACAATATGCCGGAGCTTTAGGCGAGGAATCAGCACAAACAACGCAAAGACGCATAGCGCATGGAACCACCAGAGCGCCTTGTACGCAAGAACATTCCCCTTCAGAGCAGCCAAAGGTTGCGCCAGAGCAAAGCCAACCCATGAAACCGAATCCCACCCCTTCTGCGACTGAGGGTTAATCGCAATCCGCGCCGCCTCCAAAAGGTAACCGTTCACCGTGATCAGCAGCAGGAGCCACAGCACCTGCATGTCCACGTTATCTTTCGAAATTGGCTCCTTGGTCGAGCCGCGCCGAGCAATCGCCCACACCAGCCCAAACAAGAGCAACAGCCCGAGCGTGTCAAAAATCACCTCATACGCCAGGTAGTAACCTCCCTGGTGAAACTTGATCGGCGAATAAGTGTTGATCCCCAACAAAGTCGTCGCCACAAACAGGGCGAGGAACCCATAGAACATCATCAGGTGCATGGGTGCGCCGGTCTTCGGGCGGCTCGACCGAACCTTCTTTTGTAGAAGGATATAGGTCCAAACCTTACCAAACCAGCGTTCTAGCCCAGCCCGAGTCGGCATCCAATACTGCTTCCCCTGCCGAACCTCGCCAGTTGGGCGACCCTGGAGCCACAGCTGAACCCGAGCCCAGATCTGCCACCCCATATAGCCAACCGAGGCCAGAGCGCAGGCGTAAAAAAGGAGCTTCTCGGGGAGACTAAACTGCCAATATTCTGCTCGTGTTGGAAGCTCCTGCATGCGGGTCGCGCCTTTGCGATCCATGATGAGCCATCGGCTCACCAAAATCAAGGGCTATTCTACCGGGGACTGACGATTCCGCAGTTCACCCGCGATCTCCGAAACCGTTCCAATCCTCAATCGCGCACGTTCCCGGCCAACAGATTCCAACATCATCCGATGCATCAAAATCCGCGTATTATCCCCCTCAAAGAGCGGCCCAAAAGGAATAATCATCCACTTCGGCTCGTCCAGCGCAAGCATTGATCGAAAATCCTGATCGGGGTACCGCAGAATCTCGTGCACCTCCAGGTGCTGTGTGGAGCTTAGCGGCCCATTTACCCCTCGCACCGAAGTGACAACGTTCTCGAACTCACGCTGAATGATCGCGGAGAAGTTCACTTTGTCCCCGAACAGCGTCGCCCCAGGATGATACAGGCTCTTCGCACTCGTCCCAAAAATTTCGCGGCAGAACTTCTTGGCCGAACGAACCTCGTCGCCAAAGACCCCCTGAGTCCATCCCGGCAAAAAGCCAGAACGCTGAGCGTGACCAAACGGCGCCAAAGCAATCTCGTGCGGCGTCGCCCGGATATGCTCCCACCGCCGAACCTCGTCGATCACTTGAACTGGATCAAGAGCAAATGTCGCCGGAAGACTTAACTGCCTCAACAAAGGCAAAGCCAGATCAACATGGTCCGCTAATCCGCCCACATAGACCAAACTGACCGCCAAATAGGCTCCGTTCGACCACGGCGCATTCGCCTCGCCAAGCAGGAGCTTTGGCTTGATTCCGTCTAGTGTGAACTGATCGCTCGGCTCCATCACCCCTCCAATGTTCTTCAACCGCATGATACAGTTCAATTCTATGGCAACTGCTATGCCATCGGGTTCACTTCACACCCAAAGCTACTAGGAACACCAGTTTTCCGGTAAATCAGAGCCGGCCTCTTGACTTGACGTCTAGGTAATAAGACACCAAGTCCTTCGCCAAATCCTGCGGCTCGGAGTCCAAAACATTCAGGTGCGCCGCCTGCAACATCGAAGCCGCCTGCCTTCGTTCATCGGTCAAAAAGTGCGCCGAAGCGAACTTGAACAGCTCGTCCGTGCTCTCTGGCTCGTGGCGCAGAATCTCTCGGAACCGAGGATCGGCGATGTTTACAAGCAGGGCCAAGTGACTCCGCGCCATTGTGCCAAAGCTCTGAACAACATCCCGGGCCATATCGCGATCTTCGAGGCCCGTGAAGTTCACCATCAACGACCGCCGCTTGTGCCGCGCCGAAAGATAGCCAAACGCCCGCACCGGGTCACTCTCCACCGGCTCAGCGACAAGCCCATACATCGCGTTCAAGATAACCCCAAGCTGCCGCTGGCCCTTCTTCGGCGGAACGTAGGTGATCACGTCGGCTCCATAAGCCAAGAAGCCGACGTTATCCCCCGCCGCAATCGCGGACTGAATCAGCATCAATATCGCGTCGAGCACCAGGTCGAGCTTCCGCACCCCGCCAATCTCTGCGAGCATATGCCGCCCACAATCCACACAGATCATCACCGCCTGGTTGCGCTCAACCTCGTACTGCCGAACGATCAGCTTCCCGCGCCGCGCCGTTGCGCTCCAGTCGACCTTACGGTAATCGTCCCCTTCCGCATACTCGCGCAAAGATTCGAACTCCGTCCCCAGCCCCCGCATCTTCGAAATCCGGACTCCCACCTCGCGAAGTCGTCCCTGCTGGTTCAGAAGCGCAAACTCGCGCAGCGCCAAAATGTTGGGATAAACCTTCACCGGCTGTTCAGTGGCGAGTTCCACCTGCTTTTGAACCAACCCAAGCGGGCAATCAAGCCGCAAAAACGTCCCGCGAAGTGTCTCCTGCCCACGCTCGGGCGGAACCAAAACGTATTCAAAACCGAACTTGTGCCCAGGTGCCGCCCGAAACGCCGTCTCATTCGCCTCGCCCTGAAAAGTCGACGGAATCTCCTCGCGGATCAGCCCCGAAACCGCCATTCCGCTCTCGTTTTCAATTTCAAACTGAACCCGGTTCCGCGCCCGAACCGACAACACCGCGTCCATCCGCCGCCGAATCCTCAGTCCATCAACCGAAGCCCCAAATTTGTAAGTGAGGAAGCAAAGAGCTGCGAGAAGCAGGTTGTACGCATACAGCATCCAAGCCATTCCGACCATCGTGGCGACCACAATGAGCGGCAATCCGGCGATCACCGCCCACCAGAGCAAACGGGTTGGCACCATCACCGAGCGAACCACTTTTGGCTCGAAGAAGGCATCCGATTTTCCAAACTCGTTAGGTTCGCCGCTCATTCTCAGTACACTACACGTTGTGCCGCTGGAGACTGCCGTCCTCACACCGGAAAAGACCGTTCTAACTTACCGCCTAGCGGGGTTGGGTAGCCGCTGTTTGGCCAACTTCGTCGACTTTATCATCCTGTTTTTCGCCCTTTACGCCGTGGTGGTCGCCGTTGGCCTTCTTGGATTTGTGACGAGTGGCCTATTTGAGGGCTTTATTGGGGGCATTATCATGTTCGTCACCGCGATGTCACCCTTCGCATACTTCATCTTCTGCGAAGGCCTCATGAACGGAGTCACTTTGGGCAAAAAAATGGCGGGAATTCGGGTTCGTATGCTCGATGGCACCCCCGTCACATTCGCCGCTGCCACCGCCCGAAACATCCTCCGAGTCGCCGACTTCCTCCCCGGTTTCTACTTCATCGGCATCGTCTCCATGTTCGTCAATCCCCGACTCCAGCGCGTTGGTGACCTTGTGGCGGGCACCATTGTCGTCCACGAAAACCGGGTTCAAGAAGCCTTCTCCGTCGCCCCTCACCGGGTCGGAATTCACCCCCTCGAACACACCGTCGGCGAGCTGCGCAACATGACCGACGGCCAATATTACGTCCTTCGCCGCTACTGCGACCGCTTCCCCGAACTCCCACGCGAAATCCAGAACCACCTCACCGACTCGGTTTGGGTTCCCATGGCGAAAAATCTCTCCGTCCCCCTCGATCCCAACATCCATCCGCTCTACCTGGCCGAGGCGGTAGTTATGAAATACGGCAGGGCCCGAGGAATGCTGTAAGGGGAATGTTGTAAACCGATGGGGATTGTGATGTGGACAAATAGGGAAGTCGCCGGCAAGGGGGAGAACCGGGTGTTTCGGAAAGGGTTCAATCCTTGTTATCCACAGCCTTTTCCCGGTGTGATTAAACCGGGATATCCACAAATCCACACCGCTAATAAGAGTAATAACTCTTTCTCTAAAAGGATTCTTTTTTAAGAGAGGGATGTGGATTGAGCACACTGGTCACCCATCTACGTCTCTCAAACTTCCGAAATTTTGAACATTTGGATCAGGCCCTCACGCCCGGATTCACCATCTTGGCGGGGGAGAATGCTCAAGGCAAGACTTCCTTTCTCGAAGCCCTCTACTGGCTCTCATCGGCTCGGCTGCTTCGAGGGCAGCGCGACAGCGAGGCTGTGCGCCACGGAGCGGCGGGTTGTACTGCCGAGGCAACCCTTGAGGGGGGAACGACGGTTGCAGGCGCGCTAGAGGTCGGAGCGAGGAAGAAATTCTTCCTAAACGGCGCGGGCTTGCCGAGGGCGGCTGACGTCATGGGACGAATCCCGACGGTCTGCATCTCCATGTTCGATCTGGCAATCGTTCAGGGCGATCCCTCTGACCGACGATTGTTTCTTGACATGGAGCTTTCAGCTCTGTACCCTTCTTACCTTCGGCACTTCGCTGCTTATAAACGGGCTTTGGAACAACGCAATGCCCTATTGAAGATGGCCCAAGAACGATCGGTTGACCCTTATGCCTTTGAAGGATGGGAAGAGCAGCTTGAGGCACACGGAGCCGAGATGAGGCGTTTTCGCAACGAGTACGTTGCCTCCCTTTCCTCTCTTTCCGCGTCGGTCCATCAGGAGATGGCGAGCAGGGAAGAGGTCCTTTCTCTGCGCTATTTCGTCCGAGATTCGGGTGCTTCTTTAGGCGAAACCCGTCACCTCGACATTGCCCGCGGTTCGACCCAGATTGGTCCCCATCGAGACGATGTGGAGGTCCTGATCGACGGCACTGAAGCTCGGCTTTTCGGCTCTCAGGGCCAACAACGAACCGCGGTCATATCCGTAAAGCTGGCGACGATGGAGGCTTGGAAAGAACTTCTTGGCGTCGCACCCATGCTCCTCCTAGACGACATGCTCTCCGACCTCGACCCGGTGCGCCGCGCGCGTTTGTGCGCGGTGGTCGCCTCAAGGGCCTCCCAGGCCGTTCTCACCTGCACTGAGGCTTCCGCTGCGGGAGCGGATATTTTGGACGTCGCAGAGGTCTTGACCGTGCAAAATGGAACAGTGAGGCGCGGATGAGGAAGTTTGACCGAATCCTTGGGGATGCCGTTCTGCAACCCGAAGCCCTTCGCGCTGCGCGAGCACTGGGTTTTTTGCGTCGATGGGACGAAGTCGTGGGCCCGGCCATGGCCGAACGGTCCTGGCCTGATCG
The DNA here is from genome assembly GCA_965248555.1 of Fimbriimonas sp. Classification (GTDB taxonomy): domain Bacteria; phylum Armatimonadota; class Fimbriimonadia; order Fimbriimonadales; family Fimbriimonadaceae; genus Fimbriimonas. Next base: position 2,108,589 of record CBDFJP010000002.1, on the reverse strand, counting down.
GTACGACCACGGCAAGGTCTTCGTCGCCGTCACCGGCTCCGCATGGGCGCAAGAGCTTCGGATGCAGAAGGAAACGCTCCTCATGCGTCTCAAGGAGATGTCTGGCGATCAGACCCTTTTTGTCGACCTTCGCTTCGGAGTTCGGCCCTTGAGGCGACCTTTTGAGTTTGCCGTCGTCGAGGATGTGGTGGACGACTCGCTGACTGGCCTCTCGATCCGCGAGATCGCCGAGCGGCGCATGAAGAAGTGGCACGATGATTCGTCAAATCACGGCTAGGCCGTTCGTTTGCCTTCTCGTTGGAGTCCTGATCGGCCTCAACCTCCCCTTTGCGCCCTGGATCTTCGGAATAGGAGTAGTGATTGCTACTATCTTCCGTTTCCGTTGGCTCGCATGGCTCTCGTTTGGGCTGGTTGCTTCTGGGGTGTTCTTGCTTTGGCAACCATCGGTTTCCCTTTCGCCTGGTCCGTTCTCCGGTTCAGTAAGACTGACTGGCTTCGCCGAGTATCGACAAGGCCAAACTCAGGTTCCTTTCCGAGGCGGAACCCTCAAAATTCCCGGCCAAGTCGCCGTCGCGGCGGGCGAAAACTGGTCGATCCAAGGCATTGTCACGGAAGCAAAAGGCGGCGTCATCCGAGCCGATTCCTTCCGCAAAATCGATTCCGCCATCTTCTCCCCCATCGGCTCATTCCGAGTCTGGGCGATCAACCGGATCAACCAACTCTACGGAGAAAGAGACGGCGCTTGGGTGAACGCCCTCACCTTCAACTTCGCCTCCGAGCTGGACAAGCAAGACAAAGCCGCCCTTGTGCAAAGCGGCACCTACCACCTGGTAAGCGCCAGCGGACTCCATGTCTGGGTTCTCGCCCTCTTTGCCCACTTCCTCCTCGTCTCGCTAGGCATCAAGCGTCACCACCAAATCGCCGTGATTGCGCTCTTGCTGCTTGGCTACTGCCTGCTGACGGGTTTCCACCCACCCACAGTTCGCTCCTCTCTTATGTGGCTCGTCACCACTTGTGCTTACTTGGTGAAACGCTCCGCCGATGGCCTCTCAGCGATCAGCCTAGCCGGAGTCCTGTGGCTCGCCGTCGCACCCCAAGACGCCTTCTCACCCTCCTTCCAACTCTCCTACGTCGTCACCGCCGCCCTCATGATCTGGTTCGAGCGGAGGCGTGAGTTCGCCGAATGGTGGCGTGGCCTCGAAGTCTCCTGCGTCGCAAGCCTCGCCGCCGAGCCGCTCGGAGCGTGGTGGTTCGGCCGAATCGTCCTCATCGGCCCCATCACTAACATCCTCGTCGAACTCGCCTCCTCCGTCGTGGTCGTCCTTGGCTTCCTCTCCGTAATCCCCTTGCTCGGCGAAGTCATCGTGTTCTTCTGCCGCCCCCTCCTTTGGTGGATGCAATGGATCACGAATCTTGCCGCTCAAGTCCCGGTCTTGGTTCTCGCCCCGAGGGGCTTCCCGCCGCTCCTCCTCGTGGCTTACTATTGCGGACTACTCATGCTGCTCTGGGGTCGGTGGTTCAGGCCGACCCCGAAAGCGTCAACCCCGAAGGAGCTCGATTCGTGACTTCAATTTCTCGATTCTTGATTCAAGCTCAAGAAGCGCATTTCGATCCCGCTCAATAATCTCCGGATTCGCACGCTCAACAAACTGAGGGTTATTGAGTCGACCACTGAGGCCAGCAGCTTCCTTCTCCGACTTGAGCAAATCCCGCTCTGTCGCCGCAGTGACCTTCTCAAGGTCGATCAAGCCATCAACCACGATGTGGAAGTCAACGCCACCCGCGGTCGCCGATACGTGCCGCCCCTCGGGCTTTCCTTGAGTCAACTTCAAGACCCACGCCTGAGAGGCAACAATCCCCTCCGATTCCCCAAGCGAACCCTCATAGAACACCTCCGGAACCTTCTCCAGAGGCTTCAAATCAAGCTCCGCCCGCAACGCCCGGAGCGCCCGAGTCGCGGCAAAAACGCCTTCAATTGCCCCTTCCGCCGACTCATCCACGAGCGAAGCGTCAACCGAAGGCCAGCTCGCCGACATCAAATACTCCGACTTCGCCGCCAATGGCAAGTGGCCATAAAGCTCCTCGGTAATGAACGGCATTACCGGATGTAGCAGCTTCAAGAACGCATCAAAAACCGTGAGTAGCACCCACTGCGGAGTCTGCGCCGTCTCCGGATTTTGTAGCCGAGACTTGGAAATCTCTAAATACCAGTCGCAAACCTCGTTCCAGAAAAACCGGTACATCGCCTGACAAGCCGCCTGAATATCATAAGACTCATACCCCGCCCGAACCTCTTCAATCGTCTTGCTTAGCCGCGTCAAGAGCCAACGATCAACGGTCTGAAACTCACTCGGCTGCGCCGGAACAGACTCAATATTCATCAACACAAACCGCGTCGCATTCCAAATCTTGTTGCAGAAGTTCCGCGCATCCTCCGTCTTCTTGTCGCTATACCGAAGGTCCTGGTTCTCACCCGTCTGGCTCAAGAGCGTCCAACGCAGAGCATCTGCTCCAAGCGTATTGATCACCGTCATCGGATCAATTCCGGTTCCCAAAGACTTCGACATTCTGCGGCCATCTTCCCGAAGAACCGTCGCGTAGATCATCACGTCGGAGAACGGCTTCGCTCCGACAAGGTCGTATCCCATCATCATCATTCTGGCAACCCAAAGGTTGATGATGTTCCGATCCGTCACCAAAGCGCTCGTCGGATAGAACTGCTCGAGATCCTCCGTCTGCTCAGGCCAGCCAAGAGTAACAAACGGCCACATTCCCGAGCTGAACCAGGTGTCAAGAACATCATCATCCTGCCGGACAATCCTCTTCTCTCCCGCCTGAGCCTGCGCTTCTTCCCAGGTTAGAGCAACAAAACATGAACCATCTTCGGTGTAAAACGCCGGAACCCGGTGACCCCACCATAGCTGGCGGCTGATGTTCCAATCCCGAATCGAATCCATCCAGGCAAGGAAGATGTCCTTAAACCTCTCTGGATGGAACTTGACTTCATCCTTCTGCACCGCCTCAACAACTGGCTTTGCAAGCTCAGTTTGCCGCGCGAACCACTGCTCACTCAGCAGCGGCTCGATCACTTCACCCGATCGATCCGAGATGATGATTGGAATGTCGTGTGGCTCAACCTCGACCAGCAGCCCCGCTTCCTCAAGATCAGCGATGATCAGCTTTCGCGCTTCATACCGATCCATCCCCTCATACTTCGCGATCTTCTCAACGATCTCCGAAGTCTCATTTTCCCGCGACCATTCTGCACAGACCTCCGCCGACAGATTCAAAATCACCGGCATCGCCAACGAATGCCGCGCACCGACCTCAAAGTCGTTCGGATCGTGCGCCGGCGTGATCTTTACCGCCCCGGTTCCAAACTCGGGATCAGGGTACAGATCAGCAACAAGCGGAATCTCACGATTTACAAGAGGAACACGCAGAGTCTTCCCAATCTTGCCCTCGTATCGCTTATCCGAAGGGTGAACAGCAACCGCGATGTCGCCCAGTAAAGTCTCCGGTCGAGTCGTAGCAATCACGACTTCGCCACTGCCATCCGTGAACTCATACCGGATGTGATACAGATTCCCCTTGCGAGTCTCTCGGAAGGTCTCGATATCCGAAACCGAAGTCTTCAACTTCGGATCCCAGTTGACAACCCGCTTTCCGCGGTAGATGAATCCCTTGTTATACCAATCAATGAATACTTTTAGAACCGCGTCTGCATAGTGCTCGTCCAACGTGAACTTCGACCGCGACCAGTCGAAAGCACAACCAAGTGCCTTGAACTGGTTCAGAATGGTGTCGCCAGATTCCTTGCGCCATTCCCAAACTCGCTCAGTAAACTTCTCTCGCCCAAGCTGTGCGCCACTGGAACCTTCCTTTCGCAATTGTTTCTCGACAACACTCTGAGTCGCAATTCCCGCATGATCCTGCCCAGGCAGAATCAAGACGCTCTTACCTAGCAGTCGCTGGTATCGACCAAAAAGATCCTGCAACGGATAGCAGAGGGCGTGGCCCATATGAAGAGAGCCAGTGATGTTGGGAGGCGGGATGGTGACGCAGTAGTTGCCACCTTTAGCGTCGGACGAAGGCTTAAAGAGCCCAGCCGCATCCCATGCGGCGTACCATTTGCCCTCAATGGGGGCGGCGTCATAACGCGGAGGAAAGTTCGATATATCCATGTAAAAACCTCGCTTCCATGTCTTGGAGTGAGGTCTATAGGATACCAAAAGGGAAGTGTTTCACGTTAAAATGTTCTATGTAACATGAACGACTTCAATCGAGGGTTTCTTCTGGGCTTCTTCTGTGGACAGGGGAGCTTCGGCGGCGATGGAAAGCAGGGTCATATTATCCTGCGTATGCACGCGGTTCATCTCCCTTTGATGGAGCGTCTTCATGAGCTGTTGGCGGGGAGCAAGATCAACGGACCGTATACGAACGGGTTGAAGCTCTACTACCAGTGGTCGCTGAGGGGAAGTGGGTTGGAGGAGTTAGTCGGTTCTCGGGTACTGGAGGACTTGAAGGAGTTTGATCCGGATTCCCATCTACGCTACCGCGCAATGGTGGATCGCTACTTCAAGAAGCTGGACAGGATCCAGTAGCTGAAGGGGGCGGTCATGAGCAGGGAATCGAGGCGGTCGAAGACTCCCCCGTGGCCGGGAAGCAGGTTTCCGCTGTCTTTGACTCCAGCCTGTCGTTTTAGGTAGCTCTCGAACAGATCGCCGAGCTGACCAATGACTCCGCAAGTGACACCAAGGAGGAGCATCTTGTCCATCGGATACTTGAGGAAGTAGCCGAGTGCCGCCGCAGCTCCGACGGCGGCGAGGAGGTTTGCGATCGAGCCCTCCCAGGTCTTGTTGGGGGAGATGGATGGTGCGATTTTGTGCTTGCCAAAGGCTTTGCCGGCGAAGATCGCAGCGGTGTCTCCTGCCCAGATCGGGATTGCGGCGGTGAGAAGTAGTGGAAATGAGTTTCCGCCATCGACCGTGAGGAGAATTAGAGCTGAACCTGCGCCTTTGAGGAACGGAATTGCAAGAATATTGCGCCATAGATTTGGATTCTGTAATCCTTGATCCTCCCCGCCCAGGATAGCAGGTGTTCTTCCAAGTGTCCTCAAGCCTTCGACTCCGATTATGGTGAACAACACGAGGTAGGCAGGATGATCCACACGATCGAAAGGAATGATTACGATCTGAGATAAGGATGCCAAAAGCCAACGAGAAGCCCTGATCAGGCCGGCCAACTCCCAAGCCACTGCCCCTATAGCCAGTCGCCCAAGAATCTTTGTCCCCCATCCTGTCGGGTCAAAAAAAAGAACCCCCACCACGACGGCAAAAAGCACGATCGCGGTGAGGATTCTCTGTTTCACAGAAACAGTTTAGTCGACTGGCTGCTCGACTTCAGCGTTCAGGAGCTTGAGGGCGACCTGGGTGCGGTTCTCGCACTGAAGCTTTCGCATAATGACCGAGACGAGGTTCTTCACGCTCTGCTCCCGCAGACCGGAGACTTCGCTGATCCGTCGGTTGGAGTAACCCTTGGACACAAACTCAGCGACTTCGTACTCACGGTGGGTGAGGCGATTTCCGCGTCGGTACGGTCGCTTTCCTTCTCGAACCATCATTCGGGCCGGGAGCTTCTCTTGAACGCCAGCGAGGGCGTCGAGGAGAGCATCTCCGCCCGCATCGCGAGGAATCATCACGTCGACGATATTCTTATCGAAGCCAGCTGGCAACTTGTCGCCAATGACAACAACAACGAACTCGCCAAATGCCTTTGCACCTTGCAGGAACTGAGCATCCTCAGCTCCGAGCCCGGATGCCTCAAGGAGCATTACCTGAGCCTGAGCGGCCTTGGAGCTACTGATCAGCGCACGAGCGGTCGATTCTCGAGCGACGACACTGTAGGTGCCCTTTCGCTCAAGCATTCCGGCGAGGGCATCCAAAAGGAGCCTTTCTTTAGAACAAATTGCAATTCTCATAGTTTCACCTCACCCAAGTTCCTCTCTCGGAACTAACATTCCAAACCTGTGGCGAATGATCTGCTGATATGTTTACTCGAAAAACGCGAGAATGTGATACTGTTTCGCGTTTTTTGGTTAGAAAATGGGACAAAAGCCTTCCCTTAATACTAGGGAAGGCCAGCCTTTTTGTGATTATCGAACTTTGATTTTCAGCTGAGTAGAGTACGGCTCTTTGAGACCGTAAGCATCACTGATCGTCAACGTCACAACAAAAACGCCGTCTTTTCGAACGCTACCTGGGTTCGCTGGATCGTCGCTCGCGATGCGATACTTGTACTTCACCGACTGCCCTTCAGCGTCAACTTGCAGGCCGTCCGCGTCATCAAAATCCCAGGTGTACTTGAGAACGCTGCTACCGCCGAATCCAATGGCCGAATAGATATTCGTCACACCCTTTTCGGTCTGCAAAGTTCGGAACGTCGGCTCACCGCGAATCGGAGTCTTATCGTTCAAAACCCGCATATCGCCAATGTAAAAAGCCGTTGAAACGTCTCCAGCAAAGCTCACGCTCTTAATCACCTTGTTCGTGTTCGCAAAGCCCTTGATCGCCTGGAGCGGAATTCCCGCCTGCTTCCAGCCTCGATCGTTCGAGCTGCTGGTTGCCGCTGAAAGAACAGCTTCGCTTCGCTTTCCATCCGTTGTCTGGATGATCATCCTGATTGACTTGAGCGTCGATGCCGTCGTAGGTGCTCCACCCAAACCTGATCCACCACTGGGACCTCCCTTACCGCCCTGGCCTCCCTTACCTCCAGGAAACTGTCCTCCAGGGGCTCCCTGGCCTCCGCCAAGGAACGGATCTGGTGCGAATGGAGCTTCAGGATCGAATTCCGCCCCGTCGCTACCATCGCCGCTTGGCCATTCGCCACCGGGAGTTTCGCCTCCATCACCGCCAAGGCCTCCTCCACCTTTTCCGCCGCTCGGTGGTCGGCCGGGACCCGAAGGTCCTCCGGGACCCGAAGGTCCTCCGCTAACTCCGCTTCCGGTCGCCGAATCCAACGACTTGTAGGTGATCCTCAGCAGGTTGTTCTTATCGCCAAAGCTCGACGCTAAATCGACGTTCTTACCGAACATCAAGGTGCCACCTTGGTAAAAGTTCTTCGTGGTCACCCGAATCGACTTATTGCCTTCGTAAGCAGTATCATCGGTCTCGGTGCAGATTCCTCCGCCCCATGACTTGACCGAGATGCTCTGCTCTGAAAGCGGTACACCGGGTCGGTATAGAATCGTTGTTCCGTCGCCCTGAGCGGCGGCCATCATGGATGCGGCGAGAAGTGTAATCACAATAGTTCTCCTGAATATTCGAAAGATTTTCTAATCTCTGATTTGGATGCGCTCGATGCTCGTAGCGCGGCCCGTATCAGTTCTGACGTTTATCGCTACCCCAGAGATTACACCAGGTTCGTTAGCAACCTCGAATTTTTCTGGCAGTCCGGTGCGAAAGCGACGAAGAATAATATCACGATCCATCCCCAAAACGGAATTCCTTGGCCCACACATTCCCACATCCGTGATGTAAGCCGTCCCTCCCGCCAACACCATTTCATCCGCAGTTTGAACGTGAGTATGGGTTCCAACCACCGCCGTAGCCCGCCCCTCGCAATGGTATCCCATCGCAATTTTTTCGCTCGTTACCTCGGCATGAAAGTCCAAAAAGATGTGTGGAGTCTGCAAATCCTTTGTCAGCTCGTCGAAGGCATAAAAAGGATCGTTGTACGCCGGATCCATCTGAACCCGTCCGCTGAGGTTGATCACCGCAAGCTGGGTCCCCTCCTTCTGAATCTGAATCATCCCCCGCCCCGGAATTCCATGCGCCATGTTCTGAGGCCGGATAATCGGCTTCCCAGAATCCAGATATGGCGCAATCTCCCTCTTGTTAAACGTGTGATTCCCGAGGGTAATCGCGTCCGCTCCCATCGAGAAAAACTCCTCCGCGATCTTATCGGTAATCCCCAACCCACCCGCGCTATTCTCACCATTAATGATGATGAATCGAGGCAAGTGCTTCGCCTTCAGCGCCAGAAGGTGCTCCCGCACCGCGTCCCGCCCCGGCTTCCCCACAACATCACCCAAAAACAGGATCGTGTAGGTGTACATATCGCTCGATTATGACAGAGCTGGCCGGCGCCGTAGCTTGTAAACCACCACTCCACTGGCAATCGCCAGCGCCGTGGGAACTTGCTTCAACCACCCCTCCTCAGCAAAGTTGTTCCACGCCAACAACCCAATCAGAACCGCCGGACCAACCGCCAGCAACCCACAAACCCAAGCCCCGCCCGGAATCCGAAACGGCCTCACAAGAGAAGGCTCCTTCCGCCGCAAAACATAAAGAGCCACAAACTCCAGCATCACCGACAGCCCGTAAAGAATCGCATTGACCGTAATCAGCTCGCTAAAACTGAACCAGGCCAGACACCCATAAAGGCAAGCACAGAGCACAATCGACCGCACCGGAGTCCCCATCCGCACGCTCGTATGCCCCAGCCACGAGGTCAAGTATCCATCCCGCGCCAGCACCGCCGGAATCCGCGACGACGCCAACATCTGCGAAACAAACATCGCACTCGCGCTACTCAGCCCACCCAGCAAAACCAGAGTTCCCACCCACGGCCCCGCCGCCCTCGCGGCAATAGAGGGCCAACTCCCATCCGTCCACTGCTCCGGATTGGGTGAGGATGGCAAAGCCAAAACCGTCGGTGCAAAATACACCAAGGTCACCAAAGGAATCGCGAACCACAATGCCCGGGGAATCGACCGCTGCGGATTCTTGATCTCCCCCGAAACCGTGCTCAGATTGTCCCAGCCCAAGTAGTTCCACATCACGGTCGCAAGCCCCACCGACAGGGTCCCCGAATCCGCCTTAACCGGCGGCAAACTCAGCGGATGAAATCCACTCCGCACGCACATCAATCCAAACGGCAGAATAATTAAAAACGTGAACAAGGTCGCCGCCATCCCCACCTCGCGCACCCCGCGAATGTTGATGTAAGTGATCACCAAGATGTGCAAAACCGCGATCATCGAGGTCAGCCACTTCGCGTCCATTCCGTGTAGCCCAAAAATCGAGATCATCGACTGCGACAAATAGCTCGCAAACAAGAGCGGATACAACGCCGCGTCCACGATGCTGTACAAAAACGACAGCCAAGCGCACTGAAACCCCGCAAACGGCCCCCAAGCGCGCCTCACCCAAACGTAATACCCGCCCTCTTCGGGTAGCGCAGTCCCCAGCTCCGCCGTCATCAACGCCACCGGCCAAGCCCATATCACCGGAATGAGAAGGATCAAAATCAGCCCCAGAGTCGGCCCCATCGACCCAATCACCGGCTCCAACCCATAAGGCCCCCCGCTCACCAAGCAGAACATCGCCATCGCGAGGGGCAGCGTCCGCAGTTTCGCGGGCGAAGATTTCATCCGAAGTTACGATTATCCCCGAATCTCACATCTAAGAGTCCCGATGCCCGAAAGAACTCGCCGGCGTGATACGATATGAATGTGGCGGTAGTTCTGCAGTTCATCGGCGCCCTCGTGGTTGCCTTTTTCCTCCTGCTCGGGCTCGGGGCGCTCTACCTATTCTTCAAGCTCCGAAAGATTAAAGGCAAAATCACCGAAATGGCGACGCAGATGGGTGGCATCGCTGTGCCGGTCTCCATAGAACTCCTGCCTGAGGACTCCCCCAACTGGAAAAACGCCAAGCAGGTCGAGGACTGGACCGCCATCGTCAAGAACCAGGGCTTCATGCACGCCGGCGACTTTCGGCTCGCCATGCAGCAAGGCTCCATCGCCCGGGGCTTTGTCCACGCACACGGAGAGTCAATGGCCGCAATCTGCGAATTCGGCAACGGCCAGTGTTGGCTCGATTACGTCCAGTTCGCCACTGATGAAGCCACCCTCACGGCAACCAACGTCGTCACCCCCGCAACCGCCGCTGATCCACCTTGGAAAACCAGCATCAGAGCTCCCAAAGAGTCGCCCGAGAATCTCTACAAGCAGTTCCGCGAAGCCGCCCTGCCTAACCCAAAACGATTCACGACCGCAGACTTCAAACACGAGTTTGAAGAGAGCTTCCGACGGGTGATGGAATGGCAATACACCAGCGGAAAAATCACCACCGACCACCTCGATCAACTTTCGGAGCTAACCGGCCTCACAATCGATCCCCAAACCCAAGAGTTCCTGCGCCAACAGGGAATCCACAATGAAGAGGAAGCCGACGAACAGCAAACCCTCATCAACCGCTACCTGGAAGAGAGCGGCATCCTCGCCTCAGAATGGGAGAAGATCGAGGACAACGTCGTTGTGGTCACCGACTCAATGTCTTCGGACGACGTGGTCTCACTCATCGAATTCCATCGCGACATCGACGATGCCGAGGAAATCTCCGAGCGCCTCCAAGGCAAATCCGGAACCGAACTCTTCTGGGCTATCCTCCAAACGATCGGTCAGTCCGACCAAGTGAAAGTCCTTCACAACCTCAAAGACCCCACCGGAGAAGTCGTTCAGTTCCTCTAATCAGCCAAACTCTATCCCATGAGCGCGCAAATCCAAGTTGTTGATGTCGCGCTCGATCCTCGCTCCGGTGGGTCCGACGCGATCTACACTTACCTTCCCATCCCCGGACTCCAGCCCGGCGACGCTGTGCTCGTCCCGCTCGGCAACCGCCAGCTCATGGGCTACGCCATCAGCGTCCGAACAACCACCGAGGAAGACCTCGGCTTCGACCCCAAACACCTCCGCCCCGTCAGCGGAATCGTGGATGGTCTCCGAATCCCCGCCCCCATCCTCAAAACCGTCCACCGTGTCGCAAATGAATACCTTTGCCCCATCCCCGCTGCTCTCACCGTCGCCACCCCGCCCGGAGTCAAGGATCGCCTCCTCCCCGTCTGGCTAAGAACCGCCGAACCAACCCCAACAGAACTCAAACCCCTCGACCGGGAAGTCTTGCGCACCCTTGAGGACCAAGGCGGCGAGCTCGAAGTCAAACCCACCGAAACCGGTACCACCAAGGCTCTCAAGAACCTCCAAAAGCTCGGCCTCGTCCAACAGACGCTCCGCCTCAAGCCTCCCGCCAATCGCAAAAAGCAAGAAGGCACCTTCCGCCTCATCGACGACCAAGCCAAAGTCGAGGCCTTCCTGCACAACGAAGGCAAGAAGAAGCCCGCCCAGGCCATCGTGCTGATGCAGATGCAGCAAACGGACGGCACCGCCCTCTCCAGCGCAGAAATAAGGGCAATGGCGGGCGTTACCGAAACCACAATCAGGGCCCTCATCACCGCCAAACTCCTCCAAGAAGTCGACGAGGACCACCCCGCCCCCGCCAAAAACCCTCCCACCCCCAACCCCCACCAACAGCTCGCAATCGAAGCCATCACCAGTGCCGTCCACGAGCACCGCCCCCAGCCCTTCCTGCTATACGGCGTCACCGGAAGCGGCAAGACTGAAGTCTTCCTAAGAGCCGCCGCAAAAGCTCTCAGTGATGGCCGCCAGGTCCTCTACCTCGTCCCCGAAATCGCCCTCGCCGCCCAGGCAATCGCCCAGCTACGTGACCGCTTTGGAGCCAGGGTCGCCATCATGCACTCCGAGCTCACCCCGCTCGAAAGGCTCGCCAACTGGCAACGCATCCGCGCCGGAGAGGCCAGCATCGTCCTCGGCCCCCGCTCTGCCCTCTTTGCCCCCCTCAACAACGTCGGCCTCATCATCATCGACGAAGAACACGAAGGCGGTTACAAGCAAGAACAAGCCCCCCGCTACCACGCCCGCGACGTCGCCCGGTTCCTCTCCCAACAGCACAACTGCCCCCTCGTCCTCGGCTCCGCAACCCCGTCCTTGGAAAGTTTCTTTGAAGCTGAATCCAACGAAAACTCCGCCGATGAAACGAAGCTGACCCTGCTCACGTTGCCCACAAGAGCCGCCTCCGCCCAACTCCCCAAGGTGTTCATCGAAGACCTCAAACTCGTCTTCAAATCCGGCCCAACCAGCATGTTCGGCCCCATGCTCACCGAAAAGCTCCACCAAACCCTCGACGCTGGAAACCAGGCGATCCTCTTCCTCAACCGCCGCGCCTACGCCCCCTTCCTCATGTGCCGCGACTGCATGTACCAGTGGGTCTGTGCCGAGTGCGCCGTCTCGCTCAGCTATCACCGAGGCATTAACAAGATCAAGTGCCACCACTGCGGATTCCAAGAACGGGCCCCGGAAATCTGCCCGAAATGCTCCGGAATCAGGATCAAGCCGTTCGGAGTCGGAACCGAGAAGGTCGAAGAAGCCGTCCGCGAGTTCTTCCCAACCGCCCGGGTTGCCCGCCTGGACCGCGACATCGCCCAGAAAAAGGGCGCATTAGAGCAAGTCATCGCCGATTTCCGTGCCGGAGAAACTAACGTGCTCGTCGGCACTCAGCTCGTCGCCAAGGGCCTCGATTTTCCCGACGTCACCCTCGTCGGAGTCATTGCCGCCGACGTCTCCCTAAACCTCCCCGACTTCCGCTCCTCCGAGCGGACGTTCCAGCTTCTTAGCCAAGTCGCCGGCCGCGCGGGCCGCGGTACCAAGGCCGGCGAAGTCGTCATCCAAACCGTAAACCCCGACGCCGAGGCTATCGTCAGCGCCCAAACCCACGACTTTCTATCCTTCTATCAAGCCTGCAAAAAAGAGCGGATGCAGGCCGACTACCCCCCCTTCTGTCGCCTCGTCAACATCATCTTCTCCGGCGAATCCCGCCCCGCCGTCCTCTCGTTTTGCGCCCGCGCATTGGCGCACCTCCAAAAAGTCGACGGCCTCACCATCCTCGGCCCCGCCGACTGCCCCCTCGAACGCCTCAACGGCAAATGGCGCCGCCACCTCCTCATCAAACACGACGGCCTCCTCCTCGAAATCGGCAAAGCCCTCAGCGACCTAGAAGAGAAAGGAGTCACCCTTACGATCGACGTCGACGCCTACTCGCTCATGTAATTTCCGAGCATAAAGCCCCTCCCCTTTTTCCCGACTCCGGGAGGGCAAAGGGGGAGGGGTTGGGGTGGGGGATCGGCTACCGCCAACTCTAAGACAGGACTACTTCCACTTAAGGTCGTCAATCGCCTTGTCCATCTTCCGAATAGCCTCCGCGTTTTTCTTGATCTCCTCTTCATAGTTGCCGAGAGGAGCCGTCTTCAAATAGACCCCACGCCTCGAAAAGTATGTGTGGCTTATACCGTCCATCACGACGTCGTTCTCCTTGAGCGTCCGAGGATCATAACTCCATCGCTCGACAACGATGTAATCCTTGCGATACTTGATGTCCCACAAGTACGGCTCGTACTTCGCGTCAACCGGTTGCACCTTGCGAAAAACCGCCGTCGAGTAAGCGATCATCGCCATATCCTGCGGGTCCGTAAATGCCGTCGCAAGCCGGAGATCTTGCTTCTGAGATTGAGGTGCATTCGCAGTCCCGAGCCCAAGCACAACGCCGACAGCAACCAACCCAATCGATTTCATTAAGTGTGAAACGAGTGGCAAACAGAACGGTTTCTACCCCGACTTAGGATGCGCCTTCGCCACCGTCTCCTTGAGACGCTCGATGCTCACGTGCGTGTAAATCTGAGTCGTGGCCAAGCTCTCATGCCCCAACAACTGCTGAACCGTCTTCAAATCTGCCCCGCCGTCCAGAAGGTGCGTCGCAAATGAGTGCCGGAGCGTGTGCGGTGACGTCTCCGGGGGCAAACCCGCCGCGATCGCCCATCGCTTCACAATGTTCTGCACCGTCCGCGTTGTCAGCGCCAGCCCCTTATCGTTGGTAAAGAGCGCCGACCCCGCCACCCGCCGACCCCGAACGTAATCATCCAAAGCCGCCGCCGCCGCCGAGCCATAAAACACCACCCGCTCCTTATTCCCCTTCCCAATCACCCGCAGCGACCGCTCAGCAAACGAAACATCCGCCAACTGAACTGAAACAACCTCCGCCGCCCGAAGCCCCGCGGAGTACAAAAGCTCCAACAACGCCCGATCCCGCTCCGGAGTCCGGCCAACCGACGTCTGATCCAAAAGCTCCCCCGCCTGCGGCTGATTCAGGCTCTTAGGCAACTTTTTCCGCTTATAAGGAGCCTCCAACGGCTCCGTCGGGTCTGACTCCAAAGCCCCCACCGTCCGCAAATACCGCGCAAAAGCGCGCAGAGTCGACAACTTCCGCGCCCGCGAAACCGGCTGCCCTCCATGCTTCCTCAAAAACAAGCGAAGGGAAGAGGTATCAAAAACGGACTCCCCGTCAACAAACGCCAAGTACTGCCGCAAATCCGACCCGTAAGACCGAACCGTCGCCGCCGACCGCCGCGCCGACAAATGAACCAAAAACCCTTCGATGTGCTCAGCCCAAGAGCCGGTCATGAGGCATCACCCCTTCGTCATAATCAGCGAAACATTGTGCCCGCCAAACCCAAACGAGTTGTTCAAAACCGTGTTCAACTCGCGCTTCTGGGCCACGTTTGGAACGTGGTTAATCCCCAGATCCGTGTCCTGATTCTCAAGATTGATCGTCGGAGGCATCACCCCATCCCGCATCGCCAAAATGCAGATCAGCGACTCAATCGCCCCCGCCGCACCAAGCGTATGCCCGTGCATCGACTTCGTCGAGCTCACCGCGAGTTTGTAAGCATGATCGCCAAAAACCTTCTTCACGGCCTCAACCTCCATCGGGTCGCCAACCGGAGTCGAGGTTCCGTGAGCATTAATATAATCAATCGCCGTCGGCTCGAGCCCTGCCTTCCGAAGAGCCATGTTCATAGACTTCGCCGCGCCACGCCCCTCGGGGTGCGGAGACGTGATGTGGTGAGCATCCGCCGAAAAGCCGTAGCCCACGATCTCGCAATAAATCTTTGCTCCGCGCGCCAGAGCGTGATCTCGATCTTCCAAAACAAGAGTCCCCGCGCCTTCGCCCATTACGAAGCCATCGCGATCCCGATCGAAGGGCCGCGAAGCCCGCGTCGGCTCGTCGTTTCGACTGGTCATCGCTCGGCAAGCACAGAACCCAGCCACCCCAATCGGGTTCACCGGAGCCTCAGAACCGCCCGCAATCATCATCCGCGCATCACCGCGCTTGATGATCTCATAAGCATCGCCAATCGCATTCGCACCCGTCGAACAAGCCGAAACAATCGCATGGTTCGGACCGCGCAGATCGTTCATGATCGAAACTAACCCGCTCGCCATGTCCGCAATCATATACGGCACAAAGAACGGCGAAACTCGATCCGGCTTCAGGTCATGAATAAAAGCCGTTTGGTCGTACATCGACTTCAGACCGCCGATCCCAGAGCCGATCAAGACCCCAAACTCATCCTTCAGCTCATCGGTTAAAACAACGCCGCAATCCTTCAAAGCCATCGTAGCGGCGGCGATTGCGTAAAGCAAAAAGGGATCCATCCGACGGGCGTCTTTCTTCTCAACCCAGTCAGTTGGTTCAAAATCGGGAACCTCACCCGCAATTTGGCAGGAGTAAAGCTCAAGGTTCTCCATCTGCTGAATCCGGCGAATGCCAGACTCACCAGCCACAACCTTGGGCCAAAAAACATCGACACCGGTGCCGAGCGGAGTAACCGCTCCGACCCCAGTGACGACAACGCGCCCGGATGGTTCGGGCAAGACGCTCATTAGCCGGCGACTTTCTTCGAGATGTAATCGACTGCGTTTCCGACAGTCTTGATCTCGCCGACTTCTTCGTCCGGAATATCAATCCCGAACTCGTCCTCGAAAGCCATGACCAACTCAACGACGTCCAGTGAATCTGCACCCAGATCCTCGGTGAAGCTAGCTTCAGTGACGACTTCTTCGGCCTTCACGTCGAGTTCCTCGACGGTGACCTTCTTGACTCTTTCAAAAATGTCTGTAGACATAATCAATCAGAACAATACCCGTTCTGCCCTCCTTCTATCTTACGCCGAGGAGCAGGATATTGGATGCAGGGCTTTTCGATTTTCAGTTTCCCGGTGGCGGTTCGCGGTTTGAGGAGTCGCAGAGAGACTTTTGGGCTGGTCGACTGGCCAGCCTAGTTGGCCGGACCGCGGAACCAAAGATCGGAAGTTGGTTCGTTTTCTGGAGATGTTGTTGACAAACCGTAGGAGGATGTTTACAATGGGGCATCCCTGTGATATTTCGGAGGGATGAGGTGATTACCATGAAATTTGCTTTACCATGCGGCTTGATGCTGTTCGGAGTTGCGGCGATCGCAACCGCCCAGAGCCTGACGGCTCGGAACTCCACTCTCAACTATTCTTACGTCTATGGTTTTGCCAACGATGTTCAGTCTGGCGGCAACACAGTGACCGACAATGCCTTGTTAGGTTCCGACAGTGAGGCCGACGGCTTTTCAGGAATGACAAGTGGAAACTATCTAGGATTGTTTCCATACTCAGGATCGGTAACCGGCACCCATTCGCATACCTACTCGGTTAACGGTCCCCTTTCGGCATTTTCTTCGATCTCTGCTTCGGGTTCTACTTCAGCTACGTCCTCAATAAGTGGGTCAGGCGGCGCGGATATGACCTTGAAAAACCCCGGCAACTTGCTTGACATGCGCTTCACCCTGACTGGTTTGAAGCAATACGCTCTAGTTGGATCGCTTGGAATTACCCCCTCCGAGGCCAGTGCCTTCAGTTATGTGGCTCTACAAAAGTTCGATGGGATCGTATGGCAGAACGTCCAGAATTCCATTTTTCTGCCGGGCAACCAAGGCTCTTTCAACTACGCAGGCACGTTGACGGCCGGAGACTATCGGGTCACTAGCGCACTATCGATGCGGGCGTTTGGCAACGCTTCTGTGTCTGGGTCCTATCAGTACAACCTCACTCTCGTGCCCGAGCCTGTATCGATCATTGGGGTCTCGGTAGCCTGCGGGTGGCTGCTCAAACGCCGTAAAGTTTCCTGATCGTCCGATCCTAGCCCAGCTCGGCGCGGATCAGACACAAATTGACTTACATCCGACGAAAAAGTTACAATGCACATCATGATCCTCCTCGGGATCGCACTGCTGTTTGAACGTTCTCTGAGGTCACCGAAAGTCCTCGGCCGGTTTGGATGCCTCGGGGTCCGCGACCCCGCAGGCTAGGAACGACAGCCTACTTTTAGGTCGGCCAGTCCTAGTCCCTCCCTTGAAGGTGGGTGGATCAGGTGTAAGCGCTAGCGTCTCCTGAGACGGGTGGGGGCGTCACTCGCAGCCGTCCCTTCCACAGAAAACATCTCGAACCAGGTTGACAAAACCCCTGAAACTTCGCCTAGTAAGTGATGATCAAATCACAACGCGTGCGCAAAGGTCCGCCCCCATGGTCGAGCGATCAAAACCGCGCCCTTTCGCGCCTAATGTCAAGCCCAAAAAAGCCGCCCATTGAACCAAACGCGCTTAATCAACTCTCCACACGCGACTGCCCCTTCCTGCCCGTCATTTGCCAAAATAAGAAAACATTTGAACCTAAACTGCCCAACAAACTCTACACACGTAGTCCCCACTCGTCCCCAACAAATGAGCAAATATGATAAGCTGCCGAACCTGATTCCCCACCAAACTGCGTCGCAGTTCTCTCCAAAAACTGCTCCCAATTCCCCACCCCCCACTCCAAACCGTTCCCCGGACGTTCCACCCCAGCCAAACGGTGCAACAATTTCCAAAAACCGTTGAGGTACAATACGAAGTTCAGAAATGGCAAATAAGAAATCGAGTAAGAAGGATATCCGCCGCATCGCGAAGCGGACCGTAGTCAACACCAGCGTCAAGAGCGCCCTCAAGACCTACATCAAGAAGAGCCGAAAGGCCACCGCCGGTGGAGACCCCGCCGAAGTCAGCGTGAACTTGGTCAGCGCAGTGAAGGCTCTGGACAAAGCTGCCCAAAACGGTCAGATCCACCCCAACCAGGCCGCCCGACGAAAGTCGCGCATCGCCAAAAAGGCCGCCGCCGCCCTCAAAGCCGCCGGCAAGTAACCCCGACCCGGAAGCCATTTCCGAACCCAAAACCCCTCAAAAGCCTTGAGGGGTTTTCTTTGTGTCATTCTTAAACCATGGCAAGAATCCGAAGCAATATCCGAAGGTCAAAATCCACCTTCCCCTGGTTCTGGTTCCTCGCCCTGCTCGGCTCGATCTACCTGTTTTGGGTGTTTCCAAAACAACGTCCCCCTGCGGCCCCAACCGTCACCGATGTACCGATTTCTACTAATCCCCGCTAGTAGCCGAACCCGCTAAGCGTAAAGTAGGGATATGAAGAACGTTGGTTCTACAGATCGTCTCATTCGCATCGTCTTGGGAGTCGTCCTCTTGGTGTTGCTTGCCTTTGGCCCTTCGCCAATTCGGTTCATCGGAATCCTTGGATTCGTAATGCTCGGCACCGCCGTCGCCCGTGTCTGCCCGCTCTACATCCCGTTCAAGATCAATACCGACAAGTAATCAAACCACCGTCATCTCGTTCCAGTTCTCGCCGACCTTGGCGTCAACCTCAACCGGAACCTTCAGCGGAAGCGAAGTCTCCATCAAGTGCCGAATCGGCTCCAGAACCCGGTTGTCGCCGTCCTTGAGCTCAAAAACAAGTTCGTCGTGAACGTTCAGAAGCATTTTGGTGGAAGACCCGTCGAGCTGCTTTCGAACCGTCATCATCGCCAGCTTAATCATGTCCGCCGCCGTACCCTGAATCGGCGCATTCATCGCTTGCCGCTCAGCATAGTTCCGGTCGTTAAACCGCGACGAATGAATGTCAGGGAAGTACCGCCGCCGACCCGTCAATGTCGTCGTGAACCCTTTCGACCGAGCATCAACCACCACGTCCTGAGTGAAACCCTTCACCGTCGGGAATCGCTCGTTGTAAAGGTTAATCAGCTCCTTCGCCTCCGCGCGGCTAAACCCGCCGCCAAGCTGGTTCGCAAGCCCAAAATCAGTGACGCCGTAGAGTACGGCGTAGTTGAGAAGCTTTGCGTATCGTCGCTGATCCTTCGTGGGTTCTTCGGTGTGGAACATGATCCGCGCGGTCGCCGAGTGAACGTCTTGCCTTTCTTCAAAAGCGCGAACAAGCGCGGGTTCGCCACACATGTGCGCCAGCACCCGCAGCTCGATTTGAGAGTAATCGAAGGAGGCAAGAGAGTAGCCCTCGGCCGCAATGAACGCCTTGCGGATCGACCGCCCGAGCTCAGTTCGGATTGGAATATTCTGCAAGTTCGGATCGTTTGACGACAGCCGCCCGGTCGCCGCAGTTGTCTGGGAATAGCTCGTGTGAATTCGGCCATCGGGGCCGATTTGGGTCTGAAGAGCGTCGGCGTAAGTTGATTTCAGCTTAGACAGCTCACGCCAAGTGAGGACTTCACCTGCGATTTCGTAAGTCGGAGCAAGTTGTTGCAGAATTTCTGCACCCGTGGCGTACCCAGTCTTGGTCTTCGTCGCGCCCGGAATCTGCATCTTGTCGAAAAGAATCTCACCTAGCTGCTTGGGCGAGCCAATGGTGAATTCCTGCCCGGCCAGCTCGAAAACACGCTTAGTTGAGACTTCGATAGCAACCCCAAGCTCCTTGGAGAACTCGTGGAGTTGAGACTTTGACGCCCGAATCCCCAGCACCTCCATCTCGGCAAGAATGGGAGTCAGTGGAAGTTCAATGGTTTGCAGAACGGAGGTCTGCCCCTCCTTCTCAAGCCTCTCCGCCATCGCCCTTTGGAGTGGCAATAGGGAGGCCGCCGTCTCCTCTGGAGTCGCAGGGACCACTAGATCTGTGTAACCTTGAATGAGATCAACTAATACATATCCGGCACGACCAGACTGAAGCACGTAACCCGCGAGCAGAGCATCAAATCCGACCGGAGAATCAAACTTCTTGGCTGCCTTGTACATCGGCTTGGCATCGTAAACCGAAGCCTGCGAAGGGAAAGTCGCCAGCAACCGCAGCCCATCCTCGCGCGAGCAAGTCAGCACCTCGTGCCCCACCGCCACATAGGCTCGTTCGGCCTCCGTGTCAAAAAGATCATCCGTCTGCAAAGCCGCAAAGTGCAACCCAAAGGGCTGGCTATTCACCGTGCTCTTGAGCATGATGAACGAGCCAACCTCCCGAGTCGCAAACTCCAGCTTCTGCTGAACAACCTCCACCACGGGTTCCGACAAAGACGCCCCCTCAACATACGGCCCCAGCACTCGCTGGATGTTCTTCGCATGAGAGCGCATCTCGAACCGCTCCAAAAACTCCTTACCCGCCGCAAACTCAGCCGGAGTCAAAACAAAAGGCTCGAAGTCATACGAAACGTCGCAGTCGCGTTTGATCGTCGCGAGCCACTTCGAGAGCTTCATCGAATCCACGGCGGGTTCGATCTTCTTTTTGTACTTTTCTGGAACCTCGTCCCAACGCTCCAAAATCGCCTCGATCGAGCCAAACAAGGAAATCAGCTCCGCCGCACCCTTGTCCCCAATGCCTGGAACGCCGGGAATATTGTCGCTCGGATCGCCCTTGATCGCCTTAAAGTCGACCACCTGAGCCGGAGTAACGCCCCATCGCTCAAAGACCTCGGTAGCCGTGTAGGTCATCGTCTCCGACATTCCAGTCTTGGGAGTCAAAACGCTCACCCAGTCGTCGACCAACTGGAGAGTGTCCATGTCGCCGGTCACAATGGTCGTCTTGTAGCCGTTGTGCTCGGCCTTCAAAGAGAGAGTCCCGATAATGTCATCAGCCTCAAAACCGACCAGTTCCAACTGTGGAATCCCCAGAGCGGTCAACAAGTTCCTAGATTCATCGAGCTGAACAATCAGCTCTGGTGCCGTCTCCTTTCGAGTGCCCTTATAGTCCGCAAACTCGGTATGTCGAAATGTCTTACCTGGCGCGTCCAAAGCTACAACAATCGCGTTTGGCCGAATAATCTCCAGAATCTGAAAGAGCATCGAGGTGAAGCCGTGCAGGGCATTCGTCGGTCGCCCATCACTCGTCGAGAGGTAGCGCGTGGCGTAGAACGCCCTAAACAGGAGGGCGTAGCCATCAATAATCACCAGTCGCTTTTCCGACATGGCAAGAGTTTAACTCCGAATTCAATCCCTTAGGTACAAAACCGAGACTGTACCGCTGGTACACTTGATTAACGGAGATTCGGCAAGGATGCTGACCCGTTCTGGTAACTGGAACGATGGTGTACAGACCACTTCGGTACGAACAGATCATGCAGGCCGCCGATGCCTATGAAGTCCGTGCGCGTCGTATGTTCGGCGGGATGGGCGTCTACACCAGTGAGCGCATGTTCGCCTTTTTGATGGACAACGATGTTGCCTTCAAGCTCAACCCACGCGACTACGAGGAAGCGATGGGAATTGATGGTGCTTCTGTAATGGTTCCGGAACCAGGTGCCGACCCGCTTCGCGAGTACGTCCGATTTCCGAACGCCATCCTTGACGACGCCACCGAGTTTATGAAGTGGTTGGACCGTAGTGCCGAATATGTTCGGAACCGCGCCGCCCGTACCGCGTAAACTAAGGAGGTTCTCCATGGTCAAACTTATTCTTGCGGGTGCCCTGTGCTTTGCCACAATCGTGCCCCAAGAGCCGGTGGTGCCAGCCCCGCTCCCCAAAATCTTACTGATCCCGCTCGATGGGCGTCCGGCCGCGGGGCAGTTCGCCAAGATGATCGGAGCCATGGCGGGGTACGAAGTCGTCCTCCCCCCTCAAAATCTCTTGGGTCGGTTCACCGAAGAGGCTCAAACGGACAAGATTTTCGAGTGGCTAACGGCGCAAGACATGACGAACGTAAAAGCCCTCGTCGCCAGCGCAGACATGGTGGCCTATGGCGGCCTTATCCAGTCTAGGGTCACCTCCGTTGATTCAACGACTGCAATTCAGCGCCTTCGAAGGCTAGTCACGTTCGCCGCGAAGCAGGAGGACAGCTTAAAGTTCTATATCTTTGCCTCGAATATGAGGCTGACGCCGACGGCAACCATCAAGAACGCACCGTTTAGGATGAACCTCGCCAAGTACGAAGAGATCAAGGATAAGTTCGAGCGCACTGGCGACAAGAGCCTTCTTAGCAAGCTCAAAAACCTTAAGGCAATGGTGCCGATGGAGGAAATTCAACGGTACGAAAACACACGGAACCGCAATTTTGAAGTGATCCGCACCCTTATGCGAATCGTCAAAACCAGCCCTGTCGACTATCTAATCGTCGGTCAAGATGATGCCAAGCCCGATGGACCCCAGATTCAAGAAAACGCAAAGCTCCGCGAGTTTGCAAAGCACCTCGAACTCGGCGACAAGGCCTACTTCTGCGAGGGGATCGACCAGCACGGGAACATTCTTGTTTCTCGAGCGATTCTTTCGGATCTAAACTTCCACCCCAAAGTCCGCATCGTCTACAGCGATGGGGATGGCAAAAAGGCATTTGCGCTCTATGAGTCCAAGCCGATCGAAGACAGCCTCGCCGACCAACTTTTTGCCTCCGGCGCCAAGCACGTCAACCCCGGCGAAGAGTTTGATTACACACTCTATGTCAACACCCCGGGTCGCCGAAGAAACACCTTCCAGGCATTCATGCGAAACCTCAAAGACGAAGTTGACCAGGGCTTCCCAGTGGCAGTTGCCGACATCAATTTTGGTGTTGATGGCACATCCGACGAAGAACTCTTCGCTGGCCTCAGCGAAGAGAGAAGAGCACACAAACTCCTCGCCTTTGCGGGGTGGAACACCGCGGGAAACACGATGGGAACCGCAATTCCCGCCGCCAACGTCTTCCTCAGCGGGCGTGCCCTCGAAACTGATGCCTTATCGCGCGAAGTCGCCCAGAAAGAGTTCCTTTTGCACCGCATGATCGACGATTACGCCTATCACAAATACACTCGCCCGGCGGCGTACAAACTGATTGACAAGTATCAGAACCAACGCGACGAGGTTTATGGCGAGACCTTCACTCGGGTCAATCAATTCGTCGAGGACGACCTGGTCAAGCACGCCAAAGAGCTTTTTGATCTCCAGTTCGAGGGCAAAACGTTCTTCGCGAGCAATAAGGAATATCGGATTGTTGCCATGGACAATCTCAGTGTCTACCTCCCTTGGCCCAGGGCGTATGAGGCCGCGATTGACTTCAAATTCAGGGTCGAACCAGCGGGGAACCAGCGATGATCGGGCGACTTGTCGGCTCGGTGGTCGAGGTTGAAGGTAGTCTGATCCTTCTTGATGTTCAAGGCGTGGGATACGAGGTCACCGTGCCAGATTCCTGCCTCCCCAAACTCCCACCTGGAGCCGATGCAACCCTTTACACGAGACAAATCTTCCGCGAAGACGGCGTCTCGCTCTGCGGCTTTTTGGAGCGCAAAGACCGTCGCGTATTCGATCTACTCCTTGACGTCAAAGGGTGTGGCCCCAAGGTCGCCCAGGCCCTCGTCGGTCAAGTCGGCACAGACGATGTGCTCGACGCCATCTACATTAACGAACCCAAGACGCTCGCAAGGGCGACCGGCGTCGGTCAGCGGTTGGCGGAGCGGATTATCTTGGAGCTCAAACCTAAAATCGACCAGTTTAAAGTCGTGCTCTCTGGAAAGGCTGCCGCGAGTCCGGCGATGACGGCTGATTCAGAACTGGTCGAAGCCCTGATCGCGTTGGGATATCGACGGCCCGACGCCGAGTCGGTCGCCTCCAAGACGAACCCCGCCCAAACCACTGAAGAACGCCTTCGCGACGCCCTTCAGCGGCTCGCAAAGGCTTAGCTCGCCACGTGGATGACGGGCCTCAAATTCGGATCTGATTCAACCCTTCGTAGTATCTCTCTGGTAAGAGGGGCTATGTCTCCTTCACCTGAGAAGAGGAATTTGATGAGGTACGCCCCCGGACCTCGCTCGCCCCAGTTGAAGTAGGCGTGAGCCCGTTTTCCGGTGAGCTTTCCGATGTGGAGAAGAAGAGCAGCCAGAGAGTTCGGAACCGCGACACCGGTAGCGCGGAGTACCCGGTGGCCGTCCACTTCATAGCCTCGCACCTTTACGTTGCCCTCGAAGTTCGAGGCATCTCGAACCGCAATCTCGATGAATAGAATCGGCTCGTTTTCGGGGATATCATGATCGCGGCGAGTCTCGGCAATTTTGAGTTCGTATTCGTCTTTATCGCGTTCGTCGGGTCGATTTGGAATGATACGAACTTGGCCTCCCTGTTGAGCCGCTTCCTGGACAAACTGGATTGCGCGGAGGTCGAGATCAACGCCATTGACGCGAAGCTCCAAGGTGCGCCAAATTCGAGAGATGAACGAAACAAAGACCACGATCCCGATGAAGAATGCGGCGATTTTGAGTCCATCGCTGCGGAAGTAAACGTTGGCGACGAGCGTATAGAGAAAAATCAGGGAGATAAGTCCGAATGCGGCACGGAGGGCCTTGTGCCGCTTCTTGAGCGTAATCATGACGGCCAGTGCTGCACTTGTCATCAACACGAGAACACCGGTGGCATACGCACCAGCCTGGGCTTCGACAAAAGTGTGCGGCTTCGCTTCTTTGCCCTGTTTGACTAATTCTTCAGCCGCAGTTGCTCCGACACGCTTGACCAGTTCCGCCCACTCATGCTCGTGAGCGTCAACCGTGACCTTAAAGATCATCGTAACCATCAGAGCAATGCCTAAGAAGAGAAGTACGAGTGGTCGGTTCGCCCTGGTCCACTCTGGTGCCATCCCGTACTTGGGCAAGTAGCGAGGGACAAGGTTCAGGAGGCCCGCCATCGCCGATGCGCCCGCGAACCAGAGGATCAGGATCGTGCTGATGTCATACAGGGTTCCGAATCCGTTACCAAAGAACTTTTGGGCTAGGTAAGCAAGAGCCCGACCATTCGCAGGTCCGCCGGGCTCTGTGACCAGCTTCGAATCAATCAGGATTGTGGTTACGAAGGACGAGGAGATCAGAAGCACACTCATGATCAGAGCGGCACTGAGTAGCAGCTTCTTGGTGTTCCTTACTCTGCCTGTTGGGTGTTCCTCAGTGTCCCCTTTGTTGCCCTTGACGAGCGTCATGACCGCCACGCCAGTCTCGAAACCCGAAAGACCCAGGGCGAGCTTGGGAAATCCGATGAGAATGAGAATCCCAATTTGCCAGATGCTCGGCGTCTTGGGACCACCAGTGAGGCTGCTCTTCCAAGTATCGATCATTTCGGGGTGAGCCATCAACTCCTGCACGCCACGTCCGATGACAATTGCGTTGAGAGCCAGATAGAGAACGACAAGGCCCACCGCTAATCCCACGGCCTCTTTGAACCCTTTTAGAAAGACTGCGCCTAAGGCACAGAGCAAAATCAGGGTGAATGGAATGAGCCAGGTGTGGGCATTCCCCACGCTCTTCTCAAAAAAGGCGTTTCCGACAATGTGCTCGGCCGCATCCGCTGCCGAAAGTGTCATTGTTATGATAAAGTCTGTAGCCGCAAACCCTAACAAAACGAGAACTAGTAGCTTCGCTTGCCAAGCTTTGAGCAACTTCTGGAGCATCGAGATCGACCCCTCGCCATGCGGGCTCGCCTTGGCGACTCGAGCATAAACAGGGTAAGCACCAAAAATGGTGACCAAAACCAGGATCATCGTCGCGAACGGCGAGAGATTTCCTACTGCGCTGATGGCAATCGATGGCTGGTAACCAAGGGTCGAGAAGTAGTCGACACCCGTCAAACACATCACTTGCCACCAAACGTGGGTCTTGTGCTTGTGTTCTTTCGTGTTCTCTGCCTCAAATGGGCCTTCGCCATCGGGAACATGCCCCTCTAGCAGCCACTTCACAAAGGGCGATCGTTTCGTATTTGTCAGCTTTGATGGGAGCTTAATTTCCATATTCGGCCTGCGCCAGTGTCTGCGTTGACTTCATAAGGATAGCTCAATCCGAATCAAAGAGCCCCGATTGACTACCCGCTTCCGAGGAGGTTAATCCCTCCGCAGCTTCCCGGACTGCTCGCTCTATGTCCATCAGCTCGTCCCCGGTGAGCTCCGGAAAGTCCTTTCGGCGATGATTCGCGAGCTGGTAGCCATTCTGAATCAGCAACTTCATTAGCAAATCCGCTCGGCGGTTGGGCATATCAATTACCCCAATCAATGCTCTTCGGCCAGCGTCATACGCCCTTAGAGTCTTGATCTCGGCGGGCAAATCGAGTCCAATCGTTCTTTCAATCACGTCGAACAAATATTCACACTGCGGGGTTGCATCCCAGAATCGGTAGAGATGGGAGGTCTCGTTCAGAACCTCAATCTCTAGTTGCTCGTTCCAACGGTATTCGACGCAAGAGTTCAGTTCGCGCGAGAAGGCTTCCAGTGCTCGATCGTACGACTTCGGGTCGTTCAACATATTGACGGACACGGGCACAATTTCCCCTTCCGGTGTGAACTTTCGGCGCGTTAGTGTCGCGTGGATGACAAAACGATGTAGTCGTCCGTTGCCGTCCTCAAAGGGGTGAATGAACACGAACCCGAAGCCCAGAACCGCGGCCTGACAGATTGGATCGAGCGACAAGGTCGTCCTTCGAATTAGCTCCTTCCACCCAGCCATTAACCGAGTAACATCGTGCGGTCGAGGGCAAATGAAGTGAATCTTTTGCTCGCCCCATGGTAGGATCCCGCCGACGAAGACTTGCTTTTGCCTCCACTGTTTCTCCTGATACCTCGGTTCCACGATCACGTTTTGGAGTCTTGATAGCTCCCTCTCCTCGTACCAGCGCGTCGAATCGGCAGATCGAAGTGCCATCACAAAGGCTTGCATGCGATCATACGAGACGTCTTCACGCTCAATCTGAAATGACGCTCGAGTTTCTTTGTGAAAGAGAAAATCGACCGCGCGCTCCATGTAATCAGGATCGACTTGCTCTACGAGGGTATGCGCCTTCTGCCTAAGCTGCTCCACGCG
Organism: Fimbriimonas sp.; assembly: GCA_965248555.1. Classification (GTDB taxonomy): domain Bacteria; phylum Armatimonadota; class Fimbriimonadia; order Fimbriimonadales; family Fimbriimonadaceae; genus Fimbriimonas. Next base: position 2,081,765 of record CBDFJP010000002.1, on the reverse strand, counting down.
AACTGCACGAATCAGATCCGACGTTCGGACGAGAGGACAGTAGTCGAACGTGCCTAGCAAGTTGTCTAGGATTTTGTACCTGGCCATTTTGGAGCCAGAGCTAACAATCTGAAGCTCTGGGTTAGCAAGCTCAACGTACGAACTGACTGTCGAGTCAGGCAAGTCGAGTGCCGTTTCAGTCAGCCTCTCATACAAATACCAGAGCCTCCTCAGGTACTTGCTCCGAGGCGACGCGGAAACCCAGTTGGTGACTTCTTTCGGGTCGAGCCACCGACAGATTGCAAACCAAGCTCGCAAATCGAGCGCCTCGTACTTCAACGCATACTCGACATGATCTTGAATCGTTGAAGGAGCGTAGCGAGCATCCCGAAGAACCTCTTTCCTGCCGCTCTCGAACGTGTGGGTAGCGGCCTTGGATGCCGCATAATGTAGCACTCGGGGGGGCGGAACCTTTAGGTCGGCCCGATCAAGAAGAGCAGCAAGGCCGATCGGCACCTTTTCCGTGTTTTTTTTACGATCATACATGCTACAACGTGATTATTGTGCGCTCAAAAGGGATTTCTCAAGTGCATAGGTAGCTGTTTTGAGTTTTTTTAGAAGATTTATCACTGTAAAGGGATTCCTATTCCCCCGGTAAACTAACCCAAAATCCAAATGCCGAACTATGTGACCAGCGTCGGAATGGAGGTTCATGCGGAACTCTCCACGAAAAGCAAAATGTTCTGCCGATGCCAAGTGGCGTTCGGCGGAGAGCCAAACACGCGCACATGCCCAGTCTGCCTCGCCCTCCCCGGCTCGCTTCCCGTCCCGAACCGCGAAGCGATCGAGATGGTCATCAAGACCGCCCTCGCCCTGAACTGCAAAATCGGCGGCACCAAGGAAGAGAGCATTTTCCACCGGAAGAACTACTTCTATCCCGACATCCCCAAAGGTTTCCAAACCACCCAGTACGGCGAAGAGAACCCCTTCGGCTACCACGGCTACCTCGAAATTCCGACCCCCGACGGCGGCACAAAGCGCATCGGAATCCGACGAATCCACCTCGAAGAAGATACCGGTAAGCTCATGCACCTCCCCTCGGGCGGCTCCGGAATCGACTACAACCGCGCCGGAACTCCGCTCATGGAGATCGTCACCGACTTCCCGCCCGACATCCACAACGGCGAAGAAGCCAAGGAATACCTCTCCCAACTCCGCCAAATCCTGATGTACCTCGGCGTCTGCGACGGAAAAATGGAGGAGGGATCGCTGCGCTGCGAGCCGAATATCTCCATCGCACCCGAAGGAAGCAAGGAACTCGGCGTGAAGAGCGAGTTGAAAAACCTCAACTCGTTCCGCTCGGTGCAGATGGGAATCGCCTTCGAGAGCCGACGCCAAGAAGCCGCAATCGAAAATGGCGAGACTCTGCTACAAGAAACGCGAGGCTGGAACGAGCAGAAGGAAAGCTCCTTCGCTATGCGAATCAAAGAGGCGGAGAACGACTATCGCTATTTCCCCTGCCCCGACCTCGTCCCGATGTCGTTCACGCCCGAATACATCGCGGAACTCAAGGCCAGCCTGCCCGAGCTCCCGCTCGCCAAGTTCCAACGCTACACCCAGCAATACGGCCTCAGCGCCTACGACGCCAATCTCATCATCTCGGATCGAGACTGGGCGCACTGGTTCGAAGAAGCCGTTGAAAACGGCGGAGAGCCGAAGGCGATCTGCAACTGGATGAGCTCCGACTTCGCCAAAATGCTGAACGAGGAAGGCATCACCGCGCGCCAAAGCAAGGTCACCCCAGCCCACCTGGTCGAGCTTGTTAAACTGATCGAAGACGGTACCATCAGCGGAAAGATCGCAAAGACCATCTTCGCCAAAGCCTACGAAACCGGCGAGATGCCCCGTCGGCTTGTTGAAGCCAGCGGCGCGACCCAAATCTCCGACACCGAGGCAATTCGAGCCCAAGTCCAAGGAGTCCTCGATGCCAATCCAGATGTCGTCGCCAAATACAAAGGCGGAAACCTCGGCGTCAAAGGATTTTTGGTCGGGCAGATAATGAAAGCAACTCAGGGTCGTGCAAACCCCGGTATCGTCCAACAATTACTCGAAGAGCTTCTCAGTTCGTAGGAACCATTATGAAAATCGCCGCCCTCGTCTCCGCCGTCTTGCTCACCGGAACGGTGTTCGCCCAGGATCGAGTCGACGAGATCTGGACCCACGCGACCAACCGGATGGCCGACCAGCTTGACCAGTCGTTCGAGGATGGAGATTATCCCTTCGTGATCTCGATGCTTCGTATCAGTTTTGCCGATGAGCCCAAGAACTATGACGTGGCGACCAACCTCGGCTGGATGCTCGAAAATGTTCATGAGTGGGATCAGGCCGAGGAATTCTATAAGAATTTTTCGAGCGATAATCCGGGGAATCCGGAGGCGGCCTACCCCTTGGGTTTTTTCTACTACATGAGAAAGCGCTATGTCGAAGCAGAGCGAGTTCTTGAGCCAACTCTTCCTCGTGCAGTTCACGGCAACACCTTCCGCATTCTCGCGAAGTCCTATGAGCGTGAGAAAAAATTCAGCGACGCAATTCGCGTGTGGGAGCTTCAACTCAAAAAATGGCCCGATGACGGGGCGGCCAAAGCCAATATCGATCGGGTGAAGAAGAAGATGGCCGGAGCCTGAGGGGTGCGTCCCGCTCCATTCGCTTAACCTAGGTACCCTGTAGGTGTGGATTCTGTTAAAATCGTTGCACTTGGCGGCGTCGGAGAGATTGGTAAGAACTGCGCCGTTGTAGAGCAAGGCGACGATATCGTGGTCATCGACTGCGGATTATCGTTCCCGAACGAGGAAATGCTGGGGATCGACATCATCGTTCCTGACTTCACCTACCTGCTTCAAAACAAGGAGAAGGTTCGCGGAATCTTCCTCACTCACGCCCACGAGGATCATATCGGCGCGCTCCCGTATCTGCTCAAGCAGATGAACGTGCCGATCCACTGCTCGGAATTCACCCACGCCCTGATCCGGCACAAGCTCGACGAGCGATGCCCGAACGTGAAGGTTGACTACCGAATCTTTAAGCATGGCGACGTCATCCAGGCGGGCGGGCTTTCGGTTGAGCCCATCCGAATCACTCACTCAATCCCCGAGAACGCCGCAATGGCGATCAAGACGGTCCATGGGTATGTGCTGTTCACCGGCGATTTCAAGTTCGATTTCACCCCGGTTGACGGCAAGCTCTCGGACATGAAACGCCTCAGCGAAATCGGCGCAGAAGGCGTCGTTGTGCTTCTATCGGACTCCACAAACGTAGAGCGGCCAGGTTGGGGACCGAGCGAATCGACCGTCATGGAGGGCCTGCGAAAGGTCTTTGATGAGGCAAAGGGTCGGGTCCTACTCACCACTTTTGCCAGCAATATCCACCGAATGCAGCAGGTGTTCCAGATCGCTAAGGAGACGGGGCGTAAAGTCGCGGTCGTTGGCCGGAGCATGGAGCGCAACCTCGATATCTGCATGCGGCTAGGCTATGTGAAGATTCCTAACGGGACACTTCTGCCGCTTGATGATGTTCGTGGGCTTCCTGACCACCAAGTCGCCCTGCTCACCACCGGTTCGCAAGGCGAGCCGATGAGCGCGCTGGTGAAGATGAGTAAGGCCGAATATGGCCGTATGCAGGTCAAAGAGGGCGATACCCTTATCTACTCTGCCCGACCAATCCCCGGCAACGAAGGCGCCATCTGGCGAACCATCAACCGCCTGTTTTTGCAGGGCTGCCAGGTGGTTTACGAGGCCTCCAAGCCCATCCACGTGAGCGGCCACGCCTACCAGGAAGAGCTGAAGATGATGATCAACCTCACTCAGCCGTTCTATGTAGCTCCGGTTCACGGCGAGCCTCGGCACCAGTTTGTTTACAACAAAATTGCGGAGGATATGGGCTACCCAGATCACCGTCGATTTACACTCACGAGCGGAATTCCCCTTGTGATTGACGAAACCAAGGCTTATTTGGGCGACGAAATTCCGACTGGGCGAGTTCTCGTGGATAACTCAGGTACTCCGGGAGTGACTGACTCAGTTCTTCGGGACCGATACAACTTGGCGAACGACGGCTTGGTGATTGTTTCGATTGCTGTGGACTCTACTCACGGCGAAATCGTTGGCGATCCTTCGCTTCACGCAAAGGGCTTCCATGGCCCCGAGGGGATTCTGGACGAGACGCACGACATCATGGTCGACATGCTCGCCTCGCTCACTCCAAACGACCTAAAGGACCTGAATAAGGTCAAACAGGCGGCGACTGAGATTGTGCGAAAGACAATCGTCAAGCGCGCCCAACTTCGCCCGTTGATCGTGCCGAGCGTCATCGAAGTTTGAGCTGAAAACCGCACGAAACGCCCTCTCGGCTTCCGGCGTAGCGCCAATGATAACCGTATGAATACGGTGCATTTGGTCAACCCGAAAGAAGTCGAGACGTTTCTGCTGGATCAGGAGGGCATCATCGATGCAAGTGCCTGGTTCGACAACGGCGTTCTCACCGCCCAAGTGACCTTTTTGGAAGGCACCAACGTGACCGAGCGAGCGCTGATCGCGCTCTGCAAGCTAGGGATTGGACAAGAAAAAGCTCCCAGTCAGGTGATGATCAACATCGCCAAACCGAGAGCGGTTGTAAGGGTGGCATAGCGGGAAGGAACAAGCAGGAAGTTCATAGCTTCCCGCTAACTCACTCCTCGTCTTCGTCCAGATCCTCGAGCACTGGCTCGCCTTCGATTTGCTTGCCTGGATCCTTTGCGCCGCCATCGAGCTGAACGAAGGCGATGTTTTTGGTCTGCCGGTTAGGGCAATTGTTGCAAACGAACTCTACTTTTGCCGACTGGAGCCAGTTAGGCACCTTGTCGATCGACTTTCCACACGTGCACGAAACCATAATTTCTTAGTTGTTTTCCTCAGAACTATCCCACTGCGCGAGGTACGCGCGATGAGAAATGAGACCGTTGATGAGCATGACCACGCTCGCCGCCAGATAGATCATCCAGAGGTTGCTTTCATGAATTTGACCCGGATCGCGGATCGTTTTGTCGCCTTTGGCTAAGCCCAAAACTCCAAGGAAAAGCAGGATCGCGGCGATCCAAAAGTAGGTGTTTTTCACCCACGAGTTCTTTCCTGGGCGTGGTGCTTGCTTAGGCTTCTCGCTCATCACCTTAAAGTGTACCGCTTTAGAACCTAGTCGGTTCCCGGTACTTAGGCGCGGATGTCGATGATCTGGCCTTTGCCTTCGAGCAACTTGAGTAGCTCGGCACCCTGGCTCTTCTGAGCGTCAAGGGTCTTTTTCAGCATGGCAAGGGCGACGCCGCTCTCTGACGACTGAGCCGCCGAAAGTGCGCTACTTGCGCTCGATGCACCAGAAATGCCATTCATCAAATAGATTCTTGGCTGATCCATAGCGGAACTTTACCGAAACTGGTAACCGCTTCGGATGATCGCTTCTTTCAGGAGCCTTCGACCCCGGTGAATGCGCGAGCGAATCGTGCCGATAGTAGTGTTTTGGTGCTCGGCGATCTCGTGGTAGCTGAGGCCCTCAAGGTCGCACATTCGCAACGCCGTGCTGTAAACGCTCGGAAGTTGGTCGAGAGCTTTCAGCAGCTGCTCGCGATACTCGGCCTGAAGAAGCTCTTCGTCGGGGGTGTTCCGGTCGTCGGCAACTTGAAACTCTTGCGCATCGCGATCTTGTGGAGTGATGAGCGCGTTGAGGGATTCGGCTTTGCGGACTGGGTTCTCTCGGCGACGCGAGTCCAAGTAGGCGCGCTGCATAATTCGGAGCAACCAGTTGAGAAACGAGCGATCCGGGGCATAGGACTCGAATCCGCGCCACGCCTTGACGTAGGTTTCTTGAACCAAATCCTCGGCGTCGGTGGCGTTTCTGGTGAGCTGGATCGCCATCGAGTATGCGCGGCGACGGGTTTCCCCCATCATCGCCTGAAACTTCTCCGCGTCGATCTCGTTCCTGCTCGTCTCGTTGTCGCTGTGAATTAACATCCAATTAGCTCCTTTTCACAATATATCACACTACACTGATATGAGTGTGATGTTTCACTGATTTTAACGAACTTGCATAGTTTTTTTGAATGTTGTATGATCGTTGCAGATGCGATTTGTGTTGCTCACTAAGGAAGAGGAAATGGTCAAAGAAGCTCGCGAGGGTTTCCATCCGAGCGACACCTTCGAGCATTACACTTCATGGGAAGAAGCACTCGAAAAAGTTGCCGGAGCCGATCTCTTTTTTGTTGACCTTTTGGCAACGCTGGAAGAGCCGAACAAGATCGCCGGGTACGAGAAGTTTGCGATGGCAAAGATGGATCACCCGACCGCCTCCGGGGTTCCGTTGGTGCTGATTTCGCCGCCGGATGACTACGATTTGGACTTCATGGCAGGATGGCCGGATTTTGTTTTTGCCAACGTCCGCCGACCGATCACCTACAAGATTTTCCGCCGGGCCTCTACCTGGGTTTGAGCGGGCGGGAACTTGAGTTCAGCCTAGGCGGTTGAACCCCTGCGTGAAGAAACGCCGTGGATTGATCTGGCTGGGTGCCTACCTCGCGGTTGTTGGGATTATCCGATTCGGGTTTGGACCGCAATCGGAGATGAACTGGTTCACCTACGAGATGGTCCACAACGGGATCATTTTCTTTGTACCGCTGGGTTTTTTGTTGGTGTTGGTTGGGTTGTGGAAGCGGAAGTTTTTCCCATATGCCATAGCGATTTTGGGGGCGAACTGGTTCTTGTTCGCCGACCCCGTTGTACGGCTCCCGAGGTCTCGCCCCTCGACTCATGACTTGCGCCTCGTGACTTACAACGTCGCCCACGGTTGGATCGACATTGAGGGGGTTCGGAAGGTTTTGTGGACAGCGGATGCGGATATTGTGTGCCTTCAGGAGAGCGCGATTGACCCCAAGGAGATTGAGAGTTCGACGGCGCGGCTGGCCTCGCGGTTGGGTTACAAGTATTTCGCTCAGGAGTCATTCAACGGGATTCTGAGCCGCTACCCGCTGCGACTTGAGCAAGTGGTGGATGTTCCCACGAAGTGGGGGAAGAAGCAGTTTCCGGAGGTTGTGGTTTCTACGCCGAAGGGCGATGTGCGGGTGATTTCGGTTCACTTTGAGCCAAGCTGGATCGCAGGCTGGCCGCCTGATCTGTCTGATTGGAACGCCGTGTTGAGCAAAGTGGTCGTGGATCGCCGCTCGCAGGCCGAGATGGTTCTGGCGCGAGTGCGGGCGTCGACAGAGCCCGTGATCGTCGCGGGTGACTTCAACGGACCACCTTACACAGAGGTTCCCTCGCGGTTTCAGGCGGAGATGACAGACTCGTTCTCCGCAGTCGGGGCGGGGTGTGGAATGACGCTGCTTCCGAAGTTGCCCTATCAGCGGATAGATTTTGCGTTTGTGCGCAGGTTGACTCCGACGTTCGCCGAAGTAATCGACTCCAACGCCAGCGACCACCGACCGGTGCTGTTTGACTTCAATTTTCGGTATTCGGGACTTCGACCTGGCGTTTAGCTAGAGGGATCAGAAGCGCAGTATAAACCGCTCCAGCCGTGAGCAGTACTGGCGCACCAACGGCGCTCAAGGAGGCTCCAAGTGCCGCGCCACCCACAAGGCCCGCCCATAGCCAGAGGTAGGGAGCAAACTCCCAGCGAGATTCGCCCAAGATGGCCCGGGCGATCTGCTTTCCCGCTTTCACAAGCGAGCCGGTCATGTAGGTCAATCCCACCGAAACATTCCCATCTCGCGCAAACACCAAGTTGAGAGCACCCATCGCCATCACCTGACAAGTTCCTGCAAGGTACTTCTGACCAAGCTGGAAACCTAGAGCTCCGATCAAGAGAAGAGTTGCCACGAAAGCGAGAACGGCTGTCGTTCGAGATTGCTTTGCTGCATGGGCGATCAATGAGCTGCAGACCACTCCCACAAGAAACATCACGATCAACCCAGAAGCCTGGATGATTTGACCTCGATCGTTTTGACCCAACGCAATTCCGAGGCGTGTGGAGTTCCCGCTCATGAACGAGACAAAGTAGCCCTGCAGATTCATGAACCCAACAGCATCAACGTATCCGGCTAATGCCGAGAACAGGACCGCTAAGAGAATGGTGCGGCGGGGAAGGGAATGCAAGCCCGGAGTTTATCCTAGGCTTGCAGCCCACTGTCACTAAGGCTGTGCTTGCCGGAATGGGCCGAAGAGGAAGCTCCAACAGAGCTCGAGAACAATGAGCGGGCTGAAGAACACAAGACCGAGTGGTGCGATGAAGTACAGGGTCAGCCTGCTCAGGAACAGCTCTATTGTCCGATCACGACTAGGCTCAAGTGCGAATTGCTTGGGGATGTACTCATCTCTCAAGCTTAGAAGCGAAGTTGAAAGGGCGTACCAATACAGCGAACGTATAGTTATGTCTTCCGATGGCGGTTCATCAACGTCCTTCCGACGACCCCACAGATCGAAGACGTTATGGATGAACATGCCGAGGCCTAGATAGAAAAGAGCTTCACCAAATCTCCAGTTCCACCCAAACAGACCCACCAGAGTCATGCAAAAGAAAAAGGCAACCTCATTCCTAGTCAATGAGAAGCCTCGTGACCTGGTGTCCTTCACTCTCTCACCCCAATCCGGCAATCACGTCCGCGTACTTCTCCTTCACCACCTTCCGCTTAATGCTCAGCTTCGGAGTCAGGAAGCCGTTGTCGATGGTGAAGACGTCGTCCAGAACCGCGAACTTCTTGACCATTTCGAACGAGGCGATTTGTTTGTTGACCTTATCCAGCTCCTTCTTAAACAACGCCCGAACGGCGTCGTTGTCAGCCATCAGGTCGCCCTCGGCGAGCCCCAGCTCGGCCCGAACGGCCTCTTTATTGGGAAGCAGCAACGCAATGCAGTAGTCCATCCCATCGCCCAAAACCACGACCTCGGAGACGAATCGCGACTCGCGAATTCGGTTCTCAATCGGAAGCGGAGCGATGTTCTTCCCATTCCCCAGAACCAGGATGTCCTTCTTCCGATCTGTGATCTTCAAAGCCGCTCCTTCCATCTCGCCGATGTCGCCGGTTTTGAACCAGCCGTCGGCGTCAATTGCCTCCGCCGTCGCCTCGGGAAGGCTGTAGTACCCTTTCATCACCGTCGGACCACGGAACAAAATCTCCCCGTCCTGGGCGATCTTGAGTTCCACCCCAAGCGGCTCGCCGACTGTCCAATACTTGTTGCGAGTGCGGTGGTTGACGCACGATCCGCCAGTGGTCTCGGTAAGTCCGTAGCCCTGCAAAATGTTCACCCCAACCGCGAGATAGAACTCGGCCACATGCTTCGGCAACGCCGCGCCGCCCGAGATAACCGTCGTCAGGCGACCGCCCAGTCGCTCTCGAATTTTCGAGCCGACCAGCCCATCGAGCAACCCATGCAAAGGCGCAAAGCCGCCCTGTGCCTTCTTCACGCCCTGCGACAAGAACAGGTGAAACAGCTTCTGCCGCAGTGGTGGAGCCTTCTTCACGCTATCCACGACGCGATCCATAAACGCCTCCAAGAAGCGCGGAACTGCTGCCATCGCGGTTGGCTGGATCACTGTGAAATCGTTCGCCATCGACGCCAGGTTCTTGTTCATACCAATACACCCGCCGCCGTGCCAAACAAGGCAAGTAGCAATCTGCTCAAAAACGTGCGAGAGAGGTAGGAAATCGAACAGAACGGTCTTTTCGTCGAACTCGAGGTACGGTCCCGCATGCTTGTTCACGGTGAGAAACGCCTCGTGAGTAAGCATCGCGCCCTTCGGTTGGCCGGTGGTGCCGCTGGTGTAGATGAAGATGCAGACCTCGGTCGGGTCAGCGGCGTCCATCGCCGCGTTCCAAGTCGCCTGATCAAGCCCTCCGGCCGGCAGGGCTTCCTTTAGCTGCTCGACCCGGAGACCTTCGATCGGAGCTAGTTTCGCGGCGTGATCAGCCGAGGCACATAGCGCGACCTTCGCCCCCGAATCCCGCGCGATGTACTGCGCCTGGTCGGCAGGAAGGGTCGGATAAATCGGGACCGTCACCAACCCAAGCGACTGCGCGGCATAGTGGGCGTACAGCCACTCCCCGCAGTTTTCGCCTAGAATGACCAGCCGGTCACCCTTCACCAAACCCATTCCGGCAAGCGAAGATGCGAACGACTGAACCTGCGCCCAGACCTGCGAGAAGGTGAGGGTATCAAACGCTTTTCCTGACGACAGCATCAGGGCGGGTCGATCCGGGTATTGCCGCGCAACTTCGCGCAGCATGTGCCCAAGCGAGCGGTATTGCATGCGCTTTTACTTTATTCTTTTTTGAACGAGTGAGTCCCGCTTAAGAAGGCAATTTTTACTTCTGGCGCGGTGAATTCGTTGGCGGCTTTGTTGATATTGAAGGTCAGTTTCTGCTGATAAGCCTTGGTCAGCTCCTCCGCAGGGACGAACTTGCGGTTCGGATTCGGGCCATCCTCGTTCTCGTCTTTGACCTCGACCTTTTTGGGGCTGAGGATGATTTGGTTGCCTTTGTATATCCATTCGCCCTTGATCTCGATCGTCTGCTGCTCGCCCTCCAGGTGCATCTGATACGCCTTTTTGTCGAGCAGGATTCGGACGTAGCCAGTCAGCGAATGTCGCCGCTGGTCGTCGGCGGTGTTAGGGCCATTTCCGACGTTGGCGACCATGAATTTGCCCACCCACATTCCGAGGAATGGGCGAGTTTTCTGGTCGGCGGAGATGCAGCCTTGGAGGGCAGTCGCGGCTAAGAGGCACAGAATTGCTGGCCTCCTCATCGAACCCTCACCTCGTCCGGAAATGACCGATACAGCGCCGATTTGAAGTTGACCACCCTCTTGAATACGTTCGCGTGGAGACTTTCGATCTCCCCGCTCCGGGTCGCCGCGTGGTGGAAGGCCTGATCGAGCTGGTCGAGGGTCTTGGTTTGGATTCGGATATGAAACTCTCCGAGGCCCTCAGGCGAGAAGCCGAATTTCCGGCGTTCGAGAGTGAAAGTCTCAAGCAGTCCGCGTGACTTGAGCGAACCCAAGAAGGCCTCCACTGCGTCACAGAACGCGAGGTCTTCGCGACCATCCCGCAGGTCAACCCAGATTGCATAAGTGTTCATTGGACGCCACCAAGAGCGTACCCCTGGTAACCAGATCAAGCATCGAAGGTAGCTGAATCTAATGACCTACGCCTTCGCCGTCTGGAATCGCATCCTGAGCAGCGTCTTGATCTGGATCAGCGTGAACCCAACCAGAATCGAACCCATCACCCACGCCGCCGCCGTCGCGTAGCCGAACTTCAGATACATGAACGCGTTCTGCCAGACCTCGAGCCCGATGGTACGGGTCGAGTTCAAAGGCCCTCCCTGCGTCAAAACAAAAATGTTCTCCATCGCCTTAAACCCTGCGATGAACACACCAAGAAGGTTAATCAAAATCAATGGCTTCAGCCCCGGCAAAGTAATGAATCGAATCTTCTGAACCCAACTCGCCCCGTCCAAATCCGCCGCCTCGTACCCTTCCGGCTGAATGTTCTTCAGGGCCGCCAGATACAAAATGGAACCCGGCCCCGCACCCGCCCAGATACCGGGCAGAACCACCGCGAACATCGCCAACGTCGGATCACCGAGCCAGTCAAACGCCGTCGGCCAAGGTTCTTTTCCGATCTTTAGGAATAGCGGATTCACCACGCCCTCAATCGCGGGCTTCAACAAAGTGTTCAACAGCCCCGTAGGAGACTTGTCATAGAGCTGCCGCCAAACGAATGCGATCACGATCGAAGACGTCATCGCCGGAAGGTAGAAAACCGTCCGGAAAAACACCTTGAACCGAGGAATCTCGTTCAGTGCAAGCGCCAAGAAAATCGGCATCAAAAACCCAATCGAGACGGCAAGAAACACATAAACGAACGAATTCCAGAGTGACTGATAGAACAGCGGCTGGGTGAAAACGCCGATGAAATTATCGAGCCCAACCCACCGCGCGCCGCGCTGGATTCCGTAATCCTGAAACGCAATCACCAGCCCGCGAAGGAGCGGATAGTAGTGCCACATCGTGATCGTCGCCACCGCCGGAAAGAGGCAAAACGTCATAAAACGGCGCATTTTCGCCCGGTTCGTTCCGGCAGGAATGCGCTCAACAAAGGTGTCAGAGGTGTCTTTCGCATTTTTGAACAGATAGGCAACCAACCCGGTCAGGAAGACGGCGAGCGTGACCAGAATCCCAAGCGCCCACCCCCGTTGCCGCGCCAGAATCTCGGGCGGAGTGTAGCCGAGTAGCTTCTCGTCCATCTCGGAAGCCGCCGCCGCCAGAATCTTCTCCGCAGGCTCAGTTGGGTTCAAACGCGCCCGGTCGAGCATGTTGTCCAACACCGAATAGACCTGCTGGCAATTCTTCCCATACGGCTCCGGATGCCCGGTTTTGAACAGCTCTTCGTTCGCCTTAACGTAGGATTCATCGACCTGAGCCAGGAATTCCGTATAGCCGAACTTTTTGAGAAAAAGCGGATTGACGAGGTTCCCCATCCCCATCTCGACGCACTTATCCGTGTTGATCTTCGCCGCCTCGTCCCCGGCAAAAAACTTGATGAACTTCCAGCAGGCTTCGAGCTTCTTCGGGTCAGTCACTCGCGAGGAAATCGCCCACATTCCGGCGTTGATCTCCTGCGCGTGTCCCGCGGGCCCGGCCGGAACCTGAGCCATGCCGACCACGCTGGGCGACAAGTCGCTGGATTGGAGCAGAACATCGTTCGAGTAGTTCAGCCACATCGCCGTTTTGCCAGTGCGGATGTCGTCGCTAAGGTTTTTCGAGATCGCCGCCGGGGCATCCTTTCCGACGAGCAGCTTTCGGAAGAACTCGATGGACTTAGCGGCTTCGGGGGAGTTTATCGCCGACCTCCAGCGCGTCCCTTCCTGCTTCACAGGCTCGGCTCCCGCCGCGTAGATGAAGTTCGACCACTGGTAGCCCGGTGGGGACGAAACCATGAACCCGCTACGGCCTTTCGCCGGGTTGCTTAGCTTCTTGGAATATTCGTAGAACTCGTTCCAGTCCTTTGGCGGCTTCTGTGGGTCAAGTCCGGCCTCCTTGAAGAGGTCTTTCCGGTAGTACAGCGCGACGGCGACTTGGAAGAACGGAACAGCATAAACTTTGCCGTCGTAGCTCGTCAGAACGCCTTTGACGGTTGGGTTGCACCTCTCCATGACCTGCGGATCTTTGGCAATGAGGTCGTCCAGGGGGCGACAAAAACCTTGCTCAAGGAACGTGTAGTATTGGCGGAAATTGACGTAAAAGACGTCCGGCGCCGAGTCGCCCGCCATGGACATCAGGAACATCGAGTCGTCGAGATTTCCACCTGAAAAGCTGAGCCCACCCGCGTTGACGACGCGCAGTCCAGGGTTGGCACGGTGGAACTCTTCGAAGGTCTTCCGCTTAATCTGCGCCGAGGTTGAAGTTGATTCCTTCGGTGGAATTCCGTAGGGACCCGACATCATTCGGATCGTTAGCTCGTCCTGAGCCACGGCCAAAGAAGCAGCGAAGCACAACCCAAAAACCCAGCTTCGTCGCATCCTACGAATATCGTAGCGCAAAACCATTTTTGACAAATCTGAAAAAAAGTGGTTTACTAGACGGGCGTCTATGTATAATGGCTACTACTTCGCCATTGGGCGCAATCAAGAGGCACTGTGAGAAAGGCATCCGCAACGACAGAAAAAATCGCCGACGTGGCGTTGGACGACAAGGCAAGAGCCCTGCAAATGGCGCTGAGCCAGGTTGAAAAAAACTTTGGCAAAGGCTCGGTGATGCAAATGGGGCAAGACCAGCGGGACGCCATTGATGCGATCTCGACGGGTTCCTTGAACCTGGACATGGCTCTGGGCATCGGCGGAATTCCCTCTGGACGAATTACGGAAATTTACGGCCCAGAGTCGGGCGGTAAGACGACTTTGGCGCTGCATATCGTCGCCGAAGCTCAGCGGAAAGGCGAGCTTTGCTTGTACATCGACGCGGAGCACGCTTTGGATACTGAGTATGCGCAGACGCTTGGAGTTGATATCGACAAGCTCTACATCTCTCAGCCTTCGAGCGGAGAGGAGGCTCTTGAGATTGCGGACACGATTATCAAGTCAGGAGCCGTTGGGTTGGTGGTCATCGACTCGGTCGCAGCCCTCGTTCCTCGAGCAGAAATTGAAGGCGAGATGGGCGATTCGCACGTTGGACTCCAGGCGCGAATGATGTCGCAGGCTCTTCGAAAGTTGGGTGGTTCGTTGAACAAGTCGAAGACCGCTGCGATCTTTATCAACCAGATTCGCGAGAAGATCGGCGTGATGTATGGCAACCCCGAGACGACTCCGGGCGGACGTGCCTTGAAGTTCTGGGCTTCGGTTCGGCTTGAGGTTCGTAAGGGCGATGCGATCAAGGTCGGTACGGATCAGATTGGTGCGCGAACCAAGGTCAAGGTTGTTAAGAACAAAGTTGCTCCTCCGTTTAAGACCGCCGAGTTCGACATGATCTTCGGCAAGGGAATCTCCCGCGCTGGGGACGTTTTGGATATCGGCGTTGTGCGAAACATCATCAACCGAAGCGGTACTTTCTATAACTATGGCGAGCAGCGGCTGGGCCAAGGACGAGACAATGCGCGCACCTTCCTTGAATCGAACGAGGCAATCTTCAACGAGATCGATAAGAAGATTCGGGACGCGTTTACTCTGGAGCGCGCGGCCCTTCGGTACACCGCCGTCGTGGATCAAGAAGACGAGCTCGATCCAGAAATGGAACTGTAGGGCTTCGCGGTGATCGAGACCAACGATCTGGTGATGAACGATGCGCTAAAGTTTTTGGCGCATCGAACCTACTCAGCGGTCGAGCTACGGGAACGACTGGGGAAGAAGCACGATTCGGCGGCGGTTGAAGCTACGTTAGTCCGCCTAGAGTCGAGCGGACTTGTGAGCGAGCAACGGGTGCTCGACTCGTTTCAGAACAGGTTCCGTGACAAGCAAAGCATCGGGGACGCCAAGATGCGCGTTGAGCTCCAAAAGCTGGGAATCTCGCCGGAAATCGTGGAGTGGTATCTAACCGAGATTGAGGCCCCGGAGTCCGTCCGAGCGGTCGAACTCGTTCAAGCTAAGTACAAGAAGCCAACCGATCCCGCCAAAATCGGTCGATTTCTCTATTCGCGTGGCTTCGACGAGTCCACAATTGAATCAGTCCTCGAAAACCTTCCACGGGCTGAGACCGAATGATCTACCTCGTTGCCTTCCTTGCCGTGCTCTGCGGAGTCCTGGCTTACCTTCTTGGACAGAAACCAAAGGTCGTCACCGAGATCAGGGAAGTCGAGGTCATTCGAGAGGCTACGGTCACTCTGGATCGCACTTGGCTCGATGAGGAAATCGAGGTCCGTGACCGACTTCTCACCGCAATGGAATCGAGCGCAATGCGCGTCGCAATCGAATCCTCAACAACGACCATCCCACTCGACTCGCCCGACATCAAAGGCCGAATCATCGGCCGCGAAGGTCGAAACCTCAAAGCCTTTGAGCAAACCACCGGAGTCGAACTCATCATCGACGACGCCGAGAACACCGTCACCCTCAGCAGCTTCGACCCCTACCGCCGCGAAGTCGCCACGCAGACTCTCATAGCCCTGATCAAAGACGGCAAAATCCAACCCTCGAAAATCGAAGAGACTTACCAGGTCAGCCTCAAGCAAGTCGAAAACTCGATCCAGCAAGCCGGCGAGAACGCCGCCAAGAAGCTCCAGCTCAACCTGAGCAAACCCATCGCCCAAAAGCTCGGCAAGCTCAAATTCCGAACCAGTTTCGCCCAAAACGTCCTCGACCACAGTATCGAAACCGCCCTCCTCGCCGCCCAAATCGCCAATGAACTTGGCCTCAACCAAGAAGCAGCAAAGCGCGCCGCGCTCCTCCATGACATCGGAAAAGCTCTCGAACAAGAAGGCCCCCACGCCCTCACAGGAATGGAATTCCTCCGTCAAAATGGCGAGGACGAACTCATCCTCAATGCCGTCGGAGCCCATCACCACGACATCGGACCCGCCACCCCCGAAGCCCGCGTCGTCATCATCGCCGACACCCTCAGCGCTTCGCGCCCAGGAGCCAGAAAAGAAGCCCATGATAACTATCTCCAACGACTCCAGAGCCTGGAGGAACTAGCCAACCAAGAACCTGGTGTCGAAAAGAGCTTCGCCATCCAAGCCGGCCGCGCCCTCACCATCATCATCAAAGCCGAAGAGGCAAACGATGAGGAAATGAAAGTAATCGTCCAACGGATTGGCCAAAAGCTCAAGCAGACGTCCGACCATCAGGGCCAAATCAGCATAACCGCCATCCGAGAGACCAAGCACACTGAAACCTTCAAACTCTGATTCGCGTTAACCAAGAATCATGTGCTTTTTGGAGCTGCTAAAGCTACTCTTCGGCCTTGCCGATTGGAGCCGTGAACACCGCGCCAAGGACTGGAACGAAGACACTTACAGCAAAGACTCCTACTACTGGAACCAGGATCAGGAATAGAAAAAAGCCCGGCCGCCGGGGTTAAGGGCGGGCCGGACAAATGAGGAGCTGCTCGTGCATGTGTGGCTCAGGCTTTGCGAATGCGTACCGTTTTGCCGGGGGCTAATTCGTATTTCAGGCCAGCGGCCTTGCAGATTCGCTCAAGAGCGAATTTGAGCGATGTGTTATACATGAACGCATCAATCTTATACAAAGGAACGTTTTTGTCGATGACGATTGTCGTCCCCGTCTGCTTCGCAAAAGCGGCAAAAACATCCTTAAGAGAGGTCTTCGTCAGCTTCGTCGAAACCTTCTTATCCAAAATCAGCGGGTCGATCTTGGCCGCCGCCATCGCGACCGGAGCAAAGCCCTGCGCCTGAGTCTTAACGACCGGCTTCTTCGACCGCACGTACCAGATTCCCGATTTCTTCTCAAACTCCACGTCTGCAATCTCGGTCAAAACCTCAATCGCGTAGTCTAGAGTAACGCCGTCAAGGCTGAGATACAAACTCTGGCGGGCCGAGGTCTGGACCACATACTGCTGCCCGGTTTGCTCGAAGATCGAGGCAAGCACGACCCGAAGATCGTCGCCTTTCGCCTTCACTCTCACCGTCATGTTCTGGGCAAAGGCAGCCACGGAGAGGCCGAGGACCAGAGCTGTCAAAAGAAACTTCTTCATGTTCAACCTCAATTCGGAGCGTAAATCTTAACGGTGCCGTTCTCGGGCGATGTCCGTACCGACTTCTTGGCAGCCGCCTTTCGAGTTGGCCTTGCGAACCGCTGGGCGTTGGTGCCTCGCTTGGTCGTCACTCGGGCAGTGTTCGTCAGAAGAGCAACCTTCCGCTTCGCAACTTTCGGAGAAGCCTTCAGAGCAACTTTTGCAGTTTTGACCTTAGGCTTCACAGTTGGTGCCGAGCTGGACTTGGCGACACCTTTGGGTGCAGCCGCGTCTAAATCCTTTTTAGCAAACGCCTGCGCCGCCTGCTTCTTCTTCAAAGCCGCAAGCTTTGCCGCCTGCTTCTTCTTGCTCTTCTCTCGAATCGCGGCGAACCTCTGAGCTGCCTCAGACTTGCCCTTATTGGCCGTCGAAGCCACAACTCGTGCGTCATTTGCCTTCGGCCCGAACAGTGCAGTCGGATTCTTGGCAACCAGCGACATCGCAATCACGACGGTCGTAAGACCCGCCATGTAGGCAATTGGCTTTTTCATCGTCGCATCATGAGCCGGACTGGCGGGCGCGTTTTCTGCCTGCGGCTCATTGGTGCGCTTGAACAATGCAAAGGCATCGATCAAATTCTTCTTTCCAACGGGCTCGTCGGTCACAACCTTCAGCTTTACCGTCTCGGTTTGCTCCTGGTGGGCAAAGGCGGGGGCAACGACCGGAATCTCGATATGGCCAGTTCGCTTGTTCGCCATGGCCTCAAGCTGGCGCCGAAGCTCGGCTTTAGGGTCGGCTTCGTTCGGATCGCTGAACTTGCGAGCCAACGCGCCAAAAGTCTCCGGGCGAGGGGAATCTAGCTGGGGTGCCATATTGCCCGGAGTAGTGGTCATCGGAGTGTTCATAGGAATCGGATCGCTAGTAGCGCGAATGCGCTCCTGGCGGTCGGCCTCAATGGTCGACATCAAACTGTTTCGTTTTTCCTCAAGCACAAGCTTGCAGCGAGGGCAGGCCGCAATGTGCGACTCTAGCTGGTCAACGACCGCCTGTCCAAGCTTTTCCCCGTTAATATATCGACCAATCTGTGATTTGGCGATGGCGCATTCAAATTCCGTAACCGGCATGTTTCAAGTCTCCTCTTTACGAGTCCTGGTATTTGTATCGGGACTCGATTTAGAAACTTGAGGGGGTTTGTGAGGTTTTTGTGTGGTTACTGGTCAGGCAGGTGCTTGCCTCGGGATTCTCATCCCGAGGCTACGTGGCTGAGTTAGTTAGCCCTCGGTCGTCACCGGAATCCTGAGTGCCTTCGGCTTCTCCTCCTCCTTCCTCGGAATCGTGATCGTGACCATTCCGTGGCGGAAGGTGGCTTCGATGCCGTCGGTGTTCAGGTTCTCGGACAGGCGGATCGAGCGTTGGAAGACGCCATAAGTGTTCTCGCGTCGAAAGACTTTGCCGTCTTCGGAAAGCTCCTCGCGTCGGTGCTCGCCCTTGATGGTCAGCACGTTTTTTTCAACCGTCACCTCGAGCTCTTCGGGCGAGATACCTGGAACTGCGGCCCGGATCGAGACCTTGCCGTCCTGCTCGGTCACGTCGACGGGGATATTGTTGGAGGTCGGAGCCGGGGCGGCGAAGAGGCGATTAAACGACTCCTCGAATCGGCGAACGTCTTCCATTGGGTTAAAAGCGATGATATTGTGCATTGTTTCTCCAGTTGGCACCGCTCTCGGTGCCTTCATTTGATACATACGCCAACAGATAACATGAGTGTTGCACTGTTATGTAAGAATTCTTCTTCTGCGTGTTTCGGCGGAGCGGATTGAATATGATAAAGAATGAATGTTCGGATCTCTCCTCGTATCGGCGTCCCTGGCGCAAGTAAGTACTCCTATGACTGACCGTTGGCAACTCGATCCCAAGGGCGGAATCAGGTCCGATCTCAAGACCCTGACGAGGGGCTCCGCTCACTCGGACCATATCGAAATGGCGGGACGCTCCGTCAATGCGATCATCCGCTGGAGCGTTGATCCAAACGGCAAAGTATCCCTGGGACGACTCGTTCGCTGGCCGATGATCCGCGAGAAGAAGGACGACACCCACGCTGCGCTGAGCTACCAGTTCGATTCTGCGAACGATCCGAAGATCTTGATCGACGGGGAACAAGTTAATGCCCAAGCCACCAAGTTCTCGATCAACGGTTCTTTGAGCTGGCTGGAAAAGGGGGCTCGGTATGAGATTGAGAAAACGATCTTTCCGAGCACCAGCCTGCCTTGCATCGTGGAACGGTGGCAGATCAAAAACACCGACAGAAATCCGATCAAGATAGAGACCACGACGGCTCGGGTTTCCCAGCAGATCGCCACCGAAAAGCTGCTTTCAGGAAGCGCAACCGTGAGCAGTCTGTGCATTCCAGGTGGGGCGATATTTCTTGCTCCCGGCGCGACGACTCAAATCGGGATTGTGTTTTCCGCCCAATCGGATAGTCAGCCGGCAGCGTATCCCAGCATCGAGCCAGAGTATCAGGCTCGACGAACTTTCCAAGCTGAACTCTCCAACAGCTTGGTCCTGAAAACGCCTGACAAAGCAATAAACCAGCTTTTTGAGTTCTCAAAGCTACGCGCAGCTGAGAATGTCCTCGCGACTCGCGGCGGTCTTATGCATGCTCCTGGCGGCTTCAATCGCTACCTGGCCGCGCTTTGGTGCAACGACCAGAACGAGTACGTCAGCCCGTTCTTCCCGTTCCTCGGAGACGCAGGCGGGAACGAGTCCGCACGGAATGCCTACCAGTGGTACGCGAGTTACATCAACTCCGACTACCGCCGACTTCCCAGTTCAATCATCGCCGAAGGGCGCGGCACTTGGCAAGGAGCCGGGGATCGAGGTGACGCGGCGATGACGGCTTATGGCGCAAGCAGGTGGGCCCTATCGACAGGAAATTCTGAATACGCGAAAGATGTTTGGCCCCTCATCGAATGGTGCTTGGAGTATTGCAATCGGAAAAGGACAAACGATGGCGTGATTGCCTCGAACAGTGACGAGCTAGAAGGACGATTCTCGTCCGGCAAGACGAATCTGGCAACTTCGTCCTTGACTTACGACGCTCTGGTCTCGGCGGCTTACTTGGCGAAAGAGCTCGGAAAGCCTCCGTCCACGATTGAGACTTATCGACAGCGAGCGGTTGCTCTTCGTGGAGCCATCGAAAAGGTCTTTGGAGCGCAGTTAGAAGGGTTCGAAACTTACCAGTATCACGAAGGGCTGACCTCCCTTCGGTCTTGGATCTGTATTCCCCTAGTCATGGACATCCATGATCGGGCTGAAGGGACAATTCAAGCACTGTTTTCGCCCCAACTTTGGACGAAGGACGGCTTGCTCACGGCAGAGGGTTCGACCACTTATTGGGATCGTTCGACGTTGTATGCGCTTCGCGGGGTCTTCCGATCAGGCCACCCTGATCTTGCCCTGGAATATTTGAAGAAGTATTCGGGACGGCGGCTGTTCGGGGATCACGTTCCTTACTGCCAGGAGGCTTATCCGGAGCAGAACCAAAGCCACCTGTCGGCAGAGGCGGGCCTGTATTGCCGAATTATCACCGAGGGCTTGGTCGGGATTCGGCCGATGGGGTTGAATCGCTTCTCGCTTACGCCGCAGCTTCCAAAGGACTGGAAGGGATTTGAACTTCGGAGTATTCGAGCGTTTGCACGCACTTGGGACTGCCTCGTCGCTCGCAAGGGCAGCAACGTTGAGGTGAAGATCGTCTTCGGCGGAAAAATTGCCTATGTGGCCACCAAGCCCGCAGGGGAGCGGCACGATATCGAGCTGCGTTAGTCCCGAACTTCCAGCCGCTCGACCCGCAGAACCATGGCGGTGGTGTTATCACTTCCGCCACCAAGAAGGGCCTGGCCGACCATCTTCCACGCCGCCGCTGCCGGACCGTTAGACGAGAGAATCGAGTGAATGCCTTCGTCATCCACGTGGTTCATCACGCCGTCCGAGCAGAGGAAGTAGATGTCACCTTCGACGATATCAAACTCAAAGAAGTCCGGAACGACGTTCTCCTCGACGCCAACCGCGCGGGTGATGACGTTCTTTTTTGGGTGATTGATCGCATCCTCAGGCGAAATGGTTCCGAGTCGAACGAGTTCATTGACGAACGTATGATCCTCGGTAATCTGAGTCAGTTCGCCATCGCGCAGGCGATAGACCCGCGAGTCGCCGACTTGCACAATGTAGGCTTTTTCTTGAAGCAAAACCAGCGCCGAAAGCGTCGTCCCCATGTCGCGCCGAGCCGTGTTCGCTCGCGAGGTAAGAAAAACCCAGCGGTTCGCCGCATGAATCGCCGTCCCAAGAGCCTCCTTGGGATCAGAGCCCGGATGGCTCAGATACACATCGATGAACGTTTTACAGGCCAGCTCGCTCGCAATCTGCCCGGCGGCGTGCCCGCCCATTCCGTCGCAAACAACAAAAACCTGTCCCCGCGAAGCGAGAATGAGTTCATCATCGGGAATATAAAACTCAAATTTATCCTCGTTGTTCTCCCGGACCCGTCCGAGGTCAGTCTTGGCTCCCACGCTAACATGCGCCAAAACCTTCAGCTCTGCCGGCGGCAAAAGGTCGGCAACGGCATACTCAGCAGTAATCTCGTCCATTGTAGGCTAACCTAATGCTACCTACCAGGCACCATCGGTTACTTGTTATTTCTTGGCACATCTCACACGACATCGCCATATAATAGGGGCATGAGTCCTCTGGCACTTACATTAGCCTCAACCCTTCTTCTTAGCCAAGATGCCACTGGAGTAAAAGACGGCAGCGGTTGGACGTATTATGGCCCCAAGATTCAGACCGGCGATCACTGGATTTGGCATCGGAAACGGGAAGAGTTTGCTCAGACTGGATTGATGGACAAGACTTCTGTGCCAGAGGACAAAAATGTGGATTTGATCAGCCAGGCGGGCGAGACGACTTCGAGCCGGCTTATGGTACGAGACGGATTCGCAGGCCGATCAGCGGGGGTTGAATGGACCCTCCTCAAAGGCACCGAATGGAAAGGATCTCAGAAGATCAACAAGCCAGTTACAAACGCTGGGCGAGGGGCAGTCTCGCTGGGAATACCGGGTGGGTTCAGGGGCTTCATCTTTAGAAAGACCACGAAAGAGGAGTGGTACGAGGCTTTCAAAGTTGGAACCAAGCGAGAAACTCGAGCAATCTATGCAGAAAAGACCGAATTGCTCGGTGTTTTGGTTCCAGCAGGATTCGGTTTCGATACTTCTAGTGGCGAAGTCGTCAAGATTCAAGAGCCGAAGTAGCTTCTAGGATAGACTGACCGTCAGCTCAATTGCCCCAATCCGAATCATATCTGCCTCACCCATCAGGGTTCTCATGTTGGGGGAGAGTTTGCTGTCGTTGATCATTGTGCCGTTGGTTGAGCCAGTATCTGTAACGTAGACACCATCCTCGGCGATCTCGACGGTGGCGTGCGAACCCGAGACATAGGGGTCGGGGATGCAGATATCTTTGTCGCTCTTTCTGCCGAGGGTGTTGACTCCGGCTTTGAGGGTGAAGAGCTGGTCGTTCCACTTGAGGGTCCCCGCGCCGACCTCTTTTCGAGGAGCGACGGAGATTGCGGCGGTCTTATTGCCACCAAACGCCTGGGTGACGTTTCCACCGGGACCACCGGGGAGCTGAATCGCAACCTCGAAGCCGCCGAGGCTGATCTTGTCCGAGCCGTTGAGCGTGTGCTTTTGTCCGGCTTCGACCTTGGTGCCGTTCACTTTGGAGCCGTTTGTCGAGCCGAGGTCTTCAAAAACGAGAGAGCCGTCGGTGTTGGTGATCTGAGCGTGGCGGCGGCTGATCTTGCTGTCCATCAGCGAGATGTCGGCTTCGCGGCCAATGACGGTCGTTCCAGGGCGCAGCGGGTACTCACGGCCATTCATATCCACCAGCATGGGAACTTGGACGGCAGGTGCGCCAAAGGCGTCACCATCAATGGCTCGGTCAAAAATGAGTCCGCAGTCGACGCAGAACATGACCCCGCCGGGGTTAAAAGTCTTGCAGACCGGGCACTGGATCGGCTTGATCGTGACCGTCGCGTTGATGGTGGGCGCAGAGCCCATGATCGTCTTGTTTGGGTCAAGCGTCGGCGCACTGCCCATCACCGTTCGGTTCGGGTCGCTAGTCAGCATCTGGGTTCGGTTTGCGTCGCTCATCACTCTTCTTCTATTTTCTCGGTATTTTTGCGGAATCGGTTAGTTGGAGGGCGAGTTTTCTGGATTTTCTGTTGCAGGTGTCACGGTTCATACGCGACGTACTCAAAGCCTTCATTACCTTGCGACCGAACATAGACGAATTGTCGTTGGCTGAAGGCGGTGGTGGTCAAGACTGCGTAGTCATTCCAAAACCGCGGCCATTCAGCACCGCAGAGGTCGAGCAAGTCCTTGAAACCTGGGTTGTCCTCACTGGCTACCAAGGTCGAAGTAGGTGACTTCAGAACAAGTTCTAGAGTGTCGTAGCTGAAACAGTCCAAGCAGTAAAACTCAACGACTATTGCCTCTTTGCTCTTAAGCACAGATTCCCAGCGTTCAATGTCAACTGGCGATTGGGCATTTTCAGCGGCACGAAACTTAGCTTTGATCGACTTCCAGAATTTTTTCACGCGAAGTATGTCCCCTCACAATCTCGACCTTACTCGGAGCAACCCCAAAGTGCTTCGCCACCAGTTTGATCAAAGCCTCATTCGCCGCGCCATCAACCGGCGGAGCCGAGACCCAGGCTTTGTAGTTTTCGCCTTCCTCTTGCAGCCGATTCTGGCTCGATCTGGGTTGGAGGCGGACAGAGATGAGCATCGGAGTCTGCCCACATTTTGCCTCATATGATCAGATAAGTGAAGACGCCGTGTTCTTTTGCAATTGGCGAAGACACTTGATCAGAAGCCGCAGCACTTGCCGATACTCCGACGATCCATCGAGCTGAGGCAGAGTCCCGTCGATGTCCCTCAGCCCCAGGCTGTCGGCATAACGCTCTTCGCAAACCGATCGCGTGTGCTCGGTACGAATTCTCCACTCGTTCACCCAGTCCATCACTCCCTTAGCTTCCGCGCGGAAATTGGATAGCGCAAGGACCCCGCAGGCCCATTCCATATTCATCTGCCCATCTCGGCTCGATTCGCGACCATATGAGAGTTTCAGTCCCTCGATCGAAAAATCCACCGCACGAGAAACATCTCCGGTTTTTGCACATACAAACCCCAACACAGACAGGAGCAACGGGGATCGACGGGCAAAATTCATTGCTTGACGCTCTTCATAAGCCAGTTCAAGGTGATGTTTTGCCTCATGAACTTCCCCCCAGACGCACTCTAGGATTCCGTAGTTAAGGCGGATTAGAGCATGACTTGACCCGAAAACTTCGTCATTTGATAGGACAGGCATTCCGAGAAGGGAATCATAGATGGCTCGCGCCTCGTCGACTTTCCCGAGATGCCACAGGTAGGCGGCTTTGGTGATCTGACAGCGCTCCTGTTGGCTCTGGGTGCCCCGCGATATCGCTAGCGCACCGGCGTCTTGGATTGACGCCATCGCTTGATCCCACCGTCTGATAATGAACTGTGCGAACGAGCAGTACAAGAGCACATCGATTCGTTGAGCAGGCGTCAAGTCCGATTCGAGAAGCCCTTTGCTGATTTCGATCACCCTGTGAGAATTGTAAAGTACATAAAAAATGCGCAGGCGAGAAAGTTCGACGCTAACCCATGCCGACGTGCCCTTCAACAAATGGGACTGAACGAGATCAAATATGCTGAGCTGTTCAACTGGATTCGACTGCATATGTAACGCCACGTCTGGTTCAGTAAGAACTCTCGACAATGACTCGGCATGCATTGCGACCTTCCCTAGTAGAGCGCTTCCAATCAGCTGACACTTGCTGGGCGTAAGGGACGAGGTGGCTAGGCCAGAAGCCGAAAGATTCCGATAGTGCTGGGCTATTTCTTGGAAACGCGCACTTTCTGTCCCGACCCTGCAAGCCTTTGCAACGCGTTTGATCAACCGAAATCCCTCTTCCAAAGATGCGCTGGACTTCTGGCACTCCAAGAACTGAATGCAGATTTGGGGTTCAAAGTCCCCCCGATCACACATGAGCTGCCAAGCTAACTCGACCGACTTCGAGTCCTTTTGTGTAGACGCAACTTCTGCCATCTGGTGAATTGCCTTTCGGCAAACACGATTCCAGCTTGTTAGCGTTCCGGAGCTATCAATGTCTTCAAATCTCCGCCAGCTCAGATCCCTCAACAGGTGAGAGTGAGCGGAAAGGAGTTCCAGCTGACGACTAGGCTCAACTTCGTCCAGTGCTTCAAGCAGAACCTGCTCTAACTCCCAAAGGTCTACGCTAATATCTGCACCGACGAGCCGGATCGTTGGGCGATCTATCACCAGGATTGGACCGAGTGCAACTTTCAGACGAGAAAGCGAGACTCGAAGGCGGTTCGCTGCTACATCCTCGGATGCATCAGGCCAGAGGGCCTTTGCCATCCCGGCTCGGGTCGCGCTAGCACCTCGTAAAAGTACTAGAAAAATCAGAACCCTTCCCAGTCCGTCAATGTTGAGAGGCGCCTTTTGCCCCTTCACCGTTATGGAGGG
Organism: Fimbriimonas sp.; assembly: GCA_965248555.1. Taxonomy (GTDB): domain Bacteria; phylum Armatimonadota; class Fimbriimonadia; order Fimbriimonadales; family Fimbriimonadaceae; genus Fimbriimonas. The sequence continues at coordinate 2,055,964 of CBDFJP010000002.1, read as the reverse complement.
ATATTGAGTCAAAACCACTCTAATTTCTGTTGCAGATTCATTGCTCATGATGCTTCAGTGGGAGGGTACGTCTACAGTTTAGATTGTCTTGTAATGATGCTGTAATGAATTTGTTGATAAATTTACTACCGTGAAACAACGAACAATCACTATCGCCCTCTTGGCCTCTTGCTCCGCCATTGGTCAGAGCTACGATCACACAATCGATTTCGAGAGCTTTCCCGGAAATCTTCGACTCACCCAAGGTCAGATCATCGAGCCAGCGTCCCGCCTCTCGGACCAGCTCAGGTCAACCCTGGGCATCTCCTTTAGCTCTGGAGCGCCTTACGTTGGGGTCCTTGCGCTCGGTCTGGGCCACGCCACAAGCGGAGTCAATGGAATTTCTGGCAGCAACTCGAATAATCAGGTCGACTATACAGCGTTTAACCCGATCGACTTCCGGTTTTGGGATCCGAATAATGTGACCGTTGCATCCGGCACCAACAGCTTTTCCGTACGCGCCGACAACTTGGCAAGTGGGCAAGCAATGAGCCTGACCGCCTACGATGTGAACAATAACATTCTGAGCACTTGGACTGGAATTGACGGGGCAGGCACGCTGATGACCGTAAGTTCGGCGTCTAGCGATATTCATAGAGTCCGGTTTGTAGGTAATAATAGAACCGCCCTCGACGATGTTCAGTTCAACACCGTTGCCGCCGTACCAGAGCCGGGGACGATCATTGCGATGGGCGTCGGGATCGCAGGAGTTCTGCGACAGCGCAGAAAGAGGTAGTCGGGAATCTTTTTTGGGCAGTTCAATTCACCAGAGTTGCGCCTCAAGTTTGCGCATGGATGTGTTTGTCACGATCGACCAGCGGTTCTCGTAACTCATCGTCCCGGGTTCGTGCGAATCACATGGTTCATGCTGAATCCAGATTCCTACTAGCAAGAACTTTTTCACGAGAGGTATGTCCCCGCATGATTTTCACCCTGCTCTGTGCGACTCCGAAGTGCTTCGCGACAGGTTTGATCAGAGCCTCAGTCGCCACCCCATCAACTGGCGGAGCCGAGACCCAGGCTTTGTAAGCCTCGCCATCTTGTTCCAGCCGATTCTGGCTCGACTTTGGCTGTAGGCGAACGGTAATGAGCATGATCAAGCCGCCGCCAATGCTAAAAAACCCTAGTGTCCCAGATCCACGCTCGCCCGCTCTTCCTGCAGCTTCAGAATCATTTCCCGAATCTGATTCTGAAGATTGCCATGAACCGCCGGATCCCAAACCGTGTCTTCATGAAGCCGAACCTCTTCGGGGATCATCAGCGGCGGAAGCGTCGCGTGCTCCGGAACCTCCCACTCATAACGGGGCCAAACGTGTGCATGCAAGAACGGGTCAACATTGCCGTACATCGCAAAGTTCATCCGCTTCGATTCGGTGACCTTATCAATCGCCTCACCCAGCAACGACATATCCTCCAGAAAAGCGTGCCGCTGTTTCTCAGGTAACTCAATCAACTGTTCAACTAGCGGATAGCCCAACAATAGGCAATACCCCGGCAAAAACTGGTTATCCCCCATCACCGCAAACCCGCTCTTCATCCGAAGAACCAGACGAGGATTCTTGCCATCTGCAAGTTCTTGAAGCCGTTCGCTAGGCGTCATTGACATAGTTTATCGCTTTCGTCGACACATCCGGAGAAAGTAGTTAGAAGAACCCACTATCTTGCACCTCGTAGGCGGCCAAAGGTTACAATGAACTGAGTGCCAGAGTGGAATGTTTCGATACTGTCCAGATTCGAAATAAGAACTGGTAGCGGTCAATCAGTCAGCCTTCGAAGTCGGCAATATGCTGAATTCTTGGCAATTCTCACCCTCGCCGGACCAAGAGGGATCGAATTACGCTCGATAGGTCCAGACTTCTTCTCTACAGACTGGACCGACCAGAAGAAAGCGATCCGGAACCTCCTTTCTCGTACTCGAAGTCACCTCGCTCACTATTCAGAGATTGAATTGATCCAGCGGGACGCTGAAGTCGCCTCGATCATCCCTACGAATTGTGATTGCGACCTCTGGCAACTCCGTCGTGAACTCGAAAAATCGTCGACAAATGCCGACCACGATCAAATCGAACGTCTTCTTCAAGCCGTATCTCCCTATATCTTCGAGAGCGATTTTTGCTCCTCAGTTGCAACCAACCTTCTCAAGCAACTTGCGGATGATCTATTGCGCGGACTTGAATTCCTCGCATTACAACCCAGCAGGGCGGGGCTCAGGAGCTTAGCCGGCAATGTAATCAATGCGATCAAGCCGCTGATTGAGTTTTCAACAGACCTGACCCAACGCCAACTTGCACTGTACGGAAAGCTTCGAATGCGCCAGGAAATCATCGAAACGCTGGCTGACTATTCGGACTTTTTGGCTGACGACCTCGGTGATTCCGTTGACCGCCAACTTGAGCGGTTTGCAGAATCCCTATTGCTGGAAATGGACCAAACCGACCCTACCCAGTTCGGCGTTCCGGCTCCACCCCAAAGCATTCACACCATCGGTGTGCAGGTAGAGGAGGCGAAAGTGGCGATTGATGACTGCCAACTGCTGTACATCGGCGGACTGCCCGGCGTTGGCAAATCACACCTACTCAAGTGCTTAGCAAACCTGACCGAGTTTGAAAGTCTTAATACCGCATTCATTGATCTGGCCGATCCTGCCCGACCGATATCCACCGGAGTCCTAACCGCTCGAAATCCTCAAATCGTATTTGTCAATCACTATTCAGCTTCTGATGCCGCAGAAATCGAAAGAGTCCGCATCGCATGTCCCAATGCGAAGATGGTGATTGCGGGTGACACGGATATTGGGCTTGATGTTGAAAAGCGAATGACCGTCCTCCCCTGGTCGCTAGATGCGACGAATCCTTCCAGAAGTGCCGAATCGCTAGTGAGGCGGCTACTTGCGCCGCGCTCTTTGCCTCCTCATCATATCAAAGAAATCGCTCGTTTGTCGAACGGACTCCCCGGAGCTGTAATTCAGCTACAGAGATTGGTCGAGGAGTTCGGCGTTGACCTGGCTCTTCACGAGTTTTCGGTTCGAAGAGCTGGAAACGCAGCCGCATTGGTGCGCCCCGAAGTTCTTTTGGAAAACATGAGGCAGATGGCACCGGAGAGTCAATCTGCCATTCGGGCGCTCGTTGGTTTTGGGCAACCTGTCGCAGGTATCAGTTTGGCTTCCTGTTTTCAGCTGTCGGTCTCGGAACTGCGGCGTTTGGTCTCTTTTGGTCTGATAGAATTCCGAAAAGAGGACGATGCGTTTATAGTTCCGAGCCTGGTACGGGAATACCTATCGCAGCTCGAGGAGTTCGGCCCCGATAACCCGTCGCAACTCGAGCTCGAAGAATGGCTCGTCAGCAAACTCGCCATCGCACCGCCGGCAGAAGCAAATCGATCGGATATCTTCGGTCTCCAACAAGTGATCCTCAATCAAGCGGGCAGAAACGATTTCGACAACACCCTACGGTCGCTCGTCGTACTTCGGCCCCACCTTTTTGTCCTGCAGTCCTGCGACATTGATCTGGCTGGTATGGATGACCGCTTGTACGATTTGGCTCCTGAACCCGACCGGTGCGTTGAATCTCTGCTCGCCATCGGAGCAGGCCTGTTCTATCAGATGAACTATGGCTCGATCATTACGATGCTTGAGAATGAGCGTTGGATAAGCAGAATTGCGAAAGCGAGCCAGAAGCTCCGTGCCGAATTCTATTCTCAGCTCGGGCTAGCAAAATCGGCGATTGGAGACTCGGAAGGCGGTCTTTTGGCTCTCCAGAGAGCCGCAGATCTCGCCGAAGCGCCGGGTCTCGAAGCAGTCCTCGTGCGGGTTCTCTATAACTTAGCAACTGTCTGGGACAAGCAGGCCCTACAAGCTGAGGCAGTAGGTTATTTGGATCGCGCAGTTGATTTGTTGTCGTACGTCCCCACAGTTGCGGGTCGCTTAGAGTTACTTCATATGCGAGCGTCGTACTACTCCGACTTGGGAGGCAGTTTGGAGGAAGTGAAGGAACGCTTTCACGTTACGCTGTCCTATGCCAAATCCCACGGGTTGGATGCGGAGGCTGGCTGGATCATGCTATCCCTGGGGGGACATTACGTTCAGCGCGGCAAGCTGCTTGAAGCGATCGTCGCCTTCTCCACTGGCCTTCGCGAACAACTCAGTTCAGACCTCACGCCCGAGACTCGCTGTCGATGCAGTTTCAGCTGCGATGTGATCGCATATTGTCTCCATGAGCTAGGTAGCACGTCGCTCGCCTATCAGGGTGCAATGCTTGCCCTTGATACAATGGATGACTATCCGACTCGCAACCCAGGTTTTCAAAGGCTCGGGATCACGCCGATCCAGCTTCCCGAAGGCCTCCGAAAAGCAAAAGGCTTTGCAACAGGTGGCGACATCCTGTTGTATCTCTCTCGCGTTCAACAAGTCTTAAGGCAGTTCCCAGACACGCAGGAGATGCTAAGAGAATTTGGCTATCTTGAAGAGCTCAGCCCGACAGATCCAACCGGAATGTAACGGCGGCCGAGCTGGGAGATAAACACGATGCATTCATCGTCGCGGTCAATAGCGCGGCAACCGTAGATTGCATCGCCGTATAAGTCTCGCAGGGAACCGGTACCCGTCCGGCGAACTACGATCCACAGCTCAGCAGACTCCTCGCACCGCAACACATGCCCGGCTCGGATACGAGAATATTTTATTGAGAACCGACTGCTTCGAACCATGCAAATCAATGCTATCAAACCCGTCGTCGCAACATCGTCGCAAACTTTGTATGTGCCTTCCTAGGTTCAATTGACGTAAACTAAAGATATGAACCAGCGGTTGCCAGAATGGCTGACCATTCGCATGCCTCGCCCCGACACGATTCGGCAAGTCGAAGGCATGATGCGGCAGAAAAACTTGCACACCGTGTGCGAGTCTGCCCGTTGCCCCAACCTCCCCGAATGCTGGAGCAAAAAGACCGCAACATTCATGATCCTGGGTGACACGTGCACCCGCTCGTGCGGCTTCTGTGCAATCAAAGTCGGTCGTGGTCTCACGGTCAATCCGGATGAACCAGCGGACGTCGCAAAAATCGCCGCCGATCTTGGCCTCAAGCACATCGTTGTCACAAGCGTCGCACGCGACGACCTCGCCGATCAAGGCTCGATGCAGTTCGCCCACACCATCCGCGAGCTCCACAAGGCGAATCCGCTCTGCATCGTTGAAGTCCTCACTCCCGACTTCAAAGGCAACCGCGAGTGCATCAAAAACGTCTGCGACGCAAAGCCGGAAATCTACAACCACAACATCGAAACCGTCGAGCGACTCCACACATTGGTACGCCCGCAAGCGAAATACGCCCGAACCATGAGCGTGCTTGAGCAAGTGAAAGAGATCGATCCTGCGATTTACACCAAGAGCGGAATCATGCTCGGCCTGGGTGAGACCAAAGACGAGGTTATCCAAACCCTGCAAGACCTCCGCGACATCGGCGTCGACGCCGTCACCATCGGTCAATATCTGCGACCAACCATGCGCCACCTACCAGTGGTCGAATACATCCACCCCACTGAGTTCAAAGAGTACGAAAAAATCGGCGAAGAAATGGGATTTGCGTTTGTAGCCAGCGGTCCTTTCATCCGTTCGTCGTACAATGCAATCGAGTTCAGCAAAAAGGTGATGGGCGACCGCCTCAGCCAGCTTGACGAGGCGGAGAGAGCGAAGTTCCTCGCGGACCTCGAGGCGCAAAGCGAAAACCACACCGTAAGCGTCTGAATAGACAGGTAGAGCCAGGATGGCCAATTCAATCGTTCGGTTTGCCGCGATGTACGGCCCCATAGTTGGGGTCGCAGTAGTCTGCGGAAACTACTTCTGGGATTGCCTTCAAGAGGTGTTTTCGCCCAGCACCGGGTTCAAGATCGACTACCAAACCGACGCGGGTTTGGTAAACCTTCAGTGCCAGAACTACAGCTTCGACCCCCTCGGCGGAAGTTTGACCGCCCAAAGTTTTGAAATACGACACCCCGACGGAAAGCTGATCGCCCGCCTCCCAAAACTGATCGTCACTGGCCTCAGAATCGACCAGCGGTTGGCCCCAAAGGCCCTCGTCCAGGATGCCCAAATCTGGATACGTAGGGGCCCAGACGGCAAAATCGACTTAGAACGCTACCTCCCGAAGCCGAGCGAAGAACCAAGCACCCTCGCCTTTTCTGCCGAGCTGTATCGCTGCAGGATCAACCTCATTGATGATGCCTCCGCTGGCGCCCCGCAGGATCAGGTCTACATCCCCCACGGGAACATCAGCGGCCTCGGCGACAACTTGTTCGCCACCCTGAACCTCAACCTCGTCGGCCTAGGAACAGCCGAGGTCGAAGCGACGAAGTCGATCCGCGGAGTTGGGATCACCGCCTCAAACGTAGAGCTAATTCCTGGAAAACTGCGCTCTCGGCTCCTCCTCGGACCCGAGAAGAGGGCCTGGTTTGACATAGAAAAGCTCAAAGTAGGCGAAGGAAAAGTGCACGGAGAACTCCAAGCATTCATCCCTCCAAAAGGCAAGTTTAGCCTCGCCGCCAACCTCTCGGGTAATTTAAGCGACGTCGGCTGGGACCGATACGTCGCCACAAAAGCCGACCTCAAAGCAACAGTCACCGAAAATGACGTCCGCTTCACGGGCAACCTCAGCGAAAGCAACGCCGGAGTAAATATGCGGGGGATCGTCGATTGGACCAAAGGGGTAAGACTCGACGCCTTCGCCGACCTCCAACGCGCAACACCCGCCCTGCTCGCCAAGTATGGCGTCGAAACGCCGAAGTGGCTCAAGCTCACCGACGCCGAAGCCAAGGGCCGCTTCGGAATCAAGGAAGGGGCCTTCACATTCCGAGGCAACGTGGTCGCCCGCGAAGTCGGTGCCTACGGCCTCAAAAGCGGCCGCGTTGCGGCGGACGTCGAAGTCAACAAGGAAGGGCTGAACGCCACCTGGAACGAAATCGCTATTGGCCAAACAAAAACGGAAGGAGCTGTTTCATATAAGTTTAAGCCACAAAAATGGCAAATAGCGGCCAAATCAGATCGCGCTTTCGCGTCCGATTTCGCCGCCTACGTTCCAAAAGAACTGAAAGGAACCGGCGGATCGATCAGCGTCGTCGGAGGCGGAATCGGCTCAAAGTTCGACCTCTTACTCGCCTCGCGGCTCGACGCAAAGATCGCCATTGGTGACCGCAAAATCAACCTCGACAACACCGAACTCCTTGGGCGGTTCGACGGCAAAGCGTTCCGAATTGAGCGCGCCGCCAACGAGGGACGAAACGGAAACCTTGTCGCTTCCGGAATCATTGACCTCAAAAAGGGACTCTCCGTCGATCTCGAAGGCTCGGGTCTCGTTCTTTCTCAGTTCTTGCCCGAAATGACCGGCGAGGCCGACGTCAAGGGTCGCCTCGCGGGCTCGTTCGCCAAACCCAGATTCGACGGCTTGGTCCAGGCAATCGGACTCGGCTATGGCGAATACGGCGGTGCCCTTACCGCCATCGCCGCCGAAGCATTGATCGATGCCGAAGGCATCAGCCTCAGCCACGTACTTGGAGTAAGAGGTGCCGGTCAAGTCTCCGGCGATCTCGGCCTCAAGTTCAAAACTCAAGCTCTATCCGGAATGCTTACCGCCGCCGGAGTCAACATTTCCGACTTCTACGAGGGGCCAATTGCTGGAGTCGTTGACCTCAAAGATATTGCCCTCGGAGGAACTCTCTCGGCTCCAAAAGTCACGGGAAATGCCGAAGCCCAAACCCTCCTCGCCGCCAGCACGAAACTCACCAACATCTCCAGTGCCATCACCCTCGACGGCACCAAACTCAAGCTCGCCGGGTTAGTGGCAAAAGTCGCCGACGGCAACCTGACCGAGGGATCAATCGACTTTGACCTCAAAACTATGGCGGGAACCATTGCTGGAAAAGCCGAAAAACTCTCCTTCGCCGAAATCCGCCAGATCGTCAACCGCCAAATCGGAGACGGAAAGTCAGATGTCCTCGGCGAAGACCTTGAGGTCAAAGGCACCACGGACGCCGAATTCAACCTCGCTGTCCGGAACTCCAAAATCGACTCCATCAAAGCAAGCGGCGTAGTCGACTCCGTCAAGCTAAACCAAGCCACCATCGGCGCCGGAGACTGGAAGTTCGGCTACGACGGCCAGTCCTACCAAATCGACGCAATGCTCGGGTCGCTCGAGGATTATTTCCAGTTGAGTGGTGGAAGCTATAACATATCGACCAAAAAACTCAACGGAGAACTGACCGCCTACAACGTCCCCATCCGCGAGCTTGTGCTCGCTGGCCAATCAAAACTCGAAAAATATCCCGGTGTATACGACCGCCTGTCGGTGCTTGGCGGAAAGATGGGACTCTCTGCCGTCCTCGGCGGCACATCCGAGAGTCCCGTCGTCTCGCTCAACGAATTCGAGGTCCCGAACCTGACGCTCGGAACCCAAAACCTTGGAACCGTCGCCATGAAGGGTGCGTACTCGCCCGACGGCTGGCGAATCTCTGAAGGTTCCATTGTCGGCCCCAAACTAACCAAACTCAACCTCCCCTTTGGCACCATCAAGCTCGACCCCAAACAAGGAATCCCCGAAGGCACTGCCAGATTCACGGCCGGAATTAATCGCAATACCGTCGAAGGCAAGCTCGAACTCGTCGGCTTCCCGCTCAGCAAATTCGCCCCACTCCTCCAATCAACCGACTCCACCAAGCCAGCCGCGAGCCAAGGGTTCCTCGAAAAATCCGCCGTCCGAATCGATTACGCCAACCTGCTCCTCTCTGGAACCCCCGAGGACCCCGCCCTCACCGCCGAGATCGAATCCTCCCTAAGCAGTGGAGAAAAGACCGGCCCCCTCGCAGGCGAACGTCTCAGAGCAAAAACCAAGCTCACAGCCGTTCCCCGAAGAGGGAGCGACCTCGTCGACCTGTCCCAGGAATCGACGCTCTCATTTAAGTCTCTCGAAGCCCTCTTCAAAACCAACATCCCGGTGGCCCTGGGCGATTCGGATCAGCAGAGCCAACCGATTTCCGGCGAGTTCAACGTCGTCGGCGAGCGGAGCCTTGCTGATTTTCTCGCAAATGCAAAAGACATCAAGCTTGGCGAGAAGGGAGCCACGATCTCCGGCGGATACAAGCTCAGCGGAACCCTCGAAAAACCCCAAGCCAACGGATCAATCCGCCTTGCTGTAGACCAACTCCAGTCCACCGCCATCAGCCCCATGATCGGTGCACCCGTCCAAGTCGGGCTAAAAGACGCCATGCTCGAGCTTGGCTTCGACCGAGACGCAAGGGGCCTCATCGGTCGCCTCAAAGGGTCCACCGGAGTCACAACCAGCCCCGACGGCTCGATCAGTTTCGGAGCCGCGGTCAGCCTCGCCGACCTCTCAAAGTCGATACTGGACCAAGTCATCGAAGGCGGATTCGTTAATGTCAATCGGCTCAGACTTTCACAAATCTTCCCCGATGGAAGCTACGCCGACGCAACGCTCTCCACTCCTAAACAGATCGCCATCACCGGAAATCTAGGCTCACCAAAGGTCAGCGGCGAAATCATAGCGACTCAAGTCGCCAGCGTCATGCCCACCCTCCTCCCCTCGCCGGGCGGCGAAGAGCGGCTGGTGATTGATCCACTCTTCGACCTCTCCTACCGAATTGGCGATGTCGCCTCCATCAAATCCTCCGCCGCGGATATGCGCCTTACTGGCAGTGGAACCCTCAAAGGCAAGCTGAGTAGCCTCGTCGCCGACGCAAAGCTTGTCGTCGAAGGTGGCCAGCTCTCGCTCCCTGGGGCAAAAGTGAAGCTTCAGCCGGATGGAACCCTAGACTTCAGCTACCGTGCCGATCGGGTCGACGGAAAAGCCCGAATGATCGCGAAGCTCCTGGGCGATACAAGCGTCACTTTCGTCAAAAATGGCACGACTCCAGAACGCTACGACCTGACCATCGCGGTGGACGGGGATCTACTCGACACCGGATTCGGGAAGAAAGACGACTTCGAGTTGCCGGGCAAAAAATTCGACGAAGGGCAAAAGATCTACTCGTTCCCCAACAAACCCGCCGACTTATCGGACGTCCAAATTCTTCGGCTCCTCGGTCGAACAGACCTGATTGACAGCGTCCTCCGACCGGGCTCAAACGTCCAAATCGAGGAAGAAATCCGCAACGCCGGAATCGGATTCGCCCTGCCCACCTTCCTCGGCGGATTCACAAACCGCCTTGCCCAAAACTTCGGCTTCGAGTATGTCAGTGTCGACTATAACGCCTATGAGCAAACCTCAATCTCCGCCGCAAAGTCCCTCGGGAGCGGCTTCTTCCTCCAAGGTAGGCGCCAGATCGCAACTCCGCTCCCTGGCCAAGTCGTCGCCTACGACTTCCGCCTTTCTTACCGTCCGCGCTCCGGCCCACAGTCGATCCGCAACCTCTCATTCTCGCTCGGAACCGACCAAATTCGACCCTACAAACTCACGGTCGACTTCAGTCAACGCATCAAGACTTCAAAACCAGCGTATCGTTCGTTCAGTTTAGGCGTCCCACCTAAATAGCACAGGTACATTTATGGGTGGAGTGAGGGGAGTTTTACGCAGCGTCGCAGTCGGAGTCATGGCCCTGGGGGTTATGGCGGCGGCATTCGCCCAGGATGTGGGCATCATCAAAGAGATCACCATTCGGGGAACAAAAAAGATTTCTCCTGCGGTTGTGAAGGCACTGCTCCAAGTTCGTGAAGGTCAGATTCTGAACCTCAAAGCAATCGACGAGGACAAACAGCGAATCTCCGACATGGGTTGGTTCCGAAAAGTCAGCTACAACAAGACCCTTCTGCAAGACAACACTTGGCAGCTGGTTTACGATGTTGACGAGAATGAAGTCGTGCGCGAAGTCGCCGTCGTCGGAAACTCCGCCATCAATACCGAGGACATCCTCAAACTCGTCCAGTTCAAGCCCGCACCAGGAACCAAAGAGGAAGACCTCCGACCCCTCAACCTCACTGAAATCCGGCCGAGCCTCGACTCCATCCAACGGCTGTATGAAGAGAAAGGCTACTTCGGTCGAGTCGAAGCCCTCGACCCCGACCCCTACAGCCCCGGAACCTGGATTCTGAGGATCAAAGAAGCCGTCATCAACTCGATCAGCATCGAAGGCTTCACCTCCACCAGGGACAAAGTTTTCAACCGCCTCATCAAGTCCAAGCCAGGCCAGCCGTACAGCCGATTCCAATGGGAAAAAGACGCACTCCGCGTCATCAACACCCAATGGTTTGAAGGCGTCAGCCCCACCCAGCCGTCACTTTCCACTATCGAAACTGGCCTTGTTGATCTCAAGATGAAGCTCAATGACGGCCGAACAGGAATGTTCAATGCCGGCGTCGTTCTGAACCCCCAAAACTCGTTGGCGGGAACAATCAGCTACTCAGACTCCAACTTCAACGGAAGCGGACAAAACGTCGCCTTCAACTACACGCAAGCAACGGTCGCCGGAACGGGTGGAAGCATCAGCTTCGACTACGCAAACCCCTTCGCGGACTCCAAAGACTCAACCTTCCGCGCCTCGGTCTATGACCGCGTCCAGTTCAGGTTCGCAAACAACGCCTTTGGCGGAGCAACGACCAACGCCAACCAGTACAGCGAACGCCGTACCGGCGGCTCGATGGGCTTCACAAAGCCGATCAACGAACGCAAGAGCTACACCATCTCGTCCCGCTTCGAACGAGTCAACGTCCCGCCTTTCAATCCCACCAGCGGAAACGTCAACAACTTCATCCAGCAAGATGGCGAAGTTGGAGTCATTGGTTTCTCCAGCATCAATAACTCGCGAGATCTCGATTTTGACCCCGCCCGAGGTACCTTCCTCCGCGTCGACGTCGAACCAGGCTTCTCGACCATTCGCCCAATCAGCACCAACATCAGCGGCGACAACCCAGAGGGCCGCTTCGGCTTCGCCCGAGTCGGCTTCGACTACCGCTCCTACTTCACCCCGAATAAGAAGCGCCGAACCGCCGATGATGTGTCGCGCGAAGTCTACGCCTTCCGTCTGAAAGGCGGAACTGTTCAGGGCGTCATCCCCTTCTTCGAGCAATATTTCGCCGGTGGCAACGACTCCATTCGCGGCTTCCAAGAAGACCGTTTCTGGGGCAAAAACATGATCATGGCGACTTTTGAGTGGCGCAAACCGATTCAAGATCAGTTCTCAATCGTCACATTTATGGACCTCGGCTCCGCCTGGGGTGGCTACGGCTCCGGAGCAGGTAGTGACTTCACCCAAAGCAATGCCTTCTCACTCAAGATGGGCTACGGCGTCGGACTCAGGCTTCGCACCCCAATGGGACCGATTCGACTCGACTTTGCGTTTAACAATGAAGGTGGCAGCCGGCCGCACTTCATGATCGGAACAAGCTTCTAAGGATTCAGGACAAACAAAGAACAATGAATAAATCGTATTTGACAGGCTTTCTAAGCGGCACCTCCGTGGTCGCTCTCGGTATGGTGGTCATCCTCCTCGGCTCGGGCTTCCAGGGTCCAAGCGCCAAGATTGGCGTCGTGGACGCGGTCAAAGTAATGGAGCAGGTCGAGACGGCCCGCAACTATCGCGAAGAAGAGAAGAACTACTTTAACGAACGTGAGAACGCCCTCCAGTACCTCAGCCAAAACCGGGTGATGAAGAAGGAAGATGCCGAAAAGTTCTGGACTCTTACCCTCAAAACAACCAAGACTGACGCAGACAAGACCGAGCTGGAAAAGGTGAAAACCGCCGCCGCTGACGCCAAAAAGAAATTTGGCGATCTTCAAGTCAAAGCAAACCCCACCGACGCCGATCTCAAGCTCCTCGACGATTACCGAAACCGCCAAGCCGAGATGGGTGAGTACGGCAAGAAGCTCGTCGAGGACACCCAAAACGAAATGAAAGACATCCGCCAGAAGCACCTGACGGCGCTACAAGATGCCTACCAAGCAGCGATTCTGGAAATCGGAAAGAAAGATGGATACGGAGTGATTTTTGACAAGAACATCGCCCCGTTTGCAGCCAACGATGTGACCGAATCGGCGTCTAAGATGGCAGCCAAGAAGGGCTAAATGCGAAGCGAAAAAGTTGCCTGGTCGGGTTGGGTCGTCGCGGCGGCCCTCGCCGGAATCATGCTCGGCTCCGGCTTCCAAACCCCCTCGCTCAAGCTAGGGGTGGTTGATCTCAACGCCGTCATCGATAAGAGCGACGTGGGCAAGGCGGGCAAGAAATCGTTCGAGGAAATGAAGGCGGCGCGCGAAGCACTGCTTGAGTTCATCGATCAATACCGCATCCTAACCATTGAGCAGGCAAATCGCCTTCGCGAACTGATGCTCCTCAAAGAGCGCACGAAGGCCGAGGACGCCGAACTCGAGCGGCTGAAAGCTGACATCGTCGCGACGAGCAAAAAGTCGGCTGAGCTCGCTACAAAGCCGAACTACACACCCGAGGAGCGGACTCTCGTTGAGGAGTATTCGCGTAGGTCGCAGACCATGAATGAGACCTCTACACGCTGGCTCCGCGAGTTCAGCGACGAAGTCCAAAACTGGGTAGCCGCAAGCCGCGAGCAAAACTACCAAAAAGCCAAAGCCGCCGCCGCCGAAGTCGCCGCCAAAGACGGCTACACGATGGTCATCGAGGGCTCGGTCGCCGTGTTCGGCGCAAACGATATCACCGACCTCTCGCTCGCCGCGATGAACGCCAAGAAGTAGTCATGAAACGCCTCGGCATCCTTTTTGGGCTTGCAATAAGCCAAATCGGGTGCCAGCAGGTCGCACCGCTGGTGTATGTCGACCTCGCCCGTGTGCCCATCGAGAAGCCCAAGGGCCTCAAATCAATGGAGCTAGCATCCACCCCTGCCAGCCCAAAAACAAAGAAGACGATTAGTGTCGAATCTCGCCCCGAACGCATCGTCAAAGCCGACCGCGAACACTCAGCAAAAGCAATTCGCGACCTGTTAGAATCCGAATCCGCCGAGGCCCGAAAAGTGATCTCAGAGCGACTCAAGCAGTACTACCAAACCGAAATCGACGAATTTTTCGATAAGGAATACGCCAACCTCGCCCCCGCCGCCCAAGAGGCATGGAAGGGCTATCGCGACAAAGTTCACCCGATCTTCGACGAATACGCAAAGCAACGAGGCCCACTCGTCGTGGCTCTCACCGTGCTCACCGAGTTCCCAAACCCCGAGCAACTCGTCAAAGTTGACCCCGAAGCCGATCCCGCGATCCAATCTCGCGCCGAAAAAATCCGCGACCTCCAACGCCAAATCAACTTGCTCGACCGGAAATATGAACTTGAAATTGCGAAGCTCGATGCCCGCACGAGAACTTCGATTCAAGACAGCGAAGAGGCGATGAACGCCAAAGTCGAGGAAAAGCGCAAAGAAATCAACGAACGCGCCGAGCGCGAAGCTAAGCAACAAGTAAGTGTCAGAACCGATGTCCTGAACGAACGACTCGTAGGAATCAAATCCATCAACCTCCCCGCCCGCGCAGGGACCAGCCAAACCGTTGAACTCGGGGCGGCAGATTCGGGATTCAAAGGGGTAACTTCTTCCAGTCGCAACGTTGTGCCGCCGGTTGACGTCCACCGCCAGCTTCAAACCTGGCTGGCCCTCAATGGCTACGACCTCGCAGATTCGCCCGTCGGAGTCCGCGACGCAACCCAGGATTTCGTCAAATGGAGAACAAGCCTAAGCTCACAACGCTAGCCGATTTCGCGGCATATGTGGGGGGCGAAGTCGGTCAAGATTTGGGCGTTTATCTAGATCACCTGACGACCCGATATGATGAGCGCGACGAACATGCTGTCGCCTTTGCCGAGAATGACAAATACGTCGCCGAGGCGGCAAAAGCTGATTGCATCGGTGCCGTCATCGTGCCGATGAGCGTGACCGAATTTCCCCATTCATTCATTCGTCATGAGAAGCCACGACTCGCCTTTCTGAAGCTGTTACAGTACTTCGACCGGCCGTACCCTTCAACGCCCGGAATCCACCCATCGGCGGTGGTTGAGGACGGTGCCAAGATCCACGAGACAGCGTCAATCGGTGCAATGGCGTTCATTTCTGGAACTGCCGAAATCCGAGCTAATGCAAACGTGATGCCGTTTGCGTATGTCGGCGAAGGCTGTGTGGTCGGTGGACATACAGTGGTGATGCCTCACGCCAGCCTAATTAGAAATGTTTTCGTGGGCGACTACTGCGAAATCGGCCCTGGTTGCGTCCTCGGTCATTCCGGATTCGGCTATCAGTGGGATGGTATGCAGCAAGTCAGAGTGCCCCAAGTCGGCGGAGTGTTCCTGGGCGACAATGTTGACATCGGAGCCCTCACCGCCATCGACCGAGCAACCGCTGGTCAGACCATCGTAAACGAAGGCAACAAAATTGACAACCTCGTCCAAATCGCCCATAACGTCGAACTCGGACCGCACGGCGTCTACGCCAGCGGAGTCGGCATCGCCGGAAGCACTAAAGTCGGCGCTAGAGCCATGCTTGGCGGCCAAAGTGGCTATTCAGATCACCTTGTGATCGCTGATGGTGTCGCCCTCGCCGGACGCGCGGTTGGCTTCTCCAACATCTCCGAACCCGGCGTCTACGGCGGCGCACCCGCCCAGCCGATCGGCGATCATATGCGTTCGGTCGCGGTTCAAAAAGACCTCCCAAACCTCCTGAAGCGCGTCCGCGCTCTCGAAAAGGAACTCAAAGCCCTCAAAGGTGAAGCGTGATCTTCACTCGCCGAACGGTTGCCGCGCCAGTTCTATTTGAAGGTATCGGTCTCCACACGGGAGTGCCGGTCCAGCTGACTGTTCATCCCGGCAAAAACGGAATTGCTTTCCGCTACGGCTCAACCCGAACCGAGGCAACCCCAGTGAACGTGACGGACACTCGCCGCAGCACCAAACTCGGTGAAATAGGGACGATCGAGCATCTGATGTCGGCCCTTGCTGGATTAGAAATTACCGACGTCGAGATCGAACTCACCGCCCCCGAAGTCCCAGGAGTGGATGGAAGCGCGATGATGTTTTGTGAAGGCTTGTTCAGCGCCGGAGTCTCAGAACTCGGCGAAAAGGAACTACCGAGCCTCTACTCCCGAATTTTCCTCCAGGAACTCCCCCTCAAAATCGCCGTCGGAAAGGGAAGCGGACATTGGCGCTACGAGTACGAAACCGGCGACCGATGGCCCGGCTCAATGCACTACGAGACCCTCAGCATCATCGACAACTACCAATCCGAAATTGCCCCGGCCCGCACCTTCGTGCTCACCGAAGAACTCCCCATGATCGAGCAATACGGCCTCGGAAAAGGCCTAACAAAGGATTCGGTGGCGATCCTCGGCGCCGAGGGATACGAAAACGACACGAGATTCCCCGACGAACCCGCCCGCCACAAGCTCCTCGACATGCTCGGCGACCTCTACCTCAGCGGAATCCCCGCCCGATTCCTGAACGTCGTGGGAACAAGAAACGGCCACGAAGCCAACGTCCAGATGGCGGCCATGATGTACAAAGCGACAAACGCCAAAACAGCAGGTGCCTAAGCACACTGCCGTTCAATTTGGTTCGCCTGAAGTAAGCCTGCCCTAGGCGGCTTTTCGCACTTCCTGATCAGGGAAGAGCTCGATGACCTCAGAATGCTCCCCGGCTCCCGTCATAGTCGACGCGCCCTCTACTTCGAGGACAGGGGCGGTTTTGGAGAGCAAGGTGTAAAACCCGGCGGCCCCGACAACATATCCCAGAACAAGCGGAATCAGCATTACTAGGGTTATCGGCGATCTTTTCACAAATCCCCAAGGTTTTTTTACGAGGTTTCGCTAGCAGCCCAAAGAAGTAGCATGAACCACTCATAAGTTGTACAATCCAGTCATCATGGCCGCGAAAGATGCACTTGTGAGTTTGGGCTTCACTGCCCTCGAATCCGAAATCTATGCCTGCCTCGTTGGCCAAGGCTCCGCCAGCGGCTACCGTGTCGCCCAAACCATCGGAAAGCCCGCCGCCAATACCTACAAAGCCCTCGAAACCCTCCAACGAAAAGGCGCCGTCGTGCAAGACGACGTCAAAAAGAAAACTTACGCCCCCATCGCCCCCGAAACTCTACTCACCAGGCTCAACAAGGACTTCGAAAAGAACAAAGCAAGCGCGCTCAAGGCGTTCAAAGATGCGGTCGTTCCGACTTCTAGCGGAAAGCTAGTACTGCTCCCATCCCTCGAGCAAGCCGTGATGGCTGCTCGTACCGCCCTTTCCGGCGCAGAGGAAACAGTTGTCCTCATCGCCAGTGCATCTATGTTCGAAGCACTGGGCGAGCTTCCGACCGTCGAGAATCTTCTGGTCATGACGAGTGCGCCAGCAACGTTCGCAGTCCAAGTACCCGCCGAAGCCTTCGACCACGACACCCTCGAATTGGTCGTCGACCACCGCTCCGCCGTATTCTTCACTGCGAACCAAGGATTCAGCATAGAAAGTCACCCCCTCGGGGTTACGATGCACCAAGCTGTTGTCTGCCAAATTGGCCTATATCAAGTTGATCGAAAGCTGGAGGAAGATGCGAGCAGGAAGCAGCTATCGAAACTAATCGAGAACCTTCCCTAACTAGTATCGGAAGCCTATGAACCACTGAAGAAGATTCTGCCCTGGGTTGGGAGCTTTACGGCCGCCGTTGCTCACATGCAAAAGCCGTGCCCCCGCCAATACCGCCCCACCCTTCGTCTTAAACTCCATCCCAAAAGCAAACGACGGAGTGGTATTAAACGCCAAAGGCACATCGTACGACGTATGATTCAGCCACTGAATCCCGAAGCCCACGTCCCCAAAAAAGTTCATATCGCGCCGGAACTCCCAGCGCCAGCGACCCGTCGCCAAAACCCCCAAGCTCCCCGCCGAATTCGGAGACTCGCCGTTCACCCCATCCGAAGACGTATCCATAAAATAAGCCTCCCAAATAAACTCTCCCGGCACATTCCCGGATCGCAATTTCGGATCTCGCCGACCGACGCCTAACGAAAACCCACCTCCACCGCGCGGATCCTCTGACCCCAAAATGAGCTGGGAACGAACGGAATAACCCATCGTGTAGTAGTTGAACTCCTTGTCAACCGGCTCCCACCATTCAGAGGATCGCGATACAGGAACCCGCTCTCGAACCGCAATCGGGATCAATGCGGAAGGTTCGGCGGTAGGTTCAAAAGGAAGCATAAAACCCGAGTTAAGGTACCCTTTCTACGCCGCTCTTCCCGAGCCTGAGGCGTTCCCATGCGAAAAACTATGCCCACCGTCGTCATTGTTGGGCGTCCAAATGTCGGAAAATCCACCCTTTTTAACCGCCTCGTCGGTAAGCGCGTCGCTGTTGTCGAAGACACCCCCGGCATCACCCGCGACCGACTGTACGCCGAAGTCAACTGGAATCGCCGCCGCTTCAACGTCGTCGATACCGGCGGTATCGTCTTCCAAGATTCCGACCCCCTCGCCGAGCAAATCCGCGTTCAAGCCAACGTCGCGCTCACCGAGGCCGACGTGGTGCTGTTCATTACCGACGTCACTGACGGCCTCCATCCCGACGACCGCGACCTCGCAAACCAAATGCGCGGAATCAAGATTCCGGTCCTCGTCGCCGTCAATAAAGCCGACAACTTCGACCGCGAAGACTATGCCCCCGAGTTCTACGCCCTCGGCCTCGGCCAGGTCTATCCCATCTCCGCCCTCCATGGAACCGGGGTCGCCGACGTGCTTGACGAAGTCGTCCTCAATCTTCCCGCCGAAATCCCAATCGAAGAGGCCAAAGAAGAAATTCGACTCGCCATCGTCGGCCGCCCGAACGTCGGAAAAAGCTCGCTCGTCAACGCCTTCACGGGCGAACAGCGCATGATCGTCAGCAACATCGCCGGAACCACGCGCGATGCCATCGACACTGCTCTCACCTACGAAGGCGAAGAATTCCGCCTCATCGATACCGCCGGTATCCGCCGCCGAGGAAAAATTCAAGGCTCCGTCGAGTACTACATGGTCAACCGCGCTGAAAAGGCCATCGCCCGATGCGAATGTGCCATGGTCGTTGTCAACGGCGAAGAGGGCCTCACCGATGGCGATAAGCGAGTCATGAAGCTCGCCCACGACGCCGGAAAAGCCTGTGTCATCGCAGTGAACAAATGGGACGTCAAAGAGCCACCAAACGGCCACCCCAAGAAGCAATCCCAGCTCAAAAAGGATTTCACCAAGATCTTCCGAGACCAAGTCCCCGAGCTCGCCTACGCCCCAATCGTCTTCACCAGCGCCAAAGAGAATGCAGGGCTCGAACCCGCCCTCGACTCCGTCCTCAGTGCCCTCGAAAGCTACAACTTCCGAATCTCAACCGGCCAGCTCAACCGCCTTGTGCAGGATGCGCTATTTGATAAACCCCACGTCATTCACGGTCGCCCCTTCAAGGTTTACTACTCAACCCAGGTAGCAACCTGCCCGCCCACATTCGTTCTTTTCTGCAACGATCCCGACCTGATGCACTTCAGCTACCAGCGCTACTTGCTCAACAAAATCCGCGCCCTCTTCCCGCTCCAAGGCACCCCGATTCGCCTTTTTGCGCGAAGTAGCCACAAGAAGAACGAAGAAGACTAAGTTTTTGGGAGAAACACCCAAAAACCTAGTGTAATGATCGAGCTATCAGTTCGTCTTCTGCTTTCCGGGCTCTTGGTGTTCGCCGCCGGAGTCCTTGGCGTGCCCGCCTTTCCGATCGCCTTTAAGCTCGGATTGGTGCAAGTCGCGCTTGCCTACTTGCACAACCGTCTCGAAGCTCGCTCTATGCGAACCCCGGCTGTGGCAGGAATCCTCGCCGGCGTCGATTCCGTTCTGATCACCCTCACCCTCGCCGCAATTCCCAATGCCCTCGGAATCTACTCACTCGTAGCTTTGGCTCCCATCATCATCGCCGCCGCAAAACACCGCGCCAACCCCTTCCTCATGGCCCCCATCGCCGCCGCAAGCATCGTCGTGGCGCACATGATCCACCACGCCTGGAAGCTACCGCCGAACGAAATCCTGATCCAATCGCTCCTTTTCCTCGCCATCGGCTCGCTCGTCAAGCCGATGAATATCCAGCGAGAAATCATCATCGAGCGAATCGAGGAGCCGACAAGAGAAGAAATCGACTTCTCCCCAATCGTGCTCGAAGCCGAGAACCAAATCCTTGAGCTAAGAGAGTCCTATCGCCAGATGTGCGACGCATACCGCGTCCTCTACCGAAAGAGCCACAAGGACCGCATCGCCGCAATCATCGCCGAATCCCGAGGCGGCTACTTCCGGCTTTGCGAGAAAATCGTCGAAGCCAGCGGAGCCCGAGGCAGCATCCTGTACCTGGCAAGCCAGTACGGCGACTCCTTCGTCGTAAGCGGAGGAGCTGGAGATCTCTCCGAAGCCCAATTCTCCGAGGCATTCCCGATCCGGGCCAAACAAGCAATCGCCCTCGTCCGCGAACAAGCCGACGCCTGCAGCGAGGCCCTCGAACCCGCCTACCCCAGCGCAAACATCGTCCTCACCGCCGATAACAAGGTGATCGGCCTCCTCACCGTGCTCGCCGATGACCGAGATCGGCTTTTCGAGGCGATGGAAGCTCTGGAACCAACGGCCGCCCTCATCAGCACCATGGTCGCCGAAGAGCAGCGCATTGGCTCCATGGAGCGCCGCCTCACCGAAACCGAAATTCTTTACACCGTTGTCGCAACCGCCGACGGCGGATTAACTCGCGCAGAAGTTGCCACACGAGTCGCACGAGAGTTCCAATCCGTGCTCCAACTTGAGCACCTCGCCATCCACGCCATCGAAGGCGATGACGACGTCGTTCTTGCCCAAGAGGGCCGCGACATGCTCCTGCTCGACTCCATGAAGTTCGAGCAAGGCCGAGGAATCGAAGGCTGGATCGCCAGCGGAAGCGGCGAAATCTGCCTCGTCGATGCCCGCTCCAACGACATGCTCCCCAGCGAGCTCATTATCAAAGAGCGCGTCGGATCGTGTGTAATCCTGCCCATCGGCAGCGAATCAAACCCCGTCGGCTACATCTCCGCAGCCAGCGGACGCATCGCAGGAATTGACATGAGCGACGTGGAAACCCTCCGCGCCGCCGCTGCCGAGCTCTCACGCCTTCTCACAAGACGAGAAAGACCCAACGAAGACTCAGACGGAATCCTCTCCCCCCGCCAATTCATCGACCGAGTTTCGCGAATCGAGGGAGTCATGATCACGCTCCTCCCCCTCCAGATCAAAGACCTGGAGCAGAAATACGGCAAGCCCGCCATGGCCCACGCCATGCGAACTGTGATGCTCAGAATCCGACCTCACATCCCCCAAGGAGCCCTCATGTGCCGCCACCCAGACGGCATGTTCATGGTCTACCTGCCAGGTGCCGCCCGAGACGCTGCAACCGAATGGGCCAATGAGATCAGCTCAAAGACCCCGTCCGCCGGAATCCGAACCCCCGATGGCTCCGAGCGAATTCCGCTCCAGCTTCGCGTCAAGGTAGCCGCGCTGGACCCGCGCACCAGCCCGCAAATCAACCAGCTTTTGGCCGCGTCTTAACCTGACAGGCAGTTTTACCAGGGTGTTTGGCACGCCATGCCAGATACCCTTTTAGGATAGTGCAAAGTTGCCCAATCCCTGCCATGTCGGCAACCACCCGACGCAATCAAGCGCGCATTCTCAAGGTCGCCAACCGAGAGTTTGCCCGGGGCAACCACGCCGCCGCCATCGCCCGGTGTCAACAAATTCTTGAGGCAGATCCGAAGCATCTCGGTGCCCTCGAACTCCTCTCCCGCTCTCTTTGGGCCACCCAGGATTTCGCCGCCCTCGAGCTCACCACCCGAAAACTGATCGCCCTAAACCCCTACGAACCCGGCTACTTCGGCCTGCGAGGAATGGCCCTCCGAGCCCTCGGTCGCTACGGAGAAGCTGCCCACTCCCTCCGCCGAGATCCCAGCTCAACCAACCAACTCGCCGACCTCGAAGCGTTCCAGTCCAGCCTAGTGAAAGACTTGATCGAGCAAGACGCCGTTTTTGCTGCTGAGTACGCCAAGAATCCTGCAAGAGCTGGCTCAAAGCGCGGCTTTGAATATGTCACTCCGCTGAGCGAGCCACGAACGGCAACAGCCACGAGACGAAAATCGCCGTCGATTCGCCAGTACAACTAGGTTCCGCACAGTTGCCGATACGTGCGCAGAATGCGCCGCACATAATTCTGAGTCTCGCGGTAGGGCGGAACTCCGCCGTGTTTCTTCACCGCACCAGGACCGGCGTTATAAGCCGCCAGTGCAAGCGACAGCTTGCCAATGTTGTCCTCGCTTGCGCCGTACCGATCCATCTGGGTCTTCAGGTACTTCACAGTGCCATAAAGGTTCTCGTTCGTGTTCCAAGGGTTCTTCACCCCTAGCTCGCGCGCCGTCTCCGGCATCAACTGTCCCAGCCCAGTCGCTCCGGGCCCCGAAAGCTCGGCAGGATTGAAATCGGATTCTGCGATCAGCAATGCCATCACCAGCCGCGCATCAACCTCATAGTTAACGCTCCACGCAATCACCGCAGAGGCAATCTCATACGCTTTGTCATAGCTCAGCCGCTTGTTGTGATTCTTGATGAAATCAGCATAGATCGGCGCATACTTCGCAACCGCCTCGCGTGCCGGCAACGGTCGCCCCTTTGAAGAAGTGCCGCGAGAAACCTTCGGCGAAGTCGCCCTCGCCGCCGGAGCTTTGCCAACCGGAGCCTTGGTAACCGAAGGCTTCTTCGGCTGAACGTCAAACTTCGCAACGTCAGTTTCTGTGCTCGCCATTAACAAGACGAGCGTCACCGCACCAAATTTTTCCTCGCGCGTCGCCTTGACCAAGAGCCGCGCCTGAACTGTGCCGCCCTTCAGCCAAGCCGGAATCACTTCGGCCTCAACCACTTGGAGCGATGTGCCGACCTCAGCCGAGATCGAGTTTTTACCGTCCATCTCCATCACCCCATTGACGGTGCACTTGAGCTCAAAAATCTGAGATCCAACAAACGAATCCAGCTCGGCAATGCTGACGGGAGCCGTGACCTTGTTCTTCTTGCGTAAAGCAAGGTAATCGCTCGGCGATTGCGCCAAGCTCGTTCCTGTGGCAAAAACCACAGCCAGAATCGCTACCCATCTCATATTCGTTCGTTTCGAGGGTCAAGCTGGCGGACAGATCGGGATTCGAACCCGAGAAGAGATATTATCCCTTACCCACTTAGCAGGCGGGCGCTTTCGTCCACTCAGCCATCTGTCCGCTGAATTTTTGGACACCTCAGTATATCTTATCGGTAGAACGCCCCGCTCGCGGCATGGTTCAGCCGGGTTTGTACTGGGTTTATTAGTGGAATAATCAACGTAGAAGGGAATAGATGCCGCAACCAATCATGTTTTACGATGGCGAATGCGGCCTCTGCTCGCGCACCGTGCAATGGTGCCTACGGCACGACAAGCGCGGAATCGTGCTTTTCGCCCCCATTCAAGGATCAACCTACGCCGCCCTGCAATCCCCCGACAAACCCACCGACGTCAGCACCATGGTCCTCAGCGAAGCCGACCAACTCTTCATCAAATCCACCGGCGTCCTCCGCCTCATGAAACACATGGGCGGCATCTGGCACCCTCTAGGTCATATAGGTCTTATATGTCCTACCTTCCTAAGGGACAAAGCCTACGACTTCGTCGCCAAGCGTCGCCTCAAATACTTCGGCACAGCTGACTCTTGCGCCCTTCCCACTCCGGAACAGAAGCTCAGATTCTTAGATTAGGCTCGCCTGACCGCTGCCAACCTGCTCAAGAACCAACTCCAGGCTCTCCTGAAGCGGACGATCACCGTGAACCACCACATCGGCACTGGCGCAGGTCGGCTGAACAAATCGCTCGTGCATTGGGTTCACGTGGCTCCGAAACCGAGTCGCCACTTCATGCTCATCCCGCCCACGCTCGTCAATATCTCGCCGCAATCGTCGCATGAACCGAAGCTCATATGGCGTTTCAACAAAAACTTTCGTGCCGCAAAGCTGGTTCAACTCCGCCCAATAAAGAGCAAATAATCCCTCAACGATGATCGTCGGGCAGGGCGAAATCTCCTCGCCAAAAACCGCCCGGGTGTGCTTCGTGAAGTCATAAATTGGCTTCTCAACCGTCTGCCCACCCAACAGCATCGAAAGATGCTCGATCATCAGAACGTGGTCAATCGCATCCGGAGCGTCAAAATTGACCTGTTCGCGCTCTTCAAAAGTGAGGTGATTCAGCGGGCGATAGTAGTCGTCGATCCGAGTGACAACCCCGCCCGTCGCCGCCGCCAAAGCGTCCGCCAGAGTCGACTTCCCCGATCCAGTCCCCCCCGCAATCGCGATCAGCACACAGATAGTTTATCCTTCAAGAGCGCGTGAGCGTATCTGTCGCTCTAAACCAATCCACGTTTTCTCACAAGCGTACGGGGTAACTTCCAAACCACCATGACCGAAGCCGAAAAGCACATCCTCCAAGCCGAACCCCGCTTCGGCCCGCTCATCGAACGCTTCGGCCCCTGCGAGCTCATCCACCCCCTCCGAGGCGCAAACGTCTACGAGAGCCTCATGAGCTCAATCCTCTACCAACAGCTCTCCACCAAAGCTGCAACCACAATCAAAGGCCGCCTCTACGCCCTGTTTCCAGGGCACGACGCCCCGCCTCCCGAACAACTTCTGGCACTGAGCGTCGAGGAACTTCGCGCCGTCGGAGTCTCGCGTCAAAAGGCCGGATATCTCCAAGATTTAGCCTCCAAAGCATCAACAATCCCAACGATCGCCGAGCTCGAAACAATGGACGACGAGGCCATCATCCAGCGCCTCATCCCCATCAAAGGCATCGGCCGATGGTCTGTCGAAATGCTCCTCATGTTCACCTTCGGACGCCTAGACGTCCTGCCCGTCGACGACATGGGAGTCCAAGAAGGCATGAAACGCCTCCTCAGCCTCGAATCCAGGCCCAAAAAGAAAGAAATGGAATCCCTTGCTGAACCCTGGAAACCCTACCGCTCCGTCGCCAGTTGGTACTTGTGGAGAGTGCTGGAACTGTAAACCCCCTCTCCTTCCCAAGAGGGAGAGGGGGCAGGGGGTGAGGGAGGCAATTGGGATGTAGCTAGTCGTGCGCCGCGGAACCCATCGCCGCCGCCGACAGCAACACTATCGCCCAGCTTTGCGCCTCTTCATAAGTCGATGCCGACACTTCAACCGTGCAACCCCCAACCCGCTGAACCCCCGGAATCTTGCAGGTCCAGTCCGTATCGTTCGTATTATCCGATTCCAGCCGAACAACGTAAGGCCCCGTTGGACACCAAGGAGCAGGCAGTTTCCGCAAAGCCGACGCGACCCCATCCGAGATCATCGGCCCCGTTTCCGACGGGTGCAAAAGCCGACCCATATATCGACCCAGCCCAAGTTTGGTCTCGACAAAACCAATCCCCGGAATCAAAGCCGAAGCCTCCGCGCACCCCTTGTCATCGCTCGAAATGAACGCCAAAGGCACCCCGTACCGCCCCGCCGTTCCCGCCGCCAGCCCAATCTCGCCAACCTCCAAATCGTTGATCCAAAGCCGATGCGACCGCCCCGTGTAGGTGTGCTCCATCACTCCGCCCCCCGTTCCCGCCATCGCGTGATAACCCACTAAAACCGCGGCGTCAAACGAGGAATCAAGCCCCTCCATCATCCCATCGCGACCCGCACCATGGCCCGAAATCAGCTCAACCCCCGGCTCCAAATCCTCGATCAAAAGGTTCTTCGAGTTCCCGTGCGAGTCCTTCACCACGATCCGCGAAGCCCCTGCCGTCCGCGCGCCCCGAATCGCCGCATTCACATCATGCGTCATCATCCGCCGCGCAAACGCGTAGTCGTAAGCCGACCCATCCGGCCGACTGCACTGACTCCAAGAAACCAGCCCAGTGATTCCTTCCATGTCGACGGAAATGAAGATGTTCATGCCCACGGGTTTACCCACAAACCGAACCCGAACGTAAAATTTTCGTCAAAACCGGAACGCCGCGAAGAAAACGCGCATAGACTATACGTAAGCGCGAAAATTTATCGCGGAGAAACATCATGAAAAACGGTCTTTTGATCTCAGGCGTCGTTCTTGGCGCAGCATCCATGGCAATGGCATTCGTAAACAGCGGTCTCGCTGTTGGCGAAAACGTCAGCCCATTCCACCCGAAGCACGTCGCCGGAGCCCTTAAGGGAACCGACCAATGCTTCCCATGCACCTACCAGAACCGACCACAGGTCCAAGCATGGGTCACCAACGGTGACAAGAACACCGTCCACGCAATGGCAACCGCCCTTGACAAGGCGATGGCAAAGTACACCAACAAGGAGTTCAAGGCCATGATCGTCATCGTCGCTCCAAAGTCGGGCGCCGCTGAAATCGAAAAGGCTGCTCCCATGATGCAGAAGATGTGGAAGAACGTCAGCATCAGCTACGTCACCCCGGACAATCCTGCCGTCGCCGCCTACAAAATCAACCTCAAGGCTGCAAACACCGTGTTCGCATACAAGAACTGGAAGGTCGCTCAGAAGTTCGTCGACGTGAAAGCCGACGAAAAGGGCCTCGCCGAAGTTGGCGCAGCCATCGAAGCTCTGGTTAAGTAACCTAATTCACGCCCAAAAGCCCCGAGCGGAAGCTTGGGGCTTTTTTGTTGCCCCCAAGGTAACCTAGAACCTGACTCAGCGCCGAGTCGCCGCAACCAGAAATGTCTACGGAACCGACGACTCTTAGTCAAAACCAAATCGCCGAAACCGACTTTGAAAAGCGGCGCGGAATTAGCCGCGTCGAAGTCCGCGATGGCTACACCCAAGTTCACGTCACCGGCCTTGCGGAGCCCATCGCCAAAAGTCGACTCCAAGTGCTCGAAAAAGTCAGCGAAGCCAAAGTCAGTCTCGACTTCCTAAAACTCACCCCCACCGGAATGAGTTTCGTCATCCCCAGCGACCGAACCACCGACATCCAAACGACCTTCCAAAAGGCAAACCTGCAGTTCCAAATGGTCACCGACCGAAGCATCGTCCTTGTCCATGCTGTCAACATGCGCGACGAAGAGGGCATGGTCGCCGGAATTGTCCGTAGAACCATCAGTGCCGGAATCGCCGTGGACCACGTCACGGATATGCACGACCGAATGCTAATCATCCTCCCCAAAGAAAACGCTACGAAGCTCCAACAACTGATTGAAAAGGAGGTCGCATGAGCCGCATCCGCGTCATGAAATTCGGCGGCACCAGCGTCGCTACCCCCGAAGCCCGAATGACCTCCGCGCTAAGGGTCATCAGCGCAAAAGAGAAGGGAATCCAGCCCGTCGTCGTCGTCAGTGCCATCGGTCGCAAAGGCCAGCCCTACGCAACCGACACCTTCATCAACCTCCTGCGCGAAATCGACCCCGACGTCGAGCCAGATCCGCGCGAGCTTGACCTTCTCATCGCCTGCGGCGAAATCCTCTCCTCCGTTATCTTCGCCCACACCCTCAAAACCCTAGGTCACAAAGCCATGGCGTTTCGAGGCGGACAGGCCGGAATCCGCACCGACGGCGTCTTCGGAAACGCCCGCGTCGTCAGCATCAACCCCACCGCCCTCGTTCGGTGTATCGAGCAAGGCGGAATCCCGGTCGTCTGCGGTTTCCAAGGCGTCTACTCCGAAGACCGCTCACTCCCCGGCGGAGAGCTCACCACCCTCGGACGAGGCGGCTCCGACACCACCGGCTCCGCCCTCGGCGCAGCCCTTAAAGCCGAAGCCGTTGAGATCTATACCGACGTCGACGGAGTCAAAACAGCGGACCCCGACGCCGTCAAAGGTGCCCCAACCCTCCGCCAGGTCACTTACGACGAAGTCGCCGAAATCGCCCACCTCGGAGCAAAAGTCGTCCACCCTCGCGCTGCCGAGATCGCGATGAATTACAACATCCCGCTCTGGGTCAAGAACACCTTTAGCGACGATCCCGGAACCGAAATCGTCAGCAAAGACAAATTCCCCGGACGCCGCGTCACGGGAGTCACCCACACCGGAAAGCTGGTCTACATGCAGTTCGACCTCAGCACCAGCGACGCCGGGCACCGAACCATCCTCGAGTCCAGCATCTACGAAACGATGGAGCGCTACGGCGTCCAGCTCTTCATGCTCAACGTCAACCCTGAATCAACTGGGTTTGCGGTCCCTCGAAGCCAATATCCCATCGTCGAAGACGTCCTCGACGGCCTCGTCATCCCCGCCGGTGATGGCGACCAAAGAAAGGTCTACGTCTTCCAACTCGGCAACGCCACTCCCGAAGTCGAAACCCAAGTCAAGCTCCTGGCTTCACTTGGAGAAGTCCGACGAATCCGCGCCGACCTTACCGAGGGTTGCACCGTGGTCAGCCTTGTGGGCCAAGACTACATGCAGCAACCCGGCGTCTTCCTCGACGTCCTCAGCACCCTCGATGAAGGCCAAGTGAGCGTCCTGCAAACCAGCGACTCCGACTACTCCCTCTCCATGCTCGTCCCCGAAGCCGAGACAATGCGGACGGTCAGAATCCTACACGAAAAATTCCGGCTCCACGAAGTGGTCTAGCCCTCGCATTCTTGCTTGCGGTTGCCCCCGCACCAGGTGGAAAACAACAACCATCATGCACCGCAAGCGAGGACTCACAATCACTGAGATCGCCATTTCAACGGCGGTCATCGGCACGGCAACCGTCGTCGCCGTGCCCAAGTTCGTGCATGCAACCCATCGGGCGAAGGAGTCAGCACTCAAATATGAGCTCAAGAACTTCCGAAAAGCTGTCGATCAGTTCTACATCGACACCGGCGGATATCCCGTCGAAGTGAAGGATCTGCTCCGAGAGACTCCGCCTAAATCTTTCTGGATCAATGCCAAGGAGAAGCCCTGGATCAAGGTAACCGAGTGGCACGGCCCCTACATGGCCTACGGCGAAGGCCAGCTCATCGAACCCAAAGACCCGGTCAGCGATCTGCCCTACATCACCAAGCGCGCAGAAACCGGACGGTTGCAAATCTTCAGCTCGGCAACCGGAAAAGACACCGAAGGGAAGCCGTTCACGTCCTACTAAAAAAAACGTCCCGGCGTATCAATGCCAGGACGAGCGAGATCGTGCATTACACTTGCCACGTCTAAAAATGTGCGCGACCTTTACTGGTGTAACTCAGCGTTCGAGATTCTTCATCGAACATTAAAAGTCTACGGTAGCACCTAGCCCCCAGGTTCCGGTAACGTGGAATCTTAATGATAATTTCACGACGCGAAGCTCTCGGCATGGCTGGTGCCAGCCTCATGCCCAGCATTTCTACCGGCAAGCGATCCCTCCGGCTGGGTTACTTCACGGATATCCACCTCCCCAACGACCCCGTCATCCACGAGCGCGCCGCAAAAGCGGTCAGTAGGGCCAACGCCTCAGACCTCGTCCTCTTCGGCGGAGACAACCTTATGGCAATCGACCACAAAGACGAAGCCACCATCCAAGGCCAATTCTCCGGCTGGAAGAAGCTGCTTTCCGAGAACCTCAAAAAGCCCTACAAGTGCATCCTCGGCAACCACGACGTCGAGCAGTGGGAAACAACCCCATCGCCCATGAACGGCAAAAGAAGGTCAATCGACCTCTTCGGAATGTCGGGCCGCCACTGGTCCCACTCCGTCGCCGGATGGCGCATCATCGGGCTCGACACCGTCCACCAATCCGATGACTCCTTCAAAGGCTGGCTCGACCCCGAGCAGCTTGAATGGCTAAAGGGCGAGCTCAATGACACCAAAACCCCAACCGTCATCATCGGCCACATCCCCATCCTGACTATCACTTCCCTCGCTAACTCGGGACTGAAAGCAAAGGATAAAGCTCTGCCCATCAGCTTCGGATCACACGTCTCCAACCACTACGAAGCCGTCAAAATGTTCCGCGAAGCCGGAAACGTCAAGCTCGTCCTCAGTGGGCACACGCACATGCAAGACCGCGTCGACTACGCCGGAACCAGCTACATCTGCGCCGGAGCCGTGTGTGGCGGCTGGTGGAACGGTAGCAACGAAGGCTTCCGCCCCGCCTTCGCTCAGATCGAACTGAACTCAGACGGGACGTTTAGCCAAAAATTTGTGAACTGGGAAGACTAGCGTCGTCGCTTCTTCGAACTTCGCTTCGAACCCCAAGACCCGTGAACCTTCACGTCTACGCCCTTGTCAACCCAGTTGTACAAGAACTTCGCCGCCCCATTCTTGCCCATCGGCAAACGAATGCACCCGTGCGAGGCCGGATAGTCCGGAACCGAGCTAAAACCGTGGAAAAACACATTCCCGACCACTTGCACGCTATAAGGCATCGGTGCGTTATTGTACAGCTTTGAATAGTGCATCTTGGACTTATAAGGTCCCGTTGTGAAGTTGCCAGTTGGAGTTCGGTGCCCAGGTTTGCCCGTGCTCACTTTTGTGTCGATCACGACCAAATCACCCTGATAACCCACAAGGCGCTGTTTCGAGATGTCAACGTCAACGATCTTCTTGCCCGGAATAACTTCAAACTGGCCCTCTTCCGTTCCAACAATGATCTTCCCGGGTTCCGTTTCGGTATCAACAACCGCCCCGCAGTCCACCAGCTTCCGCAAAGGAATCAAAGTCTGCCCGTCAAACAGTGTCTTTTCACACTTGAACTGTTCATCGCCAAGGGTCAACGTCTTCGTATCACGATCGTATTCAACGTGATGATTAAACAGCTGCGCAACCTGCCGTGCCGAAATGTAGGTCACCCCAGTCTTGTCCGCAAACGTCACTGCCGGCATCGGATCAAGAATTTTGACAAACTTGCTCCCCGACTGCCCACCAAACTGAGCAGCAAATGCGGCACTCACCAGAAGAGCCGCGCCAACTCCCGCCATCCATTTCTGATTCATCACCTCCATAATAAAGCAAGGAGGGTGCCATTGTGTACCGCTATTTCACTAGGTCGGTCAATTATTCGTCATCTTGGCCTTCACAGCCTTCATCGCCGCCTCTGTGCGACTGTTAACCTGAAGGGCCTTGAGGATGTTGCTGACATGGTTTTTCACCGTTTTCTCCGCAATACCCAGCTTGTCCGCAATCTCGCGGTTCCGAAGCCCCGTAGCCACAAACTGCAAAATCTCCTGCTCGCGGTCGCTCAAAACCAGCAATTCAGTCGAGGCCTCCTCGGTCTCACCCTCCGGCTTCTCATGCCGCCGGAAGTCCTCAATCACTCGTATCGCAACCTTCGGCGTAATTTTCGCCTCGCCCTTCGCCGCCAGCCGTACACTCTCAATCACTTCCTGAGGAGTCGAGGTTTTCAGCAGATACCCCGTCGCCCCCGCCCTAAGAGCTTCAAAAATTGTATCGTCGTCCTCTCGAACCGTGAGAATCACGACCGTGACGTCCTTCTCCTTCCGAAGCAACCGACGGCAAACCTCAATCCCGCTTAATCGCGGCATATTGATGTCCGTCAAAAGAACATCCGGAACCTCGGCCTGGCACGCATCCAACGCCTCTTGCCCGTCTCGGCACACCGCCAAAACGTCCATATCCGTGGCCGAGCCAAGGATTTTCTGGATCGCCTTGCGATAGTTATCTTCATCGTCGGCGATGACCACGCGAATTTTTTCTGACATCTGTAGTGGTCATTATACGGAGTCCAGATAGAATGAATGCCATGTCTCTGCTTTCCGTCAACGATTTACACGTCGCTTTTGGCGAAACAGAGGTTTTACGTGGGGTTTCCTTCGATTTAGCCCCCGGCGAGACCCTTGGCGTCGTCGGCGAATCCGGTTGCGGAAAGTCGATGACCGGCTTCGCCATCATGGGCATGCTCCAACGCCCCGGGCGCATCACCCAAGGCACGATCTCGCTCGGAGACCGCGTCATCTCCGATCTTCCCGAAAAGGAATACCGACAACTGAGGGGCCAAGAAATCGCCCTCGTCATGCAAGACCCCTTCACCTCTCTCAACCCCATGATGCGTGTTGGCGACCAAATCGCCGAGTCCTACCGCCTCCACCAAGGCCTCTCCATGGCCGAAGGCCGACTCAAAGCCGTCGAAATGCTCGACAAAGTCGGCGTCCCCTCCCCCGCCGAAAGCGCGCGCAAGTATCCCCACCAAATGTCGGGGGGCCAAAAACAGCGCGTCGTCATCGCAATGGCCTTCGCCTGTAGCCCCAAAGTGCTGATCGCCGATGAGCCAACAACAGCCCTCGACGTCACCCTCCAAGCCCAAATCCTCCGCCTCCTCCGCGAACTTCAAGAAAAAGAAGGCACCGGAGTCATTCTCATTAGCCATGACATCGGCGCCATCGCCTCTGTGTCCCACCGCATCGCCGTCTTCTACGCCGGAAAAATTGTCGAGATCGGAACCTCCGAGCAAGTCCTCCGCTCCCCATCCCACCCCTACACCCGCTCCCTCCTCAACTCGCTCCCGCGAGCAGGCCAAGATCGCCTAGAAAGCATTGCCGGCTCCCCACCCGACTTTGCCCAGCTCCGAGGCGAATGCGCCTTCGCCGCCCGCTGCGCGCTTCGTGGAGCGCAATGCGACACCGAACCCCACCTCGCCTCCATGGGCGACGCCCACCTAGTCGCCTGCTACCGCGCCGACGAAGTCAGGAAACTCGAAGTCGGCGCGAGCTTAACGACCTTGGTCAACAAATAGCCCTCCCCCTGTTCGCGAAGCTAAAGGGGAGGGTCTGCGGAAAGACTGACCCAAAGTCAGTCTTTCCCTGGACGGTTGGGAGGGGGGGGATTCCGCCTACCAGTCGTCACCCCCGGCGACGATTTCCATCATCCCGCCGCCGATCGTCATCCCGACGACCGTGCGAGTCACAAGTCTTGGCCAGCCGAGCAACGCCGTCGCGTATATCTCGCCGAGCGTCCGTCAACGAAGCAATCCATCGCCGCATCTCGCGATCATCACGACCACAAGCCTTGTTCAGGGTCTCAATCGCGCAATCCAGCCTCTTCACCGCCGAAGCCATCTGCTCATTGCTGCGCCGAACCTCCGACTCCCGGTACCGGAACGGCGAGGCGTCATCGTATCGGTCTCCCGAGTTGAACCAGTCCCGACTAAACTTGCGGTCCCCAGGACGCATATCGTCCAAAACGGACCGAAGGTCACGAATCGCATCAGTGCGATAGCCATCGTAAATCGGCAACGCCGACTTCAGATCGCGCAAAGCCGAATCGACTTCCTTAGCCGCCGATTCCACCGCCCGGCGATCCTGTTGATACCCCCGGTCCTGGTTTCCACGGTTCGGGGGAGGCCCCCAACCAGTGCCACGATTTCCCTGACCACGGAAGTCTTGAGCCATTGCGCTGGCGGTTACTACTGCCAGAGCGAGAACGACGAGATTAAGTTTGGAGTTTCTCATTTTCTTCTCCTATTCGGTTTCCTCGTGAGAGGATTAACCTTGAAACGCACAACTCCAACAAGCGATACGGAAACGGGACTTTAGATACAAAAAGGCCCTCCCCAAGAGCGGCAAGCCGCAAGGGAGGGCACCTTTGAGTAGCGCGAAGGACTACGGATTGATCTGAAGCCCGACGAACTTCAGGGCTAGCTGAATCTGCTGGATCCCGCTCTTTAGGTCCTGCATCGCATTCACACGGTGACCGTTGAAGTCGCCCGTCGTCTTCTGAAGCATGATCAATGCGCGTTCATAGTGCCCGATTGCCTCGACCAATTTGGCATTGCTCTTCCGAATCTGCTCATCCGAGAACTTGCGTCGATCGTCGTTGTCCGACTCCTTGCGCTGCGCCGACTGTTGTCGATTCTCGATCCGACCGATCCGAAGCTCGGCAATCGCCAGGGCGCCATATTGCACGGCCTCGGCTCGGTGGCCGTCGTAAATGTGCAGAGCGTCCTTTAGGTCTCGCATTCCCCTCTCGATTTCCTGGATTGCGTTGCGGAACACCTTTTCGCCTTGCTGGTGTCCGGTTCCGGCTCGACCTTTTCCGACGGTAGGAGACTGTGCATTCGCGGCTCCAAAGGCAGCGAGTGCGAGGACGACGAGGCTGAATTTTTGAATCTTCATGGTTCTGTTTCCTCCCAAAGATTTGGGCTGGCGGCAGAAACGCCACCAGCCCGGAAACAGTTCAACGGTGGGCAGTAATGCCCGGGGCTTTAGCCCCGAGCCGAACTCAAAGACTGCGAAACCCGGTTCGCCTCAAGTTTCGCTCGAAGTGCCTTATGCGTCCGGTGAAGCCGTGACCGAATCGTGCCTACCGGAGCGCCCATCCGGTCCGCAATCTCCTGATACGGAACCTGCTCCACGTCCGCCAGCTGGATCAGCTCGCGCTGTTCTTCCGTCAAACTCGCCAAAGCCGCCTGCAAAGGCTCGCTGAACGAGGAGTCCAACAGCATGTCTTCCGGCGATGGCCCGTCATCGGCAACCTCAAACCGCATCGAATCTCCACCAACCTCGGTTGGCAGCGAAGCGTCATAAGAAACCGTTTGAACCCGACGCCGACGATTGCGAAGAAGGTCGAGATACAGCCGGGTCACGATCCGGAAAATCCAGTTCTCAAACGGCCGGTCGCCCTCGTACTCATTAAACGACCGATAAGCCCGGAAGTAAGCCTCCTGGGTCAAATCCTCAGCATCCGGCCGACTCCCCGAGAGCCGGTAAGCCATGTTGTAAACCTTCCGATAAGTCTGCTCCATCAGTTCGTTGAACCGCTTGCTGTCAACGTCGCTCGAAATCATAGTCATGGTCGTCATTTTCAGGTTTTCTCCTTGTATGTAAGGTCTAACGCTTCTCGCTGGCAAACCGTTCCATGTATTTTACACTTTTTGTGTGAAGTGACTTGAGTCTATTGGACTCAATGAAGACTAAACCGCCACTGAAAACAATGCTAGCAAATATACTGCTGCAAGCCTATAATGCCAATATGGTCATCGTCGGCTCCGCAGTCACTCTAGCTCTTGCTCCAAACGCCATGGCACGCGATCTCGCCAACCGCGTAATGAACCATATTGAGCGTAAGGAGTCCGCAGAACTCGCCAAGCTAGTCGACCCAGCCGAGGTTGCGAAGCTCAACCTGACGACTCACCAGGTAACAACGATCCTCGAAACCGTCGTGCTACCGAAGACCAAACAACTCGGAGTGACGAAGAAAATAAGCGACTCGATCTACATCGGCACTGGCCCGTGGGGCAGTGCCTACTTGTTCCGCGCTGAAACTCCGAAAACAGACGTCACCCACGGCATCGCGGTCATCTATGGGCCGGATCAGCAGGTCCACGTTTTGCTTTCCGGTCTGCTGGTTTCAAACTGGAGAACTGAGGAGCGAATCTCAGGAAACAATAACTTGAAGCATGAATCCCAGCGAATGCAGCTTAAAAGCCTAGGAATGAGTTCCGTGTACTTCCCGTTCGAGGGCGGCATATACAAACTCTGACCTCGCTCAATCATCCGAAATCCCACCGCCCGTCGGATTGAACTTCTCGTAACCCTCCGGCAAAGCAAACGGACGCTTCGGCTCAAAGAACCGCCACGCAGATTGGCAAATCTTCCGGAGGGTGACCTCGCCCTCATTCTCACCGGTCCACCGCTGGTCCTTCTGGTCGTCGGTATATAAGGCAAGAGCATACGGCCGCGACGCATAAACAATCGCCACCTCGCTCCTTGAGCGATTGATCGCCCCACTCTTCGCGCACACCTTCACATCAATCGGCGATGCCGCAATCGCGATGTCATCCCAATACTGCCGCCCCAAAACTCGCAGCAACTTCTCGCAAACCGCCGGACTCGCCGCCTTGTGCTTATACAAAAGTTCAAAAAGCCGAACCTGCTCCCGAGGCGTCGTCATTCCCCACCCCCACTTCTTCTGCAAAACGTCCTCTTCCGTCGACCGATCTTTCCGATGCCCCAAAATCTGAGTATTCAACAGCCCCAACGACGCCATCCGCCGATTGATCTCCTTGCTCCCGATCCAATCCTGCACCTGCATCGTCGCCGTGTTATCGCTCACTCCAATCATCAGGTTCACATAGCCGTCGAGGTCAAGCGACATCCCCTCCCGCATCGAGTAAGTCCACATACTCGACTGCCTCTCTTTCAGCGGCATGAGTTGCTTCTTATCCGACATTTCTAGCCTGCCTTCATCCACCTGACACAGTGCCTCCAAAGCCACGCTCGTCTTGATTGTTGACGCCGTCGGAAACCGCTCATAGCCCCTCAGATCAATCCGTTCTCCGGTGGTCAAATCCGCAATGCAATAGCCAATCCTTCCCTGAAACGGCGCACACAATACATCCAACTCAACCTTCAGTGCAGACAGCCCCTTTGGAGCAAGAACAAGAGCCGCAATAACCGGAACCATACGGTTATCATAACCAAATGCTCCCGACCGCTTTCGCGAATCGGGAGAAACTTCAGATCAGCCGCGCCATTTCCACATGGGTGAGAAAACGGCATTGCCAAGTTCGTCCATCTGGTCCACGAAGCTCACCTTATCGGATCGCTTCGGGAGCGCAAAGCGCACAACGCGCTTAACTGGTTTCGGCAACACCAAATAAGTGCGCCGCATGAATGTAGGAATGACCATAAACACCTCCTTACGGTCGAGTTGCCAATGTCCTTGGCTCTTGGACTGGACGAGACATTGTCCAGTTGTCCTGGCTCATCAACGAGCCTATCTTTTTCTACGTCGAGGAACCCTTTCAAGTTCCTTACGTTAAATTATGGCAGGTTAAGCCGCCTTCTGAACCCTCTCCGGCAGAAGCTTAACCTCAAGTTCGGTAGCGCTACCAGGAGCGAGCACCATCGCCCGCTCAATCGTGTTCTCCAACTCCCGCACATTCCCAGGCCAGTAATACTGCTCCATTGCCGCCTTTGCCAGCGGCCCAATCGCCAGCGGCTCGCGCTGGTTCTCCGACGCAAACTTCTGCATAAACATCTCCGCAAGCGGAACAATGTCCTCGATCCGCTCCCGCAGAGCCGGAATCTTGATCTCGACAACCTGAAGCCGGTACAGCAAGTCGAGTCGGAACGATCCCGCCTCAACGGCCGCATTCAGGTCTCTATGAGTAGCAGTGACTAATCTCACATCAATCTTGGTCGGCTTCGTCGAACCAAGTCGCTCAATCTCTCGCTCCTGCAAGACCCTTAACAACTTCACTTGAACCGTATGCGGAATTTCGCCGATCTCATCAAGGAACAGCGTCCCCTGCTCCGCCGCCTCAAATCTTCCCACTTTCGAGCCGTTCGCCCCGGTAAAGGCCCCTTTTTCGTATCCGAAAAGCTCAGATTCCAGAAGAGTCTCCGGCAGAGCCGCACAACTGACCGCCACAAACGGCTTCTTAGCTCGCCCGCTCAGCGTGTGCAGAGCGTTCGCAACAACTTCCTTACCAACCCCGCTCTCGCCGCCAATCATGATCGTCGCACGCGAGTCAGCAACCTGCTTGACCGTCTCCAAAACCTGTCGCATCGAGTCCGAAACCGCCAAGAACGGCTCGTCTCCAAGCGTGTTCTTCTTTGCCTTCCGAACCTGCTTCTTAGGCTCATTCCCCAGGTCAACGGCACTCGCCACGACCTTCTTGAGCTGTTCCAAATCAAACGGCTTCGTGATGTACTCAAATGCGCCGTTACGAATCGCGGCGACCGCCTGCGGAATCGTCCCAAACGCCGTCATGATAATCACCGGAATCTCCGGCGCAGCCTCATTGATGAGCCTCTGCAGCTCATAACCCGTCATCCCCGGCATCGTCACGTCGGTGATGACAACATCGAACCGCTGCTTCTCAAGCTCCATCAGCGCCGTGCGCCCATCTTCCGCCGTCAAAGCGTCATATCCGGCCTTCTCAAATGCCATCTGCAAGATGCGACGAATGTTCAATTCGTCGTCAACAATCAAAATCTGGGGTTTCTTGCTCATGCCGCTTCCTCGTAATTATCGGCAAACTGCACCCGGAAGCTAGAGCCATCGCCAACTTTTGAGTCCACAATGATCGCTCCGCCATGCGCCGATATGATCTTTTGGCAGTTACTCAGCCCCAATCCGGTCCCTTTCGGCTTGCTCGTAAAGAACGGCTGGAACAACTTCGCCAGCGTCTCTGCGTCCATCCCGCTCCCCGTATCCGTCACCGAAAAGCCCTTCGGCAAAACCTGAATCGTTACCGAACCGCCCGAAGCCGTCGCATGCAGACCATTCAACATCAAGTTCTGCATCACCCGCTCCACCTGGTGCCGATCACCTAACACCGGGTGAGCGTCACCCAATATCCGCAACTCCACCGAAGCCTCCCAAAACTCGTGCTGATGAACATCGCGAAGCTTAGTAGCAATCACAAATAAGTCAACCGCCCCAAAGTTCGGCTCAATCGGCCGAGCAAAATCCAAAAACTGATTGCACAATTCAGAGAGCTTTACTGCCTCTTCCTCCACCATCTGCGCCAACTCAACCGCCTGATCGGGCATTGAAACAATGAGCTGCGCCGCCGACCGTATCCCCGTGAGCGGATTCTTGATTTCATGCGCAATCGCCGCCGTCATCTGCCCAATTTCCGCAAGTCGCCGAACCCGGCTGACTTCCTTCATATCCCCCAAATGCTTCCAGTTCGCCACCGCCAGAGAAATGTTTCGCGCCAATGTGCTCGCCTTCCGTAAGTCAGTCTCGTCAAATGGCCGATCCTGATCGCGCCGCGCCAGGTTCAAAACCCCCAGTTTTTCGTGCGAAGTCGTCAAAGGCACAACCATCGCCGACGAAATCTCCTTTCGCGTCTGCTGAATCTGGTTCGCCAAAAGCGGGTTATCCGTGGGGTCTTCAACAAGCATCGGAAGGCCGTGCAATAGTGCCGACCCCGCGATCCCCTTGCCCACCT
This sequence comes from Fimbriimonas sp., assembly GCA_965248555.1. Taxonomy (GTDB): domain Bacteria; phylum Armatimonadota; class Fimbriimonadia; order Fimbriimonadales; family Fimbriimonadaceae; genus Fimbriimonas. The sequence goes on along the minus strand of CBDFJP010000002.1, from coordinate 2,017,112 downwards.
CAATCACCGCCGTTTCCGCCACCGGAACCCCGACTGACGCTCGGCACCGAATCACGCCCTTCTCGTCCGCCACAAAAAGCGACCCAATCGGAGCATCAAACCACTCCGCAACCCTCTGCAGAATCGTATCCAAATACTCCTCAATCCGATCTCCATCCAACGGCGGAAAATCAAAAAGAGACCAAAGGTCGGGCATGGACTGACGACGACTCACATTGAAGTTATCGGCACGCAGGTACAAAGTGCCCAGCCACTATTGACCCAATAGCGAACTGAATACATCCAAGGATCGCCATTCCCTCTCGTGGAATGACGATCCCTGGACGCTCGTGCAGAATCCCTTCAGAAGGAACTAGCCGCCGTAAGTTGCAAGTCGAACGAGCTCAGCGAGCTCTGCTTCCTCGGTAAGGCTCGGTACGATGATGACCGACCCCGTGATACCCCAACCAAGTCCGCCATTGTCCTTGGCCTTGCGTGATGAGCTGCCACCGAGGGTCTGCCAGGTTTCAGTCCCCAGGCTGACGTCTGCGAAGAGTTCAGCTTGGGCGTTTGGGGACACGTAGGTTGCGTGTGCTGAAATGTAGTTCTGGAGATCGTCCCAGCCTGACGTTTTGGCCTTCGGAGTAGCGAATGCGGTCAGGCACAGTGCAGCGGAGAGGAGGGTTGAGATGAGCCTTTGTTTCATAGCAGTTATATGGTGCTTCTCACCGCGATGCACGCACGTCGCACCATTTTCCCAAAAACTTGTCGTAGACTTTAATAGTGGAAAGTTGGAGGCTTAATCTGCTCGGTGGGGACGTGTTGGTCGCACCTTCCGGAGAATCACTCTCTCCAAAACACCAAACCACGCTTAACTTTGTGAGGCTTATTGGAATATCGGGCGCCAGTGGTGTTCTGAGCGAAGCCGCAGCCTACTTACTTTGCAACGACCAATGGGAGGATCCCATGTTCGGTCTAAGGAATCAATTGGCAAGGCTTAATCAGCGGGCCCTGAAAATTCACCCCGTTGCGATAGCCGAACGAAACGGTAATCGAATTAGATTCATCCAAGGAGCAGTCTCGTGCGATCTCTGGGAGCTGGTCGATAAAGTAGCAGCACTCAAGTCGTCCAATCCAGCCCTAGAGCGCGAGGCGTTGGACTCGCTGGATCAAATCGATCCAGAACTCTTACGTGTAGCGCTCGATGCAGCAACGATTCCGCGCTATGTGGAGACAGTAACGCTTGAACTTCTTCAAGTCATATCAAACCTTTCAATACTGCCTTCAGCCCCCACGCGTCGCCTCAAACTGCTGAGGGTCGCCGCGGTCATCAAGGAGTATCTAGAACCCTCAACGCACTCGATCGAAACCTTAATGCGTTTCTACGCGGCTTGCAACTGCCGCCAAGAGCTCCTCCAAACCTATCTGGATTACGAGGGATTCCTGCTAGACGAATTCGGAGAGCATTCTGCGACCAAAATCAGAGAGCTCAGCGAAGTCCTCCTGGCAAAGCTAGACGCCCCTTCTCGGCAAAGGCGCCATACGCCCCCGCCCGCCCCGATCCTCAGCTTCGGATCAGACGAGCATTCCGAGAAACTGCAAGCTCTTATCCACACCGGAGGCCATCTCTACGTCGGCGGTGTCGCTGGAGTCGGAAAGACACACCTGCTCCGCCGAGCCGTTGCTGACCAAAGCCTATCCCTCCACAGCGTCGGATGGATTGATCTTGCAAACGAAACACCCGAGGACATCCAACAAATTCTTCCGTCCTTCAATGCCGACATTATCGTGCTTGATGGCTACCGCCCCGAGTTCGCCTCGACGATCCGTTTTGTCCGTAGGGTGTGCAAGTACCATGCGCTCATCGTTGCTGGCTGTTCCGCTGTTGGCTATGACTACGAATCTTCGGTCACCGTCCAGCCTCTCGAAGTCGGTACTGCCGATAATCCGGGGCCAGCGACTCTTATGCTCGAACAGCTGGCAGGTGTCTCGGGACAGAACAAAGTTAGGCAATCCTCGATCTTGCTTGCCCAACAAAGCTGCGGAATCCCTCTTTGTATTTACGTCCTTGCGGGTCTGGCGCAATCGTTTGGCATGACCTCGGTGAGCGGTCAGATGTCAGCACTTCTGCAAAACCAAGGTTCGGGAATGCAAGTGCTTACCGTAGCGCTGAAGGAGACAATTGCTCAATTTGGCTCTACTGCCCGTACGGGAATCGAGGCACTAGCGGGCCTCAGAGAGCGGGTACCGTTCTCGATTGTCCTCAAGGAACTGAATCTGGACTTATTGAACTTAAAGCAACTCGCAGACTGCGGACTGATCACTCTTAACAGTGAGCAAAAGGACGTCAGAATTTCAGATTCCATCATCGAGTTTCTCCAACATGACTCATCTTTTGTCCCTGACAACCAGTCGCAAATTGATTTTGAAAACAGCCTCGCCAAAAGCACGCTCGAAAATGGACTAGCCTGCGAAAACGACGAACGCGTTGCCGCTCATGCCAAAGTCTGTACCCTCGTTGCCTCCCAGCTAATCAGGCGCAAAGAGTATGATCTCGCCTTCAAACTCCTTAGCAAACTTCGACCCTTCTTAGGAATCATACGCGAGTCACGAATCGACCCAAGTGTCCTGCACCAAGAGGTGTTCATTCCGGAATGTGATTCGGCCGCACTTTGTGATCGCGCCTTATCCGTTGGAATCCTCCACCTGCACCGTTTCGAGTTTTCCCAAATCGAAGCACTAATCCATGAAGTCATGGATGATCCCAGATTCTCGACAGCGAGCGACAAACACAAAATTGAATTGCACTCTCAACTAGGGTTGGGGTTACGAGGGAGAGGTGCCTACGAGGAGTCAATAAAGACCTTTGATCATGCGATTTCCATGCTAGACCCCGCTGCCCAGCCCGCTCTCTACTTGAAGCTGCTTTACAACAAAACCTTGACTCTGACGGCCCACAAACGATATCAAGAAGCCCTGACCACTATTCGAGTAGCACTCGAGTACGCAAACTACGCCCCTAATGACGACGCAAGAGTCGAGTTGTTGCACATGGAAGCGGTCAACATGCGCGACGCAAATGAGGATGAAAAGGACGTCAGAGAGAGGTTACTTGTGGCCCTAGCGTTTGCCAGAATGTACAAATTACCGGTGCAAGAGGGCTGGATTCTTCAGAACGCGGCCAAATCGCTCACAACTCTGCTGACCCCCGCCCAGGCAGTAGTCATCGGTGCCGCTGGAATGGAAATCCAAATGCAAAGCGGGTTTACCGCCGACTTTCGGCGCCACGCCAAAGGAACTTGTGAACTCATCTACGAATGCCTCAAGGGTGAGAAATATGAAGCGCTAGCCCTCGAGGCAAAGCTGATCCAAGAGAGGCTCAGTGACATCAAGCTTTACCAGAAGGATGTCGACATTTACCGGAACGGCAATCGCTCAGAGTTCACCAGCCCAATTGCGATTGAACAAACCCCGATCCACCCTGGAGAACTCCAAAGTCTAATAGCGGCTTGTATCCGAATCCTGGGTGACTCACCAGAGATAGCAGTCGTCGTGCGTGACTGGGGGCTCGATTTCTCAAACTGGATCGCTCCAGCAATCGCCTCTCGCCTCCAGACCCAGGCTCCAGAAAGTTTGACGCTGTCAGCCGGCTAACAAAAAAAGTCCAAGTTCTACTGCATAGAACTTGGACTGGAGCCCCAGACAGGAATCGAACCCGCGACCTCCGCTTTACAAAAGCATTGCTCTACCGCTGAGCTACTAGGGCGTACCTATATTATGGCGAGTTACTCGCCTTTCTTGCGACGGGTTCGAGTCTTCACCAGCTTCGGAGTCCCGTCAGCCGCCACACCGAGCCGATACCCAGCCGGAAGATTCTTCAGAGCCTCAGTAAGTGCCGCCGGCAATTCAACCGAACCTCGCCCCTTTCGCGCGCCGCGCTTCTTCTTGGTCGATGGCTTCAAAGCCTCATAAGCCGCCGTACCGTCCGCCGCCTTGTCCATCGCAACCAGACCCTTGCCTGAAACTTCATAAAGCTCCGAAGATGCTCCAAACGAAAGGAACATGAACTTCCCGTCGCTCATCATGCGAGCCTTGTGGGGAATCACAAACTTCTTAACGCCAAATCGAACCGTGAGAAGACCGTCCTTCTCGTCTGCCTTAAACTTGAGGCTGTTCTTAACCTCTTGCACATTCTTGCTCATTCCAAAAATTCCAATCATTTCGCACTAAAGCGAATAGACAAGATATTTTACCCTACTCGAATAAAACGTTATCAATTAGCCGAGTAGTGCCGAGCTTTGCCGCTGCGACAATCGCACAATGCTCAGAAAGATGATCTACAGAAGCAAACAACTCCGTGTTAATCAAAGCAAAATAATCAACCTGAAACCCTACCGAATTGAGCGAAGAACGCGCTGCAGAAAGCACTTCCTCAACCGCCCCTCCCCCTCGAATGAACTCCCGAGCCGAGCACAATTCACGATAAAGAGCAGGTGCGATACCCCGCTCCTCAGGCGACAAGTAAACATTGCGACTCGACATCGCCAACCCGTCTTCCTCTCTCAACGTCGGCTCAATTTGAATCTGAACCGGAAAATTGAGGTCAGCAACCATCTTGTTAATCACCGCGCACTGTTGCAAATCCTTTTGCCCGAAATACGCCACCGAAGGCTGAACAATATTGAACAGCTTCGCCACAATAGTCGCCACCCCCTCAAAATGACCGGGACGAGAAGCCCCCTCAAAATGATCGGTTACGACAGGAACCCGGATCATCGACGGCGAGGCAGGATACATCTCCTCCACCGTCGGCGCAAAAATCACATTAGCCCTTGCCGCCGAAGCCCGCTCAACATCTCGCTCAAAAGGCCGAGGGTACCGACTCAAATCTTCATGAGGCGCAAATTGAGTCGGGTTCACAAAAATCGAAACAACCCGATTGGCATGACCCGCCGAAGCCCGGATTAAAGCGCAGTGCCCATCATGCAAAGCCCCCATCGTAGGCACAAAACCCACGTCCGTCAGTCCCAATGCCCGGTACTCAGCTACCGTCCGTACAATCCTCAAAAACTATTCTCCGAAGTCGGAAAAGCCCCCGACTTTGTCGCCGAAATGTATTCGGATAGTGCCGCCCCAAAAACCTCTTGACCCTGGGCAAACCAGTGAGCATGCTTCAGCTTCCGCGAGCTCAATCCAAACACATCATGCCAAACCTGAATCTGCCCATCACAGCAAGACCCCGCACCTATCCCAATCGTCGGAATTTGCAACTCTTTTGTAATCTGCCCCGATACTGTGGTCGGAATCATCTCCAACACAATCGCAAATGCCCCGGCATCCTCGATCGCAAACGCCTCTGCCAACACATCCTTGCCGCCATCTCCGCGACCCTGAACTTTATGCCCGCCAAACTCGTTGATCGACTGCGGAGTAAACCCAACGTGTCCCATCACCGGAATTCCAGCCTTCTTGATCGCCGCAATCTCCTCCGTGTAATCCCCCTCCAATTTCACCGCATCCGCTCCCGCCTTCATCAGCTCAATCGCCGAAGAAACCGCCTGCGAAACCGAAACATTGTAGGACCCAAAAGGCAGATCCGCCACCAGCAATGGCGAAGACAGCCCGCGCCGAACGCACCGAGTGTGATAAACCATCTCCTCCAGCGTCACCGGAACCGTCGTCGAATGCCCCTGAATCACATTCCCGAGCGAATCACCGACAAGCACGACATCAACACTAGCCGCCTCGCAAAGCAGCGCCGAGGTGTAGTCGTAAGCCGTAATGCAAACGATCTTCTCGCCCGCTTCCATCATCTGCCGCAGGCCCGGCGCCGTCACGTTTCGAGACATCAAAAGGAGTTTAGCCGATAGCGGCCCGAATCTCGGCGGCATGCCCCTGAGGCTTCACTTTCTCAAAAACGTGGGTCACAACCCCGTCGGGCCCAACAATAAAGGTCGTCCGCAGAACCCCCATGTACTTTTTCCCGTACATCGACTTCTCCGCCCAAACCCCACACGCCTCGCAAAGCGAGTGCTCTGTATCCGCCAACAAGGTGAACGCCAAGTTGTACTTATCCGCAAACTTCCGGTGCGACTTTACCGAATCCGGTGACACCCCAAAAACGGCCTTCCCAGGAAAGTCGGAGAGCTTCTCCTGAAACTCGCAAGCCTCAGCGGTACACCCACTCGTATCGTCCTTCGGATAGAAGTAAATCACCGAAACAGCCCCTTTCAAGACATCCGAAGAAACCTCCGAACCATCCTGGTTCAACAACGAAAACGCCGGAAACTGATCGCCAACTTTAAGCACGTTGCCTTCTACGCCCCAACCGCCGCGTCCATCATCAACGCCTGCATCAAATCCACCCTCAAAACTACTCCCGCCAAAACCCCTTCATCGGTAACGGGCAAAATCGTCAGCCCCGACGAAAGCATTTTGTGCAGAGCATCCGAAATTTCCTGGTTCACATCCGCCGTTGTCGGATCCTTGGTCGCGTAAACAAAGGCCGGCTCCGAAGCCATGCTCACAAAGTTATCCCGCCGCGCCACTTCCCGACTCAAATCCCCCTCCGTCAGCACCGCCAATGGCCGCATATCAACGTCCACTACCACCAAAGCGGGGAACTGATAAACGTCCATTTTGTCCACGGCATCCCGTACCGTGCTCTCGGCCGTCAGCGTCGGAATGTGCGCATGAAGCACTTCTCGAAGAATCATGGCTTTAGTTTGAATCATAATCGCCTTATGAAATTCGATGCGGCGATCATTGGCGGCACCGGCGTTGGCTCGCGCCTCATCGCCCTCGGCGGCGCTCCCGTCCACATTCCCACTCCCGTCGGCACCATCCGTGGCCGCCACCTCCAGCACGAAGGTGCCAACATCCTCCTCCTCAGCCGCCATTCGGCCGGCCACAAAGTTCCGCCCCACAAGGTCAACTATGTAGGCATGGCAACCGCTCTCAAACAGTTGGAAGTCAAACATTGTCTGGCATCCGCCGCCGTCGGTTCGCTTCGAGAAGAATGGGGCCCCGGAACCTTCGTCGCCTGCTCCGACTTCCTCGATTTCACCTTCCGAAACACGACGATTCACGACGCAACAGTCGTCCACACTGGCTTCAACGACCCCTTCTCCCCCGAGTTGCGCGAGCAATTCATTGAACAGGGAAGCCAAATCCAAGTCGAAGTTGAACCCAAAGGCGTCTACCTCGCCGGAAACGGCCCCCGCTACGAAACCCCCCACGAAATCACTCTCTATCGCCAGTTCGGCGCCGACCTCGTCGGAATGACCGCCACCAGCGAGGCCATCGCAATGAAGGAATCCGGCGTCCAATACGCCTGCCTCGCCATCGTCACCAACCTCGCCGCCGGAATCTCTCCCATCGAACCGAACCACCAAGAAGTCGAAGAAGAAATGAATCGCTCCGGCGAAAAAGCCGTCAAAATCCTCCTCGCAACGGCTGCCCAACTAGCAAAGAAATGAGCGCCACCCGCCGAACCTTCACCCTTGCCCTGGCGATGACGCCCGGCATCGGTGGGCGTTCGGTAGTCCGAATCCTCGCCCGAAACGACCTCCTCAGCCGCACCCCCGAAGAGTTCCTCAGCCTCAGCATCGAGGCGTACCGCGAAGAGTACAAGTTAAGCGTCAAATCAGCCACATATCTCGCCGAGCACCGCGACCAACTCTTCGAAGAAGTCGCCCCGATGGAGCGCCGCCTCGAAACCCTCGGCGTCCGCTGGACTGTCATCACCGACGCCGGCTACCCCGATCTCATCGAAGCCTTCGACCCCGATCCCCCCGCGATGCTCTTCCTCTACGGAAACACCAAGCTCCTCGGCGCAAGAACCTTCTCCGTCCTCTCCTCGCGAAACGCCTCGCGTGAGCAGCTCGATGAAATCGACCGGCTCGCCGAAGAAGGCGTCCTTAACGGCGAAGTGCTCGTCACCGGCCACGATAAGCCCGAGTACCAGCGCTCGGCCGTGGTCCCCCTCCGCTGGGGCGCCCCGCGCATCCTCTGCCTCGACCGCGGCCTCTTCCAAGTCCTCGGCGAAGACCTCCGCAACGAAGCCTTTCGCATGGCCCGCCTCTGGCGCTACGAGTTCGACCCGTCGACCGACCTAGTCGTCTCCCCCTTCCGCCCCGAAGCGAGCTTTGTAGGAGTCAACAACCAAGTCCGCGACCGCACCGTCGCCGGCCTCTCCCACCGGCTAAACTTCGTCAAAATCTCCCCCGGCGGCAACATGGAAAAACTCGCTCAGATGGCTGAGAAAGCTGGGCGCATCGTTCGGGTGATCGGCTGAGAGTTAGTCAAGAATGAGTTGAAACATCTCTTCATCACGGTACTGGCCGTCGACGCAAACTGAGTTCTTCTCGATACCCATGCACTCAAACCCCTGTGCCACATAGAGAGTCCGCGCTCGCTCATTCTCGGAGCTAACGGACAGCAATAGACTCGTAATCTTCATCTCTCGAGCCGTGCGAATCGCCGCCCCCAAAAGTTCCTTTCCAACCCCTTTCCCCCAATGCTGAGGATCAACGAACATGCGGTAAATCCAGCCGACATGCGCTCGCCGAGTTCGGTTCAGCACACGTTGAACAGCGACCGTGCCAAGCATCTCCCCAGCTTGATCGATAAAGGCGAGCACAGTGCTGTCATCGGTGAGGGCGCAGGAAAATGGATTGAGCAGGTGCTCCTCAGGCGTGATCCAAAATGAGTGAGGAAAATTTCTCACCCCAACGTGAAAGAAGTCGTTGTACCTCTCGTCGTCCACAGAATCTAGAGTTCGAATCAAATCTCACCCATCAATCGCCGCATGCTCGGCAATCGGAAACTCATACAGTCCCAACAACTCCGTCGCCGACATCGCACCCAGCCCGTTCAGCATCGAAACCAATCCCGCAACATTCCCACCCGCGGGAACCGCAATCGAACCCAGAATCCCAAACTTGTGGTCCAAAATCCCCGTCAAATCCGCCGTCGTATTCCGCGCGTGACCAGACGGATACATCACAAAACCTGAGTCCAAAACCGTACCATCAGTAAGCGTAGCAACCATCGAAGTCGGAATCCCGTCCGGATAGTTCCGGTCGTACTCCGCACCGCCGTGCTCAAACTGAATCTTCTCCATCAATGCCCGCGTCGCCGGATTATGTAGAGCCTCAGCCCCATAATCCTCTGGCGAAAGCATCAGCGACTTCCATATAGAATCGTTATCCGAACCAGCCCCTAGCTCAGAAGCTTTACGCAACAACGTCGCAACAATATAGACCATCGAGTGATCCGCCGACTGCCGCGTCTTTGGATCGCGCTTCGCCGGATCACCGATGATCCCAAAAGCCGGCTCATAAGCCTTAATCGTAATCGTGGAAACCTTGGAGACAAACCCAGGATCCTTCCCGAGCAAATCCAACGCCCCCTGCAAAGCCCCCGCCGACTGGTGCTCATAAAGCCCCAGCTTAAAGTGCATCCCCATCACCGCAAAGTCATCTCCCGAGTGCGCCAAATGCAAATCAAATGGCGAAGAGCCATCGGTCGGCTCGAACTGTCGGAACATCGACTCCGGATTCCGGAAGATGTCCTTCGGCCCCACAAACCCCCGCAGTGCCCGCCGCGCACAAAGCACCGCCGCCTCCGCACTAATCGCCGCCGAGGCCCCCTTCGAGTCGCTGAGCTGCTTGCCCGCCCGAATCGCCCGCCAAGGAATGTAGTGCGCCACAAACATCCCAATCGCATGCTCAGCCTGCTCCGCCGTCCCGCCATGCAAGGCCACATAAACCGCCGCCGAAGCAATCGCGCCGTGAACAACGTGGTCAATTTTGTAAGTCTTTAGGCTAAAAACCTCCGCTAATCGCCCGCGAATCTCGTCGATCAGCACCATCGCCAGCAGAGCCGTTCGCCCATCCAGCCCCCGCTCCTGGCAAGCCGCCACCGCCACCGGATAGTAGTCGTTGTGCCCAAATTCGCCCGCCAAATGCCCAAGCGCAGGGTTGTACCCAAAGTTCGTCCCATTCGAGTCCCACTCGCGCACTGCCGACGAGTTCGCCGCAACCGCCTTCTCCGCCTTCACCCGAACCGAAGACCCAAAAACCGTCGCTCCAGAAGGATCGGGATATTCTAGAGCCTCGGCACGCAACAACTTAGGCGCATTGGTTTGATAAGCCAACGCCGACGCTCCGCACAAAATCGCATCCGTATGAAACAATCGGCATCGATCCAAAACCGCCTGCGACGGCCCCGGGCCAAGCTTTCCGGCAAGGAAGTCAACGGCAAACTGCCCAATGCCAAGAGCCTGGTTAGTATCACGAGAAAGAACAACGGTGGTCATTCCCACCAGTTTACTGCCCCCACTCGAGACTACTGGGCTTCAGCATCGCTCTAAGAACCGAGCTTTCGCCCGGCGAATAAAATCTCGCGTTAGTCTTCCGATGATCCCACGAGTTGAGATTCGTCCAACTCCCGCACAAACACCGTCACGACCTGCCCCTGCGGAGTCTTCATCGCGCTCAGAGTCGTCGCCGTCAAAAACTCCGAACCATCCTTCCGCAACGCCGGAGTCCCGTAGTGATCTCCCATTCGCCGCTTAGTCGGCTCGGCCAAGTAGCGGCTTCGATGCTGCGAGTGCAGCCCGTGAAACCGCTTAGGAATCAGTTGAGCAACCGACTGGTTCGCCAGTTCATGCGAACCGTACCCAAACAGCCGCTCGGCTTCCTCATTGGCGTACTCGATGTTTCCGGCTTCATTCACCAGCAAAATTGCATCCGGGGCCGCACTCAAAACCCGGCGCAACAACTCCGCCTTCCCCCGCGCCTGATCGGCCGTCTTCGACTTCAGCTCTAACTCAGCCTGCAACGCCTCGTTCTGCTTGCGCATCTCGTCGAGCGTGTGAGAAGCCTTCTCGCGCATGTAGTTCGCAACCAGCTCCGTTCGAGAGTGATGCCCCAGTTTTGTGCGAATGCGACCCCAGTAAGTGCCAACCGTTGCCGCGCTGATCTCGAGCTTCTGAGCGATGCCCGAGTCCGTTAGCCCTTTCGCCGCCAAAAGCAAAATCTGCCTCTCCCGCGTACTTAGAGTCTCGAGTGATTCGCTCATCCAATACGATGTTAGCAAAAAACCCCAAGCGATCTCTCGCTTGGGGTCGTCGTTTTTCAATTCGGCCTAATCAATCTTCGGGAGCAATCAACGGGCAAACCGTGACACCGGCAACTTTTTTATCTTTGATGAAGATGCCAAAGTTCAGCCCCTGGAAGTAAATCCACTCCTCCATCGCCGCATTTCGGGTCAATTGCCGCGCCTGCCCGCTTGCCGAATCAATGAACTTGTTGAACTCCTCAATCGACATACCTACCGTCACCTTGAAGGTCACATTGACTTTGTCATCCTTCGATCGCATTTCGACAAACGCACCTGGGTTGTAGCTCGTGACCCGGATGACTTCGAGAGTTTTGACCAGCTCTGGAGTGATCTTGCCGTCGTTCTTGTCATTCTCGTCGTACTGCTTGTCGGTCAGAATCGTAAAGTTTCCGCCCTGCCAAACAAACTCCAACAGGCTCGAGAACTTGTTACTGTAACTCTGGATGGCTTCGAGCGCCCCAATGCTGCGGTAATACTTCTCAAACGGGTCGAGCATGAAGACGGTGCGTCCGCCATCGGTCAGCGAAAATGCCGTGCAGATCGGAATCCCCTGCCGCACAATTTCCTTCGTCGTTACATTCAGGCGCTTCTTCAAATCCTCGAAGGACTTCTTGACCGATGTGTAGCCAGTCGCCTTATCGCTCGTGTTGCTGAGGTAGGTGTACAGCACGTTCAGTGCGGTCTTCGCCTCGGTTCCCTTGATCTTAGCCGGCAGCTTCTGAGCACCCAGATTCGCCGCGAGGTAGGCGTTATACCGTGTCGACTTCTTCTGCTCAGCAAACATCTTGTCAATCGCGGTGCTGACGTTTCCTTGCCGTTGGTAGCCAATCGCAAGGTTGTTCGAAATGCGAAGCCGATCGTCCGGGGTCACCGCCGTCGTCAGTGCCTTTTCGAGAGTCTTGATCCCTTCCGAGATCACCGACGCCTTGCCATCTGGCTCAAGAACTAACGCAAGACCAAGAAGCTCAGTCGCCTCTTGGCGCGCTTTAAGCTGCAACGCAGCGACCCGAATCCGCTTCAGAGCATCCGTGTAGTTGTCACGATCTTGATCATTTACAACCGGCGGCTTCGGAAGGTGAGGAGGCAGATAGAAACTCGCGCCAAAATCCGGTTGGTACCAAGCATCTCGGACACCCGGCGTCAGAACGTCGTAGTAAAAAAGCAACGCTGCCTGAGCCGCATTGAACTTTGCCTCATAAAAATCTGGTGCTTGCTCAACCGCCTTGTCAAACTGCTCCTTCGCCTTGTTGTAAGCCCGGACGTCCATGTAAGACTCGCCGGTCGTGAACGAAACCATTGACCGAAGAACCAAATTGCTCTTATCCACCGCCGCCGCTCGTCGCTGGCAATCTGCGTGGTCACCCATCACCTTCACGCTTGCTGGAGCCTTGCGGCTCACTTCGCCGAGCCGAAGCAGCATATCCGTCATATCCTTCCGCGAATATCCACACTTCTCGAGCACGGCCGCGCCTGTGGCGTCGGCCTCATACTCCTGCTGCCGGGTGAAGATTAGGTCCAGATCTGCCGCCTTCATCCCCGATCCCAAGTGCTTCTTAGAAAGGTGTGCCAGCTCGTGAGCAACGACCGCCCGGACGAGTCGCATATCGTTGTTCATCCAAGTAAACAGTCCCGTGAAAACGGTCATACGAGCCGTCGGCTTCCCGGTTTTCTTGTTCGGATCTGGGTAGAACGCCGAAGCGTTCGCATTCACGTCCACGTTTTGCTCAACAACGCACTTCACCGGATATGCGAGCCGGGGATCCTCGGGCAGATACTTCGTGATCTCCGCCACCATCTTCTCCAAATCCGCTGTAGTGAACTTCGGAGCATCCTGCGCCATACCCGCCGAACACATCAGTAGAGCCAAAGCTCCTGCCCCAAACATCTTAGAAAGTCTCATTTTCATCCTTATCCTCAAAAAGGTCAGTAATCCTGACCTGCATCCAGAGTTATCCAACGAACGTGTTTCAATACCGTTTCACGTCAGGTTATCTTAACGGACGGTAAAAACCCATCTGCTCGCCCGGAATATCGGGATAATTTAGGTGAGAAACGCAGATTCTTTGTCCCGCTACAAAGGCGTTGTAGGACCCCAAAAATGAAAGCTAAATACGTCATCCTCGGAGCAGGTATGCAAGGCACTGCCGCCGCATACGACCTCGCCAAATTCGCCGACGCCGAGTCCATCACCCTCGCCGATGTCAGCCTCGAACAGGCCCAAAAATCCGCCGACCGAGTCAACAAACTCGTCGGCTCCAATGCCTGCACCGCCGCCCAAGCCAACGCCAAAGACGAAGCCTCGCTTACGGCACTGCTTGCCGAAGCCGACGTCCTCCTGTCCTGCGTGCCCTACTACATGCACCCCTCCATCGCAAAAGTCGCCATCGCGACCGGAACCTCCATGTGCGATCTCGGCGGCAACACCGACGTGACCATGGAAACTTTGGCCTTGAACGATGCCGCCAAAGCCGCCGGAGTCACCCTCGTCCCCGACTGCGGACTCGCCCCCGGCCTCGTCAACTCCCTCGGTTGCTGGCTCATCGAGAACCTTGATACCACCGACTCGGTTAAGCTCTACTGCGGAGTCCTTCCTCAAAACCCCGTCAAGCCTCTCAACTACAAGGTCACTTTTAACGTCGAAGGCCTCGTTACCGAATACGACTACCAAGCCGTAGTCCTCCGCGATAACGAGATACAAATGGTCGATACCCTTACCGAGCTCGAGACCCTAGTAGTCGATGAACTCGGAGAAATGGAAGCCTTCGTCACCTCCGGCGGAACCAGCATGGCCCCCTACTCCTTCCAAGGCAAAGTCACCAACTACGAGTACAAAACCTTCCGCTTCCCCGGCCACTGCTACGCAATGAGGCTCTACAAAGACTTCGGCCTCTGGCGCGAAGACGAAGTCGAAGTTAAAGGCGTCAAAGTCCGTCCAAAAGACGTCTGGTGCCGAGTCTTCGGCGAAGAACTCGCCAAAATCAAAGACCTCGATCAGTGCATCATCCGCGCAGTCGGCGTCGGATCAATAGGCGGGGCTAAGAAGAAGCTCCAGATCGACATTCACGACAAACAGTGTGAAACTACCGGCTTTACCAGCATGGAGCGCCTCACCGGATTCTCCCTCGCAATCTACGCCATCGATGCCGCCAACGGAAAACTAGAAAATGGCGCGCTCAGGTACGAGCTCGCCCTTTCTGGAACCCGCTTCGTGGAAGAAATCCAGAAGCGGGGAATTCATCTCAAGTTCAGCGAAGAAACCGCTTAGCGAGAGAACGAGAACATTGCCTGGACGCGGAAACCGCTGAAATTCAAGTTTCCGGCGTCCGGCATCAACAGGTACTGAGCAGACAGCGTAAGCTGCTTGCTAAGAACCACACCAGCCTCAAACGTGGTAATCGGTCGGATGTACCGATCTGCCGCCGGAGTCAAAGGTGCGCCAAGGCTAAAGTCATAGTAGGACATACCCGTGTTCGCCCGGAAGTAGGTCATCGTGTTCGAATCCTGCCCACTCTGAAACTCCCAACCGTAGGTTGCGCCAAAGGTCGAGAACCGGTTGCCAGGAGCACTAAGGCTCAAACCAACCAGGTCAAAGCCGCCGCCATTTCGGTTTGCCCGATCTGCGCGACCCAGGCCGATACCCCAGGAGAACGTGTTGCTTCCAAAAACGTTGCGGACCGCCGAATCGTTGGCGGAGAAGAATCCACCACTCACAGCAAGCTGAGCGTTTGCCGCACCAATAAGACCAAAGGATGCCAGTCCAAGGACGGCAAGTCGATTTTTCATCACAACTCTATTGTAGGCAATTCTTATGCCAACTAACACGGTTAAAAAAGCACGGAACAGCTCACCGCCAACCGCTCAACCCTTCAGTGCCCCCGCAAGCATCGTCTTCTGAATCTGCTCTCGGAAGATCAAGTACACCACCATCACCGGAATCATCACGATGACAATCCCCGCAAACAGCGCCCCCCAGTCCCCCGCATACTGCTGATTCTCAGTCAAATTTGCAACCCCAACCGGCAAAGTCGTAAAGTCCGGCGTATTCGCCAGCACCAGAGCAAGCGGATACTCGTTCCACAACCCAATCAGGTTAAAAATCGCCACAACCAGAACCCCCGGCTTCGCCAAAGGCAGCATCACCTTCCAAAAAGTCGCGTTGTCTGAACACCCATCAAGCCGCGCCGCCTCCATCAGTTCTCCCGGCAAAGCCTGGAAAAAGCCGTGCAAAACAAACACTGTAAACGCCAGCGAGTAAGCCACATAAACCAAGATCAAGCCGATCTTCGTGTTTAGCAACCCGAGCTTATCCACCAACAAGAACAGGGGAACAATGACCAAAAAGTTAGGGAACATCAGCCCGCCCATGAATCCGCCCAAAATGAATTTGGACCCCTTAAACGGATACTTCGCCAGCACATAAGCCGCCATCGACCCCACCGGAATCAAGATTGCCAAAGTGCCAATCGTAATAATCAGCGAATTCACAAAGTTCTTCGCAAACCCCCCTTCGCCCCAGGCCACCGAGAAGTTCTTCGAGCCCTGCGACAGGTCTGTCGGCAAGGACCAAGGCGACGCCAGAATATCCGCCCCGCTCTTAAACGCGGTTAACAAAACCCAAACAAACGGCCCCACAATCGAGATCAAAAAGACCAAAAGCAGAAGCTGACCCAAAAACCGATTCATCGCGACCTCTCCGGATTGCGCCCAATCGCCAAAGTCGCAAGCCCGCCCAGAGCCATCGCGACAATAAACCCATAAACCGCCATAGTTGCCGCCTGCCCCATCTGAGATTCATCCCAGCCGCGCTGATAAACCAGCGTCAAAATCGACTGTGTCGAGTTATCCGGTCCCATCTTGGTCAGCAACTTCACAATCGCAAACATGCCCATAACGTTCGCAACCACGTAAACCACTGCGACCTTCTTCACTGACCACAACAGCGGCCAAGTCACGTTCTTAAACCGGTGCCAGCCCCCCGAGCCATCGAGCTGGGCTGCCTCCAACACCTCACCGTCAATGTTCTTAATCCCTGCCCCAAACAGCATCACATAAAACCCAATCGCGTGCCAGAAGAACACCAACAGTACTGCCGCATTCGCCCATCCCGCCGTGCCCAGCACACCGTTTTCCAGCCGGGGCCAACCCAACGCCTGTGTAATTCCAAAGCGGGGATTAAACAAGAACGACCACATAATCCCGACCACAACGATCGAAACCACCTGCGGAAACAGCATCACCGTCTGGACACTCCGCGCCAACCGAGTAGGCTGAGACAAAGCGTGAGCAATCGCCACGCTGAACCCAATCAGCAGTAGCCCGCCACAAACCAGCAGCAAGAACTGGTTCACCGCCGCCTTGTGCATCACCTCGTCCTGCGCAACCGAAACCAGGTTCTTCGAACCCACAAACGTCATCTTCTTCGACAGCCCCTTCCACCGGAACATCGAGTAATAGAACGTCTGGATCAGCGGAACGCCGACAAACAGCGCATACAGCAAAACCGCAGGCGACAGATAAGCAAGAACAAAAAGGCGACGACGAAGCATTAAGACTTCGACAATTCTATCTCTTTTAGCGTCATCCGAAGCGAAGCAATCGAAGTATCCGGCGTCGTCACGTCAAACGGCTTGCCGCTCGTCACTCGATCCACAAAGTGCTTGATCTCATGGTAATAGCCGCCCAGGTCGCTGATGTTTCCGCCACCCGCCGCCGCCATCTTTGGGAACTCCGGCACATAAGGATCCTTGCCCTTCTCATAAATCGTCATCGGCCCGCCATCCATAATCACCGCGCCCTGCTCAAAAACCGCCCGAAAGGCCATCTTAAACGGAGTCTGTGGAGGCATGTTCCAACCGCCTTCCAGATGGCAAACCGCCTTGTCATAAACAAAGGTCGAGAAGATGTGGCTTACGCCCTTCTCATCCACCGTCCCCCGCGAGAAAATCTCCTTCGGGTTGCCCAGCAAGTACATCGCAAAGTCGGTGTCATGGATGTGCATATCCAGTGCCCCGCCCCCTGCCTTGCTCTCATCCGCCAGCCAGTTGTCACTGCCCCAATGCGGAAACTCGCCGTAGCGAGTCATGTTGATGCTCAAAAGGTCGCCCAAGTTGCCCGTCAAAGCAATCTGCTTCAACATCGCATACTCCGGCCAGAACCGAATGCAGTGCGCGATCATCAGCCGAACATTGTTCTCTTCCGCCGCCGCCTTCATTGCCTCGGCGTCAGCTACGGTCAAAGCCATCGGTTTCTCACACAGCACGTGCTTCTTGGCGTTCGCTGCCTGGACAGTGAAATCCTTATGCAAATAGGTCGGCAAACAAATATCCACCGCCTCTACTTCGCCCAAAAGCTGCTCAAGCGAAGCAAAACACTTCACGCCATGCTTCTCGGCAAAAGACTTCCCCTTCTCCGGGTTCAAATCAAAAACCCCCACCAACGAAGCCTCATCCACCGCCGAATAAACATTCGCATGCATCGACCCCATAAATCCGCAGCCGACCAATCCAACTTTCAACATGTTGGGAATAGATTAGCCGCTTTGCCTCAATGAAGTGAAGGGAACCTACTAATCAATCGTTGGACGAATGGAGAGTATCGTACATCCGAGAACCGATGTAAACTAACCCCATGACCCCCGAACGACGCGAAATGGTTCAAGCCTGGGTGGATGAATGGAAAGTTCGAGGGGCGTTCCTCGAGAAAATCCGCCGC
Source organism: Fimbriimonas sp. (assembly GCA_965248555.1). Classification (GTDB taxonomy): domain Bacteria; phylum Armatimonadota; class Fimbriimonadia; order Fimbriimonadales; family Fimbriimonadaceae; genus Fimbriimonas. Next base: position 1,999,295 of record CBDFJP010000002.1, on the reverse strand, counting down.
CAAGAGATTCGCGATACTGACACCCAGCAGGCGTTTCGGGCATTTGCCGGACTGGCGACCTATTACATCGAACGAAGACCAAAAACTACTTCATCCGGCCTAGAGGAGTTCTACAGAAAGCTTGGTAATGATCGAACTCTTTGACGTGGCAAAGCGATTGATCGAATTCCTTGATCAACACGATATACCTAACGTCGTCATTGGAGGACTCACAGTCGGCCACTGGGGCGAGCCGAGGATTACGACCGACGTTGACCTTTCCATCCTCACCGGATTCGTCAACGAAGAAGCAGTCATCGATCTCATTCTTAGTGAATTCCAGGGACGAATTCCTACCGCAAAATCACACGCCCTTGACCACCGTGTTCTACTCCTAGAGGTCAACGGAATCGGAGTGGACATCGGGCTCGCTGGCTTCCCATACGAAGAAGCAATGTTCCAGCGCGCGGTTCCACTGGAATACCTCCCAGGCTATACCTTTAACACGCTTTCAGCCTCGGACCTCATCATCATGAAGACCTTTGCGGGAAGAGAGCGGGACTGGCTAGACGTCAGAGGGATCATCATCCGCCAGCAAGACCGCCTCGATTGGCTTGTCATCGACTCCGCCCTCACCGAGCTCCTCGACCTCATCGACGACCCTACCCGACTAGATCGACTCCACAAAATCCGACAAGAGGAAGCCGACCTAGACGCGCAAGAAGAAGAGCTTTAGCCGTTCAGAAGCGACCGCAGAACGTACTGCAGAATCCCGCCGTGAACGTAATACTGAATCTCCTGCGGAGTATCGATCCGGATTCACGTTCATATCACCCGTTTAGGCGTCGTATGTGGTCTTCAAGGCTCTCTCCGAGCGTGCCTTCACTCGCCACAAATGCCGACCCAAATGCGCGAATAAACCACTCGGGTACCCAATCTTCGACGAACAATAGCTCTCCCGAGTCACCCGTATATGTTGCGAAATGGGCGCATTCAGCCTGTGGAAGCGAATTGTCGAAGATGAAAGCTCGGTAAGCATATTGCAAAGCTTCCGGCAAGAGCTCTATGAATCGTTCGTAACGATCTCGGACCTTCGTTGCTGCCACATTGTGTCCACCTTGCTCAACTCGAATCCCAATACGCTCCAAGTTCATCTCAACGTCTGCAAGACAAACGACATACAAGTAGATTCGGTAGCCACTTTGAACAAGTGAACTCAGTTCTGATAGTTTGCTTGGATGCGAGAAAACAGACTCGAATGCAAAGGTTAGTCCATGCTCACGATACTTGAGGCGTGTGAACTCCGCCAGCGCAGCAGATAGATAGCTGGGTGATTGGTTAGAATTTAAAAATAACTCTTCGTCAGTCTCGATAAAAAGCCCGTCCGGGCTTGGGTAGTTTCCAAGCGAGAACTGTGTCGAGCTGTTTAGAAACGAAAAGAGTTCCTCTCGCGACCAACTTAAATCTTGAGGAAGCGAGACCCGTCTCGATGTTGACAATGCCTGCTCAATCTCGTCCGCATTCACAAACGGAGCAGGAAATGAACTCAGGATGCTCTTCGCGATCGTCGACTTACCCGAGCCGTTAGGACCAATAAACACGCGGACGCGACGTTTTTCACTCACTTCAATCGGAGAACAGTGCCCTTTGCTATCCGCCGCAGCGATCCCTTTAGTTTGCGAACGCGCTTCTTAGTTCCGTCGGCCGCAACTCGAACCAAATACTGCCCATCTGCGGCGAGAATCGTAGTCCGGGAGGAGAAAGCACGAAGACGGGCATCATCAAGTGCCTTCTCTGCAATCGCTACAATTTTCTCGTCCGAACTCATATTATATTTGGAGCTGTCCCTATCGTATTATGTTCCACGTCAGAACAGCTCCACACGCTTCTACGCCAATTAGCCGTTCAAAAGCGACCGCAGAACATACTGCAGAATCCCGCCATGGACGTAGTACTGGGTCTCCTGCGGAGTATCGATTCGAACTCGAACCGGGAACTCCTTCACCGACCCATCGGTCGCCGTCGCCTTCATCGTCAGCACCTTACCACCGGCAAACTCAGAGGCCACTGCTGCAGAAAGACCTTCCAGATCGAACACCTCGTGCCCTGTCAAACCGAGAGACTCCTTCGAAGCCCCATCCACGAACTCCAACGGCAAAACGCCCATGCCAACCAAGTTGGACCGGTGAATCCGCTCGAAGCTCTGCGCCAGAACCGACTTCACGCCAAGCATAAACGTCCCCTTCGCCGCCCAGTCCCGGCTCGACCCTGAACCGTACTCCTTGCCCGCGATAATGAACAGCTTAGTGCCAGCGTCCTTATACTTAACCGCCGCGTCGTAGATGAACTCAACCTCACCCGTGGGCAGATAAGTGGTGTACCCACCCTCCGTCCCCGGAGCGAGCTGGTTGCGAAGCCGAACGTTCGCAAACGTCCCTCGAACCATCACATCATCATTCCCCCGCCGTGAGCCATAAGAGTTGAACATCTTCGCCTCAACCCCTCGCGAGATCAAGAACTGGCCGCCCGGAGTATTCGCCTTAATCGACCCGGCGGGCGAGATGTGATCCGTAGTAATCGAATCCCCGAGAACCGCCAAAGCCCGCATCCCGTGCAAGTCAGAAACCGAAGAAGGCGCCGTAGCCGACATCCCTTCAAAGTAAGGAGGATTCTTAATATAGGTCGACGAGGAATCCCAACCAAACCGGTCAGACCCCTCAACCCCAATCGCCTGCCACTTCTCGTCGCCCTTGAAAACGTCGGCATAGTGCTTGTTGAACAAGCCCGTTGTAACCGCCCCCGCAACCGCCTCCGCAACCTCGTGCTGAGTCGGCCAAATGTCTTTCAGATAGACCGGCGAACCGTCCGAACCAGCGCCCAACGGGTCGGTATTCAAGTCAATGTTCACCGTCCCGGCCAAAGCGTAAGCCACAACCAGCGGCGGCGACATCAAGTAGTTCGCCTTAATGTCCGGCCCAATTCGCCCCTCAAAGTTCCGGTTCCCCGAAAGCACGGAGGTGACGACCAAGTTTTCCTTATTAACCTTGTCGCTAATCGCCTGCGGCAACGGCCCCGAGTTCCCAATACAAGTCGTACAGCCGTACCCAACAATGTGGAAATTCAGCGCCTCCATGTACTCCAGCAAGCCCGCCGCACGGTAGATATCCCCCGCCACACGCGACCCCGGAGCCAAGGAAGTCTTCACCCAAGGCTTCACATCAAGACCCTTCTCAACCGCCTTCTTAGCCACCAAACCTGCCGCCAAAAGAACCGAAGGGTTCGAGGTGTTTGTACAAGAAGTAATCGCCGCAACGACCACCGAGCCATGCCCAACCGAACCAACCGCAGCATTTGCCTCAGCCTCAGCCTCGGTCAAAGTGCTAAGCCCGCGCTCAACCCCACCGGCCGAAGCCGCCGTAGCGATCTGATCCTTAAACGTCGTCGCAAAGTTCGACCGAATTTCCGAAAGAACAAGCCGATCCTGCGGCCTCTTGGGTCCAGCCACCGAAGGCTCAACAGATGACAAATCAAGCGTCAAAACATCCGTAAACTCCGGATCAGGAGCCCCCGGCTCCCAGAACATCCCCTGAGCCCGGTAATAAGCCTCGGTCAAAGCAATCGACTCTTCCGAACGACCCGTCAGCCGCATGTACCGCAGAGCCTCCGCATCAACCGGGAAGATTCCACAAGTCGCGCCGTACTCCGGAGCCATATTCGCAATCGTCGCCCGATCCGCAAGCGGCATCGTCTCTAGCCCAGGCCCAAAGAACTCAACAAACTTACCAACCACGCCCCGCGCCCGAAGCATCTGAGTCACCGTCAAAACGAGGTCAGTAGCCGTTGTGCCTTCCTTAAGCTTGCCCGAAAGCTTGAAACCAATGACCTGGGGAATCAACATCGTCACCGGCTGGCCAAGCATCGCCGCCTCCGCCTCGATTCCGCCCACGCCCCAGCCCAATACGCCAAGGCCGTTAATCATCGTGGTGTGGCTGTCGGTACCCACCAAGGTGTCCGGATAAGCCACCCCCGCTTCATTCACAAACGTCACCCGCGCAAGGTTCTCAAGGTTCACCTGGTGCACAATTCCCGTGTTCGGAGGAACGACACGGAAGTTGTTCAAGGCCTTCTGGCCCCACTTCAGGAACTCATATCGCTCCTGATTGCGCTCAAACTCTAGGTCGCGGTTAATCAGCAAAGCCGCTTCCGAGCCGTAAGCATCCACCTGAACCGAGTGGTCGATAACCAACTCAACCGGCTGCAAAGGATTGATCTTCGTCGGATCGCCGCCCAAAGCCGCCATCGCATCCCGCATCGCCGCCAGGTCCACCACGCAAGGGACGCCCGTAAAGTCCTGCAAAATAACCCGTGCCGGAGTAAAACTAATCTCCTTTGAAGGCTCAGCCGCTGCGCTCCAAGAAGCCAAAGCTTCAATATCAGCCTTAAAAACCGACTTGTTATCCTCAAGCCGCAAAAGGTTCTCAAGCAGAACCCGCAACGAGTACGGAAGCCGGCTCACCCGGAACCCGCGCTTCTCCAGCGACTTCAGCGAGTAGTAAGCATAACTCTTACCCCCCACATCCAACAAACTCCTCGTCTCAAAACTGTTCAGCATTCATTTCCCTCCGAACGGAATCCCTTTTCGTAGGTTCAAAAGAGGTTCAAAAAGAGCCCGCGCGCGTGAGTCTAGAATACCTCTACCACTAGATGGCTCTCGTTTTTTGCTGACCATCGAGGTCAGCAAAAAATCCCCCGCCACTCCCGCCCGCTGAGTGGATACCCGAAAACCCGGACGGCATGCCCCTCACTCCTCTCCACTCCACGGAGGCACCCAATGGATCTGACACTGCTGCCTCCGCTTATGGTGGACCTTATACAACCACTCGAGTTCCCCTTTATTCAAACGATTGTTAAGCAGATCGAGCATCGTCAACTTCGTCATCGCCCTCAGCGGTTCCAACTCGCTCACTTGAGTTTCGCTCAAGAAGAGCGTACGCAACTCCGTCAGTCCCCTCAACGGTTCCAACTCGCTCACCTGAGTCCGTATCAGTAAGAGCGTCCTCAATTTCGTCAGCACCCTCAGCGGTTCCAACTCGCGCACTTGTGTGTCGGCTAAGATAAGCACCATCAACTCCGTCAGTTCCATCAGCGGTTTCAACTCGCTCACTTGAGTGTTATTCAGGCCGAGCATCGTCAACTTCGTCAGCGCCCTCAGAGGTTCCAACTCGCTCACCTGAGTGTTATCCAGATTGAGCCACTCCAACTTCGTCAGCCCCCTAAGCGGTTCCAACTCGCTCACCTGAGTGCTATTTAGGTCGAGCGTCGTCAGGTTCTTTAACCTCGCCAAGGGATCATCCCGATCCAACGCGTCAAATGTGAGACCAGCATTTTTCCCGCAAATCGTCCCCGCAAACAGCCACGCGTACAGCTTGAGATCGGGATCAAACACGGGATCAAGCGTAGGATTCCCGCGCGCTTCTCTCCAAGCCAGCAAGGCCACATCCGGCACATTGTTATCCTGAACGCACACCAGACCGTCCTCAATCCAAGTTGCCGCCTCCGGTGGTGCCACAAGTGCCTTAATGCCCACCGCCAATGAAATTAAGTTCACCCAACGCGGCTCCGTTCGATGAGAGAACAGCACCTCCACCCCATGACCGGTCGTTGCCAAATCCCGGTCAACCAGTGCCTCGGCCGCCAGATACTCCGCAATCGACAAGTGCCGAAATCGGAAAATATTGTCCTCAAACTCTAGAATCGGACACCGCGCGGCAAGCGATTTCAGCCACTTATCTCTCTCTAATACGTTTGGAATCGCCGATTTCAAATATGAGTCAAGCGATGTTCGAGCAATCTGCCCTGGCTTCCCTTCATACCATTCCGCCCCCTTGAGACCAGCGAATGCATCCAAACAAAAGCCACTTAACAACGCCGAAACGACTTCCCAAGTCGGAACATCGCTCGCTTTCCCTGGCTCTCGATCGAAAAGAAGCTCGCAAATTCCTTCGTACAACTCTGATCGGTTTCGAGGTTGCTTCTTATACTTCGCAAAGAACACCACCAGCAATGTCGCGAGCAACGGCACCCCGAGCATCTCCCGAGCCGAAGAGTCTGACCGGCGGAACTCGCTCACCCGCCGCCAAACTTTGTCCTCGCTCGAGGCGCTAAAGCGCTCCAAGCCGCAGATCAACTTCGCGTACTCACGCACTAAGTGCTCCATCGGGGTTCGCCCGTTCTCTCCTTTCCGAGTATCGTCCAGCGGCATCAGCGCGAGGTGGCACCGTTCACGCCATCCTGCCTTAAATACATCCACCGCCTCACCTCGCGAGGTCATGCGGATTTGGTTCCCGCCCATTTCCCGTGTCCACTCCACCAACTTCCTTGCCAAACTGGCGCGCGTCGCAACCCCGCCTGTACCTCCGTGAAACTCATCAAAGCTGTCAAAATAGATGTTTGCTCGGCCGGAAGCAACCGCATTCCGAACCAACTCCTTGCCCTGGCTGACCGCCAAAACGAGGCTCTCCTGGATGTCATTCAAATTGCTCAGATCGGAAAAGCGCAAGAACACCGGCACGCGCGCCTCGCTGCCTCCCCCTCTCGCTGCCTCGATATCGCGCTGCACCAATGCCTTTAGCAACGTCGTTTTCCCCATCCCCGCCGAACCCGAAATCAGAGCGACCGGAAAGTCAGTCAGTGCATCGGCCACCGACCGTGCCGAACTCTGCTGACCCAGTCGGTACGGATCATCTTTGTCCACATCCCGTCTCTCCCCGCTACGCGCCTCCGGCATCACGAATCGCGAACCGAGCTCCATATCCCTCGCGCCCCGATCTAACCCTAACAGATCGACATGACGCACCTTGCTCTCGAGCCAGTCAAGGTAAGTGTTCAGTTCGCCAACTGCCTTAGTCGGGTTTCCGCAAATGGCTGCATTGAGAACCGCGAGAAGTCCCTCCAAATCAATCACGCGATGCCGATAGGGTCGCTCAGACTTGTCGGTTGCGATAAGTTTCTCTTCACGAAGACACTTGAGAACGGCGACCGCTCTCGTACGATCCGAATGTCCAATCGCATGGCTCAATTGCGTTCCCACGAACGCATTGTGGCCGCGAGTTTCTATGAACTTCTTGAAGTCCATAAGAGGTTCCGGACCTAGATCTAAGAACAGCCGGTGCATTGGTGTTGACGGATGTTACCTAAGGCTTTTTGTACGTTAGGAGACATACGAAGCATACGCGTGAGCTTCGTGTGTAGCCAGAGATTCTGCGTACTCGATAAATTGAATCTCAACTGCTTTGGTTTGCAGGGCCCGCAAGCCAGAGCCGGGATAAACTCATGAAACGAGCATTAACGCTGATCAAAATCAAAAAACTCGCCGCTCTCAGAGCGGCTCGTCAAATCCTGGTGCCCGAATTCGCCAACGCTCTTGTCACCTGTTTCGGCAGCGCGGCCAGAATCGGGGCCACATTCACGATCGCCGCCCTGGCAATCTTGATTCTAACGTCACCAATACCACCGCATAACCACGTGTTACTCGGCGGCTTCGCGCTCACCCCGGAAGTTCGCGCGGCCTTCCGGCGAGCATTTGCATGGCTGGCCACTCACCTCGTTGACTTCATCTTTGTCTTCGGTCTGAGCGCAATGCTGAAGTGCATTGCTCCTCACGTATCTGCCTAAGGTGACCTTCCCTCGGGGCATTCCCGCCCCGAGGTGGCACGGGACCCGGTGAAGTGCTGACCTCAGAACGAATGTGGCGAGGTCGGCGCTTTGCCAGGGGCTTGGCATTTTGGGACCCGGCGGGGAACCCCAAAATTAAAGTCACATGGTTGACAACCACCCCGAAACTTCGCCTAGTAAGTGATGCTCAATATTTTGAACGCCGCTGAAGAAACCAGGGCTCTAACCGCCTCCCAGCCACAGTGCTACTGTGGCAGAAACTGCCCAACAAACCGCGCCCTTTCGCGCCCATCTTTGGACCCAGCGCAACACCGAATTGAACCTAACGCGCCCAATAAACTCTCCACACGCCGCCCGCCCCGAGCCGCCAAGAGACTGCCCCTTACTGCCCCACATTCCGGCCAAAGAAGACAGCCGTTGAACCTAAACTGCCCCTTCTACTCTACACACGTCCGCAAGCCAAGACCCTACAAAAACAGCCCGCCGTCCACCGTCAGCGTCTGCCCTGTCACATACGCCGCATCTGCCGACGCCAAGAACAACACGGCCGGAGCGATGTCCGCCGGAGTCCCGAGGCGCCCCGCCGGAGCCCGCTTCATCACATCATCCTTGAACTCCTGCGGCAAAGCCTCGGTCATATCGCTCTCGATGAACCCCGGTGCAACGGCGTTACAAGTGATCCCACGCGACCCAAACTCCTTCGCAATCGTCATCGTAAGCCCAATCAGCCCCGCCTTCGCCGCCGCATAGTTCGCCTGCCCCGCCCCGCCATGCAACCCAATCACGCTCGTAATGTTAATAATCCGCCCGTACCGAGCCTTCATCATCGGCTTTGCAACCGTTCGAGAAGTCACAAAAGCCCCCTTCAAATTGACCTCCAAAACCCGATCCCAGTCCTCATCCTTCATCCGAAGCATCAGCGTGTCCCGAGTAATCCCTGCGTTGTTCACCAAAACCGAAGGCGTCCCTAGATCAGCGGCGATGGCCGAGAAAACCTCTTCAACCGAAGCAGTGTAAGAGACATCACAGGCATACCCCTTGCCGCCAATCGCGTCCGCCGTCCGGTTAGCCCCTTCCAGGGTCGTCGCAATACAAGCCACCTTCGCCCCCTCCGCCGCAAAAGCCTCTGCAATCGTCCTTCCGATCCCCCGACTAGCACCCGTAACAATCACAACCTGATCCTGAAAACGCATGGAACTAGAATACTTGACCAACTCTTAACTTGATCGACGAAGCAAAGCCTGATATGATAGCAACATGGCAGAAACTGGGACAAAAGAGAACCCCTGGCAACTCAAAACTGCGCCAGGAACTTCGGAATACACGATGTACCGCGACGGAGACATTCTCGTCTGCAAAGTCGGCTCGACAACGCTCCACTACCTCTGGCGGTGCATCGAAGATTGCCACGCAATGCTCAAAGAACACGGCGACTGGATGGACCTCGGCGCTGCCGATGAACAAAAAGAAGCAAAGCCCGGCACGCTCGAAGCCTGGGGTCGATCCGAATCAAACCCTGTTGGCGGTTGGTATGGTCAGAAAAAAGGTTTCCGAGGCCGATTCGGAATGTACGTTCCGCCCCTTATGGAACAGCTCGGTCTTGTTGAACTAGAACACAACCCAAAGAACAACCGGGTCAAAGCAAAATAACAAAACCCCGCTTTGAGAACAAAGCGGGGTAACAAAAACAGAACGATCAGGGGAAGATGCCGCGCCGAACGGTCGCATCCGCAACCCGCTTCACGCCGATGATCAACGCCGCAGTTCGCATATCCGTCTTGTGCTGGCGCATCGTCGCGTCAACCTGGCCATAGGCCCGCTGCATGATCTTCGTGAGCTGGTCGTTAACCCGATCCTCTTCCCAGAAGAAGTTCTGAAGGTCCTGAACCCACTCGAAGTAGCTGACAACAACGCCACCTGCGTTAGCCAGAATATCCGGCACAACGTGAACACCGCGATCGTGAAGAATTTTGTCGGCCTCAAATGTACAAGGTCCGTTTGCACCTTCAACCAACAGCTTCGCCTTGATCTTGTTCGCGTTCGACTCGTCGATCTGTGCCGCAATCGCCGCCGGAATGAGGATGTCGCAATCCAGCTCAAGCAGTTCCTTATTCGTCACCTTCTCGGCGTCTTTGTACTCCTGAATTCCGCCTTCGCGTCCCGCGTAGCGGTTCGTCAGCTCCGCAATCGGAAGACCCTTCGGGTTATAAATTCCACCAACGGCGTCCGAAATTCCAACTACCGTCGCTCCATGCTCCTCGGCAATCTTCGCTGCCGTCGCACCAACGTTTCCAAACCCCTGAACAACCACCTTGGCCCCGCCCAGGTTCATATTCATCGTCTTCGCCGCCTCTTCGGTAGCAACAATTACGCCGCGACCAGTAGCCTCAACCCGCCCAAGCGAGCCACCTAGGTCGACCGGCTTTCCGGTGACGACGCCGGGAACGGTGTAGCCCTTCTGCATCGAGAAGGTGTCCATAATCCAAGCCATGGTCTGAGCGTTCGTGCCAATGTCTGGTGCCGGTATGTCGCTTCGCTCGCCAAGAATCATGTTGATCTCGGTCACATAGCGTCGAGTGAGCTTCTCGATCTCTCGACGACTAAACTGCTTCGTATCAACCTTCACCGACCCCTTCGCGCCGCCATAAGGAATGTTGACAACCGCACACTTCCAAGTCATCCACATCGCCAAAGCGGTGGTCTCGTTAACGTCAACATCGGGGTGATACCGAATTCCGCCTTTAGTCGGCCCTCGCGAAGAGTTGTGCTGAACGCGATAACCCTCAAAGCACATCACCTCGCCGTTATCCAAAACGACGGGGAAGTTGACGATGAGCTGCCTCATCGGTCGCGAAAGAACCTGATGCAGCCCTGCATCGAGGTCGAGGTATTTGGCCGCTACGCTAAGCTGCTCGCGGGCCATGCCGAGGACGTCGTGGTGTGCGCTCATGATTATTGTCTCGTTTTGACGCCGGACAGCTTTTCGACTGGTGCATAAACCAGAGCGGCGAGAACGGCGTTGTACATCGCTGATACAAGTGTATCCTTCAAACTCCCTAGGATGTTCGGCTGAGAGGTTAAGAACAAGAAGACCAACCCTGCGATTATTGTTGCGATGAAGCACGCCGCCGCCGCAATCACAAAGTTTCGCTGAAACTTCAGCTCAATCAGAGAGCCGCTGATCCAGCCAACAATCAGCCGCGTGACAACGTACTGCCACATATTTGCACCAGTGATTGCACCCTGAAAGAATCCGCCCGTAAAACCCGCTACCGCCGCCCCGCGCAGGTCTGCGAGCATCCCAACCACAACGGTCGCAACAAGCAGAAAGTCGGGCTGAGCCCCGAACAGTGCGATGTCTTTTGCAATCCCCTCGTTCAGCCCTCCGCAAATCCAAAACGTGGCAATCGCTACCCAAATCAGCCTCGGGTTCTTCACTTGATAATCACCACCTCGCGCAAATTTCCGGGATTCACCTTGGGCAGGACAATCGCCCGCGAAGCACCAACCTCAGGTCGAGCCTCCGTGCTGAGCACCCGGCCGATGACGATTCCACGGGGAATTCCCCGCGGCAACTTTTCCGAAAATCCGCTGGTTTCAATGATGTCACCACTTTTCACCGGCGGCTTCTCGTTTTGAAACCCTAGGATCAAGGTCTCTGTATCATCGCCCCGAATCAATCCATAGGGGGACGGATTGTAGCCCCGAGCGGTGGCCCCAATTTGGAACGATGGAGCGGTCAACAACAACGCCTGGCACTCATGCGGTGCGACGGTCTGAACTCGGCCTACCAGCCCCGCCGCGCAAACCACCACCATCCCGGCCTCAACTCCCTTGTCCGCGCCTGCCGCAATCGTCACGCGATCTTCAATCGCCGAATAATAAATGACATCTGCCCGAACCTTGGGCCGATCAAACGTCTTCTCCAAGTCCATCAACTGTCGAAGCGAATCGACCTGGAATTGCAAGTCCTTGATCTGGTCGTCGTAAAGGCTCAGAGCGTCCAGCTGACGCTTCAGCCGTTCGTTCTCAAGCGCATACTTGTCGCCCTGAATCGCGCCCGAAAGAAAACCAGAAATTCCCAGGTATGTCTTGTTTGAGGCAGTCGCGACCGGCTGGCAGATCGTTCGAACCACCAGATCAAGCGGACTAGTCTTGCCGACGTTCCGCTGAGAAGTTTGCAAGAAAGAAATCGCAACCCCTAGGAACATCAGTCCTACGAACCAAAGCACCGGGCGGGGTTTGTTCTCTTTTCTTACGGCTGGGATGACCTCTCAAGCATTTTTCGGATCAAAGCGTTTTCGTTCATCTCTTCGACGATGATTCCCGTCCCGAGTGCGACGCAGCTCAATGGATCGTTGGCAATATGCACTGGAACCAGGGTCTCCCGTGAAATCAATTTATCAAGCCCTCTCAGAAGAGCTCCGCCACCCGCCAAATAGATACCTTTCTCCATCGCATCACCAGCAAGCTCGGGTGGAGATGCCTCAAGAGTGAGCTTGATTGCATCGACAATCTCGCGGATGGGCTCCGCAATCGCTGTGCGGATTTCCTCAGAAGTCACAACCGCTGAGCGGGGAAGCCCGGTCACCAAGTCTCGCCCTTTGATCACCATGTCCATCTCCTGCTCTAACGGGTACGCCGATCCAATTTCGAGCTTCACCTGCTCCGCGGTTCGATCCCCAATCGCAAGGTTGAACGCTCGCCGAACATAGCTAATAATCGCCTCATCTAGCTCATCGCCAGCCGTCCGAATCGACTTTGAAGAAACTATTCCGCCAAGCGAAATCACTGCAACCTCAGTCGTACCACCGCCAATGTCAACGATGATCGAACCGCTCGGCTCCGCCACTGGCAACCCAGCCCCAATTGCCGCCGCCATCGGCTCCTCAACAACATATGCCGCCGTCGCACCCGCTTTTCGAGCTGCCTCGATAACCGCCCGCCGCTCGACTTCCGTCACGCCAGAAGGAATCCCGACCACGACCGTCGTGCGAAAAACTGTGCCCCGAATCGCAGAGCCAATAAAGTGCCGAAGCATTTCTTCGGTCTGTTCATAGTCGGCAATAACGCCGTCCTTCAATGGTCGAACTGCAACGATATTTGCGGGCGTTCGCCCCAACATCCGCTTGGCCTCTGCCCCAACCTTAATGACCTTCCCGTCATCCTGGCTCACCGCCACAACACTCGGCTCACGAAGAATAATTCCCCGTCCGGCGACATAAACAAGAGTGTTGGCCGTGCCAAGATCAATCCCGATATCACGGTGAAATCTACCAAAAAGGCTTCGCAACAAACTCATTTCAAACTACTCTTCTGCCTCTTCTGCGTCGTCAGGCGTGTTGTCTACTTCGCTAAGCCTTCGCGCCAAGGTTTCCTGCGATATCGCCGAAAGCACAACGTCCCCGCTCATCGTAAAAACTACAGACTTGGTCTTACGCCCCTGAGTCGCATCAATCACTTTTCCAGACTGCCGCAACCCTTGAACCATACGCCGCATCGGAGCCGATTCGGTACTCACCATCGCGATGATCTTGTCTGTCAGCACATAGTTGTAAAACCCAACATTGAGAACAACAGGTGCCGGCATAGAAAAACTCCCAGAAGCGAATCGCGACTGGAAGTTTACTTGATTACACGCCTTCGACTAGCAGCCGCACAAAAGCAACTTACTTTGAAGAATCGGCACCCATCATGGGACCACCTTTGCCACCCCCGCCCCGCGGGCCATTGCCCATTCCCATGCCCATACCCATACCCATACCCATACCCATACCACCGGGGCCCCCGGGGACACCAGCACTGCCAGCCGCTGGTCCGGTGCTGGAACCAGCACCCGGCAGGGCGTTTCCGACTGCAACGCCCGGATCAGGCAACTTTGCTGCGGTGGTGTTCACAGCCGCAGGCGCCGATTCAGGAACCAAGGGAGGCTTCGTGAAATACAACACAAGAACCGCGATCACCGCGATCACTGGTGCCACGATAGAAAGCACCAAGTTAAGTTGGGAGTTAGGGCCAGGGCCAGTGTTGCTCATGATGTTCAGTTCCTTGGATGCAAAGGTTTGAGGAGTAGGTTACACCATTTTCCCCATTTTGACTAGTGTTTAGTGGTTAAAGTGCCGCGTTCCCGTAAAGCACATGGCGATCCCAAGTTCGTCCGCGCGTTCCACAACCGCCTGATCCTTTTTACTTCCGCCGGGTTGAACAATCGCCGAAATCCCCGCCGCCGCCGCCGTATCTATCGAATCAGGGAACGGGAAAAACGCATCGCTTGCCAACGCCGCACCCACCGAGGCATCCCCAGCCTGTTCCAACGCCAGCCGAACACTCTGAACCCGGTTCATCTGCCCCGCACCCACCCCCAGCATCTGCGACGAATTGCCAACCACAATCGCGTTCGACTTCACATGCTGAACAATCGCCCACTGTAACCGCAGTGCCGCCATCTGCTCCGCTGTCGGAGCCTTCGCCGTCACAACCCGCCACTCGCTGCCCGGGTCCTCATCGCTCTCCTGAACAATCGCCCCTCCCCGAATCGCCTTGAACGACAAAAATGGCCGCTTTACCGGAAGTTCAACCTCGATCAAACGAACATCTTGCCCCCATCCCGACCGATTCTTAAAAAGCTCAACTGCTTCCGAAGTGAACGAAGTCGCCAGAACAACTTCCAAGAAATTCCCCTTCGCCGTCATCGCCTCCGCGGCCTCAAGATCAACCACCCCGTTAAAGGCCGCAATCCCGCCAAACGCCGAAATCGGGTCAGAAGCCCGCGCTAAGTTGTAGCTCGCGCCAAACGAAGATCCCGTCGCTGCTCCACAAGGGTTGCCATGCTTAATAACTGCGCAAGCCAGCTCGGGCAAATCGCCCACCAGTTCCCAGGCCCCCGCCGAGTCGTTGATATTGTTATAGCTAAGTTCCTTACCCCAAAGTTGCTTTGATTGAGGAAGCCCTGACTGTCCAAGCCCGTCTGCATATAGTGCCCCGCTCTGGTGTGGATTCTCGCCATATCGGAACCCCTGAACCCGCCGAAGCCCCACCGAAAGCAGTTCACTAGAAAGCTCGTTCATCCCCGTGGAAGCAAACAAATACCGCGAAATCAAGCTATCGTAGTACGAAGTGAGTCGGAACGCCTTCGCCGCCAACTTCGGTCGAAGCTCGCCAATCGACTCATTTTCCAAAGCCGCCAAAATCGAGGCATAATCCCCCGGATCGGTCACCACCGCCACCGAAGCGTGGTTCTTCGCCGCCGCCCGAATCATCGCCGGACCGCCGATATCAATCGACTCAATCGCCTCGCCAAGATCGTGAGGACTTGAAACCGTCTCCTCAAACCGATAAAGATTCACCGCCACAACCGAAATCGGCTCGATCCCCGCCGCCGACATTGCGGCAACATGATCCGGATTCCCAACAACCCCAAGCAACCCGCCGTGAACCATCGGGTGCAAAGTCTTCACCCGCCCATCCAGCATCTCCGGAAAGCCCGTCACCTCACTCACGTCGGTTACCTTCAACCCTGCCGCACGTAGTGCCGAAGCCGTCCCGCCAGTGCTCAAAATCTCAAATCCAAGCCCAACCAGCCCCTGCGCAAAATCAACAATCCCGGTCTTATCCGTGACCGATAACAAGGCTCTCATCGGCCCGTCGTCGCTCCTGTCGAACCACCCGTCGTCGCGGTTCCGCCCGATGTATCGCGCAAATCCCCACCGTCCGGCGGCGTAACCGGCGGCTCAACCGGCTTCTTCACCTGAACCGTAATCGACCGCGAAACGGTTTTCCCGTTCGAGTCCGTAGCCTTAAGTGTAAACGTCGTTTTCGCAACCACGGGAATCTCGGTCGTTCCCGAAGGATCAAGCGAATAAGGCTGGCTACCCGTATAGCTGAACTCGATCTTGGAGGCCTTCTCCACCTGCCAATTCATTGTGACCTTCCCGCCCTCTTCAACTTCGCTCGGCGAAATGTCGAACTTCACGATCTTCACCAATACCGGCTCAATCATTCTCACCGTGAAGCTCTTCTTGACGCTCTTGCCCGCCGAGTTCTCAGCAACCACCGTGTACTCGTTATCGCCAAGCTTTGTTGGCTCGATCAATATCGTATTGAGTCGAAGATCAAGGTCAATATTGTCTGGCCCGAGCTTCGCCTTCACCACCGCCGGATCGAACTTGTACGTCAAGGTGAACTTCTCCCCCTTATTGATCGTGGTCTGCGAGGGTTTGAGATCAAGAATCTTCGGATCAGGAATTATCGGCGCAGCCTCAACCTTGACCGAAACCGTCGCCGGTTCGCTCTGTCGGTTATCTCGGAAGGCAACCGCCTGAATCGTCAAAGTGCCAAGCAATGGAGTCTCAACTTCGTAAGTCCCTTCTGGTGGTTGATTTTCGGCAATCGGCTTCCCTCCCGCCACCAGCTTCACCGCAGATGCGTTTGTCGCGGACCAGTGAACGGTCACCTTTGTGCCTTGTGTCACTTTGGTCGAACCCATCAACAAATCCAACGTCACCTCCGGGCGCTTCGGCTGAGTCAACCAGACCGTCAGAGCCAACATCGACATGATGAAGAAAACAATGATCGTCGCCGGAGTGATGAAAGGCCGCACCTCAAGCTGAGCCTGGCTCGAAGCCACAACCCCCGGAGTCGTCGTACTCCGCGCCGTAACCGCAAACCCAATAAGCCTCGGCGAGCCCAGCGGCGACCCCTTCTTCGGGTTCACGGCAAAATCCACATCGCGCTGTTGACCTGGCCCAACCGTAATCTGCTCATCGTCAAACTCATAGGCGCAGGAGTTCTCCGGGTCATCCGCCATCAGCTGAACCGTGTGCTCGCTGTTCCCCATGTTCATCACGGTCGCCGCAAAGATGTTCTGGGTCTTGGTAGCGGTAACAAACCCCTTTTTAGGAGAAAGCTCGAGCGTGATCGAGTGAAACGGCTTGATCGTCAAGATCCCCTGCGCGATTCGCATATCGCCCGTCGCTAGAGACCGAACCTTAGCGACAAAAGGGAAGTTCCCCGCAGTGCTCTCGCTCTGCCGTGGGGGCTTAAAAAATACCTTCAGACTCTGCCGTTCACCCGGTTTGAGTTCCGCAGAAGGAACCGGAATCGCGATCCACTCGCCGTCGATCCCTTCAATGCCAATCTCGATGTTCTCGGTCGCCTCACCCCGGTTCTCGACCTCAAGAGTAAGCGGCGCAGTAGCTCCTGGTTCAACAACGACCGACTCGGAAGAGATAGAAGCAACGAGAGACATGCTTGATAGATTGTAGCAGGGCTACCGGGTACGAATCTCGATTGTCCCAACTCCGTAGGCGGGCAACGTCACCGATATTCCCGCCGCTCCAGAGTCGACGCCAAGACTTTCCGGCTGGTAGGGGTCTTTGAAGTTGGCGAGGTAACCAACCGCTTTCGAACCTTTGGGGATTCTTAATCCCATCTGAATCTCTTGCTCCATAGTGAGCTTGTTCACGACAACGATGATGATGCGGCCCTTAGTCGCCGGGTCAAGACTCGCGTAAACAGAGCTTGCCTCGGGAGATCCCCCCGAAACGCCAAGTCCCACACTTCCAAACTTAGCCCCCTTGCCATCGAAATTTGTAAACGCTCCAAAACCTGCCACCTGCGCCGGACGGTCATGATTGATCCCCCAATGGCAAGCCGCAAACACCCCAAAACGCCCATAGATCCCCAATACATCAGCCTGCGCGACCATCCCGCTGGGCTCGCTACCGCCGCCAAAATCGTATTCTGTGATCCCAAGTTTCGTCCCGGGGTAGTTCTTCGAAATCTGGCCAAGTGTCCGCGGCAAGAGGGTAATCGGTTTCTTACCCAGCGAGTCTGCGATCCAGCTTGTCTCGACATACGATGGATCCCAGAGCGACCTAGGCGCCTGAACACGAGCAAGGTCCGTCTCAGCGTTGTTCTTTTCGCCACAGATACGGTTCCCGCCGCCCTGCGCTTCTGGGTACCAGTGGATGTCCAGAACATCCAGAAGGCGCCTTCCAGCCTTTGCCTCGGCTTCCTTCATTCTAGAAAGATAGAAGTCCAGAAAATCGCGCCCGTTGCGATCCAAAGCGTCTTGGAAAGTGCGATAGCCATTCCAGCCATAACTGGCAGGTCCAAACACGAGCGAGTTCGGGGCAACCTTCTTGACTGCGGCCGCATAAGAGGTCCCACGCTCCAAGATGCCCGCATAGCCAACATTCTGAGGCACAATCCGAACGTGGGTTGAATGCCAGATATCAGGTTCGTTGTCTAGGCTGTACCACGTCTTCGCACCTGCCGGTTTTGACTTCTCGACAAAGTTGACAAACTCATCCTGATAAACCGCCCGATCCTTTGTGTTCGGAGTCAACGAATAGCTCGCCCCAGGCTTGGAAGGGTACGACTTGTTAAACCTGGTCTCCATATAATTTGGAGTCTTGTTCACATCCCCATCGGGTCCCTTATCGGCGGCGACGTAGCCCGCACAAGGGACAGTTAGAATCGAGACCGACCTGTTAGCCGCAGCCGGCTTGTAGAAGTCTGAGACAGCCTTTGCAGGTTCGTCCGTCTCACCCATGTAGCCATCGTTCTGGTAGCGGTAGTCGTTCCCCGCGTTGCTTGCATTCGTCTCCCAGTTATAGGCCGTTGTTCGGTTCCCACCCATACGCGAAACCGTGAATCCCTTGGCAAACTGAACCCATCTTGGAACTTTCGAATTGAACGGAAAATTCGCCCCATAAATGTAGGGCGAGATCGGAGTCTGCTTAGAAACATCAATCGAAATCTGTCCAAACGACTTCGGAGCATCTTCGGCGAATTGAGAAGCCTGATAGCAAAATAGGAGCAGAGAAATCATCGCTGCTCCTATCGTATTCGATTTTCTCGATTATCGGTATATCAAAGTTTGTGTTTTGTAATCGACTCGTCTTCTCGAGTCTTCTGAGCGGCCTTTTCAGCCCGCTCGCAGAACTGCTCAGGAGTCGCTTCTCCGCTCACCAGAGCCGTTGTAGCGTTCTCAAGCTCCTTAAACATCGCCGGGTACCAGCTTCGGAACTGCACAGACCAAACATCCTTGCTCTCTCCGTAGATTCGCGCAGGCTCAACAACGTACTCCGGAAGCTTTGCGCCATCGGCGCTGCCCTTGATCGCCATGAGAGTCCCTTTCTCTTCCACAAACTGCTTCGCCTTCTCCTTAGAAGTCATGTACTTGTAAAAGTCAATCGCCAGCTCCTTGTTCTCGGCCTTTGACGGAACCATCCAAGGCTCGATCGCCACCTGAATCGCCGTCGGATCGCCCTTTCCGCCATCCACCGTCGGAGGCAACATAAACGCAATCTTGCGCCCTTTCGGCCAGCTATCCTTCATCTCCGGGTGAATCCAGGTTCCGCAAGGCACAAACGCCGCCTTCCGGTTCAAGAATCCCGCCTGAGCCTGGGTATGGCTCATTCCCGCCGCGCCTTTCTCAAAAAACCCTTTATCGCGCAACTGCGCGATCATCTGCGCCGCTTTGAGCATGCTCGGCGACTTCCAAGCCCCCGGCTCAAGGTTCTGGCAGGCTGTCAAAGCGGGTTGCCCCCCCTCGCTAACCACCCACGGGAGCATCATCATGCAAAGCATATAGAACGGATACTGCCCCTGGAAAGTGATCGGAGCCATCCCCTTCGCCTTGATTTTCTCGCTCACCGCCAAAAGCTCGTTGAACGTCTTCGGCACCGTCCAGCCATTCTCTGCGAACAACTCTGGGTCATACCACCAGCCGTACAAAATCACGTAGTAGGGAAGCGTCCACTGCTTCCCGTCAAGCTGACCAAGTTTCAATAGAGCCGGATCAAATGTTTCGCCCCAAGGAGTCTTCCCATCTGCCGCCGGAGTCTTTAGGGCCTCTTCTAGGCCAATCAACTGATCCTCTTCCGCGAGCCCCCAATGGTCCATTCCCCAACCTGGGAAGGTCAAATCCGGAACCTTGCCGCTCACAAATCGAGGCTTTAACTGCTCCCAAACGCGAGGATTGCCGTCCACCGAAATCTCGGTGCCAGGGTGCTTCGCAACGTACTCGTTCGCCGCAGCTTGGAAAAAGTCGATTCCGTAGCCGCCCTTAAATGACTGAACTTCAATCTTTCCGGTCGGTGCCTTCGCAGCTCCAACCTTTGGCGCGGGCGTGGTTTCACCCTCTTTGGGTTCTGCCGAGCCAGATGGGCCACAGCCGGAAAGCGAGACGGCGAGAAGGGCGAGAATCGGAATGCTCCATCGCATGGTTGCCACTATCTTACACCCCACTCCCATAGCCCGTAAGCAACTTTGTCCGAAAGCGGTACCCCTGCCTGCCTCAGAGCCACTTCAACACAAGTCCGGTGAAACGCCTCATGAGCAACGATGTAGCCAAGAAATGCCGTCGCATGAGGCTTGAACCCCTTCACCCGCCCCTCCGACGTCTCCGCCCGCCGAAAGATCTCGCTAATCGCCTCAGTCGAAAGCGCTAACCCGGCTAGAAGCTCCGAGCGCGATGGCTCCTCCAGCCTAGGAACCGCATCATAAAGGTCCGCCGCCGCCGACTTAACCCACAGCCTTCGCACATTGTGAATATGCGAAAAGTTCCCCAATACCGTCTTTCCCTTCTCAAGCTTAATGGAAAGCTGATCGTCCGAAATTGCCTCCAATAAATACAAATTGAGCCGGGAATTGATCTCCCAGGACTGCACAAGTGCCTCGTTCATAGCAAGGGAATTGTATTCGGACGCACCAGAGAAGTCAAAAGACCCGACAAAAAACTGCGAAATCTTGCATTACTAGGATGCGTATGTGATAATGAAGTTGACTCACTACGAGTCGATAGACGCAGGAAGCGCACCGAGCAGATTGAATTCGTGTGGCTTGGAACTCACAAGGAACATAGGAAAGTGTGAGAACCGGCTCCGATTTGGTCTGCAGATTTCGCAGAAGGCGTCGAAAATCTAAAACGGAGAAAACACGAAGAAACATGAACAAAACGTTCAAGTACGCACTCTCGGCAGTTCTCGGTGTGGCAATGGTAACCCCAGCGTTCGCACAGGGCTTCCCAGACGTTCAAGATACTCACTGGGCCTACGAAGCAGTCACCCGACTCAAGAAAGAAGGAATCATCACTGGTTATCCAGACGGAACCTTCCAGGGCAAGAAGAACATCACCCGCTACGAGATGGCAACCCTTCTCTACGCGATCTACCAGAACATGAAGAACGTCACCGACGGTCTCAATTCGCAGATCGAAGCTCTCGAAGCTCGAGTCAATGCGATGAAGACTGGCGGCGGTTCAACGAGCGGCGGTAGCGACACCTCGACCATGGCTGCACTCAACGCTCTCAAGAGCGACGTGTCCTCCATGAAGTCATGGGGCGATGACATCAGCCAACTCAAGAAGATGGCTTCCAGCTACGAGAAAGAGCTCAGCTCACTCGGAGTCGATGTCGAGTCCATGAAGAAGGACATCAAGGACATGGACAAGCGAATTTCTGATCTCGAAAAGAAGAAGAATTCGGTCCAGATCAGCGGCGACGCAAACTTCTTCATCTCAGCGCAATCGAAGGGTGCAAGCCCGGCTGCTCTTAACCAAGACGGTCGATACGCACTTGGTTCGGCAACTGGTGCTGGAATTGACACGCTCGGAGTCAACCACGAGTTGGGCCTCAGCCTCAAGACCGACACTGCAAAAGCAACCTTGGTCGTGGGCAACATGCTCGGAGCTGGTAGCGGATTCAGCGACCAAGCGCGAAACTGGGGCAACACCCAAACGCCATACGGTCAGAACGGTCCTACCAACGTCTACCTGCACGAGCTCTATGCAAATCTGAGCGACAGCTTGGTCGGAATGAACTTTGATGCAAAGATCGGTCGACAAGGCGTCAAGGTCAGCCCTTACGTCATGCAACGACTTGACACCACATCGTTCTTCGAGAACGAGCGATACGACAACGGCGAATTCGCTCTTGACGGTATCACTGCTGGCTTCAGCTTCGGTGGAAACACCAAGCTCGGTCTCTTCCTCGGAAACATCGGTGGTGCAAACCTCGGTGGAACCACCGTGCAGGGAATCACCATTGGAAACGAAGAGCTTGGCCTTCCAGCCAACAACATGCTGAACGTTGCTCGCGCAATGGGTGCAGTGCTCAAGTTCGGTCTCGGCGACAAAGGTGGAATCACCGCAGCGCTGACGACCTTCGATGGCAACCGACCGAATACTACGCTGGAAGGTGCCGCAGGCGTTCAGGCCGGAGCCACCGGTTTCAATCGACTCGAAGTCTATGGTATCGACCTGGATTACAAGTTGAGCGACAACCTGTCGGTCATGGGTGGAGTTGGTAAGAGCTCCTACAAGGATAACAATTCCGATAACAGCCTTGGTAATAACCAGCGACAGAACTTTGGAGTTAAGTTCAACACCGGAGGTCTTGACCTTGGCGTTGGATACCGAAAGATTGATGCTTTCTACATGGCTCCTGGCGATTGGGGACGATTCGGTTTCTACCGAAACGTGAACGACGTGAAGGGAATTGACTTCTCGCTCGGATACAAGGTGTCTGACAGCCTCAGCCTCAGCGGATCACGAGCAACTCTTGATACGGTGAGCGGTACCAGCCCTCGAGCAGTTGAGTCGACTAACCTCGGCGCTAACTACAAGATCAACTCCAACTGGACGCTCATGGCTTCCTATGAGGACACCCAATTCAAGAACGGTTTCTACTTCAACGATTCGTTCAAGTACACCACTCTTGGCTTCGGCTACGACATGGGTGCAAACACCCTGTTCAAGCTGTGGTATCAGACTGCTGACGTTATGACGACGCCAGTCGCTGGCCTTACCACCGTTGCAGGCGAAAGCAAGGGCTCCTTCATCGGCGCTCAGTTCTCGGTCAAGTTCTAAACTCGGCTAAGAACAAAGGATTGGGGGCGAACCTAACAAGGTTCGCCCCCTTTTCTTTTTGCCGTAAGCTAAACTTGCTACATGAAGCGACACTGTAGCTTTCACCTTGCGTTGGGCGCCCTCGCCCTGGTCTCCGCCTCGGCAATGGGCGAAGAAATCAAACGAATTCAATATCCCGCCCTCTCGCCCGACGGCACCACAATCCTCTTCTCCTGGCAAGGCGACATCTGGTCCGTCCCCCGCGCCGGAGGCAAGGCCAGCCGCCTCACCGTCCACTCCGCGCCTGACACCCGACCCGTCTGGTTCGCCGACGGCTCACGCTTCGCCTTCGCCTCATCCCGCTACGGCAGTGCCGACATCTTCACCCTCAAGCCCGACGGCACCGACCTTCGCCGTATCACCTTCGACTCATCCTCTGAAGTTCCAACTTCTGTCTCACCCGACGGTCGATTCATCTACGGCACCACCTCCCTCTGGTCACGAGGCGACATCTTCCGAGTCCCAGTCGCCGGAGGCGATCTCCAACGCCTTACCAGCCACCCCTTCGAGGCATCCTTCTCCCCCGCTCTCTCCCAAGACGGCTCCAAGGTCTACTACACCCGAGGCGCCTACCGAGAAACTGCATGGCAGAAAATGGGAATGATCAGCTCCGCGCTTCCCGAAATCTGGGTTGCCGATAACACTGTTCCCCTCACCAACCACAAGCGCCTCACTAACAACGAAAACATCGATCAATTCCCAATTCCCCAAGCCGACGGCTCCCTCATCGCCGTCACAAACCGGGGCGGAATGCCAAATATCTGGCGACTCGGAAAAGGCGACAAAGCCCTCACCACCCTCACCAACGGCTCCAGCCGAAACCCCTCCACCAGCCGAGACGGCCGCTTCGTCGCCTACGAATTCGAATCCGAACTCTACGTCCTCGACACCCTCAACGGCCAAAACACCCCCGTCAAAGTTGAAGTCCCCGCCGACGACCGGATCAACCCAGTCCAAGAAATCAGCATCACCACCGGAGTCACCGAATTCGCGGTCTCCCCCGACGGCAAACGAGTCCTGGCCGCCGCCCGAGGCGACATCTTCCTCCTCCCCGAAAAAGGCGGCACCACCCGCCGATTGGTCGGCAACCCCGGTCGAGATTACGGAATCACCTGGCTCGACGCCAAGACCGGCCTCTTCACTACCCTTGAAAAAGGCCATCGACGGATCAAGCAAGTAACGACCGAAGGTGCCATCCGCGACTTCGTCTCAGACGAGACCACCGACATCATGTCCCCCGTCGTCTCGCCCGACGGCAAAACCGTCGCCTTCCACAAAGGTGCAACCGAGCTTTGTCTCGTCGATAGCGAAGGCAAAGGGATGCGAACCATTCTCAAAGCCAACTTCAACGACGCCTACGATGGCGCCCCCCTAGTCAGCTGGTCGCCCGACAACGCCTACCTCGCGGTCAGCATCATCCAAGGTCGCCGAACACTCGTCTCGCTCGTCGAAGTAAAAACCGGAAAAGTCACCACCATTGCCAAGATGGTAAATCGCCCTCAACAGGGCTCGGTAAGTGTCCCTCAATTCACCGGAAATGGCCGCTCCCTCTTCTTCGTCTCGCCCGAGTACGCTAACCCCGACCTCTACGTCGTCGACCTGGTTCCCGCCGATATCACCTTCACCGAAGACGACCTCGACAAAATTGACGAGGCGCCTAAGAAGGAAAAGCCACCCGTTGAAGTCAAAATCTACGAACCGAACCTGGAATCGCGCCTTCGCCGCCTCACCACAACCGGATGCGGCCCAGCCATCCCCGCCCCAGACGGAAAATCGATCCTTGCCCTGACTGAAGCCGGACTCGTCCAAGTCAACCCCGCCACAGGAGCCGCCTCCACGCTGATCTCCGCCGCAACGCCCGGATTTAGACCCCAAGGAATGTTCGCCACCGGTGGCAAGGTCTACGCCTTCAATGCCGGAGGAATGGCAAGCGTTAACATCGCGGGTCCTGCCTCCAGCCTCTCTCCTATCGGAATGAGCGCAAGCTACACCATTAACGCAAAGAGCGAGGAAAGAGCCCTCTTCGAGGACATCTGGTGGACTCTTGACAGCCAGTACTACGACCCCAAGATGCACGGCAAGGACTGGAAGGCGATCAAAACCAAGTTCGCTGCCTTGGTGCCATTTGCTTACGACCGATCCGATTTCTACCGCATGATGGGCGAAATGATGGAGGAACTCGAATCCTCCCACTTGGGTGCCACTGCGCCTCCAGTTGACTATCCGGGGTCCGGAACCGACTCCACCGCCTTCCTTGGAATCGACCTAGACCCCGTCGCCCTCGCCCGAGACGGCGCGGCCGTCGTCGGAAAAGTCATCGCCAACTCCCCCGCCGATCACCCTTCCTCTATGCTGAAGGTCGGCGACAAAATCGTCGAAGTCGACGGTGAAAAAGTCGCCGGATCGTCCTTCGCCCAGCTTCTCAACAAGAAGACCTCGCGCAAAGTCACCCTCCGCGTCGAGCGAGACGGCAGGTTCGAAACGGTCACCATCAAGCCCTCGTCCTCTGCTCTCAGAAGCGCGCTGGACTACGATAACTACGTCACCGAAACCCGCGCCCGAGTCGAAAAGCTCAGCGAGGGCAAGCTCGGGTACGTCCACATCAAGGCTATGGACAAGCCCAGCCTTGACCAATTCCTGCGCGAAATCCGCACCCAAGGCGAGGGCCGCAAGGGACTCATCATCGACGTCCGCTTCAATGGCGGCGGCTCAACTGCCGTCGATGTCCTCAACACTCTCATCCGCTCCCCGTGGCTCATCCGAACCACGCGCGGCGAATTCGGCCTCAAGCTGAGCGAGAACATCTACCGAGGCGACGCCCTCGAGCTCCCCACCGCCCTCATGTGCAACACCTTCTCGTTCAGCAACGCCGAGGTCATCACCGAAGGCTTCCGAAAGCTCAAACTCGGCCCAATCATCGGCGAGCGCACTCCTGGCTACGTCATCGGAACCGGTGCCGCCTCTATGTGGGACGGCGGAATGATCCGAATGCCAGTTATCGGAGCCTACGCGGTCAACGGCGAGAATCTAGAAAACGGCGGTCGCCGCCCCGACCACACCGTCTGGTTCGACCCGAACGCCTGGATGGAAGGCCGAGATCTCCAAATCGAAAGAGCCGTCGTCGAACTCCTGAAATCGGCAAAGTAATTCCGAAAGCCCTCCCCCCTTTTCGACGAAGTCGCTAAGGGGGGAGGGTTGGGAGGGGGGAATCTAATGCCACTCAAAAACCGTTGCGACCCGTTCAAGCTCCTCCACGCTGTCTCCGAGCGTGGAGCCTGGTTCGGCAACCGTGGCTGCATCCACGACAAGCACGGCAACATCAAATGGCTCCAAAAAACCGACCGCTGGATCATCTGCGAGCTCGAATTCAAAGACCGAAAACGCCCCCTCCTCCAGCCCGGAAAGTACACCGAGCTGTTCTTCAAGGACGAAGCCACCGCCCTCGCCGCCGGACATCGCCCCTGCATGGAATGCCGCCGTCCCGCCGCCAAACAGTTCCTCGAACTCACTGGCTATAAAACAGTGAGAGAACTCGACGCCCAACTCAGCAAAGAACGCCTCCTCGATGGCCCCGTCATCGAAGACCCCCTCTCCCTCCCCAACGGCACCTTGGTCGCCTGGCTCTTCACCGCCTACCTCGTCCACAACGGAGCCCTCCACCGCTGGAGCTTCGATGGCTACCAGCAAGTCGAGTCCATCCAACAAGACGTCGAAACCACCATCATCCCCACCTCGCCAGGACTGTCACAGCGAGGCACAACATTCGCCGACGAACAACTCCGACTGCTGACGCCATTGACGACAGTCGAAGCAATCCGCCGAGGCTATCCAGTTCAGATCAACTTGGAAAAATAATTGATTGCCTCAATCTTATCCAACTGTTCGTTCCCAACCTCGCACCCGGCCAGCAACAAGCAACTCGGACACCCCATTTCGCACCCGCACCCACGAACCTGCTCATACGCCGCCCGAACCAGCTCCTCGGCCCGAGCAAACAGCAGCTCGGCGATCCCCACTCCGCCAGGAGTGCGGTCAAAAAGGAACACGGCCGGGTTCCCACTGTCCACAAAATGCGTAAACCAAGCCGACCCAATATCTCCCCGGTCGCACCCGGCAAACAGCGGAGCCAGAGACAGAATCGCATGCTCCACCCCATGGATCCCCCCAATCTGCCGATCCAAAGTCTCGTCCAAATCTAACGGAGGCAGGTCAATCCTGAGGCAAACAGTATCGAACGAAACCTCCGGCAAATCGAGGTTGACGACGTCCAAAACAGTATCGCCATCAAAAGACTTCTTAGCATAAGCAACTACTAAATCAGTCACCGTACAACCCGCTAAGTGAAACACTCCCTTTGACTGTACAGCCGTCTTCGGAACCAACATCGACTGAACCCGTGCTTGTGAGTAGTAGTTACCACTAAATCGCTCCAAATCAGCATTCTTTGTCTCAAGATTGAGAGACGTAACCTCGAACGGCTCCCCTCGATGCAGATAAATCGCCCCAGTATGCGCCTGCGATAGAGCCCGCTCATACTCCATCGACCCAATCTCCTCTTGACCAACTCGCAATGTCACCGAATCTCGTCCCGCCCCCCGTATGTTCACCTTCAACGCCGGCGGATCATACGCCGGATAATAGAAATGCCCACCCGAAAAAGTTAGCTCCCCTGCCCGATCCATCTCCTCGGCCACATCCAGCGCCCCATCAACAAACTCCGACAACTCCGAAGGCGAAATCGGCCGCTCATGCGCCGCGCAAAGCAACTGAGCCGACAAGATCGACCGATTAGAAGGCTGAATCGAAACACTTTCCGACTTCGAATCCAAAATGCGCTCTGGATGCGAAAGCAAGTACTGCTCCAGCGGATTATCCCCCGCCACATAGATTGCCAACCCATCCCGATCCCCTCGCCCCGCCCGACCCGCCTGCTGCCAAAAACTTGCCACCGACCCCGGATACCCGTTCAATACCACCGCATCCAACGAACCAATATCAATCCCCAACTCCAAAGCGTTTGTCGCCGACAAACCCTTCAGCCGCCCCTTCAGTAAATCCTGCTCAATCTGCCGCCGCTCCTTCGCCGTGTACCCGGCTCGATAGCTCTCAACAAGCCCAGAAAGTGAGTCGGGCAACCGCTTACGCGTGTACCGCAGAACCAACTCCGTCGCCACCCGCGACCGGTTAAACGCCAGAGTCGAAACCCCGGTCTCCACCAGCGAAGAAACCACCTCCGAAGTCGCAATATTCGTACTCAATCTCTCCCCCGAAGGCAACTGCGGCGGATTCAAAAAGATCACCGACCGCTTCCCCGAAGGCGAACCATCCTCATCCACAACCAGCGGAGACCGGCCACAAAGTCGCTCAAAGAGCTCCTCCGGATTCCCGATCGTCGCCGATCCTGCAATGATCTGCGGCCGGTTATGGTGCATCGCGCACAACCGCAAAAGCCGCCGCAAAATCAAAGCAACGTGCGACCCAAACACCCCTCGATAGGCGTGAAGCTCATCAATCGCAATCACCCGCAATGCCTTCAAGAACTTCGTCCAATGGGCGTGAGTCGGCAGAATCCCCGTGTGAAGCATGTCCGGATTGGTCAAAACAATGTGCGAAAGGTTCCGAATCGATGACCGATGCGATTTCGGAGCATCCCCATCGTAAGTCGAAACTCGAATCCCCAAGTCAAGGCTCATCTTCATCAGCCGGGCAGCCTGATCCTGAGCGAGCGCCTTTGTCGGATAAATAAACAATGCCCGCGCAAGCGGCTCCTCCATGCACGAAGCCAGAGCAGGAACCTGAAAGCAAAGCGACTTTCCCGAATTGGTGCCCGTGACCACAAGCACATCGCGACCCGATCGAGCCGCCGCAACCGCCTCCGCCTGATGCAAAAAAGGCCGCGCGGGCAAAGTCGCTAACAGCCGAGGATCAAGCCGAGACCACTCGCCAAGCACCGCCGACCGGGCGGAAACTTCGTGCGTGAAGACAATCTGATCCGCAAGAACGTCGTGCTCAAACGGAGTCATTGCCCGCCGGAAGCTCCTCCGGATCCGACCAAAGAAACGCCTCCGGCGGCCGCCCCTTCTGAGTGAATTTCACCGCATAAACGCTCACTGCGAACAATAACGTCATCGGAATCGCGATCGCCAGCATCGAAACTGGGTCGTTCGAAGGCGTAATCGCTCCGGCTAAGAAGAAGATCGCCACCGCCGCATGTCGCCAGTATTTCATCAATGTCTGCGCCGACAGCAGGTTCAATGCACCAAGCACATAAACGACTAGAGGAAGCTGGAAGCCGATTCCAAACGCCAGAAGAGACTTAAGTGATAGCATCGCCATCGAACCTGCTTCCTGTTTGATCTCAACACCGTTGAAGTAATCGATATAGGAGGCGAACCACTTGAATGCTTCAGGGAGCACCATCCAGCAGAAGAAGGCTCCAAGGGCAAACAAGAACCCGGAGACCGGAGCAAGTCGCTTGAACGGTTTCTGCTCAGCTGGTTTTAGCCCAGGGGCAACGAATCCCCATAATTCGATCACGATAAACGGTAGGGCGATGATCAATCCGACGTAAGCTGATACCTTGAAAACCAAGAAGAACGCATCCGGCATATGCAAGAAGATTTCTTCGTACTTCTTACCGCGGGGGATCAGTGAGCGATTGACAGCAGTAGCCGCCCGATCCGTCAGCAAGTTGAATAGGAATTCGAAATTAATCCAGCCAATCCCAAATCCAACGATACAATACGCCAGCGAACGAATGATCCGCTTGCGCAGCTCTTCGAGATGACCAACCAGGGAAAGTCGAAACTCCTCAGGATCATGATCCGAGGAGTTCCAATTTGGACGCCTTAGCATCCGTTACTTTTCCAACGTGAAGATGTACTGGTTGCGGATTCGAATGAACGAGTTCTGACCAGGAGCTCCCGCCCCAGGGCCGCCCTGACCACCGGGACCGCTTGGACCACCAGCAGGTCCGCCACGACCAGGAACACCAGGGGCACCCTGTCCACCCCCGACAGGACCAGGACCACCGCGTTGACCGGCAAGTCGAATATCCTTCGAACCTGGCCCTTTGAGGCTAAAATCATCAGGATTTCTTCCTCCGCCTTTGCCGCCTCCCTTGCCGCCACCCGCAGGTGCAGGTCCACCAGCCGGAGCCCCATCACTGCTTCCACCTGCAGCGAATCCCGAATCGACCTTTCCTTCAATCGTAATGTCTCGGTAGTATTGAACGATTTTCTTGGTATCCAAAGCGAACCAGATCGTCTCCTCGAAGGAAACCTTACGATCAGCGATATCTTGCATCTGTGACCCAACTCGGCTCTTCACCGAAGACCCCTGAGCAATCGAATTCTTAATCACGGCGCAAGGATGACCTTGCTCCCATTCAACAGCCTTAAACTCACCTCGAGCCGGAGCAGTATTGACAACCGTGTTGACTTCTGACTTCTTGTCCAAATCAAGCGCGCCGAATTGGAAGGCTGGTTGCCAGGTGCTACCAACCGACACTTTCTTCGAAGGCAGAACCGGAAGCGGGAACGAAGCAAACAGGGCAAATCGGTCGCCCGCACCCAAGTTGCCGTCAAATCCGAAGTAGTCAGGAATGGAGCCGAAAACTTCGCGCCCCGTAGACGAGATCCGCATGTAAATCGGAGCCATGTCCTCGGGATAGAATTTCTTAGGAGCCGTCTCGCCGGTCGTTGTCACCATTGCGTACTCGCGCTTGTTAATCCCTTTGTCAGGAATCACCTGCATCCGAATCAATCCATCGCCGTTCGAGTAAGCGTTGTCGCAGGCATAGAGCAACCGAATGGCTTCGCCATCCTCAGTGATCTGGAAAGGTCGGTCGCCGCTCTTCTTCTGATCATTCTCGCCAATGACGTTCACCACCTGGCGTTTCTGCATCCGGTAAACCGACTCCGTACCAGGCCGGAAAGCGTAACGGAGGTCGATGCCATCTTCGGGCACGTTAATGCTCGACTTATTCGCAACAACAATATCAACCGAACTTGTATCAACAATTCGTGGCTGGGTGTTGTAGTCAACATACAGCTTGAGCTCCAGTTTGTACTGCTTGTCCTCAAGGTCTTTGGTGTTCAACGAATACTCGAGGTATTTACCATCCTTGCTCGGCTTCGGCACAAATGCTTCCTTGAACTCGCCGTTCAAAAAGATGCCGACATAACCTGATTCAGCCGGGACGCTGCTCTTTGGCATCAAAACCTTTATGGTCTCGCGAACCTTCGAACCGTCAAACGGGCGAACGATGGTAAAGGAGCCTTGACCTGCAAATGCCAAAACTGTTGCTCCACCAAAAACGATGCTCCAAACTGCGCGTTTCATTTCGTCTCTACTTAATCTCCAACCCTAATTTACGAGTATGACGCCCCATTCTAGCGGGAAGTCACTCTTTCGCGCAAGTTTCTTTGCGGTAGTTCATAATTTTTTATGTCCATGACAACCGCGCTCGACCTGCAATCCCTCAATCCCGAGCAATACGAAGCGGTCGTCCACCCCGGCGGACCCCTCCTCATCTTCGCCGGAGCCGGCTCCGGAAAGACCCGCGTCATCACCTACCGCATCGCCCGCCTCATCGAAGAAGGTGTCCCTGCCCAGTGCATTCTCGCCGTCACCTTCACCAACAAAGCCGCCAAAGAAATGGTCGAGCGTATCACCCCTCTGGTAGGTGAAAAGGCCAAAGGACTCTGGATCGGCACCTTCCACTCCCTCTGCGCCCGAATCCTCCGCATCGACGGCTCCGCCATCGGCATCGACCGAAACTTCGTCATCTACGACGACGGCGACCAACTCTCCATCATCAAAGACATCTTCAAAAAGAAGAACATCGACGACAAATCGATTCAGCCCCGCGCCGTCCTGAACGAAATCTCGCGGGCCAAAGAAAAGCTCCTCAGCCCCGAGCAGTACAAGGAGCGCGCAGCTGGCTTTTTCGAGCAGATCGTCTGCGATATCTATAAGGCCTACAACGAAGCCCTACAACGAGCCAACGCCCTCGACTTCGACGACATCCTCTACTACGTCAACCGCCTTCTAGAACAGCGGTCCGAAGTGCGGGAAAAGTATCAGAAGCGGTTCCTACACGTCATGGTCGACGAGTACCAAGACGTTAACCTCGCCCAATATAACATCGTCCACATCATGGCGGGTCACCACCGAAACGTCGTTGTCGTCGGCGACGACGACCAGTCCATCTATGGTTGGCGCGGAGCTGATGTCAGTCTCATCCTAAAGTTCGGCAGCGATTACCCCGACGCCAAAATCGTCAAACTCGAGCGCAACTACCGTTCAACCCAAAATATCCTTACCGGCGCAAACGAGGTCATCAAAAAGAACAAATCCCGCGCTAGCAAAGAGCTCTGGACCGACAACGGCACCGGAGCCCCCATCACCCTCACCATGTCCGGAACCGAGCAAGACGAGGCCATGAATATCGCCTCAGACGTCCTCCGAGACGTTCGCCTCGGTCGTCGCGAGTTCCGCGATTTCGCCATCCTTTACCGCACAAACGCCCAAAGCCGCGTCGTTGAAGAAGCCTTCCTTACCAACCGAATCCCCCACATGCTCATCGGCGGCCAACGGTTCTACGAGCGAAAAGAGATCAAGGACATGATCTCCTACCTCCGCCTCGTCTTCAACACGCGCGACGATGTCAGCTTCCGAAGGGTCATCAACACGCCTACTAGGGGCATCGGAAACTCCGCCATCCAAGCGATGGAGCAGTACGCCGCAATCAACCAATGCTCGCTCTTCGCGGCGTCTCAGGACCAAGGCGTCCAGTCGATGCTCCAAAAGAAGGCCGCGTCTTCCGTCCGAGTCTTCTCAGATGCCATCGAAGAAGCCGTTCAGATGATGGAGCAAGGCCCCGTCACCCCCATCCTCCGCCTCCTCATGAGCCGCTCCGGCTACCTCGACGCCCTCAAGGCCGAACACTCCGAAGAAGCCCTCGGACGCCTCGAAAACCTCCAGGAACTCCTCAACGTAACGTCACAGTTCGACGAGACGGCCGAAGAAGTAACCCTCGGAATGTTCCTCGAAAGCGTCTCCCTCGTCGCCGATATCGATAACCTGGTCGATAGTTCCAACGCCGTCACCCTCATGACCCTCCACTCGGCAAAGGGCCTCGAATTCCCCGTCGTCTTCCTCGCCGGACTCGAGGAAGGCGTCTTCCCCCACTCCCGCTCGCTCTACTCCGATTCAGAACTCGAAGAAGAACGTCGCCTCTGCTACGTCGGCATGACCCGCGCCCGAGAAGAGCTTCACCTGTCGCATGCGCACAGGCGGTCGCTCTACGGAATGCCCAACTTCAACGCCCGATCCCGCTTCATCGACGACATCCCCGCCGACATCATCGACCTGCGAGGCGATGCCACCCCCGGCGGTTATGGAGGAAACTTTGAGCGCCCCGCCCGAACCGTCACCCCCACCCGCTCCGGCGGCTACATCGTCAACGATCCCCCCAAACCCGCCCCCAACTTCGCCGCCAAAGCCCCGTTCCAAGTCGGCGACCGCGTCCGCCACGCCAAATTCGGGGTCGGAGTCTGCATCGCCTGCAACCCCATCAAAGACGACTTCGAAGTCACCGTAGCCTTCCCCGGCGTCACCGGAATCAAAAAACTCGTCCAAAAGCTGGCAAAATTGGAGAAGGTCGAAGCATGAAGCAATCCATTCCAATACTCGCCTTAATCGCCCTCATCGGCTGCGGAAGCAACCAGGGCGACTACATGCCCCTTAACAAAGGCAAGGAGTGGGGTTACGAGGTCCGCGCCGGGTTCCAGCGCAATATCTCCACTCTCCGAGTCGTTGAGCCCAGCGCAGTCGGAGCTATTAAAGGCTGGCGTCTCGTCGGCTCCCTCGGCGAATCGCGAATGGCCTGGAAGGACACCAAGCTCGTCGTCTCCGAGTTCGCCAACTGCCGCTTCTCCGTCCCCATCCCCATCCTAGACACCGCCAAAATTCCGCCCAAAAGCAAAAGCCAGGGCGACGCCTTCAGCCAAGCCCACACCTGGAAAGGGAAGATGGAGAGCTTCGGCACCACAAGGCCCTGCGGCGCAATCCTCCGCCAACGCCAAACCAAGCTCGAAGGCAACAAAGCCGACCTCGTGCAAACCATCCTCGAACTCTCCATCGGCGGAGCAACCATGGAAATCCGAACATGGTTCGAACGAGGCAAAGGAATCGTCAAACAAGAACAGCGCACAAACGGCAACCTCGTCGTCGCCATGGACCTCCTAAAATACGAGTAGAACAGCCCAAATGGAAAACCTTTCCGTCCTCAGCCCCAAACCCATCACCCTCAAAGAGGTGAAGGCCAATCCCAAGGTCAAAAAGTTGATTGACGGTGCCAACGAAGTCATGCGCGCCATGGGCTACACCGAGCACGGACACCGCCACGTCGGAGTCGTCTCCTCCATCACTCGCTACATCCTCGATAATCTCAAAGTCAGCGAGCGAGAGATCGAACTCGGCCAAATCGCCGCCTACCTCCACGACATCGGAAACGTCATCCATCGCGTCAACCACCCCATGCATGGCGCGAGCATGGCGTTTGTCATCCTCAATGAAATGGGCATGGACGCCGCCGAAATCGCCCCCATCCTCAGCGCAATTGGCAACCACGAGGAGCTCAGCGGAGTCCCCATCTCCACCATGTCCGCCGCCCTCATCATCGCAGACAAAAGCGATGTGCACTTCAGCCGGGTCCAAAACCCGATCATCGAAACCTACGACATCCACGACCGAGTCAACGCCGCCGTCCAAAAAAGCCGCGTTGAGATGGACAACGACGCCCGCACTATCCAACTCGTCCTCGAAATCGACACCAGCATGGCAACCGTCATGGAGTACTTCGAAATCTTCCTCAGCCGAATGGTCATGTGCCGCCACTCCGCCGAGCTTTTCGGCTACGACTTCATGCTTGGCGTCAACGGAACCTTCCTCGAATAAAGTCGAATCAAAAAGACTCCGTCGTTCGTCGCGGTATACTCTTCACCTACCTCTCTGTCCGACCTTTTTGAGCCGGGCCGATAGACCCTAGGGAGAACAATGGCTAACCGCAAATACGAAGCACTTTATATCGTTCGAGCTGACCTCAAGGAAGCTGACATCACCAAGATCACCGACAAGTTCAGCAAGGTCGTCACCGACAACGGCGGAACTGTTTCCAAGGCCGCCCTCTGGGAAAAGCGAAAGTTCGCCTACGAAATCGCTGACCTCAAAGAAGGCAACTACATCATCATGAACTTCGAAGCTCCAGGCACCGTTCCCGCCGAGCTGAACCGATTGATGCGAATCAGCGACGACATCCTTCGACACACCATCGTCAAGCAAGAAGAAGTCGCCGCTCCGGCCGAAGCCGTTGCCGCCGCCGCTCCTGTCGAGGCTTAAGAAACCATGCTAAACCGCGTCACTCTCGTTGGCCGCCTGGTTCGCGATCCCGAATTGCGAACCACCTCCACCGGCAAAAGCGTCGTCTCGTTCTCCATCGCCGTCAATAAGCGCGTCAAAGCGCAAGACGGTACCGAAGCCGACTTTTTCCGAGTCTCGGCCTGGGGACAAACCGCGGAATACGTGAACACCTACCTCACCAAAGGCCGCCTGGTCTCGGTTGACGGCAGGCTCGACACCCGCAAATGGACCGACCAAAGCGGCGCCAACCGCGAAACGGTAGAAATCGTTGCCGATAACGTCAACGGTCTCGACCGACCCCGCGATGACGCAGCCGGCGGCGGATCATCCGCCCCCCGAGCCGCATCGACAGCTCCGGCACCAGCCGCCGACGAATACGACCCCTTCGCCGACGAATAAGCGGAAGCGTCATCGACTACCGATGCCTCAGGATCTTCGATCCCGGGGCTACTTTTTTTGTCAGATCGGGTGGCAAGTGCAGAATCTCGGAGTTAGCCGGCAGACTCGACAGACATCCCGCATAGCCTGCGCCTATCTTGATACTGCTTGCGAAGAGCTGTGATCAACCCAAGAAACATCACCGTCGGCGCCCCAGCAATCAGCCCGACCGCGCGAAGCATCAAGTGCTCCTCCGCTGTTGAAAGAGAATGAAAAGTTCGGCGACCGCTAGGCAAAGCGAACCCAAGTCCGAGAGCCTGCTGAAGCACGCCACACAGAACACTGACTAGGAAGAGCCCGAAGTAACTTCGGGCAAGTTGCCCTGCTAGGGAACCCTTAAAGAATGGGTGAACCAGCCACACACAGATACCGTCTATGATTCCGAACATCCAAAAACTATCTAGCAGATTTGGGGCGATGTGGCCACCGACAGCCCACAGCCATGCCAGAGGACCGATGAACACCGCCGCAACAAATGCCCCAACCTTGCCCAAGAATGGAAACGTATCAACCGCTGAACTCATACCATTCCCCTCGCCTACCAATGATTATCAGCTGATTCTCGGATATCAGCAGAGGGACTTAGGCAATAGACACTCTCACTCAACGGGCATCACCGACCATTCTCTATTCGCCAGGGCTTTGAGCAAGATCAGCGGGGCCCTGCGGCTCTGCTACGCCAGGCAAGGTCAACAAAGTCGCCTGTCGCTAACCCAAGAAAGATCAGTGTCGGAATTGCGGTAATTCCATTGAGAACCTCAAACTGCAACATCGCAACCGGTGTATTCAGCCCTACTGGCAGGCACCCACCGTCCCGTAACCAAGGCTCAAAAGAAGTCAGTCCAGAAACCCGAGCGAGTGAAAAGCCACCCGCGATACAGACTCCACCCAACATCAAAGTCAAGTAGCTCTTGGACGACTGGGCAATCAACTTTCCGACGAACAATCCTCGGAAAAACCAGGCAAACGTGCCCTCCAAGATTCCGAAGCTCCACCAGATCTTTTCGATCTGATTTCCGCCGTGGGAAAACGGCAGAAAGATGTAGAGTAATGGGCCCAACCATGCACAGAAGCCGAGCACGACAAAACGGAAAACCTCTGATCGCCTAGGGAGCCGCAACCTCAAACAAATCCCCCTGCTCGTTGGTCACGATCAGCTTGTCCTTGCCATCCCAACAAATCGCTTCGCACTGTTTCGCGCCCTTAAAGCTGTATTGCGCCAACGGAACCGACAAAATTTTCTCCCGCTTCGTCATATCAAAAATCCAAACACACTGCAGCGGAGCCTGAACCAAAACCGCCAGCCGCCGCCCATCCGGCGACAAATCGCAAGCCGTCACCCATCCATCCATCCGAGGCTTCACGTCCAACTTCTCAGGTTTGTTGAGTTTGGTCGAAGAAGGATTCTTCAACCGATAAATCGCCGCCCCTTGGGCGGGGAACTTATGCGTCTTGTCGCGCCACTTCGTCACAAAATACATCACACCCTTCCGCACTGCCAGAGCCTCGCAGTCAAAATTCCAGTCGCCCGAGGGCGGGAACTCAGTTTGATCTGGCCAAGTCAAACGGTAGGAAGTCACCTTCCCAGGCTTTGAGTTCACAGCAAAATCCTTCAAGGCGTAAACGGTCAATTCCTTCCGAAAGTTGAGGTTATTCCCGGTGTCGGCGACATAAATCGTGTCCCCATCCACCGCAATATCCTCCCAATCCAGGTTCACGGCCCCCGGAATTGTGTACCCCGAAGGCGACCCCGCCGAACTCCCATCCCGATGCACCGCAAAAATCCGCGCCGAATCCCCGCTGTCGTTATGAACCCAATACACCCCCGGATTCTTAGAAGACCGAGCAATCCCGCTCATCTCCCCGATCTCCTTGTTCTGGATTTTCCCCAGAACCTTTAGTTCCACGGGAGTTTGGGCAACTAGTAGCGCGGCAAGGATCATTTGTAGGTTATGATACGCGCATGGTTGCCGTTCTCGCCTCAATGATCTTCGCTCAAGATGGATTTCCCTTCCGAGTCAACGAGACCGACAAGATTTCCGCTGGCGAATTCGCCCTCCGGCGCACCGAATTCATGAGGTCCATTCCCAACGGTTCCTTCGCCCTCCTCGTCACAAACCCCCTCCACCAACGCTCTAACGACACCGATTTCCCCTTCCGCCCAAACTCCTACTTCTGGTACCTCAGCGGCTGCGAAGAGCAAGATTCCGCCCTCCTCCTCGCCCCCGACGGCATCACCGTCAACGGAAAAACCGCCAAAGAAATCCTCTTCGTCTCCGACAAAGACCCCCGCAACGAGACTTGGACCGGCGTCCTCATGGGCCCCGAAAAAGCAAAAGAACTCCTCGACGTCGAAATGGTCGTCTCAAATAAATCCTTCGGAACCACCATCGCCAACCTGACCCAAGCAAAAGGAGCCCTCATCGAACGCCCCGACGGCCTCTCCGGCCGAGTCGCCTCATTTGTAAAATCCTTTGACGACTGGCGCGCCTCCCACGCCGAACAAACCGGCCTGAGAAAGCCGCTCGACGTGATGCGAAGCATCAAATCTCCCATGGAAATCGCCCTTACCCAGAAGTCCATGAACGCCACCTGCAACGCCCACAAAGAAGCCCTCATGTCCTGCGAACCCGGCATGCGCGAGTGGGAAATCGCCTCGCTCGTCGAATACATCTTCGCCAAAAACGGCTGTGAAGCCGTCGCCTACGGCTCAATCGTCGGCTCCGGAATGAACTCCTGCATCCTCCACTATCCGTCGCCCCGCAAAAAAATCAATACCGGCGACTTCATCTGTATGGATGTCGGCGGCGAATACCACGGCTACGCCAGCGACGTCACCCGCTCCTACCCCGCCAACGGAAAGTTTTCGCCCGAGCAGCGTGCAATCTATGAAATCGTCCAACAAGCCCAAGAAGCCGGAGTCCGGGCCTCAACCGTCGGCGCCCCGTTCGGCTCCGCTGACCAAGTCGCCCGAAAAATCGTCACCGACGGCCTCATTCGCCTCGGAATCATCAAGGAAGCCAAAGAAGCCGGTCGCTACTTCATGCACGGCACCTCGCACTACGTCGGCCTCGACGTCCACGACACCGGCGACTACGGCCCCCTCAAAGCCAACCAAATTATCACCGTCGAACCCGGAATCTACATCAAAGAAGGCTCTCCCTGCGACAAAAAATGGTGGAACATCGGCGTCCGAATCGAGGACACGATCCTTATCGCCGACAACGGCCCCGTCAACCTAAGCGGCAACCAACTCCCACGGTCGGTTCCCGAGATCGAAGCTCTGATGGCTAAGAAAGGCCTAGGCAACCGCCCAGAAGGCAAGGTTGCCCTTAACGGGGATCCGATCAAGCTCTTTGAGCTGATGCACGCTCACTAGCGGAAAGTGGGGACCGAGAAGCCGCTGAAGGCTGACTGCTGACAGCTCTCGCTTCTCCCCCTACAGCCCCATCCGAACCTGGTGCAAAAACCGTCGCGCATCCACGTCCGGTCCACCTAGCTCGATCGTCGAGATCTCGTCGATATCCAGGTACTGAATTCCGTCCTCAAGGCCCGACTTATTCACTTCAATCAGCTCCAGGTGCTCCTTCGTAAACTCCTGAACGAACCCAAAGAAACAAACATCCACCCAAACCGAAACCATCAGCCGATTCCGGTGTGCGTACTTGAGCAAGTCCGAAAAAGCGTCCAGGGGAGGCAACTCATGCTCCGCACCTTCCGAGGACCGTGACCGCTCGGTCAACAGTCGAACCGCCGTCAAATACTGCGTCCCCGTCGCCAGACGAACCACATCGTCCAACCGCCCCATGTAGTGCCCGTTGTACCGCCCCTTGGCGTCAACCTTCTTCACAAAATACGTATCGTCGCTGACTGCAACAATGAACCCGACCTCAAATTTATCCAAATCCTGCGAGTCGTCATAGATCTCAACTAGCTCGTTATGCCCCGCATAACGTCGAAGAATCTCTCGGAACCGATCAACTGCTGCTGCCATAGCTATAACCCCAACCGAACTCGGTTCAAGAACATCCTCGACTCCTCATCTGGCCCGCCATAGGTCAGCCGAGTAATGTCGTCCACCGGCATGATCCGCGTCCCATCCTCGTACCCCAAAAAGCTAATCTCCTCAAGTTCCACATGATCCGAAGAGTAAGCGCGCACATAGCCATAGAGCGTGCTCCCTTCCTCGTTGTGCAATCCAACCACAATATTCCGGCTCTTACAAAACTCAAGCAAACGCTCCATTTCCAGCGAGTCCGGCGCACCCCGCGAAGGCGTCGCCCCCTGCTTCACGCGCTCCAAAAGTAGCTGAACGGACTGCATGTACTGCGTCCCATGCTGAGTTCGCAAAACCTTATCCAGCGTCCCAACAAAAGAACCCCAGTTCTGTCCGTACCGATCAATCCGCTCGAGTCGAAACGAATCGCCATCAAATTCGCGTACATAGCCGACCTCGAACACATCGGGCTCATAGTGAATCCCAATCAGCTCCCCGCGGTCAAAGCAGGCCTGGATCGCGTCGCGCAGGCGTTCAAACAGTTCCGACACGTTCTGGGTTGTACCTCGTTAAAGCGGAAGAATAACCTCTTCAAGCGACGCAACAAACTTGTCCGCCTTTCCAAAATCCAAGTGCTGAGTCGTTGGGTTCGGGCAAACCAGCGTCTTAATCCCCGCCGCCTTCGCCGCCGCCAACCCATTTGCCGAGTCTTCCAACGCCCAAACCTGTTTTGGTTTCAAGTCGTTTTTTTCCAGGCAGCGCAGGTACAAATCCGGAGCCGGCTTCGTAGGAACCCCTTCATCCCGAGTCGTCAAAGTCTGGAAATGATCGCGCAAGCCAAGGTCGTTCAGGTGCCCCTCAACCCACCGCTTCTCACTGCTCGAAACGACGTGTAACTCGTATCCCAAACCAACAGCGTCCGCAATCAGCTTCTCCACCCCCGGCCGAGCAACCTTCTCCAAAATCTGAAAATACCGAGCTCGAAATCGCTTGTAGAGCCGCTCCGGCTCCTCATTCAGCTTGGCATCGCGCACCAAAATATCTTCCGGTCGCTCCGAAATCTGATCTGGACCACGACCCACAATGTTCTGCCAAATCTCCTTCGGGTACTCGAGATTGTGCTGGGCAAACATCCATTCCCAGGCTCGGACTTCGGGGGTTTCGGTGTCTAAGATAAGCCCATCGAAGTCAAAAAGAAGTCCTTTTCTCAAGCATTCAATATACCCGCCGCTAGGTATTGTATGAAGGTGGAGACAGGGCAGCCGCATATCGAATTCCGAGCCGTCGAAGTGTCGTACCGCTCCCACAAAGACGCCCTCCACCCCTTCTCACTCCAGATTCAAAAAGGCGAATTTGTCTTCCTGGTCGGAACAACCGGAGCAGGGAAGAGCACCCTCCTCAAGCTCCTCAGCCGCGAAGTAAATCCCAGCAAAGGTGCGGTGGTCATCGACGGCAAAGAAATCAACCGCCAGCTCGCCCTCTTTATCCCCCGCTTGCGCCGAAAAATGGGCATCGTCCCCCAAGACTACGCTCTTCTGCCCAAGAAAACCGTCGAGGAAAACATCGCCTACGCAAGCCGCGCCGCCGGAAAAACGCGCCGCCAAACCCGCCGCCGAACCCCGTTCATTCTCATGGGCGTCCACCTCCTCCACAAAGCCAAAAGCTTCCCCGAGGAGCTTTCTGGCGGCGAAAGGCAGAGGGTCGCTATCGGTCGCTCCCTCGTCAACGATCCTCCCCTCATCCTCGCCGACGAGCCCACCGGAAACCTCGACCCCGAGCACTCCATGGAGATCATGCAGCTGCTTCTCGACCTCAACGAGCGAGGCTCAACCGTCATCGTGGCCACCCACGACATGCTCGTCGTCGAACAAGTCAAAGCCCGTGTCATCCGAATCGAAGAAGGCAAAATTGTCAGCGACACCGGCCCCATCGAACGCCCCAAAGAAGATCCAATCGAAACCGAAGTCATCCCCCTCATGACCGTCGTCGATGGCAACGACGAGCCATCCACAGAGCCGAACGAAGAGGTTGAACTCCACATCGAAGAATCCGGAGGCGAAGATGCTTGATCGCCTCTTTTTTATCCTCAGCGAGGCATTCGTCTCCCTCCGAAGAAACCTGGGAATGGTGATCCTCAGCGTCCTCACTACCGCAGTTTGTTTGTACGTTTTGGGCGGCCTCGGCCTCCTCTACCTCGGCCTCCAAAAGGGCGCAAAAGGCATGACCGGCGCCCTGGAAATGCGGGTCTATCTCAAGGAGGCTACCACCCACGAAGAAGTCTCTTCGCTGCTCAAAGAAGTTCGCGCAATGCCGGGCATCGACAAAGCCATCCTCATACCCAAAGAGCGCGCCTGGGAAAAATTCTCTATCGAACACCCCGAGATCGCCAAGGACATCGAAAACCCCTACCCCGACGGCCTCAAGATCATCCTCAATGACCTCAGCCGAGGCGATTCCATCGCCACTGAACTCCGCGCCAGACCCGAAGTCGAGCCCGACAATGGCGTCAACTACCTCCGCAAAGAGCAAAACCTCCTCGAACAGGCCATGAAACTCCTCCGCTGGGTCGGCGCAACCGCTGGCGGAATGCTCCTCCTCGTCGCCGGGGTCCTCATCTTCACCGTCACCCGCCTCGCCGCAATGTCGCGCCGAATCGAAATCCGCATCATGCGCCTCGTCGGCGCGGGCTATTCCACCATGTACCTCCCGATGGTCATTGAAGGCAAAATCCAAGGCGTCCTCGGCGGACTCCTCGCCGCGGGACTCCTTCAACTCACCTACCGCGAAGTGAGCCACGTCGTCGCGTCCTACGAATCCATCCCGCCCCTCCCCGCCTTCCCGCTTCAACCCATCTACCTATGGATGGTCGTTGCCGGAGCCTGCTACGGCATCATCTGCTCCTGCCTCGCCCTCATCCGCCTGCACAAGAGGATCCGATGAAACGCTCCTGGCTCTTCCTCGCTCTCCTTATTCCACTGGCCGTCGTAGCCCAGAAGAAGCCGACCCTCGACCAGCTCAAAAACGACCTCAAAAAGGTTGACCAAAAGAAGGAAGCCGCCCAGCAAAACCTGGACGCTACCAAAGAGATCATCAGCGATGTCCGCCAAGAAATCGAGGGCGTCGATACCCGCCTCGAAGAAGCCGAAAACACCCTGGAAAAAACCGCAGAGGACATGACCAAAGCCGAAGCCAGGCAAAAAGAGCTCGGTGAATCTCTCGCCGAAGCCGAGTCCGAACTCGACGCGAAGCAAACCGAAGTCCGCCGCCGACTCCGCGCCATGTACATGCGCGGCCAAGAAACCACCCTCTCCGCCCTCCTCGGCCTCGCCGATTCCGGCGATGTCGCCTCCCGCCAGTTCATTCTCGACCGAATCGCTAAAAACGACCGAAAACTCTTCCAAGACTACGTCGTCACCCGAGATCGAATCGAAAGCGAAAAGAAAGAGCAAGATGCCCTCGTCACCAACATCGCCACAATGCTCGAAACCCAGAAAACGAAGCAAGACGAACTCGAAAAAGCCCGCGCCGACAAAGTCGCCCTCATGGACTCCCTCAAAGACCGTCGCGAAGAGATGGAGCGAATCGTCAAACAGTTCGACGAAGACAGCAACGGCATCGAAAAGCAAATCAACGACCGCCTCCAAACCGCCCTCAAGTCCGGCAAAGACCTCCCGCCCATGGGCGACGGCCAGTTCGGCCCACCTGCCGCCGGGCGCAGCACCAGCCGCTTCGGAATGCGCTTCCACCCCATCCTCAAATACAACCGGATGCACAATGGAATCGATTTCGGCGGCGGCTATGGTGCCCCAGTGTATGCCACTAGCGATGGAGTCGTCATCAGCACCTCCCGCCTCGGCGGCTACGGCAACGCCGTCATCATCGAACACGGCGGCGGACTCTCGTCCGTCTACGGCCACCTCAGCAAAATCATGGTCGACTCCGGGTCCCCAGTAAAACGGGGCCAACGCATCGGCTCCATCGGCTCCAGCGGCCTCTCAACCGGCCCTCACCTCCACTTTGAAATCAGGAAAAACGGTCAACCAGTGAACCCAGCAACGTATTTATAAACAAAACCCTTGTATCTAGAAGGCAATTAGAGTGATAATCAGCGTGTGGCACTACGCCAACTTGATTCGTCAAGGCCAAATCTCGGTAGGTAAGAAACTTTAGGAAAGTGCTTGCGGAGTTAGGTTGAAGCGAAAAGAGGTGAAGTAGCCGTCATTCTTTAACAGGAGAATCTATTCTAAGCATGAAGCGAACTTACAAGATTGCCCTTTCCTTGGTTTTGAGCCTTGGGATCGTGGCACCTGCTTTCGCCCAGGACTCGTTCCCGGACGTACAGGATACGCACTGGGCTGCAGACGCCATCAAGCGACTGAAGCTCGAAAAATTCATCCAAGGTATGCCCAATGGCAATTTCGAAGGTGGTCGCAACGTGACCCGATACGAAATGGCTTCGTTGGTGTACGCCGTCTACGCAAAGCTCGTCTGCTTTGATGAAGAAGTCGCCGTCAAGATCAAAGACCTTGAAGCGAAAATCAACAAGAAAGCTGGCGAAACCACGACCCCTGCACCGGTTGACAACTCAAACCTGAAGGCTGCTCTCGCTGCCCTCAAGAGCGACGTTGGAACCATCAAAGCATGGGGATCGGACATTTCGATGCTCAAGAAGATGACCTCGACCTACTCGAAGGAGCTAACCTCCCTCGGTGCCGATGTCAGCGGAATGAAGAAGCAGCTCAACGACCTCTCAATGCGAATCACCGCACTCGAGAAGAAGACCGACAACGTCGTCATCAGCGGCGACGCAAACGTCTGGATGTTTGGTGGATCGAGTACGGAAAAACAGGGATCCGTCGGATACAACCAGGACGGTCGGTACGCCATCGGTAATGCAAATGGAGCCGGAGTGGATACCCTCGGTGTTCATCACGAACTCGGACTCAAGCTCAACAGCGGCGCATCCGCAGACCGAGCATGGGGTGCTGAACTCGTCGTCGGAA
The DNA here is from genome assembly GCA_965248555.1 of Fimbriimonas sp. Classification (GTDB taxonomy): domain Bacteria; phylum Armatimonadota; class Fimbriimonadia; order Fimbriimonadales; family Fimbriimonadaceae; genus Fimbriimonas. The sequence goes on along the minus strand of CBDFJP010000002.1, from coordinate 1,954,864 downwards.
ACGCCGTTATTGGTGGAATCGGAAACCAGTCCGATTTCAACAGCCAACTCGGATCGTCCTACGGTCGAAGCCCAGCTACCGAGACCTACCTCAACACGGCATGGGTCGCTCTTCCTGAAATTCTGAACTCGACCGTCGGTCGCCAAGGCATCAACCTCGGCAACTACATCCTCGCTCGACCAGACTTCACCAGCTTCTACAGCCAAGATCGTTGGGACAACGGTGCCTACCTCATGGACGGTCTCAAGACCGGTACCTACGGATTCGGCTCCGTCACCGTCAACGCATTCGTGGGTCGATTTGGTGCAAACACCTCCAGTGGTGCTGCGCTCCAGCCCGTAATTGCGGGTGGAATCAACCCATCTCGGCTCATGGGCGGACAAATTGGCTTCAACCTTGGCGAGTTTGCAAAGCTCACCGGAACCTTCCTCAACCTCGATGGAGACACTGCTGTTGTCAACCGACAGGAGATCTATGGCGTCGACGGCGACTTTAACATCGCTGGCCTCGCATTCAAGGGCGGCTACGGAAAGTCGATTCAGAAGTTCAATTCTGGCTCGGTCCCTCCCAACACCGACAACACCCGGTACAACCTTTCGGCAAAGCTCTTCAATGCTGTGAACGTAGGCTACGATCACATCGAGATGAACTATGTCGCACCTGGCGACTGGGGCCGAACCGGCGTCCTTCGCAATCTTGTTGATGTCAACAGGCTTTCGGCTGACGTAATGTTCCCCCTCAGCGAGAAATTCTCGGTGATGGGCGGTTACACCAGCAACAAGGCAATCCTTGGCGTTGGCGAAACCAAAGGCTGGAACATCGGGCTCAAGACTGCTCTCACTCCTAAGTGGGACATGAAGCTCACGCACGAGAACACGCAATTCGACGGCGGATTCCAAGGGTTTACAGCTGGCTCCTATGCCAAGTTCTCAACCATCTGGCTTGACTACGACGCAGGTAGCAATGCGCTCCTCAAGTTGTTCTACCAAATGGGCGACACCCAAGGCATCATTGGAAGAGTCGGAGCGTTCCAAGAGGTTCAAAAAGGCAACTTCTTCGGAATGCAATACGGCATCAAGTTCTAACCGAACTAGATTCCATCTCAACCACCCCGAGAGTGAACTCTCGGGGTGGTTTTTTGTTTGGGAACCCGGTCAAAGAGATTCAAGTATTGTTTTATGATGTTCTTCACCCTACTCGCCGGGGCCCTCATCGGCCAACCAACTGTCAAGCTCGACCCCAGGTGCGACCCACTTCCTAACCTCCTCTACCACCTCGATGTTGTCAGCGGTTACCTCCCCTACACCCAAAGTCCCGTGCTGTCAAAGCTGTGGGAAGAGCGAATCGCTCCTAAAGCCGAAGACGCAAAACTCCTAGAAACTTGGCGCGAAACGATGCGCCGACTTGAAACGACGGGACAAGCTGAATTCAACCCAAAGCTCCTGTATTCGGTGGCCACAATTCAGACTCAAGCCGAACTCACCCGGGAAATCGGCCTCACATCCTCAAGCCAGTTCGAGTTCACTCGCAGGATCGCCCGAGAGGTCGAACCCGCCGCCGCCCGAGAACTCGGCAAAGTCATCGCTCGATTCCAACCTGCATTCATGTCCTGGTGGACCGAGGAAGCCGAGGCCAAAGGTAAGGAGTTCCAAAAACAAGCAGCGAAGCTCCTCACCTCCGAAAAACTCCAAAAGCTCACTGAAGCCCTCGTTCACTTCTACCAACCCGACCTTCCCGATGGCTTCGTCGTCCCCGTGCAGTTCATGTACAAGCCAAGAGCCAGAGAGGCGTCCCATGGCGGCCAAGTCGGCTCCGCCGCCGTCATGGAGTTCTTCGAGGGTGACTCACCAGCGAACAAAGTGGACATCACCCTCCATGAACTCTCCCACTTTTTCTTTCGAAAAGCCGGAGTCGCCAAACACGAATCCCTCGCCACAAAGTTCGCAAAAACCACCGATCCCAGTCGGATGGCCGTGTTTTCTATCATGAATGAAGCTCTCGCGACCTCCCTGAACAACGGGATGGTTGCCGATGCCCTCATGCCGGCGAAGGATTTCAAGGAGTATCGCGATGCACCCCTCTCCTGGTACTCGAACCTACCCATTGATAGCACAGCAAAAAGTAGCTATGATTGGCTGAAAGGCTACGTCCAAAATGGAGGAACTCTTCACGACGCCGAGTTCCCGGCCCAATACGTCTCCGCCGTACGGAAGGGCCTTGGGCCGATGACCGACGCTCCAACGATGCAGCTCTTCGGCGTCAACCTCATCTGGCACGAATCCTGGCCCAAAGAACTCAATTTCCTACCCGGCAAGTACATCCAAAGCACCGTCACCGCACGTTTCAGTGATACTAAATTAGAAAGCGCGCTCTCCGACGCTCTCAAACTTAGCCCGATGCTCAGCACGCTGATCATCCTAAAGCCAGGCGAAGTTGAGCAACTAGCAAGGCACGAACCTCTCCTCAAAAAACTAGAACCCAGCATCCGTCAAGCCCTCACCGCCGGTGGGAGCGCCCTCGCCGGCACTCGCCGCAAATCCGGCCTGGCACTCTACATCATCGTCGCCGCCGACCTCCAAAGTGTCGAGAAAGAACTCAAAAGACTCGCCGCACAAAAAACCGATTTGGCCGGAGTCTTGCCGTAAACTAGCGACATGACCTACTACGTTGTTGCTCCCGACGGCCAAAAATACGGCCCCGGAGATGTCGTCATGCTCAACCAATGGGCGCAACAAGGTCGCGTCCAACCCACTACCGTTCTCGAGGACGCCTCCACCGGAGCCCGTTTCGCCGCCAGCCAAGTCCCCGGAATGATGTTCGCTCCCGAGCCAATCAATGGTGGCTACAGCGCACCCCCCAGCTACCAGCAATACCCCCGCCAGGGCTACGGCGTAGCGGACAACGGCGACGGCGACTACCAAAAAGCCCTCATCTTCGGCATCATCGGCTTCCTCTGCTGCCCGGTCATCTTCAGTTCAATCGGAATCTACTTCGGCTCTCTAGCGCAACGAAAGGGGCATCCCAAAGGTCAAGCCATTATGACCTTCTGTATCATCAGCCTCGTCGTCGGCATCATCCTCGGTGCCGTGCTGAATACGGCCGTCTCTAGCATCGGCAGATTCTAACGACAAACGATAAACGACGAACGAAATCATCATCAGCGAAAGCTAACAACCCCCACCCAGGGGTTAACTAATGGTTAATGCTCCTGCTCTCCCTCTTCGCCGCCATTGCCAAGCCGGAAATCCCTACCGACCACCGCTTCCTCCCCCACTACAACGCGGCGGCAGACCAGCAGTTCAAAAGCATGTCCGAATGGCCCGACTCCCGAGCCGTTGCCAGCAACCCCGAAGAAAAGCACCTCAGCAACGTCCGACAGCTCACCTTCGGCGGTCAAAACGCCGAAGCGTACTGGAGCAAAGACGGCCAAAAAATTGTCTACCAATCTCTCCAGCCCGGCTTCCCCGACGAGCAAATCTTCCTCATGAACGCCGACGGCTCGGGCAAGCAGCTCATCAGCACCGGAAAAGGCCGCTGCACCTGCAGCTACCTCTCACCCGACGGAAAATACATCTACTTCAGCAGCACCTTCGCCACCAACGAGGGCCCCCAAAAGAAGCTCGACCGAAGCAAAGGCTACGTCTGGATGGTCAACCCCGAGTTCGCCCTATACCGCAAAAACCTCAAAACTGGCGTCCTCGAAACCGTCCTGAACAGTAACAGCTACATCGCCGAAACCACCGTCGACCCCAACAACAAATACCTCACCTTCACTAGCGATAAAGACGGCGACCTTGAGGTCTACCGCTCTGATCTTAAGGGCAAAAATATAAAGCGGCTCACCACCGAGCAAGGCTACGACGGCGGCCCGTTCGTTAGCTGGGACGGGAAAAAGATCGTCTGGCGACGCGACCTCATCGAGAACGAAGAAGAGCGCAAAGACTACACCACCCTGCTCCAGCAGCATATGGTCCGCCCCTCGAAACTCGAAATCTGGATGATGGACGCCAACGGCAACAACAAGACACAGATCACCACCCTCAAATCCGCCTCCTTCGCCCCGTTCCTCCACCCGAACAACAAGCAGATCATTTTCTGCTCCAATTCCGGCGACCCCAAAGGCCGCGAGTTCGACCTGTTCCTGGTTAACACCGACGGAAGCGGAATGGAACGAGCCACCACCACCCCCGACTTCGACGGCTTCCCCATGTTCAGCCGAGACGGCAAAAAAGTAGTCTTCGCCTCCAACCGCTACGGCTCAGTGCCGGGTGAAACGAATATCTTCATTGCGGACTGGAAAGACTAACCCCCGCCGTCCTTAGATCGTTGCTCATTCCTCTTCCGAAGGTCATCTAGGAAAGCCTTACCAAGGCTTGAAAATGATCTGGCCGGGCCATCTTGATGCCATGCTGACTCCGCTTCCTGATCAACAGACTTAGTTGCAGACATGAGAGAGATGGTCATCTTTGTGGATGTCGCGGGCGCAAGATAAAGTGCTTCCGGTTGCTCTTGTAGCGAACTATTAGCGTAATCATATGCAAGATTATCGTAAGTGTCCGCACCGGTTCTCACAAGCCCAGTAGGTGTTTTCTCGTAAAAAATGAACCCTTGTTGAATTTGCTGTTTAGCCCGAATCCACAGTCCATTCTCGACGCCCGGAAAAGCGACAGATGGAATCCGAGGATCGAGTGAATTGAGTGCAAAGCCGTCCCTGAACATGTAGCCCCGAAAATAGTTCTTTACTGCACTTCCTAGCGACTTAAGCGGGAGAGCCTCGGAACGGAGTAGTCGCAGTCGTTCGTCTGGCGTCATTGCCCCAATCAGTTCTAGCAATTGATAGTCGTTGTTCTCGACCGAAAACTCAAAGTCGGATGAACTCAGCCGAGCGAGACCAAACACTTTGCCTCGAGTGAGTTCATACAGGGCGTCAGCGCGGCGAAAAACGCCGTCAATACCAAACCACTCAGGTGAAGATCCCGTCTTTATGACCCAGTCTGCATACTTCGCAAGGACCGTTCTGTCGGCCCTGGCCGTTCTGGTCGCGAAGAGATTTCGTTGTGACCCGAGAATCCATACACCCTTATCGAGTCGGAATGGACCGTAGCTGAGCGCTGGAGAGTCGACAGATGCGACCAAAGCTGAGGAAACAGCATCGCCCAGTAGAGCAATCACTGGTTGCCCCCGCTCACTCGAAAACTGAATCCAGTCATCTCCGCCGAACAGCGCAAGCGGATCTTCTGTCTGACTCTGTTTGAGACGATTTCGGACCTTATCGACAACCTTAAGGTACTTGGCTTTGGCCCTGGGCTCGGGTTCAAGCATGGTCGATCCATCGTCCAAATAGCGCGAGGGCAACGCGGCCTCAGCCGCAAGCAAGTCTTTCCAAAGCTGACTCAGGCGGGAAACAGTCTTAGTTTGCTGAACTTGGATGGATGTTGCCGATCGATCAAAATCGAAGAAGAAGTCGACGATTTTTCCCTGTATGTCGTAAAAGTCAATGGTTAGTGCAGAAGCGTTCCGAAGCATGGCCGGACGGATGATTGCCCCGACCGGCTTAGTTAAGAGTTCACCTTCCTCAAGTCCCTTATGATCGATATGCATCTGCTTCTCAATCTTAAACAGCCGCATCGACTCGGCTAGGTTGATAACTAAGTGGTCGTGCAAGACCAGTCTGTCAGTCGCGTAAGCATGCGCCTCCCAGTCCAGGTCTTCCGGAATAAGCTGTGATGGCTGAATCAGATTGATCATCCTGGCAGTGAGTCGCCCCTGCGGGCTTCCCCGTCGGGTTTCAAGCTCCATAGCCCTGCGCGCATTCGGGCTGATCTCCGGACTCGGCTTCTGCGCGGACTTCAAAAACCACTTGTTGAACTCTTGGTCAGTCCAAAGCGTCGGCGAGTAGAATTTTTTCAGTTTCGCGAATTTTTCAGTGAGCAACCTGATCATCGATTCGCGCTGAAAATCTCGCTCCGCCTTCTGCTGCTCGCTCGTCTGCATCAGCGTAAACCGCCCGTCCTTCTCCTCCCAAGTCGCGTTCAGAACCTTTGCCAGGTTTGCCTTAACCTCTCCCCAAGGCCGACCCATCGTCCGAATCGCCACCACATCGTTCTCCAGAGAAGGCACCACGCTTAGCGACAACCGAGCCTCCGAAGCCAGCTTCGGAATCAGATTCACCAACCGAATCCCCGGACTCTCCACATTGATCGGAGTCGACTGAATCACCAGTCCCAAGGTCAAAGCGAGCATGACTTAATCATACGATATCCATGTGCAGGAAGCGGAATGCGAAAGACGGAAGACCAACGACAAACAACCAGCGAATAACGACTAACGCCCCCAACTTGCACTAATCCGCAAAACCATCTATCATAATCAGCACTTGAACAATGCGGTCCAAGTCGGAGAGTCAAGTGGAGTGGAACGCAAGCGAACAAGGATTCGATGAGATCTGGCTAAAGCCAGGCAAGCCGCGCAAGCATTACGAGCAACTGCTCAAATCCTTCGGCAACATGTCGCCCGAAGAAGTGACAAGAAGAGAGAATCTCCAGTACCTCTCGCTTCTCAACCAAGGAATCACCTTCAATGTCTACGGCGAGGCCGAGGGTCGCGAGCGCGTCTTCCCGTTCGACTTCGTCCCGCGCATCATCACCGCCGCCGAGTGGGATCACCTCAAGCGCGGCCTCACCCAGCGTATCACCGCGCTCAACATGTTCCTGCTCGACATCTACGGCGAGCAAGAAGTTCTGAAACAAGGCGTCGTTCCCTGGGAGCTAATCCTCTCTCGCAAGGAATACCGAAGGGAACTCAGAGGCATTATTCCGCCGCGCAAGGTCTTCACGCACGTCTGTGGAACCGACCTCATCCGCGACGACAGAGGCGACTTCCTCGTCCTCGAAGACAACTGCCGCTGCCCAAGCGGCGTCTCCTACGTCGTCGAGAATCGTAACTTGCTGGCCAGAACCTTTCCGGAGCTGTTCAATCGCTATCCGGTACGGCCGGTGAGGGACTACCCGCAGATGCTGCTGGATACGCTGACCTTCGTCGCCCCCCACTACGGCGAGAACTCGTTGGCGGTCGTACTGACCCCCGGCAGCTACAACTCTGCCTTCTTCGAGCACTCATTCCTCGCCCGCGAGATGGGAATCCCGTTGGTTGAAGGTCGAGACCTCATCGTCGAAGATAACCAAGTCTTCGCCCGAACCACCGAAGGTCGCCAGCGCGTAAGCGTCATCTATCGCCGCATCGACGACGACTTCATCGACCCGGTTGCCTTCAACCACGACAGCACCCTCGGCGTCCCCGGCCTGCTTAACGCCTACCGCGCCGGAACCGTTGCCCTCGCCAACGCCCCCGGCGCCGGAGTCGCCGATGACAAAGCCGTCTACGCCTTCATCCCCGAAATCATCCGGCACTACCTCTCCGAAGAGCCGATCCTGAAACAGGTTACGACCTTCACCGGCTACAAACCCGATGACTTCAAATACATGGTGGACCATGCCGCAGAGCTGGTCATCAAAACTACCGGCGACGCTGGCGGGTACGGAATGCTCATGGGACCGATGGCGAGCAAAAAGGAAGTCAAAGATTACGTCGCCAAAATGCACGAAAACCCCGGCAACTACGTCGGTCAGCCCCTCATCGAACTCAGCAGCCACTCGACTTTCTTGAATGGCGCATTTGTCCCCCGCCGGATCGACCTACGTCCCTACATCCTCTTCGGCGACCGAGTCAGAATCCTGCCTGGCGGCCTCACCAGGGTCGCCCTCAAAGAAGGCTCCTACGTCGTCAACTCCAGCCAAGGCGGCGGAAGCAAGGACACGTGGGTCCTGGAGGATCGCCGGGCATGATGCTCTCGCGAATCGCCGATTCGCTCTACTGGATGGGCCGCTACATCGAGCGTGCGGAGAACACCTGCCGCCTTCTCAAAGCCACCCACGAGTTCACCGTCGAACTCTCCGGCCTCAATGACGAACTCGCCGCCCAAGAGTGGAAGTTGCTTTTCGGAAACCCTCCCGCCAACCAAGGACTCACCCTGAACGCCCAGTACATCGACTCGTTCATGTACGACGCCTCCAACCCGCTTTCCGTAATCTCCTGCATTGAGCAGGCCAGGAGCAACGCTCGCAGCATCGGTGAAGTTCTCACCCGAGAAGTGATCCAGCAGCTTAATGAGATGTACCACGCTATGGTTTCAGCTCGCCAAGCTGTCGCGCTAAACCCAGCCCGGCTCACTGACTTCACCGAAGCCACCCATAAGGACATTCTGACCCTTCTCGGTGCCATCGAGCACACCCTCACCCGCGACCAAGGTTGGACCTATATGAAGCTCGGCGAGGCCATGGAGCGCACTCAACGAACCCTCAAAGTATTGGAGCTTAAACTCCCAAACCTACGAGCCGCCCATAAGACCAACGACCTCTCCATGTCCTTCGCTTTCGGCCGGATTCTCTTGCTGGACCTTGCATCCCTCGAGAACTATCGGAGAGTCTACGGAGCACGCCTAGAACCCGACCAAGTCATCCGATTCCTGCTGTTCAACGACCAAACCCCCCGCTCGGTCCACAGCGGTCTTAAGCGGATGAAGGCCTACGTAGATCTGCTCCCATCAGCTCACGCCGGAATGCCAACCATGCGCCGAATCCTTGGGCGTAAGCTCGCCGAAGCCCAGTATGATGAAGCTCGAATCATGGCAATGTCCGACCTTGCCGAATACACCCAGCGCACATCGGTCGCCCTCATGAGCGCCCACGAAGCTCTCGTAAAACCCCAACACGAGGTGGATGCATGATTCTGGACATCGAGCACGGCCTCAACTTCAACTACTTCGGCTTCATCAGCGAGTCCTCCATGGAGCTTCGCGTCGAGCCAACGAGCAATAACCACCAAACCGTCCGCTCCTTCTACATCGCCGTCGGTCCGGTCACCAAGGTGTTCCGCTACATCAACTGGCTCGGCGCGCCAACCCATCACTTTTCTATCACAGATTATCATCGCGAGATTCAGGTGATCTCCCGGTCGGTCGTGGAAACTCATCCCAAACACCCTGACCTCGAAGTCATTCTTGACTCCGTCGAAGATATCCCGACCGACGGCCCCATCCTCGACTCGTTGATGTTTACTGACCTTGTTATAGACTCTCCCCGCCTCCGCGAGTTTTGCGCAAACATCGATACATCTGCTCCCCTCGGCGGAGTGATTCAGCAGGTCGTTGACCTCGTCAGCCACCACCTGACCTACATTGCCGAGGTGACGACCGTCGCCACCACCAGCGATGAAGTTCTCGACCACCAAAGCGGCGTCTGCCAAGATTTTGCCCACCTGTCCCTCGCTGCCCTGCGTTCTTTAGGAGTCCCGGCCCGCTACGTCAGCGGCTACTTCCACGTCGCCGAACCCACCAAGCCGAGCGAAAGCCACGCCTGGATTGAGTTCTACTCCCCGACCTTCGGCTGGTGCGGCTATGATCCCACCCACGCCTGCAAACCCGATGAAAGGCACGTCGTCATCGCCCACGGCCGCGACTACAACGACGCCGCCCCGAACCGTGGAGTCTATGTCGGTAATGCTTCAGAGTCTCTCAAAGCCGAAGTCAAAACCACCGAAATCGAGCCTACCAGCCCCCTCGATCTCCGCGACGACATCGGACGCATCGAGGTCCCCGTCTATGCCGAGTTCCCCCAGATCACCAAGACAACCAAACCCGCCGACCAAATGGTAGCTCAGCAACAGCAGTAGGCCTCAGTTGCATCGGTAAAATACCTTTGATGCCTACAAACCTCAGCTCCCGCGAAGAAGTTACTGCCCTCGACCCCAAAGGGATGTGGCATTTCACCCAGGAGTACCCAAACCAGTGCCGAACCGCCCTCGGCCTCGTCGACGGAATCGACTTCCCCAAAGGCGACTTTAACCTCGCAATGCTTACCGGCCTCGGCGGCTCCGCCGTCGGCGGAGACTACGTCCGCGCAATGTTCGAAGCCTTCGGCGACATCCCCTTCATTGTCAACCGTGACTACCACCTCCCCAAGTACGTCGGCCCCAAAACCCTGGTCTTCGCAACCAGTTATAGCGGAAACACCGAAGAAACCCTCAGCGCCTACGCCGAAGCCAAAGCCGCCGGAGCCACCATCGTCTGCGTCACCAGCGGCGGAAAACTCAAAGAACTCGCCCAAAAAGACGGCTTCGCCGTCGTCACCGTCCCCGGCGGACAACCCCCCCGAACTGCCCTCGGCTTCATGCTCATCCCCGTCCTAGCCGCCGCCATCAAAATGGGTCTCCTCCCCGAGCAAGACTTCGCCAAAGCTTTCGATCTCCTCGAAAAGCTCTGCGCCGAGTGGACCATCGAAGGCGCAAACCCCATCGCCAAAGACATGGCGAAGGACCTCCACGGAAACCTCGGTATCATCTACGGCCTCGGCCCCTGGCAAGCCATCATCGCCAACCGCTGGAAGGGCCAAATCAACGAGAACTCGAAGAACCACATCTTCGTCAACCAGTTCCCCGAGCTCAACCACAACGAAATCCTAGCGTGGGTCAAGGCCAGCGAGCAAGGAGTAGGTAAGTACGTCGGAATCATCCTCGAAGACGGTTCCGAAAGCGCGAAAATGAAGAAGCGAGCCGAAGTCACCGAAGGCCTCGTCAAAGACCTCTGCTCCTTTCGCCACGTCGCCGCCGTAGGCGAAACCCTCCTCGAAAAACTCCTCAGCCTCACTTACCTAGGCGACTTCGTCTCCCTCTATTTAGCCGCCCTCAACCAAGTCGACCCCGAGAACATCGACTCGATCAACGTCCTCAAAACTGAGCTTGGGAAAGTGAGTTAATGTTGCCCATAGCGCTACTTCTAACGATGAATATTCGGCAGGAAGTGGCGCTAAGGCGCATCGGCACAAGCCCAACGGGTTATCCCAAATATGAGCTGACCTATCGCGGGAACCGCGCCGATATCCGCTACGATTCGGCCTACCCCGAGTCAGACTTCAAGGAATACGGTCGAGCACCGAAGCTCGAAGTCCACAAGAATCTTTCCGGATTGATCTGGGGCACGATCTCTCAGCCGATTTCTGATGCCATGAACCCGTTTCTCCTCCAGTCCTTCCTGATCTGGAAAGGCGGAACCTGGTCGACCTGGAAGCGGATCAAGTTCATATCGGGTCCGACGTGTGTGATCTCTCCGTACGAAAAAGGCATTAACGCAGTCTACGACGAGGCCTACTTGTTCGATCGTGGGCAGCTAATTTCGCTTGGCAAATGCGATGAGATCATGAGCCGACATGGGAACACATTCTTTGGGAGGTACTTCGTCTCGGTGGCTCCAGACGGCACCGAAGTGCCCTACACGCACAATGTCTCAATGGGAGCCGAATATGGCGAGAAGATACGCCGGGTCGATTTTAAGTCGGAAGAAGGCAAGCAAACGATCCTCAAACGTGAGGATATCCGAAGATAAATCGTTCCCATACACACGAACCAAACTCGCCCGCGCGCTTTAGGGCACCAACTCAACCGAATACGCCACCATGCTGGCCAGTAACTCGGCATCCTTCAGGGCTGCCGAGTCTCCTTCCGGCCACGCAATCATCATCGAGTAACTGAACTTCGGGCTACCCAAGTAGTACATCCGGTCGCGCCGTTTCGTCCCCGGAAGATAGCGCTCTTCATACGCACCTTTGAAGCCGTTCGAAGTGCGGACGGGTTGCGTACTAGTTGTAGCGAATCTTGTTACAACTCCTACTCCAGCTTCGCCAACCCCTTCGCACATCACGGATATAATTGCGTTGTTGTAGCCATAAGCGAATCCGGCCTCCTTAGTCGACAGCTCGCCAGGGAGCGTGCACCGCACCTTTTTTCCATCAGGGTTCCGATCAAACGTGATCACCTTCGTCCCTTTCGTGGTGGGGGTAGAGATCTCTTTTTCTGGTCCAATGGACTTCAAAAAAGCGGGATCTGCCCCTGCGCCCTTCTCATTCTGAATCAGCCGGACAAAGCCTAGCATCGGAACGATCAGTAGCACGGCGGCAATCGCCATCATCCCTAGCGACACTTTTGCGGACTTCGTCACAAATTTAGCGTACCAGGGGTGATGCGTCCGTCATTCTAACGACAAACCACCCTCTGCTACCGACGTCGGCCCCCATCTCGTAGGGTTAAATAAAGGGGAGTGGAAATGAAAAGAGGAGGGGCAGGTTTCAATAGTTTCAGAAACTTCGTTACATCGACGGATAATTCCGCCGAGACTCTTCCGGCAAATTCCGGCTTTGCCACCTTCTCTTGGATTGTTCTGATCTACAACCTGCTCGTCGTCGCCTTCGGAGTCTTCCTCCGAGCCGCCGGCTTCGGAGACGGTTGCGGCGAAAACTGGCCGCTCTGCACAGGAGAGAAAAACCCGGTCAAGGGTTCGATGGCAACATTCATCGAATCGACCCACCGAATTTCCACCACGCTCGTTGGCCTCCTCGCAATCATCATGCTCGTTTGGGCATTCAAGCACTTTGCGAAGGGTCACCCCGCCAAGAAAATGGCCGTCGGCTTCCTTGTGATGACGCTTTTTGAGGGCCTCGTTGGTCGACACCTGGTCGTGAAAGGCCTCGTCACCGACAAAGACACCGTCGAGCGCGCCATGTGGATGATGGCCCACGTCCTCAGCATCTTCATGCTCCTCGGCTTCAACGTCGGAGCCGCGCTCTCAACCTCTGGAATCCGCCCCCTCCAACTCAAAAACCAAGGCGTCGTCGGCTGGCTCCTCGGCTTCGGATTCATCGGAACCTTTCTCCTCGGAATCAGTGGCGCAATTTCCGCCTTTGGTCACCAAGTCCGCCCTGATGTCGAAGGTCTCAGCGAACGCCTCCAAGCCGGAGCATTCTGGGCAAGCAAACTCGCCATCGCCCACCCCATCGGCTCAGCAAGCATCGGCCTCTTCATGTTCCTGATGTGCGGCCTCATCCAGCACCTCCGCCCCGACCCCTTTGTCAAAAACGCCTGTCGAGCCGTAATCGCACTGCTCGCGGTTCAAATGGGCGTTGGACTCCTCAATATCTTCCTTAGCGCGCCGATCTTCATGCAGATGATCCATCTGGTGCTAGCAGACCTCAACTGGATCTCCCTCGTCGTCCTCGCCGTCGCCGCCCTCGGTGTCGGAATCGAGCCCGTCGAAGCCCGTCCCGCCCCCGAAGAAGCCGAGCATAGCGCGGAACCGCTGAAAGGCAAAGAACTGATCAAGGCCTATATCGCGCTCACCAAGCCCCGCGTCATCAGCCTTCTGCTGTTCACCACGATGACCGCCATGATCGCCGCCCAAGGCTCCTGGCCCGGCTTCACGCTGTTCACCGTGGTCAGCCTCGCGGGTTACATGATCGCCGGTGCCGCCAACGGCATCAACATGGTCATCGACCGCGACATCGATATCTCGATGAAGCGCACCGCCAACCGCCCGACCGTCACCCAAAACATCTCTAGCGTTAACGCTCTCATCTTCGCGTTCGCCCTCACGGTCATCAGCTTCACCTCCCTTTGGGTCGTCGCCACCCCGCTCAGCGCAGTCATGGCCCTCAGCGGCCTCGTGTTCTACGTCGTCATCTACACGATGCTCCTCAAGCGGCGCACCTGGCAGAATATTGTCATCGGCGGAGCCGCCGGAGCCTTCCCGCCCCTCGTAGGCTGGGCTGCCATCACCGGCGATCTCCCACCTCTTGCGCTCTACCTTTTCGCTATCGTCTTTGTCTGGACCCCTGTCCACTTCTGGGCGCTCGCAATCCTGATCAAAGACGACTACGCTGCCGCCGGAGTCCCAATGCTCCCGGTTGTTAAAGGCAACCGAGTTACCGTCATCCAAATCGGCGTCTACACCGTGGCAACCATTATCACAACGATGATCCCCATGTGGCTGCCCCAAGTCGGCTGGATCTACGGCGTCTCGGCAGCAATCCTGAATGTCCTCTTAGTCAAAGGTGTCTGGCGCCTCTGGCAAAACTGGGAGGAGCGCCCAAGGGCAAGCTGGCTCTTCCACTACAGCATGCTCTACCTCGCCATTTTGTTCTTAATGTTCGCTGTAGATCGGGTGGTTGTCCTATGAAATCACCGCAAAGTCTCGGAAGCTCTAGGCAAGACGCCCTAGGTTCCCGGTATCATCATTTCTCGTATATCGCCGTCAAAAGTGATAGACAACGCCGACCTGCACGGATGCGCTGGTCAGCACAAACGGAGTCTCTGTAAAGTATGGGTTCACAGGTTTTTAAACCAAGTGCCAATTCGGTGGCACAAGTCGCAATCATTTGTATTGCTGCGGGTCCTCTCTTAGTTGGCCTGTCGCTTGCGGCATTGTCGCGCTCGCCAGCCAACACTAAAGTAAACGTCCCTAAGAACCAACCGGTTCCATTTTCTCACCAGCACCACAACTGGGAGCTTGGAATTGACTGTAGATACTGCCATACCAGTGTCGAAAAGTCGGCATTCGCCGGAATTCCGTCCACCGAAACCTGTATGAGTTGCCACTCGCAGATCTGGACGAACTCCCCACTCCTTGAGCCCGTCCGACTCAGCCAGGAAACGGGGACCCCCATCGTCTGGAATAAAGTCAACAAAGTCCCCGATTTCGTTTTCTTCAACCACTCTATTCACGTCAACCGAGGCCTTAATTGCAACACGTGTCATGGCCCAGTGAACGACATGCACATCACTCAGAAAGGCAACGCCTTCCAGATGGCATGGTGTCTCTCCTGCCACCGAAACCCCGAGCGATACCTCGGCTGGAACAAGGACCTCGCCAAAGAGCACCCAACCGATACTCCTCGCCAGCTAGCATTCAAGCTGTACTGGAAGCTCCAAACCAAGGGCAAGAGCAACCTTTCACCGGCAGAAACAATCCTCGTCAATGGCGACTTTACTGGCTTCAACGACAAGGAAACACTTGAAGCAGGAAAGAGTATTGTCGAGAAGTACGGCATCAAAACTCAGCAACTCGCCGACTGTGGAGTGTGTCACCGGTAAGGGGTTAATCAGGCATGGAGACAATCGAACAAACCAAGATGGATAACCGCCAACAAGCTCTCGATAAGATGCGCGCCGAGTTAGAAGGCAAGCGCGGTCAGCAGTACTGGCGCACTCTCGAAGAGGTCATGCAGACCCCCGAATTCGAGGCATGGTTCGAGGATGAATTCCCGAATCGAAAAGAGATTTTCGAAATCGACCGACGTTCGCTCCTCAAGTACGCAGGAGCAGGTCTCGCTCTCGCTGGACTAACTGGTTGCCGAGGCGTCTTCCTTCCAGAGGACAAGCTCGTCCCCTACGTCAAGGCTCCCGAGGAGTATGTCTCCGGAAAACCTCTCTTCTATGCTTCCGCCGTAACCCTCGCAGGCTACGCAACGGGAGTCCTTGTCGAGCAATACGAAGGCCGACCAATCAAGCTTGAAGGGAACCCCGATCACCCAGCCTCCGGCGGTGCTCTCGATTCCATCTCGCAAGCCGAAATCCTCAACTTCTACGATCCAGACCGTTCGCAGAACGTTATGACCGGCGGAGACATCTCCACCTGGGAAGCGTTCTTCAAGGAAGCTGGGCCAAAAATCGCCCAAAGCGGAGTCGGAATCCTCGTCGGCGCCCTCACCTCGCCAACCGCCGCTCGCCTCCTTGCTCGGCTCCAGGCAAAGGGTGCAAAGCTCTACTCTCACGAACCCGCCGGGCGCGGAAATGTGACCAAGGCAGTCGCTGCCGTCACCGGAAAGCCCGGAGTTCCGGTCTACGATTTCAGTAAGGCCAAGGTCGTCGTCTCGCTCGACGCTGACTTCCTTAGCCGAACCGATAATCCAGGTGCGTTGGTCTATTCGAGGCAGTTCGCCAAAGCTCGACGAGTCCTCGGGAACAATGGCGAAATGAGCCGACTGTACGCAATCGAGTCTGCTCCTGGAACCGTAGGAGCGATGGCTGATCACCGCTACGCGGTCAAGCCAAGCGAAGTCTATGGTGCCGGTTGCGCTCTTGCGAACGCTCTCGGAGTTGCCGAACCAGCCGGTTTTCCCCCCCCGAACATCTCGTCCGATCTCGGCGCAATCGCTGCCGATCTCCAGAAGAACCGAAGCGCAAGCATCGTGATTGCCGGTGAGCATCAACCCGCCGAAGTCCACCAGCTCGCATTCCAATTGAACCAGTTCCTCGGCAACGTCGGTCAAACCGTCAAGTTCGTCGAGTCCCCCGAATTCACCGCCGGCTACGGCTCGCTCGAAGATCTGCTCGGTGACATCAAGGGCGCGAAGATTAAGACCCTGCTCATCAGCAACACCAATCCGGTCTACGCTTCGCCTGCAGACCTCAAGGTTGGCGAAACGCTAAGTGCGGCAACTGCGGTCACCAAAATTCACCACGGAACCTACGTAGATGAAACGGCCGAAGTCTGCGACTGGCACGTCCCGATGACCCACAGCCTCGAAGCTTGGGGAGATTCGCGATCCTTTGAAGGTACGACCAGCGTCGTCCAGCCAATCATCGCCCCGCTCTATGAGGGCCGAAGCGATATCGAGCTCTTCTCCGGCCTCCTCGGCGAGCCAAAAGGTGGCTACGATCTCGTTCGCGAAACCCTTCAAGCCAAAGGCTTCGGCGGCACTGCCTTCGAAAAGTCCTGGCGAGAAGCAATCCACAACGGAACGATTCCAAACTCAGCATCGGCAACACTGGCGATGGCTGGCGGAGCCGCTCCCCTCCCCGCTCCGACCAAGAGCGCAGGAATGGAAGTCGCCTTCGCACCCGACCCAACAATCTTCGACGGTCGCTACGCCAACAACGGCTGGCTCCAAGAGACGCCAAAGCCCCTCAGTAAGCTCGTCTGGGACAACGTGGTCTACATGTCGCCCGCCGACGCGGCCGCCAGCAAGATCGCAGTCGACGATGTCGTTACTGTCAAAACGCCAGCCGGCGAGGTGCAAGGCACCGTCTTCATCCTCCCTGGTCACGCCCAGGGCTCGGTAACCATCCACCTCGGCTATGGTCGAACCTCCGGCGGAACCCTGGCAACCCTCAGTGGAGTCGATGGCGGCGGATTCAGCGCGTACAAGCTGATGTCCTCCAAAAACACCAGCTTCGATACCGTCACCATCACCCCAACCGGAAACACTCAGCACCTCGCCACCACCCAGGGCCACAGCCCACTCGGTGGAGACAAGATTCCTGATCACCGCGACGTCATCCGCGAAGCAACTCTTCAGAAGTTCAACGAAGCCACCGACAAGCGCCACGCGCTGATGGTCGGCCACTCGATGGAGCAAGAGGAGATCAAGGAAAACAACCTCATGCCCGAGGAAGTCTTCGCCTGGAACGGCGAAAAGTGGGGCATGACCATCGACATGAACGCCTGCACCGGTTGCGGCGCATGTATCACTGCTTGTCAAGCCGAGAACAATATCTCGGTTGTCGGTAAAGAGCAAGTGTCGAGAGGCCGCGAAATGCACTGGATCCGAATCGACCGCTACTACAGCGGCTCAGACGAAAATCCAAGTGTCACCTGGCAACCCGTCGCCTGCGTCCACTGCGAAACTGCTCCCTGCGAGCCAGTCTGCCCAGTCGCCGCAACGGTTCACAGTCACGAAGGAATCAACCAGATGGTCTACAACCGCTGCGTTGGAACTCGCTACTGCTCCAACAACTGCCCCTACAAGGTACGACGGTTTAACTACCTCAACTGGACCGACAACCAGGCGCAGTTCAGCAACAAGAACAAGACGATCTCGACTCGCCGAATTCCTGGTGCCATCAACGTACCGAAGGACAACGGACTCCAGCTCCTCAAGATGCTCAACAACCCGGACGTCTCCGTCCGAGGTCGAGGCGTCATGGAGAAGTGCACTTACTGCACCCAGCGCATCAGCGAAGCCCGAATCGAAGCCAAGAAGGCTGGCCGCCCAATCGCAGAAGGGGACATCGTCACCTCCTGCCAGCAGGCCTGCCCCAGCGAAGCAATCGTCTTCGGAAACATCGCCGATAAGAACAGCCAAGTCGCCAAGATGAGAAACGATCCACGAAGCTACCTGCTGCTCGAAGAACTTCAAACGAGACCGCGAACATCACACCTCGCAAAGCTCCGTAACCCCAACCCAGAGATCAAGTCTGCCAAGGCAGAGGAGGCGCACCACTAATGGCCAAAGTTCAACAGACAAAACTGAACGACCTGCTGATCACTGGAGATCAGACCTACTCATCCATCGACTCATCCGTCGATAGGCTGATCCTTAACCAAAAACTCCACGGAAAGGGCTGGAACATGCTCTTCCTCATCGGAATCATGGGAACGGGTCTCCTCGGAGTCTCGATCTTCTGGCTCCTCTACCAAGGAATCGGAATCTGGGGCAACAACGTTCCCTCCGCATGGGGATTCGACATCATCAACTTCGTTTGGTGGATCGGTATCGGCCACGCCGGAACCCTCATCTCGGCAATTCTGCTCCTCATGCGCCAACAATGGCGAAACTCGATCAACCGCTTCGCCGAAGCGATGACGATTTTCGCGGTTATGTGCGCTGGTTTGTACCCAATTCTGCACACCGGGCGACCCTGGAACGCCTACTGGCTCTTCCCCTATCCAAACATCTTGGCAATGTGGCCGCAATTCCGCTCGCCGCTGATGTGGGACGTTGCTGCGGTTTCAACCTACTTCTCGGTCTCTGCCGTCTTCTGGTTCGTCGGACTCATCCCCGACTTCGCAACCCTGCGAGACAAGAGCACCAACAAGATCGGAAAAGTCATCTTCGCCACCCTCGCAATGGGATGGCGCGGAAGCAACCAACACTGGCACCGCTACGAGCAGATGTACCTCCTGCTTGCCGGCTTGTCCACCCCGCTGGTTCTCTCGGTCCACAGTATCGTTAGCTTCGACTTTGCGATCTCCATCGTCCCTGGCTGGAACGTCACGGTCTTCCCGCCATACTTCGTCGCTGGCGCAGTCTTTGCCGGGTTCGCGATGGTTATGACCTGGGGTCTCCCGCTACGCAAGTGGTACAACCTCAAGCACCTCATCACCGATCGACACATCGACTGGATGTGCAAGATCACCCTCGCAACCGGCCTGATCGTCTTCTACGGCTACCTGCTGGAGATCTTCTACTCCTGGTATAGCGGCAACTTCTACGAGTTCAAGCTCCTCATGAAAACGAGGTTCAGCGGTCCGTACGCCCCAATGTACTGGTTCTTGCTCTTCTGCAACGGTGTCGCCCCGCAGGTGTTCTGGAGCCAAAAGGCACGGCGTAACGAGAAGCTCATTCTTGTGGTCTGTACTCTGATCTCGATCGGTATGTGGCTCGAGCGGTTCGTCATCATCCCGATGTCGCTTACCAATAACTACCTGCCGTCCAGCGACAAGATGTACTACCCATCCTTCTGGGATGTAGCAATGTTCGCCGGAACAATAGGATTCTTCATCTTCCTCATGATGCTCTTCATCCGCTTCCTGCCGGTGATCAACATCTTCGAGGTGAAGGACCTGTTCTACAAGATGGGTGGCAAAAAGGAACTCGCTGAAGAAGTGGAGGTTAAGCACTAATGGCACACGATTGGTCTGATCCGTCCGGACTTTGGGGACTCGTAGGCGAGTTCGAAAAGCCCGAAGACTTGATGAAAGCCGCCGAAGCGGCCAAGCACAAGGGGTTCCGAAAAATGGACGCCTACTCGCCGTTCCCAATCCACGGGCTCAGCGAAGCCATCGGCTTCCGAGACAACCGGGTGCCCTGGACGGTCTTCATCTTCGGCGTCTGCGGAGTCACCATTGGTTACTCACTGCAGTACTACACCGCAGTCATCGACTACCCAATGAACATCGGTGGACGACCGCTCAACTCGGTTCCGGCGTTCATTCCGGTGGCCTACGAAGCGACCATTCTCTGCGCCGCCTTCAGTGCTGCAATCGGAATGTTTGTTTACAACAAGCTACCAAAGCCGTACCACCCGATCTTCAACACCAAAAACTTCGAGCGAGCCACCCAGGATCGCTTCTTCCTCGCCGTCGAAGCCGAAGACCCGGCCTACGACGCCAAGGTGATCGAAAAAGTTATGAAAGAAAACGGAGCCGTGGAGGTGTCAGAATGCGACTACTAAGACTAGCCCTCGCGTGCGCATCGGTTGGAATCCTGCTCGCAGGGTGTAACACCGACATGTGGGTTCAGCAAAAATCCCACCCGCTCGACAAAAGCGACTTCTTCCCAGATGGTCAAGCATCGCGACCGCTCCTCCAAGGAACCGTCTCGCGCGGCAACCTCCGCCAAGACGCCGTCTTCTTTACCGGAATCGATAACGGCAAATGGGTTGACACCATCCCAACCGAAGTCAACATGGAACTCCTGAAGCGCGGCCAAGAGCGATTCGACATCTTCTGCACCCCATGTCACGGCAGAACCGGAGACGGAGAAGGCATGATCGCCAAGCGCGGGTTCAAACTGAAGCGACCAGTGGGCAACATCCACACCGACCGACTCCGCAATATGCCCGTCGGACACTTTTATGATGTCATCACTAATGGCTACGGAGCCATGTATAGCTACGCAAGTCGTATCGAACCAAAGGATCGATGGGCTATCGTTGCTTATATCCGAGCTCTCCAGCTCAGCCAAAACGTGAAAGCAACCGACCTATCACCGGACCAACAAGCAAAGCTGAATGAGAAACCAAAAGCTGAATCGCACGACGGAGGAGCCCACCAATGAGTGAAGCCGTCCTGAACCACGCTCCGGTCGATACCGATAAGCCAAAGTTCTTCAACTATAAGGGCGTCACTACCATCCTGGGCGGTGTTGGCTTCCTCGGTCTAGTAGCCTTCCTCTCTGTCGGAAGCGGCGACGCGCACAAGTTCATGCTGAACTCGTACATGTACGGCTACGTCTTCTGGCTGATGGTCACCTGCGGATGCCTCGCGCTCACGCTCCTCCACAACTCCATCAAGAGTAGCTGGACCCTCCCGGTCCTCCGAATCTTTGAAGCCGGTTCCGGCTGGATGACCTGGGGAATGCTCGCCATCGGCCTAGTACCGCTGATCTTGAAGACCGACGTCGTCTACGAGTGGGCAAGACCCGAAGCCGCAAACGACTTCATCCTTGCCAAGAAGGCCGTCTTCCTGAACAAGCCTGTCTTTGCCGGAGTCATTCTCGGAGCCTACGCCCTGTTCGCCTTCATGGCAAACACCTTGCGAAAGTCAACCAACCGACACGACAAGAGCGGCGACGAAAACGAGTACCAGTTCAGAACCAACTTCGCCACGCCGATGATGGTAGTCTTTGTCTGCGTTCTCACCTTCGTCCTCACCCTGCTTGCAATGTCGATGACGCCGAAGTGGTACAGCACGATCTATACCCTCTGGCTCCTCATCGGTGGCTGCCAAGCCGCACTCTCCATGGCGATCTTCCTGGTCGCTCGAAACGCCAATAAGCAGCCGTACGCAAACGTCATGGCACCAGGCCTCACCAAGGACCTCGGAAACATGATGTTCGTTCTCACGATGCTCTGGGGCTACACCTCGGTCAGCCAGCTTATCATCCTCTGGAACGGCAACCTGCCCGAAACCACCGTCTTCTACGCCCACCGAGGCGCAGACGCCATGCTCGGCTGGAACCTCATCGGAGCCTCGACGATCCTCGGATGCTTCGTCATCCCCTTCGTCACGCTCCTTTCGCCAAGGGTGAAGCGGTACGCAGATCGACTCGCAATGATCGCGTTGTTCATCTTCTGCTTCCGCATCTTAGACGTCTACTGGATCATCGGAGCCTCCATTCCAGCGCGAGTCAGTCCCGCCGCCTTTGGCCCAAGCACTATCTACGACTTCGGTGGCTGGATCGTCATGGCCTTCGCCTGGTTCGCAGTCATGCTGAACAACGTGGAAAAAGCCCCGCTCCTCCCGCTTTACGACAAACGACTCGAGGAGGCAAAGAAGAATGCACACTAAGCCAGACCCAATGGATCGCGACGAACTCGAAAAAATGGGTTACGACCGTCGTGACCTCAACGTCCCCGCGGTTCGCAAAGCCACCATCTGGATTACCGGAGGTTGTATCTTCTGCTACATCCTCGCGGTCTATATCTACAACATCTTCATCAGTGGCTCACTGTTCCACGTCCCCAAAGACGTGACTCCATCTCGCAACAAAGGACTTGTTGGTCAACCTGAGCTCCAAGACAACTTCACGACCAAAGTCGACATCAAGCGCATGCGCGAAGATGAAGACAAAAAGCTGAATAACTACAGCTGGGTCAACGAAGTCGCCGGAACCGCGCGCATGCCCATCAGTGAAGCCATGGCAACAGTGGCAAAGAAGGGAGTCTCCACCGGAAACACCGTTCCCGCCAAAACGACCGGCAATACCATCAAGCTCAACACCGAGGTACCGACACCCTAAAGGAAACCATGCATCGAACCCGAGGAGCAAGCGCAATCTGGATCCCAATGTTGGCACTAGCCATCGTTGTGTTCTTTGTTGCCATCACGCGCCCTCAAGGTAAAGGCGTCTTTGCCGACAGGTTTGACCTCAAACCCCAAATCGGCGCACAAATGCCGACCAAGCTCTCGCTAACAAACGACAAAGGCGAAACAAAAACGCTAGGCGAATACCTCCAAACCGGACGCCCAGTGATGTTTCTCCCCATCTTCTACAAGTGCAACGGAGTCTGCTTCAACGAGCTCGACTCGCTCACCAAAATGCTCGTCAAAGAAGTCGCCGTCAGCACCAAAAAGACCGCCGACGCCGTCGTTCCCGGAAAAGACTTCGACCTCGTCGTTGTCAGCATCCACCCCAAAGAAACCATCGAACTTGCAAGGGCCAAGAAGGCCGAAATCCTCGGGGTCATGATGGAAGGCTGGAAGAAGCTCACTCCAGCCGAGCAAGAAGCTGCCTACAAAACCGCCGACGAGGGAATCCATTTCACAATCGGCAAAGAAGCCGATGTGCGAGAACTCACCGCCACAATGGGCTTTGAGTACACCTACGATGAGAAGCGCGACTGGGTCAACCACCCCGCCGCCGCCGCCTACCTTGCCGGAAGCGGAATGATCATCGGCTACAATACCGGCGCCAACTTCGCCACAATGACCGTTCGCAACGGAGTAAGAGACGCCGCAAAAGGCGTCGTCGAACCCCTCGGAGATGTCTTCCTGCTCGGTTGCTTCCGAATGGAAGCCTCCAGCCCAAGAACGCGATCAATCATCCAAATTCTCAATACATCGGCAGTGATCACTGTCTTTGTCCTAGGTATCTCCATCTTCCGAATGATGAAGAAATATCCTTCCAACACACTTTCATCCGGGGGACCAACGGTCTAACCCGACCCAAAAACTAAGAATCATGAACTGGAACCTATTCAACTGGCCGATGAACCCGCCCGTGGCGTCAAACTTCGCGGCGGAGCACGATGCTCTGTTCTACGCAATCGTAGGGCAAGCCGTGTTCTTTGGGTTGCTCACGTTTGCACTCATCCTGTTCTTCGCGGTGAAGTACAAAAAGGGCTCCAAAGCTGACCGTTCCAGCCCCCAATACGAAAACGCCCGGATGGAGTTCTGGTGGGTTCTAGTTCCCACCGTCCTTGGTCTCGCAACCTTCTTCTGGAGCACCAAGCTCTTCGTAGATATGCGAACTCCGCCGAAAAACGCCAAAGAAATCTTTGTCGTCGGTAAGCAGTGGATGTGGCACGTCCAGCACCCAGACGGCGTGCGAGAGAATAACACCCTCCACGTACCAGTCGATACCGACATCAAGATCACGATGATCTCGCAAGACGTCATCCACGCCTTCTACATCCCCGCCTTCCGCGTCCAGTTCATGACGGTCCCCGGTCGCTACACACAAATGTGGTTCCGACCAACCCAAGTGGGCAAGTACCACCTCTTCTGCAACATGTACTGCGGAACCCAGCACTCCGAAATGGGTGGTTCTGTCATCGTCATGTCCAAGCGCGACTACGCAGACTGGCTCATGCAACACGGTCAAGTTCGAGAGAACCTCACCGCCGCCCAAACAGGCGAAAAGATGTTTAACAAAATCGGCTGTGGCAACTGCCACGGAGCCCAAGACCTCGTCCCACGCGGTCCAACTCTCCGAGGACTCTTCGGCACAACCCGAGAAACCAACGACGGTCGCAAATGGGTCGCCGATGAAAGCTACATCCGAGAGTCCATTATGCGCCCCGCCGAAAAGGTCACCAAGGGCTACGGAGTCACCATGCCGTCCTACGACAAGACCTTCTCCGAAGAAGACATCATGAACCTGGTCGCCTACATCAAGTCAGGTGCCAGCCAAAGTCTGCCAACCAGCACAATCGCCGCCGCAGTCCCCGGTGTCCAAGCCAGAATGTCCAATGGCAAGGTGGGACTTAACAGCAACGTTATGCAATTCAATTCAGATACAGCGGACGCAACCCCAACGCGCAGAGGCAACGCTCCTGCCGTAGGGGCCCTAGCTGTCGAAAAAGGAGATCAACAATGAGTACGACAGTCAAGACTGAAGTCGGGGGAATGGAGCACTTCCATACCGCGCCCGAGTTGAACTACCTCACAAACGGACACTCGATCCGCTCGTGGCTTCTCACCGAGGATCACAAGCGCATCGCAATGCTCTACTTAATCTCTGTCACCTTCTTCTTCATGGTTGGCGGTATTGCCGCTGGCCTTGTTCGCTACGAACTGATGTCTCCAGCCGGAAACATCATGGAGTCAGAGACCTATAACAAGCTCTTCACCGCTCACGGTGCGGTCATGGTCTTCCTCTTCCTCCTCGTCGCGATCCCTGCTGTACTCGGCAACTTCCTGATACCCCTCATGATCGGCGCGCGAGACCTTGCGTTTCCACGCCTCAACCTTCTGAGTTGGTACTTGTACATGGCAGCCGGAACCTGTATCATGCTCGCTACCCTCGCTGGTGGCGTTGATACCGGATGGACGTTCTACACACCCTACTCCAGCATGTACTCAAACAGTAACGTCTCTCTGACGCTACTCGGTGCATTCTTAGGCGGATTCAGCTCCATTACGACGGGAATGAACTTCATCGTCACCATCCACAAGATGCGTGCGCCAGGCATGACCTGGTTCCGACTCCCGCTCTATGTGTGGTCGCACTACGCCACCGCCATCATCATGCTCCTCGGAACTCCGGTCGTCGCGATTACGCTCCTCTGCGTCATCTTCGAGCGAACCTTCCAGCTACCGATCTATAGCCCCGAACTCGGCGGAGACCCCGTTCTCTTCCAACACATGTTCTGGTTCTATAGCCACCCGGCGGTCTACGTCATGATCCTCCCGGCGTTCGGCGTCATCAGCGAAATCATGACCGCGTTCAGTCGTAAACGAGTCTTTGGCTATCACATGATCGCCTTTAGCTCGCTCGCCATCGCGTTCCTGGGCTTCCTCGTCTGGGGCCACCACATGTTCGTCAGTAGCCAGTCGATGTACCAGTCGGTCATCTTCTCGCTCCTCACCTTCCTCCTGGCGGTCCCCTCCGCCATTAAGGTCTGGAACTGGACGGCGACCATGTACAAAGGCAACGTGGTCTTGGCTTCACCCATGATCTACGGAATCGGCTTCCAAGGTCTCTTCCTCGTCGGTGGTCTCACCGGTCCGTTCCTTGCCAGCTATGGCAACGACGTCCACCTCACCGCAACTTACTTCGTTGTCTCGCACTTCCACTACGTCATGGTCGGCGGAGCCATCATGGGCTTCCTCGCCGGAATCCACTTCTGGTGGCCCAAAATGACCGGAAGGCTCTACAACGAGAGCATCGCCAAGTGGAATGGTGTTTTGGTCTTCATAGGCTTTAACATTACATTCTTCCCACAGTTCATCATGGGCTGGATGGGAATGCCGCGCCGCTACCACTACTACTACTTCGCACCGGAGTTCCAGCCATATCACATCATGTCGACCCTGGGATCGTCGGCACTCGGTATCGGCTTCGCAGTCCCCGCGTTCTATCTCATCCACTCACTCTTCAAAGGTGAAAAGGCTGGCGATAACCCATGGAACGCCCACGGCCTCGAGTGGAACACTAGCTCGCCACCACCTACGGAAAACTTCCGCTACCAGGTCATCGTCACTGACGACGTCTATGACTACGACCCAGTAGCCGAGCACGAAAACGATATGGCACTCGCAGGAGGAAACGCTTAACCATGGCCCACTCAGCCCACGGCGACGAATTCAACGTGCTGAAGTTTCAGTACGAGGACATGGACCAACAAAACGATGCCTACATCGTTGGAATGTGGACCTTCCTCGTCACCGAAATCATGTTCTTCGGCATGCTCTTTCTCACCTACTCGCTCTACCGAGTGAACTACCAAAAAGACTGGTTCATTGCCCACGAGCAACTGAGCTGGCAATGGGGTGGCCTCAACACCGCTAACTTGCTGTTCAGTTCATTCCTAATGGCGACTGCGGTTCGGCAAGCTCAGCTCAAAGATCGGAAGGGCGTTCTACTCCGCCTCGGAGGAGTACTCGCTTGCGCCTTCGGGTTCCTTGCCATCAAGTACATCGAGTACAGCGCGAAGTATGAGCATCACCTGTTCCCTGGACCAGGATTCTCCCCTGACGTTGCCCACTTCCAGGGTGCAAACCTCGATCACGTCCAACTGTTCTACGGACTCTATTTCGCAATGACCGGGCTGCACGGCGTCCACGTCCTCGTCGGAATCCTGCTGATCTCCGCCCTCGCGCTCATGTGGTTCAAGGGCAAAAAGATCGTCACGGAAGACTTCATTCCCACCGAGCTGATCGGACTCTATTGGCACTTCGTCGATATCGTCTGGATCTTCCTCTATCCCCTCTTCTATCTCATGCCAAACCCAGGCGTGGAGGTACACCACTAATGGCAAAGTCTCCCCTCGCAGCACATGACGATCACGGTGGACATCACATCCACCCGAACTCGATGTACATCAAGACCGCCATGGCGCTCGTAGTCCTGATGGCCGCCACAATCTTTGCCGCTCAGGTCGACATCGGTCATATGCTCGCAAAGGGTCAGATGGGTTACTACATCAACAACTTCATCGCTCTGGCGATCGCAGCAGTCAAGACCTACATCGTCGTCATGTTCTTCATGCACGTCAAGTGGACCAGCAGCCTCGGAAAGATGTACGCCCTCCTCGGCTTCTTCTTCATCCCCGTCCTGTTCTCCGTGTGGGTCGACTTCTACTACCGCCAACACGAGCCGGTCGCTCACTGGTACAACAACGACTACGTCGAAACCGCAACCCCGAGAATCCTCGGCGCAACCGACGGAGCCAAAATCGCCCCGGGCGAGGAAAACACCCAAAACCGAATCCCCAAATCCATCTGGTAAGGTAGCTCGCCTTCCAGACCGTCAAATGCCCCGATCAAAGATCGGGGCTTTTGAGCATAGTATCCTCTGAGAACTGCTAACTGCTAACTGCTAACTCAACCGCTTCCGGGATCAAGCGCCTTAACTCACTCTCCATCCAAGCCGCAATCTCCTCATTCGTAGCATCCTTAGAAAACGACCGCGCCTCCCCCCAACTAGCCGTCACCCGAGCAAAAGCCGGACGCGGAATAATCGACCCATAAGGCACCATCCGGTTCGTATTCCGCAGTCCACAGCAAATCACCGGAACCTCCGCCATCCGCACAATCAAAGCCGCCCCCTCCCGAATCTCCTGCAGCCGACCGTCCTCCGAAAGCATCCCTTCCGGAAAAATCCCAACTACAGAACCCCGCCGAGCCAGCTCCGAAGCAATCCGCAAAGACCGCCGATCCGGCGCGCCGCGCTTCACCGGAAAAGCCCCCCAAAATCGCAACCAGGTCCCAACAACCTTCATCGAGAAAAGCTCGCTCTTGCTCATAAAGAAAATCGGACGGGGACAACACCCCTGAAGCACCACCGGATCACAATCCGAAAGGTGATTCGCAATCACAATCAACCCGCCCTCACGAGGCACCCGCGAAGCCCCCGAATATAAAGTCGGACCCAATACGGTGATCAATGGCCACCCAACCAGCTTCACCAACCAAAGCCACTTATGCCCCCGACCAACCGGTAATTCAATTTCCTGAGCCATCAACCACCTTCTTCAAAGCCCGGTAAAAAGTCTCGTGCTCCAGCCGCAAAACCCGCGCCGCAAGCTCCTCCGGCGAGTCATCAATTTCCACCCGGCACCGCGCCTGCAAAATGATCTCCCCCTCGTCGTACTCCGCCGTAACAAAGTGAACCGTACACCCGCTCTCCGTCTCCCCCGCCGCAACCACGGCCTCGTGCACGTGCATCCCATACATCCCCTTCCCCCCAAACTTGGGAAGCAATGCCGGATGAATATTAAGTATCCGCCCTGAATGCGCCGCCAAAACCGAAGAAGGCAAGAGCTTCATGTACCCCGCCAAACAAACCCAATCGCAATCCGCCAGCTCCGCCGCCAGCCTCTCCTCATAAGGCACCGAACCCAGATAGGGAACCGTCTCCACTCTTAACCCCTCCGCAATCGCCGCCAATGCCCCCGTAGAATCCGCCCGAGGAGTGATCACCTTCTGCACAACCATCGAATCGTCCAGCTTGATCCGCGCCGCCAGAGCCAACATATTCGACCCCCGCCCCTTCGGCCCAATCATAATTCCAACGCGCTGCACACCCGAAGCATACTGTAGAATCTAGCCAATGCTCGCCGCCCTAGCCGCCCACCTCCTGACGCCCAGGCTCAACGTCGTCTACATCATGGCCGACGACCTCGGCTACGGCGAACTCGGCTGCTACGGACAAAAACTCATCCCAACCCCCAACATCGACCGCCTCGCCGCCGAAGGCACCAAGTTCACCCGCTTCTACGCCGCCAGCACCGTCTGCGCCCCCACCCGCGCCTCCCTCATGACCGGCCTCCACCAAGGCCACTCCCCAATCCGAGGCAACAAAGAAAAAGGCGGATTCGGACCGAACGACCCTGAAGGCCAAATGGCCCTTCCGCAAAGCACAACCACCATCGCCGAAAACCTCAAAACCGTCGGCTACCAAACCGCAATCTTCGGCAAATGGGGCCTCGGCGGACCCCAGCCCGGCGAAACCCCCATGGATCACGGCTTCGACACCTTCTACGGCTACCTCTGCCAGCGCCGAGCCCACAACCACTACCCCTCCTACCTCTGGAACAACCACCAGCCCGACCTGCTAAAGAACGTCGCCGACAACGCCCACCAGAAAGCCGAATCAGTTCCTGCCGACTTACAAGAGTGGAGCAAAAAGTACAACGGGGAAGACTTCGCCCACGCCAAAATCCTCGAGAAAGCCCAAGGCTTTATCAAGAAGAACAAAGGGAACCCCTTCTTCATCTACTACGCAAGCACCATTCCCCACGCCGCGCTGCAAGCCCCGTCCGAGTGGATCGAGAAATTCCCCCAGGAGTGGGACCCCAAGCCCTACCTCGGAACCAACGGCTACCTCCCAACCCCTCGCCCCCGCGCAACGTACGCCGCCATGATTGCCTACCTCGACTGGTCAGTCGGCGAACTCCGGAAGACCCTCGAAGAGCAACGAATCGCCGACCGAACCGTCATCTGCTTCACCAGCGATAACGGCGCAACCTTCAACGGCGGAGTCGATGCCGAGTTCTTCAACTCCAACGGCGGCCTGAGAGGAAAGAAGATGTCCCTCTACGAAGGCGGAATCCGCGCCCCCTTCATCGCCTGGTGCCCCGGCGTCGTTCCCGCCGGAAAAACCGTCGATGCTCCCCACGTTGCCTACGACACCCTAGCCTCCCTCAGCGAGCTCTGCGGAACCAAAGCTCTCAAAACCGACGGTGTCAGCTACGCTCCCGCCCTCCTCGGCAAAGCGCCAAAGAAGCGCGACTTCATCTACGTCGAGTACCCCGAGGCCAGCGCAATGCAGGCCGTCTGGTTCGGCAACCTCAAAGTCATCCGCCCCGACCTCAAAAAGAACCCTGAAAAAATCGAAGTCTACGACCTAGACAAAGACCCCACCGAAAACACCAACATCGCTGCCCAAAGACCCGACCTCATCGAACGAGCCAAACGAGTCTCGACCAAAGAACACATCCCCAACAAAGACTTCCCGCTTGGTTTGGTGGATAAGAAGTAGCTACATCCACCAACCACGAGATGACCATCCTCGACGGGGAGTCAGTGAAGACTCCATCAATGAGTTGATTTCATCATCGTCCCACCCTTTCAACCAACGGTAGAGCACGTAGCCCAGCGACGCCAGTCCCGCCACGAGAAGAGCCCCACCGATGAACTGCGCCTCGACACCTGTAGAAAGCCGAGGAATGCCTGCCCGAAATCGACGTCTTTCGCTAAAAATCGCCTCAGAAAACATCAAGTGCTCCAGCCCTTTCCCGACCAATCCGCCTCCGAACAACGGAGCCAAAACCATCACCATCCAGGCACATCCGCCTTGTGATTGCTCAATCGTCCGGCCCCAACCCGCAATCCGAGTCTTTGGCGGATAAACAATCATTGAAGGCTCCACCACCGTCAGGTGCGCCACATACTTCCCAATCGCCCAAAGGTGAACCGTGTCTCCCACGCTACAAAGCCCGACCTCATCGGAATCTAGGATGTACCAATTCGCCCACCCCTGCGGCGACTGAACCTCAATCCGTCGATGCTCCTTCGGGTCCGAGCCGTGCTTATAGATATCCACCACCAGACACCCCGGTACAAATCTTCGCAGCCACCTCGGCTCCCATCCCGCCTTGATCCGATACTCGATGATCCCAACCACCAACAATCCGAGCGCTCCCACCATGCTCAGCCCCCAACCAATCCCCCGAAAGGCCCCCAGTCGTGGCCCCTTCACCCAACTCTCCAACGCTATCGAAGGATCAACCCCAGTAAACAAAACCCACGCTGCCCCCACGCCAAGCAAAACGGCAAAGGTGAAACTCAACAGAAACAATGGAGAGCGAGCGCGAATCACTGACCTATTATGAGCCCGAAGCGACGGCAGACTGGTTCAGTTCCACAAGTCGGTATTGTCACGAAACCACTGCCCGGAGCCCGGGCGCGGGTCGCCCTGAGGGCTAACGTAAAGTTCGGTATCCTCCCAGCCTGACAGCCAGGCATACAACATCCAACCGGCCGCCGCAATCCCGATCAAGAGGAGAACTACCGCGACAAGAGTTACTCCCCAACCTGATGCAACGTAATCAGGTGTCTCAAGCCTAGGATACCGGCGAAAATCAAAGATCTTCATCCGCGCAAAGCTTCCCCCCAGCTTCATTTCTCCCGAAATCAGATGTTCAATTCCCTTGCCAACTAACATTCCGGCGACTGTCGGTCCGAACAACATCAACAACTCTGCACCGCCTTGGGACTTCTCCGAAAACCTTGCCCCAGGCGGATTAGGAATATTCGTCGCATTGGGATCAGCACGCTTCACCACTGCGATGTGCGCTACCTGCTTGCCAATCGCCCAAATATGGACAATGTCGTCTGGTTCACACAGGCCGACTTCACTGGGATCGAGAACAAACCACCTCGCCTCGCCCTTCTGATTCCGCACTTCGATCCGTTGGTACCCGGGAGGATCATCTTCAGAACGATAAATATCGAGCACTTTGCAGCCGCTGTGCATTTTCCGTAGCCATTCCGGTTCCCAGCCCCGATTGATCCGGTGTTCCAGCAAGCCAATGACCGCCAACGGGAGGCCCGCGACCCACGCCATGCCCCAGCCGAGCCAGTGTAAGTTACGATACGAGGGAGCCTTTGCCCAAGACTCTAGTGCCTGGTCTGGAGGTGTCTTCGTCCAAAAGGCAAAGGCGATTCCGATTCCCAAGAATACAGCGAGGGCAAACGAGGCATGAAAAAAGGGAGAGCGCGCCTGAATCATGTGTAACTTCCATTCTATCCAGCTTCCGCCTCACCAAAACCAAAACGGAAAGTGGCTCAGCAACTCGAGCAAGCAACACCCAACTTCTCCTCCGACTTCCCCAGCCGGATCAGAAATCGAGCCCGCTCAATGCTCCACCCCCGAATCCAAACCACTCCCAGCAACAACGCCACAACCAACCCGCCGCCGAGCATCCACCCAGAAGCCGAAGACCGCCCCAACATGCCGACCCCAGCCCCACAAACCACAGAAGAAACCACCGGCAACACCCACATAAAGAACTGAGCACATCCATCCCCCGAGTCCTCAGAGAGCCCCCAAGTCCCCACCGGAGCCTTGCCCGGCTCAATCACCACAATGTGCGAAACGTGCTTCCCAATCGCCCAAAGATGCACCAAATCCCCCTTCTCACACAGACCCAGCTCATCCAAATCAAAAATGAACCACTGTCGTCGCCCGTCGCGGAACTCCATTTCCACCCGCTGATGCCCCGGCAAATCCGCCTCATCCCCATACTTCCCAACCACCCGAGCCTCGGGATAAAACCGACGCAACCAAAACGGCTCCCACCCATGATAAACCCGCCACTCCACCACCCCGATCAGCAGTAACAACGGAGCCGAAAACCCCACAAAAACCATCCCCAACCCAGCCAACTGCTCCGCCGAAAACTGCCAAACCCCCACCCCCAAGCCAAACACGCAAGCGAGCAGATAAGTCAGTGGAAACAAAGGCGAACGAGCACGGATCATGTTAGGATTTCAGCCACATACGCGAAGTGGGACCGATAGGCTTCATAATTTAACTCGATGTCCAACAAACTCCGAGTCTTGATCTGGGACGAGAACCCGCAGCACCGATCCTTCGAAATCTATCCCGACAGCCTCAACGGTGCGATCAAAGCCGGAGTCGATGCCCTCGACACCAGCAGCGAACTCGAAATCAAAGTCGCCAACCTCGACGAAGAGAACCAAGGCATCACCCAAGAGGTCCTCGACAACACTGACGTCCTCGTCTGGTGGGGCCACGCCCGCCACGGCGAGGTCAAAGACGAGATCGCCGATATGGTCAAAACCCAAGTCCACGAAAACGGAATGGGCTTTGTCTGCCTTCACTCGGGCCACTACAGCAAGACCTTTAAGGCCGTGCTGAATTGCACCGGACACCTCAAAGGCGGCTGGCGCGAAGCCGACGACAGCGAGACAATCCGAGTCTGCGCCCCCTGGCACCCCATCGCCAAAGGCGTCGAAGACTTCGTCATCGAAGCTGAAGAAATGTACGGCGCACCCTTCGACGTTCCCCCCGCCGAGCAGATGATCTTCCAGTCCCTCTTCAGTGTCGGAAACGAAACCTTTCCTAGCGGACTCGTCTGGACCGTCGGAAAGGGAATTGACCCCGATTTCACCTCTGGCCCCGGAAAAGGCGTCGGCCAAGGCGAAGGCATCGGCCGAGTCTTCTACTTCCGCCCCGGCCACGAAACCTACCCAACCTACAAAAACGCCAACGTCCTCAAGGTCATCCACAACGGAATCCGCTGGACCGGCAAGCGAAGCTAAACGCAAAAAGGCCCCTCTCGACTCGACATCGAGAGGGGCCTCAACCAGGGCCTTACTTGCCCTGCATATTGTTCAAGAACTCAGCCATCAGGTCAAGCCGGGTCTTGGTTCCGCTCAACGTCACAACTTTGTACCGAACGCCGGCAGAGAATAGGTTGCCAAACTTATCGTCATAGCTTCCCTCGACCGGGGTGAATGTGTAGTTCCCACCCGCGGAAGTCACTGTAAAGCTTGGCAAGTAGCCGCGAAGCGCCGTCGGACTCGTTAAGAAGTTCCCGACGGTTACCCCAGTCGAGACTCCGCCAATCGTCACATTTGTCGTGGTGGTCAGATAATTGCTCACCTCGGTCGAAACCTTTGTAAGATCGCTCGCCGGAAGACTAATCGCCTCCGCAAACCATCGAGTTTCACCAGTCGACGCTCCTCGTGCCGTGATGTTGGTCGCCGCAGCACCCAGGTCAGCACTTGCAGCAGCAAGGTTCGACTTAGCCTCTGTGATACTCGCAACCCCACCTTCGGCTAGAGCAAGGAATGGAGCCGGGGGGAGGAGACGTGAGGGAGGAACCGTTGAACCAGCTGTCGCATCGCTTGCGAATTCCGTCGCCAAAGTGCGGGCAGAATCGAAGTTCGTTGAGCTGAATGTGATGTCAAACCCCAATGCAAAGTTGAGATAGGAACAAACCAATTCGGCATTGGCCCGAAGAATCAAAAGATCAGCTTTGCCGACCTTAACTCGAGCTCCGTTCGTTCCTTTCGGGTCAACAATCGTGAAGTTTGCTGCGTCAATCGCATCGATATTGGCATCCGTCAAAATCGTCACAATCCGCGCGAGATCATTCCGAGTCGCTTCTAGCGCAGTCTTTACCTGCACCGGAGTCGGATCATCCGGATACGCCCTCGAAGACTCAACTGGCTTAGAAATCGAATCCGTCAAGATCGAGACCGGGCTAAACGAACCAGATAGCTCATCTTCTCGCTTCCAAGGAGCAAGCAAGCCAACAATCTTTCGGACCGTTGGGTTCGAAATCGACTTCGTTCCTCGAGAAATCTCGGTCCCAAACAAAGTCGCAAGATCGTTCGCGAGCTTCGCCGTCGAAGCTACCGCAAACCCCGCCGCCCGAACTGGAGTTGGCTCTTGGCTGTAAGCAGTATTGAGCTTGTAAACAGCATCGCTCAGAGCCTGGGTAGGATCGCCCGAAGCAGGCAACGCAAGTGCCGCATCAAGCGAAGCCTGACCCTGTACAGCATTAGTCGCCGGGTCGGTAAGCCCCGAAAGATTAGCCGAGCCGGCACAGCCGCCCATCAACAAAGCTGCGAGTCCGAGAATGAAAATCGATTTGTTCATAACTTCCCACTCCCCCAAATGGAGGTTCGTAAGTCAGTTATCGGCACGCACAAGCGTAATTCTCGCAAATTTATCAGGAAATTCAGAGCCGCCAGTTCCACTCCAACGGCGCGGCGAGTTCGGCGTCACAAAACTCCAAATGCAACACTCGCCGCCGCCGTTTCAAAGTCGAACGATCCGACCCGTGGAGCACGAGCGAACGAAACACGAGGACGCTCCCAAGGCCTCCAATGCAAGCAACAATTTCCCTTGTCGAAACAATCTCAGAAATCTCTTCCTGATCAAGAATTCCATGTTGGTCCGAACCCGGAATCACCCGAACTGGGCCAGACTCCGGCGGACATTCGTCCAGATGAATCCGCACCGCGATCTGCCTCTCCAAAATCTCCGCCGGAGGGCAGCAGTGCATCACTCCGTCCTTCTCACTAAACTGCCCATACCCTGGTGCCTCACCTACCGCGCGAATCGCAATCTTCGTGTCCTGATGAAATGGCAGGTTCCAGTTGCGCTCCTTGGTCTTATCAAACAAAATTCCCCGAACGCAGAAGGCCCTATGAGATAGAAAACTCGAAACAAGGGAAGCAACCGGAGCAGACCGGATCACGGCCCCGATTCCCGGATGATCTAACAGATTCCTTCGCCCACCCCGAATCGCCTCCTCCGCTCCCAGCGTATTCATGATTTCGGCGATTTTCCCCGCCGTAAACTGGCCCTCAAAAACCCCAAAGCTCCGAGTTTCCACAATCCGTATTATGCTCCGCACCAGTCGGGTAACGTAGCCCTATGAAGCTCATTCTTGCCACCGCAATCCTCGCGCTAAGCCTCTTAGGGTGCACGCCTTCCGAACCCGCGGCCAGCACCCCGGCCCCAACCCCCGAAGCCACTTCCACACCTCCTTCCGCCCAAGCTGGCGGCGGCGGAGTCGCGCCCATGGCTTCCGGAGCCGCCGGAGGATTGACCCCCATGTCGGGCACCGAATCAGTTCAAGGCGCCGGTGGCGGAAGCTCTAGCATGGCCGCCAAAGGGTGGGCGAAAGACAAAGTCAACAACCTCCCCAGCAGCAGCGCAGGCCAAGCTCCAAGCGAAGAAGGGAATTAGCCTAAGATTCTTAGGCAACCAAGTTCAAAAGGGAAGGTAGCGTTCAAGAAAGCCGTACAATAACGGCATGCATTTCGCCACCAAAGCTCTTCGCGTCGGTCAAGATCCAGATCCCAAGTATCGAGCCGTCGTTCCCCCAATCTATCAGTCCTCCACTTTCGCCTGGGAAGACCTCGACCACATCCCACGTATCGACTACTCCCGCTGTCAAAACCCAAACCGCGACATGCTGGAGCAAGTCATCGCCGCCCTTGAAAACGGCGAGCACTGCACCCTCTTCAGCTCCGGAATGGCCGCAGTGGCCGCATGTTTCGCCTTGCTCAAGCAAGGCGATCACCTCTTGGTCGCCAACGACATCTACGGCGGCACCTTCCGCCTCGCCGAAAAGTATCTGCCGAGGCAAGGCATCACCTACACCGGCTTCGATGCCCAAGGCGCCGCCTCAATCGAAGCAGCCGTTAAGCCGAACACGAAGATGCTGATCTTTGAGGGTCCGACGAACCCGACGATGCGCGTTCCCGACATCGCCAAGATCGCCAAAGCCGCCAAGGACGCGGGGCTGATTGTGGTGTTTGACAACACCTTCGCCTCTCCGGCTCTCCAGAACCCCCTCGACCTTGGAGTCGACATCGTTCTCCACAGCACTACGAAGTACATCTCGGGTCACAGCGACGTCGTCGGCGGAGCGACCATCACCAACGACGAAAAGCTCGCATACGAAATCTTCGAGTGGAACAAAGCCTTCGGCTGCAACCCTTCCCCGTTCGACAACTGGCTCTCCTTACGCGGAGCGCGAACTCTGAGCGTAAGAATGGAGCGCCACTGCACCAACGCCCAAGCCATCGCCGAAACCCTCCAAGCTAATCCCCGAGTCACCAAAGTCCACTATCCTGGCCTGCCCAGCCACCCTGACTACGAGACCGCAAAAGCTCAAATGTCCGGCTTCGGAGGAATGGTTTCAATTGAGTTCGAGACCATCGAAGAAGCCAAGTGGGTCGCCGAAAACGTCAAGGTCTTCCTCCTTGCTGAATCTCTCGGCGGAGTCGAAAGCCTCATCGCCTACCCGCCGCTCATGTCCCACGCAACGATGACTGAAGAGCAACGCGTTGAGCGCGGAATTCCGCCGACAATGCTACGGCTGAGCATTGGAATCGAGGACGTCCGAGACCTCATCGAGGACCTCGAGCAGGCCATCGCCTCTGCACCTGTTGCAGTCGCCGCAAGCGTTTAGACCACCTAGTCAATCTACGGAGGAGCTGGTTGTCACCCGATAACCAGCTAAGATGTCCGACTTTGATCCCGATATTCCGGTTGTCGAGCAGCTGGTTTCATACCCGGCAATGACTCGATTTATAGACAGCATGCCCCACGCTGTCTTCTATCTTGATGCTTCGGGTCAGGTCATGCACGCAAACGATTTATGCAATCGGCTGTTTGGACGGCAAGTCACCTCTGCAGATTTCGATACCTGGCAAGAATTCTTCTATGCACAAGATCAAAAGCGAATCAAATCGGCTTGGAAACATCTAGTCAAAACCCAGCAACCCATGCAACTTGAAGTTAAGGTTCAGCGAGAAGACTCCTCAATCCGCCTGGCGAATTTGCGAATTGTGTCCTTTGTGGACGAATCAGGCGAACAGGGCTATCTCGGGCACGCCGAAGACATCACCATCATTCGCCAACTCTCAGAGGCAGGTGAGGAAAATGAAAGACGCCTGGCGATCATGCTCGAAGTCATGAGCGAGGGAGTCGTACTCCAAGACAATCAAGGGCAGATCATGCTGTCGAACCCTGCTGCGGAAGACGTGTTAGGACTGACGAACGAGCAATTGTGTGGTCGGTCTTCGATCGATCCAAATTGGCGGTCGGTGCACGAAGATGGATCGGACTATCCGGGTTCCGAACATCCTGCGATGAAATCACTTGCTACGGGAGCAGCGATTCACAATCAAGTAATGGGAGTTCATAAGCCCGACGGATCATTAACATGGATCTCGATAAACTCAGTACCCTTGTTCGATGGACGTTCCGATAAGCCCTACTCCGTGGTTGCGAGTTTTTCTGATATAACGGAATTAAAAAACGCCCGCGACACAACTCTTGAGCGCCTCAATGCGTTGCACTTGGTGCAGGTTGAATTGGAGATGCGGCAAAGAGAGCTTGAAGAAGTGAACTCGCAGCTGCGTGGCCTAGCTGATACCGACGTTTTGACAGGCCTCAAGAATCGAAGAGCCTTGTTTGACCGGCTTCGAGCTGAGGCTGCCCTCGCTGAAAGAAACAGTGTGCCATTCAGTTTTGCTCTTTTCGATGTTGATTTCTTCAAGTCCATCAATGATTCGTTTGGTCATATGGCCGGTGATGAGGTTCTAAAGAGAGTTTCGAAAGCACTGACTTCGTGCGCCAGAGTTTCAGATTTGGTTGCACGCTACGGTGGCGAAGAATTCGCTGTAGTAATGCCACACACGAGCAAGTCTCAGGCAGAGCACGCGGTTGGAAGAATTCTAGAGGAAATTCGGCGAATTCGCTGGGCGAGCCGGCAGGTCACGGCTTCGGCGGGCGTGGCGTTCTATGTAAAGGGAGCTTCGTCGATTGACACATTGATCGAGGACGCTGATACTGCCCTGTATGCCGCCAAAGGTGCCGGGCGAAACTGCGTCGTCCTGGCAGCCTAAGCCGCCCAGAGTTGGCGGCTTATCTGACCTAGCCCGTACTGGTAGGACTCGAAATTATCGCTAAGCTCGCGAAACATCGGGGCGACTTCGTCGTGAGGTGGTTGGTCAAAAAGAGAAACAAGTTGGTAGCTTGCTTTACCCTGCTCGGCTGGAGCGATGAGGCGATCCGAACCCACCTGGATCAGCTTGTGGCCAGAGGGAAACATTCCGGTCCAGAAGAGAAGGTGATCCCCAATGTGCTGGTGTACCTGCCGCTCTCGCTCAAACGAGTCGGCACGAAGAGTCACATCGCCTTCCTCCAACATCTCGGAAATGTGCAATACGGGCTGTCCAAACCGGTTGCGCGGCGCAATCGCCTCCTCCGAGGCCATGAACTTCACGAGTAAGTCAGTCACATACGACTTCACTTGCTGCTGGCCATTGAGTCCAAAGTCATGGTTGAACACTCGCTCAACGGCCTCTCCAAAGAACTGCTTGATGGGGTCTACAGATTCCATTTGCCTCTCCTAGTCCTAGTTTTCTCCTTCCATTGTTAGACGTGTAACTACAGCCTCAAATTGCGTAGATGTGATGCGCTGATGCGTATTTCGGCACCCTCCTGTTTTGTCCAGATTCCGGCTATGATGTAATAAGGTCGAAATGAACTGTCCACGTTGTCGAGGAACTGTCCCCCAGGGGGCACTTTTCTGCCCAAGTTGTGGCAACGACCTCCGTGCATACATGGGTGTGCCCCAGCCCCAGCCTCAGCAGGCAAACGTCCCTTACCAGCCTCCCGCTCCGCAGCCCGTCAATGTTAAGGAGCAGATGAAGCAGGCGCGTAAGGCTGGCCCAGTCGGCTACTACCAAGGCGCAAACGGCCCGATTGAGCAGAAGAAGTCTCCCCTCGGCTGGATTTTTGCCCTCGCATGTCTTGCCGCGCTCGCGATTCTCGGCTTCTTTGTCATGAACATGCTCCAAAAAACCGGCAAAGAGAGCCCCGGAAACTTTCTCGGCAAGCAAGGCAAGGAGCCACCGCCGATTCTTGAGAAAATGGGCGAGACTCCGCCGCCTGTTTTGGCCGATCATGCTCAAGCGGCTAAGAAGATGCCCCCGGATATTTTGCGGTGGCTGGAGCACTTGGAGCGGATTGAGCGCAAGCGTGGAACGCTTGCCCAGCAGGGCCTCGCCGGGTTCATGGTGATGGCACAATCGGCTCAATTTGGCACCGATATGAAAGGCCTCACTGACCTGGCCTCCGGCGATCCAGAAGCGAATATGCCCGATTCTGCTGCCGACAAACTCAACGAGGGAAGTGCAGATACCAAGGTTCAGTGGCAAAAGCTACACACCGAATTTGACAGCCTTCCGCCCCCTCCCGAGTGCCAAACCATCGCTGACGCATACACCCACGCCCTCGATGAAACCGGTTCGATGATCACCGATGTCATGGATCAGCTTGAGCTATCCAAGGAGGACCCACAGAAGGCGCTTCAGGCGCTCTACGGGATGAAAAACCAGTCGGGTGCCATCGATAAGTACGGCAATGAGACCGATGGCAAGGTGAAAGACATTTGTGACAAGTACGACACGCGCAAGTGGTTCTCGATCAGTAGCGACTTTGGCAACAGTAGCATCCTCGGCTCCCTCGGCGCAAAATGAGGCCGCCCTCGCCCGACATCGAAGCTCTGGCGCACACGATTCTGCTTGAAACTTGCAGTAGCCACCCAATGGGTTATACGCCGCTGTTGGAATGGCGTCGAATGCCTGTCACGGCTGGACTCGCCATTTACTCAAAGCGAACCATCGCACTCAGCACCATCTTAATGATCGATGAAGAGAGGCTTCGTACGACGCTGTTACACGAATACGCCCACCTCCTTGCCTTCCATCGAGCGGGGCGAAAGGGTGCCGGCCACGGCCCTCCCTGGCGGCAAGCCATGATCGACCTCGGCCTCGATCCCAAAGTGCATCACAACTACGAAGTCAAGCGCAACAAGCCCAAACAAGAGGTCGTCTACAAGTGCAAAAAATGTGGCCTGGAGATCATCCGAAAACGCCGGTTAACCGCTAGGCGTCGGTATTACCACGTACAATGCGGCGGGCAGATCGCATTCCAAGCAATCCGATCCGTGACATAACGACATTTCTTCGCGTAGAGAAGTTCAGACCAAATGTGGATCGCTAACGCCGAGAGGACAAGGATGCTGGAGCATCGCACAGAGTGCGAGTACGGCATTGCCACGTCCGTCCTCATCGAGCGCGCCGGAATGGCGATCTTCGACGCCCTCCGTCAACTGATGCCCGGCACTGGTCGCGTCGCGGTTTTTTGCGGAAAAGGTCACAACGGTTGCGATGGTCTCGTTGCCGCGAGAATCGCCCACGAACGCGGTTACCGAGTGGACGTCATCATGGGCTGCGATGAAGCCGAGCTCGTCGATCTCACGAAACGTCAGTTCGAAATGTGCCGCGCAACCGGAATCCACGTCGCCTTCCCTGGCGATGGGTGCTGGTGCCGCCGCCTCGAGCAAATCAGCCAAAAGGACGTGATCATCGACGCCCTCCTCGGAATCGGGGCGAAGCGGGAGGTGCATGGCGCGGTCAAAATCGCCATCCAATCCATCAACCGCAGCGGTGTGCCCGTCATCGCGGTCGACGTCCCCAGCGGAATCTGTTGCGATACCGGCGAGGAACTCGGCGAATCGATCTGGGCACTCCGTACCATCACCTTCGGAATGGCGAAGCCCTACCTCTTCCAAGGCATCGGCCTCGAACACGCCGGATTCTGGTCCGTCAGTGAAATCGGCTTCCCCCAACCCCTCCTCACCGAGCCCACGGAGGCCCGAATGCTCGACAGCGAGTGGGTCGCCTCC
This sequence comes from Fimbriimonas sp., assembly GCA_965248555.1. Taxonomy (GTDB): domain Bacteria; phylum Armatimonadota; class Fimbriimonadia; order Fimbriimonadales; family Fimbriimonadaceae; genus Fimbriimonas. The sequence goes on along the minus strand of CBDFJP010000002.1, from coordinate 1,913,560 downwards.
CTCCTTCCGGAAAGGCTAAAGGCCAGCCACAAAGGCGATAACGGTCACGTCCTCATCGTCGCCGGAAGCAAGTGGATGCGCGGAGCGGCAACGCTTGCCGCCAAAGCCGCCTTTGCCGCCGGTGCCGGACTCGTCACCGTCGCCGGAGTGGACTCCGTCTGCGACGCCGTAGCCGCAAACATTCCCGAAGCCATCCTCCTCCCACTTCCCGAGGAAAACGGAGCTGTCACAGAAGCAGCCGCCGACGAAATCCTGAAATATCAGCACAAATTCACAAGCGCCCTCATTGGTCCGGGACTCAGCACCGAACCCGGAGTCCACGCATTTTTAGGTCGACTCTTCAAGGCCCTCACGATTCCCGCTGTCATCGACGCCGATGCACTCACTTGTGTCGCCAACGGCGTCGAACTTCCCGCCACTGACTGCGTCCTCACCCCCCACCCCGGCGAAATGAGTCGTCTTCTTCATGCCAGCATCGCGGAAGTCCAAGCCGACCGATTCCGCACCGTCGATCATGCCGTCGGCGAGTACAAGCAGTGCGTCCTGCTCAAGGGCCCCTACAGCATCGTCGGAGAAGCGGGTCAGCCGAAGCTGGTCAACAGCACAGGAAACCCCGGCCAAGCCAGTGCCGGAATGGGCGATATCCTCGGCGGAATGATCGCAACTCTGCTTGCCCAAGACATCCCCGCCTACTACGCTGCAGGCTGCGGAATGTTCTGGCACGGAGCCGCCGCCGACATCTGCGCCGAACTTATTGGGCCAATTGGCTATAAAGCGAGCGATGTTGCGAGTGCTTTGCCCCAAGCACGGGCTAGAATTGTCTCATCTTGCAACGAGTTCTAGCTTTTGTCGCATTGTTGGGTTGCGCTACTGTAGGGTTTGCCCAAGGCACCGTGAACGTTACCCTCGGTAGCCTTCACCAGTTCCACGCCTTCGAGGCGAGTGATTGGCCGAGTAAGCCGGTCACAGAAGTGCAAAAAATTAGCGGCGATAAAGTCACTGTCAAGCTCTCCTCCAAAGACGCGAAGCCAAAGCTCTTCTTGCTCGATACCGAAACCGGAAACGTGGCGATGAAGTCCGAAGAGCTGATCCGCGATGGCAGCTGGGCGGTATCGAAGAGCGCATTCACGGCGGCTTATCAAGTTGATGTTCAAGTCAACGCTCCGGGCGGGCCGATTGAGGCTGCGACCGTTGAGCTTCAGGAAGGCAACCGCAAACGTTCGGAACTGATCGACGCTAAGTCGAACGGCAAGGCCACCTTTTACTTCGTCCAGTTCGGCGAGGCTCGCGTCAGCGTCAGCTATCGGGGCAAAAACGGCATGGCGGAGCCGGTCAAGCAGGTCTTTAACCTCGTTCTCGACCGTGAGCAACCGATCCCGACTCTCAATGTCTCACTTCCTGACGGGAACTCCGCGACGACGGCCACCACCCAACCTGCGGCTACAAGCGACAAGCCGAAAGACGACAAAGTTCCAACCGCTCCCGAGGCACCAAAGACCGGCCCCATCGGAAATCTGCTCACCACGCTCATCGGGATGGGCGTCGTTGCCGGGGTGGTCTGGTACATCCTCAAGTACATGAGGGAGAATGGCGACAAGGTTCAGGACACCCTCAAAAAGCTCGGTGCAGACGTCCCCCAGCCGGGAGCTGCTCCAGAGCCTGACCCGGCCCCGATCGCCCCACTCAAGCCCGAGCCGATGCAACAGATCATCCTTGATCCAGCACCCGTGGCCCCCATCTCCCCAAGTCCAACCCTAACCCCAACCGGCACGCCGAAGCTCGTCGCCACAGATGGCTCCGCCTTCGACCTCCCTGAAGGAGAAACGAGCGTTGGACGGGAGTTCGGAAACGGCCTGGTGGTTCCTAGCGATACTGTTTCTCGCCGTCACGCGACGCTTCAGAAGTCCGGTTCAACCGTCACCGTGATGGACCACGGTAGCACCAACGGAACCTGGGTGAATGGGATGAAGGTTGGCGCGACCGTCTCCCTCAATTCCGGCGACCAACTCCGGTTCGGATCCATCGAATACCGATACGAAGGCTAGTATGGGCAGCATCATCTTCAAGACCATCGTCGGAATCCTCGCCGGAGTCCTCGTTTGGGCGATGGTCGAGCCTTTTAAGCCTGCCTTCGGCACGCCTGAGTGGGGTTTCTTCGAGCTCAAATTGATGTGGGGCTGGGCAATTGCACTTGGGGCGTCTGTGGGGTTCATGAACGGCCTGCAACGCGGAAGCCGCGCTCATGCGTTTCGCGAGATGGGATTCGGGGTCTTATTCGCCGTAATCGGCGTGAGCGTCGGTCGGGGACTGTCGGCTCCGTTCGCGGCATTGATCCAATCGCCGCTCGCGGTGATCGGCCGAACTGGCGCGCTTGCACTGATTGGAATGGGAATGGGAGCCGGTATTGGCTACTGTACATTGGTTGTCCGGCGCGGGATCCAAGGGGCAATCGGCGGACTCATTGGAGGCGGAATCGCGGGATTTGTTTTTGATCTCGTTGGATCCATGCTTCAAGGGATCACGCTTCCGATGCAAGGCGCGGTGAACGGCGCGGTTGGCGAAGTTGGAGCCCCTAGCCGAGCGATTACCGCCGCCCTGATGTGCGGCGCGATTGCACTCATGATCGGCATCGTTGAGGCACTTTCTAAGTCCGCGTGGTTGCGCTTGGAGCTTGGCAGAAATGAAGGCAAAGAGTGGGTGATTGACAAGCCGATGATGACTCTGGGTCGACATGAGCGGGCAGATATTCCGCTGTTTGGCGACGCGAATGTCGCGGCGAATCACGCCGTGATCCAAAAGCAAGGCGGGAGTTACGTCGTTGTCGACCAAGGCTCCCCAGTCGGGATCGGCGTCAACGGTCAGCGTGTGAGCCAGCACACGCTCCAGCCAAACGACATAATTCAGCTGGGAAGTGTCAACCTCCGATTCATTACCAAGAACGTGAAAGCTCCTAAACGCGGTCCCGAACCCGGTCGAGCCCAAGCGTTCCCGATCGGAGGTCAAATGCCCGCTCAACCCATGCAAACTCCGATGGGGCAGCCGATGCAACCTCAGATGCCGATGGGTCAACCGGTCTTCGATCCAACGGTAGCAGTCCCGGCCCAACCCAACTTCGCGTCAACCCCAACCCCAACTCTTCTCGCCCTCGACGGCCCCCTCACTGGTCAGCGATTCCCTCTCACCCAGCCCCTCGAACTCGGCAGAGAAAGCCAGCAAGTCCCCCTCGCATTCGACACCAGCGCAAGCCGCCGTCACACCCGAATCGACCCTCAAGGCGCTCAAGTCAGCGTCTCTGACCTCGGAAGTACCAACGGAACTTTCATTAATGGACAAAGAATCACTAACGGAATTGCAAAATCGGGCGATATTATCAAGGTAGGAGCGACCAGTTTTCGCATAGAATCCTAGTAAGAATCATGGACCTCACTCAGCGCATCGACCCTAACCGAACCGTCATGACTCCGATGGCGGGCGGAAATGCTACAGTGGCGATGCCCGCGCAGTCGTTTGGCGGAGGAGGCGGGGCGAATCGCACCACCGTGATGGCACCCATGACCGCCCTCACTGTTGAGGTCATTCCTGGTCGAACTGTGACCATGGCAAACGGCCCGGCCCGCGAGCAATTTCTCCTCGAACTTCGCGCTGGCGGAGGCGAAACCTTCGGCGGCGTAGTTGGCGGCGGACGAACCCCCATGAATCTCTGCCTCGTCATCGACCGTAGCGGGTCGATGGAAGGCCAACCGCTCGAATACGTTAAGCAAGCCTGCACCCACGTCGTCGACCTCTTGATGCCCACCGACGTCCTCAGCATTGTCACATTTGAAGAAGTTGTTGAGGTTCTTATGCCTCCGCAACAGGTGACCAACAAGGACATGGTTAAGGCAGGCATTGCCCGACTTGCGGCTGGAAATACGACGAATCTCTACGACGGTATTTCGCTGGCGATGCAACAGGTTTCTCAGTTCATCGAGACCAACCGTGCTACTCGCATGATCGTCCTCACCGACGGCGACCCAACGGCTGGAATCAAGGATTACACTGCACTAACGACTCACGCTGGCGAACTCCAAAAGAAGGGAATCTCGGTTACGTTCCTCGGCTTTGGGCCAGACTACAACGAAGAGCTTCTTGCCGGAATGGCGAAGCGGGCAGGCGGAACCTACCACTACATTCCCCAGCCCCAGATGATCCCCGACATCTTCCGCGACGAGCTCAACAAGCTCATGACTACCGTCACCCGCAACATGACCCTGGAACTCAAGCTCGCCCGATGGGTGCAAATGAACGCACCGCAACAGGTCATGGAAGGCGCGATCAACATCCCCCTCGCCGATATGGAGCGGGGTAGCTCGATCCAACAAGTGGTCGATCTGGAGTTCCCCAACCATCCCCTCGGTCACTACCGAGTCCTGGGCGGGAAGCTCACCTACGACGACCTCATGTCCGGAGATACAAAAACCGTCAACCTCGATTTTGAAATGGAGTTCTCTTCCGACTCAGCACGCTATTCCCAGCCCGTCAACCCACGGGTCGGCCAAGCCGCCTCCATCGTCGCAAGTAGCAAGGCGATCGAGAAGACCGTCATGGGCCTCAAGACCGGAATGATCACCCAAATGGGCGCCATCACCGATCTCCAAAAGACTCAAGCTCTCCTCCTCAACCAAGGAAGAACAGCCGAGGCGCAAGAGGTCACCATGGCCCTCCGCGCGCTCCAAAGCGGCGACAAAGGCGGAGCCGAAAAAACCCTCATGGGCACCTTCGTGAACCTCGATCAGGGCAAGTCTAGCTAAAAAATAAAAAAGATTCGACTTTTTGGCAAAGTTGTTGTATAGTGATTAAACCAATAATCAATTAAACGGTTTATCAGGTCAACTCAATGAAGAAACTTGCCCTCCTCCCACTACTCCTCATCGTACTTGCCGGTTGTGACAGCAACCCCACCAATGAACCCGCTGTTGATGAAATCAATAAGGCTGTCGAGGCGAAGTTTAAAGCCATTGACGATGATCCAAAGTTGACTCCTGAACAAAAGGCGGAGATGAAGAAGCACATGTCCGGGCCCGCGAAGTCTGGCTCGTCTGAGCGCGCCAAGTAGGAGGCACCGTGGCATCGACGATTCGTGATATCGCCCGTGAGGCCGGAGTTTCCGTCGCCGCCGTATCCCGTGTTCTCCACGGTTCCGGCGGAACGATCCGTGTCGGCGCAGAGCGTGCCAAGCACATCAAAGAGGTCGCCCAGCGCCTCAACTATGTGCCAAACGCCGTCGCAAGAAACCTGCGAGCGGGCAAATCACGAAACATCGGGCTCGTCTTCGAAAACTTTGGGAGCATCTCTGCGGGCCCGCTGTACTACGCCTACCTCTTCGACGGGATCACGAGTCTTCTTTTCAAAAATCACTACCGACTCACCATCCTTCCCGAACTCGATGTCAAGCATGGCCATCGCGAAATCGGCAACGGACAGCTTGACGGTCTCATCTGGTGCAAGTTCGTCGATGACCCTGCAACCGAGAAAATGCTCACCAAGGCGAACATTCCGGTTGTCGCCCTCAACACCCTGGAATCCAACCTGCCTGCCCACGCCGTCGCAATCGCATGCGACAACGAACTGGGTTCCGAACTAGTCGTAGAACACCTCCAACAACTAGGACATCGCCGAATCGCATTCGTAAACGAAGTCAGGGAAGAACAGACCCCCGACTCAGTTGCGCGATACAACGGATTTGTCAGAGCCATGGAATACCGGGGGCTCGAAGTAGATCGCCGCGATGTACTCACCTGGAGCTTCGAGGCCACAGAATTCCCCAACTGGTGGGCCACCCAACCCGAGCACACTGCACTCTATGTGTGGAACGAGGGCCAAGCCTCCCGAATCCTCCGCCGGGCCCAAAACGCCGGTGTCGAAATTCCCAAAGAACTCAGCGTGGTCGGCTTCGATAGCACCGAATTCTGCGATGGCACCATTCCTCCCCTCACCGCTGTCCGCCAACCGATCCGCGAAATGGCAGAAGCCGCAGCAACAAATTTACTCCGAATGATTGAGGGCGAAATCCCTGAATCACTCTTCGTCAACTTCCCCGTGTCACTCGACATCCGGGGCTCGACCCTTGCGCTCACTCAGAGCCGAGTCAGCAAACTATGAAACGCAATTCTGCATTTACCCTCATCGAGCTGCTAGTTGTTATCGCGATCATCGCGATCCTGGCCGCTATTCTCTTCCCTGTATTCGCCCAAGCCAAAGTTGCCGCGAAAAAGACTCAATCCCTAAGCAACACCAAGAACATCGGGACTGCCATCATGATTTATTCGGGTGACGCCGATGATGCGTTCCCCCAATCCGAATCTGGGACAGGTAACGGATACGTCAGCTGGGTTGCGGCCACCTTCCCATACGTCAAAAACGGCGACTCAAAGGTCTCCTCGACAGGCGTTGCAAGAAGCTATGGCAACACAGGCATTTACCTCTCACCAGGTAATCCACGAACCCCACCTCCTGGAGCAGAGAGCCACGAGGGGTCGTTCAACTACGGAGTTCACCATAGCTTGTTCGTGAATAACTTTGGTAGCAACGGAACCGGTGAGAACCCTGGCGTAAACCAAGGAATCGTTGACAACGTTGCCGACAAGATCATGATGCTGGAGAAAGGCGTCAACAATCCTGGGGCGGGCTGGAACTACCCGTGGTTCATGGATTGGCAAAACATGTGGGTTGGACCAATCTGCACGACAGCAGGTAATCCTGCCACCGTTTTCCGTGACGGAGTTGACGTCTACACCAAGGGCAATGTGATGTACGATCCTCGCTTCGATTCCGATTGTTCAGCAGCTTCTGCTGGTAACTGGGAGTGTGCAGCCCACCCACGGTATCGATTTGCTGAAACTTCTCCAGCCGTGTTCGTGGATACCCACGCCAAAGCAATGAAGAAGGGGCAGATTAAGTGGTTCCAAAACATCTGGATTGATCGTCGAAACGTCAACAACTGGAACTGGTACTACGGGTACATGAATGGCGGCGGCTGGGGCTTCCCAGGCATTCGCTAAGCACATCTTCGGATAATCAACACCTGAATGCCTCCTCGAAAGAGGGGGCATTCGCTAATATAAAGACATGATTCCAACCCTCCTCGTATCTATGCTGGGATTCCAATCAGCCGCCCTGCCCGCCCTGAGCACCAAAGGCCAAGACCTTGTTGACCCTTCGGGTAAAAAGGTCGTCCTCCGGGGCGTTAACTTTGGCAGCTGGCTGGTGGAAGAAATCTGGATGACCCCCTGGATCAACAAAGAAACGCCAACAGCTGCGCAAACTGTCAAAGATCACGACTCACTCTGGAACACCGTCGAACAGCGCCTCGGACGCGACTCGATGCTCAAGATTCGGAACACTTGGCGCGACAATTGGATCACCGAAGACGATTTTAAGCGAGTGAAGGAGATGGGCTGGAACCACGTCCGCATCCCATTCCTCCATACGCTCCTCGACGAAAAAGGCGGCATGGAACGCCTTGTCTGGGCCGTATCAGCGGCAAAACGCAATGGACTCTACGTCGTCCTCGACATGCACGGCGCCCCCGGCGGACAGAGCAACGAGCACCATACAGGCAAGGAAAACCGCAACCGCCTCTGGTTCGATGTGCAAAACATCGACGAGATGGAACGCAAGTGGACGACACTCGCCAGCCAGTTCCGCTCAGAACCGACGGTGGCGATGTACGACATCATGAACGAGCCGATGGGCGCCCCCAACCCTGCGATGCTCCACCTCGTCTACGACCGCGTAATCCGTACGATCCGCAAAGTCGATCCCCGCAAGGTCGTCCTCGTCGACGATGGCTACAAAGGCTTCGAAACCACCCCCCACCCCAACCTTGCGAACTGGACCAACGTTGCCTTCTCCCTCCACTTCTATAATTTCGACGCCAAGGCCCTCGATGACCACGTCAAGGGACTCGAAGCAAAAATTCCTAAAGTCAAAGAACTTCAAGGCTATCGAAACGCTCCCCTCTACATCGGCGAATTCCAGCTCGAACCCCAATTTTCTGCCGCGAGCCTCAAGGCGTACACCCAAGCCCTCACCAAGCAAGGCTGGAACTGGGCAATCTGGACCTGGAAGGCCTGCGGAGCCGGCGGCCCAGTCGGCCATTGGGGCCTCTATCGCCCTGCCAAATTCGACGCCTGCGACCCATTCCACGACTCCGCCGAGCAACTCATGACCAAGATCAAGAGCTACAAAACCTCCAACTGGATGGCTCCCCAAGAAACGGTTTCCGCCCTAAAGGGGCTATGATATACATGTAAATGGGAGTAACGATTCGCGATGTTGCCAAGGCGGCCGGGTGCTCACCAATGGCGGTCAGCAAAGTGTTGCACGGCCGCGGTGTTACTGTTCGAGTCGGAGAGGCGCGCGCCGCTGAGATTCGCCGAATCGCCGAGGAACTCAGCTACATTCCCAACCAAAACGCCAGAAATCTCCGAGGCGAACGGCGGTACAACATCGGCCTCGTCATGGATTCCCTCGGACCAATTGCGATCGGTTCCCGCTACCTCGCCCACCTCTACGATGGTCTCCAGTCCGCCTGCTTTGAGCGGGGTTACTCACTCACGGTCTGCCCAAAACTCCACGCCGACCACAAACGTTTCATCGCCGATGGTCGGTTCGACGGCATTGTCTGGGGCAAGTACCACCTCGACCCTGAGACGAGCCGTGTCGCCGACCGAGTCGGTCTGAAGATCGTTCACCTGCACGTGCCCCCGAGCCTTGCACTGGACGACACCCACGACTATTTCTGCGCCGATAACCGCCAGGCGATGCTCCTCGCGGTCAGCCACTTGTACGGCCTTGGTCATCGGCATATCGACTTTGGAATGGACGCCGACAACATCGGCTCCGCCGAGGACGCCGACCGGTGGGAAGCGTTCCAGTGGGCGTGCCACGAGCGTTCGCTAACTCCCGGAAAACGGATCGAGATGTACTATACGACCGAAGAGGGGGCCAAGTGGCTGGACGATCCTCACCGAGGCACGGCGATCGTTCTGAGAACCGAAAATCTCGCCTCGCACATCTACGAGGCAGCCCGGCAGCTAAAACTACAAATTCCGCAGGACATTAGCGTAGTCGGGTTCGATTCAACCGAGTTTTGCGAAACGCTCGACCCAAAACTGACTGCCATCCACCAGCCGATTCGTGACCTAGTGTATGAAGCGGTCTGCACTCTGATCAAGCGCATCGAAGGCGAGGACCTCCCCAGCCGAACCCACCTCTTCCCATGCGGGTTCGACGTTCGCGGATCGACCGGCCCGCCACCTACTCGCTGAAAAAGCGGACGACTTCTTCGTCCGACATCTCTGCTCCAGCAAGCGCCCTCGCATCCTGAATACGGCCCAATTTGCACAACGTATGCCCAATGCACCACTTCGCCTCACTCACCCGCTCCTCCTGACCAAACTCATATCGGGCCAACAGCGCACTCTCAAAATACTCAAGAGCCTCATCCAGCTCCCCCGCCTCAAAGCATGACCATCCAACGTTGTTATAGAGCGATCCAATCCACCGACGAGCCCACTCTTCCTTCGAAGACTTCGCCAAAGCAATCGCCTTCTGGTTGAAAAACCCAACCTCATCGCCCGAGGAAACCAAAGCCAACATGTGGAGGGCGTCAACCCTCAAATCCTCCGGCCCATTCAAAGAAACATCTTCAAACCCTTGCCGAGCCTTCTCAAGCATCCCCATCCCCCGGTAGGCCCGACCCGCCTCGATCATCAAACTCGCCGCCGCTCGACCCTCAAGAGCTAGCCCTTCATCCCAAACCGGCTTCAAATAGTCCAAACACTCCTGATTCGCCCCCGAAAGGGAATAGGTTCGTGCAATCTGGGCATGAACATCCAACTGCTCCGCCCGATCGGCCAACGTCGGCAACAACGACTCAAAAACCGCCCGAGTCGCCACCGGGTCGCCAAAATTCCAATACTCGCGAACATCCAACATCTGAAAGGACTATGACCGACTTCGCGTAGAATAGGCAACCGGTGGACGATTCTTATCGCAAGTGGCTTAACCGTGTCGAATACCCCTTTGCCCTACGGGAATTCGATTCTGGCGACGGCTGGATGAACTATATCGACGAAGGCGAAGGACACCCTGTCGTCTTCGTTCACGGCTGTATGACATGGTCCTTTTTGTTCCGTCGAACAATTGAGAACCTCTCAAAAAGCTACCGATGCATCGCCCCCGACCATCTCGGCTTCGGCCTCTCCCAAAAACCCCAAGAAGTCGCCTACCTCCCCGCCGATCACGCCAACAGATTCGGTAAGTTCATGGATAGTCTCGGCCTCGACGAAGTCACCCTAGTCGTCCATGACCTCGGAGCCCCTATCGCCCTGAGCTGGGCCGCACAGAACCCGCATAGAGTCCGAAACATCGTCCTCCTCAACTCATATCTCTGGGATATGAGCAAAAACCCCCTCGCCGCCAAGCTCGCACTCAACTACGGACACCCCCTCAACCGTTTCTACTACCGGCACATCCGCGCCACGCCTTCGTTCGTGCTTCCCCCCTTATTCGCCGATCGCTACCGAGTAGCCCGCCCCATCCTGCGCCAATACCTCTACCCCTTCGAAACCCATCGAGACCGAACGGGCCTGTTCTCCGCCGTAGAAGGCTACCGACGCGACGGCGGCTGGTTCAACGAAGTCGCCTCAAACATGGCAGTCCTCCAAGACAAACGAACCCTCATCGTTTGGGGCCTAAAAGACCCGCTGCACACCGAAGAATCACTCGCCAGGCTTCAAAACCTCTTCCCCGAAGCCCAAACTATCACGTTCAAAGACACCGGCCGCCTCCTCCCCGAAGAAAAACCCGAAGCCCTCACCGGAGAACTCACCTGGTTCCTCATGAACGCCCCGTCGCCCGGAATGAGCCTTGTCGATCAGTTAGGCGGCTGACCCGGCTTCGGGTGAACCAGCTCGTAGTCCTGTTTCATCATGTAGTCATTTCCGCTGTTTGCTACATACAACTCTCCGTCGATCAGATACATCGCATCCCCGAGTTCCAAACCCTTGCACAGCGCGACATTTTCTGCCACCTGCTTCCGAGCCTCCATCACCGCCGCCGGATCAGCCTCCGCGATGTTTCGTTTCAGCCTCGCCGCCGCACCTGGCTGAGTCGCGGTCGCATTGAGTTCGTGCCGCAACATCTCCAGCCATTCCCATTTGCTCTTATCCTTCTCCCACAGCAAACTGAGAACCGCCAGGTCAGTGTAAGCCGTTGACTTTGGATCAGGCGCAAAAATGACTCCCGCCGTCGGCACCTCCCACTCGATGATCGGCACCTGCTTTTGCGTGCTAAGCGTTTTCAAATCCGGCATCTTAAGCATCCAGTCGCGCGTCGCTTTCCCCGACTTCGGATTCCAGACCACAAGCTTGGTGCCTCCTTCCTTCGAATGAGGCACCTCAAACACCCTGAACTTCTTCGCCAAGTACGGCTCGGCGACCCCCTTCGCGGCCACCTCCGCCTGCCGAAGCCGATTCTTAGCCTCGTCAAATCGCTTCTGCTTACTTCCCGGCAGAGCAAGCATAACAATCGAAACCACGACTAGGCCGCCACCAACCCACCCAAACACGGGAACCTTTAACCTCTTCCGGTCTGATTGCATCTCTACTAACGACGACTCCTGACCACCCAATAGTTCGCGAGTCGACTCACTTTCACCAAACGGAGGCGCAAAACTCGGCTCCCTCGGGAGCGCAAAGTCGAATAGTTTCCGATACTGAGGATTAAGCTCCCGAGGGTTTCTTCGACCAGCCACTGCGCGGCTCACCGCTCGCCGACAAAACTTGATCCCAAAACCACTTTGCGCACTGCGCTTTCGAAACCAAGCCGCTTGAAATCGATCGACCGTCCGCAAAAACTAGATCCAGTCGATTCGTCTCCGTATCAAACCCCTGCCCCGCCTGGCTCACATCGTTCGCCGCAATTGCAAACAAGCCCTTCCGAGCGAGCTTCGCCGAAGCAACCGACAAATCCGAAGTCGGCTCCGCAGCGAAGCCAACGACGCAAGAAGAAGGATTCGCCGCCGCCAAAGCCGCAATGATGTCCGGATTCGGAGCCAACTCCAGTGAGACCGACGACGATGACCGCCGCATCTTCCCCGAAACTCGGTTCGCAACGTGGTAATCCGCCACCGCCGCCGCTCCAACAATGTAATCAAAACCAGAAAGGGCCAAGGCCGCGTCGTGCATCTCCTGCGCTGTCTCAACCCGAATCACATCCGCCCCAGAAGGCAACCGAGCCGCCTGCGGACCCGCAACCACCGTCACCTCAGCCCCCAGCCGCAACGCCGCCTTCGCCAACGCCGAACCCATCTTCCCCGACGACCGATTCGTGATGTACCGCACATCATCAATCGGCTCCCGTGTTGGCCCCGAAGTGATCAAAACCCGCCTCCCAGCCAAAACGGAAGACGTAGAAACCACCGAAAGAACCGCCGATACGATCGCTGGAATCGAAGCCAGCTTCCCCTGCCCATTCTCGCCGCAAGCAACATCGCCCTCCAAAGGCTCAACAATCTCCGCCCCCCGCTCCGCCAGGAGCCCAAGCGAAGCCTGTGTCGCCTCGTGCGAATACATCTGCGGATTCATCGCCGGAGCCAACACCAGCGGTTTGGTCGTAGCCAAGCACAAGGTGGACAACATATCGTCGCCCACCCCCGCCGCCAACTTGTTCAAAGTATTCGCCGTCGCCGGAGCAACCACCACAACATCCGCCGCCCGCGCCCAATCAATATGTGCCATCCGCCCGCGCTCTGGCTCCTCAAAGGTATCCACCAAACAAGGCTGCCCGGTCAAAGCCTCAAACAAAGCAACCGAAACAAACTCCTGCGCCGAATCCGTCAAACAAACCCGAACCGTAAAACCCGCCCGCATCAGCTCCCGAGCCAAATCAGCCGCCCGATACGCCGCGACCGAGCCCGAAACGCCCAAAACCGCGTTCATGAAACCAACCTTTCAAGAGTGTCCACAGTGTCTTCCACATCTTGATTGACGACGATATGCTGATACCTATCGCGCACCGCCATCTCGTCGTGCGCATTCTTCAGCCGCTTCGCAATCGTCGCGTCGTCCTCCGTCCCGCGGCCCCGAATTCGACCCTCAAGCTCGTCGACCGAAGGCGGCATCAAGAAAACGGTCAAAGCATCCGACCGCAACTCCATCGCCGTCAATGCTCCCTGAACATCGATCTTCAAAATCGCAATCATCCCCTCAGAGAGCATTGCTTCCATGTCCTTCAACGGGGTTGCATAGAAGTTGCCATGAACTTCCTTAAACTCAAGAAAGTCCCCATCCGCAGCCTTCGCTTCAAAAATCTCGCGGGACACAAAGTTGTAATCCAACCCGTCCAACTCGCCCGGACGAGGGTCACGAGTCGTATAAGCCACCACCCGAGCTACATCCGGGTTCCGAGCCTGCCACGCATTGATCACGGTGTCCTTCCCAACCCCGCTCGGCCCGCTCAATATCACCAATCGTCCCCGGCTCATGATCTCATCCAGTTTACTAACAAACGAAAAAACCCCGAGAGATCACTCTCGGGGTTCTTAGGCTCATGAAGGTTAAGCAGCCTTGTTCTCGTAGACCTCGAACCTTGGCGAACCGGAGCCGCCAAGTGCACTTCGGTCGATCTTGAACTTGCCAACCGCTTCCTGGAGCGATCCGCTCAGGATGCTGAGGTTGGTTGCCGACTCGCTGACATCAGTGATGCCCTTGGTCATCTCCGATGCGCCAGCCGCCGCTTCTTCCGAGATCGCCGCAACGTTGGTGATAGCGTGAGTAACCCGCTCGGTCCCCTCGGTCATCTCCTGGCTTGCCTGAAGGTTATCTCGTGCAGCAAGAGCGACGTTCTCCATCGAAGCCGTGGCCTCGTAGGTCACCTTAGCAACTTCGTCCGCGTGAGTCTTGACCTTTCCAGCCGACTCAAGAATCTCCTTCAGTGCCGCACCTGCAAGGGTAGACCGCTTGACGCCATCCTCAGCCTCGTTCGAGGTGGTCTGAATCGCTTCAACCGTCTCCTGAACCGTGGTTCGGACGTTCCCGATCAAGCCGCCAATTTCCTTGGTAGCAAGGCTCGACTGCTCAGCAAGCTTTCGAACTTCGTCCGCAACAACCGCGAATCCGCGACCATGTTCACCAGCTCGCGCGGCTTCAATCGCCGCGTTAAGAGCAAGGAGGTTTGTTTGAGCCGCAATGCTGTCAATCGTCTTGACGATGTCGCCGATCTTCTGACCAGCCGCATCAAGCTCCTGAACCTTGGTCGCCGAAAACTCGATCTGCTCCTTCAGACGCTCCATGGCCGAAACTGTCTCGCTAACTGCAGTGTTGCCCGCATCAGCCGAAGTCGCCATTTCCTTAGCAGCCTCATCGACCTGAGCAATTCCTCGCGAAGCTTCCGAAAGCGAGGTCGAAGCCTGATCAACGAGGTTCGCCTGTCGCTCACTACTTTGGCCAACTTCGAGAACCTGAGCATGGAGCTCTTCAACAATAACTGCAACTTCCGATGCGTTCGTAGCAAGCTGATCGCTTCCTGCAGAGATCTCTGAAGCGGTAGCAGTGATCTGCTCAGAGGCTGCCGCAACGTTGGAAGAAGTCTCCGAAACAGTCTCCGAACCAGCCGAAACTTCGTGGATCAGCTTAGAGAGCCCGAGCCGTGCCTCGTTGTAAGCTGCAACCGCCGCCTGAATATTGGCGAGCATTCGGTTGAATGTTTCTCCCATCTGACCAAGCTCATCTTTGCTCTTGACCTCAACCGGCTTAGTTGCTGGTTGAACATCAATGGTGAGGTCTCCATCTCGGAGGCCATTAATTCCTTGTCGAAGGCCAACTGAGCAGACAGTTTCAATGGTGCCAAGTCGGCTGGCAACTTCGGCAATCGGCTTGGTGATAGCTTTGGTGAGCATCACCCCAGCCGCCACAGCCACAGCAACCGCGATAAACAGTGTAGTCAGCATCGAACTTTTAGCCGTCGAACTCGCAGCGGCTGCTTCTTTCTGAACCGCGAGGCCGTGGTCCGTATTCCACTTCATGATCTTCGCGACTTGCTCGTCTGCCGGGCCATAGGCTGCATTTACCGCTGCATACTTCCCCGCAAGCTCCTGAGAAGACTTCCCTGAGGAAAGAGCTGCTGCGTATGAAACTGCGGCTGGCTCGTACGAAGCCCAAAACTTTTTGAGCTCGCCAAAGTTCACTTTGTCTTCTGGCACTGTGATCGTTGGCTCGTAAGCCTTCATAGCAGTATCCATTCCTGCGACCAGTTCTTTGAACTCGCCCAAGCTCGACTTGCGAGCGTCCGCAGTAGGGGCCAGAATCGCGGTGTTGAGCGCAATAAAGCTACCCATGACCGCGTCATTAAGGTCGCTAGCCGCCTGACAACCAGGCATGACATCCAGAGCCATTAAATCAAGCTTCTTGTCGACTTGCCCGAAGCCTTTGAACGCAGCAAAACCGAGGAGTCCCAGCAGAGACAGCACGATGCCGAAAGAGAGCGCGAATTTGTGCGCGAGTTTTAGATTTGCGAGAAACTTTGCCATGTGTGAACCTTCTAAAAGCCCAAATACCCTGATATCATCGGGACACAAACTGGTAGTTTTTACATGAGGAAGAATAATTTTCGAATATTCTCAAGTTCTTCGTCTTGGCACGCATCGTGCAACTCTTATTGAATCATGACATCAGTCTTTCTCGCCGTCGCAATGATCCAACCCCGCAACCTCGTCATCGACGAAGTCAACGTCACCAAGGTCTATGCAGGCCGGCGCGGAATGCGCGTCATGGAGCAGTTCAGCGCTCACGACAACAACGGAACCGTGACCATCAGCGTCTATCCCTTCCACACCAATGTCGCAGGCACTCCGTCAATCGTGAAAAAGGGCGACCGCGTAACGATCACCCTTTCCGAAGCGGCCACAACCGCCAAAATCACCGTCAATCAAATCAAATTCTGAAGGTGTAAGACAAAACGAACGTATAGTTCGCGTCCGTAGCCAAATCGTGTGGCTTCGTGTATATCCCCTGGAGCACGAGGCCACTTTTCATTGTATAGAACAAGCTGTAGGCCGACGAGCCCGTCGAGTTTCCAACATACTCGCCCGAGCAACCCCACTGATCGCTGAATGCGTGATCAAACCCAAACACCCCCCGGTTCTCGTCATCGTGCTGGTATCCCAGGTGCAAGTTGTAGTTGCCCATCGTATACCGGGCGTACTCGAACGTCGAAACCGCGTCTGAAGAAAGACCTTGCCAGCCGAACCCGAAAGCGAAGTTTTCATCTTTCGATCGAAACGGCGTGAACTTCAGGCCGAAGTTGTGGGACCCCATAAAGTCGGTAATCCCCGAAACCTCAGCTAAATCAAACAAACCCAACACATAGTTCGTCGAGTTGAGATACTGACCACTCAACTTCGAATCAGCTGATGTGAAATTGTGATTAATCTGAAACTCGCGATGCCCCAAAACATCCGCAATCGGATAGTTGATCAACGCCGAAACCTGCGCTTTTCCGCTCGCGGCAAGCGCGGCGAATGCTGTAACACAAATGAACCCCTTGTACATAACCAAACCCCAAGAACCGAACTCGGTTCAATGTGGGTCTAGTTCCACTCATCATTCAGAGAAATGGCTGAATCAATTACCGGGTTACAATCCCAGCAGGGTCATCAACCGACTGACGACCTTCACCGGGTCGTGCCGAACAACATCGCTCTCACTCATAAAGTTGCCGCTGATCACCTTCAGCCCCATCGCCCGGATCCGATCGATGTCCGGGTCAACAAGGTTCTGACCCACCGTTCGGTACTTCTCAACCGCTTCCTGCGACGGAACACCAGTATTGACCACAACATAGTCAAACACCTTATCCTTCACCTGCGACAAAATCGCCCCCACGTGCTCGCTCGCGCTAAACGAATCACTCTCCCCAGGCTGGGTCATCACGTTGCAAATATAGACTTTCAACGCCCGGCTGTCTCGCATCGCTGCCGCAACTCCCGGAATCAGCAGATTCGGAATCACCGACGTATAAACGCTCCCCGGTCCCACGCAAATGATATCGGCGTCTGCAATCGCCTCTAGTGCCGGCAAATACGGTTTCACATTATCCGGAGACAGCTTCAGCTCCCGAATCCGCCGTCCAGCGGCGACAATCTCTGTTTCCCCTCGGATCTCAACGTCACCCTCAAGCAGAGCCTTCAATCCAACGTGATCCAAAGTCGAAGGCATCACCTGACCGCGAATCGCTAAAACCTCTGACGCAATATTGATCGCCCGCTCAAAATCCCCCTGAGCCTGATCAACGAGCGCGGCAATCAACAGGTTCCCCATCGCATGACCGCTCAAAGACCCGCTGTCCTTAAACCGGTGCTGGAACAAGTCGGTCATCGCCTTTTCCGCATCCGCCAAAGCCACCAAGCAGTTCCGAATGTCGCCCGGGGGAATCATCCCCTTGTCCTGAATCAAGCGCCCCGAAGAACCTCCATCATCGGTAACTGTCACCACTGCCGTGATGTTCGACGAATGCTGCTTCCACCCCCTCAACAAGGTGGAAAGGCCCGTTCCCCCACCCAAGGCAACAATCCGCGGCCCAGATGCTAACTGCTGGCGCCGAACATAAACGTCCACTCGCCCACTCTTCATCGCCGGATTCAAAGTCTCGATGACATGGATAAACGCCAGCCGAACCGCAAGAATAATGAGTGCCGCCCCCAGCAACAACAAAGCCGCCCCCACCCAGTGAATTGCCAAATCCGTCTGATCCGCGTCGGCAAATCCCCCAAATGCCACCGCCGCCGCCGCGTGCAACTCCCGTGTCAGACCCTGAATCTGCACGTTGAACGCCATCAACGCGCCAACCAAAGTGCCAATGAACCCAATCAGAAGGAATAAAGCCGCCCGCCAAACTCCCACCGTAGGAGCCAAAGCGTGCCGAATCTTGTGACGTCGGATCACTCGTTCTCGTCAGGCAGAAAAACGCCTAACGCTCCGTTGATCGCAGAAATAAGGAGCGAAGCCACAAAAGCCGCCGCAAACCCCTTGATCCCGTCATCAACGATCTTAAACCCAAGCTCGAACCGCGCGGCAAAGTACAAGACAGCCGCGTTGACAACCAGCGAGAACAGGCCCAATGTGAGACAGCTAAGCGGCAACGTAATCAGCTTCAACAACTTCCCAAGAGTCACGTTGAGAAACGCCAAAAGCGCAACCCCGATCATCAATGTGAAAAACTGTTGAACCCCGCTCGCATTCGCCTGAAAACCAAGCCCCAAAGCCTGGCAAAGAAGGGAGGCGGCAAACACAGAAACTGCCAGAAGCACCCACCGGATGAAGACTCGTTTCATGTTCGCTCATTCCTATTATGGCGCGGGTCATACTCTTAAGGTTCATGACCGCCAAAACGCCTATGCTCCAGCAGTATTTCTCGGTGAAGTCCGAGAATCCTGGGGTGCTTCTCGCGATGCGAGTCGGCGATTTCTATGAGTTTTACGGAGAAGACGCTGAAATCGCTGCGGCATCTTTGGAAATTACTCTCACCGGTCGTGAAGATGGCTCCAACGGACGCATCTCCATGGCCGGCGTCCCCTTCCACGCCGTCGAGCGGTACCTCGCCAAGCTGCTCCAGAAAGGTCACAAAGTCGCCATCTGCGACCAGCTCGAAGACCCCAAAGCCGCCAAGGGCCTCGTCAAGCGCGGCGTCACGAGGGTGATGACACCGGGAACGGTCCTCGAAGATTCCCTCCTCGAAGCCGGGCGAAACAACTTCCTCGCCGCCCTCTGCGTCAACGAAGGAACCCTCGGCCTCGCCATGCTCGACCCCTCCACCGGAGAGTTCATGGTCACCGAAATGGGCGGCGGCGAAGCCCAAGAACGCCTCCTCCAAGAACTCGCCCGGGTCCGCCCCTCCGAGCTCCTCCTCGGCAAAGACGCCGACGCCTACGGCGAAGTCGCCCGGAACGCCCTCGGTTCGACCACCACCGATTTCGCCCAACCCCGCCTCGATCAAGCCACCCGTAAGCTTCAAGAAACCTTCGGAGTTTCTTCACTCAGCGGCTTTGGCTGCGCCGACAAACCCTCCGCCGTCACGGCCGCGAGCATGATCATCGCCTACGCCGAGCGCAACAAGCTCGACCTCGGCCACCTCCAGGGCCTCGTCACCTATTCCGTGGAAGGCTTCATGCGCCTCGACCCCGCCACCCGCCGCTCCCTCGAACTCACCCAAAACCTCGCCGATGGCTCCCGCCGCTTCACCCTTCTAGGAGTCCTTGACCAAACCTGCACCCCCATGGGTGCCCGCCTCCTCCGCCGTTGGATCGAACAACCCCTCCTCGACGTTGCCGAGATCAAAAGAAGGCACGACGCCGTCGCCCGATTCCTAGGCTCCTCAATCCATCGAGGCGACCTCCGCGACGCCCTGCGCGGTCTCAGCGACATCGAAAGACTCGTCTCACGCTGTAGCGCAAACCTCGCTGGCCCCCGCGACCTCGCCGCCCTCCGAGCAACCCTTCTCGGGTTACCAAAAGTATTGGCCCCCGCCGAAAAACTCGGCTTCGGACGCATCCAAGAGCTCATCGAGCAAGTCCAGTCCCACGGCGAACTCGCCTCCCTCCTCAACAAAGCCATTGTCCCCGAGCCACCCCACACCGTCCGCGACGGCGGCGTCATCCGCCCCGACTACGACCACGAACTCGACAAACTCCGCGAGCTAGGTCGAGACGGTAAAAACTTCATCGCCGGACTCGAAGCGGGCGAACGCGAAAAGACCGGCATCAACACCCTCAAAATCGGCTTCAACAATGTCTTCGGTTACTACATCGAAGTCACCAAACAGCACACTGCCAAAGTCCCGGCTGACTACATCCGCAAGCAAACCACCGCCAACGCCGAACGCTACATCACCGCCGAGCTCAAAGACCACGAAGCCCAAGTCCTCGGTGCCGAAGAAAAAGCCACCGCCCTAGAGTCCGACCTCTTCAACCGCATCCGCCTAAGAGTCGCCGAGCACGCCGGTGCCCTCCTCCAAACCGCCCGCGCCGTCGCCGAAATCGACGTCCTCGCAACCTATGCCGAAATCGCCTCGTTACGAGGATACACAAGACCCGAAATCGTTGAAGAAGACGTCCTCGAAATGGAGTCCGGCCGCCACCCCGTCGTCGAAGCCAACACCTCCAACTTCGTCCCCAACGACCTCCAAATCGGAGCCGAAGAGCCGCGAACTCTCATCATCACCGGCCCCAACATGGCAGGGAAGTCGACCTACCTGCGCCAAGCCGCCCTCGTGTGCCTCATGGCACAAATCGGCTGCTATGTGCCCGCCAAACGTGTACGAATTGGGATTATTGACCGCATCTTCGCTCGCATCGGAGCTAAGGACGAACTTGCCACCGGACAAAGCACCTTCATGGTCGAAATGGTCGAGTCGGCCAACATCCTCAACCACGCCACCGACCGCTCCCTCGTCATCCTCGACGAAGTCGGCCGTGGAACCTCCACCTACGACGGCCTCGCCATTGCATGGGCAATGATCGAGCACCTCGTCGAAACCCGTAGCAAAACCCTCTTCGCCACCCACTACCACCAGCTCAACACCATCGCCGAAACCGTCCCAACTGTCAAGAATTTCCGCGTCAGCGTCGAAGAGTTCGGCGACGACATCGTCTGGACCCACCGCGTCCTTCCTGGCGGAGCCGACCGCTCCTACGGAATCCACGTCGCCCGCATGGCCGGCGTTCCCGGTACGGTCCTTCGCCGAGCCCAAGAAATCCTCAGCGAGCTCGAGCAAGACAAGCCGCCCACCCCCGTCGAAACCCAAACCAAACGCCTCCAAATGACCCTCTTCGAGTTCGAAGCCCCTCCCGTCATGGAAGCCCTAGAAAATCTCGACGTCAACCAACTGACCCCGATTGACGCATTACGCTTACTAGATGAGTGGAAAAGGAAGTTTCTCTAAAGCTCTACGACCGAGTGCAACCGCTCAAACTCCGACATAATCCCGTCCAAAGCCGCAAATCCGCCACGCCAGAACTCTTCGCTTCGAAGGTCGATATCCAGCATCCCCATGAGCTCCGCAGGAGTCTTCGAGCCACCTAGCTTCAATACCTCCACGTACCGATCTGCGAACCCTGGCCCTGCTTTTTTCGCCATTTCGTACAAGCTGAGCACAAGTAACTCCCCGAAAGAATACGCATAAACATAGAACGGTGAGCCCGTAAAGTGGCCCACATACATCCACCAAGACCGATGCT
Source organism: Fimbriimonas sp. (assembly GCA_965248555.1). Lineage (GTDB taxonomy): Bacteria > Armatimonadota > Fimbriimonadia > Fimbriimonadales > Fimbriimonadaceae > Fimbriimonas. The sequence goes on along the minus strand of CBDFJP010000002.1, from coordinate 1,892,283 downwards.
GTTCGCCCAGCGCGACCGAGTCGCCAAACATCGCCTGCAGCTCCGTCTGCCAGATGTCGCCAAAGTCCGAAGCCGTCAGCTCGCCCTCTGTGCGCCGCTTATTGTGCGCCCCTTTCTCGAACTGATACATCGCCGCCTGCCGGAAAACCGTCGCGAAAATCCCCTCGATCTTCCCGGCATACAAGGCCAACTTGTCCTTGTCCGAAGCCCCCGCAACAAGCTTCTCAAACACCAACATCTCCCCAAAAGTCGACGCCAACTCCGCCAAAGGCAAAGTCCCATGGTAGTTGAAGTACGACTGCTCTCGGCTGTACGAAGCATGAACCCCGTGCCCCAGCTCGTGCGCCAAAGTCATCACGTCATCCATCTTGTCCAAGTAACTCTGAAGCAAAACCGGGTGCGTATCTGGCGTGTTGTACGAGCAAAAAGCCCCGCCCATCTTGCCCTTCCTTGGCTCAGCATCAATCCAATTCTTATCAAAAAACTCCCGTCCCCGCGTCTCCATATCCGAAGAAAACGCCCCAAACGCCTCCAGCACAATCTCCTGCGCCCGCGACCAAGAAACCTTCTCTTCAGCCGCAAACAACGGCGCATACCGATCAATGTGCGTCAATTCGGGAAGGCCCAAAATCGACCGCTTGACGCGGTAGTACCGAGCCACCAAAGGATAGAACTCCCGGCAAAGCCGAATCACCAGCTCAACTGTCTCCTGATCCAGTTCGTTTGAAAGGTGCCGAGATTGCTCCGCAAACTCGAACTTCCGAAGCCGATCATCAATCGCCTTATCCTGCAAAAGCGTGTTGAAAATGAACGTCAACACCCGCTCCTGCTCCTTCAATCCTGCCGAAAAAGCGTCCGCCGCCGCCTGCCGCGTTACCCGATCCTCGTGCCGCAACAACGCCAAAACTTCCTGCTGACTCTTCTCTTCTTCCGAACCGTCAAGCGAAATCCGATACACATGGTTGGCCGTCACCTCATCAAAAAGCCGGTTCCAAGCCCGCGACCCCGTGTTCGCCAGCTCCTCCATCAGCACTTCCTCGTTCTCGGTCAACCGGTACTTCGAGTAAGTGCGCGACACATGGATGTGGTGCAAAAAGTTCGCAAGCAAAGGATCGCCCAGCAGTGGATCAATCACCGCCGCCGGAGCCGCCTGAAGCTCTAGCTCAAAGAACATCAGCTTCACCTGAAGCTCCGTCGCCCGCTCCGTCTGATCCTGCATAAACGCCCCATTCTCAGGCTTACTCACATCCGCAGCAAACACCAAATTCGCATAAGTAATCGGCTTCACAATCAAAACCGTAATCGCCTCAAGCTCCGTCAAAGCCTCCGCCAACGTCGTCGCCGTCAAAGCCTCCGAGTTAATCCGACCCCGATATGCCGCCGCAAAAGCATCCGCCCGCTCATGCGCCTCCCTCCAACTCGCCTCAATCTTTGGATCGTCAGACGAAGAAAACAAAGCCGAGAGATCCCAGCGAATGGGTGTGGTGCTTGACATGCCTACATTATGAAGTCTCGAAGCAACCATCTTCCGACCTTCCATAATCAATCCATAAACCTCAAGAAGCTTTTGCCCGACTCAGCACTCGTCCAGAAGACCAACCCCACGTCAACTGCTCACTACTCGCCAGCCTCCACCGTCTCTGACCTTTCTCTCGAGAAAACTGATAACTCATGAAGATTGAATCCCAACCGCCAACCACAGTTTCTCAACAGCTAACAGCTGACAGTGAGCGGCGTTGGATTGCCGTAGTGTTCATCACCTATCTTCTGCTCGCGCTTTTTAAGATCAGAGGATTTCTGCCAGAAGGAAGGTTCTGGGCAGAGGAAGGAATGTATTTCTACCACGATATTTCTCGAATCGGTCCAGTTCGAGGCATCTTTTACGTTTTCAACGGGCACATCGAAATCGTGACCAACCTCGTTGTCTCTTCCGCGACAATGGTTCCCTTACGGATAGCTCCCCTCATAACGAGCCTTTTGTCCGTGTTCGCCCAGGCGATCCCAGTAGCCTTTCTGCTTGCCAGGAGAGAAAGGTTGAACCTAAGCGTCGCTCAGGTGACTACTGTCGCCCTGCTGACTGTTGCCCTGCCGCAGAGCACAGAAGTCTGGGCAAATTCCATCAATCTGCACTTTCACTTCGCCTTCCTCGCCAGCATCATCCTCTTACAAACTGCTCCTGCTTCAGGCCGCGATTGGGCCTCTCGGGCAATGCTGTTCGTCGCGGGTTTAAGCGGCATCCCAGCCAACTTCCTGTTGCCGCTGTACATCCATAGGGCCGTAACACGCCGCAGTTCAGAAGCCTCAGTTCAAGCAGGAATCATCTGTTTCACTGCCGCGCTACAACTTGTGCTCCTCGTTAGCTTTCCCAGCCATGCGGCTGATCGACTGGAACCCATCTCCATTTGGCTTATTGGCCCCGTTGCCGTAAGTCAAAGCATATTGGGCCCGCTGTTTGGTGCCCAAATCCCCAGCTCGACCTACAGCTTCTTGGCGATCCACAATAGCCCACTACCAAAACAGTTGCTGGTAACGGTTCTCTGCTTCCTTCCGTTTGTCGCAATGTACTACCATGCCGTTAAGACCAAGAGTGAGACGTTTAAAACATTGATCCGCCAATACGCGATATTTGTTTCGCTCGGCGTCTTGTTGGCGTTCGGCGGCAAAGTTGGCATGGTGTCGATTCACGGCTCCGGACGCTACCTGTTCGTTCCAAACTGCCTCCTGCTGATCTATGTCGTCAGCAATATCCGAAACTCTCGATTGGCAAAAATCGTGTTGCTATTGATTGCGATCAAATCGGTTCCGGCCTATTACAGACAACATCAAACTGGGCCTAACTGGAAGGTGGAATATGAGTCATTCGAACGCGAGAAAAAATCGAAAATCAACATCTGGCCCGCAGGATGGTCAATGGATGTCGAGCCCAGAAGCTAATTAACCAGCGCCCTCGACTGTGTCCCAATCGCATCATAATAGTGATCATGAATTCCCAAGAACTCCTCGTCCGCCTCATTCCGAATCTCAACGACCACACTGGCGACGACCTCGTCGTCACAACCCCCGTCGATGGTTCCGAACTCGCCCAGCTCGCCTTCGATTCCCCCGCCAGCATCGAATACAAAATCGACCAATCCGTACAAGCATTCCGCACCTGGCGCGATGTCCCAGCTCCCAAAAGAGGCGACCTCATCCGCCAATTCGGCAACAAGCTCCGCGAGCACAAAGAAGACCTCTCCACCCTCGTCAGCCTCGAATGCGGCAAAATTCTTGAAGAAGGGCGGGGCGAGGTCCAAGAGATGATCGACATCTGCGATTTCGCCGTCGGAATCTCACGCCAGCTCTACGGCCTCACCATCGCCAGCGAGCGTAAAAACCACACGATGCAAGAGAATTGGCTCCCCCTCGGCCCAGTCGGCATCATCTCCGCCTTCAACTTCCCAGTCGCCGTCTGGGCCTGGAACGCCGCCCTCGCCATCGTCTGTGGCGACAGCGTCATCTGGAAGCCCAGCGAGAAAACCCCCCTCACCGCCCTCGCCTGCCAAGCCCTCTTCGAGCAAACCTGCAAAGAGTTCGGCGACACTCCCGCCCACCTCTCTCAAGTCATCATCGGCGAACGCGAACAAGGCGAGCAAATGGTCGAAGACCCCCGAATCCCCCTCATCTCCGCTACCGGCTCCACTAGAATGGGCCAAGCCGTCGGCCAAAAAGTCGCCGCCAGATTCGGCAAATCCCTCCTCGAACTCGGCGGAAACAACGCCATGATCATCGCCCCCAGTGCCGATCTTGCCATCGCAATCCCCAGCATCCTGTTCGGCTCCGTCGGAACTGCCGGCCAGCGCTGCACCACCACCCGCCGCGTCTTCGTCCACACCAGCATCTTCGACCAGGTCTACAGCTCCCTCAAAACCGCCTACACTTCACTCGGCGAAAACAAAGTCGGCTCCCCCCTCGAAGCCAGCACCCTTGTCGGCCCGCTCATCGACGAAGCCAGCTTCAACGGAATGCAGTCCGCCCTCGCCCGAGTCAAGCCCGAAGCCGTCGAAATCATCGGCGGCCAAAGAGTCGACCGCCCCGGCTACTACGTCAAACCCGCCCTCGTCCGCCTCGCCAAGCAAAGCGAAACCATCTTCACCGAAACCTTCGCCCCCATCACCTACGTCATGCCCTACGACGACCTAGCCAAGGTCATCGAAGACCACAACGCCGTCCCCCAGGGCCTCAGTAGCGCGATCATGACCACCGACATCCGCGAAGCCGAGTTCTTCAAACGCTACAGCGACTGCGGCATCGCCAACGTCAACATCGGCACCAGCGGTGCCGAAATCGGAGGTGCCTTCGGCGGCGAAAAAGAAACCGGTGGAGGCCGTGAATCAGGCTCCGATTCCTGGAAAGCCTACATGCGCCGCCAAACCAGCACCACCTACTTCGGCACCGAAAAACCCGCCCTCGCCCAAGGGATCAAGTTCGACGTATAACCCATGTCACTGCTAAACGAAGCGGCCAAAAAGTTCTTTCGCTGGTGGCTCGAACGCACGATGCGCCGTGAAATCGAAGAAGGCGAATACTTCGCCCACACAAGCTACGCCCTGGACGACCAAACCGACTGCGTCGAACTAGAATCCCCCGAGCACCAAACCGTCCGAGCCACGATACGCTCGGGTCAAGCCACCATCGAAAACGAAGAAGCCCTAAGCCTCTACCCGGAAGAGCATCAACGAAAATTCCGGAGATGGGTCGAAAAGGCAAAGTCTAACCAGGTGAGCAACTAACCTAAGCAACATCTTTGCGCCCTTATCCGCAAAAGCTCGGCCTTAGGAACATTTGGCATGGGGCTTGAGTCCTAGATACTCGCCATGCCTACTTTGACGCCAGTTGTTGTCGTGTGTCACGACATCCATCAGGTTAATGAATTTGAGCTTAATCTCCGCGACCTGCCCGAAATCGGAGAGATTGTCACCATCGGGAAGCGAGAATGGGAAGTTCTCCTTTGGATCGAAGGCAACGCAGTTCCCGAACGTGTCATCCATGTCGCCCCCGCCAGTTACGACGATCCACTCGGCATCAACTGACGTATTCTAAGGGAATGGTCCTCGTCGCCGCCCTCATACTCCTCGACTTCACCGCCGAAGAAACCGCTTGGCGCGCGGATCGCGAAACCAACCTCAAAAAGCCCACCGGCTGGCTCGCCGTCGCCGGCCTCCACTGGCTCAAACCCGGCATCAACCAAATCGGCTTTGGAACCGATATCGAAATCCGCACTGCCGAAGGCAACATCGAATGGCAGACGGGCGATAAATTTCACGCCATGCTCCCCACCGGCGGCCGAACCCCCGAAGCCAAAAACTTCGACGACCAAGTCAACCAAAACGAAAAGCTCTACACCGGCGAAGTCACCTTCTCCATCATCCACCGAGGCGACCGCTACGGACTACGCGTCTGGGATCCCAAAGCCGCCACCCGAACCAACTTCAAGGGCCTCACCTGGTACCCGCCGAAACCAGAATACAAAGTCAAAGCCAAGTTCGTCCCCTACAAAACGCCCCGCCAACTCTCCATCACCAACATCCTCGGCTACACCGAACCCGCCTCCAACCCCGGCTACCTCAGCTTCACCTTACGCGGAAAAAAGTGCAAACTCGAAGCCATCGACGAAGGAGAAACCTACTTCCTCAACTTCAAAGACCGCACCAGCGGAGCCACCACCTACCCCGCCGGTCGCTTCATCGACCTAGAAAAACGCAAAGACGGCAACTACGAGCTCAACTTCAACCGAGCCTACAACCCCCCCTGCGCCTTCACCAACTTCGCCACCTGCCCGTTACCGCCAAAACAAAACATCCTCAACGTAGCTATAGAAGCGGGCGAGAAAGCACACCATCCTGGTTGAGATAGCCCCGCTAAGTCAATAACAGCGCTTCGAATTGGTGTAGCATCAACGAATGGCTGCCGTTACCTTGATCTGCGTGCTTGCAGCAGCTAAACTTTTCCCAAGCAGCGATGCCCGGGACGCGATCCAAACCTCTCTACTTTCATTTTTTGAACCCAGAGATTGGCACTCTGCTGATTGGAATCCCAAGAAGCAGGTCGTCTTGAGACCTAAGTTTGTTAGACACCCATCGGCAAACTACGACGCAAAGATTGTTTCCTTTGACGACGCATTGAAAGAGCTCGAAGCATACGAACTCAGAAACAAGAAGTACTTTGCAACTGAGAAGCCGAGCGCCGCAGATGAGGATTCAAAGCGCTGGTTCTTGGAGTCGAAGAAGGCGAATGCTCACAAGATTGAAACGCTACGTTATGTTCGACTCAATGTGGGCAAGAATCCCGGGAGATCAACGATTCTCGTTCCGGAGATAGCTCAAATGCGATTCGATCCGAGAATTGTGGTTTCGGAAAAGTCGAACAGAATCAGGATTGGCTCAACCGACCGGGACCCAAGTTTAGAAGAAGGCACCATCTACGCCTCGGTTGCTCACCCCTTTTTCTCGCCTGATGGTCGATTCGCAATAGTTTCTATGTCGATTCCGTGGTCAATGCACTCCGCTGATGTCCATTTCATACTGGAACGTAAAGGCACTGCATGGAAGATCATTTCCACAAGCAGTATATTTTACGTCTAGCAATTCAATTCAAAACAGAATCGTCATCCCAAACAACGCCGCATTCAGCTCAAACTGAACCTGCGGATCCATATCCGCCCGAACGCGAATCTCTCCTTCCCCATCCCTTTGATGACCCGTGATCCGTGATCCCGCCGGCTACAACATGAGCCATTCCGCACACTCGTGCCAAAAACCTCGGTTCACCTGGTTGACGAAAGGCCATTTTCGTGACTTACAAGTGATGATCCAATTTTTGGAACGCGCGGTGCCAGCCGTGCTTTCACTTGCATCTCTGACCCACCCGTCTCCCTGCCTCAAACCGAACTTCCTCCAACCAACAGCAAAGTTATCAAATCCAGACTCAACCACTTCCGCCATCACCGCCAAGTACCGCTCGGATATGAGGGAGGTACATTGGATGGTCTAAATTTTCCGCAGATAGATGTTTCGGAACTCCACCGGATGGCTTTCGGATTGGAGGCTGATGGATCCGCCTTCAATCTTCAAGTTCCCGTTCTTGATCAGCGGCTTGGCGTCGTTGTCGTTGGGGTCGAGTTGGATTTGCTCGTAGCGCATGACTTCTTGACCGTTGATGCGGTGGATGACTTCGCCGTAGCCGTGGACTTCGACTTCGAGTTGGACCCAGGTGTCCATTCGGTAGGTGTCCGAGGTGGAGTCGAGGCAGTGGGGGGTCCAGAGTTTGCCGTTTCGGACGACGTTCGTCCCGGGGGTGCACAGGTTGCCGGTGTGGCGGGTTCCGGTCGGGTCTCCGCCGAGGAACTGGACTTCGGCGCTGACGGGGAATTCTTGTTTGAGGCCGATGGTTGCCGGCTCTTGGCCGTGGATCATGACCCCGCTGTTTCGGTATGCCCAGCCGGGGCCGCCTTTGCATTGATCGCCGGTGAAGCGGTATTCGAGTTTTAAGACGTAGTTGGAGAACGCGGTTTTGTAGAAGAGGTGTCCGAAGCGACCGTTGAAGCCGTCGGTGTATGCCTCGTAGCCTACTTGTATTGTCTTGTCCTTCACCCGGAACGTGTTGCCGAAGTTCTCGCCGTACTTGTAGCCCGTAATCTTTGGTTTCCAGCCGGCGAGGTTGCGCTCATTGAAGAGTTTGATCCACTTGTCCTCGATACTACTTGGCAGGGGTTGAGTAAGGGCAATGGCTAGGGCGATAAGCATCTTTTGTCCATCTTACTCGGTTGGATTTGTTTTACAATAGGTTTATGTTGCCATGGATGGTAGTGATGGCCGTGAGCCAGGAGGTTACTCTGATGACCTTTCCGGTTTTGGGCAAGGTGAAGTGGTCGGACACTTGGGGTGCGCCGCGGGGCGGGGGAACCCGGAAGCACATTGGGCAGGATTTGCCAGCGGAGAAGATGCGGCCTTTGGTGGCAGCTTTGGACGGAATTTGGACGGGCGGTGGGATTCGATGTTCTGATGGGAACTCGCTCGCTTATATTCACATTAACAACGACACACCGGGGACAGACGACGGAAAGGGGGGCGACGAGTACGCCTTTGCGCCGGGGATTTGGGGTGGAGTTCCGGTTAAGGCGGGGCAGTTTGTTGCTTATAACGGAGACAGTGGGAACGCTGAGGAGACGATTTCGCATCTGCACTTTGAGCTTTATTTGAAGAATGTTGGCGTGATTAACGCGGCTCCTTCGTTGATGAAGGCGACTCATTTGGACGAGTCGATCCACTATCCTGAGCGGCCAGAGTTTTTGCCTTTGCATGAGGATCAGATTCGCTGGGACGGCGAGGTTCGGGAGGTGAATCAGGCGGCGAACTACGTCAAGATTGACCTGGCGGGGACGGTTGATGCCTCGGGCAAGGCGAAGGGAATCTCTAAGTTTACGCGCAAGTTTTTGAAGTACGACGCTTGTCCGGTCGTGCCGAAGGTGGGTGATTTTTGTCTGGTGATCGGGAAGATTCCGGCGGCGGCGAAGGGGCTGGAGCCGAAGGCAATGGTGGTGTTGCGGAATCGGATGGCTGTCAAAGGTAGTCCGCATTAACGCTGACACGGGCCGGCGGGCATAAAAGGGCCGACTGGTTTTGCGTTCTCGTAGGCACCATTCTGAAAGGTGAGAGATTGCCCCTCGGGCGATACGAACCTTATGCTTACAACCATCAATCGCCTTATCGGATTTAGTCTTGCCAGTTTCGGCGAGGAGTTTGGGAAGATCAAGGAGTTTTACTTCGATGATCGTTTCTGGGCCGTTCGCTATGCGGTTGTAGATACTGGCAACTGGCTGGTGGGACACAAGGTTTTGATCTCGCCTTATTCGATTATTGAAGTGAATGCGAAGGCGCGACACTTGGTTCTCAATTTGTCGAAGCAGGAAGTTGCAGACGGGCCAAGTCTGGATGCTCATGTTCCGGTTTCGAGACAGTTTGAAGAGACTTACTATGACTACTACGGCTGGCCGCTTTATTGGAACGGGCCCTATGTTTGGGGCGGTTATCCCACGATCATGCGCGACCCGGCGGCTTGGACTTATACCGGCGATTTGAAGAAGACCTGGGATCCGGAGCTTCGGAGCTCGGCGGAAGTGACCGGTTACCACGTCTCGGCGTCGGATGGCGATATCGGTCATGTTCACGATTTCGTTGTTGACCCGGAGACTTGGGCGATTCAGTACCTTGTCGTCGATACGGGCGCAATTCTGCCGGGCAAACAGGTTTTGGTTTCACCTCATTGGATCGAAAACATCAGCTTCCCTCAAGCGATTGTGAAGTTGAGCTTGACCCAGGAGCAGATTCATGCGGCTCCGGAGTACACCCCGGAGACTTTGTTGAACCGGGACTATGAGACTCTGCTGCACAAGTATTACGGAAAGAAAGAGTATTGGCTGGACCAGATTGAGCCGGCTGTTGTCGGTCTCCTGTAGCGATCTGAATTCTGAGTTTTGTCCAACTGATGTGTGTAGAGTAGGTTGGGCAGTTTGGGTTCAAAGCCTTGCCTGTTATTGCTGATTGTGGGGCAGTAAGGGGCAGTCTTTTTGGGAGCTTGCGGCGAGTAGCGTGTGTAGAGAAGATGGGGCGCACTCGGTTCAAATTGTTGGTATCTCGGTCGAAACTTGGGCGCGAAAGGGCGCGAGTTTTTGGGATCTTTTGGTGAGGGGGTTTTGAGAATGTGAAAGGGGGACTGGCGTCGGGCACCGCGCTATTGATCATCACTTACTAGGCGAAGTTTCGGAGTGTTTGTCAACCTTCGACTCCGAATATTCTCGTGGCGCGGTAAAACTGGGGGGTGAAAGAGCCTAGTTACATCAGCTTTGTACGAGACGCGGAGACGAGGCCGATGATTGGTATGTTCCGCGAGGATGTGGAATCTTTGCGGGCGTCGTTTCCGCACCTCTTGAGTGTGACTTTGAGCTATCAACCGGCACCGACCGGGGTTCCTGCGGACTCGGGGGAGTACAAGCGGAACAACCTGATTGAGGATAAGTTGGAGAAGGCGGTGCCTTCCTCGGCGGTTCTGGTTGGGCATTTGACGGGGAACGGGCGGACGGTGATTTTGTTCGTTTCCAAGGCCCCCACGGTCGCGCCGGTTACGGTTGGGTTGGGGCTGTTTAAGAAGGAGACTTTCACGCTTGTTCCACCGCATCCGGACCCTTGGGCTTGGTACGAGGCGAACGCGAAGATCACGGACTTGGAGCGGGTGACTTCGGCCTACCACCCCTTGTATCAGCAGTTGGAGCAGCATGGGGACAACCACGCGAAGGTTCGTCCAGTGGATTTTGCCGCTAACTTTCCCACTGATTCTGGGCGGGAGGCGTTTTTGGCAGAGGTGTTTGCCCAGGGGTACGTGCTTGGGAAGCAGGGCAAGTGGGACCCGGCTCCGGGTGACTTCTGGTGCGAGTTTGTGAAGGAGACGGCGATTGAGCCTTCGCGGATGGGGCCGTTGGTTTTGGAGCTAGAGGCGCTGGCGGCTCGGCATGGTGGGACGTTTGATGGGTGGGCTTGTCCGGTGAAGAGCTAGTTCAGCTCACGCTTCAGGCGTCCTGAAATGTCTTGCTTGGTGTGATAGATGTGCAGCACTTCCACAAGTTCTTCCGACTTCTGGCGGAAGATGACGACGTGACCGTCGCCGTCGAGTCTCCACTTCAGGATCAGTTTTCGAAGTCCAGGAAAGTCCTTAAGAGGGATTGAGTTTTGGGGGTTGGTCGCGAGTTCGGCGATGCCATCCTCTAGAAATGTCTGGTACTTCGCGGCTTGATCTCGACCCCAATGATCGAGGTTCCAGTCCCAGATTCCGTCGAGCTCGTTGAGTGCGGCTCGTGAAAAGACGATTTGCACTTACTTTCCTGCTTCGTCGTATCGGCGGCGGAAGTGTTCGCGGACTTGATCGAGTGTGTAGACACGTCCGGCCGCGACATCTTCTAGGCCTTGCTTGACTTTGGTTGCTTGCTCAGGCGAGAGTTCACCTGGCTCCTGATCGCCTGACTCTTCGAGAATGCCTCTCAGGGCGGCAGTGATGACGCCGTCCATCGGCACTCCGTTCTCTTCCGCGAGCTTGAGCGAACGGTTGTAGACGGAGTCTGGAATGTTGACTTCGAGACGCATAAAGGAATTATACGAAAATTCTCGGGTTGGTATGTGGGAGACTTTTGGACGTCGAGATTCGTTGATTTACCCGGCGCAAGGCTTCTGCGGGCTTTGGCAAGGGAAAACAATGATCCAATCTACCGTGGACCCCTGAACTCCTTATCCTCAACCTTAGCGTTAACCGAAGGCGTGAATGTGATCACTTTCAGAGTCGATATCCCGCCGCCTGAGTCAGTTTTTTCATGCTGTTGAAGGAGCAAGGATGTTCGTTTATCAATCCAAAGCTTTGCTGAAGAGTCGGTGCTTATCAGCACAGAACACTCTCTCTCTTTGATCATTTCTGCGCAACTCATTTTCCACTTGTACAGGCCCAAAACGCTGGGCAAGTAGTCGGATGGCATGAGCAGTCGGGGTACTTGATTGGCAATGCCGAAGCCCAGACTTGATAGAGCGATTAGGCCGGTTTCCAGATCGGTAACTGAGTTCTCACTTCCGTCGAGTCCGATATGGAGTCGGCCGACCTCGCCTCGGGAAGAACGGGAGCCTTTGGCGCCCGCGGTAGTCCACAAAACGGAGGTCATCCATTTATTCCCGCCTTCTCGTTCGCTGACCTCGAGTCGCAGCTTCTTTGGTCGAGCAAAAATCGTGGCGAATTTCCACTCACCCCAGGCGGTCTTAGACCCCTTGCTGTCTATCCTCCAAATGGTCTGCGTACCGGAATCGCGATAGGTTTTGCAGGTCGAATATGTGGTCCGCACCTGCCGAACTAAACGGTCGACTTCGGTGGTTGCGTGTACCGGGAGGATCAGAGCAAAGGCCACCAGCATCATTTGATTCAGAGTCTAGCAGACCCGGACTTTGCCGTCGGCGAAGGTACAGGTTCTCACCTTCGGGCTTAAGAGTCTCACGCGAAACTGGAGATCATTACGACATCAACTTATTCGCTAGGAGACGTGAGTTCTACTTGGGAACGTAGAACGTGGAGGAGTAGCCGCCGCCAGCGGCTTGTCTGAGAGATGCGACAAAGCGCAGACCACCTAGCCAGATGACGTCATCTGATGTCTTGGCGATTGATTCGACCCGATGGGATGAGAAGTCAAATTTTGCAATTAATCGGTACTTGCCCTGAGTTGACAGGTGGTAAACACCTTGCACTGGACTGGGCTTGTCGGCAGAAAGCTTCCGGGTTGTCACCAGGAAGCCATCCGCGACACCAACGGCAACAGTTGGTGCAAAGGGAGGGGTAGAAATTGCCTTGATTCGCCATTTGTCGGATTGGCGAATGATCTCCCGGATATAGGTTCCTCCTTCGTCCATAAAACTCTGGTCACTGAGTTCAATGATTCTTGATCCCATAATGGTGATGGCCTTTACGTTGTCAAGCATGACCACTTCGGGTTTTCGACTTCCTCTTGGTAAAAACGTGAGTACGCCACCCCACTCACCTACATCTGCGAAGAACAGTTCGCCGTTGGCGTAGGGGATTCCCTCGCCAGGAGTGAAGTATTGACGAAAGCCACTTTCGAACGTCTTAAGGATCGGCTTGCGGGCACTTTTGCTCTTGAGGTTCCGAGCGAGTTTCGCGGCCCGCTGAGCCTCGGACTCAATGATCAATTTGCCGCTCTTGGTCGAAACAACGAACATCTGGGCTTCGGTGTATCTCGTGTCTTTGCTAGGCACGCCAACCTTGAAACCTGGAGGCGGTTTCGGTAGCCACAGCGAGAGGAGTGCTGAGAGCAACATTGACTCAGTTTAGGTGATTTTCTGCTGATTCAAACAGTTAACTTTTCGGGGCGTGGCTCCACCGCATGTTAGGCAGTGTCCCGGTTAAAGACCTTGGGAGTCTGGGATTTGCTAGCTCAGACGAAAGGCTGTTCACTGGTAAGCCAGCTTCGGTGGGCGACGCTCCTCGGTTGTGGGGCTTACCAGTTCCACACCTAGCTTGACTCCTTTTCCGGGCCCGCGTGGAGGCTCCCCGACTACCTGCCTAAGTGTAGGAAAGCGGATCTGGTCCTAGTCCATGCAATGTGACAATCAAATAGTCAACGTGGGTAAGTTCACGCTCTTCAAAGCTAATCGAGTGACTGATCCACTCGCTTGCAGGCTCATACTCGCTGTCGTCGACGTACCAATCAGGAGATTCGTGCCCCATTAGGTCGTAAGAGTATTCGTCGTAATCGAATGCAATCAATTCGCGCGTTTGCAATGTTTCGGGATCTACGAGGCGCCAAAGGAACCAATACTCGCCAGAGTTGTGTTGACACCGCCCAAGATGGTAACCGTAAAAATCATAACGAACACCACGGATCATCGGACAAGTTTCGTTATCGCACCACCGGGTATTGGTTAGATCTTTGTATGCGCCTGATCGGATACAACGCCGCCGCTCTTCGCGATTAGGAAAATTTAGGATGACTTCGTGCGGAGACGATTCTGGTTGACGGACGATGTTGACGATCTTTACCTGGTTGCCCGGCAGCTGTTCAATCGGATGGGTAGATTCATACGTCAGAGTGACGACCTCCTCGCTTCGTCGACCATCGTAACTGTCAGCTTCTTTCAGGCGACTCGACATTCTTCTGTTGCTAAGGTAGGCCACCATCGTCAGGATGCAGCACAGAGCAAACAACACCAACCCACCGCGAAGCCAAGGCGGAAAAAGCCCATCGAACCACACTAAGAACCTTCCGGTTAAGCCATCCACACTAACTCACCTGAACGCTTAGCCCTCGTCCCGTCAGCATAACCCGTCCAGGCTTGGTCGGCAGGTTTTGGCCTTTGAGCTTGACGCTCTTGGGGTTGCCGTGGAGGACGAAGGTGGGGTTGATGGGGCCGTGGTCGTCGGCTAGTTCTTCGAGGTTGAGGATGAGGTGGCCTTTGGCGCCGACCACGGTGAGGCGGACCGCGGAGCGGATGCCTTTTTGGTAGTCGTAGGTGAGGCCATCGTCGGCTTTGTAGGTGTAGGTGGTTTCGCCGGTCCAGTCTTCGGGGACGAAGATGTGGAAGTTGACGCCCATCATCTCCTTCTCGGTGGTGGTCGGCGTTCCGGGTTGCATGGGGAGGATTGCGCCTTCGCGGATGAACAGGGCGGTTTCTTCCCTTCCTCGTTTGACGATGACTTCGCCGGGGGCGAGCCATTCGCCGGTGCGGGCGTCGTACCACTTGCTCGTGCCCGGAAGGGTGACCTTGCGTGACTTCTCTTCGTTGACGAAGGGGGCTTGGAGGATGGCGTCGCCGATCATGAACTGGTCGTCGAGCTTCTCGTTTCCGGCTTCGGGATAGTGGTAGAGGACGGGGCGGAGGATGGGGTCGCCGGCTTCTTCTTGCTGGATGAAGAGGTTGTAGATGTAGGGCAGTAGCTTGTAGCGCAGGCGTATGTAGCGGCGAATGACCGACATGACCGGGGCCTTGAAGGCGAACGGCTCTTGGTCGCGGTTCCCTTTTCCGTTGTGGTTCCTGGCGAACGGGAAGAGGAAGGCGAGCTTGATCCAATCGACCATCAGCTCGTCGGTGACGTCGCCGCCGAAGCCGCCGATATCCATTCCGGCGAAGGGCTGCCCGCTGAGGCTGAGGCCGATGCTGCAGGGGATGGAGTTGGCGAGATAGAAGTAGTTGCTGCAGTTATCGCCGGTCCAGATGGCGGCGTAGCGGCTACTGCCGATGAAGCCGGATCGGGAGAGAATGAACGGGCGCTCGTTGGGTTTGGCTTGGAGGAAGCCATCGAAGGTTGCCTGTTGCATTCCGAGGGCGTACTGGTTTCGGTGCTTGTTGTGGTGGTCTTTGCCGTTGTTAAACCACATCTCGTAGGGGTCGACGGGGCCGGTGGAGGGGTCGTTCATGTCGACCCAGCAGGCTCCGAAGCCTTGGTTTCGGAATTGTTGGGCGTATTTTTGCCACCACTTTCGGGTGGTTTCTTGGGTGAAGTCGGGGAAGACGGTTTCGCCGGGCCAGACGAGGCCGACGTAGGGATTTCCTTCGCTGGTTTGGCAGAATGCGTTGTTTTTGAGGCCGTCGTCGTAGACTGCGTAGCCGGGGTCCTTTTTGACGCCAGGGTCGATGATGGGGACGATCCTTCTTCCGGTTTTGGTCAGCTCGTCGGCGGTTTCTTGGGGGCCGTTGGGGAACTTGGCTTTATCGACGGTGAAGATTCGGTAGCCGTTCATGTAGTCGAGGTCGAGCCAGAGGCCGTCGCAGGGGATTTGGTGCTTGGTGAACTCGGCGTCGAGCTTGAGGAGGTCGTCGTGGCCTTCGTAGCCCCATTTGGATTGGTGGTAGCCGAGGCTCCAGAGGGGCGGGAGGGGGGTGACTCCGACAAGTTTTTGGAGCTTTCGGGTGAGCTCGGGGAGGGTTGGGCCGACGATGATCCAAAGGTTTGGCTCGCCGCCTTCGTTTCCTAGTATGAGGTTTGGGGAGGTGCGCTGCCACTCGACGAAGACGCGAGAATCGTCGATTCCTGGGGTTTCGATGAAGGCAGGGCTGGGGTTGTGGAGGAGGAAGCCGACGTAAACCTCGCCTATGCGAGCGGCGATGTAGGGGGCGGAGTAGTAGGGGGGATCGGACGGGTTTTCGCCCCATTGTGCCCAGTGGAAGTCGGACCAGACGTCGGTGTTCCAGAACTTGGCACGGTAGCCGGAGAGCTCTTGCTGCCCGAAGTATTTTTCGCCCATGCCGAAGAACTGGGCTTGGCCGTCGATTTCGAAGGAGAAGAGCGAGTTTTCGCCGAGGATTCCGAAGTGGCCTTTGAGGAGAGTTTTGTTTTTGGGGCCTTTGACGAGGATTTCGCCTTTGGGGGTGAGCTCGACCTTTTTGCTGTCGTGGGGGCTGGGCGGGTTTAGGGGGACGATGGCGCGGTTTTCGCCCCAGAGTTTGTCGGAGATTTGGATGTGGAAGACATCTCCGGCGAAGCTGTTGAGGGTGGCTTTGAGTGATTTTTGGGTGTCGGTGAGTTCTCCAGTTTCGGCGTTGAAGCTGTTGAGGAATCGAAAATTCGCCGGGTGGGGCGACTTGGAGAAGAACATTGCTTCTAGTTTATTTGATTCTGGGTGATTCTTGGTCGGAGCACAAATCGCCATGATGAGGGAGTAACCTCCCGGGCATGGCAAAAGTTGAAGTCTACAAGACCCTTTGGGGGATGGGGGGGACGATGGGGGAGAGGTTGGCTCGGGTGCGGGACCAGGGGTACGAGGGGTTTGAGGATTGGGTTCAGCCGCACTTTACTTTGAAGCCGGAGATTGAGAAATCGGGGCTGAAGTACATGGCGATGGTGGCCGGGGATGAGGTTGAGGCGTTCAAGCGGGGACTGGGCGAGGCTTATGACAACGGGGCGGTTGGGGCGACGATTCATGCGGGGCGGCCCTGGATGACTTATGCGCAGGGATTGGACCATCTTGGGAAGCTGGTTGAGGCGACGAAGCAGGTTCCGTTCCCGGTGAATTTTGAGACGCATCGGGGGCGGTTGCTATATGAGCCGATGTCGACGGCTCAGTATTTGAAGGACTTGCCGGACTTGTACTTGTGTGCTGATCTCAGTCACTGGACGGTGGTGACGGAGTCGATGCTGGGCGGGTTTTCGGCGCAGATGAGTTTGGTCTTGGACAGGACTCGGCATATTCATGCTCGGGTTGGGTTTGAGGAGGGGCCGCAGGTGCCGGACCCAAGGGAGAAGAATTGGGAGGGGTACACGCCGAAGTTCGAGACGTGGTGGGACGTCGTTCATGAGAACAACAAGAAGGCGGGGCGGGTGACGACTTTTGACCCCGAATTTGGGCCGCCACACTACCAGTGGACGAACCCTCAGACGGGAGCACCGTTAGCGGATATTGAGGAGGTGGCGTTATGGATGACGAAGCGCCTTCGAGATAGGTGGGCGGATAAGTAGGCTAGAAACTGCGAAACGGGGGTCGAAATGACCTCACTCTGATAAGATTTGTTAGATTTACTAGGGTGAAAAGCTCACAAATAGGATTCAATATAAGTGTTATGCAATTTTTTCGAGGAAGTGCCCTCGTTCTGCTTGGGCTGGTAAGTGCGATTTCGATGGCGGGTCTCACGCCGAGTTTCACCATTGACAACTCCGTCACGAGTGGCGTGTTCGATTCGTGCGTGAATGGAGACGGCGGATACGGTTCTTACGACGCACTTGGGAATCCTGATCCTGCGTCGTTCAACGCCTTCTCTGGCGCAGTGAATCCGACGGATTCGACCTTTGCCAACGGAACGACGGCCTACCACGCCGGTGGGTTCGATGTGAATGCCCAGTACTCGTTTGATGGCCCGAACGGTGGATTTTCGAACTTTATGGTTCGAGGCGGGATCATTGCGACGGAAGTTGCTGACTTCGCAGTGAACTACGCTCCGAATTCGGGACTTGGAGTCTCGAAGTTCTTCATCAACGGCATCGAGATCATCAACCCAGAAGGCCAGACCTACACTGGTCGGCTGAATGTTGGCGACAAACTTGAGTTGCTGGTGAGCGGCAACGTTACTGGGCCCGGCACACTTTCCGGGACTCGCGGCATTTACGCTGAGATTTGCCCAATTGCGGTTCCTGAGCCGGCAACCTTGGCTGCCCTGGGCGGCGGTGTTGCTCTCCTCGCTCGGCGACGCCGGATGAAGAAGTCGGCTTAAACCGCTTTGGCTGAAAGCTCAAAGATGGGGTGCCAAAATAATGGCTCCCCATCTTTTTTTGCTTGCTCGGCACAGGATTTGTATTACAATTCCTTTTATGAAAGTGCGTTTCGCGACGGTGTTTCTGTTAGGAAGTTTGCTATTAGGTTGCGGAGGTTCGACCACGCAGGTTCCCGACAGTCTCGCGCAATTTACCGACTTCTCAGTGAACTTGACGCAAAGTGCCTCATTTTCGGAGAATGGGCAAAAATCGTTCTTGGCGTCTACTTCAGATAGTTACTACGAGGCGTGGCGACATATTTCGGCTGGCACCCCGGCTGTATATCCTACTTCGGTTTGTGGATTGGTTATTCACGAGCAGCGGGTTATCTTCTCCCGGGGAGTGAGCGGTCCGAATACCTCCATTTTTGAGCCGGTTCGCGTTGGCGCGACTGCCATTCTCGCTATCAAGAACACTGTTTCGTATCAAATAACATTTGATAAGTTCGGGGCTGAAGGAGTGGATTTGTGGGTCAACGGTGCTCAGCGCCCACTAGTGCTGAATGGAATTGTGGGAGGCGGAAGAATTCCGAATGTTGTCAACGGCAGTTTTTCCCCCGGGGATCGGGTCGAGATTAAGATGCCGCTGGGTTATTCCGGAGTTCAGATGACAACGACCTCGGGTTCCAGCGGAAGCCACGGCTTTACGGTCAGTTTCACGGCGGCGACTCTTTAACCTCGCTTACGCTTGCCGCTTGGCGGTTTGTTCTGCCGAGCGCCGGAACGACCCCGTGGACCTAGCGGTCTGCGGGGTCTTTTTTCGGGTTTGGGTTTCGCGGTTGCAGCGCGGACGATTTGGCGCGCGGTGAGCTCGACGGGCGGCTTTTCTTCTTCAACCTGTTCCTCTTCGGCTTCGTGAGGGCGGCGACTGAGGACTTCGTCGCCGAACTTCCAGAGGTATGGGAAATCCAAGTCGTGTGGCTCGATGAGGACTTCGCCTTTCTTTTTAAGGAGGCAGACGAAGGCTCCGGCCCCGAGGTTTTGGTGGGGGTAGAGGCGGTAGGACGGGAAGGATGAGAGGGGGGAGCGGAAGTCGGCAAGGTGGGGGACTTCGACTGCTTCCATGCTGGCGTGGTTTTTGAGGAACCACTCGATCACGCGCTCGTTTTCGCGGGTGGTGAAGGTGCAGGTGGCGTACAGCATGTGCCCGCCGGGCATCAGGGTTCGGACCGCGTTGCCGAGGATTCGGCGTTGGCGACCGACGTTTTTGTCGATCTCATTGGGGAAAAAGCTCTCGTGGGCGTCTTCGCCCTTTGCCATGAGAGATTGACCAGAGCAGGGGACGTCGCAGATGACGAGGTCGAAGGTCTCTTTGAACTCCTTGGAGTAGACCGATGGATCGGCTGACCAGACGCGGCTACGCTCGATTTTGCATCGGTCGAGGTTGGCGATGAGGGCTCCGGCGCGTTTCCGGATCGACTCGTTGCAATAGAGGATTTCCGGCTCAAAAGCGCGGTAGGCGAAGATGGCTTTTCCGCCGGGGGAGGAGCACATGTCGAGGACCCGCACGGGGTCGCGCGGAATGGCGAGCATTGCGCTGGCGGAGAAGATGGAGGAGAAATCGAGAGAGTAGTAGGCTCCCTTTTCGTAGAGCGGGTGCTTGGATGGACGAAAATCGTCGGAGATTCGCTCCACGAATTCGGGCTGCCACTTGAGGCGTCGGTGGCGGGGGAAGGCTTTGATCTCGATGCGGTCGTTAAGGATGATGATCGCTTGATCGCGGGCCTCGCCGGCCATCATTGCGTCGATGAAGTCTGTGCGCTCGGCAGGGTCGGAAAAGAGCGTTTCGGCTGCTTTTAGCAATGGCTCTGGTGGCTCTTTTTTAGGCATCTACCTTCTATGATGAAGCATTTACCGCTTGTGGTTTTTGAGGGCGGCTTCAAAGACGCGCAGATATGCTTGGGAACAGGGGGTGATGCTGGCAAATTCTTCGACAAATGTTCTTCCAGCTCTGCCGTAGCTGGTGGCCATTTCTGGGTCGTTTCGGAGATTGAGAATGGCGTCGGCCATTGCTTGGGCATTGCCGGGTTCCACAGAGATTCCGGCTTTTGCGCGTTCGATTATTTTTGGTGCATCTCCATCGAGGGCGACAGAGGCAAGTACGGGGCGGGCGGAGGCCATGATTTCCCAGATTTTTGACGGGACAGTGGGGGCTTTGACTTTGGGATCGAGGGTGACGAGGCAGACGTCGCTTGCCGCCATGAGCTGGATGTACTTTGGGAGCGGCTGGGACGGCAGGAAGGTGACGTTAGAGAGACCTTTTGTTGCGAGAAGTTGAACGAGCCGTTCTCGGTCTTGGCCATCCCCGGCGATGAGGAAGTGGATGTCTTGGTGCTGTTTGAGCAACTCGGCGGCTTCAAATGCGATTTGGAGACCCTGGGCTGGGCCCATTGTTCCGGCGTAGGAGACGACGAACTTCCCTTGGAGGTTGTGCTCTTCTCGAAATTCATTTTCGCGATCTCGTGGTTGGATCGCGTTGGTATCGGCCCAATTGAAGACGACGCTGACTTTGTCGGCTTCTACTCCGGCTTCGCCGACCATGTAGTCTTTGTAGCAGTCGCTGTGGACGATAATTTTGCTGGCGACTCGGTAGGCAAACTGCTCGAGTTTCCGGCAGAACTTGATGAGAGTTGCATTGCGGAGGGCACCTAGCTCGATGACATTGTTGGGGAAGATGTCGCCGTACATGGTGACCAGCGGCGCGCCTTTGAGCTTGGCGGCATAGGCGGCGGCGTGGGCCATTGTGATGGGGGGAAGGACGGTGTAGACGACATCGGCCTCGCCCGCCATTTTGATCCCTTTTTTGAAGGCTCGGGGGAGGAGGAGCCAGTCGATTCCGCGTTGATAAGCACGGTCACGCGAAGCGTGAGGGAGAGGGACCCGGATTGTGCGGATTCCCTGAATATCTTCGATAACATGTGGCTTTCCGACGTATTCTTCAGGAGTTTCGGTGAGCTTGTATCGCGGAAATCCGGTGACGACTTCGATCTGATGCCCTTGGTCGGCAAGTGCCTTGCAGAGTTCCATCCCCAACCGGCTGGCGGCGCCTTTTTCGGGCGGCCAGTAGTTGGAGATGAAGAGAATTCGCATTACTTGCTAACGACGCCTTGGGCGGCAGAGGACATTCCGCGCGGGAATTCGGCATCTCGTTGGATAGCGTCCCAGTTCTCTTGGAACCATTCGACGGTTGTTTGCAAACCTTCGTCGAAGACGCCCTTTGGCTCGTAGCCGATCAGGTCGCGTGCTTTGTCGATGCTGGCAAGGAGCCGTTTTTTGGTATCCCAAACTCTCTGTGGAGCTTCAACAATTCCGGCTTTGCTTTCGGTGAGTTCGAGGACCTTGTTTGCCATGTCGAGAATCTTGGTCTCTCGGCCGCCAGCAAGGTTCATCTCTGCACCGATCGCTTGCTCGAAGTAACCGCATCGAAGTAGCCCGTCGACCAGGTCATCCACATAGGTGAAGTCTCGGCTTGCTTCCGGAGTTCCGGTGAATGGAAGCGGAATTCCCTTCAATGCGTAATAGATGAAATTGGGAATGACGTTTCGGTATTGGCCGGGGACTTCGCCAGGGCCGAAGGAGTTGAAGAACCTGGCCTTAACGACCGGGAGGCCGAAGTGGTGGTGGAAGAAGTTTCCGTACAGCTCGCCCAGCATTTTCGTGATTTGGTAGGGCGTGGTGAGGTGTAGGGAGACGAAGTCTTCTTTAAGCGGCAGCGGGGCAGCAGAGCCGTAGATGGAGCATCCCGAGGAGGCGTAGACCAGGCGTCCGACGTTTGCCATTTGGCAGTACTGGAGGATGAGCAGGGTGCCAAGGCCGTTGACGTTTAGGTCTTTCTGGGGGTAGTCAACCGAGTTTTGGTTGGCGAAGAATGCAGCGAGGTGAAAGACGATCTCTGGACGCTCATTGAAGCATCGCTTGAGGACGATTTCATCTGTGATCGAGCCTTTGACGAGCATTACGTTCGGAAGGTTGGGGATGTTCCAATCGTAGGCTGCTGAGAAGTCGTCGAGGATGATGACTTTCTTGGCGCCAAGGGTCGCGAGAGTTCGGACCAGATTGGTACCGATTGCCCCGCCACCGCCGGTGACGAGAATGACTTTGTCTTTGTAGTGTGCCTGATACTGTTCCATGTTTAGTTGAATCCGTAGTGCTTCTTCATCCATTCGACGTAGAGCTTGACGCCCTCTCTTGTGTCGATGGTTGGGTTGTGTTTGAGGTCAGCGCGAGCTTTGCTGAAGTCGACCGTTTTGATACGGGTAGTGAATGCCTCTTCACCGTGCACTTCGCAGAGGCTTGCGTCACAGCCAGTGACTTCAATAATGATCTGGGCGAGTTCTTCGATGGTGACGACCCACTCCTCCCTTCCGCCGACGTTGTAGACCTCGCCCGGCTTAAAGTTATCGACGATGTTGGCCCAGGTCCGGCAGGAATCCGTGACGTAGTCGAAAATGCGCTTGTGGCCCCGGTGGCACTTGAACGGCTTACCGGTGAGCGCGCTGTAAATGAAGATTGGCATGACGCCTCGGTACGGGTTGTACGGCTCGTGCTCGCCGTAGCACATGACTGGCCGTGTACGAACAACTTCTGCTCCCCACATTTCTGCGGCATTAAGGCACTGAAGCTCTCCAGCCCATTTCGAGATGGCGTAATCGTTCATCTGCTTGATGGGGATTTTTTCCATGATGTCCTCGGTCATCACGCCGTCGTAGTCGCCATAGACTTCGGCACTGGAAAAGAAGATTGTCTTGAACTTGTGCTCTTTTGCGAGCTTAAGGACGTGCTTCGTGCCGACTACGTTAGTTCGCCAAAGGTTTTCGTAGTGATCTTCACCGTTCCAACGCCCGTATTCTGCGGCTAGATGATAGACGAAGTCTGGTTTAGTGGTTTGGATGACTTCTTCGATCTGGCGGAATTCGCCGGTGTCGATGCGGAAGTGCTCTGGTTCGGAACTGAACTTTATGTCTGCGGTCTGGACGCTGTGCCCTCTACCTCTAAGTTCTTTTGCTAGGTTTGTCCCTATGAGACCTGCCCCTCCGGTTATCAGAATCTTTGCCACGGTAGGTTCATTTTACCAGACGCCCATCTGTCGATGGTGCTGCCGCGCCTAACGACCCAGTTCCCTGGGCAGAGAAGAAGAATTGCGGGGTAAAAGGATCAGATGATTCCCTTGTTAACTTGTGTTTTCGGACTTTGGGCATTTCATCAGGGAGACGGAAAATCGCCGATGCCGTCGCCTTGGAAGGACCCTGGGTACATGAAGTTGGTGTGGATTCAGTCGCCAAATTTTGGCCCCCGGCCTGCGGATGCGGTGGTGGATACAATTGTGATCCATAGCACGGTGATTCCGACTTTGGAGGCTACTACTCGGGCTTTTCAGCGGGAGTCGTCGCAGGTTTCGGCGCATTATTCGATTGGGAAGGATGGGTCGATTGTTCAGAATGTGAGCACTTTTGATCGGGCCTGGCACGCCGGGGTGAGTAAGGATGTGCGGGGGAAGGAGAATTTGAACCACTTCTCGGTTGGGATTGAGTTGGTGAACCTTAATGATGGGAAGGATCCGTATCCGGTCGCTCAGTTGGATGCTTTGAAGGCGATTATTGTGGTTCTGAAGCGGCGCTTTCCGATCGTGCAGATTGCTTCGCACGAGTACATTGCCCAGCCGTATGGGCGAAAGAGCGATCCGACGAACTTTCCTTGGGATGAGTTCAAACAGTTCGGTCTTCCGCTCTATTTTGGAAAGCCAAAGTGATCTGAACAAACGTTCAGGAACTTTGTGCGTCTGATTATCATAGAGAGAAGTATGAAGCTCGCATCTTTGATCGTCGTTCCCGCCGCCCTGCTGATCAGCGGTTTAGTTTTGGCTCAGGACCTGAAAATTCCGGGCGTCGCCACGGCAAGTCCAGCCAGGAAGGACAAAGTCGTACTGTCAACTGCCGAGTGGCAGAAGAAGTTGACCAAGGAGCAATTTGACATCCTTCGCGCAAAAGGTACGGAGCCAGCGTTCTGCGGAGTGAATCTAGACCAGAAAGGCGAAGGCACTTACTACTGTGTCGGTTGCGGACTTGATCTGTTCTTTGCGAACTCCAAGTTCAACTCCGGAACAGGATGGCCATCTTTCTACAAGCCAATCGATCGAGACCGCATCTGGATTCATACCGACAGATCCTACGGCATGGTTAGAACCGAAGTGAACTGCGCGCGGTGCGATGGTCACTTGGGACACGTTTTTAACGACGGCCCAGCTCCGACGGGCTTGCGGTTCTGCATGAACGGAAAGGTTCTGAAGTTTGTTCCGAAGAAGGCAGAGAAGGGGAACTAAAGCTCCCCTTAGGTTGTTCAGCTCTGCGCCTTCACCATTTCAACGAGTTGGTCGAACGCGGTGCTCCATCCGCTGTGGAAACCCATGGTTTCGTGCTTTTCCTTGCCTTCTTTGTCTGAGTGATACAACCGAGCCGTGTACTTGCTTCCGCCATCATGGTCTTCGATATCGATGAAGGCTGAAAAGGTGAAGGCGCCCTCCATCGGCGGGTTCGGGCGATAGTTTGCGCCAAGGGCGCTTGTCCAAGCGAATCGTTGGTTGGGGATTACTTCAAGGACACAGCCTTCGCCGGTGAACTCTTCGCCATCGGGGCCGTTCATGGTGGTTTTGAAGATTCCGCCGGGCCGGAGGTCAATGACGACTTCGCTGGTTCGCCATGGGCGCGGAGTGAACCATTGCTTCATGAGCTCCGGGGTTGTCCAGGCTTCGAAGATGCGCTCCTTTGGCACATCTGCAAAGCGTTCGAGTACGAGATCGAGTTCGGGATTGATGTTCATTATTTGTCCTGCTTTAAAAAATCGTCGAGCTGGTCGAGGCGGGCGTTCCAGTGGTTTCGTTGCTCCGAGAGCCAATTTTCGGCTTGCCTTAGGTTTTGTTCATTGAGTGTGTAGGTTCGAATCCGCCCTCGTTTGACCGAGACAATGATTCCGGATTGCTCGAGCACTTGGAGATGCTGGAGGAAAGATGGCGAGGCCATGTCGTGACCAATTGCTAGCTCGGACATGGGGGCGGGGCCCCTGCCGAGTTGGGCAACTACTTGTCGGCGGGTCGGGTTGGCGAGTGCCTTGAAGACATCGTCAAGTAGAAGCGTTTCATTAGGCATTTGCCTAAGTATTACACATCGTCTAGCTTGTTTCGCAACACGTTACTGCCCAGAAAACTTGGCGGTAGATCGTACGACTTACCCGACAGACCCCTCTAGACTAACACCCAACAACTTCTGCGCTTCAACGGCGAACTCCATCGGAAGCTCCCTAAAGACATCCTTACAGAAGCCGCTGACGATCATGTTGACGGCGTCTTCGGTGGGGATTCCTCGTTGGTTGCAGTAGAAGATTTGGTCTTCGCCGATCTTTGACGTCGAGGCTTCGTGCTCGACGGTTGCCGAAGGGTTTCTGACCTCGATGTAGGGGAAGGTGTGTGCTCCGCAGCGGTCGCCCATAAGCATCGAGTCGCACTGGGAATAGTTGCGGGCGTTGTCGGCGCCGGGGTTGATTTTGACGAGGCCACGATAGGTGTTCTGGCCGTTTCCGGCGGAGATTCCTTTGGCGACGATGGTCGACTTGGTGCGCTTACCGATGTGGATCATCTTGGTGCCGGTGTCGGCTTGTTGCTTTCCGGCAGTGAGGGCAACGCTGTAGAACTCGCCGACGGAGTCGTCGCCTTTGAGGATGACCGATGGGTACTTCCAGGTGATCGCAGAGCCGGTTTCGACCTGGGTCCAGGTGACTTTAGAGGCTCGTCCGGCGCACATGGCTCGCTTGGTGACGAAGTTGAAGATTCCGCCGATGCCGGTCTTGGGGTCGCCGGGATACCAGTTTTGGACGGTG
Source organism: Fimbriimonas sp. (assembly GCA_965248555.1). Taxonomy (GTDB): domain Bacteria; phylum Armatimonadota; class Fimbriimonadia; order Fimbriimonadales; family Fimbriimonadaceae; genus Fimbriimonas. The sequence goes on along the minus strand of CBDFJP010000002.1, from coordinate 1,866,595 downwards.
CTGTACTTGATCGTGGCGTTGTCGCCAGCGGCGTAAAGTTCGACGACGGCGGCGTGGAGCTGGTTCTCATCGCGCATTGGTGCGGTGCAGCCTTCGAGGTAGCTGACGTAGCCGCCTTCTTCGCAGACGATGAGGGTTCGCTCGAATTGACCGGTGTTTTCCGCGTTGATTCGGAAGTAGGTGCTGAGCTCCATTGGGCAACGGACGCCCTTCGGGATGTAGACAAAGGAGCCGTCGGAGAAGACTGCGCTGTTGAGGGTCGCGTAGTAGTTGTCGCTGTAAGGGACGACGGAGCCGAGGTATTTCTGGACGAGCTCAGGATGTTCGTGGACGGCTTCGCTAATCGAGCAGAAGATGATTCCTAGCTCTGCGAGCTTGGCTTTGAATGTGGTGACGACGCTGACGGAGTCGAAGACGGCGTCGACGGCGACTTTGCCTTCTAGTTCGGACCAGTCGGTTGGTTTGTTCAGCGCGTCGGCGGCGCTGGATGCGGCACCCTTGACGTTGAGAAGAACTTTTTGCTCTTCGACCGGGATTCCTAGTTTTTGGAAGGTTTTGAGGATCTCGGGGTCGGCGTCTTCGAGGGAGTCGAGGAGCGGCTTCATCTTGGGCGACGAGTAATACGAGATCGCTTGGAGATCGGCGGGCTTGTAGCTGACGTTCGGCCAGGTTGGCTCGGTCATGGTCAGAAAGTGGCGGTAGGCCTTGAGGCGCCAGTCGAGGAGCCATTGGGGCTCGTTCTTTTTGGCGGAGATTCGGCGGACGGTGTCTTCGTTGAGGCCGGGCTCGATCGTCTCGGTCTCGATGGTGGTCTCCCACCCGTGCTCGTACTCGCGATTGGCAAATTGCTCTAATAGAGCCGTTGACTCGTCCAAAACCTTCTCTGACATGTTGTATCCCGCGCGGGTCCACCTGGCATCACCAGCATCACCTTTGCTCTGCGTATATCTACGATGGGATAGTTTACTTTGTTGTATAGATTCTTAGTTGCCTAGGAGGGACTTGACGGCTTTCCACTTGAAGTTGTAGACAATGGCGTTTCGGATATTGCCGGGGGCGTCGGCATAGTGGATAAATCCCTTGGGGACGATGGGTCTTCCATAGTCGGGATCGTTTTTGAGGCGGTGTTCGATTTTAGTTTCGAACTGGATGGACCGGACTTCGCCGGGTTTTAGGTTTGCGTAGTAGCTTTTTGAGGCGGTCCCGTATCGATAACCTTCTGCGGGGTCGTCAATGAAGAAACTGTCTACAGGATATTTTCGGTTTTTGAGTTTCTTTTTCGCGTCCTCTGTTTCCTCGTCGATCATTTTGGACAATTCGACGAGTAGCGGTCCCCCATGATGGGCACGACCCACAATTGCGGTTTGAGAAAGGGTCGAAGCATAGACCTCCTTCAGCTTTTCCAGAAGCCGAAGTCTGGCGTTGTGCGGTTCCAGTTGCGTCGCGCGGTACGCCTCTTCCCGCTGACGTTTCGTTTCGTTGTCGGGCAGTTCTGTTTTTGCGAGAAAGGCGCTTTTCTGTTGAAGTTTGGTTTTAGCATCTGCCTCCAAAATATCCAGCAGCTGCTTTTGAGTAAGGAAGTTGGCTACAGGGAGAGTCTGTGTGGTCGTCCAAACCATTCGATATTCCGTCGTCAAGACGGGTGTTCCACCGCCCTTTGCGCCGAAGTAGCTGTTCGTAAACAAGAATTGGATGTGCTCGCCCCCTCTTGGCACCACGTCGATCGAGCTATCGGCGCCGTTGGAACGGGTCTCCTTTGCGATCTCTGTAGGCCCGACTCCGATGTGGCGGGGCGGAACTTCGTAGAGCATTGCCGATGGCTTGGGGCGGTCATTAGTTGTCACGGCACTTAGCTCTTTTGCCTGTTTGAAGAAGGAATCAGCGGACAACCGGCTCATGGTGTGCATTGGGCCGTTAATGACAAGCTGCCCGAGACTGAACGGTCTATAGTTCCCGAACTCGGTGCGCTTGAAGACGCCTTTGTCGTCGTACTCAAACGTTTGGTCGCCGAATTCGATGCGAAACTGATCTTGATGACCGCTTGGCTTCAATACAGGAGGCTCGTTGAGCAAAATTGAGTGGTGGCGGTAGGCGGGCTTCGGTTCAGCGGCGACGAAGATGTTGACCAGGGTCTGCATCTTTTGTAGCATTTTGGGGTGGAGCGTCCAAAACTTGCTTGAATTGTAATTGCTCTCGACCTTACCTTTGAGGGTGGCGGGGTTCGGTTTCCACGGCGAAGCGTCCTTCCCCCACTCGATGTAGTACCAGTTCCCCGTGGTCGGGGCTTGAAAGGGAGCTGGGGTGGCCAGGTTTGCTAGAAGGAGGATTTGAGTGAGCATTGGTTCTAGTCGCCTAGCACGGCCTTCACCGCCTTCCAATTGAAGTTGTAGATAAGGGCGTGGCGGATGTTTCCGGGAGCGTCGGCGAAGAAGGTGGGGCGGAGGTTGGCGTTGGGTTTGCCGTAACCGGGGTCACTTTTGAAGCGGTGAGAGATTTTGGTTTCAAATTGAAGGGTTCGAATCTCGCCGGGTCTCAGCTTGTCGTAATAGCCGGGCACCGGGGTGCCAAAACGGTAGCCCATCTTGGGGTCGTCGGTGAAGAGCTGTTCAGGCAAAAGTTTTCGTGGGTTTTTGCTTCCTCGTTCGGCGTCAAATTCTTCGTCAAGCATCGCGTAGAACATTCCGTCCTCGATCCCGTCGCGGTTCAGCTGTGGGATGATTGCGATTTGGCCTAGACTATTGGCGAAAATGGACTTGAACTTTTCGATGAGCTTGATGCGGGCTTTTTCTCGATCCAGGGCTCGTTCCCGGTAGCGAAGCTCGGCGGCGCGCTTTTTCTCGTCGGTGGGAAGCGGGTTTTCTTCGAGTCTCTTTCGCTCGTCTTCGAGTTTGGTTTGGGCGATGATCTCGAAGTTCTTGATCATTTGCCCTCTTGTGAGAAAGTTGTCGATGGGGAGTTTCGTGGCGGTGGTCCAGAAAAACTTGTATTCGGTCGTGGCGCAGTATGGCCCTGCCTCGGTCTTCTGCGGAATCGTTTTCTTAAAGATATAGGGAACGCTTTCGGCGCCCTGGATGTCGATTGTGGCATCGCCCTCGGAGATGGGCAACCTGACATACTTGGATAGTTCTGGGATGGTATAGCCACGTTGGACAGGCGGAACCCGATAGATTTTTCCTGTTGGCAAGAGCTGCTTTTTAAACACCGAAGTGAAGCTGAGGCCCTCGGCGAATGAAAAGAGTGGTTCGACTTCGAGCGCATGGAAATAGTTAGCGGGGCCGTTGACGATGAACTCTCCGACGTTGAACGGTAAGTAACCTCCGATCTCTACTTTATTGGGGTTAGCAACTCCATTTTCTACTCGCCAGATGTAGTCGCCAAAGCTGAGAACGAATCGGTCTTGGATCTTGCCGCCAACCTCTTTTCGGCCCCTGCCGGCGTGAATCATTCGGTGTGAGTACGCAGGCTTGGGCTCGGCGGCAGTAAAGAGGTTGACGAGCTTTTGCATTTTGCCAAGCATCTTTGGATCAAATCGCCAGTAGTCTCCGGATTTCAAGTTTGAGTCCGGAACTTTCTCGTTGATCTTGGTTGCGTTCGGTCGGGCGTAGTTGCGGGTCTTACCAGATTTGTCTTCCCACTCAAAGTAGTACCAAGCACCGGTGGTGGGATTTTGCGGTATGGCGAGGGCGGCAAGCAGAGGGAGGAACATATGGCTATTTGTCGCGACTGAACGTGATGATTCCGCTTCCGTCGACTTCAGTTAGATCAAGCTTTCCCAATTTGGGTTGCCAATCATCTTTGTCGTACTTGCGCTCAAAGAATCTGATTCTCGCCTTGCTCACATTGCCGCTTTTCTTATTGTTCGTAGTGAGGATGTTTCCGGTGAGCGTGAAGGTTCCGTCACTGCTGAACGAAGTCGTCGTCACCAAATCGGTCGTTTCGGTTTTCGAGGTTCGAAACTGGCTTGCGCCTCCGAAGGCGAACGTGTTGTTGGGGAAGTAGGTGTAGCTGAGGCCTACACCTCCGCCAACGGCTGACCAGCTACCGATGAGAGACTTTTGGTGATCTTTAGCAGCCACGCCCTTGACTTGGAAGCTGTAGAGCAAGAAGTCGATGCACCTATGCACAGGTTCGTCAATACTTTGAAATTGTTGGGCACCGGCGAGAATGACTGCGTTTTCGCCGACCTTGATGACGCAGATTGACATGTCGTTTCGCAGTTCGGGGTTTCCGATCTTTTCGGCGTACCGATTGTACTGGAAGTAATCGAAGCCTTGGGCGGTTTTGCCGCGCTCGAACGTTCCATAGTCTTCCTTGAAGCCGAGTGAGACACTGGAATAGGGCTTCCAGCCTTTGAAGACGTCCCAGAAGAGTGCGCGGGCGGTCTCTTCGGCGGTGCCTGTGGCTTTGATCATCGGGAGGACCGAGAGGACGGATGTTCGGCCGCTTTGCTCGTGCTTGAGGGTGATTTCAGTGGGGGTCTTGGTGGCGACCCAGCCCTGCGGAGCCGTGAATTCGTAGTCGGAGACTGCGCCGGAGCCGGAGTAGGTGGTTGAGCCGGCAGGTGCGGTTTTTTCGGTGAGCTTAGGCTTTGTTGCTACGGGCTTCTTAGTTACATCGACAGTGATCGTGGCGATGAACTTTTCTACCCTCTCGGCGTAGTTGGCCTCGTTCATCAGAGAGAGGACTGGAACCACGCGACCTTTGAGGGTCATTGTCGAGAGGATTGCTAGAGCTTCGATGTCATCGGTTTTTATGAGTTCCGCTCCAGAGAGGACGGGGTTTGCGCCGATTTTTTGGTCTTCGAGGTCAGGTTTGGCGTTAGCGACCCCGAACGGCTCCATGACGAACTTTTTCCAGGCCGCGGCGAAGTCCTTTTTGCGATCACCGGTGCTGGCGAGTGAGTTTTGGACAATGAGCACGCAGAAAGTCTTTTTCTTGGCGTCGGTGGTCTTGTAAGAGACTCCGTCGGAGGATTGCTCTTCGGCCCAGCCCGTTGGCGGGGTGAAGGTCATGACGTCGTGGGTCTTCTTTTGGGCGGTCCCGAAGGTGGCAACCGCAAGAAGGAAGAGCGCGAAGAAACTCCGTTGTCTCATTGTGCATTTAGGATACAGCAGATTGACTAAGGGGTCAAACAGTTGGTTAGCGCTGATATTTTTACCGCCAAAACTCCGCTTTTAGCCTGTCTCGCCAGCCTCACGTGGCTGACCAAAGAAACCGTCGGGGGCGGTTGGTACGCTTATTTTGCTCGTCGTTATCAATTCCCCCTCTGATCTACGAACAAGAGTTTGGGGTTGGAGCCAGACTATTCAAGCACCAGCGTCGTGGCTCGGATCATCGTGAAGAATCACCTCTTCTTCATGCACTGCGTCGTTAACGTCTTCGGCTTCCTTTCCACCATATTGTTGGTGAGTCAGATGCCCAAAGTCCAGCCCCTCTTCTCGCGTGAACCGCTCCATCAGCAGCGAAACCGCCCCGCGCGGCTGAATCTTCTCGCGAACCACGTTATCAATCGTCTCAAAAACCGGAATCTGGATGCCGTGGTGCCGAGCAATATGAACCACCGCCTCGGCGGTAGTCAAACCCTCCGTCACCTGCCCAATCTCGTGAAGGGCGTCGGTCACGTGCTTTCCGGAGCCGATCATATAGCCGAGGCGATAGTTCCGCGATAACTTAGAAGAAGCCGTCGCGAACAGGTCGCCAACACCTGCGATACCAAGGAAGGTCTCAATATGCCCGCCCATCGCAAGGCCGTAAGTGATCATCTCCTTCAACCCACGCGCAAGCAAAGCCCCCTTCGTGTTATCCCCAAAACCTAACCCGTCCGAAAGCCCGCCCCCAATCGCCAACACATTCTTCAACGCCCCTGCAAGCTCAACGCCCTTCACATCCGAAGAAGCATAAACCCGAAAGCTTGGACACATAAACGCCGATCGAACCCGGTCGGCCCCCTTCGGGTCCGTACATGCCGCAACCGCCGCCGTCGGAATCCCCTGGACAATCTCCACCGCCAGATTTGGCCCGCTCAAAACCGCCACCACCGATTCCGGCTTCATCTCCGCCGCGACATCGGTCACGATCAAACCCGTCGTCAACTCCAATCCCTTGGAAGCCATCACCAACAAAGGATGATCGCCCTTTAGCTCCGCCAAAAGGGGCCGAACCGCCGAAGCCGGAACCGCCACAATTGTCATCGGCGAATCGCCAACATTAGCAATGTCATCAACCGTCACGTTCTTCGGCAAGGTGAACCCCGGCAGGTACTTGAGATTCTCACGCGTATGACGCATGATCATCAGCTCTTCATGGTCCCGACCGTAGATCGTCACATCCAGCCCATTCCGAGCCAAAAGGATCGCCAACGCCGTTCCCCAACTTCCACTACCAAGGACCGCAACGTCCATATCTAACGATTATAGTCGGCTGGTAAACATACTTGCTCCACTCAATTCTGCTCCGACTGGCGAAAGGTCGATCAGGTATCGTTTCTCTGCCCTGAAGATCACCGCCTCGCTCTTCGTTTTCGCCTGCGCCGCCGCCGGAATCTGTGGACCCCAGTTCCCACAAATCAGCGCAAAAAAATTGGCGATACCTCCCCTTATCGACGGAACCGTCGACTCAAAAGAGTGGTCCGAAGCCACCCTCATCGAAGACTTCCGCGACCGAGTGACCGCGCAGCCACCCAAAGCCGACCCAACCCGCGCCTATCTCGGCTACGCGGAAAAGGGTATCTACTGCGCCTTCATCTGCGATGACTCCGAACCCGAAAAGATCATTGGCCGAGAAGTCGTCCCCAACGCCGAATTCCGAGGCGAAGACACGGTCACTCTCGACCTAAATCTCTTTGGCACCCGTGCGTATGATCAGCTCAATGAGTTCATCGTCAATGCCATCGGAACTCAAACCGAGCGCATCGCCGGAGGTCGAGCCGCCAAGCGCGAATGGCGCGGGGAATGGCAGGCCAAGACCCGAAAGACCGACAAAGGCTGGGAGTGCGAAATGTTCGTCCCGTGGAAAATGCTCAACTACCCCGATCGCAAGTCGATCAATATGGATCTCAACCTCATCCGCCGCCAAGGGCGAACGCAGTACGAGCAAAGCTGGGCAAACTGCCGCACCAACCCCCTCCCCGAACTCCAAGGCCAGTGGCTTGACGTCCAACCCCCCGCCCCGCCCAAGCCAAAAGCCCAATTCTTGGTGTACGACGCGCTCGACCTAGAACCCACCTCCAACCACAACCGAGTCGGCCTCGACGCCAGGCTCGCCCTGACCCAAACCTTCAACGGCCTCCTCACCGTCGCCCCCGACTTCCAAAACATTGAAGACGTCATCGCAGGAAACGATTTCGTCCGCACCGAGCGCTTCCTTAGCGACCCCCGACCATTCTTCGTTGAAGGAAACCAGTTCTTCGAACTCAACGATCGGTTCACCTTCGGTCGCCTCTTCTACTCCCGCCGCATCGATCAGATCGATGTCGGCGCTAAAGCCTACGGTCAACTAAATGAAAAGGTCGCCTTGGGAGCGATGCTCACCAAAAGCTCCGGTGGCGGCTCTTCAGCCGTTGTTAAGCTCAATAACACAATCTCTGGAACCCAAAGCCAGCGTGCATTCGCTGTCTTCGACAATCGCGCGGGAATCACCAACACCGCCCTCGGCGTCGCATTCGCCAAGCGATGGGACACCCTTGGGATCAGTGCCGAGCTCAACTCCGAGCAAAACCAAGGCGAAGACGCTGATACCGCCGGCAGCTTTCAAGTGAGCTACCAGCGCCCGAACACTCGCATTTCGGGCCGCTACGTTTGGGTCGAAGACAACTTCGCCCCCAGCCTCGGTTTCATCCCTTGGACTAACCGCCGAGGCGGCTACGCCATCGTAGAACTCTTCCGAAACTACCGCTCAGGCCCAATCCGCGATAGCTATCTCAACGTCTTTTACGATCAGTATCGAACTTACGACACCGATGTTCTCCAGCAAGGCGGGATCTCCTTCTACGGCGAGTTCAGCACGTTCCAAGATATCGGCCTTGGCGTCAACTACGGCCGCGAAACCTATAGCGGCTCTCGCGACGAAGTCCTCGGCTACTCGCTCACATTCGGCAAAACCAACCGCTTCCGCCAGTTCACCCTTGGGTATGACCACGGCACAAGGCAAGACGAGCCGTCCAGCTTTTACAGCCTCGGAGCAACTGTCCGCGTTGCCGATGGCTTCGACCTCGGCTTTCGCCAAAGCGTTCTAGAACTCGGCGGAACCGACCGCCAAAGCATCCTCAACGCCCAATACCAACTCAGCGCCGATCAGTTCATCTCAACCCGTACCGTCATCAAGAACGGATCGGCCAACACCTACTTCAGCTACCGCAAATCAGGGCAAAAAGGCGCCGAATACTATCTCATCTACGGCGATCCCAACGCCGCCACATCACAAGACCGCCTGAGCCTCAAAGCAGTCTGGGCTTTTTGATGTAACAGCGAACTCAAACACAAAAAACATTGTTACGAGATTGTATTAATAGCAATGTGTGGCACCAAGTTTGATACTCTGTTAGTCGCGTGATCGCCGATATCATCAAGCTGATACGAGTAAAACAGTGGACGAAAAACATCTTCGTTCTCGCCGCATTCGTTTTCACTAAGGGCTGGAAGGATTTCGCAAACGTCCAAGAGACCATCTTGGCGGTCATCGCAATGTGCCTGGTCTCCTCGGCCACCTATGTCGCCAACGACATCTTTGATGTCGATAAAGATCGCCTCCACCCCAAAAAGAAGAACCGACCACTCGCTTCCGGTCGAATCGCCATCCCGTTCGCAATCGGCCTCACCTGCCTCCTGCTCGTCGCATCGTTCGTCGCCGGTTGGCTCGCCAACCCGCCCGTCCTCTACGCCCTCGGCACCTACCTTCTCATCCAGGTCATCTACAACCTCGGCTTCCGCAATGAAGCCGTCCTCGATGTCGGGTGTATTGCCGCCGGATTCGTAGTCCGGGTTGTCGTCGGAGCTGTGGCGATCTCCGCTAAGGTCTCGCCCTGGATCCTGCTGTGTACCGCAACCGTCGCCCTCCTGCTCGGCTTCGGAAAACGTCGTCACGAGTTCATGTTGGGGAAAGCCCTCGGAGGAGAAACCCGCAAAAGTCTCGCCGCTTACACTCAGCAATCCCTGGATATGCTGGTCATCATGTCTGCGACCTGCGCCGCCATGAGCTACAGCGTCTACTCCATTGAAAGCCCGACTGCGCACACTTATCCCGCCCTCATCCTCACCACTCCATGGGTCCTCTACGGAGTCTGCCGCTACCTCGTCATCGTCTTCGGTACCGGCGAAACCGGAGAGCCTGAATCTCTCGTCCTTGGTGACAAACAACTCATTTGCGTCTTTGTCGGCTACCTCCTCTGCGCCGTGCTTGCTCTAAAACGAATTCCGCTCCCCTTCCTTCTCCAATGAAATTTCAAACCGCAATTGTCGTCGGCGCATCCTCGGGAATCGGGCGCGAACTCGTGCGCCAACTGGCCGCCAGTGGCACCAAAGTCGCCGCCATCGCCCGCCGAGCAGACCGGCTCGAAGAGCTTGCCAAAGAGTTTCCCGGGCTCGTCACCCCCATTGCCCACGACGTCACCAACTACGAAGCCATTCCCGAACTCTTCCAGACCGTGACCCGCGATCTCGGTGGGCTCGATCTCTTCATCTACGCGAGTGGAGCAATGCCCATCATCGAAGCCAACGAGTTCACATGGGACAAGGACAAGCGGATGCTCGACGTAAACATCTCCGGGGCCGTCGCCTGGTGCAACCAAGCCGCCGACCGCTTCCTCCACACCAAGCACGGCTGCCTGGTCGGAATCGGAAGCGTGGCTGGCGACCGTGGTCGCCATAAACAACCCGTCTACAACGCCACAAAAGCATTCTTCCATACCTACCTCGAAGCACTTCGGAATCGAGGAGTCTGCGTTAGCACCATCAAGCCCGGCCCGGTTGATACCGAGATGACTGCCCCGCTCAACATGAAAGGCATGATGTCCGCTTCGTTAGCAGCAGAAATGATCCTCAAAAAAGCTGACAAAAACGGCGAACATTACCTGAAGCTCGCCCACCGAATCGCCTTCTACATCATCAAGCGCATTCCAAGCCCACTCTTCCGCAAGCTCAAAATATGATCCCAACCCAACGCATCGCCCGCGTTGCGGGATACGGAATGACCCAGGCCGCCGACGCCTACGTCTATCGCCCAACATCGGTCGAAGAGATTCGGGCGGTCTTCGAGGAGGCACGTGCAACGGGCCGAAAAGTCACTCTTCGCGGCGCAGGGAGGAGCTACGGCGACGGAAACATAGGCTCCGAAACCCTCCTCGTCGACATCACCCGCATGAACAGGATTCTAAACTGGGATCTCAAAACGGGCATCATCGACTGCCAAAGCGGCGTTACAATCGAAAATCTCTGGCGATACTGCCTCGAAGACGGCTACTGGCCGCCCGTCGTCACCGGAACCATGTACCCCACCCTCGGCGGTGCGCTAGGGATGAATGTCCACGGCAAAAACAACTTCTGCCAAGGCACGATGGGCGAACACGTCATCGACATGGACGTCCTCTTCCCCAACGGCGATCTCAAAACTCTCACCAAAGAAGACGACCTCTTCTACGCCGTCATCTCCTCCGCCGGACTCCTTGGCGTCATCACCCGGGTTAAGCTCCAAATGCACCACGTCGCAAGCGGAAATGTTGCCGTCTGGGCCGAAGCCGCCGCCAACTGGGACGAACAGTTCGCCCTCTTCGAGAAATACGAACACAACTCCCACTACATGGTCTCCTGGGTCGACTGTTTCTCAAAGGGAGCAAAAGCGGGTCGCGGACAGTTTCATGGTGCCTGGTACAAACAGCGCGAAGACCTCGCGAGCCGGGTCGCATCGAACCAAGACCTTCCGGCCCTCATCCTCGGCTTCTTCCCCAAATCACTCGTCTGGAAGGTCCTCAAACTCCTCTGCAACCGCCCCGGAATGCGGTTCCTAAACGCCGCCAAGCAGTTCGCGAGCAGCACCATCGGCAACAACAAAATGCACGACCAGAGCCTCGTCGCCTTCTCCTTCCTCCTCGACTACGTCCCCGATTGGCGACGCGCCTATGAGCCCGGCGGCTTCATCCAATACCAAACCTTTGTGCCAAAAGAGCACGCCAAAACCGTCTTCGCCGAGCAAGTCCGCCTCCAGCAAGAATACAAACTCGAGTCCTTCCTCGGCGTCCTCAAACGCCACCGCCCCGACCGCTTCCTCTTCTCCCACGCCGTCGACGGCTACTCCCTCGCCCTCGACTTCAAGGTCACTGCGAAGAACAAAGCGAAGCTCTGTGAACTCGCCCACAAAATGAACGACCTCACCCTCAAACACGGCGGTCGCTTCTACTTTGCCAAAGACTCCACCCTCCGGCCAGCGGATGCGGTCGCATATCTCGGAGACGCTCTCGCGAGATTCCACGAGCTGAAATCCCTCCACGATCCTGAAGGACTTCTCACCAGCGATCTCGCCACTAGGCTAAAAATTTCCTGAACTGTACCAACTTGGTCGCTCGGTATGCGAAACTATGCCCCATGGGGCGTTTGTTCTCTTCGGTTATCCTGATTGCCGCAATGGCGGTCAGCTTCGGTCAAGACTTCCAAGACCCTGATCGGCAGCTCGAAATTCTGTTCGGCCAGGCTGGCAGCAAAGACATCAAGCCTTGGGACAAAAAGGCCGAGCGGGAGAAGTTCCACTCGACCACCTACCGAGGAACTCCTGCCGCCGAGCGTGATGCTGCATACCAGAAGCGACTCCAACTCGAAAAAGAGTCCTGCCTCATGGGCTACCTCTGGAAGAATGTCGGTCCCGAACCCCAAAGCGGCCGGGTCATGATGATCACCGCCCCCGAGAATATTCCGAACCAGGTCTACGCGGCCTTCGCCACTGGCGGCCTCTTCCGCACCGAAGATGACGGCCAGACCTGGACAAGCCTCTGGGACAACCAGCCCAGCTTCGGAATCGGCGATTTCGCCGTGAGCAAAGACGGCAAAACCATCTACCTCGGCACTGGCGAAGCCAACAACCAGCGCACCAGCTACTCCGGAACCGGAATGTACAAGTCCACGGACTCGGGGAAAACCTGGAGCTTCATCGGTCTGCCCGAAAGCCACCACATCGGCCGAATTGTGATGGACCCCAAAGACGAAAACACCGTCTGGGTCGCCGTCACTGGTCACCTCTACTCTGCCAACTCCGAGCGCGGCCTCTACAAAACAACCGATGGAGGCAAGACTTGGAAGCAGGTGCTCAAGAAGGACGAATTTACTGGCGCAATCGACGTCCAGCTCGACCCCAAGAACCCCAAAGTTGCCATCGCCGCCATGTACCAGCGCGATCGTCGCGCGTGGAACTTCCTCGAATCCGGCCCCGGTAGCGCCGTCTTCCGCACCGAAGACGGTGGCAACTCTTGGAAGCAAATCTCCTCCCTGCCCAGCGGCGAAAGCTGCGGTCGAGTCGGCCTCGCCTGGGCAAAGAGCGACAACAAGGTCGTCTACGCCTTCGTCGAAAATCCCGGCAAAAACGATGGCTGGGCCGACGAAGACGAGCGAACCCGCAGCGGAGTTTTGACCCCTAAGAGATTCCTCAAACTTGACGCAAAGATGTTCCAAGAGGTCGACAAGGCCGTCCTCGAAACCTTCTGGAAAGCGTACGCCCCAACCGACACCAAGCTTGATGACGTCCTCGCCGGACTCAAGGACGGCAAGATGACGATGGCCGACGTCAAAGCCAAAATCGAGGCTAAGAGCCCCGCCGCATTCGACCCTGGCCAAAACGACGACGAACTCTACAAATCCACCGACGGCGGTAAGACCTTCGCCAAAGTCACCAAGTTCGGCGAAGTCGGCGGCTACTACTACGAGCGCGTCTTCGTCAACCCCAAAAACGCCGACGATGTCTGGATCTGCGGAGTCCCCATGCTTCGCTCAACCGACGGCGGCAAGAGCTTCAAAAGCGGTGTGACCAACGACGTTCACGTCGATCACCACGCCGTCTACTTCGACCCCCGAAACCCCAATCACGTCTGGGTCGGCAACGATGGCGGAATCTATCTCAGCCGAAACGACGGTAAAAACTGGTTCCACTTCGAAAACCTTAGCGTCGGACAAACCACCACCATCGCCGTCGACAACAAATCCCCCTACAACATCTACACCGGCCTCCAAGACAACGGAACCATGAAGGGCCCCAGCGACTTCCTCCTTGGAATCACGAACCCCAATAAGTGGGAGGATGTCGGCGGCGGAGACGGCTCGGCCATCGCCATCGACCCCCGCCCCGAGTTCGATCTCATGTATGGCGCAAGTCAGTTCGGCTCACACTACGCGATCGACTTCAAGACGAACCAACGCTACTCCGCCCGCCCCCGCGGTGCCGCCGGAGAAGCCCAAAGAGCCAACTGGATCTCGCCAATCCAGCTCAGTACCTTCAACGCCGACATCGTCTACATCGGCTTCAACCGCCTCTACCGCTCCTTCGACCGGGGACGCACTTTCAAGCCGATCTCCCCAGACCTCACCCGAAATCGACCCAATGGAGACGTTCCGCACTCCACAATCAAAGACCTCAGCGAGAGCCCGCTTAAGTTCGGCCTGATCTATTGCGGCGGCGACGACGGGCGGGTCACCATGACGCCCGACGGCGGTAACACCTGGATCGACATCCCGACCCCCCAACCCGAAAAGTGGGTCTCTCGAATCGTCGCCAGCCGACACGACGAAAACACCGTCTACTGCAGCCAGTCCGGCTACCGCGAAGACGACTGGTCCGCCTACCTCTGGAAGTCCACTGACCAAGGCAAAACCTGGAAATCGATCGTGAGCAACCTCCCCCACGAAACCATAAACGTCGTCCGCGAGGACCCCAAGAACAAGGACATCCTCTACGTAGGCACCGATCTCGGCGTCTACGTCACCTTCGACGGAGGCACCACCTGGGAAGTCCTCGGCGGATCGCTTGGCCACCTTCCAGTTCACGACATGGTGATCCAGGAGCGCGAGTACGATCTTGTCATCGCTACACACGCCCGAGGATGCTGGGTCCTCCCGCTCAAGCCCGTCATGGCTCTGACCAAGGAGCAACGCGCCGCCGATCTCACCATCAGCTCGCTCAGCGACATGTCTCGAAGCGTCCTCTGGGGCTACGAGCGCCGTGCGCCGTACACCACCGAGCCACCAAGCGTGCCCACCCTCAAGTGCTCCTTCTTCTCGAAGTTCAGCGGAGCGGGATCCGTTGAGCTGGTCGACAAAGACGGGAAGGTCGTCCTCAAACGCGACCAGGACGTTACGAGAGGACTCAACAACACCTCTCTCGAACTGAGGCTCACGAAGGAAGGAATCATCGTCGGCCCACCACCGGCGCCAAAAGACGCCAAAGAAGCCATCAAAGACCCCTTCGAGTCCAAACGAGCCACATTTGTGCCGATTGGAACCTATAAACTCAGGATCACCGTTGGCGGCAAATCCGTCGAAAAAGAGTGGAAGCTGGACTAGGTCAAGCGGAAAGCGAGAAGCGGGAAGTCAAGTTTGACTTCCCGCTTCTTGCTTGCGCCTATCCGCCTACTTAACCGGCCACTTCGCGATCTTGACTTTCATCTCGATCCGCTCGTTGGGGAGATCATTAGCACCCCGTGGTGAGTTGACGATCTTGTCTGCGACTTCGATCCCTTCTACAACCTCGCCGAATGCCGTGTACTGACGATTCAAAGAAGGGTAATCAGCAACGCAAACATAGAACTGCGAGCCCGCGGAGTTGACGTCTTGCGAACGTGCCATCGAAAGCACGCCCCGCTTGTGGTTGATGTTATTGAACTCAGCGTCAATCTGGTAGCCAGGCCCTCCCTGTCCGTATGTTGCAACGGCATTCTTGTCCTTCGTATTCGGATCGCCGCCCTGAATCATGAAGTCCGGAATGACTCGGTGGAAAATCGTGCCGTTGTAAGTTCCGTTGTTAGCAAGCTTCTTAAAGTTCTCAACGTGCTTTGGAGCCTTGTCGGGCCGAAATTTCAGAACGATCTTGCCGAACTTTGTCTCAATCACCCCAACTTCCTCACCGTCCTTCGGCTTCGCAAAAGTCGGGTCCTCCAACGCCTCATCAGCCTTCGGGGCGGCGGAGGTGGCGTAGGTGTCTTTAACCTCTTTTCCGAAGTTCGTGTCCGCTGGATAGGTGTCTGAACCACACCCAACAACAAAGAGCGCAAGTGGCAAAAGGGAAGCGTATTTCATGTTCTTAAGACTCCAAAGGCCAAGACTTAACCGAGACATTCTCCATGATACAAGGAGTCGTCGGTCGGTCGCCAGGACCACTAAAGGAAACGATTTTGTCGGCCACTTCAATTCCCTCAATCACATATCCAAACGCAGAATATTGTCCATCAAGGTGCGGAGACTTGGCAACCATGATGAAGAACTGCGATCCCGCCGAGTTTGGATCAGATGACCGTGCCATCGAAAGGATGCCCTTCTCGTGAGGAGTGTCGTTGAATTCTGCTCGGACATTGTGCCCCGGTCCACCGGTTCCCGGCATCCCCGACGCACCGTCGCGAGTGTTCGGACATCCGCCCTGAATCATAAACCCAGGAATCACACGGTGGAACTTGAGGCCATTGTAGAAGCCATCAGTTGCGAGTTTCTTAAAGTTCGCAACGTGGAGAGGCGCTTTATCTTCGAGGAATCCGACAACGATCTTGCCGTGGTTGGTCTGAATCACCACAACTTCTTCGCCTGCTTGAGGAGTTGACATAGGGGAATAGTTTACTTGGTTGAGAGCGGTCGGCTGTGAGCAGTCAGCCTTCAGCGACTCATCTCTATTCGATGAAGTTCTGCAGCTGAGTTCATCAACCAGATCACGCCGAGGAACACAACAGCGCAGATAACTAAAAACACTCTTCGATTCCAGTGATCCATGATGAAAAAAGCCTTCAGTTGTCAGCAGATTACTCCGCTGACAACTGAAGGCTGAAGCTTAACAGCTTCTTTACTTCCCGCGCTTCATCTCAGCTTCAAGCTCTTTCTTGAGCTCGATCAGCTCCGCCGGAGCCATGCGGGTCCAGCAATCCCGACCGTGCTTGTGTCCGGATTCGAACTTGAAGGGCATTCCCATGAGCAGATCCATCAGTGACGGCGTCGGAGCCGAGCCAGCACCCTTCGAGTAAGTATCCGCCAGAATCTTCTTCACGTCGCTCAAAGTCTCCGTGAGGTGAGCCTTCGTCACCTTATCTGCCGCCCGCCCTTGTGCAGAAACAAGCTTGCTCGCCACATCCTTCAGAGCTGCCTTGAGCAGAGGCCGAAGGTCCGTCTGGCTCGCGCCAGAACCGTTGATTCGTCCATCAACCATCTTCAAGAAGTTGCGATGAAGATTTCGATCAAATGCCGAGGTAGAAACCTTCGGCGAACCCAATCCGGTGAAGACTCCGCCAACCACATCGTCAACCAAGTTCGAGGGCGTGTAAGCCTGACCTGGCTTCGTAGCCTCAAAGTCAGCCAATGAAGACACCTTTGAATCCGATAGCAAGCTTCGCAGAACCGCCGAACTCATGGAGTTCGCACTGCTCACAAATCCGCTCATTCGAGTTTTAGCAAAAATCTTCGGATCGAAAAGCGCCGAAGAGGGCCGCACGGCTCGGCTCATCAGAAGCTGAACCGCCTTGCGCTGCTGCGCCGCCGGAACCGGGTTGAAGACATCTCCACCGCGTCCAACGTGGTTGTCAAGCTCTACAACTCCACCCACGACTCGAACCACGTGCATCACCTCGGTCATCCACTGGTTGATCAACTCGCCGTGCATTTCCGCGAGCTCGTCATAAGACTCGCCAAACTTAGAAGTCGCCGGAACCAGAACCTTCTTGGCGATGTACTCCAAGTTGTTCATACCGAGCCGAGTTGCCTCAACCGGATCATTCGAGATAATTTCCGACTGCTTTCGCGGGTCGAGTTGGGCGTTCTTGTAGTTGCCAAATCGCAACCACGAGTTCGTGACCTGCTGTCCCAGATGCGAATCCAAAGCCGCCTTTTCCTGCTCTGGAGTAACTGCATTGAGCACCTTGTATCCGTACTGAATCGCAAATCGGTCGTAGTCGCCGATGACGCCAATCGTCGAAGTCACGCCGTCGCCGGGTTGGGCAACGTAGTTGTATCGCGAGTAGCTCATGATCGACGAGGCCACACCGTGGCTGTCCGTGAAGTTCTTATCTCGCAACTGAGCAATCGAGAACGCCGCCGAGCCGTTAAAGTTGTGCTCAAGCCCAAGGGTGTGCCCAACTTCGTGAGCGACAACATATTGGATCAATCGACCGATCAGCTCATCGCTCATCGGAAGCTTCTGAGCTTTGGCGTCCGTCGCCGCAACTTGGGCGAAGTACCAGCTCTGAACCAACTTGACAATGTCGTTCCAGACAATGATATGCGCCGAAATCGACTCGCCACTGCGTGGATCCTGGATGGAAGGTCCCATTGCATTTGCGGTATCGCTTGGAGCCCATCGAATGACACTGTAGCGAGCATCTTCTGGATCGAAATCTGGATCCTCTTCTTTGGTCGGAGCCATCTTGCCGATGATCGCGTTCTTGAATCCAGCGGTCTCGAAAGCGGGTTGCCAGTCGTTGATACCCTGAACCACATACTTGCGCCATCGCTCAGGAACTTCTTGGGTCACGTAGTAAGTGATCGGCTTCTTCGGCTCGCTCACATCCGCCTTAGGGTCCTTCTTCTCAAGCCGGAATCGGTTGATGTACTGAACTTCCTTCGCGGCATTCCCTTCTGCTCCGAAGACGGTGAAGTCCGTGGTGAAGTAGCCAATTCGGGAATCCTTCAGTCGGCCCATCATCGGAACTTCAGGAAGCTCGGTCAAGCTGTAATGAACGACTGTAGCTGCCTTACTGGCGTCGTATCCACCACCGCCACCGCCGAGCAGAGCCGCCAGACCACCGCCCTGACTTCGTCCCATCATAAACGTCATGTAGGTCCGAGTCTCGATATTGGTCGGGAATGCCTTCACCTTCTCGATCCACGTCTTGCTCGAATCCACGCCCATCGCGCCCGGAATCGCCGCCCGAATGCTGAAGTCCTGAGGATCGCTCACAAAAAGCTGCGTGACATCAATCAACGGATTCTTCTCCGGAGATTCACCAACGATGTCAAACGTAAACAGAATCGCCTCTGGCGAGTTCTGCTTCACTCCCAGTTCAACACCCTTATCGCCACCAACGGCGCGAGTGCTGACATCCACATTCTTGAGCTGAATCTTCTTATCTCGCCGAGCGAACTTGATCGTCCGAGGACGCTCCATCGGAGCCGTGCCGGGATAAGTGAGCGCCCTAGGAGCCTCCGAAACTTCGGCGTTGAACATGAACAACCGCCCCAGCTTCGACTCCGGAATCTCCCAATAGATCTTATCGTCCACACGGTGAACCTTAAAGACGCCGTCCTGAGACTTGGCCGTCTTCATCAGTTCGTCGTACTTCTTCTGCTCGGAGGTCCGCTTGTCTTCCACCTTCGGCGGATCAGGCTTCTTCTCGTCCTGCTTAGCAGGCAGAGTTGTGGCAGGAGGAGGGGTCTGGGCAAGGGTCGTTCCGGCGACCATAGTGAGCCCGAGGGCGATGAGGAATGCGCGCTTCATCATGATAACAACTGAACATTAACGCATTACAAAGTGTAAATGGTTGCATTGCTCGAAAATTGAGTCAAAACTGGTAACGAGAAACCCTTCATAATGGATGGGTTCAGATGGCAAAAACGATTCGCATTGGCTTTCTTGGGTTCGGAACCGTGGGTACAGGAGCGTTCCGAATGCTCCAAGATAACCGCGATGCAATCATCAAAAAAATCGGAATGCCCTTCGAAGTCGCCCGCATCGGCATTCGAGACGCCGCCAAAGAACGTGGAGCCGATTCCGCGCTCTTCACCACTGATCTAGAGTCCATTGTCACCGATCCAACCATCGACGTGGTCATTGAAGTCATCGGCGGAGTCGATCCTGCCGCCGCTCTCGTCGAGAGTGCCCTGCAAAACGGAAAACACGTTGTCACTGCCAATAAGGAACTCATCGCCAAGCACGGCTCGCGCCTCGTTCATTTAGCTAAATCCAAAGGCCTTGACCTCCACTATGAAGCCGCCGTCGGTGGCGGAATCCCGCTCATCCAACCCCTCAAGCATCAGCTCGCCGGGAACGATCTGGTTCGAATGATGGGCATTCTCAACGGCACCACGAACTACATCCTCACCATGATGGAGCAGGAGGAAGCCGACTACGCCGACGCACTCCGGGAAGCCCAAGAGAAAGGCTACGCCGAAGCCGACCCGACTAACGACGTCGAAGGAATCGACACCGGCTTCAAGATCTCCATCCTCGCCTCTATCGCTGGCGGAAAGCAGGTAGCCGTCGACGAAATCTACAAGGAGGGAATCTCCAAGGTCTCCGCCACCGACATCGCCTATGCCGCTTCCTGGGGCTACCGGATCAAGCTCCTCGGCATCGCCGAGATGGTCGGCGACGCCGTCCGGGTGCGCGTTCACCCAACCATGATTCCGCTGACTCACCCACTGGCCTCAGTCAACGGAGTCTACAACGCCCTCTGGATTCACGGCGACTTCGTGGGCGACGTCATGTTCTCCGGACGCGGAGCCGGCTCAGACCCCACCGGCTCAGCCGTCATCGGGGATTTCCTCGATGTTGGTCGAAACATTTTTGCCGGCGGTGCTGGAAGTGCAATCCCTTACGACGAGGGTATGAAGACCGCTTCGATGGACGACCTCGAAACCACCTACTACCTCCGCATCCAAGTCGAAGACAAACCCCGCACCCTCGGCGAAATCTCGATGGTCTTCGGTCGCCACGAAATCAGCATCGCCGAAATGCAAATGCGAACCCTCCCCTCCGAAAAAGGCGAGATCGTCTTCCTCACCCACACCGCCAAAGAGTCCGCATTCCAAGCCGCCCTCGGCGAGGTCCAATGGCTCCCCTGTGTCAGCAAAATCGCCACCGCCATAAGGGTCGAAACCGCATGAGAATCCTCATCACCAACGACGACGGAATCCACGGCCACGGCCTCAAAGTGCTTTCCGACGCCGCCAAAAAGATTGGCGAGGTCAAAATCGTCGCCCCCGACCGTGAGCGCTCCGCCTGTGGACACGCCATGACCCTCCGCGACCCCCTCCGTGTCGTCGAGGTCCCTTACGACGGCCTCGAAGCCTACACCGTCAACGGCGTCCCCGTCGATTGCGTCAACGTTGGCCTCACCGTCGCCTGGCCCGATGGCTGCGATCTCGTCCTCAGCGGCGTCAACCACGGCCCCAACCTCGGCTTCGACATCACCTATTCCGGCACCGTCGCCGGAGCCATGGAAGGCGCCATCAACGGTATCCGCTCCATCGCCTTCTCACTCGCCACCTTCGTCGTCGAAGCCCCACCCCACTGGGAAACCGCAACCCAGTGGCTCAACGAAAACCTTCGCAAACTGACAGAACTTCCCAACGAAGATCTGAGCTTCCTCAACGTCAACTTCCCCTCAATCGCCTACGAAGAGCTGAGAGGAACCAAGTTCGCCGAAATGGGCCAGCGAGTCTACAAAGACCGCGTCGAACGCCGCGACGACCCCTGGGGTCGCCCTTACTACTGGCAAGGCGGAGCCGTTGTCATGAAAGCCAACCAACCCGGCACCGACGTCATGGCCGTCAGCGAAGGATACGTCTCACTGACTCCGCTGAGTTTGAACTGGACGAACCACAACCTGGGAGCCCAACAGTCAGCTGCCTCAGGATGGCAAACCGACCTATAGCCCCGCCCGCAACTCCTCTTCAGCCTGCCTGATCGTCCTGATCTCCATTAGCGCGTCATCAATCAATGCCCCTGGCATCGTTTCCACTTCTCCCGCAATCCCCTTCGGAGCCGCGTTGGTCAATTGCTCAATCTCTGACTTCAAAGTCTGCATCTTCTGAGCAACCTTAAAAGCCCCATCAAACCCCTGCTCAGTAAACGGAGTGGCCCGCATAGCGCGCCCGGTCACCGACTCCATCGCCTCATCCAAATAACTCCAAACTGGCCGGGTCTCCACAGTCACCGGCAAGCTATTCCTAAACTGCAAAACAGCATCAATCGCGGCCTGATCCACCGCCGTCAACGCCTGCCGCTTTAACTCAGTTAGCGTGGGGGACAACGTCGACTGCTGCCAAAACGGCAACGACAAAGTCTCTCGAACCTGGCTCCGCAACCGCGCTACCTCATCCAAAAGGGTCAACGTTGAATCCGACAAATCTCGATGCAAACGATTCAACTGGTGCATCCGCCGAATCACCGCCAACAACTGCAAAGCCTCCAGCCGCGACTCAAATTCCGGAGTCCTAAGCCGCGCCCGCCGAGCGTGATTCACCATCCCGCCAATCACCAGCCCCGCGATCAACAACGGCAAAAAGCTCAAAAACGCGACCGACCGGCTAATCGGCACCAAAACCGACCAAACAACCATCGACGAAATCAGCCCAACCCCCGTCGTCAAACTCTCCTGAGTCCGCAACTCCCGGAACAAATCAACCCGCTCCGTCTCATGCAAGTACGAAACCAGATACGGATACTTATCAACACGACTTCCGAACAACATATGGGTTACAGTACGGCGTAGAACCAAATGGGGTTCACTCAGTCAGCAGAAATGTTTACAGGCATCGTTCAAGCAGTCGGAAAAGTCGCAAGCTGGGATGGCCAGCGCCTCGTGATCGATCCCGGAGACCTTGAACTCGATCATCTCCAACTCGGCGAATCCATCGCCGTCAACGGCTGTTGCCTCACCGTCGTCCCCTCTGATGACCACGGTCTCGCCTTCGATCTCTCCCCCGAAACCCTCTCAAAGACCACTTTCGAGGACCTAAAACCGGGCCAAGAACTCAACCTCGAACGAGCCATGCGCCCCACCGACCGCTTCGGCGGACACATCGTCCAAGGCCACGTCGACGGTACCGGAAAACTCCTGAATAAACGGCAAGAAGGGAACTCAACTGTGTACCAGTTTGTCGCCCCCAATGGGACTTATTTGATCGAAAAAGGCTCCGTCACAATTGACGGAATCTCCCTCACCGTCGTAAAGCCCCAAGGGAACCATTTCGAGGTCTGGATCATCCCTCACACCCTCGAACACACAAATTTGCGGTCTATAGCACAAAATCAGGCCGTAAATATCGAATTTGACGTTATCGCCAAATACGTCGAAAAACTCCGAATTCCTTACCAAGCAGTATGAATTTCGTGGACCGATTGACCATAATTGGGACAAGGCAATCATTTTCTGCCTGTACCACGGATGGAACTTCAAGAATTGAATCAGGTGGAGCAAAAAATGCTCCTCGAACTCTACTGCTACGAAATGGATTCAGCGGGCCAAACAATCCCGATTGAAGACCTGCCCCTCATTCTGAATGTCGCCCTCGAAGACGTCAATCTCGCCTACCGAAAGCTCGCCCTCAAGGGCCTCCTCCTCGGCCAATCCCTGACCGTCCGAGGCAAGCTATTCGTCGAAGAAACCGGTCTCCTCCCTATCGACCGCTGGTCCGAAGTCCAAGCCACCCGCGAAGCCCTCTCCGTCTGCATCGTCGAGGCAATGGTCGCCGAGGGCTACACCGAATCACTCAACCTCGAGGGCCTAGCCCCCCGCCTCCCCCTCAAGCCGGGAGTTTTCCAATTTAACATCGAAGTCATGACCGAGCGCGGCTTCCTAACCCTCCTCCGGGGTAACAGAGTCGCGCTAGGTCCCCGGCTCAGAGCGTTGGTCGGCAAATAGCCATCAATAATGCCAGTCGACGTTCAGCGCTTCCTTCGCGTGACGCTCGATAAACTCCCGTCGAGGCTCGACTTTCTCGCCCATGAGCTTCGAGAACATTTCCTCGATTTCCATTTCAAAAGTCTTGTCACAGATCACCTGGACCATGCGCCGCTTGTCGACCGCCATCGTCGTGTCCTCAAGGTCGTCAGCGTTCATTTCACCGAGTCCCTTAAAGCGAGTGACATCGTACTTGCGTCCCTTCTTGATGCCCGCAATGATCTCGTCGCGCTCCTCTTCGGTCATCGCGTAGTACCGCTCGTTCGCGCCAACCTTCACAACAAAAAGCGGCGGCTGAGCAAGGTAAATATGCCCCGCCTGCATCAGCGGTTTCATGTACCGATAGAAGAACGTCAGCAACAGCGTGCGAATATGCTCGCCGTCAACGTCGGCGTCAGTCATGATGACAACCTTGTGGTAGCGCAGTTTCGAGAGGTCGAACTGAACCTCCTTCTCCTTCGGATCCTTCTCGCGCTTCTTCGGCCCGTTCAGCTCCAAATCCGGCTGATCTTCCTCTACGGATAGATCTGCCTTTCCGAGCGAAAGGTCGATTCCGACTCCCAGGGCCGCGATCAAAGCCTTAATTTCTTCGTTATCCAGGGCCTTATCAATGCGAGCCCGCTCGACGTTCAAAATCTTTCCGCGAAGCGGAAGAATTGCCTGCGTCTCGCGATCCCGAGCACTCTTAGCCGACCCACCCGCCGAGTCACCTTCAACCAAGAAAATTTCGCACTTGGCGGCATCCTTACTTCTACAATCGGCCAGTTTTCCAGGCAGACCAAACGAGTCCATCGTCGAGGATCGCCGAACGCTTTCCATCGCCTTCCGAGCCGCTTCGCGGGCCCGTTGAGCAATCACGCCCTTCTCAACAATCTTCCGAGCAATGTTCGGGTTCTCCTCAAAGAACGTCATCAGCCCCTCGCCAACCAGCGAGTTCGTCAGACCCTGAACTTCCGGAGTAACCAACTTAACCTTATCCTGCGAGTTATACGAAGGATCGCCAATTCGCAGAGAAATAACCGCCGTCAGACCGTCGGTCACGTCGTCACCAACCAGGTTGTTATCCTTCTCCTTCAGGTGCCCCATCTTTCGGGCGTAGTTGTTAATTGTCCGGGTCAATGCCGTGCTGAAGCCCGAAACGTGAGTTCCGCCGTCTGGGTTGTGGATGTTGTTGGTAAACGCCAACATCGTCAACGAATACCCATCGTGGTACTGCAACGCAACCTCGATCTCGCTCGTCTCCCGAAGCCGCTTAAAGTGAATAACGTTGTGAAGTGTGTCCTTCCCGTCGTTGATGTCCTCAACCAACTGCGGAATACCGCGCTGGTAGTAATAGGTCTCGCTGTTCGTAGGATCCTTCTCGTTGATGAACTCGAAGGTGACCTTCGGGTTCAAATAAGCCAGCTCGCGCATTCGGCTTTTAACAATGTGCGGATCGTGCTCGACCTCAGTAAGAACCGTAGGGTCCGGCATCCATCGCTGAGCCGTACCCGTCTGCCCGTCCGGCACCGTGCCGATTTCCTTAACGTCGTAAACTGGAATACCCTTCTCAAACCGCTGTCGATAAAGCTTCCCGTTTCGCTTTACGGTCGATTCCATCCAAGTCGAAAGAGCGTTGGTACATGAAACACCAACACCGTGCAGTCCGCCCGAGGTCTTATAGCCGCTTCCTTCGCCGCCAAACTTACCGCCGGCGTGGAGCACGGTCATAACGACCTGCAGCGCCGAAACGCCCATCTTCTCGTGCTTGTCAACCGGAATTCCGCGACCGTTGTCTTCGACTCCCGCAGAGCCGTCCTCGAACAACGTCACCGTAATGTGGTTACAGTGGCCGGCAAGGGCCTCGTCCACCGAGTTGTCGATAACCTCTCGGAAAAGCTGGTGAAGTCCGCGCTTGCCGTTGTCGCCAACGTACATCCCCGGTCGCTTCCGAACGGCCTCAAGCCCTTCCAAGACTTGAATCTGCGCCGCGTCATAGTCCCCATCAACTCGCCCCGCGAGTTCATTCACTACGGCGTCTTGATCTAGGCTGTTCGTAGATTCAAGATAGAGTTCGTCCTGTGGCTCGTTGCTCATGCTTCCTAGGTTCAAATTCGACAGAAATTGAACCCGAATTGTACCCGATTCACACCGCACTTTTCCCTGTAACGATGCGACACATCAGCGCGTCAGACCAACCATGAGAGGCTTCGTACTAACTCTAGGATTTCTCGCGCTAACCACCACCGCCCTAGGCCAAGGTAGCATCGGCGGCTATGGTCAGGGCGGAGGGATGGGTGGGGGAGGAATGGATGGGGGTGCATCGCCAAATGTCATTTTTCAAGAGCCAATGGGCCCTGGCGGAACCGGCGGTGGCCGATTTTCCGGCGGGAAGCGCAAGAGCGAGCAGATTCAGAATGACCGCGGGCTCTTTGAAAACGCGGGTTGGAACACCCAAACCATGATTGCAACTGCTGGAGTTGGTTGCGACTGGAAGTTTGAGGGCAAAGCCGGCGAAGTCCTCATTGCCGAAGCCGTCAGCGACGTCTTCGACGCATCGATCAAAGTGCTGGATGAAAAGGGAAAGGTCGTGCTAGAAAACGATGACCGATACGAAGGCAACCAATCCCCGCTCATCGTCTACAGATTTGAAAAGGATCAAACGATCAAGGTCAACGTCGGTAGCTTCAAAAACGCTTCTGGAGGAAAGTTTGAGTTCCATAGCATTCTCTACAAATCATTCACGACCAAGATTGGCAAAACCGAGGTAGACATTCCCGGTGCCGAAGCCCTTTACCGCGAAGGCGCCCGCACCGCTCTCTTCCATTTTCGAGCGAAAAAGGACGAGACTTATTACCTCTCCTCCTATCAAACCATCACAAAAAACTCGAAGAGCTCCGGATATGTCTCCCGAGACACGAAGCTGTTTGGCCCGAGCGGCGTCCCTAAATCCGACTACGAGCTGGTCGATAATGGAATATCAAGCGGCAAAACATTTAAGGCGTTAAGCGACGGAGACTACTTCTTCGAATTCTCAATGTCACCGTCATTGCTCAAGGCAATCACGCGACTTGAGCCAGTCAAGTACGAGACCCGACCAGGACTAGGCAAGACCACTCACGCCGTTCCCCCACGTCAGCAAGTGATCATCAAGTTCCCCGTCTCGCCAGACTCCCCGGTCCGAACCATCGTTGATGCCGGCCCAGACACCGCCAATTACCTTGTCGGCCCAACCTTGCCAAAAGATGCGCGGAATGATGATCAGTCCTACTATTCCGAAGAACTCTTTGGCATACTTCCAACTTTCTGCTGGTTCGCTCTTGATGGCAAACCATCCAACGCGCTTCGAGTGTTTTTCGCCAAAGGAGACGCGACTCTTGTCCTCACCAACCATAGTGACAAGCCAGAAGTCTTTACAATCACAAATGATGAACCTCTTGAGAATTTCAAAGAGGGGGCAGAGACCCAGGACACGTTATCAATCGGCCACTCCCGGCTCTACAAATATGAATCGCTTCAGAACGAGATGATGCGACTGCGATGCGAGGGAACGTCGTTCAGACTTCGAGTGGACATTTTCAACTACCGTGGCCAAATCGTCAACTCATTCGTTGATGGCATCAACAACATGCCCGGCGATGACCTCTACTTCCCCAAAGCCGATAAGTTCCTGTTTCGCGTGACCTGTGTTGGAAACGGCGGTTCTGGGAAATACACGCTCCGGCGCGACCCAATCGGAGCGGTGGCACTCAATGCCGGCGAGAAGAAGCAAATTACTCTTGACGGAAAGAACTTCGGCATCTACGAAGTCAACTTGGAAGCCGGAAAACGGTACAACCTCACGTCCCTGTTCGGGGACGGCTACGCCAGTTTCATGACCATGTTTGAAGACGGAACTGTCCTCCAGCCAAGCTCCCACCAGTACGACAACATCCGAACAGACGTACTCAAGATCGAAAAATCCGGCAAGTACCGCATCTGGGTGCGGGGCGGTGGAAATGCGAACGTTACCTTCAAGATCGCCCCCTACAAGCCACCCACCATCGACGACTAGCGACATAATATCTCCGTGGATTTGTACGCCTCGCTATTGCGCCCGCTCGCGTTCCGAATGGACCCCGAGCGGGCGCATAACTTGGCGATGTCCCTCATCCAAAAGGGCCTCATCCCCGGCCGATCCACCCCTCTCGAAAAGGACTCAGTCGAACTCTTCGGAGTCCACTTCCCCAACCGAATCGGCCTAGCCGCCGGACTCGATAAGAACGCCATCGCCCTTAATCAGTGGCACAAATTTGGGTTCGGATACGTCGAAATCGGAACCATCACCTGGCACCCCCAACCCGGCAACGAAAAGCCGCGCATGTTCCGACTTCCCTCCGACAAAGCCCTCATCAACCGAATGGGCTTCAACAACCACGGAGCCATCGCCGTCGCCGAACGGCTCTCTCGCTCCGCGAGCCGAATCCCCGTCGGAATCAACCTCGGAAAATCCAAAATCACCCCCCTCGAAGAAGCCCACGATGACTACAAAAAGAGCTACGAAGTCCTCCAAAGCTTCGGCGACTACTTCGTCGTCAACGTCAGCAGCCCAAACACCCCCGGCCTAAGATCGCTCCAAGACGCCGACTCTCTCCGACGAATATTCCAAACCCTCCGCGAAGTCAACGACAAACGGCCCCTCTTCGTCAAACTCGCCCCCGACCTCGAAGACGAAGCCATCGATGATGTTCTGAAAGTCGCCGTCGAAGCCAATCTCACCGGAATCATCGCGACGAACACGACAATATCCCGCGACATGCTCCCCAACCTCGCCGCCCCCGCCGGACGCCACATCAGCAACTCCCTCCTCGGCGGCGGCCTCGCCGGGACCGACGGCATGAACCGCAACATCACCGCCCACCAACAAGGAGGCCTGTCCGGCGCCCCGCTCCTCCGGCGATCCAACGAAGTCCTCGCCCGCCTCAAACAGAACGCCTCCGACAACCTCGTCCTCATCGGCGTCGGCGGAATCTTCACCGCCGAAGACTACCAATCAAAACGAGCCCTCGGAGCCGACCTAGCACAACTCTACACCGGCTGGATCTACGGCGGCCCTGGCTTAGTGCCGAAGCTCCTCTAGAGCGCAACCCGCCAGATGTAGTACCCCGTCATGACAAACCCATAAACCGCGATCCATCGCCGCATCTTGTCCGGGTCAACCCGCAAAGACCACCGTGCCGCCAAAAACCCTCCCGCAAACCCCCCACAAGCCAGAGGATACGCCTCCGGCGTCATCACCAACCCCTTAGAAACAAATACGAAGGAGCAAAACAGGTTGATAATCGACCCCAACCAATTCTTCACTGCGTTCAGCTCATGGGTCGTTCCCTCCATGTAAAGCGCAAAAGTTGCGAGCATCATGATTCCCATTCCCGCCCCAAAATAGCCGCCATAACAAGCCACCAAAAACTGCAAAACAACCCCTGCCCAAACCGGAATCACATGATGATCCGCCCTCGCCAGCATCGCCTTCACCTTCGGCTGAAACCACAACAACAACGCCGCCAAGAGAATCAAAAACGGCACAATCGCCTTGAACGACTTGTCCGAAGTATTCAGCAACAAAGCCGCCCCGCACAGGGACCCCAAAATCGTCGGCAAAGCCAAAACCTTCAAGAACTTCGCCGTTTGCGAAAGCTGCTTCATAAACCCCAGCCCCCCGGCAAACGAGCCCGGAAAGAGCCCAACCGCATTGGTAGCATTCGCCACCCGATCCCCAATCCCCATCCCCAAAGTTAGATAAGGAAAGCTAATCAAAGACCCACCCCCCGCCACGCTGTTGATTCCACTAGCCACCGCCCCAGTAGCAAACAGCAAGATCGCATCAACTGGGGACATACAGGAAAGAGATTAGCAGGATTGAGCGAATCCCCGCGGACAAGAACTGTGTACTATGTACTGTAAGTGATTGATCTGCTGATCTCGCAAATGAGCCAATCAGGGTCTGATGGCCCGCTGATGATCGTGTTCCTTGGCGTCATCGCAGTAATCATCTTCGCCATTTGGGGCTATGCCCGTAAAGAGCTAGCCCGCTCGGATTTTGATTCTGCGCTAACTTTACTTAGACAAAAGCCCAGCGATTCTGCTCGCTACAACGCCGCCCTCCAAGCGGCCAACGAACTCGCAGACCGGACTCGTCCCGAAAACACTGACCGAGATACCTGGCGACGCTCGATCCGTAACGAAGTCGAACTCATTCGCCTCCAGCCGACCAAAGTGATGCCTGTTCCTTCGACTGGATCAGCCGAAACTCGGCTCCGAAAACTCGCCGACCTCTACGAGGAAGGGCTCATCACCCAAGACGAATTCTCCGAACGCAAAGCCGAAATTCTCGACGAAATCTAACCCAACCCGCGCATCAGACTCAACATTACAAACCCCCCGTACCCCGTCGTCAACGTGACGAACACAGTGTTCAAGAGGACATGCCCAATCTCAAACTCCGGCCCCTGGGGCCAGTCCTCAAACTTCAGAACGAAGTTGTCGCAAACCACCCTCAGCCCCCAAAACACCGCGATAAA
Organism: Fimbriimonas sp.; assembly: GCA_965248555.1. GTDB lineage: Bacteria > Armatimonadota > Fimbriimonadia > Fimbriimonadales > Fimbriimonadaceae > Fimbriimonas. The sequence goes on along the minus strand of CBDFJP010000002.1, from coordinate 1,837,213 downwards.
CCCACAAAGCCAAGGCCCCACCGGATTCCCGCGCACAAACTCTCCGCGTAAAACCAACGTCAAAACCCCAAACGCCAGGATGCACATCACAATGAACGCCCCGTAGGTCCACATCAACTTCCGGTTCAGCGAACTCAGCCGCCCCAATTCCTCCCGCCAATTCAGCCGCGAGGGTACCTGGGCCGAAGCCGCCAAGATCACAAAGTGGATCGCCCCCAACCCCAGAAACGCCAGAGACCAGAACGACTCAAACGTAAACCCGTGCAACACGCCACCCGCCCAAACAAACAGCGGAGCCACAAGCCCAACCCGAAATCCGTCGTGAAACAGCATCGGCAGAGGCAAAAGCAAAGCCGCCCAAGTCCACAGAACACCCCTCAACCGAAACCGCCGCTCCACCCCCAACAACCCAACTTGTAACACAAAGTAAACAAAGGGCCCACCCCAACCCGACCCCGCCGGAAAGCTGATCGCCAGCTCATGAAGCAACCCCGAAATTAAGAACGAGCCGACGACGGCACCCCGAATTCCAAACCGTCGCGCCGACGGCCGCATAAACAGAATCCGGTTCATCTGAACAAACGCCAAATTCCATCGCCGAGTCCAAAACTCGTTCAGACTTCGCGCCCGCAAAGGGTCATCAAACAGCGGCAAAACTCGCCACCCCTGACACTGCAACACCCCCGTCAACATATCCGAAAAACCAAGGTGAATTGTCAAAAGCAACGCCACAATGCCAAGCGCACCAACGACAGAAAGTGACAAACTAGCCGAAAACCAGGCCACCCCGAAGCACCCCACCAGCCCCAGAAGAAACCGCCCATACCCCCGCCGAAACCTAGCTCCCGAATCTGGCACAGCAGAACCAACCGAGCACAATCCGTCCCCCGCAACCCCCGGCCAAACGCTGTGGTACAAAACCGCCCCAACCCCCCGAGGTCGCGCTGAAGGCTCCATCGCGAACACCGCGCTCAGCTTCACAAAGTAAAGCAAAACCGCCGAAGACATCAACAGCCGCACCACCCCCTCCGCCGAGTACGACCCGCCCACCAATCCCAGCCCCACTGCCAACGGCAACCAAATCGGCAGTCTCACCCGCCACCAAAGCATCACATGGAACCCCACCAGAACCACGGTCGCAACCCAAACAACGGTCATACTTCAAGTATAGGTGGAAATTTCTGAAATTTCAATAACTATTGAAAGATATTTTTTGGTGCCGGCTTAGTTGCCGCCGCCAATGCCGTCGTTGCCTCCGTGCTGCTCGTATTCGTAAACAACATCTCACAATCTTCACCCCGTATCTGTCCTATCTGACCAATCCATCCCTTTCCCCTGGTAAGAACGAAAAATGTTGACATGGCTGACAAAACCGCTGAAACTTCGCCTAGTAAGTGATATTCAAAAAAATCTAGACCGCGCGTAGTTCATAGCCGCTCCCAACACGAGGCCTCAGCGTCCGTGGAAACTCCACGAACTACCAGTGGCGTGTACCCACCTGGACCCACCAAATGCGCACAAGCAACAATTCGCCGATCCTAATTCCCCAGCAAAGTGCGTCGCAGTTCTCTCTCTCCGAAAGCCTCCTGACCACGTTGCGAAACCGCGCAACTGTGAAACCCGCCTACCAATGCAAAAACCTGCCAAACTCAATTCATGATTCTTGCCGAAATGACCTGGAAGGAGGTTGAAGCTGCTGACCGCGATACCATCGTCGTCATCCCAACTGGCTCAATAGAACAACACGGTCCGTTCCTGCCGACCGCGACCGACACCCTCATCGCCACCGCCGTCACCTCCGCCGTCGAAAAACAAGCGAAAGACAAAATCTTGGTCACCCCAACCGTCTGGCTCGGCGCCAGCGGCCACCATCTCCCCTTCGCCGGAACCCTTTCCGCCAGTGTCAGCGGCTACATGGAAACGCTCACCGCAACAATCAACTCACTGGCAAAACACCGCTTCCACCGCTTCCTCATCATCAACGGCCACGGCGGAAACAACGAACCAAACGGAGTCACGCTAAGAAAGCTGAAAGAAGAAAACCCGAACCTAACCCTCGGTCACCGAGGCTACTACCAGTTCGCCGAACAGGTCATCGCCGAAACTTTGGAAGGTTCGATCAAAGGAATTCAGCACGCCTGTGAAGCCGAGGTCTCCCTAATGCTCCACCTCCACCCCGACAAGGTGCGAAAAGACCTCATCCGCGACGACGGCCTCAGGCCGATCAACCCGGTCCAGAGCCTGGTCAAAGGGTGGGACGAAATCAGCGAAGAAGGCTCGTTCGGCTTCGCCACACTTGGCACGGCCGAGAAGGGCAAACGCATCTTCGATGCCTGCGTCGAGGGCATCGTCAAAGAAGTCGAGGCCATTCATGCTGGAGTCGTCTACCGAGGAATTTTGTAATTGGCAAGCAAACTCGAAGAGACAATCGAAACCGCCGTCCTGGTCTGCGTCAACGAGGATGAAGCCGAAGACCAGCTTGTCGAAGATGAGCTAATCGGCCTGTGCGAAGCCGCCGGAGTTGAACCACTAACAACCATCCGACAACGCCTAGACAGACCCTTCAAAGGCACCTACGTTGGAACCGGAAAAGTCGAAGAGATCACTGTCCTCGCCCAAGACCTCAGCGCCGACATCGTCCTCATCGACGGCGAGGTCAGCGGCATGCAGCAGCGCAACCTCGAAGAAGCGTTCGGACGCCGAGTCGTCGATCGAACCCAGCTCATCCTCGACATCTTCGCCCGCCGCGCGCGAACCAAGGAAGGCATGCTCCAAGTCGAGCTCGCCCAGCTCACCTACATGATGCCCAAACTCATGTCGGTATACACCAAATTCGAGCGGCAAAAAGGTGGCATCGGAATGCGCGGTCCCGGCGAAACAAAGCTCGAAACCGACAAGCGAATGGTTCGGGATCGAATTGCTCGTCTTAAAGGAGAAATTCTTGACGTCAAGCGGGTTCGCGACCAACAGCGGACCAGCCGCCGCAAACACCCCTTCCCATTCGCCTCAATCGTTGGCTATACCTCCGCGGGAAAGTCGACCTTGATGAACCGGATGTCCGGCACCGACCTGTTGGCCGACGCGATGCCCTTCGCCACGCTTGACCCGACGACTCGAAAGATCGATCTCCCTGACGGCTACGCCCTCTTCCTTACCGACACCGTCGGCTTCATTCGCAACCTGCCAACCCACCTCGTCGCGGCCTTCCAATCCACTCTGGAAGAAGTCACTTTTAGTGACTTCATTATTCACTTGGTCGACGTCAGCCACCCGAACTGGGAAGCCCAGTGCGATGCCGTCGCCGAGACACTGAAACGGCTAAAAGCTGACGACAAACCAGCGATCACCGTCTTCAATAAAATCGACGCCATAGCCGATCCGACCGTCCGCCGAGACCTCGTCGCCGAGTTTCCCAACTCAGTAGCAATCTCCGCTCTCACCGGCGAAGGCATGAGCGACCTGATGAACGCAATCCGCCGCCAGGTACAAGATTTGCTCGGTTTTGTAAAGGCACTTATCCCATACGATAAATCCCACCTCTTACAGGATTGCTACAACTTTGGCCGAGTTCACAAGGAGGAGTATCGCGATGGCGGTATCTACGTCGAAGCCGAACTCGTTTCCGAAATGCGGCACCTCTTGGAGAACTACGCGATCTAAACCGGCTGGTAGTAAACTCCGGGCATGCTCGCAACCGCCGCCGCCCTTGCCGCCGCAACTCGCTACGCAATCATCCCGCAGCCCGTCGTTCTGATTCCCCAGGAAGGCGAGTTCGAGCTGTCTCAGTCGACACCCATCGTCGCACCAAAGGAGTTTGCAGGAGTAGCAGTTTTTGCAAAGGAGCTGCTGGCAAAAGCGCCAAACACCGCGACCGCTGCCAGCGCGAACATTCGCTTGAAACTGAACAAAAAGCAGGAGAGAATCGGCGATGAAGGCTACACGCTCGACGTCAGTCCGGAGAGCATCGAGATTTCTGCCAAAACTCCAGCCGGAGCGTTTTACGGGATTCAGACGCTTCGACAGCTTGTACAAAATGGAAAGGTTCCCAGCGTGATTATCGAGGATACTCCCCGTTTTGGCTGGCGGGGTGCGATGCTAGATACTGGTCGCCACTACATGCCGATGGCGGCAATCAAGAAGTTCATCGACACGCTTGCGTTCCACAAGATGAACTCCTTCCATTGGCACCTCACCGAGGACCAGGGTTGGAGACTGGAGATCAAGAAGTATCCAAAGCTCACCGAGATCGGCTCGAAGCGTTCGAAGTCGATGCTCAAGTACAGCCCAGCGACCTATGAGGAGAAGGAGTACGGCGGCTTCTACACGCAGGCCGACGCGAAGGAGATTGTCGCCTACGCAAAGGCTCGATTTATTAACGTCGTTCCCGAAATCGAAATGCCGGGCCACGCTCAAGCCGCCATCGCCGCCTACCCAGAACTCGGCAATGGCGAGAAGGTGCCCGTAGCAACAACTTGGGGCGTCATCAAGCACGTTTATAACCCAGAAGAATCCACGATCAAGTTTCAGAAAGACGTGCTCGATGAGGTCATGGCGATTTTCCCGTCCAAGTTCATCCACGTTGGCGGCGATGAGTGCCCAAAGGATGAGTGGAAGGCTTCGGCTCGAGTTCAACACTTGATGAAGGAGCGCGGCCTCAAGGACGAGCACGAGATGCAGTCCTGGTTCATCCGGCAGATCGACACCTTTTTGGCTTCCAAAGGGCGTCGCCTGATTGGGTGGGACGAGATCCTCGAAGGCGGACTTGCTCCTGGTGCCGCAGTCATGAGCTGGCGCGGAGAGGCGGGAGGAATTGCGGCAGCGAAGGAAGGTCACGACGTCGTGATGGCTTCGACGAATGCTCTGTATTTGGATTACTATCAAGGCGATCCAAAGACCGAGCCCCATGCAATCGGCGGATTCTTGCCGTTAAGGAAAGTCTACGATTTCGAAATCGTCCCGAAAGAAATCACGCCCGAGCAAAGCAAGCACATCCTCGGTGGCCAGTTCCAAATGTGGACTGAGTACATCCGAACGCCGGAGTACCTGGAGTACATGGCTTGGCCACGCGGCGTTGCGGTGTCCGAGATTCTGTGGTCACCCAAGTCGAAGCGGAACTTCCGCTCGTTTGTTGATCGCCTGACTGTTCACATGGATCGGCTGAAGGCGATGGGTGTCAACGCTCGGCCCCTCGACGCCAATCTTGGATTGCCAACTGCGGAATGGAAGGCGGGGCAGGTGTCGAACGACTATCAGATGAAGGAGTGGGACATCACGAGCGCTTTTGTAGGAAATGGGAAGTATTCCGTTCGTTTCCAGTACACATCTGGTGGAATTCGGTTGGATATCGAGGGCATCGAGATCGTTGTTGGAGGCAAGGTTGTCGCATCGGATTCGCACTACGGTCGCACCGGGAACGAGCATGTGGACAATGTTTGGACCGTTGATCTGAAAGGCATCGCGGCCAGTTCGAAGGTGACCCTCCGAGCCAAGGTGCGTGGCGATGGCGGGTCTGATTCCAACGGGGAAATTTCGGTCTGGCGACTGTAACTACTTTCGGCCAAACAAGTAAGTCAGGATCGACATGACCCGGTGCGACCAGGCGAGTTCGTTGTGCTCGGCGTTGCCGTCGATCATGAGGGTGACGTCTTTTCCTTCGCGCCATCCGGCCGCTTTATAGCTGTCGAATAGCGCGCGGGCGTCCGCGACCGACTGCTCGCCCTCTTTGGTTCCCATATCGATCCAGATGCGCTGCCGGCTCTTGGTCGGCTGAATCGCCTTAAGAAGCGCACGTTCCTTGACCCAGACCGACGGCGAAACGATCCCGAGTTTCCCAAAAACGTCGGGCCTAGTCACGCCGAGATAGGAGGTGATAACGCCTCCGAACGAGGAGCCAACGAGTCCTGTGTTGGACGGTCCGAGCTTGGTTCGATACTTGGCGTTGATCATCGGCATGAGCTCGTCGGTAAGCATTTTCCCGTACAGGTCCGCCCGCCCGCCCATCTCTGTGGTGCCGATTTTGATCTTCCACGGAAGGTATTCGTTGCCCCGATCTGCCCCTGCATTGTCGATCCCGACGAGGATGATGGGTTCGATCAGTCCTGCGTTAATCAGAGCTTCGGCGGCCTCGTCTGCTCGCCACTCCTGGTTTGGAATGTAGCTGGTGGATCCATCAAAGATGTTCTGCCCGTCATGCATGTACAAGACGGGAAATCTTCGACTCTTATCGGCCGTGTACTGCGGCGGCAGGTACACGCTGAGGTTACGTCGATTCTGCAGAACCTTGGATTCAAAACCAACCAACTTTTCAATGTTGCCCGTCAGGCTAGACACCCGTTGGGTCTGAAACGCGATTCCTGCGGCGAGGAACGAAAGAGGCATGAGCCAATTATGCCCAATTCGCGGCCAGTTGATCTAGTCGCTCAATCTCACGCTCGAACTCTGAACGTATCAACTCGACTTCTTCTTCGCTAGCCTTAGCTGGCACCAAAATAGGCTCACCAAAGATCATGCGGGCTTTGGAGAAGGGGAGCGGAATCATGTACGAATCCCAACTGCCCGCGTACCACGCTCGCTTAGCAGAGATGCCAACCGGTACAAGTTTTGCTCCCGACTTGCGAGCCATCAACATCACCCCCCCCTGAACAACTTTTGAAGGACCTCGCGGACCATCCGGGGTGATCGCCATGGTTCCGCCGTCCTTTAGAGATTGGATGCCCTGAAGCGCCGCTTTGATGCCGCCTCGATCTTGTCCGGTTGATCCTCTGATTGTTTTGAAGCCTAGCGATCGGAAGACGAGGTCTTGGATGTCGCCATCGTTCGAGTTGCTGATGATGACCCAGTAGCCGCGCCGACGGAACTGGTTTGCAAAGATGAAGGACTTTCCGTGCCAACCGCAGAAGATCAACTTTTCGTCAGAGCCTGCATACTGCTCCCATCCTTCGACCTTCAGCCGAAGAGTTGTGCTAACTCCACGTATGAGGGTTATTGCGACACGAGCCAGAACTCGCTTTTTGATGCGCAAGCCAAGCCGGTCGCTCAACCAAGCCACCCGCGTTGGCGAGCCACCTCGGTCGCGCTGTGCATGGGGTATTCGGCGGCCAGCTGCTTGGCAATCGCTCGGCCTTCTTCCTCACCCATTCGGGCGGCGAGTTCGAGCATCGCCTCGGGTCGCTGGGGATCTTTGACGTCTCCGTCAATGATCGTTCGTAAGACTTGCGAAGCCAGTTCCGACGGGAGTCGATCCGCCAGTTGGCGGCGGCGTACGGACGAGATTGTTCCAAAAGCGTTCAATGCTAGGAGCCGGGCAACCGAATCGGCTTGCTCCTCGCCATTAGTGTTGAACACCAACTTTGACCGCAGCGTGATTTCTTCAGAACGATCGCCAAGTTCCTCGTACTCGTGTGCGAGCCTCAGCTGAACTGCTGTATCGTCCGGATGCTGGACCAAGTGAGCTTTGAGGTGGGCAATCTGCGCTTCTGGTCCCTGATCGTTCAGGGCATCGAGGACTGCATGGCCCAGCTTCATGCCACCAAGGTCTGGTGCGCGAAGAACCAGCCCGAGTACTAAGCCACAAACTGCCCCTCCCAGGTGAGCAAAGAAGCCCGATGCCTGCACCGGCTGACCGACATTCACAATCGCCCCCGCTACTTGCAGCAGCATCCATAGGACCGTAATGAACGCCACCGTTGTAGATCGCTTAGGTGCGAGGGAGACGCGCAACTTGGTGTAGCGCAGCGAATAGTAGCCGGCGCAGCCGGCGATCGCTCCGCTCGCGCCGACCAAGGCTGGCGCATCTTCCATTCGCCGTGTTGCCATCCAATAGAGCGCAACTCCGACGAGGCCGGAAAGAAAGTAGACCAGCGAGAACCGCCCAGAACCAGTTGCTATCTCCACCGCTACGCCAACCGCGGCGAGGAACACCATGTTGCCCATTAGGTGCAGTGCGTTTGCATGAACAAAAAGGGAAGTGAGTGGGGTCAAAAAGGAGGGAGAGGATGCGCGAAAGCCGTATTCATCGATCCAGTCCGGACGCACCAAAACGGCGAACGCCGCAAGAATATTTGCGGCGATCAGCAGAAGTGTCACATAGGGCGGGCGCGCGCGATCGCTCAAGCCTCTTCGTATAGCTCCTCGGGAATGTCCACGTTGATAAAGGTGTCTTGAACGTCATCCAATTCCTCAAGGGCATCGAGGAGCTTAAGCAGCTTTCGCATCTCGTCCATTGATGGGTTTGCCTTGTTTGTCGCGAGGTATGTCAGCGACGCTTCAGCCGATTGATAACCGGCGGCGATGAGACCATCGTTTACCTTGTGCAGGTCGGCCATGGCAGTGATGATGTTGATCGAGTCGCCATCGTTGTTCACGTCTTCGGCACCTGCTTCGAGGGCGGCCATGGTGATTTCGTCTTCGTCGATGCCTTCGGCGGCGAACTGAATCTGGCCGACGTATTTGAACTGCCAGCTGACCGCGCCGTTGTCGGCCATGTTTCCGCCGTTCTTGTTAAAGGCGTTTCGGACTTCGCTCACGGTTCGGTTGCGGTTCTCGGAGTAGCATTGAAGAATGATTCCGGTTCCGCCTGGGCCGACGCCTTCGTAGATGATCTCTTCGTAGTTGCCGCCTTCAATTTCTCCGGTGCCTTTCTTGATCGCTCGCTCGATGTTGTCTTTCGGGAGCGAGGCGGCCTTCGCCTTTTCCACCGCGACTCGAAGGCGCGGGTTCATTCCGGGGTCGCCGCCACCAGCTTTTGCTGCCACGGTGATTTCACGGGCGAGCTTGGTAAACGTATTTCCTCGCAGGGCGTCTTGTTTGCCTTTGCGAATCTTGATGTTTTTCCATTTGCTGTGTCCGGCCATATGAATTCATTTTGGCACAGTCACGATTTTTCATGGAACGATCCAATGCAGATAGTCATTCGGAGTCTATGATCGAACTCTTTTCTCCTCCACCATTTACGCTTTACGCTTCCACCCAGTCCGGAGATCAGACAGCTGACAAGTCTCAGATGTTCTGTCCCATCTGCGTTGCAAACGGTTACGCGAGCGGTGTTAAGAGTGACCGGGATTGGTTTTTCGCTGCCAATTCCAGCGGCGGCGCACTGTGGTACCGAGGAATCGATCGAGTTCAACTTGGAGCGGTTTACCACCAAGGAAGTCGAGGGCTACGAGCGCTAGCGGGTTACCAGATCGTACAAGAATCTGGTCGTCTTCCTGCGTTTAATGTCTCATACGGCGTTCAAAGTCAGGAAACCGGCTCGACCGGAACTTCATTAACGCTCGAAAAGAATTACTTCCGAGGAATCGAGAGCCTCAATGTCTTTGCAGGCGTCTCTCGAAGAACTGGGGAGACGACCAATCGCGCGGTCTACGGCTTTAAGTGGTCGCCTGATGATAGTTGGTTCATCGGAGATCAGTTCGACGGCATTGACCACAATCCGTTCTTTCAATTAGTTCGCGGAGACAAGTCCTACGGATTGCTTTACACGGCAACGAAGAAGATCAGCTTGACGTTTGGCATCTCATTCTGACTTGCAGGCTCTGACAAACCTCTGAACTTCGTCGGCCAGAACCCTGGGTGTGGGGCCGAAGTCCACTGGCTTCGGCATATGCGGTTCCGGTTGAGCTACCACGCTGGCGTGGATTTGCGTCACTCCAGTGGCTCCGACGAGAGCTTGTACGTTATGGTAACGGATACCAGCAGCAGGAGCGATTTCTATGTCGTTTCCGGCATGTTTGACGAGCCTTGCGATCGTTTCTGCGCCCTCGGCGGCGGTCTTCATCGCCCCGCTGGTGAGGGTTCTTCGGTAGCCGAGCTGGATCAGTTGGTCGAGGGCTTGACCCAGGTCTGGAGTCTGGTCGAAAACCCGGTGGCAGACCATCGGCACTCCGGCGGCTGCCTCCAGGAACACCCTCATCGCGGCGAGGTTTAGCGTGTCGTCCGGTTTAGACGCGCCTACGACGATGAAATCGGCTTTGTTTTCGGCGAACCAGCGGATTTGGCGGCAGATGAACTCGATCTCGAATTCGCTGTATTGGTAGCCGCCAGTTCGGGGCCGCACCATAGCGGCGACGGGCGTCGCGCCTTGTTTGGCAAACTCGAACAATGCCTTGCTAGGCGTTAGCCCGCCGACTTCGAGCGCGCAGCAGAGTTCGATTCGGTCAGCACCGCCCTGTTGGACGGCGCTGACTTCTTCCGGCGCACAAGCGATCACCTCGACAAGCATAGGCTGAACCTATGCCTTGTGAATCGCGTGGCCCATTGCGTCTTCAAAGGCTTCGATGACGGCTTCGGCCATGGTTGGGTGGGCGTGGATGACGGTCTCCATGGAGTCGAGGGTTGCTTCGTGAACGAGGGCAACGACGGCTTCGTGGATAAGGTCGGTGACATGTCCGCCGATCATGTGGACGCCGAGGATTTCGCCGTACTTCTTGTCCGCAACGACTTTAACGAAGCCTTCGGTTTCGTTGTTTGCCATCGCTTTAGCGAAGATTTGGAACTTGGATCGACCGACGACGACGTCGTGTCCCGCGGCGGTTGCTTGGCTCTCGGTGAGGCCGCAGGAAGCGACTTCGGGCGAGGTGTAGACCGCGTTCGGGACGAAGCGGTAGTCGAGCTTCTTAGGCGACTCGGGGTGGATGATGTTGTGGACGGCGGTGAGGCCTTCTTGCTGCGCGACGTGAGCGAGCTGGATTCTGCCAGTGACGTCGCCAATTGCCCAGATGTTTGGAACGTGGGTTTTGAGAGTGTCGTCGACAATCTCGACTCCGCGTCGGTGCATTTTGACGCCGATGCCTTCGAGATTCATCCCTTCGGTGTTGGCCTTACGTCCGACACCGAGCAGGACGACGTCTGCTTCGATCACTTCTTCGGCCGTACCTTGCTTGACGGTGACTTTCCAGCCAGTCTTGGTCTTCTCGGCCTTCTCGATGGTTGCTCCAGTCTTGACCTTAACGCCTTGCTTGGTGAGGTTCTTGGCGAGTTCCTTGCCGAGTTCCTCGTCCATGATGTTGAGAAGGGTGGGCATCATCTCGACGAGGGTGACCTCGGTTCCGAGGCCGTTGAATACAAAGCTGAATTCGCAGCCGACGGCACCGCCGCCGAGGACGACCATTTTCTTAGGAACGAACGGGGCGTGGACTGCTTCGTCCGAGGTCCATACGCCTGCGTCTTTGCCGCCTTCGAGGCCGGGGACGGGGATGTGAATCACGGACGAGCCCATCGCCAGGATGAAGTTCTTGCCTCGATACTTGGTTTCTTTGCCGTCTTCGCCCTTCACGGAAATTGTGTTGGCGTCAACGAACTTGGCGAAGCCTTTGACGTGGTTGATGTTCTTCTTTTTGAAGAGGAAGCCGATTCCGTTGCGCTCGGTGAGGACGATCTTGTCCTTTCGGGCCATCATGGCAGTGAAGTCCATTTCTGCGTTATCGATCTTTTTGAGACCAAATGCGTCTGCGTGCTTGGTTTTGTGGAGCATTTCGACGCTGGCGATCATGGCTTTGGAAGGAACGCAGCCCCAGTTGAGACAGGTGCCGCCGAGCTGGTCTTTTTCGACACAGATGACTTTCAGTCCTTCTTGGGCGGCTCGGATTGCGGCGTAGTAGCCACCGGGGCCGGCTCCAATCACGATCAAATCTGCGTCGAACTGTTCATTTGCCATTGCTTGCGTTTGCTCCTGGGTCTCGGGGGTGCCAGTCGTTTTAAGGCTGGTAATTGCATCGATGATGGAAGAAGCGGGGGAGGGCGTTTGTACCGCCAGACCGTTTGTCAGCTCAACCGCTGAAGGCTCCTTGGAGTCGTTAATTCGCTCACTCATCGAGCACCGCGAGGTGGGCTCGATTTTACCCTTTTACGAGGAAATGCGCCGATGTGCAAAGTTCCACTAGCGAAAAGGGCGATTTACCGATAAAATGCTAGAGCCATCAACGGCAATGTTGCCATGACTAGACTTGTAACGCGCCTCCTATTGCTAGTGACGATGCTCTTTGCGAGCGGAGTGTTGATGGCGGAACCTGTGACGCTGCGGTTCAGCGTTTGGGATGGCGACAAGGCACTTGAGACAATTCGGTCGCTGGTCGTCGAGTTTGAGAAGCAGAACCCTGAGATTAAGGTGAAGCTCGAGAACTATCCGGATTACAACCTTTATCACCAGAAGATGTTGGTCACTTATGCGGCGGGGGTTGCCCCGGACGTGGTGATGATGGATCCGCAGCACTTTCAAGCGTTGGCGGTTCGGAAGGCACTTCTTCCGTTGAATCCATTTTTTGAGCAGACTCCGGGCTTTGATATTCAGGACTACTATAAGCCGATTGTTGATGCTCACTCGTTTCAGGGCACCTGTTACGTTCTCCCTCGTGACATCGCTCCTATGGGACTGATTTACTACAACAAGGCGATGTTTAAAAAGGCGGGACTGCCTTATCCAGATGGCTCTTGGACTTGGGACTTTCAGATTCGGCCGGAGCTGAAGGAGAAGGATTTCCTGTGGGTCTGCGATCAGTTTAAGAAGCAGAACGAGGCAGGGAAGTACGTCCAGTGGGGATATACATCGGGCTGGACGGGGCTGTTTGCGGACATGATTGTGTATGCGACGGGCCTGTTGCCTTATGACGACATGGAGTCGCCGACGAAGGTTTTGGTTGGGAATCCGGAGTATGCGAAGGCACTGCAGTTTGCGGCTGACTTCATGAACAAGCATCACTACGCTCCTTCGGTAACGGAGCAGAGTTCGGCATTTGCGGGGGCCACTTCTCAAGCGCTTTTTGTTCAGCAACGGGTGGCGATGTACCAAAACGGGATTTGGGAAGTTCCTAACATCCGAAAGATGCTCAAGCCGGGCTCAAAGGAGTTCTTTGACTGGGATATTGTCATGGCTCCAGCTTACGCTGGGAAGGACGGGAAAAAGGTTCTTAAGTTCCCAACCGGCGGATCGGGCTATGGGATCATGAGTTCGACCAAGAATCAAGATGCCGCTTGGCGGCTTTGTCGGTTCATGGGTGGCGAACCCGGAATGGTGGCGATGGCAAAGGCGGGGATTGCTCAGCCCGCGATTCGAGAGCTTGCGATCAAGCCGGGGCTCTGGGTTCCGGGGCCGGAGACGCCAGTTGAGGAAATGTATCCTGCAAATCGATTGGTGACAGACCAAGCGGTGCCGTATGTTCAATTCCCCACGACTTCGCAGTATTCACAGGCGATTACGGATCGGGTGAATAAAGGGCAGGAGTTGATTTGGAACGGGCAAAAGACGGCAGCCGAGGTGATGAAGGAGAATGCGGTCGATGCTCAGAATCGACTGGACTTCTTGCGGAAGGAGGAGGATTTGCCGCCCTTCCCTTGGGGAGTTGGGATCGCGATTTGTGCGGCGCTGTTTGCAGGGATCGTTTTTTGGATTTACAAGCCGCACTTTGGGCATAAATTAACCCAGTTGGAGCGGGGAGAGACTCGGTCGGCGTACTGGTTCCTGTCGCCTTGGATATTGGGCTTTTTGATCTTTACTCTGGTGCCGATGATGCTGTCATTGATGATGGCGTTTGCGAACTGGGACATGATTTTGCCCGCTCAATCGAGGGGCCTAGGCAACTTCAATGAGATGGCAAACATCGATCCGTCGTTCTGGAAGTCGTTGAAGGTCACGACCATCTATGTGATCTTTTCGGTGCCGTTGGGGATCATCGGGTCGCTTGGGTTGGCGTTGCTTTTAAACCAGAAGGTGAAAGGAGTTTCGCTCTTTAGGACGCTCTACTACGTGCCTTCGATTACTTCGGCGGTTGCGGCCTCGTTGATCTGGCTGAGGGTCTTCAACGCCGAGACGGGGATGCTGAATTTCTTCCTTTACGGCCCGAACGGCGACTGGCCGGTTGGTCGAATGTTGAGCGCGTGGATCATGACTGATCCTTCGAAACCGGTGGACTGGATGGCGACGGAAGGGACTGCGCTTCCTGCTCTGATCATCATGTCTTTGTGGGGCATCGGTGGCGGGACGGTTGTGTTTTTGGCGGGCCTCCAAGGGATTCCGACTTATTACTACGAGGCGGCGACTTTGGACGGGGCGGGGATCATGAAGCGGTTCAAGGCGGTGACTTTGCCGTTGCTTACTCCGACGATTTTCTTCACACTCATCACCGGAATGGTGGGCGCATTCCAGGCGTTTACCCAGGCGTTTATCATGACAAACGGTGGCCCGAACGATGCGACAAGGTTCTTTGTGTTCCACCTGTTTGGGAATGCGTTCCAGTCTCTGCGTATGGGTTATGCGAGTGCCCTAGGCTGGGTGCTGTTTGTCATCATCATGCTGATCACTGCGGTGCAGTGGTGGGCGCAAAACAAGTGGGTTTATTACGAAGCGGAGACCAAGTAGGCCATGCAAGATCAATCACAAATTTGGCAACAGTCGGCGGATAAGGCTCAGCGAACGGCTTCGGTTCTTCGCTGGCTACTCTGGGTAGTACTGCTCGCGGGGGTTGTACTTTCGCTTCTGCCGTTCTACATCATGGTCGTGATGTCGCTGAAGACGGCGGGTGAATTGGCGGGGTCTTCGGTTTGGGCATTGCCTAAAGAGTGGGCGTTTGAGAACTATAAGTCGGTTCTGACGAACCAAAACGCTCCTTTTTTCCTTTTCTTCCGAAACTCGGTGATCATTGCGTCGCTGTCGACTTTTGGCGTGATGTTTAGCTCTTCGATCGTTGCATATGGGTTCGCACGGCTGAAATTTCCGGGGCGGGATCGACTGTTTATTTTGCTTCTCAGCACGATGATGTTGCCGGGGATTGTGACGATGATTCCGCAGTATGCGCTATGGAAGTACCTCGGCTGGATCGATACGTTTAAGCCGCTGATCGTTCCCGCATTCTTTGGCGGCGGAGCCTATAACATCTTTCTGCTGCGGCAGTTCTTGATGGGAATTCCGAGAGATATTGACGAGGCGGCACTGCTCGATGGAGCTTCGCACTCGGTGATCTTCTGGAAGCTCTTGCTTCCGAACATGGGTCCGGCAATGGCAACTGTGGGTATCTTCAGCTTTATCTACAACTGGAAAGAGTTTATGAGTCCGCTGATCATTTTGAATAGTCCACAGAATCAGACTCTGGAACTTGGTCTGGCGACCTATCGGTCGCTCAACATGAACCAGTGGGAGCTTCTGATGGCGGGTTCGGTGCTGGTCATGATCCCGATCATCATCCTCTTCTTGCTAGGACAACGATACTTTGTGAAAGGCATCGTGATGACAGGAATTAAGTAGGTCTGTTACGCAACCTTTCGCGCGTGGAGAACGGGGCGGTCGCCGAGCATATTGATGTCGAACTCGCTTCCGAGCCACTCGGCCGATTGCTTGCTGAGGTCGATCTGGCCGTCTTTGGCCCGGTCGGCAAGGGAGAGTGTCTCGCTCCAGAGCTGGCTCAGGGCGACCGTAGAGCCGAGGCCGATGGTTGGTACGATGTCGGCGTGGATCGCACAGCCGCAGGCCATGGGCACCTCGCGCATCGCTGAGTACAACATCACGCGATCTCTTAACTCAAGTGCAGCCTGGGCGACGGCTTTGAGCGCACTGTTTGCGACTCGTTCATCCATCCCGACCACCATGTAGGTTCCTTGGAACGCCCCGACCCGGCGCAAATTGGTCTTAGCTACGATTTCATCCAGCAACGGAATAAGGTCCGAAAACCAGCCAGCGGGTTCATTTCCGCTCGGTTTAAGATCGATCGCCAATGCGGAGACAACGAGGCCGTCCTTTGAGGATGGCATCGCCTTTTGCAGTGCATCCAGCTCGGCGTGAAAGCGCTGTTTGCTCTTCCAAGACCAATAAGCCGACGTGGCGGCAGTCGCCACCAACATCCCGCCCAATCCTGTCCAAAGAGCCCAAGCACTTTCCATCGCTCTGGGCTTCTTCCATAATGGATGGCGGGTATGACGGGGGAATTACCAGATATCTATACGGCGGGGTATGGCAACCGAGGGTTTGTCCCATTTATCGATCTAGTCAAGGCACTTGGAGTGACCCATTTGGTCGATGTCCGATCTGTGCCGCAGTCGATCTATTGGGAGGATTTCCGGAGGCAGAGCCTCGAGGTTCTGGTTCCTCCGACGGGGCTGAAGTACATCTACATGGGCGATACGCTCGGCGGAGTTCAGGACTCGCCGGTGCTCTGTAAGGATCCGGATTCTGTGGATATTAATCCTCTATTCGAGGCACCTGAGTTGGCGAAGGGTCTAGATGTTTTGTTGAAAGCGGCGGCGGTGCCGGGAAGGGTTCTTTGTTTGATGTGCGGTTGCAAGAAGCCCCATTCGTGCCACCGGTCGCGATTGCTGGGCGAATCTCTGCTTCGACGGGGTGTTGAGTTGGTGCATATCGACGCCGACGACACCCTAAAGCCTCAGCGACTGGTCGCTCAGGAGCAGGCGGGCTTTCAGCAAACGCTTTTCTGAGTATGCTTTGAGCCTGCGATGGCTCGAAAAAAGAAGGAAACTCATACGGATATTCGGGGCCTCATCGCGACTCGGCGCGATGGCGGGGTGCATTCGCGCGCAGATTTGGACCTGCTGACCAAGGCAGCGGCGGACGGCTCGGCACCCGACTATCAGCTTGCCGCATGGCTCATGGCGGCATACCTCAAGCCGCTTTCGGAGGCCGAAACGGCTGATCTGACGTTGGCGATGGTGGATAGCGGGCAGCGTCTTGATCTCACCGGAGTTCCAAAGCCCTGGGTGGATAAGCATAGTACAGGAGGGGTGGGGGATAAAACGACGCTAGTTTTGGCTCCATTGCTGGCGGCTTGTGGGCTGTCGGTGGTTAAGATGTCGGGTCGTGGGCTTGGGATTACCGGGGGGACGCTT
Organism: Fimbriimonas sp.; assembly: GCA_965248555.1. GTDB lineage: Bacteria > Armatimonadota > Fimbriimonadia > Fimbriimonadales > Fimbriimonadaceae > Fimbriimonas. Next base: position 1,820,389 of record CBDFJP010000002.1, on the reverse strand, counting down.
GATAAACTCAAAGCGATTCCAGGGATGACGACTGAGATTGAGCCGGAGGCGATGATCGCTCAGGCGAAGAAGATCGGGATTGTGGTTGCTGGGCAGTCCGCTGACCTCGCTCCGGCGGATAAGACGCTTTACTCGCTGCGAGACGTGACTGAGACGGTGAGTTCTCTTCCGCTCATTGTTGGGTCGATTCTCTCGAAAAAAATAGCCGGCGGGGCGGAGACAGTGGTGCTCGATGTGAAGTGCGGCTCGGGTTCATTTAACCCGACGCGTGAGCATGCGGAAAAGCTCGCAGATGCGCTCGTGAAGGTTGGGAAGAAGGCCGGGCTGAATGTTTTTGCGGCGATCACGGATATGGAACAGCCGCTGGGGCGGTGCATTGGGAACGCGCTCGAGGTGCAGGAGGCGATCGAGGTGTTGTCGTTGCCAGAAGAGAAACTTAGCTCGACTAGCAAGAGATTTCGGGAGCTGGTTCGATATCTCGCGGCTTTGACGCTTCGGGTGAGCGGGCTGTCCCCTTCGGCTGGCGAGGCATTGGAGCGGGTTGAGGCGACTCTCTCTTCCGGTCGCGCGCTGCGGAAGGCGCAGGAGTGGGTGGAGGCTCAGGGGGCGACGGTTCAGTTGGATGACCCTTCTTGGCTTGTCAAAGCGCCAGTAGTGAAGACGATGACGGCGACGGTGGCCGGGTGCGTTTCTAAGCTGGACGCCAGGATTTTGGGTGAGATCGCTTTGGATATCGGGGCGGGTCGGAAGACCAAGGACGACGAAATCGACCTTGCAGTCGGGCTAGAGATTCACGCCAAGATCGGGGACTTTGTGACTGAAGGGCAACTGCTGGTCACGATTCATGCAAGCGATGAGAAGAGTTGCCAAGAGGCTCAAGATCGAATCGCGTTCGCGGTGAGCGTGGTTTCTACCCCCGTCCCACCGCGACCGATTCTGGTTCGTCCCGCCTAGCTGAGGTGCTTCTTGCGGAACTGCAAGGGCGTGAAGCCAGTGACCTTCTTGAAGGTCGCGTAATACTGGCTTGCGCATTGGAAGCCGGCTTTGTCGCCGATGTCTTCGACGCTCTCTTTTGAGCGAAGTAGGAGGCGTTGAGCGTTTGCCATTCGGCTGTGCACAACGTACTCCTGGATCGTCATTCCGGTGAGCCGCTTGAAGAGGCGCATTGCATAGTTAGGGTGAAGTCCAGCGACATCTGCGACGTCGCTGGACGTCAGTGATTCGCGAAGATTGGCGTTGATGTGGCGGCACATCACCATGACTGGCTCGGCCTCGGAATTCGCGTTTGCGTTGGCTCTTCGGGCCGGAATGGCGACCTGGGAGCGGAGCATTGCGGCTTGCATCTCAAGAAGCGCGGCGAGGCGAAGATTGGGATCTTCGGCGGCGTACTCCAGGAGCCAGCGATCCATGCGCTGGGGAGCCGTGAGTTCGACTGGCTCGATAATGACTCCGCCCTCAAAGATTCCCTCAAAAAGGGGCTTCGGAGATTCCCACTTGAGGTAGTCCACGAGCGGGATGCGGAGGGTCGCCAAACGGGCGTTTGGCGAAACGTCGATGAGTCGGTGGGGCGTTGTGCCCCAAAAGGCGACGAGCCTTCGTTCGGGGAGGTTCCAGTCGGTGCGTCCGAAGAAGTACCGGGCTGAGCCCTCGAAAAGATAATTGACCTCGATGTCGAAGTGAACCTGAAATTTGACTGTTGTACCCATCAGGTCTGAAATAAGACGAATGCCAGGTTCTTGCGAAGATGACGATTTTGTTACCACGAGAATTGCTACTTGAGAGACCGGCGCATTTCGCTGATCTATCCCCCAACGTCAGACTATGCCTTTATTCCGGCGTGTTCCATGTGCTTTTTCACGAGTTTTTGCCTGATCGGTCCGTCGGGTCTTTACGGCGACGCAGTTTTCAGACTTAACGTCCAGTAATTGAACCCAATCTTCCACCTGATCGGACTTGGGGAGAATGTCGTTTTCTTCAAATTCTTGCTCTACTGCAATAACGATGTCGCGGGACTTTAGACCTGTGGGGGCTTGACGGTTTTCGAGTGATCGTCGTATGGCAATTTCTTTGGCACGGTCGACGATGCTCTCCAGTATTGCTCCAGAGACGAGGTCGCTTCGGTGGAGGACTTCATGGTTGCCATTGCGAAGATAGATCGTGGCGATCTCCTCGTTGGGGGATTTTCGCCAGATTTCTTCGAGCGCGGTTTCGACGAGGGCGCGCCTCGCGCATTCCGGTTCCCCGTCATTTTCTTGCAGGAGCATGGGGTCGAAGGGAAGGGAAGGCGAAAGGTAGATGTTGAGGATTTGGCGGCAAGCGTCCTTGTCGGGCCGCTCAACTTTGACTTTGCGATCGATTCTTCCAGGACGGAGGATGGCGGGGTCGATATAGTCGGGGCGGTTTGAGGTGAGCATGAGGACGACGTTTTCGAGTTCAACGAGGCCATCGAGCTCAGCACAGAACTGGGGGACGACGGTGTTGCTCATCGAGAAGTGTCGCCCGGAGGAGCGGGTGCGGAGGAGGGATTCGGCTTCATCCATGAAGACGAAGACCAATTGGCCCTCTTTTGCCCGCGCTCTGGCGGTGGCGAAGATTTCGCGGACCATCCGCTCGGTTTCGCCGACCCACATGTTGAGGATTTTTGGGCCGGAGATGCTGAGGAAGCACTCCTTGACTTCGCGTTCCAGCCGCTTGCTGTACTCCTTGGCGAGGTTATGGGCGGTGGCTTTGCCTAAGAGCGTCTTTCCGCAGCCAGGAGGGCCGTAGAGGAGAATTCCCTTGATGGGCTTCTTGCCGTAGGCTTCGAAGACCTCGGGATAGAGAAGAGGCTGCTCGATGGTCTCTCGTATGAGGCGGATGGCCTCCTTTTGACCGCCGACCTGGTCCCAACTGATTGCGGGGATTTCTTCGATGAAGTAATCCTTGTTCTCGCTTTTCTGGAGGAGTTCGACGGCGAAGCGTCCAGTGGGGTCGAGGCGGATTCGATCGCCGGGCTGGAGGTTTTCGGTCGTGAGGGATTCGGCTCGGAAGACGAGGCGGGTGCCTTCGCCGGGCTGGTCGCCTCCGATCTGAAGTCTTGTTTCGTCGACGATTTCAGAAATCTTTGCGATTGAACCGAGGTCGGCGCTGGGGGCGAGGCCAACGATGGCGTAGGCATCGTTCAGCCTGACTCTTGTTCCGAGGAGCAGCTTTTCGGGATCGATTATGGGATCCCAGGTAACGACGTACTCGCTGTCTCCGAGGAGCACGAAGGCCAGTGGCCCAGCATCGGGGGATTCGATCCATTTGAGAAAGACGCCGATTCGGTTGGCGGGTTGGGTGAGTTTTTCGTAGGCGGCTCGGTACTGCGCGAGCTCTTGTTCACTGGCGAGTGCTTCGCGCTCCTCGGACTCGAGGGTTTGGCGCAGGGCACCCATGTACGCACGTAGCTTGGGCTGATCGGGCGGGAGTTCGCCCTCAATCAGGGTCAGCATTTCGAGCGATTCGCGAGGCATGAAACATACTACGCCGCGCCGCGTGGCTATTCGGCGTAGTAGGCGGAAATTACTCCGCTTGCGACGGATTCCGGAAGGTCATCGTTTGCTTCGACTTCGGCAGTTACGGAGCGTTGGTAGCCGTCGCGGACGACGGTGGTTTCAATTGAAACTAGCTCAGTTGATCCTGCCTTGGTGAGCTTGAGAGAATCGATGCGCATGCTCGACTCCGGATTAGCTTTTTCGAGGGCTTTGGCAGTGGCAATCGCAACGGATTCGGCCATGGAGCGACCCATTTTGAGCGAAGTTCCGACGGAGAGGCCGGCGGCGTTTCGGAGGACGACGTAGGTGAGGCTGTTGGGATCATCGTCGGCCTGGATGGTTTCGACGACGGGGAAGGCGGTGGGTAGTGGGGTTGGGGCTGCCGTAGGGGTTGGTGTCGGGGTGTTGACTGCTTCGACGACGCCCGATTTTGAGGCGAGACAGTTTTGGCTGGCCAGGTTCACGAGGTTGTCCAGGTTGGCTTCGACATGGATGTCGTTGCGAACCTTGGAGCGGCGACCGCCGTGGATTCCGACTGAGAACGAGATAGGTGAGGGGACGCATTCGACCTGAAGAGAAGAGCCTACTGCTCGGAGTCGAGCCACCAGTTCTTCTGCCTCGTCGCGATCTCTCAATGTTCCGATTGCGAATTCGTCGCCGCCGTAGCGAACGAGGAGGTCGGTCGAGGTGTCGATTGCACCACGCAGAGCCGAGACGACGCCTTGCAGAACCTTGTCTCCGACAACGTGTCCGAACTGCTTGTTGAAAGCACCGAAGTGGTTGAGGTCGATGAACAGGACGGCGATTTCGTTGGAGTGACGAAGTTGCTCTGCACCCCAGTCGCGGAGCGCGTCGCTCCAGGGGAGCTGGGTCATGGGGTCGAACGACTGCCTGAGTTGGCCAAGTAGGGATTTTGCAGAGAGAACTCCGCAGAATTTGCCGCCGTCAACGACGGGCAGGAAGTCTTCGGTCGACTCTTGAATCTGCCGTGCCGCATCGCGAACGCTCGCTCGTAATTGGATTGCTTCTCCGGCCTGGGCTAAGAAGGAAGTGAGTTGAGCCTCGTCGGTCGCGCCTTGGAGTGAAGCATGAGTTGCGAGACCGAGCAGGAGTCGATCTCCGTCCACAACCCCGAGCGCGGGCAACTTGTGACCCGTCAGCAACAGTCTTGCTGTTGAAACGAGGTGCTCAGGTTGCAACCAAACTCGGATTATCGGCAGTCCGCCAGGTTCTTTCATGCGTTATAGGCTCACTAGGATTTTAACTGCAAACCGCCGACCCTTTAGTTAGCAAGAATACGAGGATTAGCGAAGTAGGCGGTCGAGGATGAGTTCGACGAACTGGTGATGAGCTTGCGCGACCGAGGGATCGCTACGGCGCAGGTCAGCAAATCGACTCGCTCTTGCGTAGCAGTTTCCTGGGGTTTGAGACAAGAACTGTGCCACCGAGTGCTCGCAGAGTGCGGCGGTGCGGATGAGCGTATAGCACGCCATGTCGTCGCAGTTGATCTCGGGGAAGAGGGTTGTGCACCCTGTGGCTGCTCTAGTCACTCGGTGACGAAGATCCCAGTGCGGGTTTCCTCCGAAGTAGGCATCGAGGACTCCGCAGGCTCGGAGAGCGTCGCGCGAGTTTGACCAGTTGCATTGCTCTAACTTGAGCCGATGGAGTGCGCCAAGTATTCCCCTGCCGGTTCCGCCGAGCCATTTTGCGAGCAGTTGCGCCAGTACCGGACTGATCTCCATTTGCTCCTGTCTGGCGACGTGGTTGATGAGCTGAAGTCGCTCTTCGAAGTTGGGGGCTTCGATGCCGTATTTTGCCCATCGCTTGGTTTGAGGAATCACTACAAACCCACTTTGAGGGGCTTCGTCGTAGGTGAAGGCGAGCATTGTGGGGCACCCGCCGCGCACTCGGCGGTCGAGCGCACTACGAAACATGACCATGCGCCTCGGCTTACCGAGCAGTTCTTGGCAGTCGTCGATGATCAGCGGCTGGCGGGGGCTGAGGCGAGTTCGCACGGTGAGGTAGTGCTCCGCACTCATGAGCTCGGCACTAGGCGTGTGGGCTTTGGTCGCGGCGAGGATTTCGCTCTTTCCGACTCCGCTTGGACCGCAGATGCTGACGAACGGTTGCATTCCGCGGCTGAAGAGGAGGCCTGCCTCGATAGCCTCGACGTTGCTGGGCAGGGGAGCAAGGGTGGAAAACGAGGGTTTTCGCGAGCACGAAAAGACCTCGCTCAGCGTGTGAGTGCTCTCCTGATTCTGTTGCCGATTGTCCGAAAAAATTGCCACGATTGTGAGCCGAAAAATGATATTTTGAAACCTCGCGATTTCAAGATTCAGTCTAGGGTTTGGATGTTAATAACGCAACCCAGAAACGGGCAAATCATGTACCTGAGTGATGTGTTTTTACTTCAATTTCCTTCGATTATCAGCCGTTTTCTGCGTTGTGATATTAAGCAAATATTAACGAGTTATCCACATTTTGCCCACTAGCGGTGTTTGATTTTTGCCCAGTTCTTTTGAAAATTGAACGCCGGGCTTGTGCGTGTGGTATGGCATGAAAGGCACTTCTTCTCGCCGACTTTTTGGAGCTTGAAGAGCTTGGGTTTTGCGGCGTGATTGGCGGCGGCTCCGTGGCAAGACTCGCATCCGACTTCGCCAAACTTTTTGGGGCTGAGCGGGGAGTAGCCGCCTTTGGCGTCGAATCCGACCGAGTGGCAGCTGAGGCAGTCGGGATCTGAGTCGTGTTTGACGGTTTTTAGGGTCGTCATCGCGTGGCTGTGGGCGGATTTGAGGTGAACCTTGGTGGCACTGGGATGGCATTTGGCGCAACTGGATGACCCGGCGAACTTGCCTTGATCGGTGCGGAGAACCTTCTCGGCAAGTCGCTCGGTTTTTATTCGGTTGAGATAGCTGTTGTACGCCTTGGTTGCCTGGGGGTCGTCCGCGACGCGCGGTTCAAGGGGGATGGCCTTGGATTCGATAAGGGTGCCACCTCGGAATCTGAGAAGTACTAATCCCCGCAACGCTTCGCCCGGTGAGACTTGTTGGCCGTTGACAAGAGCTGCTCCGCCGGAGGGGAAGACGGTTACGGCGTTGGGTTCCTGGTGGTTCGGGCTTCGAGAGACGACGATGTCGACGGGCGGGTGGGGAAAGCCGGGAACTTCGACGGCAACTCGTAAGTCGCGCAGAGTGACTGAGTCTTGGGAGGCAGGATCAAGCGCGACTCCTTTGGCAAGGGACTTCATCGAGAGGATGATTCCTTCGCCGAGCGACCGCTCGGAGGGCGTGATTGTGAAGGCATCGACACCTAGCTCGCCCATGACCTGCGCGTACGATTCGACCTTGAGTTCCGACTGCCGACCTGGAGCGTTGGTGATGTCGCCAGCGTCAATCCACAAGGCACTGTAGCGAGTCTTCAGCTCCCGAACCATGTTTGCCATGCGTTTGAGACCTCCGGTCATCGGCTTTGTGCAACCGCAGGGAGCCAAGTTCCCACGGGCGCCGCCGGTGACGATGACGTAGACATCATCCGCGGGCTGGCTACTGACCCCAAGGCCGAGGAGCGCCAGTCCGGCTAGGGGGAGGAGCCATTTCATGACTGGGCAGTGGTGAGGGGGAGCAGGATGACCGGCTGCTTGGGATCGTCGGTCGTCACCCGAATCTGGGTGTCGAGGCGATGCTCGGGGGCCTTCCCGTCGTACTTCGCGGATATCGTGTACTCGGCGTTCTGCTTGTTAGAAATCACCTGGACGGTGACGAATTTGGAGTCCGAGGTGGTGCTCAAAATCTTGAAGGGCTTTCCGGGGCGCATGAGGACGAAGTTGGTGTCAACTGGGCCGGTCGGTGCGCCGAGGTAGATTCGCTCGGGTTGCGCGACGATGCCCTTTTGAATGAAAATCGGAGCCCGGACGAGCTTTAGATTCGGGTTGGAGAGGGCGACGTAAACGGTCATCATGATCCTGCCGAACACTTGGTTTTCGGGCAGGGAAGTGAAGTCGGTGGTGACTTTATAGCCTTTGACATGGGTGTTCTGTCCGCCTTTTTTCCAGTCGGCAACGTCGCCCTCAAACGGCTCGTAAACGACTTTGCTGTCGAGTGGTATCAGCTGGGCGGCGAGGATTTTCCAAGAAATTGGCTCCGCGGAGTGGATGAAAAAGGTGAGCTTTTTGTCTCCGGCATCCATGAGGAGGGTGTCGGAAGAGGGGAAAATGACCTCGGCTCGGGGGTCGACGTGAATTTTTGCGGGAAACTTTTGCGACGGCTGTTCGGGGTCGTTCGAGAAAAGGACGACGTTGTGTTCAATGTCTCCGACAATCTCGTCTGTGCGGTATCGAGCCTTGAGGGCGGTGGTCTCGCCGGGCTTCAGAGAGGGGAGCACATCGCCGGAGATGCACGAGCAGTCTCCGAAAGCTCTGAGCTGAAGGGGGGCGTCGCCTTTATTTGTCACCGTCACGAACTGGTAGACGGTGTCGCCTTGGAAGGCGGGTTTGAACAGGAATGTTTTGTCGGAGAGTTCGAGGCGGGGTTTGGTGGGTTTGACCACGGTTTTTGCCAGGGCCGCGACTCGGAGTGCCTTTGCCAGGCGCAAATTTGCTTCGGTCAACATCGCCTCATCGCGGTTAACCAGGTTCATCCCGAGCATCCGGCCGTTGGTTCTGCCCATGGCAGAGCCAGGAACTGGCGAAGGGGCAAGGCCGAGGTAGCTGCCGACGCCAAACATCACTTCATCGAAGACTTCGGTCGATTTGGTTTCGAGGAGTTGAGCGGTTCTTTTCAGCCCAATTACGGCCTCGACTCTTGGCTCGGATGCCGCCGAGCCGTAGAAGACGGCGACGCCGGGTACTTCGCCTGTATCTGCCGTTTTTTGGAGAACGGGCTCGAAGCTGACCAAAATGTTCGGAACCCCGTTCTTGGATTCGACCAGCGTCGCTTTACCATCGAGGGTTTTCTGCCAGGCATCGATTGCGAAGGACGTTGATTGCTTGTACGATTCAAGCACATCCTTTGGCACTTTGGAATAGTTGAATCGATAGGTGATGACCCCTTGGGGAAGCCCTTTTGCCAGCGTTGAGGCACCTGCAAAGTCCTTGGCGGCGAGCTTTGTTTTCACCTGGTTCACCAGTTGATGGAACTGGGTGGAGGCTCCCAGCGGGACGCTGTAGTCCACGGCGGGAGCCTTCTGGTTCAGTACGGCAAGACCGATCAGGGCGGAAATCATGCTATTAACTATTCAACATAACTGTCTTCCGAAGGTGCCTTTTTGAGGAACGCTTCGATAAAACCGTCGATGTCGCCATCCATCACACCTGTGACGTTTCCGGTCTCGTGTCCGGTACGGTGGTCTTTCACCATCGTGTACGGTTGCATGACGTAGCTGCGGATCTGACGACCCCAGGCCGCGGGTCCACCGTCACCTTTGAGGTCGCTGAGCTTGTCGGCGGTGTTCGCCTTTTCGAGCTCCATCAGCTTTCCGAGGAGGACTGACATTGCGGAGGCGCGGTTTTTGTGCTGGCTTCGCTCGTTTTGGCAGTTGACGACGATTCCGGTCGGAAGGTGCGTGATTCGCACCGCCGATTCGGTTTTGTTGACGTGCTGTCCACCTGCTCCTCCGGCCCTGAGTGTTTCCACTTTGAGGTCGTCGGGGTTGATGTTGACTTCGGTCTCATCAATTTCGGGCAGGACTTCGACTTTGCAGAACGAAGTGTGCCTTCGGGATGCCGAGTCGAAGGGCGAGATTCGGACGAGCCGATGGACTCCGGCTTCGCATTTCAGGTAGCCGTAGGCGTTGAGGCCCGACACGAGAATCTGCACCGTTCGATAGCCGGTTACGTCGCCGGGGTTCTCGGTGATGAGGTCACATTTAAACCCGTGGCGCTCCGCCCATCGGAGATATTGGCGGTAGAGCATGGATGCCCAATCGCAGGCCTCCGAGCCTCCCGCACCGGCGTTGACTTCGAGCAGCGCATTGCGCCCATCGTATTCGCCGTTCAGAAGGGTCTGAAGTTCGTAGTTGTCCAAGTCTTTGCAGAGTTGGATAGCCATCGAATCCGCCTCTTTTTCAAGGGCTTCATCTGGCTCGAGTTTTAGCATTTCATAGAGCTCGGCGATATCTTTTTCCGTTTTATCTAGGACCGCAAACGGGGTGAGGATTCCTTTGAGGCGACTGAGTCTTTGTTGGACCTTGTTCGCCGCAGTGGGATCGTTCCAGAAATCTTGTTGTGCCGACTGCTCTTCGAGCTGGGTTATTTGGGATTTGAGTGAAGGTAGGTCAAAGATGACCTCCAATAGCGTCCAGGCGCGGGCGAGCCTTAGACAGCGCTTCATGCTGTTCGATAGAGAGCATTCAGAGAGGTTACCAGAGAAAAGTTTTGCTCGTCACACTCGGAAATCTGAAGAACTGGGTTATAATTCAGATTCAGACCTAGGTGTCCAAAATGCTGTCAAAAATTTTTAATCGGAACATAGGGTTCATCTCGCTGGCTTTAGCTTGCTCGTCGATGATCTCTGCTCAAACGACCACCGTAGCTGGTCAAGTTGGGACTGCGATCACAGGGGTGTCCGTTAACACCGCCAGCTTCTCGCCGCAGATCAATTCGGCAGTGCGAATTTTTCCGCCACGAGTCGAGCACGATAAGGGCGGATACCTTCCTCCGGCAGGACCTGGGGGATCGATGTTCTCCGAGAGTCGCTCGTCGACGACACCGGTTCGGCTTTTGGGCCCTTTCTTCTCAGGCATGGGTTACACTGGCGCCGAGCCACCCGACCCCGATATTGCGGTTAGTGACAAGCACATTGTGCAAGGCGTCAATACTTCTATCGCATTCTTCGATCGGAACGGAACCAAGCTTTTCCAGCAGACGACTCAGGACTTCTTCCAGCCAGTAACCACTCTGTCGTTCCACTCCGATACGAAGGTAATTTACGACCAGATCGCCAAACGCTTCATCTTCATCGTTCTCGGACTCGACTTCAACAATTCGAAATCTGCGATTTTGATGGCAGTTTCACCAGTGGGAACTCCGCTCGGTACTTGGAAGCAGTTTGAGATCGACGTTAAGCAGACATCGGGTTCAAATAACTGGTGGCTCGACTATCCAGGACTAGGTTACAACAAGGACTTGGTGACTTTGTCGGGGAACATGTTTGGATTTGCGAACGGCGACGGATATAACGGTATCCAGATCGTGGGCCTGCCAAAGGCGCAGTTGTACAGTGGAACTGTCACCCCAACGAAGTTTAAGACTAACGGTGGCACCTGTCAGTTTGCGAAAACATACGACGCTACCACGAACTATGTGTACGGACTTGATACCGACACCCGTTCCACAGTTCGGTTGACAGCGCTTGGTTTGAGCGGTTCCACCGTCTCAATGAGTCAGTTCTCCGTTCCGGTTCCAACTTGGGAGTACGCAGAGGATGAGACCACTCTTGCCGATGGTAAGGGGGTAGATAACATCGCAGATGGTCGAATCTTTAACGCCTGTAGCCGACTCGGTCGAGTTTTGGGCGGTCATGTTGCTGGTGCAACAGGCCAAGGCACGCTAGCCTCGATTCGTTGGTACGACTTTAAGACCAATACTTGGCCAACCGCCGGAACGCCGACCCTTAATCAGTCAGGCTCGCTCATTGCTCCTGCTGGGGACGCGTACACTTTCCCAGCGTTGTGTATCGACAAGCGCGGCAACATCGCGGCAACGTTCTCCAAGTTGGGCAAATCAACCCCAGGTGACGTTATGGTCTGCGGTCGAAAGGCCTCCGACCCTCCTGGGGTCATGGGTGCGCCTATCGTCTTAGAGAAAGCAAAGAGTTCTGTTAATGGAGACTTTACGAGTCGGTGGGGCGATTATTTCGACCTTGAACTTGATCCAGTCGATGAATCCAAGTTCTGGGCGGTAGGTATGGGGCCGGGAGCGGACACTCGCTGGACGACCTACGTCAAAACCTTTGCCGTCGCACTTCCAGACGCTTTGTTGGACAAGACGCTTCCCTCTGCGGTGAGTGTCTCTGGTGGAAAGCTGGCTTCTGGAGATCGACCGAGCCTGTTCTCGGATGACACGAACAACTTTGTTGTTCGAAGCGAAGCAGTCCGAGGGCTTGGACAGGTCGGCGGAATCAACGTGTTGCTCACGATGCCGTACACGAACATTGATACCATGCGACTGACTTACTCTGCGAGCGGTCAGGCGGGTGCTTCGGCAGCGCTATATGCTATGAACGTGACGACTGGGCAGTACGAGCAAATCGATTCGATGGGACTGTCGACGGCGCGAACCACGCGCACTTTGGACCTATCAGCAACTCAAATCGCCAAGTTCGTTTCGACGACGGGTGGAGTGAACCTCGTGATTCGGGGCACTCTACCGGTTCGAGCGGGCCGAATGCCTGGTGTCTTCGCCTTAGGGTTCGACGTCGTCAACATTCTCAGCCTACAAAAGGCACCGGTTCCTTAGGGAATCCGGCGGGTTGAGTGCAGGCTTCTTGAAGATTCAAGAAGCCTGCTTTCTTTTTCAGTGCTAGAAAAGTTTCGGGTAGCTGGCATTATTGGGATAGAACGAGTCATGATAGGGAGTAGGAGTATCTCCAACATGAGGAAGATGTCACTATCAATTGCGCTCACAGGGCTTGTGCTGGGTACTACGGCAACGGCTTTGGGGCAAGTCACCGCACACGGTCAAGGGCCGTCGAAGCCTGCGGTGAAGATCAACACCAAAGATTTTGCGATTCAGATCGCACCGCATCAAGGACCAGGAAAGATTCCAGAGCACGGATTTAAGCGAGTATTTGCCCCGGGTCCAGGTTCTTCCGTTCCTCTGGGCGGCATCTTTGAGCAACCACGAATTGGCAACTTTGGCTTCCTGTTCCCTGGAATCGGAGCGACCGGTTGGGAGCCACCCGACCCGGATATCGCGGTCGGACCAAGTCACATCGTCGAAGTCGTCAACGCCGACATCGCATTCTTTACGAAAGCAGGCAATAAGACCTTCCAGCAGTCGGGGCAGCAGTTCTTTGCCTCGGTCAGCCCAGAAGCATTCGATTTTGACCCAAAGGTTATTTACGACCAAATCTCGAAGCGATTCGTGATTGTCGATCTAGGTGTCAACGACACTGGTTCAAACGGTACTAGTAGTTTCCTTATCGCAGTTTCGGATGACGCCGACCCAACGGGAACCTGGTCCCTGTTCAAAGTCAATAACAAGCAAACCGTCGGTAGCAACAACTACTGGCTGGACTACCCTGGCTTTGGCTACAACAAGGACATGATTGTTTTCAGCGGAAACATGTTCCCCATGGAGGGTAGCTCGGGCTTTAACGGCGTGCAAATCATGGCGTTCGACAAGACCACCCTTTACGGTGGAACCGCCACTCCGTTCTCCTTTACAATTGCAGACGACTTTACGGTTCAGCTTGCGAAGACCTACGACAGCACGACTCCGGTCGTGTACGCCGTATCGCAAGAGTCGAATAGCTCGGTGCGAATCACTGCGGTGGAACGACAGTCCTCCAGCGCATTTAGCGTGAAGCAGACTATCGTTGCAGTTCCGCAATGGTTCAACTACAACGGAACGATTCAGGGACCTGGCGGGATTCCGGTTCAGAACAATGATCCGCGAATCTTGACTTCGGCTACGATCAATGGTCGGCTCGTTGCCAGCCACTGCGCTGGTGTGGCAGCTTCGGATGGACGTCCAGCGGCCCGATGGTACGAGTTTAAGACGAATAACTGGCCCGTTGGTTCGACGTTGCCGACCCTTACCCAAGCTGGTCAGGTTAACCCGCCTGCCGGGCATGGGTACAACTTCCCGGCTGTCGCTTTGGATAGCAAGGGAGGTATCGCCCTGGCCTTCACCAAGATCGGCACCAGCACTCCTGGTCAGCTGATTGGATGTGGACGTCGACCTTCGGATCCGCCGGGCGCAATGAGTGCTCCCGTGGTGCTCGATAGCTCCACCGGAACACAATATTCCGGATTCTCTTCTCGATGGGGCGATTACTTTGATGTCGAGCAAGATCCGTCGACGGTCGGAAAGTATTGGGCCGTCGGCATGGGTGCTGGCGACAACAACAAGTGGCAGACTTACATCAAGTCTTTCGTCGTTTCACTTCCTGACACTTCCCTTGACAAGGCACTTCCAACCGCTGCTTCGGTTTCGGGCGGAAAGTTGGTCTTCGGTGACAGACCAAGTCTGTTCAGTGACGATACGAACAATTACGTGGTTCGTAGCGAATCGGTTCGGGGCCTTGGGCAGGTTGCTGGAGTCAGCACGCTCTTCGGTTTGACCTATACCGACATCGACACGATGCGCGTGAGCTACTCTGTTTCGGGTGTTTCTGGTGCAACGGCTGCGGCTTATGCACTGAACGTCACGACTGGCTTGTATGAGCAGATCGACACGGTTGGGTTGACGAGCGTACGGCAGACTCGTACGACGGAGTTCACTCCGGCAATGATAGCGAAGTTCGTTTCTACGACTGGCAGTGTTAATATCGTCGTCCGAGGCACCCTTCCTGTTCGAGCTGGACGAATGCCCGGCGTATTCTCGCTGGCGGTCGATAAGGTCAATATCCTAACTGCTAAGAAGCAGACGAACTAAACCAAGCACCGATAAACTCCCTTGCCGACTGGTCGGCAAGGGAGTTTTTCTATGCGGAATTTTGATAAGCCGCGACGGCTTCTTTTCGCTTGGTGCTGGCACGGAGGCTGGAACCTGCTCGGTCGCGGAGTTTCACCATTTCGGCGAGGAGCCGGTTTTCGGCGGACTCGATTTCGGTTTGTTGGCGCAGGTTGAACACTGCACCTTCTGAGTCCCAACGCGCCAGGATTTCTTCCCGGCGGCGCAGGAGCACGTCCAGGTGCTCGAAGTCCTCATCGCGGGCCGCCTGTTCGGCGGAAAGGGTGAGGACGAACCAGTTCGAGACTTCGTTAGGCTGCAATTTGGGCCCCCTGTGATTGGATTGTCGCCCACGCCTCGCGAAGCTCCCTCATCGTCGATTGAGCGTTATCAATGCGTTTGGGATCATCGTTGATGTTGGCTTCCACCATTTCGGAAAGAACAAACTCATAAAGCTTCAAAAGGTTTTTCGCAACCTCGCCGCCCTGGGCAAAGTCGAGCGATCCCATCAGCTCCATCACGATTTTTTGGGCACGTTGGAGCTTCTCGTTCTGAAGCTCGTAGTTCTTCTCCGCCATGGCTCGTTTGCCTTCTTCCATGAAGCGGATGGCACCGTCGTAGAGCATGACTACCAGTTGGACTGGCGAGGCGCCCATTGCGGCGTTCTTTCGATATGCGTTGGCTCCGTTTGCGTAACTCACTGCGACCTAGTAGAAATGTCGGCAGGTTGGCTTACGATTCCTTATGCTTAAGGCGCGGATTCTTGAACATTGGTACAAAACTGACAATGATTCCAATGCCGATCCACGCTAGCGGAACGAGCCAGACGGTGCTGTCGGGGTACTCGGTGGGCTGGTCGTACCTCGCGAGTGTCTTAACAAACGACTGCTGGATCGCAAGGAACCAGTACGCGGCTCCGCAAAGGAATCCGCCCATTGAGCCAAACGCCCCGGCTAACCCTCCGAGTCGGGAGAGGATCATGCCGAAGAAGCTGGAGAATCCTGCGGAACGCAGAATCAGGTCTTGGAGTCCTTCGTTGGTACCAATGCGGGGGAATTCATCGGATCCGTCGATGGCGACGTAGACGATAGGTGGAAGAAGCGTGAGCAGTGCCGTTGCGCCGACAAGCAGGCAGCCCGCAAAGTATTCGTTATCTGCACTTTTTGCCATACAAATGCCCCGCGTAGAGTCTACGCGAGGCGGATCGGTTTTGGTTGCGCGATCAGTCTTTGGTGAGGGCGTCGATTTCCTTCTTTCCGTCCCACTTGAGCATGCCGCCTAGGTAGTCGGCTCCTTGGACATCGGAGTAGTTGCCGCCAACGAGGAACGCTCCGCCGAAAGGCACGATGGCTCGGTGGCGAGCGTATCGAATTTCGGGAATCGTGATGGTGTTCTTACCATCCACAATGGCGAGTTGGTATGTGTCCTTCCCGTTCACCTTGGTGAAATCTCCGCCAAGATACAGCTTGCCATCTTCGGCATGGAGGCCAAAGACTTGCCCGCCGGTCTCTACGACCTTTGTCCACTTCGCACCATCAAGTTTGAAGACTCCACCGCCGGATGGGGCTGCGTAGAGGTCTTTGCCGTCGGTTCGCATCTGGTAGCAGCTGCTAGGCATGCCCGGCACTTCTGCCCACGCCTTGCCGTCCCACACTGCGGTGTTGAGGCATTCATCGTCGCCGTTCTCTTTGAAGATTCCGCCGACGTAGAGTTTGCCGTTGAACCAAGCCATGTTCATGATTCCTCGGTCGAATTGGCCGCCCATTGCGGTGATCTTGGTTCCGTCGTACTTGGCAATCGATCGGGTTTCGGTCGTGTCGTTGATCTTCTGGAAATTTCCGCCGAGGTAGAGGTTCTTTCCGTCGGTAGCGAGGGCGAAGATTTCTCGGTCGACCGGCACTTTAGCCAACGCTGACCACTTTGTGCCGTCCCATTTGGCGACTCGTCCAGTTTCGGTTCCCGCATCGGTCTTGCCTTTGTTGGCGTAGCTGAACTCGCCGCAGACGTAGATGTCCTTTCCAACCGCGCAGATGTCGTGGACGGGGCCATCGACGCCTTTCCCGAGGGTAGACCAGGCGGTGCCGTCCCAGACGGCAATGTTATTGGCGAGCTTGCGGTTAGCACGCTCGAACTTGCCGCCGACGTAGACTTTGCCGTCAAAAATGCGCATGACGCGCACTTCCGCGACGTGGTCAAAATCCGACATGGGTGCAGGGCGTGGGGACAAAGTTGCCTTGATGGCGAGAGCTGAGATCAGGGTGGTAATCATGGTTCCGATTTCCCGTTTTGCGGGATGACTTGCAACAGTTTCCACATCAAAATTGGGACAAGCAATGGCTAAAAATGGGGACAGTCCAGGCAATCATTGCATACAAGCTCAAAACTGCTACTGTCCCAATCTTGTTATCTATTTCTGTCCCATAGTTTGCGGTTATTCTGAGTTCATGTGGATTCGGGGTGATTGTTGAGGCGCAAGCAACGCATAATCACTCCTCGGATGAGTCAACGCAAAGGCAGGAAGCCCACTTTACAGGAGTTAGTTGATCAAGCGGGGCTTGATGTCATTGGACATCGGATCCGCCGGTTGCGAACTAGGCAGAACTACTCCATACGGGACTTAGCCGATATCGCCCAAGTCAGCAAGAATACGCTTCTGAGGCTGGAGCAAGGTCATCCTACTCACCTGAGCACCATCGTTGCGGTCTGCAAAGCGCTGAAGGTCAAGACGAGTTCTGTTGTGGGTACGGAAACCCCCCAAGCATCCATCCGCGCCGTCCACAAGGTAAGTGACTACGTGTGGATGGACATGAACAATTTTGCGGGTTACGGTGATGATCCCGCGTTGGACCCGGAGCTAATCCGCCTCAACAAGATAGGGCCTGAAATTACGCCGTTTTCCAATATGAAGGCCCGTTTTGGGGATGGTGTGTTTAATCCAAATGTGATTCTCCTCACCAAGCCCACGCCGAGGCGTTCGCATCGGGGAGACGAGTTTGTTTGGGTCGTTTCGGGAAGACTGAAGATCATTTTCGATGACCAAGAAATCGTGTTGGACGAACAAGAGGCGTGCATGTTCTGGGCGGCAGAGATGCACCACTACGAGCCTGCGATTGAGGGGGAGACGGTAAAGGTTCTGTCCATTATCATCGACCCATTCCCTGGCCAACCGGTT
Organism: Fimbriimonas sp.; assembly: GCA_965248555.1. Classification (GTDB taxonomy): domain Bacteria; phylum Armatimonadota; class Fimbriimonadia; order Fimbriimonadales; family Fimbriimonadaceae; genus Fimbriimonas. Next base: position 1,803,090 of record CBDFJP010000002.1, on the reverse strand, counting down.
CGGCTTCATATTGGCAAGCCAAAGCCGACGGATGAAGCGGAGTAAAAGTCGCAAAGTTTTTGGGGTATCATTTCTCGTTGGCTGCCTCGGCAGTCGCTACAACCTAACCCCGAGTACCTCAAGGCCGGTTCGCCGCCGCGACTTGTACCTGCTCGACAACGGTGGTCACGTATGGCGAAAGAATCATTAATCCAAAAGCACAGAGTGCAGTCGGCCAAGTGGACGCGCCTCATTGCGGAAGAAAAGGCAATCCTTGAACTTCCAAAAGAGAAGCGCGAAGAGGCTTTGGCTGCCTTCAAAGCGAAGCGAATCAAGAACCGCATGTTCAAGACTCGCCGCTACAACCGATGCAACCTAACCGGTCGCGCACACGGTTACATCGGCTTCTTCGGCCTCTGCCGACAGTCCTTCCGGGAGAAGGCTCACCGCGGTGAACTTCCGGGCATCACTAAGTCCAGCTGGTAATCAGCAAGGTTTCAAATTATGCACAGCGATCCTATTGCAGATCTCCTCACGCGAATTCGAAACGGATGCCAGGCGCGGATGATTAGCGTCGATGTTCCTCACTCGAAGATCAAAGTTGAAATTGTCAAACTTCTTCAAGCAGAGGGCTATGTCGAAAGCTACGAAGTCACGACTGAATCCAAGTTTCCCAACATTCGTGTTGTTCTCAAGTACGACAACCGACGACGACCGCTCATTCATGAGCTGAAGCGGGTTTCTAAGCCTGGTCTTCGCGTCTACTCGGACGTCACCGAACTCAAGCCCATCCGAAACGGTCTTGCCACGCGCATCTTGACCACGAACATGGGATTGATGACCGACCGCGAGGCGCGCCGACGCAAGATCGGCGGCGAAGTCCTCTGTGAGGTGTACTAACCATGTCACGTATCGGAATTAAGCCAATCGAAGTCCCAGGTGGCGTGACCATTACGGTTGAAGAAGCAACCAACACGGTCATCGTCAAGGGCCCTAAGGGCGAACTCAAGCAACCAATCTCTCGCTTGCTGACACTGAAGCAAGAAGACGGAAAGGTGAACCTTGAGCGGCCAAACAACCTGCGCGAAGCGCGCAGCCAGCACGGTCTCGCTCGAACGCTGGTTGCAAACATGGTGGAAGGCGTGACCAAGGGTCACACCAAGCAACTCGACATCATCGGTGTCGGATACCGCGCTACCATGGAAGGCCGAGGGTTGAACCTCGCCATGGGTTACTCGCACCCTGTTAAGGTCGCTGCTCCTGAGGGAATTACCCTTGAGATCAAGGCCGACGACAAGGCTCGAACCCAAAGCATCATCGTCACCGGTATCGACAAAGCCCTCGTTGGTCAGGTCGCTGCCGACATCCGAAAGGTCCGAAAGCCAGAGCCATACAAGGGCAAGGGTATTCGGTACCAGGGTGAAGTCATCAAGCTCAAGGCTGGTAAGAGGGCCTCGGCTAAGAAGTAAGGAGTTAAGCAATGGCAAAGCAAACAAGACAAGAACTTCGCCTCGCACGGCACGCTCGCCTTCGCAAGCGTATCACCGGAACTCCGGAAAAGCCGCGCTTGAGCGTTTATCGCAGCCTGAAGCACATTTCAGCGCAAATCATCGACGACACGACGGGACGAACCCTCGTCGCCGCAAGCTCCTTGGAAAAGGATCTGAAGGCCACCGGGAACATCGAAGGCGCCAAATTGGTCGGCAAGGCAATCGCCGAGCGAGCCAAGAAGGCAGGGCTTTCGGCCGTTATTTTTGACCGTGGAGGCTTCCAGTACCACGGCCGAGTTGCATCCCTTGCGGACGGCGCTCGTGAAGCCGGGTTGGAGTTCTAAACCATGAGAATGATGAACCGACTCAGCGGCAAGCGAGAAAGCCGGAATACCGAAGGCCCTCAGCTCGACGTTCGAGTTATCCGAACAAACAAGGTCTTTAAGACCCACAAAGGTGGAAAAACCGCTAGCTGGTCGATCCTCGTCGTTGTTGGCGACAACAAAGGCAGCGTCGGCGTTGGTCTCGGAAAGGCTCGGGGAATCCCCGACGCAATCCGAAAGGCCGAGGAAGCTGCGCGGAAAGCAATGTTCAAGGTCCCAATGATTGGCCAGACGATCCCTCACGAGATCGTCGCCGTCAGCGGAACTGCTCAGGTCATGCTTCGACCAGCCGCACCGGGTACCGGTGTTAAGGCCGGCGGCGCAGTCCGAGCTTGCCTTGAAGCTTGCGGAATCCACAACGTTCTCGCAAAGTCGCTCGGTAGCCGAAACGCCATCAACATGGCGTATGCCACCATCGAAGCCTTCAAGTCGCTCTCTAACCCAGAGGACATTGCGGCTCGACGTGGTATCGAAACCAAGCAACTCGTCCCGTGGCTTGAGAAAGCCCGAAAGGAGGAAGAATTCGATGCTTCGCATTAAACTCATTCGATCAACCGTGGGCTACCAGTGGCGAACCCGTCGCGTGGTTGAATCACTCGGGCTTCGTAAGGTCAACAGCACTGTTGAGCATGACGACACCGCTGTGATTCGAGGCATGATCCACCGCGTGAAGGAACTGCTTCACGTTGAAGAAGTTGAAGGAACCCCGACCAAGAAGAAAGCTCCTAAGCAAATGGCTGCCGCTTCTGTCGCCGAAAAGCCTGCAAAGAAAGCTCCGGCAAAGAAAGAGGCAACGGCTGAAGCTGCAACGGAAGCTAAATCTGGGGCGTCGGAAGAAAAGCCTAAAATGAAGGCAACCAAGAAATCGGAGGACAAGTAACCATGGGTCTGCATAACTTTTCACCAAGCCCCGGCTCCACTCGCCCAAAGCGACGTGTAGCTCGTGGCATCGGCTCGGGAATGGGTAAAACCGCTACCCGAGGTACCAAGGGACAGAAGGCCAGGCGCCAGATTCACCCTAACTTCGAGGGTGGACAAAGCCCAATCTTCCGCCGACTTCCGGTAAAGAAAGGCTTCCGAAACGTCAATCACCTCGAGTTCTCGGTGGTGAACCTGGACGATCTTGAGAAGCATTTCAGCGCTGGTGACGAAGTCACCATCGAAGCGTTGATCGCTAAGGGCGTCGTTTCGCTCGCAAAGGTCGACGGAGTCAAAGTCCTCGCCTTTGGCACGCTCAGCAAGAAGCTGACGGTCAAGGCACATCGCTTCAGCGCGAAAGCAAAAGAAGCAATTGAGGCCAACGGAGGACAGGCAGTCTCACTGTGAGCTTCGGCGGCTTTGGCGGCGGCTACTCAGGCGGCGGGGGGGATAAATCCCTTTCGCTGCCTTTGACGCAAATCTTTAAGCTTGCTTGGGAGGACGAGGATCTTCGCGCCCGCCTAAAGTTCGTCCTGCTCATGTTTGCAGTGTTCGCCCTTGGCGTACACATCCCAGTTCCCGTCCCCGGTTTCACCGAGGACAAGATGCTGGAAGCTCTTGAGAAGAGCCAAGTTTTTCAACTTATCGACGCCTTCGGTGGTGGTGCTCTGCGCCGACTCTCGATCTTCGCGCTCGGTATGAACCCGTACATCACTGCGTCCATCATCATCCAGATCCTCACCACTGCTTTCCCGCAGATGAAGAAGGAGATGGAAGAGGGCGGCGAATATGCTCGGAAGAAGCAGAATCAGCGCACCCGTGGTCTCACGATCATGATGTGTATCCTGCAAGGATGGGGCTACCTGACAATGCTGGATCAGGCGGTTCGTGGTGCTGGAGAAGCCCTTCCAATCTCATCCAAGCTGATCATCCTCACCTTCTGGACTGCTGGTTCGATGTTCACGTTGTGGCTCGGCGAGCAGATTTCTGAGCGGGGAATTGGCAACGGTGTTTCGTTGATGATCTTCGCCGGAATTATGATCGCTTTGCCTTACCAAGGGCAGAAGCTGATGCAGGGACTCAAAGACGGCGCGGTCATGCCGATTAGCGTCATCATTCTGGTCGCTTTGTTCCTGGCTTCTACCTGGCTTATTGTCCACTTCACCGCCGCTCAGCGCCGAATTCCGGTTCAGCACATGAGGCGGATGGTTGGCACGAAGGCAGTTGGCGGAAAGACGAGCTACTTGCCGTTCTCGCTTCTGATGGCGGGAGTTATTCCGATCATCTTTGCGTCGGCGATTATTTACCTACCTCAGCAGTTCGGAACCATGCTGGGCGGAGAACTCAAAGATCCTCAAGGTATCGGAAAGCTCGGACAGATGTTGATCTCACTTGGTCACTACATCAACCCTTCGCCAAACGGACCGATCTTTGGGATCAACTTCATCATCAACCCCATCGGGTGCTTGGTGTATGTCGCCATGATCTTCTTCTTCAGCTATTTTTGGACCGCAATCCAGTTTAATGTCGAGGACATCAGTAACAACCTCAAACGCGGCGGTTCGATTATTCCGGGCGTTCGGCCAGGAAAGCAGACCAAGGACTTCCTGGACGACGTGATCTCCAAGATCACCATCGTCGGCGCGGGATTCATCTCGTTGGTTGCTCTTCTGCAATACATCACACCAGCGGTGACGAAGCTGGACTACAAGTACGGCGTCGGCATGGTCGGCGGAACGTCGCTCCTTATTCTGGTTAGCGTTGCTCTTGAGACAATGCGCCAAATTGAAGCGAATCTGCTGATGAAGCAGTACGACTAATCATAATCAGAGCCTATAAGTCTTATACGTCCTATAAGACTTATAGGACTTGGAAGCTCAACGATGAGACTGATCTTTATTGGCCCCCCCGGAGTCGGGAAAGGAACCCAGAGTGCCCTATTCGCAAGTCGAATGGGGATTTTCACTTTGTCCTCTGGCGAAATCTTCCGTAAGGAGATCGAAGCTCAAACCGACCTTGGTCGGCTCGCCCAGAGCTACATCAAGCACGGGGACCTGGTGCCGAACGGAGTCACGATTGAGATGATGGCCAAGCGGCTCCGAGAACCCGAGGTTCGCAAAAAGGGCTTCATCCTGGACGGCTTTCCACGGACCATTCGGCAAGCCGAGGCTCTTCAAGAAATTCTCACTGAGCTAGAAATGCCAATCGAATCGGTTGTCTCGCTTGAAGTTGATGTGCAACTGATCGTGGATCGACTGAAGGACCGCCTCGGATGCACAAAGTGCGGCGAGAATTACAACAGTAAGTCGAAGCCACCAACACGCGACGGATTCTGTGACAAGTGCAACAGCCCGCTCATGGTTCGAGCGGATGACCAGCCTGATGCGATTCGCAATCGGCTTGAGAGTTTTCGGGCGGATACCGCTCCGGTGGTGGACTATTACGAAAAGCTGGGGCTGCTTCGCCGCGTGGATTCTAGCCGCGACCCTGAACAGGTGTACCAAGACATTCTGACGAGCATCAAGTAAATGGCAACCATTAAAAAGGCATCGGAAATCGCGAAAATCAAGGAGTCGGGGCGAATTGTCGCCCGGACACTTCGTCTGGTCTCTGAGACCATTGTGCCCGGAAAGTCGACGCCGAAGCAGTTAGATGAACTAGCGGAGCGGTTGATCAGGGAAGCAGGTGGGGTGCCGTCGTTCCTTAACTATCGGGGCTACCCCAATGCCACTTGCATTGCCGTCAACAACGTTGTCGTCCACGGAATCCCTACGGATGAGGTTCTCCAAGAAGGCGATATTGTCACGCTGGATTTCGGGGTTTTCAAGGACGGCTGGCACGCGGATAGCGCCTGGACCTATCCTGTAGGAAAAATCTCGACTACCGCCCAGAAGCTTCTGAATGTCACCCGGGAGGGGCTTTATCAGGGCATCGCCAAAGCACGGCCGGGGAACTATACCGGCGACATTGGCCACGCAGTTCAGAAGTATGTCGAGAGCCACGGCTTCGGCGTGGTTCGCGAGCTGGTTGGCCACGGAATCGGTGAAAAGCTCCACGACGAGCCGTCAAACGTCCCAAATTTCGGTAAGCCGGGGCGGGGCGATAAGCTAAAAGAAGGCATGTGCATCTGCATCGAGCCAATGATCAACGAGGGCACCTACAAGGTCAACACCCTCGACGACGGCTGGACCGTCGTCACCGCCGACGACAAGCTCGCCGCCCACTTCGAGCACACGATCGCGATTCTAAAATCCGGTCCAGAGATTCTGACTACCGAAGACTAGCGGTATAGCATCCCCGCGCAAGTCAGGCTGACCTCGACTTTGTTGCTCAATAGCGTTTCCTTCACGGCCTTGCCGATTTCGAAATCGAAGCGGTTGAACGAGAACTTGGTGTTGAACATGAGGAGGTCGCCGCCTTTGTCGCCGAATCGCTCCTTAACGCCATCCTTCACGATCCGCGCTGAGACGGGGACGGAGACGACTTTGGTGATTCCTTTGAGGGTGAGGTTGCCGGTGGCGGTGCCTTCAAAGACGCCGTTCTTGGCCTTTTTCACCTTGCCGCTCGTGACTTCAAACGTTGCTGTGGGGTGCTTTTCGGCGTCGAGGCACCACTCACCCATCATGTTGTTGGTCATCACTTCGCTGGTGAGCTTGAGAGCTTTGATGCCAATGACGACCTTTCCTTTGGACTTCTCGGGGTGCTCCAAGTCGAGCATGATCGAGCCGGAGACGTCGTTGCCTTGGCCGTGGATTGGCTCGAGACCATCGACCATTGCGAACGTAAAACCGTTTGCTCCCTTGGGGTCTTGAATTTCGTACTGTTGCAGAGCCGCGCGGCGGGAGGCGAATCCGGTGAGCAAGACGAGCGGAAGGGCGAGCAAAATGGTCTTTCGTTTCATGCCAATTCCACCCTACGATACCCGCGCTTTTGACGTTAGCAACCTACACTGGTAAACTAGAGGCACATGGCTAGGCGCAGGCACTATAAACCCAAAACAAACGACCAGTCGGATAAGGAGAAGGGGATTGAGCTGGATGGCACAATCATCGAAAACCTTCCGAACGCGCGTTTCCGCGTGAAGCTGGACGAAGGGGAAATGGAAGTGCTTGCTCACGTGAGCGGCAAGATGCGAATGCACTACATCCGCATCATGCCAGGCGACCGGGTTAAGGTCGAATTGAGCCCTTACGATTTGACCATGGGTCGAATCACGTTCCGGCATCGGAACTAGATTCCATTGATGTTAATCGTATAGGCGCTGTGCTGTGCCGCTGCGCCGTTGTGGTAGAACGCGTGGACTTTGTAATAACCTGGCCCTCGGAGGCCAGCCATGGTTCCGGAGTCAGCGACGACATCCTTGCTTCCACTGGCAGTTAGCCTCACCTGGTACTGAAGAGGGGTCACGATTCCCGTGCTGGGAAGGGGGATGACAACTCCGGCACTGCCATAGGTTTCATTTGGTGTAAGGGTTGAGATATCGGCCCCTGGAGCCGTTACATACACATCGAATGTGGTAGCTGAGCCGAAAGCCCCGTCGCAGACGAGCATGAGCTGTGCCTTATCAGTTTCTGGCAACGGCACCGTTCTCACGGTGTCGCCTGATAGGGATCCGCCCGCTGGTTTGGACGCGACGACCAGGGTTGCCGGTTCAATTGTTGTGCTTGGCGACGTGGCGAAGAAAGTCGAGCCGGTATTTGTCACTTCATACGCGATGGTTGTGCCGCTTAGGACGGGTTGATCTGAGTGAATCACACTGAACGGTGTCGCCGTAAACACAAGTTGCTTCCCGGCGTCCGTCACCGTCTTCATCTGAAGATCGCCTGCACCATTTGCAATGTTGAGGAACCAAACCAGCTTGGAGCCGGGAGGAGGCCCGACGTTTGCCGCTCCGCCACAACCAAGACCAAGAAGAGTCGAGACACCTAGTGCACTGAGCCAGAGAAAGGAGCGTCGATTGAGCATAACAGCCCAGTTTAGGCTCTTTGCAAAAAAATTTCTAGCCCTTGGCGTCATGTAATTGCGCCAAGGACTAGTAGTTTAACTTCGCCAAGCATCGACGTCGAATTTGCTTTGAACCAGTTGTCCGGCCTTGTGGGTGAAGGCGTGGAGGCGGTACCAGCCGGTTTGGAGTCCGGAGTCGCTTTGGACTTGGCTTAGAACTTCCTTTGAACCGGGCTTGGTTAATGTGACCGTGTAGGCGCAGCCGGCCTTGACCGACCCGACGGGCAGCTCGGCGACGGTTCCGTAGCCGCTGTAGGTTGCAACCGGGGTTGCGTCTGCTAGCGAGGCGGATTTTGTGACATAGACATCGAAGCTACTTGCGCCGTTGATTGGGCCGTCGACGACGACTTCGAGCATTGGGTCAACTTTTCCGACCAGGGTCTTGGCTTCGACTTTGTCGCCCGACGGGGTTCGGGTGGTGACGATGAGGTTGTGGTAGCCGAGCTTCGTTTCGTCGGTCTTGACGCTAAAATTGCCGTTTGAGCCAGTGACGTTGTAACTGATCGTCTTCGGGTTCGAGGTGACGCCAACTTGCCGCTGAGAAAGTAGCATGGACGGGCTTGCGACACTGACGGCTTGGGAAGTTGCTCCGCCGCCGGTGGAGACGGAGACGGCATCGACGCCGTCGGCGAGGTTGGCGACATAGAACTTCTTATTGGCATCGGGCTCAAAGTTGTACTGGTGCGCGGTCGAGCTGGTGGCCATGTAGCCAACAACTCCTCCGATCACGGCAAGGGCGAGAATCAATCCACGTGGGTCCATAACACTTATAAGTTAGTGTGTTTCGGGTGCCGCGAATAGGCTCTCGGGCGGGAAAGCGGCGGTAAGTGGCGCGATTGGATGTCATGGCTTTTTGTGACACGGGTAGTGGGTAAAGTGGGTAATTCAGGTTCAACGGGGGCCGCGATTTGGGCGGAAAGTGGGTACAAGGGGGTACACGGCGGGCGGGACTGGTTTTCGTTTTTGCGTTTGAGATTGATCATCAACATATAGTCAACGAAATCGGGCAAAAGTCAACCACGTTCGCGGAAGTTTGGGGCATGGGACGCAAGAAAACGGAAAAATACGTAAGTTGCTAAAAAAGATGTTGCGTTTCTAGCGAAAGTATCTTGCAATGTGAAAAGTCATGAAGTGGGTGAGCTATGCGGTGGTGGCGGCGGCGGCAATCGGGATATTGTCTAGCGGGGGATCGATCAAAGTCAAGTACAACCCGAATATCCCTTGTCACGCAGTCATTGATCCAGACACCGGCTTAGTGATCTGGGAAGGCAACTGCGACTGGACCACCTCCGGTGGCACCGGAGGTGCAACGGCGGGGACAACTGCAGGTACGACTTCAAGCACGGGGACAACAAGCACATCGACCGGAACCACGTCATCCACGGGTACGACAAGTGGAACGAACGGAACCACCTCTGGTACGACCGCAGGTGGCACCACAGGAATCAGTGTGACATCGGGCGGGGATACGACGGGGAGCGCAACTGGCGCAACAACAGGCGGCCCCGATCCAGAACCCAATCCCATAACCGAGCCCTACATTACAGGGTCGGCGGCAGGTCTTGACACGCCCTTATCCTGGACAAATCGCGAGGTAGAGTTCAACTTCAATGTCGGGACGGCTGACGGCATCACGGACCTTGTGATGAACGGTGTGCAGTTTAAGATTTGGAAACGCTCGGGCGTTCAGGGATACACTGAGGTCACCGACTGGCTCGATTGGACCACCGCGAGTCAATCTGAAGCATTGGCTCATCAATTGACTCGAAAGTTGAGATTGGACACAACCAATTTTGCGCACGAAACCTATTTAAACTTTCAGCTAAGGGTCATAGCTAGCTACAAACTGAACGGAGATCAGGTGAGCAATGTGCCCGTCTTAGTGAAGGGCAACTTCGAAGGACAAATCAAAAACAACGCAATATTGTTTGCAACCAATGCCACTTCCAATCCGGCTTTTTGGGCTGAAAATACGGCCTACCGCATTGAGGCAGATCTAGCGTACCAGCTGCTTGGTGGCACAAGCGGTTTGTTCCCAAGTGCAAACTATGTCGACTATCACCCTGGGGGCGCAGGGGGGTACCTGTATACATCACAGATAAAGACTGCGATGCTATCGGACACCGTTCCTGCTCTCTTTGGAATCACGCACGGGCGTCCGGGGGGATTCTGGTCTGCAGAGCCAGTGGGAGTCGGTTGCACTGCTCCCGGCAGTGATGCTTTCGGCACTCCCTACACCTTTTACGGTCGAGGTACTGCGACAAACTTGTTTTTCGGAAACAACCCGGCTCCGGCAGGGGCCGTCTCGAGTCAAGCCCTACAGACCCTTTTAGCAAACCGCCCAATTCGGAATCCGCTACAAGCCGCCGTATTGTATGCCTGTCAAACTCAGGCGAACGCCTCCACGGCTTATGAGGCAAATCCATCAACCAGCGATGTTTTGATTTCGGCGATCGGGGGTGCTGGCAAGCCTGACCGCGCCGTAATTGGCTTTAAGAAGATCATCTTCAACAAGATTATTTTGAGTGGTGGCAATCTTCCGACCCCTATCAACGATGGAATCTCAACAGATACTGGGCTAAGAGTGCACGTTGATCGCTTCGCGCGCTCATTGCTTAACAAAAAGTTGCCCGTGGGTGAGGCAAAGGACGATGCAGATGGGCAAAATAGCGTCCTTGGAGGTAACTTCGGGGAAGTTCGAAGCATCCAGTATCCCGCAGCGGGTGGTTCGATGTACTATTACGCTCCACTTCTGTCAGTCCAGGTTGAGCCGATGACAATTACTGGAGATGCCGACGCCAGATTCCGGGGGCTTTACTCAAAAGATGTCCCGGCAACGAACAGAATCTCATACGCGACTACTGACGGTTGGCTACTCGTTTTCAAAGGAAGTAATTAACGATGACAACAATTCTAATTTTGGGACTCATAGGAATACAGCAGACTCAGCTTGTCTTGAGCGAGCCAACGCAAAAAAGCGTCGAACGTTCCTTGGGCATTTTCTGGGAACTCACCACGATCGGGGATTCGAAATTCAAGCATCAGTATCGATTCGAACCTCAAAAGGCCAAGAATTGGTGCCGTTTGGATGGCTTGTCGTTCGAGGACGCCCATGGGCAATATCGAGTTAAGTCGGACGCTCCAGGCTATCCGAGTGGATTCCCAGACATAAATTTCTTCAAAGATGGTCGGCTGGCAGTAGTCACTGGATACATTCCTCGGGACAATAGCTTGACCCACGTGATGGAGCACGCTGACTTGAGGCGGAGCGCCCTCAGGGCAGCCGAACTGCTTTCCTCCCAACTGACCGGTTTCGACGTCGCGGTGAATGAAGGACGACGACTGGGACCAGATACGACAGAATGGCTGTTTTCTGCGAGCCTGAGCTACAAGGGAGTCCAGGTGGGCGATTCGGAATGGGCGCGGATCAGAGTGACTGATTTTAGCGGGCAGATTAATGGTCTGAGCGTCGTGGGCTACCCTGGCGAAATCGAAACCCCTGGATCACGCAAATCACAAGACGAACTTCAAATAAGGGCAGCGGCGACAATTCTGGGGCTACGTGAAGTTGATCAGGTATCCGTGACGAAAGATATGGGCCTGCGGTTTTCTGGGGCATCAACTCTTGGCGGACGGTTTTTCAAGACGACCCCACGAACGACTGAGCTACAGAAAACTGGCAAAAGTGTGCTGACGCAGAAATTCCAGTTCGGCGATGACGGCTTCCCCATGCGTTACGAGGTGACGATGGATTGCAGAACGGGTGAACCACTCCAAGTTTCAACGCTTATCCCTATGTCTGGAAGCATTCCCTCCGCCAAAGGCCTTGCAAAACTGAGTGGCAGCTCTTTTTCTGCCAGTCTGAATGATGCTGCATCTGGCCGCGGAAGGATGGTGACCCTGCGCGTTAGGAGCGACCTGAAAATATCCGGAGTCGCGCGAGAAGTTGTCATTCGAATCGGGAAAGACTATTTCTCTGGTAGGCAGTATGCCGACCGAGTGGTGGTGATTGGAAATCAACGATTTAAGTTCTGAGTGATCTTGAATCGCTCCCGAAACAGACAAAGACGGATTGAGGTTGCAAAACGGTGCAACACTTGAGTATCATTCTCTATTGCGTCAGCCTTGGTTGATGGTGAATTGATCCGCTGTTTTGGCGAGCCTTATTCATCATAGACGACCGACGATGGACATTCAGATCATGAAAGTGAGAGCAAGCGTTAAAAAGATCTGCGATAAGTGCAAGATCATCAAGCGAAACGGAGTCGTTCGCGTGATTTGTAGTGTTCCTAAGCACAAGCAACGACAGGGTTAAGAAGAGAATTTATGGCACGTATTGCAGGTATCGACCTTCCGCGCGAAAAAATGGCGCAGTATGCCCTTCCCGTACTCTATGGGATTGGCAAGCACAACGTTATTGAGCTTCTGGAGAAGACCAATATTGATCCTCGAAAGAAGATCAAGGATCTCGACGAGAACGAGATTCAACGGCTCCGAGAAGTTTTGGATGCGGACTACCAGATTGAAGGCGACCTGCGCCGAGAAGTCCAGACCAACATCCGCCGTCTGATGGAAATCCGCTGCTATCGCGGTATTCGCCACTCGCGAGGCCTCCCAACCCGAGGTCAACGAACCCGAAGCAACGCCCGAACTCGAAAGGGTAAGGCAAAGACCGTTGCCGGAAAGAAGAAGGCGAAGAAGTAAGAGTTAGTTTATGGCACGCAAAACAACGACCCGAGGAAAGCAGAAAGAGAAGAAAAACATTCCGATTGGAGTGGCTCACGTTCATGCTTCGTTCAACAATACGATCATCACGATCACCGATCCAAACGGTAACACGATCAGCTGGGCTAGCGCCGGCAACGTGAACTTCAAGGGCAGCCGAAAGGGCACCCCGTTCGCCGCGCAGGTCGCCGCCGATAAGGCTTCGCGAATTGCCCAGGAGCACGGTCTGAAGCAGATCAGCATTCAGGTCAACGGTCCGGGATCGGGTCGAGAAACCGCAATGCGCGCTCTTGCCGCTTCTGGTCTAGAAGTCACCCACATCGTTGATGTCACCCCGCTTGCCCACAACGGATGCCGACCTCCTAAGCGACGCCGAGTCTAAAAAGAACCCATGCCTGCTATTTCCTCTCTTCACCTCTCCGCCGATTACGGAAAGTTTGTCTTCGAGCCGCTTGATCGCGGTTACGGGCAGACCGTCGGCAACGCGCTTCGTCGCGTGCTCCTTAGCTCGATTCAGGGAGCGGCAATCGCTGCAATCCGAATCGATAAGGTGTTTCACGAATTCGCTCCTATCGTTGGAGTGAAGGAAGACACCACTCAGCTGATTTTGAACCTCAAGGATGTTGCCGTTAAGGTGACTTCCGAAGAGCCAATCGACGAGCTCGTGCTCAAGATTGAGGCAACTGGCCCTGGTCGGGTGACCGGTGCTGACATTGTTTGTCCAGAAGGCGTCGAGATCGTGAACCCTGAGGTTTACATCGCAACTCTTTCGGACCCTAAGGCGACCCTTTCGGTCGAGCTGTTTGTTAACTGGGGAGTCGGTTACGTTCTTCCTGACAAGCAAGAGCGATACCGAGGCGTGATCGGACTTCTTCCGGTCGGTTCTCAGTTCACTCCGGTTCGCAAGGTGAACTACACCGTCGAAGCAACTCGCGTTGGAACTCGGACGGACTATGAGCGACTGGTTATCGAAATCGAGACCAATGGCACGATTGCTCCGAACGATGCGCTTTCGCAGTCAGCTCACATTCTTGACAAGTATTTCCGACTCTTCTTCGAACTTGGAGCCGCTGGCTTCCAGGCCGAAATTGGAACCGAAGAGCAGAGCACAGACGAGATTCTTAAGAACGTCCCTGACGTGAAGATCGAAGAACTCGACTTCTCTCAGCGAACCTTTAACTGCCTCCGCCGAGCCGGAATTCTTAACCTCCGCGCCCTCGCCCTCGTTACCGAGGCTGACCTTACCGCCATTCGTGGATTCGGTAAGAAGTCGCTCCTCGAAGTGCGAGACAAGCTGGGTGAGCACGGCCTCGAAATGAAGCCGAGCAAGGGCGGTTACCGATCCATCGACCTGCTCGATGACGACGACGACGATTTCTAAGGACAAAACAAACCATGCGACATAAAGTAGACCATCGTAAACTTGGCCTGCCATCCGATCAGCGGATGCACCTTCTCACGAACCTTTCACGGCAGTTCGTCACGCACGGTTATGTGCGGACGACCTTCGGGCGGGCAAAGGAAGTGCAACGCATGGTGGAGAAGCTCATCACCCTCACCAAGCTTGAGGACGGAATTGAGGCGCGACGCCGAGCCCGCAAGATTCTTGTTGGCCACAGCAGCAGCAACCTCGTTTCGGCAAAGATGAGTGCCGGAAAGACCGAACTCGAAGTGACCCAGCTGAAAGCCCAGTTTAACAAGCTGACCGGAGAAGACCTGGTCAAGCACCTGTTCGACAACATCGGCCCACGCTACAAAGATCGAAACGGCGGATACACCCGAGTTGTAAAGACCGGCAACCGACGTGGCGACGGAGCACAAACCGCCGTCATCGAACTCGTCTAAACGATTTTCTCCCCGACACGGGTCGGGGATCAAGAAAAATGAGGATCAAACTCACCGTTGCCTACGATGGCACGGACTTCAGAGGTTGGGCCTTACAAAAAGGACAGAGGACTGTCCGAAGCACATTGACAGAAGCTGTTCGCCTAGTTTCGGGCGAGGAAATCGAAATCATCGGAGCCAGCCGCACGGATAGCGGGGCACATGCGAAAGGCCAGGTTTGCCACTTGGATTGGGATTGCAAGATTCCTATCGAGAGGTTGCCCTACGCCTTAAACCGCAGACTGCCACACGACATTGCCGTGCTGAAAGCTCAGAAGGTGAGCGACGTATTCAATTCGCGATTTTGCGTGATTGACCGTTACTACCGCTATCGCATTGTTACCAAGGAAAGAGACCCCCAAAAGGAGCGCTTCGCGCACTTTTGCGGAGTGAAGCTCGACTTGGAAAAAATGCAGGAAGTGGCAAGAATCCTTCAAGGTGAACACGATTTTCGAGCCTTTACCGAGGAGTTGGAGCCTACGGTAACTAACACCACAAGAACCCTGTTCAGTGTTGGTGTGAAGGAAGTACGAAACGAGGTGTGGGTGGACATTGTGGGTACGGCATTCATGCGCGGAATGATGCGAAGAATGTCGGGTGCGATCCTAGAAGTAGGACGTGGAAGCCGCGATGTCGTAGAGGTCAGTAGACTCCTCCAACCAGAGGAGCGGCTCAAGTACCAGTGGCCAGAGGTGCTACCGGCGAAGGGACTATGTCTCATGAAAATTCGCTATGGAAGACATCCTCGGGATCACCGGCTAACCCAAGAGGGTGAGTAGGTGTGCCACATTAACAGCTTCGATCAAGAGAAACAATTTAGGAAAGATAGGAACAAGAAAATGAACCGAACATTTACGAATAAAGGAGACTCGCTTGATCACAAGTGGTACGTTGTGGATGCTGCAGGCATCCCAGTAGGCCGCCTCGCTGCTCAAGTCGCACAGCTTCTGCGTGGGAAGAACAAGCCCACATTTGAATACAACCGAGACTGCGGTGACTTCGTCATCGTCATCAACGCCGAACAGGCCGTCCTTACCGGAAACAAGAAGGATGAGCTGATCTACTGGCACACCATGTGGCCCGGCGGACTCCGAAACGTTGCTCGAGGCGAAATGCTCGAGAAAGATCCAGCTAAGCTCGTCGAAAAGGCGATTTGGGGAATGTGCCCAAAGACCAAGCTGGGCAAGCAGATTTTCAGTAAGTGCAAGGTCTACGCCGGTTCCTCACATCCGCACGAGGCGCAGAACCCAGTTGCTTACGACATTAAGAAGGAGAAGAACTAACGCATGGCTACAAGTCAAAACTATGGAACAGGTCGCCGCAAATGCGCGATCGCTCGCGTATGGCTCAAGCCAGGCGAAGGAAAGATCACCATCAATGGCAAGGACTTCAAGGGATACCTCGGTCGCCCGGTCCTTGAGATTCTCGTTATGAGCCCGTTCGTCGCACTTGGCCTCGAAGGCAAGTACGACGTGGTTGCTACCACCAAAGGTGGCGGAATCACCGGCCAAGCCGGCGCCGTCCGACTCGGCATCTCACGAGCGTTGGTCACCGTCGACGAAGAGTTCAAGAAAGAACTCCGAGCCGCCGGCTACATGACCCGAGACTCACGAGTTAAGGAACGCAAGAAGTACGGTCGCAAGAAAGCACGACGTGGCTTCCAGTTCGTTAAGCGCTGAGAACTCCCGGTCCCCTTCAAAATGGTCAGCGAGTTATTCGCTGGCCATTTTTTTATACGCCGCTATCATGTCTGTGACCAAGACGCCGTCGATCGTCATGCCATCCAGTAGGCAGCGTTCAATTGCCGCCCCGGCAAACTTGACGCAGTGAAATGTTACGTTGCTGGCATTCACATTCTCGACCCGGGTGCCGCTTAAGTTGATGTCAATAAATGTTGACTCGCAAAGGTTGATGTTGTTGAAGAGCGAGCCCTGAAAGTTGACATCGTCAAACTTCGATCCAGAGAGATTGCACTTGGAGTGTTCGATCATTCGCCCAGTATAGCCGCACAAGAACTGCGAGCGATCAGGCCTGGTCTGGCTAAGACAGCGGCTTCGAGCGCACGACGCGAAAGCCCTGATTGCTGAAACTGGCTCGAACGTTCACGGTGCCAACGTCCACCGAGTTAAAGAAGCAACAGGAGTTTTTGCTGCACCACCAGGAGCCGCCTCGGGAGTGGCGTTGGGTGTCCCGGGTATCCGAGCGGAGCTTGCCCGAGCAGAACTCGAAGATGTTGCCGTACACATCGTAGAGGCCGATTGGGTTGGGCTTGAAGGAGCCAACCGGGGCGGTGGTGAGGAACGGATCGGTGGTATCGGCTTTGAGGTGATCGCGCCCTCCCCAGATGTTGGCGTACTCACGCAGGGCCGCGCGCTCGCAGAAGTAGCGACCGTCGGTACCGCCTCGGGCGGCGACTTCCCACTCGTCAAGGGTCGGCAATCTCACGCCAGCCCATGTACAAAATGCCATTGCATCTCGGAAGGAAATGCCGGTGACGGGATGGTTCATCTTGCCCTGGATTCCTCCGCGCGACCGTCCGTTGGGATAGTGCCAGTTGGCGGTTTTGTCGCTCAGCCATTTGAACTCGCGCAGGCCCGGCTCGAATACGCGGCCGTTGTGGAGCCGTTCGGCGTCGGTGACGTAGCCGGTCGCCGATACGAATTCGTAGAACTGCTGATTCGTCACCTCGTACTTCGAGATTTCGAAGGACGAGATGGCGATGGTGCGGCGCGGGTTATCGATCAGTTCGGGTGCGCCGACTTGATTGTTGCCCGCCGGAATCACCACCCAAGAGATCATCGTTTGCGCTTTGAGGCGTAGTAGGCGGTCGCACGCGACATGATAAGATCCTGGTTCTCCTTGTTGGCAACCAAGAACGACTGGTAGGACGCCTCGTCATCGGCGTACAGCTTCTTGTAGGAGGCGGACTCCAAGAACGGTGCAAACTTGCCCTCTTTCATGAGGATCATGAGAACGGAAAGGATGTCGTGGTCGTAACGCTTCTTCTTGTAGACTTCGCACATCGTCGGGATCAGCTCATAGGCGTGGAGCTCAATGATCGCCTGCTTGAGATTGCACCCGATCTTGCCTTTGAGAATCGTCTGCTGAAGTAACGGAAGGAAGGCGTTTCGGTTCTTCTTGATGGTCGCCATCTGGGCATCGCTCCAGGATCGCTCATCTTGGAATGCCCCGGGAGGATAGGCGTAGACGTGCTTTTCTTCGTCTACGAAGGTCGGCATTGCGTCACAGTTTTGGCTGTAGTTCTCACCAAAGATCATGTGATATGTGAACCGCTCGGGAACAGAGAGCTTGGCGTATTCGGCGGCAGGAAGAGGTTTGCCGTCTTCCGAATCGTCGGCTCTGAGTTTGTACTTTTTGATCAGGGCTTCTACCTTTGCAAGGCCAAAGCTCGGCTTTGTGACAGTTTCCCGGTAGGTGCGGTACGCCTCGCTGGCCTTTCCGGCTGCTGGCATGCCGTCTTGGGCAAGCGCTCCGCTGGCAATGGCGGAGCAGGCGAAGGCGATTGAGAAGAGTTTCATACTCAACAGTCTATCTCTCATGTTCGTCATTAGAGACGGATCAGCCCCCCGTTCGTTTCCTGTAGACTGCAAATATGCGACAGTCCAATTATCCGAGGGGGCGGGTGCTGACCTCTCCGCCTCCGGAGTTTGAGACAAAGCCCTTTCGGCTGACGTCCGACGACTTGGCCGACGTTACCGTTCGGTCCATACCTTTGGGAATCAGGTGGTTCTGGTTTTTCGCAGCCATCTATCTGGGGTTTGCAACAGATTTCTTTGAGCATCTTGGTCAGCAGAGTGCTAGGGAGTACCGACCAATCTTTGTTTTTATCGGAGTTTGGGCGATTGATTGGCTTCTCGCTTCTTATAAGACCCGCCGTCGATTCAGAAAGTATTTCGACGATCCCGTTGAGCAAATTCTTTTGGATAGTGATCGAGTTGTGGCGGTAACAAACGGTGGGTTGCGGAGTAGCATGTCATCCGGCGGCAATGCGTTCTATCCTTGGGAAGTTGTAAAGAAGATAACGATGATCGGTGAGTTCCTAACAATCACTGTCGCCGGAGGGCTAGTCTTCATAATCCCAAGGACAGCCTTCGCGAATGAGGACCAACTGGAGTCCTTCCTTCGGTTTTCGGAAGAGAACGGGCTGAATGGGAAGACAAAAGGCAAGTAATGTCCAAATCATTCATTTCTATCGACCTGCAGTCCTATGTCGCCTCCCATTCTGTACAGGAAGCCGATATCCTCCGACGCCTCAGAGAGGAAACAGCCCCTCATGAGCGGGCGGGGTATCAGATCAGTCCGGATCAGGGGTGGTTTATGCGACAGTTCGCGGCGATGATTGGCGCAAGGCGGTATCTGGAGATTGGAGTCTTCACGGGTTACTCGTCGCTGAGCGTGATGCTTGGGATGGGAGAGCACGGCTATACGCTCGCCTGCGACGTGAGCGAGGAGTACACCTCGGTCGCTCGGAAGTATTGGGCTGAGGCGGGAATGCAGGACCGAATCGACCTCCGTCTCGCCCCGGCTCTGGAAACTCTGGATGCGCACATAGAACAGCAAATCGAGCTCTTTGACCTCGCCTTCATCGACCCGGACAAACCGAACATGCCGCACTACTTCGAGAGGTGCCTCAAGCTGGTCCGCAAAGGCGGAGTGATTATGAGTGACAACGTCTTGTGGGCAGGGAGGGTCATCGACCCGGCTGAACACGATACGGACACAGAGGTGATTCGTGCCTACAACCGGAAGCTGTTCGATGACCCGAGGGTCGAAACCGTGATGCTGCCCATCGGCGACGGGCTAAGTTTGTCAAGAATCCTTTAAACCCGCATCCTGTGGGATATGCTGGCAACATGATCGTCACCGCTCTCAGCACGATGCTCGCTCTCCAGATGGCGACGCCGCAACAACTGGTCAATGGCAAACTGATCACGCCGATTGGGGAGCATACGTCCGTCGGGAGTTATCCGGTGAACATGGTTCTTTCGCCCGATGGCAAGGCTCTGACGGTCACGGACTCGGGCTACCGCCAGCATCTGACCACGGTAGATGCCGCGACTGGAAAGGTGCTGAGCGATTTGGATTTTGGGAAGAAGAATTCGACGCCGAAGGAGGCTTTGTACTACGGTTTGGCTTACCATCCGACGGCGGCGAAGCTGTTTGTGAGCCGCGGGAATCAGGATATGGTTTCGGTGCACGGCGTGGGTTCAAGCGGGTTGCTTTCGGAGGCTGGGGACACGATCAAGGTGGATGCGAAGGCGTACCCGGCAGGTCTGGCCTTCAACTCGACCGGCTCGAAGTTGCTGGTGGTGAACAACCAGACAAACACGGCGAATAGCTACAAGGGCTCGCTGAGCATTGTCAACACGCAATCGGGTGACACAGAAGGGAAAGTAGAAGTCGGCGGTTTTCCGCTCGCGGTGGCGAATCTGACGAGCGGCCCACAGAAGGACAAGATCGCCTATGTGACCAACGAGCGGGATGACGAGGTTTCGGTGATCGACCTTGATCGAAAGACGGTCATCCGAACGATCCATACAGGGGCGAACCCCAACGGTTTGGTGCTCAGCAAGGATCAGTCAAAGCTGTATGTGAGCAACTACGGAAGTGACACAATTTCGGTGATCAATACTCGGACCGACTCGGTGGTTGATACGATCGTTCTGAGGCCCAACGAGATGCGCGGCTTGCCTGGCGCGGGACCGAACTCGGTTTCGATCAGCCCAGATGGAAACACTCTTTACGCAACCTTGATGGACATGAACGCGGTTGCCGTGGTGGACACAAAAACCAATTCGCTCAAGGGCCTCGTTCCAACTGGCTGGCTTCCAACCAAGGCCGTGGCGACCGACAAAGACCTTTTCGTCACCTGCGCCAAGGGCGTGAAGGCGATGAACCCAAACCACAAGCCGGTCGGCACTTGGGGGCAGTATGGGCAGGACATCATCGACGGAAGCCTCACAAGGATTCCTTTGGTGATGCTGAAAGATATGAAGAAGCTCTCGGCGCAAGTGGCAAAGAACAACTTCTTGCGCTCCGACTTGACGACCGCGAATCACCCGACATTCCGAAACCCCGGCATCAAACATGTGATCTATGTGGTGAAGGAGAACCGGACCTACGATAACGTGCTGGCTGATCTGCCGCAGGGGAACGGCGATAAGAGCGTCTGCCTTTTTCCGCGCGAAATCACTCCGAACCAACACGCGCTGGCGGAGCGGTTTGTTCTGATGGACAATTTCTACGTTTGCGCCGAGTGCAGCCAGGACGGCTGGAGTTGGTCGACGACCGGGATGGTGAATGCCTATGCTTCGCGCAACACGCCAACCAACTACTCTGGGAGAGGGCGGTCCTATGACACTGAAGGGTCGAACAACGGCGTGCCGATTGACCTTCTGGGGATGAATGATGTCACACGTCCACCGAGCGGCTATATCTGGGAGCACTGCGCAAAGCACGGCGTTTCTTATCGTAACTACGGAATGTTCATGCAGTTCGCCGATGCGGAGGACAAGAGGTTTAACCCGCTCCCGACGACCGTCGACAGCCGGCCCACAAAGAAGTTGCTTGAAGGAAACTCGGATATCGACTTCCTCCGCTACGACTTGACCTATGCCGACTCAGAAATTTATGATGAGTACGGTTGGAGCTCGCCACGGCGTCGCAAGACCTATGGCTCAAAGGGCTCGACGAGCCGAATTGGGGAGTTTAAGAAGGAGTTTGCAGAGTTTGTGGCTAAAGGGGAGATGCCGAATTTCTTGATGGTCCGCCTAGGAAATGACCACACTTCGGGAACTTCAAATGGCCAACCGACGCCGCAGTCGATGGTTGCGGATAACGACTATGCGGTTGGGCAACTGGTTGAGCTGATTTCGCACAGTCCGTTCTGGAAGGTTACGGCGATTTGCATTCTGGAAGACGACTCTCAGGCGGGTTACGATCACGTCGATTCGCACCGATCGACAGCGTACGTGATCTCGCCATACATCAAGAAGGGGACTGTCGATTCGAACTTCTACAACACGGACTCAATGCTCCGAACGATGGAGTTGTTGCTCGGAATGCCGCCGATGAGCCAGTTCGACGCGGTTGCTCCTCCATTCAAGTTCTTTGGTCCAACGGCGGCGAACATGGAGCCGTACACGGCGATCAAGCCTTCGCGCGAGATCGTCTGTAAGGCGAATGGCCGAACCGCCTACCGGTCAAATGACTCCAATCGGATTCCGCTGGATGCCGAAGAGAGCGAGATCGACGAGCACCTGAACGACATTCTTTGGGGTGCAGTTCGAGGTGCAAACACTAAACGACCGAAGGGCGGTCGAAGTGGACTTTTCCCTGAGCTGTTGAGCGAGAGAGACTAAGCTACCAGGCACCGATGTTGGTGCCATCGAGAGCTTGTTTGTTGGTGTTCAGTCGAAGGTTTCCAACACCCGGGGGTGTTGTTTTATAGCTCCACCCGAGGCGAACTCGGGGGTGAAGAACGGTCTCATTGTTGCTGACGCGAGTCATCAGATATGGACCCTTCCAAGATCCCGCTGAGATTGCTACACTCGCTCCTGAATCATCGAGTCCGGTTGCCGGAGCAGATCCCAGTGTGACGTCGCCGAATGCAGCTGGCCAGAGTCCAGTATCTGAGTGGAATCTTTCGATGGCGTTTCGTCGAAGGTTCAGCTGTGCTTTCCATCGATACTCGCTGGCGAATCTCCAGCGATCGCCGACTTTGGGTACGGCGATAGAAGCCAACACCGCGATCAAAATGACCACGATGAGCAGTTCAACCAACGTGAAGCCTTTAGCGCGAAATCGCCCCATCCCACTTAGTTCTTCCGAACAAGAGAGTTGGGGCGAACTGGAGTTTTACCGGGATTCTTAGCGGAATCGCCAGATGACTTTGCCGAACGAGTTCATTGATGCTGCGGTCATGGACTTGGCGTGGCTGTCGGCGAACACGATTGGGCTTGAGCCGTCGTTCTTTCCGGTTCGGCTGTACCTGGCGTAGATGGGCTTTAGTTGGGCTGGGAAAAGGCCGGTGCAGTTTGAATATCCCGCCGGAGTTGCAGCGACGCAACCCGCTACCGGGAGTGGAATAATGGCTGACTGTTTCACGATGTTCACATCGGCGATGAGCGGCAAGCCTTGCTTATAGTCTTCGGCTAGGTTACCAGTGCTAGGCTGCGCGCCGTTGTAGGGATTAAACACGTAGCCTCGTTCTTTTTCGGTGATCACTGACGTGTTTGGGGTGGTGGCAATCAGCCCGGTGCGAGCGGTTTCCTCTGCAGCGGAGAAGTTTGCTGCACTCGTGAACCCTTCGGTTCCGGGGCCGGCTGCACCTAACACGGCAGTGCTCAGTGGGTCGACACCAGTGGCATCTGAGTATCCAATACTTTGGTTGCGGCGCGAGTTCCAATCGGTCGCCATTGTCGAACCTTGGGCATCTGGGGCGACAAAAATTTCGGCGTTTTTGACGTAAGGGTAGAGTCCTTGCGTCCAGATGATTGGAAGAGCCGAGGTGGTGTCCCGCAAGGTTGCCGGAAGCATATTGTCGTCGCTATCGGCCGAGTAGATGAACAGTGAAGTGCCAATCTGCTTCATCTGAGCAAGAGCCTTGGTCTTCTTTGCGGCCTCTTTCGCCTGCGCAAAAACGGGGAAGAGAATCGCAGCCAGAATCGCGATGATGGCGATGACAACTAGGAGTTCAATAAGGGTAAAGGCGCGGCGCACACTAGAATGATAGCCGAGAATCGTGAGATTCCGGTGTGAGACCCACTCGACCCAGTAAAATCAGGGGCACTTATGCCACGTGTCACCGTCCCGGAAGCCGAAGCCATGCTTGATCAAGAGATCAGAGTTCTTGATAAGGGATTTGTGCGCCTAGTGGACTACATGGGCGGCGATCAGCGGATCGTGCAGTCGGCCCGGGTGAGCTATGGTGAAGGGACGAAGACGGTTCGACAGGACCGGGCTTTGATTCACTATTTGCTTCGCAACTGGCATACTTCGCCATTCGAGCAAGTTCAGCTGACGTTTCATTGCAAGATGCCAATCTTCATCGCGCGCCAGTGGATCCGGCACCGGACTGCGCGGTTGAACGAGATTAGCGGTCGGTACTCGGTGATGAAGGACGAATTTTATGTGCCTTCGCCCGACAAGGTTTCTTTTCAGAGCTCGGACAATAAGCAGGGGCGGGGTGGGGTTTTGCCTTTGGATGAGGCGATGGCGGTGATCGCTCAGCTAGAGCGCGAGCAGAAGGAGGCGTATGCGGGCTACACCTCGATGCTGGATCAAGGGGTTGCGCGCGAGCTGGCGCGGACGAATTTGCCTTTGTCGTTGTACACGGAATGGTACTGGCAGATAGACCTTCACAATCTCTTCCACTTCATTCGGCTACGAGCAGACGCACACGCGCAGTACGAGATTCGCGCTTACGCTGAGGCTCTAGCGCAATGCGCGAAGGCAGTTGCGCCGATGGCCTATGAGGCGTTCGAGGAGCATATAGTCGGTTCAATTTCGTTCTCGCGGGCGGAGTCCGCGGCATTGGCTCGCCTCTTGGCTGGCGGTGAAGCGGGGCTGGAAGAACGGCCGATGAAGATTTTTGAGGAAAAGCTTGCGAAGCTCCGGGCTGCTGCTCCAGACGAGGCTCCCGATGACTTCGTTCCGCCTGGGCAATAGGGGGCGGGGAACAATCTGTGGAATAACATCGTATATACTTCGTAGGAACGGAGATTTCAAGATGATTCGACAAATGACCAAAATCGGCAACAGCAAAGGACTCGTGCTCTCGAAAGATGTTCGGGACTATATGGGGCTGACCTCCGATGATCTAGAACTCACGCTGGAAGGTGGAAAAGTGATCCTCTCCGCTCCATTGCGACGTCAGTGCTTCGAGCAGGCTCTGGCAGATACGCTAGAGCAGTTCGATGAAGCCTTCACCAACCTCGCTAAGTGACTTGAGAGATGGAGATCACATTTCTCACGGTCGATGAGGTTCATCGAATCCACGATGCTCTGATTCAGAAAGATGGTGGTGGTGCAGGAGTTAAAGATCGAGGACTGATTGAGTCGGCGATTCGCAATATCGAACAAACATTCGGAGGTCAGTATCTGTACGGCACCTTGCCAGAAATGGCGGGAGCGCTCTGGCACGGCCTTGTGATGAATCACGGATTTGTCGACGGCAATAAGCGAGTCGGCCTTGCCGCTGCTTCTGTCTTTCTTCGCAAAAATGGTCACTTTTTGAATCTGTCGAAGCCCGAGGTCGAGCGAATCACGTTGCTCATCGCCTCGTCTGAACTGAGCCGTGACGAGGTCATCAAGATCGTGACGGCTAATCTCGCCCGGCTGTGAGGGTCTCCAACCGGGTACCCTTTAGGGGAAAATGGAGACGACACTTGTACTCATCAAGCCAGGCGGAGTGAGCCGGAATCTGATCGGCGAGATCACTCGCCGAGTCGAGGCACGCGGCCTCAAAGTCACCGGGCTGAAGCTCATCAACGCCGAGCGCGCAACCGTTGAGGCACACTATGCCGAGCACAGCGAGCGCCCTTTCTTCAAGGATGTTTGCGACTACCTCGTCAGCGGCCCAATCGTCGCCATGGCGGTGAGCGGAACCAACGCAACCAAGGCCATCCGAGCCATGATGGGCGCAACCAACCCCATCGACGCCACCCCTGGCACCGTTCGCGGAGACCTTGCGCTGACCATCGACGACAACCTCGTCCACAGTTCCAGCGACCCAGACGCCGCTGCCAACGAGCTAAAGCTCTGGTTCCCCGAAGGAACCGTCTAATCTCGATTCTGCCCTGAAGCTGTAAATCTGAGTTTCAGGGCAGTTTTGTATGTCCCGCGATCACCATGGACGACACACCTTGAGCGAATTCTGCCAGGAAGCCCCGGCTCGGTTCTCGGAGCGAGCAAGAGATTATTCGATTGGCCGGCCCAGCTATCCCGAAGAAGTCCTCGCCCAGATCATTTCGAGCTTGCCAATTGAGCTACCTCGAATTGCCATTGACATCGGCGCCGGAACCGGAAGCCTGACTCGGGTGCTCCTGATGAACGGATTCGAAGTCACCGCAGTTGAGCCAAGTGAGGAGATGCGCCAGGAGTGCGATGCAATTTGCGCTGGTTATGAGAACTATGCGAGCCGAGCAGGCACTGCGGAATCGATTCCGGCCGAAAACCAGAGCGCATCACTCATCACTGCCGCCCAATCGTTTCACTGGTTTAACCCTCGGCAGGCTCGCGCTGAGTGCCAACGTGTGCTTCACCCGCAGGGGAAGGTGGCTATTCTTTGGAACAATCGCGACAAGAAAGATCCCTTACAGCAACGACTGACTTCGCTGTTTTCGACCTACGGGGGTGAACGATTTGAGGCTCAACGAGTGGGGCTCGAGCGCGAGGAAGACGTGAGTACGTTCTTCGGTAAGCCGGTTTCTCGGAGCGTGTTTGACTACGAGCAGTGCCTGACCGAGGAGGCATTTGTTGCCTTGGGACGATCCAGATCTTATATGCCCAAGCCGGGGACGGAGCTTGACCGCACCGCGATTGAAGATCTAAGGGCTCTGCACCGGCAGTTTTCGGATGGCGGTCTTGCCGCCATTCGGTATCAAACGCATCTGTACCTTGACACTCTTGACTGAATTAGAGGAGCATTTTCAGGTTCTGTAGACTCACCGCGCAGCTTTCCAGCGGAGTTCTTGCCCCGTACTGCTCTTGCTCCACAACCATCCACTCGGCTCCGGCAGCTGGCAGTGCCTTGAGAACTTCTGCGAAGGGGACCTTGCCCTCTCCAAGTGCGGCCCCGTCGAATGGGTACTCCTTCAAGTGAACCGTTACACCTCGACCGGGCCAATCGAGGAGGGGCTGGACGGGGTCGCTTCCGCCGTGCATCGAGTTGGCGGTGTCGAACTGGAGAATGAAGCTAGAAGGGGTGTTTTCGCCGAGGATGTACCAGGTTGAGCGGCCGTCGTCGAGGGGCTTCATGTCAGCATCGTGAGCATGGAAACCCAGCCGGAAGCCTGCTGCCTCGACCTTGTGGGTCATCTCGGTGAGCACTTTGCTGAGTTCAAGAGTCGCTTCCGCGGTGGAGTGAAGCTCAAGCGGAAGCCAGGGGATGATGATATTTTTGGTACCCAAGGTGGCGTGGATTTCGAGGGTGCCATCAAAGTCGTCTTCGAGGGCTTTGAGCATCGTGTGGGTGCCGGAGCATTTGAGGTTGTTGGCGTCAAGAACTGGTCGAAGCTCGGACGCGGAATGCCCGTGGTAGCCCGCAAACTCGACGGCGTCGTAGCCCATCTCGGCGACTTTGGCGATGATGCCCGGGAAGTCTTTAGGGGCGTCGTCGCGCAAGGAGTAGAGTTGGAGGCTGATCGGGAGGCTCATAAACCGATTGGTTTTACCTGTAAAGCGTGGTAAAACGGGCTATGAATATTACGCTCAGTATCGTAGTGCTAGGCTTACTGTCCGTGACCGCGATGGCGGAACCGCAAGGAGGTCCTGGATCGATCAAGCTCGATTCGGATGATATTCAAGTGCTAGCTGATCTGAGCGACTCAATCGTGGAAAACCGCCCAGGTATCCCCCACGGAAAAGTTGAGCTGATCGAATACGATTCAACAACTGTAGGAACGAAGCGTAAGGCGAATGTTTATCTTCCTCCCAACTACTCCGAAAAGAAGAAGTATCCGGTTCTCTATCTTCTTCACGGGATTGGTGGTGATGAGATGGAATGGATGAGGTTTGCCACTCCAAATCTCATGTTGGATAATCTGATCGCCGACAAGAAAGCTCTGCCGATGATCATCGTGATGCCCAATGGTCGAGCACAAAAGGATGATCGACCGGTTGGCGATGTCTTTCGGTCAGCACCGGCGTTTGCAGTTTTTGAGCAGGACCTGCTCAAGGACCTAATCCCGGCTATCGAGTCGAAATATGGTGTGAGAAAGGAGCAGAAGCACCGGGCCGTTGCTGGGCTCTCGATGGGCGGCGGCCAATCTCTCAACTTTGGCCTGGCGCACCAAGATGTATTTGGATACATCGGTGGATTTTCTTCGGCTCCTAACACGAAGGCACCAGATCTACTCATTCCTGACGTAGCCGCCTGCAAGAAGAATCTCAAGTTGCTGTACATCTCTTGCGGTAACAAGGACGGGTTGATCGGCTTTAGCCAAAAACTTCATCGGTTTGCAAAGGCCAATGATATTCCGCATATTTGGAATGTGGACTCACACGCTCACGATGCCACTACGTGGCGAAACAACCTGTACCACTTTGTCCAAAAGGCGTTTCGCTAGAGGCTGTGGGCAACGGCGACGAAAGGCGCTTCAGATTTGAGTTTTGCTGCCGCCTCTGTTGCGTCTTGTTCGGAAGAAAATCGTCCGAACACCGCTGATCCCGAACCTGTCACTCCGGAGTCTTTCGCACCATGAACCAATAGCCGATCCATTAGCTCCAAAGAGCCGCATGGAGCAGCGCGCTCAAAGTCGTTGTACAAGACATCTTCTGCAGGAAACTCCCGCCACTCGTACGAAAGTGAATCCAGCTTGGCGTAGGCCTCAGCCGTCGAGCATCGATCCTCGGGCTGAGCCACCACGTACCACTCGGGCGGGTTTGGCGAGTCAATCTTGGTGACTTGCTCTCCGTAGCCCTCTACCCGGGCTCGGCCGCCAGTGAGAAAGAACGTCACATCTGCCCCGATTGCCTTCGCAATCGCCCTCTGTTCATGGGGCGGCATCGACATGGTCATCAGCTGCCGAGAGGCCCGAAGAACGCCCGCGGCGTCACTGCTTCCGCCACCCAACCCTGCTTCGCTGGGGATTCGCTTCGTCAGCTTGGCGTGCACCGGAGGGAAATCGACGACTTCCATTAGGAGCCGACAGGCTTTCGTGACTGTGTTTTCAGCAAGAACCGAAGGGTCATTGCATTCAAAAGTTAACTCAGAAGCGGGGGTGAGTTCGAGTTCGTCGTAGAGTGAGATCGCCTGAAAAATCGAGCGGATGGGGTGGTACTTGCGGTGATCGATCGGCCCGACCGCGAGGAAGAGATTTAGCTTGGCAGGGCAAAGGATTTTCATGACTCGAACGGATAGTCTATCGCCTGGAGCATGTTTCGCAGTAGCTCGGTCGGGAGTCCGACAACGGTCTCGAAGTCGCCGCGAATTTCTTTGACGAGAAACGCGCCCATTCCTTGAGCCCCGTAGGCTCCGGCCTTGTCCATCGGTTCGCCGGTTTGGATGTATTCTCTGATTTGTTCGTCGCTGACAGCGTTGAACTCCACTTCTGCGATTGCATGAGCGATTGCCGCCTGGTCGGGAGTGACAACGGCGATTCCGGTGATCACGTAATGAATTCGCCCGGAGAGCTGGCTCAAAATCTCTAAGGCGTCGTCCTCGTCCACCGGCTTTGAAAACTGGATCGCCGTACCGTCCTCTAACGGCATCGCCACAACGGTGTCGCTCCCGATAATCCAGCTTTCGGGATGCCGCAATGCGACGAGCGCGGCCTTTGCCTGGGCAAGTTTCTTGGCCGTCGCAATCGGATCATCGAGAGTAAGGGCGTCCTCGTCGAGGTCGGCGGGATCGACATCGAACTCGGCGACAACTTTCTTCAAAAGCTCCTGTCGCCGGGGCGATGCACTTGCCAAAACAACACGAGGGGGCACAAGAGATTTTGGCACAGTAAACTGTCTGCATGTCTCTCCGGCCAACTTACGACGAAGTAGTTGCCGCCGCCGCTCGGATTTCCGACGGCATCGTGCGCACCCCCTGCAGCCACTCGCCCATCCTTTCGCAGATGTTTGGGTGCGAGGTTTACACCAAAATGGAGTACCTGCAGGAGACTGGCTCCTTTAAGGAGCGCGGGGCGCGGAATGCGCTACTTTTGCTCTCAGAAGAACAGAAGTCGAAGGGAGTGATTGCGGCTTCGGCGGGGAATCATGCGCTTGCGCTTGCCTATCACGGAAAGCTTTTGGGGATCCCGGTGCGGGTTGTGATGCCGGTGGTTGCGCCGCTGGTGAAGCAGGAGAGAGCGCGGCAGTTTGGGGCGGAGGTTGAGCTATTTGGGGCGAATATTGCCGAGGCAAAAAAGAAGGCGGATGAGTATGTTGCTCGCGATGGGATGACATATGTGCACGGCTTTGATGGCATCGATGTCATCGCTGGAGCCGGGTCAATGGGGCTAGAAATCCTTGAGCAGATGGAGGTCATCCCCGACGCCATAGTTCTTCCCGTCGGTGGCGGTGGCCTGATTGCTGGTCTCGCTCTTGCCGTCAAAACCAAATCACCCGGCGTCAAGGTGATTGGTGTTGAACCCGACCAGTGCGCTTCGTATCTTGCCGCCCAAGCGAAAGGGGAACCGGTCATGATCGAAATGGGCGATTCGCTGGGCGATGGCCTCGCGGTGCCGCGAGTGGGCGACAATGCGTTTGCGCTTGCTCGTCAGCACGTTGACAAAGTCGTTACTGTTTCCGAGCAAGATATAGCCCTCGCCATCCTCCGAGTCTTGGAAGTCGAAAAGGGTGTGGTCGAGGGGGCTGGAGCGGCCGGTTTGGCGGCTCTGGTGGGCGATAAGCTTCCTGAATTGAGGGGCAAGACCGTCGTTATTGTGCTCTGCGGTGGAAACATCGACCCCGCCGTTCTGGGTCGAGTCATTAACTATGGCCTCCGCTGCGACTGGCGGCTCGTACGGTTCAGGACCGTGATTTCGGACCGCCCGGGAGGGCTTGAGAAGCTCACCAAAGCCATTGCCGAGAAGGCGGCGAGCGTTAAGCAGATCTCCCACGAGCGAACGTTTGGACAGCCGAACTTTAGCAAGGTCACGATATCCTGTATCGTCGAGACTAAGGACAAGACTCACGCTTCTGAGCTGATCGCTCATCTCGAAGAGTCGGGTATGCCCTGCGACCTATTCTAGTGCCATGAGTTACCAAGTTGATTCCGATATCCGAAAGGCCGAGACTCTGCCTTCGGGCTACTACACTGACCCTTCCGTTTGGACCCAGGGGAAAGAAAAGTACTTCGCGCCTAGCTGGCAGTTTATCGGCGATGACTCCATGGTCAAGGTTCCGGGGCAGGTTTATCCGTTTGAGTTGCTGCCGGGGTACCTCGACGAACCTTTGGTTTTGACGCGGGACTCGCAAGACGAGATTCGGTGCCTAAGCAATGTCTGCACACACCGGGGGATGCGGCTTTGTGAGGGGGCGGGGAACGAGCGGTTTCTGCGGTGCCGGTACCATGGGCGGCGCTTCGGGCTGGATGGGCAGATGCAACATATGCCGGAGTTTGAAGGGGTCGACGGGTTTCCTCGCGAGGCAGATCATCTGACCACGGTGCCGTTGCACCAGTGGGGCCCTCTGCTGTTTGCTTCGCTCAACTCTCATCAATCATTCGAGCAGGAATTCAAGCCGATGCTTGATCGCATTGGCTGGTTGCCGCTTCACGAGTTTCGGCACGACCCGGCGAACTCTCGCGACTACGTGGTGAAATGCCACTGGGCGCTGTATGTCGACAACTACCTCGAGGGCTTCCACATCCCGTTCATCCACGCCTCGCTGAACGAGGTTTTGGAGTACGAGAATTACAACACCTTTTGCTACGACTCGTTCAACTTGCAGCTCGCGGAGGCGAAGGGGACCGAAGGGTGTTTTGACCTGCCCGCGTCGTCGCCCGACTTTGGAAAGAACATCTCGGCCTACTACTACTGGCTCTTCCCCAACCAGATGCTCAACTTCTACCCTTGGGGGCTGAGCGTGAATGTTGTTCGTCCGATATCTCCAGAGCTGACGCGGGTGTCGTTCATCCGGTACGTCTGGGATGAATCGAAGATCGGCGTCGGCGCGGGGGCCGAGCTTGATCGGGTTGAACGCGAGGACGAACAGGTTGTTGAGCTGGTTCAGCGGGGGATGAAGTCGCGGTTTTACTCGACGGGCCGGTTTTCTCCGAAGCGCGAGATCGGGACGCATCACTTCCACCGGCTCTTGGCGGAGCGGCTGAGGCAGTGAACCCAGAGCGATTCTGGTTCAAAAAGTATCACTTTCTCGAAGAAGAGCGGCCGGTCCTGAAAAGATTCTGGACTGATCCTCAAGTTCGAGAATACTTAGGCGGGCCAATTTCTGATGAGGAGGCGGGTGAGCGAGCAGACGCCCTGATCAACTGCTGGTCGGAAAAAGCCCCTAGCGGGCGGCCGACGAATCTCTCGATCGGATTCTATCCCGAACCCGGCGCTGATCTGATGGCGCTCATCCTGTTTACGCCGCACCACGACGGCAAAGATGTCGAAGTATCGTACATGCTGCTCCCCGAGTTTTGGGGACAAGGAGTGATGGCCAATGTTTTGCCGCGGGCCCTAGAAGAGTTTTGGTGGGACGTGGGTGCCGGGAGGGTCATAGCTGAGACTCAGTCTGCCAATTCTCGATCGTGCGGCCTTTTAGAACGCGTGGGCTTTGTGCTTGAGCGGAGCGTGACCCGTTTCGGCGCTGAACAATTTGTTTACACTTTTGATCTCGATGCTCGAATGAGAACCTGAGCCGAAAGAATGATCATTGGCGCAAGATTGCGCGTTGTTTTTCCGGCGGTCTTCGTCGAATATTGTATCAAAGTTCCTTTGCGACTCATCCCTTTTTCTGAGCCACCGATCTCGAGTGGCTGGAGAAAACCTATGAAGATTCGAAACTCACTCGTCGTGGCAGCTGTCGCTGCTCTGTCCGTGGTTGCCCTTGCTGGTGGCCTTGTCATGCGGGCAAACCTCGTCGGAACCGGAAAGGGCAAAGCCGTTTGGAAGGTCAACGACAAACCAGGTCAGATCGAGGCTCAGCTTGAGGCAAGTGGTGAGAACCTGCCTCGCTCGTCTGCATTTACCCTTACCATCGGCGGAAACAGGCCGTTCGTGGTGACCACCGACGTGCTCGGCAACTATCGCCTTTCACAACGATACACCACTGCGAACCGCCCGGTAGTAGCTGCAGGCATGCCGGTCACGCTGAAGAATTCGGCCGGAACCATTGTGCAGTCCGGCATTATGGGTCTTTGACGAACCTAAAGAGCCAACCGGCGGCCCTGCCGGTTGGCTGACTTAAGAAACAGCCGGGCTCCGCGCGAGCCCAGGGCCAATCCCCTCCCGAGGAGAGTCCGATCCTGCCGCATTCGCTCTAGGATCAGCCTCTCCTCGGGTCCCGTGCCCTACGCGGCGGAGCCGCTAGATTTGGCCGGGCGGGAGGTTTGTGGAATCCGTTGGCTTGCTCTGAGCAGCGTAGTCGGCTCGCTCCATCCGCAGGTAGCCGAGCGTGAAGAGGAGCCATTGGGAGAGGAAGCCAGGGAAACTTGAGCCCAGCAAATCTTTGATCACAGCCCCAATAATCAGATAGACAAGCCCTTCAGCTATGAGCTGGAGCATGATTTTGCTCCTGAAAAGGGTCCAAGGGAGCAGTGGCAGAAGCACTGCGGCACTGAAGTCAAGCGGTTTGCTCGCTCCGGTCAACTGGTTGCCGAGCCAACCCGCACCTGCGTAAGCGGATACCACAAGCAAACCGTTCCCGGCTGCGCTGATCATCGCCTTCTTAGAATCGCTCCGGTCGAGGTGGAGGTTGACCACGTTTACATTATCCGTCATCAGCGAGTTACGGTGTAGAAAACGTACCAGTTGCCTTGTAAATGGCGAAAACTATGAACTTCGCGACCAGGTTTTCTGTCCATCTGGTCAAGCGTGGGCAGAATTTGGGTTGGGGGTGATGGGCAGTAGGCGTAGCCCTTTTTCGAGTGGCTCGAACCTACTGATCCGAGCCGCCAGTCAAAAATATAAACGCTTCCATCCGGGTTTCGAAATGCTCCAAGGGCTTGAGCCGCTTCGAGTTCCTTACGGATCAGTGGTTGTAAACGGCGTTGCTCACCCGAACTCTTTTCTGGTGCCGGGTCACTCCAGTCAAGGTCCACCCGTCGAATCCCACTCTCTTTGCTTAGCAGTTGGACAATTCGCTGGAGCGCAGGCTCCCGTTGCTGGAACGGAGCAATGTAACTGTTGTCGGAGGGAGGTTTGTCCACCAAATCCGTCGTTTTTCTGAACAATAACGGAAATGCGGCGAGCCAGCAAATCGTAAGCACAGCCGCGGCGAGACTGGTACGAGATGACCATGAAGGCGGAAACACCAGCCCTACGGCGAGGCTCATCAGAGCGATGAGCGGAAGCCCAAAGACGACGAGCAAGCCGAACCCGAGGCCGAAAGTGATCCAAGATGCAACGAGCAGGAAGCAAGTGACGGCCCAGATCGAACAGCCGATACCGGCGAGCAGGCGCGACATGAAGACTTTGGACTTCGACACCCGCATCCCCTGCTTTTGCGGAGTTGTGATCACTTTTGCATTATATCAAAAGTTTCGTTAGTTTCAGGGCAGCGGCCCATTCCCGATGGGGACTCCGACCATGGCGGAGAGGAGTTCCGCCACTCCTAACGCCTCGGAGTCCAGATTGTGCTGCACGATTTGGCCGGGGAGGAAGTCGTCCCACATCATCCAGTCGGGCCAAATGGAGTTGTTGACGAATTCGCCTTGGCCATAGAAGCGGAAGAGGATGATTTCGCGGTCGTCGGCGAGCCAGAGGCCGACTTTGTAGAGGTCTTCGCTGTCGTGGGAGACCCAGTCGTTGCCCATCATGTCGTTGTAGGAGTAGATGATCTCGTGGATGCGGTCGAAGGCGACGACCTGGCGACTGATGAACGCCCAGAAGCGGCGATCTTGGATTCGGATGATGCGGTTTTTTGGGTCGATGGAGACTCGGCGTTTTCTTCCGCCAGCCGTGAGCAAGGCGGTTCGCCAGCCGGATTCGATGATGAGTAGCGACCCTTCGCGGCGCACTATGGGCCGCGGCGCGAAGGCTTTCGTGACTAGCCGGGAAGCGATGGAGGTGAGGATGTCGGACACGCTGAATCTAGGATAGCGCGGTTTGGAGTACCCCGATGTCATCGGGGCTTTGACTTGTGGGTGTCGAGAACTACCACCACTCGGTGGAGCCTCCCTCACCCCCTAGCCCCCTCTCCCTCCCTTGGAAGGAGAGGGGGAACCAGAGCGGATTAGACCAAGACTTCGGCACGTCGCTCGGAAACACGGCGCTCGGAGTGATCTAGAACCTTCTTTCTAAACCGTAGCTGCTTCGGAGTGACTTCAAGAAGCTCGTCGTCGCGGAGCCAGGCGAGGGCTTGCTCTAGCGAGAAATCCTTGTGCGAGTCTAGTACGCTGGTTTGTTCGGCGTTGGCGGAGCGGATGTTGTTCGCGGCCTTTTCTCGGGTGCAGTTGACGATCATGTCCTCGTCTCGGCTGCAGGCACCGACAATCATTCCGGCGTAGACGTCGGTTTGAACGGGGTAGAAAAGGGTTCCGCGCTCTTGCACGTCCTCATAGGCATATCGCGTGATCTTGCCCGGATCCTTGCTGATCAAAGAACCTTGAGTTCGGCTCGCGACTTCTCCTTTATAGGGCTTGTAGCCGTCGAAAAGGGAAGAGATGAGGCCCAGGCCGCGCGAGAGGGTCAAGAAGGTGGATCGGAAGCCGATGAGGCCGCGGGTGGGGACCGAGTATTCGAGCGACTGGGTGCCGTTGTCGTTCACTCGAAGGTCCAAAAGGTCGCCTTTTCGGCGGCTCATTTCTTCCATAACGGAACCGACGGCGTCCTCGGGGACTTCGAGGGTAGCGATCTCGTAGGGCTCTTCGATCTTGCCGTTCTCGTCCTTTTTGTAGATGACCTGAGGGCGCGAGATCTGCATCTCGAAGCCTTCGCGGCGCATGGTTTCGATCAGGATCGCAAGCTGTAATTCGCCTCGGGCTTGGGTCTTGACGGTGTCGGTTGCGGCGGTGTTGTCGATCTTGACGGAGACCGAAACGGCTTCTTCCTTCTCGACGCGCTCGCGAATCTTGTGAATCGTGAGGAACTTGCCGCCGTCCTTTCCGCTGAGCGGGGAGTTGTTGGCGTAGAAGTTCATCGACAGTGTGCTTGGCTCGACCTTGATGGCAGGAAGGGCTTCGCTGGTGTCGTTGTGAGCGATGGTATCGGAGATCAATACGTTATCGAGTCCGGCAAGCATGGCGATTTCGCCAGCGGCGACGGATTCGGTTTCCTTGAGCTGGATTCCTTCGTACGTCCAGAGCTTGGTGACGTTGAATCCGGCCTTTTTGGTCTGACCCTCGCGGAGCATTTCGACGCGGTCGCCGACTTTGACGGCGCCTCGAAGCACTTTTCCGCCAAACATTCGTCCGAGGTACTCGCTGTAGTCGAGGTTGTTGACTTGGAGTCGGAAGGCGCCTTCGTGCTCGACTCTTGGCTCGGGGACGTTTTCGACGATCATGTCGAAAAGAAGCTTCATGTCGGTCTCGGTGCCCTCTGGAGTGGCGCGTGCATATCCGCCAGCACCTGAGCCATAAAGGACAGGGAATTCGAGGTCCACGTCATCGCCGCCGAGGTCGATGAAGAGATCAAGGGTCTTATCGTAGGCGTACTCGGGCCGAGCGTTTTCGCGGTCGATTTTGTTGATGAAAACGAGTGGCTTGAGGCCGTTCTGGAAGGCTTTTTTCAGAACGAATCGGGTCTGGGGCATGGGGCCTTCGTTGGCGTCCACGACGAGGAGAACGCTATCGACCATGCTGAGAACGCGCTCGACTTCGCCGCCGAAGTCGGCGTGGCCGGGGGTGTCGACGATGTTGATCTTGGTGCCAAGATACTGAACCGAAGCGACCTTGGAAAGAATGGTGATCCCCTTTTCGCGCTCAAGATCGTTGCTGTCCATGACGCGGTTCGCCATGTGCTGGTTCTCTCGGAACAGGCCGGCCTGTTTGAAGATGGCGTCCACAAGCGTCGTCTTGCCGTGATCGACGTGCGCAATAATGCCAATGTTCCGAATTTTGGGGGACATGGCAACCAGTTTACCTTTTTCGGCGATTTGAACCTAGCCGATACAGTTAGCAGGTTAGCCCTCGCTCAAAACTCGCTCTGCTAGAACCAAAGCCGCGAAGTCGTCATAAGGCTCAGGTGGAACCTGGAGTGAGGCGGGAAGGAGCTTGCGCCAGCCGGTGCGGGGGTTGGCCTCCCAGTAGCGCTCGCGAGCTTGGATGGTGGTTTCTTTTTCGTCGATCACCAGCAATCCCATAGAAGGCAGGTGGCGGCGGATGGCAGTTTTGACCTGCTTCGAGCCGGTGGAATCGCCGAGGATGACGAGTTGGAAATCGTGAACGATGTAGGCTTCATGGAGCTTCACGAGAACGCTATCGATGGGAACCACGTCGTGCCACAGCATCGAAATTTTGCCGTCCGAGGCCCGCTGAACCAGGGCAAGGCCGCATTTGCTGGTGCCGGGGTCGATCGAAAGGACGGTTTTTGGGGTCATCTAGCGCACCACAAGGTCGAACTCAAGTGTATCCCCGGCGCGGGTGTCTTTGCGGGCGACGGCTTGAAGGCGGAGGATGCGGTTTGTGGAGCGAACAAGGCTAATCGTGCTGAGGAGTTGACCGGAGTCAAGCTCGCCAAAGGTCTCGCCGTCTCGCCCTTGAATCGGAATCATCTTCACCCGCTTTGCTTTGGCGTTGACGTAGGTGCGCACAAAATCGCGGATTTCGCCGAAGACGGCGATGTCTGAATTGCGTCCGTCGACGCGCCCTTCGGCGATCACATCGCCTTGCTGGAAGACGATCGGGTTAGGATAAAAAGTCAGATCGAGGGTGACTGGCTCGCCGACGAATCGGTTCCAAGTCGACCGCGCGACAAGGACACGCGTGGCGTTGGAAGTGGTGATTTGTTTAATCCAGAAGTCTTCGACTTCGGTTTGGGGCACTTCGAGCCGATTGACTGTGCGGAGCAGACCGGCCTCGCCGGAGAAGGGATAGGCGGGATCGGGCAGTGCGCCTCGGTTAACTGCCGAAGTACGAGCGGAGCGAATGAGTGAACGGAGCAGATTTCGCGCTTCGTCGGTGGTGAGGCTGGAGGGAACGATGATCCGCGCCAGCTCCTCGCCCTTACCGAACATCAGGGTTGAAGTGCGAGAGAAAGCGGCGTAGGTGTTGTTCTCCTTTCGGACTTGCTCCAACACGCGCTGGCGGTCGTCAATTTGCCGTATGAGGTCGCCCAGATCCTTGTTCGCCGAGTCTCGGTCGCCTTTTAGGGCTTCGATTTCTGCCATGAGGCTGGGCAACTGTTTGCGGAGATCGGCCAAGTTTTTCGTGAGTTCGTCGTTGTTTTTCTGGATGTCCAAGTTGCGGGAGTTGAGGTTGTTGTAGTCAGTGAGGGCTTGGGTTTTGGAGGCTTCGGCGGCGTCGCGTTGCTTGGTCGCTGCATCGAGGCTGAGACGGATGTCGCGGAGACCTTTTTGTTCCGTGGCAAGTAGGAGCTTAGTGGAATCGAGGGTTTTTCGTGCCGTCAGGCTCTCCTGGCGAAACTTGGTGCTTTCTGATTGGAACTTCTTGATCGAGGATTCGGCTCGGTAGACTGCGCCGCTCAGGTTGCTCAACTGGCTCTGTTGAGTGTCGATTGTTCGCTTGAGCTGGTCAGCGCGAGCGACCTGAGCTTCGGCTTCCTTCTTCTTCTGGTCAAGAGTTTTGTTCAGTTCTTCTTGCTTCTTCTTGCTGTTCCCCAGAAGGTCCTGGCTGGTCTTCAGGGATTGGTTTGTCTCTCTCAGAAGGGTGTTTTTGGCCTGGACTTCGTCCTCTTTTTGCTTGAGTTCTTGAACGGCTTTGCGGCCCCTCGTGACCCACGTTCGGAACTCCGCGCTGGAGGCAGCAAGGAGCAGAACCGTCAACAACGGGATGAGCATCCCCGTAATCGTGACACTGGCTCGGGCGATGTATTTGGGGCGGATGTGCCAGAGCGAAAGGCGTTTTTTGCCGATCTTATAGCCCAGAATGTCGGCAACAAAGGCCGAGGCACCGCCGAGCACGATCATCAGGACTATAAAACCAGTTGCGACGCCATCCATCGCTAAGCGTTGTTCCTCCGCCACATGATGAGTCCCGCGATTCCTAGCCCGAGTGCCAACGGAGTAAACGCCGCCGCCATTGGGGGAATCACGCCGCCCATCGCCCACTGGTTCATAAACCGGGCGATGGTTTGGTAGGTGAACATGATAACAATAGCGAGCGCGAACCCGGCTCCGGTTCCCGCGCGGTGACTCCTAATACCAAGGGTAGCACCAAGAACGCCAAAAACGAAGGCGGCGAGGGGAATCGCGAGCTTGTTCCAGAGCCAATATTCGCGGTCCCGAATCTCGGCGGGAAGGAGCGAGTTGGTGATTTTCGCCTTTGCTATCTGCTCGCGAAGCTCGCCGGAGGTGAAGTAGTCGGGGTTCTTGATCTTCTGGGCGACTATTTCTTCTGGGGTCGCCGCGATCTGGGGGAGCTGGCCGGGCCAGACGCCCTCTTTGAATTCTGTTCGGTCTCGCCCGTCAGCGCTGATGAGCTTGCTCGCGCCGATGATGCGCCAATCTTTGCGGTCGTTGAACCGAAGCTGGTCGGCGAACATCGTGAAGGTCGGCTTCCGCTCCTTGTCCCAGCCGATCATGGTCACGTTGGTGAGGGTTCGCTTTTCCAGTGAGAAGTCGAGGGCTTGGATGGTGAGAGTGACGTGTCCGTTCTCTTCTTGAACGTTAAAAGTGGGCTGTTTAGACTGGCTAGAGGCGACCTTGGAGGCTTCCTGAATCAGGCTCTCGGCTTGCTTGGTGGCATAGGGGACGAGGGTGTCGTTGAGGACGTATGTGACGCAGGCGACAAAGAGGGTGAAGATTCCGACCGGAACCATGATCCGATACATACTCGCCCCTCCGGCTCGGAGAGCGACGACTTCGGAGTCGTTGGAGAGTCTCCCAAAGGCGAGGAGGGAACCCAACAGGGTCGCCATCGCGAAGGTGTTGATGAGGGTCGGTGGGACAACCAGGAGGGTGATTTTAGCGACAAGGACGGGGGAGGCGCCGCCGACGATCAGGTTCGTAATCTTGTCGAGCGAGGTCGCCGCGAGGAGTAGGGTCGAAAACATCGCGACCCCCATGAGCCAGGGGCCGAAGAGTTCGGAGATGATGAGGCGATCAACCTTTTTCATCTTCGTCTTTGTAGTCTTCCGACAGGTCGTCGGAGAGCTGATTTCCGAGGTAGTGCTTGCGGACCATTGGGTCCTCAGCGACCTGCTTTCGATCGCCTTCGGCAACGATTTGTCCGTCGATAAGGATGTAGTTTCGGTCGGTAATTCGCAGTGTTGCGGCGACGTTGTGGTCGGTGATCAGAATTCCGATCCCGCGCTCTTTGAGACGGAAGAGGATGTGCTGAATCTCTTCGATGGTGACGGGGTCGATGCCGGTGAAGGGCTCATCGAGGAGGATAAATTTCGGCTCGGTCGCCATCGCTCGTGCGATTTCAACGCGGCGGCGTTCGCCGCCGGAGAGGACGCCGGCCTGCGAGTCGAGGATATGGTTAATGTGCAGTTCATCTGCCAACTCCTTAACCTTCTCGGCCTGTTCTTTGCGACTCTTTCCGGCAAGCTCTAGAACCAGCAGCAAGTTGTCCCGAACACTGAGCTTTCTGAAAACAGAGGTCTCCTGAGGCAGGTAGCCAACTCCTGAACGAGCTCGTTTGTACATCGGCCACTTGGTGATGTCTTTGTCGTCCAGCGAGACTTTGCCGCCGTTGGGCTTGACCAGGCCGACTGTCATGTAGAACGAGGTCGTTTTTCCGGCTCCGTTAGGGCCGAGGAGGCCGACGATTTCGCCCGTCGAGACCGAGAATGTGACGCCGCGCACTACGGTGCGGCCCTTGTACCGCTTCTGCAGGTTCTCGGCGGTGATCTTCAAGCCTGGTTGCCACCCTTCTTCTTGATTTTGGTGACGATCTTGCCGATTCCCTCGCTCGACATTCTTATTCGCACAACTTCGCGTTTTGCGTTTAGGGTGAGGATAACGCTTTGCGCGCCAGTCACGTCCGATGACTCATCGTTGCCTGGACCCTGCTGATCGAAATACAGGTTGCCCGAGAGCTTCATCTCCGCTCCGTCTTCCTTCTTTTCGTAGCTCATTCGATCCGCTTTGGCTGTTATCGTCGTTTTGCCCTTTTCAGATATTCCGATGCCCTTGTAGAGGAGCGGACCCTCCACCAGCAGGGCTTGCAATGCAGATTCATCTTTGGCGGTCTTTCGCTTGAAGGTGGCTTCAACCTTGGTCGCGGTTAGGTCGGCATCTCCAGCTTTGGCGCTTGTTGCGAGGAAGTCGAGCTTTACGTTTCCTCGAACGATGGCTTTGGCAAGGGTCGCATCCAGCAGATCGTAGTCCAACTCACTTCCGGTGATCTTCATGTTGCCGTCCTTTTCGACCTTAGAGATCGCGATGTTTCCCCTCACTCGAACGTGATTGGCGACCGACTTTTTGTCCTCTGCTTCTAAGTCGCCGTTCATCCGATCGCCCGTCATCGTGATCTGGTCCGTCTTCGATTCGAGCTTCACTCCACCTGTGACTTCAAATTTCTTATCAAGCTCCACCCAGCCGCTCTTGCCGGAGATCAGGAGCTTTGGGTCGACTTTGGGGCTTCGGTAGGTGAAGCCGCTTTGGGCGAGAACGAGCCCGGTGATACCGATTCCTGCGAGCAGAGTGAGTGCTTTCATTTCTTAAAAAAGTTCTCCGAAGTTCCGACCTTATCTAGTATTGCCTTTCCGTCAGTGTCGGTGTGCGACGTAGCGAAGAGGGAGTCCATGGGGCCGATGATCCCGGAATCGCCATCAAAGGTGACATTTCCGGTTGCTTTGTACAAACTTCGAATGCCATCCACTTCGACTCGATCTGCTGACATGATGCCGTTCGAGGCGGTGATCTTGACTTTCCCCTTAAGAATCAGACGGTTGAGCTTGGTATCGGCTTCGGCGGTTTCGGAATCAAATCGACTGGCGACTCCTTCCTTTTTATCCTTCGTCTTACCGAAAAGCTCCCCGGAAACGCCCGACATTTTGCCGACTCTGATGTCTCCTGTTGCCACGACTTCGGCGGCTTTCCAGGCGATTCGCCAAACCTTTTCATCCTTGTCGTTGAGGTGAGTGGACTCCCCGGCGGCGGTTGCGGCGGCGAGTGGCTCTGGCGGCTTTTGGGCCCCTTTCAGGGGCTCTGGCGGCTTGTTCCCTTCGTTTTTTGGTGCGCCACAGGCCGAGAGGCAGAGTATTAGGGCAAGAGCGGCAGCGGCTTTAATGGCTCCCCCTGTTGTCGCTTTGCGAACTTTCCGGTGTGTTGCCCGGCGAGCTGTCCGCATGCGGCGGCGATGTCGTGACCGCGCTCCACGCGCTGAGTGACGTTGACTCCGGCGTTCTGGAGGATGCCTCGGAAGGTGCGAACCCGCTCATTCGAGGGACGCGAGAAACCCTGCCCGGTGTCTACCCAGTTGAACGGGATGAGATTGACCACGTTCGGCATTCCTTTGAGCAACGGAATCAGCGCGCGGGCTTGCTCAGGAGTGTCGTTGACTTCGTTGATGAGCAGATACTCGAAGGTCACTTTTCGTCCGGTGGAGGCCTGATAGTCCCGCATCGCTCCGACAACTTCCTTGACTGGCCACTTGTGGTTGACGGGCATCAGTTTGTCGCGAACTTCGTCGAGCGGCGAGTGGAGGCTCAGGGCGAGGTGGATGGGAAGGTTTTCTTTGGCAAGTTCGCGGATCTGGGGGACGAGGCCGACGGTGGAGACGGTGATATGGCGGTAGCTGAGGCCGACTTCGTCATGAAGTATTCGCATCGCCTTCAGCAGGTTCTTCAGATTCAAAAGCGGCTCGCCCATGCCCATGAAGACAACGTGGGAAATGCGCTGTTCGGTGAGCCGCTGGAGCATCAGATACTGTCCAACAATCTCTCCCGCCGTGAGGTTCCGGTCGAACCCACCGAGCCCTGTGGCGCAAAAAGAACAGCCCATTGGGCAGCCGACTTGGCTACTGAGGCAGCAAGAAACTCGGCCCTCGTAGGGTAGCAGAACGCACTCGTATACTTGATGATCGCCGTTGTGAACCAGGAGCTTGTCGACGCCGTCGGTAGAAGTTTTGTGGGTGGCTACTTCGAGCGGTTGGACCACGAAGTGCTCGGCTAAGTCCTCGCGAAGAGCCGCCGGGAGGTCGAGCATGGTGTCGAAGGAATCAACGGCACGCTTATAAAGGTGTCCGCCAATCTGTTTAGCGCGGAGCTTCGCGCTCGCCCGCTCGCCCAAGAGGCTCTGAATTTCGGTGGAAGTGTTTCCAACCAAACAAGTCTTTTTCGCCTCCATATAGAATTGAAGTGTACTTGGTTCAACTTGGGTCTTTCGCCCAGGTGGGAACTCATCGAAAAATCTGACGTTTATATCAATCATGAAACGAACAACGTTCATCGCAACTCTCGCCGCTTGCTTCGTTGGTGTTCTTGGCGCCCTCCAGGTCGACCGAATGGTGACGGCCCGGAACAAGCCGGACGACATCTTTGCCGAGTCGAAGCCGTTCTTCGGCTCTGCCCGCCCAGCTAATGCCGAGCCGCTTGCTCAGCCTGCTTTTGACTTCCGCGAGGCGGCAAAGCGGGTGATGCCGAGCGTGGTCGCGGTTGATCGCTTCGACAAAGTGCGAGGTTTCTTCGAGCAACAGGGTTCGGAGCGAGAAACCGGCCAGG
Organism: Fimbriimonas sp.; assembly: GCA_965248555.1. GTDB lineage: Bacteria > Armatimonadota > Fimbriimonadia > Fimbriimonadales > Fimbriimonadaceae > Fimbriimonas. Next base: position 1,760,079 of record CBDFJP010000002.1, on the reverse strand, counting down.
GAAGCGGGGTGATCGTGAGCAAAGATGGGATTATCGTGACCAACAACCACGTTGTGGAGGCGCAAGCGATTGGTCGGCGGGGACAAGCAATTGCGCCGCGAGTCCAAGTTCGACTCTTCGATGGACGAAAAATTGAAGCTAAGATTCTAGGAACTGATCCGCGAAGCGACATTGCTGTTCTTAAGGTTGACGCGCAAAATCTCCAGCCTATCGACCTCGGCTCAAGTACGAGCATCGAAGTTGGCGAATGGGTGATGGCGGTGGGTAATCCGCTCGGTTTCGACAACACGGTTTCCGTTGGTGTCGTCAGCTCCAAAAAGCGAAATCTTCCTGTTGGCGAAAATGGATTGGTCGAAGGAATTCAGACGGACGCGGCGATCAACCCCGGAAACTCTGGCGGTGCGCTGTGTAACGCTCAGGGGCAGTTGATTGGGATCAACTCGGCAATCGCTTCGGGTACCGGGCAGTCTGTGGGAATCGGTTTCGCGATCCCGATTGATCGGGCGAAGAAGATCGTGAACGATATCGTGAAATTCGGAGAGGCTCATTACGCTGGACTCGGGGTGGAGTACGACGGGCGATTTGCCGGCCAGTTGGCTAACCCCTATGCCCGCCAGTATCTCGCCGAGCAACTGAACCGCGAAGATTTTCCGGATCACGGAGTGCTACTCAGTGCCGTCTCGGGTCCCTCGGCAACTGCCGGAATGAAGGCGGGAGACTTCCTGATCGAGATCGACGGGCAGAAGATCGATTCGACCTTCGACCTGAACAAAGTGATTCTGACCAAGAACGCCGGCGATAAGGTGAAGGTCAAGTTCTGGCAAGCTGGTCAAACCAAGGAGGCGACCGTGACCCTCACCGACCTTAAGAAGACAATCTGAAAAATCCCTTAACCAAGCGGTGCAAAACCGCCCCAAAGCGCGTCAAATAAACTATTGAAGGCTCCTCAACCGAAACCGTTTGGGGAGCCTTCGGTGCATTGAATCAAAATGGCAAGACATTCGGACGGAATCGTCGAATTTCTCAACGTTCTCCCCAGCATCGTGCGCCAGCGCATTGAGGAAAATGGGGTTCACGGCCTAGTCGAGGTAGTGCTCGACTACGGTCGTCCGGCCGAAGCGCGCTACTCAGATCGTGTTGAGCGCTTCCCCGATATCATGGTCGGCGAGCACGATATGGAGTTCGTCTCCAAGCAGCTCGGCGAGTTCGGAACCGACAACCGAGCGGGTATTGAGCGGACGTTGCACCGAATATCGGCGATTCGTAATCGCCACCACAAGATCGTCGGACTCACATGTCGCGTTGGGCGAGCGATGGAAGGGACGATCGACATCATCGACGATATCGTCAGATCCGGGCAGTCGATTCTGATCCTCGGAAAGCCGGGCGTTGGAAAGACGACCAAGCTCCGCGAAGTCGCTCGCGTTCTCGCCGATGAGGTGATGAAGCGAGTTGTCATCGTTGATACATCTAACGAAATCGCAGGCGACGGCGACGTGCCGCACCCCGGAATTGGCTTTGCGCGGCGAATGCAGGTTCGCATCGCGGAGGAGCAGTACAAGATCATGATCGAGGCGGTGGAGAATCACATGCCGGAAGTTATTATCATCGACGAAATCGGGAATGAGGCCGAAGCTCACGCGGCGCGAACGATTGCTGAGCGGGGTGTTCAGCTCATCGGGACGGCTCACGGTCAGACGCTTGAGAACCTGATGCTTAACCCGTCTCTTGCCGATTTAATTGGCGGAATTCAGGCGGTCACGCTTTCCGATGCCGAAGCTCAGAGGCGGGGAACTCAGAAGACGGTTCTTGAGCGCAAGGCCCCGCCGACGTTTGATGTGGTGATTGAGCTTCTTGATTACGATCGACTTGCGGTTCACCATAACGTGCAGAAGACGGTGGATATGATCCTTCGCGGGGTTCCGCCGCGACCCGAGATCCGAGTTCGAACCGGTGCGGGAGAGGTTGAAGTTGTTCAGGAAGAGCAGACCGCAGATCTTGCCGATCCGGCGTTCAACCAGCGGTTCCCGGCGTTGGCTCGGGCTTCGAGGGCGAAGACGAACCATCCCGATGGGCCCGGTGCTCCGAAGGAAGTCGAGATCGCTCGACCACCGGAATCGACGGTTGTCGTCAAGATTTTCCCCTACGGAATCGCCCGAACCCGACTTGAGAGAGCAATAAGGGAGAAACGCGCTCCGGCAATTGTGACCTCGGATATTGAAGGTGCAGATGCGGTCATGGCCATTCGCTCGACGTATCAGAACAAACCGCGAAAGATCAAGGAGATGGCGGGCAAGAACGTTCGGACGGTCGTCGTTCGCTCTAACACCTTCGCAAACATCGCCTCGGCTCTTGAAGAACTGATCAAGAATCCGGGTGAGGTGGGTTCGCCGCAGCAACTGAAGATGGACGAAAAGGCTCTTGCGGAGGTTCAGGCCGGAATCGACACGGTTCTGGCAAGTAACAAGCCGTTTGAGCTTGGCCCGCAGTCGGCGACGGTAAGGAAAGCCCAATTCCAGATTATCGAGTCGAGGCGGTTGGCCTCGGAGGCCATCGGCGAGGATCCGAACCGGAGGGTTAGGATCCTGCCGGTGAAGATGGCGTAGGTCAGAAAACAAAAACGGCTACCAGAGATTTAGTAGCCGTTTCGTCGTGCTAAAGCCCGACTTTCAGAGCGGTGCTGAAGCCCCGCAATCTAGAGTTTCGATCAGTCAATCGGAGCGATGACGACTCGGCGATCTGGCTCTTCGCCTTCGCTGTAGGTGGTCACGCCTTCGATCTCTTGGAGAGCCTTGTGGATCACTCGTCGCTCGAATGCCGGGAGGGCTTCGAGGACGGCTTCTTCGCCGCGCTCTTTCACCTTGTCGGCGATCTTTTCGGCGAGGGCGGTGAGGGACTCAGCGCGCTTCTTGCGGTAGTCGTTGCCGTCGAGGGTAACGCGAACTCCGTTGCCGAGCTGCTGTTTGGCGATGAGGTTAATGAGGTACTGAAGCGAGTTCAGGACTTCGCCGTTCTTGCCCACCAGGTAGCCAGCTTCCTTTCCGTCGATGGAGAGGTTGATGTACTTGCCTTGGAGCTCGCCCACAACGATTTCGGCGTCGAGGCCGGACTGCTTGGCAAGAAGCTCAAGAATATCGCCTAGCTTGGCGGCATCTTCAGGAGTCGCGGCGATCTCGGGTCCGTTGTCCTCTTCTTGCTCAGCGGCCGGAGCGGCGGCTTCTTCGGTAGCGGCGGCAGGAGCCGGAGCTTCGTCGGCCTTCTTCTTGGCTCCGAGCTTCTTGGGAGCAGCGGCTTTCTTCTCTTCCACAGCTGGAGCTGCGGGAGTTTCTTCTGCAGGAGCAGCTTCAGCCTTCTTGGCTCTTGCCGGAGCCTTCTTTTTCTCTTCAGCCGGAGCGGCTGGAGCGGCGGCGGCAGGAGCGTCAGGGGCTTCAGCCTTTACTTTGTATGAGACTTTGCCGAAGAGCTTTTTGGACTCCTCGATGACGGTGATCTTTACTTGATCGGCGGAGACGCCTAGTTGTTCGGCAGCGGTAGCGGCGGCTTCGTCGAGGTTTTTAACGGTCAGTTCAATGGATGGCATTGTTGATCCTTACTTTTTTGGTTTGTGTTGTTGTGGCTTACCGGTCTTCGTTGACGTTTTGATGTCGGTTTTGCCGTTGTTGGGGATGTTCTTGGCATCGCCCGGAGTTCCGGGTGGTGGAGGGGTCATTTTTTTGACCCATTTCCCAAACGGAGTGTCGTCGGAGGGAATTGTTCCCCCGTGAATCGTGTTCACCTTTTGCAAAGGCGGCAGCGGCAGGCGGTAGGCCCTTAGCGACTGGAAGGTCGCCAGGATGTTGGTAAACGTCCAATAAAGGACGAAGCCGCTGACCACCGGGAATGCACCGGTGAACATGAAGAATGTGAACATTACGGAGATGCCAATTCCCATCAACCGCATCTGCTTGACTTGGCTGGGGTCGCTCACCGGAGTGAGGAACTGGGAGATGACCATCGAGATTCCGTAGATGATGATGAGAATGGCGTCTTGCTGACCAAGGTTTGGTGCGATAAAGCCGCTGGTCGCCCGGCTGGTTGCTTCGTTGATCCAGAGGAACTCACCCTTCTGGAATTCAAATTGATAAAGTAGCATCGCTTGATAAACCGTAAGGAACAGTGGCATCTGGACAAATGCTGGGACGCATCCCGCCATCGGATTAAGCCCGTACTCTTTGTAAAGCTCCATCGTCTTGATTTGAAGCTGTTGAGCGTCGTTGCCGTACTTCTCTTTGAGGTCCTTAGTAAGGGGAGCAAGCTGGGACATCATGCGCGAGTGCATGATCGTCTTCTGAGTGAAAGGGAAGACAATGAGGCGAACGACAAGCGCGAGCAGAAACGCACCAAAAGCGTAGCTGAATCCTTTAACTGCCCCGGTCATGTGGACGAGCGCATCAATGGCCTGGTAGCCGCCCGGCATGAAGCCCCAGATGAGCTCCTTCTTGTTGCGCGCGCTGATGATCTCGCTGGCCTTATCGAACATCTCTTGGCCGCTGGCGGTCTGGGGAACGTCGGCGAAGCGAGAGTCGGGAGCGGAGGTGAACTTCGTATCCTTCCAGGCAGGAGTGTCCTTTAGGCTCTTTTGGTAGGGCCAGAGAGTGTTGTACGCAGTTCGGATGCGCTGAGTGTCGTTGCGCATAAGTCCGGCTCGAAACTCTGTGTTAGCAACGATGACAGCGGCCTCATGCTTCTTGGTGGTCGCTTCTGCGGGGGTCAGATTCTTCTCATTGACGGCTTTGTCGAGGAGTCCTTCATACTTGCCTTTCAGGCTTGCGGCGCTAACGTCTTTGGTCTCGATGTTAGCCTTTTGGAGTTCCTTGAAAACCTGATCATACGTTGACTTGTCAACCGGTTGGTTCTTCTGCATGACGATGAGCAGAACCAATGAGCCGAGCCAGAGAACCCAGAATGTTGGGGGAAGTTTCTTACCGGGTTGAGCTTTTGCCATAAAGTCTTTCTTTTGACCGTTTACGGAACGGGGTCATGTCCGCCGGGAGTCCAGGGTCCGCACCTTGCGATCCTTTTTGCCCCCATCCAGCTTCCTTTCAGAAGCCCGTACTTTTCGATTGCTTGAAGGGTGTAGTTGGAGCAGCTCGGCGTGAATCTGCATGTTGGTGGTTTCCACGCGGTTCCGCGTTGGTAGCACCGGATCATGAAGATGCCGAAGCGTCGTCCCATACCCTCTCCACTAAATTCGCCATATCCGCGCTGAGCGTTGCAAAGTCGACGTCTTTTGCTTTGATTCCAATCACGATCACCCAGTCTTGTTGCGGGTTGGTGTTTAGCGATTGGAGAGCGGCTTTGACTCTGCGTTTCTGGTAGTTGCGAGGTGGTTTCTCGCCCAGTTTGCGGCTTGTGGCAATCCCAACAAGTCCGGTTCCTTCGTGGGTGATTAACGTCAAAAAGTCGCCACGGTAGCGGCGACCTTCGTTAAAAACTTTGTCGAACCGGTTCTTGTTTGGACCTTTTATGCGCTGAGTTTGTGGCGACCCTTAGCTCGGCGTCGCGCGAGGACGTTCTGACCATCGGTGGTCTTCATGCGGATACGAAAACCGTGGGTTTTGCTCCGTTTGCGATTATTTGGCTGAAAAGTTCGCTTCATTTTGCGGCCTTCATTCGTCTCGGAATGAACTTTGGATTGTACCCGATGAAATGTCGGGAAGTCAGGCTTTTGCCTTGACGCCGGCTTTCGCGAGCTTCGATTCCGTTTTCTGAAGCGTTTTCTGCATCTCGGTGAATTTCTTCGTATCGATGCCGGTCAGCTGTTTCAAAACCTCTGGATCCAGTAGGGACATAAGATTGATTGCCGACCGCATCCGCCAAAGCTCGGTGATGAGCTTCTTTTTCTCATCCAACGTCTTGGCAATATCGCCTTTCTCCACCCGTTTAGCAAAGTCGGTCAACGATTTCTGGACCCCCTTGTAGTACTCGGGAGTCTTCTTGATAGTCTTCTCAGCAAAGGGTTTTCCTTCCTTCTGGGCACGGTTCCACATCCCCACAGCCCAGTCGATCCCCTTGTCCACCACATTCCCCTCGTCCTTCTTTTGCGCGAAGGCGAGGATTGGAAGAAGGCAGATCAGAATGCAAAGTCCCTTTCGCATATTCTCCATTATAGTTTGAGGTTGTCTTGTCCGAGTGTATCTTGGGCTGAATGACGGATGGCGATAATGTGAACCACGCGGAGTTCTGAGTCAATCGTGAACAAAATTCGGTATCTGCCCGACCGCTTTCCAAAAACCAGTTGCCTCAGCTCAAAATCGACAAGGTCGTTCTCATAGGCGAATCCGCACCGGGCTGGATAGTGTTTGAGTGACAGAACAGCCTCTTTGGCTTCAAAGTACCATTGATCAGCATGGGAAACGCTGTCGTTCGCGATGAAGTCATAGGCTTCATCGAGTGCGCGCTCAGCTCGCCGTGCGAATTCGATCCTGAATTCCATGTTTAGCTTCCATGCGTTTGAAGACGTCTTCGGCCGGTTCGGTCCTTCCTGTGAGAGAGTCGATACGGCCCTCGAGAAGTGCAATCATATCCGTCATCGCTTGGTAACTTGTAGCATCTTGAACCACAAATTCCGGACGCCCGTTCACGGTGAGCACTGCCGGGGACTTCGAGAGCTTGAGCTGCTCAAGAACTCCTTTCGGGTTACGCTGGAAATCTGTCATCGAGTGAATATTATCGAGCCGTATCATGAAATTTCATGATACATCAGATTTCTTCTTTTTGGGCTTCGGTGTTGGGAGGGACGCGGCAGAGGCTGAGACAACCGAAGTCAACCAAGCCCGATCAGCCCAGCGTTCCTCTGGAACGATAATGCTCGGCTTCGCGCCGGGATACGGCGGAGCTTCGTCGAAGCCCTCCACGTGAGGTGCCAAACCTTTCGAGGGTTTCAAAAACAGCAGGTCATCACAGATCAAGCCGACAATCTTGCCTTCAACCCAAATACCGAACTCGCCGAACATCGGCTTGACTACAACGCCATCCACGCCCGAAAGCGCTTCGCGAATCGCATCGGCAATCTCTGGTCTTGTTCCCATCAGACCATCTCGCGCGGGTCAGCAAACGAACCCTTGATCGCGGTCGCCGCCGCAGTGCTCGGAGACACCAAGTGGGTCCGCGAGCCCGGCCCTTGCCGTCCTTCGTAAGGACGGTTAGAGGTCGAAGCCGACCGTTCGCCCGGTCGGAGAATGTCCCCGTTCATGCCGAGGCACATCGAGCAGCCCGCCATATGCCACTCGAAACCTGCAGCCTTGAAAATCTCGCCCAGCCCTTCTTTCTCAGCCTGCTCTTTAACGGCTTCGCTACCAGGAACAACCATCGCCCGAACCCCAGTGGCCACTGTCCGACCCCGAACGACCGAAGCGGCCTCGCGCAAATCTTCAATTCGTGAGTTGGTGCAGGAGCCGATGAAGACGGTGTTCACCCGCTGATCCGACATCAAATCGCCAGCCTTCAATCCCATGTACTTCAAGGCTCGCTCCTCGGCCGCGTCTCGCGGCTCCGGAATCGCTCCGTCCACGTCCACCGTCATCGCCGGCGTCGTGCCCCAGGTGACTTGTGGCTTCAAACCCGAAGCATCCAAAATTTCATGCCGATCAAATGCCGACTCGTCGTCCGTGTGCAAGTCAGCGCACGAAGCTACCATCGCTTCAAAGTCCGCCCCTTTTGGCGCAAATGGCCTATCTTCAGCCGAGATGTAGCCAAACGTGATCTGGTCCGGAGCGATGAGTCCCGCGCGGGCGCCCATCTCGATAGACATGTTACAGATCGTCATCCGCCCGCTCATCGGCAGCTTCGAGATCGCCGAGCCGTAATACTCTGCCACGTAGCCCGTGCCTCCGCTCGCACCTAGCTTTCGAATGATCGCCAAGATGACATCCTTCGCGGTCACGCCCAGGCCAAGCTCGCCGTCAATCCGAATCCCGAGCGACTTGCCCTTTCCGGGAGTCCGCAAGGTCTGAGTCGCCAAAACGTGTTCAACTTCGGTAGTCCCGATTCCGAACGCCAAAGCCCCAAAGGCTCCGTGGGTTGAAGTGTGGCTATCGCCGCAGACAATCGTCAGCCCCGGCAACGTAATCCCGAGTTGCGGTCCGATGACGTGAACAATCCCCTGTTTAGCGTGTCCGTAACCGAACAGCGGCACGCCGAATTCCTTCGCATTCCGTGCGAGAGCGGCTAACTGCTTGCCGCTGAGAGAGGACTCATCAATCGCCCGACCATCAGTCGGAACGTTGTGATCGACCGTAGCAAATGTCAGATCCGGACGCCGAACCTTGCGCCCCTGCTCGCGCAAGCCGTCGAACGCCTGGGGCGATGTGACCTCATGAACAAGGTGCCGGTCAATGTAGATCAGGGTTCCCCCGCCCGGAAGATCGGACACCACGTGCCGATCCCAAACCTTGTCGAAAAGCGTCTTTGCCACGCTTCTATTCTACTAGGATCACAAATAGTCGGCAGGATCGACTTGCTGACCGTTCACTCGAACTTCAAAGTGGAGGTGCGCACCAGTGGACATTCCTGAGGAACCAACCTCGCCAACCTTGTACCCCGCACCAATTCTATCTCCAACTTCCACATTCAACTGTGAAAGGTGGCCGTAGGCAGTTTCGAACCCAGGACGATGCTCGATAATCACGATGTTCCCGTAACCGTTCATCTGGCCGGAAAACGTGACGCGACCGGCGGCGGCGGAGTTCACCCGTGTGCCGTAGGGACCACCAAAGTCGAGGCCCTTATGCATCCGCTCTTCGTGAAGAATCGGGTGCATTCGCATGCCGAACCCGCTCGTCTGCCGGGTATCAATTGGCTTCAGCAGTGGTGCCCGTCGAGCCGGCTGCTCTTCCTGATCTCCCTGAGATGAAACAACCCGGATTTCGGCTCGAATATGCTTCTCGTCCAGTTCGCACTTGGCGATTTTTCGCTTCAACCAGTCGATCTGATCGTCAACTTCTTCCTTTCGATCCCGATCTGTGTCCTCCGGCTCGGCGGCCTTTGCGGCAACGGTTTTCTTAGCGGCTGGCTTCGCGGCACCGACCGCGGTTCGGAATGCGTCGATGCTGGCAAGACGATCAATCGCCTCTTCCACATCGCTGTTCGAGAGCACCTGGCGCTTTCCGATCAGAAGCTCAGCTAGGAGCTTGATCTCGCCGTCGGCAAGTTGCTGATGGAGTCGGCGGCGAAGGGAAGCGATGTTCGGCGGCGTCGGCTTAAGAACTCGATCCGCGAGCTGCTGAACCTCTGGGCGCACATTTTCGGCGTACCGAATAGCTTCTTCATCAGCCGCATAGACCTTGACGTAAGAACGTTGTTCGTTAAGGCTCACCTGCTCCCGTTGAAGTTGTTTGAGTTTCGCAACGGAAGACGCTTTTGCTGTCCGAACGCTCCTGAGCCCGGCCTTTAGCCGATCAAGACTTTTGTATTTCCCCTTGCTTGCGCTCACCATTTCGGCAGAGCCGAAGCAAAGTGCAAGCGCAATCGTCGCCAAAATCAGTGACGACCCTTTTCGACCAGATGCCCCAAATACTCTCATGCAGCCTTAGCCACGACAACGCGCCGCGCCTCTCAGGGTTATCTTTCCAACGTGGTCGCCCGAATGTGCAGGCATCGGTACCGGGTTTCAGTCACCTGTCATAATCTCCTCATGACCTTTCAGGAGCTGATTCGACGACTTGATGAGTATTGGGCGGCTCAGGGGTGCGCGATCTTGCAGGGGTACGACGTGGAGGTCGGGGCGGGGACGATGCATCCGGCGACGACTCTGCGGGTGCTTGGGCCGGAGGCATGGAATGTGGCTTATATTCAGCCTTCTCGGCGTCCGGCAGATGGTCGGTATACACTGAACCCTCAGCGGAGTCAGCGGTACTACCAGTACCAGGTGATCATGAAGCCGTCGCCGGAGAACATTGTTGATCTATATCTGGGGTCTTTGGATGCCATCGGAATCGACACCTCCAAGAACGATATTCGGTTCGTCGAAGACGACTGGGAGAGCCAAGCCGCCGGAGCCAGCGGAGTGGGTTGGGAGGTTTGGATCAACGGCGCCGAGGTCACCCAGTTCACCTTCTTCCAGCAGATGGGTGGAATTGAGTGCAACCCGGTGTGTGCCGAGATCACATATGGCCCCGAGCGGTTGTGCTTGATGCTGAACAATCAGCAGTCGTTTTGGAAGGACCTGCAATGGAGCGACGACCTTTCTTACAAGGACGTGGACTACCAGTTGGAGCTTCAGGACAACGTTTACAACTTCGAGGTGGCCTCGACGGACATGCTCTTTAAGATGTTCGATATGTACGAGGAAGAGTCGAAGCGGGTGATTGAGACGGAAGTTTTTTGGGATGAGAAGCAGGGGATTTTGACCTCGCTGGGATCGCAGGCGTCTCGCCTGCAAGAACCTTCGGCAGGCGAGACGCCTGCGATCCCAGTTCCCCCTACCGGTGCCGGCCCCGCCGCCCTGGTCTATCCCGCCCTAGACCTCGCTCTCAAATGCTCACATGTGTTCAACTTGCTGGACGCTCGCGGAGCGGTTTCGGTGACTGAACGGGCGAAATACATCAACCGGATAAGGGCCAGAGTTCGGGCTTGCTGCCTGAAGCACGTCGAGCAGTTCGCGGTTCCGGCTTAGTTTTACTCGCGGAAATCAGGGACTTCATTATGTAGTCTGGTAGCCTGACCGCGTGCTGGTCTCCCAGATTATTGCCGCTTTTGCGATGACTACAATGCCTGATCCGCAGACTTCGGCCCGTGTGGACTATGGTGGCAAGTCCACTGCTATTAACCCGATTTACAACCAAGCTAATCGCCCCCAGTTCCACTTCACCTCCCAGAAGGGGTGGTTGAACGATCCTAACGGAATGGTGTTTGACGGGAAGAATTATCACCTCTACTTCCAGCACAATCCCGAAAGCACGGAGTGGGGGAACATGACTTGGGGCCATGCGGTTAGCCCTGACATGGTGCATTGGAAGCAGCCGGACCATGCGATCAAGCCTTACTCGGTCGATGGACGCCAAGGAACGATTTATTCTGGTTCAGCAATTGTGGACCAGAACAATGTGCTGGGTAAGCAGGTCGGCGACACCAAGACCATCGTCGCCATGTACACCTTTGCTAGCGATCCGAAATTCTATCAATCGATGGCGTACAGCACGGACGGCGGAGTGACGTACACGAAATGGAACGAAGGTCGCGCCGTGATTCCCCATCAAGGTTACGATAGCGGCGAGCGCGATCCGCGCATCTTCTGGAATGAGGAATCGGGGCAGTTCGTGACCGTTTTGTGGCTGGCCCAAAACCCTGGTCGTTTCCGCTTCTTTGTTTCCAAGAACTTGATTGACTGGAAGTTTGCGAGCGACTTCGTTGCACCCTGGCCTTTCGAGTGTCCGGACATCTTTTTCCTGCCTCTGGATGGCGATAAATCGAAGACCAAATGCGTGATCACAGACGCAGGTTTCACTTATGAAGTCGGTTCATTTGATGGAACGAAGTTCACCTCGGAATCTGGTCCGCAGCGGAATGTGATCGGGCATTTTTACGCCGCTCAGACGTTTACCAACACTCCGGGGAGGACGGTGCAGATCGGGTGGATGCGGAGTCCTTACAACTCGGCGAGCCTTTATGGAACGCCGTTCAACCAGCAGATGAGCGTTCCGAACGAGTTGACCCTACGTTCGACGCCTGGCGGAATGCGGCTTTTTAGCTATCCTGCGAAGGAGCTTAATTTGCTTCACGGGAAGGCGATTACTGCTTCTAATCTCGGGCTATCCAGCCTCCCGACCCGGCTTCCTGGGGCAGAAAATCTTGACCTGGTCGACATTTCGCTTGAAATTCGCATCGGGTCTGCGAGTCAAATCGACATTGAAGTGCCACGAACGCGGTTGCGATACGATGCACGAATAAACCGTCTGACCCACATCGGCGTGAACGGGAACGGCGAGCGGGTGATGGAGCAGACTCTACAGACCCTGGTTCCTCACGACGGAAAAGTGACACTCCGGTTGCTGGTGGATCGGATGAGCCTTGAGGTTTACGCGAACGGCGGCGAGCAGTTTGGCGCGCACTACTTGGAGCCGACGATGGTCAGCAACCGTTTCTCGGTGACTGCCGTCGGCGCAGGGGCGGTGCTGGAAAAGGTCTCGGTCACGCCGCTGAAATCGGCCTGGAATTAGTGGCGGTAGATCGAGAAGAAGTCCCAGTTGGCGTCGATGGCGAGGCGGATTGCGACCATTTGGCCGACGTGGTAGACCTCGTGGAGAACGAGGTAGTCATTGAGCCATTGTGCGTCTTCGTCGATCTTCGAGAGTCCGGCGGAGATTGCGTGGCCTCGGAGGATGTTGAAGTGTTCGATCTGCTGCTGCATGGGCAGCGCGGGGGCTTGGAAGGTCCCCCAACTGTGCTTGCCGCCTTCGACTCCGGTGATCACCGCCTGGCAGGCCTCCATACAGTGCTCGAGGATCTCTTTGAGTGACATCATGACAGCGATGGGCTTCGCTTCAAAATCCTCATCGGTCAGCCCCATTAGGCAGGCGTTGAACTGGTAGCCGGATTCGTCTAGTTGCTTCTCGATGAGTTCGCGCGCGGTCATGGGGTGAATTTACCTGGTGCAGTAAACTTTGCTTGTGCCAACCGTCTGGACAAACGTCGTTCTCTCCGATTCAGAAGAGGCTTGGCTGCGCCAGAAAATCGCTCCGTACGAGCTGGTGATTGACGCGAGTGGAGTAAATAATCTCACCGCCGGAGCTGGCGACCCACGAGCGCAGGAGGCCGAAATCCTTTTTGGTCAGCCCGCCGTCCAAGACCTTCTGGGGAGCACCACTAAGAAGTGGATGCACATCACGAGTGCGGGATACACCCGATACGACACTCCTGAGATACTGGGGCATCTGAAGGAGACTGGAACCGCGTTCACCAACTCCAGCAGCGTTTACGATTCGCCTTGCGCTGAGCACGCGTTGGCGTTCATTCTTGCGCACAACCGCCGCCTTGGCCCGTCGCTGAACGCTTCTAATTGGACTTACTCAGAACTGAGGCCCCAGACGAGGACACTTGAAGGACAAAATGTGCTCATCGTGGGTTACGGTGCGATTGCGGAGCGGCTGGTTGAGCTGACGGTGCTGTTTCGGTGCCAGATTCGCGGTCTGCGCCGGAATCCGACCGGAGGTGAACGAGCCGAGTGTCATCCGATCTCATCTCTCAACGAGCACCTGCCTTGGGCCGACCATGTTGTCAACATCCTCCCGCTCAATAGCTCGACAGAAAAGCTCTTCGGCGAGAAGGAGTTCGCCGCGATGAAGCCGGGCGCGACTTTTGTCAACATCGGACGGGGCGATACGGTTGACCAAGATGCGCTTCACCAAGCTCTACAAAAGGACCTCGCCGCCGCGCTCCTAGACGTGGTCTCCCCCGAGCCCCTTCCCGAAGGCCATCCCCTTTGGACCGCCCCAAACTGCTGGATCACTCCCCACATTGCTGGCGGCCTCCAAAACGAGGCTCAGTGCTTGTTGGACCACTTCATCGAGAACTTCCAGCGCTTTATCGCAAACGAAGATTTGGCAGATCGCATCGTTTGAACCCCGTTAGCGGCAAAGTCCGTATACTCACAATATGAGCGCCGATGCCCTCTACACTGACGTTTACGAGAAGTACACAAAGTACATCAACCCGAACCTTGCCAAGCTGATGGGCTTTGCGGGATTTGGGGTCGAGATGCGGGGGGAGGGGTGTTACATTTACGACCACGAGGGTCGGCAGTTTTTGGACTGTTTGGGCGGGTACGGAACGTTTACCTTTGGGCATCGCAACCCAGTTGTCATCGAGGCCGTCAAGGCTCAGCTTGACCAGATGTGCCTGAGCGGGAAGGCGTTTTTTACGAAGCAACAGGCTGACCTGGCGGAGAAGCTGGCAGAGATCACGCCGGGGAATCTGCAGTTTTCGTTCTTCTGCAACTCGGGAACCGAGGCGGTGGAGGCGGCTCTCAAACTGGCGAAAGGCGCGACGGGGCGGTCTAAGATTATCTCGACCAACGGGAGCTACCACGGCAAGACTCTTGGCGCGCTCGCTACCACTGGACGCGAGAAGTATCGGAAGAAGTTTTTGCCTTTGATGCCGGGGGTTGAGTTTGTTGATTACGGCGATTTTCAGGCTTTGGTGGAGGCCATTGACGACCAGACGGCTTGTGTAATTCTTGAGCCGGTTCAGGGCGAGGGGGGGATTATCGTTCCTCCGAATGGCTACTTGCGGGCGGCGCGGGAGGCTTGCGATCGGCATGGGGCGTTGCTGATTTTGGACGAAGTTCAGAGTGGCCTAGGGCGAACGGGTTATGCGTTTGCTTGCAACCACGAGGGAGTGACACCGGACATCATGACCTTGGCGAAGGCGATGGGCGGAGGGGTTATGCCCCTCGGTGTCACCGTTTACACTGCAGAAATCTACGAACGGGTCTACGGCGAAAATCCGATGATCCACACCTCGACCTTTGGCGGAAATCCTTTGGCTTGCGCGGCGGGGCTGGCGGCTTTGTCCCAGCTCACACCGGAGCTGATCGAGAACTCGCGGGTAATGGGCGAGCGGATGATCGCTGGCTTCCGTGAGATTCAGTCTCGCTTCCCGGCTATTTTGGGCGACGTCCGAGGGCGCGGCCTTATGATCGGAATCGAGTTCACTGAGGACGAGGTCGGCGAGGTCGCGGTGGCGACCCTGATGAAAGAAGGCGTTTGCGTAGCCTACGCCCTCAACAACCCCCGAGTCCTACGCTGGGAACCGCCCCTGATCATCAACGCCGAGCAAGTTGACCACGCGATTGCGGCACTGAATACTGCGATGGTTGAGGTCGAGGCGTTGTTGGCGGTTTTGGCTTGACGTTTGGCAATGCCCAAAAGTCGCGGGTATAATAGACGGATATGGCAAAGTCTCTCGTAAAAGTGAAGATGCAAGCAAGCGTCAAGAAAGTGAAGAAGAAGAATCGTGCGATCAAGAAAGGATCGGCGAAGCTCAAGACCTCTTAATCTGGTTTAACCAGATATTTTGAAAGCGACGAGCCGGTTGGTTCGTCGCTTTTTCTTTAGGAAATCCCATCATGTCCCGTCCATCTAAGAAAGATATCAAGGCCGCTCTCGACAAGCTTCGAGGCGAGGCTCCGAACCCCAACCAGGCTCCGGTGAGCGACACCGGGAAGCTGACTCCGAAGCAGAGCAGCCAGCGGATCCGCAAACAGAATCCGGGGTAGGTTTTTCGTTTTTTGGCCGGTTGTTAGAGATCGGGGTCGGGGTCTAGGCCGATTTCAGCCAGGATTGTGTCTTTGAGTGTTTAGCGTGTGATGGAGCAGTCGTGCCTGTTGACGTAGATCAGGTTCTCGGGGATTTCTAGGCTGACGCAGTTTTTGTAGTTGAAATGGAACTGGTAGCGGCGGATGACGGTGTCTTTGAGGCTGGTTGGGATCGACATTGATTCGCGCCAATTGCCGTTCACTAAGAAGTCGACGCATAGTCTGGGGTCGTCTCGGCTTTCCGGTGGGTGGACAACTCCGGCCTCGGTCATGATTTGGCGGAAGCGGTAGCTAGTTGTGGTCGGATCGTTGAATTGACGTTGACGCTCTAATTCTGCTTCGTGCATCTCCTGCGTTGGAGGGAGCTGCAGTTCGCCCCGGTCAGGGTCGGAAACAAAGCGGATTTTAGTGACTTGGTGCGTCGCGGCGGTTTCGAGGATTGCACTACACAGGCGGAAAATCGGGTGAGAGTCATCGCCCGTTTCTGGCTGATGTCGACCGTACATCTGCTCGTAGTGGATGTTTTCGCCGAAGAGGAAATTCAGCATGCACTCTCCGCCTTAGTATCTACCTGGAACTCGGCGAGAATGTTGTCCTCTGGCGCGTAGGATTCTAGCGAAAATGAGGATTCGGCTTGCTCGGCCCGGTTGGCGGGTCGCTCTTGGCTGGCGAAGTTATCGACGTTGAATCGGAATTTCAAGTGCCGGAGCAAGGGCTTAATGAGCGTTCTTGGGATACTCATTTCCTCGTGCCAAGTTCCGGCGTAGCGGAAGTCTACGATAAGATCGTTTGTTTGCTTATCGAAATCACGGTAGTGGAAGCTCTTGGTAACTGCTTGCTCCATGGTCATTTCCTGCCGCATGTATCGCGCGGTTTGCAAGACATTCTCAATGTCATTCATCGACGGCGGGCCCTGGAGGGCACCACGATTGATTTTGGTCACTAGCCGGACGGCCTCGGCCTTCTTCTCGATTGCTTGTTCGAGAATCGCGGTCATGAGCTTGTTGATCGGGGCGGACGGATCGAAGTCGTCTTGGGAGTCTAGATATGCCCAGAGCATTTGCACTTTCTTTTCTTGCCAGGCCTGGCGGAGGCGTTTGATCACGTTTTGACCTCGGCGACGGTGAACTCGAGTAGGTTCTGAGGTTTAGATTCGTCTTTTGTGACTTTGATGTGGAGGGTCTGATTTGGGAGTTGAATGGTAAGATCGCCGATGGGGAGGCGGTTGTCGGAGATCCCTTTGCTGTTGGTGACGAAGCGGGTTCGGCGGAGAATCGGGATGTCGGCGGGCAGTTCGCCTAAGGTCTCATGGTCGTTTCCAACCTTGATCTGCACGAACACCATCATTGCGTCTCGATTCTCAATGATCCGAAGTTCTGGAAGCTTGAGCTTTAAGGCATGGAGGCATATGTTGATCAGCACGTGGTGCTGGGCGCTTACAGCGTCCATTTGCTTGTCCGCATACATCGGACCCAGATAGTCGATCATTTTGGGCACGAGGTCTAACTACTTTATACACCTCCGGTAGCCGGATTTGGAATAGGGCTGGTTCGTGATTACGACAGCCCCACCGGTTCGACCGGAGCCTCACCGACTCCCCAACGAGTGGGGAGTTAATGATCGGATCTGATTACTTAACTACTGCGTAGTGGCAGCTCTTGAACTTGAGGCCGCTGCCGCAGGGGCAGGGGTCGTTGCGGCCTACTTTCTTCGGGTCGGTTCCTTCTGGCCAAGGGAGGGTTCCGGGGTCGGCGGTGGGGGCGTCGGCGGGGAGCTCTTGCATCATCATCTGAGCGGCTTCGCCGTCGAGGCCGGCCATCATTTCCGGCGTGATCTCGGGGTGAGTTTCTTGCTGGATTCGGATGTGGAACAGGGTCTTGCTGGCTTGCTCGCGGATGCGCTTGAGGGTGCCTTGGAAGGTGTCGTAGGTCTCGCGCTTGTAGGCGACGAGCGGGTCGACTTGGCCGTAGCCTCGGAGGCCGATGCCTTCGCGGATGTATTCGATCATCTGGAGGTGTTGCATCCAGAGGTCGTTTACGGCGCGGAGCATCACGTACTTTTCGGCTTCGACCATTGCCTCGCCGGACTCGGCGATCTTGGCGTCGTAGGCGGATTGGGCGATCCGTTGAACTTCTTCGATGATCGGTTGGCCGGGCTCAAACTTTTCGAGATCGCTGATGGTTGCATAGTCGACCAGCGGGAAGATTTCGTTCACGTCTTCGAAGAGGACGGAGTGGTCGAAGACTCGGTCGCCGTTTTCTTCGATCATCCAGGCGTTGTCGCAGATGTCGGCGATGACCTCGTCGAGATAGGTTCGGAGCTCGGTTCGTACGTCTTTTCCAAGCAGGATTTCGCGGCGGAGGCCGTAGATGTGCTCGCGCTGGGCGTTGAGGACGTCGTCGTACTCAAGAACGTTCTTTCGTGCTTCGAAGAAGTGGTTCTCGATTCGCTCTTGAGTCTTGGCGATCATCTTGCTGAGGAAGCCAGCGGTGACTTCTTCCATGGGGGGCCACGCTTTGAGCATGGGGTTATCCATCATATTCGGGTTGAAGATCTTCCAGAGGTGGTCTTCGAGCGAGACGAAGTACTTGGACTCGCCGGGGTCGCCTTGGCGTCCGGCGCGGCCTCGAAGCTGGTTATCGATTCGGCGCGACTCGTGTCGCTCGGTTCCGAGAATGAACAGACCGCCAAGGGCCCGGACTTCTTCGGCCTGGGTTCGTCTTTCTTGATCGCTGAGTGGCAGCGGAGGGGCGGCGCGCTCGTGGCCGCCTCGGCGGTAGGACTTGTAAGTGTCGCCGTACTCGTCGATACCGTCTTGGGCGGTTTTGACTTGGTCTCGTGCCATTCGGACGAGGTCGTCTTCGACGCGTCCGCCAAGGAGGATGTCGACACCTCGACCGGCCATGTTGGTGGCGATGGTGATGGCGCCCTTTCGACCGGCTTCGGCGATGATGAGGGCTTCTTGCTCGTGGAATTTGGCGTTGAGGACGTTATGGGGGATGCCGTGTTGGAGGGCTTCGTTGAGGAATTCCAGGTTCTTTTCGTCAACTTCCCAGGCCTTGAGGCACCAGTCGGTCCACTCTTTGCTGGTGGCGTCGCTTGGCAG
The DNA here is from genome assembly GCA_965248555.1 of Fimbriimonas sp. Lineage (GTDB taxonomy): Bacteria > Armatimonadota > Fimbriimonadia > Fimbriimonadales > Fimbriimonadaceae > Fimbriimonas. Next base: position 1,741,681 of record CBDFJP010000002.1, on the reverse strand, counting down.
GTTGATCTTGCCGAGGAGCATCGCGACTTCGCTCATGTTGAGCTCGCCGAGGTCGGTTTCGAAGAAGCGTCGGGCGTCTTTGGCGTTGTCTCCCTTGATCTCCTTGCTCACTTCGACCATGGTTTGCAGTCGCCTTGTGACGATGAGCTTTTGGAGGAAGTCGGGTTGGAGGCGAGTCGAGACGAGCTCGGACATTTCGATGGATCGAGTTCCTACGAGGGCGGGTTGCTGCTTGGTGTAGAGCCGCAGGATTTCCCAGGCGATCATCCGGAACTTGGCTTCGTGAGACTTGTAGATGACGTCGGGTTGATCGACGCGGAGGCTTGGGCGGTGGGTGGGGACGGTGACGACGTCGAGGCCGTAGATCTTGCGGAATTCGTCCTCTTCGGTCTTTGCGGTTCCGGTCATTCCGCCGAGCTTTTCATAGAGTCGGAAGAGGTTTTGGAAGGTGATGGTCGCGATGGTCTGGCTTTCGTTTTGGACCTTCACTCGCTCTTTGGCTTCGAGGGCTTGGTGGAGGCCGTCGCTGAACCTTCTGCCGAACATCATGCGGCCGGTGTTCTCGTCAACGATGACGACTTCGCCGTTTCGGACGACGTAGTCGATGTCGCGGGTGAAGAGGCCGTGGGCTTTGACGCTAGCGTTGATGTAGTGGAAGAGTTTGGGATCGCTGGCGATGTTATCGATTCCCATCAGCTCTTCGACGCGATCCATGCCTTCTTCGGTAAGGCTGGCGCTGTGGTTCTTCTTGTCGGCGGTCCAGTGAGTTTCGGGTTCAAGCTGGATGACGATTTGGTTGATGTCGTTGTAGACGCTGACATCTTCCATCGACGGTCCGCTGATGATGTGGGGTGTTCGGGCTTCGTCGATGAGGATGGAGTCGACTTCGTCGACGATGGCGAAGTGGAGCTCAGACATGCTGAGGTCCTCTTCACTAAAGGCCATGTTGTCGCGGAGGTAGTCGAAACCGAACTCGTGGTTCGTACCGTAGGTGATGTCGCAGGAGTAGGCTTCGCGGCGGGTGCAGGGGCGGAGGTTGAGGTAGCGGGGGTCGCCTAGCTCGTCGCATCCTGGTTCGTATTTGTAGCTACCGCCTAGCTCGTCGGAGTCTTCGCCTTGGCCCTGGATGATTCCGACGCTGAGGCCGAAGAAGTGGTAGATCGGGCCCATCCAGACCGCGTCGCGTCGGGCGAGGTAGTCGTTGACGGTGACAAGGTGGGCGCCTTTCCCGGTGAGGGCGTTGAGGACGAGGGGAGCGGCGGCGACGAGGGTTTTTCCTTCACCGGTCTTCATTTCAGCGATTCGGCCTTGGTGGAGGACGAGGCCGCCGACGAGCTGGACATCGAAGTGGCGCATGCCGAGGGTTCGCTTGCTGACTTCGCGGACGCAGGCGAAGGTTTCGACGGCGAGGGCTTCGAGTTTTTCGCCGCCCATCGCGCGGTGTCGCAGCTGGTGGCAGCGGTCTTTGAGCTGCTCTTCGCTCAGGGGTTCGATCTCTTTCTCGAGGGCGTTGATTTGCTCAACGAGCGGCATGACGAGCTCGACATCCTTCTTGGAGGTGTCGAAAAGTTGGCGGAGGAATTTGATCATTGGGTTGGGAGTTTGGGGTTTGGGGTGGGGAGTTGGGAGGCACCTGGCGGTGCGACCTGATACTCCGGGCGCGACGAGCTTGGGGTTTGGTTAGCTCGTCGGGCCGTCACGGGAGCGCAGGGAGGTTGCAAAGCCGGACTGTTTAAGTTTGGTGCACTCGCGGAAGCTGGCGGGTTGGGTCTCGGCGACCCTTGGCTGGGTGGCTTCTTCGACCGGGGATTGCTGCTCCTGCTGCTCGCGCTCTTGCCGGATAACCGATGCGTAGAAACGGTTTTGGAGGCGCAGTTGCGCATCGAGGCTTTGGGTACTCGCACCGCTGTGCGAACCCAGCCCCTGAAGGATCATCAGGATGAGGAGCGGTAATGCCTGGAACATGGTTCCGATTGCTTGACTTAGATTATGACGTATGGCGGGCGAGGATCATTCGGGAAGCAAATGAGAAAGCCCCTCTCAGGTTACTGAGAGGGGCTTTTGGACAGGAAATGGATTACTGTCCGGTTTGGCCCAGGTTCGCTCTGAGGATGGCGAAGTCTAGGTTTCCGACGCTGCCGTCTCCGTTGAGGTCGGCACCATCGTTGGGGCCGTTACCGGTTGATCCCCAGACTGCTCGCATCAGCGTGTAGTCGGTGTTGTTGACGGTGTTGTTTCCGTCGACGTCGCCGTTGGTCAGGGTGCAGCTGAGTCCGCTGGCACCGCTGAGGCTGAGAGTGACGTTTTGCACGACGCCTAGGAACCGCTTGGCGGCCTTGACTCGGAGCTTATAGTTGCCCGAGAGCTGGGTTGTGGTGAACGTGAACGTGTTTCCTGCGCCAAGCCCCGTGAGGTTGGTGGTTTGGATGACCGCGTTCGTGGATGCGTTCAGTAGCTCAAGGGTGACAGGGAGGATTGAGCTTGATCCAATGTAGTTGGAGAGCGTGAGCGATCCGCTGACGTTCTTGACCAGCTGGGTGACGTTGATTCCGTTCGTGATGGTGACTGATTGGCCATCGGGGTTAGTAACGACGACGTTACGGGTTCCGACTGCAGCGGTTTCGGCCACGGTGACGTTAGCTGTGATGGAGGTTGGGGTCCAAGTGAACGAGTTCACGGTGACTCCTGCTCCGCAGCTAACGGCCAGGTGGTCAGGGTAGGTGGCGTCAGGATTGAAGATTCCGGTGCCGGTGATGTTGATATTCTGAGTTGCGCCTTGGGTGATGTTAGTTGCCGTCATCGAGGCCGTTGGAGCGGCTGAGAGCATCTTAGCTGCGCGGACAGTCCACGAGTTGTTTGCGTTACAGTACTCTTGGAAGGTCCAGATGGACATTCCATCTCGGGGGTCTACAGAGGTGGTTGAGTAGTCACCCCATCGTTGCGAAGTGGTTCCACCTTGGACATTATAGAAGTCCGCTCCTGCGACAAGGGTGCCGAGGTTTGTCATTGTTCCAAACGTGTCGGTGGAGAGCCTTTGCGCGCCTCCGAGACTCGGTGAAAGTCCACCTACATTGGCTGCAGTTCCCGTTCCGCTTCGGGTGAAGCCCATGAAAGCGTGGCCTTGGCGGTTCATCGCGACAGATGGGATCCACTGATTGACACCGGCGATTCCGGCAGTGGTATCAAACACGGTTCCGGACTGGGTTAGGGTCAGAGAGCCGAGCGATGGGTTTGCGAATTGATACCAGCGCGATGCATATCGATTCGTCGAAGTCGTGTTGGTTGCGCTGGTCGTGTCGGCAACTCCAGTAGCCGAGACACTAATGTTGTGCGCGGTCCAGATCGAACGGTTTCCAACTGAATCAGTGAACAATCGTGCTTGGAACAATCGGTCATCGACCGCCGACGCGTAGCGGAACGTGGTCGAGCCACTCCGCATGCGGACACGGGGACCTCCATTTGCGTTGGGGTTTGTGTCTACGGCTGTGGCAGGCACTGTGAGCGGAATGTTCGCAGAGACAGTGAACGTGCTCGGAGATGTGAAGGTCACCTGTTTTGCGTCCAGCTTTCCGTAGACGGCACCGTCCACTCCAATGTAGGTCATCACCGTGGCTCCAGGAGTATCGTTTGTACAAGGTTGGGGCGTGTACATGCCTTCAAACGTGGTTGTGTTGAGGGTTGTTCCAAGATTCGCGACCGCCGGGCTACCAGCGAGAAGCGACGCCTTTGGAAACGCATAGATGTTGCAGTTCACGAAGGAAGTCGGGCTGAATTTATTGGTACCCGTATAGACACCGCTCGCATCAACAGCTAAAGTTTCGTAGTCGGCAAACGTGCCGGTTTCGGGCACCCAGCCAGTCATCGACCAGGTTGTCGCGGCCGAGCTGAGGTCTTCTCCCGAACTCCAGGCAATTACGAGAGCGTTGCCTGAGGTCATGCTGTTCGCTGCAGTTGTGCCAGGGAAAGCGTTGCTCTTCGTCTGGATTCCTGCCATGAACCAGCGGTTGGTCAGCCTATCGAACACAACACGTGGGTCGCTAATTCCGAGACCGGTGGTGCTTGCACCAAAGGTTGCGGCGAGGCTCGAGAAGAACGCATCAGGGGTCAGATTCATCAACGTCAGAATGCCGGCTCGGCTATAAGAGCGGATTCGTCCATTTGCAGCCACGAGGACCGAGGTTAGACCAGCGTCCCCACAACTATCGGGAGGGATAAAACCTGATGATCCGAGGTTTGGCCCGTCCCAGTTTGTACTTAAGCTGAACAATGGACCGCCGTTCCGAACGGGTGGGCCTACTTGTCCGCCGCCGGTTCCCTCACTCAGTGACCCTGCGCCAAGAATGCGAGGGATATCCAGACTGCTAACTGCTGCTGGCGGCCATTGTGGGCCTGCTGGCGAAGCAGGATTTTGTGGACGAACAGCTTCTCTTTCAATTTCTTCCCGCTTAAATTCTCGAGCACCCGTTGGGTTCGGGAAAAAAGGCGCAATTCGCTTGAGTTCATCGAGTGAGATCGTCTTGACACCCGTAGCGATCGGGGTGGCAACTACAGTTTTGTCGGCAAATGCCGTGCCTGCGGCGAGCAGTAAAGCTAGGATTGCGATTGAATATCGACTTTTCATGCGGACTTCCTTTTTCTTCGAGCGAGTGCGGCAAGGCCGAGGCCTACGACGGCGAAGGTGGCGGGCTCGGGAACGACTTGGAGGGTGAAAGTGTAGGTTGGAGAAGTCACTCCAGTGAAGCTCGTGTTAAGAGCACTGCTGCTCCAGTTGTTTGTGATTTCTGGTTCAGCGAAGATCTTTAGCGTTCGAGTGTCGCCGCTGGAAAGCGCGCCGACATTTAGAACGATGTCAAATATCTTCGTTCCAGCTCCATCAATCGAGCCGAAGTCACCTGTGAGTTTCTGATTGCTTGCGTAGGCTCCGTAGGGTCGCGAACCGCTTGCAATCTGGAATGCTCCGCCTTGCTGAACCACAATGCTATCTCCGGTGGCAAAGGCTCCCGTGTAGTTCAGGGCGTTGAACGTGAGTCCGCTACCCGCGGGGGTTGCTCCGGTGCCGACGCTAGTTGCGGTGTCATAGCCGAACATTGTGTCGAGGCCGATCAGGTTGCCCATTCCGGTCGTGCTTGCGTAGACGGCGAGCGAGATTGTTGAATTGGGCAGAGCGTAGACGGTGGTGGGGGCCAAGGAGGCTGCGTCACCGGTGTTGTTCACCCAGTAGCTGAGGGATTGTGCCTGAGAGAGGGTTGCTCCACTGAGAACCACAACTCCGAATAGGAATCGATTTGCCGTAATCATTGCTAAATACCAAAACACTCGAAGATTCTTCGAATTGTCTGGAATTCTAACACATCACTCTAGGTTTTGTGTTTGTTTACTTAACGCTGTGGAAAACCTAGCAAATCACTCAAAGTTCCTAGTGTCTGCCGCGGCTCTTTGAGTACAAATAGATGCCTCGATTGGCGACCATGGAGCCCGAACCGGCCATGAAGAGGAGGAAGACGATTTTGACCACGATGTCGGCGAGGGCGTTGACGGTGGTGGCGACGTCGAGAGGTTTGCCTGGTTCGATTTTGAGGGCGACTTTGGGCGGGACTCGGTACATGTCGTATGCGAGCCGAAAGACCATGACGATAAGCGCGATTCCGCCGAGGAAGACGGCGAGGCCAACGAGCGACCCGAGCCAGTCTCTTCGTCTTGGCTGGATCGAACCCGTTCCTTGGGTTTGTTGGGTGCTCTCTTCTGAGAGTTCCTCGGTCATCTCATTCATATTAGCCTAGTGCGCCATGCCAGCGGTAGGTTCGTTGTCGGTTGCTGGGTCGGATGGCTTGAGAACTGTCCAGGCGAGCACAGCTGGAATGAGGGCGAGGGCGGCTCCGTAGAGGTAGGGATAGCTTGGTTTGTGTTGGAAGAGCCAGTTGGCGAAGAGTGGGCCGACAACCCGAGCGAGAGACCCGAGGGACTGGGTGAGGCCCATGATGCTGCCTTGCATCTCGCGCGGGGCGCGGCGGGAGACGAGGCTGTTCATGCTTGGCATCGCTAGGCCGTTCGTGAGTCCGAGGGCGATGGTACCAAAAATTCCGGGAAAGTACATGGGGATGTAGGGAACCGAGGCGAAGACGGGGATGAATGCGCTGTAGAAGAGGCGGACGGTCTTCAGCTCGCCGAGTTTGGGAATGATGACTCGGGAGAGGCCGCCTTGGGTGATTGCGCCGGTGAGGCCGACGACGAGGAGGATGATCGCGCCGAAGTCTTTGACGTCTTCGGCTTTGACTTTGAAAATCCAGTTTGGGTCGGCGAGGAGCCGGAAGTAGGTGGTTTCTAGGTTGACGAACGTGAGGTTCATCATGAAGAACATTCCGAGGAGAATTGCCAGTCCGGGGACGCTCAGTGCCTCTTTCAACGTGGCGACGAAAGATTTTTTGCCAGAGTCTTGGCGAGCTGTGTTGGACTCTTTGACCAGAGCGTAGACAAGAACAAAGTTGATCGCGGAGAGGATGGCTGCGGTGTAGCCCAGAATCATCGGGGAATCGTTTCCGATTCCGAGGAGCTTTGCTCCAAGAGCGGGGCCAATGATGAATCCGACTCCAAACGCGGCTCCGAGGAGGCCGAGTTTGGGGCCACGCTCTTCCGGGGTGGTGACGTCGGCGACATAAGCGAAGGCGACGCCGAGGTTTGCGGCAGCGATTCCGCTAAGGGCTCTTGATAGCCACAAAAGCCAGATGGTGTCGGCGTGGGCGTAGAGGACGTAGGCGAGGACGCTGAGAGCACTTGAGCCGAGAAGGACGATTCGGCGGCCTCGTACGTCGCTGAGGCGACCGAGCCAGGTGCCGGTGAGGAGTTGGGCGATGGAATAGACGGATTGACCGAAGCCGACCATGATTCCGACTTCGACGGCTGTGCTGGGTTTACCAAGGAACTGGGTTGCCAGCCCTTCTCCGCGAAGCTGGAGATCGGGGATGAACATCGCGAAACCGAGAAGATCGAGGAAGACGGTGAAGATCAGCGGCAACAACGAGGGGGCAGTTTTTTTCGCTGTTGCGGTGTCGGGCATACGGAACAGGAGAATACCTTTGGAGGCGCAATATTGACGAAATGAACTTATGAATTCGTATTCACAAACTTGAGAAGTAGTGTAATAATGGTTCTGAGTTCGATGATGAGCCGAATCGTTATTGTCGTAGGTTGCCTGTTGGGGCTGGTGATGAGTTTGGTGGCTCAGCCGGCTCGTCGGGAGGTGGTCTTTTGGGGGCTTTCGATGGGGCCGGACTCAAAGGGGCAGGACGCGGTTTTGCGTGAGTTTGAGCGTCGGAACCCAGATCTGAAGGTCAAGCTGTTGAGCATGGGGGCTGGCAAAATGGACCCTCAGAAGCTCATGACTTCGATTGTTGGGAATGTTGCACCGGATGTCATCAACCAGGACCGGTTTACGATTTCGGATTGGGCTTCGCGAGGAGCATTTCTTTCGCTGAACGACTACATTGCTCGAGATAAGGGGAAGGACCCGCTCTGCCCGACTCCGGAGAAGTTCTATCCGGCGACTTGGGCTGAGGCGCAGTATGACGGCCAGACCTTTGCGGTCCCCACTGAGGCCGATAACCGGGTCTTGTACTGGAACAGGAAGATTTTCCAGGAGAGTGCCGAGGAGCTTGTACGAAATGGGTGTGATCCCAATCGGGCTCCGCGCACATGGTCGGAGATTCTCAAGTACAGCAAGGCGATCACGAAGCTGGATAAGAATGGTCGGCTGGTGCGGGCTGGGTTCATGCCAAATTTTGGCAACTCATGGCTTTACATGTTCGCGTTTATGAACAATGCGAGCTTCTTAAGCGCTGATGGTCGCAAGTGCACGATGAACACGCCGGAGGCACGAGAGGCTCTGGACTTCATGGTCGAGGGCTATAAACTCGTTGGCGGATACGAGACGGCAGAAAAGTTCAAGAGCGGGTTTCAGGGCAAAGAGAATGACCCATTCATTCTGGGCCAGGTTGCGATGAAGATCGATGGCGATTGGGTTCTGAATGATCTAGCCCGGTATGCACCGTCTTTAGATTTTCAGTGCTCCGAGCCGCCAGTTCCAGATGATCGATTTAACAAGAAGGGTCGGTTTGCCGACGAAAAAGAGACGTTTGTGACTTGGGTTGGTGGATTCTCATTAGCCATTCCGAGAGGAGCTCGGAATCCCGATGATGCCTGGCGACTGATCAAGTTTATGACCTCGAAGGAGGGGATTCTGACTCAGTACACGGCGCAAGCTGCGTGGGAGAAGCAGCGAGATCGCGTTTTTATTCCCCGGCAGGTGGCGAATCGGGAGGCGAATGAGGAGGCATCGAGCCGATTTGCGCCTAAGTTTGGCAACTACGGTCAGGCACTTTCGATGCACACCCAAATGGCCGAGGCTGGAAAGATTCGGCCCGCGACATTTGTCGGCCAACTAATTTGGCAAGAACACGTTCGGGCGATGGAGGCGGCTTGCTTTGGAAAGGCGACTTCGGCGGAAGCATTAGCTTCGGCACAAGCGAATGTTCAGCGTGATTTGGACGCATTCTATAACAAGAGTCAGTATCCGATCATTGATCTACGGTTGCCGGGAGTTGTGGGCGCTTTGGGGCTGGCAGGATTCATTGGGTTCTTCGTTTGGCAGTTTAAGCGGGAGCGGATTGGGAAACTGGAGCGGCAAGAGGCGAAGTGGGCTTACCTGTTTATCTCGCCGTGGGTGATTGGTTTCATGCTCCTGACGATTGGGCCGATGATGGCTTCGTTGTTTTTCACGTTTACGCAGTGGGACGTTTTAAATGAGGCTCGATGGGTTGGGCTGAAGAACTATCACGAGATGTTTGGTAGCGATTGGCCAATGGTCAGCAAGGCTCTGGGGAATGCGGCGTACCTCGCTGGGGTTGGCGTTCCTTTGGGGTTGACGACCGGGCTTTTGGTCGCGTTGCTCTTGAACGCAGCGGCGCGGGGGATTCGGGTTTATCGAACGATTTTCTATCTCCCGGCGATTGTCCCGGGAATTGCGAGCGCGGTTTTATGGTCGTGGGTTTTGAACCCAGAGCCAGTGAAGGGCTTGATCAATGCCTACTGGAACGTTACTTTGACGCCTTGGCTTGGGGTTCAGCCGCCGGGGTGGATCCAGTCGGCGGAATGGTGTAAGCCGGCATTGATTTTGATGGGGCTGTGGGGTGCGGGGAGCGGCATGGTTTTGTGGCTCGCTGGGCTGAAGGGAGTTTCGTCGAGCTTGTACGAGGCGGCAAGTCTGGATGGCGCGAATGCGAAGCAGACTTTTTGGTCGATCACGTTCCCACAGCTCACGCCGCTAATCTTTTTCAATACGGTTATGGGATTCATTGGGTCACTCCAGGAGTTCGACCGCGTGTACGTTATGCGACCTTCTTTAGATGGCCCGGTTGGGCCGGACGATGCGATGATGACTCCGGTTTATCTGCTGTTCAACAACGGCTTCGGCTTGTTCAAAATGGGATACGCGTCGGCACTGGCATGGCTGGTTTTTGTGATCGTTGTGATCATCACGTTCATGCAGTTTCAGCTAAAGAACCGTTGGGTTCATGAGGAGGTGAAGTGATGCCGAAGACTGGACTTACGATCGATCAGGTTTGGTATGCGGTTGGCACTTTGGCGAGCTGGGTGGCGGTTGTTTACGGCTTCAAGTTGCTCCGACTGCTGTTTTTTGTGGGAACGGGTCAGCTGGATTCGGATCCTCGACGGACCCGGAACGAGCTGATCGGCGCTTCGGTGGCTACTGCCCTCCTCATGCTCGTCTGTTTTGTTTGCCTCGGCCCATTTCAGCCGCAGGCGAAGGCTCTCGCTGGGGTGAAGTTTCCGCTTGTATGGTTTGTGATGCCTTGGACGGCTTGGTTGGGCTTTTCTTGTATAGGAATGTGCCTTGCTAAGGGTGTTCAGTCGATCTCAGCGATTAGCAAGATGGAGGCTGGTGACACGCTCAAGACGGCGGCTGGTTACTTGGCCGGAGCGGTCGTGTTTTTAGTCTTGTATGTGCGGGACGATACGAGCCGGATTCAGATTTTGAAGGGAGGAATCCCAATGACTTGGACGACGGCCCTTGGCCTGGTTCTGATCGCGGCGGCGGCGGTTGGTGCGATTGTGGTGACCGCGAATTCGGCAAACGCGCGCGGGCTCGGAAAGACGATTGTGACCCAGTTGGCGTTACTGGCGGGTTCGGTTGTCTTCGGCATTCCGTTTGTGTTCTTGCTGGTGACGTCGTTTAAGGAGGATAAGGACATGAGTTCCAAAACGGGAATTGTGTGGATTCCGAAGGTAACTCAGACGGTGCCTTACCTAAGCCCAGATAAATCGAAAAAGCACTACGAAGTCGCGTACGAAGGCAAAACCGTCGAGGGTCTAGAAATCGGAGAAGAAGGCGGCAAGGTCAAGATTGACATTTTCAAGCCAATTTCCATTCGCGGAACGACGTTCCTGGCCGAGCGAAGCGCACTGAAGGAGATTCCGGTACAGGCGAAGGTCTATGCGACGAAGATCGACGGGGTGCCGATTTCCGGATTTGAGTCGGATAGCTTGGCGGATGGTTCGCGAGTTTTGCAGATCATCGAGCCAGCGTCGAGGAAAGGGCAGAGCGTGACGGTTACTCCGGACAAGGCAGAGCCAGTGCGGCACGTTGGGTTGCGGACGGAGAACTATTCGGAGGCTTTGAGCTACCTTCCGCCGGAGACTCTGAACGGCCTGATTTACGTCAAAAACACCCTGATTTTGGTTGTGATGAACGTGCTCGGGACTATCTTGGGGTCGAGCATTGTGGCCTATGCATTCTCGCGGATGAAGTTTCCCGGGAAGGAGAAGATGTTCTCGATTTTGCTGGCGACGATGATGCTGCCGGGGGCGATTACGCTGCTGCCGCAGTTCCTCATTTTCCGAACATTGGGGTGGATCGACACGCTCTATCCGCTGTGGGTTCCGGCGTTTTTTGGGTCGGCGTTTAACATCTTCCTGTTGCGGCAGTTCTTCTCTCAGATTCCGATGGAGTTGGAAGATGCGGCGAAGATTGACGGGTGTTCGTACCTGAAGACGTTCTGGTCGATCATGATTCCGCAGATCAAGCCGGCGCTGGCCGTCATCGCGATTTGGACGTTTATGGGGGCCTGGAACAACTTCATGGGCCCGCTGATCTACATCAACTCGCCGGAGAATATGCCGCTGAGCTACTCGCTCGCTCTCTTCAAGGGCGATCGAAGCGGGGAGCCGGGGCTCTTGATGGCGTTTTCGACGCTTACGGTCATCCCGGTGATTGCGCTGTTCGCATTTGCTCAGCGGTACTTCATCGAGGGCGTAACACTGTCAGGGCTGGGCGGGCGCTAGATGATCCAGCCTTCGAGTTCGAAGGTTGGTCCGTTCGGCATTGCCATCCCTGCCTCGTACCAAGCTCTAAGCTGCTGGAAAGCGATCAACGCGTCTACAGTATCACCGCTCTTATCTTCAACCGCCGCACTTTGGACTAAATCAGAAAGCTGTAGCGGAAGCTGGTCGACTAGGCTTCTTCTCGCCTCCGGTGATCCATTTTTCTCCTTGTAAGACTGTGAGCCGATAAGAGCTTTTGCGAGCTTTCCGGGATAGACCTCTACGACTTTGGTGGAAGAAAGCGAAGGACGCACCGGAAGAATCGAGTGCGATGTTCGGCCGAGCATTGGTAGTAGCCTTGCAGCCATGAGGCCCACCGGAGGAAAACCTACGTGGATTGCACTTACTCCGCCCGATTCGCGGTCAGTCACTCTTGGGAACTCCAAACCTCCTTGTTGTCGGCCCGCTTTGAATCCATCAACTTTGAGTCGGAAGTGATCGTAGCCAGTCGCAGTTCCAAGCGATGCTGCGATGCCGGACCACGAGAGATTGGGATACATTTGAGAGCAGAACAGAGCTGGAAATCCGAAAGGCGCATCGATTCCAATGACGCCCTCCACAGTATTCAGCCATTGCTCAAATTCACCGAAAGTAAAAAGCTTCGTAAGGCTCGCACAATAGTGATCTTCACCTGATGCGACCAAGATTGGCTTGTCACGGTGGGGGGCAGAAGTGAAATCAACGCCATGGAACACCATGTTTAGACTTTAGCAGTTCTTGGATGGGGACGCTGGTTACTTCAACAATACTCGGAAGACCGCTTTTCCGCTTAATCCACCCGGCAATCGCGTCGCCGAGACTGCGCGGGATTCGGTGTCGATGGCCTCGATGATCTGTTTGACGGGTTGGGCGGCTTCTTCGAAGTCTTTGAGCAGCTCTTCTTTCTTGTCGCGGAGCTTTTTGAGGCGGGCGCTGAACATGCCAGAGATGGAGCCTTGGTGAGCACCGGCGTTGCCGTTGTGCTCGGCTTCTACCGAGGCTCCGCCGAGGGCTTCTATCGCGTTTTGGACCTTTTCGGCGGCACTGGCAGGGACGATGATGAGGACGCCTTGAGCTTCGACGGAGCCTTCTTCGGTCATGTGGGTGAAGCTTCGTCCCGATCCGCCGTTGGCAGAGGCGATACCGAGGATTCGGCTTTGGCCGGCGGATGGCTCGGGGCCGCTGAGGGACATGGAGACGTATCTTTCGGAGGCGACTTTGGCCGCGGGCTTTTCGCCTTCGGGCTTCTTGTTGCCCGTGGCGTCCGGAAGACCCTGTTCGGGGCCAGGGGTGACTCCGGTTCCGGTTGCGTCGGGGAGGCCGGGGCCGCCGCCGGGCTTAAGTGGGGCACCAGGGTCGAAGGGGGGGAGGTTTCCGACGGATCCGCTCATGCGAGGAGGCGGGGAATAGTCTTCGGGGTTGAACCCGCCACCGCCACCAGATCGCTCAAGGAGCTTGCCTTGCGTTTGGGGGGGCGGGATGGGGAAGCCGCCGTTAAGGGGCATCCAGGGATCAAATTCTCCGGTCGTGGCGAGTTTGCGGAAAGGGTTTGCGACCGCAACCATGGGAATTTCTGGTTTTGGCGCGGGGGCTTGGACGACCTTCTCGACGACCCGGGTCTCGACTTTGGGTTCCATGGTGAACCGGCCAAGGGCGAGGCCGCCGATCATGAAAAGCGCGGCGATGAGGGGGCGGCTTTTGTATACGGGTTCGGGAACCGAGACGTAGACGGGGCCTTCTTCGGCTTCGATTCGCGCAAGGACTTGCTCGAAGGCGTCGGGGACGATGGCTCTTTCGGGCGCGACGGGTTCGGCTTCGGTTGACGCAAGGTTGGACCCCTCGACAATGTCGAGTTGCGGTTGATCCACGTTACTACCTTCAGGTTCTTCCCAGCCAGAGTCCTTCAAATCTTTCAGCCCACGTAATTGTATCGGGAATATCAAAACCAAACCTCAAATGATGCCAAAAGCAAAACAATGAGGTGATGATCTCAGATTTTTCAACCAGTTTGCCCTAGTAATCGTTCCGAGTTTGTGGGTTTACGGTAGTTGTGCGGGGGCGAGTGGCACGGGTCTGTTCACACGGATTTCGTCGTAAACCACTCGGGTATCATATTGTTTGAATTTCACACGAAGTTCGTCTTGCGCCAGGTTCTCGTATTGAACGGGATCGATAAAACGCAACAGGGGCCCGACGCATCGGGAGGCGGCTTCAGAGGATGAAACCTGGAAACTAATATGGCAGTTGAACTGAGCATGAAAGAGCTCTTGGAATCCGGCGTGCATTTTGGGCACCAAACCCGCCGCTGGAACCCCAAGATGAAGCGATACATCTACGGCGCCCGAAACGGCATTTACATCCTAGATCTTCACCAAACCATCAAGATGTTTGAGGACGCCCTCAACTTCGTGAAGAAGATCGTCGAAGACGGCGGAACCGTCCTCTTCGTTGGTACCAAGAAGCAAGCCCAAGCCGCAGTTAAAGAAGCAGCTGAGCGAAGCGGTCAGTACTTCGTCTCCGAGCGATGGCTCGGCGGAACCCTGACCAACTGGAAGACGATTTCCCTCCGAATCCAAAGGCTCAAGGAACTCGACCGAATGGATGCCGACGGCTACTTTGAGCGACTTCCTAAGAAGGAAGCCCTTCAGCGACGAACCGAGCGCGACGAACTGCAGCGATTCCTTGGCGGAATTCGCAACATGACCGGAATGCCGGCTGTGATGTTCGTTGTTGACCTCAACAAGGAAGCGATTGCGGTTGCAGAAGCACGAAAGCTTAACATTCCTGTGGTAGCTATTGTTGACACCAACTGCGACCCAGAGATGGCCGATGTCATCATCCCTGGCAACGACGACGCCATCCGCGCGATCCGACTCGTTACCCAGAAGATGAGCGAAGCGATTCTCGAAGCTCGACCTCTTAGCGATGCCGTTACCGAAGGTTTCATTTCGGACGACGTCACCGACGAAGAGCTTGCCGAAATGGGCGAAGCTCCGATCCAGGTGGACGACGAGCTCCTGAAGGCATTTGGTGCCGACAAGGAAGGCAAGTAAGAATGGCTTATACAGCACAAGACGTTAAAAAGCTCCGCGAAGAAACCGACGCGCCGATGATGGAGTGCAAAGCCGCTCTAGATGAAGCCGACGGCGATATGGAGAAAGCCAAGCAGGTTCTTCGAGAGAAGGGCAAGGCTTCGGCTGGAAAGAAGGCCGGGCGAGCAACCAACGCAGGCGCAGTGGCATTTGCCGCTAGCGAGTGCGGATGCGAACTCGGAGTTGCCGTCATTGAGTCGGAGACCGACTTTGTATCGAACAACGAGAACTTCCAGGCTAAGGTTGCCGAGCTGGCCGCCAAGGCTCTTGCCGAAGGAACTCTGAGCGAAGAAGCGAAGAAGGAATTTGCGGTTGACGTGGTTGCCATGTTCCGCGAGAACTGCGAAGTTAAGCTGGCCGAGAAGGTCACTGCCGACGCTCCAATCTCGTTCTATCGACACCACGACGGCACGATCGGAACCTACGTTCTTTCGACCGGAGACAACGCAGGTAGCGAAGCAATTCGCCAGATCGCGGTTCACATCGCGGCGATCAAGCCCCAAGTTGTTTCCAAGGACGACCTTTCTAAGGAGCTTCTGGATTCGGAGTATCAAACTCAGTACCAGCGTGCTCTGAACGAAGGCAAGCCCGCAAATATCGCCGAGAACATGGCGAAGGGCCGCGTCAACAAGGAGTTCATCAAGGAAGCTGTTCTGCTTGAGCAGCCTTTCTACAAGGACGCCGGAATGACGGTCGCCCAGTTCCTGGCTCAAGAAGCCAAGGGAACGACGGTTACCGGGTTCAAGCTCGTCGGCGTCGGTCAGTAAGCCTGACCATCAATCGCCCCGAGGTTCTTAGAATCTCGGGGCGTTTTCGTGTCTATTCTTTTAGGGTTATGTAAACTCCGGGTTGAGAATGCTAACCCTTCTCGCCTATGCGACTATGAGCCAGAAACCCGTTGTGCCCACTCCGACCATCTGGGCGGATGTGCCGGATATTTCGGTGGTTAGGGTGGGGCGTGACTATTACATGAGCAGCACGACGATGCACATGAATCCGGGGGTGCCGATTATGAAGTCGCGCGATCTGGTGAATTGGCGGGCGGTGAGCTACTGCTACGAAAACCTCGGCAGCAGCCCCCGCCAAGACCTCATGGACGGCAAGAACGAGTACGGGAAGGGGACATGGGCGAGCTCGCTTCGGTTCCACAATGGAACGTTCTACTGTTCTACCTTTAGCAACACAACCGGCAAGACCTACATATTCTCGACTAAGACTCCCGACAAGGGGCCGTGGAAGAAAATCGAGTTTTCCCCGGCGGTGCACGACCATTCTCTTGTGTTTGATGGCGGAAAGGCGTACCTGATTCACGGGGTTGGGAAGATTCGGATTCAGGAGCTGAAGGATGATTTGAGTGGGCCAAAGCCGGGCGGGGTCGATCAGGTGTTGATTCAGGATGCGGCGGCTCCGACAGGCGCAAAAGCGGGCCTGATGGGTGAGGGTTCGCAGCTGTTCATGGTGGGGGGCAAGTATTACTTGTTCAACATCGTATGGCCGCGAGGCGGAATTCGGACGCAGGTGGTCCACCGCGCTGATTCGATCTTGGGACCGTATGAGGGGCGGGTGTTTCTTGCTGATCAGGGGATCGCTCAGGGTGGAATCGTCGATACACCAGGCGGGCGTTGGTATACATATTTGTTCGGTGATCGCGGGGCGGTAGGTCGCATTCCGTACATGTTGCCGATGCGCTGGGAGGATGGTTGGCCCGTGGTGGGCGCCGCGGCAAAGATTCCGGCAGATGCGACGTTGTTGCCCGGGCAGGCGAATTTGAAGGGGCTTGTCCAGTCGGATGAGTTTCGGGGGAAAAAGCTGGGGCTGGAGTGGCAATGGAACCACAATCCTTCTCCCTCGTTGTGGTCGCTCAGCGAGAAGCCGGGTTGGTTGCGACTGAGGACGGGGCGGGTTAATGAGGTAGCAACTCAGGCGCAGAATACGCTGACTCAGCGGACTTTTGGGCCGACTTGCTCAGGGACAGTCCGGTTGAATTGTTCTGGTTTGAAGGACGGCGATACGGCGGGGCTGATGGCTTTGATGGGCAAATATGGGTACATCGCGGTTCGGCGGACTGGGGATGTGAACGAGGTGGTGATGGTTTCGGCGGTTTCGGGGTCGCCAGTTGTGCAGGCGAGTGCGCCTTTGGCAGGATCGATCGTTCACTTAAGGATGAGCTGCGACTTTCGGAACCAGGTTGACCTTTGCACTTTTGAATATTCGGCGGACGGGCGAAGGTGGGTTCGGCTTGGCGAGCCAATTCATCTGCGGTACGAGCTGAGCCACTTCATGGGGTGCCGCTTTGGTTTGTTTAATTTTGCAACGCGGGAAGCGGGCGGTTGGGCTGATTTCGATTTCTTCCGAGTCAGCTACTAGCTCGGCTCCGGACCATGTGATTCTTCTGATAGAATGTGGGAATGACAACCCTCGTCGCGGCCCTTCTAATGCAATTTCCCCAGCCGAAGTATTCGCTCTTCAATGGAAAGGACTTGAAGGGATGGCATGCCGATGTGCCGGAAATGGACAAAGATAAGGCGGCACGGATGCCGTTTATTGTACGAAATGGGATGTTGGTGAGTTTGGGGACGCCCGGTGGACACCTGATCACGGACCGAAAGTATGAGAATTACCGATTGGAGATTGAGTATCGGTTCGCCGGAAAGCCAGGGAATTGCGGGGTGTTGGTTCATGTTTCGAAGCCTCGGATGTTGTACGGAATGTTTCCGCAGTCGCTAGAGGTTCAGATGCAGAGCGGGGACGCGGGGGATTTTTGGTGCATCGGCGAGGACGTGACGGTCCCAGATATGGAAGCGCGGCGCGGGCCTAAGGCGAATTGGGGAGTGACCGAGGGGAAGGGGCGTCGGGTGAAGAACCTGACGGATGGCACCGAGAAGCCACTGGGCGACTGGAATTCGATGAAGATCGAATGCCTTGGGACCTCGATCAAGGTTTGGGTGAACGACGTTGTTGTAAACGAGGGGACGAACTGCACGGCCCACAACGGGCAGATCGCGGTTCAGGCCGAGGGTTCGGAGGTCGAGTTTCGGAAGCTGATGCTAACGAAGCTGAAGTAGTCCCCCCTCCCAACCCTCCCCCCATTGGCTTCGCAAATAGGGGGAGGGCTTTTTGGTTACTTCTTGATGAATTTCTTCTTGCTCTTGTCAAAGCCTTGTTCGACCTTCTTGTTATCGAAGTGCCAGACTGGCGAGCCGGAGCGCTGGTAGAAGCATTGGTAGCTGGAGAGTAGAGAGGCAACGAGTCGGCGCGAAGTGCGGCGAGCGACGTTGATCTCGGCGAGAACGGTGAGGTAGTCGGCGCCCTTCGGCCAGTGGCTCATCACCATAACGAGGAGGTCAAGGGTGCTCTTGCCTTCGTACTCGGCACCGAGGGTGCGGAGCTCTTCCATTCGCTGGGTGCTGATGTATACGACCGGGTCTGGTTGATCCAGGTAGGCAAACTCGAAGACATTCGGCTGAGGAGTCTTGGTGAGCGTGTAGACTGCACCGCTTTCGACGGGTTGGTCGAGCCACCAGTCGATCAGGCCGTACATGAGTCGCGCTTCTTGGTTAATCCAGACCTGGAGTTCTCGACCAGCTGGGTCGATGAAAATGGCTTCCTGAATCTTTGGCGAGTCGTCGATCCAGCCAGTGGGGAACTGGGCGAGCGGGAAGGTTCCAAGCTCGCGGTGGATTGACTTGAGAACCAGTCGGATAGTCTCCGGCTGGGTCTTGAGGGCGGGCTGTGGGTCCTCGTCGAGGACGTCCAGAGCGAGCGGGTGCTGGAGGAGCTTTCGGAGGGAGGTGTTGAGTCCTTCGTCGGTGAGCTCGACATCGACTTCCTCGCCTTCGGCGTCAACGACACCGGACTGGACGAACATAAACGGCTCAGGAACTTCGTTGATGTAGTCGGGGTGTTGACCGGCTTTCTGGAAGCGATCTCCACCAACCCAAGCGACCGCAAGGTCGGCCTTGAGGACATTCATCACGTTGACCATGTCGTCGGGGAAGGTCTTGGTGCCAGGGGTGATTTCGAAGAACTCTTCGAGCATCTTGGTTGCAGTCACCGAAACGTCGCTCGACTTGACCTTGTTCATCAGCTTGGCGATGTCTTCGGGCTTGAGCTCGATTGGTGCGGCGTCGTCCACGTCGATTGACGGCGTGAGCTTGAGCGCGAGCTTCAGGGCGGTCGAGATGAGTCCCTTGGCCTCAGCGGCGTTGAGGAAGGTTCCGTCGCTGTTGTACACGTAGCCGGGAACGGCGAAAAGCTCCTTGAAGAGGTCTCCGGCGTGGTAGTGGAGGACTGAGCGAGGATCGTCGTTGTTCAGCTTGCTGTAAGCGTATGCGAGGATTTCCTTGAGGTTGATCGGCGAGTGCTTGAGAGCAGCAGCAGCCCAATCAGTGGAGTTGAAATCGACGTCCTTGAGCTTGTCGGAGATCGCGGCAAACTCTTCGGGAGAAATACCGTTAATCGCCAAGGCGCGGGAGAGGACCTCGTCGTGAGCGATGAATCCCCACTTAACGAGAGCGACCGAGTTATCGCCGAGGAGGGCGAAGGAGCCATCTCGGGCCACGAGTCGGCGAACCACGGCGTCTTCAGTTTCGACCGAGGTGTGTCGGATTCGGGAAACTTCCTCGATGAGCGTATCGAGGGCGACAGGGGCACCGAACGAATCGAGGACGGCGCGGATGATTTCGGAGACCGGGCGGCCTTCGGCGGATAGTCGCGAGGCCGGGATCCAGCGTCGCTCGTGGTAGGCAAAAACGTCAGAGTTGGACGACATGAGCGACCGAACGGCCGCGAGTCCAATGCCGGAATCCGAAAGCTTGTCGGCAAGCTCTCCGAGCTTGACGGCGGCTTCCATTTCGGTGAGCTTTTCGAGGATCAAGCGATCTGCGTAGAGTCGTGCGGTTGCTTCTTCAGGTTTCAATACGGTCGGCTTTGCCAAGGGTCGCTCCAGGTGCGCCCAGACACACGGGCGCGAACCTTAATCATGGCATATTCCAGCAACTTTTTGCCACTTTCAAACGTCGCGGATCGAGTTGTCGGAACCTGCATCGTTTTTGGTGCGTTTGACCGTAATATGTATGTTGTGCGGCGCGCGTTTACTTTGATTGAGCTTTTGGTGGTGATTGCGATCATCGCAATTTTGGCCGCGATTCTGTTCCCGGTGTTTGCTCGGGCAAAGGCGGCGGCGAAGCAGTCGGTGTGTATCAGTAACTTGAAGCAGATCGGCTCCGCTCACGCGCTGTACATGGCAGATAACGACGATCTGTTTGCCTTCGCGGTAGACGCGAGCGATAAATATCGTCCGAACATTTGGGATAGTCAACCCGGATTTCAGGCCCTCATTGCCGCGATGCCGGAGATGCACGAAGCGTTGATGCCTTACAGCAAGAGTAAAGAGATTTTCCACTGCCCGGCTGATCAGGGCACGAAGGTGCTAGATAATCACTTCCCAGACGTTTTCGAGACCAATCCTTCGCTGTTTGCGCTGTACAAAAACAGCTATTTGTTCCGTACGGAGATTGCGTTTAACCACCACTCCCAGACTTCGCTCCAGACTCCTGCAGAGATCAATATGATGTTTGACGCGGGTGGGCATTGGCATGGCTCGGGGCGAGCTTTGGCGGCAGATGATGATGGGAATACATTTTTCAACTTGATTCGTGATTACCGTTATGTGACGTTGTTTGCCGACTTCCATGCGAAATCGCTCTCGCGAGGCACTTACGACCAGGCATGGGCGAAGCCGCTTTGAAAGAAGTTCCGATTTGGAGCGAGTACATCACGCTCGGTCAGCTCTTAAAGCTGGCGAATGTGATCTCGAACGGGGCGGAGGCAAAGGGGTACTTGGTCGAAGTGATTCCGCTGGTGAACGGCGAGGAAGACAATCGGCGGGGCAAAAAGTTGTATCCGGGCGACGAGGTTCGGCTACCGGACGGGCAGGGTTTTGTGATCGCTCGCAAGGCGTAGCCTATTGCTGGGATGCGGACGCCCGTGCTCCAGCACTACTTTAAGGCGACCAGGGCCTGGGCAAGATCGGCCTGCAGGTCGTCGGGGTCTTCGAGGCCGCAGAAGAGGCGGATGAACCAACGCGGGGAGTCGTAATCGCAAGGCTTGACTTGGGAAGCCACAACGAGGCTTTCGAAGCCACCCCACGAGATTCCCCGTCCGAAGAGCTGGAGTCGGTTGCAGAAATCCATGATCTTCGCCTTGTCGTTCTGAACGGTCTCAAATGAGAACAGGCCCGAGGTGCCTTTGAGCATCGACTGGACGAGGTCGCGCTGGGGGAAAGACTCAAGGCCGAGGTGGTGGACAACCTTAATTGCGGACTCCTGCTCGAGCCAAGGCGCGATCTGGTTAGCGGCGATTTCGTGCTGTTTGAGACGGACCTTGAGAGTTCGGGAGCCCTGAGTGAAGAGCCAGGCTTGGAAGGGTCCTAGTAGGGACCCCATCATCACGACTTCGCTGCGGATGAGTTTGTCAATGTACTCTGCCGAGCCGATGACCGCGCCGCCGGTGGCATTGCTATGCCCACCGTAGTACTTGGTGAGCGAGTGGATGACGACATCAATTCCCAGATCCAGCGGCTTCATGTGAAGCGGGGTGTTGTAGGTGCTGTCAATCATCGTCGTGATGCCTCGCTCGCGGGCGAATTTGGCGATGGCACCGACATCTTGGAGGCGGAAAGTGAGCGAAGTTGGGCTTTCGAGATAGATGAGCGATGTGTTGTCGCGGCAGGCGTCGATAACGGCCTGGGTGTCGCGTCCATCGACCATCGTGCACTCAACGCCGAAACGCGCAAGGTAGGTGTTAAGAAGGCCGTTTGCGGGGCCGTAGATGCCATCGACGGCGACGACGTGAGCACCCTGCTTGACTGCGCTCATAATGGCGACGGACACGGCGGTCATGCCGGCGGCAAAGACCTTGCACTTGTCGCCACCTTCGAGGTGAGCAAGCTTTGTTTCGAGCAATTCGAGAGTGGGGTTGCTGACCCGGCTGTAGTGGTGAGGCGGCCCGCCGGGGTTGTTGTACATATTGTCCAACAACTCCTCCATGGTAGGGAACACGAAGAGCGAGTTTTGGTAGATCGGGGGAATGACGGCACCGAGGTGCTTCTCGCCTTCGCCGAAATGGGCGAGGTCAGTGCCGAAACCGTACGATCCGTTGGCGGACATACGGAAGATTATGAAGGAATTGAGCGAGCTTAGCGCGGGAGTCCTGGGAACATATCTGACGAGATACCGCTTGGAACTACTTTCCAGCGTCCGCCTTCTTGCTCCATAGGGAGTTCAAATTTTTCGTCATATGCGCTACCAGACTCAAGGTTTCGTTGGACTTGCAGAGTCACCGAAGCGGAATCGGCGCTCGATTTTCGAGAGCCGCTGATGCGCCAGCTAAACATGTAATATTTGCCTGCCGTGTTGACACAGAAATCCCAATCTTTTTTCAGCATGTCTTTGGTTGCCTCGATCTTCGCGGGATCGGTTTCGCCAATGTAGCTAAGTTCTGAGAGCTTGTTGGCATCGTGCTTTGCCAGCGCAGACATGAACTGAGCCGCAACAGATGCTGGTTCCTCTTTCGCCAAAGCAAACGCTCCTACGACGAGCACAAGCATCAGGACAAGCCCTAGAAGTAGATAGTTGATGGCACCACGAATTCGCATATCTTTCATTAAACCTAATTCAAAATATTGGCTTGGATCGTTTTGGTCGCATTCAGCTTCCATTCCCGTGATCCTGCGGGTTTCTCGACAACAAAGACTCGCGGATATCTCATTCCATCTCCGTGGGAATAAATGACCGCGATCCGGACCTCTCGGGGAAAGCGGTCAGTCTTTGCCAAGCTATACCGCGCGGTGTTTTGGAATTCCGCATATAGCGTATTGATCACGCTCAGGGCGTTCGGGTTCCCGGAAGAGTCCAGCGGCGATGCGCCGGGGTCTTCGACCATCAGGCCCCGAATCTCTGCCCAGCGCCAGTTTTGGATTCCTTTTCCTTGGATCTGCTCGTCGTACATCTCTTTGAGCGAGGTGTGGAGTAGGCGCACCGTGCTCTCCGGTCCATAGTTCCTCAGGGTGGCAAAAGTGATCCCCACCACGCACGCCAAGAGGAATGCGGGGAGCAGTGAGGCTTTTGGCACAGCGAACTTCATTTGGGTTAAGCCAGATTACCAACCTCTGAACTTTTCAATTTCAACATCGTTTGTTGGCTCAAGGATTCCAAAAACATCCTAAAATAGAGCAAGGTTGTAAATAAGATGAGCGATTTTCTGAGCCGAAGAGATTTGATTAAGCATGGCGGCATGATTGCCGTCGGCCTCGCCGCCCCTCGATGGCTGTCGACGATTGCCGAAGCAGACGTTGCCCGGGTCGCTCAGGGAGGCAAGATTTCGGCAGATACCGTGCTGGTCGTTTGCCAACTTTCGGGTGGAAACGACGGTTTGAACACCGTGGTTCCCTACGCCGATTCCCTGTACTACAAGGCTCGACCGACGCTTGCTCACAAGGAAGATGCAGTCCTGAAGATCAACGAGCAGCTTGGCTTCCACCCTAACATGAAAGGCGTTCACGGGTTGTTCAAGCAGGGCAAGGTCGCCGTGATTCAGAACGTCGGTTATCCAAAGCCGAACCGCTCGCACTTTAAGTCGATGGATATTTGGCAGTCGGCCTCGCCGGACGACAAGTTAAAGCACGGCTGGCTGGGGCGGCACGTTGATAGCAGATTGCGCTCCGGCGCAGTGAATCCGGTCATGACCCTGGGACTTTCGACCGAGAAGCCGTTGGCTTTGGCTGGAGAAAAGGCATCAATTCCTTGCTTCGCTTCTTTGGCCGACGTGCAAAACATGCTCGGTGATAAGGACTCCGAGCGGATGCTTCGAGAGATTCAGGGCGCAGATGCGATGATGGATTCGCCGACGCGGGTTGTTCAGCAGGCGAATAAATCGGCGCTGGACGCGATGTCGGTGCTTTCAAAGCAGCTTTCGACCTTCACGCCGAAGCAGACCTATGGCGATGACGCCTTTGGAAAAGGCTTCAAGCAGATTTCGCAACTCATCGGGGCTTCGCCCGCGACTAGGGTTGTTTACTTCTCGGCGGGAGGGTTTGACACCCACGCTCGGCAGATCGATGCTCATGGCAAGCTGATGGAGAATTTCAGCAATGCGGTGACCGCTTTCCAGACTGAGATGGAGGCGATTGGCAAGGCCGATAAGGTCATCGTCCTGGTCTTCTCCGAGTTCGGACGACGTGTTACCGAGAACGCTTCACAGGGTACCGACCACGGCGCGGCTTCATCGATGTTCGTGATCGGCTCCAAGGTGAAGGGCGGAGTTTACGGCGGTTCGCCGAACCTAACGGACCTTCAGGACGGCGATATTAAGTTCAAAATCGACTTCCGCGAAGTCTACGCGGCGGCCCTGGACAACTGGATGGGCGGGGACAGCGAGCTCGTTCTCGGGCAGAAGTTCAGTCCGCTTGGGATCATCAAGTAAGCAACTCACGAAAGAAAAGAACCCCGGAGCCAAGTGGATCCGGGGTTCTTTTATGACTGAAAATTTGGAGCGGGTGGCGGGAATCGAACCCGCATGATCAGCTTGGAAGGCTGGAGCTTTACCACTAAGCTACACCCGCTTAGAACATTCAGTATACCGCAGGCTTATTTCAGCGTCTGCAAGTGCCAATCCATAATTTGATTGAACGGAGTAATCATATCCTTAAAACCGTGCCCCTCGCCGGACACGACGATGAGGTTGTTCTTGACTCCGAGGGCGTCGAGCTTAGACTTGAACCACTGGCTTTGTTGGATTGGCACCAGAATGTCTTTGTCGCCGTGGATCAGCAGGGTTGGCGGGGTCTTGGCGGAGACATAGGTGGCCGGCGAGTAGAGCTTTCCGATGCTGGTGAGCTTGTCTTCGGGGGATTTTTGGTCGATGCCGAACGTGCCGCCGTACGTTCCAACGAGGAGCGGGTTCTTAAAGGCAGCGGTCCCTTCTTTCCCGTAGTTCATGAAGTCGGTGGGCGGGTAGAAGACGGCGACGGATTGGACCTCGCTGGAGGTTTTGAGTTGTAGATCGGAGCCGACCGGAGCTCCGCCCTGGGTTGCGATCATGAGCGAGAGGTGGCCGCCCGCGCTTCCGCCCGAAACACCGAACTTGTTCGGGTTCACTCCCCAGGTGTTGGCGTTGATGCGGATGTCTTTAACGGCTCGGTGAACCTGCTCGAGGATTTCGCCCATTTTGTAGCGCGGCTGGGCACCGTGGACGACTTGGAACAGGGTGATGCCCTTGGTGCACGCAAGCTCCGCCATTTGGACGTTGATGTTGTTGTGGTCGCTGACCCATCCACCGCTGACCATCCAGATCATTGCTATGCCGTTCGGTTTTTTAGGTTTGAAGACGTCGTAGCTAAACGCGGCTCCGCCTTGCTTGAAGTAGATATGGTCGGCGATACGCTCCTTGATCGCTGAATCTTGGAGGACGAGGGTTAAGGCGGCGAGGAGTTGCATGCGCGAAGGTTACCCAGCGCTGTAGCCCCGCAGTTCGGGCGGGGCTTAGAGACCGTCAGGACGGCGGGGATACCTTAACAGAACTGGAAGTCGGGAGAGCCGAAGATGAGTTTCATCACCGCGGCAGCAACTTTGTTGGCGTTCTGGGTGGTCAGTCCTTGGCCCGCCATTTCCTTCTCCGCGGCTTCGGCGAGCTTTGCGAGCTTGGCTCCTTCGAGCGGAGCATCGTAGATGCTACATAGCTTCTTGGCGACGCCAAACGTCGTCGGGTCGGCGGCGAGGAGGTTGTAGACAGGGTACTTGAGGTTCCCCCCAGCCGCACCGCGCGCGTTCCCGAGGCCCATAAGCTTGTTCGCCCACTGGATGCGCTCGACCATTGTCGCCGAGGTGATCCAATTCTCGCCGGGCTTCCAGCCGGACACGTCGGGCGGGAACAGAATCCACATTCCCATGGACTTCATAGTGATATAGGCGCCTTGGGCGGGCCCGA
Source organism: Fimbriimonas sp. (assembly GCA_965248555.1). Taxonomy (GTDB): domain Bacteria; phylum Armatimonadota; class Fimbriimonadia; order Fimbriimonadales; family Fimbriimonadaceae; genus Fimbriimonas. The sequence goes on along the minus strand of CBDFJP010000002.1, from coordinate 1,716,233 downwards.
GGGTGCCGCGCTTTTTGTCGGCGTCGCCTTCGGCGGCGAGGCGGGTTCGGATGTTTTCACCGATTCCCATTGCTCGAAGCGTCGAGACTGTGAAATCGAGCGGATTCTTGATCAGCCTTCGTACAACCTTGGGCGAGTAGAACTCCTCGCTGAGCATAATGGTTCTCAAAAGAACCTTCATGTCGAGACCGGAGTCGTGAAAAACTTTAGCGAACGACTTGATTGTTGCCGGGGAAGGGTTGTCGGCGACGAACCATTTCCATATTTTCTCCGTGAGGAATTCGGCGGTACGGGGCAGGCTACAAAGGTGCGAGATGACATCTTCGCCGGTAAGATTTCCGGTCTTGCCAAGTACGGTTTTGATTCCAGCGTCGTGAAGCGGTGCTTTAAAGGCATAGTCTGCGCGTCCTTTTTTGCCACGGTTATTCCGGGTGAAGCTCCAACCGGTGAACGCACGGGCAGCCTCTTGAATGTCCTTCTCGGAGTAGTTGCCCACGCCGAGGGTGAAGAGTTCCATGATCTCTCTCGCGAAGTTCTCGTTCGCGCGGCCCTTGATGTTCAGCTGGCCGTCGAGCCAGATGAGCATGGCGGGGTCTTTACTGACATCCATCAGGAGGTTTTCAAACTTGCCCAAGCCCTTTGTGACGAATATCTCGTTCTGGGTGGCCATGAGGTAGGGCTGGGTGACTTTGTCGCCGCTGGTGGCGAAGTGGTTGTGCCAGAAACTCGCCATTTTGTGGACGAGGGGTCGGCGAGTCATGAGCATCCATCCGATCCACCATCCAGCAACTTGTTGAACTTGGATGTTGCCCTTGTCGTTCTCCATGGATTCGACCGGGAATTCTAGTTGCTCATCTACGACTTCCGGTTGAGCAGTTTTTCGACGGCGCTTTTCCAGCCGTCCTTTGCATAGTAATCAATTTCGGCCTCGCTTGCGCCAAAGCCAAATCGGCGTAAAAGGTGGGCGACTCTCTCTCGGTCTGTCAGTGCCATGGTTATCTCTAAAGACGTTACCGCAAAGCGGCGGTTCACAAAAAAAGTGGGGCAACTTGCGTTGTCCCACTTTCTCGGTTCTTTCGACCTATTGGCTTAGGCTTCTTGAGCGGTGGAAGCCTTGTAGGTGGCTTCGTTCACGAACTTGAACAGCTTGGTGCCGCCGTGGTTCGCGGTAAACGCATATCGCGTTTGCTCTCCGGTTTTGGTCTTGCGAACCATTTTGATCTTGCGGACATCTGCATCCGGTACGTCGACGTGTGAACGAGTCTTAAGATTGTAGAACTGCATTGTTTTCCCCATTTGTCGAGGCACTCCTTTTGAGGGGAATCCTCGGCTTGATTCAGGTTCAATTTGTTGCCAGAGAGAGAATATCACAATCTCCGCAAAAGTCAAGGATGTTTTTCACCTGTTTCTGCCCAAGAAGGTTATTTCTTGGGCGGAAACGCGGTGTTTTCACCGGAAAATGACGCTTTGGTCGATCGAAACGTGCCCGTTTTGGGAGTAGCGCTCGACCTTGATTTGTTTTTTGTCGCCGAGTTTGACGCCCTCCATCGCGCTTGTTACGTCGGCAACCGTCCCCGTTTTCTGCTCGCCGATGGCGGTGAGAATGTCCCCAACTTGGAGACCCATCCTTGCCGCGACCGAACCGGGCTCGACCGAGCCGATCAGGACGCCCTGAATTCCGGCAGGGATTTTGTATTGCTTTCGCGATTCATCCGAGACGTTTTCGACTGTGACCCCGAGTCGAGCTTTGCCTTCTCGAAGTGGCTCAACGTCCTTTTCTTCGGGCTGTCCAAGCTTTTTGCGAAGCTCGTCGATATTGGGCATTTTGCCGTTTCCGCCAAAAATATCGCCGAGGTCATCGACGCTGCCGTTTGGCGTCGTCGGGGTGGCTGGGCGCTTGTACTCCTCAAGTTTCACGCTGACCGTATTTCGCTTGCCAGCCCGGATGTAGTCAATCTTTACCGTGGTTCCTGGTGCGTTCTTCAGCATCGAATTTCGGAGATCCATTTGGGACTCGATTGCCTCGCCTTCGACCGCGACGATGATGTCGCCCTTCTTGAGGCCAGTCTTTTCGGCAGGAGAGCCGGGTGCGACGTCGTCTGCGTAGGCTCCAGATTTCTGCCCAAGGTCCTTAGCTTCGATGGGTTTGAGGTTGCGAGGGACGACGCCGATCATCGACCGGGTGATCTTGCCTTTGGAGATGAGTTGGTCGGCCAAGAACCGAACTTGGTTGCTAGGAATCGCGAATCCGACGCCATTAGAGCCGCCACCTTGGGTGGCGATGGAACTGATCATTCCGACGACTCTTCCATCAATGTCTACGAGCGGGCCACCGGAGTTGCCTTGGTTGATGGCGGCATCGGTTTGAATGAGGTCGGGGTAGAACCGAGCATCGCCACCGCGCATGTAGGATTGGATGGTGCTTTCTCGGCCAAGAGCAGAGACGTGACCGAAGGTCACAGAGTTCTCGAGACCGTAAGGCGAACCAATGGCCATCGTCATTTGACCGACCTTGACCTGCTTGCTATCGGCCATTCCGAGGGTGTCGAGACCTTTAGCGTCTACTTTTACAACCGCAACGTCCCACTCGGGGGCGGTGGTGACCTTTCCGGGGAGTTCGCGGCCGTCGTTTAGGATGATCGTGACTTCTTTGGCCCCGGAGACGACGTGGTCGTTGGTGATGATGTACCCATCAGCGCGGTAGATAAAGCCCGAGCCTTCGCTGCCAGAGATCGGAACTCGCTTTCCTTCGCTGTCTTGGCTGCGTTGCGTGACCGTCTTAACATGAACAACGGCAGGCTTGACGTACTCCGCCAGGTTTACGCCCATGTCATTAAGGGCTTTGAGGGTGACGGGGCTGTCGCCGTTGGTTGCTCCGACCTGCTGGAGAACTGGACGGGTTTGGGCTACAGCCGACGAAGGGCGAATGCCGCCGTTAATACCGACAACGGTGGCAAAGCCGAGGAGTGCTCCTCCGGCAAGAACGGCGTAGGCGGTCCAAGGTTTGAATGTGTTCATAGTTTGTATGAGTGTTGAAACGCTGGGAGACCTTGAAAGGTTTCCAAATTAGCGTGTGTCAAAGGTGGAAGCTACGTAGCCGCTGTTGAGCGCGGTACGGACGAATGCCCGGAGGACGTTTTTTCTCACCCAAGGGTCGAGGTCAGTGACGACCATGTATTTGATCCCGTTGACGGTCTCGACCGTGCTGCTGGTGCCCGAGGTAATGGTCTCCTTTTTGGTGGGTTTCCACTGGTAGACAGTGACCTTTTGGAGTCCATCGGTGAGCCGCATCGAGAGGGATTTCCAGCTTGACTTAGAGTTCACCTGCATCGACTGGATCTGAAAGCCGAAAGGGAGGTCTTTGGGAGCCGTGGGGAGGAATCCGACCGCTCGCTCCGCTTCTTTGAGCGAGCTGAGCTTGGTTCTCGCCCCGTATTCGAGGGTTTCGTAGCCGCCGATGGGGCTGATTTTGAAGATGCCGGTGTCGATCTTAGAAGGGAAATCGGCGCGAAGGACTTCGTAGTCAGCAATCCACTCTTCGTCTTCGTAGACGTAGTTGGCTTTCTTCATCACGTATGCCGTTTCGGTGTCGAGCCAGAAACGGATTCCGCCTAGTTTGGCTTCCCTTGCCATCGCCGTGATCTGGGTCACGGCGCGATTGGCGATCTTTCCACCGCTCTTGGCGCTCAGGATGTAATTCCTGCTGATGAGCGGGATTCGGAAATCTGCGTCTTCTTTGACGTTTGCCGACGGCTGGACGATCATCATCTTCTCGTCGGGAAGAAAGGTGTAGCTCTTGATCCCGTCGTCGACACTCTCTTTGCCCTGAAGTCGAAGGGGCGCGATGACGGATTGGCGCGATTTCCCGTCAGTCGAGCGGGTGAGTTTGAACTTAACGGATTCGTCCTCGTCGTCCTGATTATGCTGGGTGAGGAGGGCGACGAGGTTCGCGCGGTTATCGCCCCGGATGCTTCGGTACAGCAGGTCTCGGCTTGAGTCGCCGATCTGTGCGATTGCCGCCACGGGGCACACGACCAAGCCCAGAAGGGCTAGCTTAGCGCGAGTAGCCAGCAAGGTGGACAAGTGGGGCTCCTGAAGTTGGGTCGGCTTCGGCGGCGATCATCTGGTCGCGAGCGACCTCGCGTTCGAGTTCCTGGTTCATCGATGTCTGAGGGGCGACCTTGTCGGCTCGGATCATCGCCGGAACGGTCAGCGAAGCGATGATCGCGACGCAGGCGATAGACAGGACAAGCGGAACTCGCTTAAGCGGCCGAGGACGGGTAGCGGCGATAATCTGATCAAAACTGAGCCTTGGCTCAGGCGCAGCAGGCATTTCGAGCATGAGGCCACGGATGCCTTCGAGGGTTTTCACCTCGGCTGAACATTCTTCGCACTCGAAGAGGTGCTGGCGGACGAGCAGGGATTCTGTTGTGGAAAGCTCGCGGTCAGAGTACGCCGAAAGGAGCGGGGCGAACTTTTCGCAGTTGCTCATAGCATCCTCCCGTAGGTGTCGGGCTGAAGCTTGACAAGGAAGCCGCGAAGCTGGGTTCGACCGCGGTGGATTCGGGACCGCACCGTGCCGATGGAGGTCTCCATAATCGTCGCGATTTCTTCGTAGGACATTCCTTCCACATCTGACAATATGACTGCCATTCGGAACTCAGGGTTCATGGCATTGAGGGCTTTTTGAACGCAATCGGAATAGGAGGCGTTGATCATCTCGACGCCTGGGCAGAAGCTGAGGTCGGCGATTTCAAGGGCTTGGTCGCCGTCGCGTCCGCCGTGATCTAGCGAGGAAGGCTTGAGCTTGTTCCGCCGCCGCACCATGTCGATATGGGCGTTGCTGATGATGCGGTACATCCAGCTCAGGAATGGGAGCGAGCGGTCGTAGCGATGAAAGAAGCGGAATGCGCGGACGAAGGACTCTTGGAGCAGGTCTTCGGCGTCGACGGAGTCGCCGGTGAGTCGATAGGCGACGGAATAGGCCTGCCGATGGGCTCCGCGCATCAACTGCTCGAACTCCGCGCTTGCGGAGATCGCCTCGGATTTGGATTTGAGCAGCGAGAGCATGGTGTTCGGATTAGGCTTACGCAAAGTGTAGCCGGATCAGTTCCGTTGGGGTCATTTTATAAGAAAACGCGCCAAAACTGCGTCAAATACCAGGTTCGAGGCGGCGTTTCCGATGATCTTTCGGTGAGCCTCGGAGAGAGCCTGGATGATATCGGCCCTGTCAGGAGATTGCTGGGCGATCATGGTAGCAACGAGCTCAACGACCTTGGTGTTGGCGGCTCGAGCTCCGATCTTGGCGGTTCCGTCGAGCTCTTCGGCGAGGGCTTTGAAGCCGTCGGAGAGGCGGAGTAGTTGGGTTTCGTCAGCCTTGGCGAGTTGGCGGGCGAACTTGGAGACCTTTTCGTAAAACTCGGGATTTGCGGCGATTCGGTGAAGCTGACCCGGCGAGGCTCCGGCCATCGTGATGAATTCGGCAGTTGCATCTGGGAAGGCCTCTTTCAGCTCTTGATCGGAAGGGAGTTCGCAGGCGACGACGAGGCAGCGGGAGAGAATGGTTTGCCTGATTTGGCTGATGCTTGTTGTGGTGAGGATGAGCTTAGCGTAGGGAGCAGGCTCTTCGAGGGGCTTGAGGAGGGCGTTCGTGGCGGTGTCGTTCATCCGCTCGGCGTCGACGATTTGGACCACTTTGTTCTGCGAATAGAGCGGCGCCATACGCAGGAAGTCGACGAGGTGCGCGACGGGGGGCTCACCGTTTGGAGTGGGCGGGGTGATTTGGTGACGCCGGATGATGCGGCTCGCACCCATCGGCTCGATAACGTGGACGTCGGGGTTGGTGCCTCGCCGAAAGGCATCCACTGCCCTTTCGTTTCCGAGCCAGTGCTCGATGAGAGACTTTGCCATGAGGCCCTTTCCACTGCCTTCGGGGCCGTAGAGAAGAACGGCGTGGACACCGGACGCGGAGGATTCCAGTTTGGAGAGGATGCGTTTTGCTTTATGAAGCCCGATCATCCGGTTTGTCCTGGAGAATAAGAAATGGGGCGGATGATGGGTCTTGAACCCACGGCCTTCTGAGTCACAGTCAGACGCTCTAACCCCTGAGCTACACCCGCCGAGTTAGGCTCATAAGGATACCCAAAACCCCGGAATCGGAATTTTCTTAACAATCTTAACAATGCGTTAACGAACCGTCGGTACCTTAACATTGACATGAGCAACACGCGCACATGGATGATTTCTGGACTTCTCGCAGCTATCGCACTCGTTGGCTGCGGCGATAAGGGCGCAACCCCAGAAGGCACCAGCTCCACCCCAACCGCAACCACCGGAGGCGAGACGAAGCCTGCCGCTGGTTCAACGATTTCCATCGACGGCAGCACCACCGTCTACCCAATCGTCTCGATCCTCGCCGAGGACTTCAATAAGGAGAATTCTGGCGTTGACCTAGTCGTCAACAAGGCCGGAACTGGTTCTGGATTCAAGAAGTTCATGGAAGGCAACCTGGATATCGCCACCGCTTCGCGGCCGATCAAGGAAGACGAGATCAAGAAGCTTGAAGAGAAGAAAATTGAGTTCATCGAGATTCCGGTCGCTTACGACGGCATCAGCCTCATCGTCAACTCGGGCAACACCTGGGCGAAGAACGTCACCGTCGAGGACCTGAAGAAGGCTTGGGCTAAGGGCAGCACCGTCAAGACCTGGGATCAGATCAACCCAAGTTTCCCCAAGGACCCAATCACTTTCCTCGGCCCAACCGACAACCACGGCACCTTCGAGTACTTCACCGAAGCCGTTAACGGCATGAAGAACGAGATTCGCGAGTACCAACCAAACCAGGAGTACACCGCGATTGTTACCGCTGTTAAGGGCGACAAGAATGCGATGGCGTTCGTTGGTTACAACTACTACATTGAGAACAAGGCTGATGTCACTGCTCTCACCGTTGGCGGAGTTGCTCCGACCGAAACGACGATTGCCGACGGCACCTACACCCCGCTCAGCCGACCGTTGTTCATCTATGTGAACAAGAAGTCGCTTGATCGACCGGAAGTGAAGAAGTTCGTTGAGTTTGCGCTTGGCGAAGCCGGCAACACCGCCGTCAAAGACGCTTCGTACGTCCAGCTTCCGCAGGATGTTCGGGATGCGATCAAAGCTCACTTTGAGGCCGCCGAATCGGGTACGAAGATGAAAGACTTCAAGCCTGGCCAAAAGCTAACTGACGTCTACGGCAAGAAGTGATCACCACCCAAATCGACAAGGCGGTTGTCCAACCCGGACAGCCGAGGCCGCCAGAGTCTCCGTTCAATCGCGAACGGAGACTTTCGCGGTCTTTGCCGGAGGGGTTTGCTAAGTGGTTTTGTTTGATTTGCGCTCTGCTCTCGGTGGTGACCACTGTGGGCATCGTGTACGTTCTTTTGAGCCAAGCTCTGCCGTTTTTTGGGCAGGTTAACGTGGCGGAGTTCTTTACCGGGCGGGTTTGGAAGCCAACCCCGGAACCGGGGACATACGGCGTTCTGCCGCTGGTTACCGGTACGTTGATGATCACCTTCGGCGCCGGGCTTTTTGCTTTGCCGCTGGGGTTGCTCAGCGCGGTTTATCTGTCCGAATATGCTCGACCAAAGGTTCGGGCGGTTCTGAAACCGGCGTTGGAGCTTTTGGCGGGAATTCCGACGGTTGTTTATGGCTATTTCGGCCTCTTCGTCGTCACCCCGGCATTGAAGAACATCTTCCCGGCAATCCAGTCTTCAAACGCCTTGGCGGGCGCAATTGTGGTTGCGGTGATGATTTTGCCGCTGGTTTCCTCGCTCTGCGAAGATGCAATTTCTTCGGTGCCGAAATCGCTTCGTGAAGGAGCGCAGGCTCTGGGAGCCACGAAGGCCGAGACGATCTCCAAAATCGTGGTTCCGGCGGCGTTTTCTGGAGTGATTGCCTCGTTCATTCTGGCGTTGAGCCGAGCACTGGGCGAGACCATGGCGGTCACGCTGGCGGCAGGCTCAAATCCGGTGATCTCGCTTGATCCGACAAAGGGGATTCAGACGATGACGGCGTACATGGTTTCGACCTCAAAGGGCGACCTTGTCTACGGCTCGATGAAGCACTATTCGATCTTTGCGGTGGGCCTCCTGCTCTTCACTTTCACGATGATCATGAACATCATCGCTCGACGCCTTGTGGCCAAGTTTAAGTTGAACTACCAATGACGATTGACCCGAGCCTGGCCAAAAATCTCGCCGCTCGAAAGCGGAAAGACAAGCTGTTTCAGCTTGTTTGCCAACTCGCAGCACTCGCTGGCGTTGTGCTGCTGGTGATTTTCCTCACGAAGATATTCATGGACGGAATCGGGAAATTGAGCTGGAAGTTCATTACCGACGACCTCTCGAACCGAGCCCGCCGGACGGGGCTGTGGCCGGCAATTATTGGCTCGGCATATGTGATGGTTCTCACTACCGTGATTTCGGTTCCGATCGGAGTCGGCGCGGCGATCTATCTGGAAGAATTCAATAAGAAAAAGACGGGGCTGACGAACCTTATTCAGCTTAATATCGCCAACCTGAGCGGTGTGCCTTCGATTGTCTACGGCCTGTTGGGCCGGGTTCTTTTCATTGTCGTCATGGGGCTGGGGCAGAGCATCATCGCGGGTGCGCTCACGATGACGCTGCTCATTCTGCCGACGGTCATCATCGTCACTCAAGAAGCCCTCCGTGCCGTGCCGAGTAGCTACCGTGAGGGCTCTCTCGCTCTGGGTAGCTCGCAGTGGCAGGCGATTCGGCGTCAAGTTCTTCCGAACGCTGCGCCGGGCATTCTGACGGGAATCATCCTCTCGATCAGCCGCGCCATCGGCGAGACTGCGCCACTCATCGTCGTCGGCGCGGCAAGCTATGTCAGCAGCCTTCCCAAGGGCCTCAAGTCGGAGTACACCGTGCTTCCGATCAAGATTTTCGACTGGGCGAACGAGAGCCAGGAGGAGTTCCACAAGGTGGCCGCCAGCGCAATTTTGGTGCTAATGGTGTGCCTTCTGGCGATGAACTCCTTCGCAATCATTGTTCGCGCGCGAAATCAGGCAAAGGCGAAGCGGTAACCTTTTGGGCAACATGCGCCCAGAGTCGCTCGCGTTCTTCAAGGAAATCGTCAACACGCCCTCCCCTTCCGGCTTCGAAGAGCGTGCGGCGGAGGTGTATCGCAACTACACAGGCGGCTTTGCCGATAAGGTGGTGACCGACGTTCACGGCAACGTCGCGGCGATTCTCAACCCCGATGCCGAGATGAAGATCATGCTGGCGGGGCATATGGACGAGATCGGGTTCCTCATCCACTACATCGGCGACGACGGGCTTCTCTATTTCAGCACGATTGGTGGACACGATTCCGCGATTCCGGTCGGCCAAGCCGTTTGGGTTCATGGCACAGAGCGAATTGCGGGCGTCATTGGTCGCAAAGCGATTCACTTGCTCAAGGATGAAGAGCGAAAGAAGAAGCCGGAGATCGAGGACATGTGGATCGACATCGGCGCGGCTTCGAGGGAAGAAGCCGAGAAGTACGTTCAGCTTGGCGATTGCGTGACCTTCCAGTACGAGTTCCAGCATCTTCTGGGCGACCGTGCGACCGCGCGGGGATTTGACAACAAGATGGGCTCGTTTATCGTTGCTGAGGCTTTGCGATTGCTCAAGACCGAAGGCGGATTGGACGCCAATGTTGGTGTTTATGCGGTTGCGACGGTTCAGGAAGAGATCGGTCTGCGCGGAGCGCGTACGAGTTCGTACTGGATCAACGCTCAGTCGGGATTGGCAGTGGACGTGAACCACGCGATCGATTACCCGTCGGTTTCGAAGACCAAGTACGGTCAGCTTGACGTTGGCAAGGGACCATCCGTGATGCGCGGTGCCAACGCGAACCCCATCGTTTTCAAAATGATCCGCGAAGCGGGCGATAAGGACGGTATTCCCTACCAAGTCGACGTCACCGGCGGTGGAACCGGAACAGACGGCAACGCAATGCAGCTGAACCGCGCAGGCATGGCGGTCGGAATATTGGGTGTTGCCCTTCGGTATATGCACACGCCGGTGGAAGTTCTGAGCCTCACGGATGTGGAGAACTGTGCGAAGCTGATGGCGGCCTACTGCCGCTCGGTAAAGCCCGGAACGGATTTCACGCCGCGGATACTAGGTTAAGATTTCGTAATATTGGGACTGTCTTTCCGGGTTTCTGACCCTGTTGCCTGTTATACTGACTGGTATTGATCTGGCAATGTCGCCGGGTTCTGGTGATTTATGGCTCGAACATTTTTGCTAATTGCAGGCTTAACCTTGGCGTCCGCGTCTCAGGCGTTTTTTCTAGACGACTTCTCTACTGGTGACTACAACAGTAACTACTTCAGTTCGGGAACGGTAAGTGGCTGGGTTCCCTCGGCCGGAGCGGTCGGTGGGATACGTTATCTGTCGACAACAATCACCAACAATCCTCTTGGCGGTGACGCAAGAGCACGAGTTGTTAGCTCTGCGGGAATTTACGCCGTCGGGACAGAGTCACAGGTCGAGATCACGTCTACGCTCGGCTACGGATTCGCAAACGCTTCAAACTCGATAAGTTCGAATCCCCTCAACTTGGATATGTCGAGCAATCATATTCTTCGGCTTACGTTCACTAGTAACGATGTCGCTCAGACTGTGTATGCAACAATTCAAGGCACGGATCTGAATTCTGGGGTCAACAATTTCACGGTCGCAGTGAATGTGCCGGGGGGAATTACTCCGAGCAACCCGCTTGACGTGGATTTCGATTTTTCAACTGTCGATCCCGGTTACCTTCTTGGCCCATTTAGTGACATCGACGGCATTGCCTTCGACTTTAACCCCGCCCCGGGCGGAGACTTTTCACTCACAACTGTTCAGGCAGTTCCAGAGCCGGCGTCGATGGCAGTCCTGGCAATTGGCCTCGTCGCTCTGAAGCGGCGACGCAAGTAAACTGATTGGCGTGCCCGAAGCTAAAGTAAGAATCGTCACCCTCGGGTGCGCAAAGAACGACGTTGACAGCGAAGAAATAGCCGGAGTGCTTCAAGCCTCCGGCTATTCCGTTGACGGTGTTTCGGAAACCACGGACGCGATTGTGATCAACACTTGCGGCTTCTTGGAGGCATCGAAGCAGGAGTCGATTCAGGCGATTATCGACGCAGTTGCCGAGAAGAACGCAGGCAGGGCTTCCAAGGTCATCGTTGCGGGTTGCCTAGCCCAGCGGCTTGGGCCGGAGCTGATGCGGCTTGCGCCGGGGGCGGATGCTTATGTTGGCGTCGGGCAGATGGGGCGGTTCGATGAGATTGTCCGAGATACCCTTCAAAGGTCGGAGCCGACGATTGATGTATCGGCACCCCACCACCGATGGGCGGACATCCCGACCCGAGCGCGATCGGGGCAGCCTTGGAGTGCCTATCTCAAAGTCAGCGAAGGGTGCGACCACAAGTGCACCTTTTGCACCATCCCTTCGTTCAGAGGCAAGCATGAGAGTAAGCCAATTGAGCGGGTCCTTGCAGAGGCCAACCATCTGGCCAAGCAGGGGACGCGCGAGATCAACCTTATTGCCCAAGACGTAACCCAGTACGGCTATGACCTGTACAAAGAGTTCACTCTCCCTAAGCTCTTGAGGGAACTCAATGCAGTCGAGGGTCTAGATTGGATTCGGATTCTTTACTTCTATCCCAATCGGCTCACGGACGAGGTGATCGAGGCGATGGCGACGCTGCCGAAGGTGGCGAAATACATCGATATTCCCCTCCAGCACGCCCACCCCGACACCCTGCGGCGCATGAAGCGGCCTTGGGATGGAGAGCGGTATTTGAAGATTTTCGAGAAGGTTCGCGCTGCGATGCCGGAGGTTGCGATCCGAACGACGTTCATCGTCGGTTTCCCCGGCGAAACCGGGAAGGAGTTCCAGTATCTGCTCGATTTCGTCGAGGCGGCTCAATTGGACCGAGTTGGGGCGTTTTTGTTCTCCCAGGAACCCGGAACTCCGAGCTACGACATGCCAAATCAAGTTAGCCAGAAAGTGAAAGAGGATCGGTACCACAAACTCATGAGCCTTCAGCAGGAGATTTCACAAGAGGCGAACGACAACTGGATCGGGCGGTCACTGAAAGTTTTGGTCGAAGGCGAGCAGGAAGGTTGGCTCATCGGCCGCTCGCATCGAGACGCTCCGGAGATTGACGGGCTCGTGTTCTTCAAAGGCGATGCGAAGCCGGGAGAGATGGTGGACGTGGAGATCACCGAAGCCGAATCCTACGATCTCTTCGGCCAGCAAGCCGGAAGCGCGGTTAAAGCGCGCAAAAAAATGGAGCCACTTCGCATGGCTCCACCTAGGGCTCCTCAGTAAGTCGCCTAGTTGCCTCGGATGAGGCTGAGGACGTTTTGCGGGAGGTTGTTTGCCTGGGCAAGAATTGCGGTTCCGGCCTGTTGCATGACCTGATACTTGGTGAACTGGGTCATTTCGGACGCCATATCCACGTCCCGGATCGCGCTTTCGGTCGCCGCCATGTTCTCCTTGGCAGCAGCAAGAGAGCGGTTGTTGGATTCGAGGATGTACTTCGTGAACTGCCCAATGCGGCCGCGGGTCGCAGATACTTGCTCAATTGCTCGATCAATGACTTGCATGGCCTGACTTGCCCCGGTTGCGGTGGAGAGGTCAATTGTTAAAAGATTAACCGTTCCCAGAATGTCGTTGCCGAGGTTTGAAGACGTTAGGTTGGGAAGTGAGAGTTGAACGGTTTGGTTGACATTTGCCCCGACCTGGAAGTTTGCGGCTCCGACGGAGACTTGGCCGACGGCGTACGCTCCGGTGCTAAAGAGAGCGGTATTACCTGATTCGGTGATGCGAACGACGTTTCCGTCCGGGTCCGACATCGCGAGTCCGTCTAAAGCATTGCGCCCACCTGTGAACAGTGCGAAGGTCGATGAGCCAGCAGCTCGTACTTCAGCTGCTGCGTCGTTTCCGGAAGGGGAAACGCTTGTTCCGACAGGTGAAATGACGCCAGAAGGGTCTGTGAAGTTAATGACTTGAGTCTTGCCGTACTTGGTGCTGGCGAGGCTGACGATGTTGGTCGTGGAGTTGAAGTTCGCTGTGACTCCAGTTTGCGACGAGGCCGCATTGATCGACGCAGCGACTGCTCCACCAGTGGTGCCTGCCGGGAAATTGAATGAGGTTCCGTTGATATTGATAGCTCCCGCATTCAGTACGACTCCACCTACAAGGGCAGACGAGTTGAAGGCGGCCCTTTGAGCTTGCTGGGTGACTCGAACGGAAATGAGGCCGTTCGACGTAACTGGGAGTCCGAGGAAATTGCCCGCAAAGGACATCCCCTGAACGTTCGCGGAGTCGCTGACCTGGGCTTGGACACCGGCGGACCCATCCAGAAGGCGACGAGTTCCAAATTGAGTGTTGAGTGCGATTCGCGTGATAGAGGTGGCGATGGAGACTAGCTGGTCCTGGTTCGCCTGGATCTGGCTGGCCGAAAGGGTAGCAGAGTTTCCGGCGGTGACGGCTAACGCTCGGGCATCTGAAAGAAGTTTATTGACTTCGCCAAGGGCGGCTTCGGCGGTTTTGGAGAAGTTGATTGCGTCTTGGTTGTTGCGGCTTGCTGAGTCAATCGACGCGATTTGGGCGCGGAGTCCTTCGGACGCGATGAGGCCCGCAGGGTCGTCCCCGGCGGTATTGATGCGCATTCCCGAGCTCAGCCGAGAAATCGAATCTTGCAGGCTCGCGCCGCTTGCCGAAGCGTTGCGGTGGGCGATCATGCCTGGGAGGTTGGTGTTGATTCGGAATGACATCTAGGTTTGTCTTCGGCTTGATTCCACGTATCTTTACTAGGTTGTGAGGTTTTCCGCAAAAACTTGAAGTAGTCGGTAAGATATTCGTATGAGCCTGGTGAGCCAAGTCGGTAGAAAACGCCCTCGCGCCAGGCTGGCGATGGCTTTCCTGTATCTGTTGCTTACTCTGGGCGCGCTGACCACGGTCTATCCGTTTTTACTGATGGTCAGTACCGGCCTGAAAGGGCCGACGGATCAGAACGATATGGCTGTGGTTCCGGTATATGTTTCGGATTCAAACGAACTTTTGGCGAAGTATGTTGACGACAAGTATTCGGGAAATCTGGAGATGATCGGCTCGACTCGAATCGGATCGGAAGGGGATATCGCCGCGTATGAACAGTTCTTAATGTCATTGCCAAATGATATGTGGATGGCGGGATTCCGGCTTGCACCGAACCAGGTGACCAGCCGCGTGACTCAGCGGTATCAGCAGTGGCTACGGACGAAGTTTGCTTCGATTGAGGACTTGAACAAGGCGTATATCGAGGAAAACGTGGCGTTTCAGACCGTCCAGCCTCCGACGGAGCAGCTGGAGCGATCAACTTGGAAGCCCCTGGCGGCGCAGCGGTATGCGGATTGGCTGGAGTTCAAGAAATCCCTTCCCGCCGAGTACCGGATCCCGATTCGGACGACCCGGCTGTGGCAGGAGTACTTGAGGACGACCTACAAGAATCGGATCGAGGACGTTCCCCCGGCCGATAAAGGCAACGCGACGACCTTTGAGACAATCGCCACCAAACCATCCGGCGATGAGTTCACTAAGCAGCTTCCAGAACGCTACAAATCGGGAACCGCCGAGGAGCTTTGGGCGGTCTCCCACTCTGGCCCGATGCCCGTTGCCGCCGCCGAGAAACAGTTCGTCGCAGCGAACGCCAGCGAAATCAAGCGCGAGTTTGCCGGGCGAAACTTTCGCTATGTGCTCGACTACATCCTGATCAATGGACGAGCGGTTCTGAACACCATCATTTTCTGCGGACTAGCGATTCTTTCCCAGCTGATCGTCAATCCGCTTGCCGCCTACGCGCTCTCGCGGTATCCGATCAAGGCCTCCGGCAAGATTCTCCTCTTCCTCCTCGCCACCATGGCGTTCCCAGCGGAAGTGGCGATGATCCCGTCGTTCCTTCTCCTCAAGGACCTACACCTTCTGAACACCTTTGCCGCACTGGTTCTGCCGGGAATGGCGAGCGGGTACATGATTTTTCTTCTCAAGGGATTCTTTGACTCACTCCCGACCGAGCTATTCGAGGCAGGACAGCTCGACGGTGCGCCCGAGACCACGCTGTTGGCGCGAATTGCGCTTCCGCTCACGAAGCCCGTTCTCGGCTACCTTGCGCTGATGGCGTTTATGGCAAGCTACAGTACGTTCATGTTCGCGTTCTTAGTGGCGCAGGATCAGAAGATGTGGACGCTGATGGTTTGGGTTTATCAGCTACAGACAACCGCCCCGAAGGCGGTCGTTATGGCGGCCCTCGCGCTCGCCGCGCTTCCGACGTTGCTGGTTTTCTTGTTCGCCCAGCGGGTCATCATGAAGGGAATTGTCATCCCTGGCGACCGGTAGCAGTACAATCTCAACGTGACGCAAGAGGGGGCGAACCAGGTGGCGGATCAGCATAAAGAGCAAGTTCCGGTCATCACGCTGACCCTGATCCTGCTCAATATCGTTGTGTACATCGCCGACCGACGAGGCGGCCTCATGGGCCCAAGCATTGTCTTCGGAGATCTTTCCCTTCGAGCTCCTGAAGTAATTTCTGCCTTACAAGGCGGCGCGGACCGGTTTCCGATTGTCACCCTCTTCACGTCCATGTTCCTCCATGGCGGCCTCATGCATTTGGCAACGAACGTCATGTTCCTCGGAGTCTTTGGGCCCCCAGTTGAGCAGGCCGTGGGCGCATGGAGATTTCCGCTGTACTACTTGGCTTGGGGAATCTTTGCTTCGGCGTGCCACATCTACGCCGCGCCTTATAGGAATGTGCCGACTCTCGGAGCTAGCGGGGCCATTGGCGGAGTTCTTGGATGCTTCTTCCTACTGTTCCCATCAAACCGCATCATCATCTCGCTATTAGGACTTATCGAGTGGGAGATGCGGGCTTGGCTGCTCCTTGGGGCGTGGTTCCTGTATCAGATATTTGTTCCGCAAGAGGGTGTGGCGACTTGGGCACACGCGGGCGGGTTTTTAGCGGGTATGTTGACTGTGCTTGTCATCGGGGGAAGGACGGCGATTTTGCGCGAACACCCCGAGCTGATCGAGCTTGACGACGATCCGTCATGAAGAAGTTTTTCGATTCGCATTTCTCGATTGTCGCGCTGGCAATCCTTACCGCACTCGTCTGTGCTTTATCAATTTCGAAGCGGATTCAGGTTGAAAACGCGAACCACGACGTGATGATCGCGGCAGAGGTCGACACGATCCAAGCGTATTCCGCCGCCCAAGGGATGACCCTTGAAGAGGGAATCAAAGCCCTGAAAGCGAAGGGGCTGAACGGCCTCGTGGTGCCGGAGGAGACCATTGGCGAACTCATCTCAGACGGACGAGTTGAGCTGACGGGGGTTACAGTCGGCTCGGCGGACCAAGTTCGGTCGCTGCTTTTTGCCGACGAAGAGACGGTGAAGCGAGTGACGAAGGGCATGGGAATTCGGTTTGGCGATTTAGTCAAATCGGTCACTCCTCGAGATCGGCGGCTGGCTTTGCCGCCGGTGGATACAAGTTCACTTCGCTCGACCGCGATTGGGCTCGACCCTCATGTAACCCAGCTTGCGCGAGCCAATGGATTGGGGATTATCGCCCGATGCTCAAACCCGCAGGGCGTGACTTCTAAAGCGGTTACTGCGACCCTCACATGGGCGAAAGAGATGGGCGCAACGATCTTCTTGGCCCAGGGTGAGCAAGTTTTGGGGCGACGGGATGCGATGGAGGCGACGGTTTCGACCTTGCAGGCGACCGGGATGCTTTATGCTTCGCCGGAGTTTGCGAAGCTCGGTGGCGACGTTGAAATGCTCGGAAAAGTGGGCGGACAGACCGTTCGCCTCCACTCCGCCCAGGCGGCAGAGCTTGATAAGCTGAGCCTGGACGGGGCGATTGAAAGATTTAGAAAAGCGGCCAGAGAGCGCAATATGCGCGTCCTGCTCCTGCGAGGAATTAGCAACGCCTCCGATGCTCCGGTGACCACTTTTGGAGACTTTATTGGCACCATCACCGACCAAATTGGCAAAGAAGGGTTGTCGATTGGCACGCCGAAGCCTTATCAAGAGCCAGGCGTTTCCAAGTTGATCAAGATTGCGATTGGGCTGCTGACAGGGCTGGGGGCGGTTTGGGTCGCTGTGAGGCTGTTGGGCGAGAAGCGAGGGATGATTTTTGGCGGCCTTGGAGGACTCGCGATCCTTTTGGGTTCAACCCGTGAGGGAACGGCGTTGCAACTCGCGGCGTTGCTCGCTTCGCTCGTGTTCCCGATGGGTGCGTTCTACTTCATGCTGGAATCCAAGCTTGCCCCTTGGGTCGGGTTGATCACGAGCGCATTTTTATCGATGGTATCGGGGATGTGCGTTGCGGGCTTGCTAAACGGGGTCGAGTACTACATCCGCGCCGAGACGTTCCCTGGAGTGAAGATTTCAGTCTTCCTGCCGGTTTTGATCTTGGGTGTCATTGGCTTTGCCAAGCTGAATGACCTAAAGACCGCCCTAAAAGACCCAATCACCTGGGGCGCGGCGGTGACCGGGCTGATCATCATGGCGATCATCGGATTGATGATTATGCGCACCGGAAATGACAATCCGAACACGGTCAGCGGTGGCGAGCTCGCTTTTCGCGGTTTGCTTGAGCAGCTCCTGCCCGTTAGGCCCCGCTCCAAAGAGTTTTTGCTTGCCTTCCCGGCTCTATTTGTTGGCCTGGCGATGCTTCACAAGGCGTCGTATGACCCCGCCCAGTTGGGCAAGCTAAGGGGCTGGGTTGCGTTGCTGCTGATGCTCGGAGTGGTTGGGCTGACCGACGTGGTGAATACGATGTGCCACCTGCATACGCCGGTCATGACCTCGATCATCCGGAACATAGAAGGAATCGTACTGGGCGGAATCGTCGGGCAGGTCGTTTGGCTATTGGTGCAGAAGTTCGCGGTGAAGCAGATGGAGATTGTAAATGGCTAGAATCGTCATGGCGGGCTACCTGGGGTGCGGGAACCTCGGCGACGACGCGGTCATGCTCGGCGTGATGGACCGCTTGGGAGACCATGACTACACGATCATGAGCGGCAGCCCCGCCGAGTCAAACCAGAACTTCGGAATCCGCGCGATTGATCGCCGCGATATGCGCATGACAGATA
The DNA here is from genome assembly GCA_965248555.1 of Fimbriimonas sp. GTDB lineage: Bacteria > Armatimonadota > Fimbriimonadia > Fimbriimonadales > Fimbriimonadaceae > Fimbriimonas. The sequence continues at coordinate 1,698,061 of CBDFJP010000002.1, read as the reverse complement.
GCGCGATCAAGGAGTCCGACGCGGTCATTTTCCCTGGCGGCTCAATCTTTCAGGACGTGACTAGCTCAAAGAGCACGGTCTATTACAACGGCATCGTAAAAATCGCGAAAAAGCACGGGAAGAAAGTGATCTTCTTGGGCCAAGGAGTAGGCCCTCTAAAATCGTGGATCGCAAGGGGCCAGGCCAGCGCAGCTTTCAATGCCGCTGACTTGATCACCGTCCGCGATCCGGGTTCGCTCACAGTTTTGCGCGAGATCGGAATTCAGAAGAAGGTTCACCTAGCGGCAGATAGCGCGTTCCTCATGACCGACCCGATAAGGGACGGTGACGAAGGGAAGTACCAGGTCGGCGGGATGCCGTCGGTGGCGATAGCGCCGCGTCCTGCGCTGAAGAAAGGTGTCGATGTGGTGACGCTGTTCGGCGAAACTTGTAGGCTTTTGTTCCAGGCTGGATACGCTCCGAATCTCATCGAGATGGACTCCCACGAGGACGGGCCGCTCATCTCGGCAATTTCGAAGCAACAAGGCGGTCGAATTCCGGAAATAAAACGGCTTGGAACGCCGCGAATGAGCCAGTTGAGGTTCGCAAGAATGGAGGCAGTCATCGCAATGAGACTCCACGCGGGAATTCTTGCCGCTACAGTTGGCGTACCTCCCATCATGATTAGCTACGACCCCAAGGTCACGGCATTTGCTCGTCAGCTGGACATCGGCGGCGCACTTCCGCTCGAAAGTTTGACCCCGCAACGCTTGTTTGACGCATTTAGGACGCATCATAAGAACATGGAAAAGATGCGACCGATCGTGGAGAAGAAGCGCAAAGAGCTTCTTTCCGAGGCGATGAAAAGCGTCGAACTTGCTAACGAAATCCTGCGTTAAACCCACATGAAGCGATTCGCCGTTCTGGCGCTCGGGCTTACCGGCGCATATGCTTCTGCCCAGGAAGTGAGCCTTGGCCAGCAAAGCTGGTTCAAGAAGAACGTGCTTGACCGGCTCCAGTGGAGCGGCCAACGGACGCTGGGCTACCACATGCTTCGGTACGAGGGCGACGCCGAGAGCTTCAACGCCTTGACGAATTACGGGACCGGGCTTCAGATGTTCTCGGACACCGGGAGCCTAAGCGTCGCCGGAGACAAAGTTTTTGGACTCTTGAAGTTCAACATGACTTTCAATGACAACCGTTTCAGCGACCCCGAACAACAACAGTATTTGCTCACTTACGCGAAGGCTGGGTTCGACCTTAACTACGGAACAGTCAGGGCGAGCCTAACGGGGACCAACCCTTTCGTCAGCTTTTCGAGGTCGCTGGACGGCCTTACCGCAGGCTTCAACAAAGGTCGCCTGACCGCCCGGGTCATCAGTTCTGAGGCGCGAGGAGCGGCGCAGACGATCACCGTCGAGGGCAACAATACCAGCGGCCCCTTTTATCTCCAAACCGGTCGAATCATCAGAGATACGCTACAAGTCCAAGTTGACGGAAAGCCCCAGATCGTTGGACAGGACTACGTGGCCGACAACCAGCTTGGCACCATCACGTTTTTGAACAAGGTGATTGCTCCGACGAGCACCATCAACGCGAGCTACGAGAGCTTCGACTTTGGAGGCCAGCGGGGATCGATTCGCGGCGCAGGTCTGACTTACAATATGGGCTGGGCTGGTCGGCTTGGGTTTACGAGTGTTGAACAGCTGACCGGAGACTCGAACGACAATCCGATTCGGGAAGATAAGTCGTTTGGCTTTGCTCAACCCGGGGCTCAGTACTACCTACTATTCGAGCCCATCGCTTCGACAATCAAGATCACGGTCAACGGAATCACTCGGAGTTTCGCCATGGTCGATGACGGCGTTTCAGACTTCTACCAAGACCCTCGCCTTCCTATCCTCATCATCTCGCGAAACGCGATTCCAATCACGCAGGAGATCGTGTTTTCCTATCGCCCCAAGATCGTCCAAACGGCGACTGGGGATCGAAGAGTCACTGGTATTGACTACACCGTCTTCGCGCCCGGCACCGATCAGAAGACCTACATGAAGTTTTCCCAAGCCTCTAGCCAAGTGCGCGGGCTTAACCCGGTGAGCGGAAATGCGCAGGGAATGGACCTCAAGATCGATGAAGGCAAAGGCACCTTCCTCGCGCAGTTCAAGAAGATCGAACCCGGCTTCTCGAGCATCGAACAAACCGGCTTCAACCGCAATGAAGACCGGGCGGAGTTTAAGCTGGACTACTTCACGAAGGGCCTCACAAGCCGGGTAGGAACCTACAACACGTCCATCACCGCGTTCGACCAATCAACCGGTTCAACCGTCATCGGCTCCACAAGGGTCGTCAATGACCGCGTAGAACTGGAATACACCGATCCCAGGAATCGAACCAAGAATCTTAACCATCGCCAAAGCATGACCTACCAGCGAACCCGAAGCATTTCGGCAGACGATAACCTTCTGCATACCATGGGCTTTGGCGATGAATATCGCTATAAGCGGCTGAGTTTTACCGCCGAAGCCGAAAAGCAGAACGGGCGCGGGAAGATCAATAGCAAGCTTCAGGACATTGGGGTCAATACGTTCCGAACAACGGTCGGCTACGACGCGACCTCGAAGCTCCGCCTCACGGCGAGCGCGAGCCAGAGCGCGATCAAGACCGACGACGAGAGCTCGCTTGGCTACGACTACACGCTTGGCGCAAACTTGTTGGATACTGGCCCGTGGAGCGGCTCGCTCAACTACGCCCTTAGCGACTCCGGCACCCTGGCTTCGCTGGGAGGTTTCCAAAATGGCACCGGAATTGGTTATGGCGGCAACGGCTTTTCCGGAAATGGCGGGCTTGGAACGCTTAGCACCGGACAACTCAAAAGCCGCCGTTTTTCGCTCACCGGCTCGCACCAGGTCCATGAGAACATGCTCTTGAACTTCGGCCTCATCCAGCAGAATAGTCAAGGTTTGAGTACGAGCAATGCCGACCTGAAGAGCCTGATGCTTGGGATGTCGTGGCAACCGAACGATGTTACTAACTTCAACGTCGACTGGTCAAAGTCGGACACGAACTTCTTCAACGGAAGCACTCCGACGTCAAATTCAAGCTCAATTGACCTAAATTACAACACCAATCCCGGCAAGTTTTGGTCGTTTAGCCTCGGCTACAACTTCACGGATTCCAGCGGCGGCTCATTTGCTCAGAGCAGCCTCAATGGGTCTTTCAGCGCGGGATACCGCATCAATGACCGCCAACGGCTCTTCCTCAGCGCGATCCTCAGCAACACCCGCGGGTACTTCCCTCAGGACGACGTTAGCCTTAATGCCGGATATTCTTACCGATTGATCCCCGGTATAGACCTAACTGGTCGCTATACTTTTAGAGACCTCGTCAACTTGGACCCGACGCTTACGGCAGGGGCCTTTAGGTCGAATGGACTGAGTTTGGAACTCACTTTCGATTTTTCTTCTCGTCGATGAAGTGAAATTTGTCGTCAAACGTATCAACAACATGAAATCTTCTCAGATTGCATTTGGACTTCTCGCAGTGACTCTGATTGCATGCGGCGGCGGAGGCACCACCACCGGCAGCGTATCGGGCTTGATTCTTGACACCGACGGTAACCCCGTTCGGGGCGCAAGGGTCTATGTCGAAAACTCTCCGGCTCGAGAAACTGTCTCGAACTCTTCTGGCTCGTTCTCGTTGACGGGAGTCGTTGCCGAAAACGTTCAGGTGAAAGCCTCGATTGTCAAAGGCTCAACAACGTTTTACGGCGAGAACTTTGCTCAGGTGTACGGCAACGAAAACTCGCAGAGCTTGAACGTAGTTGTGATGCCGCTGAGCCAAGTAGCGGCGGTGCAAGGCACGGTTACCGAGGCATCCCGAGGCGTGCGGGTTCAGGGCGCAAGGATCACCGCGAAGCCGACGACAGGTTCGCAGTTCGCCACCGCCCAGACCATCACCGACTCTAACGGAAACTACTATCTCAATGGCCTCCAGAGCGGCGTGAGCTACCAAATCATGGCGAGCTTTAGCGGCTTCCGCTCGACCGATGCTGCGCGAGTTCCTACGGCGGGAATCACCCTATCGCAGAACTTGACGCTCCAGAACTCGACCGACGGAGTGCTTCCCTCACCAACCAACCTCTCGGCTGTCGCATGGACTTCGCCAAGCGAAGTGACTCGTGATCGAGTGGCATCCCAGGCGATTGACAATGTCAAGAAGTTCATCGACGCCCGTTACAATAAGTCAGCTTCAAGAACCACCGCCAACGGCAACCAGGTAGAAGTTCAGCTCTTCTGGGACAGGTTCGATTCGCTCAACATCCTGGGCTACGAAATTTGGCGAAAACGGGCGAGCGACGACTGGGTCGGCCTCGACTTCCAGCGCGATCCTATTTCGGAGAGCTACCTCGACAGCGACACCGCATTGCGAGAGAACATCACCTACTCCTACTCGGTTGCAGGCGGAAACTCAAACTATCCCAACACAGATAACTCCGCAGGTGATTTCAGCAACCAGGTCGGCGTCACACCCCTTGGTGACATGTTCGTCAACAGCGTGAACACTGGTGGGGGTCAAGTGACCTTCAACTGGCAAGCAGTTGCAGGGGCGGCGAACTACACGGTCTATGTCTTCTCCGAGTACCCCGGCGTTCGAGTCACGTCCTACGCCAACAACTTCAACACTCCGGCGACCGGAACGTCTTGGACTTATAACCTGGCTCCTCTGGCATCCGGCCAACGCTACTACTATCTCGTCATGGGAGCAAATTCCAACGATTCCGCCCGAACTCTCAGCGCGGTTGGCTCGTTTGTAGCTCCGTAACCCGGTATTTCTTATGAAAGCAGTGCGCCCGCTCGTTGTCGCACTCGCCGCCCTACTTGGGGCGGCGAGTGCATTTTCGCAATCCAGCCTCCTCAAGCTGGACCTTGGTTCGACCACGCGCGAGCCGCTGGTCTCGCAGGCGGATGCGTTGTTTGTGAAATTCAAAAACAAGTACTCCGAGCTGACATCCCGGAATCGGGCGGCGCGTACGGTGGCTTTCCCCAAGAACAAGCAGCCGTACATTGTTCCTGCAATCTTGCGATTTACCCAGAACGGAGTTCCGATGCCGACGGGCGGGCGGGGGCGAGGTGGGTCGGGTGGTTTTACGCTTGTCATCGATCCGACTTTTAACTCGATCGATACCGGGCGGACCGCGTTCATGCAGTCGGTTTATGACAATGCTGTGGCAACGATGGACTCGATGTTTGGCCCACCAGCGATTAGCGGCACGGTCAATGTCGTCAACTACGACGCGACCATCGGAGATCGACAGGCGATTGTGGGCGGCTACTATTTGCCCAATAACGGCTCTGGCGGGCGCGAAATTCGGCTCCCGCTAAATACCAGCCGGGATGTAGCGGCGGTTGCGCTGATCCACTGCTTGCTGTTGGCTTACTTGCCAGATCCGACTTTTGGGTTTGACGCATACCTTGAAGGGTTGGTCCGCGCGACAACGATGCGAGTCTGTCGTATCCCGGCGGCGGTTCCTGGTCTGGATCAGGCGACCGTTGCAGACATTTTTGCGAACAGTTACGATGTTGGGGGCGATTATGATTGGCTCAACCAGAAGTCGCTGAGTGGCCCCCAGTTCATTGCTCCAAACCTGCTTACGGCTCCAATTTCGGGCGGCAACCTTGGTGGTTTGTATCTAACTCGGTACCGCATGGCGGGCTCCGCGTGGGCAAAAGTGCTGATCGAATACCCGACATTTGCTCGGGATATGAAGGCGGCTCTTCAAGCCAATCCGGGAGCGGCTACGAACGGTGCTCTGTTGCAGAACCTGGCGCTAAGCACCCTCGAAGGAATCTCCCCAGGGGGCACGATCGAGGGCATTCCATTCGCAAATTGGATTCGCGAGCAGGGAATTCTGCAGACCAAACTCACCCAGGGCACCAAGCTCCACACCACGATCTTCCCCATCACCGACGGTCTTGCAGGGACTGATTTTGGCGTTTTTGGCATTGAAACCACCTGGTTCGAGACTGCCGCGAATGGCAACGAGACCCTTCTATCGGGAACCAGCTACCCGGTCTTTTGGGATAAGGATTACAACCGAATTTTGGCGAGCGCGCAGAGCGAACGGATTGATATCGCCAGCTCCTACGGAAGCGTTGCGCCGAACTTCTCGAACGAGAATGCGGGGAACGCTTATCGAGTCGCGATTGATATTCCGGTTCAGGACAGGATCAGCCGGCACTATGTTCCGGCAGGAGCGATTGCGACTCCGACAACGGCAACTAACGACTTTTACGGCACCGTTGTCGGAGTCGCACAACCAGCAGGATCAAACCTGTTTGTTAACATCAGCTATGGCTCCGAGTCCGTGAACGACATTCCGGTCAGCCGCTTTGCCTTCGGTCAACGTATCGCAACATCGAGCTTCCTCTCTGCCCGCCAGGTGACAATCTCCGTGGTTCGCAAGGACCTCGCCGGGACTCCAACGACGATCTTGACTCGAAAGGTGAATAAGTCCGTCGGATCGCTCGGAGTAACTTTGGGTGCCGCGCCGACGGGGACGATAGGGTTCCCGAACGGCCTCTCGGGCGGTCTGGTCATGGTCGGGCTTTCGGGCGATCCGCTGATGCCGGACCTTGCCGACGCCATGGGCACCAGCGCGTTCCTCGGCGCGCGGTACAACGCTTCTAAGGCGAAGTACGACCTGTATCCGCTCACCGGATTGGTTAGCGGCGGACAGGGCTACTTCGTCCGCACAAACTCGCTCTTGAACCCGAACATCGCGGCTCGGGTGGAGATTGGAGATTCCTTAGCGGTCGCTTTGCGACCGGGTTGGAACCTAATTTCGAACCCCCTGGGCTCCCTCTGCGCTTTCAACGATGTGCAAGTGGTTCGCGCTACCGGCTTCCCCCTCCCTTACTTGGCGGCAAGCGGCAACGATCCGAATGAGACCTCCTCGCCGATTCTGGGCAAAACGGCGTTCCAGTTTGTGCCAGGTGCTTCGGACGGAGTGACGGGGCTGCCCGAGGGCGGATCCTTCGCGGCGGCGACCCAGTTCACCCCGGGCGTTGGCTACTTCGTCCGATGCCTTGCGCCAGAAGGAGCGGTGATGCTTTTCGGGTCGCAATCAAGCGGCTCGCGAGCTCCGAGAGGTCCCCAAGCGGCAGTGCAAACGAGCACGTTCCGCGCATCTCTCTTTGGAAAAGGCGAATCCAGCGCGGTCTTCTTCGGAATGGCTTCGACAGCAACCGCTGGTTTTGACTCTCGTCTAGACAGCAATCTGCCACCCGCCATCGGCGGCATGCAGGTCTCGGCACTCTCGCCAGCGAACGACAAACGCTACTTAGAATTTCGCCCATACGCCGCCGCAGGCACCTATCGGATGACTCTCGACGGACTGGTAAAAGGCAAGCCCTACACATTCGTGATAGATCAGATACAGGGCAAATGGACGCAGGTGTCGGTCAAAGATGTCGCCAGTGGGGCGACGTTCACGTCGGGCGGCGCGAGGCTGACGGTGGGGTTTGTCGCAACTGGAACGTCGGCGAGCTTTGACGTCACCGTGCGAGGTGTTCGATGATCCGAAATCTGTTTGCCTTCCTTCTTCTGCTCACGCTTTTGGCGTGCGGCGGCGGTGAGGTCGGTGGCACAAAAGTCACCGTGACGGGTCGAGTCCTCAACATCGACAGCGGAGCACCATTCAGCTCTGCCGCGACAGTCCAAGTGAGCGGTGCAAGCGCAAATACCGCGGTTGCCGATGGCTCATTCACGGTTCAGGCAAACAGCGGAGTGACGGGCGCAACCGTTCTTGCTCCCTCCTCGCTCGGATATCCCGTGTTTGACTTTGTGTTCCCTGCGCAGGTTCAGGCGGTAAGTGATATCGGTGATCTTTGGGTTGGTCCACAGAAAGTGACCGTCCGCGGCACGGTTCGCAATGCCTCCAACAGCGCGGGAATCAGTGGAGCGAAGGTCGCCTTCGCCGGTCAAAACGGCACGTCGGCAAGCGACGGAACCTTTAGCATCCCCAATGTTGCCTACTCAAATGTCAACACGGGAAGTTTTCTTGGGCTGGTCGGGCAAGTTTCGGCGACGAACTTCTTTGCCAACGAGTTCACTCCAAACGGAAACCTGGCGGTGAGCGGAGTTGTGGATGTCGGCGAAGTCCTCATGACTCCGCTCGACAGCGATACACCTCCCGGACTGCCGTTCAACATCTGGGGAATCATTTCGCCCAGCGGAGCGGCGAACGGAACGGTCGTCACGTTGAAGGATTCGGGCGGCACCGTAGTCCGTCGATTTACGGTGGGAATCAGTGCGCGATACCAATTCTGGGTCGATCCGGCGAGTTATCGCATCGAATTTCAAAATGGATCGCTCTCTGCGGCTCCTCAGAACGTCACACTAAGTAGTAGCTCTGATGTCATCCGCGCCGACGCAACCCTCAACTAACCGGAAACTGCTCCGAAAGCTCTTCGTTTTTGCTGCTCTCGGAGCGGCGGGGTTCGGGGTGTACAAGGGGACGGTCTCGATCCTGAAAGCCGATCCGCTTAAGGGGTACAAGGCGGAGGTGAAGAACGCCCTGCCGCCGAGCGTCGCGGTGTTCATGAAGGACACCGACTTCACGCGAGTGGAGCCAAACCAGCCCGCCGCCAAGTGCTTTGTCAACGAAATGCGGATCGCTCAGAACCGCCAGATGTACGACTTCGTCGGCGTCTCGAAAGGGCAACTAACATGGAAAAAGGCACTTTATGAGTTCAGTGCAGAGCGCGGGAACTGGAACGGCTACGCCAAACAACTCGTTCTGGACGGCAAAGTCAAACTGAAAAGCGCCAAGTTTGACCTAGCTTCTCAAGAACTGAGTTATGACGAGGCAAAGAAAACCTTCAGGGTTCCAAGACCTGTGACAGGCAAGCTATACGGAGGTGAGCTGAAGGTTGCGAACTTTGTCTACAACATGGACAAAGAGGAGTACACAACCGGGGAGGGTTCATGGAAAGGCACACTTGCGAGCATCGGCATCCAAGAGATTCCAGGCGCAGAGGGCACCCGAAAGTGGGATATCGACTTTTCAAAGAGCGATGGATCGGTCAAAAGGAGCAAAGAGATTGCAACTTACACCAACGCACGCGCCACCGATGGAGACGTGATCATCCTCGCTCCGAAAATGGTGCACAACACCAAGACAGACGTGCTTACCGCCAGCGGAGAGGTTAAGTACTTTTCTTCCAAAGCCAACGTAATCGCCGATCAAGTAGTGGTTTTTCGGAAAGAAAAGCGAGCCGTGCTCTCTGGCAAAGTCACGATGCTTGTGAAGCCGAAAGCTCAGGAAAACGACAAAGTCGTGGAGGGAACACTTCCTCCAATGCTCCCTCAAGTTCCAGACTCGATCTCCCAGAGCCGCCCTCCTGCCCCATACAACAAAGATGCGCAGAAAAAGCGGGAGGACACCGTTAGAAGCGGATCAAATCTTCGCGATTACCCATTGTCGATCACCGCCAATCGAATCGAATACTGGTACAAGAAAGGCGAACGACGCGCGACAATCACCGGTTCGCCACAAGCTCGCCAAGAACTCCCAGAAGGCGAATGGCGCTACTCGTGGGCGTTCTCGGCCAAGTACGACGGGGAGAAGGAGATACTGACCCTGGAGAGCCAAAAGGACAAGCAAGAAGTCATCCTCAAAAACTCGCTCGGCGACGAGGTTTACGGCATGTGGGGCCAACTCTCGACGAAGGAAGGCGACGACGAATACGAGTTCCGGTCAGGTAAGGCGAAGATCACGACGAGCGACGACGACATTCCACCTGCGAAATCTGGTAGCGGCGGAGGCGGGCTGGCGGGGCCGATTGGAAATCGGGGAACCTAAAACGGGTACGATTCCCGTTCCCTTATGAGTCAGTTGCGGGTCGCTATTGTCGGAGCTACGGGCTACACCGGTGCCGAACTCGTGCGCCTGCTCTCCTCGCACCCGTCGGTCGAAATCGTCGCGGCGACTTCCGGACGTGCTGCCGGAGACCGGCTGGATAAGCACTGCCCTTGGCTCTGCACCGACCTAGTTCTTTCCACTTTTGAACCCTCGACCTTGGAGGTGGATGTGGTGTTTCTGGCTCAGGAGAACGGCTTTGCGGCGCGGGTTGCGCCTGCGCTGGTCGCCCGAGGGATAAGGGTGGTTGACCTTTCCGCCGACTATCGTCTGCTGGACGAAGTCGCTTACGAGAAGCATTACAAGATGTCGCGTGCGCCTTTCGATTTTCCGGTTGCATACGGGCTGTGCGAACTCGCGGAGCGTGTGAGCCTTGCGGATGCTGCCTTGGTGGCGAATCCAGGTTGCTATCCGACGGCGACTTGCTTGGCTCTCGCGCCATTTTATCGGGCTGGGTTGGTCGCGGGGACTCCAGTGGTTGACGCAAAATCAGGCGTCTCAGGAGCCGGGCGGAGCAAGGCCGAAACGGCCTACCTATTCAGCGAGCGGGAAGGTTCTTTCGCCTCTTACGCCGTCACGGGCCACCGCCATGTGCCCGAGATCGAGCAGACCCTTGGCGTTTCCGTTCGTTTTACTCCCCACCTAATCCCCACTCCGCGAGGAATGGAAGTCACTTGCCACGTCCCGTTGGCCGCCTCCTGCGAACCAATGAAGGTGCTTCGAGAAGCCTACAATGGCTCACCTTTCGTCCGAGTGGTGGATGCCCTTCCCGAAACCAAGCAGGTCATCGGATCGAACCGTTGCGACGTCTTCGCCACGATTGACGAACATACTAACTACCTGGTCACGACAAGCGTGATCGATAATCTGGTTAAGGGGGCCGCCGGGCAGGCGATTCAAAATATGAACATCATGTTCGGTTTCGACGAAACCGCCGGACTACCGATTCACGGAGTATGGCCTTGATACCGAAGGGGTTCCGATTTGCCGGAGTTCGCTGCGGACTCAAGAACCGTCGCAACGACATGGGCCTAATCATCTGCGACGCCAATTTTCCGGCGGCGGGAGTTTTCACAACCAACCAGTTCCGGGCTTCGTGCGTCGACTTTTCACGATCTGCCCTCGCACAAGGAAAACTGCGCGGATTGGTCGTCAACAGCGGAAACGCCAACTGCGCCACCGGCGAACAAGGGGCGAGGGATACAGCTCGCATGGCACAGCTAGTCGCCGAATCAGTTGGCATCGACGGCTCCATTGCCGTCGCCTCCACCGGCGTCATCGGCCACCACCTCGACATGGTGAAGGTTGAAAAGGGAATTCGAGGAGCCGCGCAGAAGCTCGCGACAGATCCCAAGCCCTTCATCGAGGCGATTCTCACCACGGACTTAGTGGAGAAGTGGGCCTGCGCGGCTTGGGGTGGCGAAGAGCTTGCAACCCCGAAGAACCCGGTCGAGCTGACTGGCGAGGCGTTCGTCTACGGAGTCTGCAAAGGGAGCGGAATGATTGCGCCAAATATGGCGACGATGCTCGGCTATGTGGTCACCGACCTCGACCTCTCCCACCTCGACATCCAATCTGTCCTCCGCCAGGCGAACTCAGTCAGCTTCAACTGCCTCACTGTCGACTCCGACACCTCGACCAACGACATGGTCATCCTGATCGCAAGCGGGCTGTCGGGCATTGCTCCAACTGAAGAAGCAGCGATTGCGGTCATCTCGAAAGTCTGCACGGAACTCGCCAAACAGGTCGCAAAAGACGGCGAAGGGGCGACGAAGCTCATCGAAGTGAGAGTCACAGGAACTGAGAATCCAACTCAAGTCGCCCGTTCCATCGCCGATTCTCCACTGGTCAAAACCGCGATGTTCGGCTGCGATCCCAATTGGGGGCGGGTGATCATGGCGACCGGAAAAAGCGGAGTTCCGCTGGATGTCAGTCGGGCCGTTTTGCACTTCGAAATCGGCGACGAGCGGCACCTCCTTTTTGAAAACGGCGAGCCAGCACGATTCGATCCAGCGAAGGTTTCGACGGCACTCAAAGCCGATCATGTGGTGATCGATCTGCACTTAGGGGAAGGGGAAACCGCAACGATTTACACCTGCGATTTTGGTTACGGCTATGTTCGCATCAACGCCGAGTATCACACCTGAGCCGCGAGTTTCTGGATCAGCTCGACGGTCTGGGTGAGGCAGGTCGAGGGTGATAGCAGGGCTTCGATTTCGTCGAAGCCCTGGAGTTGCTTCCCTACATCGAGGGTTCTGAGAGTCTCTTGCACCGAGGCGACTGAGAGTCCCTCCTGGATCAATTCCGGCACAACCTCCCGTTGGAGCAAGATATTCGGCTGGCTCACAAACTGGGGCCTTTTGAATCTGATGAGCTTGATCTCGAGTTCAACGGCTTTAGAGACTTTGTAGACCACCACCATCGGCGTCTTAGCCAGCGCGGCCTCCAAGGTCGCGGTTCCCGAGCAAACCACGGCGCGTTCTGCATTCCTCAGAGCGCCGATCACAGCTCCATCCCGCGAGCCATCGATAATGCTGTCCGTCGCCCGTGGCCACATACGCCGCACTCGCTCAATATGCTTAGGCGGAACCGGAATTGTGATATCCCCCTCATAGCCCGCCAAGGCTTGACTGAGAATAGGAAGAAGCTGCTCCAGCTCCGACTTCCTTGAGCCAGGGAGCACGGCCAGCCCTGAGCGCGGTGTTTCCGATTTCAACACTTCCCGATGGATTTCCAGCAATGGATGCCCATAAAAATGGGACGAAGCACCCATTTCTTCAAGCAAACTGGCCGACCAAGGGAAGTTTGTTACCACTTCGTCCGCAAGACCGGGAATATCCGCACCCTGGCGATCACGTCGCCAAGAGCCGGGAGGGATAAAGTACAGCACCTTCCATCCCGCCTGCCGCGCCCAGCGGCAGAGCCGCAGATTCATGTAGCCAAAATCGATCGGAACAAAAACTCCCGGCGGCCCCTTGATCAATGCCGCTTTCAACCGATTGTAAGTGCCAATCCCACGAAGACCCTCGCGAACGGACTGAACAATCGAAATCGACCCCCAGGTCGAAGAATCCCCGATCAAAGGCAAGCCCATCGCCGCCATGCGCGACCCGCCCAGACCAGTTACCTCGAAACCCAGTGCCACCAGTCGGGAAGCCAAAGCAGAGCCGTACAGGTCGCCCGAGGCCTCGCCCGCCGAGATGAAGACGCGCATCAGTGCTGGTCGCCGCGGCCGTTGCGACCGTGGAATCGGCGCTCCTCGAAGGCGAGCAAATACTTCACCTCGTCCGTCATCGGCACTTCGGTGCGAACAAGTTCGAGCGCGTTGGTAAGGCCAATTTTGGACTTGAACAACAGCTTCACGGCTTTGTGCAACGCCAAACGCGCATCCTGGGTGACACCGAGCCGTCGCAGTCCGACCGCGTTGATGTCTCGAACGGCTTCGTCGGCACCTTCGACCAAGACGAACGGCGGAACGTCGCGGGTCACCTTGGTGAATCCGCCGACCATCGAAGACTTCCCGACTCGGCAGAACTGGTGGATTCCGACCATCCCGCCAATGTTGGCCTTTTCCTCAATAGTGACATGCCCCGCGATCCCGGCGGAGTTGGTAATCGTCACTTGGTCGTGGATGTGGCAGTTGTGCCCGATATGGGTGTACGCCATTACAAAAACGTCGTTGCCGATGGTTGTAAACCGTCCTTCCCCGGTCGCCCGGTGGATGGTCACGTACTCTCGGAAAACGTTGTTATCGCCAATCTGCAAGAACGTCGGCTCGCCGTGATATTTCCGGTCTTGAGGGTCGCCCCCAATGACGGTTCCAGGGCCAAAGCGGTTGTTTTTTCCCACCGAAGTCCAGCGATGGATCGTTACATGGCTCTCAAGAATGCACCCCGCACCAATCGACGCCCCGGCCTCCACGTTGCAGAACGGACCGACGACAACGCCTTCGGCGACTTCGGCCTTCGGGTCAACATATGCAAGCGGGTGGATCGTCGGCAAACTTATTCCTTTTCGGGCAGGCTCAGCTTAAAGAGCATGGTCATCTTGGCGGCAAGCTCACCGTCAACGGTCGCCTCGGCCTCCATCTTGCCGACGCCGCCTTTCACCCAAAGAATCTTGATTTCATGGATGAGCTGATCGCCCGGCTTAACCATTCTTCGAAATTTTGCTTCCTCAATACTGCCAATCAGCGGAATTCGGCCCGCCAGTTGAGGGTTTTTCATCAAGCAAGCCGCGCCGACTTGGGCCATGGATTCGATGATGAGAACGCCAGGCATGATCGGGTTTCCGGGGTAGTGGCCTTGGAAGAAAGGCTCGTTGATTGTGACGTTTTTAAGCCCCCGACAGTACGTACCCTCGTCGTTGATTTCCAATATCCGATCAACCAGCATGATGGGATATCGATGTGGCAAAACGGACAGCAGTTCGTTAATATCGATCATTGGAGCCTCAGATTTCTCAACGAGGGTACCCGCGCGATACAATAATCTTCATGATTCCCCTGACAATGCCGCCAGTTGACGTTCCTACATATCACATTTCGCATTTGCGTAGGTTCGGATTTGGGGTTCCAGAACCCAACCGGGCGGTGTTGCATGGGGTCGATATTGTGCAATCTCGCGAGCCGGAGGGCGGGGGCTACTTCATTGGAGTCAAGGCCGATCCGCCGGAGTCGCCCATTGGATACCGAGTGACGTTTTTGGATCGCCCGCTTTTGAACCCTCCGCGATGCACCAGCTACTGCTCGGGGGCGTCCTACGCCGCCTTTATGACCGCTCTGGACTTGCTGCTGGGGGAATCTGGCGAGAAGATTTCGGATGAGGTGATTGAAGCGACCCGAATGCAGGAGCCAGACGGGGGCCGGAGAGAGGACACCGTGAAGCTCTTTGGGTGGTGGAACGCCGACGGACCGGGGTCGTTCTATGCGCTCTGCGGGTTTTCGCAGATGGGGGTTCGGGTGTCGCCGAAGGACGCTTTGCCAGGGGATTTTTGCAATATCAACTGGGTGAAGGGGCCAGGCCATTCGGTGGTGTTTTTGGGGTGGGAGAAGACTCCCGAGGGCGAGCCAGGGATGCGCTTTTGGTCATCGCAGGTTTCGACAAACGGCCTAGGGGATAAGATGGTTCCACTGTCTTCGATCTCGGGGTTTGTGTTTACGCGGCTGACTGCGCCAGGAAAGCTGGCGATGCTTGATCCGGCTCTGAAGATGGAGCGGATGAAGGTCACCTACGACGTTCCAGAACGACCCGCACCGAGTGCCGGTCCAGCGACCAAAACTCCTCCTCGAAACTGATTTCAAACTCTATTGGACATATAAGACCAATATGTCCTGTCGTGAGTGTCTTGGTCTTTCGGGGGTGCCCGAAGCACCGCCAGCTCAGCTCGGAGTGAGCCAGAATCGAAACCATTCCACCTGCTTTGCACAGGCTACTAGCCAACTTCAAATACTCCGGATCCCAGCAGTAATGGAGGAGGACGAGGTTGAACCGCTCCTCGGTCCGGAACTCATGGAGGTTGGCCTGAACAAACGGAATCTCAGCCTGCGGCGGCAGGCGATCGACTCCTAATACTTGCCAGCCGTGTTGCTGAAGCCAAAAAGCATCCCGCCCCGCACCGCACCCAAGGTCGATTGCTCTCCCTCCGGCTTCCCTTGCCCCCCGAGGGGGAAGGGGGCCGGGGGGTGAGGGGAAAGCCAACTCCTCAAGCCCCGGCGACGGAGTCGGCAGATATTCCCCCTCAGGCTGCGCGAGCAGGCGTCCACTCACCGCTACCGGCCTTCGCCCCCGCGAACGAACCCACTCCGCCATCTCTTCACAATCAACCAGAACATCCGCAAAGGGTGCTAGAAGCAACCAGTCAGGGACGGGCTGGGTCAAAAAAGCTGGTCCGTCGCTTCGAAGTCGATCAGCCATCGCTTGTTCTCTATCCCCCCTCCGTAGCCAACGAGATGCCCGTTCGCGCCGATCACTCGGTGGCAAGGAATGATGATCGAAATTGGGTTTTTACCGTTGGCAAGGCCCACTGCACGGGTCTTCTTTTCGTCTCCCATCCGCCGGGCGAGCTCGATGTAGGAGATTGTTTCACCGAATCGGATCTTCTGAAGTTCAAACCAAACCGCAAGCTGAAACTGTGTACCGGCGGGTTGCACAGGACAAGAAAACTCCGTTCGCTCGCCCGAGAAGTACTCGGCGAGTTGCTTTGACGCCAGTTCGAGAACATCGTTGGACTCGGTTGGAGCAGGAATCAGCTGGCCCGATCCGTCCACTTCCGAGCGGTGATTCTCAAACAGCAACTCAGTAAGCGCAACCTCGTTGGCGCGAGATGAAGCCGTCCGACAGGAGAATCAACCGAGCAGCGAAAGATCATCCAATCTTCTCGCGACCGAGATAGGGTCGCAGCGCCTCTGGAATAGCGACCGAACCGTCAGCCTGCTGATATGTCTCCAGCAACGCCGCCATCAGCCTGGGAACCGCGACTCCCGAGCCGTTGAGGATATGCACGAACTCGGGTTTGGCTCCTGCTTCAGGGCGATAGCGGATATTTGCGCGGCGCGACTGATAGTCGCCAAAGTTTCCAACCGAGGAGACTTCGAGGTACTTGCGACGCCCCGGTGCCCAAACTTCGACATCGTAGATTTTCGTCGCCTTCGGTCCCATATCACCTGTGCAAAGCTCAATCACTCGATAGTGCAGGCCCAGAGCCTGGAGAATTGATTCGGCGTCGACGACCATCGATTCAAGCTCATCGTAAGCCGCCGCAGGCTCAACAAACATCACCATTTCGACCTTGTCGAACTGGTGAATCCGAAGGAGACCCCGAGTGTCCTTACCCGCCGCACCGGCCTCGCGGCGGAAACAGCCAGAGAAGGCAGCGTGGCGGATTGGGAGCTGAGAAGCCTCCAGAATCTCGTCGCGATAGAGGTTCGTGACCGGAACTTCGGCAGTCGGAATCAGGAAGAAATCGTCCTGGGTTTTGTAGAGATCATCCTCGAACTTGGGCAAGTTTCCGGTTCCGACCAACGACTCGCGATTAACGACAAACGGGGGATAAATCTCGCTGTAGCCGTTCTTTTCAGTCTGAAAATCGACATGAAGTTGAACAGCGCGCGCTGGAGCTTCGCCCCGATTCCGGTGTAGACCACCCATCCCGATCCAGTGATTTTTGCGCCGCGAGCGAGGTCGATCATCTTGTGCTGATCCGCGATGTCCCAGTGGGGTTTGGGTTCAAAATCGAATTTCGCGGGCTCGGCGTGAAGCCGGACGACCGGATTATCATTCTCGTCTGCACCATCAGGAACGGACTCATGGGGGATGTTCGGGAACTCGAGTTCGAGGGTTCGGAGCTTAGATTCGGCTTCTCGCTCTTGAGCTTCAAGCTCGGCAACTCGACCCTTGAGAGCTGACGCTATCGCTTTTGCTTCCTCAGCTTCATCAAACTTCTTCTGCCCCATCAGCATTCCGATGGACTTCGCAATCGCGTTTGACTCCGCCTGAGCGTTCCCGGTTTCGGTTGCCAGCCGCCTAAACTCGGCGTCCAGGGTCAGGAACTGATCAACGAGCGAGGCGTCGCCCTTCTTGCGGAGGATGCCTTGGCGCACCAAATCGGGCTGCTTACGAATCAGTTCTCGGTCGAGCATAGAACCTAGAGTTTATCTGAGTTGCACCCATTCCGGCCTGATAGCCGTACAATAGAAAGCGCACAACGATGAGCATCGCTACCCCCAATCTTGCCTGCTGGAAGAAGCGACCCGTGCAAAACCTGCTCCTCATCGCGCTTTTCGCCGAGATTGGCTACGCCACGATGAACATCTCGACGATGCCGATCTACTTGGTCAGCGACCGCAAATTTGGGCAGGGCGTCATCGGCCTGGTGATGGTCTCGTTCCTGCTATTCGAGGCGGTTTTCAAGTCGATCATGGGGCATGTGGCCGACCGATTTGGAACTCGCAAGTTGCTGATCGCAGGGCCCTCGATTTCGATCGCAACCTCAATCATCTCGATTCTGCTTCCGCATGGGAATGGGTCGCCGATTGAAGTTTTTGCGTTTGTAATCTTGCGCGCGTTCGACGGGCTTGCGGTGGCGATGCTCTGGCCAGCGGCGTTCTCGCAGATGAATTCCGTAGTCGAAGACGGCGAGCGGCAGCAGGCGATGAGCTACCTTAACGCGTGCTACATGATCGGAATCGCGCTTGCATTCCCGATGGGCGGAATTGCAAACGACATTTTTCACGTTAAGTGGGCCGGTCTGGTTTTGGCGACCATTTTGTTTGTGGGTGCTGCGCTGGGCGCATATTTTACGCCCTCGAGTAATGCTCCGATTGTCGCGGACGAAGAGCATTCCGGCGGCGGACTCAAGGCGTTTCTGGACTCTATTAAACAGATTCCGGAGTACCTGTTGCTGGCGGTTGTCGCGTTCATGGGCATCGGATTCCCGCTTGCGATCTTCAAGCTTTTCACCCTCGAAGAGTTTGGGATGAGCGAGTCGGCGGTGGGCGGCATGATCTTCCCTGGCGCGATTGCCATGGCAGCTCTGAGCGGGCCCTTGGCGAAGTTTGGCGACCGGATTGGCCGGGCGCGCGCGGTTCATTTTGGGCTGATGCTCTGCACTATCGGGCTTTCCCTGATCGCGATTGGTGGGTTTATCCCCTTCTTGCGTTCACCCTACTTGTTCGGGCTGGCCGGACTTCCCGCCGGTCTCGGATTCCTGCTCACAATCCCGGCATGGATGGCGAGCGTCAGCGACCTCAACCCCGAGCGGCGCGCCACCAACATCGGCGCAATCATGACCGCCCAAGGCGTCGGAGCCATGATCGGCGCCCCCATCGGCTCGGCAATGTACGAAAAGCTCCAGCCGCTGGGGGTTTCGCTTCGACTCGGTGAGAGCTTCGGCCGCTACTCGCCGTTCATTGGGCTGCGCGGTTTGTGTCGGGGCGGCCTGGGCGTTGAGTTTGAAGATTCTTCATCCGGCAAGAGTGGAGGTCATTGACGAAGTGGTTACAATCCCAATCGAGGCAGAAGTTTCGGACAACGAGCCGCGCTACGATGAAGTCTCTTCACGTTAGCTCCTCAGGTTAAGACACATAAAACAGCACAAATTCGCCGCCAAGGCTATAGAAAGCGAAGCACCAAATGATGGGAATGAGTAGGCCTAATGCTGCCCTGATTCGGACCTCACGCCCGGGAACAGGTTCTTTTCCCGATAGGACCCACGGCAGCAATGCGACTGCATAAAATGGCGGCACAAGAATCATTCCAAAGAACGGCGGTTGAATTGTCAGCAAGACTGTTGCCACTGTAAGCCCGATCCCGCATCCCAGAACGCGACCCCGATCAACTGGGCGCGAACTGAATACTAGCGTCGAGAGCAGAAACTTCGCAGGCAACCAGATCGGAAACAGTAGCAGTGGAAAGGTCACGAGAACCATTGGCGTGTAACCAAATGTCAGGGCAAGAGCAAGAAAGAAGGCGATTTCAAGCATTAATAGTCTCCACGTTAACTAAACAGCCCGTTTAGATTGTCAATCACGTTGTGGCCAAACACAAGCCAAAGCGATTGCGAGGCGAGGCCACAAATGAGCAACGCCTTTGCGCTCGGGAGCCTCTCAAGGGGAACTAGGACTCCCCAGGCGGAACAAAGCCCAGCCAAGAGATAGGCTAAAAGAGCCACGACAAGAATCTCGTTGCTATCTCTAGGTGTCGCGGTTACTGTTACCGTTGACACCCAGATACACGCGACTTGACCCGCAAGCGCCTGAAGATCCCTTCGAACACCAAGCCGACTCTGCGGATTGATCAGGAGACGAATTGCAGGAAGCAAAACCGGGCAGAGTGCGAACGGAATGGTCACCAAAAACAATGGCGGAAACCACCAGGAACTCAACATCACCATCCACCCAAGCGCATATATCATGGTGCTTTCAACAACTTACGGAATAGACGAGTCAGGGTTTCAAGTGACTTAACAATGTCCCAATCCTCGCACAGAGTAAACTCGCAACTATGCCAGTGCGCGTCGGAATTAACGGCTTTGGACGAATCGGTCGTCTCTCTCTTCGAACCATCCTTGAGCGTCATGCTGACAACATCGAAGTTGTTGCCGTTAACGATCTGACGGATACCGCCACAAACGCCCACCTGCTGAAGTACGACAGCACTTACGGCAACTTCAACGGCACTGTCAGTACCGACGAGAAGCACATCATTGTCAACGGTAAGCCGATCTCGGTTTTTGCCGAAAAAGACCCGGCAAACATCCCTTGGGACTCCGCTGGCGTTGATATCGTCATCGAATCCACCGGATTCTTCACCGACGCAACCCTCGCTGTCAACCACCGCAACCACGGCGTCAAGAAGGTCATCATCTCGGCTCCGGCCAAGAACGAGGACATCACCATCGTTCTCGGCGTCAACCAAGACAAGTACGACCCGGCGAAGCACCACGTCATCTCGAACGCTTCCTGCACCACCAACGGCCTCGCGCCGGTCGCCAAGGTTCTCCACGAGCGATTCGGAATTGATAAGGGCCTGCTCACCACCGTTCACGCCTTCACCAACTCCCAGCGAACCCAGGACACCGCCAGCAAAGACTGGCGCGACGCCCGAGCGGCTTCGCAGAACATCGTTCCTTCCTCCACGGGTGCCGCAAGGGCCGTTGGCTTGGTCATCCCAGAGCTCGTCGGCAAGTTCACCGGAATGGCGTTCCGAGTCCCAACCCCAACCGTTTCAGTTGTTGACTTCACCGCAGTCCTCCTGAAAGAAGCCAGCGTTGCCGAAATCAACTCGGCAATGAAGGAGTACGCAGATGGCCCTATGAAGGGAATCCTCCGCTACTCAGACGAGCAACTCGTCTCAACTGACCTCCGAGGCGACACCCACAGTTCGATCTTCAGCGCGGTCGACACAATCACCATCGGAAACATGGCGAAGGCCGTCGCTTGGTACGACAATGAGTGGGGCTACAGCTGCCGAATCGCCGACATCGTCGACTTCGTGGCGAAAGCCGGTCTGTAACGGGCTAGTCCCCGTCCGAACTTCCGAAGGGGCTGCTGTAATTCGGCGGCTCCTTTGTTATTTGCACGTCGTGAGGGTGGCTCTCGCGCAACGCGGCGTTGGTGATCTTCTGGAACTCAGCCTTCTCACGAAGATCGAGAAGGTTCTCGGCTCCAACATATCCCATTCCGGATCGCAGTCCGCCAATAAGTTGCGCCATCGTATCTCGCAGTGGCCCCTTGAATGGAACCCGGCCCTCAACTCCTTCCGGCACAATCACCGCTCCCGAGTCCTTGATCTGCATGTACCGATCGCTAGAACCAGACTTCATCGCCCCAACCGAGCCCATGCCCCGATAGACCTTGTAGGCCCGATTTCGGAAAATCTCAACTTCGCCCGGGCTCTCCTCGCAACCCGCGAACATGTTGCCCATCATCACGCAACTCGCCCCCGCCGCAAGGCACTTGACGATGTCACCCGAAGATCGAATTCCGCCATCGGCAATCGTCGGAATTCCCAGAGTATGTGCTTCATCCGCGCACTCCAGAACCGCCGTAAACTGCGGAACCCCGATTCCCGCCACAACGCGAGTCGTACAAATCGAACCAGCTCCAATCCCAACCCGAAGCCCATCTGCCCCAAGTTCGGCCAAAGCGCGGACGCCTTGTGGAGTCGCAACGCTTCCGGCAATGACCTTCAAATCCGGGAGCTTCTCTTTCAGCATCTTGAGGCAGCTCATCACGCCCTTGCTGTGCCCGTGTGCTGCGTCGATGACCACAAAATCCACCCCAGCGTCGTGCAGCTCCTTCGCCCGCTCATAGGGCTCCCGAAGCGCCCCAATCGCCGCCCCCACAATCAGCCGACCTTTTTCGTCCTTCGTCGAAAGCGGGTGTTGCTGGACCTTCAAGATGTCCTTGATCGTAATCAGCCCCTTCAAGATTCCTTCGGAATCCACAATCGGTAGCTTCTCAATTCGATGCTCGGCCAAGATCTGCTGGGCTTCTTCCAGCGAGGTCCCCACCGTAGTCGTCACCAGATTCTTGCTCGTCATTCGGGACGAAATCTTCTGCGAATAATCCGTCTCAAATCGGATGTCGCGGTTCGTCAGAATTCCCACTAGGTGTCCCGCCGCATCCACAACCGGCACTCCCGAGATGTGGTACCGCTCCATCAGGTCCACCGCGTCCTGGATCACCGCATCGGCCAGGAGTTTGAATGGCTTCGTTATGACTCCGCTCTCCGACCGCTTGACGCGGTCAACTGCCGCGCATTGGGCCTCGATGCTCATCGTCCGGTGCAAAACCCCAACTCCGCCCTCGCGAGCCATCGCAATCGCCATCCGGGCGTCCGTCACCGTATCCATCGGCGACGACACGATCGGCACCCGCAACCGAATTCCGGGCAGAAACTGGGTGGACAAATCGACTTCGGTCGGAAGAACTTCTGTGTGCTGTGGAACCAGCAAAACGTCGTCGAAGCTCAACCCTTCCTTAAATGAAGCCATAGAAGATTATGACATAGGCGAGCCTATGCCGACCCGATCGGTTGAATGATCAGTTCGGCTCTCAAAAATGCCTCAACAACCTCTGGATTCCACTCCCGGCCGGCGCTCTTCTCGATCTCCTCAAGCGCAACCTCGCGCATGATTGGGTCCTTCCAGGAAGCACCGTGGAGCATCACGTCGAACGCCTCACACAGTCCAATAATCTGCGCTGCAAGCGGAATCTCCTCGGCGACCAAGCCGTCTGGATACCCCGCCCCGTTCCAGCGTTCGTGGTGGTAGCGAATCCCAGGGATTGCCGGAGTTAGCCAGTCGTAGGACTCGACCAGCCGAACCGAAAACTCGGCGTGGCGGCGAATCACGTCCAGTTCCGCGTCTGTCAACGAACCGACTTTTGAGAGCACCGTCGAATCCAACTTCGTCTTCCCAACATCGTGCAACAAGGCCGAATACCGTAACCGCAGAAGCTCAGCTTCCGAAAGCCCAAGCTCTGCCCCAGTGCCCACCGAATAAACCGCGACCCGCTCCGCGTGATCCCTCTCGCCCGGCGCGTTGAGGTCGAGCGCAACCAAAAGGGCCCGAATTGTTTCGTTCCGCTGACGTCGTTCTTCGTTCGAAATTTCCATCAGATTTCCGTCCAAGGGACGTTCGCACCCCTTCCGCAACCGGATGGATGTTGGTACAGTAAACCTTAACTAACATGCAAACACCTCCTCCTTTCAACCGTCCGCCCGAAGGCCAATACTATCAGCCACCGGTTAAGCCGAAGAAAAATCCGCTCGTGATCGTCTTCGCAATCCTCGGAGTCTTGATGCTCTGTTGCGGCGTACCGCTTGGAGCAGCATTTTTCTACGGAAAGAAGTTCGTCCAAGGCGGAATGGGAATGATCAGTTGCTATGCGAATGCCTCGATCATGACCAAGGCGCTGGAAGATTACAAAAAAGCGAACGACGGTAAATTACCGCCAGCTGCAACCTGGCAAACCGATATCGCCAAATACTTCAAAGAAGATAAGGACATGGACAAAACTCCGTTCGCAATTTGGAAACCGAAGGGCGAGTGGAGCTGCGGAACGGAGGGCGCAAGGACCGGCTTTATGTTTAACGCCGATTTTGGCGGTAAAAAAGCCGATGAAGTCGCGAAGGCGCACCCAGAAACTCCGGTGATCTTCGAGACCAAATCCGTCGCATTCAACCAAGCTGGCCCCTACGTCAAGCTGAAGTTTGAAGAGAGTCCAAAGCTCATGGATCAATTCGACGAACTGAGAGGTTGGATTCTAGTCTTGCCCGAAGGCAAAATGGGTTCGTACAACAAAAATGGCAAGTTTAAGTCGATTGGCTCGGGCTCAGGGAACGGGTTTGACTTCGATGTTGACACAGAAGAAGGCTCAAACACTCCGGCAGTCGGCGAAGACTCGAACAAGGAGTAGTAAACTAGCGTTTAGGCAAACATGGCAAACCTCTTTCTCGCGGCATTCGGTCTCCCGGCTGGTTCGGAGCTTTGGATTATCGGTGGCGTCGTCCTCCTCCTTTTCGGCGGAGCAAAGATTCCTCAGTTGATGCGCGGGCTCGGTCGAGGTGTCGGTGAGCTCAAAGTCGGACTCGAGGAAGGGAAGAAGGCCTTCACCGACGCCTCGAGCGACGACGATAAGAAAGACGACAAGAAAGGCGAGTGATGCTGGCGGCTCTTGGCGGTCTGCGCGACGTGGAACTCTTTTGGATCAGCTTTGCGCTGATCAAGATCGGGCTAATCGCTCTGATTTACTTTGTTGTCATCCGCAAGTTTCCGGCGTTGGTTCGCGGGTTCCGCCGCGGAATCCCTGACTTGAAGAAAGCCCTTGACGACGGGAGGAATTCCTAATGCCCGGACTACCCGGCGGCTCCGAATGGATCCTCATCGGTCTAGTCGTCCTCCTCCTCTTCGGCGGCGAAAAACTTCCCTCCCTCATGCGCGGAATCGGCAAAGGCGTCGGCGAACTCAAAGCCGGCCTAGAAGACGGCAAACGCAAACTCCAAGACGCCATGGACGAAGCTGCTGATAAGAAGGGCGAATAGTCTATCCCTCCAAGAATTTTTGCCTTCTTGCTTGATCATTTGGGGAGACTTGCCATTGGCCGGCCCATGTTGGAGTTTCAATCTCTTCGAACGACTCGGCACTGAATTCAATTAGCCGTTCGGAATCCGCGTGAAGAACACCTGCTTTAAACGAGAGCTCTCGGTTGTTATGATAGTCCCAAGCTTTAACTGAGCCGCGCCTGTCGCTTGCAAATAGTTTCTTCCATTCGACCACTTCAAATGGGCAATCTTCCTTGACGTAGTCTTGCCCGGTGGAAAACCGACCTCCTATGGGCCAGGTATACCGAAGTACTTTGATCTTTCCATTCTTGATCTTAATATCTGCCCAACTATTCGGTTCACTGACCCACCAACCGAGAGCCGTGCTGAACGGTGGGCGAGCGATAGCGACGAATGCTTGCGGTTGCCTATTGAAGTTTTCACAATAGTAGCCAAACAGTTCGCCATCATCACTGATCGTCAGCACTTCCGCTCGACCACCGACGAACTGACCCGGAATGAGACGGTCAGTCGTTAAATCGAGAAGATAGAACCGGCTGAGCCGTCCCGAGTAGCCGATCGCAATCACCGCCCATGGGGACTTCTTTGCCACAGCGATGGTGCAAGCCCACTTCTCCGATGGGTTCCCCGTCTGTCTGGCGGCACGCCTAGGCATGAAACCTAGATTACCGGGGCTCCCCAACTTCATTGGGAATAGTCAAAGATGTCCTCCCTCACCCCCAGCCTCCTCTCCCTCCTGGGAAGGAGAGTGGGCCAGTGGAGCAGGTAAACTGCCTCCGAAAAGTTGTGTGCTCGCCGATGATGCCGAGCGTTTGCAATGTAATTCGGAGAAAAAGATTCACCTTATGAGTAACAAGCGCGTCTGGCTGTTTCGTGAGGGTAACGCAACACTGCGTGACCTCCTCGGTGGTAAGGGTGCAAACCTTGCCGAAATGACCAATATCGGTCTTCCTGTCCCTCCCGGCTTCACCATCACTACCGAAGTCTGCACCGAGTACTACGCCACTGGGCGCGAGCTGCCGGCTGGTCTGATGGAAGAAATGGTCACCGCCCTCGCCGACGTCGAGAAGGACCTCGGCAAGAAGTTTGGCGATGCGACCAATCCGCTTCTTCTCTCGGTTCGATCCGGTGCAAAGTTCTCGATGCCGGGAATGATGGATACGGTTTTGAACTTGGGTCTCACCGACGAAATCGTCGATGCGCTCTGCAAAGTCTCCGATCCACGGTTTGTTTACGACAGCTACCGCCGCCTCATCATGATGTTGTCGGACGTTGCTTATTCCGATAAGTACGAGCACATTTCCAAGCACGACTTCGAGCACCTATTCGCCGACCTCAAGAAGGAACTCGGCGTTAAGGAAGATCTTGAAGTTGACGCAGAAGGCCTCAAAAAGCTCTGCGAGCAGTACAAGGCCCACGTTCTCAAGATCACCGGAAAGGACTTCCCACAAGACCCGTTCGTTCAGATGAAAGAGGCCGTCGAGGCTGTCTTCCGATCCTGGAACAACGACCGAGCAATCGTTTACCGACGCAAGGAGAAGATTCCGGACGAGATCGGAACTGCGGTCAACATCCAAGCAATGGTGTTCGGAAACCGAGGCGACGACTGCGGAACGGGCGTTGCTTTCACCCGAAACGCTTCGACTGGCGAGAACGTTGTTTTCGGCGAGTACTTGATGAACGCACAGGGCGAAGACGTCGTCGCTGGCGTTCGTACTCCGCTCGAAATTGCTGATCTCCAAAAGGCAAATCCTGCGATCTACCAAGAGTTTGATGACACCTGTAAGAAGCTAGAAGCTCACTACAAGGACATGCAGGACATCGAGTTCACCATCGAGCACGGCAAGCTGTTCATCCTTCAGTGCCGATCCGGAAAGCGAACTGGCCCAGCTGCAATCAAGATCGCAGTTGACCAGGTCAACGAAGGCCTCATCACTAAGGACCAGGCTCTTCTGCGCGTCGATCCTGAGCTGTTGAACCACTGTCTTCTTCCGGTCATCGCTCCGGGAACCAAGTACGCAACCATCGCCAAGGGACTCCCTGCGGGTCCTGGCGCGGCCACTGGAATCGCGATCTTCGACTCCGAAAAGGCGGCTGAGCTCGGAAAAGGCGGACTTGGTCAGAACGTGATCTTGGTTCGCGCCGAGACCTCGCCAGACGACCTCAAGGGCATGCTTGCCGCGCAAGGCGTTCTCACCGAAAAGGGCGGAATGACCTCCCACGCGGCTCTAGTCGCTCGCGGCTTCGGAATCCCAACCGTCGCAGGCTGCTCCGAAATCTCGGTCAACGCCGGTAAGAAGGAGTTCACCTACGCAGGCGGAACAATCAAGGAAGGCGATCTGATTTCCCTCAACGGAACCCTTGGTGAAGTTATCAACGGTAGCGTTCCCGTCGAGCCTCCGATGATGACCGGCGAATTCGGCACCTTCCTTGGATGGGCCGACTCCGAGCGAACCCTTGGAATTCGCACCAACGCCGACACCCCCGAAGACACCGAGCTTGCAATCAAGTTTGGCGCCGAAGGAATCGGTCTCTGCCGAACCGAGCACATGTTCTTCGAAGGCGAGCGACGACCAGTCGTTCAGCGCATGATTCTTGCTGAGAACGACGCCGAGCGAAAGGCGGCTCTCGACGAGCTTTTGGTCTTCCAACGCGAAGACTTCAAGGGCATCTTCGAAGCCCTGAAGGGAATGCCGATGACGGTCCGCCTCATCGATCCTCCTCTTCACGAGTTCCTTCCTTCCTTGGCTTCCTTGATCGAGGAAACCGCGACGGCCAAGGCTCTCGGAAAGCCAGATGCAGCGAAGGAAGAGCTTCTTCACACCGTTGAAGGGATGCACGAAATCAACCCGATGATGGGACTCCGAGGCTGCCGACTCAGCATCGTGTTCCCACAGATCGTTGAGATGCAAACCCGAGCAATTCTTGAAGGTGCGGCTCTCGTGATCAAGGCTGGCGGAAAGGCTAAGCCGGAAATCATGATTCCTCTGGTTGGCCACGTAAACGAGCTTCGCTTCGTTCGCGAGCGACTTGAGGCGACCGCCAAGAAGGTTGTGGAAGAGCAGGGCGTCGAGATTCCTTACGAGTTCGGCACCATGATCGAAGTTCCTCGCGGTGCTCTCACCGCTGACGAGATCGCAGCAGAAGCTTCGTTCTTCTCGTTCGGAACCAACGACCTCACGCAGATGACCTTCGGCTTCTCGCGAGACGACTCGGACAAGTTCCTCAAACCATACGTGGCCCAGAAGATCCTCCCTGGCGATCCGTTCGAGTCCATCGACCAGACCGGCGTCGGCCTCCTCATGGAGATCGCCGTCGAGAAGGGCCGAAAGGTTCGACCCGGCCTCAAGATGGGAATCTGCGGCGAGCACGGCGGCGAGCCCCGATCGATTGCATTCTGCAACAAGATCGGCCTCGACTACGTCAGCTGCTCCCCGTTCCGAGTGCCTATCGCTCGACTTGCGGCAGCACAGGCCGCCATCCTTGCTAGCAAGGGCGGCGCTGAGCGCGACAAGTAAGCGGGTTCGCTCCAGTCAAAAGAGGTCGGCGTTTCGCCGACCTCTTTTCTGTTTGCAAGCTCTCAATTTCTCGGTAAATCAGCTACAATCTCGATCATGAGCGAAGCAAACATCTCTGGCAAGTGGGCGTTGGTTACTGGAGCCAGCCGGGGCATTGGACGACAAGTAAGTCTTGCGTTGGCCGACAAAGGGTGCAACGTGGTGTTACACAGCCGAGATGCCTCGCATACCGCCGAGCTGGCAGCGGAGATCGTGGCCAAGGGCGTCAAGGTCGCTCAAGTTGGGGCCGAACTATCGGACCAGGCCCAGGTAGATCGACTCGTCGCCGAAACCCTCCAGGCCACCGGCGGAATCGACATCCTCTACAACAACGCGGCCGTAATGACCCCCTACCGAAACGACTGGCTCAACTTCCCAGCCGAAGATTTTCGGGCGAGCTTCGAAGTCAATGTTATCTCGCTCATCCGGCTCTGCCATGCGTTCATTCCCGGGATGAAAACGAAAGGCTGGGGGCGGATCGTTAACGTAACCAGCGGAGTTGCTGATCAGCCTCAGATGACCGCATATGCGGCATCGAAGGCCGCTGTCGACAAGTACGTCGCAGACACCGCCGGAACCCTCAAGCCCGACGGAATTCTCATGAACCTCCTCGATCCAGGCTGGCTCCGAACCGACCTCGGTGGACCAAACGCTCCGAATTCTGTCGAATCAGTCCTTCCAGGTGCTCTCGTGGCAGTACTGCTTGACGACGGAACAACCGGAAAGTTGTTCCGAGCGCAGGATTACGCTTCAGTCTGACGTTCTGCGACTAGGGAAAATATGGGAAGTGAGTCGCCAAAATGGCGATTCGCCCGGATTGCGTTTACTAAAGATGACAGGCGGTTGTCAGCACCCATTTGATCAGCGGCATCCAGGCTCATCTCGATCTCCCACCGACCATCGGCAAGGTCAGGCAGATCGAACACATTTTCATTCGCGATGCTCCAACCAGCAGCGCGAACAAGGGCCCGGATCTGATCTCGAGAAAGAGCGTTCCGAATATTCAGTTCTGCCGTAGCGTAGTGGGCACCGCACAACTGGGCATATTGTACGGCGAGAAAGTGGCCCAGTTGACTGAGATGCCTAGGGTAGAGATCCCACTCAGAGAACAACAGCCTCGGAGAAAGTGTCCTAGACTGGAACAATATCCCAGCGAGCTGCTGCGCGCCGCTGAAATACCAACTGCAATTTGCCATCACGACGGCATCGAAATTACCCTCGACGGTTTCGACGTCTTGACAACCGAAAAGGAAGTCTATTCGCGAGCCCACCTCACTGTTCTTGAGTACCGCCGCGGATTCACCCAGCGAAACCGGCGAACCATAAGTTTCGTCCGCAGAATCGACTGCGAGTACATAGCCGTTCGGCCCAACCGCCTCGGCAAGAGCCGCTGTCATATCGCCCTGACCGCACCCAACTTCAAGAATCCGTTGCCCCGGCTCAACTCCCCACCAACCCACAAGCTGGCGCCGGAAGGCGGTCTGGCGAACTTGCTCTTCGGGCGACACCCGATACGCTGCCATGCACTGGGCGAGTTCGAGGTCGGTCATAGCTTAATCGGCTTCCCGCCCGCATCCGCCGATCGCAGAATTGCATCCATAATCCGCACGTCGCGGAGCCCCATATCCCCGCCAGTCTTAAGAACCATTTTCGGATCACGGATGCACTGCGAAAGGTGGTCCATTTGGAGCGCCCACTGGTTGGCCTCGTCGGGAATGATGGGTTGGCCGTTGAGGGTGAATTGGTGGTTTTCGTAGCCGGTGGCGGGTTCGGCATCAATGTGCCCGGCGTTCCCATAAATCCGAACATTATTCGCGTTCCAGCTGTAGCTCGTCGCGCCCTGCCCAGTGATTCCGTTCGGGAAAACGAGGGTGAAGTGGTTTGAGTCTTCGACTTCCTTGAAGAGGGGACTCTTGCCCTTCTCACGGGTTCCGATCACCTCAATCGGATCGGCTCCGGCGAACATGCACATCGCCTGAATCGCATAGATCCCGATCTCGCTGATCGCTCCGTATCCGCCAATGGCGCGCTTGTGGTGCCACTGGCTCCAATCGCCCAAGGTGAATCCGTGGTCGCTGCGGATGTACCGAATCGTCCCCAACTTCCCCTCGCGGCAAAGCCGAAGAGCCTCCAAGTTATGCCGCTCGAAGTGGCACCGATACCCAACTCCAAGCCGCTTCCCCCGCTTCTTGGCTTCAGCCACCATCTCAATGGCTTGCTTCAGATCGCCGGTCATCGGCTTCTCGCAACTCACGTGCTTGCCCGCTCTCAGGGCGCGCATCACAAATTCATGGTGCGTTCCCGGGGGAGTGATGACGTAAACGACGTCGATGTCGGGGTCATTGGCGATTTTTTCGAGGTTCTTGTAGTCGTAAATCTTGTTCGCCGGAATGCTGTACTGCGCCCCATACATCTTCCCCTTCTCTGGAGAGCCAGTGATGAGCGAGACGAGGCGACTGTTCTTGCAATGCTTAAAGTTCGGAAGGATATTCCGCGTCGCATATCCGCCAAGGCCAAGGACGGCCCAGCCAACAGGTTTGTCTTGTCCTAGCCCCCCAAGTGCGGCGGCTCCGGAGGCTGCAAGAAGTTCGCGTCGAGTCAGGTCCATGACCCGCAGTTTACGCCTCTTCGTCCGGCAAAGGCGCAAACATCGCCATCAACTGCTCGTACTGAGCCTTGCCCATAGTGTGTGGCTTCGCCAAAACCCGCGCCGTGTAGTTGCCGTGCATCTTGTCGCCCTCCGAATACATCCAGTCGGAAATCTTCGACTCCGGAACCGTCACCATCTCGCCGTACTTCACGTTCTTCACAATCCCTGGATCGTTGCCGAGCTTGCCGCGCACCGAATCGCCTTCCACAACCGGATTCTCGAGCCAAAAATGCTCCACCATCTCACCATCTTCGATGGCGACCTTCACCATGTAGTCATCTGGATTCAAAGCCGAGGCGCGTTTGTCCCAAAAGTAGGGCAGAGTTTTTCGAGCATTCGCAATCGCCTCAATCATCTCGGGGCTATCTGGGTCGACTCGAGTGAGAGTGGCAGGCAAGGCCGCCATTCGCAAAAATCGATAGCCAAAGAACAATACGCCGAGGATAATCAAGCTAATCAGAAAGGGCGACATTTGCGAAATTCTACACCTTCGACCCACCGGGCGCAATCCCACGGAACTAGACTTGCGGGCGCGAAGTCGCTATGATAGGAGAAAGGCCATGGATACTCTAAACCGCGTCACCATCGGCATCCGCCTCCCGGAAGCGACAATCCAGGAAATTGAGCACGCCCTCCTGCTCATCAAGCGCAAGCCCGGAATCCTTGATGTCCGCTGGAGCCAGCCGGGCGAATGGATCGTCCCGCTCGTTCCGGTGGGCGAGGTAAGCGTGGCGACCGTTGCCGCCATCAAGAACGCCGTTGGCCCATTTGTCGCCAACGTCAACCACTTCCAAGCCGCGTTCGCAGGCTTTTCTGGGGTTCCAAACCTGACCCAGCCTCGGTATGTAACACTGAATTTTGACGAAACCTACAGCGGAGCCTTGCTCCGGCTGGCGACCGCAATCGAGCAACACGTCTCCCCCCACATCCCGCCTAAAGACGTCAAAAACCTCCAAAACTACATCACACTAGGCAGGCTCAAAACCGAGAGCGAGCAACTGCGAGTCGCCCTCGGTCGAGCCCTCAAAATCCCCGAGCAACCAGCCATCAGCCCCCTCCCAGTATCGTGCATCGAACTTCTAAGCGCATACGCGACCACCAACGGAATGAGTTACAAGGTGATCGAGTCGTTTCCAATGAAGTAATCTGCCTCTTAACATGACCCTCGCCGCCTTCGCCCTCGCGCTTTCGTTCGTTCCGCAGTCCACCGACGATGTCGTCGCCAAGGTTATTGCCGAAGCAAAATCGAACTCTCAGACGATGAAAAGCCTGACTGAGCTCACTACAAAGTTCGGCCCTCGGCTCACCTCGTCCTCCAACTTGGAAAAAGCGCAAAGATGGTTCATGGATCAGTTCAAACGGGCGGGATGCACGAACGTGCATCTGGAAGCCTGGGGCTCGATTCCGGTTGGATTTGATCGGGGTCGCAACTCTTTTGGGCGAATGACTGCTCCGGTTGCTCGGCAATTCGAGTTCACATCGCCAAGTTGGAGCGAAGGAACTAAGGGCACCGTGAAGGGACCCGCGATCGCTTGTCCGAAGGACAAAGCTGGACTCGAAGCGATCAAGGATACGCTGAAGAACGCCTGGGTGATCATGGACCGCCAGCCTCGCCGGGCTCGTCCTGGTGCCACCGAAGCTCCCTCGGCAGAAGTTCAGGCTCAGATTGATCTTGATGCGGCAATGGACGCGGCTGGAATCGCCGGTAGGGTCTACGGCTCCCGAAGCGAGCTCGTCATCACTTCCGGAAACTTCCGAGATAAGACCTTCGAAAAGCACCCGATGGATCGAAGCGTGACGATTCGGAAGTCGGACATGGACGCCCTCAAGGCGGCATTGGCAGAAGGCAAGCCGGTTCAACTTGAGTTCAATTTGGATCAGAAATTCCGCAAAGGGCCCGTTGTTCAGCACAACGTGATCGCTGAGATCAAGGGGACTGAGAAGCCCGATGAGGTCGTCATCATCAGCGGACACGTTGATAGCTGGGACGGCCCCGGAGCGGTCGGAGCATCCGACAACGGCACTGGCTCCTGCACCGCCCTCGAAGCCGCTCGGCTCCTGCTGAAAGCTGGCGCGAAGCCAAAGCGAACCATCCGATTCATCCTATGGGGCGGAGAAGAGCAGGGGCTTTACGGCTCTCGCAGCTACGTCATCCAGCATGAGAAGGAGATGGACAAGATCAGCGCGGTCTTCGTCGACGATGGCGGAAGCAACTACATCGGCGGCTACAACGGCCACCCGGACATGAAGGCAATGCTCCAAAAGGGCATGGATCAAGTCGTCGCCGCGTTCCCCGATCTGCCCATGCGCTACACCGAGCGCACCAACCCACGAACCCAAATCGGTTCGGACCAAGACAGTTTCAACGCCGTTGGCGTCCCCGGCTTCTTCACCCTCGAAACCGGCTCCGAGAAGTACGGAACGCAGGACTACAACTTCATCCACCACACCCAGCACGACACCATGAAATACGTGATCCCCATGTACATGGTCCAGTCGTCGGTGGCTCACGCAGTGGTCGGCCTCCAGGTCGCCAACGCCAACACGATGCTTCCTCGCTATCCCAAGTTTGAGTACAAGCTCAATCCAGACGGCGTTCCGGGGCTTGCTGCGCTTCTAGGCAAGAAGTAGAAAACAACATGGAAAAGGTGTGGAAAAATCGCGTCGAATTTACGTTGCTATTCGTCTACACTTATTGATATGCAACTACCGGGGAAGCTCAATTATGGCGAGTTCTTTTCCGGTCCTGGTGGAATGTCTTTGGGTGCTCAAATGGGACTCCGAGGTATGTTTGAGGTTGCGCACTCCTGGGCGTACGACCTTGATCCAGATGCCGTCGCAACTTACAACAGGAATCTCGGAAAGAGCGATTCGCGGCCCGCAAAGGTGAGCGATGTGAGGGCAGTCGACCCGCTGGAACTGCCTTCAATCGACCTCTTCAGTTTCGGCTTCCCATGCAACGACTTCAGTGTCGTCGGTCAACAACTCGGGCTCGGTGGTGACTATGGTCCACTTTACTCTTACGGAATTCGGGTCATCAGAGCTCACAAGCCCATAGCGTTCGTGGCTGAAAACGTCAGTGGGCTGGCTTCCGCGAATGACGGTCAAGCATTAAAACTGATCCTATCTGAACTTAACCGTCTGGGTTATCGAGTTACCCCGCACCTTTACAACGCTGAGGACTACGGTGTTGCTCAAAGCCGGAAGAGGATTATCATTGTGGGGATTCGGGAAGACATCGGGGCTGTCTACCTTCCACCAGCAATCTCAACCCCGGTGGCAAAGACAGTTCGGGATGCGCTAATAAACAACCCTGTACCGGCCAATGCTTCGAACAATGAGCTTACGAAGCAAAGTAGCCAAGTCGTTGAGAGACTCAAGCACATTCGGCCCGGGCAGAATGCATTCACTGCCGACATACCAGAGCACCTACAGCTGAATGTTCAAGGTGCGAAAATCAGTCAGATTTATAAGAGACTAGATCCTAACAAGCCCGCTTATACAATCACCGGAAGCGGTGGCGGCGGGACTCATGTCTACCACTGGGAAGAGAATCGAGCATTGACGAACCGAGAGCGAGCAAGGTTGCAGTCTTTTCCCGATGACTTTGTGTTTGAGGGAAGTAAAGAGTCGGTTCGTAAGCAGATAGGGATGGCAGTGCCACCACTTTTGGCGCTAGCGGTCTTTGAAGCACTCGGCAAGACTTTGTCAGGAATCGAATATGCGTCCATTACACCGAACATTGGCTTCGATAGCCAGAAGGCTGGCTTGACCGAGGGTCAGGCGGAGATGATCTTTGAATCACGAACTCCTTACGCGCGAACTATATAAGAAAATCATCATGGAGCCCAGTGAGGAGGGGGCTACTGAGTTGTTCATTGTTTCTGGATACATCTCAGCCGCATTTATCGAGCAGCTAACACAGGGTTCCTATCGAAAGAGAGGCGGAGCAGTGTCGGCAATTCCAAAACCTCAACTCTCAACCCTCAACATTGTCTTCGGTATGTACCTTGCCGAGGGAGTTCTAGAGTCTGACCATGCAGTTTTTAGTCAAGAAGCCGTCGGGCTAGAACGAACCATCTTCTACTTCCTCGGTCAGAAAGGAACACCGCCACCGGACGTCCATTCAAAACTTTACATTTGGTACAAGGACTCCACCCCTTATCGGGCTTTTGCTGGTTCAATGAACGCTTCTTCAAGGGCCTTTTTTGCAGAAGGGCGAGAGGTGGCGGTTGAATGCGACCCGAACGGTGCCCACCAATACGCAATGGGGCTTAAGCAAGCCTCCAAAAGAGCCGTGGAAGTGAATCCTCCGAAGCTCAAAAAAAGGAGCCTGTCATCGTCTGTCCTGTCAAACCTTCAGACATCGATCCCGATCGAGGGGCTTTCAAAGGTAAATCTACCACTCACAAAGCGTGGACTCGGTTCAGAAATTCATACAAAGTCTGGTCTCAACTGGGGACAAAGAGAAGGTCGAGACAAGGATCAAGCATACATCCCGATTCCAGCGGCCGTTATTGCGACCAAGTTCTTTCCACCAATCGGAGTTAGGTTCACACTCAGAACTGTTGATGGAGCCTCGTTCACTTGTGCAACTCAACAGGACGAAGGAAAAGCATTCACCAGTATCGATAGTAATGCAAAACTAGGTTTGTATCTCCGGGAGAAACTGGGAGTAGCGAGCGGCGAGTTCGTCACTCTAGAGAATCTTCGTGCTCACGGTCGAATCACAGTGGATGTCTACGCGGAGGAAAATGGTGATTACATTCTTGATTTTGAAAAGCGTACTCCGCCGATCGTCGGTTGACTTCCCCGTCCCCGTCGTGCAAGACTAGAGGGGTCTTGATGCTGAGTCTTCACCATCACCACCATATCCATCGTCATTGCGCCTAAGTTGCCGCAGTGACGTTCTTGGTTTGCCGTTCCGCGCGAGCCATCTTCCCCCTTTCTTCTCAAAATTTGAATATGAACCTTAAACTTGCCCTCCCTACTGGGCGCATTCAGCAAAACGTGTACAAGCTTCTCGATGAGGCCGGGATTCGCATTTCGGGCGGACCGCGCTCCTACCGTCCAACCCTCAGCGCGGAGGGGTTTGACACCAAGATTCTAAAGACGCAGAACATCGTCGAAATGCTCTCGATTGGGCGGCGCGACATCGGCTTTGCGGGGCACGACTGGGTTCGCGAGAAGCGGGCGGACTTGGTCCCTCTGCTCGACACCAGCTTTGATAAGGTTCGGATTGTGGCGGCAGCCCCTTCCGGATTCCCGACCGCCGAATCCTACCAAGGTCGAACTCTTGTGATCGCGACTGAATACGTCCAGCTCGCCCAAGACTGGATCGATCTGAAAGGGTTGACTGCAAAGGTTATCCGCTCCTACGGAACCACCGAAGTTTTCCCTCCTGAAGACGCCGACTGCATTGTCGATAACACCTCAACCGGCGAGACCCTCAAAGCCTCCGGTCTCCAGATCGTAGACGAGCTGATGAAGTCGTCAACCGCACTTTTTGCCAGCCAACAAGCCATGGCGAACCCCGAACTTCGGGGGCGAATCGAGGATTTCACCCTCATTCTCAAGTCCGTCCTCGACGCCCGAGACCGGGTCATGGTCGAAGTCAACGTGACCAAAGAGTCCCTCGAAGCCGTCGCCGCCTGCCTGCCTTCGATGCGCCAGCCCACCGTCGCCGCGCTCCACGGCGACGCGGGCTTCGTCGTAAAGTCCGCCGTCAAGCGCACCGATCTCCCCACCCTCATCCCCCTCATCAAGGCCAAAGGAGGCACCGATATCGTCGTATCCACGATATCAAACGTGATTCCATGAGCCGAGTCGTTGGTGTGATTGATACAAAGGTGGCCAATACCGCCAGCATCTTCGCCGGCCTCCGCCGAGCTGGCCTAGAGCCAGCCGCGGTCCGCTCTGCGGCAGAGATGGCGAGCCACGAGGCAGTCGTTCTGCCCGGCGTCGGAGCCTTTGCCGCCGGAATGGCGGCCCTGGAGCGGATGTCCCTGATCGAGCCGCTCCAAGACTGGATCGCGGCAGATCGCCCATTCCTATCCGTCTGCCTTGGCATGCAACTCCTGTTCGATTCGAGCGAAGAATCACCTGGAGTTGCTGGCCTTGGCGTCATCCCGGGAACCATCAAAAAGTTCCCCGAATGCGTCGTCATCCCCCACTTCGGCTGGAACCAAATCTCGTCGCATAAACCGTACTTCCCAGAAGGCGACGTCTATTTTGCCAACTCCTTCCGCGCCACCGAAGCTCCCGAAGGCTGGGAGACCGCCACCTGCAACCACGGCGGCGAGTTCCTCGCCGGAATCCGAAAAGGCAACATCGTCGCCGTCCAGTTCCACCCTGAAATTTCCGGAAGGGTCGGCGCAGAAATCCTCGAAGGGTGGGCGCAATGGTAACCAAACGCATCATCCCCTGCCTCGACTGCCGCGATGGCCGAGTGGTCAAAGGCGTGAACTTCCAGGGCCTAAAAGACGCCGGATCACCGGTCGAGCTTAGCCTTCGCTACCAAGATGAAGGAGCCGACGAGATCGTCATTCTCGACGTCGGCGCGACCGTCGAAGGCCGCCAAAACCAGCTCCAAACCATTCGCGACGTTCGAGTTCACCTCGCGATCCCGCTCACCGTCGGCGGCGGTGTCCGTGAACTGAAAGACATCGAAGCCCTGCTCGAAGCCGGAGCCGATAAGGTCTCGATCAACACCGCCGGAGTAGACCGCCCCGAGCTTATCCGCGAAGCGTCCCAAGCCTTCGGGGCGCAATGTACCGTCGTCGCCATCGACACCAAATGGGCCGGCGACCGCTGGAGCGTCCTCACCCGCGCCGGGCGCGATGTCAGGGACATCGACACCATCGAATGGTGCCGCGAAGTCGCCGCCCTTGGCCGCCGGAGAAATCCTTCTGACGAGTTTCGATCGGGATGGAACCAAAGAAGGCTACGACCTCGATCTCCTTCGCGCCGCCAGCCAAGCCGTCCAAATTCCCATCATCGCCAGCGGCGGAGCTAGAGTCGCCGACGACCTTTTCGACGCCTTCGAGGCCGGAGCAAACGCCGCCCTTGCCGCCTCAATTTTCCACTATGACAACCTCCACATCTCCGACATCAAAGCCCACCTCGCCGCCAAAGGGGTCAAGGTAAGACAATGATCATCCCGAGCATCGACCTACAAAGCGGTAAAGCGGTTCAGCTTATCGGCGGCAAAGAGTTTGCTGTCGACGGCGGTGACCCGCTCGGTTGGGCAAGAGAGTTTGGTATTGCGGGAGAAATCGGCGTGATCGATCTCGACGCCGCCCTCGGAACCGGCAACAATCGCGAGACGATTGTCCGAATTCTGAAGGATCATCGATGCCGCGTCGGCGGCGGAATCCGCACCCTCGAAGACGCCCTGTTCTATCTAGATCATGGCGCCTTGCAAGTCATCATCGGCACCAAAGCTACTCCCGAATTTTGCTCCCAACTACCGCGAGCAAGGGTCATGGCGGCGCTGGATACGGTGCACGGCGAGGTTGTGGTGGATGGCTGGCAAACCAATACCAAGAAGCCCATCGAGGGAGCGCATCGCCGAACTCCGCGACCACGTTGGCGGTTTCTTGGTCACCTTCGTCGAGCGCGAAAGGGCGGATGGTCACGATGGATATGGACCGTTGCCGCGAGCTCAAGGAGCTCTGTGGAGACGTGCCTCTCACCGTTGCCGGGGGGCTTTCAACCGTCGAGGAAGTCGCTGAACTCGATGCGATGGGCATCGAGGTTCAGGTCGGGATGGCATTGTACACGCGCAAAATCGACTACATCGACTGCGTTCTTTCGCCAATCAAAAAACGCTTTTCTGACCAGTTTTGGCCGACCGTCGTTGTCGACGAGCAGGGCCGAGCCCTAGGCTTGGTGTACTCCAACGAAGAATCTGTAAGGCTCGCTGTCAAAGAGCGAAGAGGCATCTACTACTCGCGATCACGGCAGGAAATCTGGCGCAAAGGCGAGACGAGCGGAGCGGTTCAGGAACTGCTGCGAATCGACCTAGACTGCGACCGCGACGCCCTGCGGTTCACCGTGCGGCAATCCGGAAGCGGGTTCTGCCATAAGCAGACCGACTCTTGTTGGGGAGATTTGAGCGGCTTGCCTGCCCTGCAATCAACCCTTGAAGCCCGAATGCAGGATGCCCCGGCTGGTTCGTATTCGGCCCGTTTGTTCAGCGAAGATGGATTGCTTGAGAGCAAACTCACCGAAGAAGCCAAAGAACTCGCTGAGGCGACCGACCGCAGCCACATCATTGCTGAGGCATCTGACCTCTTCTACTTCGCAACCGCAAAGCTCGTCCAAAACGGCATTCCCATCAGCGAAGTCGAATTGGAACTCCATCGACGGAGCAAAAAAGTCACCCGACGCGGAGGCGACCGAAAGCCATGATTTCCATCCACAACTACACCGAACTTGGCGACGCCGACCGAAAGCGCCTCCTGCGACGCAGTCAGGCATCCCTCACCGAGATCGCACCCACCGTTCAAAGTTGGCTAAACCGGGTCGAAATTGAAGGAGATCAGGCGGTGCTGGACTACCTCAAGAGCTTTGATCTGAAAGATGGAAAGCTCGGCTGGCAGGGTGCAGCCGACTTCCGGCTCGAAGTGTCGAAAGAGGACGTCGAAAGAGCCTATTCGACCTTGGAACCAAGCCTGATCCAAGCCATCAAACATCAAGTCGCCCTCTCCCGCAAGTTCCACACCGAATACGCGGCAACCCTCCCAATGCAATGGGAAACGGCTCAAATCGAGGGAGTACGGGCGGGCTACCGCCGCGTCGCAATCGCTCGCGCCGGGCTCTACGTTCCTGCCGGAAAAGCCCCTCTCCCGACCGTAGCCCAAATCCTTACCGTCGCCGCAAAAGCGGCAGGAGTCGCCACCACCGTCGTCACCTTCCCCCCTTGCCCGTGGGAAAGCGAGGCCGCGATCATCGTCGCCGCAAAAGAAGCAGGGGCGGACCGACTTTTCCGAGTCGGAGGAATCGCCGCCATCGGCGCGCTTGCCTTCGGAACCGAAAGCATTCCTAAAGTCGACAAAATCGCCGGACCGGGAAATCTCTATGTTCAGGCCGCGAAGCTGTTTGTTTCGGAACGGGTTGGGATCGATATGTTCGCTGGACCAAGCGAAGCGATGTTTATCGCAGATTCAACTGCAAACGCAAGCTTTATCGCTGCGGACGTTCTTGGGCAGTGTGAGCATGGTCCAGACTCGGCGGGGGTCGTTGTGACGACATCGCTCGAAGTGGCTGAGCAGATTCAAACGGAGATCGACAGTCAGCTGCAAAAGCTAGATCGCCAATCCTACGCCGAGCAAGCCCTCGAACGCTACTCTTCCATTCTCGTCTTCAACGGCGAAGATGAAATGCTCGCCTATGTTGACGAATACGCCCCCGAGCACCTAGAAATCCAAACCGCAAACCCCGCAGAAATCCTGAACCAACTGAAGAACGTCGGTTCGGCATTTCTCGGGCAATACTCCCCAATCGCTGCGGGAGACTACGCCACGGGAACTAACCACACGCTTCCCACGGGCGGAGCCGCCCGGTACGCATCGGCGGTCAGTCCGGAGACATTCATGCGAACCATACAGTTCCAAGAAGTCACCCAAGCTGGCCTCCAAGAACTTGAGCCGATCGTTACGCTGATCGCCAATGCGGAGGGGCTGACCGCTCACCGAGATTCAGTAAAGATCAGAAACCAGCCTCGCTAGCCACAAGATTCATGTAAAGTACGAGGGATGAAAAAGTGGCTCCTCGTATTGGTTCCTGCCTTGCTCGCTGGGTGCGGAGGGTCAAATACGGCAACCGTTGCGTCCGCGCTCGCCAAACAAGTGATCGCGAGCGGCCTGAACCAGCCAATGCAGTACAAAGCGGTTCCAGGCCAGCCGACGCTTGCCTACGTGGTCGAGCGAGGCGGCGTCATTAAGGTTCTCGTCAACGATGCTTTGCAATCCACGCCTCTGATCGAAGTGTCGGGATCGATGAGCACCAGCGGCGAGGGTGGCCTCCTTGGCATCGCATTCGATCCCAGTTTTGCTTCAAATCGATACCTCTACCTCCACTACTCGACCGGAGCCGATGTGGATACGACCATTGTTAGGTACACCGTCGATTCAACCTATCTGACCTCAAGTACCGGGTCAGCGCAGCCTATCCTGAAAGTCTCCCAGGCTCCTTACACCAACCACAAGGGTGGATCGATCAACTTTGGCGGAGACAATATGCTCTATGTCGCGCTGGGTGATGGAGGCAGTGGAAACGACCCGCTCAACCGGTCGCAAGATAAGACCACCTTGCTCGGAAAGATGCTCCGGATCGACCCCAGTAGCGATGACTATCCGACAGATCCGGATAACAACTATTCCATTCCCGCCGGAAATCCGTTTCTTACGGACTCGACTGTTCGACCAGAAATTTGGGCTTTTGGGCTTCGGAATCCTTTTCGCTGGACTTATGCGGCAGGTTTGAATGGATTTTTCATTGCGGATGTGGGTCAAGACTCTTACGAGGAAATCAACTTCGTCTCATTATTCAACGGCGGTCGTAATTTTGGTTGGCGAGTTCGAGAAGGGCTCCATTCAACCACGAATACTGGACCTGCGTTTGGCACGGTTTTTCATAGCCCCTGGGTTGAATATGGGCGCGCCGATGGACGATCTGTCACCGGTGGTTTCGTGTATGGAAACACGACACTTCCCGGAGTCACAGGGCATTACTTCTTCGCCGATTTTGTGTCCAACAAACTCTGGGCAGTCCGCTTCGGGATAGGAAGCGAGATAGAAAACATCTCTGCAGGCAATCCGAGGGAAGTCAGTGGGGGACTAAACGGCGTTGTTTCCATTGATCCAGACGCGTCAGGCGAAGTTGTCCTCACCGAACTCGGAGCTGGAACAGTGTCGCGACTGATCCCCGCCCCACCGGCCGTACCCTAGCCCCGAATAATCGCCAGCAGCTCTTCCGTCTTAGCT
Organism: Fimbriimonas sp.; assembly: GCA_965248555.1. Lineage (GTDB taxonomy): Bacteria > Armatimonadota > Fimbriimonadia > Fimbriimonadales > Fimbriimonadaceae > Fimbriimonas. Next base: position 1,656,401 of record CBDFJP010000002.1, on the reverse strand, counting down.
TCCATCATCGCATGGTCACCCCGAGTCTCGACGTTGAGCCGAATCACCGGCTCGGTGTTCGACCCACGAAGGTTGAACCGCCACTCTGGGTACTCAATCGACAATCCGTCTATTCGGGTAATCGTCCCGCCGGGGGCGTACTTCGCCTCGACGGCGGCCAGAATCGTCTGAACGTCCGACACCTTCGAGTTCACTTCGCCTGAGCAAGGGTAGTTGGCAACCATCTCCGAGACCAGATCGCCCAGCGAGCGACCGGTCGAAGAAACCAGCCGCGCAATCAGCAAGAACGGGATCATGCCGCTGTCGCAGTACCAGTGATCCTTAAAGTAGTGGTGAGCCGACATTTCGCCGCCGTAGGTGGCGTCCTCCGCCCGCATCTTCTCCTTGATAAAGGCGTGGCCAGACTTGCACATCACCGCCCGCCCGCCGAGCTTTTCGACGATATCCAGCGTGTTCCAAGTCAGCCGAGGATCATAGACGATGGTCGCCGTAGGATCAGCTTGAAGAACCGCCTGGGCAAGCAACCCAACGATGTAGTAGCCCTCGATGAAGTTCGCGTGCTCATCGAAGAAGAAGCAGCGGTCGTAATCGCCGTCCCAGGCGACGCCGAAGTCGTAGGAGCCTGCCTTCATGTCAGCGATTGCTCCGGCTCGGGCTTCTTCCAAAATCGGATTCGGAACGCCGTTCGGGAAGTTGCCGTCCGGAGTGAAAAGCCGATTCGTGGACTCTAAAGGCAAGTGTGGCAGCAGCTTCTCAAGAGCAACCCCGGCCGCCCCGTTTCCAACATCGCACAGAACCTTCAAAGGCTTCAACGAAGACGGCGCCACGATCTTCAAAAGGTGATCGATGAAGTCGCCATAAACGTCCTTCTCAATTCGCGACCCGCTCCCCGTTCGCTCCCACTTCTGCTCGTGAGCCCGCCTTTCAATCTCGTTCAAACCGGTATCCGATGAAACCGGACGGCTCTCCTGGCGGACCATCTTGAGGCCGTTATATTCCGGCGGGTTATGGCTGGCGGTGATCATGCACCCGCCGTCGTAGCCATAGAACGCAGTGGCAAAATACACCATCTCGGTTCCGACCAATCCGAGGTGAACTACATCCACCCCCGCGTCGTTCAACCCTTGCGCAAAGGCATCATAAAGCTCAGGCCCGGAAAGGCGAATATCGTAGCCAACGCACACTGTCTTAGGCTGAAGCTCATCGGCATAAGCTCGCCCCACGCGGTACGCCACATCCGGGTTTAGCTCAGTGGGAACAATCCCGCGAATGTCATACGCCTTGAATGCTGGAAAGTATTTGCCCATGAGTCCCCTAGTTCTTACCTTATGGTTGGCAAATTGTGCTGTCTCTTAACCATCATAGATGAATGCCCGCAGAACTTCTAGGTGCCCATACCCCTATCAAAAACGGCCTCGGAGGGGCGATTCGCGAGGGTAAGCGGATCGGCTGCACGGCGGTTCAAGTGTTCACAAAGAGCCCTCAGCTTTGGAAAGCCAAGGAAATTTCGGCGGAAATGGTCGCCGATTTCAAAGCTGCCCAGGCCGAAACCGGGATCACCGAGGTCGTCGTCCACGACTCCTATCTCATCAACATGGCCTCCGCTGCCGAGGAGGGCCGCGAGAAATCGATCCTCGGCCTTACCGACGAACTCAACCGCTGTGCTCAATACGGCATCCGCTATTGCAACTCCCACATGGGCGCCCACGTCGGGCAGGGCGTTGAGATCGGTCTTCAACTGCTCATCCAAGGCGCGAAGCGGGTGCTGGCCAATTCCGACCCCTCGGTGAAGCTTCTGATGGAAACCACGGCGGGTTCTGGATCCTCTTTGGGCTCAACTTTTGAAGAACTAAAGGCGGTCTTGGACGGTCTTCACGGCGACCCTCGCGTCGGAGTCTGCGTTGACACCTGCCATATCTTCGCCGCTGGCTACGACCTCCGCACCCCCGAAGCCTACGCCGAAACTTGGCAGAAATTCGCCGATGTAATCGGCTTCGACCGCCTCAATGCCGTCCACTGCAACGACTCCCTCAAACCCTTCGGCTCCCGAAAAGACCGCCACGCCCAACTCTCCGAAGGCGAAATCGGCGAAACCCCCTTCCGCCTCATGGTCAACGACGACCGCTTCCGCCGCATCCCCATCCTCCTAGAAACCCCCATCGAAAACGACGGCCACGAGCGGGACTTGGCGAAGTTGAAAAGCTATATCGGCTGACCAACTCGTACCAAAAAATGAGCGAGTCGTTCTTCGACTCGCTCATCAGCACCCCACTTGCGAATTTTCTCATAGTCAATCTGGTCACCCAGATTCTTTGCAATTGCGACTGCCTGCGCCAGTGCCGAAAAGTCGGCTCGATTTCCGAACAGGTACCAAGCCAGACGGTCTCGGACGCAGTCGGTCGGCGAGATGATATCGAGCTGCCTCCCTGTTGGTTCATCGGTTAGGCGTACCGGTTTGATGCTGTAGTCCTCACCAATGGCTAGCGGGCCAGGTGGAAACTCGAGCGTGTAGATCGTGTTCGGATGTCGATACATTCCGGACTGGTAGACGAATCCCAACTCCTCGATGATATACGCCGCACCGCCTCCGAACGACAAGATGAAGTCCAAGTCTTGCGACTGGTACACACTCGGCGCATACACCTCTGCCGCTCCGCCGCCCGAAAGGACGGCGGTTCGCCCAGCCTTGATAAAGGCATCGCCCACGATGAACGCCAACTCTCGAATGCTCGTGAGCTGCGAGATCATACGATCTCCTTACCCATCCGCCGCGGCCTTCGGCGCTGCTGTGCAAGCTTGTCTTGAAGCTCGACCTCATGGATGGTCAAGGCTTGAAGCAACGCCCTTAGCTCTTTCAGGGCGATGTAGCGCGGATTCAGGGTGACTCTGCGTGATGCGCCATCCGGCCATGTGGCGACCAGACCTGCTCGTTCGAGGCCTTCAACTGTCTTCTGAACCGCATACAGAGTTCTCCCGAGAAGCCGAGCTAGCTCGCGCGGATACGTTTGGTCCAACAGATAAATTGCCATGAGAGTCTCCGTTCTTGCCGTAGATCCAAATACACCTTGGTTGCTCACATCTTTCATATTCTAATTATGACCAATAATATTGGTCTCTTGACCACTTTTATTAGTCAAATGACCAAGAATAGTGGTCAATAAGATTCACCAAAACCAGTAACCGAACCGAGAAATGTGAACCCCGAATCTGCCAAAATTGAACCTGAATTCCCTTGACCACCTCCGCACCAACCTATTACGACATCCTGGGTGTGGGGCCTGTTGCCGATTCCGAAACGATTCGTCGTGCGTACAGGCGGCTCGCCCAGAAGCACCACCCGGACGTGAGCGATTCCCCCGACGCTCATGAAAACATGGCGCGGATCAATGAGGCATTCGAGACCCTCACCGACTCCCGCAGAAGGGAAGAGTACGACGCGCTCCTGGCGGGCGGAGGCTTAGAACCCGAGCACGCCACCCCCCAAACCCCCGTCATGGTGCGCCTCATCAAGCGCCTGCACGGACACAAAACCCCCGTCTACGCCCTCGCCTTCGCCCCCGACAGCGGACAGCTCATGAGCGTCGGATTCGATAACGAGTTGATCTGGTGGGCCGAAGAAGGCGAGACTACGAGACAAACAAAACTAGAGAGCGGTGCGGTTTCGACTTTGCGCGCTTTCTCAGGCGGACGAGTCATGGCGGCCGGTTCTACCGAGAGCCATGTCAACGTCTGGCGGCTCGATGGAGAAGAGGTCAAAAACTGGCGCGGCGTCCAGGAAGAATGGGTCAGCTGCGTCGCAATCTCCGGCGACGGCTCATCGGTCGCCGCAGGTTCAATTCATGCCCAGTTACGGGTGTGCGACGCACAAACGGGATCGGCGATGTACACCCTGCGGAGTGCCGACGCCAGCGTCACCGCCGTCGCATTTAGCTCCGACGGGCAACTCCTCGCCGGGGGCACCGCCGATGCCCGCGTCACAATCCGCGAGGCAAAAACCGGACGCTGGGTGCGCACAATCGAACGCCTCCGCTCCATGGTCACCGCCATCGCCTTCAGCGTCGACAACCAGTTCCTCGCCGTCGCCGGAGTGGATCTTAGCATCCGCGTCTTCGACCTCAACACCGGAAATCTGCTCAAAATGGTCTACGGTCACGCCAAGCCCATCGAAGCTCTCGCCTTCCACCCCAATGGCTGGCTCTTTGCCTCCGGCTCGCGCGACGGCACAATCGGACTTTGGAACGCCGCGAAGGGAATCGGAAGCGTTCGGATCGAGGCCTCATCCCGACCGATCTCGTGCGTCGCCTTCAACTCCGATGGCTCCCGCCTAGCGGCAAGCGGACAGGACAAGCTCGTCCGCCTGTTCGAGATTACGGCGAAAAACTAAGCGTGCAGCCAATCGGCTTCGTCAGTTTCACCTTCGGTTCAGCGCCCTTTAGCGCCGCCTTCAGCGCATTCCGCAAGTCTGGCGATTTCGGCGTTCGCCACTTGAAATCCGAGCCATAAGCATCATCAATCCGCCCTCGGTAAATGAGTTTTGAACCCGAATACACCACCGCCGTCGGCACAACCGTCGCCCCCGCCCGCTTTGCCTCAACCCCCTTGGGGTCCAGCAAGAACGGAGCCAGCATCTTAAACTCCTTCTGGTGCTTCTTCGCCACCGCATCCGAAATCCCCGGCTCTGAGTAAACCATGCGAAACTTCACCGCCGGAAAATCCCGCACAATCCGATTCATCTCCGGCGAATATCGCCGACAAATCGGGCAGTCGGAGGTGATGAAGAAATCTACTCGAACAGGCGGGGCGAAAAACGGAAGCATGTTCATGTTGAACGCCAGAGATCGTCCAGCGTTCGGAAAGATCACTCACTCGCCAAGAACGGATAGCGGTAGTCCGTCGGCGGAACGAAAGTCTCCTTGATCGTCCGCGCGGAGAGCCAGCGGTAAAGGTTCAACGCCGAACCCGCCTTGTCGTTCGTTCCGCTCGCCCGGGCTCCGCCGAAGGGCTGTTGGCCGACAACTGCGCCCGTGGGCTTGTCGTTGATGTAGAAGTTACCAGCGGCGTTTCTCAGCATCTTCGTTGCCGTCTCCACCGCGTAGCGATCTTGAGAGATCACCGCGCCGGTAAGCGCGTAAGGCGAAGTCTCATCAACCAGCCGCAGCGTCTCCTCCCACTTCTCAGCATCATAAACGTAAAGCGTCAGAACCGGCCCAAAAATCTCCTCGCACATCGTTCGGTACTTCGGATCAGCGACCTCGATGACGGTCGGCTCGATGAAGTATCCAACCGATTTGTCGTAGCCACCGCCGACCAAAATGTTCTGCCCATCAGCCTTCGCCTTGTCGATGTATCCCGCTATGCTGTCAAAGCTCTTCTCGTCGATCACCGCGTTCACGAAGTTGCCAAAATCCTCAACCGAACCCTGCTTGAACGACTTCGCGCCCTCAACAAGCAACTCCTTCACCCGAGGCGCGATATTGGAAGGAATGTAGCAACGCGATGCCGCCGAGCACTTCTGCCCCTGGTACTCAAAAGCCCCCCGAAGCAGAGCCGTCGCCACCACCGCCGGGTCAGCCGATTTGTGAGCAACAACAAAGTCCTTCCCGCCCGTCTCACCAACAATCCGTGGGTAGGAACGGTAGATGTTGTTCGCAAGCCCTTCACCGATCTGCTTCCACATCGTATTGAAAACCCCAGTCGAGCCCGTAAAGTGAACACCGGCGAATTCGCGGTGGTTGAAACAGACCTTTCCAATGGTTGGACCATCCACGTAAATAAGGTTAATGACCCCATCCGGAAGCCCCGCTTCCTTCAGAACCCGCATGAACATCTGAGCGCTGTAAACCTGGGTGTTCGCTGGCTTCCAAACCACGACGTTTCCGCACATCGCCGCCGAAGTCGGCAAGTTTCCGCCGATGGCGGTGAAGTTGAACGGAGTGACCGCGAGTACAAACCCTTCGAGCGGTCGGTACTCCAACCGGTTATGCATCCCCGGCCCGCTAATCGGCTGCTGAGCGTAGATCTCGCTCAAAAAGTGGACGTTAAACCGCAAAAAGTCGATGATCTCGCACGCCGCATCGATCTCGGCCTGGAAAGCGTTCTTGCTTTGGGCCAGCATCGTGGTGCCGTTCATGTAGGGGCGGTACTTGGTGGCGATCAGGTCCGCGGCGCGAAGGAAGATGTTCGCGCGGCTCTCCCAGCTCATATTGCTCCAAGCCTCTCGGGCTTTCAATGCTTCAGAGATCGCCTTTTCAACATGGCTCGCATCACCCGCGTGAAAAACGCCCAACGTATGCGCTCGCTCGTGCGGTGGGTGCATGGTCACCGTTTTCCCGGTGCGAACTTCCTCACCGCCAATGTACATCGGAACATCGACCTGCGTCGCCTTCAGCTCCGCCAAAACCTCCTTCAACCGCGCCCGCTCAGGTGTCCCGGGAGCGTAGCTCAATACAGGTTCGTTGACAGGCAGAGCGTAGTGAAAGTCACCAAAGTTCATGCCCCAGAGTTTACCGGGCAGAACGTGCCCGTACCCCATCCCGGAGCAAGGAGAGGGCTGTTCAGAAAGGTATCCTTAACACTGTGAGTTTGAAGACTTGGCGCGAAAAAGTTGGGCTGGCGGAGATGCTGAAGGGGGGCGTGATTATGGACGTCGTAAACCCGGAGCAGGCGCGGATTGCGGAGGATGCGGGCGCGGTTGCGGTCATGGCTTTGGAGCGGGTGCCCGCTGACATTCGGCGAGACGGCGGGGTTTCTCGCATGAGCGATCCGGAGATGATTTTGGGAATCAAGGAGACTGTTTCGATTCCCGTCATGGCGAAGTGCCGGATCGGGCACTTTGTTGAAGCCGAGATTCTTGAGGCGTTGGAAGTCGACTTTGTGGACGAGAGCGAGGTCTTGACCCCGGCGGACCATGCCAACCATGTTGACAAACACGCCTTTACGGTTCCGTTTGTTTGCGGCGCGCGAAATCTCGGCGAGGCTCTGCGGCGATGCGCCGAGGGTGCGGCAATGATTCGTACAAAGGGCGAGGCCGGGACGGGCGACGTTGTTGAGGCAGTTCGGCACATGAGGACGATCATCAGCGAGATTCGGGTTGTGCAGAATGCGCGTGAAGATGAGCTTTATGTTCTGGCTAAGGAGCACCAGGCTCCTTTGGAATTGATCCGAGAGGTTCACGCTTTGGGCAAGCTTCCGGTTCCGAACTTTTCGGCGGGCGGTATCGCGACTCCGGCGGATGCGGCTTTGATGATGAAGCTGGGCGCGGAGACGGTCTTCGTCGGCTCAGGAATTTTCAAAAGCGGCGATCCGGCGAAGCGGGCTAAGGCGATTGTTGAGTCCGTTCTGTTCTACAAGGACGCAAAGAAGCTCGCGGAGATCAGCAAGAACCTGGGCGAGGCGATGGTCGGCATCAATTGCGACTCGTTGCTGCCGAGCGAGCAACTAGCGGTTCGCGGCTGGTAGCGGTTACTTGAGCCAAGGGAACTTGGCTCGAAGAAACAGAATCTTGCCTTTTTGTGGGCGAATCATATCGTACGGTCGCGGAAATGGGCCGACTTCGCCGAAAACTCTGGCAGAAAACTGGTTCGCGCTCGCGTGTGATTTTTTGACGCCAGTGATGTAGTCGTTGTAGGCTTCCCCGGAGTATGGGTTCCGGTCTATCGCGTCGTAGCCCGTCATGAATGCCCGAAGATTTGTTGCTTTGGTTGCGGACAGAAAGGGATCTTTCGAGGCGATAAATAGACTTCTGCTGAAGTCGTTCCGTAGAGACGAAAGCGGCTCCGAATACTCGTTTAGACCTTCTTGAAACACAAGCGCATCTGACCAGGCGGCCTTGCGGTAGTCAAAATTTGCTTCGGCTGCCTCGAAGCATTGCCGAACGCACTGTTGGTATCGTTGATCGGCTTTCCAGATTGGCAAGTAAGTTCCAATCTCAACAAGTTCGGCATGAGCCTGGCGCAACGAAGATATGTGAGCACTCACCCAAGGGCGTTCTCCATGAGCTCTGTTCAGAAGGCTGCGCAAGTGCCAGACGCGGCAGGCATTTTCGATCTCGCCGGAGTTGGCTAGGTGTCCGGCGATTGCGCCTAGCCAGATCGAGTCGCGTTGTCTGAGAACGTCTCTGCCTTGGTAGGTCACTTTGTCATCTTTGTACTTTCCGAACCACTGCTTGGCAGTTTCAAGTTCATGAATTCTTGCGAGCTGCGGTTGGAGGACGAGCCAGCCTTCTTTAGCCCCGTTGGGCCAGGCGTACGAGGGGTTTGGTGCTTTTGGTGGCGGTGCGTAGAGCTTGTGAGTGGCGGACTCTTTTTCAAACTTTGCCACGATTTCACCGGCTATCACGACGCCATCTTGCTGGGTGTAAGGGTACTTGGCGAGCAGCTGCTTGCTCGAAGTTGGGAAGCCGAAGTAGTGCGCTTCGGCTTCCCATTTTCCCAGGGAGCGAGCCTCGGCAAGGACTCCCATTTGGGCCAGCGCGAGGGCGAAGATCGCGCCAATGACTCCGATGATGGCGGTGGCGACGAGGAGGACTTTTTTGAACTGTTTCATTTGGGGATCAGGACGCCGAAGTCCTTGGTGTACTGGCTTCCTGGCTTGGCAGGGGAGAGGTCGCCGCCGTCGTCTGTGCGGTTGTTACCTATCGAGTAGACGACGAGGCCCTGGTCGGTTTGCTTGGTGCGGAGGGGTTTGAGGTCGAAGTCGGGGGTAGCTGTGAGGTCGGGTTTGTCGCCTCGGATGACGCGGACGGACTGCTTGAGAACGGCGAGGTGAGCGGAGTCTTTGGCGACCGCTTCACCCCACTGGGCGAAGATTGGAACGATATAGGATGGGATTTTCCAACTAGTTCCTTCTTGTTTGAATGCCTTATCGAGTCGCTCGGTGACCGATCGGATGTTTCGGCTGTCTCGTTGTGCCGGGTCTAGCTTTAGCGCAGCTTGACCGTAAGCTTCGGCAATTCGTGAGAAGGAGGCTTGCTGGATGCCCGGGATGTGGCGCATCGTTTTGAGGCTGTTTGGAGGTGGGTCTTCGCCGCTCCCCATCATGCTGAGTGCTACTTTGGGGTTTCGATGGAAGAGATAGACCATGTCGAAGGCGTAAATCAGCTCCGAACTGAGGGCCGCGCGGACATCGTGCGGCTGGTCAATCCTCGTTAGGATTTCTTCAATGGCGGCTAACCATTCAGCCTGTCTCCCTCGCTGATTCAAAGCGGTTTGGAGCGAGTTGCAGAGGCTCATCGACAGGCCGATTCGGACCAGGTCGGTGAGGAGAACATTTTCGTCTCGCAGGTGCTGTGCTACGACCGTCATTCTGCGCCAGCAGAGCTTGGCGGTTGCAAGATCATTCCTCGGGATCGCGATCTTTGATCTCGCGGCAAGCAGTTTCCAAACTGCCTTCAACTTTGCGTACTCGGGGAAGCGGGTGGCGGGAAGGAGGCGGAGGTCGCGGGGGAATTTGCAGTGGGGTTTGGATTCGGATTCGTCGATGAGCTTGAGGTCGTCTTCGAGCTGGTTCCAGGCGTTGAGGGTTGCGAGTTCGTCGAGTTGGCCGTCTTTCCAGTAGGACGTATCGGGCTTGAGCACCTTGGAGGTTTTGACAAGGAGCTTGGTGAGGATCGGGGCAGCGTTCTCGTTTTCAGGGACTTTGTAGGAGGCAATGAGGTCGTCTCGGCGTGTCCAGAGTCCGGCCTTTTGGGCTTTGGTCAAGTTCTCGTTCATCCGTGCGGCTGCCTGAGGGATGTCGGATTTTGCGTAGAAGAACAAGGGTGTGCCTCCGCAGATGAGGACCAGGCCGATAAGACCGATTCCTACTTTAGTCGGAGTGTTCACCCTTGACTTTTACCTGAAAGTTGACCGCTCCTAGCCTCCGCTCGTCGTGCTCCAAGTCTTTGCCGCGTTCCAGGCGGTGTTTTGGGCGATTGCGGCGAGGTCGGAGCCTCCGCCGCCACCACCGCCGGACTGCTCGAATCCGCCTCCGTTCGTGAGCCCCAGGCTGTTGAGGGAGTTGGCGAACTGTTTTGCCATTTGTGCTCTTTGAGCCGGGGTCGCGGTCTGCCAGGCCTGGCGGATTGCGGCGTACACCTTTGGAGCGTTGGCGATGACCATTTGGACTTCGGGGTCGAAGGTGGCGTATTCACGGATGATCGAGGTTTTGAGCTTAACGATGTCGGCGGGGGTGACGTCGTTGGGGTCTCGGCCCGAGGCGACCCACATGAAGTAGAGCATCTCGATGGTAGCGTCGATGTCGGCTTGGGTCACGTCGGAATCCCACTCTTGCTTTTTTGGCTTCTGCTTCGTTTTCGCCACTTTTTGGGTACGGCGTTGGACGGCGTCCCACATCACTTGGGCGTAGCCGATGCCAGCTTCCGCCCCTCTCTCAAAGGCAGAGCTGAACACTTTTCGGCTATCTTGCTTGTTCTTTGCGATATCCGCTTGGGAGCCGGTGGAGATCGATTTGAGCATCTCGGCGCCTTGGAGTGCGAGAACTTTTTTGCCTGCAGCATCACCCTTTTTGTAGAACTCGACGAAGCGTTCCCGAGTGGCGTCGAACTCGGATTCGGTTAGCTGCATGTCGAAGATGAGTTCGACGAAGGTCACGAAATTTGCGACGGAGCCGTAGGTGAGGGCGGGCTCTCCGGGGACCAAGACTTTGGTCATTGGCTCGCGCTTCATGTTGCCCTTGATCCGGGCCGAGAGGTCCTTGAGGTTTCCGCTGGAGAGGGTGCTGGTGGGTGCTTTAGGTGTGGAACCCGCGGCGAATGGTGACAAGGACTCGACAGCCAGAGTCCGGGCGGCGGTATCGATCATCGTGTATCCGGCAGAGTCGTTTGACTTTGCGCAGACTAGCATTCCGATGGCGTTTTTGGTGCCACATTGGGCTAAGAGCCAGCCCTTCCATGCGGCGCCGTCTTCGTCCTTGAATCCGAATTCGGAGCGGATTGCCTGCTTGCCGTTGAAGGTCGTTTCGGAACGGGAGTCCTTGGTGATGCTCACTTCCGCTCCGATGATGCTCTTCATAGCATCCAGGGTCTGCGTATTAATCTGGCGATGCTGGCCAGATTCGATTTGTTGACCAGTTGTGTAGCTAAGAACGCTGATCTGCGGGTTCTCGCCGACTTCGCCTTTGAGGAAGTCGGTGAGAAATATCCCGGGTTCGAGTTGCTGGCGGTTAGCCTTGTGGCCAGGGGGAGTTTGGATGGCGAACGCCTTGCCGGGGTCGACGTAGGCAGATTGTTTGGCGAGGGCGATTGAAACGTAGATGGAGACGGCGGCTGTCATAGATTCATTGTAACTAGCTGAGCGAGAACTTAATAGTTTCTATCCGCCATGACTAGCTTATATATGCCACATTTTTCTTGCTGTGCTTCTTTGCTCACCTGGCAATCTCGATGCCGAAGTCGTAGTCGCGGGTGTAGCCTTTGGTGGGCTTCTCGAGGATGCCGCCGTCATCGATGTCGTTGGGACCAATGCTGTAGATGAGGAGTTTGTTGGGTTTGCGGATGAGGCGGAGGGGTTTTCCGTCGGAGTCGAGGGCGTAGCGGCCTTTGAGGGGGAGGTCTTCGGCGGAGGGGTTTTCGAGGAGTTTGATGGCTTGCATCAGGGTGTTGCGACGGGCGTAGTCGCGAGCGATGGGTTTGAAGGTGTCATCCATACTCGGGACTAGGAACTGAACGACCATGTAGCTGGGCGGGATTGTGTCGACCGAGTCAATCCAGGTGCAGGCGTCATGTTTGCTCTTGTACTCATATGGATCATGTTGTAGCTTGCTGAAAAATCCGGCGTACATTTCATGAAGTCGAGAGCGGGTGGCACTTGCCATCCTAGGAATCTTGCCATGGAGTGCCATCGCGTATTCGGTTCCACACCCCGCTTGGCCCTCGGACCGAGCCTCGGGAGGTTCCGGGAACAGAACCGCATCCACACTGTCCACTCTGGCGATGTGTTCGTATCGCATTTCAGCTTCAAAGTCGTAGGGTTGATCTAAGATAGTGAGGCAGTTCCAAACTGCTTTTCGCCAGCTCGATTCTTGACCTCGCTCTACGAGTGTTCTGCGCAGTGACTCGCAGATTGTTGTGGTGCAACCTCGGCGAGTCATCGAGGTGAAGTAGCTCGGTTCGTCATCGAGTTTCAACGATAGTAGTGCCGCTCTACGCCAACAGACGGTAGCTGTCTCAGCATCGTTCTCTGCTTTGGCTAAATCAGCTCTCAGGGTCGCAAGCCGGAGGTAGCCCCGCATAGTAGCTTCTTCGGTGTAGGAGATGTCGATGAGTAAGCTCCGGTCCCGAGGGAAGATGCAGTATTTGAACTTGGCGGCTTCGTCGATTTGCTTCCACTCGGGCCCGAGGTCGGCGTAGGCAGCGAGGACGAGGGGGCGGTCGATGGTCTTCTTGGAAGTGTCTTCGAACTTCGCTTCTTTGTACTTGGCTTCGTACTTCTTCAGCACCGGAGCCATGATGCTGGCGGCGTTTTCGGAGTCGGGGACGGTAATGGAGTCGATGTACTCTTGAGGGGTGATGAAGAGTCCGGCGGCGCGGGCTTTTGCCTCGTTTTCTTTGAGGCTGGCGGCGGCGGATGGGATGTCGGTGAGGGCATAGCCGAGCGCGGCGATCGTCAGGAGCACGAGCGTGACTCCTCCGCAAACCATCAGAACTTTCTTAAACGGCTTCATTTTGGAATGGCGACGCCGTAGTCGTAGTCAAGGGTACCGCCCGACTTCGGTCGCTCAATGATCCCGCCGTCGTCTTTGTAGTTGGGCCCGATGCTGTAGACGATTCGGTGGGTGTTGTTCCAGATGAGGCGGAGGGGTTGGCCGTCGCTGTCGAGGGCGTAACGGCCCTTGAGGGGGAGGTCTTTGGCGGCTGGGTTTTCAAGAAGCTTCATGGCTTGCATCAGCACGTTACGCTGGGCGTAGGATTTTGAGCAGGCCTTTCCGGCTTGAGAGAAGATCGGGAGGAGGATCTTGACGACCGTCCAACTCAGGCCCTGGGCATTATTGACTGTTTTGTCCATCCAGTCTCCGGCGTCGGCGATTTTCTTGGCGTCGTAAGGGTCGTTGCCGAGGCGTGTGTAGAACTCGGAGTACATTTCGTGGATGCGGGAGTTGGTGGCGGCACCGGCGCGGGGGAGTTTGCTGAAGGCTTTGAGCAACCGCATTTCCTGCCCCATGCTCCCCTCCTCAAATCCGATGGATGATGGATCCTTGGCAAGGGTGTCGAACCCTTCGAGGGCGAAGACGTGCTCGGTCTTCATGGCTCTGGCGAAGTTGTGGGGTTGGTCGAGGAGCTGAAGAGTTTCCCAAGCGGCGGCGCGCCAGGAGGGGTCTTGGCCGCGCTGGTTGAGGGCTTTGCGAATGGATTCTTCGACAATGCTTTCGCAGGCGATTCGGACGAGGAGACCGATGAGGATGGGTTCGTCGTCGGCCATGAGCGCGATGCTGGCTCCGCGTCGCCACGCTTCGGCGGCGGTTTTAGGGTCATTGTCTTCTAGGGCCAGCGAGGCTCGGTAGTGAGTGAGTTTGACAATGCTTTTAAGGGGGGCGAATTCTGGGTAGAGCGCATTGATGAGGGGAGTACGGTCGCGGGGGAAGATGCAGTATTTGAGCTTGGCGGCTTCGTCGACCTTTTGCCAGAAGGGCTCGAATTTTTGATAGCTCTCGAGGATAAGCGGCTTGTCCTCGGTCTTCTTCTCAATGTCATAGAATTTGAGGTTTGCGTAGTTCTTGGTGTACTCGTCCAGGGCTTCCTTCATGAGGCTTGCGCCGTTCTCGTTGGCGGGGACTTCGAAGGTGGCGAGGAGTTCGTTCGTAGACGTGAAGAGTCCGGCGGCTTTGGCTTTAGCTTCGTTTTCTTTGAACTTCGAGGCGGCAGAGGGGATGTCGGTGAGGGCGTAGGCGATTCCGAGCAGCGCCATCAGGGCGGCGGAGACGCCGACGACGACTTGGAGGGGTTTTGAGAAACGGAACTTGACGGCCACGATTGGATTATGGACGGGGTTGATCCGTCCATAAGTTCAATCAATCTTTCGCCTAAGCCGAGCGGCGCTTGCGGCTACTCAGCAGCTTGGTGCGATCCCTGTACTTGTTCACCGTCCGTCGGGCGACGTGGACTCCCTTATCCGCGAGGATCTTCGCGATTCGCTCGTCGGAGAGCGGGTTGTCCGGATTCTCGGTGGCGAGGATTTCTTCGATCATCTTTTGGACTCGCAGTGCCGGTTTGAAGAAGACTTCGAACGACACGGTCTCACCTGTTGAGAGTTGGACAAACTTGCCCTGGGTGGCGCGGCTGACGGTGCTTTCGTGCAGGTCGATGTCGTGGGCCAGCTGGGTCCTTGTGAGCGGCATGAGGAAGGAGACGTCGCCAGTGGAGACGAATCCGGCCTGCCGTTCGATCAGGTACTGCCCGACCTTCATCATGGTTCGGTGGCGTTGTTCGAGGCAATCGATGAAGTCTCCGGCGCGCTCGACGAAGTGGGAGAGGTGGCGCTTCTCATCCTTCTCGACTTTGGCTTGTCGTTGAAGCTCTTCAAGACGCTTTTTGTAGTAGCCGTTGACGCAGAACTCGGAGGCGGATGGGCCTCGAACGCTGACTTCCCAGCCGAATTCGGATCGGCTCAGAACGATGTCGGGCTGGATGGCGGGGAGCCGGGCTTCGTGGCTTTGGCTGGATGGCCTGAAGGCGTCGCCGGGGAAAGGGACGCAGCCCATGATGAGGTCGAACACCTCGTTGATAACCGCTGGGGTGACCGAGAACCTTCGGGCGAGCTTCATGCGCTTTCCACCGGTGAAGAGGTCGAGGTGGTCTCGGACGATTTTTCGGGCGATTTTGCCTTCGAAAGTCTCGTCTTCCTTGAGTTGAAGCAGGAGGCTTTCCTGGATACCGCTCGCGCCGATTCCGGCGGGCTCGCACTTTTTGAGTTGGGCGATCACGTATTCCGCGTCTTCGATGGAGCAGTTTCCGCCAAGGGCGATCTCTTCGACCGGCTCGTAGAGGTAGCCATTTTCGTTGAGGCAGCCGATGACGAATTCTCCAGCTTGGCGGAGTTCGTCGGGAAGTTGGGGCAAAAGCTGGGCGCTCAGGTACTCGTGAAGCGTGGTTTCGGAGGACGCAAGATCGATCCAGCCGGGGGTGACGTCGTCGGTTGGCAGGGATCGCCAAAGCTCTCGGTCATCGCCATGCGGCTTGAGCTCGCGGGGGGCGATGTTGCGGAGGATTTCGCGCTCGGTAAGCGGAATCTCGTCTGGCGCAAGGCGTTCAAGAGCGGGGTTTTCGCTAAGTTCCGCCTCGAGCTTCTGCTCCAGTTCTTGCATCGATAGTTGCAAAATCTGGCTGGAAAGCAAGAGCTTGGGGTCGACTCGCAACCCTGTTTCTAGCCGATGACTCGTCCTGATGCCTGTATTCAATGCCCAAATCCCTCACTGCCATTCAGCGCAGCAAGTTAGTTAATCCATCTCGGGCGTGCCGTTCAACCTGGTAGGGGTGCGGGAGTTTTGCGTTGCACAGTTGCGCAGTTACACAGTTACGCAGAGCAGTAGACTTGGGAAGTTCATGGCGCATGTGATTGTTTGCGGGTTGGGGCAGGTGGGGTTTCGGTGTACGATGCTTCTGCGGCAGCTTGGCATTCCCGTCACGGTCGTAACGAGCGAGGATCGGCGAGGGTTTAAGAAGCTGGTTGTTGAGGCGGGGGCGGAAGTTCAGTTTGGGGATGCGCGGGACATTGATGTGTTGCGCGTTGCCGGGTTAGGGACAGCGCGGGCGCTCTTGGCGGTGACGAGTTCTGATCTGGTGAACCTTGAGATTGCGATGGATGCCGTCGAAGATGGGACGAGCGCGCGGGTTGTGATTCGGCTGTTTGACCAGACACTAGCGGCGCGGTTGCACAAGGAGTCGGGCATTGATCGGACACTGGCAATGTCGTTGGTCGCTGCTCCGAGCTTTGCGGCGGCGGCCCTGGACCCGAGCGTTTTAGGGGCTTTCGAGTGGAATGGGGCGCAGTATTCGCTGGTTCGGACACTTGATCCGGGCGCGTCGGACATTGGGTTAGCCGATGATTTGGTAGCCCGGCCCCGGCGAGCGGTTGAGGGTCGGCGGCAGAGCACGAGGCCACTACCGACGGTGAAGAACTTTTTGGCGACGATTCCGAGGAGTTTGGTCGTTGCGTTTTGGCTGATTTCGCTGCTGATGGTCGCGAGCGTGGTGGTGTTTTGCCAGGCGATGGGGCTCTCGGTGATCGATTCGATTTACTTTGTGGTCACCACGTTGACGACGACGGGATATGGGGACATCAGCCCCAAGGATTCTGCGGTTTGGGTGAAGCTTTACACCTGCGCGATGATGATTTTGGGGTCGGCGGGGGTCGCCGTGCTGTACTCGATTATTACGGATTACATTGTTTCGACCCGATTTGACGAGCTGGCGGGCAAGCAGCGAGTGACGGCAGAGGGGCATGTCATTGTGATTGGGCTCGGGAACGTAGGGACGCGCACGGTGGAGTACCTGACGAACATGGGCTACCAGGTGGTGGCGGTGGACTCTGATTCGGCCGCGAGGGATCGGAAGTTGTTGCCGGAGTCGGTTCACTTTTTGGTGGGCGATGGACGCGAGGCAGAGGTTTTGGATCGCGCGGGAGTCGGTCGGTGTTCGGCAGTGATTGCGGTGACGGAGAACGATGCGACGAACTTGTCGGTTGGGCTCTCGGCGAAGAAGCTAAACCCCGGCTTGCGGGCAGTGACTCGGATTTTCGATGCGTCTTTTGCGCGAAAAGTGGAAGGGGTTTTGAACATCGACGCGGCTCTGAGCGCTTCGAAGCTCTCTGCACCTTCGTTTGTGGCGGCAGCACTGGACGAAGGGCTTGTTTACTCGTTCGTTGAGAACGGGGTCTTGAAGGTGATTCGGGATGAGGATGGTCGGTTGAGCTTCGAGGAACTAACGTTAGAGGAAGCACAAGCAAAAATAGCCCCGCAGTGACTACGGGGCAATGCATTTTCTCGTGGTAGAGAAATCAGTCCTTGCGCCGACGACGAGAAGCTAGTCCCGCCAGCCCCAACTCCAGTGCCGCCATCGAAGCCGGCTCCGGAACCGGCGATGCCAGGTTCACTACCTCAGAATCCGTCAGCGCATTGTCATAAAAGCGAACGTCATCAATCGCCCCCGACATCCGCTGAAAGCCGTCGTTCACCGCCCCGATCGTCATCGTTGCCGAGTTCGAGAGATCAAAAGGAGAACTCTCCGTTGCCGATGCAACCAGCGCTCCGTTAACGTAAAACTTTGCCACTCCAGCCTGACGAACTCCCGCAAGGTGGTACCAATCTCCGAGTGCGAATGATCCGGCCGAAGTCCGAGCTGAAGTCCCGCCGGAGGCAGAATTGCGAGTCACGATTCCCACCTGGCCGCCATCATTGTTCATGACCCACCCTTTATACGGGCTCGCTCCCGGCCAGTCATCCCGGCTCAAAATGCCCGTTCCATTAGCAACCATCGAATCAAACTTGACCCAAAGTGCGACCGAAAAGTCTCCAGTACCAACGTTATAAAGCGACGAACTCGGCACCCGCACATGACCCGCGCCGTTGAAGGCAAATGCCTGTCCGCTCACCCCCGTGGTATAGGAAACACTGTCCACAATCGTCCCGTTGTTCCCGAACACCGAGTCAACCAGATTCCCATCTGCCGACCACAAACCTACCAAATTGGCATTCGCGGAAGCACTCACAAGCCCCACCAAGATCATAGCGTTTGTCTTTCTATTCATAAAAAACCTCAACGAACAAATTGTACAGACTCAAGATCGCGCTTTATTAGTATTCAATCGCCATCACTAGTTGTCTGCGAGAGGTAATTTGAATATTCTTTAGCAGCCTTGCGCAAAAAAAAGAATAAATTGCTGACAGACTGCGGTAAACCGAGACTAGTGACAACATCCGCCCTTGTCTACCCCGCCCGACTCACTCGCCCCCCGGACCGCGTCTACGCCGGCGACGGGGAATTCCACGAAAACCGCCAGCACTGGCTCCAGCCACTCGACTACTGGACCGCCATCTACTACCACCACTCCAACGTCGTCACCATCAACGCCCGCACCTTCCCCGTCAAAGCCGATTCGCTCGCCATCTTCGGCCCCGGAGTCCGCGCCGGACATGCGCTCATCGGCGACAAAACCACCCACATGTACATCACCTTCAACCTCCCCGCCGAAGAGGGCCGTCGCTACGCCATTCCATCCTATGTCGAAGAAGCAAAACCGATCTTTGCCCAAATGCGCCGCGCGGTGGATCGAGTCAGCTCAGACTTAGTTCCTGCCTTCGCCTTCGCGTGGCAGCTTATGCACCACCTCAGCCTCGACCCCGCCTACCTTCGTCAAAACGAAGCCCTCTACACCGCCGAAGAATTCATCCTCCGCAACCTGCGCGCCGAGCTGCGCGTCCCCGAGATAGCCGACTACGCCAAAGTCTCCCCCCGCCAACTCCTCCGAATGTTCCGCGACGAACACCACCTGACCGTCCAAGACTTTATACGCAAAAAACGCACCCAAGAAGCCTGCCGCCTCCTAGCCACCACCAACCGCCCCATCAAGCTTATCGCGGAGCAAGTCGGCATCCCTGACCTCGCCCAGTTCAACAAACTCCTCAAAAAGGAAACCGGCGCCCCGCCACGCACCTATCGCCAGATGCGAACAAAACAGTAAGTACACTCACCACACAATGCTCCCCCTCCTAGCCGCTCTCGCCATGAACCCCACTATCACCCCCCTCATCGAACAATACCAAGCCGACCTCGGAAGCCTCGAACGGTTCTACAAAGTCGAAATCTCCGACGAACGCAACGCCAGGTTCAAAAACTTCTACCAAGACAAAGAAAAACAGCTCGAACAACAAGACTTCGACAAACTCGACCAAGGGCAACGAGTCGACTACATCCTCTTCAAAAACCACCTCGACCGCAACCTCGCCAAGCTCGACGCCTTCCAAAAGCAGATCGACGAAACCCAACCCTTCCTCCCCTTTGCAACGGACCTCATCAAGCTCGGCCAAGACCAGCGCCGCAGCAACCCCATCCAACCCCAACTCGCCGCCGCCACCCTCGCCAAAATCGAAACCGACCTCCCCAAACTCAAACAAGCTCTCGAAGCCAAGAAGAACAACGACAAGTTCGCCGCCTTCCGCAGCGCCCGCTTCAACGACCAACTCCTCCGCAACCTCGCCGAGTGGTACCGCTTCTACAACACCTACGACCCCCAATTCGGCTGGTGGGTCACCGAGCCCTACAACCGCACCACCAAAGCCCTCCAAGAGTTCAGCACCTTCCTCAAAGAGAAAATTTGCGGCCTAAAACCCGGCGACAACAGCCCCATCGTCGGCGACCCAATCGGCCGCCAAGCCCTCCTCAACGAGCTCAAATACGAGATGATCCCCTACTCCCCCGAGGAGCTCATCGAGATCGCCAACAAGCAATACGCCTGGTGCGAAACCGAGATGAAAAAGGCCGCCAAAGAGATGGGCTACGATGACTGGCACCAAGCCCTCGAAAAGGTCAAACAAGACTACGTCCAACCCGGCGACCAGCCCCAAATGATCCGCGACCTCGCCGAAGAAGCCATCAAATACGTCGAAGACAACGACCTCGTCACCGTCCCCAAACTCGCCAAGGAGACCTGGCGAATGACCATGATGCCCCGCGAACAGCAAAAGGTCAGCCCCTTCTTCCTTGGCGGCGAACAGATCATGGTCAGCTTCCCAACCGCCGAGATGGAGCACCAAGAAAAGCTCATGAGCCTGCGCGCCAACAACATCCACTTCGCCCGCGCGACCGTCCATCACGAGCTCATCCCCGGCCACCACCTCCAGCAGTTCTACGAAAACCGCTTCAATCCCCAGCGCCAGCTCTTCTACACCCCCTTCTGGGCCGAAGGCAACGCCCTCTACTACGAATTCCTCTTCTGGGAAATGGGCTTCCCAAAGACCCCGCAAAACAAAGTCGGAATGCTCTTCTGGCGCATGCACCGCTGTGCCCGAATCATCTTCTCCCTCAGCTTCCATCTCAAAAAAATGACCGCCGAAGAGTGCGTCAACATGCTGGTCGAAAAAGTCGGACACGAACGCGCCTCCGCCGAAGGCGAAGTCCGCCGCTCATTCGGAGGCGGCTACTCACCTCTCTACCAAATCAGCTACATGATCGGCGCCCTCCAACTCTGGTCCCTCCGGCACGAACTGGTCGATAGCGGAAAGATGAAGCAAAAGGAGTTCCACGACCAAGTCTTCCACCAAAACAGCATCCCCATCGAAATGACAAGGGCACTACTGACGGATCAGTTGCTGAATAAGGACTTCAACTCGAGCTGGCGATTCAGCCGATGAACTTGCTTCTTTGGACGATCAAATGAGAAATCCAACTACGAAGACGCTCCAGTCGATGGTTCCTGCAGAGGGCGAGTGGTGGCTACCGGGCTCAGACACTAGAGTTCGGGGACGAATCGCGTTGGACAACGATGATTTTCCTGTGATTACCCTGTTCGGTGAACTTCCGGGCGTACCCGCGCATGAATACCTTCCTCCCTCACCGATCAAATTTCTGAATGGATTTCTGCCAAGCTACGGTGCAGTCTTTTGTGCAGACCTAATGGGATTATCTAACACTTGGAGCCTTAAAGGATTTGAAAACTATAGGTTTGGTCCAAGCTTTCTTTTTGGTGGCGGACCTATAGTATCAGAGCCTTTCTTTTCCAGTATAGAGATCAAGTTTGACTGCCTGTCACATTGGCTCGGAGATGAACATTTTGAGTTTTCAGTGTCATCAGATTCTAAAGAACTCGTCGCAAACTATACTGCGCCTCCATCGCAAAGTTGGCCCCTCGGCAAAACCGAGTTAACGTTAAGTCAAGGAGCTGAATACGGCTGTGGCTTTGGGAGGCGATTCATAGAAATCGTACAGAAAGCCAACTTTAAGCTTGGTTTCCCTAAATGTGAATCACTTTCGGAAATCAATTACAGCTACCTCTTGCCTCTACAGGGCTTCCTGTCGTATTGCGTTGGAATGTCGCCGACTCCGAACGCGATCTGGATACACACTCATGACAATCGTAACGAACTCTCCGCGTGCTGCCTCTTTGGATTTGGTTCGTCACGAACCTCGCCCAGGGTTCCGGACCCCTGGGGCCACAGGGTCAGTTGGCAGACGCTAGTGAATCAAGACCTACAACCGTTGCGCGTCTGGTTAGAATTTTCCCCAGGGCTCCGAGGCGTTGCTGATGCATTCTTTGCAAAAACGGAAGTCAAAAAGATGTTTCTCAGCCAGCAACTTCAGATAGTCATTCAAGCTTTAGAAGGATATTGCTCCGAAACTAACCAGCGGAAATGTCTAGTTGAGAGGAATACATTCGCAGAATTTGCAAGCGAAATGGAAAAGATGATCGCCAGTATGCTTCCAGAAGCTGAAGCTATTGTTGTTCAGAAACGGCTCAATAATTTGAATGCGCTGTCCCTTCAGTCAAAGCTTGAAGAATTGTTTGGACGACTGGCTCCCAATTGGGCTACTGTCGACTTGTTTCCAGACTTGGTCAAAAGGGCTACTAAGCTACGTCACAAGATTGCACACGGAGATGGTCACTCATTCGTGCCAACAATTGAGATGTTCCAAATCATCGATCAGCTAACCTACGTCTTAACAATCTGCCTCTCGGAGGCAATGGGATTCAAAGGTCAAAGCCTGATTGACATCGCTCAAGGAGAGTGGTACCGCAATAGAGAGATCGTCAATAGTGTGTAACTCGGTTGGCAGGTGTAAACAGAACTATTTGAGGTGGCATAAAAAGCACTAAACTTCCGTGCAATCCTAGCCGCCAAGCCCTGCTGGTCACAATGCGAGTGTTAGAGCTGGCGGAGGGGCATGCAATGGGAAACCGAGGGGATGGTCGACCACAATGAGACTCACTTCTCGCTGATGATACAACCCCAACTTCAAGTCTCTACCGCTTTTGGCAGAATATCGAGGTCTTTGTACGGGGCCATCGTGACCGCATCACGCCTCTTTCTGGCGTTTTCGACGCGACACAACAATAAAAAGCAATGTCGACTGATTTACTGTAAAGTTTTGATATGTCTAAAGCCATCGTAACACTGGATTTCACATCATGGTCGGAGTTCATGAATCACCTGGATGAACACCATCGAAACTCTCGAGGACTGATCTTCAGAGGTCAGGCAAACTCGAATTGGAAAGTTGAGTCCACTTTGTTAAGGCAGGTCAAGCTGCGCCTGGACACAATTCTGCAGGAAGCAACCCCAGAGGAGGTTGCTTACCAAGCTAGTCACCAATCGAAAACTTTTGGAGCTAACATTATGCAATCGTTCCGTATGCATTTGGGTCAAACGAGTGCAGTCAATCTCGCTAACGAGGATGAATGGTTATTGGGGAGGCACCACGGTCTTTTCTCGCCAATCTTAGATTGGACGAGAAGCCCGTACGTAGCAGCTTTTTTTGCCGCTGCTGACGTTGTGATGAACCCTCCAACGACCACTGATGGACACTTCGCCGTCTGGAGTATGAGTACGCTCCTGTTTGATGCTCACTCAAGGATTCACGTAGATCCAAGTTCGCGAAGAACTTTGCGTGTTTTCGAGGCGGCAAAACTGGGAAATTCACGCGGGATAGCCCAGCAGGGCGTCGGAACCTTTATCGATCCCGATCTAGATTTAGTTTCCCTCGCTTCGGAAGTCGGCGAGGATAATTTAGCTCGTGAGAGTCTGCGTTGCTTCAGGTTGCCTTTTTCTCAAGCAGAGAACGCAATCAATCATCTTTACTTGATGAATATCCATTTTCGTACTCTCTACCCAGATTCAATTGGTCTTGCCTTACAGGCAAACATGAATCTGCACCACTTCGGCTACGAAGGGATGGGAGGCTGGTCTACTCCTCCGGGTTACGAAACCCTTCTGGCTAAGTAATCATGCAACAAGCCCTTGTCAACCAGGTGGCACGGACAAGCGACCGCTCAAAAAACACTTGCAATCGGAGAAAGCCTGCCCTGTCCGTGAATAGCTTCCCGCTCAATCCTCACCGACCCGAACAATTTTCAACTCGATAAATCGTCCGCACCCCAAGGTTTATATCGAAAGCTAACCAATGTTCCTCCCGGAAAGCCTCTGACTCGAGAATAGGTTCGTACCATGGGCCCGACCCGTAAAGATTCACGTACTCGTTGGGCTTCGAGTTCGCCTTGATCAACTCCACCAAACTTGGGTCGTCCAGCACCCGAACATCGTAGGTGTATAGAAAGCAGAGCGTCCGCTCGAAAACATCCACTTCCTGAATCCGTTTGATCACATAAAGGGAGTCCGCTTCGTCAAGTGCAATACATTCAGTGATCCCGTCGTACCAATCGAGCATAAAGAGCCGGTCAATGCAGATTTCAATCGGTAACAGCCGACACTTGTCCATCCTAATCTGATGATAGCAGGGGCTTCACTGCGATTCAAACGCCTTCTGCAACCACTTTGGGTGGGTGTGGCAATTGGGCCGGCGGGTGGAAATCCGCAGATCCCTAGGTTGACAAACCCCCGTTTTCATCGCCTAGTAAGTGATGATCAAAATTCCAACACCCCACCCCGCACAGCCCCAGACAGACCCGTGTCCACCAACCCGTCACCCCTTCGGCGAAACTAGGTTCAACAACTTCCGCCATAACCGCCAAAAATCACCGCCAAACCAAACCCCATCGAACCCAATTCCGCCAAAACCGCCAACTCGACTGTGCAACTGTGCAACTGACTACTGCGCAACTACTCACCCCCCAACCGAGTACAATGAACCCGAAATGAGCGACTTCCTCAACCAAATCGCCGCCAAATTCGGTATGAGCCACGAAGAACTCGAAGGCAAAGCCGGAGACGTTCTCGACAAATTCCGAGACAAAATCCCCGACAGCATCGAGGGCCAAATCGACGACGCCCTCCACGGCGACATGCTCGACCAACTCAAAACCAAATTTGCCCCCGAAGGCAGCGCGATCGACGGTATTCTCGACAAGTTCCTAGGCGACTCCGACGCCCCCAAGGAAGAATCCCAATGAGTATCTTTGACAACATCAAAAACGCCGCCCAAGACCTCCTCGAAGCCAACCGAGACAAAATCCCAGACGCCCTCGAAGGCACGATCGAAAACGCCATTGACTCCGTCGGCGACAAAGTCGAAGGTATGGTCGAAGGCTCCCCAGTAGGTGGCCTCCTCGATAAAGTCGGCCTCGGTGGAGACAACAATTCCGAAGAATCAACCGAGGAAGAATCAACCGACGAAGAAGTTACCGAAGAAGAAACCGAGTAACCCTACCCGGGGGTGACCCAACTAAGCACCCCCAACTCCAAACCGATAATGCGCCAGATCATCGCCCTCGGCGGCGGAGGCTTCGGCTCCAGCCTCGAAAACCTCAAGCTCGACGAATACCTCCTCTCCCTCTGCGCCGCCGCAAACCCCAAAGTCTGCTTCATCCCCACCGCTAGCGGAGACTCGCTCGACTACATCGCCAAGTTCGAAACCGCCTACCAAAGCATCAACGCCCAAACCAGCGTCTTCCAGCTCTTCCGATCCCAAACCTGGACCGGAACCCCCGAAGAAATGCTCCTCGACCAAGACCTCATTTTCGTCGGCGGAGGCAGCACCATGAACATGATGCTCCTCTGGCAAGCCTGGGGAATCGACACCATCCTCCGCAAAGCCTACGACCAAGGCACAATCCTCGCCGGAATCTCCGCCGGAGCCAACATCTGGTTCGAGCAATGCACCACCGACTCCCTCGGCCCCGGAATCCAGGTCATGCCCTGCCTCGGCTGGCTCCCCGGCAGCTTCACCCCCCACTACGACTCCGAACCCGAACGCAAACCCCTCCTGCGGCAAATGCTAAGGGAACAAACCATCGCTCCGGGGTACGCCGCTACTGAAGGTGCGGCGGTTCACTTTGTGAACGAGGAGTTTCACAAGGCTGTCACAGATCGGCAAGGAGCAATGGCTTTTGAAGTTGACCGAGACGGCGAGACTCTTCTAGAATGCTCGCCACAGTACCAGGGCTAATCAAATCTGCTGTACAATGGCATCCATGAGAAAGCCAAATCGGTACTTGTTGCTCGGAGCAATCGTCCTGGCTTTGGCGTTTGCGCTCACCAGCATGGGATTCCCTCTGCGATCAAAGCTCGGGCTAGTGGAGGCCGACTATAGGATGATAGCGCTCACCTGGAACTTTGAACACTTTACGTCTGCGTGGTGGAAGAAGAATGAACACCGACTGAGCTCATGGACTAAGCTTCCTATCGATTGGAAATCTAAGGCGAACAAGTCCACTTGGGGTGACGCCCAAAGCAGCCTCGGCCATAGGCACAACACTACCGCTTTGCTCGAAATCTATTGTCCAGAGCAACCATTCGTGCCGACCGAGTCGCCAAATATTTCCAAAAGGTACGACTATGGCGCGCTTGATCATTGGCTTGCAGCATCTGCGGGAGTCCTTTTCGATTCCCCAACGGGTACTGAGCCAATCACCATGCCTTCTCAGCTTTCCGAAGGAAAGCACTTTGCGGTGTGGCAGATTCTCGAGCATCTACCCGCGAAGCTGAGCCCTTACCAATCAAGAATCTTGCTTCTAGCACTTTGGACTACCCAATCTCTTGCACCCGAACATCAACAGGTTTTTGAACAACTATTCGCACACGGTTACCGAGATGTCTTTCTGGAGACTGCCTATTTCGATGTTTGTCATGAGGCATATCTTAAAGATCGAACAAATGAGCTAAGACGGCTCCAATTGATTGAGCAAGCTCAGTTGCTCTCCCAAAAATTCCCAGGATTTCTTGCTGACTTCAGAGTTCTTTTGGCGGGTTCATTGAGGGTTAGGGCTCACCATGATCAAGCCGCACTCGACTACTACCTTTTGCGACGACAGGCAATGTCGGATAGATTAGCCGCTGGAGACGAGATGGATCGCGCGGTTCGGCCTTTCGCCGAACGAACACTGAACCGGTGGAACACGGAAACCAGAGGGGAGATCTTTGGCGCAGATGCACGGCCGATCAAATTGTAGTTTTCTGGGTAAAGAAAGGACCCCTTTCATGATGTCCCAGGCTCCGCGCTCCAGAGCCTCGAGATCTACCTGTGACTCTCCAAACTCGTCCGGGAAAGCGAATACTGATCCGGACCTTCGCCAACCAGAAGTGCATCCTTAGTCCACTCGATCTTGCGCCACTTCACCCTCGCCTCCCCGGCAGAAGCCGCGCGACCAAGATCGACCGGCCCGTAGAAGTACCCATTCCCCGGCCCTATCTCGACGGCGAGCTTCACGACAACTGTCCTTTCGGGCTCAAGAGGTTCATAGTAGACCCGTGCACCATAAAAGGCTCTCAAATCACCCGACATCGAATCGCCCAGGCTATACGCAATCGTTCGAGCTTCAACTCCCCGCGAATGCGTCCAACCCCACATATAGCCAACTGCGCACGAGATGAGGCAGACTGCCAGAACCGCGAAACTCGCCACGAAACACCCTTGTCTCCCCCCTGCCTCCTTCCTATTCGCCATGTAGGTTCTCATCGTACTTCACGACACTAGGTTGACAAACACCCCGAAACTTCGCCTAGTAAGTGATGATCCAATTTCGTAGTGCCTCTGATGAAATCAGGGCTTTAGCAGCCTTGCTCCCGCCGACCAGTTCGGCCAAATCCGCGCCATCCCCGCGCCAAGCCACCAGCTCAAACATGCGCCCCTTTGCGCCCAACTTTGTGAAAAAAATGAAACTCGTTGAACCTAAACCGCCCAACTTACTCTACACACGCATCCACCTTCAAGTTGCGCGCAAGGTACTCCGAACGACAGGAAGGGCAAAGAACTGCGCAACTGCGTAACCATGCAACAGCGCAACTCAATTACGCCTCTTCCCAATCGTCGATGCTCGTCCCCATCTCGTACCTCGGAGCGCCCGAGCCGCCGAACACTGACTCCAAGTCAGCCAGAGCCAACAGAACCTCGCGCGGCCGAGGGCCGTCCTTCGCCGCAATAATGCCTCGCCCTTCCATCTCGTCCAAAAGCCGCGAGGCCCGCTGGAACCCGAGCCGGAACTTGCGCTGGATCATCGATGTCGAAACCTGCCCGGTCTCCACCGAGTACCGAACGACCTCCTCCCACATCGGGTCGACTTCTCCCCCGAAGTCACCCGAAGCCTTCACCGGATCAGAAGCCTCAAATTCCGCCGGATCAAACGCATAATTCGGAGCCTCTTGCTCGCGCCAATGCTTGCAAATCGCCTCAATCTCGCTCTCGGCAACGTAGCAGCCCTGCACCCGCATCGGCTTCGTTGCGTCAATCGGCATATAAAGCATGTCGCCCCGCCCGATCAGCGCCTCCGCGCCTTTGGAGTCCAAAATCGTCCTCGAGTCAATCTGCGAAGCAACCGAGAACGCGATTCTCGAAGGAATATTCGCCTTAATCGTTCCCGTAATAACGTCAACGGATGGCCGCTGAGTGGCAATCACCAAGTGAATCCCGACCGCCCGAGCAAGCTGAGCAAGCCGAACAATCGACCCCTCAACATCCTGTTTTGCCTGAATCATGAGGTCAGCAAGCTCGTCGATGATGACGACGATGTATGGGAGCTTTTCGGCATAAGAAGCCTTCGCGTTCCACCCGTCGATGTTTCTCACTCCTTTTTCGGAGAGGAGATCGTACCGCCGATCCATCTCCGCTCGAACCGCCATCAGGACTCCTGGAGCTTCCTTGACATCCTTGATCACCGGGCACAAAAGGTGCGGAATCTGATCAAAAAGCGTCAGCTCAACACGCTTGGGGTCAATCATCACCAGCCGCAAATCCTTCGGCGTATTTCGCATCAGAAGCGAAGTGATCAGCGTCGCCAAACCGATGGATTTCCCACTGTTGGTCGCCCCCGCAATCAGCAAGTGCGGCATTTTTGTGAGGTCAGCATAGCGATTGACACCCGCAACGTCCTTTCCGAGCGCAACGCAGAGTCGCGACGGGTGATCCATGAACTCTTTCGAATCAACCAGTTCGCGCAGGTTGACCATCGACGAGGTCGCGTTCGGAATCTCCAGTCCAATCGCCGCCTTGCCTGGAATCGGAGCTTCGACTCGAACCATCGTCGCCGCCATGTCCATGGCGATGTTGTCCGCAAGCGAGACGATTCTAGCAACCCGAATTCCAGCACCGAGCTGAATCTCGTACCGAGTAATCGTCGGCCCAGTGGCAACCTCTACGACGTTGGCATCGATGCCAAACTGCTCCAGAGTCCCCTCGATGGTCTCAATGTTCTGTTGCATCTCCGCCGCCGTCCGCTTCGGCTTTTCGGCGGGCAGGTTCAATGCGGCGATGGATGGGAGTTGATACCCTTCTTTCGGCGTCGTGGATTCTATCGAAAAATCAGGAGCCTTCGCCCGCTCCGCGCGTGGCGCGTCAGTATGATCCCGGATGATCGCGGGGCGTTTGACCGGTGCTTCCTCCGAAGCAGGATCGTCCGTGAATCCTTTTGGCAAAGACTTCTTCCGAACGTCCTCGTCGTCGGGCATCCCAACAACCGCCTTGCCTGCGCGAACCGCCTTAACTGGTGCTGGCTCTTCTTCCTCATAAGCTGGAAGCGCCGCCCGGTCGCGGAAGTCGGTGTAAAGAGCACGAAGCGGCTTGTCCAAACAAAGAACAGTGCCAACGAGGCCCGTAGCGAAACAAGCCACGAACTTCCCGATTTCGCCAAACAGAGTCGAGAAGAGCGAAGCAACAAGCGCACCAACATACCCGCCACCGAGCGAGATCGCTTTGGGATCGAAGTAGTCAGTGCCAATCGCCCGCGCCAACCCGCCCAGCACAGCGCAAACCAAAAGCGAAACCCCTAGCGCCGGAATCCAAGACCCCGCCTTCGAGTGTCCGCGAAGGTACGCATAGCCCAAAACCGCAAACGCAATTGGTGTCACCCAGGCTCCGCGACCAAACAGAAGCCCGAACCCGTCGCGCATAAAGCCGCCCACGACTCCTGAGTTACGTGACATCAGAGCTACGACGCACAGCGCGGCGAGGGTGAAAAATCCAATCCCGACGATGTCGTAACGCCGATGGCTGGCCGCTCGTTTTGAGGGGGCTGCTTCCTTGCTTCTCGGCCTGGTTTTGGCCGGACTCGAACGCCGTTTTGCGCTCACTTTTTTCTCACTTCGCACCATCCTTGTGCTCGCTCCATTCATTATAGACCTGTTTTCATTGCTTGGTAAGCTATTCGCAATGCCTTGGCTGATCGACCTACTGAAATCTAGTCCGTTACTGCTCTTGATTTTGGTCGTCGCCGTAGGTTTCCTACTGGGCCAAGTCAAGATCGCGGGTGTGCAACTCGGCGTCGCGATGGTGCTTTTTGTTGGCATCGCCGTCGGCTCGCTCGACCCTGCGCTCAAGCTTCCCGACCTCATCTACTTCCTCGGCTTATCTCTCTTCGTCTATACAGTCGGCCTCTCGTCGGCACCTTCCTTTTTCCGAGCTTTGAATCGCCAAGGGCTGCGGCAGAGCGGACTAGCTGTCGGCTCTCTAGTGGTTTCGTTCGGCTGTGTTTTGGTTCTGGGCCGCCACTTCGGCCTCAGCGGCGGAGTCGCCTCGACCGTCTTTTCTGGTTCTCTCACCAACGCGCCTTCTCTCGCCTCCGCCCTCGATACCCTCCGCTCCGGCGGAGCTACTGAAACCCAACTCGCCCCTGTCGTCGCAGGCTATGCCATTAGCTATCCGCCGGGAATTCTCATCCCGCTGTTGTTGATCCCGCTGTTTCGGGCCTTCACCGGCGTGAACCTCAAGGAGGAAGCTAAGACGATCCCCGCCTACCGCCTGATGAGCGAGAAAATTGAGGCTTTCACGGTTAGAATCACCCGCGAAGACGCGGTGGATGTAGAAGTCAAAACGCTCGCCCGTGAACTCGGTAACGCCTTCACCTTCGGGCGCCGCCGCCGCGAGGGTCAGGATGAGGTGGTGACGAGCAAAACGACTTTTGCCATCGGCGATCTAGTCAGTGTCATTGGGGCTGAGTCTCAGGCGACCCGAGTCGCCGAGCGAATCGGTGAAATGACAGATGTTCACCTCGAGCACGACCGCGAGCAACTCGATTTTCGACGCGTCATCGTCTCAAATGCAAAAATCGCTGGCCGCCCGTTGTCCGAGTTGAAGCTCGCCGAAGAGCACGGCGCGGTCATTACTCGCGTTAAGCGCGGCGAGTTTGAGTTCATTCCCACGGGCGAAACAATCTTGCAACTTGGAGATAGGGTTCGCGTCCTCGCCCGCCGCGAGGATCATGAAGCCGTCTCCAAGTTCCTGGGCGACAAGCCGCGTGGACTCATGGACGCCGACCTCGCCTCCTTGGGCCTCGGAATGCTGATCGGCCTGCTCATTGGCGAGATACCATTGCCTGCCCCCGGTGGAGCGCATTTTAAGCTCGGTTTCGCCGGAGGTCCGCTCCTTGTGGCACTCATCCTTGGCCGCATCCAGCGCACCGGCCCAATCATCTGGAATATCTCGCACACCGCAAACGCCACTCTTCGCCAGTTCGGCCTCGCCATCTTCGCCGCCGGAGTCGGCCTGAAATCCGGATACCAATTTTCCGAGACGCTCCATAGCGGAGCCGCAGTTCCCATGCTCATCACCGGCGCAGTCTCATCACTGGTCTGCGGGCTAGTAGTCCTGTTCGGCGGCTACTACATCATGAAGATTCCGCTCAACACCCTCTTTGGAGTCTATGCCGCCGCCCAAACGCAACCCGTAACCCTCGCCTTCTCGGTTGGCCAAACCGGAAATGAGCTTCCTTCGACGGCGTATGCGACATCCTCACCGTTTGCAACCGTCTTCAAGATCATCGCGGCGAATCTACTGCTGACTCTGTTGAAGTAACCAAGTCTTCGCCGACTCCCGATCAGCAACCACTCCTTCGATCACTGCGTCAACTAACTTCTGCTTCCAAACCCCCACCTCCGGCCCAGGCTTCAAGGACAGCAGACCCATAATCTCCTCGCCCGACAAAGGACTCTCTAAACTCTCCTTCGGCGACTCCTTCCGAACCGCCTCAACACGCGCCCTCAACTCTGTCAGAGGCGACGCATCCTTATGCCCCATCCGATCCGCCTCGCACAAATCCAGAAGCCGGTCAAGCTCATCCCCCATATCCCGAGTCAACCGCCGAATCGCCGGAGTTCCGAACTTATTCGCACTGCTCAGCCGCATATGGTTTTCGACCAGAAGCGCGACGATTTCAACAGTGTCGTTCGGAACTTTGAGGCGTCGAAGTGCGTTCTTCGTAATCTTAGCCCCTTCGTGATCGTGGCCGTAAAAATGGACCTCTCCGGGATTCGGTTCGGTACGCGTCTGAGGTTTGGCATTGTCGTGGAAGAGTGCGGCGAGAAGGGTTACGATGTCGAGTTCGGAAGGCAACAAGTGAACATTCGCCACGACCAGCCGTGTGTGATTCCAGGCGTCCAGATGGTGCCACTTCCCTTGCTCGCACCCCTTCAAAGCCAAAAACTCCGGCAGAAACTGGCCGAGTAACCCCAACGACATCAAATCATCCAAAGCCAGTGACGCCGAAGGATGCAAAAGAATCTTGAACAGCTCGTCCCGAATTCGCTCCGCCGAAATGATCTTTAACCGAGCTGCCGAAGTGGAAATCGCCGCCGCCAAACCAGGCGCGTAAGAAAACCCAAGCCGATGCCGAAACCGCACCGCCCGCAGCATCCGCAACGGGTCGTCATGAAACGTCTTCCGAGGCTCCAGCGGCGTCCGCAAAACCCCCGCCTCAAGATCGGCAACCCCACAACCCAACGGGTCCACTAATGTCCAATCCGCCAATGACCGCATCAGCGTATTAACCGTAAAATCCCGCCGCTCCGCATCCTCCCTGAGAGTCCCCGGCTCCACCGAGGGCTTTCGAGACCGCGCAGAATACGACTCCCGCCGGGTCCGGACCACCTCTACCTTATGACCCCCAATCGAGATCATCGCGGTGCCGAACCGCTCATAAACCACCGGATGAAAGTCACAAACCCCCTTTGACCACAAAAGATCAACCAGATCCGAAGAAGACCCGGTCGTCACCAAGTCCATATCATCCGAGCCATCAAGACCCAAAAGAGAGTCCCTAACGGCACCGCCAACCAAATACAAATCGCCCTCGAAAGGCGTTCCGACCACGCAGGTTCGGATGGTTTCGAGGGCGGGATGCATGGCTACTGAAGGTCAGGATTGTGCTCTTGCACGTCCGGGTGATCCCAGTTGACGAGCAGTACCGAATAGTCGTGCGGCTCTCCGCGCCGCTTCTCGACCTTCACAACTCCCGCCATTTCAAGGTTCGTCACAATCGCCTTGCGCTCGTACTCAGCGAGATGCTGAAGCTCGTTTCGCAGCTTATTCAGGTAAGGCGAGAACCAAACCTCGGGCTTATCCTTAAAGTTGTGGAGCATCACCTCAAGCGCAATGAGCATGTTTTTATCTTCGACCCGCTGAACGCGCTCGAACGTGACCTTCTTCATCTTGCCAACGGCACGAGCCTCGGCAATTTGCTCGGCTCGCTCGTTGCTTGCCTCGCGTTGAACTGCCATCGCCTCGCTCAACCGCTCGCGACCAACCTCAAGTTCGCTCATCGCGACCTTTCCGAGAAGGGAGAATGCGTCGATATAACCGTCGCCGACGAGCGTCAACAGGTCGCCCGAAATGTTCTCCTTAAACGCCACAACCTGCACCGACTTCGCATGCTTGCGAAGGTGCTGGAGCACCGGAATGTAGTCTCGATCGCCCGCCATGAGCACAAACGTGTCGATCTCGTTTCGGGTGTACATGGTTTCCATGACATCGATGCACAGCCGCATATCCGCCGCGTTCTTGTGCTCCGTACCAACCACGTTTCGAGTCTCGACGCCAAGCAGGAACAATTGCCCCTGTGCGTTCACTTCGATCTGCTCGAAGTCGGCATAGGCGTATTGAACGATGCACATCGTCCCGTGCTCCTCGTTGAGGGTCTTTCTCAGGTTCTGAACAAGCTCAAGAAGGATATCCTGGGTGCGCTCTGCATCAATCGTTCGCTTGCGAAGATAGTGGTAGATGTTTTCGAAGTCAATGTAAAGAGCAGCATATGTTTTGTTAATCTTCATAGAATCCCTATATGATGGAACATTCCCCCATTCCTACGTCGGCGGAACAGGGGGAATGCGGGATTTACTTGAGGGGAACCCGTATCACGCTCAAACTGTAGGGTTTCACTTCGAGCTTGAGGTTGCTGCCGCTGTAGTTCGCCTTCGAACGTTTCGGAGCGACGTTTGCTGGGTTATCCAGCGTATTCTCGGCCATCGGGTCTTCGTGTCGAAGCGTCTCGATCTTCGCGACGCCATTGGCCTTTGCTCCATTAAGGCTCAGGTTTGTCGTGACAGTCTCACGACCGCCGTTTACGACCTTGATGATGAGCTCATTCGCCTTTCGGTCAATTCCCGCCGTCTGGAAGAACGTCGGGCTGCTCGGAGCCTTTTCGTCAAACAGCGTTTTTCCGTCCAATCGGCAGACGATCCGATTCGGGGAGTAGTCAATCTCGATGTCGTACCATCGACCCGTTTCGATTTTTCCTGGGATGTTTCGCGTAATTCGCCCAAGTCCGCCTGCCTCGATCCCGTGTTCAGTGTTGCGCCAACCGCCAAGGTTAAGCCATACCCATGTGCTATCACTCGCTCGCCCAACCAGGATCAAGAATCCCTCATCGCCGCTCAGCTTCTTGGCTCTGGTCTTGAATGTGTAGGTATTTGAATTCGGCATTGGATAAACGATTCGGCAACTTTCTTTGTTGGATGTTTGGGTCGCGATCCCATTGGCGAATTTCCAATCGCCCTCTTCACGCCGAAAGGTCGCAGTGTCCAATTGCTTGGTAACCCCGTTCTCGGTAATCGAGGCATCCTTAAACTCTGCCTGAGTTATCCAGGTTCCGAGTCCGACCCCACCAGCGGGAAACGGCACGATGGTCTCAGTTCCCTGGGGTGCCTCGGTCTTGACGGTCACGTCTGGACGGTTCAGAGCGAACATCTTCTGTACGTAGTAAGAAGGTGTTCCTGCGGCTTTGTTCGAGTTGAAATAGATCAAATCCGGGTTCCACGCCTTCTTGTCCACGTTGGCAAAGAGAGGAGCATAGGAAGACATCGTCACGACATCACTATTTCGCTCCATGCCCGTCATAAACGCTGCCTCGCTCAGCGCGGCGATCAGATTTCCGTTGCCGCAACCACTTGTAACCGCATACTCGCCGACATAAATCTTCGGCCCTTTTCGGTCGTAATTGTCGTACCGGTTCGCATTACGGAAGAAGAACGACGGGTTGTTGTAATAATGCTCGTCAACAATTTCAATTGGTGCGCTAGTCGGCAGCCCACCCCAAAGATTCGCAATCGTGGTCACCGACGGATACTTCGCCTTAACCGCGTCATAGAACAGCTTGTACCGCTCGTTGTAAGCAGGCCCTCCGTTCTCGTTCCCAATCTCCAGGTACTTCAAGTTGAATGGCTTCGGATGCCCGTTCTTCGCCCGAACGGCTCCCCATTTCGAGTTCACCGGCCCATTGGCGTACTCAATCGCATCAAGCGCGTCGTCCACAAACTCGCCCATCTTGTTCATCGGAACGACTTCTTTGTGCGACATCCCAACATTCACAACAAACAGCGGATCGGCTTTGAGGTCCTCACACATCTGCAAATACTCGTGGTATCCCAGGCCGTTCGTGCTGACATAACCCCAGATATTTGGCAACGTCTTGCGCAGGTGGAGATCGTTAATCGTGGTCTTCCACCGCATCGCAAACGCCATCGTGTCCCCCTCGACCCAGCATCCCCCAGGGAACCGCATAAAGCTCGGCTTCATCTCGGTGAGCAGATTCATCAAGTCCGGCCGCAGCCCGTTTTCACGATTCTTGAAGGTCTTTTTGGGGAACGCACTCACGAAGTCAAGCGAAACCGGCTTCTCCACCCAAAGCCGAAGCCCCGCCTTCGGATCATTTGCTGCCGCTTTGAAGTCAAACGTAGCCACTCCGTTCTGCGCCGCTTTCAAGGTTACGGTTTTTGATTCCTTGAGACCAATACCAAAAAACATCAGCGAGAGCTTCAGGTCGTCTGCCGCCGAATAGCGAATGTTGAACCGGTATTGTTCACCCTTGACGACATTCATCCCGTAAAACCCAGGGTTTGTCAGAACCGTCCCCGCCGCAAGTTCCACGGTCCCGTTAACAACCTTAGCAGTCCCAGTCTGAACCTTCCAGTCGACTAGCTGATCGCTATCCTCGAACGATCGATTGCGCACGAGCTCCGGGTAAATCCCACCATCCCCCGCACAGTTAATCTCCTCAAAAAATATCCCGTAAAGGTTCGGACTCACCTTCACCTGCGGCGAAGTGGCGTCCACCTTTACGTCAACCGCGGCAGCATTGTTCAAAGCGAGAAAGAGAAGTGGCAGCATGCTAACTATGATTATGCACCGCCAGCTATACACGCCGCAAAAGGTATCTCATACGTCTCGCCTACTCCCGCGAGCAAATTGAGGCGTCACCCAACGAACCGGAGACTCTGCGCCTCGGCATCCATCTCCACAAATCCACCAATCGGCAACGTCAGCTTGTCCCGAATATGCCCCGCATGAAGCCCACAGAATATCGGACACCTCACCCACATCCGCAAGTTATCAAACACTTGATCCATCGAAAACGACTTCTCGCCGGGCGTAGCTGGCTCATCCCCTGGCAACCGAAAATCGCCAAAAACAATCCCGTTCAGCTTCTGCAAGTCGCCCCGCAGCCACAACGAAGTCAACATCCGATCCACCCGATATGGGCTTTCGCCCACGTCCTCCAAAAACAAAATCGAATCCTTGAAGTCCGGCGCATAGGCCGTGCCCGCGCACGGCTCAATCAAGCTCAAATTCCCCCCGATCAGCCGTCCCTTCGCCTTCCCCGGCTGAACCGTACGTAAAGGCGGATACACCGGATTTCCCTCCAAAACCAGCGGGTTCGGAAAAACTCCTAGCTCCTCCCCCTGCAAAATCGCCCGCCGAACATTCTCGCCCTCAAACCCCGTCATCGGGTTCTCCGCGATCGGCCCATGAAACGTAATCACCCCCGACTTGCGCGCGAAAGCATTCAGCAAAGCCGTGATATCGCTATAGCCTAGCAAAACCTTCGGATTCTTGGAAAACCCTTTGAAGTCCAGCTCTGGCAAGATCCGCATCGCCCCGTACCCGCCGCGCAGGCAAACAATCCCCTTTACTTGATCGTCCCTTATCGCCGCATTGAAGTCCGCGGCCCGCTGCTCATCAGTTCCCCCCAGGTACCCCCAGCGCTGACCAACGGAAGGCATCAATCGAACCCGAAGCCCCAGCGACTCCACATTCCGAACCGCCTGCGCCAACGTCTCTTCCGACTCCGTCGCCCCCGCCGGAGAAACAATCGCGACGAGATCATTCGGCTTCAATCGAGGTGGATAAATCATCTTTGGCAAAGGCCTAACCCCTGCCATCGAAGCAGCCGGAACTCCCACCAGCCCCACAACCACCTCGCGCCGAGTCAGCACATTCCGAGATTACCGCTCTTGCGCAGTAACGACCACTGAGGTAATATTGTTAATAGTGGACCAGATCCGCTGATAGCTGAAAAGCTACCAAGTGGGGAATTAGCTCAGCTGGGAGAGCGCTTCCATGGCATGGAAGAGGTCAGGGGTTCGAGCCCCCTATTCTCCACCACTTACTCAAATTGCTCTAAGTTCCGAACACCAAGTGTGTTTCGAATCAATACCGAGTCATTTGCTGATGGCTCAACCCTGACACCTGACGCCTCCCCCGGTGTATACTTCTCTAAACCCCTCCCCCCTTCGACCAAGTCTTTTTGAATCGGTCGAACGTCATCCTTTTTGGGGTTTTACCAAAAGGTCAAAATGGCGACGAAATATATCTTTGTAACGGGCGGAGTTGTGAGCGGGATTGGCAAAGGAGTCGCCACCGCGAGCCTCGGAAGGCTTCTACGAAACCGCGGATTCACCGTCGCGCCCATCAAGCTCGACCCCTACATCAACGTCGACGCCGGAACCATGAACCCGTTCCAACACGGTGAAGTCTTCGTCACCGAAGACGGTGCTGAAACAGATCTTGACCTCGGCCACTACGAGCGGTTTATGGACGTCAACTGCTCCAAAGGCAGCAGCGTCACCACCGGAAAAGTCTACAAAAACGTCATCGAAGCCGAGCGGCGCGGTGACTACCTGGGCGGAACCGTCCAGGTCATCCCCCACGTCACCAACGAGATCAAAGCATTGGTCCAGAAGGTTGCCGTCGAGCAAGAAGCCGACGTCGTGATCGCCGAAATCGGAGGAACCGTGGGCGACATCGAGTCGCTACCGTTCCTCGAAGCGATCCGCCAAATGCGGACTGACTTGGGCTATGAGAATACGATGTACGTCCACGTCACCATGGTTCCAACGGTCGGCCCATGGCACGAAGTTAAGACCAAACCGACCCAGCACAGCGTTTATAAACTGAGGGAAATTGGCATCGCGCCGGACGTTTTGGTCTGCCGCTGCGAAGTCACCATGGAAGCCGAGGTGATCGAGAAAATCAGCCTCTTTTGCGGCGTTCCGAAGGAAGCGGTTATCCAGTCGCAAAACCTCGATACGGTTTACGAAGTCCCGCTGATGTACGAGGACCTCGGCCTCGGCGACTTCGTCTCCAAGCGCCTCGGCCTTGAGCATCGCCCCGACCAAATGGAAGAGTGGCGCAAGCTCGTTGGAACCCTCAAGAACCCCTCTAACGAGGTCACCATCGCGGTGGTAGGGAAGTACACGTCGAACGGTGATGCCTACAAATCCATCGCCGAAGCCCTTGTTCACGCGGGTATTCCGAACGACTGTAAAGTGAACGTCAAATGGATCGAGAGCGACACCCTTGAAGGCGAACTTTCGCCTGAAGATGCGCTTAAGGATATCGACGGCTTGGTCGTGGGACCTGGTTTTGGCGGCCGTGGGATCGAAGGGAAGATCGAAGCGATTCGTATCGCGCGGGAGAGCGGAATGCCGTTTTTCGGAATCTGCCTGGGAATGCAAATGGCGGTCATCGAGTACGCCCGAAACGTCTGCAAGCTCGCCGGCGCGAACTCCGAAGAGATGCTCCCGAACCCACCCTATCCGGTCATTCACTTGCTTCCTGAACAGAAGCATGTCACCGACAAAGGTGCTTCGATGCGCCTCGGCTCGTATCCCTGCAACCTCGTCAACGACACTCTCAGCGCGAAGCTTTACGGCGCTACAAGGATCACGGAACGCCATCGCCACCGCTACGAAGTCAACAACGACTTCCGCGAAAAGCTACAAGAGCACGGAATGCTGATCTCCGGCGTCTCTCCCGACTATCGCCTGGTCGAAATGGTCGAAGTCCCCGCCCACCCGTTCTTCATCGGCACCCAAGCCCACCCGGAATTCAAGAGCCGCCCGAATCGCGCGCATCCGCTGTTCCAAGGTCTGGTGAAGGCTGCGTTGGAGAGTAAGCAAAAGGCCGCGTTAAAGTAGCCCCATCCGGTCGAGGCGTTCACCGCTTTGCGGGGCAAAACATCTGCAATATCGCGATCTGCTGATAACCAAGCTTCGGGTAAAGCTGGGCGCCATCAGAGCTCGCAAGAAGAATGCTCGACTCGTCGCCCCTCGACTTCGCATGATGAAGAAGCGAAGTCATCAAGGCGCGCCCGATGCCCGCATTACGATGCTTCGGCTGTACCCAAAGGTCCGAAACCCAACTATCGGCCCCAACCGGAACGCAGGTGACCCAACCCAGATCCAGCGACTCGGTATGGACAGAGAACATCGTTGTTCCAGGTAGCAGCCTGCGCTTCTGATATGCGGCCTGAGGAATGCCATCCAGATCGTTGGCACTATGAATCGGCACTACATTGTAAATCGGGTTCGCAGTGGGAAGCTCCATCAAATCGTGAACAAACAACCACTCCGTTGATACGGCCCGATATCCAAGCGCCTTGTACTCTGCTCTAATGCGGTCGAAATCGCTCGCATCAGAGTGAATTTCACAAACAAAGTGCCACGCCAAACCAAGACCTCGGATTCGTTCCACAGTGCGTTCGGGGTTTCCGGACACGGAAACCGCCTCGACCTTTCGAGAATCCCTTCGCGCTGGAGTGTCCTGCATCACCCAAAGCCAGGGATCGGGCCGGGTCACCACATAAGGATAGGTCCGGCTCTTTCCCGCCGAAAACGCCTGGACAAAGACTTCAACGGCTCGTTCGAGCGTCATGGATCAACCCTGACGCTGAGGATCCGAACCGGGAGCGGCGAATCCGGAGCAGGTCCATAAGAGTGCGGTTCGCCACTCCAGAACGTCACGCTCTCACCTTCGCTCAGCTCGATCACAGACTCACCAATTTCAAGTAATGCCCGCCCCGACATCACAAACGCAAACTCCTCCCCAGGGTGAGATCGCTTCTCAGATTGCCCATAAACTTCCAAAATATTGGGCTTAATCGCACCGCCATGGAGCCGTGAAGATAGGTAACAAAAAGGCGTCGTCCCTGCCGCGCCAGCTATTCGGCGAGCTTCCTCGCTAGAATCAGCCATTGGCCCCTCGCTAAAGTGAGCCAATCTGTACCAGCGGTCGTCCGACTGGCGATGAACCGAAAACGGATCTGACGTGCTCTGGGTGACTGACAGAAGGGACTCCATTCTAATGTGGAGGGCCATTCCGAGTTTTTCATAGGTCGAACGTCGTGAAGTCCGCCCTGCCTCCGCCTGAACAACCGAAGTCTTACTAATGCCGGCCAGAGTGGCCATTTGCCGCACAGAGTAGTGATGCCCGAGCCTCGCGCGGCGCAAACGGTCGCCCACCATGCGCTGGCTTGACTCATTCCACTCTGCGATCTGCCTGGGCATTCGACTATCTTAGCCTCTCAGACCACGAATCTTGAACACTTGTACCGCAATTTGTTCACGGTTTTAGCTCAATGAGCGACCGCTGGAACTTACTCGGAGTCATACTTTGCTAGCGTGACTGAATCCGACCCGATGCCGACTCCGACAAAAATAGAATCGACGTGGGGAAGCGACCTTCCGGCTGGACTCGTTGTATTTCTCGTTGCTCTCCCCCTTTGCTTAGGCATCGCTACTGCGAGCGGTGCAACCCCGTTGGCGGGAATTATCGCAGGGGCACTCGGCGGGATTCTGGTTGGTGCCATCTCCAAATCGCCGCTTTCCGTCTCAGGTCCAGCCGCTGGCTTGGTGGCCATCGTGCTCACGGCATTAGAGAGCCTCAAAGCGGCCCCAAACCCCTATCAGGCGTTCCAAGTTGCACTAATCATCGCCGGTGCGTTGCAGGTCGTGATGGGCCTGCTGCGGCTGGGTGCCATCGCTAACTTCGTCCCTAACTCGGTCATCAAGGGGATGCTGGCAGGTATCGGCGTCGTAATCATCCTGAAGCAGATTCCCCACGCTCTCGGATGGGATAAGGAGTACGAGGGAGATTTTGGGTTCATCAGCAAATTCGGAAACACGTTCTCAGACATCGCAAAAGCGGTGGTGACAATCACGCCTACTGCCCTCGTTATCTTCCTGATCGGCGTTGTTATCATCTACTTTTGGGAATCAAAGCCGATGAAGACTCAAACTTGGACGAAGTACGTTCCCGGCCCGCTCGTGGCAGTAGTTGTCGGAGCGATTATCAACACCCTCCTGGCTAGTAGCAATCCAAGCCTTGCGCTGAAACCGGAAGATTTACACCTTGTCAAGCTGCCCGGCACCAGTGAACTCACGTCCGCACTCACATTTCCGGATTGGGGTGCAGTTGCAATGCCCGCTGTCTGGGTCACGGCGGGAATTCTGGCCGTGGTCGCATCTCTGGAAACGCTACTCTCAATCGATGCGGCTGACAAGCTGGACGACCAGCGAAGAGCAACGCCGACCAACCGCGAGCTCGTTGCCCAAGGGGTTGGCAATGGAGTCAGCGGACTTCTGGGAGGCTTGCCGCTCACTTCTGTGGTCGTAAGAACATCGGCCAA
The DNA here is from genome assembly GCA_965248555.1 of Fimbriimonas sp. Lineage (GTDB taxonomy): Bacteria > Armatimonadota > Fimbriimonadia > Fimbriimonadales > Fimbriimonadaceae > Fimbriimonas. The sequence continues at coordinate 1,615,359 of CBDFJP010000002.1, read as the reverse complement.
CGCCTATTCCGGCGGAAAATCTAAGAAATCCTCAATTTTCCACGGAGTGTTGCTCGCAGTCGCAGCGATCTCCATCCCGACTCTCCTCAATACAATCCCGCTGGCAGTCCTCGCATCGGTTTTGATCATGGTCGGATGGAAGCTCACGAAGCCATCCGTGATCAAAAAGGTCTTTGATGATGGTTACGACCAGTTCGTGCCTTTCATTCTCACCCTGCTCGGAGTCGTGTTTACGGATCTCTTGAAGGGTGTGGTCATTGGGTTGCTCGCCGGCCTGGTTTATTCAATCAGAGCCAATCACCACAAGGCGTTCACTCTCGTCAATGACGGAAATCTTTGGCTGCTCCGATTCAATAAGGACATCACTTTCACAAACAAAGTTGGCCTGAGGAGCGCACTCGATACAGTTCCCGACAACGTCACGCTAGTGATTAACGCTACCAAAGCCGACTTTGTCGACCACGACATTCTCGATATGGTCAAAGACTTTTCAGAAAGCGGTAAATACCGAGGAATCGAAGTCGAACTCACTGACGTGGAGGACAAGACCTGGTTCATCAACATGCGGAAGCACAAACAGTATCTCAAGGAACTCAATAATGGATAGCCACAAGAAACTTCTTCTCGCCAACAAGGCGTGGGTGCAGGACAAACTCAGTGCAGCCCCCGACTTCTTTGAGCACCTTTCGCAGGGTCAGGAGCCGGAGTACTTGTGGATCGGTTGTGCGGACAGCCGAGTTCCGGCGGAAGAAATTACCGGAACGCAGCCTGGCCAACTGTTTGTGCACAGAAACGTGGCGAACATGGTCGTTCACACCGACTTCAACATGCTGGCTGTTCTGCAGTACGCGGTCCAAGTCCTCAAGGTCAAGCACGTGATTGTGTGTGGACACTACAACTGCGGCGGCGTCCAAAACGCCATGACAAACAAGAACCTGGGCCTCATCAACAAGTGGTTGCGGCACATCAAGGACGTCTACCGGTTCCACGAAAGAGAGCTGAGCAACATTACCGAACCTCAAGCAAAATTTGACCGCATGGTCGAACTCAACGTCATTGAGCAAGTTCGAAACCTATCGGAAACCAGTTTTGTCCAGCAAAGCTGGAGCGATGTAGGAGCACCCGTCATTCACGGCTGGGTTTATGACATCCGAACTGGACTCCTCAAAGAGCTGATCAAGATGGACAACACCAGTGTTCTGGACGATATCTACCGCTACGACATCGACTAATATCCCGTTGGGATATCGTCACGGCGCTTGATGTTGCGGTGCATTGTCTGAATGCGCCGAATGGTGCCAGTCTTGCTTCGCATCAAAATGCTCTCTGTAAGGGCATAATCGCGGCGATATCGAACGCCTTTAAGCATGTCGCCGGAAGTGATTCCCGTCGCGCAGAACTGAACATGCCCGCTCGCAAGGTCAGTGGTCGTCATGACGCGATCAACATCGCCTTGAATCATTCCCACCGCTCGTTCTCGTTCTTCCTGGGATGACCAGAGGAACTTCGCCTGCATCTCGCCGCCATAGCAAAGCGCGGCGGCGGCCGAGATCACACCTTCCGGCGCGCCTCCCGATCCCATCAAAGCATCGACGCCCGAATCAGGATCAAGCGCCGCCAACGCTACCGACAAATCACCATCTGATATCAAATGAACCCGAGCCCCGGTCTCTCGAATTTCCTCGATCAATGCCCGGTGTCGCTCGCGATCCAAAATCCCAATCGTGACCTCTTCAACGCTCTTTCCCAGGGCCTTGCTCATCAGCCGAATATTCACCTTCGCCGGAACCGTGATATCAACGATCCCCTTACACTCCGGCCCAACCACCAGCTTGTCCATGTAGCAATCGGGTGCGTGAAGCAAATGTCCTTCGCCCTTGATGGTTCCAGCCAGAACGGCAATGGCATTCGGCATTCCGTTGGCGCAGAGGTTCGTGCCCTCTAGCGGGTCGACTGCAATTTCTACCTCCGGCCCAATGCCGGTTCCAACGGCTTCGCCGATGAAAAGCATCGGAGCTTCGTCCATCTCGCCTTCTCCAATGACGATGGTGCCGTTGATGTTCAGCTCGTTGAGAGCAGACCGCATCCCCTGGCAAGCCGCGTCATCGGCTTCATGCTTTTTCCCTTTGCCGACCCAACGGGCGGCAAGTAGAGCGGCGCGCTCAGTAACGCGCAAAAAATCGAGATGGGGGCTTTTCGGGTTGATACTCACGGCCTTGTGAATCTCCTACTTGCTCCGACAACGTTGTCGGAACGGCTAGTTACTCTAAATGATGCAAGATTTGTGCCGGATTATGCTCGTGACCAGCTCACCGACCCGTCCGCCTTATCCGTCAAAACAATCCCTTCTTCCAGCAAAGCCTTCCGAATCGCATCTGCCTCGCCCCAGTTCTTAGCCGCCTTGGCCGCCTTCCGAGCTTCAATCTGTCCCAAAATCCGAGCCTCATCCACCGCTGGAAGACACTGCACAGCCTCCTCCACAACCTCTAATGGCCCAACAATCCCCAACAACAACTCGACCTTCTCTAAGAACGACCGAGCTGAAGCTCCCGTAGCTGAGTTTAATGAACCCTCACGTGAAATCAGCCGCGCACCCTCCAGAGCCTTCGCAATCGCCACAGGAGTGTTCAAATCCGAGCACATCGCCTCCAAAGCGTCCTCAAACAGCCCGGCCAGCTCCTCTCCCAGCGTGTCCGCTCCTTCTCCCGAAGCCGCCAGAGCAACATCAACCGCCCGCCGGAATCGCTCCAGGTTCGTCGCAGCATCGCTCAGCCCCTGATCCGTAAAGTTAAACGGCTTCCGATAAACGCCGCCAATCAGCGCAAACCGAATCGCCAAAGGATCAGCGCCATCTGCCACCAACCCACGCACTGTGTAAAAATTCCCCGCGCTCTTCGCCATCTTCTGGCCATTCACCTGAAGAAAAGCCGTGTGCGTCCAGTGATTACTAAAAGGCTTCCCAGTCAGAGCCTCGCTCTGTGCGATTTCGCATTCGTGGTGCGGAAACTTGTTATCCTCTCCGCCACTATGCAGGTCAATCGTGTCGCCCAAATACGCCCGAGCCATCACTGAACACTCGATGTGCCAGCCCGGAAAACCCCAGCCGTAGGGCGAAAACCACTGCATGAGGTGCTTGTCGTCCTTCTTCCAAATCGCAAAATCGCTCTGGTCCTGCTTCTCTTCGTCAAGAACCACGTCTCGAACCGCCTTCCGCAGGTTCTCCTGCGTGTTCCCGCTGAGCTTGCCGTACTCGGCAAATTTCTCGACCGAAAAGTAAATCCCGCTATCCGTCTCGTAGGCATAACCTTTGGAAATGAGTTCTTCCGCCGCCAAAATCTGCTCCCGAACGTGCTGAGTCGCCTTGGGCCGAACGTCCGGCTCCAAAAGGTTCAGTTGCTTCCAATCCTCGCGGTAAGCATCCTCATAAAATTCCGCCAGCTCCCACACGTTGTGGAACTGCTCGCCTTCTTTAGAGCGCAGAGCTTTTTCCATCTTGTCCTCGCCCTGAGCATCCGCAACGTCGTCCTCTGTGAGGTGTCCCACGTCGGTGATATTCGAAACCCAAGTGACCTTCCAGCCGAGCGAGAGCGCAGTCCGAACAACCAAGTCCGCCGTGATGAACGATCGAAAATTCCCGATATGGGCGTATGAGTAAACAGTCGGTCCACACGAATAGAAGCGCAGGTGGCCCGGCTCCAGCGTGGTCAACGGCTTGACCGAACGCGAGAGCGAATCGTAAAGGCGAAATTGCTTCTCACTCATAAGGGAATTCTCAGTTTACTTGGTGCATCATAAATGCAATGAAACGATCCCTGTTCCTACTCCTCAGCAGCACTCTGTTATGCGCATCGGCGTTCGCAAAAACTGAATACAGCCACGACCTCGAAAAAGCAAAGAAGGAAGCCGCCAAAACCGGCAAGCTGATCCTTGTCGATTTCTACACTACTTGGTGTGGCCCGTGCAAGCAGATGGACAAAGAGGTCTTCCAATCCGCCGAAGCCAAGACTATCTTCAAAGATGTCATCGTTGTGAAGCAGGATTGCGAAAAGGAGGGCACTGCCAGCTCTCAGAAGTACAAAGTCACCGCCTACCCAACGCTACATATCATCAACTCCAATGGCAAAACAGTCCTGATGACCGTCGGCGGCCTAGACAAACCGACAATGAAGGAATTTCTAGCTGCCGCAAAGAAAAAGGCGGGCAAAAAGCCCGCCCCTAAACCAGGTTCTGGAAAGAAGAACGGTTAAGTGCTCTTCTTCGCACGGCGACGGAGCAATCCGACGATCCCGAGACCCATCGCTGCCATCGAAGCGGGTTCTGGAACCGCCTGGAAGGTGTAAGTAGTGTCTGGACTCGCCTGGAAGGCGTTGCCGTCCCAGTACTTCCCTCGGAACGTCACCTCATAGGTCCCAGCCTTGCTGAATGCCCAGTTTGCGTGCGCATGAACGTTGTCGGCAAGGATGAACTTGTCATTAGCAGAGATACCGTCAAACGTTGACATCCACGCAACTGGCCCTAGGGAGTCGCCAGGGTCATTTGAGTAGAGAGAGAAGACTCCGCCGCTAGGTGCAACTACGCTGACAAGTTCCAATGAAATCCAAGCGTCGGTCATGCTGCCCACTACTCTCGCTAGGTTCGAGTTGGTCTCCGTATAGGATGATGCTGGCCCAGCGAACTCTTCGGTACTGATACCGAGGAACGGCTGGCCTGCGACGCTGCTTTCTCTCAAGCGGTAGTACTGCTCACCAGCCCCAACCCCGACAAAGTCGAAAGTCGAAGATGCCGAACGAGTCCACAAGGAGGAAAGTGGGGCGACAACGATTTGCTCATCGGCGGCGGTCTCCCCATTCTGATCCGAGTGGATATGCATATCCCAATTGGTACCGTCGTGACCGATTCCTATATCGCCATGCCCTTCTGTGTAGAGTTGCTGTGCGTAAGAACCCGCAACAAGCCCTAATCCAAGTAATGTAAGAGTTAGTTTCCTCATGTTTTTCTCCGCAAAGCCTCACTCAGGTGGCTTTGCAAAATCGTAGTTGTCGAAGGCATAGCCGCGAATCTTTCCGGCGGCGAGTGACTTGACATGGGTATCGGCGTACAGGTAGTTAGCGTTTCCTTGTGTTCGGCTTGCTCGGTTCCCGTTGTACCGGTCCGCTTGAATCTCGTTCAAAATCGAGGTCCAGCGAAGTTGACCTGTTGACCCGTTGAACCATGAGTAGCTATGGACATGGTCGTTGTACGTGTTGGCCGCAGTGTTGTCCGAAAGAATGAATAGGGCAATCGTCTCGCTTGTTCGGGGGAGCGTGTCGTAGCGTTGGCGGTATGCATTGGGTACGTCCTCCTCGTACTCGTCAACCAGATAGCCGTTGATCGCGTAGCTGGTCCCATTTGCCGAGATTCGAGCTAGGGCTTTGGGGTCTGCCGGGCATATTCGAACTTGATCAGCTTTGATGTACGGGGCAAGGTTGAAGACCCATGCTCGTGTTCGATCGTTTTGGGCATTGTGCATGCTTCGGGGAAGCCCTCCGTCCCAGTCACCCGAGTAGAGTGCCATTCCAATCCCCAACTGGCGCATGTTGGAGCTGCACTGAGTTTTCTTTGCCGCCTCTTTTGCTTGTGCGAAAACTGGAAAAAGTATCGCAGCTAGGATGGCTATGATCGCAATCACGACCAAAAGCTCAATCAATGTGAAAGCTCTTCGACTACCCATGGGGGGTAGTGTATCACATGATACATATAGGGGGTATCCCCACGCGCAAAAAAACCTGAAACTTAACAAGAAGTTTCAGGTTCTAGACTTAATCGAGAGCTTAGTCGTTCGCCGGAAGGTTATCGATGTTGTGCATCCCCCAGTTGTCAACAGCCAGAGCGGGCTTGTTCCGGTCGAGCGTCTGGGAGAACTTAAACCACTTAGCGTGCCCGTCCGAGAACGAATAGTTGTTTCCAAGAGTGTGCCTACCGACGTTTTTCGGATCTGGAATCTGCGTGTCAGTCTCTACATCGCCGATCTGGTAACTCGACCCATCAAGGAAGCCACGCTCCCAGTTGTCATCTGGGGCCGAAGCCCAAGGGTGGTAGTCGAAGAACGCTATGTTTGAGTGTCGCTCACCGACCACGATCTGGTTCGCCGGGCTAGAGAACGTGGTAAATGAAACCCCGTGTGAGAAGAAGCCGTTAATGAGATAATCCGTTCGGTGGGTGTTCCAATCCACAAGAGTCACAAGATTTGGAAAAAGTGTTGGAGTCTGGCTGACGACCTGATCCTTGAAAATGTCTCGGTTCTTGCAGTACGGGTACAGAGGCTCGAACCAGGTGTAAAGATCGGCGATTGTCTCGTCGTCTTCTAAGTCGTGATGTGTCGCACAAGTGTGGTCGTCGTTGTCGCTCGCGTACATGTACATGGCGGTGATGATCTGCTTGTGATTGTTGAGGTCAGCAGTCTTTTTAGCCGCCGCCTTTGCCTGGCTAAACACCGGGAACAGGATCGCCGCAAGGATGGCAATGATGGCGATGACCACAAGAAGCTCAATGAGTGTAAAGGCGCGTTTCATAGTTGTTAGTGTACTATAGGGGGGTAGTGTAACTTTCATTAGGATGAATAATCTGAGATAATTGTTCCGTGAGCCACGAAATTTATGCCGACGCTAAGAAGCGCCTTTCCCGAATTTCGGGTCAAGTCGGCGGAATTCAAAAGATGATCGACGAAGAACGCTACTGCGTCGACGTTCTCACCCAGGTGTCAGCACTTCGCGCCGCCCTCGATCAACTTGGACTACTTTTGCTCACCCACCACATCGAAGACTGCGTCTTTGGCGAGGGTCCGGAGCAGGGCCTCAGTTCCGAAGAGAAGAAGCAAGAAGTCAGGACCACACTCAATCGGTTCTTGAAATAGATATACCCCCTAAGGGTATTATCGTGCGATGATCGACACGCGTCTTCCTGTGACCGTGCTCTCAGGATTTCTTGGAGCCGGAAAAACCACCTTACTCAATCATGTGCTTAACAATCGAGAGGGCATGCGTGTCGCTGTAATCGTGAACGACATGAGCGAGATCAACATCGACTCCGCGCTCGTTCAGGGCGGAGGAGCGAACTTGAGCCGAACAGAAGAGAAGTTAGTTGAGATGACCAACGGCTGCATCTGCTGCACACTTCGCGATGACCTGTTGAAAGAAGTCTCCTTGCTTGCTCGGGAGAAACGATTCGACTACTTACTCATCGAATCCACAGGAATCAGCGAGCCGATTCACGTCGCAATGACCTTCACCTTTGAAGACGAAACTGGCCAGAGCCTGGGCCACTACGCCAAGCTCGACACAATGGTCACGGTAGTAGACGCTTACACCTTCGTCAAAGACTTCAAAGAAGCTGATTTCATCAAAGACCGTGGTGAGTCGCTGGGCGAAGAAGACGACCGAACCGTCTCAGACCTCCTGGTCGATCAAGTGGAATTTGCCGACGTCATCCTTCTCAACAAGTGCGACCTAGTCACACCTGAAGAACTGGCAAAGCTCAAAGTTCTCATCCACTCCCTCAACCCCGTCGCCGAACTTGTCGAAACGACTCGGAGCCAGATCGACCTCAACCGCATTCTCAATACGAACCGCTTCGACTTCGAAAAGGCCCAAAGCTCCGCAGGTTGGATCAAAGAGATGCTGAACGAACACACCCCAGAAACGGAGGAGTACGGCATCAGCTCGTTCGTGTATAGGGCGCGGCGGCCATTCCATCCTGAGCGATTCTGGAAACTGATCCGGCGCGAGTGGCCGGGTGTTCTGCGGAGTAAGGGCTTCTTCTGGCTTGCAACTCGGATGAACTGGATTGGTGGCTGGAGCCAGGCCGGTGGAGCTTGTCGATACGAACCTGCTGGAACCTGGTGGTGCACTGCCCCGAACCAGTATTGGCCCGTCGAAGAGGATTCCAAGGCGTGGATTCTCGAAAAATTCGTCGAACCCTACGGAGACCGGAGGCAAGAGATCGTACTGATTGGGGTCGGGCTGGACCGCCCAAAGCTTGAATTGATGCTCAACTCCGCATTGCTCACAGACGAGGAATTTGCCGCAGGTCCTGAGGTGTGGAAAGACTACAATGATCCGTTCCCGAGTACTCACGAGATGGCACGGTAAGTTATAATCTAACTGTTATGGCTGACAACCACGAAGCACGACCCGCACTCGAGCAAGACGCTCAGATCGCCCGCACCCTCGGCAAAGTGCTGTTCGTCGTACTTTCCGTCTTCGGCTTTGCTATCGGAACCATCTTCACCAAGACTCTCAAAGGCGACCTCGGGCTCTATTCGCTAGACGGCGGCCTGCGCGGAATGGGCATCGGCCTCATCATCGCCGCAATCATCAACCTCTACATCTGGTTCGTGTACAGCAAAACAGTTGCTCGAGACAGCGAAGCCGAATGGTACGCCCCTCAAAGCGGTCATCATTGAGACCTAATGGGATCGCGCTGGAACATCTGAGAGTAGCAACTGGATGTTCACTTACTCGGGATCACTCGCCAAACATCCGGCTCTTCCGACCCGCAATACCAAGCGCTCACCTTGTTGATCCCCAAAGCCTTCAGCGCCGCAACCTTCTGCTCAAACGCCGCTCGGCCCGAGAAAAACACCTTGCCCGCCTGCACGAGCTCCCCACTCGACTCGTCCATCCGAAAGGGCAGGCGTGAGAGATCAGGAAACACCAAGGACAGAGCCGGCTTTGACCGCCAGTCGTAGCCGTACCAAGCCACCCCAATATCCACTTTGTCCTTTGGGATCACCGACATAGCAAACTTCGCAACTCGAACGACCCACTCTGTAGGAGCAATCGCTCCCGCGTCCGAGGTCGACCAGTGAACGTCGTAGCACATGATCTTCACCCGATCCGCCACCGCTCCGATTGCCTTCCAATCCTGGGCTTTCGGCCCATCCCAGTTCCCCGGCTCCTCGGTCTTCGGATGAACCGTCACCGACAAAATTTTCTTCTGAGCATGGAGTCCCTTCGCCAGCAAACCAACGAAAGCGGAGAAAGCCTTACGATCCGAAACCGCGAGCGACTCAAAATCCAAGTCAATCCCATCCAGCCCGTCCGTCTTGGTAAACCCAACCAGAGCCGAAACCGCCGCCTTGGCCTTCTTCGGATCATTCAGTAGTCCAGTCATGCGCTTGGGATCAAACCCTTCTGGATCTGCATAGTTATTCACCATACCAAGCACCCGAACCTTGAACTTCTTCGCCGTAACCTGAACCCGCTTCCAGTCGGCGGCCTTCCAGAGGGTGTTGCCGACAATCGTGCCGTCGGCCGAAACGGTGTACCGCTGCGGCATGATCTCGCTCAACTTTGCCGCCCGCTCCTCAAAGCGATCAATACTCACCGGGTTAAAAGGAACTACCCAAGCAGAAACGTGGAGGGCGGCGGCGAGCAACATAGTCAGATTATGGACGACCCTCAGTTGTCCTCGGTTTCGTGCCCGAGCAGATGTCGAACCGAATAAATTTGGCCTGTGTGGTAGGCAACATGAAAAACCTGATACTGAACGCAGCTTCCCCAAGTGCGCCACTGCCCAGCGTAAGGCGAGTCGTACTCAAGCCCCGCGAGAACCACCTCACTCGCTTCTCGAATTCGAAGGATTTCGTGCCAAAGCTGTGTTGCTGACAAGTCTAACGAGACTCGAGACTCGACCGATGTGAGGTAGTACCGAAACTCCTGACTAAGGATCGGACTCTGAAACGGAAAATCGCCCGCGTCTGGTCGATCCTTCCGTGGGCAAAGAACCCAAGAAGCGTGGCCGTAAGCGATGTGCCCAACGACCTCGCCAACGCTGAGCAGCCTCGGGTGAGGGCGCACCCACACTTCGGTATCAGGAATCCCTTCTAGAGCAATTTCCAGCTCGCGATATGACTCTTGCCAGGCGAAGATCAAACTATCCAGAGACATCGGACAGAAGTGTATCGTAAGATGGTGGGCGGTACAGGACTTGAACCTGTGACCCCTACAGTGTCATTGTAGTGCTCTACCACTGAGCTAACCGCCCCCGAAGTCGCTGGCGGCTTGATGCCGACAGGAACTCTAATTATCCTGATCTGACTCTTCTGATGCAACCCAGTAGTCCACCAGGACAGAGTCTGCAATGTAAAAACCTGGTAAAGCACTCTAGCTTTTATGTGTCAGCTCTGATACAATCCCCATTATCTTCCGCCGCTTTTCGGCGGGACAGTTTTTTTGAGGGACACTATGAAATCTCGTTTGCTGATTTGCGGACTCGCTTGTTTTGGACTGATGGCTGCCAAGTCCGAGGCTCTTACTTTCAATCTCAACTTCACCGGCACAACAACGGCCAGCTCGCCCTCCGGTTTAGCATTCCAACGCGCAGCAAACACGTTCTCCAGCCTATTTACCGATAATGTCACCGTTAACCTAAACGTCGGAACTGCAAGTCTGGGGAGCGGAATATTGGCTCAAGCTGGATCCCCGTCCGCAGTATTTGACTACACCAGTTTCAGAAACGCCATGCTTGCCGACGCAAGCACCTCAAACGATGCCCTGGCGATCTCAACTCTCGGGGCGGGTTCTACCTTCAACGCGACGACGAACTATTTCAGCGATGCAGGCAGCGGAGCGGGTGGTCAGAACGTTGCGCTGACCTTTCTGGACATTAACCGCGCAAACGCCAAGGCGTTGGGACTTATAGCCGCGAATGACGCCGCGTCGGACGGATCGATCACGTTTTCGACAAATTTTGCTTGGGACTATGACAATACCGACGGCATCTCGGGTAGCGCCTTCGATTTTGAAGGGATTGCGATGCACGAGATCGGTCACGCGCTTGGCTTCGTTTCGGGAGTCGATTTTGTGGATTCGATTGGGGCCGGTCAATACACCTCAACCCAATTCGCTTGGGTCTCACCGCTCGATATGTTCCGCTACTCCGGTGTTGGGACGCGAAACTTAATGGCGGACAATAATGCGAAGTTTTTCTCCCTTGACCTGGGAGCCACGGGTGGCAGCCAACTGTTCTCCAACGGTGTGTCTAGGGGAGACGGGCGGCAAGCAAGTCACTGGAAAGACAATCTCGGACTGGGTGCTCTCGATCCGACTGCTGGGCTCGGCGAGATGCTGACTCTCTCTGCGCTGGACAAAAAGGCATTCGACGTCGTCGGTTGGACTCCGGTTCCAGAGCCTGCGACGATGGTCGTGCTCAGTCTCGGCATCGCCGGGTTAGCCCGAAGACGTCGAAAGTCTTAACCCTTCATAGCGAGATCTTTGAAAAATTGCGTGAGCTGCCCGAGGGCCTCCTCTGGTAGCTCGTGGCCGCCATCAGAGACGTACCAGATGGAAGGGGCTTTGCCTTCCCAGATCGTGGAGTTTTTGCCGTAGGGTTTACCTTCGCCGCTTCCGCCGTTCTGCCGCTTCGCGCTGTTGAACGAGAGTTGCTGGCCGGCAAACTTTACTAGCGGATCGTTCCGACCACTCACCGAGTAGATCGCCGTGGGCTTGTTTCCAGGGAGCGTCCGGCCACCAGCACAGCATACGCCCAGGCCCCTAAATAGGTCGGGATGGGAGTTCCAGGCGACCATTGTCATGGCTCCGCCGTTCGAGTGACCCATGCTAAAGATGTTCTTCTCGTCAAGTTTGTGGTTCTTGCGAACCCAGTCGAGCATCGCGTCGAAGAACTTCTCGTCGCGACCGCCTTCGGTTCCGACTCGTTGCTGCCAGCCGTTCTTAGTACCGGCCTCATCGGTCATTCCCTTAGTCGGAACTCCTTGGGGGTACAGCGAAATCGCTTCTGGCCAAGTCCGATTAAACTTAAACCGATTCAGCGAGTAACGCATGTTTCCGCCGTGGCCGTGAAAGGCAAAGACCAAGGGGCGAGGTTTGGCGTCTTTAGTTCGAGGGACGTAGGCGATGAACTGGCGATCTAGGCCATCGACTTTGAGGGTGATGGTTTCGAGGCCATCCGTTTGGGTTGCAGCGAGGGCTAGGAGAGTACTGAGCATGCACACTCAAACGGACGGCGAGGCGTAAGGTTCAGCTATTCAAGGTCGAATAGTTCATCAGTCCCAAAGTTGCCGTCTTTATCGATGTCGCCAAGGGTGTTTTTGGTGAAGTCTGGGGCGTTATAGCCGTAACCAAAACTTCCCGTTCTGTACCTAGGAGTCCTTGTATCCGCATGTGAATCAACCCAAAGCACGGTTCCCCTCGCTGAGTGTCGGGCGTGGAAGGAAGGGAAGTCGGAGGACGGCGGCTCCAAGTAGGTGTTTCCTTCCAGGGTCGGTGTGGAAGTTGACCAGTTGTTGATTCTGGCGCAGGCGGCAAAGGCAACGGTCTCGCTTGGCGAGCCTACGGCGGTCGCGTTCACTGGTTGGAGGCTCTCGGCGTAGGTTGGCGGTGAATAGGTGGATGGGGAAAGGTATTGGTAGTTGTATCCGTACCCTGTGAAGCCGATAACGGAGCGGAGTCGATTCGGGAAAGAAGGGTCCTGTTGGACTCCTTTGCCCTTGGTGTATGGGAAGAGCAACCCCTCTTCTTCCTTCAGAACGGCGCCGTTGAACGAGCCCCACCAGTAGTTGACCAGAGTAGGTGATGCGACGATTCGTACGCGCATGAGTGTGTCGTCGTAGTCGCCTGAGTACATCGTCCAAGCCAAGCCGATCTGCTTGAGGTTGGAGATGGATTGGGTCTTTTTCGCGGCCTCTTTTGCCTGGGCAAAAACGGGAAAGAGGATCGCGGCAAGGATCGCAATGATCGCGATAACGACAAGGAGTTCGATAAGCGTGAATGCTCTGGTTTTCATGTAGCCTCTGGTTGAGGCCATCGTTAATGAGGGTGCCGAAAACGCCCCGAAACGAGGTGTTTGCGCGACCAATGCTCGTTGGCGACAGCTTCGATTGTCAACTCAGAGCGGGCATTCGGGCTCAGCTCAAAAAGCTTGACCGTTGCGGCACAGCGCCGGACTTTCACCGGACTTTCCCCCTTCTTTCAGTGGCTCCACGACGGAACCACCTCTGAGATGTAGGCAGGATGATACATCAAACGCAAGCACTTTTGCTGGCCAAGGCGGTAGGGTTAAGAGAATGAAATCATTCGGTAGATTTTCGATTGTTGCCTTGGCTGCGGTGGTGGCTTCGAGCGCGTTTTCTGATGAACTCGTCGGTGCCCGTTGGCTCTCGCTGAACCCCGATGGTTCTAAGTTGGCGTTCAGCTATCAGGGTGATATTTGGGTTGCACCTTCTGCTGGCGGAAAGGCGATTCGGATTACAGATAACGTCGAAATGGACGACCGTCCGGTCTGGAGCCCCGATGGCTCGAAGCTCGCCTTTCAAAGCGATCGATTTGGGAATTTTGACGTCTTCGTAGTAGATGCCGAAGGCGGAAAACCGAAGCGCGTGACTTGGTTCAGCGGCAACGATGTGCCGTACTCGTGGGATGCGGACGGGAAATCGGTCAACCTGATCCGGACTTTTGATAACGGCTACCGAACGGTGATGACGCTTAACACCGAGACTCTTGGCTTGAAGAGCCTTTTTAGCGATCAGATGCCGATTGATGCACCGATGTCGTCGCCCGAAGGCGACAAGGTGCTCTACGGTCGGTTCGGATTCCCTTGGCAGCGTCCGCGCTACCAGGGTTCGGCGGCGGAGCAGCTTTGGATGTTTGATAAGAAAACTGGAAAGCGAACCGAGGTGCGGTCGAACGGATTCCAGCACCTCTGGCCAAACATCACCCAGTCAGGGATCTACGCGGTGACGATGACGGATCGCGTTGCCAGTTCGAGCACTCTTACCAAAAGCGTCGGGAAAGTGACGTTCACCGTAGGCGGAACTCCCAATGTGTACAAGATTGACGCAAAGGGCGGTGCAAAGCGGCTCACCAATTTCGCCGGAGACGGAGCACGATTTCTAGCCGCTTCGCGTGACGGCTCCACGCTCGCCTTCGAGCGCGACGGCTCGGTTTACACCCTCAAGCCCGGCGCCCAGCCGGTCAAGATCAGCCTGACGGCGAACCTCGATGATAAAGTTTCGACTGAAGAAAACGTCGTCCTAACCGAAGGTGTTGACTCCGTAACGCTCAGCCCAGACGGATCCACTGTCGTCTTTTCGGCGGGTAGCGAAATCTGGTCGGTTCCGGTTAAAAAGGGAGAGGGGCCGAACAAGGATGATGCTACGAGATGGACGGAATGGGAAGGATTGGACACTTCACCGGTCTACTCTCCCGACGGCAAAGGCGTGTTCTTCGTCAGTGACCGGGATGGAGCTTCGATGCTCTACCGCCTCGATCTCGCGACTAAGAAAACGACGAAGATCTCGACCGAGTCGGCAAGCATCGATAACCTGCAGATCACTCCTGATAAGAAGTCGCTCGCTTACCAGCAATACGGAGCGAACGGCGGAATCTATACCGTTCCGGTTGAAGGTGGAAAACCGACTCTTGTCGTCAAGCGTGCAGGCCGAGCAAACCTCGAATATAGCTTCTCGCCCGACGGCAAGTATGTGGCCTTTGTCGAAGCCCTCGACGGCAGCGGACTCTACTATTGGGATGCGGGAAGCAACGTTTTTGTTGTTGAGTTGGCAACGGGGACCAAGACGAATGTGACCCAGACCAACGTCGAGCACCATGCACCCGCATGGACGCCCGACGGAAAGTATCTCTACTACCTCCGCGCCGGTGCCCTCACCGCGCTGCCTCTGAAGCAAGAAGAACTAAGGCCAAACGAACTGACGATGAAGTTCGAGAAGCCTAAAGACGAGGTCAAAGTGGAGATCGATTTCGAAGATATTGAAACTCGGGGTCGACGCCTCGGAGGGGTCAATGGCCCAGTCATCGCCTTCGACAAAGAAGACGGTAGCTTCTATTACGCCGCTCCGGACGGCATCTATAAAGCTGATTACAGCGGCGAGAATCCTCGGCGGGTGACGGGTGGCTCCAACTGGACCGAATTGAGTGACGACGGCAAGACCCTCACCGTTGCCCAGGGCGGACGGATCTACAACATCAACACCAAGGCCCCTGGCTTCCCGGCGACTCCGATCTCATTCCGAGCCGAGTTCAGCCGTGATCTCGGTAAGGTTCGCGCCGCCGCCTACCAACAGTTCTGGAGAGCCTACAACGACTCGTTCTACGACCCGAACTTCCACGGCCGAGACTGGGCCGCAATTGGCGAGAAGTATCGCAAATTCCTCCCTTCGGTTGGGCACCGTCGCGAGATGGCGACCCTGCTCGGGTTCCTCACGGGAGAGCTTGAGTCGTCTCACGCAGAAGTTTCTCCTGGTCCTGGCGGCACAAAATCGGCTAACTCTGCAGTGCCTGGATTCGTTGTTGACTACTCTCACAGCGGCCCAGGAATCAAGGTTCTCGATGTTCCTAAGCGGACTCCAGGGGCGTACGCCAAGACCAAGCTCAATCCTGGCGACGTGGTCACGAAGATCAACGGAAAGGAAGTCAGCGTCAGCGAAGCCCTGTTCCGAGACGTGCTGAACGATCAAGTCGGGCGCGAGCTCACCATGACGGTAAAAGGTGCAGACGGCAAGGAGAGGGAAGTCAAGTCCCGCGGGCTCTCGGCAGGCGAGTACGGTGGAATCATCCGCCAGAATAAGCTTGAAGCCAACCGAAAATGGGTCGAGTCCAACTCGAACGGTGACTTCACTTACGTTCAGATCCCTGGAATGGACGGCGGCTCGCTGGAGCGGTTCAACCAACAGATTTGGCAATACGCGAAGGGCAAGAAGGGCGTGATCATTGACGTCCGTGGCAATGGTGGCGGAAACACCGCCGACCAGATCATCGACATTCTGGAGCGAAGGCACAACATGAACTACGTCCCTCGCGACGAAGCCCTCATCGCTGGCCCAGGGACGGTTCTTGATGTGCCGATCGTGGTGATGTGTGACGAGACCAGCTTCTCGAACGCCGAAATGTTCCCCGAGGCAATGCGAGCAAGGAAGCTCGCCAAGCTGGTCGGTCACCCGACGAGCGGCTATGTCATCTACACCCAGGGGCTCCCGCTGGTCGATGGAACTCAGGGCCGAATGCCCGGAACCGGTGTGTACCGCGTTGACGGAACGCCAATGGAGAACATGGGCGTGGTGCCGGACTTCGTGACCGACATTTCTCCCGAGGAGTACCTGCAGGGCATCGATCCTCAGCTTGCAAAGGCGATCGAAGTTCTGCGAAAAGGGTGAATGTGCCTACTCCGCATGACAACTTATGCGGTTGTCATGCGGGGTTCGGTACGCTAGAGGCACGATGGCAAACAACTACTTCTTCCAGATCGCCCACACTCCAGACACGCTGATTCGGATGGTGGACGCCATCCGGCCGGAGCAGTACGACGTTGCACTGGCCCCTGAACTGTTCACGTTGCGAGAGGTGATCGCTCACCTTGCTGACCTGGAAGAAACTTGGCTCAACCGCATCACGACCGCTGTCGAATATCCAGGTTCAGCCGTCGAGAACTTCGACGAGGATCAGCGCGCGATTGACCACAAGTATTCGTCCAAGGACATCCATCACGAGCTCGAAGTTTTCGACAATCGGCGACGCGATACAGTTGCCTACTTGAGCGGCCTCGCCGAGGATGATTGGTCGAATACAATTACTCACCCAATGCACGGCACGATGAGCGTGACGGATATTGTGATGTACATCGTCGGACACGATATGTATCACGTCCACCAAGTCAGCCAGTATCTCAAGTAATCTTGATCGCAAATGCGATTAGGTTTTGCCCTGCTCACTTTGTGTCCGCTATGTGCCTTTGCGGGCGAGATTCCGTTCTTGGAGGGCGTTGCGCGTCCAGTGAACGGCAACCCTCGGACGGTTTTGCGAATCGACCCGGTTGAGGCCGACCTGATTGCCGGGAAGCTGGACACTTCCGCTTGGAAGTCTGTGAAGGCAGGTGAAAACGGGGTGTTTTCTGGTCAGCCTTTTGGTTCTGGCTATGCGATGTTTCGAGTGGATTCGACCTCTGACAAGCACATGTTTCTCGAGGCGAAAGGCAACGGGATGGTGTACGTCAACGGCGTTCCGCGGGCGGGCGATGTCTATTCTTTCGGCTACCTATCCCTGCCAGTTCATCTCAAGAAAGGCACGAACGAGTTTCTGTTTACAGTTGCTCGGGGCTCGTTTTCGGCAAAGCTGATCGATCCGCCCGCGGCTGTCTCGCTCGACACTCGAGATTCGACGATGCCTGACATCGTCCGGGGGGAAAAGGAGTCGCTGGCTGGCGCGCTTGTCGTGCGAAATGCAACGGGCACCGACCTCAACGATCTATCGATCGAAGCAAACGGGACAAAACAGCGAGTCGGAACGGTGTTGGCTGATTCGAGCATGAAAGTTGGGTTCGCGATGAAGCCCAATGCAACCGGCGAGTACACCGTTCGCCTCACCCAAAAGGGCAAGTTGCTCGATCAGACCAAGGTGAAGCTTCGACTCAGGAACCCGAATGAAATTCACAAACGAACGTTCATCAGCCGCATCGACAACAGCGTCCAATACTACGCCGTGAACCCGGCCCAGGCTGGCCCAGCTGGACGAGCGATGGCTCTCTCGCTCCATGGAGCAAGTGTCGAGGCCCTCGGGCAGTGCGAAGCGTACGGTCCGAAGCAGAACTTCACCGTTGTTTGCCCCACTAACCGTCGCCCGTATGGCTTCGACTGGGAAGACGTCGGTCGGCTGGATGCCTTAGAGGTCCTAGAACAGGCACAGGCCAGATACAAGCCCGATCCCCAGCAAATCTATCTCACCGGCCACTCGATGGGCGGGCACGGAACCTGGAACCTCGGAGCCCTCTTTCCCGACCGATTTGCCGCGATTGCGCCTTGCGCGGGCTGGATAAGCTTTAGTACATACGCCGGTGGAGCGAGCTATCCCGAGTCTCCCATAGGAGACATGTTCCGCCGTGCCGGACTCTCCAGCGACACTCTGGCGATGAAGCCCAATCTGCTCTCCAAGCCGATCTTTATCAACCACGGAGATGCTGACGACAATGTGCCGGTGACCGAGGCGCGACGGATGCGCCAGGAACTGGCTGAGAACAAGCAACTCAATTGGTATGAGGAGAAGGGTGGAGGGCACTGGTACGACTCCGATCCCGAGCCGGGAGCGAGCGTTGAAGACTTCACCCCCATCTTCAGTCTCTTCGGCCAATCACGAATTCCTGCGCTGGCCTCGGTGCGCCAAGTCAACTTTGCAACTCCGAACCCCTATATATCCAATCGCTGTCACTGGTTGACCGTGCATTCACAGGAGCAGATCGGTGCGATTTCTGTCGTGAACGCCACGAGCTTCCCCGGTCTGCGCAAGTTTGTCTTGGACACCACCAACGTTCCAAGCCTCACCCTCGACACAAGCGTGCTCCTCGGAACTGGGCCGGTCGAAGTTGTATGGAATGGGAAGTCAACAAAGCAAGAACCGACCAATAACCGCCTACATTTGGGAACCGACCTTCCGATTGGCAAAGGATTCAAAACCGGCCTTGACAACCACGTTGTCTTCGTCTACGGCACCCACGGAACCGGGGCAGAGAATGACTGGATGCGAAACAAGGCCCGCTTCGACGCCGAGCAGTTTTGGTACCGAGGCAACTCGGGAGTCGCAGTGATGTCCGACGAGGAGTATCTGAAGCAAGGCAAAGGTCGAAACGCCCTTTGCTATTCGGTCGGCAACGGAAACGCGCTCTTCGACCAGAAGGACGGTATCGAGGGCCGATCCACTGACTCGCTGCTCCTCAAACGAGTCGACCGAAACGGAGTCTCGCTGAGCTTCTTCCACGCAAACTCGGTGCAAGCCGCTCGCCTCAGCGAGCGAATCCCCCTCTTCAGCGCCGGAGTTGCGATCCCAGACATCTTGGTCATCAATCCAACGATGCTCAAAGACGGAATCAAAGGCGTCGAGGCAATCGGGTTCACGGCAAAGGACCTCGTCTGGAACAAGTGAGAACCTACAAAGCCTCTCGACAACACGGAATAGCAGAACTGGACGGGCGGCTCGACAAACATCCTTGGACGGCTTGCGAGTGGTCAGACAACTTCGTCGACATCGAAGGCGACCTAAAGCCGATCCCCCGGCACAAGACAAGAATGAAGATGTTCTGGGCCGAGGATGGCTTATACATCGGGGCCGAAATGGAGGAGCCGCACCTTTGGGCGACCCTCACCGAGCATGACTCTGTCATCTTCCACGAGAACGATTTCGAAGTGTTCCTCGACCCGGACAACGACGGCCTCGCCTACGCCGAGTTGGAGGTCAACGCCCTCAATACCACCTGGGACTTGCTTCTAATCCGGCCCTACCGGGATCAAGGGCGGGGGGTGGACGGGTGGGAGATTCAGGGTCTGCGAACTGCGGTTCACCTGGACGGAACTCTGAATGATCCAACAGATGAAGACCGAGGCTGGAGTTTGGAGATCCACATCCCTTGGCACGCGCTCTGGGAAATCTCCAAGAACGAAGTCCCGCCGCACCCCGGCGATAGGTGGAAAATCAACTTCTCGCGAGTTCAGTGGCACCTAGATGTGGTGGATGGCCACTACCAAAAACGCCCTGGCCTTCCGGAAGACAACTGGGTCTGGTCGCCGCAAGGAATGGTCGATATGCACCAACCCGAGCGGTGGGGCTGGGTCGAATTCGTGAACTAGAACATCACTGTCTCAAGCCCAACAACCAGTCCGCTCATCTCCATGACTTTCTCGCACGCGAGGCAGATTCCTGCTTCAAACGATGAGCGATCGAGGCTGTCGTGCCGAATCGTCAGAACCTCGCCGGTGCCTCCAAAGAGCACTTCTTGGTGAGCCAACATCCCTCGAAGCCGAACTGAGTGGACAGGCACCTCGTGCACCGAAGCCCCCCGCGCACCTGCCGCCTTTAACAGCGGTTCTGGCAACTCCAAAGGCGACGACTGTCGAGATTCTTGTATGATTTGGGCGGTTCGCATCGCGGTACCACTCGGAGCGTCAACCTTCGTCTCGTGGTGTAACTCGATGATCTCGGCGTCCGGTAACCACGCCGCCGCGAGTCCCGCAAAGTGCATCATCAAAACGGCACCAACCGCAAAATTTGGAACCAAGAAGCACGCTGATCCAGCCGTCGAGATCGCATCTAGATCTGCTTGTGGTAGCCCCGTCGAGCCGACAACGACCCGAATTCCACGCCGTAGTGCCGTCAATGCATGTCGCCCTGCCGTGCGCCCGGTTGTCAGTTCTAACATCACATCTGGTTGAGTTCTATCAAGGCAAGCCTCCAAGTCGGTCTCTATCCCCGGAGCCTCGACCCTGCCGACCCGACCAACCACCTCAAACCGAGAATCCGCCGCAAGGCAACGAGAAGCCACCGTTCCCATCCGGCCAGAGGCACCAACAATCACAACTTTGATCGGCATAAGACCGATTCAACATACCTTTTTGGTCATCAACGTGATAACATCCTCGAAGCCAACTTTGTGGTTGGAGACAAGGTAGTCCATGGGTTCAAACAATTTTTCTCGGCGTGATTTTATGAAAGCGACCTCTGCGACCGCGGTCGGTCTGGGCCTCGGCCTCGGCACCCTTGCTGAAGCAGCACCGATGAAGAAGCGATCTAAGTCGGCTAACGAAAAGGTCGTTTTTGGCCTCATTGGCTGCGGCGGTATGGGCGCAGGCAACATGCGCACCTTTATGGGCTACGAGGATGTTGAAGTTGCAGCCCTTTGCGACGTTGACAAGAATCGAATCACGAACGATTTCAACGACGTCTCTAAGAAATATGGCAAGAAGCCAGAGGTCTACGAAGACTATCGCAAGATGCTCGAAAACAAGGACATCGATGCGATCATCGTAGGCTCGCCAGACCACTGGCACGCGTTGAACCTTATCCATGCTTGCGAAGCAGGCAAAGACCTGTATTGCGAAAAGCCGATTAGCCATAACATCGTTGAAGCAAAGGCAATGGTTGGGGCTAAGCGGCACTTCAAGCGGGTGGTTCAGGTCGGAACCTGGCAGCGTAGTACTCGCGAATTTCACAATGCGATTGAGTACATCCGGGCTGGGAAACTCGGCAAGATTGTCCACTGCAGAGCATGGATTGCGGATGGCACCAGGCTTGGCAGACAGCAGCCAATCGCAGTTCCGGACGGATTCAACTACGACATGTGGGTTGGACCCGCCGCGATGCGGCCCTATCAGGGAAACATCACCCACTGGAACTGGCGCTGGGTGATGAACACCGGCGGTGGAATGACTACCGACTGGGGCGTCCACATGATGGATATTGCGCTCCTGGGAATGAGCAAGGGACTCGACCTTCCGATGCCAGATCGGGTCATGTCTACTGGCGGTCTGTGGGGAGTAAAGGATGACGATCGCGATGCGCCCGATGTTACGGAATCAATCCTGAATTTTGGTGATCCACAGTTCGCAATGACCTGGTCGGTGTTAAGAGACCATCCAAACAAGCCGGGGCAGTGCACTGAGTTTGTGTCGGCCGACGGCCGAACACTTCGCGCATGGCGCGGCGGCTGGGAAATTGTCGACGCTAATGGCAAGCAACTGCCGAAAGAAGATGCAGATCCGCAGGAGACTGGTCACTGGGAGAACTTCCTCGACTGCGTCAAGTCACGCGAGAAACCGCGGGCTGATCTCGACTCAGTCGCCCAGACGACGATCACCTGCCATTTGGTCAATGCCTCGCTCCAAGCCGGAGAGATGGTTCGGTGGGACAAAGCCAAGATGGATATTGTTGGCAAAGCTGGCAAGAACACTCCGGCCTATAGCCGCAACTACCGCAAGGGCTATAAGCTGCCAATCTACAAATGAGCGCGAATAACAAAGTCACGATCGGCGTCATCGGCACCGGAATCATGGGGCCGAGCGATATGACGAATCTTCTCAACGTCGAAGACGTTGAGATCGCGGCCCTGTGCGACGTCGATGATGCACAATTGGCTCCGGCGATGGCAACGGCCGAGAAGCGGCAGAGCAAGATGCCGGATTCCTACAAGGATTATCGCAAGTTGCTTGAGCGTAAGGATATTGATGCGGTCGTCATCGCGACTCCGGATCACTGGCATGCGATTCAGTTTATCCACGCCGCCCAGGCGGGGAAGGACATTTACATCGAAAAGCCGTTGAGTCACCACATCGTGGAGACACTGGCGATGGTCAAAGCACATCGACGGTACAAGCGCGTTGTCCAAGTGGGTACTTGGCAGCGTAGCACCGGTGAGTTTGTGCAGGCGATTGACCTGGTTCGCGGCGGAACTCTCGGAAAGGTCGTTCATGTTCGAGCCTGGACGACTGACAACCGAAACGTCGGAAGCAAGCCGATCACGGAGCCTCCCAAAGGGCTGGATTACGACACCTGGCTTGGTCCGGCCCAGCCTCAGCCTTATCAGTCGAATGTCGTCCATTGGGGATGGCGGATGCGGAAGAACACGGGCGGGGCGCGGACGACTGACTGGGGCGTTCATATGATCGATATTGCGCTTTTGGCGATGTCGAAGGATCAGGACATTGTGATGCCCAGTAAGGTCGTGGCAAGCGGCGGTCAGTGGTCGGCGGTGAACGACGACCGGGATGCGCCGGACTGCGTTGACGCGATCATGACGTTTCCTGAGCATGAGTTTGCTCTGAGTTGGTCGGTTTTGCGAGACCACCCTGGGAAGCCGGAGCACGGCATTGAGTGGGTGTTTGCTGATGGCAAGACTCTTCGCGCCTGGCGCGGGGGGATCAAGTTGATTGCCCCCGACGGGAAGGATCTGGGAGTGAAGAAGGAGCCATACGGCGAGAGCGGGCACTGGCAGAATTTTGTCGATTGCATGAAGTCGAAGGAGCTTCCTCGGTCTTCTCTGGAGTCGATGGCGCGGACGACGGATATCTGCCACCTTTCCAACGTTGCGGTTTACTCGGGCGAGCAGATCGAGTGGGATTCTGCGAAGATG
Source organism: Fimbriimonas sp. (assembly GCA_965248555.1). GTDB lineage: Bacteria > Armatimonadota > Fimbriimonadia > Fimbriimonadales > Fimbriimonadaceae > Fimbriimonas. The sequence goes on along the minus strand of CBDFJP010000002.1, from coordinate 1,592,460 downwards.
GACATCAAAGGTCGGGCAGGAAAGGACACTTGGGCTTATCGGCGGCCTTATCGGAAGGGTTATAAGCTTCCGTAGCCACTTGCAGGTTGGTGCAGTTGGCGCATTTTGGTTCAACGTTTTCTCGATTCGCGCGAAAGTTCGACACTGTTGGCGCAAAGGGTTGAACCATCCTGGGCCAACTTTGCGCTGATCGTGCGCAGCCGCGTGTGTAGAGTGTTTTTGGCGCGTTAGGTTCGCGGGGGACGTTTCCCTTATCGGATATTGGGCGCGAAAGGGCGCGTGTTTCCATGTGGCTTGCGTGGGGTTTCTGGAGAAGTAAGATAAAGCGCGAATGGGTTCGCGCACTCCACCTATGACCATCACTAACTAGGCAAAGTCTCGGGCTGATTGTCAACCACAGAGCGAAATTTTGCCCGGACCTTAGAAAAGAACGGCGCGTTCACGGGTGCGGACGTTGACGGCGAGTCCTATGAGGGACATGCACAGCCAGATGGCGGTTCCGCCTTTGCTGAGGAAGGGGCACCAGAGGCCGACGACCGGGAAGATTTTGAGGACCATTCCGATATTCACGAAGAGGTGGAACGAGAGTACGGTCAGGATCCCCGCCAGGATCATTTGGTAGTAAAAGTCGGAAGCAGCCACTAGGCCAAGCCACATTCGGTAGAAGAGGAGGGCGTACAGGCCGAGCAGGGCAACGCTCCCCAGGAGGCCAAACTCTTCGCAGAAGACAGGGAAGATGAAGTCGCTCTCCCGGAACGGCACGTTTTGTTTTTGAATTCCTTTGAGATAACCCGTTCCAGCGAGACCACCGTTCGCTATGGCATAGAACCCTTGTTGCACCTGATAGTCGTCTCCTTGGAGGCCCTTGGCTGCCTTTTTTTCATCTGCGGTAGTCTTCCCGCCTTCCAGCAGTGCAATGACCCGCTTTTCTTGGTAATCCTTCAGCACGGCATGTCGAACGGGAGGCACGAAAACAATCAGCGAAACAAGCATGGCAAAGAAGCCAACGACCATCAGAAGAAATTTCGGCGGGACTCCGGCGACCAGCGAAAGAGCCACCCAAACCGTGATCAGCAGTAGTGTTGCCCCCAGGTGCGGTTGAAAGTAAACAAGAACGATCGGCACTCCCATATGCAGAAGGCCCAGTAAAAACGTGCTGAACTCTTTGATTCGATCTTGGCGCGAGGCATAGAAGGTGGCAAGCGTTATTACGAGGAGAATCTTTGCCATCTCGCTGGGCTGAAGTGTTAAAGGGCCAATTTTTATCCAGCGCTCCGCTCCATAGTTAGTTTTTCCAACGAACTTGACTGCAAGCAGCGCTAGTAAGTTGATCGCATAGACAACGGGCATCATCTTCGCCCAAACCCGAGGGTGAACGAACAAGAAGATTGAGAGAGGTACAGCTCCGATGATGACGTTGATGAGCTGTTCTTTGAAGAGTTTTGTCGACTCGCCGTAATGAGAACTGTAGAGAGTGGCGAGGCCGATGAGGGTTAGCGCAAGTGCCGTCGCGATCAACCACCAGTCGATCCCCACGTTGGTGGAGCGGCTGTCGCTAGTTGGTCGGAGGGTGATGGAGGCCATGGCTATTCTTTTGGTTGCCGGATCGAGGTGCCGAATTCGCGCTTGATGATGCCGTAATCCTTCGTCACCCAGAACTTCATTGTACGAGATCGGGGCTTGGAGAGCATGATTTCGAGGTCGACGGTAGTCAGAACGGCCTGGACAGACTTACCTTGGAACGGCACAGTCGCATCTTCGGTCGTGACTTTTGCGGTCGCCGGGATTGGCTTACTGGGCGAGATGAGGTTGCCCTTCCAGTCCCAGGCATCGCCGGTGTGCATGGGGATGCGGATGATCTCGATAGGCGGGTCGTAGACTTCGTCGCCCGCTTCGCGGACGACGAGGCTTTTTTCGAGCACTTCATACTGCTCACGTTCGATGATCACATTGCCGTCTTTGATTTCGATGACCCGAACATTTTTGTCAGAGCCGGTGCCGAGCTTGCTAGGCATCACGGTTCCATCAACGCAGAACGAGGTTTCGGAATCGGACGGACAGACCTTGCTCACGTCGGCGATGCGGCCAAGATAGGTTCCGCCGGACGATTCGCTGGTGACGACTTGGCAACCGCACAGAAGCGACCCGAGAAGGAGGTTACTTAACCTCTTCCAGGACGATTTTGTTGCTGGATTTGCCTTCAATGGATTCAATCTCCGTCTTCACCGTTCCCCGACCCTTTACGAGCCAGAGCTTTGAAATGAGCTTAAACGATTGCGCACCTTGGGTTCCGGTGGCGTTCACCTGGATCAAAAGCGCGTCCTTGTAGGTAGCAACGGGAGTTGTGACCGATTCAGTTCCCACGACCTTGTTTGTTCCGGTCATCTGCATCGGGCTGTCTTTGGTCGTCTTGATTTCCCAAGTCTTTCCGGGGGTTAGGCCAGCCGGTAGCTCCCATGTGGATGCATCCGAACTGATCTTTCCGTTCGAGGCAGCGCGGATGCCGCCCTTTTCCACCTTAAAGGTCGCGGTATCCAGGCCAACAAGCTCGTCGGAGCTTTCGAGGTGGTATTCAGCGACTCCGTTTTCGACTTTGACGAGTTTGAATGTTTGAGTACCGACTTTGTCCTTTTGGCCCTTTTGCTTGATGGCAACCTTCATCGGTTCGGTTCTGCCTAAACCGTAGTAGTCGAAGGCGTCGGTCTTAAGCTCTGCCGGGACTTCCAGCGGCTTTTGAACTTCTGGAGTCGAACTCGTGTCGCTTGGCGCGTTTGCACCCGCGACGGTGGCGGTCTTGTCCCCACATCCGGCCAAAATGGCGAGGGTGAACGGAAGAATCAAAAGTCTTTTCATTACTTGATAGTGTAGCTCTTTAGCCTCAATGTCAGCGAGCTTCGGGCACCCTTCACGGAAACCACCTGCTTAAATCGCGCGAGCCCAACACCGGGCACGAACCAGCTGTTGTTGCCAACCACGCCTTCGCCTTTGGGCGACTTGAAGGTGCCGCTGGACTCAATAAAGATGCCGTTCATGCGTCCGCTGTCGGTGTCGACGGGCTGGGCTTCGTGGGTGGAGAACTTGTAGTCCATCGTCCCAGCTTCGCCCAGAGGAGTGATTCCGGTTCCTTTGTAGTCGTAGACCTCCTCAAACTTGAGGGGGAACTTCACGATGGTCTGTTTGGGGGAGAAGGTGATGGGGGTTTTCCCGACGGAGATTTGGTGAATTCCGGTTGAATCGACTTCCCAAACCTGCTCGTCTTTTTCTTTGCCTTCTTCGGACATGGCGATGACGCCTCGGGTCACGCCGGTGCTGGGGTTGGTGACGGACTTGACTTCGTAGCCGATTTCGACGGTGGCGTTTTCAGGAGCTTTGCCCTCAATTTCGCGCGAGATTTCGAGTGCGAAGTTCCACTTATTGCCAACCTTGAGCGGATAGAGCTGGTCGGGGGTGATTTTGTCCACGCCTTCGACCTTCGGTTCCTTCACTGGAACGGGCTTGTATTCGCCTTTGCCACAGCCGAGGGCCACGAGGGCGAGTGCGCCAAACGTTGCTTTAGAAATGTAATTCAATAGATTCTCCCGCGCTTATGGCGTTTTAACTAAGTCTACAGCTTCCTGAACCAGGGTCTTGTCCGCAATCTGTTTAATCACCAGTTCTTTGCTGTTGAGCTGGGTTCCGATGGTTGCGGCGGCGATCGGGACTCGCTTGCTGACGACGATAATCTTGGTGTTTGGGTGTTCGGAGGAGAACTTCCAGAGCCTCTGGGCGCCTTCGTCGGTGAGCTGGATGCTCAGGTCGTATGATTTTTCCTTGTCGGTGGCGACCTCGGCGACGCTGGCACTCTCGACCATTTTGCGATTCGTGATGATGAGCGAGTTTTTGAGGATATTGAGGGCTTTTGTATAGCCATCGCCCCTTTGGCCCTGACCCAAAAGGCTCTTGATGAGGGTCGCAGGGTCCTCCTGAGATTTCCCATCGCTTTTGGCGACGAACTCGGCATAAAAGCGATCGAGAGCGGCGTCATCTAAGAACTTGGATTCGAGTTCTTTGTAGAGCGTGCTCATTGCCCTAGACTTGATGGGCACCGTGTTGAACCCTTGAACAGGCTTTCCGGAGGCGTTTGGAACGTCGAAGGTGACAGGGACTTGAAGGCGGATTCCGTGGTAGAACGCGGTTCGGTTGAGCTTTAAGGGGAGCGTTCCGTCGAGCGAAACATTGAGATCGTTTTCCAGTTTTGCCTTGAGGGTCGGGTCTCCCGCGAGGGCTTTTTCGGCGTCGGCGGCGGACCAGAGCGGCGCCTCATCGCTGGCTTCTTCGGCATTTTCTTTTTTGCCGAGCTTGTAGATCAGGCCTGTGATGCCGGATGGGTCGCCGTCGAGGATCGTCAGGAGTTCCTTCATGGGAACTCGGGCTTTGATGGAGCCAGAATTTGCTCCGCCGGAATCGGTTCCTGTCCCCTTAAAGTCGTCTGAGGCTTCGACCACCTGTACCATCCGATTGACGGAGAGGATTTTGACCTTTGCTTCGGGGCTGATGGCGACGAGGCAGAGATTGTCGGAGGAGATCGGATCAAGCTTGACTCCACTGAGCCGAACCTGGGTGTAGAGTTTGTTTCCCCCAAAGCCGACCGCCAGGAGGGCGACAAAGCCGATGGCAATTTTGGTCGATGGGCGAAGTTTCATGTCGTTAGGTCTAACACTCGGGGTTGAACCCTAGTTCCGAGCTATCGACAGTTTACTCGGACGGGTTGAAATCGACGTAAAACCGCCCCGCGAGGGTGGTAAAGAGGGCAACAATTCCGCACATGGTGAGAGCGGTGAGGATCGCGGGAACGATGGGTGAGGTGTGCACTAGGGCTAGGAAGAGGAGGAAGAGGCCGATGGCGGGAGCCATGACAAAGACCATCGCGAGCAGCTGCATGATGCCTCGGAAGGAGCGCTGCGTGGGGTCGTCGAAGTCGGGGAAGAGGACGACGACGAGGAAGACCGCGCTGACCATCCCAACGCCAATCGCGGGAGAGGCGATGAGGCCAGCGAGGTGGAATTGCCAGAGGTGGGGCTTATAGACCAGCCCGATCAGGTACGGGACGACCGAGAGGGCTATGGCGACGAACGACTTTGCGGCGACTTCGTAGAAGGCGATTTGGCGGGAGGTGAGGGGAAGAGGCTTGATGACTTCGACTCGGCGAAGTGTCTCTTGGAAGCCGTTGAGGGCGGAGATGGAGCCGAAGTTGGCGGTCATGAATCCGACGATTCCGAGATAAACGAACGGCAGAACTCGGTCGGTTTTGGAGGGAATGCTGAGGAACATGACAGCCATGAAGCCGAGGATGAGCATGAAGAGGAAGCTAGTGGCAATTCCGGTTCGGGCCTGAATCAGCCACTCTTTGTAGATCAGCGCCCAGCCGTTGAGGAGTTTGATATCTTGGAGCTTTTGCGCAATGCGGCCCCTCTTAACCTTCCCTGACCGAGCGTGCTCGGCCATCATGCCAGACATATCGCCCTTACGCTGCATGTCGCGCATAGTTTGGCCTTGGAACCCTCGGGTGGCGGCTTGGTCATACATCCAGCCGCTGAGGTTTGAGGCGTAGTGGAGCGAGACAGCGACGACGATGGCGAGGGTGAGGGCGGCAATGATGGAACCAATCATCGAGCCGCCGAGGGTGCCGACTGCCATCAGAGTCGTCAGATAGGGCACGATCATGATCGCCCTCACATGGGGCATTTCGGTGGTCGAGACGATTGTCTTCCAGGACGGTTCGATCCACATTCGGACGCCAAACGTGAACAGCACGATCAAAACTGCGAGGGTGATTGACCAGCCGGAAATGCGGAGGATTTTCTTCGATTTCTTCTCGTTTTTCGCGAGATAGAACGACAGCGCGTAGCTGAGGGCAACCCAGACTGCCGCCGAGAGGAGCCAAGACAGCACCATGCCGCTCAAAACCTGGTTGAAGCCGCGCGGGTCGCCTGCTTTCAGCCCTGCCGCAAGCCCCGACAAGGGCTTGTAGCCGAAGAAGAGCATGAGGAGCGGGAAGAAGAGGGTGAGGAAGTATTCGCGGAAAAGGCGGAAGTACATCACCAGCCGCGAGGAAACTGGGGTGGGAAAGAGGACATCCACGTCGGCCGGTTTGAAGGTGTTCTTCATTGCAAACACCCCTGCCGCCATCACGATGCTTATGAACATGAAGATCAAGAACACGATGGGCTGAACATTAGCAAGCTCAAAGTGAAAGCCCTTGGGGAGCAGGGTCTCGCCCTTCTTGGTGAAGGTTGATGGCCTTTCCCAAGGCCGCAAGAAGAAGCCGACGTAGTAGCCTAAGCCAACCAACACTGAAATCAGGCGTTTCGGGGAGCTGAAGGCTCGCTTAATGCCGTTGACGATTTGCCGCCACCAGAGATAGAACAGCGGATGCGTCATGCGACCTCGTTCGTAAGTTGGAGGAAGACGTCTTCGAGCGATTGGCCCTGCATGCCGTAGTGCTCGCGAAGCTCTTCGACGCTGCCTTCGGCGAGCAGTTTGCCTCGCGCCATGATCAGCACTCGGTCGCAGAGTTTTTCGGCAGTATCGAGGAGGTGGGTAGAGACGAGAACTGCCGCGCCACTTTCCTTGGTTCGGATGATCTCTTGCTTGAGCTCGTGGGCGCCAGCTGGGTCGATACCGATTAGTGGTTCGTCGAGGAGGAATACGTTCGCTTCATGCACCAGAGCGCAGGCAACGGACAGCTTTTGGCGCATTCCTTTCGAAAGAGTCGCGACGAGGTCGTTTCGCTTGTCGAGCAGATGATAACGAGCCAGAAGCTCTTCGTGTTTTGCCTCGAAGATTGGCAGAGTGTCGAAGCACATTGCGATGAACCGCAGATGCTCATAAACCGTGAGAAGCTCGTAGAGGGAGGGGACTTCGGGAACGAAAGCGAGGCCGCGCTTTGCTTTGGCTTGGTCTTCATTGATCTCATAGCCGTTGATGAGGACTCGCCCGCTGGTTGCGCGGAGAATCCCTGCCATACAGCGCATCGCCGTAGTCTTTCCGGCACCGTTAGGCCCAATCAGGCCGACGATTTCGCCCGGATTGATGCGGAACGAAACCTCGTTGACCGCACGGTACTCCTTGTACTCCTTAACCAGCCCCTGAACTTCAAGCATTTCTAATCCAATCTTTCTACCTTAACGTACCGTCTATGGGTTGCACAAACCAGGCTTCTGTGCCAAGCTAGGAGAGTTTATGAGCATCGAAGCCAAGGTCCAAAGTGTGCGATCCGAGATCGGAAAGGTGATCTCCGGTCAGCACGACGTGATCGACCAGATCATCGCTTCAACCCTGGCGAACGGGCACGTTCTTCTGGAAGGCGTTCCGGGGCTCGGAAAGACCTTGCTTGTGCGAACTCTTGGACATGTGTTCGGTCTTGAGTTTGGGCGGGTTCAATTCACGCCGGATTTGATGCCTTCTGACGTGACGGGAACAATGATTTACGACGCCTCGAACGGCAAGTTCTCGTTCCGCCAAGGGCCGGCGTTTGTGAGTCTTCTGCTCGCTGACGAAATCAACCGTACTCCGCCAAAGACCCAGGCGGCGCTTCTGGAAGCAATGGAAGAGAGAAGAGTGACCGTTGACGGAACTGCGCATGCGCTCCCGCTGCCGTTCATCGTTTTTGCCACTCAGAATCCGATCGAGTTTGAGGGAACCTATCCTCTGCCTGAGGCTCAACAAGATCGGTTCCTGCTCAAAGTCCTGCTCCGCTACCCATCGCCCGAGGAGGAAGTCGGCGTACTGAAGACTCACCACGCGGGCTTCTCACCACAGAACCTGGATCAGGCAGGCGTTCAGCAAGTGATCTCTCAGCCCGAGCTGTTGGAGATTCAGTCAGAAGTGAAAACTGCGACGGTTGAGGACAAGATTTTCAACTATATTTATCAGATCGTCCACGCCACGCGGGATAACCGGGATGTGATGGTGGGTGCTTCTCCGCGAGCCGGCATTGCCTTGATGAACATCAGCAAGGCATTCGCCTTTATGCGCGGAAGGAATTTTGTGACGCCAGACGACGTGAAGGAAATCGCTCCGGCGGTGCTTCGACACCGGGTTTCCCTTCGCCCTGAAGCCGAGATTGAAGGGCAGACCGCCGACGACGTGATCAAACGCCTGCTCGATTCGGTTTCAGTTCCCCGATGATCCTTTTTCGCGATAGCGTCGTCTAATTTCGTGAACCCATGAGCCTTGTCGCCGCCCTCGCCGGACTCCAGATCGCCCTTCAGACCGGGGGCGTTCAGCTTGGAATTCCTAATCTTCGCCCTGCTCCCGACAAAGATCAGGTGCTGGTGAAGGTGAATGGGCAGGATATCAAGGCGAGCGACATCGCGGCTCTTCTGTGGGACGTGAAGGCGGAAGAGATCCTCAATGAGGTCACTTACTACCAGTTGGCGAAGGCCGAGGCTGACCGGCTGGGCATCTTTTTGACCGGCAAGGAGATCGACGAGGGAGTTCAGCGCGAACTCGACGGAATGCGGGCAAACCTTGCTCCTGGACAGACCCTAGAGCAGGCGATGGCGGCCTCGGGGCAGACCCGGGCGAGAACCTATCTTGCCGTCAAAACCTCGCTTTTGCTGACCAAAATAGCCTTCGCAGAGTTCGATCCTAAGCTGTATGTAAAGGTTTCGACTATCATCATTAAGCCCGCCTCAAGCTCGGCGGCGGACCTCGAGAGTGCGATCAAGATCGCGAAGGGGGCCTATGATCGGCTTCAAAAAGGCGACGCTTGGGAGGCGGTGGTGGATGATGTGGTGACCGACGAGGCGGGGCGGGAGTCGAAAGGGCGGCTCGGCTGGCGGCTCCTTTCTGCGTTTCCGGATGATGTCCGATCCGAAATCGGCCTTCTGAGGGCAAACCAGTACAGCAAGCCAGCGCAGATTCAGAATGGCATTCAGTTTTTCCGGATTGAGCGATTTGGCAAGGACCTCAACAAAGAGGAAATGGACCAGATGCGGATTGATATGACCGAGTCGCTGCGGATTCAGGCGGTCAACAAAATTCGCAAAACGATGACGATCGAGCGGGTTTGGCCCCCTCAAGCGACGAGGCCGGGCGTATAGACTTGTACGCATGACCGTTCGCGAAGCCCTTGAAACCCGCCGTTCCATTCCGTTCTTTGATCCTGCTGTCGAGATTTCTCGGGAGGAGCTGTTAGAGCTTGCGAACCTGGCGAATCTTGCGCCGAGTTCGATGAATCTTCAACCTTGGGAGTACATCGCTTGTACGACTCCGGAGGCGAAGGCGAAGCTACGCGCGGCGAGCTACGATCAGGCGAAGGTGTCAGAAGCGAGTGCCGTTGTGATCCTGCTTGGGAACCTTCAACACCATCTTCACGCCGATGAGGTGGCCTCCTCCCAGATTCGGAATGGCTACTTTGGCGAAGAGCGACGGGCGGGTTACGTGGGGATGGCGCATGGTGCGTATGAAGCCAACCCGCAGAAACAGCGCGACGAGGCTTTCCGTGGCGGCTCGCTTTGGGCGATGAGCTTTGTGCTCGCCGCACATGAGACCGGGTGGGACACGGCGATGCTCGGCGGATTCGTTCCGGAGCAAGTGAGCGAGACGTTTGGCATCCCGCCTACTCACCTCCCGGTGCTGCTAATCGCAATCGGCAAACGCCCTGCCGGAGCCAATATTCTTCCCCGAAACGACCGAAAATCCGCCGAGGCCCTGACCCACTGGGAAACTTGGTAGAAAAAGTTGTAATTTTGTGAACGAAGTCCTAACCTAATCGCGTCCACTCTTACAACTGATGCATTGGCGCGGAATATTTGGGGGAATCTTATTGGCGGCGGCGGCGCTTTGTGGTGCCCAAACGGCTCGCATTGACCTCCAGGTGCGCCCGGTTTGGGCGGGAATGGCGATGACTCAGCACTTGCCTTGCTACGCCGACATCGAGAACAACGGGGTGGATACCCAAGGCGTTCTGTCGGAGGCGATGGACATCGGCGGGCTCAACATTGAGTACCCGGTGGAACTGCCAAGCGGCGCGCGGAAGCGAGTTCTGGTCTTTTCGACGGGCTATGGCACGACCAATTTCCTCCTGCGAACCCGGCTCGGGGAAGTTAAGCAAAAGCTGGAGGTTCAGTACGGAAGCAATTCGGCAACGTATGGGCTGATTAGCGACAACCCAGATGATTTGGTGTTCATGCGCGGGAACGCGAACGATTCTAGCGATCAGGGCGGAGTCCAGACCGGCGGGTGCAAGCCCGAGGACGCACCGGACCGGATCACGGCCTACACCTGCCTGGACGTGTTGGTGCTGGGCGAGGGAACGGAGCGCCTCTCGGACTCGCAGGTCGCCGCGATCAAGAACTTTGTGAAGAGCGGCGGCGGGCTGATTTTTATCGGTGGCGTGGCGAAGTCGGCTTCGACGGATGCACGTTGGAATGACGTTCGCCCTGCTTCTAACTTGGTTCTGGCGAACCGAGTTGTGAATGGCGAGACTCTTTCGGAACTGACGGGGCAGCCCGCGCCCTGGGCGAAGCCTCTGGAGTTCGAGATGGGCAAGGGCTGGATCGGGGACTATGGGATTGGCTCGGTCGGGATGCTGTCGGTGAACCCGTTCGAGAGTCCGATTCGGAGTTATTCGGGTCGCCGGGCGATGATGTTGAAGGCGGCGGCGCGAAACCGTGGTCAAGCCGCCGGGGGGTATGTGAGTCCCTATCTACAATCTTCCAACTCGACTCCGACGCCGCCAGGAATGTATGGCAGGGCCGAAGTTAGTGACCCGTTTCAGATTCAAGCTCCGGAGGCCTCGAGTCTCGCTTGGGTAGTTTTGCTCTACATTGTCGCGGTGATTCCGGTTAACTTTTTGATTCTTCGCAAGCTCAAAAAGGTCGAACTCGCGTGGGTGACGGTGCCGGTGATTAGCGTGATTTTCAGCTTGCTGCTGTTGCGGTCGACGATTGGGCTTTATAGCTCCTCGGCTTCGACTCGGACGATGGCGGTGGTTGCGCTGGATGGGCGCGGTGGCGAAGGGGTGGTGATGGGACGAAGCGAAATGTTCTTCCCGAACGCCGCGGCGCATGACCTGAAACTCGAGCGGATTGATGGAACCTACCGCGCACGAGCCGAGAACGATTATAGCTATTACGGCAACGACCAGGCCGCGGCTTTGAATTTCGTGGATAATGGCCGGAACTTGGTTGCTCCGGCTTGCGATACGACCAACCTCGCGTTCCGCGAGTTCACTTATTTGCAGACGACGGACGGGCTAAAGGGCCTTCGATGTATCGCCAACCGAACGCTGGCCGGGTACACGCTCTCGTTGACCAACGGCACGCAGTACCAGCTTCAGGCGGTTCGCGCATTTACTCAGGGCGCGCGGGGCAAGCCTTTAGACAACGTGGCTCCGGGACAAACGGTTCAGCTGACGGTCTCGGATGCCGAGCTCAGAGCCAAACCTCCGCAAGCTGGGGACCAGCAGTTGCGATTGGCGAATAACCAGACGTTGCCCATCTATGTTCAACTCAGCGTTGTCGGAATGAGGGTGGGGCCGGGTTGGGGCAAGGCGCACGAAGGATCGACCACGGTGGCACTTATTCATCCAGTGAGGAATCAACTATGAACCGTGCGAAAGAATGGTGGCGGTACAACGTCACAAAGAACCCGATGCTCGCCGAAATCGAGCGGTTTCGGCGCAAGTTTTTCAGCTTCCGGGGGCCGAACGTTCAGGCGAACGGCGGCTTGGGGCTGATCGTGGTTCTATTTCTGTTCTACAGCATCATCTGCATTTACAATCGGGGTGACATTGAGCCGATTGGGCAGCTCATGACCTACCTCGGTTTTGCGCTGTTTGTGATTCCGTTTATGCTCCACGCGACCATCGCAGGAGAGCGAGAGCGGCGGAGTTGGGACATGCTGCTGGTGGCGCCTATTTCGCCGTCGCAGATTGTGATGGGCAAGTTTGTCGCGGCGTTTTTGGGGCTTCTGCTGACGTTCGCGCTGTTCATGGTGCCGATTTTCATCTTGTCGATTTACTATCAAAACATGAACTGGGGGCTCCTGCTCCTGGGAATCGGGGTCGTCATCTCGCAGCTACTAGCACTTACTTCGCTGACACTCTTGATTTCCGCGCGAGTCAAGCGTCCGCTAGTCGCACTCGCGGTCACGATTGGAGCGGTTCTGGTGGTGTTTCTCTTTGTCCCACTTTTCCTCTCGGTCCTTGACTCGTTCATGGGTAGGTTCATTTCGAACTCGGTTTATCCGTTTGCGGTGCTAAACGAGCTTGCTCGAGCACAACAATCCGCAGTTGTTAACGGGTACGCCCCAGGTTCCGAAGAAGTCCAAACGGTGGCACCTTTCGCGCTTGCCGTCACCAGCATGCTGGTCCAACTCGTTCTCACTGTCGTCCTCCTTGCCTGGGCGATCAAGACGCTCCACTTTGCCGACAACGAAGTCCGCTTCATCAACAACAAGAAGAAGAAAAATGCTTGAAGTCAAAAACCTCCGCAAAACCTATGGCGATTTCACCGCCGTCCAGGGGATTTCGTTTTCGCTCAAACCGGGCGACATTTTTGGCTTCATCGGCAGTAACGGAGCGGGGAAGACGACCACGATTCGGATGCTTGCCACGTTGCTGGAGCCCACGAGCGGAACCGCGACCCTGAATGGCGTGGACGTTGTTGAGCAGCCGATGGAAATCCGCCGGATGATCGGCTATATGCCCGACTTCTTTGGGTTGTACGACGACGTCAAGGTGTGGGAATACCTCGACTTCTTCGCCAGCATCTATGGAGTTTCTCAGCGCGACAAGGTCATCGACGAAGTCCTAGAACTCACCGACCTCACGATCAAGAAGGAGGCGTTTGTGCAGTCGCTCTCGCGGGGAATGCAGCAGCGGCTCTGCCTCGCCCGTTGCCTTGTCCATGACCCCAAACTGCTGCTTTTGGACGAACCCGCTTCGGGCCTTGACCCTCGAGCCCGGGCCGAGTTGAAGGAGCTGATTGCGGAGCTTGGGCGGATGGGCAAGATCATTATCATCTCGTCCCACATCCTCCCCGAGCTTTCGGATTTCTGTAACAGCGTCGGGATCATCGAGCGCGGAAACCTCCTCGCCTTCGGCGATGTTGCGTCGGTTGTAAGGAGCATCCGCCCCACTAAGCTCATTAACATCGAGATGATGGGCGATCTCGGCCCGGCGACGAAATTCTTCTCCAACCAGCCCTTCACTCGCCTCGGCGAGGCCAGCGGGAACAAGCTGAGCATCGAGTTTGATGGCGATGATGCCGCGCAAGTCGAGCTGCTCAAAAAGGCCCTCGCCGCTGACCTCAAAATCCTCGGATTCAGCGAAGATACTGCCAACCTCGAAGACGTGTTTATGAAGCTAACAACCGGCGCGGTGAGCTAGGAAAATATGCAAATCGTCGACCTCAACCGCCTCCGCCGAACCTATTTTGGCAACGCGACCGCCACGCGCGATCAGCGCGTTCAACTGCGTGGAAGCAAGGCCGTCGTGCTGTTCACGCTGTACTTGTGCATCATGGCGCTGGTGCTTTACATCGCCTACGACAGCGCGATGGGCGCGTCGTCGCGAAGCCTAGCCACGGCTCAGAGCAATCTCCAGGGCTTCTATTGGGCTACCATCGGGTGTCTGGGTGTGGTCATTACGATTGTCGCTCCGGCGGTTGGAGCGTTTGCGATCGTTACCGAAAAGCAACGACGTTCTCTGGATCTCGTGTTCTCGGCTCCGGTTGAACCGAAGTTCTACTTGGTCGGAAAGCTCATCTCGGCTTACCGTTATGTTTGGCTATTGCTGATTCTCGCCTTGCCGTTCTGCGCGGTAAGCGTGACGCTGGGAGGAACCACTTGGATCCAGCTCTTCATCGCCTTCCTGCTTTTCTCGTTCTATGGGCTGGTGTGCGTGGCGTTTGGGCTTCTGCTTTCGGCGATGAGCAGCAAGCCGATTCCGGCGCTGTGTTGGACCTACTGCGCGATCGGCGCGTATTGGTTCTTCACGATTTACATGATGATGATGGGAATCGCGGGCGGGGCGGGCGGACGTGGTTCTTCTCCGTTCAGTAGCATCTCACCGTTTATGGCGATCTGCCCGCTGACATTCCCCTTCCAAGGCGGACAATCGACTCTGATTTTTGGCCGGGAAATCCCAGTTTGGATCGTCTCGATTGTGGAGCACCTTCTTGCGATCAAGCTGATTATCTTAGGTGCAGGTTCGATCATGTCGCCGTCGGATGGGCGGGAGATCAAGGCTCTACGTATCCACGGGCTGGTTTACTTTGCCGTGCTGGCGGCCTTTGTGGGCTGGGGTGCGGCTGCGGCAACCAGCATCAATCTTGGCTACACAACCACCGGAATTAGTTCATCGTCGCAGTCCGCCTCTATTCTGGGCCGCGCTCTGGCGGGTCTCCTCAGCGTGACGGGAATCTGCCTTGTACCGTATCTCAGCACGTTCGGAGTCAATGACTATCGGCGCTACAAATTCAATGGGCTTTTCGATGTTCGGAAGCTATTTACGGGGACCGTTGCTGGAAATCTGCCTTACCTGCTCGCCTTTGCCTTTGCAGGTTCGATCGGCTTTTTGTGGGGCACCACGGTTGATGTCAGCGGAACTGTCTTGGCGATGGCGGGAGGCAAGAGCAAGACTGTCGTGACCGGGCTTGCGCTACTCACAGAGCCGATGTTTCTCATGTATCTGCTTCTAGCTGCTGGCATCTGGACACTGATGTGGGCTTGCGGAATCCTGTCCGCCGCGAGGCACCAGAACATCTCCCGCGCTCGGACAATGAGCTTGTTCTCCCTCGTTGGCATCGCGCTTGTGCCGACGTTCTTCCTCAGCATCATTGCTCCGGAATCGCTTCAGCGAGTGGAAGGATTTTGGGCGATGAACGTGATATCGAGCCTTTTCTGTGGGATTGATCATTCCTACTTTGCGGCGATCCACGGCACTCTGTTGATGGTGGTAAGCGTTATTCTGATCGTCGCCCTCAACAGCCGCCTCAAACTTCTTCGAGGAAATTCTCAATGATTGCCACTGAACATCTCTCGCCATTCCGACGC
The DNA here is from genome assembly GCA_965248555.1 of Fimbriimonas sp. Classification (GTDB taxonomy): domain Bacteria; phylum Armatimonadota; class Fimbriimonadia; order Fimbriimonadales; family Fimbriimonadaceae; genus Fimbriimonas. The sequence continues at coordinate 1,577,415 of CBDFJP010000002.1, read as the reverse complement.
CGAATTCGCGCGCTTTACGCCTTACGCGGGCTATGGCTCGGCGTTCTTGTGAGCGGGATTGCGGCGGTTGTTTGGAGCCTTCTGGATTTCAAGGGCGTTGCGTATACCGAGTGGCCTTGGTTGGTGGCGCTCGTATTAGCGGGGGCCGCCGTTGGGGTGCTGATTGGCTGGTTCAGGAAGCCGAGCGATAACGCGGTTGCGCAGAGCATCGACCGCCGCGCAGCACTGAAGGACCGGCTGAGTACGGCCCTGGAGCTGGGCGAGGATGATGAATACGCTGCCGAAGTCCAGCGAGATGCGCTTGAGAAGATCACCACAACCGATCCCAAAACGATTTTTCCCGCCCGATGGGGCTGGCTCCAGAACTCCGGGCTTGGTACTGCTGGCGTTGCTTTCCTGATCTTTGCGCTCAGTTCTAGCTCTCTGCTGAACCTCAGCGCGAATCCGGCTGAGAAGGAAGAGATGAAGAAGGAGGCGGCTCGGCTGGAAAATCTGAAGAAAGCGATGTTTGATGACGGCGCCAAAAAGAAGTCGATCTCTCCAGATCTTCAGGCACTTCAAAAGGACCTGATGCGCTTGCAGAAGGACTACGAGAAAGCCCGAATTGACCCCAAACAGGCGATGATCAAGAAGGAAGAGCTCGCCAAAGACGCCGCCGAGCTTGCCAAGCAGAAGGCGACGGAAGCCCTCGACGACATCAAAAAAGGCGGAAGTGCGCTGGAGAAAATGGAGAAAGCTGAGCTTGAAAAAGCGGGGCTCAAGGATGTGAACATGTCCGACGTCCACTTGGATCAGGGCGAGTTTGACCAAAAAATGAAGGACGCCGAGGAGAGGGCGGATAGCGCAAAGCAGGAAGTCAACAAGGCTCAACAGAAAATGGACTCTTTGAGTCAGAAAATGCAGAATCTGAACCTGAGCGAAGCGGAGAAGAAAGAGCTTGAGAAGCAGATGGCGGAGGCAAAAAAGGCTCTTGAGGTAGCCAAAAAGGAGCTCTCGGAGCTTGAGAAGCAGCTTGCGAATATGAAGCTCTCGCAAGAGGCACGAGACATCCTTGCCAAGCTGCAAAACGACCCCCTCATGAAGGAGATTCAGAAGGAACTGGAGCGACTTCGCAAGAAGATGAAAGAGGCCGCAAAGGGTGAAGAGGACAACATGTGGAAGCCAAAGCTCACGAAGGAGCAAATGGCGGAAATGCGGCGGAAAATCGAGGAGTTTTTGAAGTCATTGAAGGATGATAAAGCTCGGGAAGAGTATTTGAAGCAGCTTTTGGAGGCGTTGAAGAAGGCGGAGGAGCTGGGACAGTGTCAAGGAATCGGCGCGGGACTTGGACTTGGACTCGGAATGGGAATGGGTGGCAATGGACCCGGCCCAGATAACGACACGATGCTCTTCGACTCAGGTGTGGTCAACAAGAGTGATCCGATTCAGGGCAAGGGGAAGGGAACACCGACCTTTGCCCCGACCGAGCGCGACCCCATGCGCCCCGGTCCCGAGATGACTTTTGAGATCAAAGCTCCGACCTTTAAGGGCACGCGGTCAAGCGTTCCGTACGAGAAAGTGCTGCCCAGCTACAAGCAAAAAGCAGAGTCGGCTCTCAAGAAACAAGACATTCCCAAACAGCATCAGGCGCGAGTCAAGCGCTATTTCGACAGCCTTAGCAAATAGGAAAACCATGGCAGAACAAGACGCAATCTGGTTCAGAGAAACCTTCAACCGCATCCGCACCGAGGTCGGCAAAGCCGTCGTTGGGCAAGACAATATTGTCGAACACGTGCTCATTGGCCTGGCGGCGAACGGCCACGTTTTGCTGGAGGGCATGCCGGGGCTCGGGAAGACGTTGCTGGTTCGCTCGCTGGCGAGCGTGCTGTCGCTCGATTTTTCCAGGGTGCAGTTCACGCCGGATATGATGCCGGCTGACGTGACGGGGACGAATATTCTGGGCGAAAACCGCTCGTTCGAGTTTCGCCGTGGGCCGATTTTTGCGAATATCGTTCTGGCCGACGAGATCAACCGCGCGACTCCGAAGACTCAATCGGCGTTGCTTGAGGCGATGCAGGAAAGGTCGGTGACAGTGGGCGGAAAGCGGCACGATTTGGCCGAGCCGTTCTTGGTGATGGCGACCCAGAACCCGGTCGAACAGGAAGGTACCTACCCGCTACCAGAGGCGCAGTTGGATCGGTTCTTCTTCAAGCTCATTGTCCCATATCCTACAAAGGAGGAGCTGAAAAACGTGGTTTTGCGTACCACAGGAGCCGATTCGGCGACTTTGTCTCCCGTAGCCACGGGCGAGGACGTGATTCGGATGCGGCACGTTTCGCGCGAGGTGCCGATGTCGGAGGCGGTGCTGGATTTTGCGTTGGAGCTGGCGTTATCGACCCACCCAGACTCGCCTGGGGCGAGTAAGTCAGTGCAGAAGTATGTACGTTATGGGACTTCGCCTCGTGGGGCGCAGTGCCTCTGTACGGCGGGAAAAGTGATGGCTTTGCTCGATGGGCGGTTTAATGTCGCCAAGGATGACATTAAGAAGGCGGCGGTTGCGGTTTTGCGGCACCGGCTGATTCTCAACTATGAATCAGAGGCTGACGGAGTGACGGCTGACCAGATTGTGGCGGACGCTTTGGCGCACTTGGAAAGCAAGGATCGAGACACGATTCGAGTCTGAGAACGATGCTCAGCCCGCGTGAAACCCGCCTGCTCGAAAGTCTGCGGCTCAACCCGAGCCGCGCCTTCCGTGGCGCGACCAAAGGCGAGCGGGTAAGCAAACGGAAGGGAATCAGCATCGAGTTTGCCGACTTTCGGAACTACTCAGATGGGGATGACCTCCGGCACCTGGACTGGAATGTTTTGGCCCGCTTAGAGACCCCAGTGTTGAGAACTTATCAGGATGAGGAAGACCTGATTTTGTATCTGGCGGTAGATAACTCGGCGAGCATGAACTTTGGTGAACCGGAGAAGGCCGGGGTGGCGAGCAAACTCGCGGCGGCGCTGGGGACGGTGGCGCTGATTGGCGGTGACGCGGTTCGGCTTGTGAACGGGTCGCAAGCGGCTCCTCCGGCGCAAGCGCTTCGGGGAAGGGCGAATGTTCGGAACCTCTTTGCCCGCGTTGATAGTCTTGCTCAAGGGGAGAAGGGGATTGCCCAGGCGACCCAATCGCTTCTCAAGGGCTCGGTGAAGCCTGGATTGGTCATTCTTGTATCTGATGGCCTGGATGAGGGGCTTCCGCCGGCGATTCGTGCACTTGGCGGTCGCGGGTTCGAGGTCTGGATGGCACAGGTTTTGGACGACGGCGAGATCGAGCCGGACCTGGAAGGCGATCTGCGGCTTATCGACTCCGAGAACGACCAGATCGCCGAGCTCACGGTCAATCGCGACACCTTACTCGCTTACAAAACCAATCTCCATACTCACATCGAAGCCCTCCGCCAAGCCATCCAGCACACGGGTGGGAAGCACCTAGTTGTTCAGACCAGCGAGAATCTCGAACACACGATCTCTCGGCGGATGAAGCCGGAAAGGTGGTTCGTTTGAGCTTCCAAAACCCATCGATGTTCTGGTGGCTGCTCCCACTGGGCGGAACCATCGTTGCTTTGTACTTGCTCCGAATGCGGCGACTCGATGTCCGAATCCCCGCCAGCTTTCTGTGGCCGAGCCACACGGAGGAGATTCGGGCCAATAGCCTCTTCCAAAAGCTCAGATTCAACTGGCTTCTTGTGCTCCAGCTTCTCATCGCGGCTCTGACGTGCTTCGCGTTAGCGAGGCCGCAGTTCAAGCAAAAGGGTTTGCTGGGGACGACGACGGTGATTGTTGTGGACAACTCGGCTTCGATGCGAGCGACGGATGTTTCGCCGAACCGCCTCGAACAGGCAAAACAGCTCGCTAACGAGGCGGTAGGTTCGGCTGGTGTGGGGGATCAGATTGCGATTCTCACGGCCGCAAACGTCCCCAAAGTTGTGAGTCCCCTATCAAACGATCCCGGTGCGCATCGGTCGGCCTTAGGGCAACTGAAGCCGACTGACACGGAAGGCGATATGGCGGAGGCTCTGCGCCTCGCGGCGGCACTAGTCAGCGGAATCGATGGTGCCCGAATCCTCGTACTCTCCGACGGATGTTTTACAAAGATCACTGACTTCTCACCTGGAAAAGCTGCCGTGGTGTACAAGAGCATCGGCTCCCGGCAGGAGAATTTGGCCATCCAATCGCTGGGTGCGACCAAGAGCCCGAAGGGGACGGAGGTGTATTGCGGTTTGAAGAATTTCGGCCTTAATGAGGCCAAAACCGATGTCGCGATCTATGCCGACGGCAAGCTCATCCAGGCCCAAAAACTCACGATTCCGAGCCTGAAGTCCGCCGGAATAAGGTGCTTTGCTCCTGCGAACACCAAGGCATTGCGAGCCGAAAGCTCGGCGAAGGATCTGCTCGAAGCCGATAACCAACTCACCACCCTGGTCGATCCTAACGCCAATCTCAGCGTCCTTCTGATCGCCAAAGGAGACCCGTTCTTGGAGCGCGCCCTCCTGCTCGACACTAGAGTTAGCCTGGACACCGCCAAAGAACTTCCGCTGAGCGAAGGGAAAGGGAAGCCGTCGAAGTATGACCTCATAATCTTTGACGGCGTCGCTCCTTCGCCGGTCGAGAGCCGTGCGACGATTTCGTTCGGAAATGGCAAGACCAAGATCGATTCACCAGTAGCGGACGACGTCAAAGCCCATCCGCTCACCGCCGGAACCGGGCTTGAGAATCTCTATATCGACGCCTCAAAACAGCTCGATTTACCCGCCGAGGCGACCGTCATTGCCTCCAGCAAAGATCGCCCGTTAATTGCCATCCAAGAGGGCGAGCAGAAGCGGGTTTGGGTTGGATTCGAGCCGATGAACAGCGATTTTCCGCTCCAGGTGAGCTTCCCGATCTTTGTCGCCAACCTGCTCGATTTCGTGGGTTCGGGTTCCCAAGGCTCGGAAATGGTGAGCCAAACCGGGCGTAGCTTCGCCTATCGAACAACGGTGCCACAGACCCTAGTGACACCGAGCGACGGTAACCGCAAACTAGAGCCCACGGATGGCGTGATCACTTTCCCCGGCCTCGCGGAAGCCGGAGACTACAAGCTTGGCGACCAAAAACTCACCGTCAACCTTCGGTCGGACATCGAGTCCGACATCGCGGTCAAGCCCGACGTCGTGTTGGGCCAGAGCACCGTCAAAGCAACCCAAACTCCGTACCGCCTCGCCGACTTCTGGCGGTACCTCGCCCTCCTCGCTCTCGGCTTTTTGGTCTTCGAGTGGTGGTTCTATGCGAGGAAAAGTTGATTCGGTTTGCATCGCCCGAATATGTGCTCCTCCTGATCCCCTTGGGGCTTAGTTTGTGGTTTGGGCACCGAATGATTCGCGGCATGGCGAAGCGGCGCAAGCGGGTTGCGTTCGTGCTTCGAGCACTGTTATATGCGTTGGCAGTCTTGTCGCTGATGGGCCCCATTTTGTACCGGCAGAACCAGGGCTCTTGTACAATTTTCCTTGTTGACCGGTCGGATTCGATCAGGGATATTGACCGTCAGAAGCAGGAAGACTTCATCTCGCAAGCCGTCGCAAAAATGCCGGATGGCGACCAGGCGGCGATCGTTGCTTTTGGCGCGAATGCGCTCATCGAATCGGCCCCAGCGGGGCGGCGTGAGGTGCGGCGGATCGAGTCAAAAGTCGAGGCGAGCAACTCTGATTTGGCGGGCGCCGTTCGGCTTGCTAGCGCGATGTTCCCGCCCGGAAAAGCTCGCCGGGCAGTTGTCCTGAGCGACGGCAACGAGACTCGGGGCGAGCTTCGCGCCGCTGCCGCCTCTGCCAACACCGACAACATCACCTTGGACTTCGTCCCGCTGGGCGGCGAAAAGTCGGGTGCAGAAGCCCTCGTCAGTAGCCTCGAACTCCCCGATTCCGGGAAAGAAGATCAGCCGTTTGACCTAGCTGTGAAGATTGACTCGCAGGGGATCTCGTCGGGAGTACTGACCATCGACCGAGACGGAACGGTCATTGACCGCAAACAGGTCAGCCTGCACGACGGGCGAAACTCGGTTTTGGTCAAGCAGGTGGTCAAAAATGTCGGCCTGGTTCGTTACCGGGCAACCTTGGCGGCGGCGGGCGATTCCGACCCCAGGAACAACGTCGGGGCGGGCTTTATCAACGTGCGGGGCCGCCCAAAATTGCTCTTGGTACAGGCGAATGACAAGGATAAATCGCTATTTGACGCGCTTTTGAAGTCAGGGCTAAGTGTCGATCTGGTTTTTCCGGGTTCGTTGCCAAGCAGGCCGGAACAGCTGCAGTCGTACGACAGCGTCGTTCTGAACGATATCAACGCCACGTTGGTCCCGCCGAGTTTTCAGGAGGCTTTGGTAGGCGCGGCGCGGGATAGTGGTGTCGGACTGGCGATGATTGGCGGCGAAGATTCGTTCCTGCCTGGGGGTTGGTACGGCTCACCCGTGACGGAAGCTTTGCCAGTTGATTTGAACATTCGGCAAAAGAAGTCTCTGGCGGCGGCGTCTGTATTTATCCTCGCCGATTGTTCTGGCTCGATGGGAGCCGAGGAAGACGGGGTGCCGAAGGTCAAACTCGCCTCGCGTGCGGCAGAGGAGACGATCAAAATGCTCGGGCCAATGGACCGGGTCGGGGTGGCGGGGAGCAGCGACGGTATCGAGATCGTTGCGCCGATGCAGAGCGCGGCGAACAAGGAGAACGCGATCATTGGTGCGAGAAAGCTTGCGGTGACGGGCGGAGGGATTTATGTTCGACCTAGCATTCTCAAGGCCGAAGAGATTCTGAAGAACGAGCCGAGCAAGACTCGGCACTTCATCTTGCTGGCGGACGGCGCGGATTCGACGGATTGGGACGGCGTTTTTGAGACTGCGAGCCGAATGTTTGCCCAAAAGATCACGACTTCGGTCGTTGCTATCGGAGATGGAAAGGACGTTCCAAATCTAAAGAAACTCGCTTTCATAGGGCACGGTAGATTCTATTTGGCCATCAAAGCCAACCAGCTTCCGGCGATTTTCACCCAGGACACGTCGGTCATGTCTCGCAGTGCCATCGAAGAGGGCGCGTTTTTGCCGAAGATCACTCAGTTGGATGAGTCGATTCAGGGGGTTTTGGAGGGCGGTTCTCCGCCACTTTTGGCCTATTGTTTGACGGAAGCAAAGCCGCTTGCGAAGACGATTTTGAAGACTAAGAAGGACGATCCGCTGCTACTTCATGGGCGAGCGGGATTGGCGCAGACGATGGCATTCACGAGCGACGCAAAGGCCCGCTGGGCGAAATCTTGGGTCGGCTGGGATGGCTTTGCGACGTTCTGGTCACAGCAGATTCGGGCGATTGGCCGTCAAGCTCCGCAGAATAACTATCAGGTCGCGGTGAGCGAGGCGGGCGGAAAATCGAAGGTTACGGTGGTTGGCCGGGATAACAGTGGGAATCTCCTGGATGCTCCCGAGACCCCGGTGCGGGTTGCGTCGCCGGACGGTAAGAGCCAGGAGTTGAACTTGCTCCAGACCGCGCCGGGGACTTACGAAGGGGAGTTCAACGTCGCGGCGACGGGGAGCTACATCGTGAGCGTCGTCGAGTCGGATGGAAAGGGCGGAAGCCGGGTTCAGACCGCCGGGGTCTCGGTGGCGTACCCGGCGGAGTATCGGGTGCTCAAGACGAATTCCAGCTTGCTGAACGAGGTTGCAATGGCGACGGGCGGAAAACAATTGAGCAAACCGGAAGAGGTGCATCGCCGCGCGACGATTCCGGGCGAGTCGCTCACAGAAATTTGGCCGACATTGCTACTCCTCGCCCTGCTGATTTTGCCGCTGGATATCGCAAATCGCCGCATCAGCGTCCCGTTCTGGAAGCTGTTTGAGCGCAAGCCGAAGCAACGCGAAAGCACGGATGTTGCTCGGCTGAAAACGCTGAAGAAAGTCAAGGCTGCACCGGTTGAGCCAGTGCCGGTGCGTCCAGCGAGCCCAACGAGGATTATCCGTGAAGAGCCGCCTGCGGCGGTTGAACCAGAGGTACCGGCTCCGAATCTTGATAGTGCGGGATCGGCTCTTCTGGAGGCCAAGCGTAAGCGCAAGAATTCAGAGTAGGGTCGCGAGAACGTCGGTCAACGAGGGGCGGCGAATAAGGGTGCAGCGAACATCGCCGTAGCCAGCGATCATCAGCTTCTGGGCGAGCTCTTGCCCCTCAAAAGTCTCGACCCGAAGCCCCTCTGGAACTTCGGTGACCTTAATGGCAAACGGCTCGACCATGGCTCGGATGGCATGGGAACGGGTGGTTTCGATAATGACTTCGCCGGGAACGGTTCTGGCTCGAAGAGCCTCGATGGAGGACGAGGCCCGGAAGCTGGAGTCCTTTAAGACCACAACCGCGTCGCACTGCTCGATGATATCGACTTGGTTCGTCGTGATAAGGTGAATCTGCCCCTGGTCCCGGCGTCTGGCCTCGAGGCTTAAAAGGATGTCGCGCCGAGTCTTGGGGTCAACAAGATCGATCAGCATGTCGATCATCAGGATCTGAGCATGCTCGCACAGGGCAGGTAGAAGGCACATCGCGGCGAGTTGGCCGGGGGAGGCGTCGGAGACAGAGTTTGCGCGAACATCCCATAAGCCGCAGGCGTTGAGGGCCTCGCTGGTGCGAGTCGCCGCCGAGGCTCCGCCCTTGAGCCTCGCAAGCGAGTCGATGCGCCCTCGCTTGGGGATTTGCCTTTCATCAAGCAATCGGCAATCTGAGCCGGCAGAAAACGAACCCAAAGCAGGCCTTAGTTGACCCGACAACACCCGAAGCAGGGCGGTTTTGCCGGAACCAGCGGTGCCGACGATGGCGATGGCTTGGCCGGGCATCACTTCCAGGCTCAGGCTCGTTCCGCCCTTGACTAAGGCCAGATTTTCGATCCTGAGTCCGGAGGGAGCGGTGCTCATGCGGTCGGGAGTTCGAGGAGTTCTTTGGTGCTGCCGGTGAGGTTAATCACGCCGGTTTCGGTGACAACGACGTTGTCCTCGATTCGGCATCCGCCCCAGCCTTCAATATATACGCCGGGTTCAACTGTCCAGACTTGGCCTGGCTCAAGAACGGTTTTGCTACCGACTCCGAGCGACCCAGTATCGTGAACCAGAATCCCTAGACCATGGCCTAATCCATGTCCAAAGTGCTTGGCTAAGCCAAGTTCATCGAAGACTTCGCGGGCCTTTGCGTCGACCGTCTCCGCGACGACTCCGGGTTTCATCATTTCAATACATGCCAGTTGAGCTTTCAGAACTTGGTTGTAGACCTCTTTCGTGCGCTCGTCGGCTTTTCCGACCACCACTGTTCGGGTCATATCCGCACAGTAGCTATCCAATTGCGCGCCAAAGTCCATCGTGACAAACTCGCCGAGGGCGAGTTGCTTGTCGGTGGCCCTTCCGTGTGGCCTGGCGCTGTTTGGGCCAGATACGACGATGGGTTCGAATGACAAATCTCCACCGTGGCGGCGAATGAAGAACTCCATTTCAAGCTGGATTTCATACTCCGAAATGCCGGGCTGAATCATGCGGACAAGGTGGCTGAAACAGGCGTCGGTGAGCTCGCAGGCGCGCCTAATCTTAGCAATCTCGGCTTCTGTCTTGACCATTCGCAGATTTTCGACTACATCGCCAAGTGGCTTGAGCGAAACTCCTTCCAGTTTGTCTGACCAAGTCAGGTACTGGGAAAAGGTGGTGTTGACCGACTCGAACCCCAATTCGCTAATTTTCAAATCGGAGAGCACCTCCGAAAGCGCCTGCAGGCGCGTCTTCGGGGTGGCGAAGCTCCTGATTTCCATACCCGACACTTGCTCCTGCGCCTGAATGGTGTAACGGCTATCTGTCAGGAAAACTGCGTCGGTAGCCGTGACCACCACGTAGCCAAAAGAACCGGTAAACCCGGTGAGCCACAACAGATTGGTCGGGCAAGAGATGAGAGCCGCCGAAAATCCTCCAGAGGCGAGGGCGGCGCGTAATCGAACGAGATTAGACATTAAACAACTTCCTTCTGCAGGTTCAAAAGAGCCTGGATGGCGAGAACGTAGCCAAAGCCACCAAAACCAACGATCTGCCCTACACACACGGGTGCGACGACGCTTTTGTGCCGAAACTCCTCGCGAGCGTGGACATTTGAGAGGTGAACTTCGATGACAGGTAGCCGGACGCTGGAGAGCGCATCGCGCAAAGCGATCGAATAGTGAGTGAGGCCGCCCGGATTGATGATGATGCCATCCGCCCATTTCCGATGCTCTTGAATCGTGTCGATGAGGATCCCTTCGGAGTTGGACTGGATGATTCGGGACTCGATGCTAAGGCGAGCACATTCGGCCTTGATGTCGTCATCAATGTCGTCCAGCGGCTTTTTGCCATAGACATCCGGCTCTCGAAAGCCCGTCAGGTTGAGGTTGGGGCCATGAAGCACCAGGATTTTGAAGATCGATTCACTCATCGCTGCCTACGATTCTATCCTCTGGGAGCAACTGGGGAATGCCTTCGGTAATGGGATATCGGTCTCCGGTGACGGTGCAGACCAAAAATTCGCCCTCGCGCCGGAATGGCGGACGGTCGGCGTGATTGGGATTCCCAAGAATTTCTAAGAGTCGCTCGTCGAACTTTGGCATGCTTCCTCATAGGCTCGGATGTGTTGCCGGGCCGACTCTGACCAGGTGAAATGCTTTTCTCGGGCGATCCCCTTCTGGCGCAGGGATTCCAGTTTACTTGGGTCACCCAGGAGTTCTGTAATCGCCGCGGTCCAATCTGCGGCGGCATAGGAATTCATGATGTGAGCGGCATTTCCGGCCACTTCCGGCATTGCGCCGCCTATGCCGCAGATCACGGGGCAACCACAGGCGAACGCCTCGACCAGCGGAATTCCGAAGCCCTCGTGCAGGCTCGGCGCAAGGTAGAGTGAGGCAGAGGAGTACAGAGCGCTGAGTTGCTTTTCGGAGACATATCCCGCCGACTGCACCCGGTTGGAAGCCAGCTTTTGGGTCGCCTTTCCGGTGACGATTAGTTTATGGGGGAGCGAAGCGGGAAGCCCATTGACCGCCGCGACCGCCAATTCTTGGTTTTTGCGAGCCCAGTTTGTGCCGACGGTCAGCAGGAATGGCTCCTTGACTCCCAAATCGCGCAGGATCGCTTCTCGCTCAGGTGCCTGTAATGGAGAAATCCACGGCGGACGGGCGTTGTAGGCAACCACGACCTTTCCCTTAGCAGAAGGAATGAACCGTTCGATCTCAGCTTTGGAGGAGTTGCTGACGGTCAAAATCCTCTTCGCAACCCTCGCTGCCAGAGGGATCGAACGCCGCAGGGTACGAAGATCGCCCGCCGAAAACCATTCGGGGCCGATGTAGAACGAGGTGTCGTGGATCGTCGTCACTCCGTTCTTAGCTAGCGGACTGAGTGAGTATTGAACGTGCAAGACATCCGCCTTAGCCCTCCTCGCCGCCATGGGAAGCTTCACGAGACTCCACCATCGACCTCCTCCAGGAATCTCGCTCCAGGTGCAACGAGACCCAAAGGGAACTTCTCGGGGGCGAGGTTTGTTGGAAAAGAAGATAATCTCGTGTTCGGGGTGTTCGTGGATCAAAGTGTCGACGAGACAAGTCCAATAGGTGCTGTCTCCCGTGTTTGTTCCGCTAATCAGCCGGGCGTCAATCGCAATTCTCATGGCAGGACTCTCCTTGGCAAGAAACTTGCGAGCATCAACATCTTCTACAATAGTCTAGCGAATCGCAATTATTCAGAAAAGCCATGAAACAACGTAAATCGCCCGTCGCCCTCATTACCGTTGCCGTTTTTGCCGGAATCGGACTCTTTATTGCCGCCAAACCTTTCAGTGAGGAGCGGCTCAGCAATGAGGACAAAATGAAACTTGCTCAGGAAAGAGCGATGAACGAGCAACGCGCAAAAATGGCAAACTCCCCGACTCCGGCACCGGATACAAAAGCCGCTGGCGGCGAACTTGCTCAGGCAATGCAAGGGTCTGTACAAGCTCTCAAAATCAAAGGCAAGCCTGGCGGGCCGATGGGAGGCAGGGAGGGGGGGCTACCGGAAAAGCCCGTGATCATCAAGCCTGAAGATGAGGTTTACAAGCCAGTACCGAACTCGTCGTCTACGTCGAGCCAGTGGTACGACAAGAACTAGTTGCGACTACGGTCTGGCTGTCTATCACCCTAAAGTCGGTTTCGTAGGTTCTGGCAAGAACGCCAGACGCATGAATATCCCCTAGCGACTCGAAAACCTCGAGTCGCTTTTGGTTGATAAACCCCCATTTTGCCCTTAGTCGTAAGGCTTGATTCACTTCGTGAACGCTGAGAATGATCGTCTTTCCGTGTACGGCAAGTTGGCTGATGAGGTCGAGTACCGAGAGAACGTGAGCAATGTCCAACTGACTCGCCGGCTCGTCGAGCACCAGGATATCGGCATCTTGCGCCAGAGCCCTCGCAATACGGACTCTTTGCCTCTCGCCGCCGCTCAGTTCGTTCATCGGTCGGTCGGCGTACTCTTCGGCATCGCAGAGGCGAAGTGCCTCCTGGGTAGCTTCGCGATCTGCTCTGGACTCAAAAACCGAGTCTGAAAGCGCCGCTCGTCCGAGGGCGGCGAACTCGCGAGCGGTCCATCCAAACTCCACGAACTCCTCCTGCGGAACCCAGGCGATTTTTCGACACCGTTCAGCATGCCGCATCGTCGTGACGTCCTGATCGTCCAGCCGCACCGAACCGTGTAGAGACCGAATCATGCCGCAAAGCGATTGCATGAAAGTAGACTTTCCGGAGCCGTTCGGGCCAAGAAGAACAAAAATCTGTCCTGGTTCTAGGTCAATTGAGATGTCTTGGATCAGTGCCTCGTGCCGTCCGATCGTGAGTTGGCACAGCGACAGGTTAGCCAAGATTATCCTCCAAAAGCCCATCGCTAAAGGCCTTGAAGAGGAGGGAGTATTGGCCGTTCTTAGCCATCAATTCGGTGTGCGAGCCCTGCTCGATCACCTCGCCGCGTTTGAGGAAAAGAATAGAATCAGCGCGAGCCGCAGTTGTGAGGCGGTGGGCGATGAACATCGTTGTCCGGGTCTCCATCACTTCTTGCAAAGCCGCCGTAACCGCCTTCTCGCTTTCAGCGTCGAGTGCGCTGGTGGCTTCGTCGAGGAGCAAAATCGATGGATCACGCACTAAGGCGCGGGCAATGGCGATGCGTTGCATCTGCCCGCCGCTGAGTCGGACACCTCTTTCGCCAAGAACCGGGACATTTCGGTCTCTGAACTCGCGGGAGAAGTCTTCGGCGTGAGCCATTTGGAGCGCATTTGTGAGCCGCTCGTCGGAGGCGTCGGGGGTGCCGAGTCGGAGGTTCTCGTCGATGCCACCCGCAAACAGGAAGGTGTGCTGTGGAACGACGCCGATCTGGCTTCGGAGCCAGTTGACATCGAGGTGTTTGATGTCGTTTCCATCGAGGTAAATCGAACCAGTGGTTGGCTCGTAAAATCGTTGGAGGAGGTCAGCAACGGTCGATTTTCCCGCTCCACTCGGGCCGACAAGGGCCAGCGAGGTTCCGGGCTGTATTGCGAAGGAAACATTTCGTAGGGCCCATGTTCCGTCGGGGTAGACGAATGAGACATCCCGGAATTCGATGAGGCCGTTGACTGCTTCGAGAGTTTGGCGACCGGAGTGCTCGGGAGGGAGGGGAACGTCTAGGATTTCGGAATAGATTCGGTCGGCAGCGCCTTGAACGGAGGAGTAGGTGGATGAAAGGTTAGAGATACCTCGGAAGCCCTGGTTGATGGCGTCGAGGGCGAACGCGAGAGCCGCCATATCGCTGACCGTCATGTTTCCGCTCAGAGCTAGCCAGCCCCCGATCAGGATTGCGCCGCAAAGGCCCACGGCACCGAGGAGTTCAACGAGTGGCCTAAGCCGCGCTACCAGCAGGGCTGCTCGCAGCTGGCTCTTGAGACTCGTGTGCAGCAGTCGTCCATAGTCACGATTCACTTGGTCTTCGGCTCCAAATGCCTTGACGACTCGAACGCCTTGGAGTACTTCTTGGGTCACCGCACCAACTTCGGCGAGGTCGACTTGAACCTGCTTTTGGGCGATGCGCATTTTCTTCGCGTTTCGTTGAACGATGATGCCCATGATGGGGATCATGAGAAACGTGATCATTGCCATCTGCCACTGAATCACGATGATGAGTACCAGGGCTACGATCGCTTTGAGCGGGGCTTCGATCGAATCTCGAAGGATCTGTACCGCAGATTGAAAGACGTTTACGTCGTTCGTCAATACGCTCTGAATCGACCCAGCCCGCTTCTCATTGAAATATGTGACGGGGAGTTTAAGGAGTTTGTTGAGGAGCCTTTGGCGCAGGCCATTAGTGAGTCTAGCTACGGCCTCGGCGAGATAGTAGGTCTGCCCGCGGGTAAAGAAGTAGCGTAAGACGAACACGCCGATGATCATCAACGTGCTAATCTTCATCGCGTCGAAGTCCTCGATCGCACGGGTCTGACCAATCTTCTCGAGGTCCTTCAGGAGCCTGCGGATGAGGCCCATCGAAGACCCGTACAGAGCCGCACTGAGTCCCGTGCAGAACAGGCCGAGCAGGAGCAACCGCCGCTGACCCATGAGCTCGCGCTTGATGCGCGGGTCCATCTGGAAGCGACTTTTTGCCATTTAGAAATCCGCGTTGCCGGGGGTGCGGAAGTAGGGGATCACGTCCCGGATATTCTTCATTCCCGTCACATACATCATCAATCGCTCGAAGCCGAGACCAAAGCCCGCGTGAGGCACTGAGCCGAATCGGCGGAGGTCGAGATACCACCAGTACGCTTCGATCGGCAATCCTGCTTCCAAGATACGCCGCTCAAGCACGTCCAGTCGCTCTTCGCGTTGAGATCCGCCGATGATTTCGCCGATTCGCGGAGCTAAAACGTCCATCGCTCGAACAGTCCTACCGTCGTCGTTCAACCTCATGTAGAAGGCCTTGATCTCCTTCGGGTAGTCAGTGAGAATCACCGGTCGGCCAACCTTGACCTCGGTGAGCCATCGCTCGTGCTCGCTCTGGAGGTCAGTGCCCCAGCTGACGGGATACTCGAAATTCTCTCCGCTGGCCTCAAGGTGCTTGACGGCCTCGGTGTAAGTCATCCGCTCGAAGCCGCTCTCCACGACGTGGGTGAGGGTCTTCAAAAGCTCCGGCTCGATGCGCTGGTTGAAGAATTCGAGATCGGCTCTGCAGTGATCCAGCGCGTGCTGAATGGTCTCTCGAAGGAACTCTTCGGCGAGGTTCATGTCGCCTTCTAGCGAGCAGAATGCCATTTCCGGCTCGATCATCCAGAACTCGGCGAGGTGGCGGCTGGTGGACGAGTTCTCGGCTCTGAACGTGGGGCCAAAGGTATAGACGTTGGTGAGGCCAAGCGCGAGAGTCTCGGCGTCAAGCTGGCCACTGACGGTCAGGTAGGAAGGTTTGCCGAAGAAGTCGTCGGCGGGGTCCTTCCGGACGAGCTTGTAGCCGTCCTCGCTGTGCTCCATGGCCGTCGTGACCTGGAACATCGCGCCCGCGCCTTCGCAGTCGCTAGCGGTGATGATTGGGGTGTGGATGTAGTGGAAACCGCGCTTGTCGAAAAACTGGTGAACGGCTTGGGAGAGCTGATTTCGCACCCGGAAAACCGCTCCGAAGGTGTTCCCGCGAACCCGCAGGTGCGCCTTTTCGCGCAGGAATTCCATCGTCGCTCCCTTCTTTTGGAGCGGATAAGTCAGCGGATCGGCTTCACCGAAAATCTCAAGCGAAGAGGCCTTCAACTCCACTGCCTGCCCAGCGGCGGGAGATTCTACAATCACTCCTGAAAACGCAACGCAGGAGCCAGTGGTGACCTTCTTCAGTAGCTCGTCATCGACCACTCCAGCGTCAACGATGATTTGCAAATCCTTGAACGTAGAACCGTCATTCAGCTGAACAAAGGAGAGACCTTTGCTGTCGCGGCGGGTTTTCACCCACCCGAACGCCGTCGCCTCGGTTCCCGGAGCGAGGTCGAAAAGCTGCTTGATGTAACTGCGTCGATAATCCATTTGAATTTGCTAGGTTCAGGATACCGGAGCGAAAAGTCGAGTTGAACCTAGCCGCGAGCATCCCGAACAGAATTGATGACCGCCACCTCTTCGCGAACTTCGCGCATTTTTGAGATCAGGTCCCGGAATAGCTCTTCACCTAGCGAACCCGAACTCTTCCAGAGATTCGAGGACTCCGTAGGATCGGTTTTCAGATCAAAAAGCTCGAACTCCTTGAGCTCGTAGTAGCAAATCAGCTTGTATCGGTCGCCGACAATCGACACAAACTTCGGCACTTTGTGCTCGCCGTCGTTGCTCTCATAGAAGTGTCCGTAAGCGTATTCCTTGGAGCCTTTGCCGGACTGCATCGAGGGGACTAGGCTGGTTCCCTGCATCGCAGGGCCTGGCTTGAGGTTGGCAAAATCCAGCAACGTCGGTGCGAGGTCCACGTTCTCGGAGAGTGCCTTCACCCGCCGCGCCTTCATTCCTGGTGCCGAGATCACGAGCGGCGTCCCCGCAGATGGCTCGTAGAACCACCGCTTGTCGTACCACCCCTTCTCGCCCAAGAAAAAGCCTTGATCCGAGGCGTAGATCACAATTGTGTTCTTGTCGAGCTTGGCGACTTTTAGAGCGTCAATCACCTGCCCGACGCTGGTATCCACATCGTGCACGCACCGCAGATATTGCCGCAGATACCGCTGGTAGTTGGCGCCCATGAGATCGGCCCCGTTTGCCACTGCCTCCTGATACTCCTTGTCTTCTCTAGCGTAGGTTTTTTGCCAGAGTTCGAGATGTTTTGGGTTAGAGGTCATCGGAGCCTTGCCAACGTACAAATCGTCTGTGGCTCGCAGGTTTTTGTCAATCCGCATTCCCACGGCTCTTGCGCCGGAGGCAAGCGTAGCGTAGTCGGTTCGTAGCGTTTTTGGCTCGGGAAACACCGTGCCTTTGAACATCGCAAGGCTATTCGGCCCAGGAATCCAAGGGCGGTGCGGGGCCTTATGTCCAACCACCATGAAAAAGGGCTTCTCGTGCTGCTTCTTTAGGAAGCCGAGGGCCTTTTCGGTGATGACCTCGGTGGTGTAGCCGAGGGCTTTCGTTGTGCCGCTGGCCGAGAGAATAGTGGGATCGTAATACTCGCCCTGGCCTCGCAGAATTTCCCAATGATCAAACCCGGTCGGGTCAGAAACGAGGTGCCACTTGCCGATCCAGGCCGTCTCGTACCCGCCCGCTTGAAGGAGCTTTGCGACGTTGGACTGCGCACCGTTGAAGGCGGATGCGTTGTCTTTGTGCCCATTCACATGGCTATATTTCCCGGTGAGCAATGTCGCCCGGCTCGGCGCGCAGATCGGATTCGAGGTGTAATGCCGCTCAAAAAGCACCCCGTTCTTAGCCAATCGGTCGATGTTCGGAGTTCGGTTGAGCCGCGAGCCATAGGCGGAAATCGCCTGCCGGGCATGATCGTCCGAAAAGATGAGGACGATGTTGGGTCGGGTCAACGGCAACGCTAGTGCGACCGAGAGAAGCATTGCCGCAGATTACCGACTTGCCTAGAACTTCAAGTCCGAAAACCCAAGATTGTAGCTCGCCTCGCTCAGCGTCTTCCAATCTCGGTCAAACTTCGGCAACCACTTCGCTGCCGGAGCCCCGCCTCGCGAACCCCAAACAAACCCTGAGAATCCGCCGAACGATGGCACCAGCGCGAAGTAAAAGCCCTTCGCCGGAAAGACCGAACCGAACAACGCCAAGACCTCGTCCGACGAATACGGGCAATAGACGTGGTTATCGGCCTGCGTCACCACGAAGCCGTGCGGGGACAATAATCGAAGCAAATCGCAGTAAAACGCCGAGGTCCAAAGCATCTCGCTAATCTCGCCTTCTTCTTCCTCGTAGGTGTCGGTCGAATCTACGACAATGAGGTCGTAGTGGTCCGACGCCGATTTGACCCAGGCAAAGGCGTCCGTAATGTGCAACCGAACCCGAGAGTCGTCGAACGCGCCATCCGAAAGGGAAGGCATGTGTTTGCGGCAAGCATCCACCACGCCCCGGTCGATCTCCACCATGTCAATCTGAGTCACCGACGAGTGTCGGCAAAGCTCACGGATCACGCCGCCATCACCACCGCCGATGACCAGCGCCTTGTTAAACGAAGGAAGGTTCACCGCCGGAATCTGAACGAGCGCCTCGTGGTACGCCTTCTCGTCAAAATCCGTCAGCTGAATGTGTCCATCGAGCAACAGCGCCTTGCCGTACACCTCGGTATCAAGAATCGTCACTCGCTGAAACTCGGTTTGGGCATCATAGACGGTCGACCGAACCGAGCAGGTCATTGTCAGCTTGTCTGAGCGAATGGGGAAGGTGAAGTGCGATTCCGACACTGCTTAAGTGTACTTAAGCCGCCAGATCAAGCTCGATCACGTTCGACTCGGGCTGCCGGGCAAACACCCTGTGGATCATCCACGAGACGAGCGGAACCGCGAGCGGAACCCACTGCGCCGCAATGACGTTCATGAACGAAACAAGAATCGAGACTAAGAAGACGAGCGGAATCGTCGCCAGTCGCCAGATGTAAAACGCCTGGACGACGTTGTCAACGGTCTTGTCCAACAGCGAGTCTCGAGTCGCCCTGAGCCACATCGCCAGAAGCCCCAATCCGGCAATCGTGACGTTCCCTGCGTACAGCCACCATCCAATGCGAAGTTCATGATTTCCAGCGTGAATCGATGTTGTTAAGGGCAGTATCGACAGGAAGAACAGGAACTGCAAGTTGAGCCAGTACGCCTCGCGGTTGAACTTGGACATGTGCCGAAACACCCGTTGATGCATCATCCAAAAGCCGCCGATGATGAAGAAGCTGAGGAAGTAGCCGAGGATCGGAGCGGCTTGCTCGCGGATGGCATTCAGCACCTCCTTATCGGAACCAGCATCGCTGAGCTTTGCGATGTCCAGGCGGAAGATAAGGAAGGTTAAAACGATTGCAAAAACGCCATCGCTCAGAGCCCGGACGCGCCCAGCGTTTGATCCTTCATCCCTCAGTTCTCGACTCAACGACATGAAACTATGTAAGTTTTCGGCTCAAATGGCGGGGCGGGTGATACCAGGATTCGGCACGGGCAGGTTCAAAAGTGCCAAACTAGTAGTCGTGCGAGGAAACAAAGGTTACGGCATCTTGGCGATCGTCGCCGTCGTCGGTGGCTCGCTGGTCCTCATTGATCGAAAAACGAGCGCAGTACCGACAGCTAAGAAAAAGGTTGTCCAGGAATCCCCAGCGGCCCGTGCGGCTGGCTTCAACGCCAAAGGCGAGGCAACATTGCTTCCCGGAAACAAGGTCAAAGCCATCCTCAGCGCAGGCGGTCCCATGCACTCCAATGAGGTGATCCGCTTCGAAGCGGCCACCTTCATCAAGAAACCGGACGGAACCGAGCAGATTCTGACGCCCCGACGCTCGACTTTTAGCGAAAAGCTGATCGAAGAAGTGCCAGTTACTCCACTCGCTAAAGGCTCAAAAGTGATCATTCGCGGCAATGTGTTCGTATACCGCCGCGAAGATGTCAAGGTTGAGCGCGAGATGGAATCGGATGGTTTCCCCAAACTCTATCTCAACACGGGTTACGTCAAGTTCAAGCGAGCCGAGACTCCAAACGGCCCCCGAGTCTTAGTGACTTGTACGAACCTCAAATCGGTTCACGAGCATGGCATGGAGTTCCTGTCAAAAGACAAAAAAACAGTCTCCGCGCGAATCATGTTTACGCCAGGAGACCAGATCATGGATCGGGAAAACATCCCGTTCATGTCGAAGCAACAGGGGCTTGAGCCGATTACGATCAATCAGCTCATTCCCAAGCGAACGGAGCCCATCGAGCTAACCGTTCCAATCAGTGGACTTTAGCGTCCGTTTCCGCCGCGCCAAGCACCAGTCTTTCGACCGCGATTTCGGCTCGGGCGATTGCCGCCTTGGCCTGGTCGTCCGCCGTGGGTGCGGGGAGCGGGGAGCGAGCACTCAGAGTCTTCTGAGATTGCAAGTTGCATTCCCATCAGCTTCTCGATGTCTCGCACGTCTCGGTGCTGATCCGGCGATGCAAGCATCACGGCTCGGCCCTTGGCGCCAGCTCGACCCGTTCGACCGATTCGGTGAACGTAGTCTTCCGGATTCTCTGGCACGTCGTAGTTGACGACGAGGGAGATTCCTTTGACGTCAATTCCGCGAGCGGCGATGTCAGTCGCAATCATGACTCGGTATTCGCCCGTCTTGAAGCCTTTTAGGGCACTCATTCGCTGAGCGAGAGTTCGGTCGGAGTGCAATTCGGCGGCAGTATGGCCGTCGTTTCGCATTGCCTTTGCGAGCTTGGTCGCTCCGTGCCGAGTTCGAGAGAACACCAAGATGGTGCCTTTCTCTTCGTACACAATTTTGCGAAGCATTTCCGGCTTCGCGTCCTTTTGGAGAACCAAAAGCTCTTGAGTAACCAGGTCGATCGCGGTGCCTTGTTTGGCAACTTCGATTCGCTCGGGATCTCGCATGAACTCGGACGCCAATCGCTCAATTTCTTGAGGGAAAGTCGCCGAGAACAGCAGGGTCTGCCGATCCTGCGGAGTCTTGCTGAGGATGTCTCGAATTGGGCCGATGAAGCCCATGTCGAGCATTCGGTCGGCTTCATCAAGCACCGCGATGCGAACATCGCGAAGGTTGACGGTTCGCTGGGCCAAGTGATCGGCAAGCCGACCAGGGGTCGCAACGATGACCTTGGGATTCGAGCGAAGCTGGCTCACCTGTCGACCCATTGGCGCGCCGCCAATGAGAAGCGCGGTTCGTACTCCGAGTTTCTGGAACGTCTCTTGAATCTGAGCAGCAAGCTCACGAGTTGGTGCAAGCACCAGCCCTTGGTCGTATTGACCAAGCTTTACAAGCATTGGCAGGCCAAACGCAAGCGTTTTGCCCGTTCCCGTCTGAGCAAGGCCAACCACATCAACACCAGTCAAAGCGACCGGAATGGCTGCTTCTTGGATCTCTGTAGGCTCAGAAATGCCCATCGGGGTGAGCCGACTTGCAAGCCAGTTAGGGAGTCCAAGTGCAGTGAAGGCCATCGGGGCGATGGCAGTCTCCACAACCGCAGTGGACTCGCGTCGCGGTCGTGGATTTCGATCCGAATGTCGCTCCGTAATCGTTGTAGGAGCGGCGTATTTTCGGTATCGTTTGGGTGAGGCATCGGCACGCGATGCACCCCGGTTTTGGGTATTTGGCATAGAAAAGCCGCACGCAAAGGAATGTGTAAAGTTCGGCGGCACTACTATGATACCATATGTGCCTACCAGGTTCCCTGAACGGTGGCTTCTCTCCCCATTTGGGCGAGCACTTCTCGCAACGTTGCCTGCACTTCTTCCTCGCTTAGGGTGGCCAAAAGTGGCACGGTCAGCACATGGGTTACCTGTTGATCGGTCGGAGCCGCGATCTCCTGATAGCCCTTATCCACGCTAAAACGGACCCCCTCGGGAGTCCGGGCAAACACCACATCAATCATCGACTCTAGCTCGGCTTTCAGTTCTTCCAAAGAACCCGCCGCCGAAGTAGCTACCGACAAATTCCCAAAATTGTCCGTCGATTCCCAATGCATGCAAAGAGTCTAACATCTGCGAGCAATCCGGCGGCGAGCTAAGAAGTAGAATCGGAACCATATGATCGGTCTTGCTGTTGCCGCAGCCGTATTCTTCGGACCCGGCGGGCCTCCGCGCCCCAACGTCATTGTTGTTTTGGTTGACGATATGGGCTGGCAGGATACGTCGCTCAAGTTCGGACTCTCCCAAAATATGGTCGGGCGACATTTCCGGACTCCGAACCTAGAGGAGTTGGCAAAACGGGGCCTTACGGTCAACCAAGCCTACTCCTCTGCCACGGTTTGTACGCCGTCGAGGACGGCGCTGCTCACGGGCCTCTCCCCCGCTCGAACTGGGATTACGAACTGGGTTGGCGGCGGCGGGGATACCGATCCGAATCACGTGTCGGCCGCGTCGCTCAAATGGACCTCGCGCGGCCTGCAACCGGGCGACTATCGAACCGTTCCCTCAATCTTCGCTGAGGCGGGATACGTGACCGCTCATGTTGGCAAAGCGCACTTCGGTGCTGTAGGAACGCTGGGGGCGGAGCCGAAGAACCTTGGGTTCCAGATCAACATCGCGGGCGGCGGACTGGGAAACCCGAACAGCTACTACGGACTCGACAATTTTGCGTCCAAAAAAACTGCTGCCTCTGGCGCAAGAGACGCCAACGACGTCCCCGGCCTTGAGAAGTACCACGGGAAAGACATCTTCCTCGAAGAAGCACTCGCCACCGAAGCGAGCCAGGTCATTGCGGACGCTTCAAAAGCAAAAAAGCCTCTCTTCATGCTCTTTGCCCCCTACGCGGTTCACACTCCGATCATGCCGAACCGGCGGCTCTCTGAGAAGCACGAAAAGGCCGGACTCGACAAGATCGAAGCCGCCTACGCCAGTTTGGTCGAATCCGTCGACAACGCGCTCGGCACCCTCCAGGCCGAGCTCAAGAGGCAAAACCAACTCGAAAACACCTACGTCATCTTCACCAGCGATAACGGCGGCTACTCTGCTTCCGCTCGCGGAGGGCCCAAAAACCTTCACAACCTCCCGCTCAGATCAGGAAAGGGAAGTGCCTACGAAGGGGGCACTCGTGTGCCGTTCGTGGTCGCCGGTCCCGGAATTCCGGCGGGCAAAGTTCTGCAAAAAACATCGCTCGTTACCGCCGACCTTTTCCCCACCGTCCTCGGATTCGCCGGTCTCACTGCGCCGATCGTCGACGGCGAGTCGCTGGCGACTGAATTCTCAAGCGTGACCGAAAAGCCCGAGCGCACTTTGGTGTGGCACTACCCCCACTATCGAGGCCTTACTGGGCCCGGAATGGAGCCGTATTCTGCCATCCGAAAAGGCGATTTCAAGCTCATTTTCTTCTACCTCGACAAGCGGTGGGAGATGTACAACCTGCAGGCCGACCCTGGAGAAACGATGGATCTGATGCGAATTTTGTACGATGCTCGCCGGGAGAAGTACCTCAGCCTAGCCCGCGAAATGTCGGCGTGGCTGAAAGAGCGAAACGCCAATTACCCCGTCGAAAAATCGACCGGAAAAGCCGTCGATCCCTCGGATTACATCAAGTAATGCCAATTCAGGGGTCGATGCGGTGGTAGCGGCTCACGCCGTCCGTGGTCTCGGTGATCGGTCGCAAAATCTGAACTGTTTTTGCCGGAACCGTGACTGTCAGCATTCCGTTGACGCTACGATACGTCGTCCCGCTCACCGCATCCTGCAGTTCGCCCCAACTCATAATCCGCCCTACCCGACTCGGAAAACTCTCCGTGACTGCTTTGCTCGTCGGATTCGCGACGACGATCACCGCCTCCTGAACCTTATCCGTTACCCTCGCGAATCCAAACAGCTTCTCGGTTGCGAGCGGTAAGCAGTCGCCATACCGTAGTGCGGGCGACGCTTTGCGAATCTTCATGAGCTGCCGGGTCGATTTTAAGTCAGCGTTCGAGTCCGAAACCAGATCCCACCGCATCGGAGCCCGGTTCATTGGGTCGTCCTTCCCCTCCATCCCGAGCTCGCTGCCGTAATAAAGCGATGGCGAGCCAGGGAGAGTGAATTGCAAAGCCCGCAAGAAGTGCCGA
This sequence comes from Fimbriimonas sp., assembly GCA_965248555.1. Classification (GTDB taxonomy): domain Bacteria; phylum Armatimonadota; class Fimbriimonadia; order Fimbriimonadales; family Fimbriimonadaceae; genus Fimbriimonas. The sequence goes on along the minus strand of CBDFJP010000002.1, from coordinate 1,553,713 downwards.
TCTTCGGCGGAGGGCACGATGCTCGCCAGCCGGGCTGTGTCATGGTTATCCGTCTGGAGCCAGCTCTTCAGAAGGTTCTCGATTCCGGCGTCCTTGATGAGGTGCTCCAAAGATGCCCCAGCCTGCGCTCCGGTCATTTTCCCGTCCAACATCGCCTTGCCTACCGATAGGCTGTGGAAGTTGTATAGCCCATCCACATTGGGGAACCAGTCGGCCGGATAGCCAGCAATCTCCGCAATGACCCACGAGCCCGGTTTTTCCTTGTGAGACGCCTTGGTGATCTCGTCGCACCATTTTGGGCCGACTTCGAACGCGACGTCGAGACGCCAACCGTCGGCGCCATCGCGCAAATACTGCTTGACAATCGACTCCTTGCCACCCCACAGATACTCCCGAACCGCTTTGTTCTCCAAGTTCCAATCCGGCAGATTTCGCACGTTGGCGTACGCAACATAATCGTCCTTTTCGTTGAAAAAGAACCACTCGCGACGGGAATCCTTCTTGTCCCCTCTCGCCGTGGTAAACATCGCCGCATACTGGCTGAGGTGGTTGAAAACTCCGTCTAACATGACTCTCACGCCATCCTTGTGGAGACCCTTGATCACCCGCCGCAGGTCGTTGCGGGTGCCGTACTGGGGGTCGATTTTGGTGTAATCGAGCGTGTCGTACTTGTGGTTCGTGAACCCCTCGAAGATGGGTTGAAAATACACAACGTCTGCTCCCAGCTCCTTGATGTAGCTCTGCTTCGACTCAAAAGAAGCCAAATCTCCGCCCCAAAAATCGAGCTCGTGCGACCACAGCCCGAGCTTCTCATTGTTCTTCCCCTGTTTGGGCTCAGTTGTCCAAGGCAGAAGCCGCTTAGGCGATGCGTACAGTTCCCTTTTTGCCTCTAGGTTGGCCGAAGGCGCAAAGCGATCCACCATCACCTGGTAAACCACGGCCCCATTTCGCCAATCCGCCGCCCGGCGAGCAAAGTCCTTTGGAGTAGTCATCGTCGACATCGCAATTAGAGCCCCGTTGAGCATGATCTGATTCTAAACTAATCTGGCGAGAATAAATGTGAATCAACGAACGCAGAAAAGATAGACTCAAGCCGTGCTAGCCTTCCTCTTGCTTCAAACGCAATCGCAAACACCCGATCTTAGCAAGTGGATCTATCCCACCGCGCCAGCAATCGCCGCTCCAAAGGTCACTGTCGATGCAAAAGATGCGCCAGACCTTAAGGAGTGGGGCGCCAAGGCAGTCAAACTCGCCACCGACTGGTTCCCCCACGTCACCCAGCTTCTTTCGACCCAAAATTGGAAACCCGCCAAGACCCTTCGGTTTGTTTTCCGCCTGAAGCAAGATGCCCCAGCTTGGTGCAGCGGCAACGAGATTTCGATCAGTGCCGAGTGGGTTCGCAAGCACCCAGATGATTTCGGAATGGTTATTCACGAGATGACGCACTTCGTTCAGAGCTACCCGGATAACAAGAACGATACCGGCTGGTTGGTCGAGGGCATCGCCGACTACATCCGCTGGTGGCGTTTCGAGCCGGAGTCTCCCCGCTCGAAGATCAATTTCGAGAAAGCAACCTACCATGACGCCTACCGCACCACCGCCTATTGGCTCGCTTGGGTCGCCGCCAAGTACAACCGGGGCCTGGTTCCCGCGCTGGACCTCAACCTAAGAAACGCAGAAGACCCAATCCCGACCTTCGCGAAACTCACCGGCAAAGAGCCCCAGGCTCTCTGGGACGAGTTCAGGGCTGCGATTGAGAAGAAGCAGTAGCCGACCACGCTCCATACGACCACTCATCAAACTCTGCGTCGAATGTTTGCACAATCGTGTGAATCTGCCCCTTTTCCGGATTGATTGCTACGATACGTTGAAGCGCATGGACGCCCCGCGAAAAATTGTCGCCGACAAACACGACCTTCGCCGGGTCAGTTTGAGGACAAACTGCGAGCAGTGTCCCTTCGGGGAGCCACTCTTCGACTCCTGAAACGTAACTTGGTTTGGCCATCTCAGCACTCGTTTGGGTAGTCGAGTTCCACGAGATCGCAGTTCCGTCAAAGTCATAGAAAAACACTGAGTCTGGTCGCGCCAGGGTCTGAGTGTTCCCACCTGCCGCGAAAGCGCGAACCACTCCATCGCGCCACTCAAAGAGCGCGGATAGTGGTCCGCTTCCGTTGGGCACGGATGTGCCACGGAGCAGTTTCCTCGCTTCATTGCGGTCCACTCCCTTTTCAAAAAACACCGACTTCCCATCAGAACTTATCGCAAGGGGACGTTGAAATGCCGGCTGGACAATTTCGTCGGAAGACTTCTTGTCCAAATCTAAAAGAACCAGATTCCCAGTGATCGTAAATGCTTCTGGGTCGTGAAGCTGCGTTTCCCCGTCACCGTCGAAGTAGACAACCAGATTTTTTTCTTCCGCCAGAGCTGGTCCGGCACCGACAGTTTCCGTCCAGAACTCGTGCCCTGGTCGCTCGAAGATCAGGGTCGCCTTTCCGGTATTCAGGTCGAGCATTGAAAATCGGTGTTTTTTCGAGCCATAGCTATACTCCGTCACAATAGCAATTCCGTTCTTGTTCGGCCCGTCAAGCTCGTTGACTGTGAACCCCTTCGCACAAGTGAAGACTGTCTTCCTCGCTGCGGTAGCCAGGTCGACTGCAACAACCACGTCACTGCTACTCATGAATAGAACCGTCCCGGTCAACCCCATCTCCTTCGCAGGCGTCTCAACCTCCGTCATGCTCCGGTTGACGTGCGCCTCGGGATTGGGTGGGATGAGGCAAGTTCCCGCGACTCCCAGGCAGCCAAGAAGCAGGATCGCGAGGATAATCCCAATCGCAATCCGGTTATTCCGCCGCTGTTTGTCCAGGTTAGGAAAGATCATCCGATGCTCAGTGTAACGGGTTTTGGGCTAGTTGGGTTCCACGGTCTCCCCCGCCCGATAATCGCTACCGCTCCCTCGGAGTTCGGTTTTCGTGACGATCAGTCTTGAAAACCAAACTCCGAGGGTACACACCGAGAATTGCCTCTGCCTGAACTCAGCGTTCCACTACGCATAGGTTCCGAGATTCCCGGCCAGCGAGATCGAGAAACTGAGCGAGGGCGACATGCTCCGAAACATCCCACGTTGCGTACACTTCGGGCCCTATGATGAAGAACTCCTTCGACACTTCTGTGTCTGCTAGCGGTGCTTCGATCCAGAAGGCATGAGGCGTGGCGAACCGGTATTGGTCAGGTAGCGTCAGTTTGATTTCCGCCAGAGCCTGCTGAATCGTGTTTCGGCGAATTCTAACCAGCCCGACCGCGATGGCTATCATCGCTCCAAGCGAGAGAGCGAACCCTGGCCAGGCGCCATAAAGGACCAGCCAAGGAAGCGCGATGCAGCCAGTGACCGCCAACCAAACCAACACGCCGCACCCAACGTAAAACAGCTTCGGCGGGGCAATGCCTTCCAAATCAGACTCCGCCCATATGGATCCCGGGCCGAGCTCGCCTTTCCGCACCCGCGCAACCTCGCTGTCGTCCAGCGCCCAGAAGACGACGGTTTGCTCCATAGCTACGGCGAATCGTACCGCATGATCTCGACTCGTCAAGGGTTCTCATTTTCCAGCTTTGCCAGAAGCCTTCAATGCTTGTTGCAACTTGGTCCGAGCATCCAGAAACGGCTTCGTATCCTCAATCCCAATCGGGTGCCACGGAAACCAGGCGGTGGCCGCCGCATATCCAAACCGCATCTGCCGAGAATCCAATTTTTCCCGAAATTTCACCTGGTCCTCGAAGTTTTTTGGAGGATGCGCCTTCAACTCCTCATATCCGTATGAGACGATATCCATCGCAGCCGACTTCCAAGCCTTCTCGATCCGCGGATACTTGCGCCACTTGAGCCACTCGGAGAACTGAGAATCGGCTGGCTTGATTCCCATGTCGGCAAACACCTTCTCCGCCGGATAGTTCCGGTCGCAAACGTGGAACATGCTTGTCAGTTCGACCTTGAGACGAAAGAACGATCCTTGACCCATTGGCTCCACGGCCAGTAGTTGCGCTGCGTGTTCGCGAACCCCTGGTGGAGGTGGTGTTCGTGCCGACAACATCGCCGTCACCTCCATCTCAGACCGCAATATCCCCCGCGCAACCATCTCCGGAAAATCCGACTCATAGTTATCCGTGACATGGCTCCGAAGCCAAGCGACATCCTTCAGGAGCCGCAGTGCTTCTTCAGAATCACTAACAAACATTGCTCTGTTCAGCGTGTGTTGCGCGGCTTGTCGATACCAAAGAAATTCCGGAAAAAGCATCGCATATCCCTCCCGGAAGTCGCGCGGAATCCGTAGCGACTTCTCCTTTCTAAGAGGTTCGATCTGCTTCCAAAAAGCGTCAATTGCCGGTGCCCTAGGAAACTCTCCGACCTTGCTTGGAGTCGCCAGGATGCTCAACTTGTTCGCGATCATCGGATCCTTGCCGAGAGCGCGGTTGTAATCCTTTAGCGCAGCTAGCAACTGCTCGCCTCCATAAACCTCCGACGGCACGTTGTACTCCCGGTTCAGCTCCTCTGCGGTCGCAAAGAGCCCATACTTCCGGCACCTCTCCTCGCCCTCGCGGTAGGCCGAAATCGCCTGCCCAATTCCGGTAGAGTGTTCAAAAACCGCGATCCCAACCCCCGACAGCCCAACCGCGACCACAAGCGGAATCACCACAATCTTCACCCAATTCCGCCGTCCAACCTGGTCCATACTTCCCCAGACGGGATCATCCACCCGAAGAGTTCACTCTAACTCCGGTAAATTGTATACCTAATACCCGTATAGGGTATTATTTGTCCTAACATGGAGCTTTCACGGCGCGAAGTTCTGATCACCACGGCGGGACTCGCCGCTCATACCAACGCGACAGCACTAATGAACCTCGATCACATCTACGAAATCGCCATCGTCGGCGGAAGTTTTGCCGGACTCTCGGCGGCCCTGCAACTCGGCCGCGCCTATCGAAGTGTCGTGGTCTTCGACACCGGAGAACCTCGAAACGCTCCCGCCAAGCACTCCCACGGTTTCCTCACAAACGATGGAAAGCCGCCAAAGGAGATTCTGAAAGCCGCCAAACGCGAGCTTGCCAAGTATCAAACCATCCGGCTAGTACCAGCAAAAGTGGAGCAAATCAGCCAATCCGAGTACTTCGAACTCCAAACTGCAAAGGGAACCGTGAAGGCAAAGAAGGTCATTCTTGCCTACGGCGGAAAAGACTTGCTGCCTGAAATTCCGGGCCTGCGCGCGGAGTGGGGAAACCGCGTGTTCCATTGCCCCTACTGCCACGGCTTCGAATTCGCCAGAGCCCCACTTGGAATCCTCGGTGCCCCTGGCGTCACGTTCCAGCGCGCCATGCACCTGCGAGACTGGACCGATCAGCTCACGGTGTTTCTCAACGGAGCAACGGATCTCGATGCAACCCAGCTCAAAGCTCTCAAGCAAGTTGGAGCGATAGTCGTTGAGGAGCGAGTCGTGGCCGTGGCGTCCGAGGGGAAGCTAGGATTGTCGATCCAGCTCACGGGCCGACAGGCCGTCGAGATTGCTGGACTCCTGATTACGACCCCGATTAATCCGTCCTGTGACCTCCATCTACAACTCGGCTGTGAAACTGTCCCCAACATGGGCGGAACCATGATCAAAGTCGACGAGTTCAAGAAGACGACTGTAAAAGGAGTCTTCGCCGCCGGAGACGCCGCCCGACCCTTCAACGTGCCATCATCCGTAGCCGATGGAACAATTGCCGCAAGCGTCTGCCACCACGAACTCATTCAGGACATGATTGGAAAGCACTGATCACAACGGTCGGTGTCAGTGCCCACCTGTAAACTAGCATCCGTGCTCCACCTCGACGCCCTTGCCGACGCCCCGGTTCTAACGCATAAGCAACTCGCTGCCAAACATGGCAACGAGGCCGCCCGCTGGGCGCTCATGCAACTTGATCTCCGAAAACGCGCGGCCAAGAAGTTCGGTGATCTGGCCATCAAAATGCTCTTCGAAAGAGAAGCCCTCGAACAAGCCACAAGCCTCGCCGTCGCCCGCTACCATGCCGGCCAATTCCCCCAAAGTGCTCTCGTTATCGACCTCACCGCCGGACTCGGCGGCGACGCCCTCGCCCTCGCCGCCCGCGGCCCCGTCGTCGCGTACGAAAACGACCCCACCCGAGCAGAACTCCTAGAGTTCAACCTCTTGCGACTGCAGAACCCTGGAAACACCGGGAATTCGGAATGCGAAGTCCGAGTCTCCGACGGCACACAAGCCTTCCTAGACCCCCCAACTCCCCACCCCCAACGCCCCACCCCCAACTACTACTGGACCGATCCCGACCGCCGTTCCGCCACCGGCCGCCGGCTTACCAAACCCGAGGACTACACCCCCAACCCCGCCGACCTCGCCGCCAAGCTCAAAGACTGCAAACTCGCCGGAATCAAGCTCTCCCCCCTACTCCCCGACGACTACCTTGAGTCACTTGGTGGAAGCTTAGAATTCATTTCCCACCAAGGCGAATGCCTCGAAGTCATCATCTGGCTCGGAACCGAAAACACTAAACCAAAACGCCAAGCTGTCATCCTCCACCCAAACCAAGAACCAACGAGAATCGAAGCCACCCCCAACCTCCCAATCCAAACCCCCAACCCCAAACAGTACATCCACGACTGCGACCCAGCCGTCGTTCGGGCCCACTGCCTCGCAACCTTTGGGTACCTCCAGCTTGGCGACTCTCCCGGCTACCTCACCTCCGACGACCCAACTCCGAGCCGTGCTTACAAAACATACAAAGTCATCGCTAGCCCGACAAAGAACCACCTCAAAGCCGAACTTCAAAAAATAGGCGGAAAGGTTTTTGAACTCAAACAGAGAGGCACCAATCTCGACCCGACAACCCTCCTCAAATCGCTGAAGACAAATGGGGACAGTCCCATTTCGCTCATCACGTATCGAGTCGGCGCAAGTATCCGATATGTCATTACTCAGCGGTTAGGATAAACTCGCAGAAATGCCGCAATTTCTCCTTGAACTGGGTCTTAACCGCCCAGATATGATGCTAGGTCCCACCGAAGACGAAATGAGCCTCGTCGTCCAGCACTTCGTGTATTGGGAGAAACTGACTCAGGCAGGCAAGGCCCTCGTCGTCGGAAGAACCCAAGACGATTGTCCCAACGGCTACGCCATCTTCACTGCCGACAACGAAGAGCACGCCGAACTCATCGCCGAGCAAGATCCCGCTGTAGGAAAAGTCTTCAACTACGTGGTCAGGCCCTACAAAGTCGCCCTCCTTGGCGACCCCGCCGCCTTCCAACCTTGAAGCAACCTGATACAATGACGGGGATGAACGCACTGCTCAGCCCAATTACGCGGCCCCTCGAGCAAGTGCTCGTCTTCATCGGCGAAGTCACCATTCTCGTCGCAGATGCCTTCAAGCGGCTCTTCGCCGGAAAGGTCGAAGTCAAAGAAACCATCAACCAGATGGCGTTCGTCGGAGTCAACTCCGTCCCCATCGTCGCCCTCACCGGTTTCTTCAGTGGAGCCGTTTTCAGTCTCTATCTCAGCAGCTTCCTCAACCGCTACGGAGCCGGTTCGTTCGTCGGCGCAACCGTAGCCCTCTCCATGATCCGCGAAATCGGTCCGGTTCTCGCCGGAATCATGGTCGCCGCCCGCTGCGGCTCGGCAATGGCCGCCCAAATCGGCACCATGCAAGTGACGGAACAGGTGGACGCCCTGCGCATGCTCAGCGTCCACCCGACCAACTACCTCGTCATCCCCCGAATGGTCGCCAGCATCTTCATGCTCCCCATCCTCGCCATGATCTGCATGAGCATCGGGGTCGGCGGCGGCCTCCTGGTCGCGATGTCCGAAAACATCTCCCCCGGCACCTATCTCACCTCCATCACCCAATTCGTCAAACCCGACGACATTATCAAGGGCCTCATCAAAGCCCCCATCTTCGGCCTCATCATCAGCATCGTCGCCTGCCAGCAGGGAATGCGAACCACAAACGGCGCAGTCGGTGTGGGCCGCGCCACCACAAACGCAGTCGTCATCAGCATGGTCCTTGTCTACGTTAGCAACTTCCTCATCGCGCAAGTCACGAACTGATTTCTTGGGAGTGCGTCGAGCAATGCTCGCGCTTTAGCAGCCTAGCAATCGGAGGAGCTTTTCCGGCTAAACTCCCCCCATGTTCTTAGCCGCCCTCCTATTTCCTCAATCTCAAACCCAACCCCAACTCAACCAAATCATCGCCCTCAGCAAATCCAGCAACCAAGTGATGAACCACTTGCGCGAGCTCTGCTACAACATCGGCCCCCGAGTCACCGGCTCGCCCCAGCTCACCAAAGCCGAAAACTGGGCGCTTGCTAAGTTCAAATCCTTTGGCTATTCAAACGCCCACCTCGAAAAATGGGCCGATATCCCCGTCGGATTCTCACGCGGTCCCAACAACTGGGCGAAGATGATCGAGCCATTCGAGAGCGAGATCCGCTTCAGTTCCAACTGCTGGATGCCCGGAACCAATGGCCCCCTCAAAGGCCACGTCGCCATCGCCCCGAACAATCTAGAACAATTCAACAAAGTCAAATCCAACCTCAAAGGTGCCTGGGTTCTCGCCGGAGCCACCGTCGGAATGCGCGGAGCCCAGTCAACCGCCGAAGACGCCGCCGTCCGAAAAGCGATCGAAGAGAGCGGTATTAACGGCTTCGTCTACGGAGCCAAGGACGACCACCTCCACGCCCACGGCACCTGGCAGAACAAGGACTTCGCAAAACGACCAACCACCCGCGAACTCACCATCCGCCGTGAAGACTGGGACCGCCTCGCTCGAAATGTCAACTTCGGCCGAAAAACCGTCGCCGAGTTCAACATGGACCACATCTGGCACAAGGGCCCCGTCGCCGTCCACAACGTCATCGCTGAACTAAAGGGAACTGATAAGCCCGACGAGATCGTTGTTATCGGCGGACACCTCGATAGCTGGGACGCCCCCGGCTCCCAGGGCGCAAGTGACAACGGGACGGGCTCAAGCTCAACTCTCGAAGCCGCCCGTCTCCTCATAAAAAGCGGACTAAGGCCTAAGCGCACCATCCGCTTCATCCTCTGGGGTGGCGAAGAGCAAGGCCTTCTCGGATCAACCGAATACGTGCGCCAGCACCAAAGCGAACTCGCTAAGATCAGTGCGTGCGTGGTTGACGACGGCGGCTCGAACTACGAAAACGGCTGTAGCGGAATCGCTGCCTGGCAGCCCTTCTTCCAACCCGCCTTCGACGCCATGACCGCTGCCTTCCCCGACATGCCCATGACCTTCCGCCCCGTCGAAAAGTACAACGCCAGCGGCGGCAGCGACCAGGCCTCCTTCAACGCCAAGGGCATCCCGGCCTTCTTCATGGGCAAAGCTGGAACCCAGAAATACGGGCACATCTGGCACACCCAGTACGACCGCTACGAAGAGGTGGTGCCGACTTACCTGAAGCAAGTCAGCACGAGTATGGCCGTCACCGCCTTCGCGTTGGCAAACGCGGACACAATGCTGCCTCGGCAGAAATAAGGTAACCCCGGCGTCTCGCCGGGAGTTGCCTATGTTCGAGCAATGCTCGGACGAGGCGGTCAAAGTCAGCGATAATAAAGGGGTGGATGCCTTCCTCGGTCTCAACCCCAAGTCCTACGGACTCTCGCCCGAGCTAAGCGCCGACATCGAACTCCTCGACCAAGTCCTCGGCAAGGTCCTCGCCCAGCAAGAAGGCACCTGGCTCGTAAAAGCCGCCCAAGAACTCGTCAAAAACCCCTCAAAAGACTTCGACGAAGTCGTAACGCAAACCCCTGAGCTCCAGACCGCCGAGGGGCTCCGCGCTTTCGGAAAAGCCTTCACCCTCCTCTTCCAACTCATCAACTCCGCCGAGCAAAAAGAGATCGTCAGGGTCAATCGCGAGCGATCCAAAACCGGCGACCGCCGCGAATCCATCCGCGAGACCGTCAAAAAACTCCAAGCCAAACACGGCTCCGAAACGCTACTACGAGCCGTCAACCAACTCTGGATTGCCCCAACCCTAACCGCCCACCCAACCGAGGCTAAGCGAAAAGTCATCCTCGACAAACTCCGAGACGTCTCCCACCTCCTCGCCCACCGTCAAGGAACCCACGACCTTAACAGCCCTCTCGACGTCGGTAACGACCTCCCCCAGACGCTCGAAAATGTAATCGTCGAACTCTGGCACACCGATGAAATGCGCAATAAGCGCCTCTCCGTGGATGAAGAGGTTCGCAATGCACTCTACTTCTTTGACCGCACCATTCTCGATGTCGTCCCTTGGCTCTATCGGGACCTCGAAGACGCACTCTACGAAGTTACCGGAAAGCGCGTCGAAGTCCCCGACATCCTCCGCTACCACTCATGGATCGGCGGCGACCGCGACGGCAACCCAAACGTCACCCCCGATGCAACTACCGAAGCCGCCGAAGCCCAACAGCAACTCATCATTCCGCGGCTGATCTCCGACCTCGAAAAACTCCGCTGGGAGTTCACCCAGTCCGTCAAGCACACCCCCGGCCTCGATAACCCCGAACTTCAGTCGCAAATCAAGTTCTTCGACCCCCACCTCAGCGATTTCGAGCGCGAACGCTACGCCCAAGAGCCTTTCGTCCTCCTCCTGCTCGGAGTCATTAGCTACCTCGGCAAGCCCGGGGCCCTGTTCTACAATGCCGTTGCCGCGCTCGATGTAATCTCCGAATCCGTAGGCTCCGAACTCCTCTCCGAAAGAAGTCGACTCAAAGACATCCGGCGCAGAATGAGCGTCTTCGCCGATTACCTGGCTTGCATCGATGTCCGCCAGCATAGCAAAGTTCATGCCATCGCAATGGGCGAGCTTCTTGCCCAAGCGGGCCTGATTGAAGAGCCAGAACAGTACGTTGAGGCAACGGAAGAAACGAAGCAGTCAATACTGCTAACCGAACTCCAAAACCCCCGTCCCCTTATCCGACAACCTGATGGTGACTACCTTGAAAACGTCCTCGGTTCCATCCAAGTCATGCGCCAGGAACCAGGGATGGACACCTACATCACCAGTATGTCCACCTCGGTCAGCGACATGCTCGAGGTCATGCTCTTCCTCAAAGAGGAAGGCCTCTGGAGCGAAGAATCCCTCGGCACACCTCACATCCCCAACATCGTCCCCCTTTTTGAAACCGTCGATGACCTCGAACGGGCCGCATCGCTTCTCAAAGAACTTTTCGCCATCCCCCTCTACCGTAAGTACATCGACGGAATTGGCTACCAAGAAGTGATGCTCGGCTACAGCGACTCCAGCAAAGACGGCGGCTACCTCGCCGCCAACTGGTCGCTCCAAAACGGAATGCGTCAGATCGCCCAAGTCAGCGAAGAAACTGGAGTCAAAATCCGCCTGTTCCATGGTCGCGGCGGCACCGTCGGACGAGGCGGCGGTCGTGCGTCCCAAGCCATCCTCAGCCAACCCAAAGGGGCCTTTCAGGGCCAGATTCGTTTTACTGAACAAGGCGAAGTGATTAGCTTCCGATACTCATTGCCCGCCATCGCCCACCGCCACCTCGAGCAAATCGTCTCTGCATGCCTCATCGCCACCGTCGAGCCAAACGCAAACGATAACGACAGTAAATACGAGGGCGTGATGGCGAAGCTCAGCGAAGACAGCCGCCACGCCTATCGCAAGCTCGTCTACGACACCCCCGGCTTCTGGGAGTTCTACACCGAAGCCACCCCAATCGATCACATTTCCCTCCTTCCCATCGCCTCTCGCCCGGTCTATCGCCCCGGTGCCGCCGCTGAGGGCGTCGAGGGATTGAGGGCGATTCCGTGGAACTTCGCCTGGGTGCAGAGTCGGGCGTTGCTTGTCGGCTGGTACGGCTTTGGTTCTGCGCTGCAAGAACTACTAATTCAACCGAATGGCCAACACCAACTGCAAGAAATGTACAGGGAGTGGCCGTTCTTCCGAACCGTCGTCGACAACGCCCAACTCGAGCTCGTTCGCGCCGACATCCCCACCGCCGCCCTCTACGCGCGGCGAGCGAAAGACCAATCATTCTGGCAAGAGATCGAAGCTGAATACGCCCGAACGAAGCAAGGCCTCCTTGCCATCACCGGCGAACAAGAACTCCTTGAAAACAGCAAAGTCATCCGCCAAACCGTCGCCTTCCGCAACCCCATGACCCTCCCCATCAATAAGCTCCAAATCCACCTCATGAACCGCTGGGAAACCCTCACCGAGCAAGACAAAGAAGGCACCTGGCGAGAAGCCATGCTCCAAAGCATCGCGGGAATCGCGGCGGCAATGCAGAGTACTGGCTAGAGATATGAAAATCGCCATCATCGGAGCCGGAATCATGGGTGCAAGCACCGCCTATGCTTGCGCCAAGCGGGGCCACGAAGTAACGATCTTCGACCAATTCCAGCCCGGACACACCAATGGAAGCTCTCACGGCAACAGCCGCATCGTCCGCAAGGCGTACCCCGATCCCTTCTATACAGAAATTATGCAAGATGGGTATCGCCTCTGGCAAGAACTCCAATCTCACGCCACAGAACAAATCCTCTTCGAAACTGGGCTGGTCTACTTCGGGAAGCGAAAAAGCCAAGAACTCCAACAAGTAACAAACTCACTCCAAGCGAACGGAGTCGAGCAGTCAGTCTTCAACTGGCCCGACTTTCCCGATCTCTCCATCCAAGAAGACGAAATCGGCTACGTCACCAAAGAAGCCGGGTGGGTCCACGCCAGCCGAGCCGTAAGAAATCTCCTAGATCTCAGCCAAGCCAAGCGCATCCAAAAGCAAATCCCAGAACCCATAGAACTATCAAAGGACTTCGACCGAGTCATCGTCTGCGCTGGAGCCTGGGCAAAACAACTCTTCACCCTCCCAGTCACGGTCACGAGACAAACCTTTGCCTACGTCCAAACCCACGACCCCATGGAAGGCATGGTCTGGATTGACGATACCCACCCAATGCTCTACGGTTTCCCCTCCGAACCCGGCCGGAGCGCCATCAAGGTCGGAGTCCACAACCTCGGCGACGAAACTGATCCCAACGAACCCGGCCAACCAAACCCAGGGCACCTCGAAATGATCCGCGCCACTGCAATAAAGAGATTCGGCATCCAGGTCCCAGTCCTCCAGGACCCAACTACCTGCCTCTACACCCGCACCGCCAACGAAGATTTCCTTTGGGGCGAAGCCGCCCCAAACGTCTTCTGGGCATCCCCTTGCTCTGGCCACGGATTCAAATTCGGACCCTGGATCGGCGAACGCCTGGCCGATTTCGCCGAAGGCAAAATGCACCCGCGAGACATCCCAAGGTTTAATCTTAGTTAATGAAACGCCCGAGCCCGCCGTATCCGATGTGGTTCGCGTACCTCTTCGCCATCCTGCCCCTAGTCACCTGGTGGGCAAGCGGCCTCTTTGACCTCGACGAAGGCTTCTACGGAGCCGTCACCGCCGAGATGCTTCGACGCGGAGATTTCATCACGCCGTACTACAACGGCCAACCGTGGTTCGAAAAGCCAATCCTCCTCTACTGGCTCGCCGCGCCGTTCATGAAGGTCTTCGGAATCTGGATCGGCCCCCGCATTCCCTCCGTCCTCTGCACAATCGCCCTCTACGTCCTCTGCGGCAAGTTCGCCAAGCGGCACTTGGGCGAGTGGCAGGCGCGCCACGTCGTCTACTGCCTCGGAACCTCGCTGCTAATCCTCGCGCTCGGCCGATTGATGATGACCGACGCGCTTCTCAACCTTGCCCTTACCGGTGCCTTCCTGAGCTTCTGGGATCACCTCAATCCCTCCGAGTCCTCAAACCCTAAACCTCAAACTTCAAACCTAAAAGTAGCCTTCTTCCTCGGCTTAGGAGTCCTCGCCAAGGGGCCAGTCGCCCTCCTCCTGTTCGCTCCCATCGCCGCGCTGACCTTCTACCAAAACCCGGACCTTCGCCCCAAGTTCTTTAGGGGATATCTCCCCTCGCTCGGAGTGCTCATCGCAACCGTCTCCACCTGGTACGTCCCCTGCTACCTCGCTAACCGCGAAGCCTTCGTCCAGAAATTCCTCATTGAGCAAAACCTCAACCGCTTCACCGGAGGCGACGCCGCCCACTCTCTCGGACTCAAGGGCCTCCCGTTCTACATCCCCATCCTCCTCATCGCCGTCATCCCCTGGGGCTTCACCGAAGCCGCCAAAATCTGGCGCACCAAAGCCGACACTCCCCTCAAGCGCTACCTCTTCACCTGGGCGGCAACCATCTTCATCTTCTTCACCATCTCCAGCGCAAAACTCCCCCACTACATCCTCCCCGTCATCGCGCCGCTGGCTTTGCTCGCCGCCAACTCTCTGGCGACCAAAGAAAAGACACAAGCAAGGAACATGCAAGTGGTCATGGGGATGGGCATCCTCTTCACCTTCATCCTCGGCGGACTTCAAACCTCCTGGTACGTCCAATCCGGCCAAGCTGAAGCCCACACCCTCGCCCTCCGCCACCCCGAAATCGATACCGTCTTCCAACTCAGCCGCCAACAAAAAGAACTAGGAACCGGAACCACGAACCTCCAAGAAACCTCCCTCCCGTCGTTGGTGATGATTCTCAACAAACCTCTCATCGAAGCGGACAGCAATGAAACCATCAAATCCAACAGTGTCGTCTTTACTCGCGTGGGGCGAGTAAAGCCCAAATGGGGCTGGACGATTCAGGAAAAGGGAAGAAACTACGAAGTTTGGCGCACAAAACCCTAACCCTAACCCACCCCGCAACCCGATAGAAATACCTGGACGCCGCGCGTCCACAGGTAACGAATGCTCAAGGCTCTGCTAAATCCGGCTGTCAAACTGCTCAATCGCCTCCGCTACGGAGCTAAGTTTGCCCTCATCACCGTCCTCTTTGGTGCACCACTTTTCTATGTCGTCAAAGCGTTCGTCACTGAGATGAACAATCAAATCAAGTTCAGCTCGGATGAGGTGATTGGAACCGAATACGCCAAGCCAATCCAAGCCGCCATCTTCGACTTCGCCCGCTACCGAGGCGAAATCGTCCGAGGCAACACCGCAGAAGCCGAGAAACATGCGTCCGCACTCGAGAATGACTTCTCAGCTTTCGCGAGTGTTCAAGCCAAATACGGCGATCAGCTCAAAACCGCTGACCTTCTCAAAACCGCCCAGAGCGAATGGGAAGTGCTCAAAGGTAAGACCGCGAAGCTCAGCGCCGATCCCGTGGCAGTCTCCGCAGGCTTCACCACCGCCCTCCTGGCCGTCAACACCGCCGTTACCAACAATTCCAACCTCATCCTCGACCCTGACATCCCATCCTTCTACACCATGGATCCGGTCATGGTCCAAATTCCCCAGGCAGTCCTCAAGCTGGCTGACATTCGAGGAACGTCCTGGAACGCAGTCAAAGCCAAAGCCCTGACCGAGCAAACCAAGATCGATCTCGTGGTCATGGCTGGCCAGCTCGACGGCTTTAACGGAGTCATTGCCGGCGACAAAGACACCGCCATCGCCGATACCAAAGACCTCGAAGCAAACTACAACGAGGGTCACAAAGTCTACGCCGATAGTGTAACGAAATTCCGCTCCGCTCTCGATAACACCTTCATCAAGTCCTTCAACGGCTCGGCAAATGCCAACTACTGGTCGCTTGCATCTGCCCCAATCGAGAGCCTTCAGAAGTATCACGTGATCCAAGCAAAGAGCCTCCGAACCCTCCTCGACGCCCGCGTCGGACGACTGGTCGACCGCAAAAACACCGCTCTCACCGTCGTCAGCGTGTTTCTCCTCCTCGCGTTCTACACCTTCGCCGCCTTCTACCGAGCAACCATGCAAAGCCTTGGGAACCTCAGAGCTGCGGCCCACAAACTCGCCGACGGCAACCTCGAATTTGAACTCCAACAAGACACCAAAGACGAAATCGGCCAGCTCTACCCCGAACTCCAAAAGGTGATCGACGGCCAAAGAGACCTTTCCGAGGTCGCCAAGCTCGTCGCCGACGGAAACCTCACGAGCAAAATCGTCATCCGTAGCGCAAACGACACCCTCGGGACCTCCCTTAGCCACATGCAAGAGAACCTTCGTGCGATCGTTATCGAAATGCAAGGCAGTGCCCGAAACCTTGATGAAACCAGCACCGAGCTAAGAAGCTCGTGCGAAATCCTCGGCGATTCGGCCCAAACCGTAAGCACCGCGATCCAAGACGTCGCCGAATCCTCGGATCAGACTCAACACGCCACGTACGACATCGCGTCCACCTGCGAAACCCAGGCCAACTCGACCACCCAAGCCAGCGCGGCAATGTATGAGCTTCAAAACTCTATTGGCCAAGTCGAAGCTTCGGTAAGCGACCAAATCCAAATCGTCGAAGAGACCCAAGAGAAGGCGCGTGAGAACGCAATGGCGATCAATGCCGCCCTCCAAACCGTCGAAAAAATCCGCGACGAAGTCCTCTCCACCTCCGAGCGGGTCAAATCCCTTGGCGCGACCAGTGAGCGCATCGGCTCCATCGTCGATACCATCGACAGCATCGCCTCCCAAACCAACCTCCTCGCCCTCAACGCCGCCATTGAAGCAGCAAGAGCCGGTGAGCACGGTCGAGGCTTCGCCGTCGTCGCCGACGAAGTCCGAAAGCTCGCCGAACAATCCAGCAACGCGACCGAAGAGATCGCTAAGCTAATCAGCGAAGTCAAGCAAGACGTCGACCTCACTCTTGAAGCCATGAACCGCTCGAACAAGGAGGTCGAAAAATCGACCGAAGCTGCCCAAAGCGCCGCGACTTCCATGGAAGCCCTCACCGGCTCCATCACCGGAATCACCGCGAGTACCGACAGCCTCGCAACCAGTGCCCAAGCCATGCTCCGCGAAACCCATCGCCTCAGCGAAATCGTCGAAACTATCGCCACTGGCTCCGAGCAAACTGCTGCCGCCGCCGAAGAGCTCTCCGCCACCGCCGCTGAAGTCGCCAACACCGCGCACCGAGTCAGCAGCGAAGTCGAGAACCAAGGCCACGCGATCCAAGCCATCGAAACAACCTCCTCCGATCTCGCCACCATGGCCCTCCAGCTCCGAGCCCTCAGCGACCACTTCACGGTCGATGAGCCGAAGCCACAACTGGTTGAAGAAGAGTATAAGCGGGCGGCTTAGAAGTTAGAAGTCGGAAGAGAAAGCCCGCAGGGATTGCGGGCTTCTCGCCAGCTTTCGCGAGCGAAGCGACGCTACCTGCGAAAAACGAAACGCCAAAAACGAACCACGTCCTCTAACCATTCCTTAACCTCCCACCAGCTAAACTACAGAGACGATGTCCGTCTCCCGTCGCTCACTTCTCACTCTCGGCGCCGCTGGCCTTGCCAGCCTCCCGCTCGCTCGCCTCGAAGCCTTCGAGCCGCAAAAGTGGAAAGGGAAGCGACCGAAAAACATCATCTTCTGCGTCGCCGACGGAATGGCGATCCAGGTCGTCACCATGGCGAACCACTTCCAGCAAATGGCCTCGGGTAAGCACTCGTACTGGACCGAACTGATGGAGCGCCCAGATGTCGCCACCGGACTCCAAGACACCCGATCCCTCAGCTCCATCGTCACCGACTCAGCCGCCGCCGCTGCCGCTTGGGGCTCGGGCAGACGCATCTGGAACGGCCAGCTCAACGTTTACCCCGACGGCACCAAACTCCGAACCCTTTACAACGTGATGCAGGAAGCCGGAGTCAAAACCGGACTCGTCACCACCACAACCATGACCCACGCCACCCCTTCCGGTTTCAGCGTCGTTATGGATTCGCGCGATAACGAAGCCGGAATCGCCGCCCAGCACCTCACCAACAACGTCGACGTCCTCCTTGGCGGTGGAGACAAGTTCTTCAACGCCACAAAGCGCAAAGACAAGCGCGACCTCTACGCCGAATTTGCCGCTAAGGGCTACAAGGTTGCCAACGACCGAGACGCCCTCCTCGCCACAAAAGCACCCAAAATCCTCGGTATCTTCAGCGACAGCCACCTGCCATTCACAGTCGATCGCGACAATAGCCCGGAACTCCAACAGAAAACCCCAACCCTCGCCGAAATGGCGAGGGTCGCCATCGACAACCTCAAGGGTAGCAAAAACGGCTTCATCCTTCAAATCGAAGGCGGAAAGGTCGACCACGCCGGCCACGCCAACGACATCGCTGGGCAAATCCACGACCAGATCGCCTTCGAAGAGGCCGTCCGTGTTGCAATCGAGTTCGCCGAAAAGGACGGCGAAACCCTCGTCATCATCACCAGCGACCACGCCACCGGCGGCCCTTCGCTCAACGGAGCCGGAAACGAGTATGGCGATTCGACCAAAGGCTTCGCCTCTATCGCCGGAATCAAAGCCTCCTTCGGCCCCATCTTCGATGCCATCGGAAAGAAGCCCGACTACAACGTGGTCCAAGACGTCATCCGCGAGAAAATGGGATACGGAATCAAACAGGCCGAAGCCCAAGCCATCGCCGACACCATCCAAGGAAAGTCACCTTTCGGGCTCCTCGAACTCCAAAAGGCTCCGCAATCAGTCCTCGCACTCATCATGCAGAACTACCACAAGGTCGGCTACACCAGCCTCAACCACACCAACGACCATGTCCTCGTCAGCGCCTTTGGCCCCGGAAGCACCTACTGCCACGGCCTCACCAACAACTTCGAGTTCTTCAACCTCATGCTCGCCGCCAAGGGCCTCAAACACGAAAACCCGCCCCAAATGACCTTCGAAGAAGCCGCCAAGCACATGGATAAGAACAAAGATGCCGTCTTTGCCGAACGGGAAGAGTGGGAGACGTCAACAGACGATTGCACTTGCCACAACCACCACGCATGATGCCGATCTGACGAGGTAGTTGGACACATATACGTGCTTTAGCAACAACGAGGCTCAGTGCACAGCACTTCACACCTCCCATTCCGGCGTAACTCCCTTTGCACGCTGTATGCGCCTAAGGGGAGATTCGTAATTACTTCAAGGTGATGACTTTGACTGGCCGAAGGGTGACCGGACCCAGGAGGCCGCTGGGGAGGAGGGGGGTGTCTTTGAAGTTGTGCCGCCAGGTGGTGAACGTTTTTCGCCGTTGCTCGGGACGGGGTTGGTTTTTGAGGAACCACTCTGGCCAGTCTTTGAGCTGGGCACCGTTCCAGCCCATGTCATCGGGGAATTGTTCGTCGCCGATGAGGCGGTTGGTCCAGAGGTTGGTGACGTCGACTTCGAGGGCGTTGGTGCCGGGTTTGGCGAAGTCGGTGATGTCGACCCTAAACGGGGACTTCCAGAGGGTGGCGACGGGTTTTCCATTGAGGCGGACTCGGCAGAGCTCGCGGACGTCGCCGAGGTCGAGGAAGAGGCGTTTGCCTTTAGCGATCTGGTTGGCGTTGACAGTTAGCGACTTGGTGTAGGTTCCCGTTCCGGAGAAGTACTTGGTGTCGAAGTTCTCGTCGTCGGTCCAGGACTTGAGCTTGTCGTAGATGACGGTCCTTGCTGGGTCGTAGGTTGAGGTGAACTTGATCTCCCAGGGGCCGGTGAGTTCGGTGGGTTGGGGCAAGTCTTTGACTTGGTACTCGGTTCGTTGCCCGGTGGACCAGGTTTGGGTGAAGGTGCCGTTTTTCCAGACTTGGAGGGTGTTGCCTGTTAGTTGGGAGATGGGCGGCGTTCCGGCGTTGGGGAAGTTGCCGATGGTGAAGAGGGCATTTTCGGGGAGAGTGACGGTTTTGGTTTCTTCGCCGAGTTTGTAGGTGATCGTTAGAGTCTTGACGACTTGGGGGACCGGGTCGCCGCCGAGTTCGGTGTTTGAGGCGCCGATTCGAACGGTGTTTGCAGAGACGGCACCGGCAACGATGTTGGTGACGTCTTTGACTCGGCCGGTGGAGGCATCGCCGTAGATCGCTTTGAGGATGGTAAGAGTTGGGGCGGGTTTTTCTTGCTCTGAAGCTACAACGGCTCGGCTACCAGTCATGTGCGTGGCGGGTGTGGGTGATGGTGAGAAGACGACGAAGACCGAGCCGTCGGCGTCGAAGTTGATAGGAACGGAAACGCCGTGAGGGAGTCGTTGCCAGACGGGGGCGTCTTCAATCTGGCCAGTCTCTGGGTGCCAGAGTTGGATCCTAGTATTCGAGGTATTGATTCTAAAAGTGCAGGAAACGGTTCGAGGGTAGGGTTGGGGTGAGGCGACAAAGTAGGCGTCGCTGGTGCCAATCTTGCGATGGATGAAGCTGACGTCTTTGGAATCTGAAACGAAATCGGGGCGAAAGTTTGAAGCCCCGAACAATTCACCGAGGGGCTTGCCCCAAACGACCTGGCCTTTTCCGAAGCTGCATGAGCCAGACGGCTGTTCCCAGTTGCGACCCCAGAGTTCGAGGGTGATCTTCGCGAGTTCCTCGTTTGCGCCGTTGGAGGACTCTTGGAGGCTGGGAGTCTGGGTTGGGCGGGGGCCGACCACGGTCGCGCCATCCATAACCAACTGCTTAATTTTTCGGGCGAGTTGGAGGGTCATCAACGGCGTGTTGGGGAGGGCGAGGATGGCGTAGGTTGCGCCGTTCGGGAGTTGGAGCTTGCCGTGGGAGACTTTTAGCGACATCAGCGGATCGAGGCCAATGTAGTCGTGGTCGTAGCCAGCGGGGATTTCGGGGAGGTTTTGGCCTTCTCCAGCGTAGTTTTGGGGCGTGTCTTCGCCACTAAACAGAAGAATGTCGGCGGCGAAGGTGCCGCTTTGGAGCATGTATTGGCAGCGTGAGACGTACTGATCCCAGGTTGCCATGTAGGGCCAGATGGTGTTGGTTCGGTCGACGTGGGAGCCCCATGGTCCCATTGTCATTCCGGGGTTGACGCCGCTGACCCACGGTTGGTGGGCGAAGCGGTGGTAGATGATTCGGTTGACGCCGGTGGTCATTCCCCGGTCAGCAAAGGCCTTCCATTGGCGGGGCTGGTTGCGCCATCCGGCTTGCTCGGGGCTGGCGGTGAGGGCTTCGGCTCCGACGAGGTTTTTGCCGTAGACGTGAGCGACGGAGGCGGCGACTTTGACTGCAGGGTTGATGCGACCTTCACCGACCCAGTACTCGCCCATGATGAGGCCGCCGGGCTTTCCGTAGGTGAAGGGGTCGAAGTTTCCGTTGCCGTAGGGCTCAATGGCGAGGTTGAGGCCTTGTTGTTTGAGCTTGTTGGCGAAGTGACCGCTGTAGTTTTCCGCCCAGAGTTCGGAGAGGGTTTTGCGCCAGTCGAAGAGGAAGCCGAAGGTGGTGTCGGCGCCGGTGACGGAGTATCCGGCAAGGCAGGGAAGGTAGGGGGTTGGGTCGTAGCCTCTGCGCTTTTTGAATTCCTCGAAAAGCTTTGGAGTCCAGTTGTTGTAGCCGGTCTCGTAGCTGTCGATGAGGACGGTGTGGAGGGCGCTGTCTTTTCCGACGGCTTTGAAGAGGGGATCGAGACCTCCGGCAAAGAAGCGGTCGAGGGATTCGGCGCTGAGTTTGTCGACTTCGAGGCCTTCGCCAGAGGGTCGGCTAGCGACGTTAAGGGCTCCGGTGAGGGTCACTCCGATGCGGAGGATGGTCCAGTCGCCTTCGGGGAGTTCGTACTCGGTGGCAGACAGAGGAATTTGAACGCAGTCGGCAATGTCGACTCGGGGCCAGGCGATGTGGGGGCGCGCACCTGGGTTTGCGCCGAGGCCACTAAGCTCGTTCATGCGGTCCTGGTTGGGTACGTCGGGGGTGGGGAGGGCGATGATTTGGAGGTCTTTGTAGTAGCCCTGGTTAATGGTTGGGGCGGGGATTTTAACCATTTCTCCACCTTGGACGATGGCTTTGGCGAAGACGATTTTCTTCATCGCGTCTTCTTTGGTGACCCAAGGTCCGCCGCTACTGGACCAGCCAGAGCTGTTGTGCATGTTCATGTCGAGGCCGAGGCGTTCGGCTTCGTGGAAGGCGAATGACATGAGGTCGCGCCACTCGGGAGAGTTGTATTTGATCGGGCCGTTGGGGATTCCTTGTCCGGCGTCGAAGATGTGTGCGCCACCGATTCCGGCTTGCTTCATGGCTTCGAGGTCGGCGGTGATTCCTTCTTTGGTGACGTTTCCGCCCATCCAGTGCCACCAGGTGTGGGGCCGAGCGGAGGCGGGTGGGTTTTTGAAGTTTGCCGCGAGGTCGGAAGTTGGCTTGGCTTGGTTGAGCGAGAGGATTGCGGCAAGGGAAACGAACATATGCGTGCATCTTACTCCGATTTCCGTATCGGATTTGCACCGGGCTGATTTGCTATTTAAAGTCGACGTGGACGGAGCCGCTCTGTAAGTCAGTGAGGACGATTCGGTTCCCTATGATCTTGTGGGAAACGGCTTTTCCGTTGCCGAGGACGGTCTCGCATCCGGGGATGATTGGGAGTTCGACTCTAGCGCTCGTATTCGGTGGAAGCTGGAGATCGAGATGGAAGGATTTGGCTCGGCTCCACCTGATTTGGATTGGCCCCAGTGGGGTTGGGACGGTGCCAGAGGCCTCGGTGAGAGACCCAAGGTGGGGCTTTATGAGGACGGATTTCCAGCCGGGCTCCGTGGGTTGTGCGCCGAGGACGTAGCGGGGGAGGAGGTTTGCGGGGGCGGCCCCCCAGGCGTGGTTCCAGTCTTGGTTGGGCTTGTATTTTTGGTCCCAGGCTTCCCACGTGATCGTGGTTCCGCTTTCGACCATGTGTCGCCAGCTACGATCACCTTCGGCGGTGATGAGGTTGAGGGCCTCGGTGTCGAGGTCGTTTTCGAAGAGGCCTTCGAGTAGGTATTGGGCGGCGTAGACGGAGCAGCGCATTCCTCGGACAGTTAGCCAGTTGGCGACGTTTTGGCGGTGATTTGTTGGGACGAGGCCGAAGGCTAGGGGGAAGAGGTTTGCGTGGGAGGATGCGTGCTCGGTGTTCTCGCCATCTTTGAAAAGGCTGTCGATTATGTTGAATAGCTTTTGCCGAAAGGCTTTCGATGCTTGGTGTTCGAGGGAGGCGTAGTTGGCGGCTTCTTCGTTTCGTCCGAGTGCCTTTGCCATCTGGGACATGAGGTTTAACGACCTGATGTAGAAGGCGTTGACGACGGTGTTGGTAGGGGTGAAGACGTAGCCGTCACGCTCGGGGGTGGGCCAGTCTACGATGTCGGTTCTTGCTTGGTGTTCTGCAGAGCTTCGGATGAGACCGTCTGCGCCTGCTCGTTCGGAGAGAAGTTTAGCTTTGAGGGCGTCGTATCTTGGAGCGAGCCACCTGGTGTCGCCGGTTTGCATCCAGTCGGCGTGGGCCATAAAGATCATGTGGTAGGCCCATTCGGTTGGCCACGTTCCGTACTTCATAAGGTGGTCGAAGGTTCGGCGTGGGATTTCGTTGTCGGTGGATGTTGAGTAGTAGGACAGCTGGTTGAGATAGGCGTCAGCTTCGTAGGGAATTCTTTCGCGATCTCCGTCGACGAAGATTCCGGCAAAGGTGGTTGCTTTGATGGAGTACTTGCAGAGGTCCCAGATTTGGTTGAGCATGGGATCGGAGCAGTAAAAGGTGGCCGCGCGGTCGTCCCAGGACTTTGCGAAAGCTGCCCGGCGCTTGATGTTTTTGGCTGTGAACTTGCCCTTCCAGCCCTCGATTTCGACCCAGCGGAAGGGTAGAACGGTTCCCCAGTTTTTGGGTGTGAGGATTGCGGGTGGGTGGGTTTGGGAGTTGCTTTCAGTGTTTCGTCGGTCGGGGTCGGGGGCGACGATTGAGGATTTACCGGATTGAAGAGTGAGGGAAACTCTTGCGTAACGGACTGTTCCGGGGGGAGTTCGGTTGATGCGGCCGTTCGTGAAGGCTTCGCCGAAGTGGACCGTGATTTGGGATTGTGGGTTTGAAGATTCGAGCTCGATGTTGCCGAAGGCAACCTTTCCGAAGTCGACGAGGTAGGTTCCTGGGGCTGTTTCTCTGACAGACTGGGGGTTTTGGTTAATCAGGTGTACGGGGTCGGTCGGCTTAGCCTTAACGGAGTCAAATGCAATGAAGGGCAATATGCTGAGCAACATCGGACGTGCGTACAGATTAACCCAACAGGACAGGACAGGTACCGCGAAAGCGCCTTCTGGACTTCCTGTCAAGAAATTTGGTGGAGGATAGGGGACTCGAACCCCTAACCCCCTGCTTGCAAAGCAGGTGCTCTCCCATTGAGCTAATCCCCCACATGAGTCGCTGTGTGCGTCGCACTGCGATTCGACAGGACTTACAGTATACCAAAGCATATTGGCGATTGCTAGGCTGTTTTTGAGTCCTGCGCAGGACAGCTTTTCTGAGTAGTGTCCTGTTATCCGCCCTTTTCGACTTCCAGCATAGACTCCTGACCGACTTGGTTGACGAAGTAGATTAAGTTCATGAGGTCGATAATGGATGGGTCGGTGGCAGTGGGGTCGGCTGGGGTCCATTGGGCGTTGTAGTGGGCACCGAAGCGAAAGACGTAGGATCCTTTGGTGTCTTTGAAGAGATAGAAGTGCCCGAACTTCTTGGCTTTGTACATAAACTTGTCTAGGATCGCCTGGGTTG
The DNA here is from genome assembly GCA_965248555.1 of Fimbriimonas sp. Classification (GTDB taxonomy): domain Bacteria; phylum Armatimonadota; class Fimbriimonadia; order Fimbriimonadales; family Fimbriimonadaceae; genus Fimbriimonas. The sequence continues at coordinate 1,529,210 of CBDFJP010000002.1, read as the reverse complement.
GGGCTTCTTTGCTGACCCAGACGGAGGTGTAGATCACGAAGGAGGAGATGCCTGCGACCTTTCCCTCTTTAGCTCCGACGTAGACGGTTCGTTGCTTGCTATTCGGGTGGTCGAAGAGCATGGTGTAGCTTAGGCCAGACGGAGATTTGGCGTAGTTTAGACCGGTGGCTTTGAGGGATGCCTCCATATCGGGGGCGAGCATGGCGAAGGCGATGGGGATGCAGATCATAGGATGTCCTTCCCAGAAATTTCTAGCTCCAGTTGGTCGGCGGTGTTGGCGACGATGGATAGGTGGGTTTGGAGTTCTTCGGGGGGAAGATTGGCGGGAATCGAAATTCTGAAGCGTACACGGTAGAGTTTTTGGGCTTCGGACGGGCGCTCGAAGACAAGGCCGCCGTAGCTGAACCGCTTTTGGCTCCAGGCGAGGGATTGTTCGAGAGTAGGAGCGGTTTCGCTCTCGTAGACGAGGCCAAATCCTTCCCAGCCATTGAGGGTGTTGTATGTGTACAGCTCTTTCCTCACCATCACTTTGTGCGATCTCTTGGTGTCGGCGAGGTTGTATCTGAGATTAAAAAAACCCCCGCTATCGGTGTAACTGAGTTTTGCCTGTTTGAGCAGTGTTTCCAGTTCGACCCCTACCGGGGGCTGTTGCGCGAGGTAGGAGCTTGCTAAAAGGATCGTGGCGACCATATTGATGTGACGATATTGGATCCGAAAAGTTGCTGAAAATGGGGATTGAGATAGACTCGCGGAATGTTGGCGTCGGTTTTGGGATGGGTCGTTTTGGGGTCGGCGGCGATGGGTGGGGTGAGTATGAATCCAGTGGGTTTGAAATGTGAGTCGATGGTGGAGCCGTTGGGGGTGGATTCGGCGGTGCCGCGGCTGAGTTGGGTCTTGGAGGCTGCTGCTGGGGCGAGAAGTTTGCGGCAGGAGGCTTATCAGATTTTGGTTGCACGGTCCGCTTCGGCTTTGGCTCGGGGGAAAGGGGAGCTTTGGGATAGCGGTAGGGTCGTGAGTTCGGCGCAGAACAATGTTGTTTATTGCGGGAAGGCGCTGAGGACGGGGGAGCAGTGCTTTTGGAAGGTTCGAGTTTGGGGATCGGATGGGTCGTCGGCTTGGAGCAAGGTGGCGAAGTGGGAGATGGGGATGCTGGCCCCTTCGGACTGGAAGGCGAAGTGGCTTGATGACGGGAAGGCGGTTCCGGCTTCGGATGCGGATTTTTACCAGGAAGACCCCGCGCCACTATTTCGGCGGGAGTTTGGGGTCCGGGGGGCGGTGGCTCGGGCGAGGTTGGCGATTTCGGGGCTGGGGTACTACGAGGCTTCGTTGAACGGGTCGCGGGTTGGGGATCATGTTCTTGATCCAGGGTGGACACGGGTCGAGAAGCGGGTTTTGTATAGCATTTATGACGTGACTTCTTCTTTGAAGAAGGGTTCTAACTGCTTGGGGGTGATGGTTGGGAATGGGTGGTACAACCCGCTTCCGTTGCGGCTGTTTGGTCGGTTCGATTTGAGGAAGGAGTTGACAGTTGGACGCCCTCGGGTCGTTGCACAGTTGACGATTGAATACAAGGATGGGTCGTCGGAGGTGATTGGGACGGACGAGCGTTGGAAGGTTGGCGAGGGGCCGATCTTGCGGAACAACGTGTATTTGGGTGAGGTTTATGATGCTCGGCGAGATCAAGTGGGCTGGGATAGCGCGGGGTTTGATGATGGGGATTGGCGGTCTCCTCGGCTCGCGGTGGGGGATGTTGGGCCATTGGTTTCGCAGTCTCAGCCGCCGATACGAGTGACTTCTTCGTGGAAGGCGAAGGCGTTGAGTTCGCCGAAGCCGGGAGTTTTTGTTTATGACATGGGCGTGAACTTCTCCGGTTGGGTTGGTGTGCAGATGGAGCTGGCGGCGGGTCAAACGGTTCGTTTTCGCTATGGCGAATTGCTGAACAAAGACGGCAGTTTGAACCCGATGACAAGCGTGGCGGGTCAGATCAAGTACAAGCGGAAGGAGGCCGGAGAGAGCGTTGGGGGGCCTGGGGCTCCGGAGATCGCTTGGCAGGAGGATACGTTTATTGCCAAGGGCGGAAAGGAAGTTTTTGAGCCTCGGTTTACGTTCCATGGGTTCCGCTATGTCGAGATAACGGGGTTGCCAGCGGCATTGCCTTTGGCGGCGGTTATGGCGAAGCGGCTGAACTCGGATGTAGAGAGTGTTGGGGAGTTTGAATGCTCGAATCCGATGTTGAATGAGGTTCAGGCGATGTGTCGGCGCACGTTTTTGTCGAATATTTTCAGCGTACAGTCGGACTGTCCGCACCGGGAACGACTGGGGTATGGGGGCGATATTGTGGCGACCAGCGAAGCGTTCATAGCGAACTACGATATGTCGGGGTTCTATGCCAAGGCGGTTCGAGATTGGTCGGATAGTTCGCGTCTGGACGGGATGTTCACGGATACCGCGCCGTTTATGGGGATTCAGTATTGTGGGGTGATTTGGGCGATGGCTCCGGTTCTATTGGCGGAGCAGTTGCACCAGTATTACGGCGATTTTCGGATAGGGGCGGAGGAATATGCAGCGGCTCGGCGTTGGCTGATGCAGGTTGAGAAACAGTATCCGAGCGGGATTGTGACGGACGGGCTGAGCGACCACGAGGGGCTGGAGCCGACGCCGTCGGCAGAGATGGTGACTCCGATGTATTACTGGAGTGCGAAGCTGATGGCTGGGGCGGCGGGCAGGCTTGGTCGGTCGGCGGATCAGGAGCATTTTGGACACCTGGCTTCGACGGTTCAGAAGGCGTATTTAGCGAAGTTTTACGATCCAGCGACTGGGAAAGTGGGGATTGGCTCGCAGTCGAACCAGGCGATAGGGCTTCGTACGGGGATTGTGCCTTTGGCAGATCGCGAGAAGGTTTTGGGCTACTTGGTCGAACGGGTTCACGACAAGAAGGATCACCTCTCGACCGGGATTTTGGGGACCAATTATATGCTCCAGGCTCTTTCCCAGAGCGGAGAGATTGATTTGGCGTACAAGATCGCCACTCAGCCGGACTTTCCGGGGTGGGGGTGGATGCTAAAAGGCGGGGCGACGACGCTTTGGGAGCACTGGGAGTTTAGTGACAACACGTATTCGCACAACCACCCGATGTTTGGGTCGGTGAGCCAATGGATGATGCAGGAGCTGGGCGGGATTCAGCCTGACCCGGACGCGGTGGGGTTCGATAAGATCTTGATTCGCCCGCAGGTCCCGAAGGGACTGGATTGGGTGAAGTCGAGCTACCGGTCGGTGCGGGGGAAGATTGTGAGCAACTGGCGGCGCGTTGGGGATTTGGTACGGTTTGAGGTTGAGATTCCGGTGAATAGTGCGGCTCGGGTTGTTTTGCCGTCGTCTCGTCGAGACTTGGTCAGAGTGATGGGCGCACGACCTTATCCCAGGGCACAACTTCTACCTGACGGTTCAGCCGAGTTTGCACTCGGCTCGGGTCATTACGAATTTGACTTGAAGTAGCACCTAGACCGGCTGAACGGGTTCGGTCGTACTGATCCCTTCGGTTCCGTGTCGATCTAGCCAGTTCAGCATCTGCTTGATGCTGCCGGTGGCGAGGCAGATTGAGGTGTCGGCGGCGCCGTAATAGACGTTGATGGTATCGCCATCAGCGCCGACGGTGTACCCGGTCGGGAAGACGACGTGGCTCACATCGCCTGTGACTTCATATGGCGCTTCAGGGCCAAAAATCCATGGTTGACCTCGAAGGAGGCAGATCTCAGGATTAGCTTTGTCAAAGAGGGCAAGTCCCACTCGGTAGAGCGACCCGGAGGCGTGATGGCGGACGCCGTGATACATCACGAGCCATCCACGGTCAGTTTCGATTGGAGGCGGTGAGAGACCGATTTTGTTGGCATCCCACCATGATCCTCGGTGGGCGGGGAGCAGGATGACGTGTCCGCCCCAGTTCCGAAGGTCGGGAGAAAACGAGAGCCACATATGTGATCCGCTGTCGTTGGAGGGACGGTGAATGAGGCCAAACTCACCATTGAACATTCGGGGAAAGAGAGCGGCGTCTTTGTCGTCGGCTTGCATGATGAGGCCGAATCGCTCGAATTTCTTGAAGTCCTTGGTGGAGGCGATGGCGACGCCTGGGCCGGATTTCCCGAACGCTGTGTAGGCGATCATGTATTCATCAAGGTCGTACATGTAGGTGATTCGCGGATCTTCGATGCCCCAGAGCTCCTCGGGATAGTTTTCTGGGTCCGGCTCAAATGTCGGCTTGGAGTCAATCACCCAGCCGTCTATGCCGTTTTGGGACCGCGCCGCGCAGAGGTGCGACATGCCACGGCGATCTTCGACTCGGCAAAGGAGAAGGGTGGTGCCGTCTTTGAGAGTGGTTGCACCGGGGTTGAAGACGGCGTGGGCGGGATACGGCCAATCTGCAGCGGTGAGGATCGGGTTTTGTGGGTGCCGATGAAGGAGCACCTCGTATTCACTTGACTTCATAGACTCCCAAAGGGGATGCGGATAGGGCTTTGATCTCGACCACGGAAGCGAGGTAGGCAAGTGTGGATTCGGCGCCTTGGTTTTGGTTGACTCCGGTGGAGATGAGGCCATCGGCGCACCCACCAGTTTCGACGTTTGCGACCGGTAGCCCTAGGGCATTTTCACCGGTGAACCAAGCAAGGCATCGTTCCGCGCCTTCGAGGAATCTTCGTTGATTGGTGATCCGGTACGCAGTGAGGCACGCTGCGAGAGTGCTACTTGCCTCGATGGGTTGCTGATCGAACTGGACGGTTCCGAACTCTGCTTTGGAGGCTCCCGCCGCTCCAACTGGGCTGAACTGACCAGAAGGGGTTCGCTGTCCTTGCAGCAGCCAAGTGAGGGAGCTGACGGCTAGGGCTACTAGGTCAGGTCTATCGAGGATTTCGCCGGCGAGCATAAGGGCTTGGGGGATTCGAGCGTTTGCGTAGGCAAGACGATCTTCCATCCAGACCCAATCTGGAGTGCTGTTGGCCAGGTAGCAAGTTTCGAGTTTAGTGGCCCCGTTTTCGATGAGGGCCATTGCGGCTTGAGAATCTGGATACCGGCCCAGGTACGCAGCCGCGCCGAGCATTGAGTAGGCCCAGGTTCGAGGACTGCTGGCACTCAAGAGGTGGGGGGCGGCGGCTTCGAACAGTTTCGAGGCAAACTTGTCGTGGCCGGGGACTTCGCTTCGGGCGGCGGTTTCAGCAACTGACCATAGTGCGCGTCCTTGCGAGTCTTCCGAGCCTTCCGATTCGAGCCAGGTTCGCTCGTATGTTTTGAAGTTCCGGAATCGTTGGTTGATGGGGTTGAGGGCGTGGGCGACGAAGGCTAAGTATCTTGCTTGCAGCTGGAGCATCCGTGAATCATGCTGGAGGTCCAGTGTTAGCAGAAGGGCACGTGCGTTGTCATCGACGCAGTAACCCTCGTGGCGGTTCGGAATGTTAAAGGTTGCGTGTTGTAGGATTCCGGTGTCATCGGTCATTGCCTCTAGGTGGGCGAAGTTGAGCTTGGGAAGAGCGCGAATCGGGGCAGATTTTACGACCATTGGGAGGATCTTCGACTCGTCAACCGCGCGGTTGAAACTCTCTAAGTAGAGTTGGCCGACGCGCTTCCAGTACATGAGTGAGCCATATTTGGCGGCTCGCTCACCCATTTCTTGGCGAGCGATAGGTTTGGCGCAGCTGGTGAGAACTGCGTCGGCAATCGAATTTGAGTTCGCAAACGGTACAAGAATTCCGCGACCATTTGCAAGGACTTCCTTGGCGTACTCGTAGGGGGTGGAGATCACGACCTTTCCGGCTCCCATCGAGTAGGCAAGGGTGCCCGAGGTGATCTGAGCGGGATTTAGGTAGGGGGTGATGTAGAAGTCGGTGGCGGAGAGGTATGCGACGAGCTGTTCTAGGCTGACGAACTCATCGACAAACTCGACGTGGTTGATTAGGTCCAAATCCGAGACAAGTTTTTGCAGGCTGTTTCGGTAGGATTCGCCGCCGAAGGCTTTGACGTGGGGGTGGGTTGCTCCGACGACAACGTATTTGGCCTCTGGATGTTGAGCGATCACGGCCGGGAGGGCGTTGATGACATGCTCGATACCCTTGTCCGGCGAGAGCAAGCCGAAGGTTAGCAAGATGGGCCCTTTACCGCCGAGTCGCTGGCGGGTTTCGACTCCGGCGCTGACGGGAATATGGGGAATCCCGTGAGGGATGAAGTCGATTTTGGACGGGTCGACCGAGTGGACGCGGCTGAGCAACTCAATAGCCGATCGGCTCATCACGACAACTCTCGTGGAAAGTTGGAGAAGCTCTTCCATGACCGCGCGTTGGTCGGGCGTTGGGTTCCTCAGGACGGTGTGGAGCGTAGTGACGACCGGCATCTTGACTGTCCTAATGAGGTCGAGCAGGTGGCGCCCGGCGTCGCCGCCGAATATCCCGTATTCGTGTTGGATGGACAGAACATCGTATCGTTTGGCGTTCAGTGCCTCGGCGGTTGAGGTGTAACTTGCCCGGTCGTCGACGTTTATACAACGAGTGACCTCGGCCGGATAGCTGTACTCTTGGTCACTCATTGCGATGGCATCGACTGTGATGATGGGGTTCGCAGCTTTGAAGGAGTTGGCGAGGTCGGCGGTGAAGGTGGCGATTCCGCAGCGCCTTGGGGGATAGTTGCCAAGTATCGCGATGGTGTGGACTTCTGTTCGGTCTTTGAGACTTGGCATAACCCTGGCTACTCCGTTAGTTGGTGAGTGTCGCGTTAAATGCTGGATTCTTCCTCATCAAATTGTGGTCAGCGAATTCGTGTCCGCGCTTTTGTGGACAGGTGGCGGCTGGGGCTAAACTCGGGTTGTCGTGGTTTTTCAACTTGCTGTTTCACTCGTTTTGGCTCAGGGGGCAAAGGCTCCGGAGGTTAGCTATGAGCTTAAAAGGGACATTCCTTATCGCGAGGGGAATGCTGATCCTCGGTGCCGGGTAGACGTTTACTATCCGACCAATGTGAAAGATTTTGCGACGGTGATATGGTTCCATGGCGGCGGGCTGACGGGGGGATCGCGGGAGATTCCGGAGCGGCTGAAGAAGCAGGGTTTTGCGGTGATTGGGGCAGGATATCGCCTCTCGCCGAGCGTAAAGGGGCAGGTTTGTATCGAGGACGCGGCCGCGGCGGTGGCTTGGATGGCGAAGAATATCGAGTCGTTTGGCGGGTCCTCGCGAAAGCTGTTCATCTCCGGTCACTCGGCGGGCGGGTACCTGGCGAGCATGGTGGTGCTGGATAAGTCTTGGCTGAAGCCTTATGCGGTTGATCCGGACGGATTCGCGGGATTGGTCCCGTTTAGTGGGCAGTCAATCACCCACTACACGATCCGAAAGGAGCGGGGGATTGGAGAGCGGACACCGGTGGTGGATGAGTTTGCGCCGCTGTTCCACGTCCGTAAGGATGCGCCGCCGATTTTACTTTTGAGCGGGGATCGGGAGAAGGAGCTCTATGGGCGGTATGAGGAGTCGGCGTATTTTTGGCGAATGCTGAAGGAGGTCGGGCACCCAAATGTGCGACTCATCGAGCTTCAGGGATACGACCACGGCGGCATGCCAGACCCCGGGTTTCCGTTGCTGAGCAGCTTTATTCGAGAGCGGGTGAAGCAGATCGATGGAAGTTGAATTGCTATTGAGCTAGAAGTTCGACAACCGCTTCGGCATTTTCGCGGGCACGTTCCTTCCAGGCTGTGTTCGATTCGCCCGTCAAACTCAAAACTTGTTCCATGAAGCTGTCTATCAACTTGAATTTCGGCTTCTGCCAGAGCTTCAGGTGTGAACGGGCGAGATCCAGTGGAGTCTTTCCCCGCCGATCTTTGAGTTTTCGATCTGCGCCAGCCCCAAGCAAGGCGCGAATGCATTCAAGCCCTCCACCCTCAGCGGCTAGCATCAGAGCAGTTTGACCGGCATCGTTCCTCGCGTCAACTTCGGCTCCGAATTCAAGGAGAATTCGGGTGGACGTTGGGGAGCTCCAGTCTCCACTAACAGCCTCGTGGAGGGGACGACCACCCCTTGCAACCAGATTGGGATCAGCTCCGCCTTCAAGGAGGGTCCTGATTGTCTTTTCGACCACGGAGTCTTCTCTCCCACCGTTTCCGTCGCCTTGCCAGCAGGCGGTGTGCAGAGGGCTACCATAGTCTTGACTGAGTTCGTTGGGGTTTGCTCCAAGGTCAAGAATCAGCTTGACGGCCTCTGGATTCATCCTGACCCCGGAGGCCGTTAGCAGTTTTTGCTGCAGTGCGGCGGAGTCAACACGCCGGAGTAGGAAATCCAAAACAGGCAGGTTGTTGTCTTCGATGGCGTTGTCGATTGCGTCGAAACCAAAGCTCCCGCCGCTAGGTCGCAGTCCCAACTCCCAAAGATATTCGACGACTTCGACACTTCCGGCGTGTGAAAGCGCGTCGTCGTCGGCCAAATTGTAGTCAGCGTGGAATCCAGCTTCGACAATCAGTTTTGTGCAGGCAACACTGCCTGAGGAAGCCGCCGCGAAAAGTGGAACTAGCTGATAAGGAGTGACTGGCAAGTACCCTCTAACGCTCGCCCACAGTTTGTTTTCCACGATGCCGGCAAGGGAGTCGGATTCATCTGTAGGCGCACAGGCTGGACCGGGCTTGGCGCCGGACTGGAGCAGAAGTTCGAGGCGTTGGGGATCGCCCACGGAGCAGGCCTCGTAGACGCACGATCTACCGTTAGAAGCAGACTCGTTTGGGTCGCCCCCAGCCTCAAGGAGGAGTTTGAGGCGGTCTACATCGCCGCCTCCCCAATTCAGATACGGATGATTACCATCAAGAGTTTTGCGGTTTGCATCGGTGAGCGGGTACCCCGTTCCACCTCCGGCGGCGTACCATGTGGCGGTGACTTCTCCTGCTGATACAGCAAAAGGATCGGCCGCAGCAGCCAATAAATGTGCCACGATTTCGACGGTCGAATATGGGGCAGCTGCGGCAACCATCAGTGGGGTCACCTGGTCCAAAAAAGATCCGTGGTCGGATTCAGCGGGCATGGTGCAATTGGGATCGCATCCGGCATCGATGAGTCGCTTGACCTCGTCGGCGTCACCCGTCCGGATCGCTCGAAAGAGTGATTCGCTCATGCCTAGATTGTATTTGAAGAGACAACTATTGGATTGATAGCACGTTATCGGTGTTCCAGTGGAGGATGTTGCCGACTCGTTCGGGGAGGTTTTGCATGCCGTATTTGGGGTCGAAGGAGGCTTCGATCCAGCCGTCGGCGACCATGGCTTCGATAGCGTGGGGGATTCGGCCGATGATCTCGTTGAGATAGAACTTGTTGTCTTTGTGCCGGGTCATGGAGCCTTTTATGTACTCGATGAGGGTGGGGAGGTTGTCGGTTGCGGTGAGGAATTTGACGACTTCGGCGAGGACATCGACGAGCGGGAGGACGCGATCGCCTCGGTAGTAGGCGCCGCCTTGGGTGATGGTTCCGGCTCCGTAGCGGGCGGCGGGCCGCCACTCGGCGCCGTCGAGGTTTAGCTTGTAGACGTTGCAGGTTTTGACGACCGGCGTTGTGCCGACTTCTTGGAGGAAGTCGCCGAGTTTGAGGATTTGTTCGGTACCAAATCCGGCGATTCCGAGTTGGCCGTCGGGGTCGACAAAGCCGCCTTGGGCGAGCCACTGCCAGGCTTTTTGAGGGCTGAGGTCGAGGTTGCTGTCTTTGGCGATCTCGCTTGTGAAACCTTGGAGGTCTTTGAATTGGGAGTTGGCGGTGTACCAGTATTCGGCGAAGCGGATGTGGCTCTTGATTCGGCTCAGTTGACGGGTTTCGTATTCGTTTTTGACCCACCCTTCTTCGTGCGATTTGCGCTCGATTTCGATGATTGAGATAGCGGCTTCGCGGGCGGAGACTTGGGTGAGAGTGAGTCCGGCGGCGAGGATGGGATCGGCAAAGCCGCAGGCTTCGCCGATAAGAAACCAGTTCTTGCCGACCGCCCGGTCGGCGCAGAATGACCAGTCTTTGGTGGTAGAAAACTTCCCTTCTGAGCTTGCGTTTTGGATCAGTTGTTGGAGGAGTGGCTCGTCTTTCAGGGCTTGTTGATAAAGCTCTTCGGGGGATTTGCCGCTCTTTTTGTAATAGTCGGCGGGAATGACGAGGCCGATAGAGGTTCGAGTCGGGCCGAGGGGGATGAACCAGATCCAGCCGTAGCCGAGGCTGAGGACTTGGACGCGGGTTCCCCCGACGCCGATGCTGACGGCCCAATCGGTGTTTTGCCAGTAGTCCCAGAAAGCGACGTTTTGGAGGAGGGTTGAGGGTGGGGCTTCGACTCCGAGCGAGCGTCGGAGAAGGCCGACGTGGCCGCTGGCGTCGATGTACCACTTTGCGGTGACGGTGTCGCCGTTTTCGAGATCGAGGCTAGTGATTTGGTCGTTTTCGTGATTGACTTTCAGGACTCGGCTCGGCTGAAAGACTTGGGAACCGAGCTCTTTGGCGTGGTCAAGAAGGATTTTGTCGTACTCAGCGCGGTCGACTTGGAAGGCGGTCCATCGGCGTTGGCCCTCAAATTTGGATGGCCTCTGCTCGTCGATGAACTTTTCGGCGGGATAGAACTCGAAATCCCAAAGGTCTTTGGTTTTGCCCCATTTGTAGGTGGCGCCGAGCTTAATGGGAAAATTGGCGGCTTCGACTTTGTCCCAGACGCCGATTTCATCTAGGATGCGGGAGATTGGGGGCAGTTGACTTTCGCCAACGTGGTCGCGCGGGAATTCTTCGCGCTCGAAGATGGCGACACTCATCTGAGGCGCGTACTTGCGCAGGATGCTGGCGAAGGTGCTTCCGCCAGGACCGCCGCCCACCACTGCCACGTCGAAGTTGAGTTCTGCCATATAGCTGTTCTCCTATAAGGATTCATCATACTCATGGCGACGGGTTAAGTTTCGACAAAGTTCTTGCTGAACGTGCCGGAGTTGGCTTCGTTTGAATAAGCTGGAGGGAGTGGGTTTGAAACGCGGTACTGTGGTGGGTTGGGGGCTCGTTGTTTTGCTCTGCGGAGCGGTGGGCTGGAAGTACAAGACCAAGTCTGCGGGTGAGGCGGAAGCTAAGGGTGGGCCACCTAAGGGGGCGCGGACTCCGACCGTGGAGGTGGCCGAGGCGACGGCGGGGGAGATTGTTTTGAAGCTCACGGCTTCGGGGGCTTTGGAGTCGCCGAACCGAGTGGAGCTAGCTCCTCGAACCTCGGGGCAGATCGCTTCGATTTCGGTCCGAGAAGGTGATCGGGTCTCAGCAGGGCAGGTATTGGTGAAACTGGATCAGGGGACGGCTTTTGCGTCGCTGGCGAACGCTAAGGCGGGCCTGGCAGAGGCGAAGTCACGGCTGGCTCAGGCGAGAATTCAAAAGGGGGCGACGGATTCGGGAGTTGCGGGGACGCTTGACCAGCAAAATGCGGTTTTGGTGGCGGCTCGGAACGATCTTGCGCTTGCCACGCAGAACTTGAAGAGCCAAGTTGAGGTTGCGGAGGCCGCTTTGCGGGTCGCGGAATCGAGGGTGGCGGCGGCGAAGGCGGCTTTGAAGTCGGCGGAGGCGGTGGTTGCTCGGGAACAGGCCTCGTTGGCGAACCAGAAGAGCATTGTTGAGCGCCAGAAGTCTCTCTTTGATCAAGGATTTGTTTCGGAGCAGGTTTTGAATAACGCTACGACCGCTTATGAAGTCCAAAAGCGGCAGGCAGAAGTTGCGTCTGCGGGAGCGGAGTCGGCGCGGCAGCAGGTGAAGTCGGCGGAAGCGGATTTGGGTTCCTCTCGGGCCTCGCTTGGGCAAGTGAAGCGGACCGGAGAGACCGCCATTGCGAACGCACAGGCTCGCCTGAATCAGGCGAAGGGGTCGGTACGCGTGGCAACGGGGAACAAGGCGCAGTCTCCGGCTTTTGCGGAGAATATTCGGGCTTTGGCGGCCGCGGTTGCGGCGGCGGCGGCTCAGGTTTCGACGGCGGAAGTGGCGGTTCGGGAGACTTCATTGAGGTCGCCGGTGGATGGAGTTGTGTCATCGCGCTCGGCTGATCCGGGGGCATTGGCCTCGCCAGGGACGCCGGTTTTGGTCGTCCAGTCGGATGGGTGGCTTTTCTTCCGAGCTTCGCTTCCGGTGGAGCAATCGGGACAGATTTCGGCAGGCTTTCCGGTGGAGATTGCGCTTTCAGGAGGCTCAAAAGTTGGAGGCACAGTCGCTTCGGTTTCGGGAGTGGCGGATTCGGCGAGTCGGCGGGTGAATGTTTTGATTCGCGTGGAGAACGGCGGGAAGAGCTTGAAGCCGGGGGTGTTTGGTGAGGCTTCGTTTGTGCTCAATCGCGTGGCGGCGGAGTGCGTTGTGCCGAAGGAGGCTGTGGTCGAGGGGGCGGTTGCGGTTCTTGGGGAAGGCAACAAGGTTGCTCTCCGACCCGTCAAGTTGGGTGCGACCGATGGGCGGAAAGTGCAGATTTTGGAAGGCGTCAAGTCGGGCGAGAAGGTCGTGACGATGACCTACAGCCGCCTCAAAGACGGTCAAGAGGTCAAGGTTCCGGGCGCAAAGAAGCCTGGTGAGAAGAAGGGCGAGAAGAAATGAATATTGGGCGGCTTGCGGTAACCCGTCCGGTTGCGGTGACGATGCGGATCGCCGCGCTCGTTCTGCTTGGTTTCATTCTGTTTTTGAGAATTCCGATTGACCTTCTGCCGAAGGTTGATATTCCGATTGTGAACGTGAACATCGGTTGGCCGAACACAAGCCCGGAGGTGATGGAGGTTCAGATCGCTCGGCCGGTGGAGCAGGCGGTGAACACAATCAAGGGACTGAGTATGGTCAGCTCGAACTCGGGGCTGGGGTTCACGAGCATTCGGTGCCAGTTCGACTATGGAGTGGATATTGATAACGCTGCGGTGGATGTTTTCCAGCAGGTTCAGCGCGCACAACGCGCTTTCCCGCGGGACCCGAATATCTCGTCACCGAATATCTTCAAGTTCGATCCTTCTTCCCTTCCGATTTTGCTTTTTAGCGTGACATCGGAGAAATCGGATCTGGTTACGTTGCGCAAACGGCTCATTAACGACATTTCGCCGTTGATTGAGTCGGCAGGAGGAGTTGCTTCGGTTTCGATCGGCGGGGGACAAGATCGGGCGATCATGATCGATGTTGACCCGGCGAAGCTGGATGCCAGGGGACTGACGATCAGCCAAGTCGCTCAACGGATTGAGCAGGAAAACGTGTCGCAACCCGCCGGAATTGTGAAGGAGGGCAAGTCTCAATACAACTTGCGCAGCGTCGGCTACTTCCGGTCGGTTGATGAAATTCGAAATTTGCCGCTTGCGAGTGCCAACGGCCAGTTAGTTCGGCTGAAAGAGGTCGCATCTGTTCGAGATGCGAGCCAGGACATCACAAACTTCATTCGGGCCGATGGAAGCCCGGGCATGAGCATCGGAATTACACGGCAGAACAGCGCGAACACAGTTGAAGTTGCCAAACAGGTGAAGGCGGCGATCACGAAAATCGAAGCGAGATTCCCGGATTTGAAGTTCCGGATGGCGTATGACCAGTCGGCGTTTATCGAGAAGTCGATCTTGGATTTGCAGGAAACCGCGATCATCGGCGCCGTGCTGGCGATTCTGATTATCACGTTCTTTTTGCGAAATTTGAAGAGCACGTTCGTGGTCGCGCTGTCGATTCCGATTAGCATGATTTCGACGTTTTCGCTGTTGTACTTCTGCGGATTCACCCTCAACACGATCTCCTTGAGTGGGTTGGCGTTGGCTTCGGGGTTGATCGTTGATGACGCGATTGTTGTTTTGGAGAACATTTATCGGCACATTGAGCGAAATCGCTCAACGGCGCGGGAGGCGGCGGAGACAGGGACTAACGAGATTTTGACGGCGGTTTTGGCCTCGACGTTTACGGTCATGATCGTATTTTTGCCGCTGATTCTGCTCAGCGGTCAGACCGGGCAGGTCTTTACGCAGTTCGCGCTCGTGGTTATTTTCTCAATTGGAATTTCGCTTTTGGATGCGACGACGGTTGTACCGATGCTGGCTTCGCGGATGATTTCGGCGCAGGAAGTTTTGGAGGAATCGCATCCTGAGCTTCGCGATCCTGCGAAGAAAAGGTCAATGCTCACCAGGCTATTCGATTGGTCCGGTGCGAGGCTTGAGAAACTGGATCACGCTTACCGCTCGACGCTAAACTGGGCGCTTTCGCGGCGACTGAGAGTTGTCGGAATCGGCGTGGTCTCTACCGCGTTGGCGGTTCTGCTTTGGCCGCTCGTTCCTAGGGAGTTGCTCCCGCCTTCGGACTCGGGGAACATCGACTTGCGTCTGAGGCTGCCCATCGGCACTCAGGTCGAAAAGACGGACGAGGTGATGCGGAACATTGAGAATACCTTGCGAGAGGATAAGGTTGTCGAGACGATCATTTCCGGTGCCGGGGCAAACGTCGGCTTGCGCGGAGCGGGAGGTGGAGCTCCGCAGGAAGGCTCCGCGACAATAAAGCTGAAGGACGACCGGAAGGAGAAAACTGCGGACGTGATCAAGCGACTTCAAAAGCAGTTCGCATCGATTCCCGGCGCGCGGGTTCAGATGAATGTTTTGGACATCGTCCAGCGTATTTTGGGGAACAACAGCGGGGTCTCAATTGATGTTTATGGGCAGGATCTGGATGAGCTAACGGCGAGCGCGAGACAGGTTATGGCGGCGATGTCCGATGTTCCTGGGTTGCAGAACGTTGATATGAACGTGCAGGATGCGTTACCTGAGGTTCAGTGGCAGATCGACCGGGATAAGGCGCAAAGCCTTGGCATTTCGTTCAGTACGGTCGCGGATGTTATCGCGGCGGCTACGAACGGTCGGCAGGCAACTTTTTACCAGGAGAACGGCTTCCAGTATCCGATCTACGTTCAGGTTCCGCAAGTTCTGCGCAATACGACAGAGGAGATCAAGCAGTTGGTGGTGTTGCCGCGGTCGGGAGATCGGGCTGGTGTGACGTTGGGGCAAGTTGCGACGCCGGTGTTTGGGATGGCTCCGAACCAGATCGCGCGGCAACGGGGGCAGAGGATTATTACTGTTTCGGGAACGGTTTTGGATCGCCCGGTGGGCGAAGTTCAGGAGGAGGTGAAGGCGGCGTTGGCGAAGGTTGAACTGCCTCCGACGACGAACTGGGAACTGGGATTCCAGCAGCAGACTCAACAGGCGGAATATGCCGGCTTAGGAATTTCGATCTTCCTGGCGGTGGCGCTGATTTATATGCTGTTGGCGTCGCAGTTTGAGTCGTTTGTGTATCCGCTGGTGGTCCTTGTATCGGTTCCGCTCTGTGGGATCGGGTTGGTTTTGGGGCTGTTTTTTACTGATCGGTCGTTTGGGTTGACGGGTTTTATAGGGCTGTTGATGCTTGTGGGCATCGTCGTGAAGAACGGAATTTTGTTGGTGGATTATACGAACCAACTTCGCGCGGGTGGAATGGAGCGGAAGGAAGCGTTGTTGACGGCAGGGCAGACTCGATTGCGGCCGATTCTGATGACCACGCTTTGCGCGGTTTTTGGAATGCTCCCATTGGCGACTGGGATTGGATCTGGGTCAGAGATGTATGTTCCTCTGGCAACGGTCGTGATTGGCGGCCTGATCACCTCGACGGCTCTGACTCTATTGATCGTGCCGGTTGTCTACTCGCTTTTTGATGACCTTCAGGCTCGACTTTCCGCGAAGAAAGTTCAGGAGTAGGTTCGCCCCTTCCAAGTTCGGGTTCCTTTGCGTTTTTGCATGAGGGAGACGAGAATCGTGAAGCTCGCGGCGGTGATCGTGAAGGGGATTAGGAGCGCCGTCCAGGGGACGAATCTTGTGATTCGGTCGGTGAGGGCTTTGCTGAGGACGAGGAGCGCATAGCAACCGATTCCGCCGAAGACCCACGCCCAGGCAATGCCGAGCAGAAGAATGGCGAGGAGAAGCGAGGCAACTGGGTGCCCGCCGATGTCGGCAGAGTTTTTGCACATTCCTCGGAACGCCTCGGGCAGTGTTTTGTACATCTGGACTTCAAGGATGTTGGCGACGTTGAGGACGTCAACTTTGCGTTTTTGCTGCGCGAGCAGGCGTCCGATTTTGACGTCTTCGAGGATTTCCCCTTTCATGCGCTCGAATGGTTTTACTGCTTGGAGCGTGGTTCGTCGCCAGGCAACGAATTGGCCGTTGGTGAAGCGATTGTGGCCCTTGTTGGTGGCTGAGACAAGGCCGAAGGGGTTGGTGGCGAGCAGAATCCAGGGCACCCAGCCGAGGTAGGCGGGTTCGAGCCCTGCGCCGGGGAGCATTCGGGGGAAGCCGGTGACGACTTCTGCATCGGTCGTGACAAGGTGCCCGGCAAGTTGTTCGGCGAATCCGGGAAGTGGGTGGGTGTCAGCGTCGAGGAAGACGACCCAGTCGGCGGTGGCGAGTTGCGAGAGCTGATGGCAGGCAAAATTCTTGCCGGTCCAGCCAGCGGGGAGTGGTTCTGAGGGTGTAACGACTGCGCCGAGACGCGAAGCGATTTCGCGGGTTTCGTCGGTGCTTTCATCGTCAAGAACGGTGACCTTGACTCCACTGGCGAGGAGGGGTGGCAGGATGGTCGGGAGGTTTTCTGCCTCGTTTCGCGCGGGAACCATCACCTCAAAGCAGACTTTGGCAATGACCTTTGTTCGTCGCATCAGGAGCAGATTTCCTGCCGCAACAGCGACCAAGAATCCGTAGAGGCAGTAGAGGGCCATCACCACGCGCAGTGCCCCTTGGTAGAGTAGATGGGGATGAAGGGCGAACTTTGGCAGAGGAGGTTTACGAAGCTGTTTGTCGGAGCGGTTCTGTTTTCCTGCTTCGGAGTGTTTGCCCAGAAGTTCCTGAAGGCCGATCCGGGGCCGATCGCGCCGATTATGAGCGCGATCATCATGCTCAGCGGGGCGGGTTCGGTGGCTGTTTCCATTGGTCGTTGGCGGTCGGTTGGGTGGGTCTTGGCGATTGGCGCCGTCGCGGAGATCATCGGATTGTTTAGCGGGATTCCGTTTGGGCGGTATGAGTATACAGACCGCTGGGTGCCAACGGTGCCGCTGGGCATGGGCCATCGTTTCCCTTTGTTGCTTCCGCTTGCCTGGTTGATGATGATTGGGGGGAGCTTTATGTTTGTGTCGCGACTTTGGACCGGTTGGCGTCTGGTTGCCGGGGCGGCGATTTTGGCGGCGGCGATTGATGTTCCGATGGAGCGGGCGATGACTGAAGTGTTTGGGTACTGGCACTGGATTCCACCGGGTCCGGTTTATGGGGCCCCAATTCTCAATTTGGTTGGCTGGTTGGCGGTCGGGGGGGTGGCGGCGTGGGCACTCCGGAAGGCTTCTCCGAAAGGCAACGGAACTTTGATTTTGCCTTTGTTCTGTGGCTTTGTGGCTTGGAATGGGTTGCTTTCGGGATTTGATGTCGCTTGGGTCGTGCTGATGGCTTTTGCGGTCTTGCTTGGCTTGCCTAAAAAAAACTAAATATCATTGGCAAATGATTTGTCAAGTCTTCCGTAGAAGCGTGATATGTCTAAGCACTTTGTGGTGGTGGGCGCCGGGGTCGGCGGGCTCGGGGTTGCGATGCGACTCGCTCATCGCGGTCACCGCGTGACAGTGCTGGAGAAGACGGACGCCGTTGGCGGGCGGAATCGGCGCGAACAAGTTGGCGATTGCCGGTTTGATGGCGGCCCGACACTGCTGATGATGCTCGATCCGTTCAAGAAGCTGTTCAAGGATGTTGGCGAGGACTTCGATGTCCGGGTTCCGAATCGGTTGTGTGACCCGAGCTACCGGGTGTTTTTTGCGGATGGAACGAGGTTTGATGGCACGACGAACGTTCCAGTCATGACGGAGCGGATTCGGGCAATGAGCGGTGATGCCGAAGCGGCGAAGTATCCGGGCTTCTTGGCTGAGCTTAAGGATTTGTACGAGGAGTCTATTCCGAACTTCGTCCGTAAGAACTATCGATCGGTTTGGGATTTCGCGAGCCCTTCTCAGCTTCGGAGGGTGCTTCAATACAACATGCTTGGGAACCTTGCGAAGCGCGTGAAGCAGAGATTCAGCGACAAACGGCTGCAGATGATCTTTAGCTTCCAAACCATGTATTTGGGGCTGTCGCCGAACGATGCGCCTTGGGTGTATGCGACGCTGGCTTACATGGAGTACGGCGAGGGGATTTTCTATCCTGAAGGTGGTTTGGGCTCGATTTCGGACACGATGGCGGAGATTGCTGCGGAGAGAGGGGTTCAGATTCGGCTGAACTGCCCGGTGGATCGCATTGAGGGCAAGCGGGTTCATCTGGTTGGCGGGGAGGTTATTGAAGCAGATGCTGTCGTGGCAAATGCGGATATGCCTTACGCCCAGCGCAAACTTGCGTCGGCGGCACCGAAGCGGAACCTGCGTTATTCGTGCTCAGCGCACCTCATGTACATCGACTACCAGGGCGACCTGGAGGGATTTGAGCATCACAACGTGGTCTTTGGGGCAGATTTCGACGGGAATTTGGACGCGATTTTCCATAATTTGCGATTGCCAGACGATCCGGCATTCTACGTTTGTATCTCCAAGCGGAGCGATCCTGCGGCGGCTCCGGACGGTCGAATCAACCTTTTTGTCTTGGTGCCTTGCCCGAACCTTGACTATCCGATGGATCAGGCCATGGTGGATCAGCTTGAAGGGCAGGTGTTTGATCGCCTTGCCAAGGAAGGAGGGTTTGATCGAAGTAAGGTTCGGGAAATCAAGCGCCGGGGGCCGGCGGAGTGGAAAAACGAGCTTAACCTGGAGCGAGGAGCAGCATTTGGCATCAGCCATGACCTTTTCCAGAGCGCGTTTATGCGTCCGCAGAATCGGAGCAAGTCGAACCCGAATCTGTATTTTGTGGGAGCGAGCACGGTGCCGGGGAATGGGTTGCCGATGGTCCTCATCTCGGCGGAGCTGATCGAGGAGCGGTTAATTCATGAAGGGGTGATTCCGGCGTGAGTACTCAGACCGAGGGGTTTGTTGGTTGGCTAGTTGGAGGCATGATTCGCCGCTCCACAAGGTCGCGCCTGCGCAATCTTTACTGGTCTGAGCCTTCTGAGACGCTTCACGCTCCTGTCATCTTTTACTGCAACCACCATGGCTGGTTAGATGGCTATGTGATGTTTCACGTCGTTGAAAAACTCCGGCTGAAGGCGTTGGACTGGATCGAAGAGTTTGATGCGTTTCCGCTTTTTGCCTATGTTGGCGGCATGCGATTTGCGAGAGGAGAGACCACCGGGAGGGCTACAGCGATCCGCGCTACGATTCGGCTCATGAACTCAGAGAAGCGGTCGCTGATTCTGTTTGCCGAGGGGGTTTTGCACCGTCCTCCAGCGATTTGGCCGTTGGGGAAGGCACTGGAACTGGTTGCCGAAAAGGTGAAGGGTGTGACGCTAGTTCCGACGGCGATTTACTACGAGCATTCGGTTCATGAGCGGCCAGAGGCCTGGGTGAGTTTGGGGGCGGCTCATGCGTTTGAGTCGCTTGAGGATTGTCATTCGCGGCTAGTGGGTGAGCTTGCGGGATTGCGCGAGCGAGTGGCAAATGGTGAGGAGTTTCCGGTTCTTGCGAAGGGGACGGGGGATGTAAACGAGCGGATGAGCATGCGGAGGTTTGCGAAGAAATGAGTTACTCCAGTCGGGCAGATATTGAGAAATGCCGCCGCGTTCACAAGAAGTTTGGGACGACCTATTACTACGCAACGCTGAGATTTCCCACGCGGATTCGGCGGCGGGTTCATGCGATCTATGGCTTTGTTCGGATTGCGGACGAGTGGGTGGATAACCCGAACGGTCTTTCGCTCAGTGAGCAGCGGGCAAATCTTGAGGACTGGCGAGACCAGATGGTTCGCGGCTTGGCGGGCGAGTGCCCGAAGCACTGGGCGATGCGGGCTTTTTGCGACGCGGTTCGTGAATGCGGTGTTCCCGTTGAAGAGGCGCACTGTTTCATTGATGCGATGATCCAGGATATTGATCAGGCCGAGTATCAGACCTATGAGGACTTGCGTGGCTACATGCGAGGGTCGGCGAGCGCAATCGGGGTGATGATGTGTTACGCGATGGACGCACCGACGGATGAGGACACGATGTGCCGGGCGAAGGCACTTGGCGAGGCGATGCAACTGACGAACTTCTTGCGCGATGTCGGCGAGGATCTTCGAGATCGGGGGAGAGTATATTTGCCGCTGGAAGACTTGGAGCGATTTGGGGTTTGTCGTTCTGATCTCGAAAAGGGAGTCGTCACTCCGGAAATTGAGCATTTGTTGAAGTTTGAGATTCAGCGTGCTCGGGAGCTTTATCGATACTCGGACGCAGGGACGTACCGCTTGCCTCGACGGATGCGAAAGGCAGTCCTGGTCGCTCGGATTCTGTATTCGGAGATTTTGGGGCGGATTGAGGCGAATGAGTATGACGTGTTCAACAAGCGGGCGCGCACATCACGCCGCCAAAAGCTGTTTTGCGCGGCACGGGTTGTGGCGGATGACGAACGGGTTTTGATGCACTTGGTGGCGCATGGTTGATGAGCTTCTGCAGGTGGTGAATGAGCGGGGCGAGACGATTGGCTCGATCGGAAAGCTCGCCGCGCACCAGAACGGCGGGACATGGCACCGGGCGGTATCGGTGTTTTTGTTCAACCCCATCGGCGAACTGTTGATTCAGCGGCGGTCGATGGAGAAGTACCACTTTGCCGGGAAATGGGCGAACAGTTGCTGCTCGCACCCTTGGCCCGGCGAGAGTGTGGCCTCGGCGGCGTTGAGAACTGCGGAACGCGAACTTGGAATCGAGCCTGAGCTTCGCGAGCTAGGGGCGTTTCGGTACTCGGCCCAGGATTCGGCCAGCGGGCTGACCGAGAAGGAACTTGATCATGTTTTTGTGGGGCGATGGGATTCGGATGTGCCCTTTTTGCCAACCGAAGTGGCCGAAGTTCGGTGGGTTTCCCTTGAGCGATTACAACTCGAATTGGATTCAAACCCCGAGGATTTCGCCCCTTGGCTAAGCCAAATCTTAGACGGATTTGTCTTTCTCACTGGTTCGGCAGAAATCCTCTAATGTAGCGGCCCAGGCAGGGATTGACACCGAAACTTGAGGCGAGAGCCCGAGGGTGTTCGACGTTGAAGAGGGCGAAATCTGCTTGCTTCCCGATCTCAATAGTGCCGATTTGGTCTTGGCGGCCAAGGGCTCGGGCGGCGTGTTTGGTCACGCCCTGGAGAGCCTCTAGAGGAGTGAGCCCGAACAGAACGCAGGCCATGTTCATGCAGAGTAGCAGAGAGAGGCACGGGCTGGTTCCGGGGTTGTGGTCGGTGGCGATTGCCATGGGGACTCCGTGCTGGCGGAAGGCGTCTATTGGTGGCCTTTGGGTTTCCTGAAGGTAGTAGAATGCGCCGGGAAGCAGAACTGCGACGGTTCCACTTGCGCTCAACTGGCGGACCGATGCTTCGGAGGTGTACTCGACGTGGTCGGCGGACAGGGCTTGGTTTTGGGCAGCAAGTCCGGCTCCACCGAGATCTGATAGTTGATCTGCGTGAAGTTTGACTGGGAGCCCGAACTTCTTGGCGGCATCGAAGACTCGCTGGGTTTGGGCAGGAGAGAAGGCGATCCCTTCGCAGAATGCATCCACGGCATCACATTCGCTTGCAAGGGCCGGAATGATGACGTTGCACACTTGATCGATGTAGCCGTCGGGATCGCCTTTGTACTCTGGCGGGACTGCGTGGGCGGCGAGAAGTGTCCGACGGACGTTGACTCCACGAAGGCTTGAGGCAACTTTGAGAATTTTGGCTTCTGACTCCAAGTCAAGTCCGTATCCAGTTTTGATTTCGACGGTCGTGACCCCTTCTTCGACGAGCTGGCCCAGCCGTTGTCGAGCCAAGATTGCCAGCTCCCACTCGCTCGCCCTTCTCGTTGCCTCAACGGTGCTAAGGATTCCTCCTCCTCGTTCGGCAATCTTCACATAACTCTCTCCCGCTAGGCGGGCTCCAAATTCATTCGACCGGTCTCCGGCGTAGATCAGGTGGGTGTGGCAGTCAATGAGACCCGGAGTCAGCCATTTAGTGGTGGGTTTTGGATGCGCTGTCGGGGTGATAGCAGCGATTTTGCCGTCTTCAGCATGTACGTCGTGGTTGTAGAGAATGCCGTAGTCGTCGCCGACCATCGTGGCGATGTGGACGTTGTGAATCGGCATGAAGGGATTCATATCGGGGTCCATGCTTTGACGACCTCCCAAATCAGTCGGGCGGCGGTCCGCGCAGTGCGGTTGTCGACGTCGTAGCGGGGGTTGAGTTCGGCGACGTCGAAGACTCGCAGTTTTCCGCTAGCGGCGGTGAGCTGTAGTATTTGGGTGATGACTTCGACCGACACACCTCGGGCTGCAGGCGCAGAGACTCCGGGGGCGACGCTGGCGGGGAGGACGTCTAGATCGAGCGAGACGTAGAGGTGGTCGATTTTGTCGATGGCCTTCTGGAGTCGTTCGAGCGGTGGCGGGCTGAGTTCGTGGTCGAGGACATACTGCGCGCCCAGTGCGTCGGCGCGCTCGAAGAGCGAACGGCCGTTGGCGGCCTCGCTGATGCCTAGGGCGAGGTAGTGGGTGTTTGGGCCACCAAGTTCGAGGGCCTGGGCGAAGGGAGTTCCGGAGGAGGGTTCGCCGGGGCGGAGGTCGAAATGGGCGTCGAGGTTGATGATTCCGATCCGGTCTTCTTTCCCGACCCGCTCGGATTTGGTGAGACCCAGGTAGGAGCCGAAGGCGATTTCGTGCCCGCCGCCGAGGCCAATGGCGAGGTTTTCGGCATCGATTATCCAGCCGATCTGGGCGGCGTAGGCAAGTTGCGCAGGTTCGAGCTGGTTACCATTTACGACAATGTCGCCACCATCAAAGAGGTCGGAGCGGGTCGTTGTTAGGTTGGACATCAGTGCTCGTAGCGCAGCGGGCCCTTCTGCGGCTCCCATTCGGCCATGGTTTCGGCGGACGCCTTCGTCGGAGCATAATCCTTTGAACACAATTCCACCTTTCGTGGAGGGCATCCAAGGTTGTATGACTTGGTGCCAGCGTTCGCCGGGCTCGTCAACGCGGCCCTGCCAGCCGGGAACCACTAGCTTGCCCCCATGATTTGCTCGCTGAAATGGGTGAGATGTCCGTCGTGGATGAGGCTCTCGATGGCCGCGAAGTCATTGCCGAAGAAGCGGTCCTCGTCGTAAGGCGCGACTCTTTGGCGGATGAGTCGGTGGACTTCTTCCAAGCTCTTTGAAGTTCTTAGAGGACGATGGAATTCGATTCCCTGGGCGGCGGCGAGGAGTTCGATTGCGATGATGTGGCGGACGTTTTGGGCGATGATGGCGAGTTTTCTGGCGGCGAACGTTGCCATGGAGACATGGTCTTCTTGATTCGCACTGGTCGGAATCGAGTCGATGCTGGCGGGGTGGCAGAGAGTTTTGTTCTCGCTGACGAGGGCGGCGGCGGTGACGTGGGCGATCATGAATCCGCTATTGAGGCCGGGCTTTGCGACCAGGAAGGCCGGAAGCCCGGAGATGGCGGAATCGATGAGGAGGGCGATTCGGCGCTCGGCAAGCGAGCCAATTTCGGCGCAGGCGAGGGCGAGGGTGTCTGCGGCAAAGGCGACGGGTTCGGCGTGAAAATTTCCGCCGCTGAGGACTTCGGTGGTGTCGCTAAACACGAGTGGGTTGTCGCTGACGGCGTTGGCCTCGATGGTCAGGGTTCGGGCGGCGTTCTGGATGATTTCGAGGCAGGCACCCATGACTTGGGGCTGGCAACGCAGGGAGTAGGGGTCCTGAACTCGGTCGTCTCCTTCCCTGTGGGATTCTCGTATTTCGCTTCCTTTCAACAGATTACGATAAAGGCTTGCAACTTGGATTTGGGTTGTGTGGCCTCGTACTTCGTGGATGCGCGGGTCGAAGGGTTCGTCGGAGCCTTTGGCGGCGTCTACGCTCATCGCACCAGAGACGATGGCGGCGGCGAAGGCTTGCTCCGTGAGGAAAAGGCCTTTGAGGGCGATCGCGGTGGAGACTTGGGTTCCGTTAAGGAGGGCCAGGCCCTCTTTGGGGCCGAGAGTGATGGGTTCGAGGCCGGCTCGTTTGAGGGCTTCCTGGGCGGGGAGGCGTTCGCCTCTGTAACGCGCTTCGCCTTCGCCAAGAAGGGGGAGGACGAGGTGGGCGAGGGGTGCGAGGTCGCCGGATGCGCCGACCGAGCCTTGGCACGGGATGCAGGGCCAGACTTCGGCGTTGTGCATCTCGATCAGAGCCTCGATGACCTCGCGGCGGATGCCGCTGTAGCCCCGCGAGAGGGAAGCGATTTTTAGGACGAGGATGAGGCGGACAGCGTCGTCGTCGAGTAAGTCACCCACGCCAACGGCATGGGAGCGGACGAGGTTGAGTTGGAGTTGCGAGAGCTGATCGTTAGGGATTTGAACTTTGGCGAGTTTTCCGAAACCTGTATTTATTCCGTAGGCTGGATCGCCTTTTCGGACGATTTCTTGTACGGTTTGGGAAGCGGCTTCTACCTGCTGCCAACAACCCGGGTCTAGCTCAATCGGGCTGAACTCGTTAGCAATCTTGCGGATTTCGGCGAGGGAAAGTTGGCCGGGGGTGATCATAGGTTCACCTTCGGGATGTTGAGGCCGCAACGCTCGGCGGTCTCTTTTGCCAGTTCATATCCCGCATCCGAGTGGCGGAAGACGCCCATGGCGGGGTCATTCCAGAGGACTCTTTCGAGGCGTCGGTCAGCTTCGTCGGTGCCGTCGGCGACGATGACGACGCCGCTATGCTGGGAGTAGCCCATGCCGACTCCGCCGCCGTGGTGGAAGCTGACCCAGGTTGCGCCGCCGCTGACGGCGGTCATTGCGTTGAGGAGCGGCCAGTCGGAGACGGCGTCGGAGCCGTCCATCATGGCTTCAGTTTCGCGGTTCGGGCTGGCGACGGAGCCGCAGTCGAGGTGGTCTCGCCCGATGACGATCGGGGCTTTGAGCTCGCCATTTCTTACCATATCGTTCAGCGCGAGGCCCGCAAGGTGGCGCTCGCCGAGACCGAGCCAGCAGATTCGGGCGGGGAGACCCTGGAATGCGATTCGCTCCCGGGCTTGGTCGAGCCAGCGGTGAAGTTGTACGTTTTGGGGAAAAAGCCCCTTGATCCGCGCGTCAGTCTTGTAAATATCTTCTGGATCTCCGCTGAGAGCAACCCAGCGGAAAGGGCCTTTGCCTTCGCAGAAGAGAGGACGAATACAGGCTGGAACGAAGCCTGGGAAATCGAAGGCGTTTTTGACGCCTCCGTCGAAGGCGACCTGTCGGATATTGTTGCCGTAGTCGATGGTCGGGACTCCCATTTCGTGGAACTCGAGCATCGCGCGGACGTGGGTGGCACAGCCTTTGGCGGCGTCTTTGACGAGCAGCAGCCGTTCGGCTTCAGTGCCTTTTCGGTGAGCTTCCCATTGTTCGACCGACCAACCGGCGGGGAGGTAGCCGTTGAAGAGGTCGTGGGCGGAGGTTTGGTCGGTGACGGTGTGGGGTCTTGGACCGCCACTTTGGGCAAGCCGAACAAACTCAGGCATGAGTTCAGCAGCGTTGCCGAGCAGACCGACGGAGGTTGGCTCGGTGGCGTTTTCGATGATCCGCAGTGCTTCCTCGATGGATGTCGCCTTGTGATCCACGTATCGAGTTCGGAGGCGGAAGTCGATGCGGGACTCTTGGCATTCGATGACGATGCAGTGCGCGCCCGCCATAACTGCCGCGAGAGGCTGCGCGCCGCCCATTCCGCCGAGGCCGGCGGTGAGAATCCACTTCCCGCTCCAGTCGCCGTTGTAGTGCTGGCGGCCGAGTTCCACGAAGGTCTCGTGGGTGCCCTGGACGATGCCTTGGGTGCCGATGTAAATCCATGAGCCAGCGGTCATTTGACCGTACATCATCAATCCCTTCTTATCGAGCTCGTTGAAGTGCTCCCAGGTCGCCCACTTGGGGACCAGGTTGGAGTTGGCGATGAGCACACGCGGTGCATCCCGGTGAGTTCGGACGACCCCGACAGCCTTACCACTTTGTACAAGAAGCGTCTCGTCGTCGTTCAGTTCGCGGAGGGCCGCAAGGATGGCGTCGAAGCAGGCCCAGTTTCGGGCGGCTTTCCCGATTCCACCGTAGACGACGAGGTCCTCGGGACGCTCGGCGACATCTGGATCCAGGTTGTTTTGGATCATGCGATAGGCGGCTTCAGTGAGCCAGCTTTTGCAGGATAGCTCGGTGCCGCGTGGGGCGCGGACGGTGCGGGCGGTGCGGGCGGAACTCAACGGCGTTGTTGTGGACATGGGGCCTCGATCTTTAGAAGGTACCGCGAATCAGATTCGAGTTGCACAGTTACGCAGATTGAGGGCACTAGAGTTTCTGAACATCTTCCATCGACGGACCCTTGTATTTTTTGAGGTCATTGATGGGCTTCTTCTCGATGACGGGGCGGTTAGCGTCGTCGAACTTGACGAGCTCGTAACGGTCGGGCTTGCCGGGCTCTGTGACTTTGAACCACGAGGCGCGCATCCAGCCGACTTGGGCGTCGCCGAGCTGCCGCGCAGAACCGCCTTTGCTGGCGATCTTGGCTTCGTAATCGGCTTGAGTCTGGAACGGGGGCTTTGTCAGTTGGGTTTGAAGGAGCAGTAGGACGGCGACTAGGGCAGCTGCGATTCCACCGGCCAGGGCAGGGGAGACGCGCCGTTTCGGTTGAGTCATTTCGACCTTTGGGAGAAGCAGATGGAATGCGAGCAATGCCACCAGATAAAGCCCGCCTGCGATAACGAAGCAGATGGCGTAGGAGCCGGTTAACTCGACGGATTTTCCGACGAAGACTTGGAAGACGGACGCGCCGGTGACGCCAGCGGCCGTGGCGATTCCGACCATCATGGCGGTTCCGGACTTTGGCACGGTGTCGGTGATGAGGGCGTAGACGTTGGAACTCCAGCCTTGGTGGGCCGAGGCGGCAATGGCGACGAGGAAGATCACGATGGCGACGGTCGGGATGCCGAGGAAGTCTTTGCTCTGCATGAGAGAGCCGACCGACATTACGGGGAGGGCGCAGAGCGCGCAGATCAGCATCGCGGTTTTTCGGGCTTTTCCGACTTCAGTTCCCTTTTGAATCAGTCGCGAGGAGAGCCAGCCGCCGCCCACTGCGCCGAAGTCGGCGATGAGATAGACCACCGGAATTGCGATGCGCATGAAGGTGGCATTGAGGTGGAATTCGTCGGAAAGGAACTTGGGGAGCCAGGTGAGATAGAACCACCAGGGCGACTCGCTGAGGCCTTTGGCGATGGCGATTGCGTAGACGGAGCGCATTCCCAGCAGCGTGGAGAACGACATTTTCTCCGTCTCGACTTCGCCGTCTTGGCGGATGTACGTAAGCTCGTCCTGAGAGACGCTTGGGTGGTCTGCTGGAGCATGGTAGAGCTTGCGCCAGAAGAAAATCCAGACTAGCCCCGCACCGCCGAGGATGAAAAAGCAGGCCTTCCAGCCGACGGCTTCGGCGAGGGAGATGGCGAGCAGTGGGGCCAGGACGGCGCCGATGTTTGAGCCCGCATTGAACCAACCGTTGGCAGTTGCGCGCTCACGGATTGGGAACCATTCGCCGACCGTTTTGACGCAGGCCGGGTAGTTGGCGGCTTCGGTGATTCCGAGCGAAGCTCGAACCGCGGCAAGGCCGCCGAACCCGCCGACAAGACCGTGGAGCATCGCGGAGATGTTCCAAAGTAGGAAGGAGATGCCAAGCCCTTTCTTGGTACCGACGGTGTCGATGAGGCGTCCGACGAAGAGCATACCGAGGCCGTAGGAGAGGAGGAAACTGACGTTGATGAGCGAAAGATCGACCGGGCCGAGTCTCAAATCGTCTTCGAGGTAGGGGACGAGGTTTGAGAAAAGTTGGCGGTCGAGGTAGTTGATTGTAGTGGCAAAGAACAGGAGGGCGCAGACCGTCCAGCGGACCTTGCTTGATGTGGGAGACGCCTTTGTTGCCACGAGTCGACAAATCTTATCAGATTTCTCGTAAAATCACGCCACTCGTGGTGTTTCTTCGCCGCCTTTTGATGCTTATGCTGACTGCCGCCGCCTCGTCGTCACTGCTTGCCGAGGATGGGTACGAGCTCTGGATGCGGTACCGGCTGTTGCCCAGGGCGAAGCGGGTACCGATCAGTCAGATTGTTTGTCCTTTGGAGACTGACCGACAGTTGAACATCGCTCATTCAGAACTGAAGTCCGGCTTGGAGGCGATGTTGGGACAATCCATCCCTGTCGTTTCGACGTTGACAAAAAGCGACGGACTAGTCATCGGAACCGCCCTCACGAATCGGCTGATCGCCGGGCTAAACGTTGATCTCCGGCCAGTTAATGAAGAAGCGTTCGTTTATCTTCCGACCAAGATCAACGGTAACCGGGTTCATGTGATCACAGGGCAGGATCAGATTGGCGTGATGTACGGCGCATTCTGGTTTCTACGGCAATTGCAATCCGGAAAGCCTTTGCCTTCGGGTCGGTTCTACTCGGCGCCTCGGTACAAGCTGCGCCTACTGAACCACTGGGACAATCTGAATCGAACGGTTGAGCGAGGTTACGCGGGGCAGTCGATTTGGGATTGGCATAAGCTGCCGAATTATGTCGACCCGAGGATCATCGACTTCGCCCGGGCGAACGCTTCTATTGGCATCAACGGGACGGTTTTGACCAACGTGAACGCTAACGCGATGGTGCTTCGGGCGGACTACATCCAAAAGACTCGGGCGATTGCGGATACGTTGCGGCCGTACGGGATCAAGGTTTATCTCACTGCTCGGTTCTCGGCTCCGATTGAGCTAGGGGGCCTCAAAACCGCCGATCCGCTTGATCCGCAAGTTCAGAAGTGGTGGAAGGAGAAAGTCGCGGAAATATACCATGAGATACATGATTTCGGAGGGTTTGTGGTCAAAGCGAACTCAGAAGGGCAGCCGGGTCCGCAGAACTATGGGCGGTCGCACGCCGAAGGGGCGAACATGATCGCGGATGCGCTTGCCCCCCACGGCGGAACCTTGATGTGGAGGGCATTTGTTTATGACGACAAGACGCCGGTGGATCGGGCGGCGCAGGCTTACAACGAATTCAAGCCGCTGGACGGTAAGTTCCGACCGAACGTGATTGTTCAGGTGAAGAACGGGCCGATTGATTTTCAGCCGAGGGAGCCATTTAGCCCGCTGTTTGGGGCGCTTGAGAAGAGTCCGGCGCTGATGGAGGTGCAGGTGACAAAGGAATATTTGGGCTTTGCGACTCACCTGGCTTACTTGGGGACGATGTGGCAGGAGGCGTTGGCTTCGCCAACCCGACTTCGTGGAAAAGAGAAGGTCTTGGATACTTTGACGGGAATAGCCGGGGTCTCGAATATTGGGTCTGACCGGAACTGGTGCGGATCGCATTTTGATCAGGCGAACTGGTACGCGCTGGGGCGGCTGGCTTGGGATCCCACCTTGGGTGCCGAAAAAGTGGCGGATGAGTGGGCTCGTCTGACTTTTGGTTCGGCGGTTGCGAAGCCAGTGGTATCCATGATGATGCGCTCGCGGGAGGCGGTGGTGGACTATACGGGCCCGCTCGGGCTGACTCATTTGATGGCGACCGGGCACCACTATGGGCCAGGGCCTTGGGTGGATAACTTGGGTCGGGCCGACTGGAATCCGGTGTATTTCCACCGGGCTGATAAGGACGGAATCGGATTTGATCGGGTGTCGGCAGGGACTTTGAAGCAGTACGCCCCCGGCTGGCAGGAGGTCTGGGGGGACCTCAAGACCTGCCCAGATAACCTGCTCCTATGGTTCCACCACGTGCCGTGGACGTATCGGCTCGCTTCGGGCAAATCGGTCTGGGAGGAGATGGTTTCGCGGTACTCGCGCGGAGTTTCGGAGGTAGCCGCGATGCGGACGGAATGGGCAAAACTAGGCGGGCAGGTTGATTCCGGTCGGTTTTTGCAGGTCAGCGAATTCCTTAAGATTCAGGAAAAGGAAGCGAAGTGGTGGCGAGCTGCTTCGATTGCGTATTGGCAGAGCCTGAACGGCTTGCCGCTTCCGAAGGGTTTCGAGGCACCTGAGCACTCGTTGGAGTACTACAAGTCGATTTCATACCCCTACGCGCCGGGGAATACTCATACGGGTTAGTCGTCCGACAACGGATGTGCGAGGAAGTAAAGCTTTTGTCGGGCAAACATTCGCTCTTCTCGATTGCTGGAACTGCGCCAAGTGACCAGGAACTTCCTCGACACTGGGTCGTCGATTTTGCAGAGGGCTTCGCGGAATTGAGTCCGAGCCTCGCCAGTCAACTTTGAAAGCATCCCGAACAGTTGAGACCGTACCGCCGGAACAGTAATTTGGGCCGCTCTAGATAGGGCCAGTTCGTTAGTTTCCGGTTCGGCAGATAACGCCAGATTCTGAATCTGCCTAGAGTAACTATTGACCCGATCTTTCGGAATCATTCTCAGCGCGGTCCGAACTTTTGCAGGCTGACCAGAGTCGATCCAGCTAGTCAAAGGTAGAGACTTGCTGACGATTGCAGCGAACTCTTCCTCCAGAAACCAGCCCTCTGAGCCGGTTTCGATCGCATTGATGTACTTCTTCAGGGCCCAGTCAGGTGGAGGCTTCGCGGTGTTCAGTGTTGCTTTGTCCAGTTGTTCGCTCGGCTGAAGCTTCCATAGTCTGTCTTGCCAGTTGACTGGGGGTTCGATCCCCTTCTTCTTCAGCGCCTCGATGGCTCGGCCAGCCGATAAAAGGTCAGAATACTCCACAAGCGGAAGCAACTCAGCCTCGCTCAGTGCACCGGGAACCGAGGTCAGTTCGCCAGCGGCGAGGAGTCGACTCAGCGGATTGCTACTCTTCAGTTGCCGCTTTAGGTAGGTGCGAGTTTGCTGATAGGTGGCGTCGGAATTCGAAACGACGAGCCAAGTTGCCTCCCCCTCGGCGTAAGCTGGCAAGGACAAAGCAAGCTCCAAGACCTTATTTATGTCGTGCCGTTCCTTGTATTCGTCTTGGATCGCCGCCCGTCGGACGCCCTCGTCGCGACTCAAGAGGAGCAGTTTTGTTACTTCAATCCACTCTGCGGTCGTACTTGTCTCGTAATTATTGATCGCCGCCCACTGGCGTTCCGGACGGCTGGATTCCAACCATGACTTCAACAGCTCCGACTTCATGAATGCCCCAGCATCCCTAGCCTGCTCGACGGCATTGAAGCAGACCAAGGGATCAGTGTCACTCACGAAACGAAGGAAGTCTGGACTGGTGTCGAAATGGGCCTTGAACAGCGTCTCCGACCATTCGGTCCCTCGAGGACTCCGTATTACGCAACCGGTTGGTCTTGGGCCCGGTTCAGGTCCAAACTTAAGAAGTGATCTCACGGCTCCGAACCATTTGGGCGAGCCTTGCTGCTTGATGAGCTGGTTGTAACCCGGTTCGACGAAGGACGGCCAGAATGCTTCGAACTTATCGTAGTCGTAGCTATTGAGGAACAGAAAGTCTTCCCAAGCATCTGGGTAGTGCTTCGGCCAAAACTCGAGAGCGGCATTTCGCACAGAATCGAATTGACTCGTCAACGAGGCTCCCAGATAATTGAGGTCGCTCATGCTCCACTCGGGCCTTGCCGCAACTGTCTGGAATCGGACCAGTTCCTGTGTCGCGCTCGGCATATTTCCTTGCAGAGACACCATCGCAACAATCACCGAGCCGAGCATGGTTACACTGTATCACAAGCTATGCGCGAGGACGTTGTTAGTTATACGAAGGAGCAGAAGTACGAGAAGCCCGAGTGGTTAGCGGGGCGGCTGGAGTGGTTCCGGTCGCTGAAGTTTGGCATCATTGTTCACTGGGGGCCTTATGCGCAGTGGGACTGCTGCGAGAGTTGGACTCTTGTGCCGGACTGCGAGTGGTCGCGGCGGGATGAGATCAAGTGCTGGGTGGAGCGGGATCGCGATTTGGCGCGGTATCAGGCGGATTATTGGGCTTTGCCCGGCACCTTTAACCCGACTTTGTTTGATGCCGATGCTTGGGCCGCGGCGTTTGTGGCGGCGGGGGCGAAGTATGTTTGCTTTACCACCAAGCACCACGACGGATTCTGCATGTGGGATACGGCGACGACGGATTACAAGATTACGGGGTCGGTTTGCCCTTTTGGGCGAGATGTGACGCGAGAGGTTTTTGATGCTTGTCGCCGGGCGGGTTTGGCGATTTCGGTGTACTTTTCGAAGCCGGATTGGCACTGCGAGCACTATTGGGATCCGGCCCTGAATCCGGTTTGTCAGGGGGCGAACACGGTTGATGACCCTAAAAAATGGGGTCGGTTTGTCGCCTTTACGCACGAGCAGATTCGGGAGCTGATGTCGGACTACGGTCCGGTGGACATTCTGTGGCTCGATGGCGGCTGGGTGCGAGGTGCGGAAGATATTCGGATGGCTGAGCTTGTAACCATGGCGAGGAATTTGCAGCCGGGACTGATTGTTGTCAACCGGGCGGTTGGGGATGAGTTTGAAGACTTTGTAACCCCAGAGCGGGAGATTCCGGATGAGGCGCTGCCTTCCACCTGGGAAGCCTGCCTACCTCTCTGCCCGGATTGGAAGTATGTGGAGGGGCAGATCCCGAAGGATGCTTCGACGGTTGCTGCAGAGATTCGGTATGCAAACGAGCGCGGCGGGAACTTCTTGCTGGGGATTGGGCCGATGGCGGATGGGCGAATTGACCCCGAGCATGTTGCGATTTTGGAGCGGGTCGGCCAGATTCTAGTAGACTCGCCCCGATGAATCGAATTGAGATTGGTACTTCGGGGGTGTTGGCTTCGGAGGTTTCGCTGGGGTGTATGCGGATTGGCGGGATGCCTTCTGGCGATCTGGATAAGTTGATTTCGACGTCGCTTGATCTTGGAATCGATTTTTTTGACCACGCGGACATCTATGGTGGTGGGAAGTGCGAGGAAGTTTTTGCGGCTTCGGTTCGGCGCCTTGGACTTTCGCGATCTCAGTTGATTTTGCAGAGCAAGTGCGGAATTCGGAAAGGGTTCTTCGATTTTTCTGCGGAGCACATTTTGTCGTCGGTAGATGCGATTTTGGCTCGGCTGGATACGGATTATCTGGATTTCTTGTTGCTTCACCGACCAGATACTTTGGTTGAGCCGGATGAGGTCGCCTCGGCGTTTTCTTCATTGGTTGCTGCAGGCAAGGTTCGGCATTTTGGGGTGAGTAACCAGACTCCTAATCAGATTGATCTTTTGCAGTCGGCGTTGCCGATGCACTTGCAGGCGAACCAGTTGCAGATGAGCATCATGCACACGGGGATGATTGACTCGGGCATCGCCGCAAATATGAAGTGGGAGGCCTCGGTTGACCGGGATGGCGGGATTCTGGACTATTGCCGTTTGAAGAAGATCACGATTCAGCCTTGGTCGCCGTTCCAGTTTGGATTTTTTGAGGGCGTTTTTGTTGATAACCCGAAGTTCCCAGAGCTGACAAAGGTGATGACTCGGCTAGCGGAAGAGTACGGCGTGACCCCGACTGGACTGGCAATTGCCTGGCTTCAACGTCACCCTGCGAAGATGCAGACCGTCATCGGCACTACTAACCCTGATCGGGTTCGGCAGGTTGCCGAGGCGTGCAAGATATCGCTTTCGCGTCCGCACTGGTACGAGATTTACCGCGCGGCGGGCAACGTTTTACCCTAGGGAAGCCCGGACGACTTTGATGTGCTCGTAGGATATCTCTCCTGCGAGTGCTTCGAATATCGGCTTGAGCAAGTCAGAACCGGTTTTGCCGATTGCCTTTTTGACTGTGGATTCGACGTCGAGCGGTACCCATGCCGCGATCGATTCCGGTTGCTCCACTTCCACCCAAGTGGCGAGGTGGTCCCAGACGGTTCGCTCGGTTGCGCCATGCTTCGTCGCAATTTCGGAGATGGCGATCCCGGCCCGGAAGCTTTTGGCATAGGTCGCAGTTTTGTTGGGCAAAGAGGATTGCCTTGCTTTGGTAGGCATTCTTGGGGAGTCTTGGTCCGTCGGGAGCCCGCTCTGTTGGATGAGTTCAATGAGAGCGTCGCCGTAGCTTGAGGCCTGCTTCTCGCCGATTCCAGAGATCTCTCTTAGCAGACTAGTGCTCGAGGGCCGGATGGCGGAGAGCTTCATCAACGTGATGTCGTGCATGATGACGTAAGCGGGAACCGCGAGCTCCTGCGCAGTTTGTTTTCGCCATGCTCGCATTCGCTCGAAGAGGGCGTGATCCATTCCCGGGACGTCTGCTACGGTTCCAGACTTCGACTTTCGTGCTTTCGCGGGTTGTACGAGTGCAGCATTCTCGATGAGCTCAACTTCGACTCCGCTCTCAAGCACCTGGCGACCAACTTCGGTAATCGAGATCATCGCGTACATGCCTTCCTCGACTTCGAGGAGGCCGAGGTCGAGAAGTTGGTGAATCCAGGCGGTGACCCGGTCGGTGGATTCGGCCGAAAATGCGCCGAAGCCAACGGCGTCTGGGCCCCCTCGATCAGTAATCTTCTTCGCGCGAGAGCCGGTAAGCACGGCTGTCCAAAATGCAACTCCATTCTGAACTCTTAAACTTGAGACAGTTTTGAGGATCGTCTGAGCAATCTCTGTCGCGCCTTCTAGCGGCTTCATTCCGCCAAGGCATACGTCACAGGCTCCGCACCCGTCGTCTTCGCCAACATACTCTTGGCCGAAGTATTCGCTGAGGGATTTATGCCGGCACAGATGGCTGGTGGCGAATTTTCTAACTTCTTCAAGTAGCTTGTTTTGATGCGCGACAAGCTCTTTGTCAGCGCCGTCAATCAGTCTCTTCAGCCGAATGATATCGCCGTAGTTGTATAGCAGCACGCACTCGCTTGGTAACCCATCGCGACCAGCGCGACCGGTTTCCTGCTGATAGCCTTCCATGCTTTTCGGAAGGCATTCATGGATGACGCAACGGACGTTCGCCCGGTCGATTCCCATTCCGAAAGCCACCGTCGCGACGATGATGTTCGCCCGTTCTTGGGCGAAATCTTCGCTGATCTTTTTGCGAACACTTGCGGCGAGTCCGGCGTGGTAAGCAACCGCCTCAATCCCGTTCCCGACCAAAGCATTCGCAATCGTCTCGGTGTCCTTTCGCGATAAGCAATAGACAATTACCCCCTCGTTGGGATAGCGGCGAACGGCCTCAATCGTCCGACGCACCGCGTCGTCTTTGGCGACGATCCGATAAGTCAGGTTCGGGCGATCAAAGACTCCGACGAATCGCCTTGGGCGCTCCATTCGGAGCTGAATGGCGATATCCCGCTGAACCTGCGGCGTCGCCGTCGCAGTAAATGCCTGAACCGGAATACCCGGAAATAGCTCTTTGAGCCGCCCGAGCTGCCGAAACTCAGGTCGAAAATCGTGGCCCCAGGCGCTGATACAGTGAGCTTCGTCCACTGCAAAGCGAGCGACACGAGCTTGCCGTAGCAACTCCAGAGTCGAAGAAGTCAGCAAGCGCTCTGGGCTCACATAAAGAATCCGCATCTCGCCGCGCAAGACTTTGCGCCGCGTGTCCGCCTCCTCTTCTTCATCCATCGAGGAGTTCAGGGCGGCTGCTTCAACTCCCACAACCCGAAGCGCATCTACCTGATCCTTCATGAGGGCGATCAAGGGCGAAATGACAACTGTCAAAGACGAGGAAAGCAGCGCAGGAAGCTGAAAGCAGAGACTCTTTCCCCCGCCAGTCGGCATCACTACGACCGCGTCGCGGTTTGCGAGCGATGCCTCTACAACTTCCTGCTGCAATGGCCGCAGAGACTCGAATCCCCAGACTCTTTTGAGGGTCTCGCCAACCCGATCCATCAATTCGCGCTCAGCAACCATTGCCTTTCCTTGAATGAAAGTATAGACAAATCTCTACTATTTTTCAAGAGGTTTCTACAAAAAGTTTTCCACAGGTTTACTGGTAGTCGCACCGAATCGCTCGTACAGCTTCTTCACCAAGTTCACCATCGAGCTGTCGAAGCTCCGCAAGAAAGGTTCCGAAATGGACGGACGGCTTGAAGCCAACCTCCTCACCACCGAGGAACGATGGCGTGAGGCCGGGCTTGCGGGAGATATCGAGGCTATATTTCTCGATCAGGTCTCGGTAGCCCGGGAAGATTGACTCGCACGTGCCTAGCGGATCGGCTTCCCATCCTTCGATTTGCTCGGCGGTAAACGCATTCGGACGCATTGCGTCTACTGGGAATCCTTTGAGTTCATCGCTACTGAGTAAGTGCTGAACGGAGCAGAAAATGGATTCGATCACGTCTCGCCGATCAACTCCTC
Source organism: Fimbriimonas sp. (assembly GCA_965248555.1). Taxonomy (GTDB): domain Bacteria; phylum Armatimonadota; class Fimbriimonadia; order Fimbriimonadales; family Fimbriimonadaceae; genus Fimbriimonas. The sequence continues at coordinate 1,492,906 of CBDFJP010000002.1, read as the reverse complement.
CATACAGCAATCGGGGGCCATAATGACTCACCCAGTCGCGCCAAGGGGTCAGGTCAGCCGGGCGGATCGCGATGTAACTGACGCCATTTTGGTGCTTGTGATACTCACTAAGTTCTTCGCCAACTCGCTTGGTGAACCCGTACTTATCGTAGTGCCCGTGCCATGCTTGGCTGCTGAGGAAGACGAACTTCTTGATTTCGTTGGCGCGGGCGGCTTGGAAGGTGTAGAACGTTCCGTCGACATTGAGTCGCCAAAAGTCGACTTCGGTTTTGGCGTTCCAGTGGATGCCGTGCCATGCGGGAAGGTGGAGAATGAGATCGCAGCCTTCGGCGGCGCGATCAAGCCCGAATCCGGTTTGGATGTCAAGCTGGTGGTATCGCTCGGCGAAAGGCTGGAGGGATTCGGGGAGGAGTCCGAGGTCAGAGAGAACGAGATTGTGTCCGGCTTCGTGGAGTCGTGGAACAATTCCCTTGCCGATGTTGCCGGTTGCTCCGGTCACCAAGATGCGCATTCCCAGCAGTTTACGTCGTGGTCAATGTTAACTTCTTTGGTCTTGATACGATGGCGCGAAACGGTACAACATTGAGATGCCTCCGCTTTGCTCCGCCCAAGATGCTGTCCGGGTCATTGGGAGCGGGCAACGGGTTTGGATTCACGGGATGGCGGCTGCTCCGCAGGCTCTGATTCGGGCGATGGTCTCGCGAGCAGACGAGCTACGAGACGTGGAGATTGTTCAGCTTCACACGGAGGGGCCGGCGCCATATGCCGATCAGCAGTTTGAGAAGAGTTTCCGGGTCAATGCTCTATTCGTAGGAGCAAATGTTCGGAAGGCGGTGGATGAGGGCCGGGCGGACTACATTCCGGTCTTTCTGAGCGAGGCTCCGGCTCTCTTTCGGAAAGGAATTTTGCCTCTGGACGTGGCTTTGATTACGGTTTCGCCGCCTGATAAGCACGGCTTTTACTCGCTGGGGACTTCGATCGAGGCGACGCGGGCGGCTGTTCAGACGGCGAGGGTGGTGATCGCTCAAGTGAACAGATATATGCCTCGAACCCATGGCGATGCGCTGATTCATTCAAGCCAGATTCACCATCTGGTGGAGCACGACGAGGCGTTGCCGGAGCATCCGCACTGCCAGCCGAGCGCGGTCCAGATGGCGATTGGGCGGAATGTAGCGGGTCTGGTGGATGATGGGGCGACGTTGCAGATGGGAATCGGGGCGATTCCAGACGCGGTTTTGGCGGCTTTGACCGGGCATAAGAAGCTCGGGATTCATACCGAAATGTTCTCGGATGGCGTAATCGATCTGGTGGAAAAGGGGATCATCACGAACGAGAAGAAGAAGATTCATCCCGGCAAGATTGTTGCGACCTTTGTGATCGGCTCGCGCCGACTTTATGACTTTGTGGATGACAATCCCTATATCCAGATGCTGGACGCGGCCTATGTGAACGATACGGCCGTGATCCGCAAAAACCCCAAAGTGACGGCTATCAATTCAGCCATCGAGGTGGATTTGACGGGGCAGGTTTGCGCGGATTCGATCGGCTCGCGGCTCTATTCAGGAGTCGGCGGGCAGATGGACTTCATCCGAGGCGCGAGCTACTCCGACGGTGGGAAGCCGATCATCGCTCTGCCTTCGACCACGAAGACCGGCGCATCGCGCATTGTTGCTCAGTTGCAGCCGGGGGCAGGAGTTGTGACCACGCGGGCTCATGTTCACTACGTGGTGACCGAGTATGGAGTGGCTTACTTAAAGGGTAAGAATTTGCGGCAGAGAGCAAAGGCACTGATCGACATTGCCCACCCGGATCATCGCGAAAGCCTGGCGATGCTGTAGTCGACAAAGTCAGCTTGCAACTGTCGCAAAGTATCGGCGGTGATGTCTGGACGCCCTAGAGGAGCGAAGCTGGAAGCCCAGCTTTCGTGGGAGTTTCCGATGCGCTGCGAGCATCGGAGGTCCCAGTAGGGAAGCCACGAGGACTCGATTGGGTTGTGATTGAAGTAGGCGGCGGTAAATTCTTCCATGATTTCCCAACCGAAGGCGAACAGCAGGTCGAGCCGGGCAATTGCCAGGTCGGTGAGCGCGAAGCCGATGTGAATCTCCTCCCAGTCGATCAGACCTACAAGCTGCTCGCCTTGCCACAGTATGTTCCCGGGCCATGGATCCCCGTGGCAGAGGGTCGTCGGCGATCCTGAGGAATGCCCGTGAGCGTTGAGGATTTCGCGGATTTTGGGTTCCCACTCGGCATCGCTAGGGATAGGCGAGACCATCGGGAGCCATTCTAGGTCGACGGGGGTCAGCGAAGTTTTATGGACCTTTGCCAGGTGTGCCGAGGCACTTGCGACAAACTTCTCGCCGTGGGCGATGTCTAGCACGGGTGCTCCTTCGATAAAACTGAGCACAAAGAAATTGCGATCCTCAAAGCACGCAATCGGCTCCGGAGCGAGCAGCTCTTGCTCGTGCGCGAACTTGAACTTTCGAAACTCGCGAGACGCCTTGCTTGCGTACTCCTCATCGCCCCAATCGCCGGGACAGCGCAGGGTGAATTTCTGGTGTTCCCCCTCCGGAGTTCGCAGTGTGAGCACGCAGATATGAGCTGAAATTCCTCCTTGGAGGGGCTCGGAAGCAACGACCTCCGAGCCAGGAACCAAGGCTTGGGCTAGCTCGTGAAGTTCGGTCGTAGTTGCCGGGAGTCCCATTGGTGCGAGCGTACCGGAACCTTTTGGAGAGCTATTTTCGCACTGGCACGACGAAGTGGATGTTTGTTACGATTGTTCCATCCCAGCCATCTTCGGTTGTGATCGGGTAGGTGTAGTGCCTGAAGCCTAAGTTGCTGACACACTTCCCCTGGACTATCCAAGACTTCTTGTCGGGCGACAGTTGTGCTGTCACTGGAATTTTCCACCACTCGCCTACTCCACTCGGATCTGTCTGTTTGGGCTGATTGGTTCGAAGAAACTGGTCGAACCGTGCGCCCGGTCCTTCAGTGCTGGTGTGCTTCAGTTTTCCGTTTACAGTTTGTGTATGTTGAGTTCCGGCCAGAGCCACGTACTGCAGCTTTAAGAGGAGTGTCGAATCACCTGGCTTCCATTTGAAAAACAAGTTGCTGTTAACTCCGAACATCTTGGTGGGATCCGATGTATCTAACTTTGTGGTTGCTTTGGAGACATCAACAAACCCCTTATCACCATATTTTTTGGAATCTGGACGTATTGTTACCCTCTGCTCAAAGTCGTTAAACTCCACCCCATCTACCCCTTCCATGCCTTGAATTTCGTGGGTTTCGCCATCGCTCATTGTCACCATCGGTGCGCCGGAAAACGATAGCTTTCGTCGCACTACTTGAGAACTGGTCACCCTTGTGGGAACGCCGTCTCGGTTAGCCGGAATCGTGTAATCGTCGGTTCGTCCCCCGTTTGCTTCAATGCTCAAACTGACTTCGTTGTTCTCAATCGGATCCAGAATCGTTTGGATTTGGACTTGGAGCATCCGCGACGCCACGATTGTATTCCGGAATTTTCTCAGCGCTGGGGCGATGTCTTTGGCGGGAATATCGATGCCAGCAGTCTGAAGCGCCACCTCGAGTACCGTGGTGCCTTTGCCTGGTTCCAGCTTGACAGATGGATAAAGGACCACCTCGTTCCAAGAAACAGGCTTCGTCAGAGCGCGTTTTTGTGGCATCCCACTGAGGTTGAATCCGTATCCATCGACTCCCAACCAGACAGGTCTCTGGGCCCGGACCGAGGTGTCATTTCCTGCTGAATGAAGGAGGCCAGCGACTCTGCTCAATCCCCCACCAAACTTTTTCTCGTCTACACGAGCAGCGAGTTTCGGACCATAGAGCTGGTCGGTGGCCTCGGTCTGAGGGTAAGAGAATCGATTCGCGATCCTTTGAAGCTCCGCGCCGCTTTCGTTTAGCCAGCCTTTGGTGCCGTGTGCCCAAGTACCAATTTTAAGGGTGAGATTTCGCGTCTCGCCAGGTGTCGTTGTGGTCGTGCGCTTCCAAGGCTTGACAGGGCCATCGTGCAGAACCTCCACGTCCGTGTTGTCAAAGAATGTGAAAATCGCTAGGTCCATGAGGAGGGACTGAAGTCGATCAAAATCGGCCCTTACCGAGGGATTCTCATTGATCGCCACGAGTTCATCCGGCTCGATGTCGGACGGTCGAGTCGGTTTGACAGGAATTGGGGCCAGTTCATCATCTGGCTCCGTGACACGGGACGATGAGCGATCTTGGTAGCCGATTCCCGCGAAAAGTTGCTCCAACTTCACCCGCTTTGAGGTCGAGCGAAGGCGCTCAGTGATGATGCGAAGAATAACTGCCCCTTGGATTGAGTCAAGCGCAGAATCGTCTTTGAACTCAGGGTCGCCGGAATTGGCGTGGTACATCGCCAGTTGGTACATCACCGTGGCTGGAACCGACGTTTTGTAGTTGACGCTCCCGCTACCCTTTCGTAACCAATAGTCGATGTTTTTCGAGATCGAAGGAAAGCCAAACGAAACTGCCAAATCGGAGATTCCATCTCTAAGCGCTCCGTAAGTTGTCCATTGGGACGAAGAATAGCTCTGGGCAATTGCCATGACCTCTCCCTGAGTAAACGCGAGACCTTGAGATTTTCCGATTGGTGGCAAGTCTGGCGACCCCCAAATGGAGAATCCTGCATGTCGGAGGATGTCCCCGACGATCTTCGCCTTTGCATTCGGGTCTAGCGGAGTTTCTGCGTTCAGTTTGGAGATCAGGTCCCTGATTGCAATCGTGTCGCAGGAATACAGCTCCGCCGGCTTCTCGGCAGGCTTCGGAGGATCGACTTTGGGCTTGTCCTTAGGCTTTGCCTTGACCGACTCGATGCTCTCCACCATCTTGACGACCTCGGATGAGGTCGTCTTGAAGTCTCCGCCGATAGGCTCGAACATACGAGCGTACATCGCCTTTCCGTCTAGTTCGAAGCAAACGCAAATCAGGTTCTGATTCCGGTTGGACCGTCCTCTTAGAATCGTGGCGTTGACCGTTCCTAGCTTAAGCGTCTCCTTTGGATCCTCTGCGGTTCGAGTGACCCAATCTTCCCAGTAAATCTTGATCGTATCTTCGCGACGATTTGCCCCTGTCGAATATCCAAGGTACATCTGCGAGTTGCCCTTGGTGATGCGTATCTGGTTCCCAGTCCCAACCGTGCCAACAGTCCAACCTGCGGCCGGAACAAACGTGTACGATGGGGTCACAACCCGCTCTTGGCGGATAGCCAGAAGAGGAATGAGAAAGCACAAAAGAGAACTGGCAACTGGCATGTCGAATCCAAACATAGTATAGAGGTTCCTATCCGGAGTAGCAAGCTTCTTTGGGTTTACTGAATCCATCTTGATTCGCGCTGGGACTCCTGCTTTGGTTTTCGCCCCGATGGACGGCATTACGGATGCTCCGATGCGGGCGCTGGTGGGGGAGTGGGGATGTTTTAGTTATTGCGTGACCGAGTTTGTTCGGGTGAGCGGAGAGCCGCTGCCGGCGAAGGTGTTTCGGCGCGAGGTTCCGGAGCTGGCGAATGGGGGGCTGACGGTGACGGGGTTGCCGGTTCAGGTTCAGATTTTGGGGGGTGATCCTGAGAGGATGGCGTTATCGGCTTTGGCGGCGGTTCGGGCGGGGGCGCGGTCGATTGACATCAACTTTGGGTGCCCCTCGCCGACGGTAAATGGGAATGATGGCGGGGCCTCTTTGCTTCGGTCGCCGTGCCGGATTCGAGATGTGGTTCGGGCGGTTCGGGATGCTTTGCCTGCGGAGGTTTCTGTTTCGGCGAAACTACGGCTCGGCTGGGAATCGATTGACGACATTTTTGAGAATGCGCCGATGGCAGTAGAAGGTGGGGCTTCGTGGCTGACGTTGCACGCACGAACGCGCACCCAGAGGTACGAGCCGCCAGTGTTTTGGCCGCATTTGGGGAGGGTTCGGGAGTTGGTCGGAGTTCCGGTGATTGCCAACGGCGACATTTTTTCATACGAAGATTTTCTGAGGTGCCGCGAGGAGACGGGGTGTGAACATTTCATGCTTGGGCGAGGGGCATTGGCGACTCCTGGACTGGCTTCGAAGATCGGGCTGGAGTTGGGGTTGGGAGAGCGTGTTGAGCCCCTGGACTGGACAGAAAGACTCGAAAGGCTGATTTACTGGTGCGAGCAGTTTCACCCAGGAACGGATCGGCGCACGTTGGCGCGGTTGAAGCAGTGGCTCAATATCGGCTATCGGCACGGATGCTACGATGCGTTTCAACGAGTGAAACGGGCTGCGACCGTCACCGAACTGATGTCGATGTTCGACCAAAAAATTGTTAATAACGAAACCAAAACACTGGCTTAACAAACGCCTAACCTGAGCAAACGAGAATGGGATATGCGAAGAGCGTTTACCCTCATCGAGCTACTTGTAGTTATTGCAATCATCGCCATACTTGCCGCCATCCTCTTCCCCGTTTTTGCCCAGGCAAAGACTGCCGCGAAGAAGACTTCCGCACTTTCAAACTTGAAGCAGAACGCGCTTGGTGTCCTGACCTATTCGATTGACGTGGATGATATGGCAGTTCCTCACTATGGCAACGGAACAGCTACAGATCCGAACCAGTATCACAACACTGACACTTGGGTTGGCCGAATCTTCCCGTACGTGAAGAGCCGAGCCATCTTCTTCGACTCGACTGTGCCAGAGCCTAAAGAGGACGCAAAGATCGGGACGACCGACTACTATTGCGACAAGTATTACGACACCTGTCCAACTGGTGGAGGCTCCTACTACTACACCTGGCAGTGGGTTACGAACCTGAGCCTCAACTCGGACGGATTTGCCTACAACGGTTCTGGAACCTGCACGGCGCCAAGCCGCTACAACAGCATGAAGTCGCTCACCGCGATCGATAGTGTTGCGGATCGAATCATGCTGCAGCCGACTCAGTACGGGACCCTTCCCTTCTCCTGGATGTACTTCCGAGGATACGAGAGCGCCTGGCCATACATCGACCAATACGAAAACGGGTTTAGCTGGTACGCACTTAGCTGGGATGCTCGAAAGCGATGGGGCGGCAAATTCAGCGGCGCATACGCCGATGGACACGCTGGAAAATACGGACGCGAGAAGTTCGTTGGCTACTCCTCAATCAACCCAGCCTTGACCGAGGCGTCAAGCACGGCACAGTACTGCCAAAAGCTGATCGACAAAGATATCGTTAAGTTCTGGGGGGCGTCTTGGGCAGGAAACTGATCGGGACTGTCTTCATCGGTTTCGTCGCTCTGATCCTTGGATGTAGCGGCGAAACTGAGGAGACCAAAGACGCATACTTGGACGCCCCTTCAAAGCCTGCGGTCCCGGAATCCCGAGCCCAGCAAGACCGAGGAATTTCGCCCGAAGTCGCAAAAGGGATGGCGGAGCCAGGTCTCGCCGGAAAGAGATAAGTTTGAGCCTAGGAACTCACTGAACTGGAGTAAAATTGGCGCATGGTTGCTTCTGCACTATGCGCCCTTTTTCTGCTTGGTCCCGACAACACCCTTTCCTCGAAGGAAACTCTTCAGGGATGGAAGTTGCTCTTCGATGGTCAGAGCACCAAGGGGTGGCACAACTTTAAAGGGAAAGGCGTCAACCCAGGTTGGGTCATCGAAAATGGCGAGCTGAACTGTAAGGACCCCCACAATGCTGGCGACATCCTCACCGACGAGAAGTACGACTGGTTCGAGCTTCAGCTCGATTGGAAGATGCCGGCAAAGCAGAATAGCGGAATCATGTTCCACGTGTTGGACTCCGGGGGTGCGCCTTGGTTCAGCGGTCCAGAAATCCAGATCATGGACACGGCGGTAGATCCAAATGGACAACTCGCCGGATTCTTGTACGATTTGTACCGATCGGACAAAGACGCCACAAAGCCCGTCGGCGAATGGAATCACTACAGAATCATGATTGACCCTAAGAAGTGTTTCGTCGAGGTCAACGGTGTGCGCTACTTTGATTTTGTGCTCAACAGCCCAGACTTCTTGGCGAGAGTTCAGAAGAGCAAGTTTCACGTCTATCCCGAGTTCGCCAAAGCAGGAATCGGACACATCGCCATTCAAGGCGATCATGGTCTCGTTTCGTTCAAAAACATCAAAATTCGCCCCATCAAAGTGAAGGCGAAGAAGTAATCTCAGCGAGGTTGAAGCTATGAGCGGAAATTATTCACGAAGAGATGTTTTGCGGAGTGGCGTTGCCGCCACAGTTGGTCTGGGGCTCGGCGCATCTGCGCTTGGCGAAGGTCAAAAGCCAATGGCTCCGGGGCAAAAGCTCCGAGTCGGAATCATTGGTTGCGGCGGTAAGGGTTGGAGCGGGCGCGAGCAAGCCGTCCAAGCCGGCGCGGAAGTTGTCGCGATCTGCGACGTTGACCTTGAAGACCGAATCAAGACCCAGCGCGAGCACATGAAGGCAAACGCCTTTGACGATTATCGAGAGATGATTGCGATGATGAAGGGCAAGATGGATGCCGTCATCATTAGCACCCCAGATCACCACCACGCTCCGGCAACCGTTCTGGCACTTCATGCCGGAATGCACACCTACACAGAGAAGCCGCTTTGTCGAACGATTTGGGAAGCTCGCCAGCTAGCGATTCTCGCGAAGAAGAAGAAAGCGATCACCCAGATGGGCAACAACTCGACTCAGAGCACCCAGATGCGAAAGGTCGCAAAGCTCATTCGAGAAGGCACGTGGGGCAAGGTGAAAGAGATTCACCTCTGGACCGACAGAGCCAAGGTGTATTGGGAGCAAGGAATTCCTCGCCCCGCCTCCAAGCCGGTTCCAAAGGGACTGGATTGGGACATGTGGGTAGGACCTCGGCCAATGCGCGATTACGCCGACGGTTACCACCACTTCTCTTGGCGCGGATTCTGGGATTTCGGCACCGGAGCCCTTGGCGACATGGGCTGCCACATCTTCAACATGCCGCACATGGCGCTTGGCCTCGACGCTCCTCTGGCGGTTCAGGCAAAGACCAGCGGGCATAACAAGGAGTCGTTCCCAACTTGGGCGCACGTCACCTACGAGTACGGCGCAAAGGGCAAGATGGATCCGTTCACTCTGCACTGGTACGACGGCGGCCAAAAGCCTCCTCAGGAACTCGCTGAGCTGTTCACCTACGGCGGAAACGGCGTGATTGTCGTCTGCGAAAAGGACACCGTTTACGGTGCCGACGAGAGCAACACCCGGTTTAGCCTGGTCAGCGGAAACCCGATTCCGGACACCGAGGTCGTGGTCTCACCGGGGCATATGAAGGAGTGGGTCTATGCTTGCCAAGCCGGAACCCAGTCCGTCTCCAATTTCCCGAACTACTCTGGACCTCTGACGGAAGCCGTTCTTCTCGGCAACCTCGCCATCTGGGCCGACGGCCCTCGCCTGGAGTGGGACGCCAAGAACATGAAGGTCAAGGGAACTTCTGAGTTTGATTCTCTAATCAAGCCGGACTTCCGCCCAGGGTTCTCAGTAAAAGTCTGACCCTCGATTCGAGCTCTGCCACCACGTTGGAAAGCGGTGGCAGAGCCGTTCTCATGGTGACTTGTGTCGACTCTATTCTTCTGGTTTGGTCTCTGGCTCAGTTCGGAGAAACGTATCGCTGGGCGGTACGAGTTTAGTAACAATCAGCCTTCTGCGGAGTCGATCGCCCTGATCTCAATGGTAGCGAGGGCATGTTTGACGATTCTCGTGATCGCAATAAGTTACTCTTCGTCAGAGCCACCGGTTTTACGGGCACTTCTTGGTGTTTCGATCGTCGGTTTCTTCTGCTTCCTGGTCTATCGAAAACTGAACTCGTCCGATCTTGGTTCGATCAACAAGTAGTTGAGAGGAATCGTCTAGACTTCTAGGAATGCAAAAGCACCGAATCTATACGATGGCGTTTGCGGGGGTGTATCCGCATTATGTTGTCAAGGTCGAGAAGAAGGGCCGAACGAAGGCGGAGCTGGACGAGGTGATTCGGTGGCTGACGGGTTATTCGCAGGAGCAGCTGGAAGGGCTAATCGAGGCTCGGACAAACTTTGAGGATATGTTTGCCAAGGCTCCTTTGTTGAATCCGAATCGGACGTTGATCACCGGCGTAATCTGCGGGGTTCGGATCGAGGAGATCGAGGATCCGTTGATGAGGGAAGTTCGGTACATGGACAAACTCGTCGACGAGCTTGCGAAGGGTCGGCCAATGGCGAAGATTCTGCGAAGCTAGGTATGGAGTGAGTGCAACGCGTTCCCGCTCTGGAATCTAGCGATTCATCGCGGGCGGGAGTGCAAACCCTCGGTGCTCACTCCCTCCAGCAACAGAGTAGCTGGGTTTGCCTCGACTAAAGTCTGCGACAGTCGTGCCCGTTTGAAGCCTCGCGAAATCATCTCGATACCACTCTTTATCAATCCGTGCGCAGGGTAGATGAAGTCGCCCACCAGCACTCATCTCACCCAGATCTGAGTCCTAAACTGCAAGTATGGAGCATGTCTAGCTGGGTTCATGGCTCGAGCTTAAAGGACCTCACGGAATCAGGCGAAGAATTGCCGCGCCAAAAGGATCCGAATATCTGTTCTCGCCAACTTCTCGGCGTGCATCCAAGAAGTTCCACTTTATCAAATACTTTTGAAACGTCTCGATCGGACCTCGGATGTTTGCGCCATGCCGAACATTGTGAGACAAATACTGCTCAACTGTACTTTGGGCCCATCCAGACCTTTTGCAGGCATCATTGATAACAAATGTTCTGCGGGACTCTTGTTCTGTCACATACTGCGACAATCGGGCCTTGCGCTCTTTGAGTTGACGCTGGGGAAGACCTCTCAGAAACGGATTCTTCTCTAAGTCCAGGTACTCGTGAAGGCTGGAGAATCCGCAGCAGATCATGCCGTACATCAATGCGTGTCCGAGGAGTGCCAAATGGTCAACCTCATCCCAGGCGGGTTTTGGAAACCGGTCCAAGCGGGCAAGCCAAACAGCCCAGGTAAAGCTCTCCCCCGTCATCTCCGTCCAAGCCGCCCCGAGATCAACATCCACCAACCCCGTCCCGTCCGCCTCAAGCCCCTTATCCCCGATCAGCACACACGCATCGCAAGCCGCCAACATCGCCGCCTGATCCGGCTCCATCCTCACCAACGAGGGCCGAACTCCCCGCTCGGCCAGAATAATCTGAGCCAGCATATTGCTCGTCATCGAGCTTTCATCCAACGCCAAAGTCTGAATCTCCTCCAGCGGAACCTTGGAAAGCATCCGAACCGACGCCACCGGCCCATTGCTCATAATCCCCACATCGGCGGCGATCACCAGGTCGTCGCGCCGCAGGTACTCAATGGACGACACCAGAATCGCATCCACTTCCCCCGAATCCAGCAAAGCCGGAAGCCGCGAGGGCACATCATAAACCACCTCCACAAACTCGTTCGGCTGGTCAAAACAAGCCACCAACGGCCTCGCATTCACATAAGGAACACACCCCACCCGAAACCGCGCCTTCATATCACTATTCTACGTTTCAGGAATCACTGAAAGCTCATCGCAGCTCTTTTCTCACCACGAGTTTCAGCCCGCTCCAGACGTCGCTAACTGCGCAAACCTTGACATCCACCCACCCCATTGGCAAGCAAACATCCCGAATCACCTGCTCGTCGATGTTGGTCGGCACCTTCGACGCCTTCTTCGGCCAGCTCACCCAGACCGTTACCTGCCGCGAACACTCGTTCCACAGCCGGGCGAGTTCCCGCTCCAACACGGCTCGTTCGACAACGAAGAGATGAACCAACTCAGCTTCCCACGGCGCGACCGTCACCACCTGAAACTCCAAACCAACCATCTCCGACCAGTCCTCGGGATTCCCCAAGACCGACAGACAAATCCCTTCTCGAAGCCCAAGTTTTTGCCAAACTGGCTTCCCCGAATACCCGACCGAACTCACTTCGGCTTCCTCGCAACCACCACCACGGAGCTCCCCCAAGGCAGGTTCATCCGCTTCAGAAGGACAAGTTCAACTCGCATTACCCAGCTCAAATACGCCTGAAACCAGCGGGGCAAATCGGGCAGTTTCGCCGACGGCTCGCCGCCTTTCAGTTTCGCGAGTGCCCTCGAAGCCAGCACGAAAGGGAAGAGCAGGAACACGCTGTAGGTCGCCCGCTCAACCTCCAGCCCCGCCGCGAGAACCGCCCTGCGCGCCGACGCCACGGTGTACCGCCGCTGGTGCATCAGAGCAACATCGTGCGGACCCCACAAAAACATAAACGCCGGAACGTTCATCAGAAGCAATCCGCCCGGCTTGAGCACCCGCGCGATTTCAGCCAAAGCCGCCGCATCATCCGGCACGTGCTCGATCGTATCAAGGGTCACCACCGCATCCACCGACCCGGTCTGAATCGGCAAAACCTCCGCATTCGCCTTGGCCAGCAAAGTCAGCCCCCTGGAGCCCGAAAATTCGAGAGCTTCCTGGCTAAAATCGACCCCGAAAACTGTCCCAAACTCCGCAAAAGCCGACTGCCCGGCCCCGGTTCCGCAACCGACATCCAGCAGCCGATCCCCGGTCAATGCCGAGCCGCGTAGAATCGTAAGTGCCAGCTCACGGCGAGCGACGAACCACCAATACGTGTCCTCCAGCTCATACATCCGGGCGTACTCTGCGCTTTGCACTCAGCCAAGATTCTAGCTCATTAAGGCTTTTCCGAAAGTGCGTTAAACAGCAACTTGAACCCAGCGTCGCTCTGCGCCCGGAAGTTGACCTCCGGCCCGATGAGCACCACCTCGCCTTTGCCCAGCGGACAAAGAGCAACCGCCGTCGCATCCTTCAACTTGTCCTGACCCAGCGCCCAACCCGACCGAAGCGGTGAAGCCGAATCAAACCAAGCGATCCGCTCGGCGCCTTCTTTGAGCTTGTAAACGGGCGAGTTGTCGAACATCACGTCCACGTACTCCTCGTACCCGCGCGTCAACCAACTCGGCTCAACCCGCATCCGCAGAACCGAGGACGGAACGTAGTACTCCGTCCCTTTGACGCCTTCCAGGGCGTCTTCAACCGGCAACGGGAAGCGGGAAGCGAGGTTCTTTCCAGAAGAACCAATCGCAACCACGCGACCGCCGTTCTTCACGAACTTCTCCAGATTCCGAATTCGCTCCGCGTTCATGTCGCCCATGATCGCCCGAAGCTCCGCAGCGATTGTGGTGTCGGTCAGCAACTCGCTCACCCCCCGCCGATCCCCGCTCGGAATCGCTCCGTCTGGGAATAGGATCACGTCAAACTTCTCGCCCAAATCCTCACCAAACTGGGGCGGATAGATGACTTTGAAATCAAAGTGATACTTCTCCAACGTGTACCGTAACCACCCCGAGTCCATTGACCCGCCGTAGGTGTCCCAGAGTCCAATGCGCAGTCGCTTGTACGGTTTTCCGTGCTCGCCAGTCGCGGTTTGTTCCCGGCCGAATCTCAGCTCCTTTAACACCTCTGCCTCCCCATCGCCGACATCGATAACAAAATCTCGATCGGACGCCACGGACACTTTCCAACCGCGCTCCGTCGCAATGTTCGCCCAAGTGAATGAAATTCCAGCCGTCGCCTTGAATTTCACGTTCTTTGACGGTGGAGGGACTGGGCTCCCCACACTCAGTCCGAGACTAGAAGGTCCAAAGATTGTCGCTGGGACAGAAACGCCTGTGTAACCGTTCAGTAGTCGTTCGTACTTCACTCCCATCTGCATCGCCAAGGTCCACCCCGCCGAGTCGTACGGTCGGTTCGGCGGTCCACCTGGATACTGAAGGTCGTTCGGGTGATCCTGGGGCTCGAACATGTCGATGATATGCGGTCGGAATGCCTGGTTTGCTCTGACGAGATAGCCCTTATCGCACCGTTCAATCTCAACACCACAAATAGCCAATCGCTCCATGAGCTTCTGTGCAGCCGGCAGATCTGGCTGATCCCAAGGAATCAGATACGCCCGTGCATCCCGCAGCTCCGGATAAGTCAGCGCCTTCTCCCCGTACTTCGCGATCCTCGACGGATACTTCGTCCAGCTATCCTTCGACCCCTTATCAATCGAATTCTGCGCCGCGCGGTACATGTTGTAAACCAGGGTCTCGCGTTGCCGCGAAGCGTAGTCCAGCAAAGCCCAGTTCGCCGTGATCTCGTACTCCAGCGAATCCCGTGCATGCCACATCCCCGGATCAGCCGGGAAGGGAAGGTCGCCGGTGGGAACCTGGCGCGAAGCCACAAAAGGAATCGGACCCGGATTCGGCGAGCCCCAAAGCTCGGTCAAAATCCCGATCATGTTGTGGAAGTAAGTCGTGGTCCGCAACCCGCCATTCCACCACGCCGAATAGTTCGTCCCATTCCGCATCACCGACCCCTTCTTCCCCTCAGCAATCAGCCGCTGATGAATCAGCGTCCCTGCCAAATCCGTGCTGATCTGCACCAGAGGATCGACATTGTGGTTGAACGGCGACCGGAACGGCGGAACGAACATCACCGTACCGCTCGGCGCGCTTTGGTGGTGATTGTAGACAATCTGCGGGAACCACTCGTGATAGAGAATCCGGTTCATATTCCGCGTTTCGGCGAGGTTCGAGGCATAAAAGTCCCGGTTGTTATCGTGCCCTGCGTACTTTTCATAAAGCCGAGGCAAACCCGCCAACGAGCGCTCTTCCGGTTTAGGCTTGCGCATGTACCACTGCGAAACCAAGTCCATCCCGTCCGGGTTAGCGTGAACCAGAAGGATGATGCAGTCCTTCAGAATTCGCTTCGTCTCTTCATCGTTCTTGCTTGTGAGCCGAAACGCCGTTTCAATCAGAGACTGCGTCGAAATCGTCTCGTTCGAGTGCAGGCCTCCGTCGATCCAAACCACGGCCTTAGCGCCCTTCGCGAGCCGCCGTGCCTCTGCGTCATTCCCAATCGACTTCGCCAACGCAATCCGCCGATTGATCTCCTGATACTTCTTGAGGTTCTTATAGTTCCCTGGGTCAGTCACGACCGCCATGAGCTGGTCTCGGCCCTCCTCGGTCTTTCCAATCGACTGCACATGAAACCGCCCCGACTCCCTTTCCAGCAGCTGCCAATACGCCGTCAACTGCTTGTAATCCGCCAACTGATAGTCCGCGCAGACATCAAAACCCAAAAACTGCTTCGGCGTCGTCACGTCTTTTGCGGAAGCCAATCCGCAAACCAAAGCTAACCCAAAAACCGCCCAGTACCGCATTCCCTGATCTTATCCGATCAGAGAGTGCGGCGGCTAAAACCGAAAGCGATACACGCCATTTCGGGTCGCTAAGAGCACTGAATCACCCGACTCGGCAACCCCCTGAATGTCCGTTTGCGCACCGAGATCAATCTGAGCAACCTCCGCCAAAACGCGGAATAGCCCGCTTCGAGTCGCCACTAGCCCGCCCTTCGAAATCCCTGTGATCTGCATCCCGTCGAGTTGACCCATCGGAAGCAGTTTCCCTCCATCCAGCCGATACGCCCCACCCGCGAACGTTCCCACCAGATTCCCCCCAAACGCCGTCACCCAGTCGTCCATCAGCCCATCCGCCTCCGAGAATGAGCGAACGGTGCGAGTCCCAAGGTCAACCTCGAAGAACCCACGACCCTGCATCCCAATTCGCACTTTTCCGTCTGCCAACTGCACCGCCGAAGGCGCGCCGCCCGAAAGCTTTGGCAAATCAAACTCGTGCGTCACAGTATCGCCAAAGAGCGAGAATCCGCCAGTCTGGGCTACCGCCAACGTCTTCCCGTCCGAAGCGATGGAGAGAGCAAGCTGACGCGGAAGTTGCGAGTTCAATGACCGATGCTCCAACTTCTCGTTAAGCATCACCAAGTCCCCGCTCCCGAACCGAATCGCCAGTTCCTCGCCGACCGGAACAAACTGCCGCGCCGCCTGGCTCGGCAGGCCCTCAAGTCGCGTCCAAGTGCCTCCTTCTTGGCGGTAGAAGAGCCCCTCGTCGAGCGTCGCCGCAAATTCAATTCCGCGCCAAACCGCCACCGCCTGAATATTCGATCCTGCAAGCTCTTGCACAGGTACGGATCGCACTGGAATGACTTCGCCAACCGCCGTCGGTCCCCCGATCACAGGGTCTGCTCCGATGTACCGAGCCACGTTATGCGCCCTATCAAACGCGAACACTCGAACTTGACTGACATCGTCGATGCCCGACCGAGAAATCCACTCGCCTCTTGCTCGCGCCACCATCTCAAGTGTCTCACCAGAAGAACCAAGCACCTTCACCCGAACCACCTGTTTGCTCGGGTCCCGAACAACCAACCGCCCATCCTCGGATGCAACCTCGAGCGACGGCGCAGTATTGTCTACCGTCAGCGGAACGGATCGGACGGAAGGCACGCCCCACGCCCCATAAGCCACCACAACAATCGACCCGTTGCCTTCCGTCGCCGTCGGCGGAATGTCAAATCGAACCTGAAACTCCTCGGTCTTCGGGTTCAAAGTCAGCGTACGCACTTCACCCCAAGGGAAGATCGCAACTGCTCGTTGAGTATCGGCGGGTAGCGAAGCCGAAAGCAGAGGATCACCCATCCGCGCCACAATCGGCTCAAGCTCCTTCTTCAAAGCCTCGATCTTCTCGGTACTTGCCCCGGTCGACTCCAGCCCCTCAATCTCCGTCCAAATCTTCAGCCTTTGCATCCGATCCGCGCCGTAGGTTTCGCCTTTGTAAGCTGAATTCGTCGGATCAGCCAGGAATTCCTTTTCGACCGCCTTCTTCTCGGCCTCGCCAGCCGGCAGGTTTCCGCGCAAAGTTTCGAGCAGTTTCTCCCGAATCGGCAACTGTACGCTCGCCGCCTCGCTCTCCGCCTTCGCCTCGTCTTCGTAGAACCAATTCAGCTGCTTCACCAGCCGAACCCGAGCTTTGTCGCGGAACGACTGGGGCATTCCTAGCTGCCCGAGGGCATTCAGATACTCCCAACGGGCGTCTCCGGGCGCACTTTCAGTGATGCTTTTGGCTTGCTCGACGAACACCTTTATCGAGTCCGTTAGCTTCGGAATGACCAGCGCATGCTCCTCAAGTTTCGCTCTGTAGGCCTCGAGGTATGCCGTCTTGCCCTTGAAAGACTCCTCTCTCAGAACCACCAATCTCGACCACGGTTGGAACGCGGGGTTCAGAATTCTTTCCACGACCTGATCCGCCATCCGTGGCGAGAGCGTGTCAAGCCGCTTCTTCAGCGCGATTAACTCTTCTTGATTGAGCGAGCCCTTTGCTGCCCATCCGTTGACTATTGACTGACATTCGCGGCTCAACTCGTGGTAACGAGCGACATCCATAAACTCAGCCTCAGTAGAGAAGCCGATGCGCGCTGCAACATACGCAAGTTCATCAATTCGAGCCTTCGGCGGTGCCGGTAGTCGGTCTCCAGAATTGTCGTAAGCTTGAATCGGCAGCTGGGTCAGAGCGTCAACATCCATTCGGATGCCATGCTTCTCGCGGAACAGTGCCAGCCGAGTAATCGCCCCTTGATCTGACTCCTTGATCCCTTTTTGGCGAACAGAATCGATCAAGTAATGAGCTGCGGAACGGTACACAGTATCGGCCGCGCTCGCCTCGGTGAGCTTCATGAGAGTCGGGCAGTGCTTTGCGACGTAGCCCCAGTCCAAGTTGCCTTTCTCGCTTCGACCGAGCAATTGATTGATTTTATGCTCTGTGTAGCCATCCAGCTGAGCGACCTGCTCTCCACCGTCCTCAATTCCGAACCACTTCAGTTGACGAGTCACCTTCTCAACAAGTGCCTCGGTACGGAGGAGCCGTTTCCGATCCACAGGCTTAGGCCTCAACCTGCCATCGTAAAATGAGTAGATCAGGTCATTGATTTCATCCACGAACGGAGCCGTTACGTGATTGTATTCGAACTGTTCGGGATCATCCGAGACCGCCTTGATCTCCTTCTTCAGCTCCTCATACCGCGTCCTCGCGGCCGTTTCTCCGATCTTCCCGCTTCGAACTCCCTCCACTAACCGGCGAACCTTGACCGAAGTCCGCGCCTCCTTGATCATCTGCTCAAACCGCTTCCGCTCCTCAGTCGGAATCGCGATCCAAGACGTGAACTTGCTGATCAAGTTGTGCCGAAGCGACATGGCGACCACCTGGTCGCGGTTCTTCGCACTCGTTTCCAAGCTCCGAATCCGCTGATAAGCCCAAACTTTCAGCCCAAGATGGTTTGGAACCACCTCCTGCGAATAGCTCGAACCGGTGCCATAAGTGCCGCTCACCACTGTCGTCCCGCCAGCATTCATTGTCATCGGCGAGTTCAAACCAGACGCCAAAGCCCCCGAACCAGAAGCCACCGCCGCGTACCCCTTCTCCGATCCCGACCGACCCGAGACCACCGTCAAGGGCTTCTGCCCCGCCAGAGGAACCAGCGAGAACAGCCAATCCTTCCGAGGCCGAACCGCCTTCTGATCAAAACTGAAAACCGAAGAACCTCCTTCGGAAACAGACTTCAGCCCGATGCTCTCCATCGCCGACTTCAGCCACGGAACGTTCGTAACCCGAACCGTCGCCGAAACCTCGCTCATCGGGTCCTCCTTGCGCATCTTGATCGGAAACTCGAACGTCGGAACCCCCTTCACCGTCTTCGCGATCTGAATCCAGCCCACTTCCATCCGCAAGTCCTGCCCTGCCTCAACCGGAAAAATCCGAACCCGAAACGTCTTCTTTCCAATGAACTCAATCAGCGCTGGATCTTGCATCCGAGTCGTAATGTTCTTGTAAATCTCCTTCGCCCGTTCCTTCTCGGTGATGAAAGCCGGAACCCGCTCTCCATGATAGTAGTAAGCAAAATCGGTCGGAATCGCCCCATCGGGAAGGGTGTAGATGATGTCCAGTTCGGTGCGCCAGTTAGTCCCCGCCTTGAAGATATGCGCCGACTTAACCTTTGCAAAGTGCCCGTTCACTTCCGCAGAAAGCTCCAGCCGCTTCTGCTCTAGCCGCTCACCCCGCCCATCTCCGCTCGCGGTGATTCCAACCTGAGCGTGAGCCGTCGAAAACCCGACGAGAAGACCCACTGTAACCAACGACCGCAACACGACTCCAACCATACTTTCCCCGACTATCCTCGATAACAGCGCGATCCTCAAATCTGTTCCCGTTTTCAGTCTCAGCCAAGCTCGAGAAGACCTGCCCGAGCATCTTTGAGGCAATCTGCCTCAAACCCCAGCAATCATGCCAGGAGTTAAAAAATTGGTTAAATTTCAACACCGAACCGAACCTTAAAGTGACTTGTGAGGTTTAATAACCTGTGTCGCAGAACACGGTGGTTCTACGCACGGTTGGAATTTTGATGAAAAGACTTTTATTAATCTCTGGGTTAGCGGTGCTGGCATCCTCATCCTTTGGGCAATTTGCACTTGACAATTTGGTTGTTCTCAAGCTCGGAAACGGAACATCCGCCCTTTCGGGTTCCGCAGCAGCAGGAGCTCTCGTTGAGTATTCGCAGGCCGGAGTGCTACAAAACACCTACGGTTTCAGTAGCACGGTAGGTGACGCGCAACAATTCCTATGGTCCGGATCGTCTACCACTGGTGGTCAGCTGAACAATTACTACGACATAACCACCAACAAGACTTATATGACGGTGACAGGCTATTCGGGAGGAACAACCGTTGGCACTTCTGGCGTCGGAACCGCATTAATCGCATCAACCGGTGCTACCGCTCGCAAAGTAGGATTGATAGACTTGTCAGGGACGGTTGGCACGAATCTGGCAGTCACTTCTTTTGAGCCAAAGAACGGGACTACCCCGGTGATTGGTCCAGTCAATATAAATGCGGCCGCATATAACGGCACCAACTGGTCCGTTGCGAATGCGGGAAATGCGACTGTACCCGTAACGCACTATCGCTGGGACTCGTTTGGCAGTTCCACCCCAACACTGTTGGATAACAACATTAACTCTACGCGTCAGATCACTTGGGTGGGTGATGATTTGTATTACAGTACGGCGACTAGTATTTTCAAGGTTGCCAATGCGAGAACAGGTGGATCAGCGACGACGGCTCCAACATCGGTGTTCTCTGCTGGCGGCAGCATCAACGATTTCGAAGTCCTGAGTGGTGGCATTCTCTACATAGACGACGTCAGTGCGGCCGCAGGTGGGCTTTACTTCCTCGCTAACGGTGGTTCAACGCCGACTCTTCTCGCCACCAATGGTGCAATACGCGGCACAACTTCTGGTAATGCCGGAAGGAGTTTCGTTGTCCGCGGGAATGATGTCTATCTAACCACGAACGAGACTAATAACAACCAAATCCGGAAAATCAGCTTCACGGGTGATCTTGCAGGTGGAACGGCTTCGTTCGGCTCTAGCGTCAACGTTGCGTTTGCAGGAACTAACAATGTCTTCCGTGGGATTGATGCTGTCCCAGAGCCTGCCTCCATGGCAATCCTAGGAATCGGCCTCGCTGGCCTCGCCGCTCGACGTCGACGCAAATAAGTCAACTCGAGAATTCCAACCAAAGAAAAGCCCTGTGCTCTTAGCACAGGGCTTTTCTTGTCTTGCGGCTTCCCGCTCGACTCTATCCCCAAATCAAATCTTCGCGAACAATAATCGTCTCCGCCCGATCCGGGCCGACTGACACGATCGCCACCGGAGTCCGGGTGTACTCCGCCATGAAGTCTAAGTAGGCTCGAGCATTCTCTGGCAAATCCGAAAGCTCCCGGCATGGCCGCAGATCCCCCGCCCAGCCCGGAAGCTCCTTATAGATCGGCTTGACCCGCGCCAAAACCTCAACATCCCCCGGCAAGTAGTCGATCTCCGCGCCGTCAAGCGAGTACCCAACGCAAACCTGTACCGTCTCGAACTCTGAAAGAATATCGAGCCGAGTCACGACCAATCCCGAAAGGGAATTCAGCCGACAAGCGTGCCGCAGAGCGACCAGGTCGAGCCACCCGATCCGCCGTCCGCGCCCCGTCGTCGTCCCAAACTCCTTCCCAATCGTCCGAATATGGTCGCCAAGCTCATTATCAAGCTCAGTCGGGAATGGCCCCGACCCAACCCGGGTCGTATAAGTCTTACAAACTCCCAAAACCGAATCGATATGCCGGGGCCCAATCCCGGTCCCCAGGCAAGCCCCACCCGCCACCGGGTGCGACGAAGTTACATAAGGATAAGTCCCCGAGTCGAGATCCAGGAACGTCCCCTGAGCCCCCTCAAGAAGAACCCGCTCGCCCGCCTCAACCGCCTCGGCGACCATCGGCTCAATATCCCTCACGAAAGGCCGCAAGCGCTCCGCATAAGCCGAGTACTCCGCCAAAACTTCCTCAAAAATCAAGGGAGCCTGCCCGAATCGAACCAGCATCTCGTTCTTCGCTTCCAATACCGAACGAAGCCGAACCGAGAAACGAGCTGGATCAACAAACTCGCCCATCCGAATCCCGATCCGTGCGACCTTGTCCTGATACGCCGGACCAATCCCCCGCGAAGTCGTTCCGATCTTATTCGAACCGCGAGCCGTCTCCTCCAAGGAGTCCAGCATTCGGTGATAAGGGAAGACAACGTGTGCCGCCGATGAGATAATCAGCTCTCCAAGCGACGATTTTTGCAAAAGGGTTCTGTCCCATTCTTCAAGCAGACCCTTGGGACAAACCACCATCCCCGAGCCCACAATAGCGCGAGTCCCTGGGTGCAGAATTCCCGCTGGAATCAGGTGAAATTTGTACTCCTGCCCGTCGGCAATCACGGTATGCCCAGCATTATTGCCTCCGGCATAGCGAACAACAAGGGAAGCCTGGCTTCCGAGCACATCAACGAGCTTTCCTTTAGCTTCGTCGCCCCATTGGGCCCCGACAATAACAAGTGTTGGCATGGTTCACAAACTCCTTTGTACGTGACCTAAATCATAGAAGAAGGCCAGCGCACCCTGCTGAGGATCCGCCGGCCTTTTTAAGAACCGTTGAGCCTTCTCCCAACGGTATAGAAGTATAGCTTATACTGGTCTGTATGCGTTTTCTCGCCGCTCTCGTCGCCGTAGCCGCCCTCGTCGGCTGCTCCCGAACATCGACGTCCACCGTCGTCGACGCCAACGGAGATTGGCACCGAACCGTCAAACTCACAGTCTCGAAAGGCATGAGTATGGGTGAAGAAGGCGCAAAAGCCGACGAATGGCCCAGCCCATTTAAGCTCCCCACCGAGGCCGGTTGGACCAAAACCGAAGCGATCAAAGACGAAGAGAAGACCACAACCATTTCCAAGGACTGCCAAGCAGGAGAAACCCTCCTCACCGACGTCGTCCTACGCGACGAGAAGACAAAAGAGACCGTCCTCAAAAACTTCGTCAGAGTCCGCGAAATCGAACCAGGGGTCTTCGAGTACTACGAAAAAATCGTCAACCCCAACCCCGAAAAATTCAGCGAAGGCGCCGATTTCGCCAAGTTCAAAACCGCCCTCGAAAAGGCTCTGCCAGAAGGCATCAGCATTGAAGAGGCCGAGGCCGAAGTCGTATCGAAACAGATGCTCATCAGCATCTCCCGCATCATGTTTGGCCCCGAAGACCACCTGTTTGGAACTCTCATCACCAACCCCGAAGGCGCAATCCGTCGCCTTAAACTCGGTCTTGGCAAGTCGCTCGACGGCGCTCTGAAGCAACACCTGTCAGCCAAGCTCACCGACGATCAGCGCAAAGATCTGGTCAAGAAGATGATGGCTGACCTCGATGCCGACTCCATCAAGAACTCCAAAAAAGCCGACGCCGCCCCCGGCGGAAAGAGCGATGGAACGTTTACCGGAATGTCCGTCAGCGTAAAGCTCCCCGGCGAGATCATCTCCTCGAACGGCGAAATCGACCCATACACTGGCGAAGTCTTCTGGGACTTCCTCTCCGCCTCCGCCGGAATCGAGCCCCTCGAACTCCGAGCCGTCTGCCGAGTTAAGAAGTAGCTTCTGTCCCCCCCCCCTCCCCCAACTATTAATGGGAGAGGGGGCAGGGGGGAGGGAAGCTCCAGTTGAAGGCAGTAGCCACGGAACCTTCCCGCCCCCAAGCCGTCCATAATATCTGTATGCGACGACTTGCCCTTCTGCTTTGCCTTGCCCCAACCACCCTCCTCGCTTGGAGCAGCGATGGGCACATGCAAGTCGCCGATATCGCCTGGACGAAACTGACCCCCGCCGTCCAAGCCAAACTCGGAAAAATCCTCGCCGCCGGAGAGCCGACCTTCACCCCGCTCAACAACGACGTCCGCGATGCCTTCCGCAAAGCATCCACCTGGGCTGACTTCATCAAAGGCACCAAGCCAACAGTTTTCGAAGACATGATTAAGACGAACAACCGCCGCTTCGAGCCAGACATCGAAAGCACCCCTGGAAACGAAGGCGTGAAGTGCAAAACATGGCACTACTACGACGTCCCCATCCGCTACCGAGGTGCCGAACCAGCCGTCCGTCCCAGCAACGCCCTCGTCGCCCTCACATTCTCTATTAACGAAACCGCTCGGCTCAACAAGATAACAAGCCCAGACGCACGCGAACAGGCCTTCTGGGTCTACTGGATCAATCACGTCGTCGGTGACCTCCACCAGCCGCTCCACTGCACTAGCAGCCACGAGCACGACGAGCACGGCGACGACGGCGGAAATAAATTCATGATCACCGCCCCCGACAACGACCGCTCCATCCGCCTCCACGGCTTCTGGGACGGCGCAATCGGCAAAGCCATCGCCCAGGACCGAAAAGCTGGCCTCAACGCCAACGTCGAAGCCGTCACCGAGCGCTGGACCTCCGACCCCACCCTCCAACCCACCCCCGCCCAAGTCAAGAACCTCGACATCATGTCCTGGCTCAAAACCGGCGCCGCCCTCGCCGATAAGTTCAGCTACGACGGCCTAAAACCAAACGACAAACCCGGCGATGACTACATGCAAGCCATGATCACCCTCAGCAAAAAGCAGGTCGTCCTCGCCGGATACCGAATGGCTGCAATTCTGAACAAAGCACTAGGCTAGCAAAAGACCTCGTAGCTACGTCGCCTTTCGGCTAAGTAAGCTCTGCTCGGTCGCGACTGGAGATGTTCGACCCGGGTCGAAAGGTTTATATGGGATTCAAGCAAAAGATAAAAGCCTCGGTGAAACGTCTCGGTTTGTTTAACACCTACGTTTTGCTCAAGAACAGTGCTTCCCAAAAATGGAAACATTTCAGTCCCCTGGCGAACCGCCTCATCAAACTGAAAAACGCAGACGGAAACACAATCCATCTGAACCCAACAGGAGTCTCGGATAGCCTGAGAATCCAAAAAACGAAAATACAACTTGTGCCGCCAATTACCTTTGGTGTCTCAGAAGGATTTTTTGGCCCTTTCACAACCCGTGACGAATGCTGCCTCGAACTCGTCGATCTTAACGGAGTCACCCTCCATGGCAGGAGCGGGGCATTCTTGGACTCGAAAGGACTGCTCCTACCAGACATCTCCTGCGATCCTGGTAGAGATGATCCGCGAGATCATGGCGTCTTTGAGCAGTTTCCTCGCCGGAGGGCTACGATGCTCGACTCGGCGTTCGCCGCAGTTGGCACTCACTCAACCTCCAATTTCGGTCACTTCCTTTGCAGCGTTATCGCGAAAGTCCAGTTTGCGGTTGAAGGCAAGTACGCAGAACAGATGCCGATCCTGGTTCCAGATTTCGAATATCGCCAGTTTCATGAGGCATTATCCGAGCTCTTTCCTAATGTCAAGTTCCTCATTTGCGATGAGCACCGACCATTCCACGTCAAGCACCTGCTGACGACCCCTTCGGCCGATTGCCTCTCACGCCCGTCGTCTTGGGCCATCGATCTCGCAGCCCGTGCCTTCGCAGATTCTCAGGGCTGGACGCCAAATGACCAGCCCGGAAGCCATGGAATCTTGATCAGTCGGGCGACGACTAAGGTGCGGAGATTGCTCAACGAAGATGCGATTCTGCGGGCCCTCCAAGCAGAAATGAGCTTTGAACTGATCCACATGGATCGCCTGAGTGTCGTCGAGCAAGCAAATTCGATCAGAAACGCATCCGCAATCATCGGAACTGCAGGCGCGAACATGTCCCTCGTCGGATGCGCTACTAAGGGAGTTCCGATCATTGAATTGCAACCAGACACAGCACTAAACTTCGGCACCCCGCTCCGAATGAGCATGTACACCCTCGACATTGCAGAGCGCAGAGGTAAGCCCTACGGGCTTATCGCAGGGGAATCGATCTCTGGAACTGACCGAAATGCGGATTTCCAGGTAGATCCTTCGGTTGTCTTGACCGCCTTGCGAACACTGGTCCAGAAGGGAATCTAATCCTCTATCCTGCACATTGCAAATTCTCCCAGACCTGCGAGCAAAACGCGGTGGAATTCAAACTTTGAATAGCGTAAAGTAGAGGCATGAGCCTCGTCGCCATCGCCGCTACCCTGATCCTCTCGCAAGGCGGGCAAAAGCCGAAGCCGCCAGCCCCCAAGCCTGCCCAAACCGCCCCAACCCTCGGCACCGTCCAGCTTCCTGGCGACAATGGCAAGGTGGGAGTCACCTATCAACTCGGAGCAAAGGGGAGGGAACTTCACTTCACCCTCGATTCCGCAACGGTCGGAATGAACTATTCCGCTCCCGAGGACTCCCTGGCCGCTGGCGAGAACCAGCGAATCCTGATCCTTAATTTCACCGTTCAGAACCCTCAAAAGGAAGAGATGAGCCTCGGAGCGACCACTTTCAGTTTCACCGCCGTCTCCCCCGATGATGAGAATTTCAAGTTCAGCGGCTACGTCCTCGGACTGCCGAAAAAGGGCAGGATCAGCCAGTCACTCAAGCCCGCTCAAAAGGTCAAGTGCGCGGTCGCCTTCCCAATCTACGCAACCGGCGCAGTGTCGAAAGTGATGATCAGTAACGGCGGCGCAACTCCGATCCTCCGCTACGACCTCACCGGAAAACTGCAAAAAATGGAATCCGCCTTCAGCAAAGACGGAATCGACCTCGACCAAACCACCAAGTTTCCTGCCCTCGCAAAAGGCGAAACCGTGGACATGGGCGAATTTGGCGTCACCTACCACGGCTGGGAATTCACAAACGAAAAGATCAAAGGCTACGCTCCGTCAACCGGCTTCAAGTACCTGGTGATCAAAACCAGCTACAAGAACCTCGTTGCCAAAGACTCTTTCCTCAGCTTCGCCTACTTCGACTGGACAGTCAGCGACGGCTCTGGCCAAAAGCTGTCCTGGAACAAAGACATCCTGTTTGAAACCAGCAACGACTCCGTCTACCAGAAACTCGTATTCGGCGAAGACGAAATCAAGTGTCGCGTGTACTTCCAAGTCCCCGACACGATGACCTCTTTTTCAGCTGCACTCACCCACGTAGCCTCAAAAAGAAAAGTCAAACTCAAAACGGACTGATCAAACGTCCTCTACAATAGACCCATGGCCCTCACCGAACGCGAAAAAATCGCCCACCTCTACCGCCGATTCTCCTTCGGCGGAACGGTTGCCGAAATCGATGAGGGCACCAGCGCAGGACTCGAAGCCACGATCAAAAAGCTGATCGACTACGACACCGTCCCCCAAAACGTCACCGCCCACCCCTACGAGTTCGTTTTCCGAGAGAAAGAAGAAGCCGACTTCGGCATCTGGCGATTCCGACTCTGGTGGATACTTCACATGGCGGCCAGTAAAAGGCCCGCCCAAGAAAAACTCTCCCTCTTCTGGCACAGCCATTTCGCCGTCAGCGACGCAAAAGTCGAACACGCCGGGCTCACTCTCGAATACCTCCAGACCCTCCGAAAAGGCGCCAACGGAAAATTCGGCGAGCTCCTGAAGAACGTCGCCAAAAACCCCGCGATGATGAAGTACCTCGACATGGATCGCGCATTCAAAGGCCATCCGAACGAGAATTTCGCGCGTGAAGTCATGGAGCTGTTCACCATGGGCATCGGAAACTACGCCGAAAAAGATGTCCAAGAACTCTCCCGCGCCCTCACCGGCTGGGGCTACATCGACACCTTCTGGCAAGGAGGCAAAGACAACACCGAGCGGCTAATGACCATCTACCGCGACAAACGCCCCTCGGGAGCGTTTTGCTACTTCCCCGCAATGCGCGACAGCGAGCCGAAAACCATCCTCGGCCAAACCAAAGATTTCGACGGCGACTCTGCCCTAGACATGCTCGCCACCCGTCCCGAAACTGCGCGATACATGAGCAAAAAGCTATGGGAGTTCTACGCCTACCGAAACCCCGAACCCGCCATCATCGACCGCCTTGCCGCAACCTGGACAAAGACCGGCGGAGACATCAAACAAGTCATCTTCGCCATCGCCCGCGCTCCCGAATTCTATAGCGAAAAGTGCGTGATGAAGCACTATAAGAGCCCCGCCGACTACGTGCTCGGAACGGTGCGTCAGATGGGTCTCGGTGAAGCCATTCTGGCAATGCGGGCAAAGGACGCCAATCCCACCACCCCCATCAATCAAGAAATCCTCAACCAACTCAACTATATGCAGTACCACCTGTTTAGGATGGGGCTCGACCTATGCTATCCCAACGACGTGAACGGATGGAAGTGGGGCGAAGAGTGGGTCTCTACCGCCATGATGACCTACCGAATGCAGTATCAAGGAATGATGATCTGGGATGCCAAGGGTCCGTCCGTCGCCACCCGCAACACCCAGTCACTCATGGCTGCAAAAGCACCCAAAACCGCTGCTGAATCCAAACAGCGCTTCTATGAAATCTTCGACCTCCACATTTCGCCTAGTGCCGACGCTGTCATCCAGAAAGTCTTTGAAAACAACCCGACCAGCTACACCGACCCCGGAGCCTGGGCCGGAACGCTCTACACCTGCCTAAAACTCCTCTCTGCCTGCCCCGACATGCACATTTGTTGACGTCGCTCATAAGCTAATATCAAACCATGAGCATCCGAGCGATCCGCGCCTACCAAGTCGACCTCCCCCTCCACGAGGGGAGCTATAAATGGTCGGGCGGAAAGTCCGTCTCCGTCTTCGACAGCACCATCATCGAAGTCGAAACCTCCAACGGCGTCTCCGGTTGGGGCGAAGTCTGCCCCCTCGGCCCCTTCTACCTCCCCGCCTACGCGGCCGGAGTCCGCGCCGGACTCCTCGAACTCGGCCCCCACCTCATCGGCTACGACGCCTGCGAACTCAGCGTCCTCAACGAGCGAATGGACGCCGCTCTCCAAGGCCACCCTTACGTCAAATCCGGCATCGACATGGCCTGCTGGGACATCCTCGGCAAAACCGCCGGCCTCCCCGTCTGCACCCTCCTCGGCGGCCGATCCGGCGAAGATATCACCCTCTACCGAGCAATCTCCCAAGAATCCCCCGAAGAGATGGCCGGAAAAGTAGCCGGATACCGAGCCGAAGGCTATCGCCGCTTCCAACTCAAAGTCGGTGGAGACCCCGATGTGGACATCCAACGCATCAAAGCCGTCGCAAGAGAGCTTCAACCCGGCGACCGCCTCGTCGCCGACGCAAACACCGGCTGGACCCAGCACGAAGCAATGCGCGTCGTCCTCTCCGTCAAAGACGTCGATGTCTACATCGAGCAGCCCTGCCGCTCTTACGAAGAGTGCCTCTCCATCAGGCGGCACACCAACCACCCCTTCATCCTAGACGAAAATATTCACTCCCTCGAAATGCTCCTCCAAGCCCAGCGCGACCTCGCAATGGACGTTGTCAACATCAAAATCAGCAAACTCGGTGGCATCACCAAAGCCAGCCAAGTCCGCGACCTCTGCGTCTCCCTCGGCATCGCCCTCACCATCGAAGATAGCTGGGGTGGAGACATCGTCACCGCCGCAATCGCCCACCTCGCCCACAGCTGCCCCGAACCAAGTCGCTTCACCTCAACCGACTTCAACAGCTACGTCACCGTCAGCATCGCCTCCGGAGCCCCGCAAAGAGACAACGGCAGAATGCGCGCCTCCGCCCTCCCCGGCCTCGGAATCGAACCCCGAAGGGAAGTCCTCGGAAACCCCGTCCTCGAAATCAAATAATCAGTTTTCAAAGAAAACTGAAACTTTGGCGGTAAACTGGACGCAGAAACAGATATGCCAGTCGCACCTGAACGAATCGTTGGCCAAGACCTCATCGACATCTACAAAAAAGTCGACGAAGGAACGCGCCTCAGCTTCGAAGACGGCATGCGCCTCTACCAAACGCCAAACCTCACCGCCGTCGGCTACATGGCAAACATCGTGCGCGAGCGTCGCCACGGGAAGAAAACCTATTTCGTTGCGAACCAGCACATCAACTACACTAACATCTGCAACAAGTTCTGCAAATTCTGTAGCTTTTACGCCAAAAAAGGCGGCCCCGAGCCCTACGAGATGTCCCTCGACACCGTCCGCGAAAGACTCTCCTGGCACCGAGACACCGACCTAACCGAAATCCACATGGTCGGCGGAATCAACCCCCGCCTCCCCTACCAGTACTACCTTGACCTCATCAAAACCGTCAAGGAAGTAAGACCCGGCGTCCACGTCAAAGCCTTCACCGCCGTCGAAATCACCGAAATCGCCCGTCAAGGCAAGTGCACCGTCGAACAAGCCCTCAAAGACCTCATCGAAGCCGGCCTCGACTCCCTCCCCGGCGGCGGAATCGAGATCCTCTCCGACCGCGTCCACCAAGAGCTCTTCGGTAAAAAGCTCAACGGCGACGAATGGAAAGAAGTCGCCCGCGCCGCCGCAAAACTCGGCCTGAGGCAGTACGCCACCATGCTCTACGGCCACATCGAAACACTCGAAGAGCGCGTCTCGCACCTCATCCAGCTCCGCGAGCTGCAAGACGAAACCCAAAACTTCCTCACCATGACCCCCCTCGCCTTCCACCCCGAGAAGACCGAGCTGGAGCACATCCAAACCCCCACCGGAGACATGGACCTCCGCGGAATCGCGGTCACCCGGCTCATGCTCGACAACTTCGAACACGTCAAGAGCTTCTGGATCATGAACACCGCCCCCATCACCCAACAAGCCCTCTGGTATGGCGCCGACGACGCCGACGGCTTCGTCCACGAATACGAAATCACCTACAACGAAGGGGACTTCGGCAACAAGAAGCAGGTTCTAACAAGATCAAACATGATCAAACTCATAGAAGAAGTCGACCGAATACCCATCGAACGCGACTCCCTCTACGAGGAAATCAAGCGGGAGCCTAAAAAGCCTTTGGTGCCGCTGGCTGTGGGTAGCTAAACATGTAGGTCTCCCTCGCGGGCGAGGGAGTCAGTGAGCTCCGGCGAACTGGTGGGAGTGCGTACCGGTCAGTTCGTAATCAAGCAAGACCCGATCTTGCCGTATCACAAAGGCACTCATGGCTCCACAAGAGGCTATCCAACTCTCCCCCAAGGATATCCAAGCCATCCAAAAAGGCCCGCGGTCTGAGCGAGAGGAGCCTACTTGCACGATGGACGAGGCTTTCAACTTCGCCCGGGAATCCAGTGCGAGCGGGCAGAACTCATCTCTGAAGTGGATCGAACCTCTTCAGCAACTAGCAGAACTGCTCGTTGTCTTGCCAAGAGAGGACTGCTCTGAGAGCCGTTGACAAACTTTCAGTGTAGGTATCAATTGTGTGAGTGTGGATCTCGCCTGGAAAGTGCGGGATCGCAACTCCTGCAAGTTGAGCTGATGTCGGCTTGCAGTCCCTATCATTCGAAGACTATAGTTTTGCAAGTAATCGAGTCGAAAATAGCTATTGAATCTCTGGTCGGTTTGTGATATATTTTTCGTATGTTAGCGAGAGTTCTGATCACTTTCTCCGGTATTGCATTTGCTTCCTCGGTGTTCGGCCAAGTCGAGTATGGTGCGACGAACCCGGCCTTAGGCCTGACTCAAAATTCAGGTGTTAGCCTAAGCGACGGTAAGGTCCTGGAGTCGGCTTTGAAATCAAACGAGTTTGTCTTGCCTTCAAGCTCCAGTGTTACTGAGACCGGATCGCGGAGCACGGTGAGTTCATTTGAAAGTCTCTTTGAAGCAACAGGGTTTGACATCAGTTTGGCTGCCCGCTTTGCTTCCGTTAGCGGATCTGCTAGTCTCTCTACTCAATTAGAACGGGCGTACGCTAAAAATAGCTTCATCTATACCATCAGCTACAAGCAAGTGTTCGATTGGTCTGAACTTAAGGACCGATCGCTAAAATCTGAGGCGCAGGAGTTGCTCACTTCAGGAAAAAGTGTTGAATTCTTGGCCCGCTACGGTGATCACTTTGTTTCACGCGTCCAGCGGGGCAACGCTTTGACTGTTAGTTTTATTGTTGACAACGTGAAGCAGTCGTCTCGGGAGTCGCTTTCCGTGGCCTTGGATCTAGCTTACCAAGGTCTAGGTGATTCGGCGAGTCTTAGTGCTAAGTTCAAGTCTCTAGCAGAGAAACTCTCGGTAGGTTCAAGTCTAAGAGTTGAATTTACTAAAATTGGCAGTGCGAAGTTGCGAGCAGGCACGCTCTTAACCTCTGGAAACATCGAAAAAGTGGCTCAAGAAATTTCCCAGTGTATTAGTCAAATGTCCATTCAAACTGCGGGCATTGTAGGGTTGGAACTTACCCCTTACCCGGAACTTAGTTCAGCACCCATAGATTCTCTCCTTGGCGCTACCTGGACTAGAATGAGTCTTCGGGCAACAAACAACCGCAAAATTCGTCGAATCGAGGATGCCCAAAGTAATTTGTTAACATCTTGTTCATGGGTGACGGCTGCGGATCGAAAGGCCCTTGCCAATTCACTAGAGGTTTTGAAGCAGCAAAACAAGAGCCTGTCTGAAGAGTTGATGGTTCTACGAAAGCTCAAGTCTGACAAGGAATGGGCGGATGAGAATAAGGTTGATCCCGAGGACATAAATGTTCCGTGGCCCAAAGCGACCATAACGATGAATCCTCCTCTTGTTCAGGATGGAAACGGCAACACTCAAGGGATCGTCAGTTTTACCGGAGGCGAGTTTACGCTGACGGCCTACGCCGTGTCTAGTCAATCTGTCTTTGCAAACGGACAATGGCCGGAGAAAACTCCAACGGGAGGCACGGTGGTTCGGTTCAAAAACTGGAACTCTCCTCAGCCTGGTGAGCAATATCTGCGGGTGTTTGGACCAGAGGGTCAAACCATTCCGGGTCTTAGCGAGATAAAGACGATGTTTAATGTGCCAGGTACGATTGCTACGTTGGAGATTTAGCCTGATGGGGTCTGGTCATGTGCCTGGTAAGTCGCCGACTCGATGAGTTGCTAGATAGCTTTGCATAGCACGAGCCGTTAGGGCAGTGAGTGGCTCGTAGAGTGCGGACCCCCCGGCGCGCACCGAAAGTAACCCAACTCTCGTACAATAAATTGGGATGCCCAATTACAACATCTCTCCAGAGCGGCAGACGGGTTACTATGTGGGACAGGCTATTAGCGTGATCGGAGTGCTTCTCTTTCTCTCCACATTCCTTGTTCTCGCCCAGCCTTCTCCATCAGTCACTATCACCGGCGGGTCGGGCTCAGGACAAATGCAAAACATGCAAGCGGAGTTTCGTCAGCACTCAGACTCAGTGATGTCGAGCTTTGTCGGCCGTGGCCTAGGCGGAATGGTCCTCATCGCAATCGGGCAAGTCTTCGCCAACATCGGCAAACTCGGCCCCGCCGGAAGCGGAGTCGTCCTCGACCCGCAACAAGCTCGCAAAGACGTCGAACCCTGGTCGCGCATGGTCGGCGGAGTCGTCAACGACGCCCTCGAAGAAATCCAACCCGCCAAAGAATCCAACCTCAAACGCGCCGCCGGACTCTTCGTCGACTTCCCGGCCGACCAACCCCAAGCCAATACCGAAGACCGCCCCGCAATCGAACGCCTAAGCGAAATCAAAACCCTCCTCGACCAAGGCATGCTCACCCCCGACGAATACGAGGCCAAGCGAAAAGCCATCATCGACTCAATCTAGCCCTGCCCAACGCAACGTTGAACAGGAATTCGGCAAGAACCGGATCCCAAACTCCAACCCATGTGGTTGACTTCCACCTGTTTTCATTGCCTAGAAGGTGATGATCAATTCTTTCAACGATTCAATTTCGCCGCAAACAGTCCCACTAGCACCGAACCCCTCCCTCCCAGGTACAAACAAATGCACCGAAAGCACCGAAATCCGCACCGCCGGCCACCTCCGCCGAACTCAAAAACACCGACTTCACCAAGTCCCCACCCCATCTGCGCCAACAGTCGCGAATTTTGCACCAAATCGAGCCCCCGTTGAACCTATCTGCGCCAACTGCGCTAACCCCCTTCCCACCCAACCGGGTACAATGCTAAGTTCAAAACCGCCTGGAGGCGAACCTAGTTTTGCAGCGACGTAGCTATATATTCCTTCTTTTCGTGATCGGCCTCGGCGCACTCGCCGCCGTCGCATTCACCAAGTTCCCAACCGTCTACGGTCTGGACATCAAGGGCGGCACCAGGTTGACCTACGAAGTCAAACTGAAAGCCGACCAAGCCAACAAGCTCCCGCTTGCCAAGGCTCGCTCGCAAATCATCTCGGTCCTGCTTAACCGAGCGAGCGGCATGGCCGCCGAGCCAGTCGTTGTTGCAAAAGGTGACAACCAAGTCGTCGTCGAACTCCCAGGAATCAGCGACATCGCCAAAGCTCGCGAAGTCATCGGCTCAAGCGCAAGAATCGAGCTCTACCACGCAAGGAACGTCGTCAGCCCGCAAAACGGTAACGCCGAATATCGAGCCGTCGACGAAAGTGCCGCCGGCAAGAACCCGGTCGTCTCCTTCGTCCGAAAGAGCGACGGAAAAGCCATCGCTCCTAACACGCCAGAATACGCCGCGATCATCCGAGGCTGGTACCTGATCCTCGCCGGAACCGATGTCGCCGGCTCAACCTCATCGCCCGCCTCGCCAGGGTTCTACCATCCAAACTTCGACTTCAATAACGAAGGAACAAGGAAGCTCTCGCAGTGGATGGACCACTACGACGGCAAAGAGGAGAACATCGCGTTCGTCCTCGACGGCCGAGTGCTTAACCTCACTCACGTCGCAAAAGACGCGCGCCTGTCCAACTCGGCATACGTCCAAGGCGATTTTCCGGCGTCCTACGTCAACTCGCTCACCTCGCTCATTAACGGAGGATCGCTGCCAGCCGAGCTGACCGAGCTCAGCAGCTCCGCAGTCAGCCCAACCATCGGCGAAGCGGCCTACGGCAAAATGCTCACCGCCGGTGTCATCGCCTTCGGAATCATTAGCCTCTACCTTATCGGCTACTACGCCTTCCCCGGCGTCGTCGCCCTCTGCGCGCTCTGTCTTTACACGCTCTTCACGCTCACCGCGCTGAAGTTCATCGGGGCAACCTTCTCGCTCGCCGCAATCGCCGGGTTCATCCTCTCGGTAGGCATGGCAGTTGATGCCAACATCCTGGTCTTCGAGCGGTTCAAAGAAGAAATGCGAAATGGCAGACCGCTTATGTCGGCAATGGAAATTGGCTTCAAACGAGCCCTTCCCGCCATCATCGACTCCAACGCTTGTACGATTCTGACATCGTTGGTCTTGGCAAACATCGGTACCGGACAGGTCAAGGGCTTTGCCACCACGCTCATCATCGGTGTCGCAATCTCGCTGTTCACGGCGGTTACCGTAACTCGATCGCTTCTAATCTTTTTGGTCGGTTCCGGAATCGGAAAGGATCCGAAGTGGTACGCAGTGGAGCGCGACTGGTTCCGCAAATACACCCTTGGTCACGAGATTCTGCCAATTCTTCAGAAATGGAAGAAGTGGTTCATCATCTCCGCGTTCACCGTCCTGATCGGCGCAGTATTCGTCCCGCTCGGCGGATTCAAGATGAACGTCGAACTCCAAGGCGGAACCGAAGCCCAGTTCCTTTTTAAAGGCGATAGCTCGACCCAATCCATTGGCGAAGGCCTCGAGAAAGCAGGACTGAAGGGTTCAACCGTCAAGTTCGGTGAAGGTCGAGACGGAAATCGGCTGGCGATCATTTCGGTTCCCGAAGAAGCCTTCAAGGGTGAAAAGGATCCATCGAAGCGAAGCCAGATGATCCTGACCGCTTCGGGACTCCAAAACGCGACCGATGGAGGAAGCACCACCGTCGGCCCAACCCTCCAGAAGGAGGTCCAGATGGGCGCGGCAATGGGCGTCGGACTCTCGATCCTGCTCATCATTGCCTACCTTGCTCTCCGCTTTGGCTTCTCGGTCGGCGGATTCAAGGAAGGTCTGAAGTTCGGCTTGTCGGCGATCGGCGCGCTGTTCCACGACATCCTGGTCGTGGTCTTCATGGCGGCGCTATTTGGCTACTTTTTCAAGTGGGATATTTCATCGCTGTTCCTTACCGCGATGCTCACGATCATCGGATTCTCGGTTCACGATACGATCATCGTGTTCGACCGAATTCGGGAGAATCTGCGGCACCAGGAGGCTGGCGAAGACATCGCTCACCTCATGAACCGCTCGATCACGCAGACCTTCTCGCGGTCGATCAACACGTCGGGAACGGTTATCGTGACCCTTTTGATTCTGGTCCTCTTCGGAACTCCGACGCCGGATCTCAAGTTCTTCGTCGTCACGATGCTCATCGGAATCCTTTCGGGAACCTACTCTTCCATCTACAACGCCTCGCCGATTCTCTATCTCTGGGATAAGTCGATCGTTGACAAGAAGGGCGAAAAGGCCGGGTTGGTCGGTTTGGCGAAGGCCGAATTGGCTCGTTCGGCGCAGTTCAATCACGCCCCGCAGTCGGTGCCTCGTTCGCAGGCAAACGTCTCTGAAGGCGGTCGCTCATACGGTCAAGTCCGACGCCGCGCCAAGGACACCGTCAAGGATAGCTGGCAAGAACTAGACTGATCTCGTGGCTTGGGAAATGCGTTACTCGGCACTTGCCGGGTAACGTATTTTCTTATGAGCCTCGCCATCCTTGCCTCCGCCGTTGTCCTCGCCGCACGACCTGCCTTGACTGCCGAGTTTTTGTACAATGGGATTGACCGTGCGTTTCCGGTGAACGCTGATGCGAAAGGGAAGCTAACGATTCAGCTTGTTGACCCGGCGGACAACAAAGTGCTTGAAGAAGGCGCAGCGAAGCGGGGGAAGAATGATTTGGCGAAGGCTCTACCTAGCTTGTTTAGGGAGAAGCGACGCAAGGTTCTCTTCGCTCAGTTAACCGCCGATGGCAAGCCGAAGGGAAGTCCGCTGGTCTTGCAACCCATGACTAACCCTCCGGTGGCGACCCTTGACCTGACCACCAAGAACCCAAAATGGGATCCGGATGAGGATGACATTTATGCCGGAGTGAGAGCATGGTCCAATCAGAATGTGGTTTTGGAGACCACCGAGGGCGAGATTGAACTTAAAATGCGCCCAGACGTGGCTCCGAACACGGTTTACAACTTCGTTGGGTTGGTTGCGGGGGGATTCTATCGAGATGTGATCTTTCACCGAATCGTGCAGAAAGGCAGAAACGGCGGCCTGTTTGTCGCCCAGGGCGGCGACCCTACAGGAACCGGGATGGGCTCGCCGGGATTCAGTATTCCTCTCGAAAAGTCGAGTTTGAAGCATGATTTTGGGGTGGTGGGGATGGCCCGTTCAACTGACCCAAACACTGGTAGCGCACAGTTCTACTTCGCGCTTACTAGGGAGAATACGGCGCATCTTGATGGTCGCTACACAACCTTCGCTGAGACCGTTCGCGGGCAAGACGTTTTGAAGAAGATCGCCGCCGTCGAAATTGGGTTGAAGGATGATCGACCGGTTAAGCCTCCGGTGATCAGAACTGCCCGATTTGTCGAGCCAAAGTAGGTAAATTATCCGCTTATGCTCACTACGCGCACTGGCGGTTTTCCGATTGGCTTTCGACAAGGTTGGACGGAGTGGTTCAAGGACCTGCAAGGAATGCTGGCGTTCGCCAAGAGCGAGAGTTTAGGCGTAGTTGATCTGGGCGGCGATGCGCGTCTGCACCTTTCTCAGGTTGTTGGCGAGGGGTTCCGGGTCGGGTCTGTTGATCTTCAGGCTTGGCAAGGGCTGATGGCAAATACTCCAGATGATCTGCAAAAGACTTTGGACACGAACGCTGAGTACATCGCTGAGTGTTGCCGTCACGGGGCCAAGAATTTCTTTGCGGTCATGCTTCCCGCTGATCCGGGCAAGTCTCGGCAGGAGAACCTCGCGCTTCTTATCCCGGCCCTGAACGCGCTTGGCAAGATTCTCGACGAGCATGGCGGAAGGCTGGTGATCGAAGGCTGGCCTGGGCAGGGAGCACTGTGTTGCACACCAGAAAGCTATCGCCAAGTGCTCTCGGCGACCCCGAAGTGTATCGGAGTCAACTTCGACCCGAGCCACATGATTCGTATGGGAATCGACCCGCACCGCTTCCTCGCCGAGTTCGCCGATCGCGTATATCACGTGCACGGCAAGGACTGCTACATCGACCGCGAAGCACTGCAAGAGTACGGCTGGGAGCAACCTGCAACGAGCGCGAAGAGCCACGACTTTGGCTCGGCGATCTGGCGATACACTATCCCCGGCTACGGCGAATCCAACTGGCCGCTCATCTTCCAGACTCTGGAAAAGGCGGGCTACCAGGGCGCAGTGAGCATCGAGCTTGAAGATGAGAACTTCAACGGCACCGAAGCCGGCGAGAAGCTAGGCATCCGTCTCGGAGCCAGCATCCTCGCCGCGAGCTAAATCATCGAATCCGGTAGAACGCCGCGCCGTGGGCCTGGATCGTCCCCCTAATCCGGGTCTGGCGGCCGAGGTCGGTTCGCTCCCAAATGTTGCGAACATCGCGGTCGAAACGACCGAAGCGCGACGGGATGTCGCAATCCTTCCAGCCGAGGTCAAAATCGGTTGCCCGGAGTCCGCGATTGAAGACTGCGACGGCAAACGAGCCGTCTTCCAGGCGTCGAGTCCAGGCTTCCATTTTTCCGTTTTGCCAAACCCGCGTGGCGGCCTTGGCGGCAGGGTCTTGGTCCACTTCGATCATGTCATGGTTGCAGATGAGGCGTCGCGTGAAATCGTCGACCCTGGTGAGGTCACAGCCAAGCAACAAAGGAGCGGCAAGCATTGACCAAAGCGTGATGTGCGTCACTTGCTCGTGCTTCGTGAGGCTAGTAGGCCGAACATTGGGGCCCCAACCGACGTATCCGACAACGAGCATATCGGGGTCGTTCCAGCCGCCGGGCTTGACAAATGGCGAGCGGCGCGAGTGGTCGAAGCCGATGGAGGACATCGAAGACCAGCTGTCCGTGATGTCGCCGGTAGTGCGCCACAAGTTGCCGCCAACCTCGCGTCCCCATTTGAAAACGTCTCCCATACCGTATTGGCAAAGACTAAAAACAATATCTCGCCCCGAGGCTTCGAGGGCTGATTTCATCTTGGTGTAGGGCAGCTTCATGGCCGGGAGATCAGGGTTCGGGGCAACTTCGCCGTAGGAGCACCAATCATACTTCAGGTAGTCGAATCCCCATTTGGCGTAGCTCTGTGCATCCTGAACCTCGTGCTGGTAGGAGCCAAGGTATCCGCCGCAGGTCTTGGTACCCGGCGAACTATACAGACCGGCTTTTAGGCCGAGCGAGTGGCAGTAATCAGTAAACGCCTTCATGTCTCGGAAGCGGTCGTTGGTTTGCACCTCGCCTGAGGCGTTTCGGTCCTTCTCCCAGCCGTCATCGATGTTTACGAACTGGTATCCGCTATCGGCAAGGCCGAGTTTGACGAAGGCGTCGGCGGCGGCTCGGGCTTTGTTGGTGTCTACCGCGAGGCCCCATACGTTCCAACTATTCCAGCCCATGGGGGGCGTCAGGGCAAGTTTGTCGGTCCCGGCGACGATCTTGATTTGACGCTCATCGGTGCCGCCGGGCCCAGTTGCTTTGAGGCTCAGTTTGTACTCGCCGCCTCGCTCGACTTTGCCGACGATTACCCGGCGACGCTCGTCGAAGACGAGGCCTTTCGGGAGTCCGCTCACCGTAACGGCGACGGGAGATTTACCCGTAACGGGTACGCGGAAGATGAAGTCCCGGCCAGGCGTTGTGCCAACTACCCGCGGGCCATGGAACTCAGTTTTGTCCATGATGACCGGGGCAAGTATTGGGTCAGGAGCGTTCGCATCAATTTTGTCGGCGATCGGAGCGGGAGCATTTGGGGCCATTGCCAGAACGGCGTCAGCCCAGTCGGCGTGGTCGTAGTTAATGCCATCGCCGCCGTCTTCGACGCTCAGAGTCATCGAGCTCGCACGGGATGTGTCGAGATCAATCGCTTTCGCCGCCTGTCCGCCTTTCATCACTCCGCTACGCCAAGCAACCTTGTCGTCGAGCAGGACTACAAATTCCACGGAGCCCAGGTCTTTCACCTCGCTGTCTACGCCGACTTTGGCTTGGAACCGAGTGGCCCTCCGGTCCAGCCGAATCGTGACTTCGCTCTCGGCATGGGTACCAACGCCGTTCGCGAACCGTTGACCGCCGATCGTCAGCGGATTCCCGTCGACCGAGCGATTCGCTCGAGCCTGACCCCAACCTTGTACAAAGGCTTTCAGGTCAAGAGATTCGAGCCGGAACTGGTAGCCAGTTTGAGCCGAAAGTGCTGCGAGAACGCCGAAAAACATGAAGCAAGCTTACACGCTATGCAATCAATTTATGCAGAACTTCGCCGCTGACGTCGGTCAAGCGGAAGTTTCGCCCTTGATATTTGTAGGTTAGCTGTGTGTGCTCAAGGCCCATGAGGTGGAGCAGCGTCGCGTTGAGATCGTGGATGTGGACCGGGTCTTCGACGGGGTTGTAGCCGAGTTCGTCGGTTTTGCCATATGACACTCCGGACTTGAAGCCGCCTCCGGCGACGAACATGCTGAATGCCTTGGGGTGGTGGTCGCGACCAGGGAACTTGACTCCGCCGCGGGCTTCGATCATCGGGGTTCGGCCAAACTCGCCGCCCCAAACGACGATGGTTTCGTCGAGCATCCCGCGTCTTTTAAGGTCTTTAATCAGGGTCGCCGCGGCTTTGTCGATCTGGCGGCACATGTCCGGCAATCCGTGCTTGAGGTCGTTGCCTTCACTGTCTCCGTGGTGATCCCAGCCTCGGTGGTAGAGCTGAACGCAACGAACGCCGCGCTCGACCATTCGGCGCGCGAGGAGGCAGTTGTTGGCAAAGGACCGCTTCCCAGGCTCGACCCCGTACTCTTCTTGGATCGCCTTGGGTTCCTTGCTGATGTCCATCAGGTCCGGAACGCTGGTCTGCATGCGGTAGGCAAGCTCGTACTGGGCGATTCTGGTCTCGATCTCGGGATCGAGGACTTCTTTGGAGCGCAGGCTATTGAGGTCGCGAATTGCGTCCAGCGAGTCTCGGCGGATCTCCGAAGTGACGCCATCGGGGTTATCGACAAACAGAACGGGCTCGCCCGAGGAGCGGAATTCGACGCCTTGATACACGGAAGGGAGGAACCCGCTCCCGTAACAAGATTTGCCGCCGTCAGGGTTATTGATGCCGCTCAGGAGGACAACAAAGCCAGGTAGGTCAGCATTCTCCGAACCTAGGCCATAGGTGAGCCAGGAGCCGATGGAGGGCCGGCCCGGCACTTGGAACCCGGTGTTCATCAGCAACTGCGCGGGGGCGTGATTGAACTGATCGGTGTGCATCGTGCGGATGACGCTTATGTCGTCCGCAATTTCCGCAAGATACGGGAGCATCGTCGAAATCATTTGCCCCGACTTTCCGTGTTGGGCAAAAGAGTGCGGAGAACCGAGAAGACGCGGCTTCTCGCGGATGAACGGGAAGCGTTCGCCTTTGATGTACTCATCCGGGCAGAAGTCTCCGTCGAACTTGTTTAGGACTGGCTTGTAATCGAAGAGATCAAGCTGGGAAGGCGCACCCGCCATGAACAAGTAGATGATCGACTTTGCTTTTGGCTTGAAGTGTGGCTTTTTGGGCGACATCGGGTCTTTTCGACCCTTTTGCTGGCCCGCGATGGCGGCAAATGCAGGATCGGCGAGCATGGTCGCCAACGCTACGTTTCCCAGCCCATAGCCGACCTTTTTGAAAAAGGTCCGCCGGGTGATGGCTTCGAGGATTTCGCGTTGGTCCATGTTTACTCTTTGGTGATCGTTTCGTCGAGGTTCAGAATGACGTTGCCGAGCATTGTGTAGGCCGCCGTCGTCGGGGTTCCGCCGAGCGCTTTGGCTAGCTCGGGCTTGGAGCCATATTTTGACTTGAAGTTGCTGAGGGCTCGATTGAGGACATTGAGCTCGCTTGGCGAGGGCTTGCGTCCAGTTGCTGATCGGAAGCCGTGTGCCACGCCCTTTGAGGCCATTCGGACGCCGAGAGCACTCGCGGGTTCGAGGTAGGCGCGATCATTGAGCAGAGTCAAGGCCTGAAGCGGGGTGTTCGTCCTCGAACGCCGGGTCGCGCAAACTTCACGCGGCGTAGCATCGAATGCCATGAAGCTCGGATAGGGCGAAGTTCGTTTGATAAAGACGTACAGTCCGCGCCGGTTTCGATCTTCGTTTTGCGCAACCATCCAGTTTTCGTTTGTGTAGACCATTCCCCAAATTCCTTCGGGTTGGTAAGGCATCACGCTGGGACCGCCGATCTTGGGATTGAGTATTCCGCTGGCGGCGAGGGCGTTGTCACGGATCATTTCTGCATCCATTCGAACCCGTGGACCACGTGCGAAAAGTAGATTCTCTGGATCTCGTTCGAGCAATTGCTTTGTCGTTGCAGACGACTGTCGGTAGGTCGAGCTGGTGACAATGAGGCGATGCATCGCTTTCATATCCCACTTTTTCGCCATGAACTGTGTGGCCAGCCAGTCGAGGAGCCGCTGATTGGTGGGAAGAGAACCTTGAGTTCCGAAGTCTTCGTCGGTAGCGACGATGCCGCGGCCAAAGTATTGCGCCCACATGCGGTTCATCTGAACCCTAGCGGTGAGGGGATTGGAGGATGATACGAGCCATTTCGCGTAATTCAACCGATCGATTTTTGAACCAGGTGCTGGCTGCGGAAGAACTGAAGGAGTTGCCGCCGTCACCATTTCTCCAGGGCTCGTGAACTCCCCGCGATGATGGATCGGAGCCCTTAGTTCCTTCACCCCAGGCTTCTCGGCGAGCACCATAGCGGAGGGAATCGAGTTTTCGAAACTCGAGACGGCTTGTTTTGCCTTTTCAAGCTGCAAATAGGGTCTTTGCATTTCTGTCGAACGGGAGGCAAACTCTCGAAGTGCTACGTCGGGTTTGCTCAGAGCATCCTTCGCGACAAGCTCAATGAACGGAAAATCTGACTTGATCAACCCAAGCCGAAATGGTCCTAAGTTGTGCTGATAATATTGACTCTCCATCCTCAAGCGCACAGACACCTTTCCTGCCGGAAGCGGGTTCGCCAAAGTGGCAATCAATTTGTGGGGCATCTTGCCTCTGGGGTACACAGCCCAACCGGGAGATCCCGTTCCATTAATAACGCTCTCTACCGAGTGTTGCTCTTGAACGTAGTCCGCCCGGGCTAGGCCAAAGCTCTGAGGTTTGCCGTTCACTTCAAGGTCGATGTTGGTTAGAACGAAGTTATCGCTGGATGAACGTCCACCCGATTTGCCATCCAGTGGTGCTACTTCGATCCTCAGTGCTCTGGCACCGCCGGGCTGTTCGCCGAGATCTACCTCGTACGCATCGTTGTTGGGATTCTTGCCCGACGGGATGATGAATCCGTCTGGACGAACAGTAAGGGTTGATCCTTGGGTGGAGCGTGCGGAAAGGGGCGATGGAATGCTCGCTGGGCTTGGGTTGGCAAGCTCGCGCTTCCACTTATCGAACTCGACTTGGTTGGCTTCGATCAAGGCTTTGAGCCGAGATTCGGCGAGCGCCACTTCCCCAGTGAGGGTCTTCCTTCGCATTTCAACTTCCGGAGTCAAAACCTTAATGTTGGGCTCGCGCCAAAGCTCAGAAAACGTCTTTTTGTAGTCTCCCTCGACTTTGTAGTCAGTGTTCCCAAACACCGCGTAGGACTTGTAGAAGTCTCGCTGGGTGAAAGGATCGTACTTGTGGTCGTGGCAGCGAGCACACCCGATTGTAGTTCCCAGCCACACCGTTCCGGTGGTCGAAACTCGGTCGATGATCGTGTTGTATTGCGACTCGGCAGGGTCCACGCCTCCTTCTTCGTTGAACATCGAGTTGCGGTGAAAACCAGTAGCAATTCGCTGTTGGAGGGTGGGGTTCGGAAGCAGGTCGCCGGCAAGTTGTTCGACCGTGAACTGGTCGAACGGCATGTTCTGATTGTAGGCGTTGATGACCCAATCTCGGAACGGGAATGCTTGCCGAGTGAGGTCTTTCTCGTACCCGTTTGAGTCGGCGTACCTCGCGTAGTCGAGCCAAAAACGGGCTTGTCGCTCGCCGTAGTGAGGGCTTTTTAGGAGCTGATCGACGACTCGCTCGTAAGCATCGGGACGGGTGTCCTTGAGAAAGGCGTCGAGTTGCTCAACCGTTGGCGGGATACCGATCAGATCCAGATAGACCCGGCGCAGCAACGTATCTTTGGTCGCAGGTTGAGATGGTGTGAGTTTGGCGGTTTTGAGTTGCTCAAGAACGAATGAATCAATCGGGTTTGCGATCCAATTTGA
The DNA here is from genome assembly GCA_965248555.1 of Fimbriimonas sp. GTDB lineage: Bacteria > Armatimonadota > Fimbriimonadia > Fimbriimonadales > Fimbriimonadaceae > Fimbriimonas. The sequence goes on along the minus strand of CBDFJP010000002.1, from coordinate 1,449,404 downwards.
TTTGAGTTTCGAGACGGGACGAGCTGGCTGAACATACGCCCAGTGCAGTTTCTTCGGCCCGCCAATCGGCGCTCCGAACTTTGCCCACTCCTCGATCTTGGCAATCTTCTCTTTGGGAACCGCCTTGAATCCGAGCGGCATCAGCGGCTTTCCGCCTTCGCCTCGCATGCGCTGGAGGATGATGTTGATCTTCGCCTTCACCACCTCCGGCTTCGTCAAATCAAGATTCGCGCTCGAATCGTTCCCGGTATGGCAGTTCAGGCAGTTCGCCTTCATCACCGGAGCCACGTCCGCGGTGTAGCTTGGGGAGGGTTTTTGATTCGCCGTTTGAGCACTCAGCGGCAGACATAGCCCTGCGCTCAGCACCACACAGCCCAATCCCCAACCTAGCACACGCATCACATCTACTTTAGCGCGAACACGCGCCAACTGTCAGCTTGCGCCCATGCGCCTTTGGCTTGTTTTCCTTCAATTTTCGAGCCACTGACGGTTGCGGCCTTGCTCGCGACAGCCGAGAGTTCGGCAGGCGGCGCTGGAGGGGTCCAGTCCGCAAACTCTCGGGCAAGGAAGCCTGTATCAATCGTTCCGGCAACAAATCCGGGATGATTGAGCACGTCGATCAGGTAGCCAATGTTCGTTTTGATCCCCAGAACGTGGAAGTCGAGAAGGGCGGCAAGGAGTCTTTTTCGCGCGGCCTCTCGAGTGGGTCCATGAGCGATCACCTTAGCGATCATCGAGTCATAGAACCGCGAAACTTCCTTTCCGGCGGCAAAGCCGGTGTCGAATCGGATTCCTGGGTGCCTTGGCTCGGCCCAGCCGACGATTTTTCCGATGGAAGGCATGAAGCCTGCGCCAGGGTCCTCGGCGACAATTCGGACTTCGATGGAGTGCCCATTGATTGCGCTTCGATCGCCATGGATCAGCCTCTGGTCGAAGTCAAGTTTCTCGCCCTGAGCGACCCGGATTTGGAGTTCGACAAGGTCGAGTCCGGTGATGGCCTCGGTGACAGGGTGCTCGACCTGGAGCCGCGCATTGACTTCGAGAAAATAGAATTCGCCCGTCTCTCGGTCAACCATGAACTCGGCGGTACCCGCCCCGACATACCCAGCGGCGAGGGCAAGGCGACGCACGGAGGCCTGCATCGCCTCCCAGTCAAAGCTCTTAGGTTGGTTGAGGGGGAGGGCGGAAGGAGCTTCCTCCACCAGCTTCTGGTGCCGTCTCTGAATCGAACATTCTCGCTCGAACAAGCAGGCCACCTGTCCGTGGGAGTCCGCGATGAACTGGACTTCGATGTGCCGGGGGTCCACAACGAGCTTCTCGACCATCATCGCGTCGTCACCAAAGCCCTTGGCGGCTTCGTCTTTTGCAAGGGCGAGGGCGTCGTCGAACTCCTCAACTGAGCGAACGATTCTCATTCCGCGCCCTCCGCCGCCAGCCGAAGCTTTCAGCATCAACGGATACCCAATCCGGTTCGCAGCCTCTTTCAGCGCAGAATCCGTCGCCCCAGGCTCAAAGAAGCCCGGAGTGATCGGCACCTGGCTCTCGACTGCCAGAGTCTTGGCTTCAATCTTTCCGCCTAAGAGCCGCATCGCCGATGCTGGAGGACCGAGAAACTTTATCCCGGCAACCGCGCAAGCCTCGCTGAACTCGTCCCGCTCAGAAAGGAATCCGTAGCCAGGGTGAACGGCGTCGGCACCAGTCTGCGCGCAGGCGTCCAATATCGCGTCAATTCTGAGATAACTTTCTGACGGTGCAGACCCGCCAATATGAATCGCCTCGTCTGCCAGCCCGACATGAATCGCGTCCTTATCCGCGTCGGAGAAAACCGCCACCGTAGGAATCCCCATCGCCTTCGCCGTGCGAAACACCCGTACCGCAATTTCTCCCCGATTCGCCACCAGTAGCTTCTTTATCTTCATTGATTGACTCTACGAATGTGATACCCTTCCCAGCATGTCTGCATCGATCAAACAGTGCACTTTGGACCTTCTCGATCAAATGGGTGGCTTTTTCGCCAAAGACTTGGAACTTCTGACTGAGGAACAAGTCATGACTTCGCCGGGCGGCGCGGCCAGAAGGCCAATCGACTTTGTGCACGAGGTCACCATCGTGAACCGAGCCTTCGCCTGCCAGGTTCGAGGTGAGGATTATTCGTCCTGCTTTGCCGGACAAGCCGAAGACGAGAACAAGTTCACGGTGGCTCCAGCCGGACTGTCAAAGGCTGCGGCAGTAGAGGCTTTCAAGGGATCAATCGGAGATGTCCGGTCTGCGGTCGAAAGCATGTCCGACGAAGAGCTATTACAACCCAAGGCCTCCTTCTTCGGTGAAAAACCAGCCTATTTCATCGCGCAATTCGCGGCGATCCATACGAACTACCACAACGGCCAGTTGAACCTGGTTCAGGGGCTAGGCGGAGATGGGAAGAACAACTGGTTCTAGTTAAGTTAGCAGTAAGTAGGCAACGGTGGGCTGAAAACTGCAAACTGCTAACTGCTAACCAAAAGCTGGCTGCCCATCGTGGATTCGAACCACGATTAACGGTACCAGAAACCGTCGTCCTGCCATTAGACGAATGGGCAACGCCGGGGGAGAGTATACCGCGCGGATTCCCTGGCCCCAAAAAAGCGAGGCTCTGATGCACGATCAGAGCCTCGCTTCATTTCGGGATCAATCAGCTCGCTTTCAGCAAATCAGCTTCGCTGAGTAGGATCGGATGGGTGCCGTGGTCGATGATCCCGGCAGGGAGGATGACGCGCTTGATGTCGTCGTTCGAAGGAACTTCGTACATCACGTCCATCATCACGCCTTCGATAATTGCTCTAAGCGCACGGGCTCCGGTCTTGCGTTTCATGGCCTCTCGGGCAACTTCGCGAAGGGCAGCAGGCTCGACCACGAGATCGACTCCGTCAAGCTCGAAGAAGCGAGTGTACTGCTTCAAAATCGCGTTGCGTGGCTCGCTGAGAATCTTGATCAGAGCGTCCTCGTCGAGGATGTCGAGGGTCGCGATGACCGGAAGTCGACCAATGAACTCGGGAATCAAGCCAAACTTGAGCAAATCTTCGGGGAGCAGGCCTTGCAGAACGTCTGCGACCTCGTCCTTCTTGCCGCTCGGGTTCGAGCGGAAGCCCATGGTGTTGTCCTTCATCCGGCGTCGAATCAGGTCTTCGATACCTTCAAAAGCTCCGGCGCAGATGAACAGGATGTTCGAGGTGTCGATCTGCATGTACTCCTGTTGGGGGTGCTTACGGCCTCCTCCAGGGGGAACATTTGCGGTGGTGCCTTCAAGAATCTTGAGAAGGGCCTGCTGGACACCCTCGCCCGAAACGTCTCGAGTAATCGACGGGTTATCGCTCTTTCGACCGATCTTGTCGATTTCGTCGACGTAGATGATCCCGCGCTCACAAAGCTCCTTCGTGTTGTTCGGATCCATCGCGTCGGCGGCTTGCCAAAGCTTGAGAAGGATGTTTTCGACGTCCTCGCCGACGTAGCCGGCTTCGGTCAAAGCGGTAGCGTCTGCGATTGCAAACGGCACATTGAGCATCTTGGCGAGCGTCTGGGCCAAAAGGGTCTTTCCAGAACCGGTTGGGCCGACCATCAGGATGTTGCTCTTCTGGAGTTCGACGTCGTTTGAACCCTTGCCCTTCTCGTGAACTCGCTTAAAGTGATTGTAAACCGCAACGGACAATGCTCGCTTTGCATGAGATTGGCCGACGACATACGAGTCCAGGTAAGAAACGATTTCTCGTGGCTTTGGAACTCCAGAGTGCGAACGAACCGGAGCCATTGGCTGTGCCACCGGAGCGGCAGCTGCCGCAGCAGCGGCTCTGGCACCCGAAGCGCGAGGTTCGGTATCCGTATGAAGGATGTCGTTGCAAAGGTCGATACAATCGATACAGACCGCGCCATGCAGTCCGACGATTAGCTTTCGTACTTGCTCTTTCTGCTTACCGCAGAGGCAACATTGATCTCTTCGTTCGGGAATCTTCGCCATTCAGGTGCCTACTTTAACTATATCGGTTTATGGAGCGCGTTCCAAGACCTTGTCGATGAGACCGTATTCAACGGCCGCAGGACTCGACATAAAGTAGTCTCGGTCACAATCCTTTCGCACCTCTTCCTCAGATTTACCAGTATGGTGACTCAGGATGCCCATTAGGGAGTCCATCATCCGGTTGATCTCCGCTGCTTGGACGTTGATGTCTGCTGCAGTTCCTCGGAAGCCCGCCGAAACCTGGTGGATCATGATGCGTGAATGCTTAAGGGCATAACGCTTGCCACTCGCGCCACCGGCGAGCAAAACTGCTCCCATTGAAGCTGCGGAACCCACGCAAATCGTTGCCACGTCGCACTTGATGTGCTGCATACAGTCGTAGATCGCCAGGCCCGCAGTGACCGATCCGCCGGGGGAGTTGATGTAGAAATCGATGTCCTTGTCCGGATCTTCCTTCTCAAGGAAGAGGAGCTGGGCGACCAGTAGATTGGCGATATAGTCGTCAACCTCGGTTCCCAAGAAGATGATTCGGTCTTTGAGAAGCCTCGACCAGATGTCGTAACTTCGCTCGCCGCGTGCTGTTTGTTCGATGACGTAAGGGATTCCCATCGTATTTCCTTGTACTCCATTGTGGCGGGTTTGCGTTCGATGGGTAGGGTTGTTGTTGCTGAATCTCAAGCAAAACGTGGCTTGCGTCTTGAGTTTGACTGCAAACGGTAAACTTATGTTTCGCACGATCCTGTTTCGGGTCTTGCCGTGTGTCCAATATGCTCAGAGCCGGAAATGTAGGGTTGCCAAACGTCGGAAAGTCGACGCTTTTTAATGCGGTTGTTGCTAATAGCAAGGCTCAGGCCGCGAACTTTCCGTTCTGCACAATCGAGCCGAACGTTGGTCTGGTCTCGGTTCCCGATCCTCGCCTAGAGGTTCTGGCGAAACTTGCTGGTTCCGAGGCGATTCTTCCGGCTCGGCTCGAGATTGTTGATATCGCCGGCCTCGTCAAGGGTGCTTCGCAAGGCGAAGGGCTCGGCAACCAGTTCCTGGCCAACATCCGCGAAGTCGATGCGATCATCCACGTTGTTCGATGTTTCGACAATGACGACATAATCCATGTCGCCGGTTCAATCGACCCTGTGAGAGACATTGAAATCATCAACATGGAGCTGATCCTTGCTGACATGGCTCAGGCCGAGCGGCGATTGGAACGCGCGCGAAAGGACGTCCGAACCAAGAAGGAAGCTCAGGTCGAGGTGGACGCCCTCGAAAAGATCGTTCCAGCACTTCAGGACGGTCAGCCCGCGCGAAGCGTAACTCTAACTGACGACGAAGCGGCTTCTATCAAACCTCTAGGTTTGCTTTCCCGAAAGCCGATTATTTTTGCCGCGAACGTCAACGAGGATGACCTTGCGACCGGAAACGCCTACGTCACCTCAGTTCGCGAGATCGCGAAGAAGGAAGGTGCTGAGGTCATCGTCATCTCGGCCCAGGTCGAGTCGGAGCTGATCGAGCTTCCTGAGGAGGATCGCCAAGAGTTCTTGGAGAGCCTCGGCGTCAAGGAAGGCGGGCTACAGAGCTTGATCCGCACAACCTACGACCTGCTCGGTTTGCAGACTTACTTCACCTGCGGCCCCAAAGAGACTCGGGCTTGGACGATCACCAAGGGTATGACCGCTCCGCAGGCGGCAGGAGTGATCCACTCAGATTTCGAGCGCGGCTTTATCCGCGCGGAGACTATTGCGTTCAAAGACATGGTCGAATGCGGGTCCAAGTCGGCTGCCCGAGATAAGGGCGTTTTGAGAGCGGAAGGGAAGGCGTACGTCGTTCAGGAAGGCGACGTCATGGAATTCTTGTTCAACGTCTGATAAGGCGACTGTCAACAGAAAAAAAGAAATGAGCCGAGAAGAGTGTCTTCTCGGCTCATTTCTTTTGTGTGTTCGATCCCAACTTACGCTGGATCAGCAACGAACGGCTTGGTGCCGCCCATGGCTTTCAGCTTAGCTGCTTGGTCGGCTCGGAGAACTTTGCCAAGTTCGGTCTTCATGATGTCGTTGTTCTTCGTCATCTTCTCCGTCAGCTCTTCTCGGGTGAGTTCTTGGTCGCGCATCTTTTGGAAGAGAGCCTGCATGGCTTCTTGCTGCTTGGTCTGAAGTTCCTTGATGGAGGCGACTTGCTTCTCGTCCAGGCCGAGGGCCTTCTGGGTATCCGCTGAGAGGATTGCCATGTTGCCTTGGATCTGGTAGCCGATTTCGCTGAGACGGGTGACCTGGGCTGGGGTGAGGATGGCTGCGATGGCTGCCTTCTGCTCTTCGGCTCGCTTCTTGGCTGCTTCAGCCATTGCTGCGCGCTGCTCATCGGTGAGCTGTCCGCCACCTTGACCGCCGCCCTGACGCTGACCGCCTCCTTGACCTTGTCCACCGCCGCCTTGGCCGCGTTGACCGCCGCCTGCGCCGCCTTGACCGCGTTGAGGCTGGAGGGCTTCGACCTTGGTGATCTGCTCCTCAGAGAGATCGAGGTCCTTTCGCACGTCGCCGCGCATCAGGAGGGAGAGAGGGGAGGCTTGTCCGCCGCGCTGGCCGAAGCCGCCGCGACCTTGGCCGCGTCCGCCGCCCTGGCCTTGTCCGCCGCCTTGGGCAAGGGCCAACGAGGTGACCGCAAGAAGAGAAATAACGATTAGATTCCGAGCAATTTTCATTTCAAAAAACTCCGCTAACCCGCCCAAACGCAAAGTTCACAAAGGAGTTCAGTGTTTTTTTGAGAGTTGGGTAGTTTCGCATTTGCATCGTTGCCGAGAGGGACGTGTGTAGCGTTTTTTGGGCAGGTTAGGTTCAAATGTCTTTCATTTCTGTCTGAAGTTGGGCAGGAAGGGGCAGGGTTGGTGAGCTCGGTGCTATTAGATTCAACTTGGGTCGGCTTAATGGTAATTTTCGGTGCGTTCGGTGCTTTTGGTTGAACCTGACCAGGCGAGTTTCGGTGCTTGTGGGTGCGGCTTTTCGGAACGGAAGTCTGGGGCATGTAGAGTGTTGGCGGGGTGAGCAAGTGAAGGCGCGAATTGCTTCGCGCACTCGATACGTGAACATCACTTTCTAGTCGAAGTTTCGGGGCAAATGTCAACCACTCTTATGTTAAAAGTTTCACCGTTTCGCAGTTACGCAGGTTCGGAGAATTGCCTTGGCCAGCGCATCCTTCGGTTAGAATTTCTGTGTGGGAGTGTTTTACACAGCGGTTTCGCCCATGGACTGGGCGATGATGATGTCTGGTGAACTCGAAAAGGTCAAGGTACCTAAACCCGAGAACGACTACGCGACGTTTTGGATGATGGAAACGCTTACTGGTGCATGTGCTGAGACGGACGATATTGTCGCGGAATCCCCTGAATACGACTTTTTCGCCCACATGATCCGAATTGAGGTCTCACAGGAGAGCTTGGAGTTCTTCAAACGCGCGGAGATTCGTTCGTCAGGGCGAGTGGTCTATACGATTCTTGGGAAGACGTGGGACAAGTGCTGTGACGGAATCAAGTTCATTGATTTTGAATGCGATGTCGGACGTGATGAGCAAGACGAGCGGCGCAAGAAGTGGTTGCTCGGTGATGATAGTGAAAATCTTGACTGGTGGCTCAAGCTGATCCGCGAATACCCATGGTCGTTTGAACCAGTTCCTTGCCACGATCACTGTGAGGCTTGCATGGAAACTCTTTGTGCCATCCCGGAGCACGGCGGACACTCGCACGCCTTCCGAGCCCGTGGAACCGAGTATCACGATCGGCGAATGTGCGGGCGATGCTACACAGCACTGCTCGAAATTAGTCGCGAGCAAGCGTAGTTTTGTGAACCTCGTGCCGACTAAACTGGGCGGCATGGCCGCGAACGAACAAGCGATTACTCATTACCAAGCCGAATGGCACCTGAAGTCCAATACGGGGAATATCACGTTGATCTTCTCGAATGGTCAGCAGCAGGTGGTTGGGCTGAGCCCTGATGCGTTTCACGCGCTTGTGGATGTTCTCCGCAACGAGCGGCCGGTGTACTGGAACGAGGCGGATCAGGTGATCCACACGCTCAGTGAGCTGGTGGGCGAAGGGGAGATGAAATAGCGAGTTAGCAGTTAGCAGAGTGGAATTCGTTTCCGTTGACTGCTAACTGCCCCCTGCTAACTATGATTCACCACCGATAGTGTCCGTAGACCTTCCAACTCCGTAAGCAATCCTCCTCTTTTGGAGTGCTGAGGTTGTGGATGACCATGAGGTCGCCGGAGGGGCCTTGGCGGTCGGTGACGAGGCCGACGTGGTTGAGGCCACTGTCGAGCTTCCACCAGACCACGTCTCCCGACTGCCAGTCTTTTTCGATTGGCAACGAGCCGCCTTTGCGGCGGAAAAAGGCGACCATATTCGGCACTCGACGATGGTCGATGTTGGGATCAAGCTTCCCGGCGGGGTAGGCCGAGCGAGCTTTCTTTTTGTCCTCGCAAATCAGTTTCTGCAGGTCCAGCCCCGCAGCGCGGAAGGCGCGGATCACCACGTCGGTACAGACCCCGCGATCCCGAGCGACATCGCCGCCGGGGTACTTGATCGCGACGTAACGAGCGTCGTAATGCGTTCCCCAGCTGAGCTGGTCGCGAGCCGAGGCGACGAGCTTCGCGGCGTGGGTGGAAAGCACAAGTGTGGCGATCATGTTGAACTCAAACACCCAAAAGCCAAAAGTGGTTCCGTAAACTGGGCGGTATGAACGGTTTGCTGGTCGGCCTCGGAGCATTTTTTGGTGGCGTGTCGCGGTATGGACTCGGCAAGCTCCTCGCAAAGAGCGATTTCCCCTGGGCCACTGTCTTGATCAATCTATCGGGAAGCTTCCTGCTCGGCCTTGTCGCTGCGCTTTGGGCGAAGGATCACCCCTTGCGGCTGTTGCTCGGAGTCGGGTTCTTGGGCGGATACACAACGTTCTCAACTTTTTCGCTGGAAGTGCTTGAACAACTGCGCTCAAACCAGGTGATGTCGGCACTTTTGAATATCGGAATTCAGGTGGTCGGAGGGCTGATTCTGTGTGCTCTCGGCTATGCGCTTGGTTCAAAGTTCCCGAGTGGTGGATAAATTGTCATCAAAATGTGCAAACGAACGATGAAACCTCTATCGGGAAGGGGCTGATCTGGGTTACAATCCCCTGACTCACCTTGGGAGAGAGTGAGTCTGCTTGAGAGTTCCAATATGGCTGCGCAACGCGTTCCGATGTTACAGTGGTTAATTTCCAAGGGCTTTATGTCTGCGGATCAGGCCCAAGAAGCGACAAAGATGTCGCAACAAACCAACTCACCGATTGACAAGGTGATTGTTCAGTTAGGCTTTGCTGGCGAGCGTGAAGTGCTCCAGGGCAAGGCGCAGGAGCAGGGGCTTGGGTTTGCTGATCTGGATCGGATGACCATCGATTCCTCGGCACTTAATGTTGTTCCCGAGCGGATCGTCAAGAACCACTCGGCGATTCCAGTTCGAAAGGACGGGCAGACGCTATATGTTGCGATGAAGAATTCGAGCAACATTTCTGCAATCGACGATTTGCGACTGGCATCTGGGTGCCGAGTTGTTCCCGTTCTCGCCGTTCCGGGCGCAATCGAGGACGCGATCAAGAAGTATTATTCGGCGTCAAACGCGACTCCGGCAGATAACACGCCAGCGGCAACCGTGCCGGCAAACACCAACTTCGCTAAGATCATGGCCGACGCTGGTGTTAAGCAAGGGTCGGACTTTGAGGAGATTGGCAACCGTGAAGATGAAGCAGCTGCAGACGCAGCCCCGATCATCAAACTTGCCAGCGCAATCATCCAGCAGGCGATTACCGACCGTGCGTCGGACATCCACGTTGAGCCAGGTGCACGTGCAATCCGTGTTCGATACCGCATTGACGGCGTTTTGATGGAGGCAATGACGGTTCCAAAGAACCTGATGGCGCCGCTCATCAGCCGCTACAAGATCATGGCGGACATGAACATCGCCGAGCGACGTATTCCCCAGGACGGTCGTATCGAAGTTCGCCACGGTGCTAAGGAAATTGACCTTCGTGTTAGCTCGATCCCTACGCCATTCGGCGAAAAGATCGTTATGCGTATTCTTGATAAGACCAGCGTCTTGCTCGGTCTTGACAGCATCGGCTTTACTGAAGAAAACCAGCTCAAGATCGAAGAGTTGGTTAGCCAGCCGAACGGTATGTTCCTCTGTACGGGCCCTACGGGTTCGGGAAAGACCACCACGCAGTATTCGGTTCTTAACATTCTCAACACAGTCGGCGTCAACATTATCACCGCAGAAGACCCGATTGAGTACCAGCTTAATGGTATCGCCCAGGTTCAGATGAACCGAAAGGCGGGTCTCACGTTTGCGACCGCTCTTCGCGCCTACCTCCGGCAAGACCCGGACATCATCATGGTCGGCGAGATGCGAGACCTTGAAACGGCAGAAATTGCCATTGAGTCTTCGCTAACGGGTCACATGGTGCTTTCTACGCTTCACACGAACGATGCGCCGTCGGCTACGCTTCGTATGATCGACATGGGCGTTGAGCCGTACCTGATTGCGGCGACGATTGTTGGAGTCCTTGCTCAGCGGCTTGGTCGACGCATTGACTCGGCGAACAAGGAAGCTTACGACGTAACTCAGATGGATCTGCGGCGCTTTGGCTTCAACGTCACCGATCCTGAGGCTCTCGTGACCCTTTATCGAGGAGTTCCGGCAGAAAATAACCGTATGACGGGCTACAAAGGCCGAACCGGATTCCACGAATTGATGACGATGAACGCGGAACTTGCGGAACTTGTTGTCCGCCGTGCGCCTCTAAACGACCTAAAGGAAGCGGCGAAGGCTAACGGAATGAAGGAGCTTCGCGAGGACGGCCTCGGCAAGGTTCTTGGCGGAATCACGACCCCCGAAGAAGTCATGCGCGTCGTCTTTACCGCTGGTTACTAATCACTTTTCACTCAAAACGAACGAACATGCAGAACGATCCAACTCGACAGAATCAACCTGGTGCTCCTCCGCAAGCTGGGGCTCCACCCCAGGGCGGCCAGCCTCCGCGCATGAACCCAATGGCGCAGGGCAATATGAACCAGCAGGACCCAGAAGCCTGGCGCGAGCGGGTCGCGACCATCTCTGGAATTCTTGGAGATGATAAGCCGCTGGGGCCCCGCAAGCCGGTTGACGATCTGCACATCGACGAGTTGCTCAATATTACGGTCGATCTGAACTCTTCGGATCTTCACATCTGCGCCCAAAGCCCTCCTGTCGTTCGGCACGATGGCGGTCTGAAGCGGCTCAACTACGATAAGTTTGGCCCAGAGAACATTCAGCGGATGTTGTACGAAATCATCTCGGATGACAATATTCAGAAGTTCGAGACGATTCACGAGCTTGACTTCTCGTATTCGCTTCCGATCCCTTTCAGTCAACGAGTCCCAGATGGTCCGACTGCACGGGCTCGGTTCCGCGTCAACATGTACCGCGATCGCGGCTCGGTTGCGGCGGCATTCAGATTGATCGCGTCGAAGATTCCGACGGTTGAGGAGCTTCGGCTTCCGATTATTCTCAAATCGCTCTGCGAAAAGCCTCGCGGATTGATCTTGGTGACGGGGCCAACGGGTTCAGGTAAGTCAACGTCGCTTGCGGCGATGATTAACCACATCAACATGAGCCACGCTCATCACATTATTACGATCGAAGACCCGATCGAATACTTGCACGAGCACAAGCTTTGCGTCATCAACCAGCGCGAGTTGGGAATGGACACGAAGAGCTTCAACAATGCGCTCCGTGCAAGTCTTCGTGAAGACCCAGACATCCTTCTGGTCGGTGAAATGCGCGACGTGGAAACGATTTCGCTTGCGGTTACCGCGGCAGAAACCGGTCACTTGGTCTTTGCGACTCTGCACACCAACTCGGCGGCTGAGTCTGTTGATCGAATGGTTGACGTTTTCCCTCCGGGACAGCAAGAGCAGATTCGGGTTCAGCTATCGAACAACCTGATTGCGATTGTCTCGCAACAGCTTCTTCCTCACGCAAGTGGCAAGGGGCGGGTCCCAGCAAACGAGGTCATGATCGCTTCCTCGGCAATCCGCAACCTCATCCGCGAAGCAAAGTCGCACCAGATCACATCGATGATCCAGACGAGCGCTCAGATGGGAATGTTCACCATGGACCAGTGCCTGCGAGACCTCTACATGAAGGGGTGGGTGAAGTTGGAAGACGTGATGGCGCGTTGCAGCAATGTTGAAGAACTCAAGAAAATGCTCGCCACGGCTCAGGGTCCTGCAACAGGAAATAATCCGACAACGCAACAAATTCGACGATAATAGAAACAAGGAGCGAAAATGCCAATCTTCAGCTACACATTCAAAGACGCCATGGGCTCTATCCAGAAGGGGACGGCCGATGCAGAAAGCGAAGAGCTTTTAAGGGCGCGGTTCTCAGAACAAGGGTTCGTGATTACCGAGCTAACCATGATCAAGGCGAAAAGCCCGAAGTCAAAGTCGCCTGGTAAAGTCAAGCTCACCGACCTATCGGTCTGGTGTCGCCAGTTCTCGACGATGGTCGACGCTGGTGTGTCCTTGGTTCGATGTCTCGACGTTCTCGGTCGACAGACCCAGAACAAAAAACTTCAGAAGATCATTGCTGATCTTGGCACCCGTGTTGAAGGCGGCGAATCTCTCAGTCGCGCCATGCAACGACACCCCAAGGCGTTCAGCTCGCTCTTTATCGGTTTGATCAAAGCTGGTGAAGTCGGTGGTGTCTTGGAAGAATCTCTCCAAAGGCTCAGCCACTTCCTTGAAAAGGACGTTGAACTTCGTCGTAAGGTCAAGTCGGCACTGACGTACCCAGTTCTCGTTCTCGTTATGTCTCTGGGAATCACGGGATTCTTGGTCTACTGGTTCGTTCCTCAGTGGGCGAACATTCTGGTTGACCTCGGACTCAAGAAGGACGACCTTCCGGCTCCGACCAAGTTCCTCATCGATATTTCTGACATCCTGGTTCACAAAGGCTGGATTGTTGCCCTGTCGATTATCATCTTGTACTTCGCCAACAAGCTGTTCACTAGCACTCGCTTTGGGCGCCGGGTGATGGATCGCGTTCGGTTGAAGGTTCCGGTTTTTGGCAAGCTCCACCACAAGATCTGCATGGCGCGGTTTAGCCGCACGATGGGAACTCTGCTCACATCGGGTGTTCCGATTCTGCAGGCGATGGAAACCGTGGCAGGAACGGTCGGTAACACGATCATGTCCGATGCACTCCTAGAGGCTCGGGCGAGAATCCGTGAAGGAGACCGCATTGGCGATCCGCTCGAAGAGTCCAAGCTCTTCCCTCCGATGGTTGTGCACATGATCGGAATTGGCGAAGAGTCGGGATCGCTCGACTTTATGCTCCAAAAGATTGCCGACTTCTACGAAGACGAAGTCGAGGCCGCACTCGCGTCGTTGACGGCGGCTCTCGAGCCGATCATGATCGTTGGCCTTGGATTCATGGTCGGATTCATCGTCATTTCGATGTTCCTTCCACTCGTAAAGGTTATATCTTCGCTCTCTTCGGGTGGCGCTGAGGAATAGTCGACACTAAACAGGTACTCTCCCGGCAACTCTTATGGGTGCCGGGATTTTTCCTGAATGGACATGGATTGTCGGGCTAATGGTGGGTGCCACCATTGGGTCGTTCCTCAACGTAGTGATCTATCGTCTGCCAAGGCGTATGTCGCTTGGTAACCCCAAAAACAGCTTTTGCCCGAACTGCAAAAACCAGCTCGGTGGAGCTGACCTCATTCCGCTATTTAGCTGGTTGACCTCAAAGGGGAAGTGCAGACACTGCGGCGTTGCCGTACCCAGCCGCTATTTCTGGGTAGAGCTTGTGACGGGCTGCCTCTGGGCGGCGATCTGGTATCGGTATTTTTGCTACGAAGGTGGAGACGCCTGGAAGTACGGGTGCGCATACGCACTCGGGGCGGCGGCTCTCGTCGCAATCATCTTCATCGACGGAGAGCACTACATCATCCCCGACGAGATTAACGCCTTCCTTCTTATTGTCGCAGTCGTTTTCCATTTCACACAAGGAACCCTGCGAGATTGCTTGATCGGTTACCTGGTCGGCTGGGGAATCATTTTTGGCATTGCATTTCTGGGCCGGGTCGCATTCGGAAAGGACGCGATGGGGCACGGAGATATAAAGATGATGCGCGGAGTTGGTGCCTTGATTGGCGGAGTACTGACTGCGTTTAGCGTAGGAATCGCGGTGGTTGCGGGTCTTGTCTTCGGGTTGCTTTTCATGGCTCTGGCGGCTCGGAAAACCAAAGGCAACATGAGCGAAGTCGATGAAGAAACCGGAACTTCCCAGGAAGACGATTACAAGCCAGAACCGATCAAAGACCTTTTGATCCTAGGGATTAGCTACTTGTTCTGCGTCGACATCATCGCGATTTGGAAGCCCCAGGTTTACACCCGATTTGGTTACCCGGTTGAGGATTTCAGTGTTGAAGATGACGATTGGGAGCCAGGATTTAGCACGATTCCGTTCGGCCCCTACTTGGCAATCGGCGCATTAGTCTGTATGCTATTCAAGGCAGACCTGGTTGAAAAATGGACGGAATACCTACGAACGATGCAAGGCCCCGCTTTCTTGCCATAAATCGATCACGGACAAGCCATAATCAGGAGACACCTGTTTGGGACTTACGACTCACTGAGCGAACTTCGGCGAAACCGGGGAACACCTTGGACAAAGGCGTAGTCGAATCTGAAGGGGATATTGGAAGTAGTGCTATGAATCGTAAACGTGCATTCACACTGATCGAGCTTTTGGTGGTCATCGCCATCATTGCCATTTTGGCGGGAATCATCTTCCCGGTCTTTGCCAGGGTTAAGCTCAACGCCTACAAGAGTGGCGATATGTCTGCGATGAACTCGATTCGCAACGCATTGCAGCTCTACCGAGACGATCAGGGCGGATATCCGCCCGCTCTCCTAGGCTACATCTCTCCTTATGAGTACGCTGGCGGTGTCACCGTCGTTCCGGCAGATCAGGTTCGTGGCGCGCTTTATCCAAAGCGAGTCGATTCGATTGAGACCCTTCGGCCCGCGCTCAACCGGGTTGCTAGAGACTTGATGGTTCCCGGAATTTGGCCCCAGGTGGACAATCGACCAACCGGCTCGGCTCCAATCGTCGATACCAACGGAGACGGAGTAGTGGACAATACGGATGACATTGCCAATGCTCGGCAAGCTTACGGTTCCAGCTACAGTGCAGCCACCGTTCAGTACTACTACCAAGACCGAACGCTTAGTCCTTCAATTGGAGCAAATGCGGCCAGTGCGACGACCGATGTCGGTCGGTTCTACGCGGTGAGTGGCTACGACGTTGCCACCGTGAACATCGGCGGAGCAACCTACTACGAAGTCCACTACACTCCGTTCTGGACACTTTTGGGTACCACGACGGGTGGTGTCAACGACGATCCGAGGCAGCTTGGCTATACCGAGCCGCCGGAGACGACGGTTGTTACCTGGAACTCGTTCTTCCGAGACTACAGCAACGGTGCCCTCACCAATGGCGGAAGCAAAGACATGGTTCTTCAGCTCGGAGGTTCCGCACGGCCAGTCGATTCCAAGCTGATGTCCGAGCGATCTTGGCGATTCACATTCTAATTACGATTTGAGGCTTTTGATGCATAACCCTCCTGCTTTTCGTCGATCCCTGCGCGGCACTACTCTTATTGAAGTGCTGGTTGTGATCGTGGTGTTTTTGATCGGAATTCTTGCGATCGCCCAGATTTTTCCGGGTGGTATCAAGATTCTCGCCCGAACGCGCAACATGTCCATGGCCCAGGCTCTGGCTCGCGCTGAGGTCGAGGCGCTCAAATCGAACCCCGGTTTGGTTCCAGAGGCCGTTTTGCCAATCACTTATGTGAACGCAGGCTACTTCGATCCGCAGACCGATGCAAGCAAGCTGATCACTGAATATGCTCCATCTGGAACCGGAATCACGGCGACGGGCCAAGTCCCTGAAGCGGGACGGGATTGGCAGTTGGTTTCCGGTCCAAATAGCTTCCGCCGCATCATTGGTGAGACCCACGTTATCTCCTCGCCTCGCGCTCTGACTACTGACCCGACTTCGGCAACGGCTCCATTTGGCTCCTTGCTGTTGTTGGAGCGAGGGCCGATGGCTCGAGATATCGGAGTTCCGACGGATACAGTTCACGTTTACGGTCGTGATATGTCCTATCGGCTCGTTCGAGAGGCGACCGACTACACCGGGCTTCGCGAGTATGAGTATTTGGTGAACAGCCCAACGTCGGCTGCGGCTGAAATTTCGTTCCCAGCGGCAACCGCTGGCGAGTATCGAGTGTCGTTGACGGCGATGGTTAATAACGCGGGCAACATTACTCGGCGACAGATTTTCCGCTCGACGGTTGCGATTCCGGCAACGCCGGTTCCGGGCTACTTCACCGTGCCTGTCGGCGCGATTCCTGGAGTGCTGGGTGGCGGCGAAACGCTGGTGAGCGTTGAGTTGACTTCGCTAAAGATCGCGCGGCGGTTTGTTCGCATCGCGCCTGCGGCGGCGTTCACCGCAAATGCGCCGTTCACTTACAAGCTGCTTAACGACCGAATCGGGATGCTCTTGTTAAACCCAGTTCTTGCGGGTCGCTATGAGGAGCGCGCTGGTCAGGCTCGGAGGCCGTATGTGGCTCGGGTTGACTACGATGTTCGCGACTGGCGAATCCTACATGAGGATTTCCGAATCACTCAGAGTAATCCCGCTGGATTGCCTAAGTTGATCCGATTGCCGATCACGTCTTTGAAGACCAATACGATCGCCGCCGCTGACGGTCGACCGGGACTTAGCCATGCGGCTGTCATCGGTGGAAGCGATGTTCCCAACGATAGTATGGAGGATGTGTTCGTTGCCGACAACGGTACTGTTGCTAACACCAATACTGATGTGGCCGATAACTTCCTTGCCATCGATGTGGCAACGGGCGGGCAGATCATGGAGAGTGGCGCAAGTGGAGCGACACTAAAAGTTGACAAATCCGCAGGAACGGTCACCTTCTTCGATATCGACGCCGACGACACCAACGGGCTGACGCAAAACATTGTGATGCTCGATGGTACTGTGGTGCCGACGAACATCACGGGCCGAGTGATTCGGTGCTACTTCATGGGCAAAGACGAGTGGGCGGTGCAAGTCACTCGAAACCCGTCGAGCTACACATCAACGCTTGGTTTGCCAGCGGCTGGTCAGTTCTACGTGGGTGGCTCTGGAGTTCCGGCGGGGCTTCCGACCAGGCTCTACTTCCCACGAATGGATACGAACAGAAAAGTCTCGATTGGACGGATTCGATACACAACGGCGGCAGGAACAGGGATCCTCGAAGGTGCTGAGTTCTCGGTTCAACAGCGACCGGGCGGAGACACGATTTCGATCCCGCTGCCTTCGATTGATATTCGAGACTTGATTCCAAGCGCAACCGGAATCGTTGCCGACCAAGGACCATCATCGCTCCCTTACTCGGTGAGCGATGTGCAAGGAGTCTCGGTGCTGGTTCGGGTGTTCTTCAATAACGCCAAGTTTGGATTAACGCCGAATGCCACGACGAACCTCACCGCAGGATTTAACCAATGGTCCCAGCAATGGAACATCACCACGAAAGAAACCTACCTACATCAAGGAGAATCCGCACGATGAGACCGACTCGACGCAACCAAGGCTTTACCCTGATCGAACTGATCACCGTCATGGCGATCTCGACGATCCTGCTCGGGATCATCGTCGTGCCGATGTTCGAGAGCTTCCAGGCAACGCGAACGGCTCAAGCTTTCGCGGATGCGCAGGACAAAGCTCGACTTTTGACCGAGCGATTGACGCGAGAAATCAGCGAGTCGGTTGGAGTGAAGGATGTCGAAGGGCTCGGCGGACGAGTAAGCATTGTTGTCCAAACACCTGGCAAAGGCGTTTTGGAAGACGGAACTGTTGTTAACCCCACGGGAGGAAACTGGGTTACGGTGGGTATGAACTACACCAAGCTCGACATCGTTTTGCCAGCAAAAGTCGGCGTTCGAGGACCGGGCGGCGGATTTATCGATCCTAGCACGGGCAAGGAAGACCCGACGCTTCGGGCACCTAAGGGGCAAGTTCAGCTGCCACTCGCTCCGGGTACGACGATTCGGCGCTACTGGGTCGGTCTGCGCGACCCATTCAAGATTTACACGAACCCCTATGACGGTCTGCTTTCGACTCGTGGTGGTGGGCAGGACAATCTTTACGTTTTGTACATGGCCGAAGTCGAGCCTGTCGTGATGCTCGCTGGAGTTCCGACGGTCAACGCGGCATTTTTTGATGTTGATTTGCCTAAAGACGGAACTGGTCGCACGCCAAAATACGATGATCCGGATTTCTTCCTTGCGACCGGAGCAGGTGCGGGTGCACCAGTCAACAACGATGCGAAGGCAGCGCGGATTCGTAACTGGATGAACAAGGCGCAGATCGTGACCGAGCTCAGTCGATACGACATGATTCAGCCTGTTTACGATAAATCCACTCGACTCGTGAAGCTGAACGGTGGGCCGGGGACTTATTCTCCTCGAATCACCCCGCTCATTCAGTTCCGCCCGTCTCACGTGGAAGGCGATAGCTCGGATGCCGCCGCGACCATGCCGCTTGGAACAGAAACCGAGGGTGCCGACCAGCTTGGCTCCGAAACTTATGTGGGTAAGTACGGAGCTTGGAGCAGCCTCACCGTTCGCTCGTACTCAGGCAACTATTCCCCGCCTCAGCCTTACCAGATCGCACGAACCGAAGCCGATCAGTTGAAGTTGTTCTACTTCGACCCAGCTGGTGGAGTCGTTGACACGACCCCAGGTTCAGGCACCGAGCTTTTCAACGTCGCGAACTACCTTGACCTTATCAAGCGCAAGTACGTCGGTGATGCCACTGCGCGCTATCCGTTCACTCAATCGACGACAGTCGCGGCGGTAAATAACCTCGTTTTCAAACCGTTCTCGGTGAATCAGGAGAAGGGACGGATTTCGTCGAGCTTTGCAATCGCCGATCACGGAACTCTCGGTCAAGACCCGAACTCTGCTGCGAACCTGTTCTCGAACAACGATCCGAACCCGAACAACCTGCCAATGGTTGCGGCACAAGGCAACGTGGCGAGCGGATGGGCGGCAACGGATTCTGCGCTGACTCCTACGACCGACCCTGCCCTTGCGGCCGGAACGTTCGACGCTGCGCCATTCTTTGACGCAACGTTCAATCGATTCAACATCAACCGCGTCTTCAACAAAGTTTGGGCAGATGCTCAAGCTGGGCGAAATGGGATTCCGTCCCAGTTCGGCGAGTTGGGCGGTGCGCATCGTTTCTTGGACTTGCGAACGGTGCCTCAGGGCGACCGGACTCCAAGCCCACTCGCTCTTTATCCAAACGCCTCAATTGTCCCAAGCTCTGAAGAAGTCTGGGGTCCAGATCAGACTCCAGGCGCCGTCAACGCTCTAGAAGTCCGCTATCGACGCGTGAACAAGGAGCCTGGGCCGAACGAGTACCGGATCAACTATACAGGCCTGCCTGAGCCTTCGGCGGCCGGTTATGCAGCTCTGGGACTTCCGGTTCCTCCGGCGGCATACACTCCCTCTAGCTTCGTCAGTGCCATCGTCCAGCCACGCTACAAAGCTGGCTACATCCAGCTTTGCTCCTACCCAGAAGTCCCAATTGCGGCGACAATGCGTGTTCGAGGGGCGGCAGCGGGAACAACTTTCGATGTTCCCGGTCGAATCCGTGTAGCGTATCGATTCCAGTTCACCAATGCAACTGACACCGTGCGCGTCGACTACGACACGAGGCAACTGATGCAGATTCTGGTTACGATCCGAAACTATCCGCAATCGAGTGTGCCGAACCCGCAAACCGTCACGATGAAGGCAACCGCCAACGTCAAAAACTTTATCCGATAAAGACCGCCATGAAACTGATGCAACGAAATCGACGATCACAACAAGGGCAAACGCTGATAATTGCGTTGCTCATCCTTGGTGTGCTGCTGATTCTGGGCGCGGTCTTCGCGGGAATCCTCAGCCGAACCATTAAGGGCACCCAGCTTAGCAAAACGCGCGGTCAAAGCAACGACTTCGCCGAATCCGGTATCCGCTACGCTCACTCCCAACTCGTGAACAGCGAGCTTGGAGCCGACTGGCGCGGTCAGCCCGAAGTGATCGTCGAGAGCGCAGTCAATATCACTCGCGACCCCGACATCTACTACCTCCGACCAGCGGCTCCTGCCTACTTGACTCCCGGAACGAACAGGGCGGACAAGGGTGGTCCTGATGGAATGGGTCCCTACTTCCGTGTTCTGTATCGCGGCGGACGAGCTCTGATCCGGGTTCGCTACGCTACGGGCGACGAGAGCAACTTCAGCTCCCAGCCAGAGGGCTACCTCAAGACGCCAGGAATGGCGCACAACTTCTTGATTTTGGAATCGGTCGGTCGTCAGGGCGATGTGAACCCCAACGACCCGTCGCTTGCAGGAAAGCGCGGCGCGGTTCAGTATGTGAACTTTGCCTCGCAAGCTGCCATGGTGACCGAGATCGCAAAGATGCGCGAGTATGACGCAAAGGAAATTACGGGCCGCAAGCTGATCGCTTTCGCTCAGATCGGCATTATCGACTACGCGAGGTTCGTGACAAACAAGCACCGCATTGCCCAACCGCTTGAGATCGGAATGTCGATCGATTCCGGTGCTCGCTACCGCGAGGATCTCGCTGGTAACCCCGACGGAATCGCGATCAATGCTCCCGTCGGCCAAGGTGGAATTGCTAACGTGCCAGATTTCGGGCTAGGTGGGCCTTCCGCCACTGCTTCGGCTGTCTGGTTTGGCGGCTCGCTCAGAGCAAACACCGACCTCAAGTTTGTTGGTAACACCGAGTTCAGCCTGAGCAAATCGCTCGGCGAAGGAATCTTTGTCTCCGGCGCAATCGGTTCCGAGAACGGCGCCACGGTCACGATTCGTAAATCGGAGTGGAATGTTGCAACCACCTCGTGGTTGAACACGACTCCGGCTCCAGTTCTGGACAG
The DNA here is from genome assembly GCA_965248555.1 of Fimbriimonas sp. Lineage (GTDB taxonomy): Bacteria > Armatimonadota > Fimbriimonadia > Fimbriimonadales > Fimbriimonadaceae > Fimbriimonas. The sequence goes on along the minus strand of CBDFJP010000002.1, from coordinate 1,428,336 downwards.
CTATAGCCCCGGCTTCTCGACCCTCGGCGGAATCTTCCGAGATGGTCAGTCGGGCGCAGACGGCAACCAGGACGCTCGAAACGTCGGCTACCTGACCCCTCCCACCATCCTAGGCTCCGGCGAAGGCGGAGAGGCTTCGGCGATTAGCCGTTACGTCAAGATGACCCGAGATTCGGGTCGAATCCAGGGCGGCGCAACCTTTAGCGGCCAGTTTGGTCACGGCGAAGGCGTTTATGTCGATAACTTCTCGGACTACCAGACTCCGATTGACGAAGAAGGTCGGCGAGTCGCCGGCGGCTCGGCATCGCTGGTTCAAGACTGGCTCAATCCTTATGGCGACGGCGTCACCTTCCGATCCGGATGGCACGGTCCGTTCTACATTCCGGTCGGCGCGATGGTCCACTTCGACAAGGACGGCTTCATCGTCAGCCGAAACGCATTCCCCGATCAGAACGTCAACGAGCGAACCTGGCGCAATCCAGATGGCTCGGACACCGGCCTTACGGCGATGCGCTACCGAATCGGATACGGAACCGACGGTCAGATCCGAATTGTCAACCAAGCTACGCCGGGAATCGGAGTCGCCATTAACGGCGTTCTAACTCCGGCCCAGTACATGAATGGACCTGTTTTCAACGGCGTGTTGTATTTCGAAGGCAACGTCCGCGTTCGAGGCGTGATCCCGACCGACGTGCAGATCAGCTTGGTTTCTGGCCGAACGATCTATATCGAAGGAAGTTTGCTCAAGGGCGTGCAAGGTAATGACGTTACTTCGGCGACCCCGGCGGTGTTGACCAATGGACGGCTCAACCGAGCTTCCAAGTCAGCCTTGTTCTTGGCGGCAAAGGATTATGTCGCTCTCAACCCGACGATGTTCACTGGTCCTTCCAGCGAGCGAAATGCAAGTGTTTCGCTGGCATCAAGCGGAGTTGGCGGCTACAGCCCACTTAAGCTCGGAGCGCCAGATGGTGCAACCACGCTTCAGCTAGACCTTCCGCTTTCGCCAGTGAGTCCTCTTGATGGTTCGACGCTTCTTCCTTACGAAACAAGGGTGCCAGCTTCGCTTGGCTACTACGAGTGGAACCCAGCGGCGCCTAACAACGCGACCGGGACTGGAGCACGGGAGAACACGAACCTCCTTCTGACCCATGCGCTAGAGTTCACCAGCTCAGGGCCATCCAATGCATTCTTCAACATGCAGGTCAATGCGGGTAACCAGATCGCGGGCGCTTCGCCTTACCAATTCGAGACTTTGGGATCGTTGACGAACGCGGCGCAGATCATCTGGGCTTCGATCAACAATCCGCTTCCTGCCCCTGCCTTCGCTCCAATCTATGGGTTGGGCAACGAGGCATGGCAACAGTCGCCAAAGTTTGAAACCGTCCAGCTTCCGCTGATTAACCCAGCGGCGGTCACGGTCGATCTGACGAACAACCGATTCCTCAACACGTCCAACACCAACAACTACGAGTTGTTGATGCAAAACACGAACTACCTGGAGCTCGGACTCACTCAGTTCGGAACCCAGGCAAGCGGCAACTACATGCTGGCCCGAGCAGCGGCGGTACCGATGGACGTGAGAATCGAGGCCTCGATTTTTGCCGAAGAAGGCTCCTTCTTCGTCATCCCTGGCGATTGGTACAACACTAACCCGAATGACCGACGCGACGTGTTCGAGCAACGAGTTGTTGCCCTTGGCGGCACGGCGGCGGCGCGAAATCAGGCCGCTACCGAGCGACTTAACAACTTCGGAACCACTGCCTACGCACCGTTCTTTGGCGAGCCAGCCGACATCAAGATCAACATCATCGGCTCCATCGCCGAGAACATGGCTCCTCCAATCGCTCAGCAAGCTGAGTGGCAGAAGAAGTGGGGCTGGATTCCAACCAAACAGGCTGGAGTGTTCAACACTGCAACCGGAGCAAGCCGATTTATCCCGGTCTCCCACGTCAGCGCCTGGACGAAGCTTAACCCTGCAGCGCGGCCCTTCACTGAGAACCTGATCGTAAGCTACGATCCGATGCTCGCCACTGGTCGCGCCGATGGATTCTCGACCAACACGCCGCTGAACGATCCGGTGAACCCCGCGATTCGAACAACAACAATCAACGGAGTCACGCATCAGCTACCGCCGATGCCGAGGCTCCCAGTCAGCCCTACCCTTGCATTCTTTGGAGAAGTAAAGTGATCAAGCGAATAACCCTCGCCCTCTGTGCCCTAGCAATTGCTGGGGCTTCGCTGGCTCAACAGAGCTACGCGATGCGCAAAACGGACATCCGTGCCGCGTACTTCCACCTTAGCGGTGATCACCTCCCGGTCGGTGTCGGCTACTCCGGTACCGCTCCCCACGTTTGGTTTAATGTGGATTCCAACACGGCGCTTAAGCCAGCCGGTTGGAACATTTACAACCCGCTTGCAACTGGGGTTCTGACGCCCCAAGCAGCAACATTCTTCTCGGCGATCTATGCTGACACTCCTGCTGCCGGAATTGAGCAGACCAAGCGAATGGCCGGCTATTGGTGGCTGGATGTCGCCGGGATGACCGACGACGACATGGGCCAGCTGGATGTTGGTCTTCTACAAGTTACAACTCCAAATCTTCAAGTAAAGCCCGGCGACCGCGAGCGGTTGCGACGGTTTGTTGATAAGGGCGGCGTTCTTTGGATCGACCTCGCATTTGGTTCCTTCGACCAAGCAAACGGCAGCGTTTTTCCGTTCCGTATGAACTATCCTGGAACGCCGAATGCGAACCCGCAGTGGGACTTGCAGAGCCCGTTGCTTCGGTACCCCAACACCCTCACAAACAACGAGATTCAGACTCTGGCAACCGGCCCAACCTATGGAACGGAGCCGATTTTCCGAGGCAACATCGAGCCGGTCGACCTTTCTGTCGAGGGCGCAGCTTCGGTTGCTCCGCTCCTGAACAGCATCGTTGGCGCAACCAGCTCTTATGCTCAACTCAAGCCGGTAACCGCTGCCGCAGGTAGTCCGACCGCGATGATGGGACGGGTGGGTGACGGATTTGTCGTCATCACCTCGCGTGGCGCGTCCGAAATGGCGAGCCGAACCAGCACGTCGACGAACAGACGCTTCTTCGCGGCTGATCCAAACGGACAGCTTGGACGATCCGGCGCGGCTTCGCTTGAAGCTTCCGCCGCAATCAAATTTGCAATCAATCTAATCTCGCTTGCAGCGGAGTCTTCGCAGAACGGCTCGGGAAGCCGACGCAACTTTGGCTCATTCATTGATGTAGGCGCTCCGCTTTTGCAGACCTGGAACGCGGCGTACGGAGCTGGTTCGACATACACTGCCGACGCCACCGATAACCGGGCACCGGTTATCTACAAGGGGCTCACCGTAGCTGTGGCCGATAATCGCGTCATGGTTTTGGATGCAGACCCTCGTAGCGACGCGGATGGCGATGGCAACCCCGACGACGGAACCCCGGACCTCAGCCTCGGCGAAGATCGTGACCTCGTATGGGCAAGCAGCGTCTTCCCTGGAAAGATCTCGAGCGCAGTCTGCGTTGAAGTCCCATCGGCGGCAACCTCAGCCCTTCGTGACCTGGTTCTCGTTACGACCGAGCAAGGCCAACTCGCAGTCTTCTCGCTTTTCGACAACGCTCGCAAGCTGCGATCTGGGCTTGCTATCGCCCCTGATGCCCTGCTCACCGCTGGCGTCGGTGGAGCTGCATCTCTTGTAGCAGGAGAATGGCCCGTGGCGCCGACGGTTCACGAAGGCATTGCCTACGTTGCCGACACTGTGAACTCGGCCGGAAACGACGTTGGCCGGATCTGGCAAGTCAACCTCCAAATGCTCAGCGTGGTTCAAAGTCCAATCACTTCGACAAACTTTGTGTTCGGCGGAACCGCCTCGGCAATCCAGCGAATCTCGGGATCGCCGACGGTTGGCTACATCCCCATCATGGACAACTCGGGCGGCCTCGACCGCGTCGTCTATGCTCCCCTCAAGGAGCAGTCCACGCCTCAGGCTAACGCGGGAGTTATCTCGATTTGGGCGGGAGCCAAGGGCGAGAAGCCTTCGAGCGTCTCGGAATCGGGCGGAGTTGTTTCCATTCGAACCCGAGCCGGCGATACGGGCGGACTTCCGATCTATCTTAGCGCCGCCACGGGCGACCCACTTGGGTTCCGATTGGCGATCACTCGTGACGACGGCACCGTCTTCACTGCCGCGCAGATGGCGGCACTATTCACGGGTGCAATCACCCAGAGCAATGGTACGGTTTCGCTCACTCTACAACCGCTAGCGGTTTGGCCACCAGCAAATGTCGATCCCGATAACGGGGTTCGCGTTGACTACTCGGTTGACTGGGGCGCGGCATTCCCAACGCTTACCGCCGCTCTTGAGCGTGGGCGGCTCAACTTCCCATCCCCAACGGGGATGCAACGAACCGTGATTGGCGGAATCGCTCTCTCGCCAACCGGAACCATGTACGCAACGATCAGTACGCAGAACGCGAATCCGACGCTGTTCAGCGTTAACGACTATAACGGTTCGCTCTACGCGATCCGAGAAGAAGGCAGAGGCGCTTTCCGATGCCCTTGGAAGTGGGACTTATACCCTCAGCACACCTTCTCTAATGGTGGAACCTCGACGACGGTTCAATCGGTGCTAGCGGACAACGATCCCGTCCAGAACCTCTCGGTTCCGGTCGGAGCAGGTTCGATCAACCTTAACTTCGCCCTCGGTGGCGGCTATCGGCTTGCGACCTTCCAAGGCGCGCCGGTCATCCGAAACGGAGAAGTTTACGTCTCGGTCAGCGGTGCCAAGCGAAGCGTCGGCCCATTCAGCGTCCCCGCCGGAGCCCTGCTCTGTTTTGCCGACGACGCATCAACCCGCGAAATTCGAATTGGTCGAAGACTCGGTCAAAACGCGATCGTTGTTCAGCCAGATATTGGCCGATCCAGCGACCCGTCGAACCCGACGACGTTCTCCTCCCTCCCTCCCGACCGAGTTCGCGTTGAGAAGGAAGAAGGGCAAGTTGGTGGAATCATTCGCCTAGACAACCTCTTCACCGCCCAGCGCGGTCAGATCACGGACTCGATCAGCGTCAGCCAGCCGGTTATTATCCGGCAGGACGGACAGAACGACATGATTGTAGATCCGTCTCAGCAAGGCGACCGATGGAACCCGCTGAAGTGGTACACGATCCTTCACGGAACTCAGTTGACGAGCACGGCCCTTGGAACCGGCAACACCGTTTTCGTCAGCGGCAAGTCGTACTTGCCTCCAATCCTAAATGGTGTCTTCCCGGGCGATCCAGCCTTCCGTGAAGAAGCGATCGTCATGGCCCTGCGAACCGATATCGATCCAGGTCAAGCTAAGCGTCCAAACGATTCGGGCACTTTTACAACGGTGGCAGCGAACTTCCAACCAGTTGAAATCATCGCCGACCAGGCTCGTCCGTATCTGAGACAAGTGATTTCCATGGACTACGTCCGCGCTGCGAATACCTTCAACTCCACTCAAGTAATGCCTCTCAGCAAGATTCGCCCAAGCCAGCTATTCGTGTGGCCGCAAACCCCACGAAACTCAACCGACTCGGGTCAGATTTCGTTCGAAGACTTCGTCGTTCGGGTCAACCAATGCGTGCTCAAGACTTCGGGTACAACCGCGATTGGCTTTACGCCATCCAGCTTTGGTGTTGTGGCTGGAGACGGAGTGCTTGCGGCTTGGAACAACGAGCGGGTCTACGGATTCAAGCGAGCCAACACTTGGGTTGCCGACGAAGGACGAATTACCCTCCTCGACCCAAGCGGAAACCCGCTGTTCGACTCCAGCAAAGCCGTCATTTCGGGTGCGACCGGCGGAAACACCGGAGCAATCAACCTGCGTCAACTCGGACGCCCAACCCGCATCTACCCGATTTCGGGCTCCAGCGACGTGCTCGTCGTAGATAGCGACAAAGGTCGAATCTTCCGAATGAGCCCGTCGGGCGTCGTCGGTAGAGTTCTCTCCGAAATCACGCTTGACTCGGCGTTTGTTCCGACCGGATACAAAGCTAACGAGACGACCGAATTCGTGAATCCGCGCGACGCCTGGACTTGGGTTTCCCAAGAAACTCCGGTCGGTAGCGGCGGTAATAACCGATTCTCTGGCGCGCAACCGCTTGAGTACTGGGTGCACTATATGGTGGCGGATCAAGGCAACGGCCGAATGGTCGAAGTCGTAGACCGCTACGCCCAAGATGCGGCAACTGGTCGAATTACGAGCCGAATCAGCGAAGCGACGCTTCTGTGGCACTCGCCAACCGAAGTCAGCGGCTCGGGCTGGGGCTACAACAGCTTCACAAGGCTCCAAGTCGGCAACCGATTCGTGGTTGTGGCTGGAGTCGGCGGAAAGGCACCAAGCCGACGAGATTCAGGCGAAGGCTTCGCCGGAGTAGGCGATCTAAACCCAACCAACGGACGGACGGCTCAAGCCGGGAACGGCGGCGTGGTGATCTTCGATAATAACCTCACTGGCGGTTATCGAGTCTTTAACACGTTTACCGCTCCTGCGGTCGATCACACGGCTCGTTGGGACTTCGGAACCGGAACCTGGTCGACGAATGCGAACCAAGATATTCTCGCTGGAGAGCGAGTGATGTCTAACTTGCAGTCGGTCACGGCTTCGATCATCCAAGGCGTCGGCGCGCCGGTCTATACGATCATGATCGCCGATACAACGGGAATCTACGAAGTATTGGCAGACACGGCTAACCCAACGGCACTCAGCACCAGGTGGATGCTTCCTTCGTGGGCTTATACAAGCATGAGAAGGCCTGCTTCGGCAGCGGGTGTTGTTAGCGGTAACAACCCAATCTCGTTCTTCCCGACCTATGCTCGGCGAATTGATGACGACAACGTCATGATTGTCAACGGCTACAACGGCATCACACGAGGGAACGCTCCGTTCGATGGTGAAGTCGTACAAGTTGACGGATCATTTGGAACCGGTGCTCCCGCCGACATCGACAAACCTGGATTCTCCGTTTTTGCCCACAACCTCGGATTCAATTTCAAGAGCATTAAGCTCCTGTTTGGACCTGTTGAAGGCACCCGAGGACTCTCACTCCCTGTTTTTGCAGATCGACGATAAAGAAATGGCAGCTTGAGGCAAAGCATGCAAACTATGAAAGGACTACTAAGCGTAATCGGACTCACCCTCGTGGTGGGCAGTTTTGGGCAGACCCCCTTGGATCACCCGAACTTGAAAGGCGGAAATGCCCGAACTGGTGTCAATGGAAACGTTGCCGGCTCCAGCCCCGGGTATTTGCGTGTTGAAGGGGTGGACGGGCTAGGCAACCGCCTCCCGTCGGCCCTTCGCTGGTTCACTCCATTGCAATCTGCAAGAGAAGTTGATTCGCTACGCCTCAACGAAATCAACCCATTCCGAACTCGAATCGATAACACGGACTATGTTGGTGCTGGTGCGCCTGGAGCCACTAACCTCGACGAGACTGGCAACAACGTTGGTCCATACGATCCGTTGCCAAACGGATTTGTGACTTCAACCGGCGCCTGGAATACTCCGGATTCTGACCGTGAAGCCAATTTCCCGCTTGATCTCTATGTTCGGCGAAATCGGAATCTCGCGAATCCGCTGGCGTTTCAAAACCGAAACTTCACTCAGCGTTTCCCGTCCCACGTCTGGCAAAGCTCGACTTCCTCGGCGGCAGGAGTCGGTGGCGATCCACGGATTGCTGCCGTCCCCGCAAACCTTCGAACCTGGACCTGGACATTCCAACCAATGACCAGCACCAAGGTCGGCTTAAACTTTGTTCCGGCAAACGATTCGACCCCCAAGGACTACGCTCTTTACGTCTGGATTCCTCAGGGGCCGGTTAAAAACGCCGGGTTGAACGATGTTTTCCAGACTCGATACCAGGTGTATGAAATCGAATATGGCTTTGGACGCAAATATGTCGACGTTGTGGATACTCTGCGCTCCGGTGCCGGATGGGTTCGTCTCGGCAACGGCGGAGGTCCCACTAACCAGGTGTTCCCATATCTTGGCGTTAACCCTCTCACCTCGCTTTTAGCACCGCTCAAGATCACTCTTTACAACACGATTCCACGAAACGATCTGGATCAATTGATGGAGGAGGTTTCGGTTGCTAAGCCGGACAACAGATTCTGTGTCCTTGCCGATGCGGCACAGTTCTCGACCGAAGTTGACGGCTACATGTCGACCCCAACTTCGGCGACATTTGCCGCTCTACCAGGAAACGTCCACGTTTCGGGCGCTCGTAACGAACGACTTGTTGATCCCACGACCATGCCAGCCGTTGGCGATTACAAAACAAAGCCATTCACAGTAGCCAAAGGCGTGTTGACGAGCTACGACTACAACACAGGGAATGTCCGCTGGAAGTACAGCCCTCTTGAAACCAGCTCGCGAACGCTTTCCTTCGAGAATACGACGCCGAATTTCACTCAAACTGGGGGATACCCCACGTTAGCAGACAACCCCAATGCGCGTGGTGGAAGCTATCTGGGAACTGCGGCAAACATTGGCTCCTCGACCGAGGCGGTTACCGTGGCCCCAGCTACGGATATCCCCAACGGGTCATACGAAATCCAGATGTATGTGGGTGGCGATGTTGTGGCACCTCCGGTCGCTTACGCCCAGCAAGCGCAATATGAAGTGTTCGTCGGTGGTCAGTCCCAAGGGCGATTCCTTATCAACCTCGCCGGCCCAGCGGGATGGGTGCGAATTGGCGACAAACGATACCCTCATAGCACGGCTCTGCCGATCAGGGTCGTGATGGAGAACCGGTCGGACTTTGCAGGGGACACGGGCAAGCAAGTCTACGTTGACCAGTTCCGCTTCATTGGTGCTGCTGCATCAGAATTCAAGTCAACGCCAGTTCATGCAACTGCAAAGATTCGCCTCACCGCAGGTGGAGTCCCGGTCGATACCAACGTCGTCATCGCCGCCGATGAGCAGGGAAGAATTCACTGCCTCGATGCTGTTGGTAACGGCGACGGAACCACGACGTGCTACTGGACCTATCCCAGCGAGCGACCTGCCACGACTGATCCCAATTTGGATCGAGGTCAGGACCCAACCGACCCGAATATCCTTGGTGGGTATCAGAAGTTCGACGGCGAATTTGACACACTTAACGCGACAATGCCGGCCAATTTCGACCTCAGCACAGCGGTCGTTCAGCGGCTCAATGTGTCCCAGCCAACCCTTCCTCTCCCGACTGTCGTCCAACGCGACTTCTTGGTGATTGGTAGCACCAACGGTCGAGTCTTCAGCATCGCAATGGAAGGTCGAGGCGACTTCAACAACGCTGCGAATGTCCACGGAACCACATTCCGAAGCTGGACTTATCCGGAAACCTTCCCGGCGGCGGTAGAACAGCCAACACGCCTCGGTGCAATTACTTCGGTGGTTCAAGCCGACGCAACAGTTGGCGGCACCCTGCGCCCAGTCGTTTTTGTCGGAACCGAGCAAGGGCGCATGTACTGCGTTGATGCTGCCGGTGACTTCAACTACGGAGGAAACAACGAACTCAAGACGTCCGTTCTCTGGCAATATCCGCCAGAGACTACGGAGACGCTGGGTGCCATCTCCGGAGCACCTGTTTACGATGCAACCAACAACCGGCTCTTTTTCGGAACCGAGATGGACGGCGACCTGCCGGGCAAGATTGTCTGCATGAACGTTGACACTGGCGTGCCAATCTGGAACGGAATCACCGACGGACTCGCGACGCCTCCCGATCAGAAAGACTGGACATCCGGTGCGGCCTACGTCTCGCAGGCCGAAATCACCAGCCTTACAGGGTCGGTTTTGGCTCTCTCCACTCCGAGCATGCTGTTCGCCATGAACGAGAACGGCTTTGTGTACGGCGTCAATGCCAACACCGGCGCAGTCGTCTGGCGAACAAACGAGCTTCAATCGGGCGGAGTCGGGTCGATCATCTACTCCAATATTCGAACCAACGACGCCGTTACTGGCGCATTGGCCAACTATCCAGTCATCTTTGTACCCACGGCCGGCGGGCGCTTTGCCGCCCTGTTCTGTCGCCTCGACGAAGAGACGCGCTTCGGAAACCGAGTAGCTTGGGGCTACTCGATGAACGACGCCGTTCATGCTTCCATGACCGTTTCGAATAAATGGCTCTACGGAGCCTCCGCAAACGGATTCTTGTTTGCTTGGTCAGACTACGCCAACGGCGGAGGCACCATCGGTGATGGAATTGTGCCTCCAGGTTACGACAATATCCCCGACAACAACCGCGATCCGCTTTATGAGGATTACCGAAACGCAGAGTGCGCATTCCTGAGTCGTGAAGGTTATGTCCGACTTCGCAAAGCCATCCCTGGCGGCGCGAAGGGTGTCGAAAACTACGCGACGGTTATTGACAACGGCGCTGCCTACACCAAGCCATTCGGCAGAGTGTTGCCTCCGTTCCGCAGTACTCACGGCGATGCGTTTGAGTGGGGCGAGACGATCTACCTGATCGTCTATAAATTCCCAGTGCGCACCACCGACACCAACGGTGACGACGTGCCGCCTCCGATCGTGGAAGCCACCGTCACCTCCGAAGGTCGTCCAGGTCGCCCAATCGCGGCTGAAGCTCGGCTGTTTGCCGATAAGAGCGAAGCCGACGGTGATGGCGGATACGCCATCTATCAGATCCCTCTTACCGCAGGCGGAAACACCTCACAAGTTCCGGGGCCTGGTTCAATTCGGATTCAACTGAAGACGAGCGCAACCAACCGAAATGGTACGATGCAGGCGGTCAGCCTTAACCCAGCGGTCACCAACCTCGACTACAAAGTTGCCAACCCGTTGGCAATCCGCGTGGGACCAGCGTTGACTGACCAGCTTGGTGATACAAATGTCCCAACCCGGGAAGACTCGCTCATCAACGGATCAAAAGATGTCTTGCTCGGCGGGGTGACCGCCGTCAATGGCTCGCGTCTCGGCTCTTCAGTCGGAATCGCATCGCACGGCCTTTCCAAAAAGGTCAGCATTGACGTCATTGACCGAAGCCTAGTCACCCTCCAGCGTGGAGAAGGACGCGGCCTCGACGGAGTCCGGGTTGATCGTCGCGATATGCGATGGCAGGGTGGCACCGGAGTGATTGCCAAGCCATTCAGCTCGATGCCAGTCTCCATCTCGGCGCTGTTCACGAACTTCGAGGACTTGCCGAATAAGTATCCAAACGTGAGCTTGGACTACCCAGACGTTCGACGCGAAAACGTTAAGGTCCGAAAGGATCCGAACGGCAACGTCGAGAACCCGGTCTTCAACGGAACGTCGTTGAAGGGTCCCCGAGACGGCAACAATCCGGTCGTAGAAACAACGGCGAGTACCCGAACCCTGGTCCCGACCAAGTTCGAGTTTGAAGTCGAAATTCCGAAGTATCAGCCAACAAACCTGGGTGCGAACTCGCTTCAGAACCAATACGGAAGCACGAGTTGGTTCGCGGGCTACGCTGGTCGGTTCACCGTCTTTATCGACAGTGACAATAACAACCAGTTCAGCGGCTCGTCGAAGGAAGCAAACCGCTCCTTCAACTTGGCGGCGGCAGTTGCTCCAGATACTAAGATTTCCATCGGAACTCCGAATGTTGAACTTGGATCATTGGCGGCAGGTGCAGGCTACGATACGCGACTGACCTACACGGCAGCAGCTCCGTACCGAACACTCAACCTTGCATCGGTCTTCAACCCGTCTTCCGCTCAATACGGCGAGATGTTCAAGCCGTTCACGGCTTACAACGAAGGCAATGTGAACCTATTGAACGTCCGACTTGCGAAGGGAACGGCTGAAGTTGCTGGTGGCTCGATTACGCGCTACTGGCCATGGCAGGTTCTGTCGCTTGGTAACAACGACCAAGTCTGGCTCGACGCCGCGACCGACGTCCACAGCGATCTGGACACTCACTTCGCGCCCGAACTCAATGGAAGCGGACTCAACTACGTTGTGATCCAGAAGCCAAGGGTTGGCGATAAGCGCGGTCGGCAGTTGAAGGTGAACCCGAGCGCACGCCTCAATCCGAACTTGACTGCCGTTGGACCGTTCGCCTCACCAGGCGGACTGCTCCAGCCCGGATTCCCAAGCTTGGCTCGAGATGCTCGAATCGCGATCACTCCTCCAATCGGAACCCCGGTCGGTCGGTACGTGCAAACGATGCGCCTCACCGAAGACCTCGGTCAGCTGGGAGTCGGCGGATTCAATGACGAAGCGATCTCGCTCGGTTACACTGCCTCCGGAAGCCTGAACATGTTCGAGGCATACAGCGACCCGACGTTCCAAGTGAGCTTCACCATTAAGGAAACCCAGCTAACGGGCGGACCCGATAACAAGGTCATCGATGACTGGAACATCCTGAATCCAGGTAGTCCCAGAAAGTATTCCTTCGTGGATAACATCATCAGCGGCGAAACCCCGGTCACATCTGGAGCGCCTGCCCAATGGTCAGATATCCAGCCAAGTGGCGTCCGACGCAACGACGGCTCGGTCACCATGGCATTCGCCTCGAATCGACCAGTGAACTACCCTGGCACAGGAAATCCGAATCCGAACGATAAGTCATTCGGCATCTTCATCTCCCGCATCAGCGGCGGAGTAATGGGAGCGCCGGATGCTCGTGGCGAAGATTCCTGGCTCCGCGATCTTAACAAGTTCACGCCCGCCGACACAACGAACCGAAGATGGTCTGCCTTCACGGGCAGCATCCCGGCATCGTTCATCACCAACGCAACCTTCCCAGCAACGCTCACCACAGGCGTCCCAGGGGCAGGAGCAAGCATTGGTGGCTCGGTCATCGCCTCCCAGAACCGACTCTCGCATCCGTCCCTCCCGACGGGCGGGGACAAGGACCTTGCCGGAGCTTCGATGATCCGGCTCGCCCTCGGAATGGTTGGCGAAACCAAGCGGCAGACCGCGTCGGGACTCGTTACCGACTCGCGAATCATGATGAGCGAAGTCGACGCGGCAGGAGTTCTAGCGGCTCCGATCGTTCTCGATGCCGATCCGATGATGGCCAAAGGCAAGCCTTCGGTCGTTCAAAACGGAAACGCGGTCAGCCTGTTCTATGCTGGATCGAGCAACGGGACGTCGAACATCTACCAGGTGCTGTACACCATGGGTGGAACCTTCACCGTCCCGACTCAACTCAGGTTCGGAAAAGGCTTCGAGAGCGTCAGCGATCCGAGTGCAGTTCTGCACATCGACGCCGCTGGCAACCCCGAAGTTCTGCTGACCTTTAGTGGCCGCCTCCGAGGAAGCTCGATCACCGAGGTCTTCACCACGAAGCTTGCGGTCGATCCGGCAACTCTCGCCGTGCTCAACACCAACACCTATTTCGGCCAGCCAAACACAGTGGGCGGAAGCCTGGTCGAGACGATCACCTACGATCCTAAGTTCAACGGCTTCCGAGCTCGAGGAACCAACTGGTCAGGTACGTTCACGCTACGAAGCAGCGCCGGAGTTTCGGTCTTTGCCGATGCTACTGGTGTACCGACGGATACACCGGTTCAGACCCTCGACCGCGAAACCGGCCTTCAGAGCTACCCCACCATCTTTGGTGGAAGGGTGACCATCGATCCGGCCCTCGGCCTGATCCGGTTTACAAGCACCCAGCTACCGAAGTCGATCCAAATGGTTCTCAGTTACGTTCCTGCCCAGCTTCGGCTAAGCGGAGCGAGCGACTCGGGATACAGCGCACCTTCGACCTTGTTCGATGGCCGCCTGGCTCCGAGCAATACGGCGGCTACCCCAGCCCTTTGGTTCACCCCAAGCGGCGCGATCGAGCCATCCAACAGCGCGAATACTCTCGCTGATCGCCTACTCCTCACTTCGGTGCGAGGCGCCGTTTCCGGTGGACAGACCTCACGCCCAGTCATGACGAGCTACCGCTACGGTGTGCGCGTCGGAAGGGCCGTCCTGGTCAACAAAGATGGAAGCCTTGGCGAGACAGTGACCGTAAGCGGAAACGTCGGCTCCTATCAACTGGATGCGGCTGCTGGCCGAATCTACTTCACCCACCTGGATGACAATCGCATCGTGCGAATCCAGATCGGTGCTGGGCCGAATGCGGTCGACATCACCCGCCCGGTCTCACTGGTTGGCGAAACGGTCGAAGAGTTCGTTCCGATGGAGAGCGCACTCAACGAGGCAAACATGGCTCTGTTCCTCGATCCTCGAGGCGATGTGGGTAACCGACGCGAGCTCGTTTGGATGATCTGGTCGAGTATGCGTAAGGGCGCTCCGAGCCTCTTCTTCCAGACCATGGCACGAAAGATCACTCCGCACTTGCCCTAATCGAGCCTGAATCGCACAAAAAACAGCCCCAGATTTTACGAAATCTGGGGCTGTTTTGCTGTAACTACCGTGAACCCATGTACAATCAAATTCATAAGGGACGAAAAGTTCGTTGACAACTCTGGCATCAGAGTGATAACATGAACCGCCCCCGTAGTGGTAGGTGCTAGTTTATGGCAAAAAAGCTCAGTAGCGTGCTTGGAATCGACATCGGAAGTCACAGCATCAAGGTCGCCGAAGTGAAGACTTCAGGCAACAGTGCAACCGTGACCGCAATCGGCGTCGTACCGACCCCAGAAGGAGCCGTTGACTATAGCGGCGTGTACAACAGCGACGAAGTGGGCAAGGCTCTCTCTGAGGCTCTCAAGGCCGCTGGAGCGTCGAGTAGCTCAGCTGTCGTCACTATCGCCGGCCAGCAATCAGTTTTGGTTCGAGTCCTTCCGGTTCCGCGAATGGACGTGGACAAAGAACTCCAATCTCATATGGAGTGGGAGATCAGCAAGAATATTCCTTTTGCCGAAACCACAATCCAGTCGGACTACAAGGTGATCGAGGGCGGAGACCCTAATTCGGCAGAAATGGAAGTCGTCATGGCGATGGCTCCCCAATCAGCTATCGATACCATCGTGGACTGCATCAAGAAGGCCGGTCGAAAGCCATACGCAATCGATGTCGAGCCGCTTGGGCTTGCGCGATCGATGAAGAGCAGCTTCCCGCAGTGGGCGAGCGAGAACGGCGTGTGCATCGTCGACATCGGTCACTCGACTACTTCGATCAATATCTACGACCAGGGCAACCTCGTCCTCCCTCGCCCAGTTCCGGGCGGCGGAGAAATGATTACTCGGGCTCTTGCGGATGCCAAGCAGATCGGCACTCAAGAGGCAGAGGAATACAAGGTCAGTCGCTTCACGATTTCAGAGGATGCGGCGGCGAATCAGGGCTTTGCAAATCCATTCGGGGGAGCCACTCAGTCATTTGATAGCGGTTTCGCCGTTGACGCATACGCACCGGCGGATCCGGTCTCTAATGCGACAGCGGCCATGAGCCCGCTGGATGACTTGGCGATCGACCCAATCACCGGTCTTCCGGTCGAACAAGTTGTCGAGGCAGTCGCCCCGACCTATGCAAACGACCCCTTCTCATCCTCACCTCCTCCGGTCGCCGATCTCGAGCATCCGATGGGCGGAGCGACGATGATGATGCCTGCGGTCGCGCACTCGTCAGACGAAGATTTTGGTGCGGTACAAGGAATTCTTGAAGATTTAGTGGGAGAACTTCAGCGATCTATCGACTATTACTCCAGTCGAGGTGGTAATGTATCCCGAGTTGTGTTGTGTGGTGGGGGTTCCAAGTTGCGAGGATTGTCTGGCTACTTGAGCAGATCGCTCAGCACTCCGGTTGAATTGTACGATGCATTCAATGGTCTCGGCTTCGCCGTCAAGCGAGTCGGTATGGATTATGTGAACGAGCATCGACAAGAACTCGCCGTCGCTATCGGAAACGGTTTGCATATCGTCTATTGAGGGGAAATCAGTGAAGCTTAATCTTTTACCAAAGACAGTCGACACATCGGGCAGGGCAAAATTTGCCTGGTTCGGTGGCTTTCTGGCTTTCGCCGGGTCGCTAGTCGCAGCCTTCGCGATGGCGAAGATTTCAGGAGATCAGCTCGATAAAGTCAATGCTAAGCTCGAAGAGATCAAGCCAAATTATTCAAAGGTTGTGGCGGTAGCGACGGATGCTGACACGATGATGGCGGCTCCTCAGGTCAAGCAAGTGGTTGCGAATACGGCTCTTGCGAAAGCGATGATGGAAGCCAATCGGGTTTATCCAGACTTTTACGATGGTGTCAAGAGCTATATTCCAGCGTTCTTCAGGATCACTCAGATGTCCGGAGCTCCGGTGGATGCAACTAACGCTACGCTTTCTTTAACGGGAACTGTTAAGAATGCTCAGGAATATGCTGATCTGATGCTCGCACTCATGAGAATTCCCGGGGCGACCTCGGTAACTCGCGCTGGTTTCCAGGCGGAGGATGTCATTGTTCCTGCCTTGAGTGAGAACGACCAGAACGGCAAACCAAGAAAAGAATCGGAGGCCCCGATTCCCGATGATCCGCTTGAGCGGTTGCAGTATTTCACGGATCAATCGGTTCCCTCCGGTTACCTCAACTCCGGCAACTTTGGCGTTACCGAGCCGGGCACAACGAAGACGGTTCGACCTGGGGAGTCCCTGATCTCGGTCGTAGTCACCGTTCCGAAGAATCTGCAAGTGCCAAATCCGCGAGCTACCATTACGGCGCTTGGTGCAGCAACTGGTGCCAACGCTCCGACTACTCCTGTAGCGGCCGGTACCACCACTCCCCCGGCTCCGAAAGCTCCTCAAGGACAAGACTGATCATGTTGAAATCACTCTACGCCCGTACAATCTGGCTGATCTTCCTCTCGTTCGCGTTGATCGTATTGGCAGCCGGCTACTTCAAGTTTTGGGCTCCTAATCAGGAAGCCATCCAGAACAAGGTGCTCGTTTATAACGGCTATGTGACCGAAGTCAACAAGGTTGGTGCTGCGGTTAAGAAAAAAGAGAACGCGGCGAAACTCATTGAAACCGCTCAGGCCGGATGGTTGCCCTTCGTTGAAACCAAGACTCCCCTCCAAAGCGTTCGCGAAGGTGGCATCAATCTTAACGTCAACCGCTATCAGCTCCTGTTGGATACTAAGAAGTACCGCGACAGTGTCCAGACCGCGCTCAACTCTCAACTCAAGAAGGGTGGAGTGAAGGTCATGTCGGGACCAAGGATTCCAGGTGTAACTGACGACGAGGCTCCCAATGGAGTATTAGCGAGCTACTACAACTACCCCTCAGCGCCGTTCCCGGTCGTCATCTACGATCTTGGGCAGGTGACGGTTCAAGGTACCTACGAGCAAATTCTCGAAAACGTCCGCTCGTGGTCGTCCATGCCGCGCTATCTGGCAGTAGCGCACAACTTGGCATTGAGCGGAACCGCTCCGAGATTGACTGGTACTTACGATTTGACAGTTGTCGGTTATATTAGATACGATGGTGTCTATGCGCCGGTGCCTGATGGAACCGCAGGAAGCAACAATCCCGCTCCAGCGCCAGGCTCGGGACGGGGCGCTGGTGGCACGGGTGCTCCCACTCCGCCCTCAGGAGATCGATAAGCCATGAATATGAAACCAATCCAGACATTGATTCCAGGGGTAGTTTTAGGCTTGCTCCTTGTTGGTTGTGCTGACCAGACTGCAAATCTTTCTGAGCCGTTACCAACTAGCATCAAAAAGATTCAAGCAGTGACCCCCTCTGCAATGGCGGGTGTTGACAAAGATATCAGCAAGTCGATGGGTCCTGATCGGATGAAGGGTTTAATCGCTGCGACGGCGCGCTACGGCTACCGCTCCAATCCATTTGCCTTGTCTGCGGATGAGTTGAAGTTTGATCAGCTTCAAACTTCAGAGCGCTTCCTCGCTGAATCGGGTCACTTCCCGAACTCCTTTGAACTGCCTGAAGACAAGCCAGAAGACGTGATCACCCAAGAGGAGCAACCCTATCGACGAATCTCGGGAATTGTCATCGGAGATGCAATCTACGCAATTCTTGAAGAAAATGGCCGTTCCACGATCATTCGGCCAGGTTCCACAATTCCGGACACAAACTGGGTAGTCGTCTCGATTGATCGTGATGGCGTGACCTTGCGGCGATCCGGTAACATTCAACCAAATGAGATTACGGTGCGACTTGAAGTAGCTCCACCAGGATCTGGCGGTGGTGGGGCTACTGGTGCTGGCGGGTCCACTGGTGGACCCGCTGGTGGAAGGGGTGGATTCATGGGGCCAGGAAACGGTCCCGGAAATGGGCCAAGGAATGGTCCCGCAGGAGCAGGTTAGTTCTGCCAACACAAAAAATACACGATTCGATTCAAGAACAGAAACGTCCAATTACTGAGGAAAACATGAAAACCCGAATGAGGAACATGATGATGATCGCTGCTCTGGCAGCAATGACGATCGGCGGTGTGTCGAGTGCTCAAGCGCAAGACAACATCCTCGACAAGAAGATTGAGTCAGCTGAGTACCAGCAGGCGGATATCCGAGAGGCACTTAAAACCCTTTTCCGGCAGGTGGACGCAAACTACAGCATCCTCCCTGAAGTTCAAGGAACGGTAACGATCAACATGAAGAACGCGCGCTTCGAGCTAGTTCTTCAGAACTTGCTCAACCAGGTCAATGCAACATTCCGCTACGAGGCAGGGGTGTTTGTGATCGTCCCGAGGCCGCCAGAGAGTAATCCGTTGAATCCTGGTGATGAAACTACGCCGGGGCCGGGTCCAACTCCTCCGAAGATCACTCGAAAGATCTACATTCGGTCCATGGATCCAATGCTGATGGCAATGCTGATCGGGCAAAGCGGTCAAAACTGGAGCGGTAGCCCTGAGCCAATGAGCCTCGGTCGCATGGGCGGCGGCGGCATGGGTGGCGGCGGCGGCATGATGGGCGGCGGCGGCATGGGCGGCATGGGCGGCGGCATGATGGGCGGCGGCGGCATGGGCGGCATGGGCGGCGGCGGCATGATGGGCGGCGGCGGCGGCATGATGGGCGGCGGCGGCGGCATGATGGGCGGCGGCGGCGGCATGATGGGCGGCGGCGGCGGCGGATTTGGTGGCGGCTTCTAAGAAGTCGTCTGAGTAAACAGTGTTAGTGGGAGTTCAAATGCAAAGAAAGTTCAAGTCAATTCGCGTAGCCATCGGTGCTTCGCTCATCCTGGGTTCTGCGTTGGCAACAGCGCAGAATTCAGAGGTTCGGATGAATGTGTCCCTCAAGGACGCAGACCTCGTTACGGCAACGAGGATGATCACCGAGAAGACCGGTGTTCAGTTCTACTTCACTGGAACCAAACAGTTTAGTCGAGTCACCACATCGCTCAAGGATCAAACCGCCGATGATGTGATCCGATACATCTGCGATGCAGCTGGTGCATTCGTCACCAAGGACGCTAACGGCGTCTATAAGATTAGTGCCGACAAGCCAGCCGCAACTGTGGCTACGATCAGCAATGCTCGTCCGGAAGCGCAGATCATCAAGAAGATCAAGCTTCTGCACCAAGGCGCCGACGACATCTACACTCAAGTAGTGATGGGTCGAATTCTTGATCCCCTCGCAAAGCATCGCGATCTGGGTCGCGCTTTCGAGATGGCGCGACGAGTCGTGGCTCCGGCATCGCAAGTTGGTGCCGCAGCAACTTCGTTCTTTGATTCAGCTCAAAAGGTCAACCAATACAAACCTCAGCCGACCCCGATTGTCAATCCGTTGGCTAATCAAGGTTCGGATGACAGCGGTGCAAACGGTTCATCGATCTCTCTCGACGGTTCGCAGAATGCCTATCAACGCCCAGGTGGTGGTGGCGGCGCGGCCGGCGGCGGTGGCGGCCAATTTGGCGGCGGTGGCGGTCAGTTCGGTGGCGGCGGTCAAAATGGCGGAGGCCAGTTCGGTGGCGGCCAGGGAGGCGGCGGCGGAACGCAGTTGCAACCTGGCACTGGACTTGTGCCAAGCACAATTGACTTCATCACCTATGATCCGACTGATAATAGTCTGATCGTTCGAGGTTCAAGCGAAGAGGACATCAACCAACTCGCAAATACAATTGCTCAGTTCGACGTAGCTCCTAAGCAGGTCAGCATCAAGGTCGAGTTCATCACCACAACTGAAAACGTTGATCAGTCCCTTGGTTACAGCATCCAATACTCGCGTGGAGCGCTGATTGCTGGTATGACCGCTAGCGACTTCCAGCGAGGTTCGGATCCGGTGTTCTTCACCTACGCTTCTGGCGATGCTGTCTTCAGACTGCGAACTCGACTTTCCAACGGTTACGGCCGCGTTGTCACTGCTCCTGTCATCAGAACGATCAACAATACGCCAGGATCGGTTTTTGCGAGTACCACGGACTACATCTTGAGTTCCGCGACAACAGTGGGTGCAAACGGCCAGATTAACACCTTCACCACGCCACAGGCAATCACGATCGGCACTCAGTTGAACGTGACGCCTCGAATCAACGGTGATGGAACGATCTCAATGGGACTCACCCCTACGGTTAGCACAATCACTGGCACAAGGTCGATCGCAATCTCCAACGGGCAGAGCCAAGAAGTTCCGATCTTCACGACCCAAGCAGTCGTTGCGGTCATCATTGTAAAAGATGGCGACACCATCGTACTCGGCGGACTGAACACTGACTCAACCAATACGTTGACGAACCGCGTTCCAGTTCTCAGTGACCTGCCAATCGTGGGTCAGTTCTTCAAGAGAACGCAAAAGCAGAAAACTTCGAGCGAACTCCTGATCTTCGTGACTCCAAAGATCATCGACGACTCCGAAACCGGTATCAACCCGTAAGGGACAATCGAGGTAAAAATGAGGGTGGCGAGCCTAGCGTTCGCCACCCTTTTTCTATAGTGAACATGAAGGCATGGGTTCTGGTCGGAATGATGGGAGCAGGGAAGACGACAGTCGGGCGGAAGCTGGCCGAGCTGTCTGGTCGTGAATTCATCGATACCGATCAACTCATTGTGAATCGCTTGGGCAAGAGTATCGAAAAAATCTTCGAGCAATACGGAGAATCAACCTTTCGAGAGCACGAAGCAAGCATTATTAGTTCCCTCCTTGAAGGATCTTCGGTGGTTTCGACCGGGGGCGGTGCGATACTCAGAGCCGAAAACGCCGAGAATCTGAAAAGGATAGGAACAACCGTCTATCTCCGTGTCCCAAAAGATCAGCTAATCGAGCGGCTGGAATCCAGCCGCCGGAAGCGGCCACTCCTCAAACGGGAGGATTGGAAAACCGTCTTCGGTCAAATCTTCGACGATCGACAAGCAGCCTACGAGAGGTGCGACCACATCGTGGACCTCAACGACCTGACACATGACCAGGCCGCGGCGGCACTCATGGAGGTGCTGCACAATGGATGAGATTCAGGTGGACCTACATTCCGGGCCAACTCGAATTCGATTTGAAAGATTCACTTCCAATGACGACCGTATCATCGTCACAGACTCAAATCTCGCTCATTCCGTGGAGCACGAAGTCCCCATCGTCATCCCCGCCGGAGAATCTAGCAAGTGCCTGAGACAGTTCGAGTACCTGCTCGATCAGCTCGCAAACAAGGGGGCGAAGCGCAAGACCAAGCTCGTTGCACTCGGAGGCGGAGTCATCGGCGATCTGGCCGGGTTCGCTGCTGCGACCTATATGAGGGGGATTCCCTTGATCCAGGTCCCGACCACACTGCTAGCGATGGTCGATAGCTCGGTGGGAGGCAAAGTCGGAATCGATACGCCGGCAGGGAAAAACCTGGTTGGCGCATTCTATCCCGCCCAAGAAGTCTTCATTGACCAAAGTTGGCTCAGCACCCTTCCGGAAAGGCAGTGGCAATGTGGAATGGCCGAAGTTATCAAGTACGGGTTCATCATGGACCGAAATCTGGCCGAAGCTCTTGCACAAAATCCTCTCCTGAACCCAAGCGACCAAAGAATCTCCGTAACAGTTCGCCAGTGCATTCTTCACAAGAAGAAAGTTGTCGAGGCAGATGAGTTCGAAACAACCGGCTACCGGGCGATCCTCAACTTTGGACACACGATCGGCCACGCCATCGAAAAGCTGACCAACTACGAGGTCTACACCCACGGCGAAGCCATCGCTATCGGTATGGTCATCGAGACTAAAATCGGAGAAAAGCTCGGAATTTGCGAGCAAGGCCTCAGCAATATCGTGGCCCAAACACTTGAAGCCCACGGACTTCCCACGAACTCCGCAGTAACAAACGATGTTGAAAACATAATACAATCTATGAGGGGGGATAAGAAGTCAGTGCGCGGCGAGCTATCGATGAGTCTAGTTACCGAAATCGGTGCCTGCCAACTCGTGCAAGACATTCCGGAATCGCTCGTTCGAGAGGTGCTGAATGAGCATTGATCGCTATCGCCCGATTGCGGCGTTGGTGCTGATGCTGGTGCTATTCGCTACCAACGCAAGCTACCTTGTGGCTTACAACAACGGACCGGAGGCAGTCAGCGCATACGCCTCGAAATGGGACATGCCACAAGTCAAGATGTTGAATCTGCTGCTCGTGGGACTCCTAGTTGCTTTGGCAGCTTTCAAGCCCAAGGAAGCCGAGGAGGAAGCATGATCGGCGACACCCTTGCACTCCGCTACGAGATCCAGACCAAGATCGTTGAAGGGCCGATCTTCACGATGTATTCCGCAAGAGACCGCCTCAGCGGACGAAGCGTCGGAATTCGCGAAATAAACTCGCCATTCAACGAAGAACCCGCCTTCGTCCACAACCTCGTCGAGCAAATCCCCAAGCTCACAGTCGGGCATCCAGCGCTCGAAAATCTGCAAGAAATTTTTGAAGAGAAGGGTCAACACTACATCCTCTCCGAGATGCCTAAGGGCTCACTTTTGCGCGACCGGATCAAGCGGTTCGCACCGTTCACGGTTCCGGTCGCCCTCGCCACGGCCCAAGCCGTCGCCGAGGCGCTCGACGCGCTCCACCAATCCGGCATCGCCCATGGCGATGTTGGCCCTCACAACGTCATCGCCACCCACGACGGCAGTGCCAAGCTTCAACTAGCCGGAATCTGGCAGAGCTACCCCCACAGCCGCACCGCCGGAGCAGCCGTCCTACCCCAAATGGCGCCCTACCTCGCGCCAGAAGTCTGCACCGGAGCCAAGCCAAACCCCCTCTCCGACCTCTACAGCCTCGGTGTCATCCTCTACGAGCTACTCATCGGATCCGTGCCGTTCCAGGGCGAAAACCCGACCGCGACCACGATGCGCCACATCAGTAGCCCGGTTCCCAGCCTGCGCGGAATCAACGCCGCAATCCCGGTCGCCGTCGAACAGCTCGTCACCAGGCTCCTGGCCAAAAAGCCCGAAAATCGGTACCAATCCGCCCACGAGTTGGTCGTCGAGCTAAGGCAAATCAACGACCAACTCCGATTCGGTCGAACCCCGATGATGAAGAAGGCTCCCGAAACGGTCCAGACTCCCGTCATCGAACCGGCCAAGCCTACGAAGCAACCAAAGCCCGACAAAAAGCAAGCCAAACAGAAGTCCAAAGACCAAGCCCAAACCGAAGATGGGGAGAAGCCTAAGAAGGTCAAGAAAGACCGAGATGTCCCCGGCTGGCTCATGGGCCTCCTCGCCCTCGCTCTGCTCGGTGCCGCTGGAGTCGTGATCGCCTTCGTTGTAGATCTCGCCCAAAAGCCCAGGGAGATCAAGACGCCAAACGTCCGCGGAGTCAGCGTTTCTGAAGCTAGGGAGCAGGTCAGGAAGCTCAAACTCAACGTTCGAGTCGCCGCAAAGGAGCCAAACGAACGCCTTGAACCCGACCACATTATCAGCACGCGGCCATCCCCGGGGCAGATGATCCGCGAAGGCGGCACCATTGACCTCACGGTCAGCTCGGGCTCAAGAAGGGTCAAAATGCCGAGCTTGCTCAACATGACCGCCGATGAAGCCAAGATTGCCCTGGGGGCAATGAACTTGGAACTCGAGGGCCGCCCCGCGCGAATCACCATTCGGAAGAACGAAGCCGTTCCCGGCGCGATTATCAAACAACTTCCCGAAGCCGGGACCGAAGTCAGCCGCCAAAGCAAGGTCCGAATCTGGATCGCCGCATATTCCGACAACCCCCTCGGCTCGCTCCCTGGAGAGAGCGACAACGAGGACGGCGCGATAGCCCGCAGCTTCAAATTCTCTCACACCGTCAAAAGCCGCTACGAAATCCGCGTGAACGTCGAAATGACCGATGAAGCCGGCACCACCGAAGTTCATAACGACTCCTACCGAAACGGCGACACAATCACCGTGAACAAAATTGGCTATGGTCCCAAGGCGACGTTCAAGGTTTACTATGACGGCGTCCTGCAGGAGACGGTCGATGTCGAACCGAAGCTGACGGGAGCGGTTCCAAAGCCATGAAATACGAACTTGCGCCTTCTATCCTTAGCTTTGACCTGACGTCGCTCTCGACGTCGGTTCCCAAGCTGATGGCCGCCGGAGCTCACCTCGTCCACCTTGACGTCATGGACGGCCAGTTCGTCCCACCAATCACCTTCGGCGACGCCCTAGCGGCAAACCTGCGAAAGCACACCGAGGCTCCCGTGGAGGCGCACCTCATGACCCTCACCCCCGAGCGTCACTTCGACGCCTTCATCAAGGCGGGCTGCAAGCGGATCATTTTTCACGCCGAGGCGACGTTTCACGCCCATCGCCTCGTTCAAAGCCTGAAGGCGCAAGGGATTCAGGCGGGAGTCGCCATCAACCCCGGAACGTCGGTCTCGGTGCTGGAGTCGATCATCGACGACATCGATATGGCCCTCGTGATGACCGTCAACCCCGGGTGGGGCGGGCAGTCGTTTATCGCTTCCACCATGCCAAAAATCAGCTGGATCAGGCAGCGAAGGCCGGAAATGGACATCCAAGTGGACGGCGGAATCGACCCCGTGACCTTGCCACAAGTGATTGAGGCGGGCGCAAACAGCTTCGTGGTCGGCAGCTACCTGCTCCGCGCCCCGAGCCTTGAGGAGGGAGTGCAATCGATCGTAAATGGCTTCCCCTCAAAATAGTCGTCACCGCGTGCGTGGTGATTGGGCTGCTTCTGGCGGCTAGTTGGCCCTGGACGATCGGCAAAGTTCCGGGTGCGAAGTCATCGATTGAAGCAAAACTTCAGTTTCTGCAGACGGGTGGCGTACTCGTCTTTGCCACTCTTGCCTGTCTGGTAACAGCTTCCATTGGCGCGGTGATCCTTGCGAGAGCGGCGCGGGAGGAGTATCGCGAGGAACTCAACGAGAACCTCAAAGACCTGGTGACCGAGACGCAGGAGGCGATTAAGCGCAAAAATGAGCCAGCAGGATAGTGCTATTGCTTCGCTTTGGTGGCTTGCCCGTCAGGGCTTTCCCGCGCCAAATCCCAGGGTAGGGTGCCTCATTCTCAAAGACGGAGCGGTCATAGGCGAAGGCTTTCACTCATTTGCCGGAGGGCAACATGCAGAAGTTATGGCGCTTGAGCAGGCTGGCGCCCAAGCCGAAGGCTCGACTGTCTACGTTTCCTTGGAACCTTGTAATCATCAGGGCAGAACCGGACCATGTTCCGAAGCCCTCATAAGGGCAAAGGTTAAAGAGGTCTTCTATGCCACCGCTGATCCAAATCCAATGGCTTCGGGTGGTGCAGATCGACTCCGAAAGGCGGGCATTCCGACCAAACCGCTCCAAAGAAATTATCACCTCATTGAACAGAATCGCCAGTTTCTTTATTCGCAACATCTGAAGCGACCGTTTGTGACCCTAAAAGCAGCCATTACACTAGATGGAAAAATTGCGCTACCCAATGGCGAGTCTAAATGGATTACTTCCGAAGAATCAAGGAAGGACGCCCATGCCTTGCGTGCTGAACGCGGAGTCGTATTGGTTGGGCGCAAAACTGCAGAATTAGATCGTGCACAACTTACTGTTCGACACATCAACGTAAACTCCCAACCTCTGAGGGTCGTAATCGACCCGAACCGAGTACTTGCAGAAGATCTCCCAATTTTCAACTCTGACGCCGAAACTCTGCGATTCACCAATTCTCCGAGAGGAACCGAGGACCTTCTGTTCACGGATCTCCCAAACTTGCTTGGCGAGCTGTTTGCCCGTGGTAACCGAGGCGTCCTTGTGGAGGGGGGGCGCGAGACAACCTCCGAATTTGTGAAGCTGGGTCTTGTCGACGAAATCGTCCTGTACATCGCTCCAGTTCTGCTCGGTGAGGGTCCGTCTTGGGTCTCTCAGCTAGGAATCAGCTCATTGGCAGAGGCCCCCAACTTTGTATTGGCCGACACACAGGCGATCTCGGGAGAAACGGATCAGCAAAATTTAAGAATCACCCTCTATTCACGGAACCTTTCAAATTTCCTAGCGTCAGAATAGGTGTCGGTCGAGAGATCGATAGTGAACTCCAAGCACTGAATAGCGAAAGCCGCCGCAAGGTAGCTTTCATCCCTCCCCAAGCCCCGCGCCTGTCTCCCCCATTGGCCGGGGCAATTTATTAGGTAAGGTATCCCAAATGCTCTCCGCCGCGCTTTTTCTCGCTCTTCAACAAGGTACAACCACTGCGCCAAAGCAGGAACCTGTGAAAGACGTCAAGCCCATCCGCGTGATCCAAAACCTCGATGTTGTCGATATGGAGTACACTGGCCGGCTCTCCAGCGGAAAGCAGTTTGATTCAAGCATCGGAAAGGCCCCTTTTCGGTTCCAAGTCGGAGTCGGCGCGGTTATCAAAGGGTGGGATACCGGAGTCCTCGGACTGGGCGAAGGGCAGTCCAAGAAGCTGATCGTTCCGCCTGAGCTGGGCTATGGCGACAACGGATCGGGGGACGTGATCCCACCGAAAGCCACACTGGACTTCGATATCAAAGTCATCCGAATCATTCCTGCCGCTGTAGTGGAGGTCGTCAAAGAAGGCACTGGCGATGGACTCGCGGGCCGCAAAGGCGTCGAAGCCAAGATCAAACTCAGTATCAAGGATGGAAAGCTTCTCACTCCAGCGAAGGAGGAACCAGTAACCCTCTCCCTCTCACCCGAACTGCCCTACGGCATCAACCAAGCCATCAGCGGAATCAAAGCCGGCGAGAAGCGCAAAGTGACCCTCAACAGCGACCTCATGTACGGCGACAAAGGGGTTCCTAACCGCGACACCCCCACCGGGAAAGCCGGCTCAATTATTCCGGGGAAAGCAACGCTCGTTCTAGAAGTCGAAGCCCTCCGCCTCGTTAACATCTAGGGCGCATCTGGTACAAACAGCGGCGAATACTCGCCTGGCTCTTCGACCAGCTCGGCCGTCACCGGAGACTCGAGGATTGTTGTCCAGAGCTCTTCAAACTCGCCGTCATCCCGAATGATGCGATCAAAACTCTCGGTGTAGAACGGCGGAAACCGCTCCTCGGACTTCTTGATGATGTCCTTCCCCGCCTTGAGCTTTGCCTTTTCGACGATGTCGCTCAGCTCCCAAGGCACGCCCTCCTCCTTTTCGCCGACGCGAAAAATGAGGTCAGTATGCTCCGGCAAAACGCAGGCGATCACCAAGTCCCACTTGCGTCCATCGGGGCGGCGAAGGTGGTAAAGAACCCGGTCGCACTCCCAAAGAGTCAGCGGGCGGCGGTGGCGAAATGTGACGAAGTAGGTGACATTATCCGCGCGCCAGTGAGGTAGCCGCCCGCGCCAAATGTGGAAATTCGCCCACTTAGACATACTTGCTCGCCTTCTTGACGATGGCGTGAGTCGCGTCGCTGTCCGACTCGGTCAGCCACCGATCAAGGGTTTCGCGGACAAAGTAGGGTCGGTCCTTTGCCACGTCGTTCAGCCAGTTGCCAACCGAGTCCTGTACGTACTTGGAAGGATCCGACTTGAGCAAATCGAGAATCACCAAGCCAGGCGCAGGGTTCTCGCGAAGCTCCATGATGTGCTTCGACCAGACTCCCCGAGGGCGGGTCGACTCGGAAGCAAATCGGCGGATGTTTTCGTCCGAGTCTTTCGCCCAATCTTGAAGCTGAACGAAGGCTTCGGGAAGAGACTCATGAATATGTGGTCGAACCGCCAACCAGGCCCACTCGCGCACCCCGAAGTGCGAGTCAGCCGCAAACGGCCGAATCATTTCTAGCCGTTCAGAAAGAGCAATCGAAGGCATCGCCCCGACGGCGAAACAAGCCCAGCCGCGGGGAGTATCAACCTCCGAAGTTGCGGCAATTGCAAGTTCGTCGGGCCGGTCGGCGAGAACCTCGCCGATCAGGCGCATTCGCGCCACGATGCCATCGGCATCGCGCAAATCGTGCTGTAAACCCGGCGACATAAGCGACGGAATCAACGCTCGAATCAGCGTCGATTGATTCATGGCGAGACACTCAGACAGAGTCTTGCTCGACTCTCGCCCCTTATTCAGCCGATCCAAGATATGCGGAGGGATCGCGGTTCGGCTCGGGTATCCCTTCCGTTCTGTCATATCAAGAAAGCGCGGCGTCTCCCCTTTCGCCCGTCCTAATCCGAATCGCCTCAAGGACTTCGGTTACAAATATCTTTCCGTCGCCAATTTCGCCGCTCTGCGCTGCCTTCATGATCGCGTCGATGGCGGTCGAAAGGTCTGAATCCTTGACAACGACCATGACTCGCATCTTGGGCAGCAGATTCACTGCCGGCTTCACGCCCTGGAACTGATCAGTTCGTCCCATTTGGTGTCCGTAACCCCGAACTTGCTCGCAAGTCATTCCCTGAATGCCTGCGTCATCGAGCGATTGCTTCACCGCATCGAGCTTGCCAACCTGGATATATGCCTCAATTCTCTTCATGTCTTCCGTGACCGTTCCTTACCTAATTATGACGCTCCAATGAACCTGATTGAACCGTCTATTCTTGTGTGGGTCAAATTGCCACTCGGCGCACCCTATTGATCGGAATTTGTCTGGCCATCGCGCTGGCTGCTATCGCGTTGTTTCTCACGCAAAACCTGCTTCTTGCCGCGCTCATCGTGATCGGAGTCGCCGTTTTTGCTTTTCTGAGCGACGACCAGGAGAGGCTGCTTCAAGCCGATATGGCGCACCAGGCGGAGGAGTTTGAACAGACGACTTCGAATGCATTGGAGCAGAAGGCGGCGGTGGATGCCTTTGCCGACGGGCTTGATGCCGGAATTTTTGTCTGCGATGACCGCGCCCACATCAGCTACGCGAACACTTTTGCCCAGCAGCTCTTCGGGTTCGAGAATCCTCAAGGCCGCTCGATTCTTGCCGTCACTCTGTCGGTCGAACTGGAACAGCTTGTTCTGATGGCTTATGAGGTCGATGAGAGATCGGAGGCCGAGTTGGCCTTTAGCTTTCCGCAGGAGCGGATTTGCCGGGCGAGCGCGTGGCGTGCGCCTAGCGGACTGAACCGTGTATACCTTGCGCTGGTTGATATCACGGATATTCGTCGCCTGGAGCGGGTTCGGCGCGACTTTGTGGCGAATGTGTCGCACGAGTTGCGGACGCCAATGACGATTATCCGCTCGTACAGCGAGACGATGCTGGACGACGACGATCCGGCGCAACGCGAACGCTACTTGACCAGAATTATCAACGAAGTAGATCGCCTAACGAGTATCACGCATGACCTACTGGTGCTGAGCACGGCTGAGTCGAGCCTGGTTCGTAAGGGACCTTGCGATATCGGGGAGATTCTCCGCTACGCTCACAACCTACTTGAGCCGAGGGCAAAGGAGAAAGGGCTTTCGTTGACGAGGGAGGCGCCGGATAGCTTCTTCATCGAAGCCAATAGTTCACAGATGACCCAGGTGATCGTCAACCTGCTGGAGAACGGCATCAAGTACACCAATGAAGGCGGAGTGATTGTCAAATTCGCCGAAGAGTCGGGCGGGGTAAAGATTGACTTTACGGATACGGGCGTCGGCATCGCCGCCGAACACCTTCCTCGGCTGTTCGAGCGATTCTATCGGGTGGATAAGGGGCGAAGCCGAAATCTGGGCGGCACGGGGCTTGGGTTGAGCATTGTGAAGCACATTGTCGAGGCTCACGGCGGGCGAATCGTGGTGGATTCTTCGCTCAATCAAGGTTCGACGTTTACGATTCATTTGCCTGTGGGCGACGTGATCTCCGAGGCTGAGTCTGCCTAGCTTCCAACCAGCGGCCTCAATGCGGTACCTTAACACCTAGCAATGGCGCGAGTTGGCTTTGTCGGATTGGGGGTCATGGGTGCGCCGATGGCGGGGCATCTTTTGGCAGCTGGACACCAGCTGACGGTCTGGAACCGCACGCAGGGGAAAGCTGATTCTTTGGTCGAGAAGGGCGCAAAGCTTGCGCCGAACCTGGCTTCTTTGGCGGAGTCTTGCGACGTGATCATTTCGTGCGTGGGCCGGAGCGAGGATGTCGAACAGGTCGTTTTGGCAATGGCTGATTGCGCCTCGTCAGGGACACTTTTTATTGACCAAAGCACGATTGAGCCAGCGATGGCTCGGTCTCTGGCGGCTCGGCTGGAGGCGAAAGGATTGCGGTTTGTGGATGCTCCGGTGACCGGCGGGTCGATGGGGGCGCAGAACGGGACTCTGACAATCTTCTGCGGCGGGTCGGTTTCCGATGTTACAGAGGCGATCGAAGTGATGAAGCCTTACACCAAGCGCGCGGAGCGGGTTGGTGAAGTCGGCGCGGGGCAGATGATGAAACTGGCAAACCAGGTCGCCGTTGGCGGTGCATTGGTTGGGCTTTGCGAGAGTCTGGCATTCGCCGCGAAGGCCGGTCTTGACGTCGAGCAGGCTCACAGCATGATCGGCGGCGGGGCGGGCGGAAGCTGGGCTTTTCAGAACTACGGGCCGAAGCTGCTGACGTCCGACTGGTCACCGGGATTCAGCGTTAAGAACCAAACGAAGGACTTCGGATACTGCGAGTCAGCGGCCAGTGAGCTTGGAGTCGAAATCCCGATGACAGCTCTGGTTAATCAGCTTTTGAAGCGGCTCGCCGAAGTGGGCCGAGAAGAGGATACTACGGCTGCGCTGTACGACGTTTACTTGGATCGCCTATGAACCTAGCCGTCGAAATGAGCCAGATCAGCAAGCGGTACGGCGACGTACAGGCTCTGGACTCCGTTTCGCTACGAGTCGAACAAGGGACGATTCACGCGCTCGTGGGCGAGAACGGTGCCGGGAAGACGACTTTGATGAAGGCGCTTTACGGCGCAATGGCTCCGGATACCGGCTCAATCCTGTTGGGGGGCTCGCCAGTAGCTCTGAGGAGCAGCCGAGAAGCAATCGCCCAGGGAATCGGAATGGTGAGCCAGCATTACGGCATCATTGGGGAGCTTACGAATCTAGAAAACCTCATTTTGGGGGCCGAGAATGGAGCGGTTTTGACTCCGGCCCAAAATGCAGAAAGGGCTCAACAGCTTGCCGAGAAAATGGGTTTTGAATTCGACTGGAACGCCGAAAGTTCGACGCTAAGCCCGGCAGGTGGGCAGAAGCTTGAGATACTCAAGCTTCTCTGGCGCAACTCTCAGATCATGATTCTGGACGAGCCAACTGCCATGCTTTCGCCGCAAGATAGCGACGCGTTGTACGCCAGCCTAAAGCAACTTGCCGAGCAAGGGACGACGATCATCGTTGTGACTCACCGCCTGCCCGAGGTGTTTGAACATTGCAAGCGGGTCACCGTCGTCCGAGGTGGGTTGCACATTGCTGATCATGAGGTGAGCGACGTAAGCTCGACCCAACTGGCAGAGGAGATTGTCGGCGGAAGTGTTATTGAGCGTCCGACGCCGATTTCTAACTCCCAGCCGATCACCAGCCTTCAGGTAGACAGCCTTAAGGTGAAAGGCGATAAGGGCCAGATTGCGGTGAAAGGCGTCTCGTTTGAACTCAAAAAAGGGCAGCTGGTCGGAATCGCGGGAGTGGATGGCAACGGACAGCGCGAGCTTTTTCACGCAATCATCGGCCACGCCAGGCCCGTTTCGGGATCGATCAACTTCGAGGGGTCGGAATGGTCTGGTTCGAGCATCGCCGATCGGATCATTGCGGGCTTGCGGGTCATTCCGGAAGATCGGCACCACGAAGGCGTGATCGAGGACTGGAGCCTTTTTGAGAATTCTTCACTCGGACTCCAGAGGCTCCCCGAGTTTGCGAAGATCGCGAGCGGGCAACAGGGCCTCGCCCCATCGATGGCGGAGAAGTTTAGTACGAAGCACGGCGGACTGAACCAGCCGATGAGTAGCCTTAGCGGCGGAAATCAACAGAGGTTTGTGGCGGGACGGGCTTTGCAAATTTCGCCAAATCTGATCCTTGCTTTTCAGCCTGCCCGCGGGCTGGACTTGAATAGCACGACGAAGGTGTACCAAGAGATTCGCCGCCGTTGCGACGAAGGCGCAGCCGCGATCATCGTCAGTTTTGACCTTGATGAGCTCCTCGATTTTTGCGACCGGATATTGGTGATGAACCACGGCGAGATGTTTGAGCCGGAGCCGGACGAAGCTCGGGATCGAGCGGCCATTGGGCGGCTCATGGTAGGTGCCGCATGAAGGTTCTGGGGCTTGTGATCGGAGGGGTGATTCTCTTCTTTGCCTCCCTCTGGGTAGCAGGGGCGAATCCGGTTACGGCGGTTTCTCAGTTGGTCACTGGTTCTGTCGGCTCAGCGAGCGCGCTCAGCGGAACAATTCGGGAGATGACGCCGCTCCTCATCCTCGGAGTTTCGGTATTTCTTGCGCTTAAGGCCGGCCTTTTTAATATTGGTGCAGAGGGGCAGTTTGTCATCGGAGCTTGCTTCTCGGCGGCAACGATGCTCGCCGTTGGTGGCCCATTGGGTGTTGTTCTCGGAGTTCTGGTCGGTGCGATCACTGGCGGCTTGTGGGCACTTCCCGCGGGGTACATCAAGGCTTTCCGGAATGGGCACGAGGTTATCACGACGATCATGCTGAACAACATCGCGATCAACCTGACAAAGTGGCTGGTCAGTGGACCGTTCAAGGGCGAGAAGGCAGTAAGCGCGACCACGGCCACTTTGCCCGTCAATTCACAGCTAACTCCTCTGATTAAGATCGGTCAGTTTGAGCTTCCTCAAGCTGTCGTGGTGGGAATTCTCCTTACTCTCGGCGTCGGTTACTGGCTGAGTAAAACTACCAGCGGATACGAACTAAGAGCCGCCGGGGCGAACCCTACCGCCGCCGAGTTCGCTGGTGTCAAGACAAAGCAAGTCACCGTCAAGGCGATGTTCCTGAGCGGTGCAATCGCCGGAATCGCGGGGGCTCTCCAAATCGCCCAATTCGAGCATCGTTTCTACGACGGTTCAAGCGTTGGCTATGGGTTTGACGCCCTCGGTGTGGCCCTTCTGGCCGGCGGGAATGCCTACGGACTCTTCGCCAGCAGCTTCCTGTTCGGAGCCCTCAACAAGGGCGGAACAAGCCTAATGGGGCTAGGGATTGATAAGGGGATCACGACGATGGTGCTTGCCATCGTAATTATCATTTTTGCTGCGGTGAAGTATCGCCAGAGAGGAGGCCAGCATGACTGATCTGCTGAAACAGTGCATCACAATGTCGATCCCGCTGGTGCTGATCGCCCTCGCGGGCTTTTTCAGCGAGCGCGGCGGAGTCATCAACATTGGACTTGAAGGCAAGACCCTGCTCGCCTGTTTCTTTTCGGTGGCTTTCTCATCCAAGTTTGGCCCGATTCCTGGGCTAGTCCTGACGATAATCGCCACGAGCCTTGTCTCGCTGATCCACTGGCTACTCACCCAGGTCTACCGGATGGATCACATCATCAGCGGGATGGCGATCAACCTATTGGCCGCCGGGGCGACAAGCTTTTTCAAGTTCAAATTCGCCGCAGACGGCTTGCAAGATGCCGCAGTCCCGCCCAAGATTCTGCTGTACGCGCTCGGCATCATTGCCCCGGCCGTGCTATGGTGGATGAGCCACAAAACGCGGTTTGGACTCCAGCATCGCAGCTCTGGAAGTGACCCCGAGAAGGCCCGGCTGCTTGGAATCAATCCGCAGAACATCCGCTTCTCGGCTCTTATCGGAACTGGCGTATTGTGCGCGCTGGCAGGGTCGTTGCTGATTGCCGAAACTCCGCAGTTCACAGATGGGATGACTTCGGGACGCGGCTACATCGCCCTTGCGGCTCTGATTCTCGGCGGATGGCGGCCGGTTAACGCCGCGCTCGCTTGTTTACTTTTTGGTGCCGCAAGCGCCCTTCAAATCCAATATAATGGGCAGTACATCCCGTCGGAGGCTTGGAAGAGCTTGCCGTACCTTGTGACCCTTTTCGCCATCGCCGGTTTCTTGGGAAGGAACCGCACACCCGCCGGTCTCGGTAAGCCTTAATTATGCTCCCTCTCACTCTCCTCATGGCCGGATCTGACGCCAATTCTGTGCTCAAGCAGGTTGTCGGAAAGCATATTTCCATGACGAGCGCGTCGGTGTTTGTGAGGGAAGGGAACAGTAAAGCGTTGCCGATCAAGGTCAGCTTTTCGCAGAAGGGTGGTCGAGCTTGGTTGCCAAACCAGACCATTGTCGAGGCGAGTTCGACAAAGATGCGGTTTTACGATGACATTTTTGGGCAGGTGGCGGCGTCTGAGGCTCGGACAATGGCGCACCCGGAGCGGGACCTGATTTCCGCGTCAGTTGTTCACCGAGGGGCGATGGCGTTTTTGATTGATGACGCGATCAAGCGCGAATTCCTAACCTCGGTCGCGAAGATTCCCGGCTGGAAGCTGAGCGGTCGAACCCTGAAGGCGACCGACAAGCGCAACGCGACGACAAGAATTGAGTTCGACGGTCAAAACCGAATCACCCATGTGACGGTGGTGATGAACAAAAAAGCGATTCTGGACAACCAGTACGAGTATGTTTCGGACGCGAGTATCCCTTCGATTCCGACGACGGCAAAGGTGAAGTCTGCCCTTCAAGCGCGGCCGCAGGTGCCGGTTGACACAAGCCCGAAGATTATGACGGGAGTTTTTGCGATGTGGCGCGCGATGTCGCGGCTGGGCTCGGGCTCCGTCTCGCAGGCATCGGATTCGGGCAAATATCTCACAACCTACGGCCCGGGTCGAATTTCGGAGTCGGGCGGCGCAAAGCAGTGGAGTTTTGACAGCGGCAAGCTCACACTAGGTTCAAGTACTAAGCCAGTTTCTTCCGCGATGGCCCTCGATAACCTGAAGGCAAAAGGAGTCTTCGTTTCGCCGATGGCGAGATACCTGATGAACGGGCAAATCCCGTTCCTCGATCTCTTCAATCGGGCCGACAAAATCACCGACGGACCCGCGATCAGCATCGACGGAAAGATGGCAAAGATCATCAATATTCAGCGCTCGGGAAATCGAATCCGGCTGTACTTTGATTCAGCCAGTAACCGCATCGTTATGGTCTCGAACGAAGCGAAGGATGGGCGCGGGAACTGGGTGACGGCCTCGCGGCTGAAGCTGAGTTATCGCTGACCGCCGCCGCGCTCTTTGCGCAGGCGGATCCGCTCGAACAGCGAAAGTGCGGCTTCGATTGCCTTGTCCGGCTTGCCGGGAAGGATTACCGGGGGGCCTTCGATCACCACGTCTGGGCTGATGGGGTTGGATTCTAGGCGAACGCCGCCGCTGGTGAGATAGTCGGCGATGGGCAGCTGGACGTAAAAACCTTGGGCGATTGGGTTGTAAGTGGAAAAAAGCACGGCTCCGGCAGATTTTTGGCCAATGACGTTCAGTTGGCCGATCTTGGAATCGTACTCCTCTTCGCCCTGCTCGTTGACTATCTTTCCGTACTGTTCGCGCATTGAGGCGGTGAAGATTTCGCTCGCACTTCCGGTTCCGCCGTTGATCAGAATGACGAGATTTCCGCGGAAGCCGATTTGCTGTTCTAAGGCGTTCAGCTTGACGGAAGCGAACGGGATCAGCTCTTTTAGGTCGGCTGGTTCGCGCTTGTTTTCGAGTCGAAACTTGGTGAGGGACGACCGGTTGAGCATCGAACCCATACGAACATCGGAATCCAAGAAGTAGCCCGCCAGGTGGAAGAGGTTGACTACGGCTCCTCCGCCATTCAGGCGCAGATCGACAATGAGATTGTCTGCCTTCATCGCCTCTTTCATCAACTCATCAACGTTTTTTGCGTCGTACGCTCTGTCAAATGTGTGAATTGTAAGTAGGGAAGTTTTTGGAGCAATCTCTTTGATCGTGTCCTTCACCACAGTTGAGAACGGTCGCCGGGTGATTGAAAAATCGAACTTCTTTCCGTCAGCTTTTTTGACTCGGATCTTGACGCTCGTGCCTTCGTCGCCGACCATGACCGTCTTCTCATCAACTTTTTTGCCGTCAACTTCGAGGATAACGTCCCCGACCTCTAATCCAGCTTTTGCGGCCGGGCTATCGTCCACCACGCGGGTAATAAGCCTTCCGCCCTCGGCGAGGATGCTGGTGATGCCGATTCCGGTTGTTTTTCCCGTCGTCCGCTGGTTCATGTCCTTCGGAGTCGCCAGCATGATGTGGCTGAATCCGAACTTGCGGAGGGCCATGTTGACCGAATTGCGAAACTCTTCGTCGTTTTTCGCTTCGTCGATCTTCGGCTTCTCGGCGGCAAGGAACTGGCGGAACTTCTTGAAATCGACTCCGGGCACGAATGCGCTGGTTTCGATTCGAGTTGTAAGGGACTCCAAAATCTCAGCTTTCGCTTCCGGCTTTTTGTCCACCGTCTGAGCAAAGGCAGAGCTTGCCACGAGCAAGAGCGAAAGTGGAAGAAGGCGTGAAAGTTTCATTTTGATTTCAATAGCAATACGCTTTTTGTGCCCAGATTACTCAGCAACAACTTCGACTTTGATTCCAATTTGGCGAATGATAAGCGCGACATCCTCGCACTCTTCCTTGCCTGCGTGGTGGACGACTGACTTGCCGAGGTGATCGACTTCCCAGGTCTCGATGTATGCCTCTTCTTCGTTGCAGTGGGTTGCGATCATGAG
Source organism: Fimbriimonas sp. (assembly GCA_965248555.1). Classification (GTDB taxonomy): domain Bacteria; phylum Armatimonadota; class Fimbriimonadia; order Fimbriimonadales; family Fimbriimonadaceae; genus Fimbriimonas. Next base: position 1,391,530 of record CBDFJP010000002.1, on the reverse strand, counting down.
GATCATCATGACTTCGTCGTAGGTGTTCTTTTCGTTGTTGTAAACAACGACGATCCAGCTCTCGGTCTGGGTTTCGCATCCGCCTTCGAGGTCGGGCCTTGAGATTGTCTCAGTCATTCCACTCCGGACAAACAGTAGTCTTGACTCCGATGGCTCCGACCACTTGGGCGACGCGCTCGCACTCGGCTTGGGTGTCGAAGTGAATCGGTGCTTTTCCGTAGTGATGAGCTTCCCAAGTTTCGATTTCGGCTTCTTCAACGCCGCATTCGGTGGCCGCCATCACCGTCAGAAGCACCAGGTCATAAGGCGTGTGATCGTTGTTGTGGATCACCGCCATGAACCGCCCGGCGTGGCCGGTTTCGTCCTTCTGTTGCTCAAAAACTGTCTGACTCATTTCTGTTTTCGGAACACCACCGCGAGGCTGGCAAGGGTCGCCAAAGCCGCCAGCCCAATGTAAATCGCCTTCGGGCCAGGGTAGCGCAACACCACCCGCGTCGTTCCTTCCTTACATTGTACAAAACGAAAGCCATCTTTGTCCGAAACTTCGCAACCTGAGGTGTCAGAAGTCATTCCGGAGATGTATCGGTCTTTGATAACTGACTTCGCTGCCTTCAACTCAACAACTTGATGGTCGTATCCGTCCTCGACGATTTTTCCGTCGAATTCGACGCGGCCCCCGCCGGAGGTTTTTGGATCGTATGGCGAGGAATGCGTGCGCGATACAACTTCGTAACAAACCGTGCCGTAAACCCCGTTGATTTTAGACTGCTCTCCCTCTTTCGGTCTCCAGAGCATCATGTTCCCGTTCTCGGGCGGGGCCGGCTCTGAGCCAATTGCTTCCTTGAGCCGATTCACAAAACGACCATCAAGGATCGAATCGTAGCCAAAAAGATCATGAATGCGCATGACTGTTGCAAGATTGGGAGGCATCGAGGCTTGAGGCGTTTTGGCTATGTTCCATGCCTTTGATGCAAAGGCGAATCTCTGTTGGCCCAAGCCATCTAGCTTTGGCAACTCCACCGGTTTCCCGCTGAGTGGGAACTGCCAAGCCGCAGTGAGGAGTACGCCCATCCCGACTGCGAGTGGTGAACGCTGGCGAACGACGAGTGCCACCATTACCGCGCCCAGTAGTGCGGTGACTGCGACCATCGGTAGTTGCTTTCCGGTACACACCCCGACGATCTTGTCCAAGTTCTCGACTCCCAACGATCCCGCGGCCATGTTCATCCCGTTGAACCCGACCGCCAGCAGCAACAGCGGTACTGCCGCCAGTCCGAACCACTTCTTCTCGGCCTTCTCGGGCAACCGATCAAATCCGACTCCCGCAAGCGCGCAGACTCCCAAAACAATCAGCACCAGCGCCCGCCCCGGTGAGCCGGTCGCGCTCCAGCCTGGGAAGTAGAAGAAGAGGAGCCGGTTCAGCGGAGTTCCGAAGGCGAGAAGCAATCCGACCAAGGCGAGACTCAACGGAATCCAGGGCCCGAAAAGCCCCCTCTCCTCCCCTCGGGGGGAGAGGGGGTTGGGAGTGAGGGAGGCTGCATCGGAAGCCTCACTCCCCAACAGAGCCTCAGAACGGGGAGTCGGTGAGTCTCCGTACGAACCGGTGGGGCTGTTGGAAACGTCGAGAACCTTGCGACGACCAAAGAGGCCCACGAAAGCCAGAACCAAAACTACCGGCGAAACCCAGAGCGCACACTCTGCCGGATTCGAACCGACCTTGGCGTACATCGGCCAGTAGGCATTAGGCAATCCCGACTCTCCCAAAACCTCGTTCGGGGCCGAAGGATCGCCCAATAGCCGCGGATGAACCACCGACAAAGCTTCGAACGGTTTCAATGCGCCCGCAACATAAGCCGAATACCCCTCCTCCGAAGGGACATTTTTACGATGCGAATTCGCTGAATTCGCCAAGACGAGGGACACCTGTGGCCAAGCGATCACCGCCCCGACCACTATTCCAAGCAAGCCCACCAAGACACGTCGATCGGAAACAGCTCCAACCACGCCAGCTAGAACAACCGCCATCAAGCCATAGGCCGCGAACTGCAAATGCCCCGCCAAAAGCATCATCCCGACCGCCAGCCCAACCTCGGCGACCCTGCGAGACGATGACGAACCCACCAGCCCCGCCAAAGCCCAGGGAATCCAGGCGACGGTCGTCGGAACGCTTGCCAGCGGAGCCCAGGCGATCATGAACTGGGACATCGTAAACCCAATTCCGGCCACCATTGCACCAGTCTCAGAAACCCGAAGCCGCCGTAGCCAAACAAACACTCCTAGCCCTGCGAGGAACCCGTGCAAAACTCCGAGCAACAGCATTTTGAACGGCACTGAACCTGGCACGAAGGCAAACAGAATGTGCAATGGATAGAACGCCCCGCTCTGTGAGTTGCCCGCTAGGGGCTGTCCTGCGAGTTGATAGGGGTTGACCAGCGGCATCTGGCCGTGTCGCCATGCGTCGAAGACGATGTCGCGCCAAGGCCAGAACTGGAGAACGCCATCCGCCTGCAAAACGTCCCAGCCATATGAAGGTGCCGAGCCGCCGACCATCGCCTGGATATGCTCCGTCGGACCCAACTGTTTTCCCCCCCAAAGCGCGGGCAGAAACGGCACTAGAGCCGCAAGGAAAAGAAGAAGCGGGGCGAGCCGACGCATTTGCATAGTTTAACGCCAAAGTAAACTAACCGTATGTCCCTCCACATCGAACGATGCACCGACCTTGAAGAGCTTTTTACGGTATGGAGTCCGACGTACCGGGACAACAAGCCGGTCGAGATCGAACCGGACAAGCCTCGGCACGACGAGGCGTTTGCGGCGCGGATGGATGGGCGGATCGTTGGGGCGTTTGCTTCACTACCGATGCTTGTCACCCGGGGTTTGGCGGAGTTGAAGTGTGCAGGGATTGCCGGAGTCGCAGTTTTGCCGCACGAGCGCCAACATGGGGTGGGGAAGGCGATGATGGAGCGCGGGATTCACCATTACCGCTCCGAGGGCTACGACGTGGCCTCGCTGTATGCGTTCAGTGAGAAGTTTTATCGTAAGTTCGGCTACGAGGTGGCGGGCTACAAGTACGGGATTAAGGTCGATATGGGGCGGTTCCCCAGGTTCGATGTGAGCTTGCCAACCGCCAAGTTGGCGGCGGCGGATCGAGATCAAGTGAAGGCTTGTTACGAGACGTTTGCACGTCGGCGATCGGGGTTGAATCTGCGGCCCGAGAACCAGTGGGATCGGATTATTCAGTTGGATTCAAACAAGGCGATTTACACGGTCGGCGATCCGATTGAGGCTTACGCGATTGTCACGCATGACTGGAATTTTTGGGTTGAACAGAAGGTGGACGAGTTTGTTTGGACAACTCCTCAAGGGTACGAGTCTTTGCTGAGAGTGCTGAGCGGGATCGGGATCAACAAGACTCACTTAAGCTGGATTGAGCCTTCAGATTCGCCCTATCGGGCGAAGTACTGGGATCGCGGGGCGGAGCTTAGCGCCGGCTCGGGATACCTGATGTGGCGAGTTTTGAACGTGCCGCAGGCACTCTCGAAGCTAAGGGCAGACCGATCTGGTTCATTTAGTTTTGAAGTCACGGACGAGCATTTCCCGGAGAATCAGGGGCCCTGGCTTGTGGACTTCTCGCCGGCCGGCGTGACGGTTTCAGCGGCTACAGAATCGGGATTCAAGCTGGATATTCGCCAGTTCTCGCAGGCGTTTATGGGTCAACCGAGCTTGACTGATCTGGCTCTGAATGACCTGATTGAGGTCTTTTCTCAGGAACAGTTGTCGTCCGCCGCTGAGTTGCTTTTGGCGTCGCCAGTCTGTTGCCTCGACGCCTTCTAACCGCCTATTTGCCAGCTTTACAACACCCCAGCAACAAAGCGGAAGTTTCGGCATGATTTCTGCGGAAAACCCTGCTCGTCAGCGGCTTTGCCTCCGTTGGCAAACACAACAAGATCCGGACCGCTTACCCTACGAGAGTCCGGACGAATAACCCTCCAAGCCCATCGGGCCCGCCTCTGTTGCGGGCCCTTTTTTATGGCGCGATTGCCAAGAACTCGTTCCACTGCGTATCCTGGGCGAGCTTGAGCTTGGCGTAGTCGGTGGCCCGTACGTTCCCGAGCGAGTCCGCTGCATTGAAGGTGGATGCCGGAGAGAAGTCAATCGCTAGGCCCGTAGCATAAAAAGAGTTGGAGTTATGAGCCTCGTACACAATTGTGTTTGCCGCCGCACTTTTGAGCGCGGTAATCGAACTCAAAACGCCGGGAAGAGCCGTGCCGGCCTCGATCCGCTTCGCAACATCAAGCAAGTCGCGGTAGTTGCGCGTCGAGCTTGGGCTAAATGACTGGGCACTTGACCGCGTGGTCTGAATCAGACCAGCAAGAGTTGAGCTGTTATTCTTGAGCTCGGTTCCGAATGTTGACAGAGCCGTGGCCAAGGGTGCGAACGTCGACGTATCGAGAATCGACTGAGTGATCTTACGCCCAGGGAAGGTGGCAATGGGTCCATCGACGAAGCCTTTGCACAGGTTCAATGTCGTATCATCTGGATTGTCGCGGAACTTGTTGAACACTAACTGGTAGGGATATCCCTCGCCGGGAGGAGACTCTTCAGAACCAACAACGTACTTTGTGTTTCCGCGAATCTCATATGCGACTTCGAACATCTGCATGAGGCTACAATCCCAGGCGATGAACTCGAACTGCTCGGAGCCGAAGGCCTGATTCAGATCCCATATCTGGATTGAAGTTCCTTTTTCGTCGTCGTAGCTGACGGCGCGTGAGTTTGGCGAACGAAGCCAGCCATTACCGTGGTTCCAGATGACGATTCCGTAATGATCTGCCGGATAGTTTGCTTTCCCCCACTGGATAAACTGGTTGAGGGTTTGGGCTGAACCCATATCGACCGTCGTCCCCATGTCTTGAAGTACCTCGGACGCGATGGAAGAAGTGTTGTCCGGCTTGACCAGGTAGCGACGAGTGCCGTCGAACAATCCGCCGGAGAAGGCCGAGGGATAGTTCTTCCACTGCAAGAGAATTCTCACATCGGGGTTGGATGCGACCGATTCCATCTGATTGACGTTCATCTGAGAGAATGACTGCAAGTCATTCGCCGCGTTGAGATAAACCAGGATGGTCCACTTTTTCTGAACAGCTCCACTCGGTGTTGTTGTCACTAGCGACGAGCCATTGAGTGCCAACGGGCTGTAAGTCGCTCGAACCGTTCCGGTTCCTTGGGCGGTAGCCGAAAAGCTTCCGTCTGTGGTGATTGTTCCAATTCCGCCAAGCGCGGTCCAGTTCAGGGAGTTTGGCGCGATGAACGTGGCGACCGACGACGAGTTGAGGCCATTTGCGAGGAAGACCTCACCTCGCCCGACTTGAACTGTAGCGGTTGAAGGAGAAACCTCAATCGAGCTGATCGCACTGCCGACCGCTGAATTCAAAGTGAGAGAGCCAGAGAGGGAGACCCTTTTGCGAATCTCGCCCATCAATGTTCCGTCGGCGTTTGAACCCGAAAAGAGCTGGATGACGACCTGGTAGTTGCCATTCGCGATGGCAAAGTTGATCTCTTCTAGGCCCGCCGAGGGGCTTCGCAGAATGGAGCTGGTGACATCAACGCCGTTGATGTCTTTGATCGTGATGCGCTGAGATTGCCCAGAAATCTGACCTGGCGAACCATTCAACGCCCAGTTGGTTCGATAGGTGAGGCCACTCGCCATCGGCGACCCGCCGCCACACCCGAACAGGGTGAGCAAGAGCATCACCAAACCGACTAAACCAATGCGGCGCAACATAAGGAACCTGAAGTATCTCATAAGACGCTCGAAGTTCCGCCTAGGTTCAGAAAATGTCAACCTTGACATTTTCGTCAACTTTCCTTCTCAATGATACGTAGGAACCATTTGCACCCCATGCTGACTATCAAAGACCTATCTGCGCGCGTTGAAGAAAAAGAAATTCTGAAAGGGATCAACCTGACCATCAATCCCGGTGAGGTTCACGCGATCATGGGTCCCAACGGCTCGGGCAAATCAACTTTGGCTTCGATTTTGGCGGGTCGGTCGGACTACGAAGTAACCGGCGGTTCGGTCGAGCTTTTTAACCAAGATTTGCTGGAACTAGAGCCAGACGAGCGGGCGGCGGAAGGATTGTTCCTCGCGTTTCAGTATCCGGTCGAGATTCCTGGCGTGACCAACACCTATTTCCTTCGCTCTGCGATCAACGCGATTCGCAAGTATCACGGCGAGGGCGATATGCCACCGAAAGAGTTCATGGCTCTGGTGAAAGAAAAAGCGGCGCTGATGGAGCTGGACCCGGCGATGCTCTCTCGTTCGGTAAACGAGGGCTTTAGCGGCGGCGAGAAGAAGCGGAACGAAATATTCCAGATGGCGATGCTCGATCCGAAGTTCTGCGTTTTGGATGAGACGGATTCGGGCCTAGATATCGACGCGTTAAAAGTTGTTGCCAAAGGTGTCAATGCGCTTCGGGGCGGAGATCGCGGAATCTTGGTCATCACCCACTACCAACGACTTCTCGACTACATCGTGCCCGACTTCGTCCACGTTCTGATGGACGGCCGAATCGTCAAATCTGGCGGCAAAGAACTCGCTCTCGAGCTCGAAGAGAAGGGCTACGACTTCATCAAAGAGGAGATCGCTGCCAGCGCATGATCGCCACATTGGACCCTTTGGTTGCCTCCTACGATCAGCTTCTGCCGGTGTTGACCGTCGACGGCCTGCCTGGCTTTGAAGAGCTTCGGTCGGCGGCGATTCGACGATATCGGGAATCGGGAATTCCCACGACTCGAGATGAGGAGTTTAAGTACACCCCGCTCCACGCATTGACCGAGACGAAGTATCGGTTTGGTTTCGGCGCGAACCTCACTCGCGAGGATGTTTCTTCGCTTTTGCTCGGAGATGTTGACGCAATAACCGTTGTATTTGTGAACGGCCAGTTCGCGCCGGATTTGTCTTCAACCGACTCTCTGCCGAACGGTGCCTATATCGGAGCGTTTAGTGAGGCTTCGGGTTTTGAAGCTGAGATAAAAGACAATTTGGGTTCGATTGCTCACTTTGACGGGCGGTTGGGTTCGACCAACGACCTTCGGTTTGTTGACCTGAACACCGCTTACCTCGGCGACGGAACGCTGGTTTTTCTCGAGAAGAACGTCGCGGTTCAGCGGCCGATTCACATCGTTCACGTCGTCTCGGCCCCCGAGGTTGACGCGCTTTCGTTCCCCCGAAACCTGATCGTTCTGGGCGAGAACGCCGAGGCGAAGGTGATCGAGTCTTATGTGACCTTCGACGGCAATGGAGTCACGATTCCGGTGACCGAGGTGCGGCTCGCCGCTTCGGCCCGGCTGGAGCATAACCGGGTACAAAACGAGAGCTTGGCTTCGACCCATATTGCCAACATTTTCGTGGACCAATCCGGCCAGTCGGTTTACACGTCGAACAACATCAACTTTGGCGGCTCCGTGTCGCGCTGCGACATCAACGCCTACGTCGGTGGCGAGCATTGCGAAACTTGGCTCAATAGCGCGAATGTTGCCTGCGGTACTCAAATCATCGACAACCACACCCGAATCGACCATGCGTTGCCAAACTGCCAGTCGTTCGAGGTCTACAAGTCGATCCTGAAGGACAACGGCGTTGGCGTCTTCAACGGCAAAATCTTCGTTTACGAAGACGCTCAGAAAACCGACGCAAAGCAAACCAACCAAGCGATCCTGCTCTCACCGACGGCAACGATGAACACCAAGCCCCAGCTTGAAATCTTCGCCGACGACGTGAAATGCACCCACGGAGCCACCATCGGTCAGCTTCGCGAAGACGCACTCTTCTACCTTCGGGCTCGCGGGATTCCGCTTGCCGAGGCGCAGGGGCTCCTTGTCTATGCCTTCGCCGCCGAGGTTTTGGAGAAGATCACGATCGACGAGGTTCGCGAGCAGCTCGAAGCTGCGTTGTTTGAGAAGTTGGGAAGTTAACCCTTCCCAACCGCGGCTAGCTCGCTGTTCATTTGCTTAAGTTTTGCGTCGATCTCCGCTGTGTCACTCAACACATCGAGAGTTAACGTGAATTTTTCTTGATTGTTTTCACCTTCAATCTTCGTTCCCACTTCGATATTTTTCATCCTTGTGATAACCGATGCGTATCCTTTGGCGGCTTCAGACCAGCTCTTTGCACTTTTGATTTTCGGGTACAAAAGCTCCCAATTCTGAAGACCCGTTAACAGTCCTTCGAGCTCGCGTTTGCCTCTTGGTAATGTCTCTTTTTCAAGCGGGAACGTATTGCCGACTGTTTTCAACGTCGACAGATACTCTCGCGTGAACAGGCGCTCAAAGTTGGAATTTGCAAGGGGGCGAAGCAGCTCGGAATGGTTTGTTATCCATCGTGGCTGAATCATCGCAATCCGTTTGATCGAGCCAACATACATTCCGAACGCGGCTCGACCACTAAACACGCCAACCAACTCTTGATTCCAACTGATGTGTGTTGAAAGAGCGTGCGCGGTCCTAAGAAGCTTCAGGCAACGGCTCTTGTTTCCGGACTTTGCATCGACTTCTGCTTGAGTCGTTAACTCTCTAGCGAGGGTCTTGCCGCGGGAATATCGGGGAAAGCTCATTAGGTCCCCAGTTTTGACCGCAAAGAATGAAGTGGGTTGACTAGTCAACTTATCGATACTTTCAGACAACCGATCCCAATCTAGCATGGGAAGCGGCTGTTTCTGGTACCTAGCAGTTGCAAGCGGCCGCACGGAGTTTGCCAGGCTTGCAAACTTCTTGTCGGCAATAACCTCCGATGGACTTGGATCGAACTTGGCTAAGTCGGATTTGGTTGAAGGCAGACCAAGCTTGCCCAGGCGAACTTGGGCCGAGATGATCTCGTCTCGGATATCAGGCTTGCACAAAAGTAGCGTCAGAAGGGCAACCATTTGTTCCATTGTACGGCTAACTGACACATAGGGTTCACTTTCACAAAACTTTGAAAGTTCCCATGGCGTAGACTCTTTCAGCCGATGGCTTACCGCGATTACCGACATTTTTTGGAGTTCCTTGAATCAAAACGGGAACTGAAGCGCATTACCGAGGAGGTTTCGCCGTACTTGGAAATCACCGAGATTACGGATCGGGTGGTGAAGAAGGGCGGGCCGGCGCTGCTGTTTGAGAATGTTGTGGGACCCACGCATCGGACCTCTACACCGAACCCGCAGAGCGCGGTGCAGCGGAATCCTTCGATTCACCTCGCCGAGAGGCCCTCGGATCGGCGGAAGTATGATTTTCCGGTTGCTATCAATACGATGGCGACTCGGCAGCGGATGAGCTGGGCGTTGTCTTGTGACGACTTCGAAGAGCACGCCGGACGCATAGCCGAGCTTCTTAAACCGGAGCTACCCAAAGGCCCGATCGAAGCTCTCAAAAAACTCCCATGGCTCCTCGGCGAGCTGAAGAATATTCCGCCGAAGGAGGTGAGCAAGGCTCCTTGTCAGGAAATTGTTTGGCAGGGCGATGAGATTGATCTGCGGAAGCTCCCGGTTCTGACCTGTTGGCCGGAAGACGGGGGGCCGTTTGTGACTTTGCCGCTGGTTTTTACCCATGACCCGAACACCGGGAAGCGGAATGTCGGGATGTACCGGGTTCAGATTCATGACGAGCGAACCTGCGGGATGCACTGGCAGATGCACAAGACCGGGGCGCGGCAGATGGAAGACGCGGCGGCGAAGAAGCAGAATCTGGAGGTTGCGGTCGTTCTTGGCGGCGATCCGGTTTACAACTTTTCGGCGATTTCGCCTTTGCCGCCGGAGATTGATGAGATGTTGTTTGCTGGGTTCCTGCGCAAGCAGCGGGTTGAGACGGTCAAGTGCAAGACTGTGAACGTTCAGGTTCCGGCAGATGCGGAGATTGTCATTGAAGGCTACGTTGATCCTTCAGAAAAACGGCTGGAGGGGCCGTTTGGCGACCATACGGGTTACTACTCTTTGGCCGAAGATTTTCCGGTGCTTCATGTGACGGCGATTACGATGCGGGATAAGGCGATTTATCCGGCGACGATTGTTGGTCAGCCGCCGATGGAGGACGGCTGGATGGGGAAGGCGGTCGAGCGAATTTTCATGCCGATGATCCAGCTTTCGGTTCCGGAGATTGTGGATATGAATTTGCCGGTTGAGGCGACGTTCCATAACATGGCGTTTGTTTCGATCAAGAAGAAGTATCCGGGGCACGCTTATAAGGCGATGAACGCGGTTTGGGGGCTGGGCGGGCTTTCGTTTACTAAGTTCGTTTTCATTTTTGATGAGGATTGCAATGTGCAGGATATTGGCGAGTGCTTGTTCCGCATCGGCGCGAACTGCGATCCTTCGCGGGATACCTTGATGAACAAGGGTCCGGTTGACCAGTTGGACCACGCCTCGATCGCCGAAGGGTTTGGAGGGAAGATCGGGTTTGACTGCACGCACAAATGGCCGGGCGAAAACGGCTTCTCGCGGCCGTATCCGAAGCTGATTACGATGGCTGATGATGTGGTGGCGAAGGTTGATTCGATGTGGAGTCGGTTGGGGCTGTAGGTGGTTGCGTGTGTAGAGTAAGTTGGGCGCCTTAGGTTCAACTGCTTGAGTTTTTCGCTAGAAGTTGGGCGTGAAAGGGCGCGTTTTGGACCGTGTCCCACCGGGGCGTGTGTAGAGTAGATAGGGCAGTTTAGGTTCGGAGAGATTGATTTTCGGCGAGAAGTTGGGCAGTAAGGGGCAGTTTTTGATGGGGTGAGTTGGGCGGTGGCCTTTGCGGGTACGCGGTTCGTCGAGGTCGTCAATGGGTCGGATATCGGGCGGGGTTCAAAGCGAGAGCAGCGCGTTCGCACTTTATATCGGTTCATCACTTACTAGTCGAAGTTTCGAGGTGAAAGTCAACCATGGGGGGTGAAGTTTGTTCGCGTTTTTGCTCGTTCATTGTATGCTTAGAGAGTACGAAATGGAAAATGATTTCGATCAAGTTCGGTACTTGGATGAAGTTTCGATGGAAAAGCTGAGTCAGGAAGAGTGTAGGCACATTCTTGAGCGTCTGTCGATGCATGAATTGCTGGATGAACGGCCGACCATTGGTGCAATCTGTGAGGCGACGGGCGTGGATGAGGCTAGAGTGATTGGACTGCTGGCCGAAGTCCGAGGAGAGAATTGGAAGGCAGAAATCAAGTCCCGCGTGGTGCCGCTGGAAGAGTCGGTGCAAGCTCATGAGCAACGTATAGTTTCGCTTGAAAAAGGTCGTTCGATACCACCCCTCTTGCGCGATAGTCGAGGTTCATACTCGGAATCAAATGATCTGCTGGCCCGCTTCGTCGTCGCGGTGTCGATAGTCTTTGTCTTTGTTGTGGGAATGCTAATACTTTCTGGTTCTGGGAAACGATCAGTGCCGGAGAGCCTGCGAGGCAGCAGTTGCTATTCCACAATGACTGCCAGCGAACAGAAAGAGTTCTGTATCGATACGGCAGGTGACAGTTGGGTTAGGGAGCGCGGAGTAAGACGGGAACTGACGGCTGCTGAAAGGGAATCCTCGGAGTACACATCCATTCTCTGGATGCACTACCGGGAGCACCAGGGCAAGTAAAGTCAGTCGGCAGATTGCTTGTCGTCCTTTCGGCTCCGATTTGCGCACACTCCAAGGTAATCTGTTCTGGAACCCGAATGGGTTTGGAAGACGCGATATGACCGAAGTGATCATGCCTAAGATGGGCGACGGAATGGAAGAGGGGACGCTTGTTGAGTGGTTGGCTAAAGACGGCGACAAAGTGAAGTCGGGGCAGGTCATTGGGAGCATCCAGACCGACAAGGCCGTGATGGAGCTTGAGGCTCCGGGATCGGGCACTTTTACGGGGCTTTTGCTGACGGCTGGACAGACGGTTCCGGTCGGGGTTCCGATTGCGGTGATTTTGAAGGATGGCGAATCGGTTCCGGCGGGATGGGGTTCGGGCGGTGGCTCGGCTCCTTCGGCGGCTCCAGTTGCTTCGGCTGAGGAGGCTGCTCCGGTTGCGGCTTCGGCAGCAGCGGCTTCGGCTCCAGTTTTGAACGAGCGGGTGAAGGCTTCGCCTTTGGCGAAGAAGATCGCGGCGGAGTTGGGCGTTGATTTGGCTTCGGTCGCGGGAAGTGGGCCTTCGGGGCGAATTGTTCAGAAGGATGTTGTTGCGGCGGGGGCTGGCAGTGGTTCCAAGGCGGTTGCGCCTACAGTTCCAGCGACGGTAAAGGCTGCGCCTTCGTTCGCGCCGGTGGCGGCTACGGCTGAGGATAGCGTTTTCAAGCTGAATAAGATTCGCCAGATTACGGCGAAGCGCACTCAGGAGAGCAAGCAGCAGGTTCCGCACTTTTATGTCACGGTTGAGGTTGACGTTGAGAAGATCATGCAGCTTCGCGAGATGTTCAAGGCGGAGGACAGCGGGAACGTTTCGATCAATGATTTTGTGGTGAAGGCTTCGGCGCTGGCGTTGCAGGATATGCCGCAGGTCAATAGCGTTTTCCAGGGCGACCACCTGCTTCAGCATGGCGGCGTTCATATCGGAATCGCGGTTGCGCTTGAAGACGGTTTGACGGTCCCGGTTGTGAAGAATGCGAACCTGAAGCCGATTCGGCAGCTTTCGGCTGAGGTGAAAGATTTGGCGTATAAGGCCAAGAACAACAAGCTCGGAATGGACGAGCTGACGGGCTCCACCTTTAGCATTTCGAACATGGGGATGCTGGACGTGGATACGTTCCTGGCGATTGTGAATCAGCCCAATGCGGCGATTGTGGCAATCGCGTCTGTTCGGAAGCGGGTTTGCGTGAACGAGGAAGACGAAGTCGAGATTCGGCACAAGATGAACATCACGGGGTCGTTTGACCACCGGGTGGCGGACGGGGCGGTTGGGGCTCGCTTTATCAATTTGATTCGCGGCTATCTTGAGAATCCGACTCGGCTATTGAGCTAGTTTTTGGCGGCTACAAAGGCCCCACCGGTTCGCTTCGCTTACCGACTCCCCGTCGAGCGGGGAGTTTTTGTAGTCGCGTCTGTCACAATATTTGGGTGGCTGCTACTGTTGCCCTCCCGAAGCAAAATTTAATCATCACTCCGACCCCGCTCCATCCGCTTCCGCGGCTTTCGGAGGAGTTGGGGGTTGATCTTTGGATCAAGCGTGACGACCTTACCGGGTTCGCTTTTGGCGGCAATAAGGGCCGTAAGCTGGAATACCTTTTGGGCGAGGCGGTTGCGCGTGGATACGACACCATTGTGACCTGCGGGTCTGCGCAGTCGAATTTCATTCGCCAGCTTGCGACGGGATGCGCGATGCTGGGGATTAAGTTTATCGCGGTGGTGATGCAACTTCCATATGAGTTCGAGCCGGCGGAGGGAGGGCTTCGGACTTGCGGTGGGAATCTGTTTTTGGATGAACTTGCCGGGGCGGAGATGCGGCTCATTCCGAACAACAACTGGGACGTTTTGATGGCGGCTTCGACGGCTCTGCGGCAAGAGCAAGAGGGGTTGGGGCGGAAGGTTTTTGAGATTCCGATCGGGGGGTCTTCGCCGCAAGGGGCTTATGCTTTTTATGAGGCGGCTTCGGAGCTGACGGAGACATTTGATGTTGTCATTTCGGCATCTTCGTCCGGGTCAACCCAGACGGGATTGACTTACGCCTTTCATGGTTCTGGGACTCGGTATCACGGAGTCGCTTGCGACCCGGAGCCCGAGATGGTTTTGGAGTTTGTGGAGTTGGCGCGGCAGTTGGACGCGATGACTGGGCTGGCGAAGGGGTTGACGGTGGCTGATTTTACTTACGACTTGCGGTTCGTGGGGCCGGGGTATGGGGTGGCATCGGATGGGTCGATGGACGCGATTCGAGTCGCGGCTCAACGGGAAGGGATCTTCTTGGATCCGATTTATACGGGCAAGGCGTTTCATGGCTTGCTCGAGATGGCTCGGAGCGGGGAGCTTGCGGGCCAGAAGGTTTGCTTCTGGCACACGGGCGGTACTCCGGCGCTGTTTGCGTTACCGTGAGTTGGTGAGCGGTTTGAAGCGGGGTTGGAGCCCCGCTTTTTAGCTCGCGTTTCTACTTCGCCGGGACGATTCGGACGATTTTGTCGGGGCCATTGAGGGCGATGTAGATGTTGCCATCCGGGGCGATGGCGATGTCTCGGACTCGGCCCATGCCGATGAGGAGGCCTTCGCGTTCGACGAACTGGCCGTTCTTGGTGCGGATTCGGTCGACGTTGTTTCCGCTAAGTCCGCCGGCGATGAGGTCGCCTTTCCAGTTGGGGAAGGCGGCGCCTTTGGCGATATCTAGCCCCGAAGCTCCGATGGAGGGGAGCCAGCGGAATGCGGGCATTTTGTAGTTTTCGCCTGGTGCGTTCCAGGGCACCCAGTCGGGGGAGTCGTTGTAGTTGATGCTGAATGCCACCTTGCTCCAGCCGTAGTTTCCGCCTTTGGTGCAGTCGTTGAGTTCGTCTCCGCCGCGGGGGCCGTGTTCGGTGTCCCAGATTCTGCCGTCGAGGCCAATTGCGAGACCTTGGGGGTTGCGATGGCCGTAGCTCCACACTTTCTCGGCGACCACTCCTTTGCCGACGAACGGATTGTCTTTAGGGATGGAGCCATCTTCGTTGAGGCGATAGATTTTGCCGTTGGGCTTGTCGATTTCTTGGGCGATGTTTCCGCCGCCGCGCTCGCCTTGGGTTAGGAAGACGTGACCCTTGCCGTCGAAGGCGATCTTACAGCCGTAGTGGACTCCGGAGCCGTTGTAGTTGGATTGGTCAACTTGGTAGATGGTCTGCTGCGATCCCCATTGGGCACTATCGCCGTTCCAGGTGAGCTTGCCGCGAACGACTTTGGTAAATGCGGCGCGCGAGCCGTCGGCTTTGGGTTCGGAATAGCTGATGTAGAGCCAGCCGTTGGAAGCATATTCGGGGTGCACGGCGACTTCCATTTGTCCGCCTTGCCCGAGTTCGAGAACGGGAGGGAGGCCGGTGATTTCTCCGACTTTTTGTCCACCACGGAAGATGTTGATTCCGCCGGGGCGGTTGGTGACGAGCATCCGGCCATCGGGGAGCCAGTCGATGGACCAGGGCACTTTGAGTCCCTGGTTTTGGTCAACCACGGTCTCGACGCGGTACTTGTGGAGTTTGGAGTTGAAGACTTCGCCGGTCTTGGCTGGCTGGCCGAGGTTCCAGCGGAGGGCTTTGCCTTGGAGTTCGCGAATATGGACAACGAGGCCCCAAACTTCTTGGTCGGTCAGTGTTTCGCCCATGGATTCCATG
This sequence comes from Fimbriimonas sp., assembly GCA_965248555.1. Lineage (GTDB taxonomy): Bacteria > Armatimonadota > Fimbriimonadia > Fimbriimonadales > Fimbriimonadaceae > Fimbriimonas. The sequence continues at coordinate 1,376,276 of CBDFJP010000002.1, read as the reverse complement.
CCGGTGTTCGGGACGCCGTTTTTGGTGGCGTCGAAGAAGGCGCGGTCGTGTTTTTGGTCGAACTTTTCGGCGGTGAGAAGGGATTGGGTTCCGCCGCCGCCACCTTCGCCATTCATGCCATGGCACTTGGCGCAGTAGTCGTTGTAGAGCTTGGTGACGTTGGTTCTGCGCTGGGGCTGCTGTTTCTTGTTTGGCTCGTACGGAGCCTCTTTTGTGCCGGCGGCGATGGTCGTGCAACCGACTACGAGGCCGGATGCGGCGAGAGCGAGTTGTAATAGTTTTGTCATGGGAAGGTTTTACCTAGCTCTACGTGTGAGAACTACGAGAACGTCGGCGGATAAGTTGTCTATTTTCATCGCTCCGCCCTTGATGGCGGTCGTGGTGCTGAATTCTCGGTCGCCGTTCATGTCGTAGATTTTGGTGTCGTAGGTGCCGTCCCTCCACTTTGCGTACTTGATCGTGCAGCTTGCGGGTTTGCCTTTTTCAACATCAGAGTGGATTCGGATGACGCTCTTGTCGCCGTTGGCGGCGAGCATGGCGGTGCTAACGGGCATGATTCCGGGGATGTCGATGCTTCGCACTTTGAACCAGTCGGGGCCGTTATTTTCGATTCTGATTGTGTGGGAGCCGGCTAAGTAAGGAATGGAGATGGATTCGGCTTTGTTTCCTTGCCCTGTCCACTCTTGGGTAAAGACTTCTTTGCCATCGAGGAAGATTTGAGCTTTTGATCCGCCTGCGGCGAACTCAGCTAAGTTGATCTTCACTTCACCAGGTTGCTCGGCCGTAAACCTGATGGAGACAGGATCGGGTTGCATCTCGCGGTGGCCGGTGCCTTGGAAAAAGCCGGAGAGCTGACCGACCTTCTCGGCGTCGTCAGGGAGGTTGAAGGACATGACGTCGCTCTTTTCCCATCCCCTTCCGGGGACGAGTTTGAGGGTTGCGCCTTTGGGCGAGATGACTGCGTTTTTTTGGCGTTGGAACGTCGTTGGGTCGCCGAGACCTTTCAGAATATCGATTGATCTCTTGTATTCGCCGTACATGCCCGGCTTGTTCATTTGATCCCAGTACCAGAATTGCGCGGCACCGGAGTGCCCGGCGAAAAACGCGCCCCAGATGCCGTCGCGAATGGCTTGGCGGTCAGAGTGACCCGCGTCGCCCCAGCCGATTTCGCCGTGGAAAAGGGGCAGTTTGGGGTCGGCGGGAGTTCCCATCACGAAGCCGAGGATGCTGGAGGGGTAGCCGTGGCCCTGTTTGTAGTCCATCTTGGACCAGATCGGCTGGCCGAGCTCGCTGCTGGTGGTGATGAGGTGGCGATAGGGGTCTTGCGATCGGATAAAGGTCGCCATGTCGTCGTGCCATTTGCCGACGGTGGCCCAGTTGCCACCTTTGCGCACGGCTTCGACGAACTGGATTTCGTTGAAGAGCTCCCACGCCATGATCGAAGGAGAAGATCCCCAGCGAGCGATGGCGTAGCGGATGAAGTTTTTCTCCCGCTTAATTGCTTCGGGGTTAGTGAAGAACTCGCTGGCGGAGTTTAGGAAGCCGCCGTTTTTCTTGTTCCAAGGGTGATCGTTCCAGTTGGGGTTGACGTCGATGCTGACTTGGCCGTGATGGAAAAGAACGAATTGGAACTTGAGGCCGTTTTGTTCGGCTCCTTGGATGGTTTCATCGAGACGCTTGAGGACTTCGGGCGAGAACTCGCCGTCTTTGGGCTTGGGGTAGCTGGTTGGCCAGTAGGGGTTGCGATTGTCCCAGTGGCAAGCCCAGATTCGTGTCCAATTGAGGCCGTTGGCCTTCATCAATTCCATCTGCTCGAGGAACTTGTACTGCCCGCCTTGCCAGGCGAGATTGTGGCCGATAGGCCAGTAGGGCTTGCCCTTTTTGCCGTCGGTGGTTAGGAATTTTGTGCCTTGTTTGTAGACGAACCCGGTGGTTTGTTGCGTAGCGGCGACCATCACTTCGGTGCCTGTCTTTTGGCCATTGCGATAAATGTTGCCCTTGTACATTCCCGACGTGGGAGCGACGAGGTTGAACTTCCAGTTCCCTCCGTCATAGTAGGCGGGAACTGAGACCGTCGGGCCGTTTGAGCCCATTTTCTTGCCCTCGAACCGCACGTCGTTCAAGGTTGCGTCGTATGGATTTCCGACAGTCTGGATGTTTTTGATCTCGACCGTCTTTGCCAAGTAGGCCATTTGCGGGGGAGCGATATAACCGTCTATCAACATATCTGCTCCTATCTTATCCCAGCTTTAGTGCCATTCGGCAGGAATTTCGATCCATTTGTGCTCGTGGGCACCTTTGTAGATTGCCGACATGACCACGTCGCGGTTGGTCGCTTCCTTGGGAGTGACGAGGTCGGCTTGTTTGCCTTCTAAATGATCGAGCCAGCCGGAGAAGCCGGCGGGTTTGGCGGGTTCGAGCTTCTCATAGACGGCAAGTTTTCCGTCTTCACCAGCGACCATGAGGTCACGGCCGAGGGTGGCGTAGCCCTTCGTGCCCATGATCATGAGGCGGTAGGGGTCGGCGACGTCGTCCCATCCGGCGGCCATGGTTCCGATGACGCCGTTCGAGAACTTGAGAAGGGCTTCGCCGAGCTCTTCGCACCCTTCGTAGCGGGCGGTGCCGTTGCTGAAGGCCCCGGTGACGCTGTGGATGGAGCCAAACATCCAGAGGAGGAGGTCGAGAACGTGGGTTCCGAGGTCGCCAAAAGCGCCGACTCCGGCGCGAGATTTGTCAGCCATCCAACGCCAATCTGTGTCGAACCAGCCGCCTATGGCACCGGAGTGGCAGTTGCTGGCTCGGACGCGGGTGAGGGTGCCGAAGTGCTTTTCATCGACAAGCCTTTTGAGCGTTTGCACCCCGGCTCCGCCGCGCGAGAAGTAGCCGGTAGAAAAAGTGTTTTTGTGCTCGGTGAGGATTTTGAGGAGGGCTTCTGACTGTTTTGCATCGAATCCGACGGGCTTTTCGACGAAGATTGGTTTGCCGGTTTTGGCGAGGGCGGAGACGATTTCGAGGTGGTGGACGGTCTCGCTGGTGACGACGTAGGCGGTTGCGTCGCTGTTTTTTGCGAGCTCGGCGAGGGTTTGGACGGGGCCTTTGAGGGTTTCGGCGTTCTTCTTGGCGCGGTCGGCGTCGTGGTCATAGACTCCGGCGCATGCGATTCCACGTTTGAGGACTTCGGTGGAGAACCCAGGGGTATGGATATGGCCGACTCCGGCCCAGCCTAGCTTAATGCTCATCGAGGCAGAGTTTATCTGGTTTTCCGCCAAGGTATCCCCGCCTTCCAGGCCGGGTTGAACTCTCCCATCAAATAGATGGGAGAGGGGTAGTCACGGCTACGGATAGGTGACGTGAAGTGCGACGCCTGCCATCACTAGAGTTAAGACGACGACATTGGCAACTATTTCAAGCCAGCCGATGACTATGGCTTGCCTTGGCTTGAGCTTTCTGAAAGTAGAAGAGTGCTGTTGCCGGATTGTACTTGCGCCGTGCCACAAGCCGAAGAGACAACTGATGGCTAGATATCCATAAGCCCAGAGCGGCATCAGGCTTTTGGCTCCGCAACGAGAATAGTCGAGTAAACCAGATAGGCGAGTATCGCCAACCCGATCGCAATCATAGTAAGGCCGACGAACACGTTCCAGCAGCCGATTGCCACAGCCTGCTTACCCCGAATCCAAAACCAGTCCCAGTGCGCCTTTTTGGTTCGTCGCTCTTTGTTTCCTTGCTTGACTGCGAAACATCCGAGGATAAGGCAAGCCAGCCCTAGCCCCAGATACTCGAGTTTTGACATGGCCTCAGAAGTTGTCGGGATTTAGGCCTTTCAGTTCGTCAACCACGAACAGCCCATCCTTCCGGATGAGTACGTCGTCGAACCAGATTTCGCCGCCGCCGTATTCGGGGCGTTGGATGCAGACGATGTCCCAGTGGATCGAGCTTTTGTTGCCGTTTCCTCCGGGCGGGTCGTAGGCGTTGCCGGGGGTGAGGTGGAAGGAGCCGGCGATTTTTTCGTCGAAAAGGGTGTCCCTCATGGGTTCGAGGACGTAAGGGTTGAAGCCGATGGCCCATTCGCCGAAGTAGCGCGCGCCTTCGTCGGTGTCGAGGATTTCATTGAGTTTGGCGGTGTTTGCTCCGGCGGTTGCCTCAATGATCTTGCCGTTCTCGACTCGGAAGAAGATGTCTTTGAACTCGGTTCCCTGGTAAAGCGAGACGGTGTTGTACTGAACGGTGCCGTTCATGGACTCGCGAACGGGGGCGGTGAAGCATTCGCCGTCGGGGATGTTGGCTTCTCCGGCGCAACCGACGGCTCCGATGCCCTTGATGCTGAACGAGAGGTCGGTTCCGGGACCGATGATTCGGACTTTGTCAGTTCGCGCCATGAGGTCTTCGAGAGGCTTGGTAGCCGCCGCCATCTTGGCGTAATCGAGGGTGCAGACGTCGAAGTAGAACTTCTCGAAAGCCGGTGTGCTCATGCTGGCTTGTTGGGCCATGCCGGGGGTTGGCCAGCGAAGGGCGACCCATTTGGTCTTGGGGACTCGGACTCCGAAGACAACGGGGGTGGTGTACTCCTTTTGCCACATCTTCATGATGTCGCCAGGAACATCAGCGGTCTCTGCATAGTTGTGGGTTCCGCGCAACGCGATGTAGGCGGTCATCTGCTCCATCTCGTACTTCTCGATGGCGGCGATGGTCTTGGCGTTCGCCTCGGTCATTCCGTGGAGGAGTTGGCGCTTGACGAGGTTGCTTTCGAGCCGGACGGCAACGCGGGCACCGCGGGATTGAGCTACGCGGACGAGCTCGGCGACGGCTTCTTCGGGGATGTCGAAGGCGTGGATGAGGACTGCGTCGTCGGAGTTGAGCCGGGTTGAGTGGTCACAAAGCAACTCGGCGAGGCGAGTGATGCGCGGGTCAAGCATGGGTGTAGGTTACCGCGCGTAAAAAAGGGCCCCGACTCTGGCGGACCAGAAACCGGGGCAGAAGTGGTTACTTCTTGTCTTCTGGTGCCGGAGCCGGAGCGTTTGCTTCGGGGGTCGCGGTGGTTGTGTCTGCAGGCTTGTTTGCCTCAGGCGTGGTGGTGGTCGATGGGGTGGTCTCGGTGTTGCCTTCAGCAGGCGATCCGCAACCGGTGATGATAGCGCTAGCGACGAGGCTAGCGGCGATGAGCAGCATGTACTTTTTCATGTTTCTCCTGGATTTTCTAGTTTCGGTTCCGGGGCTCTTGATCCCAGTTCCACACCTAGTAACGGAGTTACATGTAAAAGGGTTTCCGGTTTCTGCGGAGATCGTCAGTTAGATCGGATAGGCTGTTCCCAGCGTAGTGGAATTTGCTGCGGCGTTCCCTTTTCGTCCAAAACTTGGACGTCGAGCATATTGGTGAAGAAGTGCTCAGCAATGAACGTGGTGGCTCGATCGAAGTTGGCATCGGAGCTTGCTGCGAATTTGCGATATGCGTCGAACTCCAGTTTCTCAATCTTGTGAAGCTTGAGCTTCGGTCCCGAAACGCCATTCAGGGCAATGGAATACGTTCCGAGCTGAGTTGTGGTCAATCGCGGCCGCAGTCCGGTCGTGCCAGCCAGCCAAGCATCAAATCGAGCCAATCGATCTTTCGGTGTGAAGATGGTCAGCGTTCCGCGTTTGAAGTTCAATATAGACTTGTACGGAATCGAAGGGATTGACAGGAGTGCTTTTGAATCGCTCCAATGCTCAGGAAAGTTGTTTCCGACTTCTAAGCTCGTGATACCGGGCGGAAGAAACTCACTGATTCCAACGGTGCTGAGGGACCCACTGAGAGCGAGTCGTTCGGGACACAATATTTGAACCGTTTCTTTTGAAGCTTGGGGGGCAGCCCGGGTTATTGAGAGCCGGGATGCAAGGTCGATTGCCGCCACCGTGTTTTGATCGAGATTCACGAGCCATCCACTCTCTCCGATTACGCCAATTTTGAAGATTTTGGAGTCGTACTTAGCCGGATCTGGCCCGGTGATCAATCCTTCCTCTGGCGAAAGTCGCAAGCGAGCAAGTTCTGGATCGTATTCGATGATGAGCTTGCTGAACGCAGGCAATCCCAGAATTGCCTCACACCCTTCCATGAACCGAGGCGTGTTTTCGGCGGTAATGAATTTCAGGGTCGGAGATTCCATGGCTCCTACGAATAACTGCGCAGTGTCCGTATTGAGTCGCTTGTATAAGTCTCCAGCGAGGTACGAGTTCTTCGAAAAAGGGCTGAGGTAGACGCGACTGGATTCGCTCCCAATCTTGAGTTGCGCGGAGACGATCTTTCCGACATTTAGCTCTAGACTGACGGGCTCTCTACCCTGAAGAATTGCGCCAGCCAAAAGGGGAGTGAGGATCATGACCGCCCCTAGTTTCCGCTGAACATATCAAGGGCGCTGACATCGACTCTTACGTCCGCCACTCGCCAAGCTTTTTTGGGGAAGATGAGGTACTCGTAGGTGTCCTCGCGCTTGAGGGTGATAGTGACGTTTTTGATGTCGACGCTCCGGTTCATGCCGAGGAGGTTGACGGACATGGTGGCGGGCGTTTCGATGCGGGCTTCGTCGCCGAAGACTTGGGGTTCGAGGGTTTTGAACTCGACGTCGGGTTTGAGCTTTTTGATGTAGTCGGCGATTTGGCCCTTTGCGCCGGGAGAGCCTTCGCCGTTGACGGTGAGGCTTGCGCTCAGTTTTTCGAGCACTCCGCCGGGGCGACCCTCTTTACTGGCTTTAAGGCCGTCTTTCACGGCTTCGGCAATAAGGGTTTTGTCGTCGACCTTGGTGAAGAGTCCGAGGGCGAGCTTGCCGCCGAGCAGGAGGGCAACCACACTGCCGGTGACGATGAGAATTTTTCCGCCGCGAGCCATGTCTTAGGTTACGCCAAAAGTGCGCGGACAGATTCGACGTCTTTGCCCATTTGTTCTTTCAAGGCGTCGAGGGAAGGGAAGTTGAGTTCGGGGCGAAGGAAGTGTTCGAGGCGGAGGCGGACGTGTTTGCCGTAGAGCGAGCCGCCGGGGTAGTCGAGAAGAAAGGCTTCGATGGAGCGGGGTCCGCCGCCTGCGGCGGGGCGGGTGCCTATGGCGAGGGCGGCGTTGTAGGCTTGGCCTTCAAACAAAAAGCGACAGGCGTAGACTCCGTCGGCAGGGAGAACTTGATCGAAGGAGCGGGCGATGTTGGCGGTGGGGAAGCCGAGAGTGCGACCGAGCTTTTGGCCGTGATCGACGAAGCCTTGAATCTCGAATCCCCGACCAAGCATGGCGTTTGCTTTTGCCAGATCTCCTCCAGAAACTGCAGAGCGGATGAGGGAGGAGGAGACTCGCTCGTCGCCGATCGAAAAGGCTGGGACGACGTCGGTCTCGATTCGTTCGGCAAGCCAGGAAAGGGTGCCTTCGCGGCCGTTGCCCATGGCAAAGTCGTGTCCGACGACGACGGCGGAAGCCCTGAGTTTTTCGACGAGGATGGTTCGGAAGAACTCGTCGGCACTCATTCGGCTGAGCCAGGCGTTGAAAGGGAGGACGACGGTGAGGCCCACGCCGAGGGCTTGGAAGTGCTCGAGATTCATCTTGAGCGAGGCGATGGCTTTGGGAGCCTTTGGAGGATTCAGGATGACCGAAGGATGGCGGTCAAAGGTGACGACGATGGAGGGTAGTTCTTCGCGCGCGGCGCGAGCGACGGCTTCGGAAATCACGGCTTGGTGACCGAGGTGGACACCATCGAAGGTTCCGATGCAGACCACCGCCTTGGTCCATTCGGGCCGAAGAAGCTCGATACCGAAATGAACTTGCATTAGGATTTCCTCCCGAAAGCGACCGGGATGGTGAGGAGTCCGAATTGGGCGAGCCCAACGGGTAGAACTGTGCCAAGCTCAGTCCAGTGTCCAATGACCGCCAAGATCGGGGGCAAGGTGGAAGTGGATGAAGGCGGAGTCAGAAGCGCCGAGGACAAAAGCCAATTCGCCAGCCCCCAAACGAGCGGAATCGTCACATTGATCGGCGCCCGCAAGCGAGAAAACGGAACGAAGGAAGGCACAAACGCCGCTAATAACGCCACCAAGCCGCACGCGGCGACCGGCGTGCAAACAGAAACCAGGCGAGGCAACAACCCCTCTTCAACCGGAATGCGCTTGATTGCCCAAACCAGAGCAACGGCAAGGCAAACGGCGCAGCAGCCAAGAGCCAGTGTCACACGCTCGGTGAAACTAACCTGGGAGGTCTTCGGGTCGTACATCGGCGGCGCCGCGATTCTCCTCGGCAATTTGCTCAAAAACCTCTTTGCGGTGAACGGTCACATCACGTGGCGCGCGGATGCCTATGCGGACTTGCTCCCCACGCACTTCGAGGACGACGACCTCGATTCCATCTCCGATGACGATTGCCTGATTTACTTTTCTGGTGAGGACCAGCATCTGTCTGCCCTCCTTGGCATCCTAATTCTCGGTGCGACCTACGCCGCCAGTTTTTGGGCAGGCGCAGACTGCTCCGAAAATATCGGATGTCGCATAGTATACGCCTCATTCTCTAAAACGACTTGTTTTCCGCGTTTTGTATCCAAATTGATGAGGATCGGCGCGGCAAGATTTGCGGTTGCCTTCTTGGGTTCGCCGACCGGAATGGCTGAAGTAACGAACACACCAAACTCTGCGCCGCCGAGCAAGCCAAGCTGATTTGCGTCGTGATCACTGATTTCTGGGTCGTAATCTTCAAAAAACGCAGCCGGGTCGGCGATCAAGAACGCCAACGAAGGGTCCTGGGCCGATTGGAGCCAGCTGAAGGGGCTGCCTGGTTTGGTGGGAACCAGCAAAAAGTCCGTCGAATCCGTAAAGCCGATCAATCCTGTTTCAAAGGAGATGACATCGTTCTGGGTGAATTCAATGGAGCCGAATCTTGTGTGGGTAAGGATCATGGGTGTTTATTTGAGGTAATTCAACAAGCTGAGCCCAAATCCTTGGCTCATAACTTGAAGGGATGCCGTGTAGGCAGTTTCGGCGCTCTTATATTCCATGATCGCCTGAGAGAGGTCGACATCTTCGATATTCGAGATGCCGCTTGTGAGTTCTTCGATTCGACGCGAATGGTCGTTTTGGAAGGACTCGACACTTTTGCCGCGCGTTCCGATGTCGCCGCGCAGGTTGTTGAGCTGTGAGATGCCGTCTTGAACGGCCTTGATGCTCACGTCGCTGATGGTCGCGCTACTGCCGCCTTCGAGGTTGCTTTTCAGCTGATCGAGGGTGGTGTAGAGGGTGGTGAAAAGCTGTTGGGCGTCGGCGTTGATGGTGATCGAATCGCTCGCGCTGGCTTCGACCTTCATCGTTCCCGAGTTGCCTTGATAGGCGATTCCGGCGGTTGTGATGTTGAACGGTTGCTTGTCAGTGGCGGTTCCGGCAAAGAGGTAGCCGCCAGTTGGACCCTTGCTGTTGGCAAGGCTGAGAACTTGGTCGCGGATGGTCTGCACTTCGGCAGCCATGGCCTTTCGGGCGTCGCTGGAGGTTGTTGCGCTTGCGCCAGAGATCGCGATGCTGTTTGCGCGGTTCAAAAGGGTTCCGACTTCGCCGAGTGAGCTTTCGCTGGTGTTGAGCCAGGTTTTTGCTCGGTCGAGATTGGCCTTGTACTGCTCGATGGAGGCTTTTACGCCGCGCATGTTGAGCACATCACTTAGACCGCGTGGGTCGTCGCTGAGGGAGTTGATTCGCTTGCCTGAGCTTACGCGCTGTTGGGCGAGGCGATAGTTATCGCCGGCCACGTCCATCTTGCTTCGCATGGACTCAAATTGATAGTTCGTGCTAACCCGCATTTGCAAATCTCCTATTCAGAATTGTCGGTAATTTCACTGGCTAATCCTTAGTTTTTTTATCTCTTGAGCATGTTGATCAAATCGCCAATTGTCTCGTCCATCACGCTCAGCACCTTTGCGGAGGCTTGGTAGCTCCGTTGGTATTGCTGGAGGTTGGCGAGTTCGTCATCGAGGTTGACGCCGCTCACGTCTTGAATCTGCGATTCCACCTGTTCGCCGAGGGCATAGGCGGTATCTCGGTCGCTTTGGGCGGTGGCGATGTCTCGACCGACGGTGGCGAGAAGGGTTGAGAAGTAGCCTCTTGTAGTCTGGTTTCCGAGTCCGGCGAGCGATTGGTCGCGAAGCTTGGACATTGCGGTGGCGATGCTTCCGTCTCCGGCGGCACTCGTCGTTCCGGTGACCAGAAGAGCAGGATTTGAGTCCAGATTCGAATCGAGGAAGAGATTCGCCGCGCCGAGAATCGGGGTGGTGGCGTTGTCGGAGAAGAAGAATCCGCCCGCCGCGCCGCCGTTGGTGACGCCGCTGGTGTGCAGATTGTTCACCTGCGACCGAACGCTGTTCGCCAGGTTGTCGAGCTGGGTCATGTAGGTCGTGACATCGCTGAGGCCATCGAATTGCCCTTTCAGGACGCCGCTGGTGATCGGCCAGTTGATGGAGCCGCCATCGTTGACGGTGCTAGTTGTGGCGTTGAAGTTCGCGGGGAAGGGTCGGGCACCGACCTGGTCAACGAGGTTGAGGCTGCCGACGAAGACGGAGAGCGAGTTGTCGCTGCCGAGGTGGGTGTCGATGTTGACGAGCTTGGAGAGGTCGGCGACCGCCTGGTCGCGCTGATCCATGAGATCGTTCGGAAGTCCGCCGCCCGCCATATTGGTTCGGATGTCGGCGTTGAGATTCGCGATCTGGTCAGCGTAACCCTGAATCTGGTTGATGGTGTCGGTGACCCCTTTGCTTTGGGAATCTAGCGTTGATTTGAGGTCGGCATATGCTGATCGGACCTTGAGGGCTAGATCGCGTCCGGCGGAGAGAACTTGCTGTCGGTTGGTCTGCGAAGACGGGTCGTTTGCAAGCGACGACCAGGAGTTGTAGAACGAATCGAGGGCGGAGCTGATGCCTTTTCCGCTAACATCTAAGAAGGAAGACTGAACCCTTTCGAGCATACTGAGGCCCGCTTCGGATCGCCCTTGCTCGCCGTTGATGTCTTGGCGTCTAGATTCCAGGAAGGTATCTCGTGCGCGGCTGATTTGGACGAGATTTACGCCAGTTCCGACGTTGATTTTCCGTCCGGCCGTGTATGTGTCAGGCGTAGAAACGCCAAGCTCGGCTCGCTGGCGCGAGTAGCCTTTGGTGTTCACGTTGGCAATGTTGTGCCCCGTGGTATCGAGCGAGCGCTGGAAAGCGTTCAGCGCGCGCCTCGACGTTTCGATCCCCTGAAATGGACTTGGCATTTGTATTCTCCTCCTTAAGCTGCGGCGTCAACCAAGATCGATTTAGAACCTGATGATCGCCCTCGGTATGGCCCCGATCCTTCGTTTGCCGCCCGAGCGATGAGGGTGAGGGTGCCGTTGATGTACGTCATCTCGCTCTCAATCAGTTTTCGGTTTTTGCCCATCACATCCTGTATTCTTTGGGCCCCCACTAGGACTTTGTTCGCAGTGGCTTGGATGATTGCAGCCTCGTCCTTATCGAGGACGGCGATCAGGCCTCGAAGGCTCGGCGTTGGTGCGCCAAGCTCTTCGGCCAGCCTTTTTGCTTCATCCATTGCCCTGGCGTCGATGGTTCGCACGGTGGCGAGTTGGTCTTCCAACTCGGGTCGGATGCGTTCGACACGGTGGACATCGCGCAAGGTGACGGCGACGGTTTGCTCGTGAAGGGTGAGCAGCAAAGCGTCGGACGCTTTCAGCCATTCGGCCCATGTGGTTTGGAGAGTTTTTGTTCTCATGCTTTCTTCTCGATTTTTGACTCAGGGGTTGTCTTGTGGCTTGCATTTTTGATGGCCTGTTGGACCGCCAATGGCGCGACGCTACGATAAATTGTTTTGCTGATTCCTAGCTGTCCGCTTTGGGCCAGCATGTCGGAAAGGTTCTGCTCGAACATGTCCTTGTACACGTCGGCACCCGGCACATCGCTTCCGAAGAGCCCTTTCTTGCCGCCCATCTGTTGGAGGAGCGACTTGAACATGAAGGCTTCGAGGCCATCGGTGGCTTTCTTCAGCTTGGCAAGGTCCTTGTGAGCGAGGACCACGGGCTTCAGGGAGTTAATGACTTCAAGATTCATTGGATGATCAGCCTCGCTTTGAGCGCGCCTTGCTGACGCAAGAGCTGGAGGATGTTGATGATGTCGTTTGCCTTGAGCCGGAGCTCTTGGAAGATTCGGGCCAGATCGGCAACGGTCGTATTGGGAGCTAGGACGGCGACGTCCGCTTCACCTTGGGTCGCGCCAACTTTCTGATTGGCGATGACTTCAGTGGTGCCTTTCGAGAAAGGGTTAGGTTGGCTGACGCTGACCTGTTCTTGGATTTCCACGCTGATTGAGCCGACGGCGATAACGGATGGGGCAATTTTGACGTTCCCACCGATGGTAATCGCTCCAGATTTCTCATTGATGATGACTACGGCAGCGTTATCGACGTTGACGTTCATCTCTTCGAGCTTCGCCATCGTGGTGATCGGATTAGTCCCTTTTGGAGCAATTACCGAGATGGTCTGCCCGTTCTCTGCTACTGCGCCGAGCTCGGGGTATCTCTTGTTGATCATCTCCTGGATTCGGCTTGCGGTGGTGAGGTCGGAGTCCATCAGTTCGATGTACATCTTGCCGTCGTAGACCAGCTTGACCGGTGCACCCTGCTCGACGATTCCGCCGTTGGGAACGCGTCCCACGGTCATAAAGCCTGTTGAACTCTGGTTTCCGCCTGCAGCCGCACCGTAGCCGCTGATGCTTACTGCGCCCTGGCAGATCGCGTATTTGGTCTCATTATCGCCAACCGCATAAAGCTCAGTTCTGAGTAGTGTGCCGCCTCGGAGGCTCTGGGCATCGCCAGCAGAGGAGACCGTGATATCAATCTGTTGACCGTTTGTGGTGAACGCCGGAAGTTCGGCGGTGACGACGACCCAGGCCGCGTTCTTTGGCTCCATGTTCGAGAGCTGGGCGTCCATGTTGATCGTCTTAAGATAGTTGGTAAGAGCAGCTGCCGCTTGTGGATTACGCCGGGTGTCGCCGGTTCCGGCGAGGCCGATGACCAAGCCGAAGCCCATGAGCGTGTTGCCTCGAATCCCTCGGAAGCGAGAGATGTCCTTGAGCCGAACGGACACGCCGTTCTTCTCGTCCAGGTTCATCGCTTTGAGGCGTCGGTCAAGCTCGCCTTGGGCTGGTTTGGTTTCATCAGCTTTGCCTGAAGGCTTCACAAATGGGCCACCCTGGGCGAGGCCGATAGCCACTAGGAGGAGTGCGGAAAGTGTGGAGAGAATCTTCATTAGAACAACCAGTCCATGAGCTTGGTGACGAAGCCACGTCGTTGCCGCTGGTAGATCATTCCGATGCCTTCGGACTTGATCTCGGCATTGGCAAGGTTCTCGCTGAGAAGCGTATTATCGAGGCGGATGTCGTCCAGTCGGCACATGCCCGAAAGGGTCATCTGCTGGGTGTCGCGGTTTATTTTCACTGCGCGAGTTCCTTCGACTACGAAGACGCCGTTGGGAAGAATCTGCTTGATCGTCACCGACATTCGAGCAGAGAGCTTGTTGGTCTGCGAGGAGGCTCCTTGGGCTTGCATCTGGCTATCGGCCGAGGTGTCGCCGCCAGAGAGAAGGGTGTTGACCAGCCCAACTCCGAGCCAGTTCGCGAGCGGAATATTGTTTGGCCCGACCTTGTTCGCGTCCTTCTTCGAGTTCTGAACGTTGGCCTGGTACTGCCCGTTCGAGGATTCACTGATGATGACGGTAAGAATGTCGCCGACCTTTCGGGCGTTCCTCGTCTGAAAAATCGGTTTATACGACTTAGGCGTCAGCGAACCGTATGTCTCGTCATCTGGCTTAGTAGCTTGCGCAGATACCACAAATGGCATGAGGGAAAGGAGTAGGAGAGTCTTTTTCATAGTCGCACTTCAACGGTGTTGTTTGCAAGAAGGATTCCGGTCTGGAGCGCACCGGTTTCGGTTTTAACGGTGACCTTTTGGCCGATGTAGGCGGTGCCTTGGGCTTTGCCTTTTACCACCACGGTCGCGGAGGCGGAGATCATTTTGAGCTTCACGTCGTCGCCCAGCTTCACCTGCGGAATGTTTCCGGTGGCGTAGTTTAGGTTCAGGGTAGTGGAGAGCTTTTTGTTGACCAGGATGTCAACCGTTACGCTCAGTTGGTTGTCCCGAATCTGAAGGTTTGAGGCTTCCACGGTAGCTTCGCCGACGGGAACCGGGACGGCGAACTGGCGGGTTTTGAGTTCCAAATCCACATCGATGCCGAACTTCTTCTTGAAGGTGTCGCCAACTGTCTGGTTGATGGATTCGATGCTGATCGACTGGCTTTTTCGAGAGACTTGCGCTCCTGACGGGACAGTGATTTGTACAGTTCGAATATCGACGCGGGCAGCGGCGATGTTCGCTCGGATCGTCGCCATTGTAATGCTTCGCGCTGTGCCGAAGTAGGGGGTGCGACCGAGGTCGATGTTCTTAAGAGTCTTGACCAATGTCGGGTCGCCGGTGATGTCGGCGATTGACTCAAGAGTGATGTTTTCTTGTTCAAGCAGGCTATCTGGGCGGACGGCCACTTCGGCGGTCGGAGCCAAGAAGCCGTGCCCGGCGGTGCCGTTTGTCTTCGGCTTTGTTTGCATTTTGGTGGCAACTCGTTCGAGCCTTATCACTCCTGCCACGCCGTCTCCGGGGTTGGACAATGCTGGTTTGGCGGCTGTCGAAAGCATTCCGCCGAAGTCAACAAAGCTTGGCTTCGTGCTGAAAACGGCGAGCACAATTCTTCCGATGGACTTCGCGGTCGAGCCAACCACGGCAGTGATCTCGCCGTCCAACGAACAGCTCAAGGAGCTGGTTCCCGATGGCGCAAAGACCTTGGGGGCCAAGATCGAACCGTCTTGGGAGACGAGCCCTTTGGGCGAAGCCACCAACACGGCAGACTTGGCATAGAGCAAGTTTGTGCCGCGTGAGAAGCGCAGGTATCCCTCGCCGTCGATCTTGATCGAAAGTGATGGCACCGGAGCCAGGCAGAATGCAGAAATGAGTGCGGAGATCATGGATTACCTCTTGAGGGTGTTAAGGGTCTGGAGCATGTCGTCGGAGGTCTGGATCGCCTTCGAGTTGATCTCGTAGGCGCGCTGGGCGGAGATCATACGGACCATTTCTTCGACAACGGAGACATTGGAGCCTTCGAGATAGCCCGCCATGAGCCCACCTGCACCGGCGGTTTCGGGAGGGACGATGGTCGCGGTTCCCGAGGCCGTGCTTTCGGCCCACATGTTGCCTCCGACGCGGGTCAGACCTGCCGCATTCGGGAACATGGCAAGGTTGATCTGACCGATTGTCACTGGGGTGCTGCTGCTGGCTACTTGAGCCTCGACACTCCCTGTCTTTCCAATGGAGACCGAGGTTGCATCTGCGGGGACCACAATTTCTGGCTGGAGCTTGTAGCCTCCGCTGGTCACGAGAGTTCCAGTTGCGTCGCGCTTGAACGAGCCATCGCGGGTGTAGGCGAATGTGCCGTCTGGCTTGAGAACTTGGAAAAAGCCTTCGCCGACAACCATGACGTCGGTCGAATTATTTGTATTCAGGGCCGCGCCCTGGGCGAAGTCGTTTGCGGTTGCCGAGTTGGTGGCACCGAGACCGTACTGAACACCGCCGGGAGTTTTTTGGTTGTTACCGATCGAGGTTCCGCCCGCTTGGACGGTTTGATAGATCAAATCTTGAAATTCGGCGCGCTGGTGCTTGAAGCCGGTTGTGTTGGCGTTAGCGAGGTTGTTGGAGATAACGTCGAGGTTCAGTTGCTGGGCAACCATTCCGGTGGCGGAGGTATTGAGTGATCTTAACATGTTGGTCTTTTGTCATTCTTCTGCCTTCCTTTGCTTTGTTTTCGCCTCGCATCCTGCTTAGCATTAGTCGTCACCGATTGGCTACTAGCGTTTCAAAATCTCGAAGAGTTTGCCGGTCATATCGTCCTGGGTGTGGATCGACTTCTGGCTCATCTCAAAGTGGCGATTGATCTTGATGAGGTCAACCATCGTGGCAACCGCGTCAACATTGCTACCTTCAAGGCTCGATGTGGCGAGGTTTGGCTCGGTCACCCGGGTCGGCTGGGGACATGACCAGAGGTTGTTGCCTTCCTTGTTAAAATTTCCGGTGAAGACGCCGAGCTTGGCGACTTCGGTAGTGCCTTGGATGACTTCTCCATTGGGCGAAATGTGGATGACTCCCTCGTTCTTGAGCTGGATGGGGACTCCTCGGTCGTCCAAAACTCGAAAGCCGCGCTGGGTGACCAGGAACTTCTCGGTGTCGAGCTTGAGGGCTCCGTCGCGGGTGTATTGGGTTTGCCCGTTCGCGCTGATCGCGAGCATCTGCTTAGGGTCTTGAAGGGCGATATCGAGCGGATTTCCGGTGGAGCGGACGGGGCCGAGCTTCATGTCAGTGCTTTCGACAACGGCATCGGGGCCGTTTCCGATGCTGCCGAGGAACTTACCGTCGCCGCCGTTGGCATACATGTTCTTCACCAACACATCGGCAAAGGCAATCGTGTCGGACTTATAGCCGTCCGTCGAAGCGTTCGCCAGGTTGTTGGAAATGACGTCCATCCACTGTGTGGTGGTCTGCATCGCCTTCGCGCTCGAATAAATGCCTCTATTCATCCTGTTAAGTGAATCGGCAGGTATTCATAACAGGTTAGGGTTCGAACTTCGCAATCGACTTTAGGTTTTGGAATGGGAACGGTTGGGACTCCTAAAACGTCTCCATCAAACATGAAGTCGTCGGTAGTTGCTCTCTCCCTGCCGTTAGCCGCTGGGTGTTTCGGGCAGTCTCTAACTCCCTCTGAGTCCTGTTATCGAAAGCCCCTAGGGGCCGTAGTTGATGCCATTTTGAAGCCAGTTCCGTTGCCGGTATTCATTAAATTGGTTGGGACAGATGTGGATTCGATGGTCGCCGGAACTAGCTGGACACCGCTCTGTTTTGCCGTGGCTCACGGGCGTCAGGACATTGCACTCTGGCTCCTTGATCAAGGTGCAGACCCTAACGTCAAGCCTGGAAACCAAACGACGCTTATCAACTTCGCAGCAGAGAACATGTCAGACGCGGTCTTTATCGCATTGGCGAAGCAAGGGTTAGATGTCAATCATCCCGATGCCAGTGGAGTCCAGCCCAAGCACTGGGCGATTTTTGGTAATCGCAACCCCACCAACGCGTCGTATCCAAGCTTTGTTATGGCCTGCTTGCAGTCAGGAATCGCCTTTTCACCAGAGGAGAGATGGGAGATCATCAAGCGATCGGCTAATCACTTGCCAACTTGGCATTACCACTACGAATGGCTGACGAAGTCGGAACAAGAGGCCCACCGGCGCAATGATCAGCGTGAGCGCCGATTGGGACTGAATCTGATCAAAGCGTTATGGAACCGAGGGATTTCGGAAAAGCCCCCTGGTTCTGCTGAAGTCGAAAATAAGATTTGGGGCACCCTCGCAGCCGGCGATCACCCCGTCTACCGAGCCGCTCGAAATGGAGATATGGAACTCCTCAAGCTCGCAATTCGCTTCACCCCAGACTGGAAAGCGCGATTCCGCGAAACCGGAGACAAAGGATGGGGGCTTGCTGACGACGCATATTGGTGTCAGAACAATCACGTTGTAAGATTCCTCCTGGCCAGCGGATTCCCTCAGCCCACCCTAGGCAGAAAAGCGAGGATGGAGCACGAAGCACAGTGGAAAGCGCGCTAACCCAGAGCCATCTCCCGCAACCCATCCGCGACCGCGAACTTCGCCGCGGTCTTCGCCTTGACTTCGTCCAAGGAGACTCCGGGGGCGAGTTCTAGCAGGGTCATGGAGGTGCCGCGTTCAACTGAGAAAACCGCCAAATCGGTGATCACTAGGTCGACGCAGGCGCGGCCGGTGAGAGGGAGAGTGCAGGCGGGTAGGACTTTGGAATCGCCGGCTTTGTTGGTGTGTTCCATGACCACGACAACACGCTTTACACCTGCGACAAGGTCCATTGCTCCGCCCATTCCCTTGACCATTTTGCCCGGAATCATCCAGTTGGCGAGATCGCCGGTTTCGGAGACTTCCATGGCTCCGAGGATGGATAGGTCGATATGTCCGCCTCGAATCATCGCAAAGGAATCAGCCGAAGAGAAGTAAGACGACCCTGGAATCTCTGTGACCGTCTGCTTTCCAGCATTGATCAGGTCAGGATCCTCCTCGCCCTCGAAGGGGAATGGGCCGAGGCCGAGCATTCCGTTTTCGGACTGCAAGGCGACTTCCATTCCGTCGGGAATGTAGTTCGCAACGAGGGTCGGAATTCCGATTCCTAGGTTCACATAGAACCCATCGCGCAACTCCTGCGCCGCCCTCTGTGCCAACTGATCTCGATTAAGCGCCATTAGTTTTTCTTCCTCAAATTTGGGGAGAGGAGGGTGGTTTTCATCTTGGTGTTGACCTCAAGCCCGCCATAGCTCATCACCATTTGTGCCTCCCCTGAGAGCATTTTTCCAGTCTTGCGATCAACGGTGTAGATGTGCGGTTTATCGAATCTGTAGCCCGCCACACTGGTACCAGCTGCGCTAATCGTGGCTTCGGTTTCTGTGAAACTCTCTAACTTGAATTTTACGGAGACTTCCACTCCGTTCTGTTCCAGGTGAAGTTTCTCGTCCCAAGTGTCACCGGCCGCGACGGGGTTTGGGGGAAGAATGAGGTCGAAGTTCGCAGGTGTCGGATCATCAATTCCGTCGACCGCCACGAGCTTGCCACGAAAATCAACAGTGTGTTCGGCCTGTGTGCCTTTCTCGCTTTCTAACGCCTCGGCCAGCTCAACTTGAGTTTTTGTCCCTACGTATTTGGCGTCGGCGATGTAATGACGCGCGGTGTAATTTTTCTCGCCGACTTCGAGGATTCGGTCCGCCGTTGTCAGCGATCCCCTGAGTGTTCCGTTCTTACCTAGATCCAGATCCATCGAAATGACATACTCGAACCGTTGATCAACCTTTGGGTCAAGCTTAAGCGTGATTTTTTCAGGAACGGGCTCTTGCGCACCCATCCCCATCAAGGCGAATGAGATCAACCCGATTCCGAAACTCATTGCTGCTCGATTAAGCGCCATTGCTCCTCAACTTGGACGGAAAAATCGTCCGGTGGGAGAAGCTTACCGTCATGGTGACTCCAGAAATTGTGAGTTCAAACGCACCCTCAGCCGATCGGTAGCGTCCCGAAGCTCGCTCTACCACAAATCGATACGGCTTCACCACCGCTAGCTTTTCGGTTTCCGTCATGTCCGCCCGAATGGTCGCTGTGTTCTGATCGAACTTTTCGAGGGTGTAGGTCACCTTGACATCGCCAATCTGGTCGTTGGGGTGAAAGGTGTTGGCCCAGGTGTCTCCGATTCCCACACTCTCTTTTGGAAGGACGAGATCAATGGCCGAGGCCGAAGCTGTACTGGCTTCGGATTTGGCGAGCGATTTGCCTAATGAGTCCCGCTCAAACTCGAACTTAGCACCCTTCATCAGCTCGTATGCAGCTCTGGCTGCTTCCATATCGCCAGTCGCCTGATACGAGAGGTCAGGGACATAGGCCGAGGAAACGATCCTATCTTCTTGCACCGAGACGACACGTTCCGCGAAGTGGATGGTCGATTTGAGGAATCCATGATCGCCAGCATCCATTTTTAGCTGGATCTGATATTCGTAGCGATCTTCCGGCTTCACGTTCCAGCGCAGAGTAATCTTTTCGTTGGCAATCGCCAGCGTCGAGAGCAAAATGAGGGCACCACAAACGTGTCCGCGAAGGTTCATCTACTTATGATAGCAATTGCGAGCCTGGTCCTTGCCTGGGCGACACCCCAAAACAAGCCAATGCGAGAACTGTTTCACGCCTATCCTCCCAAAACCCTGTTCATCCGGGCCTTCAAGCAGGAAAAAGAGCTTGAAGTTTGGGCGGGGACTCGCAAGCTGCGGCTGGTCAAGACGTATCCGATTTTGGCGGCCAGCGGGGTGGCTGGGCCAAAGCTCCAGCGGGGAGATCGGCAAGTTCCGGAGGGGTGGTATCACGTTGATCGGTTTAACCCAAAGAGTCGGTTTCATTTGTCTTTGGGGCTGAACTATCCGAATCAGGCCGACCTCGTTCGCTCCGCCGGGCGCGATCCGGGGGATGATATTTTCATCCACGGGAGCAACGTCAGCATCGGCTGCCTCGCCATGGGCGACCCGGCGATTGAGGAGATTTATGGGGTGGCTCGGGATGTCAAATCTCGGATTCAGGTGCTGATTCTGCCTGGCCGGAGCTTTGAGGCGAAGACGAAGCTGGACGGGCAACTCGCTGCGATCAATGCGGCGTTTGAGAAGAAGCACTTTCTGCCAAGAGTCCACATTTCGCGCGAAGGCAACTACGAACTTACGCATTAGGACGCGTTGTTCGGCGCTCGATTCTTTTTTCGAAATTATCGCCGACCACGATGCGGTTGACGTAGATCGATGGCGTGTGAATCTGATCGGCGTCGAGTTCGCCGATCTCGACGAGTTCTTCGACTTCGGCGATGCAGACTCGGCCTGCGGTCGCCATCATCGGGTTAAAGTTTCGGGCGGTTTTTCGGTAGATGAGGTTGCCGGAGCGGTCAGCTTTCCATGCTTTGACGATGGAAAGGTCGGCCACGAGGCCGGTCTCCATGACGAAGTCTTCGCCGCCGAACTGGCGGGTCTCTTTGCCTTCGGCGACAAGGGTTCCGAATCCAGTTTTGGTGTAAAAGGCGGGAATTCCGGCGCCGCCTGCTCGGATTCGCTCGGCGAGAGTGCCTTGGGGGTTGAACTCAAGTTCGAGTTCGCCCGAGAGGTATTGCCGCTCGAATTCGGCGTTTTCGCCGACGTAGCTGGAGACCATCTTTTTGATCTGCTTGGTTTGGAGCAGGAGGCCGAGGCCGAAGTCATCGACGCCGCAGTTGTTGCTGATGACGGTGATGTCCTTGACGCCGGAATCGCGCAAGGCGACGATGAGGTGTTCGGCAATTCCGCAGAGGCCGAATCCGCCGGACATGAGCGTCATTCCGTCAAAGACCAGGCCTTCGAGGGCTTTCTCGGCGTTGGGAAAAACCTTGTTCATCGTGCCTGACAGTTTACACGTACTCTAGAATTCGTCGTCCAGTTTGCCTTCGAGGTCGGCTTCGAGCAGTTCTTCCATGTCGTCGGAAACGTCGTCATCGGCCGCGCGCCCAAGTTCGCGAACGAGGTCGCGCATCTCGGCGGTGGACTCGGGGTCGCCGAAGTGTTCGAGGCGGTCGGCGATTTCGTCGATCCGGTCGTCCTCGGTGCGGAATTTTCCGGGGCGGCTGACGAGTTTCTCGCCTCGGGGGCTCTTGCAGTGTTCACACTCGACGGTTGCATCCGAAGTCATGCCGACGAGGGCGCGGTATTTGCGCCCACAGTCGAGGCAACGGTACTCGAAGATCGGCATTCGTCTAGGCGTGGTGCGAGAGCCAGCGTTCGGCGTCGATGGCCGCCATGCAGCCGCTTCCGGCGGCGGTGATTGCTTGGCGGTAAGTCGAATCACTGATGTCTCCGGCGGCGAAGACGCCTTCGATGTTGGTGCGTGTGGTGCCGGGTTGAACAAGAAGATAACCCGTCTCGTCCATGTCGAGGATTCCCTTGAACAGGTCGCTATTGGGTTTGTGGCCGATGGCGATAAACACTCCGTCGAGGTCAAGATTGCTAGTTTCGCCCGTTTGAGTGTTCTTGAGCCGAACGGCGTTGACTTTGGGGAATGGTTCGGTTTGCCCGAGAATCTTGTCGATTGCCGAGTTATAGATGACTTCAACTTTTGGGTTGCCAAGAACCCGATCAACCATGATCTTGCTCGCCCGAAACTCTTCGCGACGGTGGATTAAATACACCTTGGAGGCGTGTTTGGTCAGATAGTCGGCCTCTTCCATTGCGGTGTCTCCGCCACCGACGACGGCGACTACTTTTCCACGGAAAAAGAATCCATCGCAGGTGGCGCAGGCGCTGACTCCATAGCCGCCGAAGGTGACTTCGCTTTCAAGTCCGAGCCACTTTGCGCTCGCACCGGTGCTAATGATGATCGACTTGGCTTGATACTCCTTTTCGCCGACCCACGCGCGGAAGGGGCGTTGGGAGAAGTCAACACGGTCGACGTGCTCGTGAATCACTTCGGTTCCAAATCGCTCGGCTTGCTTTTTAAAAAGCTCCATCATTTCGGGCCCCATGATGCCTTCGGGGAAGCCGGGATAGTTCTCGACATCCGTGGTGATGGTGAGCTGTCCGCCAGGCTGAGAGCCGGCGAGAACGACCGGATTGAGGTCAGCGCGAGCTGCGTAAAGGGCGGCGGTGTAGCCCGCGGGTCCGGAGCCGATGATGAGCACGTTGTGAACCATTTTTGTTGCCATAAGGGTACCAGGCGGATGCCTTGTGCGCCCGTTTGGTTCCTAGGTCAAGATGCGGCCTTGGTGTTGAGAACCGAAGCGGTTTATTTTGGACTATGAATGTAGTATCTTTACGGAAATTTATGTGATTAAATAACCAAATGTATTAGTATCGAAAAAATGCTAGTAGTATGAATATGTCATGAAATTGACTTCAAAGGTACTAGCAACAACTCTCGTCGTTCTCTCGCTCGCAGTCGCGGGTATCGCCCGAACCCAAGTGACCTGGAACAACGTCACGGCTTTCGCAGGGGCAAACGCTACCTACATTCACCCGAACGTCATTGCGGACATGCAGGCAGAAAAGGCTGCTGGTGTGAAGACATGGACCGTTTTTGGGTCGGAGCCATCTGCGGGCAAAAAGGGACTGGACCTCAAGGGGACCGGCTGGCCGGCAACAGGGGTGTACATCCAGTTCGACACGGCCGCAGAGGCCAGCATCTGCGGGTCGATGATCGATGCGATCCCTACAGACTCCTCCAAATGAGCTGTCGCCCTGGCCCACTTTTCGTGGGTCAGGGCTTTTTCGCGAGCAGGTCTACAGCCTTTTGTCTCTGAGTGGCGTGGTCAACGATTTGGGCTCTATAGTTGGCACCGCGCCGTTGTTCGTGCGTAGGTTCATGAATATCCGATAGCGTGAGGCTACGGAGCTCTGGAACCCACTCCTTGACAAATTTCCCCTCTGGATCAAACTTTGCGCTCTGGAGAAACGGGTTAAAGATGCGGAAATATTGCTGGGCATCAACTCCCACAGAGGCAGCCCACTGCCAGCCGCCATTGTTGCTGGCGAGCTCGAAATCGAGGAGCTTTGAGGCGAAGTACGCCTCGCCCTTTTTGTAGTTGACCAGCAGATCTTTGGTGAGAAACGAGGCGACAATCATGCGAAGGCGGTTGTGCATCCAGCCAGTTTCTTTGAAGCAGCGCATTGCGGCATCGACGATTGGGTACCCGGTTTGCCCAGCTATCCAAAGCTCGAAAAGTTCGTCGGTTCCGGGCCATTCGAGATCATTGTAGATCGGGTTGAATGCGGTACGGACGACGTGGGGATGGTTGGCCAGGACATCTGCGTAGAATTCTCGCCAGATGAGTTCGTTGAGCCACTTTTCTGCGCCATTCGAGTCGTGCGTGAGGGCTTGGCGGAATAGTTCGCGGTTGGAGATCGTGCCGAATCGGAGATCGACAGAGAGGTAGCTGGTGCCTTCGATGGCGGGAAAATCTCGCTGGTCGCCATAGGCGTCGATTTTGGGGAGGAAGGCGGCGAGGCGCGCTCTTGCCGCGTCTTCGCCAGGTTTCAGCCAGGGGCTGTTGATCTGAAAGCCGATGTCGTCGATGGACCAGGGTCGGAGGACGCTGGTCAACTCCGACTCTGGCAGTAGGCGCGTGAGGTTCGGCGTATATTCGGCGAGATCTTTCTCGGGGTTGAGAGCCGCCTTCCAAGCTTTGCTGTAGGGGGTGTAGACCTTGAATGGGGTGCCGCTTTGGCTCAAAACCTCGCTCTTTTGGCGCACGAGGTGGTCCTTGCAGGTTCGGAATTCGGTGCCCTGATCGAGGAGTTTCTGGCGGACCCGGCGGTCGCGTTCAAGGGGGTCGGGTTCTAGATCGTGGGCCGTGAAGACGGCGTCGGCTCGCAGCTCTCGGGCAAGTTGGGGGATCAGTTCGACCGGATCGCCATGACGGACCACCAGACTCGAGCCTCGTTGCTTGAGCCTCTCGCCAATCTCGACCAGTGATTGGTGGATGAAGTTGACTCTCGTGTCGTCGCGGTCGAGAGGATCGAGAATCGCGGGATCAAAAATGAAAACGACTGCCACGCCCTCGGCGGCCTCAGTGGCTTGAAATAGCGCACGGTGGTCGGTAAGTCGCAGGTCGCGGCGGATCCAGCAAAGGGCTCGTTGCACGTTTGGCTTCTACGCGATGGAAGTCCGAAAGGTTAAACTCTCGTGAGTGAAGTATCGAGCGTACGGGCGGACAGGATGGAAGATTAGCGAGGTCTCGTTTGGAGCGTGGGCCATCGGAGGAACTTGGGGGCCGGTTCAGGATGAGGAGTCGATGGCGGCATTGCACAAGGCTCTCGAATGCGGTGTGAATTTCATCGACACCGCAGATGTGTATGGCGATGGGCACAGTGAGAGGCTAATACGGCGCTTAAGAACCGAAACTTCGACGCCGTTTTATGTGGTGACAAAGGCTGGACGGCGGCTGAATCCGCACTCTGCCGACGGCTACAATGCAGCGAACCTGGAGGCGTTTGTGGATCGGTCGAGGGAAAACTTGGGGATGGAGACGCTGGACTTGGTCCAGCTGCACTGCCCTCCGACGGGTGTTTACTATCGCCCTGAGGTCTTTCAGGCCCTTGAAGACTTGAAAGCCAAGGGCAAGATTCAGCATTGGGGCGTGAGTGTGGAACGGGTAGAGGAGGGCCTGAAGGCGATGGAGTATCCCGGTTGCCAGTCAGTCCAGGTCATTTTCAACGCTTTTCGTCAGCGTCCTTCGTCGCTGTTTTTGGAGCAGGCAAAAGCGAAGCAGGTTGGGGTTTTGGCTCGACTCCCGCTCAGCAGCGGAATGCTGACCGGAAAGATGTCGGCGGCTTCGACGTTTGCGCCTGACGATCACCGAGCGTTCAACCGTGAGGGAGCCGGATTCGATAAGGGCGAAACCTTCTCGGGAATTCCCTTTGAGGTCGGACTAGAAGCGGTCGAAGCACTGAAGCCCCTTGTGCCAAAGGAGATGACAATGGCGGAATTTGCTCTCAAGTGGATTCTGATGCACGATGGCGTTTCCGCCGTGATTCCGGGCGGAAAGCGGGCGGAGCAGGTCGCGCAGAACTGCGCGGCGTCGGAGGCTCTGCCGCTCGGGGATGGGGTGATGACGGCGGTGAAGTCGGTCTATGACCGACTGATTCGGTTGCACGTGCATGACCGGTGGTGAGGCTACACTTTAGGGGTGCTTGAGCGGCTTCGGCGACACCTTTCTGAGTCTGGAATCATTCCGGTGGGTTCGCGCGTGCTGGTTGGCTACAGCGGCGGGGCGGATAGCACTTGTTTGGTTCACTTGCTCAACCGACTAAATATTCCTTGTATGGCGGCACATTTGCATCACGGCCAGCGAGAAGAAGCAGGCAAGGAAATGGCTCGGTGCGAAGAGTTTTGCAGGTCGCTAAACATCCCTTTTATGGTTGGCAAAGCGGATGTCCCCAGAATGTCGAGAGACCTGAAAATCGGAATTGAGGAAGCGGGAAGGATGGCTCGCTACAACTTCTTCAACCAGGCAGCTAGGCAGTATGAGTGCGATCTTGTCGCGACTGCTCACACTGGAACTGACTCGGTGGAGACCATACTTTTCAACCTGGTTCGGGGAACCGGCCCGAGCGGGCTAACGGGGATTGATGCGTCGAGAAACGGGTTGATTCGGCCTCTATTGCCGTTTTCTCGCTCGGAAACGCTGGCTTACTGTCAGGAAAACGGGCTCTGGTTTCATAACGACCCGGCGAATGAGTCGATGGACTTTTCTCGGGCACGGATTCGGCATCGGGTCTCGCCGGAGCTGGCTTTGGTCAATCCGGCTTATGAGTCGGCAATACTCCGTTGCGCGAGCATCATCGATGAGGAAGATCAGTTTCTGAACGGAGCGGCGGCGAATGCTCTGGAACGGGCTGAGGCCTTGTTGAATGGCTCGCTGGGTTTTTTGACGCGGGATGCGGAAGTAGCTTTTGACCGGA
Organism: Fimbriimonas sp.; assembly: GCA_965248555.1. Lineage (GTDB taxonomy): Bacteria > Armatimonadota > Fimbriimonadia > Fimbriimonadales > Fimbriimonadaceae > Fimbriimonas. Next base: position 1,350,160 of record CBDFJP010000002.1, on the reverse strand, counting down.
CGGCAATAGGCTCCTTGCCGCCGGTGCTGTTCAAAAGGGCGTGTCGGCTCGCAGTCTCCGCGTTGGGCGGAGCGATTGACTTTGAACAAACCGAGGCGATTGCTTCAGGATTTTCGGCTAACGTCAGCGGCTCGGTAACGGCGGAAGGCGGCACCGTCGTCGCGGAGTGGGACGAGAAGCTATTGCACTTTCGGCAGCTCCAACCAACCGAACCATTCCGGTTCAAACTCACTTGCCCAGGCGAAACTGAAAGTGAGGAGTTTGGCTGGAAAATCACAGCTCACCACGCCCCTCGCTCAGAAAAGAGGAACGACCGAACGGCCTTGCGCGTCGAAGTGAGCATAGCTAAGACTCAAGGCGAACTTTATTTCCGATCCGTTCAACCTGGTGACTCGATGCAGCCTCTAGGTTTTTCGGGCACACGGAAGCTGAGCGATCTGCTTTCTGAGGCCAAATTGACCAAAGCGGCAAGGTCGCGATTACCGATTATCTGCGACTTTGTCGGTCCAATTTGGGCACCAGGGGTGTGTTTATCGCACAGAATAGATAAGGAACCCGAGTGTGAGCGGGTGTTGGTGCTGGAGTTTGAGCCGATAATAGGTCATTCGCCAGTCGGCAACGACTGACGCACAACAAGCGTATTTGAGCTTACATCTGTTGGAGAAACATTGAGAAATAACCGAAATGCCCTGTTTGCCGTGGTGTCACTGATCGTAGTGTCGCTGCTCGTGATGATGGTGGCAAATCCGAACAATTTACGCTTGGCGGGCAAGTCACCTGAAACCTGGGACAGTGCAAAGTTTAACGATTCGCTCGCCAATATCAACGAGATTACTTGGCGTGGGAAGGAGATCGCCGGGAAAACCGAGGGAGACACCCCCTTTGAACTCACCTGGGCAGAGCAAAATTCGGAAGCTGGTAAGAGCATGCTGGCCAAGATTGACGAGGAAAATGGGCGCCGGGAGAAGGCAAACAAAAGGCTGATCCCCGTCAAGTTTGAGGAGAACACTGCCGGAAACGCACTGGTCGGAATTTTCTCGGTTCTTGCGCCGATGCTGCTAGTCGGCTTGATGTTCTACTTCCTCGTCTTCCGCGCCGCTCAGCAGAACGGCAACCAGGCGATGAACTTTGGCAAGAGCAAGGCTCGGCGGGTTGGCGAGAGCGGACCTAAGGTCACTTTTGACGACGTCGCTGGCATCGATGAAGCCAAGCAGGAGCTTTTTGAAGTCGTCGACTTCCTGAAAAACACCAAGAAATATGCGGCTCTGGGAGCAAAGATTCCGAAGGGAATCCTGCTGACGGGCCCTCCAGGTGTTGGAAAGACTCACCTTGCCCGAGCCATCGCTGGCGAGGCGGGAGTTCCGTTCTTCCATATCTCCGGTTCGGACTTCGTTGAGATGTTCGTTGGTGTGGGTGCGGCCCGTGTTCGAGACCTTTTTGAGACGGCTAAAGCTCACCGGCCCTCGTTGATCTTTGTTGACGAAATCGACGCCGTCGGTCGACAACGCGGCGCGGGAATGGGAGGCGGTCACGACGAGCGCGAGCAGACCCTAAACCAGCTTCTGGTTGAAATGGACGGCTTTGACCCCAACTCTGGAGTCATCATGATCGCGGCGACGAACCGACCGGACGTTCTTGATCCGGCACTCCTTCGCCCAGGTCGATTCGATCGACAGATCGTTGTGGATGCCCCGGATCAAGTTGGCCGAAAAGCAATTTTGAATATTCACTCGAAGGGCAAGCCGCTGGATAGCGATGTCGATATCGACACGCTAGCCAAGCGAACCCCTGGCTTTACCGGCGCAGACCTGGCCAACACCCTCAACGAGGGCGCGCTACTCGCTGCTCGACACAATCGAACCAAGATCGGCATGCAGGACCTTGAAGAGGCCCTGGATCGCGTGATCGCCGGACCTCAGCGCAAGAGCCGAATCATGGATGGCGAAGAGCGGAAGGTCATCGCCTTCCATGAAGCCGGACACGCCGTCATCGGCGAAGTTCTGGAGCATTCGGACAACGTTCACAAGGTCACGATTCTGCCGCGCGGAATGTCGCTTGGTTCGACTTGGCACATGCCGGATCAGGACAAGTATCTGGTCTCGAAAGAAGAACTTCTGGACGACATCACATCGCTTCTGGGCGGACGAGTTGCTGAGGAGATCGCTTTCGGCCGAGTCTGGACGGGCGCATCGAACGACCTGCAGCGCGTCACCGCTATAGCTAGGGCAATGGTGACCAAGTACGGCATGAGCGACAAACTCGGCACCTTGGCGATCGGCGCATCGCGTGAGAACCCGTTCTTGGGTCGTGACTACTATGAAGAGCGAAACTACTCGGAAGACGTTGCCAAGGCAATCGATGAAGAAGTTCATGCGATCGTGGATCGTTGCCGAGCCAGGGCTATTGAGATTCTCACTTCGCACCGAGAGCAACTCGATGCAGTCGTAAGCTCTCTCCTAGAGCGAGAAACTTTGGACCGCGAGGAGTTCCTTGCGGTGATGGAAGGGCGCGAACTTCCGGCCTTGAAGCACGTCGAAGAGCCTCCGGTGACGACCGAGCCAAAGGACGCCGAGAAGCCTGCGGCGCCAGCAAAAACGCCCCCAAGGTTAGAGCCTGGGACAATTTGAGACAACATTGCGGGACTGAATGCTTTACAGTCCCGCATTGCTTTCTGTATAATCGGCGAACATATCATTTACATGAACATTGAGGATCTGTATCAAAAGGGTTTCGAGCAGCGATGCGAGGGGAACTACGGAGACGCGAAGGCGACGTTGAGTCGCGTTCTTGCGGCCGATCCTAACCATGTGAATGCCCGGCACCAGCTCGCCTTGATCTTGGGCTTCGAGGGGGATTTTGATGGCTCGCTGACCGCCCTTGAGGCACTAGCAAAGCAGTTCCCACACAACTTGGACGTGCGCTACGATTTCGCAATGACGATGATGATGCTTGGCGACTACGAGGGCGCCTGCGGACACCTCAAGTTCATCCTGAGCGTGAACCCGAATCACGAGAAGGCGAAGCAGCAGGCAATTTATTGCTGATCGTTTTTGCTCGGTGCAAATAGCGCACAAACCTAGAGCTGATCCATGCTAATCCTCGGAATTGATCCTGGTTTGGAGCGCGTGGGCTACGGAGTTGTGCGCCGCGTGGGCTCGAAGCTCGAGTGCCTCGACTACGGCCTGATCAAGACTCCCAAAATCGCCCTCCCCGACCGGCTGAGAATGGTTCACGAAGGCGTGGTGGAACTTATTGAGAAACACCACCCTGACGCTATCGCCACTGAGCGGCTCCTGTTCACCAAAAACGTTACCACCGCGATGGATGTCGCCAAGTCTCTCGGCACGATCCTACTCGCAACCGCCGAGACGAGCATTCCTTGGACCGAGTATTCGCCTCCTGAGATCAAGCAGGCCGTGGTGGGAAACGGGGGGGCGGACAAGAAGCAGGTGACCTTTATGGTTCGCAGGCTTCTTGCTTTGAAAGAAGATCCAAAACCGGACGACGTTGCCGACGCACTGGCAATCGCTATCTGCCATGCCTTTAAGGCACCGCGTTAGGCTTTGTGTTGGCGTCCAACGACGACGTACGCGCCGTTGAGCGCCTTAGACTTGCTAACGTAAAAAGCGGGTTCGTAGCCCAGCGCATCCATTTCGCCGACGTACCGAAGGTCAGCCTGATCGATCAGAACTTCGCCTAGCCCATCGACCGTAAAGTAGCCGCGATCTTCGGGGCGACCAAGCTCGTCGGCGGTGACTCGAAAAATGTTCTCGCGAATCTGGGTCATGGCTTTTCCTTAGATTCTGACAGATTTTGGAGCGACGCGGGGGATAACCTTATGCAATGAATCCGATCCATGTCCGACTTGGCGAAGTTGAGTTTGATTTTGAACCCGAGTCCGGCTATCTGCGCTACGTCCGCGTGGGTTCAATAGAGCTGATTCGGGGGATCTATGCGGCGGTGAGAAAGGCGGACTGGGGGACGCCGATTCCGAAGCTGTCAGACGTCAGTTATCAGTCATCGGCATCGGGATGGAACGCTAAGTGGCAGGCGGGCGTTGGCCAGGACGGAGTTCATTTCGGGTGGAGCGGAGCTGTTCGTGCGGCTCTCAAGGACAGCCGGGTCGAGATTGAATACGAGTTCGAAGGCGAAGCGAAATCAGACTTCAAGTCGAACCGAACTGGCATCTGCGTGCTTCATCCGCGCTCGCATCAGGGGCTGAAGTGCGAGGTGGAGCACAACCACGGCGAGTGCGATCAGGCCTCATTTCCAAAGTCGATCAAGCCGGATCAGCCGTTCAAGGACGTCAAGGCGATCTCGCTGGACGTTTCGCCCGGCGTTCATGTGAGAACCGAGTTCTACGGCGAGGTGTTCGAGACCGAAGACCAGCGGAACTATGGCGATGCTTCGTACAAAACTTATTCTCGGCCGCAAGAGTGGCAGAAGCCGTTTGACATCAAAACGGGCGACAAGATTCATCAGCGCGTGAAGGTCATTATCGACCTGACGAATGTTCAATCAGAAGTGCGACTTCAAGCTTGTACCGGCGTTCTCCCACGCCTGGGAGCGGCCGTAAACCGGGCAATGTCCGAATCCGAAGCGGAGCAAATCAGGGCACTTGGCCTGAATTGCTGGTTAGCCGACCAAAACGGCGTTGAACAAGCGAAGAAGCTCGGCGGACCCGTCTTCTTGCAAACTCAAACCGCCTCGCTTCCGGTCGAGTTTTCGCCTGACGACGGAATCTGCCTAGCTCCGCCGAGCGAGTGGCAGAAGCTGAACAAGGTGCGCGGTGGCAAACGCCTGGCTACCGCAACGTGGGCATTCATGCAACTCAATGGCTCACGGCCTGCTTACGACGAGATTGAAGGCTCGGCGTGGTCAGTGCGCCCGGACATCCATCTGCCCGATACCCTCACGAGCTTGGAAGCGGGCTGGACCATCGAAGACCAGCTCTACACTGCCCGGGGATTTGGCTCGAAAACGAACCTAGTTGGCCCCATCGAACACCCCCATCCAGATTCAATCGAAGGCGCATTGTTCGCCCTCGGAGGCATCGCCGGAGCGGCGAAAGGTCGCGCCAATTACGCGATCTTCGGCGACGCCGCGCGCCTTCAGCAATCTGGTTTTGCGCTTGCTCTTGAACTTTTCAAGGACTCGCCAACGGAGCTGGAGATTCACGAGTGGGAGCCGTTCTTCCTCATGATTCGGGGCGGGCGAACAATATTGGCAAATTTCAGCTGGGAACCGACCGACCTCTACAAACTCTGCCCCATCGACCGGCCGGAGAACATGGAGAATGGCCTGCGGAACGCGTACCGGCTGATCACTACTGAAAACTTCGCTGACTGGCGCGAGGTCCTCACTGGCCCCGAGTCGCACAACCCCCTCACACTCATCCCTCCGCGCAGTATTGTGGTGATGTAGCGGTAGAGTATTAGTTGGATGAGAGTCGCAATCGTTGGCGCGGGGGTATCGGGGCTGGCGGCGGCTTATCGGTTAAGGCAAGCGGGCAGGGAAGTTGTCGTTTTTGAAAAGAGCGGCGGGCTCGGCGGACGAGTCAACTCGCGCCAGCACAAGCTCGGCTATACCTTCGATGTCGGGGCGACCAGCATCACGCCGCGAGGGAAGACCATCGAGCGGATTATGCTCAGCGAGCTGCCAACGACCGAGCTAGTCAAGATCGCAAAGCCCATTTGGACGCACTCGGGACTCCGGACTGCCCCTGGGAGCTCAGCCGCGAACGCCACCCCCCGTTACAGCTACCAAAACGGAATCCAGACCTTTGCAAACCTGCTCGGCGAAGGCACCGATGTTCGGCTCAATACCGATGTTCTGGAACTCAGCCGAATCGGGGAGCGGTTTGGAGTGGCGGGCGAAGAGTTCGACGCCGTCATTCTCACCCCGCCCATCCCGCAGACCTGCCAACTCCTCTGGTCGCTGGGTGAATCTCGCCCAGTGGCGAATGTTTCGTACCGTTCTTGCGTCTCGGTGATGCTCGGCTACAAAGCACCCATCGAGACGCCCTATCATGCGTTGATTGACACCGAGCAGATTCATCCGCTGACCTGGCTGTCGGTGGAGAGCGCAAAGGTTCCGGGGCGGGCACCGGAGGGGGGGGCAGCGTTTGTGGCCCAGCTCAGTGCGCGCTTCTCGTTCCAGAACTACGCTCAGCCCGATGAGTATTTCATTGAGGCCACAACGTCGTTCCTAAAACACCTTTACGGACCTAACTTTGAATCTCCCGAGGTGGCAATGGTGAAGAAATGGAAGTACAGCCAGCCCGAGTCGTTGGCTCGGTTTGAGAACGTGAATCAGCCCGGATCGAGACTGCTGGTCGCGAGTGACGGCCTGATGGGCGGGCATATCGAAGACGCCTTCGAATGTGGCTGGCGTGCGGCGGAAATGCTGGCCTAAAGGCTAAACTCAGGGCATGTTCGCCGCTGTCGTTGCCAGCTTACTGACCTCCCCATTTGGGGACGACCCGTCTCAAGTACTGCGATACGACAAGCCCGCCGAGAAGTTCTACGAAGCGATGCCGCTTGGCAACGGGAGAATCGGTGCACTGGTGTTCGGTGGCACGAGCGAAGAGAGAATCGTGCTCAATGAGTCGACCATGTGGTCTGGTTCGCCATATGATGCCGACCGAAAAGAAGCCCACAAATCTCTTCCTGAGATTCGGCGGTTGCTTCTCGAAGGGAAGAACAAGGAAGCTCAACAGCTCGTTCAAAAGACCTTTGTCTGCCAGGGGCCCGGCTCTAGCTTTGGACACGCGAAGGACGCACCCTATGGTGCATATCAGGTCTTCGGAAATCTGCGACTGACACACGCGGATGCAGAGGGGCAAGACCCGCGCCTAGGTCTCTACCTCCCAGGTGCGTTTGCGGTTGTCGGCGAATCGACGATGGCGTTCGTCAGCAAGCCAGATGAAGTTCTTGTCTATTCCAACCCAATTTGGGATAAAAGTTTCACGCTTACTTTTGACCGAGCCGAGAACTGCACTGTTACCTCAAAGGGGGATACGATCAGTGTCCGTGGTCAGCTCAAAAGCGGGCAAGCCGGCATCGAGGGCGTTCGATTCGCAGGTGAAATCCGTGTCTTACTAAACGGGGGAACGGTCGAGCCAGTCGGTAATGGTCTCAAAGTGAACCCGACCCAGGGATACATGATCATTGCTTCGCTGGGTACCTCAATGTTCGATCCGGGCTTCGAGAAGACCGTCGGCGGCCGGCTCGAATCTGCGTCCAAAAAGTCGTGGTCAACCTTGCTCGAGCGGCACCAAAAGGACTTCGCGAAATTCTACAATCGCTCTAAAATCGAGCTTCCTTCCGCAGGTTCAATGTCTCAGAAACCGACCGATGAGAGGTTGGTGAACAACGCAAAAGGCGCCCACGACCCTTCACTCGCTGCGCTGTACTATAATTTCGGCCGCTACCTCATGATCTCGGCTTCCCGGCCAGACTCCCCACTCCCAATGAATCTGCAAGGGATCTGGGCGGAAGAGCTCCAGACTCCCTGGAACGCCGACTTCCACCTCAATATCAACCTTCAAATGAACTATTGGCCGGCCGAAATAACCGGCTTGGGCGACTGCGCGAAGCCGCTCTTTGAATTCACCAAAAATATGGTCCCTAACGGGTCCAAGACCGCAAAGGCGTATTACGATGCGCCAGGATGGGTGGCGCACTTTGCGACGAACCCGTGGTTCTTCACCTCGCCGGGAGAAGACGCCAGCTGGGGCTCGACCGTTAGTTGCGGAGCTTGGCTAAGCGCCCACATGTGGGATCACTATGCGTTCACGGGTGACAAGAAGTTCCTGAAGGATGTCTATCCAACGATGAAGGGCGCCGCCGAATTCTTCCTGTCGATGCTCATCAAAGAGCCAACGCATGGCTGGCTAGTCACCGCTCCTTCGAACTCGCCAGAGAACTCGTTTAGGTTAGGTAGCGACAACCTTACGACCTGTATGGGACCAACGATCGACAACCAGATCGTCCGTGAGCTTTTTACGAACGTCGCAAATTCTGCCAAGATCCTCGGCCAAGACCACGAGTTCGCAGAGCGCCTCATCAAGACGATTCCCCAACTCGCGCCCACACGACTTGGCCCCGATGGCCGAATCATGGAGTGGCTCGAGCCCTACCCCGAGCCCGAGCCAAAGCACCGACACGTCTCTCACCTCTACGGCCTCCACCCTGCCTTCGAGATTGACGTTGACACCACCCCCGAGCTTGCCGATGGAGCCCGCAAAACCCTCGCCACCCGAGGCGACGATGGCACTGGCTGGTCGCTCGCCTGGAAGATCAATTTTTGGGCTCGTCTCAGAGATGGCGACCACGCCCTCCTCCAACTCAACAAACTCCTTCGCCCGACCGGAAGCGCCGACTTCAACTACTCCAATGGCGGCGGAACCTACAAGAATCTTTTCGACGCCCACCCACCCTTCCAGATCGACGGGAACTTCGGAGCTACCGCCGGCATCGCCGAGATGCTCATGCAGAGCAAGCCCGGCGAAATCCTCCTTCTCCCCGCTCTGCCCAAGGCGTGGGCATCGGAAGGCGAGGTGAAGGGTTTCCGAGCTCGTGGCGGACTCAGTGTCGATTTTAAGTGGAAAGACGGCAAAATCGTCTCCCATCAGGTCAAAGGAAAGGGCGCCTCGAAAGTTAAGGTTAAAGGTCCTGGCCTCTAGCGCTCCCAATTCGACAAGATCTGCCCGACCGGAACTCCGGTCGGGGGAAGTAGCTCTAGAACCGGGATTCCTTCCCAGCGGGACTTGTCGTGTCCACCTTCCCTGGCTTCGAACCCGGCGACATCGGAGCCGCTACCAACAAGGAAGCCCATGAATACGCCTTGGGCGGCGGACATGAGGAGGCGTCCAGCTTGGTCGTAAACGTCAGGCGGAACGCCGTACAGTTCTAGCTCGGGTTGGCCGATCTTGCTAAGTCCCTTGGTGTAGACGTGCAACAAATCTTCGTGCGGGCGGGAGTGAATGAAAATATGCTCGCGGGCATCGATCAACGGGTCGACACGGGGGTTGATGAAGACTTGATCGGGGAGCAGGTACCGCTCACTGATCGGATCGGCGACGATGCCGTCGGTGATTTGGGCGAGGCGACGGGCGATGCTGAGGAAGAAATCGAGCGCAGGATAGACCTCGGGGTCGTGGCTCTCCCAACTAAGCTGGATCAGGTGCCAGGTGGAGCGGATTCGGGTTAGCACTTCAGGCGTCACCCGCTCGGCGAGGCGAGAGGTCGCGATGGCCTCGGGGCTAAAGCCCGCCTCTTCGGCGTTCATGATCATCATCCGCACGACGTTCTTCTGATCCTTGGTCGAGAGAGCGTAGATGCCCCGCTGCATCGGCTGGGCGAGGAGCGATTTGTCGTTGGTATTGACGAGCGGAACTCCAAAGCCATCGAGGGCGCCGCCCTCCGGCTTTGGAGCGATGAGCTCGGTAATCGCGGCAGAACCGGGACTCCGGCCAGGACAGAGAGGTAGAAGTTCTTCGATATTCCAAATCCCGGCCCTTTCGGCTTCGCAAATTTCCAGAACTGGCGCATCGAAACAGTTTACGCCTTTGAGTTTTTCGACACGTAGCCAAAAAGTTTGTCTGCCGCCGCTCGGGTGTCTCGGTTCATCCCGAGATACAGGTTGAGCTTCTTGTCCGACGACTTCACCGTCATGGTGACGCACTCGTAACAAATCTGGATATCGATCCGTCTCGTGCCCTTTCGAGCGAAGATCGAGTGACGAGGGAAGAAACACTTCGCGGGTCCTTGGATCGGCGGCTTTGTCAGCGAGTGGAAAAATGTGACCACCTTCTCCCTCTCCTTTCCGCTTAAGTTCTGCGTCTTGACCGTTTGCGGGTGCGGTTTTGGCGGTGCTATTCGCCCTGCCGCTACCGAAGCGCTGTCCGCAGAAAGAACTTCTTTTCCGTCTGCGCTTTGTGCCCGATCAGAGACGATGTCTGAATCGTGTCGGCTTGCGACAGAAACTCTTCGACTTTGATCAACTCTCGGCGGACTTCGGGCGGATAGTCATCCGCCGGTCCATGGACGGCGAGTGCGAAAAGAATCGAACAAATCATGTTCTAAAAGACGCTTCGCAAGCAAAAAAGCTCCGTTCGCAAAGCAAACGGAGCTTGAGACTTGAAACTTGCGCCTAGAGCCGAAACGGATCAGTCCTTGAAGCCGGGAAGGCGTCGGCCTTTCCAGTAGCCTTCGGGGCTGGCGTTGTGGTTGAGTCGGAACGGTTCGCCGTCAACTTGCTTGGTCAGAGTGATCTCTGGAAGGGTTGCGGTGTAGTTGGTTCGTCGAAGAGCGGTTCGCTGATGGCTAAAACGTCGTTTTGGGTTTGGCATTACTTCTTTTCCCTGTGTAGCGTGTACTTCTTGAGGTTGGAATTGAACTTCATCAGCTCAAGTCGATCAGGCGTGTTGCGCTTGTTCTTGGTGGTGGTGTAATAGCTTTTGCCATCCTCGGTGCATACGAGGCGGATAATTTCGCGGACTTCGCCTTTCTTGGCCATGGTTCAAACCTCTTGGCGCAACTATTTCTAGTCATGCCGAAAGAAGATTATGGCTGATGCGCGGCGGGTTTTGCAACCCGATTAGGGCAAGCTGACAATCTCACCTTTGAAGGTGATCGCTTTTCCGCCCTTTTGGCCATCCTTTTCTGGGTCGCCAGCGGAGTTTTTGTCGATTTTTGCGCTCTCAAAAAAGAGGACGGCTTTGTCGTCCTTTAAGTCGCCCTGATATTTTCCGGCGAGGGCAGAATTGATGGCGTAACCGAACTTTCCGGGCTGAGATTGTAGGTCGGGGCGGACGAGTTTCTTCTCTGCCTCGCCCTGGGCGAGGTCGCCGGTTTTGAGGCGAGGTAAGAGATCGTCCATCCAAGTCGCCGCCTCGGGGAACTTCTCTTCGCTCTGGTGATACACGCCCGCGGCAACTTGCAGGGCTTTGAGGTGAACGATGGTGTCGCCCTCAAATTTGGCGTTCGCCTCGTTTTTGTCGAGGATTCCGGTTTTGAGGAGGTCCCGAACAGCGTCCCCGGCGGGGCTGAACCAGGCAATTGCTCCGCCGAGAAGCACAAAAACTCCGCACCCAGCCAAAACCTTTTTGCCTTTTGCCATCTTTACGATTTTACATGGGTCCGGAGGAGATTCGTTAAACTTTGGCCAACGGACTCAGATCGGAGTCTTACCGGAAAAGAGGACACGGGCCCCAATCTCAAAGAACTAGCAATGTTTCTGGCGCAGAGTTAGTCGCAGAATGGAAGTCCAGAACCATGAGGTCTCGGGCTTTAGGGCGCAGCAATAGGGGTGGATTCACTTTGATAGAAGTGATGTTTGGCGTCGTCCTCGCGGGGATGTCAATCGCCATGCTTGCTACTCTGATTCCCTTGGCGACCAAGGGACAAACTGCGAGTCGTGAGTACTTGCAGATGACGGACATCGCTCAGGCGAAAATGGACCGGCTCAAAGACCTGGGATATGGCCGACTCAACGCGGATGAAATTGTTGCCGCCGGAATCGGGGCTGTTGACTCGGAAGACGTCTACGAGTTCTCATTAACGGGCGGGGTGGACTCGGTAGCATCGGCAACTGGGACCGTGACCGTGTCCGACTATGATGCAGACATTAAGAAGATTGTGATTGCGATTGGTTGGCAATCGGGTGGATCTAACTCAACGACTCGGAGCTACGAACTCCAGGGACTAATCGCAAGACAATGAGACGAAAACGTGCATTCACTGTCGCAGAGACGCTCACCGCAGGCTCTGGCGCCATCATAGTTGGTGGTATCTCTATCGCGGCTTTTCTTGGTACTAGCACTGCGTCCTCGATGGCGAATCTGCGGCATTACTCGTCCAAAGAGATGTATCGCGTGTCTGTCAGTCTGCGAAAAGACATCGAACAAGGCGAGTCCTTCGAGATTGTCTCGAGCTCGCATTTGAAGCTAAACGTCAAGGACCCAACAACTGGTGTGGTGACGGTGACCGAATACAAGTTGACGACTAACGCGCCAATCAAAGTTCAGCGCATCGTCGGAGAGGCTGTCGACCCTCTCCTTCAATCTGTGGTTGAGTCGATGACCTTTACGAAGATCAATGACGGTTGTGTCTCTTACTTGCTCAGGTTCGCTGCAAATTCTTCGCAGCCTTCTGTCCAATACAAAGGCGAAGTGAGGCTTCGCAACTGGATAAAGAAATGAAAAGACAACGTGGAAGTGCTCTCATGATCGGAATGGCGTCCGTTTTCGGATGCATGGTGATCGGAATGTCTGTCGTCGGGCTTCAGGCTGCTGAGACCTACAAGGCAAAACGTGTTACAAAACAGGCCCAGGCGTTTGCTCTGGCGGAATCCGGAGTCGAATACGCGCAGCGATGGCTATTGAATCAGGCTTCGCCACCTGCTGGAACTGCAACGATTGGACTCTTGGACCAACCCATCGCGCTTGGGAACGGAACTTTTACGGTTTCGGTGCTACCAGATGTAGGCAATCCGAACAAGCCGTTGAAGACTTACATCCTGCGATCGTCGGGCACAGTGGGAGGGGTTACTCAGAATGTTGACGTCAAAATGCGCTCTCAATCCTTTGGTCGCTATGCGTACTTCTCGGATCAGGAATCAGCGAACCCCATGTCCGATCCAATTTGGTTCGGTCGCAGAGACAAGATTCGCGGGCCGTTTTTTACGAACAACTCGAACTATTCGTACACCAACATCGACAATACAAATCCCAACAATCCCATTTTCGATTCCTCGGTTGACATGAACGGCGATCACATCAACTATATGAGGACGGATCCCGAGACTGACGAGGAGTTTCTTGAGCTTTTCACCCTTGGACGAAACGCGGTAAAGTTGGCCGTCGATCGAATCGAGCTTCCGGCTTCGACCTCTATTCAAGCCAACGCAGCCTGGGGTTCGACTTCTGGACATCCGACTAGCCAGGGAGTCTACGTAAATGCAGCTGGAGGCATTTATGTGAACGGAAATGCCAGTGTGCTTCTAGAGTGTCCCTCCGCACACGTTCAAGTTGTCAAGATCACTCAAGGTTCAACCACTACACAGATCAACCTTGATCTGCAGAACAATTTGCGAACCTTGGTTTCACTATCTGGGTCATTCACTTACTCCGGTCTTGGGACTGGTGTGCTGTTCGTTACCGGAGACATCACCAGCCTGAAAGGAAGGGTGGCGGACTCCATCACTGGTTCAACCCCAGTGAAGAGTGCGATGACAATCGCGGCCGATGCGGCAGCGGGTAAAAAGATCACCATTACCGGAGACATCGAGTACCACACTAAAAACAACCCGGCAGTTGCGACCGACCAAGGCGTCAACCTCGTGGCACCTATTGTTGGTCTTTACGCGAATAGAGTGAGGGTCGGTACTGCGGCAGGCTCCGATGTTCGCATCGACGCCCTCATCATGGCGGGAACAGCAAATAGGACTGATGGCGGATTTGGAGCGGATGATTACGATGAGCGCGAATCTGGTGAACTCATCATCAACGGTGGGTTGATTCAAAAGGTCCGGGGAGCCGTTGGCACATTTCGTGGCAGCACGCAAGTTTCTGGATTCACAAAGGACTACTATTACGACGAGAGATTGATGGACACTCCGCCGCCTTACTTTCCGACCACTGGTAAGTACGACATGCTTAGCTGGAAGCAGATCTAATCAGTTCGGCGACGAGCATCGGGGTTGCCTCGCTCGCGGCTTCGGCGACAATCTCGATACCTTCACGGCCCCTTGCGTTTGGCTTGGGGTCGATGAGGATTTTTCGTTTTGCCTGAGTGATGTCGAGGAGCCCTGCGGCAGGGTAGACGCTCAGGCTTGTTCCGATCACGAGGAAGAGGTCGGCGGCTTCTGTGAGTTCGATCGCTCGGCTCCAGTCGTAGGGAGTTTCGTAGAAGAAGCAAATGTGGGGGCGGAGTTGGTGACCGTCTGGCGAAAGGTCGCCGAAGTTGATGTCGGTTCGGATTTCTTGCTGCAGCTCGAAGTCGTGGGTGCTGCGGGCTTTGAAGATTTCGCCGTGGATGTGGAGGACGTTTTTACTGCCGGCCCGCTCGTGGAGGTCGTCGATGTTTTGGGTGATGACGTCGACTTTGTACGTTTTTGCGAGTTCGGCAAGGGCGAAGTGGGCGGCGTTGGGCTCAGCTTTGGCGACCTCTGCGCGGCGGAAGTTGTAGAAATCCAGCACTCGCTGAGGGTGCTCGGCGAAGGCGTGGGGAGTGCAGACATCTTCGATGTCGTAGCCTTCCCATAGTCCATCTTCATCGCGGAATGTTTTGAGACCAGATTCTCGAGATATCCCGGCTCCGGTAAGGACAACGATGTGCATTGGAGAAGTATAGAGTTGAAAGTTGGAAGTCGCTGCTTGAAAATGAGATCGGTTCTCGCTTCCAACTTCCAACTCATATGTGGCAAACTGCGTGAATGCTGTCAACATTGGCGTTCGTCGTTGCATCCCAGGTCTCGGTTACTCCGGCTCACCGGTTGGGTGAGCAGTGGTGGAAGGATCGGCACGAGCGATGCGTCGGGCAGACCAAGCAGGGCGGACACGAGCTCATCTTCATCGGCGATTCAATCACGCAGGGGTGGGAAGGCGGCGGAAAGGTGACCTGGGACAGGTACTACGGCTCGCGCAAGGCGGCGAACTACGGCTTTAGCGGCGACCGGACGGAGCACGTCCTCTGGCGCATGGAGAACGGCGAAATTGTTGGCGAAAAGCCTAAAGTCGCGGTGATGATGATTGGGACCAACAACATTGGCCACGGGTCTTCAAACGCCGACCAGACCGCGCTCGGCGTGAAGACGATCGTGGGCAAACTGCGCACCGTGATGCCTTCGACGAAGATATTGCTGCTTGCGATTTTCCCACGCGGAGCAACGGCGACGGATAAGATGCGGATGGATGTGGCGAACGCTTCCAAACAGTTCTCTGCTTTGGATGACGGCAAGAACGTGTTCTTCTTGGACATTGGTCGGGCCTATATGTCGCGCGATGGCGACATGTGGAAGACCCTGATGCCCGACCTGTTGCACCCTAACGCAGGCGGTTACGAGATCTGGGCGAAGGCGATTGAGCCGAAGCTGAAGAAATTGCTCGGCGAGTAAGGCGGCTGTGCCCTCACCCCCGGTTCGCTAGGCTCACCGCCCCCTCTCCCATCAAACAGCTGAGAGAGGGGTATTTATAAACCACTCGTGCATCCGGGTGTCGTCGGTCAGTTCGGGATGATAGCTGGTGCCGATGATTTTGCCCTGGCGTACGGCAACGATTTTGTCGCCGTAAGTCGAAAGAACCTCGACTGCGTCGCTTTTCGCGGTAACAATCGGCGCGCGGATGAACACGCCCAGCACGGGCTCATCGAGCCCTTTGACCTCCACCGGAGCCTCGAAGGAGTCGACTTGGGCACCGAAGGCGTTCCGTTTGACGGTGATGTCAAGGAGGTTCAGAGTGAACTGGTTTCGGCCCTCGACCGAAGAGGCGAGCATGATCAGGCCCATGCAGGTCCCCCAGATCGGCATTCCTTTTTGTGCTCTTAGCTGAATTGCGTCGGCGAGGCCGTAGCGCTCGAGAAGCAACCCGACAGTGGTGCTCTCTCCGCCAGGGATGATGAGGCGGTCGACCTGGGCTAGTTCCTCGGGAGTTCGGATTTCTCTCGTTTCGGGCGGGTTAGTCAGCTTTTTGAGAGCCTCAATATGCTTCTCAAAATCCCCCTGAACAGCCAAAACTCCGACGATCATGTGAACTAAGGGTACCTTTCGATCCGTCGGGGGAATATGCGAGGCTTTAGCTTGGTCGAGTTGCTGGTGGTGATTGGTATCATCGCGGTTGTCTGTGCGCTGCTATTTCCGGTTTTTGCCCGCGGGAAGGAGCACTCACAACTCGAAAACTGTTTCGCTAGGATGAAGCAAGTTCATCAAGCGGATCAACTGTATCGTGGTGATAACGACGACAAAGGATTCATTGTGATCAAGCGCGGAAAATCGGCTCCGGCTGACCCGGATTGGCTGGTATTTGACTCGATCAAGCCGTATCTGAAAGACGCATCTTTGCTCCGCTGTCCTTTTCCCAAGCCCGAGGCTTCGAAGGAGGACGCAACCGACTTCTACTTCTTCCGACACTCGCCTGATCCTGCCTCAGTTCCGGGTCGGGTACTGCCTCGGCTATATCGGCAAATCGCCATGGAGCCGAGAACGGTTTTTGTCGCTTGCATTCAGCACGCTTCCCGGCTTGGCGACATGACAAAGGAGATTCCAGCAGGGAAATACAGCGTCGTGTATTTCGATGGGCACTCTCGAAGCCTTGATTCCTCCGCGCTAAGCATTCAGCACTACGCGAACGGGGTATGGGACACTGATCCTAGCGGCGGCTTCTATACGCTCAAGTTTGGTGATGAGCCTTGGCCGCCGAGCTACGAGTGAGAAGGTACCCTCTAGGGCGTGATCGAGATACACAGCGTGCCTTATGATTTGGGGGGCGCTCGACAAGGGAGTCGGCTCGGGCCGGACGCTTTGCGGCTTGCGGGGCTGGTGCCGACATTGACTTCGGTTTTGGGACCGGATTCGGTGATGGTTGGGAAGCGAATCACGACCAATTTGGATGTTGAGCGGGGGGAGACTGGGCTACCGTTTGTGGGACCTTTGCTGTCGGTTTTGGAGCCATTGCGTTCGGCAACTTTTTCTTCGTTGGAGGCTGGCAGACTGCCGCTGATGCTCGGTGGCGAGCACAGCCTTTCCGTTGGTCCAATCTCGGCATGCTTGGAAAAGTTTGGTTCCGAATTGGCGGTGTTCTGGATCGATGCACACGCTGACGCAAATACTCCCGGCGTGAGCCCGTCTTTGAATGTTCACGGGATGCCGCTGGCTCTTTTGGCCGGATGTTCAAGTGGTTCTACGGACGATCTGATTGATAAAGATTGGTCATCACTATTATCAGTAGTAGGTGATACTAAGTTGCCGCTCCAACACGTATCATGGCTTGGTCTTCGTGATGTGGATGAGGGGGAGCAGGAAATGGTTTCACAAGGAATTCCCGTTTCGATGCACCGGATTGACCGGCATGGAATCGTGGATGCATGGGAGCGCATTGTTCAGCGGATCACGGACTGCGGATGCAAGTATTTGTATGTCTCGTTTGATGTGGACGTGATGGATCCGATCTTAGCTCCGGGGACGGGGACGTCGGTTCGCGGCGGACTGACGTACCGTGAGGCGCATTTGCTGGCAGAGTTAATGCACGACACCCTGTTCGGCCCTAAGCCGCCGTTCAAGCTGGTAGGACTTGATCTTGTTGAGGTTTCACCAATACACGACACGAATAATCAGACGGCTACAGTCACAGTTGAGTGGGTTGCAAGTTTGTTCGGAAAACGAATCTTGAGAGGTGTACAATGAGCTTGGAGGTCGGTCGGCGAGTCATGGCGCAAGAGGCTGCCGCGGTCGCCGCTTGTGGTACGGCACTTGGCGCGGAGTTTGGTTCGGCTGTCGAATGGATATTGGGTTGTAGCGGTCGAGTCATCTGTTGCGGAATCGGCAAATCTGGACACATTGCGAATAAGACGGCGGCGACATTAGCCTCGACGGGTACGCCTTCGTTCTTCCTTCACGCCGCCGAGGCGGTGCATGGTGATCTTGGAATGGTGACGGAGAAGGACATCGTTTTGCTGTACACGCACAGCGGCGAAACGGACGAGTTAGTTCGGCTTTTTCCCTCATTCAAATCGTCAGGTGCCCGAACTATTCTTATCACGGGGCGACCAGGATCTACGGCCTCACGGCTCAGTGACTTGGTTCTAGACACCGGGGTTCGGGAGGAGGCGTGTCCGAACAACTTGGCTCCGACAACAAGCACGACAGTCATGCTCGCACTGAGTGATGCCTTGGCAATTTCGGTGATGGAGTCGAGGGGATTTGGGAAGGACGATTTCGCAAAGTATCATCCAGCGGGGGCGCTCGGCAAGCGTTTGCTGTTGACGGTGGAATCGGTGATGCGCCCACTTGCGGAAACAGCAACGGCGCGAGATTCTGATTCCGTTTTGGTTGTCATGAAAGCAATTGCCACCGCCGGGGTTGGTGCAGCTTGTGTGTTGAATGAGCAGCAGGAGCTACTAGGTTTTGTGACAGAGGGTGATCTGCGCCGTCACCTGCTCAAAACTCCGATCAACATCGAGGCAACTGCGGAAGAGTTTATGACCTTGAACCCAGGAACGATTGAACCGGAACTGCTCGCGATCGAAGCCCTAGAAATTTTTCAAAACTACCCCGTCAAGATTGGCGAAATGCCGGTGGTGAAGGGTGGGAAAGTTGTTGGTTTGTTGATGCTGAAAGACCTTATGCGGTCGGGGATCGTCTGAACTAGAGGATGAGTTTGCAGGTCACGAGGTGGACGGTCGATTATGGCGAAGGCCAAGTGCGCGAAGTGCGCGTTCCGCATGCTTGGCGGCAAGAGGTTGACGTCCGTTGGGAGGGGCCGGCGGTGTACAAGACTCTGGTCGATATCCCCGTTCGCCCATGCAAACTCAGGTTCCACGGGGTTTCGTATCATTGCGAAGTCGAGATCGACGGTCAACTCGTGGCTCGCCACAGTGGGATATGGGATGCTTTTGATGTTTCGCTGAATGATTACAAAGGCAAACGGGTTGAGATAGCCGTTAAGGTCACGAAGAATGGTGGCGCAACATTTCCGGTGACAGAAACCCTCAGCGGGTTCCTTCCTTACGTGTTTCACACCTTCGGCGGCATTTTTCGTCCGGTCGAAATTGTCGACGAAAAGACACCGATCACCCACCGGGTAACCAAAAGTCGATACCAGATCGCTGGTCAACGAGTGCTTTGCGACAGAACACCCCTCCAATTGCGCGGAATACTGCACTGGGGCTGGTATCCCGAGACTGGCTCTCCGCATCCAACGCAAGACATGATCGAGAGGGAGATCGACTACGTTGAATCG
Source organism: Fimbriimonas sp. (assembly GCA_965248555.1). GTDB lineage: Bacteria > Armatimonadota > Fimbriimonadia > Fimbriimonadales > Fimbriimonadaceae > Fimbriimonas. The sequence goes on along the minus strand of CBDFJP010000002.1, from coordinate 1,331,202 downwards.
CTCGGCTTCAACACGGTCAAATTTTGCCTCTGGCTCCCGCCTCATTCCTACTTAGAAGCCCTCGAGAAGCGTGGACTTCATGCTTGGATCGAACTTCCGTTTTGGAAGCCTTCGGTCAAGATGTTCGAGAGCCCGGCGGTTGAGGCTGAACTGGATGCGATTGTGCGGCAGTATGCTCACCACCCGAACATCGCAGCATGGACGGTAGGTTGCGAGCTGAGCAACGGGCCGGTTGAGTGGCGCGACCGCTGGACCCGCAAAGTCGAAGCCATCACGGGATGCCCGATTGTCAAAGATAACTCGGGTGGGGCCGAGATGTACGGAGGCGATCCAAGGGAGTTTGGGTCGTTTGAGGACTTCCATCCTTATAGTGAGGCTCAGCACTTCGCCGGACTACTCGATAGCTTCAGTTTGGGAGCAAGAACCCACAAGCCGATTCTTTTGGGTGAGACAAACGACTATGATCACCACCGAGACCTCGCACAGGTCGCGGAAATCATGCCCTTTTGGGCGAGCGCGATGGGTGAGTTGAATGACCAAGGAGTGCGTTGGCAATACGACATTCCGAAGTTTATCCACACCAATCGCTTCGCTCATGAGCCGGAGCAGAGCGGGCATCAGGCTCTTATGGCGGCGAGCCATGAGAAGGGGCTTTTTGTTCGTAAGCATGTCGTGGAACAACTCAGAGCGAGGTCAGATTTCAACGGCTACGTCCTAACTGGACTCCGGGACACGCCAATCAGCAGTAGCGGAATCTTCACCGACTGGGCCCGCCCCAGGTTCTCGCCATGCGAGTTTCAGGATTGGAACGCCGACGAGGTCCTCTTCCTCATCCCCAGCCGCGACCCGATGTGGACACGGGGCGGAAATCGGGTGGGGTATCGCGATGTTTTCAACTACTTCAGCGAGCATCCGATTCATATCAAAGTCGGGTTGGCGACTCCCGAAGGTGCGAAAGGAGCCTTGATCTGGCGAATCACCACCACTGGTGGCGCGGTTCTGAGGCAGGGCGTGGGCAACCAGGTTTCGGTTTCGGATGGCGCGCACGAGGTTGCGCAGATTTATGTGGAAAGTCTTCCGGCGGGAGACTATGCTCTCGATGTCTCCTTTGGGGAGGTGCATAACCGCTGGAATCTGTTCGTTCATGATCGCTCCTCCTTCGAGGATGCGTTCTTGCTCTGGCCGGACGACCGCTACGACGGGGTCAAACTTGGTGCAGATGGCGTAGCGGTCGCCGTGGGCTGGCGAGACTCGGTTTGGGCTCGGACTAAAGCTGGCTTGCCAACCGTCGTTCTGGTTGATGGCGAAGGCGGAAAGGCCGCGCCGTTTTGGCGAGAGTCGATCACGACCCCGAATGACCCCTGGGAGCAAGCAATGGCGTACTGCCCGGATCAGGTTTTGGATGTGAAATGGCTTGAGAAAGGCGGTAAGCCGGAGTGGTTGCAGACTCGCGTGGATACGCGAACCTATGACGAGGCACCGTACATTGCCAAAGTCGGGCAGACGGTGCTGACGACCTATCGGCCGCACGGTGGGCATGGCTCTCAGCCGATCTATGCGAACGGAAATCCGGCTGGGCTGAGCTTGCTGGCGGATCTGATTAGGATCGCGAAGGCGTAAAAAAGCCCTCGCATTATGCGAGGGCTCTTAGCTGTCTACTCAGCCTTCCTCTTCGCGGGAGCTTTCTTCTTCGGAGCTTCCTCAGCCGGAGCATCCTGAGATTTCTTTGCTGCAGCCTTCTTCGCTGGCTTCTCTGCCGGAGCTTCACCCTCTGTGATAACCGCGTTCTCGATGAGGAAGTTGGTTACCTTGCGCGAGATTGCTCGGAACTGGAGTTCCTGGAGTGAGCCGGCTCGGCGCATGGCTTCGAGGAGCTCCATAGGCTCCATTTGGTATTCCTGCGCCATGGCGAAGAGTTCTTCGTTGAGTTCGTCGTTGGTGATCGCCAGCTTTTCGGCGGCGAAGATTTCGCGGACGACCATCGCTCGCTCGACGTGAACCTTGGCCTGTTCGTGCCAAGCCTTGACGAGGTCGTCGATGACCATGCCGTTCTCGGCGGCGTACTGCTCAAGCGACTTGCCTTGTTGGGCTTGCTGTTGGGCAATTTCGGTGAGCCGCTGATTCGCCAGGGCTTCCCACATGTTGTCACTGACCGAAATCTCGCTCTTCTCGCGAAGCTGCTCCAGAAGCTGCTCTTGAAGCATATCGTTCGACATCTGCTTCTTAGCCTCAATAATGCTGTCGCGCATTCGAGCTTTGAGTTCATCTACGCTTTCGGTCTTGAGAGACTTCGCAAAATCCTCGTTCAGTTCCGGCAAAGTGACGGCGCTGAGGGAGTTGAGGGTCACCTGAACCTTCATCTTCTTTCCCGCCCAAGTCGAGTCGCTGAAAGTGTCGGGGAAGGTGAGTTCGGTGGTCTTCATCTCCTCGGCGTTCATGCCTTTCAGGGCTTTGTCGAGGCCTTCGAAGGTTTGGCCGAGAACGACCATGAAGTTCTTGCCTTCGCCAGTGTCGCCTTCTGGCTTAAGGTTGACGACTCCGTAGTCGCCCTCACCAGCTGAACGGTGGGTGATCGCTTCTCGCGCCGACTGTCGCTTGCGAAGCTCGTCGATCTGGAAAGCAACTTCTTCATCGGTGACTTCAAGCGATTGACGGTTCGCGGTGAGCCCCTTGTACTCAGAAAGCTTGATCTTTGGAGGAAGGGGAACCTTGGCTGAGTATTCGCCGGTGTTAGTATCACGGTCCAGAGCGGTGAGTTCGACCGAAGGGCGGACGCCGGCATCGACGTCGAGCTTTTGCTCGGCGACGGCCTTGTCGTAGGTTCGTCGAATGAGCTCGTCGGCGGCTTGTCGATACAGCTCTTCGGGGTTGATGTACTTTTCGACCATCGCCTTTGGCGCGTGGCCAGGGCGGAAACCGGGGAGGCGAATCTCCTTGGCAATCGACTTCACAGCCTTGGCAAAGGCATCCTTGACCTGGTCGGGAGTGCAAGCGATGTTTAGCTTGACGGTACAAGGGTTCAAATCTTCTCGTGTGACTTGCATGATGGTGGGCGCAAACCTATTGGTTTTTAGACCCTAAAGGGTACCTTGCGGAGGCTTCTTGGTGCAGAGGTCTTGGAGGGCTTCTTGGATGGTTGGGTATTCGAAGGCGAAACCTTGGCTTTGGGCCGCGGTTGGAACGGCTCGAGTTGAGCCCAGGAGGAGTGAAGCGTCGGGGCCGATGGTTGCTCCAATCAGGCGTAGTAGGGGGGCTGGAACCGGGGGCGACCAGGGGCGACTTTCTGCTCTTCGAAGTTCTATCATCAGCTCAGCGTTGGTGGCGGGTTTTGGCGCGGTTCCGTTGTAGATTCCTGTTTTGGAGTTCTCGATCAGCCAGCAGAACAGGTTCACGAGGTCGTCGATGTGAATCCAGCTGATGTATTGCTGGCCATTGCCAATGTGTCCGCCGAGGAAAGCTTTGGTGAGAGTCTGTAGTTTGGGAAAGGCTCCGCCATCCCTGCTCAGGACAACTCCTATCCGCACGATTGTCTTAGGGCATTTCGCGGGATGTTCGAGGCAGCCATTCTCCCATTGGCTACAGACGCTGGAGAGGAATCCAGTACCCTGAGGAGAAGTCTCGTCGCAAAGCTGGTCTGCGGCATCACCAAAGTAGCCCACGGCGGAGGCGTTGATCCAAAGGGGGGGAGTTGTTTTGTGGGAGACGGTTTGGATGGCGTTCCCGATCGCTCCGGTTGGGTTGAGCCGTGAGGCGATGATCTCCTTTCGATTGGCTTGTGTGAACTTAACCGAGATTGGGCTTCCGGCTAGGTTGATGATGGCCTGACAGTCGATGAGTTCCTCGGCCCACTCGCCCGAATGGACTCCGTCCCAAACTATGCGGGCTTCAGCCGGGGTTCTCGACAGAAGAAGGACTTCATGCCCTCGTCTTTCTAGCTCCGAGGAAAGTGCCGAGCCGATAAGCCCCGTTCCTCCCGCGATAATAATCTTGCCCACTAGGGCATTCTACGCGGTTATGCGGCCCGCCGTTGGGGGCGGTACATCCAGCAGTCGCGTCCGGCTTGTTTTGCGGCGTAGAGGAAGGCGTCGGCAGTCTCGACGGTTTTGTCGATGTGTTGGCGGGGGTCGTGAAGGGCGATCCCAAGCGACGCGGTGACTTTAAGTCCGGGCTCAATTACTGTCCAATCAAAAGATCGAATATCTTCCGAGATCCGCTCGGCGGCGATTGCAACTTCCTTGTCAGAAGTTGCCTCGAAGGCGATAATGAACTCCTCGCCGCCCCACCGACCGACATCCAATAAATTGACGCTACTACTCTTGATGATTCCCGCAAAAGTGCGAATAACCTGGTCGCCAACGCCGTGTCCGTAGGTGTCGTTGACTTTCTTAAAGAAGTCGATGTCGGTAAGGCCGACCGCAAACCCGCCGGGATTCTTTGTGGAGAGTGAGTTGAGGGCTTCTTCAGCACCTCGTCGGTTCAGAACGCCGCTGAGGCGATCCATTTTGACCTCGACCTCGAGTTCGCGGTTTCGTTCAACTAGGAACTGGTTTCGCATTCTTAGCACTTGCTGGTCGAACTTGGCCTTTTGGACCTCGAATTTAGTGTCGAGGATGTGCGCGCGTCGGCTTTCTTGGCTTGAGTTGATGGCGCGGATTCTGTCAAGGGCTTCGCAAAGCAGCTCGTAAGCGTGGTTATGTTCACCGATTCCGGCAGCCCCGGTTGCGGCAAAGATGAGTAATCGATCAAGAGTTTTGACGCTGCCTTTTTGCTTGACGATTGTGATCGCTCGACGCGCAGCGGAGTAGAGAGCGCCCCAATTGTTGGTCGATTCATAGCAGTAGCATTTGGTTTCCAGTACGGCAATCTTTAGTGGCTCAGCACCAATTCGTTCCGCTTCATCACTCAGCTCGTCGAACGCATTCTCGTCAAGTTCGCCGGATTCAAGCGCATCGAGTTGCATCGAAATAAGACGACATAGGGCCCTCGTCGAATCTTCGATGTCTGGACGCTCGAGTGCGCACGTGATATGAGTCCGGGCGTTCGCGATCTTCGTTGAGTTGTCTTCCCCGAGCCGACTCAACTGGTGGGCAAGCATGGTGTAGGCCGAAGCGACGTTGTACTCGCCAAGGCTGATACTCGAAACTCCGCCGCCAGCGGCGAGATTCTCAAGGCCATAGCTAAACGAGCGGATGGCGTCCTCGTAGCGTTCAAAGTTGAAGAACGCATTGCCGAGGTTCATCTGGACTCGGCTGATAAGGTCCTGATCCTGAGCCTCGTTGGCAGTTTGAAGAGCCTCTTCGAGGAACTCACAAGCGAGTCCCATCTCACCCGTTTCCAACGAAATGATTCCCAAATACATCTGGGCGATGCCCAGGTAACGGGCAATGCCCGACTCGTTGGCTTCCTTCAAAAAGATAAGAGCGATGCGGTCTGCTTCCTCGATTTCGAGGTTCATGATGTGCGAGAAGCAATGGTAACGGCGAGCTTCGAGAGCCGCCGGAATGTCGCCAGAATCGCGGTAACGCCGAGCCAAAAGAGCGAACTCTTGGGCAGCCGAACCGGGGTCGCTCGCCATCGTTTGGCGGGCGTCCTGGAGCGCGTTTGCGTTAACCGGGTCTTGGTTAGGTGACGACATCGTGCAGATTTCTTTTTACTTATCGGCACAAATGCGGGGAATGTTAAGGCTTTTTGAACCTAATTAATCAACCATCCACTCGGTCTGAATTGTCTGGTCAATCCCCAAGTTTTGGAGGACTCTGGCAACGACGGTATCGGCAAGATCGTCGAGGGTTTTGGGATTGGTGTACCACGCCGGGCAGGCAGGCAGAATCGTTGCTCCTGCCTCGGCGAGCTGGGTCATGTTTCGCAGCATAATGAGGTTCCAGGGCATCTCGCGAGGAACGAGGATCAGCTTGCGACTTTCCTTCAGGCAGACATCAGCGGCGCGAGTGGTCAGGTCGTCACTAATTCCGTTCGCAATGCGCCCTGCCGTGCCCATTGAACAGGGGATGATGACCATTCCGTCGTGCCGAAACGAGCCGCTTGCGGGGGGCGTGAAGTAATTTTTTGAATCTAAAAGTTGGATTTGTGGTAGGTCTTGCCCGAGCCAGTCTTTGGTGGAAAAATCGGCTGGATCGAGCGTGATTCCGAGCTCAGTTTGGGCGACTTGGGGGGCTTGGCGGCTGAGGATGAGATAGATTTCTTTGTAGTGCTTCGCGGCTTGCAGCAGGAACCTTTTGGCGTAAATCGCCCCGCTCGCCCCAGTTACCGATACAACTAGCCGACCCGTTGAACTCATGTTAAAGAGTCTACGCCGATATAATGATCGGATGCAGCACGGGGCGCCTGTTGAGCTAGTTGGAGACGGGATAATTCTGCGCCAGACCCTGGCTTCGGACGCCGAGAAGGTGTTTGAGGCAATTGTTGAGTCAAACGAGATTCTATTTCCGGCGATGCGCTGGACGACGCCAATACCGTTGTTTGAGAAGGCGGAGGCAAGCTGCCGCGAGGCTGTGACCCAATGGGAGTCAGGCGAGACTTTGAACTACACAATATGGTCACCTTCAAGTGAGGTCTTGGGTCGTTGTAGCCTGCACCACATTGACTGGGGAGTTCCGAAATTTGAGGTCGGCTACTGGATTCGCCTTTCGGGGCAAGGGCGAGGGGTAGCCACCGAGGCGACTCGGCTGATAACGGCGATGGCATTTGAAGTCCTAGCGGCGCGGCGAGTTTCGCTTTGGTGTGGGGTCGACAACGTCGGAAGCCGCCGGGTGGCGGAAAAGCTGGGGTTTGTCCACGAAGGGCGGTTCAAGAACGACGAAGTCGACGCCCTCGGCCGGCCGGTGGATATGGATGTCTTTGCTAAACACTCGCTATAGATTGCAGGGCTTCAGCACCGCTCTCAGAGTCGGGCTTTAACACGACCGCTAGCCTTTCAGCTTCGCGATCGCTTCCAGTTCCCGCTCTCGGGTCACGCCGTATTTTCCGAGCCCATTCTTCGATTCAGCCCGAATCCAAGCCAATGTATCAGCGATGGTTTGGGCAATGGGTCTCAGGCTGAGCCCTGCCGACTCAGCCTTCGACGGATCGTAGTTGAACGTCTGCGAGCCGTGTGGGAGGGTGACGGGGAGGTCTTGCCACAGCTTGATGTCAACTTTTTCAAGGTCTTCGATCGAGGCGATGAGGAGCTTGTGTTCGCGCTGTGTCAGCTTCCGAATTTCGTCGATCACTTCGCCGAAGGTGACGCGTGGGCCGACCGCGTTCCAGAAGCCGTTCTGCTTTTGCTCGGTGATTGCGACGGTAAAGGCGGCGAGATCGCGGGCGTCAATCCCCTGGAACCTCCCCTCAAATGTGTCCGGCACTAAGACCTCATCGTACTGATCCAGGCGCGCGACCCAGTAGGGGAACCGGCCTGTGTGGTCATGGGGGCCGATGACGATTCCGGGGCGAATCATCGCGTGGTTGGTGGGAAATGCCTCGCGAACGATCCGCTCGCAGGTGACCTTTAGAGGCCCATAGTTTTCGCCGGTGACAACCGAGTCTTCCATCGAGCCCTCCTCATACAGCCGTGTTTGCTCATCAAACGGCCCTTCGAGTCCGTCGGTGTTGTAGATGCTGATCGTGGAGATAAAGGTGTAAAAGTCCGTCTTCAACCCCACGCTGGCGACGAGCTGGGAAGGCAGATAGCCGCTGACATCGATCACCGCATCCCAATGAGTTTGTTTTGCCCGTTCGATGTCGGCTACTCGGTCTCCGAGAATGTGATGGCAATTCGGGAACAGCTCGGGATTGGTCTTGCCTCGGTGGAGGAGGGTGACTTCGTGTCGCTTCGCCAGAAGTTGATCCACAATGGCCCGCCCCACAAACTGCGTTCCGCCGAGAACAAGGATATTCATAATTGTAATGTTAGCCTACGCCAAGTTTGATAGAATGAGTTTCCGATGGTTCTCGGTTTAGTGGGCTTCGAGCGGCACGTATCCGGTTTGGTCGAAAGAAATGTGGTTCGTCAGCGTCATTTCTGCTTCGTGTTCGACGAATGTAGCGACCTGGAGGCGATGATTCGAGATGGCGTCGAGCTACCACTCTTCGATTCGCTGATTCTTGAGGCGAGCCACGTTCCCAGAATCGTCCGATTCTCGCTCGGATTCATCACCAGCCTGCGCGGCGAGTTGTACCGCGAACTCTGCGTCGTCACCGGCGCCGATGACCCAGAGTTCTGGTCGCCCTTGGAGGGCGAAGTCGATCAATGGCTCGACCGATTCGAGCAATGGCGGCCGAGAACGGAGGTCGTCTATCTATTTCCCGACGATGAAGATGACCTCGCCTAGAACCAGTCCTTCCCGCCAATAATGTATTCGTGGTACCACTGCTCGTCGGACTTGGTCATGTAGATGATGCCCTCGACGAGCGAGAAGATGCTGAAGATTGGAGCGGCGATGAAGCAGGTGCACACGCTGCCGAACAGCGAGATCATGCCAGGGTTGCTTTTGCCCATCATGAACTTATGAACCCCGATCCATCCGAGCCCGCAAGCACCGAGCACGATCGCAACGATTCCGATTGACGTTCTTTGTGAAGGTGAAACACCGTTCATTTCAATACTAGATTACGCTAACTGTCCCGCCGAGGTTACTTGGCGGGACTTTAGCTGAAATCACTTATCGGTGGCGAAGGGCGGGATGAATGCACCACCTGTCATAAGCGAGCCAAGAGCCCCAATGGTTGGATACACGGCGGCCTGGGCGTAGATAATGCTCGTCTGCGCCGCGGCTTCTCGACCGTTGGTCTTCGAGAAGTAACCGATCAACGGGATATCCTGTAGTCCGGGAATCTTATTGATGAGCGGTAGTCCTCCTGTCGTCCTTGAGTTGACCCCGAGTTTCACATTCGTTGAGAACCTCGAAATTTCGCGAATTTCTAGATTGCTCACTTGTACCAAAGCATTGACACCGTGAGTATCCACCCTCGGTAGAGCAGGTTCGGTACCATCGGGATCCGAGACTCGGGTTGCCTTCAGATAGTCGAACTGGAACCGGAATGCCTGCCCACTCGGGTCAAATATTGGCGTGATTGTGAACTCAGAGCCGGAGTTCACTGCGTACATAGTTAGGGGATCGGGAACATCGTTCGCCGCCTTCTCTTTGAGCTTCGTAATGCCCCCGATCAGTGCCTCCGATTTCGTCGCAGAAATGATGTCGCCAAGCTTGATCGCCTCATCCAGCACTTTCTCTTGGCCCGACAAATCGAGCTGAACAGTCGCACTTGGTTTGACCCGAGCATTAAACCGATTTGTAGCGAGAATCGATGTCCTCTCGACGGAGCCAAGTTGAAGTCCCTTCTGCTTAAACGCAATTTGGATTTTGGCTAGATGCGGTTGTACGACGTTATCATAAAGGTCATCTTCCAGGGCAATCATTGTCCGCTTCAACATCTCGTCAGCCGCCGCAATTCGCGCATTCGATGCACTCGTCGGGAATACTTGTCGCATCCACTGAGCTGCTTGTCCTTGGGTCAGATTGTTGACATGTCCGGCTCTTTTAGCCAAGCCCGGAAAATACTCAAAGCCAATACCGAACTCGCGCCGGAACCACGATAAGGCGGGGAATAGGTAAGCCATTGATGTCGCGATTCCACGCTTTTCAAGTAGCTCACTCGTTTCTTGATGGGTTCCCTTTTTGTCACCATACAAGTCTTCTTCGATAGCGCTTCGTCGCTCCGGACCGTCCTGGTTGTAACGCCTGATTCCTCTTTGCATTTTCCTGGCGGCAGCTGTTGGTTCGTAGAATTCTGATTGCCAGAATTCTGGTTTCGCCACAACGGGTCCCGTTTCAAGCAGCTGTCTGGAGAAATGGGGGAATTTCGAGTTGAAACTCGAGGTGATCCCAGCCACATCCCGACTTCGCTCAATCAGCCGATCCAGAGCGTTACGCTTCAGCGCTCGCACAATCTCCAGTTGGTCTCCCGTCATGCCTTCGTAAGGACTGACTTGGTCATCTTTTGAGATGCCGAGAGTTGCTCGAAATCGTTCAACGTCACACCCTTTTTTGCTGACCGATGCGATGAAGTTCTTCCAGATCGCCTGGCGATGTTCTTTGGCGCCGAGCATGAAGATGAAGATTGATTCGCCAAGGGTTGTGGTTGCTGCGGGGTCGGGAAGCATCCACTGAGCGAAGTAGAAGTAGTGTGCGTAAGTCTGAGCTTTCACTGAATCAAACCCGAGTTGCTGAGCCACATCCGGTTGGTAGTAGCAGAACCGCGCGAATAGCCCTGGATTCAGGTCTTCGGCGCTCGATTGGTTGCGAGCTCTTACCATGAAGTTCTCTAGATTCCGTTGCTCGACAAATTGAACTTGCTGGGCTACTGCGGATCGAAAAGTGTTGGTAATGAGCGCAATCTCCTCGCGAGCAGCGTTCATCTCTCGGTCGACATCAAATATCTTCTCGCTGAGAGCGTTCCGACCTCTACCCCCGGTGTAGTTGACTTCCAAATTCCAAAGGGTCACCTTTGCTTGAGGCGCCGGAGCATCAAGGACTGCGATGATTTCTTTCACTTTGTCCACGTCTTCTCGGCTTCCCCTTATGTGAAGTACCCGTTCGTCGGCGTAAGCCGTAATCGTTACTTTGTCGACCGGATTCGTGCCACCGTTCGAGGAGAGTTTGAGCAATGCTTGGGTGTCTCGTTTCTTGGCGAATTCCAATACATCGGTCTGCTCGCGCTTACGATCAGTCAGTCGTGCAGTTCGTAGGTTGTTTGTGGCCGTTTCCAATCCTGTTCGGAGACCTGTTTCTCGGGCTACCTCGGCGCTCAGGTTTGATTCTGCAGCAGTCAGAGCATCTGTGGCATCCTCCTTTGCTCCGTTGGCTGTACTCAGTTCTTTTTCGGCAATGCCAGCCGCCACTTTTGCCTTGTCAAAAACTTCCTGAAGCCCCTTTGTGTTTTCCACTGCTTCCGACTGCAATTTCTTGAATTCATCGAGAACCTTCTTCGCTTCGTCCATCTCCTTCTTTTTGGTCGCCTTGGCCTCAGAGGGTTCAGCGGGACACTTTGTGTAGGCAGCCTGCTTCGTTTCAAAGTCCGTTTTTGCTTCCGCAATCAGCGGATCGTAGTGGCTCGGAAGGGTCTCTTTCTTGAGTCTGTTGTCTGCGGCAGTTACCGCCGCGTCCTTACTTTCCTTATCGCTTTGTGCGCTCGCCTGTGCCTCCGTTGCTTGTCCGAGGACTCGCTTCTTTTCCGCAACAATGACCTTGAGGGCTTCCGCATTACTAATGAACGCCGACAGCTTTGAGAGAGCATTCGCGTGCTCGGCCAAAGCTTCCTCGGTAGTTTTTCCAGATGGCGTGACCGCTGTTGATGATGCTGGCGTAATGTCGCAGTTGGGTCGCAGAGTTTGCATCAGTCGCACCGCGGACGGGTAGTAGTACAACCGAACCTCATCATCAACTTCGACGACTTGCCTGGTGAGAAACGTCTTTTCAAACCACGGGATGGTGCGAACAGGATGGTTGAGCAACAAAGCTAATGCAAGAGTATTCATCGTTTTCTCCGGTATTCGACACAGTGTAAACCTTCGCCTAAGAGAATGTAACCCGGTATTTCTACTGGATTCTTACCAGAGCGTAAGTGCAATTGTCACCGAACGCTCGCCGGGTACAATTATGGGGTTAAGCGCGCCGTTTTTGGCGCATTGAGATTTGACCCGTGGCAGAAGAAAATATCGATCAGCTGAATACGACGATTGCGGTTGACATGGAGCTCGGTCGCTCCTACGTCAACTACGCAATGTCGGTTATCATCGCCCGTGCGCTTCCTGATGTGCGCGACGGAATGAAGCCGGTTCAACGGCGAATCCTCTATGCGATGCGAGGCCTTAACCTCACGCCCGCAAACGCTCACACCAAGTGCGCCAAGGTCACCGGCGAAACCACCGCGAACTTCCACCCGCACGGTAACGAAGTCGTCTATCCAACCCTCGTCCGCATGGCTCAGCCCTGGTCGCTGCGCTATCCGCTGATCGACGGTCAAGGGAACTTCGGCTCCGTTGACGGCGACTCTCCGGCTGCAATGCGATATACGGAGTGCCGACTTACTCCAATCGCGATGGAGCTATTGGAAGACCTCGACCGCGAAACCGTCGACTTCACGCCGAACTACCTTCAATCCACCAATGAGCCGCTGGTTTTGCCCGGCAAGTTCCCCCACCTGCTCTGCAACGGGACCGAGGGAATCGCGGTCGGCATGGCGACCAAGCTTCCCCCCCACAACCTTACCGAGGTCTGCAACGGCATCCTCTATCGAATCGATAACCCCAACACCGGGCTCGATGAGATCATGGAGTACATCCCTGGGCCGGACTTCCCGACCTACGGAATCATCATGGGCACCAAGGGCATCCGATCGGCCTACGAGACGGGTCGTGGCTCCATCGTCATGCAGGCCAAGACGATGATCGAACCCGGCGACGCCGGAAAGTCCGTCATTGTCGTCACCGAAATCCCTTATCAGGTCAACAAAACGACCCTGATGAAGAACATCGCGACCATCGCCAAAGAGCGAAAGTTCGACGGAATTCTCAACGTCCAGGACTACTCCGACAAGCGCGGAATGCGGATGGAGATCGAGGTACGCCGCGACGTCAACCCGAATAAGGCACTCAACTACCTTCTCAAACACACCGCTTTAAGAACTTCGTTCGGTTGTATCCTGCTTTCCCTCGTCGATGGCTCGCCGCGCACCGCGCCGCTGTTGACGATGATTGATGAGTACATCAAGCACCGCCGAGATGTTATTCTGCGCCGAACCAAGTACGAGCTTTGCCGCGCGCTGGAAGAAGTCCACGTTCTTGAGGGCTACCAAATCGCCCGCCGGTTCATGGACGAGGTCATCGCCCTGATCCGCCGCTCACGAGACCCAGGTATCGCCCGCGCCGAGCTCGTCCGCGAGTTCGATATGTCGGCGTTCCAAGCCAACACCATCCTCGCGATGCCCCTCCGCCAACTCACCATGATGGAGCAGGCGAAGCTGGAAGATGACTATAAGGCGGCTCTGCGAAAGACTCAGGACCTCCTCGATATCCTCAACAGCGACGAGCGACTTGTTACGGTCATGAAGGCCGAGATCGTCGCAATGCGCGACAAGCACGGCGACGAAAGGCGAACCAAGATTCAGGCGCGAGAAGCCGGAGAGTTCACCGAAGAAGACCTGATTCCCGACGAGGAAGCGATCATCTCCATCTCGCGAGATGGCTACATCAAGCGGGTGAGCATCGACGCTTATCGCCAGCAGAAACGCGGCGGAAAGGGTGTCAACAACACCCTCAAGGCCGACGACGAGCCCGCCCACCTGTTCCAGATTTCGACCCACCACACGATCTTGTTCTTCACGGATCGGGGCCGGGTCTACAAGCTCAAGGGCTACGAGATTCCGGAGAGCGGACGCTACGCCAAGGGAATGCCGGTCATCAACTACATCAGCATTGTCGGCGGCGAGCGGGTTACCGCGACGGTCAGCGTCAAAGACCTCACCAGCGACGGATTCCTTGCGATGATCACCAAGGGAACCGGACCGAAGCACAACGCGGAAATCAAACGAACCCCGCTGAGCGCATTTGCCAACATCCGCAACAACGGTCTCATCGCCTTCGACATCGAAGATGGCGACGAACTCGGCTGGGCACTGCGCACGACCGGAAAGGATGACCTTATCCTCGTCACCCGAGAAGGCCAATCGATTAGGTTCTCTGAAGAAGACGCAACCTCACGAAGCCGCGCCGCGGGCGGCGTCCGAGCAGTTCAGTTCAAGGCCGGAAACCCGGATGACCAAGTAGTCACGGCGGCGGTTGTTGACGAAGAACTCTCCCTCCTCGTAGTCTCCGAAAACGGCTACGGCAAGCGAACGGGCCTCGATGAGTACCGTGTCCAAAGCCGAGGCGGCTCTGGAATCCTCACCATGAACTGCACCGAGAAGACCGGAAAGGTCGTCGGCGCCGAAGTTGTGGAGAACGACGACCGACTCCTCCTCATGTCCACCAAGGGCAAGGGAATCCGCATGAAGGTCAAGGAAATCCGGACCACCGGCCGCGTGGCTCAGGGCGTCAAGCTCGTCAATCTGACTGGGGACGACCAAGTCGCGTCCATCGCAAGAATCGTCAAGGGAACCGACGACGGCGAAGGCGAAGAAGCGATCGAAGGCGGCGAAGAATAATCGCCTAACGTGTGCGGGGCACCTTAAACGCCCCGCACACAAAGCTCCGATTCATGTCGGGGAGGACGAGTAAGACTTGTCCCAAAAATTGCTCCTTTGTCGGTACAAGGTTGAGCTGACAAGCAACTCGGTCGCGGTAGACCTTGGTCTCAAGCTGTCCCGTTTTGGGGTTGATAAACATGAGCTGCGCTGAGGTAACGCCGATTGGTACCTTGCGGCCGCTGGTGAAGAGAGCCTGCTGATACGGAGCAGTGCCTCGGATCATTGCCGCCTGCCGGATTCCGATGGGGAACTCAAAGGAGTTTTTCGGAGTTGTGAAGTAAACAACCAGCCCTTGCCCATCGTCACCCTTGAATATGAGTGAAAACACTTGGGCGGAGTCGACGATTTCCCCCCCGCTATTCTTCGAGCGAAGAACGGAAACGTGTTTGAGTTGGAATGTGGTTGGCGTGAATAGCTGGTCACGAACTCGCCCGTAAGCCCGCTTGGAGGGAATTGGCACGCGGCTGTAGTCGCCCGCAAACGAGCAGGCAATCAATCCCAATGAGCAGATGCCGATGAGCCGCACAAAAAGCGTTCACGGCAAGGATCGTACCAAACGCTATTCTGCCGAAGACTTGAGGAGCTTCTTTTGAATCGCGCGCCGGGCGGGAGTCTCGATGAACCGCCAAGTTAAATAGGCGAGGACGCAAGTCGACACCAAGCAGACTCCGAAAAACATTGGGTCCTGGACTGCTTCCTGAGTCCGCAATCCCAGCTTAACAAAGATAAAAGTGAGCCAAGTGGACACTGCAGATTGGAGTAGGTACATCGAGTAGCTCGCTTCTCCCAGAACGATCCAGAACTTTTTGAAGCGACTTGCTGGCACCAAGTCGGTCTGAAAGAACTCCAATCCAAGCGCAAAAATGAGGAACGCGTAGCAACACTGCAATCCCACAAAAAGCAGATTTGGTAGATGAACTTCGGGAGTAATCGACTGATAGAGTAAGCAGACCCCAACCGCCAAAATCTGAATCTGGCGACGATTCTTGATTCTGGCTCCATAGTGCAAGATCACCACTCCCGCCGCCATTCCCACAAAGAAGGGAGGCAAGTTTGGTAGCGGTGAATATCCCGACTCGCCAAGCGAAAGTCTTTCGACAATGCCACCGTGCATCGACTGGAACTTACCGATGGTTGACATTATAATGGGCCCCGACAAAAGAGCCGAAATTGCCAAGGCTACGGCCTGAGCGGGCCTTAACCGGATCAGCCAAGGGAGCAAAAACGGAAAGAGAGCATAGAATACTAGCTCGGTCGACAGGCTCCAGCCCTGCTGCATCCAACTGAAAGCGTTGCGCGGATCGACAGTGCCAAAGTACCAACCATCGGTCATCGTCAACTTGGAAAGCACGTAGACGGGAACATTGAGGGTTGCTGGGATCCCAACCGATTTGATCCAGTTGTACGAACCTTGAAGGCCGAGGATGAGGGCGAAGAGGTATGCCGGGTAGATTCTCGCGAATCGGTTGATCCAAAACTTCTTGGTACTGATCCCATCTGCCTCAAATCGAGCACCGTAGACCACAACCATCAAAAAACCACTCAAGATGAAGAAGAGACTTACACCAGCACTCCCTCGGTCGAAGAGATTCCGGATCCCGGCCGGAGCCCTCTCCAACATTTGGTAGGCATAGTGATCGCAGAACACCATAAAGGCAGCAAAAAACCTCACAATTGTCAGGGATTCGGCTCTTTTCTGTATGGGTTGATTGAGCGACATGGATGTAACAGTACCTGCCTCTAGTATCGGTTCTTTGAGAGCGCTCATCTAGGTTTTGTAAGACGCTTTGTGCCGTTCAGCGTCCTGCCTTAGTTCTTCAGAAGAAGTGGGGCGTATGTCGTTGTTTGAGTGGACGGAAGGGCCGGATAGCTTCAGGAAATCCTTCATAATGTAGGTGCCTCCTAGGAACGAATGTTAAACGAAGAGACCAATATTGTCGCGATTCAGATCACCATTGCGGTGGCGACGGTTCTGTTTCTGATCGCAATGTGGGGCGGGCTGTGGTATTTCGTGAAGTTCAAGGGCAAAGACCTCCGGTATCGCGGAAAGGTTGTCGAGTACTTCGAGTCGAAGGAATCGGAACCGAAGACTGACTCGCAGGAGTAGCCTCGCCTCCGGTGCTTAGTTGCCCAGTTCGGCCGTGTATCCAAACTCCGGAATTTCGACTTCCCAGCCAAGCTCGTCCTTGATCTTCGCCGCCAAAACTTCCTGCGCCTCGGGTTCGCCGTGGACGATGAAGGTCTTCTTGGGCGGAGTTCGGTAGAAGCTCAGCCAGTTCATCATCTCCTTTTGGTCGCAGTGTGCACTGAGGGAGTTGAGTTTGTCGATTTTTGCCCGGATCCCTACTTCCTCGCCGAAGATGGTGACGGACGGCTTGCCTTCAATCAGGTCTCGACCAAGCGTGCCTTCGGCTTGGTAGCCGGTGAAGAGAACCAGGGTGTTCTCGTCGCCGAGGCGGCTCCTCAAGTGATGCTTGATGCGCCCACCGTTCGCCATTCCCGAGCCGCTGATGATGATCTGGGGGCCATCTTGGCGGTTGAGCGCCTTAGATTGCTCGCGGTCGCGGACAAGGTTGAGGTTTGCCGGCTCCAACTCGCTTGCGCCCTCGGCAATCGAGACTTTCATCTCCTCGTCGTGCTCTTCCATCGCCTGAGCGTAGGCGTGGGTGGCCGAGACTGCCATGGGTGAGTCGATGTAAATGGGAATCCTTGGCATTCGCCCGGCATCCTGAAGCTGTTTGAAGAAGTACATCAGCTCCTGAGTTCTGCCAATCGCAAATGAGGGGACCAGAATCGTTCCGCCGTTTTGCCAAGCCCAGTTGCAAGCCTCTTCGAGGCGCGCCATCGGGTCTTCGTCGGAGTGGATTCGGTTTCCGTAGGTGGACTCGATCACGAGATAGTCGCAGTAATCGACGATTTCTGGATCTCTAATGATCGGGGTGTCGTAGCGACCAAGGTCGCCGCTCATCATGAGAATTTCGCCGTTCGGTAATGCCATCTCGACAAACGCTGAACCTAAAATGTGTCCAGCAGGCTTGTAAACCCAGCTAGCGCCGCCTGGCAGATCGTGCCGTTCGTGATACTTCACTGGCTTCAAAAGCTTGATTGCCTTGTAGGCGTCTTCTTCGGTGTACAGCGGCTCGGCGGCTTTGCGGAGGCCATGCTTGCTGTGGAACCTCGCGTCCTCTTCTTGGAGCCGACCGGAGTCGGGGAGTGAAATTCGGCACAGAGCGATGGTGGCGGCGGTGGCATAGATCGGGCCATTGAAACCGTCTTTCACGAGACGCGGAAGCATCCCGATGTGATCCGTGTGAGCATGGGTAAGCACCACGGCATCCAACTCGTGCGGCACGAAAGGGAATTCGTCCCAGTTGAGATCCCTCAGCATCTTTGCGCCCTGGAACAGGCCGCAATCGATGAGAATCTGGGCATTGCCCACTTTGAGAAGGTGCTTGGAACCAGTAACGGTTCGGGTTGCGCCGTAGAACGACAGCGTTGGCGTCATTAGCCTGATTGTACTTGCAACTTACTTGAAAGGCGGCCAGATCATCTCATCTTTATTCAAACGAGACGAGCGAAGCACTTCGTCTTTCTGAACAAACCACTTGCCGTTCTTCTCATTTCGAGCCAGTTTGAGCCGCACGATTGGGTGATCATAGCCTCCCCAACTCTCGGGCTCTTGGCTAACCAGAAGCACGAATGCGGTTGCTTTGCTGACGTGCATAATCCGGATCTCTTCGATCTTGCCCTCTAGCGGACAATCGTTGGAGTAGAAGTAGTTCTTCACAACTGGCACCAGCGACGGCCGGTACTGTTTACCCATGTACCACATGTAAGCGTAAGGGGAACCTAGGGTGAATAGGATGCAAGATGCGGCAACCTTAGCGAATGGAAAGTCCGGCTTTCCGGGGCCGACCCTGAACAGAGCAATCACGAATGCAAGCACAGCACCCAATACTCCCCCTGTTGCTAAATAGACCAGCCAGTCAATCATCCCATTGACGATTGTTCCGTTTTCAGTCCTGTTCGTTACCAGTAATGTTGCTGGTACTTGGCACATCAGGGTCAACGTGGATTGTACAGATACAGGGGCGAAGGGCCTCCTCGACCCGTTTTTCGATTCTGTCTGCAAGATCGTGAGCTTGGACAACCGTCCAAACGCGTGGCACTACGATATGCATTTCGACAAAATGGTGCTCTCCCGAATGGCGCGTTCTGAGCTTGTGGTAACTGATCAACTCGGGTTCCTCACGCAGGATGTTCTGAATAATCGAGAGTTCTTCGGGGTCGATGTGGCTGTCGATCACTTGATCGAACGCAGCGTGGATCATTTTTACAGAAGAGTATCCGAGCCAGATTGATAGGAGGAGGGCGAACAGGGGGTCGGCATAGGGCCAGCCGGTGAACTTGGTCACCAGAAGAGACGCTATGACACCTAGAGTTGTAATGACATCGACCTGAATGTGCTGTGCGTTCGATTTCAGCGCAAAGGACTCCGTTTCGTCGCCAATCTTGCCAACGTGGCGCATGATGAGAAACCCGACGGCCGCACAAACAGCAACGATTCCAAGCCCCCAATCAATCCTTCCTAGCTCGGGCTTCCCGAAGAGATGGATGATCGCCATGACGGCCGTATAGCATGCAAAAAGGAAGAGGATAATTGCTTCGCTGAGTCCGGCGAGGGTATCGATCTTGCCGTGTCCGTAAGGGTGTTCGTCATCCGGCGGAGCGGCGGCGGCTCGTACGCTGACGAGGGAGACGAACGAGGAAATCACATCGCTGACGCTATGCAATGCCTCGCTGAGAAGGCTAACGGATCCCGTCAAAAGAGCCCCCGCGAGCTTCAGCCCAGTCTGAACGACGTTAAAACCGAACGAGAGATTGGCGGCAGATTGGACTTTTCTGGTTCTCTCAGCTTGCGGCAACTTCGTCCTTGGCTCGATAAACGAACTGTGCCCAGTATACAAAACCAATGACCGCTGCCGCTCCACCAAGGATGGCAGGCCAGCCAAACTTGTCTGCCATAAAATTGACGTTGAGCAGGGTAATGACCGTGCCAATGAGGATGCCGAGGACGGTCATCCAGCGCGGAGCCGCAAATTCGCCGAGCGAGGCTTTGCTGGCGGCGATGAGCACCAGCGGGAACACGGCGAAGGGAAGTTGGAGCGAGAGAATGACCTGGGAGAGGACAAGTCCGTCGATGTCTTTGCCCTCGGTGAGGGTTACGATCAGAATCGCGGGAACGAGAGCGAGTCCACGAGTGATCATTCGTCGGTAAGCGGGCTTGATCTTCCAACTCATAAAGCCCTCCATCACGACTTGGCCCGCAAGGGTTCCGGTGATCGTAGAAGACTGGCCAGAAGCCAACAACGCGACCGCAAAAAGTGCGGCAGCGGCGGGGCCGAGGGTTGGGGTGAGGAGTTCGTGTGCCTTCTCTAGGCTGGCGACCGGGGCTCCGCCCTTGTGGAACACGGCAGCGGACAGGACGAGGATCGCAGCATTGACGAAAAACGCCGCCCCGAGCGAGATGACGGTATCCCAAGTGGCGGCTTTGATGGCCTCTTGTCGCCGCTCATCCGGGACCTGGCGGCTCTGGACGACCGAACTATGGAGGTACAGGTTATGCGGCATCACGGTCGCGCCGATGATGCCAATCGCGATGCGAAGCGCATCGCCGGACGGTTTCTCCCGAGGGATCAGCGAAGTTGCGACAGAACCCCATTCGGGTGAGGCTTTGAATACGTTGATGAACAGACAGACTGCAATCGTTCCGACGAGGACTATGATCAGGGCCTCGAGTTTTCTGAACCCGAACTTCATCAAGCCAAGCAATAGGAGAACATCGAGTCCGGTAATAACCACCCCTGCGACTTTGTTCAGGCCAAAAAGGAGGTTAAGAGCAACGGCGGAGCCGATGACTTCGGCGACGTCTGTCGCGATCATAGCAACTTCGGCAAGGAGCCAAAGCATAACGGCGAGAGGCTTTTTGAATATTGCCCGACAAGCCTGCGCGAGGTCCATTTTGGCCCCGATTCCGAGCCGAACGCAGAGCGTTTGGAGCAGAATCGCCATGAGGTTGCTGGCAAGAATCACCCAAAGCAGCGTGTAGCCGAATCGCGAACCTCCCTCAAGGTCGGTCGCCCAGTTTCCGGGGTCCATGTAGCCGACGCTGACAAGGAATCCGGGGCCAAGGAACCGTAGGAACCGCGCAAAACGAGAAGTGCCCTCGGTAGGCACCGAATGAATCATCTCGTTGGCTCCATCATTCATAGCTATGGCTATATTACCCATAGTCCCATCGGTAGATGGGAGTTGGAACCTCATGGCGTGTACGGTAATCAGAGAATTTCACATGGATCGATTTGAAGCCGTTGAATTTGCGGGGCAACTGACCAATGATAAAACCCTGGTCATGGAAGACAACATCAGGTCCGCAAGCTCACTCGCAACCCAATTCAAGGTTTGCCCGTTGTGCGGAGGCATCAACTCGGTTGAGGTTAGCTCCTGCTTTGTTTGCTCGTGGCACGGCGAGTTTGACAACGATCCGATGATGATTGCATCCTCTTTTGATGACCTTTTGGAGCGTTGCCCAGGTCTGATGGAAGCCGTAGCTCCGGCAACCAAACCGTCGATTTGGCAGAAAATTTTGGCGATGATGGGAGTTCGCCGCGTCAATCTTTCCGCCTGAGTTATCCCCAGTTTTTCTGGGAGAAGTTTTTGCCCGATTCTGGTCCCTCGGGGTTTATACTTTGAAGAGTGATCGTCGATCCCCTTTCCCGCCAAGCCCTCTACAGCATCGAGGCGGAGATGGCGGTGCTGGGTTGTATGCTCCAGTCGCCCAAGGCAGTTGACGAGGTTCTGGCGATCCTCAACGAGGACGATTTTTACCGACCGGCCCACGCAATCATCTTCCGAGCAATCCGCCAACTAAACTCAAATCACCGCGAGATCGACCACTTGACCGTGCGGGTCGAGCTACAGGAAAGGGGGCTGCTTACCGAGGTCGGTGGTCAAAGTTATCTGTTCGATATCGAACTCCAAGCCCCTGCGATCTCAAACGCGAAGTACTACGCAGACATAGTCATCGACATGGCCACCCTACGCCGCCTGGACGTGGCGGCGAAGAACATTCAGGGACACGTCGTCAATCCGGATATCGATACGGTTGACGATAAAGTCGAAAAGGCCGAGCAAGAGATTTTTGAAGTTGGCCGTAGAAGGCTCGGCAAGCAGTTTGCCCACGTCTCTTCCTTGGCTAAGGAATTCTTTGTCGATGTCGACAAAATCGTCGAAAGCGGCAAGCCGCTCTTCGGTTTGCCGACTGGCTTCATCGACCTTGACCGAATCACGACCGGCTTCTATCCCGGCGATTTCGTCATCATCGGTGCCCGCCCCGCGATGGGAAAAACCTCTCTGGTCTTAGACTTCGCCCTCAACGTCGCCCAAGGCGTCCGGCGAGAAGGGAAGAAGGGCACAATCGCTATCTTCTCGCTTGAAATGAGTTCGATTCAGCTCACGCGTCGTATGGTTTCGATGGTCAGCGGAATCTCGATGAGCGTCCTGAAGTCCGATAAAGGCCTCTCAGAGAAGCAATATTTGGGACTCGCCGACGCCTGCGAAACGCTGTATTCAATGCCGATTTACATCGACGACGCCAGCGACGTAACGCCCATGGAGATGCGCGGAAAGTGCCGCCGCCTAAAGGCCGAACACGGCCTTGACCTCGTCATCATTGACTACCTCCAGCTCATGCGAGGCTCCAAGAAGACCGAAAACCGCGTTCAGGAGATTTCCGAAATCGCTCGGGCATGCAAGTCTATGGCGAAAGAGTTGGACATTCCGGTCATCGCCCTATCCCAGCTTTCGCGAGCGGTGGAAAGCCGCGACGACAAGCGTCCCCAGCTCTCGGACATCCGAGAGTCGGGTTCGATCGAGGCCGAAGCCGACATGGTTATGCTCCTCTACCGAGACTCGTATTACAAAGCCAAAGAAGAGCATAAGCCGGAAATCGAGTCGTATGACGAGGTTCAAGAGGCAGAGGTGATCATCGCCAAGCACCGAAACGGCCCGGTCGGAAAAGTCATGCTCGGCTTCCAACCAGCCTTCGCAAGATACCGCAACCTCGACCGCTCCAGCGGCTACTCGCGCGACGAGGATTAGAATCGTGAACTGGCGCAGACTTTGTTTTCAACTCGTCGCCGTCGGCGTATTGGGCATGATCGGGGGGAGCGCGTTCATCCAGTTCCAAAGCGTCTCTTACTTCTGCTTCGGAGTTGCAGGAGTCAGTTTTTTGGCGTCCGCCGGTGTTTACGTCTACCACCGCTACGGCCCCGGAAAATACAATTTGGACGAGCTTAGAGAACTCGTTCTTGAAGGCAAGTACGACGATTCCGAAGCCCAAGAAGTCGACCCCGATGGCGACCTTTTCTGCCAATGTTGTCAGTCGGTCTACAACGTCAAGTTCGGTGTCTGCCCAACCTGTGCCACCAGGCAGACCAGAAAATCCTAGCATTGAAGTTATCGATAAATCATGCTAAGATGGCAGGAGAGGCTACATCTTCATGGTCGAAGTAATTGCATGCGCCCTATTGGCAGGCGGACTAGGGCAGTCCGCACAAATTGGTCTTCGTCGTGACGCGGATCGGATCAAGCTGAACCTCAGTACGGCGGTTCAGTCGGATCTTCTTCGGAACAACATTGACAACGGCTCTTACCGGAATGCCGTGTTCAGAAACGTCAACATGATCGAGCCGGAGAACGATTTGAAGCCAGCATCACTCTGGAAGGGCATTGGCAACTATGACTTCTCAAAGCCCGACTATCTCCTCGGAGCTCCGGGCCAGACGGGTTGGGCTCAGACTAACCGAATGAAAGTCCGGGGTCACGTACTGGTCTATCCCAATGAACCGGGATATACGACGCCAACTTGGCTTCTCAACATGGAGTCTCAGTTGAACCCCCAGCAAGTTCGAGATCTTCTGAAGGACTACATTTACACCGTCGCCGGACGGTACAAAGGCAAAATTGCAATGTGGGACGTTGTGAACGAAGCCATTGCCGACAGCCAAAACACGCGACCATTCAATCTCAGAAACAGCTTTTGGTATCGCAAACTCGGGACTGAGTTCTTGGTATTGGCCTTCAAGTACGCCGCCGAGGCCGATCCCGACGCGAAGCTGTATTATAACGATTACAACATTGAGCGCAGCGGCTGGAAGGCAGACTCTGTGGTGAATATGCTCAACTTTATCCGCCAGAGCGGTGCGAAGGTGGACGGAATCGGGCTTCAGTATCACATCGGAGCGACCGAACAGATCGCGCCGAACGATGCCCACTACCAAGTGGTCAATAAGTTTGAGCTGAACAACTATGACTGGCAAATCACGGAGCTGGATGTTTCAGTAGATGTTGTTCAGTACCCTTCAACAAACCCCCTGTTCGGGATCGTCCCGGTTCGAGAGACTGACTTGGTGATGCAGTCGAAGGTGTATGACAACGTGTTTCGACTTGGACTATCCACTAGCCGATGTAAAGGAATTCAGATGTGGGGAATCACGGATAGCCATAGCTGGATTCCGGAGTTCACGAACGGTACTCGCGGTGCAGCTCTACTCCTCAATGCGGGGTACGGTCGCAAGCCAGCTTATGCGAGTTTGTACAAGTTGTTACGCGTATCGCGCTAAGATCTCGCTCGAACCGACAGGAGAACACCAACGGTCTTTTCAACTGGGAAGTAGTTGTGGGGTTCGGTTCCCCAAAAGACCAAGGATTCGCCAGTCTCGAGGCGATAGGGGCGGCCAGCGACGGTAACGCCGACTGGACCGTTGATGGCATAGACGAGTTCCTCGCCGGGATGAGCGCGGGTCTCGCTGGGGACATGAACCTCGATAATCGTGCTGAGAAGGACTCCGGCGTCGAGCCGGCTTTTGAGGATTACGAGTGGGTTTTGATCCGAGCTTGATGCCAAGTCTTTCCGTTGCCGAGCGTCAAGAATGCCATCTCGACCTCCGAAAAAACCTTCGGCATAGCCGTCAAGGTAGTGCCAGCGATGATCACTGAGGCTATGTTTGGCGGCGATATCGTCGTCCGTAGCGGCGGCAATTCGGTCGAGGTGGATCTCCAGCGCGGCGCAGACCTTGACGAGGGTTATTGCACGGAAGGGATGTCCTGCCTCAAGTCGGGTGATTGAATGGGGAGAGAGGTTTGCCTTCGTGGCTAGCTCGCGGATTGAAATGTTGTGCGCGATCCGTTCGCGCCGGACCCGTGCGCCAATGACGTCCGCACTCACCCGCATTTGGATGGCTTTTGCGTCGCTCTCCGAATCCAAAAGCCCCTTCACTTTCACAAAATCATTATAACCACTTGCGCGGCGTGGTGAATAATGGTACAGTGCTTATATGGTTACATTTCCAATAACCCTTGTTGTCGCAAAGATGGCCTTTCAGGAGCCAACAATCGCGCACGTCGAGCAGAAGCTCACACTCGCAAGGGCCGCGTCCAAGGCGGAAGACAAGTCCAAGCTCTTCGCCGAGGCGCAGACGATGCTTGAGGAGCTTATCAGGTCCGACAAGCTAGTCAGCGGCCCTGATTTCCGTACGGCGGCCCTCTCGTTTGAAGTTCCCAATCGGTTTTATGAAGGGCAAAGGGTTCGGTATGAACTGATGCTCACAGCCGTCAAACTTGGGGATTCCGAAGCTCGCAAAACATTGCCGGCTGCGTGGGATCAATTGCTGATCAGCCTTGGTCGAAACCTGCGCTTTGGTTTCAGCAACGTCCCAAGGACCAGCAACTCCGGGCTGTACGAGGTTCGCTCCGCGCCCAAAGGCGTCACCCAGTTTTGGAAGAGCGTTGAAGCTGCGATGAGCAAAGCGATGACCACCAAAGACAGCAAGCAGATCGGCACGATCATGGAAGCGGACCAGAAGGTTCGAGAGCAGAATTGGAGCAAGCTCAAGCCAAAGGACTTTGAAGAAATCGCAAAAGGTGATGCTCTGAGGCTGGCGCAAATAAAGAAAATCGTCGCCCAAGGTGGGCTTTCGACTGCCACTGACTACTTCAACGCCGCCCTGGTCTGCCAGCACGGGGGACAGTTTGAGGACTACGCCCTTGCTCATGAACTCAGCGTTTGTGCGATGATCCTTGGCGAAAAGAGTGCGGGTTGGCTCGCTGCAGCCTCGTACGATCGCATGCTCCTCAACATGGGTCATCGCCAAAGATTTGGCACTCAGTCGTACATGACCAACGGAAAGATGTTCTTCTCCCCAATCGACGAAGCAATGATGACTGAGACAACGCGGTTCACCGTCGGGCGAGTGAAGCTGTCGGATGTCCCCTACGCTCGGGGGTGAGTGAACCTAGTTGATCGGATAATAGGTCCAGCCTTTGGCGGGGATGTCGAGTTTGACCTCGATGACCCCGTCTCTGGTTTTAACAGTTGTCGTTTTGCCTTCCTTTTCGCGGATCTTGGCGCTTGTGCCTTTGAGGGGGACGTTTATTGTCTCGGTGAGGCGTTCGGCCGTGGGATTGTACGCAACGAGCATCCCCCTTGGAGACGCGGAAGGATTGACGTGGAGAATGAAATCCAGCCGCCGCCCGTCGGCGCGGCGGAGGTGGATGATGTCGGACTCCAGGATTTCGCGGTACTTCTTGTACCAGCCAACCATGCGAACCACCATCGCTTTTGTCTCCGCCGAGTCGTAGAGTCGCATCCCCCGGTAGCAAGCCTGCGCTCCGAAGCCGAAGTTGTTGGCGAGGTGAAGCTCGTAGTCCTGAAGGTGGTCTTTCAGAGGCTCAATCGTCGCCGCGGCTCCGCCGCCGTGGTACTCGACCAGCGGAACGAACATCCAGCCCATCGAGGGATTCTTGTCCCAGGTTCCGTCGAACAGGTTCTGGCGAGCGTGGATGTGCTGCTGCTCTCGAGGTAGTGACCAGTTGGTCTCGCGGTAGCCCATAGCGGTCTTGTTTGAACCCGCGAGGAAGTACATATCGGGGACGTTCAAATAAACACTCTTGGACCGGCACCATCCGTAGAAGTCGGTGATCATTTGCCACTGCTTCCACTGCGAGTCCTCATAGCCTCGGTGGCCGGGGTGGTTGGTGGAGGCGCAGGGGTCGCCGGGATAATTCCCGTCATGCTCAAGAATATGAAAACCAGTCTCAGAGATAAATATCTTGAGGTTCTCGAAATACTGAAGACCCCACTTGGAGCACAGACAAGGCGAGTTCCCGAAGATGGCTCCGCCCGTCTTGCCCGTTTTGACGTTGATAACGTCGTTTTCGTCGTCAATTCGGCGACTGGCAAGAAGAGAATATCCGCCGAGGCGGATGCCTTTTGAGTCGGCGTACTCTCGAAGTGCCTTGAACTTTTTGAGGTTCGCCGGGGAAGTATCCTCCATGTTCAGCCCGCTCCCGAAGCTGAGAATTGCGATCTCGAAGCCGCACTCCGCGGCCTGGTCGATAGCGGCCCTCACCTTCGCGTCGTCGGTCGAGACGATGTGAAGGATCAACGGATTCTGGTTCGTCCAGGGGGCGAAGTTGCGGAAGAACTGGCGGACGTCGAGCGATTTCTTCTCCCGTTCGTCCGAGGCATGAAGCACCAAATAGGACCTCACCGACTTGAAATTCTCGTTCGGGGCGAGGTCAAGCCCAGGACCGACGGGCGGATGGATATCCAACAGCGCCGGAGTCTTGAGTTCGTAGCTCACCTGGGTCTGATAGCGCGGATCGAGCTCCCAGTGAACAGCGGAGCCGGCGTCAACGGTTCCCCCACCGAACGCCATATCGGTCAGGGCCGTTAGGTTCGGCAACCGCCAAGAACGAGCCGCTTCGACATTACTCTCCCCTTCAACAACACTCAACCGCTCACTCGAAATCTTGTCCAGCCGCACCGAACCCGGCCCTCGATTCACGATCTCAACTTGCTTCGCCAGCACCGGGAGGTTATCGTAGATTTCATACCGAATCGCCGCCGTCAGAACATCGCTTTTGAAGTAAAGCACGACAGCCTTCCCCTTCGGCGGCCAGGGAGCTTTTTCGGTCGATTCGTGCGGAACCGGGCGCATCAGCGGCACCTCCTCCAGCCCCACAAACCTCAAAGATTTCTCGTTGGATTTCAGCGACTTTAGCCAAGCAGGATCGAGAAACGCTCGGTTCGGCGGAGCGGTTGTCCCGCCCAAGAGAACCTCCTTCCCGTCAATCTGCAAAGCCGCCTCGGGCTCAACCGAGCGGATGTACTCATTCCCCGTATCCAGCCGACGTAGTGAGGTTGTGGTCACAAAGTGATCCAGATGGATTCGGCGTTCGACGAGCCCGTTGGTCAGAACCAGTTCAGTAGCGGTTCGTTCGATTCGGGCGAGGTTCGACATCACGACAGCGGCGGCGAGAAGCACGGTGCCAGTTTAGCCAACCCACTTGCTACGGTGGCGGTCCTGCGCCTATAGTGTGAGCATGAAGGCTCATTTTCTTCTGCCATTATTGCTCGTCGCTGCGTCCGCCGTCGCCCAAGCCCCATCGCTCGAGACCCTGCTGAAAGCGAAGCTCCCGGCTCTCGGGCACCGAAACTGGATCGTCGTCGCCGACTCGGCCTACCCGCTCCAAACCGCGCCGGGAATCGAGACGATCACCGTCAACATGTCGCAACTCGAAGCCGTCAAGGTCGTGATGTCGGCACTCGGCAATACCAAACACGTCCGCCCAAAAATCATGGTGGACAAGGAACTCCAGTTCGTTCCGGAGGCAGACGCGAAGGGAATCACCGCGTACCGAAAGTCGCTTGACGGGCTCCTGAAAGGCAAAGATGTTGCTCGCGAGCTTCATGAAGACATTATCGCAAAGCTGGATGAGGCCGGGAAGACGTTCAAAGTTCTGCTTATCAAGACGCCACACATCCAACCCTACACGTCGGTCTTTTTCCAACTTGAATGCGGCTATTGGTCGGGCGACGCCGAGGCGCGGATGCGCGAGGCGATGAAGAACGGCGGCTGATGCGCAACGAAATTCTCGCCCAACTCGCCCGGATCGAGGCGGACGAACAGGTTCGGGTGCTTTTTGCGGTCGAATCTGGAAGTCGCGCTTGGGGCTTCGAGAGCGCGAACTCGGACTGGGATGTGCGTTTCGTTTACGTGCGTCGGCACGAAGACTACTTGCGGCTGGATGAGTTTCGTGATGTGATCGAGGAGTCGCTGCCAAACGATTTGGACGTCGTTGGTTGGGACCTCAAGAAGGCCTTGAAGCTGATGCACAAGTGCAATCCATCGATCATGGAGTGGCTGGCGACTTCGGATTTGTACCGCGAGGACACGTCGATGGCTAATCAATTGCGGGGATTGGCGGAGGAGTATTTTCAGCCGCTAGCTGCACGGCACCATTATTGGAGCATGGCGCAGACGAATTTCGAGCGGAATCTGCGCGGCGACACCATCTCGTTGAAGAAGTATTTGTATGTCATCCGTCCGATCCTGGCATGCCGCTGGCTGGAATTCCAACCCGGCTGGCCAGCGGTTCGGTTCGAGGAGTTGGTGGAGAAGTGCTTGCACGAGGAAGACGTTCGAGAAGCGGTGGGCCGGCTGATCACGTTCAAGAAATCCGCCCCGGAGAGCTTTGCCGGACCGCGCGATCCGATACTCCATCCGTGGCTAGGGGCAGAGATTGAGCGGCTGAGGCCGCAGAAAGGCGAGCGAACGGAGTATCGGAGTTGGGACAAACTGAACGAGTGGTTCCGGCAAGTTGTGTCCTGAGATGACACGACGGGTAAGCCCGAACTGCATCTGAGAAAGCATAATAAAGGGGTCTCCAGCGAACCTGAACGAACCCAGGCTCGTCTGAATTCACGATCCAAGATGCTCACCACACTCCTTGCCGCTGCCGCCCTCCAACAGGAGACCTTTACTGAGGAGTTTCCGGTCCAAGAAGTGAGCTTCAAAATGGTGCGAATTCCCGACGGTGAGCATAAAGGAACCCAAATCAAGGGGCTGTACGCTTCCCAAACTGAGGTGCCGTTCCAGATTTACGACATCTGGTACCTCCAAAAAGACCAAACAATCGAGGAGCGAACCACCGTTCGCCCCGACGCAATCTCCCGCCCCAGCCGCCCGTACGCGGCGATCTTCATCGGCTTCGGCCACCACGAGTTTCCCGCAATCTGCATCTCCCTGAATTCAGCCCAGGAGTTCTGCAAGTGGCTCTCCAAGAAGTCCGGCAAGAACTATCGAATCCCAACCAGGGCCGAATGGGAATACATCGCCGGAGCTTCGCCAGTCAACCCCGAAGAGACGAGCTGGCACTGGGATAACGCTGACGACACAACCCACAAAGTCGCCTCGAAGAAGCCCAACGCCTTCGGCCTCTTCGATTGCTTCGGAAACGTCGCCGAGTGGACGCTCGACAAAGAGGAAAAAGGCGTCGCCGGCGGCTCGTGGAAAACCAAGCCCGCCGAGCTGAAACAAGACCTCTGGCAAGCCGAAACTCCCAAGTGGAACGACGCCGACCCGCAGACCCCAAAGAGCAAATGGTGGCTGGCAAACGGACAATTTATCGGTTTGCGACTCGTTTGCACAAAGTAGTGGGATAACCTAGCGAGTGATGGATATCACTCGACGCCAAGTGCTCGTCGGCGGAGCTGCCGCAGCGCTCAGTAGCTCGTCTTTTGCGGGCGGAGTTTTTCAAGATAAACCGACCATCAAGGTCGGCCTGATCGGATGCGGTGGACGCGGAAGCGGTGCGATTCGGGATAACCTCGCGGCTGAACCAGGCGCAGTTGTGCACGCGATCGGAGACTTGTTCGGCGACCGGCTTGAGGGCGCGTACAACGGCCTAAAGAAGGACCTCGGCAACCGATGCCAAGTTGGTGGACGGTTCTTCAGCGGTTTCGACGCCTACAAGCAAGTTTTGGCGACGGACGTTGATGTCGTCATCCTCACCACCCCCCCGGCGTTCCGTCCGATCCACTTCGCCGCTGCGGTTGCCGCCGGCAAGCACGTTTTCATGGAGAAGCCGGTCGCCGTTGATGGCCCCGGAATCCGGATGGTGATGGAGGCCGCCGCCGCGGCGAAGGCTAAAAACCTTAGCGTTGTTGCTGGCACTCAGCGACGACATGATCGCGCCTACAACGAGTGCATCAAGGCCATCAAGGATGGCGTGATGGGCGAGGTCCTGCAGATGAACTGCTACTGGAACCAGGGCGGCCTCTGGCTCAACCCCCGCCAGCCAGGCTGGTCCGATGTCGAAACCCAAATCCGAAACTGGCTCTACTACACCTGGGTTGGCGGAGACCACATCGTTGAACAGCACGTCCACAACCTCGACGTCTGCAACTGGGTCATGGGCTCGCACCCGATCAAGGCAACCTCCATGGGCGGTCGCCAAACGCGAACCGATGCGGCCTACGGCCACGTTTTCGACCACTTTGCCACCGAGTACGAATACGCCAACGGTGTCAAGCTGATGAGCTACTGCCGACAGGCGGATGGATGCGCTTCGCGAGTCTCGGAGCAAATCATCGGCTCGAAGGGTCAGAGTGACGCAAACACCCGAATCCGTGGTGAGAAGGCGTGGCGATTCGAGGGCGACCGTCCGAATCCGTACCAACTCGAGCACGGCCGACTGTACAAGTCGATCAAAGCCAGTGAAGGCTTCAACGAGGGCGTTCAGGTTGCCGAAAGCACCCTCACCGCGATCATGGGCCGAATGAGCGCTTACTCAGGCGAAGAAGTCACTTGGGAGAAAGCACTTAACTCGAAGGTTAGTCTCATGCCAAATCCGCTAGGATTCACGGATATGCCGGTACCAGCGGTTGCTGTTCCGGGGTTAACGAAAGGCGTGTATTGATGGACTTTTCGCGACGAGAATTGATGGCGGCGGGTGCCGCCATCACAATGGGAAAAATGGAAGATCTAGGCAAGTCAATGCGCGGTGAGAAGTTCAAAGCCAAATACGGTCCGCACTTCGGCATGTTCTCAAACCATGCTAAGTCCGACTTAGATCAGCTAAAGTTTGCCGCCGACGAAGGCTTCCATGCTTGGGAGGATAACGGCATGGCGGGCCGCTCGGTCGAAGATCAAGAAAAGCTCGCGAAAGCGATGAGCGATCTTGGAATCACAATGGGCGTGTTTGTCGTGAACCTCAGCACCGCCTGGAGCGCGACGCTCACAACCGGAAACGCGGACTCTCGCAAGAAGTTTCTTGACGAGTGCCGGGTAGCCGTTGACTGCGCCAAGCGCGTTAACGCCAAGTGGATGACGGTCGTCCCGGGAACCATCTCTTACAACATGGAGATGGGATATCAGACTGCGAACGTGATCGAATCTCTGCGCCAAGCGAGCGAGATTTTTGAGCCGCACGGCCTGGTGATGGTTCTTGAACCTCTCAACTTCCGCGACCATCCGAGCTTGTTCCTAAGCAAGATGGCGCAGGGCTTTGAGATTTGCCGAGCAGTCAACTCGCCTAGCTGCAAGATCCTGATGGATATGTACCATCAGCAGATTCACGAGGGAAATCTCATCCCCAACATGGACGCTTCGTACTCCGAAATCGCCTACTTCCAAATCGGCGACAACCCCGGTCGCAAAGAGCCTCTTTCGGGCGAGATTAACTACCAAAACATCTTCCGACACATCAAGAAGAAGGGTTTCACTGGCGTGCTGGGAATGGAGCACGGCAACAGCCAGGGCGGCAAAGAAGGCGAGCGGAAGTTGATTGATGCGTATCGTTGGTGTGATCAGTAATGAAAAGTAACCCCGGCGTCTTCGCTGGGGTGGGTTGAGAATCTATGTCGATTTCGTTTGCGCACACCGCGGAGGGAATGATCGTCCGCCGACCCGAAGGGACGTTTTTTGTTGCTGACACAGATGGTCAGCTTGCGCCATTCGCCCTTCAACAACTTCGCGCCGACGAGTTCGTCAAATTTTGTCGTTCCGTGAGTGAACCATTCACTTTTACTTCCGAAACCGACCTGCTGCCGAATCTGTTTCCTGCGATTACGCCGATACTAGGGGCTGGGGTTACCTTTGCCAATTCACTAAGGGAGCGTCGGCTAGAGACCCTTCGAATGGGATCCCTCGATTCTGTGAGCGATGACGGCCGGGCCACTCCGTATGATGTTGTTTACGACACCAACAACCCGCCGGAAGTCTTCTTTAAGGCAACCGATCAAGGTCATCTTGCCCCCACAAACGAGATATGGATTCGGCCAGACGGTGCTCCAAATGGAGGCATCGGGTCAAGCGTTCCCGAACCCGAAAGAGTTCTGTTGGTCAACCGCTATGGAGAGATCATCGCTCACACGGTTGGTTCGGATACGACGGCTCGACAACTTGAAAGCTTAAGTCCGTTGTACCTACCCGCAGCTAAAACCTACCCTGGGTGCACAACGATGTGCCAATGGTTCACGATCTACGATCCATCACTTGAAGTCACAATTTCTATGGAGATCTGGCGGGACGGGGTGCAAATGTATCGTGATGAATACTCGAGTGCAACTATGAAGCGCACGCCCGAGAGCCTTGTACGACATGCAAGAACCCTTGCACCAAATGGCCTTGGTTACTTCCTTCAAGGCTTTGCCCTTTTCACCGGAACAGGCATCATTCCTCCCGTCGAGTTCTCGCTTCAAGCAGGAGATCGGGTGATTATCGACAGCCCTCAGCTCGGCCAGATCGATGCGGTCACAAAGGTCGTCGAATACAACTTCTAAGCCATGAGCGACCATCTGTTTCGCACGACCAATCTCGACTTCCCCCTCAAAAGCCCCGGCCCAGAAGGTGTGCTCGACTACACGGAAGAAGACCTACTGAGGCGCCCGAGCGGAGACCTCTTTGGCATCTCCCAAAACGCCGGAATGAGCGGAAAGGGAAGCGGGGCAACCGACCCGAACATGGTGATCCTCAGCACACTAGGCGGCTGGCCGGGCTCTGCCCTCGGAGCGCATACCGGACACAATGAGCTCTACAAGCTCGTCGAATCCGCCGCCCAGGAATTCAAAAGTCTCGGTCAACTCCCGTTCGCGCTCCACACCAGCGACACCTGCGACGGCCGTACCCAAGGCACCATCTGGGCGAATATCAGCCTCGCGTCGAGAAACATTATCTACAAATCCCTCGCCACCCAATTGAGGGGAATCCCTTGCGCCGAAGGCGTGCTCGGAATTGCGACGTGCGACAAAGGACTTCCTGCGATGACGATGCTCATCGCATCCCTCCGCCGGTTTCCAGGCAACCTCCCGGGGATCCTCGTGCCGGGTGGAGTCACGCTTCCGCCGGAAGAAGGCGAAGATGCCGGAACCATCCAATCCCTAGGGGCCCGGTTCGCCAAGGGCCTGGTCAACATCGAGCAAGCTCAGGATTTGGGTTGCAAAGCCTGCGCCACGCCCGGTGGTGGGTGCCAATTTTTCGGAACGGCGGCAACGGCTCAGGCAGTCGCCGAAGCAATGGGGCTGACCTTGCCTCACGCCGCGCTTGCCCCGAGCGGCTTCGATATTTGGGCGGATTTGGCCCGGGATTCTGCCCGAGCAATCGTTCAACTACGAGAGCAGCGAATCGGCGTCCAAGACATTCTCACCGAGGCTTCGATCCGCAACGCGATGGTCGTCCACGCCGCCATGGGCGGCTCTACCAACCTCCTGCTCCATATTCCTGCTATTGCTCATGCCGCCGGACTCCCCAGGCCAACTCGCGAAGATTTCCACGCAATCAACCTCAAAGCTCCCCGTATCGTTGACTGTCTGCCCACGGGAGTGCATCCGACCGTCAGGGTCTTTATGGCCGGCGGAGTGCCGGAGGTGATGCTCCATCTCGCCGGGCTGGGGCTCCTCGAGATGGATGCCAGAACCGTTACAGGAAAGTCTCTAGGCGAAAATCTAGACGCATGGCGTCGATCCGACCGCCGCCGAATCCTCCGCGAGAGGCTCCTGAAGGAAGACGCAATCGATCCAGACGACGTCATCCTTCCGCCCGAGAAAGCCAAACGGATGGGCTTCACCTCAACGGTCGCATACCCGACCGGAAACATTGCCGCCGAAGGAAGCGTCGTTAAAGCAACCTCCATCCACCCCCGCCTCCTCGACGCCAATGGCGTCTATCACAAAATCGCCTCCTGCCGAACCTTCACGAGTGAAACAAGTGCCATTCTAGCCGTCAAAAACGGCACGATCCAACCTGGTGAGGTCATCGTCATCATGTGCCGAGGCCCAATCGGCGCCGGGATGCCGGAGACCTACGAAGTCACTGCGGCGCTCAAAGGCGTACCTGAGCTCTCCGACTGCGCCCTCATCACCGACGCTCGCTTCTCCGGTGTCACCACTGGCCCCTGTTTCGGCCACGTCTCCCCGGAAGCCCTTGCCCCCGGTTCGCCCCTCAGCAAGCTCCAGGACGGCGATAGGATCGAGATTCGACTGGATACAAAAACAATGGAAGGAACGATCAACGCCCTGATCGATCTTGACCATAGAGAGCCTCGAAAGGACCTAGAACGCGACCCCAACCTGCCCGATTTCATCCGCCAATGGGCACTCGTTCAGAACCTGAGCGGCGGGGTCTGGGGTGGGTGTGTGGAAGACGTCGATGTGCTCGAAAACCATCTAAGTCCAAAAACCCCCAACGCCCCACCTCCAACTCTCAACTGAACCGGGGTATCGTGACAATCAGTATGGATTTCGAGAACCCTAAACTCCCCTCGCGCCGCACCCTCCTCAAAGCATCCGGAACCCTTGCCGCAGGCTCGCTACTGCCCTCTCTCGGCTTCGGAAACGTGCACATGAGCAACGATGAGACCATCCAAGTCGCGCTCGTTGGCTGTGGCGGACGAGGCGGCGGAGCTGCCGCCAACGCGATGTCAGTTCCAAACGAGAACATCAAGCTGGTCGCCGTTGCCGATGTTTTCAAGGACAGAATGGACGGTTGCCTCGGTAACCTCGAAAAGGGATTCAAGGACAAGATAACTCTCCCAGAAGAGCGAAAATTCCTCGGGTTTGATGCCTACAAGCAGGCGATGGACTGCCTCAATCCGGGCGACATCGTCATCCTCACCACCCCTCCCGCCTTCCGCTGGGTTCACTTCCAATATGCAATTTCGAAGAAGCTGAACATCTTTATGGAGAAGCCAGTCTGTACCGATGGCCCATCGGCTCGTAAGATGCTCGAACTCAATGCCCAGGCCGAAGCGGCTGGGCTGAAGATCGGCGTCGGCCTCATGTCTCGCCACTCGGTCGGCCTCCAACAGCTTCACGAAAAGGTAACCAACGGCGAGTTGGGAGAAATCTTGCTTCTGAGAGGCTACCGAATGCACGGCCCTGCAGCTTCGTTCGAATCGACGCCAAAACCCGACGACATGAGCCATTTGGAATACCAAATCCGGCGTTTCCACAGCTTCCTCTGGGCCTCGGGCGGCTGCTTCAGCGACTTCTACATTCACCACGTTGACCACCTTTCCTGGATGAAAAACGCTTGGCCGGTTAAGGCGCAAGCTCTGGGCGGGCGACACTACCGTGTCAATGCAGAAGGAATCCCGCTCATCGACCAAAACTTCGACTCCTACTCCGTCGAGTACACCTTCGAAGACGGAACCAAGTTCATCTTCGACGGCCGATGCGTCGAAGGAGCCAACGGCATCTTCTCCAGCTATGTTCATGGAACCAAGGGCTCGGCGATTGCCGCCCGAAACGGCGACTGTAATGGCCCGGCGGCGACCTTCGCCAACCAATCCATGACCGGAACTCCGACCTGGATCGCGACCGACAAGACCAACCCGTACCAAAACGAGTGGAACACTCTGATCGCCAAGATTCGCACCAACTCTGAGTACAACGAAGTGACACGTGGCGTTCATGCCAGCCTTGTCACGGCGATGGGACGGATGGCGGCCCACACCGCCCAAGAGGTCACGTTTGACCAGATGCTTAACTGCACCCACGAGTTTGCGCCAGGAGTCGATTCGCTGACCTACCAGTCAGATTCGCCACTGATGCCAGGCGAGGACGGGAAGTATCCGGTTCCGCAACCTGGAAAGCTCATCGACCGCGAGTATTAATCTTTCGCGACTTTCACGAAAACCTGAGTGCCGGGATAAGCTCGAATGAGCTTATCCCGGCCTTTTTGATCCATCAGCGTCAGAGCGGTCGAGAGCGGGTCGGTCGTAAACCCGTCCCGGGCAATGATCGTCGCCTGAACCCGGTCCGTAAGGCCGTAGCCGGTGCGAGTATCGACCACGTGTGAGTAGCGCTTCCCGCCAAGCTCCACAAACTGCTCGGTGTCCCCAGAAGATGAAATCGCGCAGTTCTTGAGGAAAAGCGTCTTTGCGCCGTTGGGAACGTCAACCTCCCAGCCCTCCTTCTCCGGCGGAGCCTCGCCCAGAACCAGGTCGCCACCCATCTCGATCAGAGCAACTTTCACCCCGTTAGCCTGCAAACATTTCAGCGCCTCGTCCGAGGCGTACCCCTTCGCGATCCCCCCAAGATCGAGCTTCATCCCATCGCGGTCGAGCCACGCGGTCTGGGTCTTTGGGTCAAGGTGCAAAAATCGGTAGCTGACGAGCCGCTTTGCCGCCTTAATCTCCGACTCCAACGGCAAAACTTTCGCCTTCCGAGCCTTGCGCCAAACCTGAACCAAGGGGCCGACGGTGCAGTCAAACCGCCCGCCCGTCTGCTTTGATATCTCCTGGCTCCGCGACAGAACCTTGAACAAATCCGGCGACAGCTTCACCCTTTTCCCACGAGGTGCTGCGCAGAATTGCATCAGCTCGCTCGTAGGGCGATAGTCGCTCATCGCCTGATCGAGTTCTGCGATACGCTTAAAAGCCACCTCGCAAGCCCGATATGCAACCTCCTGAGAAGGAGCGTATGCGACGATCCGGGCGTCGATGCCCATGTGATACTCAACTAGGGTAAAACGGGTGAGCCTTTCCTGCCGCTCGGTCGTCTGATCTTGGGGCTGAGAAATTGCCCCCACCAGCCCGAGCAAACCTGCAATGACTACCGTTCTGATCGCCCTTTCGTTCATGTCGCCCGTTCAGAATACGACAAAGAAGCCCGCGGCGTACACCGAAACCCTGCCAAATTCGGTGGTGAAGATCAATATGGTGCCAATAGCGGGGAACAAGACGATCAAGCAGTTCTATATGGCTACTACCGAGACCTGCTGGGAGGCTTTTGACGCCTTTCTGCAAAGCGGTCCGCCGTCTAAGCCTTATGACCAAACCGTCTTCAAAGCCGACGCCGTGGCAAGACCGAGCCGAAGCTACCACCTGCCAGATCGGGGCTTCGGGCACCGAGGATTTCCGACGATCAGCGTCAGCTACACCAACTGCGAAATGTTCTGCCGCTGGCTCTCGACCGTGACCAAAAAGAAGTACCGCCTTCCAACCGTCGCGGAATGGGAACTCGCCGCAACCGCCGGTGCAAAGCTGCCCTGGAAGATGAGTAAAGAAGAAATCGACAAGCAGTCGTGGAACTACTCGAACATCGAGGAGGTCACAAGTGCGGTCGCCAAAAAAGCCCCGAACGCCTTCGGTCTGTTCGACATGCTCGGTAACGTTGGTGAATGGGCGACCGACGCCAAAGGCGAGCCGATGCTCTGCGGCGCCACCTTCATGCAAAACCCCGAAGAAGTCTCGCCGACCTTCAAGCAGAAATATCAACCCGCGTGGCAAGAGACCGACCCGCAGATCCCCAAGAGCCGATGGTGGCTTTCAGACGGCCCGTTCTGCGGCTTCCGGCTGGTCTGCGAGGGCTAGGGCTTTTGGCCGACCCGCCGAACCAGCAACATCGTTGAGCGTTGAGGCTAACCATGCTCACATTCGCATTGCTCGTCGGGACCCTGATGACGGTCCCCGACAAGGTTGTCATTTCATCCTCTTCGCTCACCAATGCTGAACTGCCCAAGTCAGTTTGGGCCGCTCGACAAGGGACGCGGTGGAGCTTTGCGAGCGGAATCGTCACCGGACAGCCCTCAACCCCGGAGTACCAAGCGAGCCGAAAGGACCACAAGGGCACCGAGCCACGCCTCGCGCTCCCAGCCACTCCGCAAGATTTTGCTGCCGAGTTTGACGTTCAGTTCTCCGGCGGAAGCTTTTCCAAACTGGCTCCGTTCATCGAGTTCGGTCACCACAAGGCCAGATTTTCGTTCACAAAGGACGCGCTCACACTTGATGCCGATTCAGGCAAGGCAAAGCTCGGATCGACAACCAAGATGAAGTTTGTGCCCGAGCATTGGTATCGCGTCGTCGCCGAGCAAAGCGGAGAGGACGTGCTGATCCAGGTTGACGGAGTCAAGCTGTTCGGAACTCACCCGAGCCTGAAAGAAAAGACGGTCAAGGGCGCCGCCGGACTTGGCTTCTGCGGCACCCAGGGCGGCAAGCTCGAACTGAAAAACCTAATCGTTTGGTCCGTCCGCCCCGACCTCCAGCCGACCTGGCCAACACTTCGCGAATCGCTCCTCAGCCCAAAACTCTAGGCCAGAATGTCCTTGACGATGTTCCCATGAACATCCGTCAGGCGATAGTTTCGGCCGCTGTGGAAGTAGGTCAGCTTGGTGTGATCGATACCGAGCAGGTGGAGCATCGTGGCGTGGAGGTCGTGGATGTGAACTTTGTCCTTCACCGAGAAGAAGCCGTAGTCGTCGGTCGCGCCATACTTGAGTCCCGCCTTGACTCCGCCGCCGGCGAGGATCGTGGTGAAGCCGTGAGGGTTGTGGTCGCGGCCGTCGGTGCCTTGAGCAACCGGAGTTCGCCCGAATTCGCCGCTGATAATCACCAGCGTGTCTTTAAGCATGCCTCGCGCTTTGAGGTCCTTGATGAGCCCGGCGATGGGCTTATCGACTTCCATGGCATTGCTGGCGTGATCCTTTCGAAG
The DNA here is from genome assembly GCA_965248555.1 of Fimbriimonas sp. Classification (GTDB taxonomy): domain Bacteria; phylum Armatimonadota; class Fimbriimonadia; order Fimbriimonadales; family Fimbriimonadaceae; genus Fimbriimonas. The sequence continues at coordinate 1,292,126 of CBDFJP010000002.1, read as the reverse complement.
AGCCTCGTGCTGATCCCACTTGTACGAGTGCGTAACCTGGACGAACCGAACGCCTTTCTCGCTGAACCGTCGCGCAAGTAGGCATTGGTGGCCAAAATTTCTGGTCTTAGGGTCGTCCAATCCGTAGAGCTTCTTTGTCTCTTCCGACTCTCCGGCGATCTCCTGAAGTTCTGGCGCGGCGAGTTGCATCCGGAAGGCAAGCTCATAAGAGTTGATTCTGCCCTCAAGGGCAGGATCGGGGCCGAGATGAGAGAGCTGGTCCAGCCCCATCTGGCGCATCAGTTCGATCTCAAGCTTCTGGGCTTCGGCGGGAGTCTCGTCGTTGTGAATGAACGGAATTCGGGCGTTCGGAGCCTCGATCCCGGCGTTACCAATTGGTGTTCCCTGGGTGTAGGCGGGCAAGAATGCCGAGCTCCAGTTATTAACCCCACCATGCCCCAGAGTCGGGCAGATCGTAAGGAAGCCGGGAAGATTCTGATTCTCGGTTCCCAGGCCGTAGGTGACCCACGATCCCATCGAGGGGCGCACAAAAGTATCCGAGCCAGTGTGAAGCTCCAGCAAAGCCGCCCCGTGGCGCGAGTTGGAGCCGTACATCGAGTTGATGAAGCAAAGGTCGTCCACGCAACCGCCAACGTGAGGGAACAGGTCGCTGACTTCGATTCCGCTCTCGCCATAGTGCTTGAACTCCCAGGGACTCTTGAGCAGGTTTCCGGTGGGCGAGGAGACGATTCGGGGCATTTCGCCGGTGAACGGCTTGCCGTGATCGCGGGTGAGCAGTGGTTTTGGATCAAACGTATCGACCTGCGAAGGACCACCATGTAAAAACACAAAAATCACCCTTTTCGCACGAGCCGGATACATCGGCGACTTCGGCGCAAGCGGGTTCTTGGACTGGGCATTTGCCTCATCCGCAAGGAGGCCCATGAACGCGAGGTTCCCGAATCCGAGCGCGCTTGCCCTCAAAAGGTCGCGCCGTGTCAGTTGGTCCTTATTCCACATATATAAACTCGTTTGCTCCAATCATTGTCTTGCAAAGACTCTGCCACGCACTCAATTTTGGCTCTTTTGCCTTGGCGTAGGCCGTTTCAAATTTCTCGAGATAGTCAAGCGATCTCGTCACTTCCTTCTCGGTCGCGCTTCGTCCGAAGCAGGTTCGGTAGAGGTACTGAATTCGCCCCTTCTCATCCAGATCGCTCCGCTTCAACAGCTTCTCCGCCTGCGCCTTACTCGCCGTCAACACAATTTTTCCATTGAGCATGAACAGCGCTTGCGGCGCGACGGTTGTGCTTGCCCGGTCGCCGTTCATTACCGTCGGATCGCCGAAGTCGAACGCCGTGTAAACATCATAAACCGCCGCCCGAATGACTGGAAGGTAAACCGCTCGGCGAGGACTTTCGTACTGGATCGGGTTCGCACTTTGGTCGTTCGTGACGTACGCCCTTGGGGGCAGATTGATGAGCGAGCCGCCCATTTTTCTGTCCAGCGTCCCCGAGACAAAGAAGATGCTATCGCGAATCGCCTCAGCCTCAAGCCGCTTGCGATTGAACCGCCAGAGCATCCGATTGTCGGGATCGGATTTGGCGTATTGAGGCTCGTATTTGGTGCTCATTTGGTAGGTGCTGGTCAGCATCATCCGTTTTTGCAGCTTCTTGAGGCTCCACTTGTCCTCGTTCACGAAGCTCGTTGCAAGCCAATCGAGCAACTCGGGGTGGGTAGGTGCTTCCCCGAGAATTCCAAAGTTATCCACCGAACCCACGATGCCTCGACCGAAGCGCCATCGCCACACGCGGTTTACAAATACCCGCGCCGTCAGCGGATTCTTGGGGCTGGCAATCCAGTTTGCCAACTCCAACCGCCCGCTCTTATCCTTCGGAAACTCGACCGGATTAGCCTTAGCCAAAACCGCCGGAACGCCTCGGGTTGTGTCCTCGCCGAGCGTCAGATAGTTGCCTCGCAGGTGAACTTTGAGGGTCTTAGCGGGGCCTTCACTGACCGCCATGGCCTTGGGAATCATTGGCCGCGCCGCCTCGAGTCGCTTAATCTCGCTATCGAATAGCTTCAGCTCACCAACCTTAGTATTCTCGAACAAGCTGTCCGCGTTTTCCGGCAGTTCGAGCTTCACCGAATCACCATTTTTGAGTTGCTGAGCTACCTTGGCGACGACTTCTGGGATCAGATTTGATGCCGCCTGAACCGTGGGCTTCGAGCCCGGCCGAGGCAAAAGCAACAACCGATCGATATGCGGAAAGTAGCTGTCGCGCTCAAACTTCAGCTTGTTTGAGCCAGTGTTTAGCAAGACGATCCCCTCGCCGACCCACTTCTGATGCTGAGGGTAGAAGCCGCCGGTGACCTGGCTCGCCGCATTTGCCAGAACCATTTGGCCGTTCACATAAACCCGAATTCCCCGATCCTCGCCCGAAGCATAGCGCAGGTCGAGTTGATACGGGCCGCCTCGACCCACACTCACGTCGTATTCCGCCACGTTAGGATACGTTCCCGCGTTGTGGATCACCCCGATTCCCGCCCCATAGCCGTTGCGGTCCTTCGTCAGATTTCCTTTGACAAAATCCTCGGCTTCAAGAACAATAGCATCCGTTGGCAGCCGTCCCTCGCGCTGTGTCAGCAGAGGCTTGAGTCCAGATTGCTGCTTCTCAGCCTCAATTCGTTCTTTTGCCGCCGCAACATATTCATCCTTTTGAGGTTCGAGCTTCGCTAGCAGTGCTTTGCGCTCTAATGACCGAATCTTATCTCGGACAGCTGTCTTTTCTTTGAGCGTCGCGTTGATCTGCTTCAGTCGCTCCTGAGGCTCTTTCGGCCCCAGCATTCGCTCCTGCCACTCGGCCACAACCGTGAACTTCTCCATCGTTTTAGTGGACTTAAAGATCCCCGCCATGGAGTAGTAGTCCTTGGCGCTCAGCGGATCAAATTTATGGTCATGGCACCGCGCGCACCCCATCGTCATACCTAGCATCCCCTTGCTGAGGGTGTCAACCTGCTCGTCAATAATGTCGAGTTCCTGCTTCTGCGGGTCGTCTTCGGCAAGCATTTTGCCTCCGAGGGCGAGGTATCCGGTCGCGACCACCTGGCTATCGCCCGCACCCGGCAGAAGGTCGCCGGCTACCTGCTCCTGCAAAAATCTGTCGATGGGCAAATCCTGGTTGATCGCCTCAATCACCCAGTCGCGGTAACGCCAGGCGTTCTGGTAAACCAGGTTCTCATCCAGCCCATTTGAGTCGGAATACCGCGCCACATCCAGCCAGTGCCGACCCCATCGCTCTCCGTAAGCAGATGAAGCGAGAAGCCGATCTACGACCTTTTCAAAAGCGTCTTGTGACTTGTCGGCGAGAAATGCATCAATCTCCGCCGGAGTCGGCGGCAGACCGGTCAGGTCAAAGGTGGCTCGGCGGATGAGAGTCTGTTTGTCCGCCGCCGGAGCCGGTTTCATACCTTTCTCCTCCAGCTTTGCCAAAACAAAAAGGTCGAGCGGCGATTTCGCCCAGGCTTTGTTCTTCACCTTTGGAACGGAAGGTGCTACTGGCGGCTTGAATGCCCAAAATTCCTGTTTGGGCTTCACTGCCACCTGGCTGGGCCAGGGTCCGCCAGCCTTACCCCAAGCCGAGATTGCCGCAACATCTGCCGCCGGGAGCTTGCCGCCAGGAGGCATTTTGGTCTCTCCGGTATAAGTCACCGCCGCCGCGACTTTCTTCGCCATCGCTGCAGAAACAGGTTTGTCTAAACGAAGCCCTGCGATCTGCTGTTTGTCGCCATGGCAAGCAATGCACTTGGCTACGAAAACGGGCCGAACTTTACTCTCAAACTGCGCCGCCTGCTCCGGAGTCGCCGTGACCATCCCCGCCTGGTTCGCCGACGCCAAAGCCCCATAAACCAACACCGCCGAGCTCCCTACAAAAGCAATCGTTCGCAGGCTCGGTACAGGCATATACGCATTATACAGAGCCGGGTGCCAGTAGGCACCGTTTGTCATCCAAAACTGCATGGCTTGTGCTACAGAATCAGCCGCACTGAAGCACCATCCAGACCTTGGAGAAGTCCCGCGCCGCGAGGTCCTGCTTCCGAATCCAGTAATAGATCATTCCAAGATCGCCGAACATGATCTCTTGCGACTCGCGGGAGTTGAATTGGGCGAGAAGTAACCAGTCCGAGGCAGTTGCTCGCGCGGCAATCCCTTCTGGTGAATTGTAGCGGCTTCCATCGCCAACGTAAATACCGGACGACGCCATGGCCGACTCCTCGTCCATGTCGTCATTTTGGATAGGGAAGGGGTAGCCGAGAATTTGGAGCTCCGCCTCCGAGTGATTGGGAACAATGTCTTCCCAACCGTCAATGAATGTGTCCACATTCGGAATCTCATCCACGAGCGGGTGACTCTCGCTTGGATAGCTAGTCACCCGTTCGGCTTTGAGCAAGACTTTGGAGAATGCCGTCGTTGGGTTTGGCGTCTCCCCTTTCGGCTCCGAGAATTCCACCCGCCAGCTCCCAACGTCTTTCGGGTCAAATCCCCAGGCTTGCTCCCTGGTGAGGTCGTAGAAGAACGACAGGATTCCAGTTTTGGGAAGTGGGGAATCTGGATACAGGTCGGCAATTGGGCCCAGGGCGACTTGCCCCATGAATTCTAGTGGAGTTCCGTTCTTCTGCGGCCAAACGTAGTCTGCGCCGAGGTTTGGGCTGCCGCCAGTGTAGGTCTCGGTTGCCTGGTCAGTTTCCGCATACACCATCGCGGGCTTGCCGAGTGCCATCACCGCCCTTAGGGCGTCCTGATCCGGCCGCGGAGCCGGAGCCAGCGTCTCGGTCATGTAAGGCGAACTTTGCCTCGGCGAGTTTCGAATCGGAACGTTTTGCTTCGGAGAAAAGAGCTTCTTCATCCAGTCGAACATGATGATCGGACGGAATTCGTTGAGCAATCGGTTCGAGTACGAGACTCTGGTAACATCGCGACGTGTATGCCTTAGGTGCTCTCTTAGTGATTTCTATGGATGCAAATCAACTTTCCCCGAAAGAGCAGGTGGGTGCAATCATTCGGGCAGAGATGCTACGGCGGCACGTTCCCGGTGCTCAGGTCGCTGTGATCCGGAAGGGCAAACTGGTGTATTCAAAGAGTTTTGGACATGCGACCCTTCAGTTCGATGTCCTAGTCAAAAACACGACTCGATTTACGATCAATTCTGCTACCAAGTCGTTTACTGGCGTAGCGATCATGCAGTTAGTTGAAGCTGGCAAACTGAATCTTAGCGACCCGGTCGGGAAGTACATCTCGGAATTGCCTGAAGCGTGGAAGCCAGTCACGATTCGGCAACTTGCAACTCATGTTTCTGGAATCCCCAACATTATTGATCAGAACACAGGAAACCTGGTGGGCGACTTGGAAGACCAAGAGGCGTGGGCAAAAGTGCAAACTCTGCCGATGGAGTTCGTCACGAACGAAAAGTCGAGCTACAACCAGACGAACTATTTGCTGTTGGGAAAGGTGATTGACAAGGTTTCTGGGAAGCCCTTTGTAGATTTCATCACCGAGAACCAGTTTGCGGCGGCGAAGATGAGTCGGACAGTATTCGGAGACGCTCGCGATGTGATCAAGGACTTGGCGCAAGCGTATATAGTTGATGACTCCGTCGTCGGTGCGCCAAAGTACACGGCGGTCGGTGCCGTGTTTCCGAAATTCTTGTGGACTGGCGCCGGAATATGTTCAACTGCCGAAGATATTGCTCGATGGATAGGTGGACTTTCCTCGCGACGCCTTTTGAAGTCACAACAGACTCTTGATGAAATGTGGCGGCAGGATCGATACTCGGACGGGAAGCCCGCGGCCTGGGGCGTCGGGTGGCCGGGTTCAAAGCGCATCCAGCATCGCTGGTTTGGAGGAATCGGTGGAGCGCGTTCGGCTTTCTATGTCTATCCCGACGATGACCTGGCAGTGGTGATTCTCACGAATCTCGCCGGGGCAAGTCCTGAGGAGTGGATCGACTCTGTAGCCCGTGTGTTTGTGCCGGGGATTCCCAAGGGCTAAGGAGTACACCCCCGACGAGCGGGGGTATTTCTGTTACGCGCCTACTTACCCAATCCCTTGTGCAGCCGAGCGTTTACTGCGTCCCAGTCGATGACGTTCAAGTACGCATCGATGTACTTCGCCCGAGCCGTCTGGAAGTCGAGGAAGTAGGCGTGTTCGTAGACGTCCAACGCCAGAATCAGCGTTGAGTTCCAGGAAGGGAAGGTGTCTTGGGCGTCGCCGATGAAGTTGAAGACGCGCTGGTCGTCGTGGTCGTAGGCCAGGTAGACCCAGCCTCGAGCTCCGATTCCGGTGGTCTTTAGGTCCTTCGCCCAGGCTTCGTGCGAGCCGTAGGCTTCATTGATCAGGCCAGCCACGTCGCCGGTCGCAGGGCCGCCGTTACCGCCGATGGTGTCGAAGTAGACGTTGTGGTTCTTGTATCCGCCGTACGCGAAGGCGTAGTTGACCTTAAGCGCGCGGACCTGGGAGTAAATCTGGTTTGCCTTTGCGGGATCCATCTCCATTTCGGCGAGGGCTTTGCGGATCTCGTTGGTCTTGTTGGCGTAGCCTTGCCAAAGGCCGAGGTGGGCTTTGTGGGTGGCTTCGCTGATGCCGTGCGGAGCGGTGTGGAGGGCTTTGGCGATGTCGGCTTCGGTGGGGACGTGAACGAGTTTTGGTTCCATTTTTCGCAGTTTCCTACCCTGTTCTACGCCCATCGAAGCCATCCCGGTAGCAGAAATCCCGAGCGCGGCAGAAGCCGCAAGCAGGTCGCGTCGAGAAAGGAAATCGTCCATGAGCAAAGAATTTTCGGTACAGATGAAATCTACTCCAAAACCCCCTTGTTAATCTCATTCGGAAGGATTATAAACAGGGCGGGACAACTATGAAGGGCTACCTGAGTTCTCTTGAGAACACTCCAAAAACGCTCGTCAACCTCGTTGATCAGGTGAAACCTGACCACTACGACCACTACACGGACCCCAAACGGTTCACTCTCCGAGAGCTGATCGCGCACCTGGCCGACTTCGACGACATCTTCCTCGACCGCCTCCGGCTTGCCCACGAGTCCCCGGGTGCCTCGGTGGTCTCCCTGGACCCCGACGCCCGCGCCGCTGAGAAGCACTACGCGACCCGTGACGTCCACCACGAACTCGAGGTCTTCGAGAACCGCCGCCGCGACCTCATCGACTTCCTCTCAGGGCTAGCTCCAGCAGACTGGGAGAAGAAGTTCCACCACCCAGACCTGGGCGACGTGACGATCGAATCCTACGCAAACATCATCTTGGCCCACGACCTCAGCCACGTGTCGCACGCAACGTCGTATCTGCGGTAACGTGATAACAAGCTTCTACTCCCGTACTCAATTCAGGAGTAGAAGCTGACCCGGATACTCATGGATCGCTGGAGGCGAAGATTTAGTTGGTTGATTGGCTCATCGCTTATCGCAGGAATAATCGTGTTTTTTGTGCCTCCCGATGATCATTTTCCAGAGCGTCAGCTATTCAAGCTCTCCGCTCCGATCAATGAACAAATCGCAATCGCAGGTGTCTGGTCATTGATCACGGGTTCAACCACGCAATACTTGGTTGGCTACGAACTCCAGCCTGACTCGCAGGTAACACTACAAAAGGGAATCGCTTATTACGACTCGGAACTCCGTAAGAGAGGCTTCGGTCCGAAGCACGCCATCTCTTCTAACACGGCGGTGTGGACGAAGGGCTCACGACAAATACTCCTGAGTGACTTTAGCGCCTCGCCAAACTCCCAAACGCTTTCCACGGTTGAAGTCTATGACATGCGCACGACACTCGGAGAGCGTATGTGGTACCTGATATTTAAGCGACGCTAAGGCTCCGTATTTCCCGTTTCGGACGTCGAAACGAGAAAGGAATGGTAAAACTACTGCGCTGGCACGTACAACTTATACGTGTACTCCAAGTGCAGGCACTCGCCCGGCTTTACCTTCGGCTTCCATGTGAGCTTCCCGGTCGAGTTCATCTGTCGTAGACCCTTGGTGGTCTTCACAACTGCTGGCTCGCCATCGGCCTTCAGAAGTTCGCCAGTGAACTGCTTCACTAGGTTCAGTTGAACCTCTTCCTTGCGAGAGTTGGTGATCTCAAGGGTGCCCTTGACGGTAACCAAATCCCATCGGGGGTTGTTGTATTGGTCGCGAATCGCAGCTCGCTCTCGCGAGACTTCTTCCTCGTTCGCCTCCGGGCGAACATCAAGAGCCTTATTGATCCGAAGCGACACTTCGCCGCCCGCCGGAATGTAGTTCATCATCGTCTGCCCGATGAGCTCGCCTTTGTTGAAAATCGTCGCCGCGCCCGTGGTTAGCGGCTTGCCTGAGCCGTTTTTGAACTTGACGGTGTGCCAAATCTCTTCGGCGTCTTGTGGGTTATTAGCGGGAACCGGGCGGTAGTTGCCGCTCGCGTCCACCCGGTCTTCGATGTCCCAGGTGTAAATGTGTTCGTACTTGCTGTCGAACCGGAACAGGTTCTGATAGACACGCGAATTCTTCTTGGAAGTGAAGTTATCAAGATCGTAGAAGAAAAGATCTCCGATCTGCTCTCCCCCAGCTTGGGAGGTATTCCCGCCCCAATTGACATCGGCCGCCATTGCCCCAGGAGCGTAAGCGTTCTGGGTCATCATCTCGCTGGCTCGACCGCGACGCATCATGGATACGTCAGAGGCTCCAGTGGTAGAGAGTGTCCCCAACCAGACGTCGTTCGTCATTCCTGCCGTGAAGGGATCAAGAATGTCTTTGAACTGCAGATTCGGAAAACCAGTAATGAGCCTCACCGGAACCTTGTCCAGTGCCAGCAAATCGTTCATGACCGTCGCCTTGCTGGCAACGGTGAGGGTGCCCTCCTTGGTGATATCAACCGCATAACCAGGAGCCCAAGAGACGCCGCGTTCGAGAGACATCATCATGACTTCTTTGGTCTTTCGGTCGGCCTCGATTGTGTAGAACTTCTGGGTCGATTCGGTCTCGACAGTCTGCTTCCATTCGAACTTGTCGTCGCTAGTTTTCAAAAACTTGATCGAGTCTTTTCGGATGGCAACGTTGCCACTTTGAGTTTCGAGAATGAGAAGCTCGCCCTCGGCGGACTTGATTTTCCCATCCTGCGGAGGCGCGCTCTGGCTCTCGATGTAGACCTGCTTGCCGACATTCTTCCGCACGAGCTGATCGAACGTCGCAAGATTTACATCTTGCTTCGTTTTTGAAGCCGATTCGTTGGTGTAAATCTGCTTCAGCTCGCCCTCGGGAGTCCAGAACCACAGGGTTCCGAGCGAGGCGCGAGGGACTTCGACGACGTTCGCCGCCCCGTCCTTGAGCTTGATCCGGCGAGTCACAAACGCGAAGCCGTTCTTAAACATCGAAACCGAGACGATCTCCGGCGAGGTCATCTCGGTTTTGGCCTGAAGGAGCACTGCCCCTGCGAACACGGTGGAAAGCATAAAGGTAAGACGCCTGAGTGTCGCGAGGGTTTTGTTACTGCCCGGTCGGAACGTAAGCCTTGTAGCTGAACTTGATCGTCTTCGACTCGCCAGAGGGCACCGAGACTGTCCATTCCAACTTGGTTGTTGGGTTCGAACCCTTTACGCCACTCGCTTTCACATCCGGTACGGCCTTGGGCTCAGAGCTGACCAACTTGCCCTGAATGGTGCGAATGATGTTGAATTCGGCGGCGTCATTCTTCGGGTTAGACAGCTCAAGGGTGACTTCGTAGGTGACGTAATCCATGATTGCGTTGCCCTTCTTGTCCTTGATTGCGCCCGCTTGGCGGTCGGTGACGTCTGTCTCGACATCGGTTTTGAAGTCAAGTGAGCGCCCGATCACAAGCTCGGATTCGGTGTTCCCCGCCGTGTAGGTCATCATTCCTTGCCCCGTAATTTCGCCCTTCTTGAAGATGGTGGCGGCGGCAGTGCTGATCGGCTTGTTGGTCGGATTTTTGAACTTGATGACGTGCTGGACGGGCGCGCCATCGTAACCGCCCCAGGTGTAGATTCTGCGATACTCGGCGTCGAACTGGTACAGGTATTGGTAGCTCCGCGCTCCGCGTTTGAGGGAGACGTTATCGAGGTCGTACAAGAAGAGGTCGTCGAGCTGCTCGCTGTTTGCATTGTTCGTAAGCATCGCGTTTGCCGTTGGGTCGTAGGTGATAAAGTTCATGGTGTCTGCGGTGATTGGAGCCGCAGCCTTAGCCGCTCTCATCTCGCCAGCTCGACTGCCTGCGAAATTGCCGCCTCCACCTCCCATTCCCCCAGCAAATGCATTCGGCGAAATCGCTCGCAGCCAATCATCCACCGACATCCGCGAAGTCAGCGGATCCAGAATGTTCTGGAACTGCAAGGAAGGAAAGCCCGTGATCAGCCGCACTCGCGATCCGGTCAAATCCGTCAAGTCATTTAACAAAGTCGCCTTTGCCGTGAAGTTGAGCTTTTTGTCGTTCGATAAATCAATCGCATACCCCGGAGCCCACGCCATTCCGCGTTCAAGGGAGAGCATCATCACCTTTTTGGCACCCCCTTTGGTCGACATCGTGTAGTAACGGATCGGGCTCTTCTCGGTGACCTTGTGGGTCGTAGCGGCTGACTTATCTTTTGCCAACACTCGGGTGAGGAGGCGGCGAGAAAGATATTCCACGCCCGTCGAGGTTTCCAGGGAAATGAGATCGCCCTTATAGGTTTTGAGAACTCCCTCGTACGTCATCCCGACTTCGGTTGGCTTGCCATCTTTTTGGGTCGTTTCGAGGATGGTCAAGCTAAACACTTTCCCGAAGTTGTGCATTAGGACCTCGTCCCACGACTCAAACGGGACGTCGGTCGTCTTCGATTCGCTCTCATCCACCGAGGTAATCGTATCAATCGTCCCCGCATCCGACCAAAACCAGAGGCTGCCGAGCGAGGTCTGGGGGACCTCCACAACATTCGCGCTCCCTTCGCTCAGCGTGACCTCCCGAGTCACAAACGCATATCCGTTCTTGAACATCGAAACACTCACCACCTTCGGGGTCACAAGCGCAGGCTTAGCCTGAAGAGCGAGAAGGGCGGATGCAACGGCAATCGAAACCATGCCTTTCTTGACGAACGGTTTTGCAATTGGTTTTGTATCGGTGTAGAAGGTATAGTTTCGTCTACCAGTCTATGTCGCACGAGAAGATTGTTGTTGTGGGCGCTCGGGAGAATAATCTCAAGAATATCACCGTGGAAATCCCCCGGAATAAGCTGGTGGTGATCACGGGCCTGAGCGGAAGCGGGAAGTCGTCGCTGGCGTTCAACACCATCTACGCTGAGGGGCAGCGGCGGTATGTTGAGTCGCTTTCAGCTTACGCAAGGCAGTTTCTGGGCCAGCTCGATAAGCCGGATGTTGACCACATCGACGGCCTCTCGCCCGCGATTTCGATTGACCAGAAGTCGGCTTCGAAGAACCCCCGCTCGACCGTTGGGACGGTCACCGAAACCTACGACTACCTCCGAATCCTCTTCGCCAGGGTAGGCACTCCGCACTGCATCAACGGCCACGGGCCGATCGAACGCCAGAGCACCGACCAAATCGTTGACGTCGTTCGCGCCCTGCCCGAAGGCACAAAGCTCCAAATTCTCGGCCCGGTCGTCCGAGGGCGAAAGGGCGAATACAAGAAGGAACTCGTCGATATTTCGCGCGCGGGGTACGTCCGCGTCAGGGTCGACGGGCGGATGTATGAAGTCACCGACGACATCCCGATGGATCGCTACAAGCAGCACACGATTGAGGTCGTCGTTGACCGAATCGTGGTGAAAGAAGGCATCGAGCGGCGACTCACCGACTCGATTGAAGCCGCCCTGAAAATGGGTCAAGGGCTTGTGACAGTGTCGATTCAGCCTGCCGACGGCGCGGTGTTGCCGCCCAATGTCCAGGCAATGATCGATCGCCAACCTGCGGACGAGGTCGAAGGCCAGGAAGGGTGGAGCGATTTACTGTTTAGCGAGGCCTACGCATGCTCGGTGTGTGGCTATTCGATGCCCGATCTTGAGCCACGAATGTTCTCGTTCAACTCGCCCTATGGAGCTTGCCCGGAGTGCACGGGGCTGGGGACTCGGACCGAATTCGACCCTGATCTGGTTGCCCCAGACCACTCGATTTCGCTACGCGATGGGGCGATCAAGCCGTTTGTTTATAAGTCAGGCGAAGTGAAGGACTGGTGGCCGGAGATGTTGGACGCAGTCGGCTTGGCGTGCGGGTTCGACGCTTCATTGCCCATTTCCCAGATTCCGCCGGAAGGAATGGACGCCGTCTGGAACGGTCTGCCAAAGCCCATCGAAGTCAAGATGAAGTACGGCCGGAGCGAGCGCAAATTCTCATCCGAGTGGCGCGGCGTCTTGGGTTCTCTCCGAAAGCGATACGACGAAACCGAGAGCGAGTGGGTAAAACAAGACCTGGAGCAGTACATGAGCACCAAGCCCTGCCCCTCGTGCGGCGGGCGAAGGCTCAAGCCTGAATCTTTGCTGGTAAAAGTCGCCGACCACGACATGAGCCAGATCACCAACATGTCGATTGGCGATGCCGTGGCCTTCTTCGCCGGAGTCTCGCCAAAGCTCAGCAAGCGTCAGTTGATGATTGCGGAACGGGCAGTCAAAGAAATCCTCGAACGCCTCTCGTTCCTACTCGATGTCGGCCTTGGCTACCTGACACTCGACCGCAACGCCAGAACCCTCAGCGGCGGCGAAGCCCAGCGCATCCGCCTCGCCACCCAGATCGGCTCGGGCCTCATGGGCTGCCTCTACGTCCTCGACGAGCCCTCCATTGGCCTGCACCAGCGAGACAACCGCAAGCTTATCGAGACCCTGATGCGCCTCAAAAACCTTGGCAATACGGTCTTGGTTGTCGAACACGACGAGGAGACAATGCTTGCCGCAGATCACCTCCTAGAACTCGGCCCCGGAGCCGGCGAACATGGCGGATTCGTGGTCGCTGAGGGGACGGTTGAGGAATTCATGAAAGCCGCCTCCTCAACCGCCGACTACCTCTCCGGCCGCCGCGAAATAGAGATTCCGAAAGTGCGCCGCCAGCCCAAAACCCCGACCAAACAAGTCGTTCTCAAGTCTGAGAAGGTGATGAAAAAGCCAAAGAAATTAAAAGTTTAGGATATAACCGACGTCGTCCGACCCTCGGTGACTAGGCCCAGCGTAGTGCGGGCCAACATCATCGAGCCGGTTGATTCCCTTTGAGTAGACCAGAAGACGATTGCCCTCGGGCCGAACCACTACTGAGCCGCGTCCATACGGGTCCGGTTCTGCCTGCAGGCTTTGTGCAAGATCGTCAATATTCCGACGACCACAGACTCCCAATCTGCTGTCTAGAATCGCCAGACCCAGCATGCGCCGAACTTCATCGTCGCCATACAGCTTGCAGAAATCTCCAGTGATTGCAGGATTGTAGCCGAACTTAAATCTCGTCAGCGATGGTCGCTGTTTGGCGACGAACAACTGCCCTTGGTCCGCAACCGCAACGTGGTCACTGGCAGATTCAAACAGAGCCACCAGAGCACTGAAAAATTCTATTGACTCCGAGATCACCGCGCGATTCAAGAGTCGGGTCGGAAACCCGTCGGAAACAAAAGTGTCCGATCTCTTCTCATTCCTAGCAAGGGTGAGCGCATAAAAGACTTCATGTCGCATGCACTCGCGCATCTTCAACTCAAGCGGGTTGGAAGCGAGAAGTTCACGGATTTTGGCGACGATTTGAGCCGGACATTCGGGCCGAAATCCCACATGGATGCAGGCCAATTGCCAGTAAATCCTTGTCGCCATCGCCACGATCTTGAAGAGCAATAGGCCAGCCTCGCAAAACGAGTTACCTAGATTAATGAGTTGGCACAACTTCTCATGTGCATCCATGAAGCGACCCTCTCTGGCTAGCTCAACTGAACCCAAAGCTAGAAGTTCCGCGAGGAGCTTGAGGTGGGTTGCTTCGTTCAGAACTAGGTTCCAGTGCTGCTTGAATTCTGGACGAATATCGACGCCGTCGCAAAACTCGATACCGGCAAGAAGGCTCTCGTATCGTGCAAGAGATTGGGTTGGCGGCTCACCGGAGAGAAGCTGAAGTGTCTTTGGGTGGTGTTGATACTCGGCGGAAACCCTCTGACCGACAGTCAAAAAGTTTCGGGATGAATCCAGCGGCGGTTTTGCACAGAGCTCCGTTTCAGTTTCTGCGAGGTTAAATCGCAGTTTTGCATCTGCAAATCGTGCTTCGAGATTCCGGCTGCTCTTGAGTGTTTGAAGGATCATTTGCCCCGCCAAAGTTACCCGCTCCGAAATCTGGCGGTGAATCGTCAGTACCGTAATGTCCACAATTCCGCCTCCCATTCAAGGCTATTCCAACTACCCGCGCGAATCGACGGTGACGAAGGAACAGGTGCAGATGGCGGCGGATGCGCACTGGGGGTTTGGTAAGGCGTTCCTGTTCACCATGCTGTTCAGCCTTGCCACGTTGGCCCTGCACATGGTCAGCCAGAACGAGACGTACCAGCTTTTCGCGATGGGTGTGCGGCTCGTCGGAACCGGGGTGTTTGTCGGGTTCATCACCTATCCTCTGAACAAGAAACTTGGACAACTGATGGACTGGCCCGAAGGGAAGCCGAGAACAATATCGATCATCATGGGCGTCGTCAGCGCGACCTGCATGGGCATCCTTGCATTCATCTGGGGCCAACAGATGTCCACCCTGCAACTCGCCCGGCTCGGAACTCCCAAAAAGTGGTACGGCTTCACCAAAAAAGGCGTCCGCGCCTACATCGAGACTCTACCGAGTGCCGCGAGCTCGACAGGTTCGGTGACGCCGATGGGCATGTAGCTAGGCACTAAATCGGGTAAAACGAACGCTTCCCATGAGCGAAAGCGGAGAGCGTATTGTCGTCGAGTCGGACCTGAACTTACAGGGCCGACTCGGCGCAACCACCCTCACTCTCGAAACTGGGAAAGCCCGCCGATCTCAGCAAACGCCCGCTGGTGAAGAGCTTGTCGCCGAATACAAAATTAGCGAACTGTCTAAGCCTAGGCTCGAAGACTTGGTCGATTCGACCGCCCTTATCGCGGAGTACCAAGGCCGCTCGGTCGAGTTGATCCGGGCGACCAACCGCAAGAACCTCCCCCTCGCCAACGCTGAGAAGTACTTGAAGGCTCTGGTAGAAGGCAAGCCTGCGCCCGAGCTGGATCTCGCCGAGCGAGTCTGTCCTAAGTGCGGCCGCCCGCTCCCTCAGTACAACAACGTCTGCGAAGCCTGCGTGAACCGAGGCAAAACCCTCCTCCGCCTCTTCGGCTACACCAAAAACTACCGTGGCCGCCTCCTGTGGGGCAGCTTCCTTAGCGTCGCGGGGATGCTGCTGGAACTAGTTCCTCCGTTCTTGCAGATGAACATTCTGGACCGGGCACTCAAGAACCACGATGCATCGCTGTTCTGGCAACTCATTGTGGTCTACTTTATCACCCGCGTCGGGATCTTGGGGGTCCAGATCGCCAGGGGCCGAAACGTCGGCTACCTCGGCGCAAAAATTGCTGTCGAAATCCGAAACTCTTTGTTCGAAAAGTTACAGTCTCTAAGCTTAAACTTCTACGATAAGCGGAACGTTGGATCCCTGATGTCGCGCATGACGAACGATACAGGCGCGCTGTACGACGTTCTTGTCGATGGTATCCCGGTGCTGCTGAACCAAGGTCTTCTGCTGATCGCGATTCCAATTTCGATGATGTTCATCAATTGGAAAATTGGCTTGATCGCGCTTGCTCCCGTGCCGGTCATCGTCCTAGCAGTTCACTTGTTCCGCAAGAAGATGAACCGTGTTTGGAGCCGGTTCTGGCATCAATGGTCGAGAACCGGAGCGACCCTAAACGGAATCCTACAGGGCACCCGCGTCGTTAAGGCGTTTTACGGCGAAGACAGGGAAGTGAAGCGGTTCAATCGACGAATTACCGACCTGGCCGATAGTGGTTACATCGCAGAGACGAGTTGGGCGACCTTTTTCCCATTCGTGATGTTCGCGATGTTTCTCGGCGTCATCACGGTCTGGGCTGTCGGTGGCAACGCGGTGCTCGCTAGCACCCTAACCGTAGGGCAATTGGTTGCACTGATCGCTCAAGTCCAGAGGCTAAACGACCCACTCTCCAACCTCCAACGCATCATCGACTGGTCAACCCGAGCCCTCACCGCCGCAGAGCGCGTGTTCGAAATCATGGACACCCCGGTCGACATCAAAGACACTGAGGACACCGTCGAGATGCCGGCAATGAAGGGCGCGGTGACGCTCAAAGACGTCCACTTCGGCTATGACAAGCTCCGAACCATCCTGCACGGCGTGGACCTTGAAGTTAAAGCCGGAGAGATGATCGGAATTGTTGGCCACTCCGGCTCCGGAAAAACCACGCTGATCAACATGATCCTCCGGTTCTATGACCCGACTCAGGGCCACGTAATCATCGATGGCGTTGACGTCACGAAGATCAAGCTCGAGGATTTCCGGCGGCAAGTCGGCGTCGTGCTCCAAGAAAGCTACCTCTTCCCCGGCTCGGTAGGCCACAACATCAGCTACGGCAAGCCCGGCGCAACCGAGAAGGAGATCATGGAGGCGGCAAAGGCCGCCAACGCGCACGACTTCATCTGCAAGTTCCCCGACGGCTACGACACCTACGTTGGCGAGCGCGGTCAACGCCTCAGCGGCGGCGAAAGGCAGCGAATCTCCATCGCTCGCGCTATCCTCCACAACCCCAAAATCCTGATTCTCGATGAAGCAACCGCCAGCGTGGACACCGAAACCGAGCGCATGATCCAGGAAGCGATCGAAAACCTCGTGGACGGACGAACTGTCTTCGCCATCGCCCACCGCCTCTCCACCCTCCGCAATGCCGACCGATTGGTCGTGATGGACGAAGGTCGAGTCGCCGAAGTCGGCACCCACGATGAGCTTCTCGCGAAAGAAGACGGAATCTACCGCAAGCTCGTCGATATGCAAAGCGAGATCAGCAAGATGAAGGCGAACATGCTCGGTGCAGAACTCGAGGAACCGGAGCCCGCGAACGCTTAGCAGAGAGCGGGAAGTGGGAAGCATAATAATGATGTGCGTTTCCTCGTCATCCTCCTTGCCGCGACTTTGGCTACATTGTCGTCTTCTCAAACCGTCTGCATCGACCCCGGACACCCCAGCGAAGTCGGGCGCGGCACTGGCGGCAAAAAGATTTCCGAAATCAAGGCCGCATGGACCATCGCAAAGCTCCTCGAAGCAAAGCTAGTCAAAGCCAAGTTCAAAGTAGTCCTTACTAAGGACGCCGAGGAGACCTTTGTCAAGAATAAAGACCGCTCGAAAATCGCAAATGAAGCGAAGGCCAACATCATGGTAAGGCTCCACTGCGACGCCAACGAAGGCGGCGGATTCGCGGTCTATGTTCCCATGCAAAAAGGCACTTCGGGAGGTAAAACCGGACCGTCAGAAGAAGTCATCAAGGCGTCAACCGAGAAAGGAAAGCTCTTCCACGCCGAACTCACCAAGGGCCTCAAAGGGAAGCTCAAGGACAACGGCCTACTGGGAGACATCAAAACTGCCGTTGGAGCCAAGCAAGGCGCCCTCACAGGCTCAATCTTCAGCGAAGTCCCCGTCGTTTTGGTCGAAATGTGCTGCCTCACGAACGCCAAAGACGAGGAGTTTATGGCGAGCAAAAAGGGTCAGGAGCAAATGGCAGAGGCCCTCTTCCGCGCCACCAAAGCCGCACTAGCGGGAACTAAGAAAGCGGCGGGGTTGTAAACTACTCACGTTTTGTCCGAGCGCGTCGCCCTAGAAGTCATCATTCCCGCGTATAACGAGGAAGAAAGGCTGGGGCGAACCCTCGCCCGAATCGCCGAGTACTACTCGGCTCAGGACTACACCTGGCGATGCGCCGTTGTGAACGACGGGTCCAAGGACGGCACGGCCGACATCGTCATGGGAGTCGCCGCTACCGATCCCCGGTTCAGACTCCTTGAATACGGTGGAAACCGAGGCAAAGGCTTCGCTGTCCGCTACGGGGTTCTGCGCTCCAACGCCGACCGAATCCTCTTCTGCGACGCCGACCTGGCCACTCCGCAGGAGGAAACCGAGAAGCTTCTGGCGGCAATGGACGGCGGCGCGCCCGTCGCCATCGGCTCCCGACCACTAAAAGATTCAGCCCTCGAAATTCGCCAGCCCTGGTACCGCGAACAACTCGGTCGCGCGTTCAATAAGGTCGTCCAAATGCTCTGCGTCAAAGGCATCGACGACACCCAATGCGGGTTCAAAATGTTCACCGCCGCCGCAGCAGAGGACATTTTCAATCGGTGCAAGCTCGATGGCTTCGGGTTCGATTTCGAGGCAATGATGATCGCCCGCGACCTTGGCTACCAGATCGCCGAAGTGCCAATAAGATGGAGCCACCAGGAAGGCTCCAAAGTGGTCTTGCTCCGCGACGGACCAAGAATGCTACGCGACCTCGTGAAGCTCCGGATGCTCGGTAAAGCTCGAAGACTCGAACTAAATCCGGAATAACCGTTGCCTTCCTGCGCCAAAAAGCGCAAAATGGTGAGCAATGTCATTGCTCGCACAAAGGCTCACCCAGCGCGTCTTCACCATCAAACGCTCGATGCTCAAGCTCATCGGAGGCGAGTACTTCGTGTACGACGAAGCCAACAACCTGATGTTCCTAGCTCACCAGGAGGGGTTCAAATGGAAACTGAGCATTGACGTTTATCCTGATCAGGCCAAGACGCAATCCCTCATGTCGATAAGGGCACGGCAAATCGTCGACTTCTCGGCGGCGTACGACATTTGGGACAACACGACGAACCAAGGAATCGGAATACTTCAGCGCAAAGGCTGGAACTCGCTGGTGCGAGACGAGTGGATAATCTGCGACCCCAGCGGAGTCCAGATTGCGACTCTCATCGAGGATTCGATGCTCCTCAGTATGCTCCGCCGCTTCGCAGATGGCCTCATTCCTCAGAACTATGACATTTTGATCAACGGCCAGCGCGTGGTCGATCTCCGACAGAACTTCAATCCGTTCAACTACCACCTCCGCTGCGAAGTCCAAGGAATGATCGACAATCGGCTCGTTTTGGCGGCGGCGATCCTGCTTGCGGCGGTCGACGGTAAACAACGCGGCTAATTCTGCGTCATAGTGATTATATGAAGGTTCTCGCTTCTCTCGCGCTGCTGGGAGCCTTCTGCCTATCGCCCGCTCAAAAGGAGTTCGATGCGAGAGTTGAACCCTTAATGGTGAGGCTTAGAGCCGCCGTAACGAACCTGGACCTCATGATGGCCCAGATCAACAGCCAGAAGCAGGCGGATAACACCTACAAGCAGTATCTGGCGGCGATGAAGCTCATCGCCGACGATGCCGGGATGTACGAGTCAAACGCCAAAGACAGAGGCTCCAAGTGCCGCCTTGGAATGGTCTATTTTCAGGTTCTGGCCAACGTGCTAACTGATTCTTCCCAGACCGAAAAGATCGCGGCGAACCTGATCGAGAAGTATCGAGACTCCGATGCCCTCTGTGAGCCCATAGAGCAGTCGGTGTTCGTGCAGTATCTGGGATTGGATCGGTACAAGAAGCTCGAAAAAGAGTTGCTCAAATCTAAGAACCAAGAGGTGCTCGCATCCACCGTCCTCGCTAAAGAACTGTTAGCGTTCGCCGACGAGAAAGGCGACCTCAACCGTCTCCGTGCCGTCTCGGTCACCTATCCAAAAACCAAAGCCGGACAACGCGCCAAGCGGGTTTACGATCTCCGAACAAAGTTCATCCTCAGCCAGCCCGCTCCAAACTACGAGTTTGCACTTAGCGACGGCAAAACGATCAACCTGAGCCAGCTCAAAGGGAAGATCACGATCATACACTTCTGGGGCTTCTGGTGCGGTGAGGAAATCAACAACTACCGGGATCTGATTTTGAGAAAGGCAAACCAGGTTCAAGTCATCGGAATCAACACGGATTCTTGGAATCGGACGTACACAAATGCGCGCATCAAGGACCGACAATATTGGTGGCCGAACCACATGGCGGGCGGCCTGACGACCACGGTTCCGATGGACTTCGGAATCCTCAGCTACCCCGCCACAATCATTATCGACGCCGACGGAATCGTCCGTTCCGTGCCCGGTGTAGGCAACTGGCGCGAGACGATGGACAAGTTATTAGGAAACTAAACACAAAATTGCACCCTTTTGCCCCCCAATTTAGTATAAATTTGTGTCTGTAGTCATCGCGCATCTGCTGATGGCTCGAAGGGCAACGTAAAAGTGAAACTGAAACCAGCAGGAAAAGTCGCCATTCTTCTCGTCCTAGTAGGACTGCTATTCGGGGGATACCGGATGCTCAGCGGCGGAGGCGGGCTTTCCGGCCTCATCCCTGGGGCTGCGATCAAGGAAAGCACGGTCCCAATCAAAATTGATCTGCCAAGCTACGGTAGCGCTCCGACGATGACTAACGTCGAGAGCATGTCGCTTCCCTCTGCCCGCGAAGCAGGTGGCGGCGATCAGATGCGTTGGCTCCTCTGGGCGTGGAACGCCCAAATGGGACTGATGTTCGCCAACGGTGGCGCCAATACCACGCAGGGCAGTTTGATGAATTCTAACGGGGTCAACCTGAACTTATCGCGTCAAGATGACGCGATGAAAATGCAGGAAGCACTCGTAGCCTTTGCAACCGAGCTTAGCCAAGGCAATGCACAGCCGAAGCGAGGGGCGCACTTCGTCAGTATCATGGGCGACGGTTCGGCGGCGTTTTTGGCCGGCCTAAATGACACTCTCAAGAAACTCGGACCTGAGTACACCGCAAAGATCGTCGGCACGGCCGGTTTCTCGCGCGGTGAAGACAAGTTCATGGGTCCCAAGGACTGGAAGCAGAACCCCGCCGCCTCGAAAGGTGGAGTAGTTGCCGGTTACCTCAGAGACGGTGACTGGAACATCGCACTCAAATGGCTGGGTGACAATGGCCTCAAGAACAATCCAGACGAGAAAACCTACGACCCCGACGCCCTCAACTGGGTCGCCGCTAACGACTATATGGACGCAGCAGAGAAGTACATTGCAGGGTACACCGAGACTCGCGATGTGGTTCGAAATGGCAAGAAAACTGGCGAAAAACGGCAGATCAAAGTAGATGGCGTAGTCACCTGGACTCCCGGTGACGTAACCGTCGCCGCCAAGAAGGGCGGAATTGTCAGCGTGGTCTCCACCAAGGAATACTCTGCGCAGATGCCGTGCGTCATCATCGGAATCGACAAGTGGTGCCGACAGAACAGCAGTAAAGTCGAAGGGATGCTCAAAGCCATCTTTGACGGCGGCGATGCCGTTCGATCCTCGTCGGCAGCTCTGAGAAAAGGCGCCGAGATTAGTCAGCAGGTCTACCAAGAAAAGAGTGCCGACGCCAGTTATTGGGAGCGGTACTACAAGGGGACGGTTGAGAACGATGCAACAGGTCAGCCTGTTGAGCTAGGCGGCTCGTCGGTCAACAACCTCGCTGACAACCTCCTCCTCTTCGGCGAAGTCCCGGGATCGGCAAACGTCTTCCGAGCCGTCTACGATGTCTTTGGAAAGCTTGTCGTTTCTCAATATCCCGAGGTCATGAGCAGCTATCCGGCATACGATTCCGTCGTCGATCTGACCTACCTCAAGAACGTGGTCAAGCAAACGGGCGTCAATGTGGCCTCGGTCAAGGGAACCAACGTAGGAACAGCCCCAGTGGTTGACAAGTCGAAGGCGAGCGGCGCCAGCACGATTAGTAAGCGCAACTGGGACATTAAGTTCGAGTCTGGACGGGCTGCGTTCACTGGTTCGGCATCCGCTGAGCTGAGCAAGCTGATTAAGGACCTTCTGGTCGCCGGAAACACCTTCGTGGAGATCCATGGTCACACCGATAACGTCGGAAACCCGAACTCGAATATGGCACTGTCAGAAGCGAGAGCCTTTGCTGTTAAGCAATGGCTTGAGAAGCAGGCCCCGCGCCAGTTCCCCTCAGGGCGTATCACTGTCATTTCCCACGGCCAGACCCAGCCGCTGGCTCCGAACAGCACGCCTCAAGGCAAGGCAATGAATCGCCGAGTCGAAATCAAGATCAAGGCCAGTAACTGACATGGCCCAAGCCAAACCGGGAGGACTGCTCGACGCATTCCTCCCGAACCGGTCCATATCGCGCTCGACATTTCTCATCATCGTCGCAGTTCAACTAGCAATCTTCTTGCTCATCTGGATCACGTCGCCCTTCAAGGTTTTGCCTAAGCCGGGCGATGTGTTCAGTGCCTACGGCGACCTCTGGAACAAGCAGGGACTCGGCCAGAACCTGTTAGCGAGCATTGAACTCAACGTCAAGGCCGTCATCATTTCCTCGATCATCTGCCTCCTGGCGGCATACCTGACCGTCATCCCCTTCTTTCGCCCCATCATCACGGCGGTCAGCAAGGCGCGGTTCCTCAGCCTGCTCGGCTTCTCATTCGTCTTCACCCTGATCCTAGGCGGCGGTCCCGGACTCAAGCTCAGCCTGCTCGTCTTGGGAATGTCGGTCTTCTTTCTCACCTCCATGGCCTCGGTCGTCAGTGATATTCCAAAGGCCGAGTTCGACCACGCGAGGACACTCAGGATGCCCGAGTGGAAGGTCGTTTGGGAGGTCGTCGTCCTCGGAACTTTCGACCAGGCGTTTGAAGTGTTACGGCAAAACGCGGCCATTGGCTGGATGATGCTGACCATGGTAGAAGGCATCAGCCGTGCCGACGGCGGCATCGGAGTCCTGCTGGACAGCCAGCGAAAGTTCTTCCACATGGACGCAATTTTTGCCATCCAGCTCGCGATCCTCGTTGTCGGGCTCTGCCAGGACTACCTCATCGGCTTCATCCGAAACCTCCTCTGCCCTTACGCGAACCTCACCTTGGAGCGAAAGTAGATGAACTTTGAGCACGAGGTAAAGGAGACGGTTCTCAAAGTTGAAGGGGTGAGCCTCGAGCTTGGAGGCAAGCAGATCTTGCGCGGCGTCAACGCAGAGATCAAAAACATTCACCGCCCAGGCATGGAGCAAGGGCAAGTCGTCGGGCTTCTTGGCCCCTCCGGAATGGGCAAGACCCAGCTCTTCCGAATCCTCAGCGGCCTGAACTACCCCGACAGCGGAAGCGTTAAAGTAACCGAACAGGGTATCGAAGTCAGAGCCGGAATGGTCGGAGTCGTCGCCCAGCAGTATCCTCTTTTCCGCCACCGAACAGTTCTCGGCAATCTGGTCGTCGCCGGAAAGCAGGCCGGGCTGGGCGCCGAAGAAGCCGCCAACAAAGCCAAAGAACTCCTGGCAAGATTCAACCTCGCCGAGCACGGCGATAAGTATCCCGCTCAGCTTTCCGGCGGTATGAGACAACGAGTTGCCATCGCCCAGCAATTCATGTGTAGCGACTACTTCCTGCTCATGGACGAGCCATTCAGCGGCCTCGATCCGCTCGCGCTAGACCAGATGTGCGACTTCATCTGCGAGATGGCGGGGACCGACGAACTCAAAACCTTCATCGTGGTCACCCACGACATCGAAGCCGCGATCACCGTCTGCGACACCATCTGGCTCCTCGGCCGCGAGCGCGACGCGGAAGGAAAACCGATACCCGGAGCCTTCATTAAGCACTCCATCGACCTGATTGCGCGAGGCCTCGCCTGGCGAGAAGATATTCGAGAACAGCCGCAATTCCAGCTCCTGGTCAACGAGATTCGCGACCTCTTCCGGTCGCTGTAGGGGATAATACTGAGCATCGACCCATCCCAGCCGACTTATAAAAGCGTTCGTAGCCGACTCCAGGCGGCGGCAACCGAGAACTTCAACCTTGTGGGGTTGGCGGGTCTAGTCGCGGCTTCGGCAGCCCTTTTGAACCCGTTGCCTCTGCTTGTTGGCCTGGTCGCCGAGGCGGCCTACTTGCTCTTCGTCCCCGACTCAAAGTGGTACGAGAGCCGGATGAAATCAAAGTTCGATGAAGAAGTCAAAGCTCGGCTACGGGAGCTGAAGAACCAAGTCTTCCCGCAAGTCCATCCCGATATCCGGGAGCGATTTGTGCGGCTCGAATCTGCCCGAGACCAGATCGGACAGCAGTCTAGAAGTGAGGAGCAATGGTTCCGCGAAGCCCTCCGCAAGCTCGACTTCCTTATGGAGAAGTACCTCCACTTTGCCCTCAAAGAAGCGCAATTCATGCGCTACTTGGTGAGCCTGATCGATGAGGTCTACGACCAACTGACGCGGGAAGAGAAGAGCGCCCTCGACCAGATTTCCGAGCGCGAAACCCGCAACAAGAAGAACCCCGGCGACCTCTTCATTCCCCGACCAAGCGAGGACTGGAGTTCGACCGTCGCCAAGGTCTTAGCCAGCTTCTATGACCGCGAAATCGGCGAAATCCAAGACCGGGTGAATACCGAGCAAGTCGTCGCGACCAAAGCAATCCTCGAAAAACGGGTCCAGGTCTTGGGCCGAAGAAGGGAATTCGTAGACAGGATCGGCCAAATCCTCACCAACCTCCGCCACCAAATGGAGCTGATGTCCGACGCCTTCGGCCTCATCAACGACGAAATCCGCGCCCGCTCCCCAGAGCAGGTCCTGGCCGATATCGACGAAGTCGTCATTCAGACCAACTCCCTCACCGAGGCCATTGAAGCCGTGACGCCGATGGAAGAGCTCGTGGGTACGCTTGGGTAACAAATTATGAGCATTCGAAACGTATTGAACAAAGCCGCTGGCCTATTTGTCGAGATTCCTGAGGGCCAAGAAGTTGATACTTCGGCCACCATGCCCGTCACCCCGAGCAAGTCGGTTGAACAGATCGTCAAGGAAGCTCCGGGCCCGAACCTCAACGAAATCAAGGTTCCCGAGACTGCCACCAGCGAAGCCGTGATGGCTCCGGGCGGAGTCGTCCAGTTCCAGGCCGTCTACGACGGTGCCGGCCTCCCCAAGTCAGATTTCGGCGCCGAGCAGGCCCTCGAAGTCATCAACTCCCTCCCTGGCGACCTGCCGCTTGCGGTGAAACGAACAACCGTCCACGCTACGATCAGCGCGATGGGCAAGGCTATGGGTGTCAATACCGAAAGCGTCGTCGCCGACGCCTCGCGCAAGCTCGCCGCGCTCTCCTCATACGAAGACACGGTGAACCACCGAACCAACACTTACATAGGCAAACTTCAAGATCAGATAAAAGACCTGGAAAGCCAGATCGCGGCAATCAACAAGGACATCGCCGACACTCAGCAGATGCACGCAAAGGCGATTTCGAGTTGTCAAGCCGAGGCAGACCGCCTCGACGACGTCGTCGAATTCTTCACCCTAGACACCGGCGCGAGCAAGCTGGCCTAGAAGTACTCGACACCATCAGGTGTAAATCTGCCCATCTGGAGGGCGGAGTGATCAAAGGTCGCCAAGCGTTCAGGGTCATCTCGGAAAATATAGGCCGCGATCATCGCCGAAGCCGCGAGCCTTTTTTCGGAGGTTTTTGACTGCCAATACTCGATACGCGCAACCCGGTCTGTCAAGTGCTCGTCTAGAGCATACGCAAAATATCCTCTTTCATCCTGACCTATTTTCATACCTATTTTATAGGTTATTTCGCATCAATTGCGATACTCTAATTCGCTGAAACCGGAACCCCGCCTACCGCGCCGACCGCGAACACATGGTCGTCCTTATTGACATTCTTCACCGTGGCCTCCATCACCTCGCCGACCTCCATCGAACCCTCCCAAACCGCTGAAGAGGACGAGCGCCAGTACACCACATACCTCGTCCCCACTGTCCCCTTCCAGTGCACGATCGTGCTATGCGCCTGCTTCGGGTCATAAGCCACCGAAGTCGGAGCCGCCCCTGCATTCGCCAGTCCCTGCAAAGCCACCAAGTTCACCCGACATACGTTCGCCAGGTAAGAGAAATCAATCCAGTCCAGGGTGTCCTTCTCTGTGTGCTGTCGATCCAAAGCCTCCACCGCCTCTACAAACCGAACCGCATTGAACCCCGCGTTGTTGAAAGGCGTATGGTCACCGCCGCGCTGAAATCGGTCCTTGCGATACACCAACCAAGGCCCAAACCCCTTCACCTTGCCCCGGCAAGCCCACTCAATCCACCGCGCAAGCTCGCGCCCGTTATGCTTCTCCGAGTCCTCGCTAAAAAGCCGTACCCGCTTCTTGTCCTTCAGCTTCCCAGCCTGGGATGCTCCAACAGTGTCGTTGTTCAGCATCCCTTCGATCTGCCACTTCTCCGAAACTGCCCTTGCCGCCAAAGCCGTCGAGCCAAACAGCCCCTGCTCCTCGCCGCTAAAAGCCACAAAAACCAGCGTATTCTTCCACGACCCCTGCGCCATCAACCGAGCGCATTCCAACGTCGCCGCCACCCCCGAGCCGTCGTCATTAATCCCCGGAGCCTTTACCGTTATCGGGTCTCCGCCCAGGTTGATCGTATCAAAATGCCCGCCCATCAGCACCCGCTTCTGCGTCGCACCCGGAAGCGTCGCCACAACCTGAACGACCTCCTTATCCGCCACAATCCGCCGCCCTTTCTTCACCGGGTACTTCATCAGCTCCACCTGCATCCCCGGAATCTTCCGAAACTCCCCCGCAATCCACTCCGCCGACTGCGTCAAATACTCAGTGTTCGTATTCCGCGTCGGATAAGTCGAAAGCTGGGTCAAAGTCGCCCGCAAGCGATTTTCAGAGACGTCGGGAAGGAGGTTCGACATAAGCAAAGCGGCGGCAAGCACCATTTCGCCATCTTACCCGCCGCTTCATCGGCTAAAATCTAGCGACGCCAATGTCAGAAACCATCCAGTCTTTGCTCCACGAAGAACGCACGTTCGAGCCGTCAGCCGAGTTCAAGGCCCAGGCGAACGCCAACGACCCCGCGATCTATGACGAGGCGTATCACAACCCAATCACGTGGTGGGAAGGCTGGGCGAACCAGTTGGACTGGTTCGAGAAATGGCATACGGCGATGGAATTCGACGCTCCGAACGCCAAGTGGTTCCTCGGCGGAAAGTTGAATGCCGCCTACAACTGCGTCGACCGCCACGCCCTTGGCGACCGCGCGAACAAACCCGCCATCATCTTCGAGGGCGAACCCGGGGACTCTCGAACCCTCACTTATTCCGAAGTCAAGGATGAAGTTTCTCGGATCGCCAACGCCCTCAAGTCGATGGGCGTCCAAAAGGGCGACCGGGTCTGCATCTACCTCCCCATGGTCCCCGAACTCCCGATGACCATGCTCGCCTGCGCTCGCATCGGCGCGGCCCACACCGTCGTCTTCGGCGGCTTCTCGGCCGACTCAGTACGCGAACGAGCCAACGACGCAAGCTGCAAAGTCATTGTCACCGCCGACGGCGGCTGGCGGCGCGGCAACGTGGTTCAGCTCAAAAAGATCACCGACGAAGCCCTAGAAATGGGATGCGAAACTGTTGAAAAGGTTCTTGTTCTTGAGCGAACTGGCGATGCAACCGGCACGGTCAACTATAAAGAGGGAAGAGACTTCAAGTGGTCAGAGACCGTGGCTACCCAATCCACCGACTGCCCCTGCGAGCCGATGGACGCCGAAGACCTCCTCTTCATCCTCTACACAAGCGGCTCCACCGGAAAGCCGAAGGGCATCACCCATACCACCGGCGGCTACCTCACCGGGGTTTACGCCACCTCCAAGCTCGTCTTCGACCTCAAAGAGGACGACATCCATTTCTGCACCGCCGACTGCGGCTGGATCACCGGGCACAGCTACATCACCTACGGCCCAATGGCCAACGGCGCAACTGTCCTCATCTACGAAGGCGCACCCGACACCCCGGATAAAGACCGCTTCTGGCGCATCATCGAGAAGCACCGCGCGACCATCCTCTACACCGCCCCCACCGCTATTCGGACCTTTATGAAGTGGGGTCTCGAATATCCCGGCCGTTGCGATCTTTCGTCGCTTCGCCTCCTTGGGTCGGTCGGAGAGCCAATCAACCCCGAAGCCTGGATTTGGTATCACCAAAACATCGGCATGGGCAAATGTCCCGTCGTCGACACCTGGTGGCAAACCGAAACCGGCGCGATCATGATCTCGCCTCTCCCAGGAATCACCGCCTCCAAACCCGGCTCCGCAACCCACCCATTCCCTGGCGTTCGTATCAAGGTCCTCGACGAACACGGCAACGGCGTTGATGTCGCTGGCCCCGGAGCTACCAACACCCCCAAAGGCGGATTCCTGGTCATGGACCACCCCTGGCCGTCCATGACGCGCGGAATCTTCAACGACCCCGAGCGCTACCAAAAAACCTACTGGAGCCGCTTCCCCGATTCGTACTTCGCCGGAGACGGGATCAAGCTTGACGACGACGGCTACCTCTGGCTCCTGGGCCGCGTTGACGACATCATGCTCGTCGCCGGACACAATATCTCGACCATGGAGGTCGAAAGCGCCCTGGTCGACCACCCCGCCGTCGCCGAAGCCGCCGTCATCGGCAAGACGCACGACGTCAAAGGCCAAGCCATCGCCGCCTTCGTCATCCTCCGCGCCGGCTACCTCGCCTCCGACGCCCTCACTGCCGAGATCAAAGCCCACGTCGGCAAAAAAATCGGCCCCGTCGCCCGCCCCGACGACGTCTACATCTCCGCCGAACTCCCCAAAACTCGAAGCGGCAAAATCATGCGCCGCTTGCTGCGCGATATCGCCGAAGGCCGAGCCCTGGGCGACGTTTCGACTCTGGCAGATTCGTCAGTGGTTGCATCGCTGAAGGATCGCTACGAAGCCAGCGAAGGTTAACTCCGAAGCCCTCCCCCCCCCTTTCGCGAAGCTAGAGGGGGGAGGGCTGGGAGGGGTGATCGGAGGTCGAGTGCTTGGATTAGTCCGCGATGCCTAACCTGAACAGTGCTATGAAGCTAGCACCACCTGGAAACGACTGATTTTTGTTACAATCAACCCAAAGTTCGTGGCACCAATGAACCGAAAGACGTTCCATACAACCGCAATCCTCCTGGTCGGCACAATCTGTCTCACTGCTTTTTTCCTGCGGAGCTGGAACAGTGCCACCAACAAAAAAATTCCGACCGCGATTGCCAGGATTATGCTAAATCCCAAAGCTGATTCAAAGTTTGTCGAAGAGGTCCTTGGCTCGCCAACCCACTCATTCTCCGCAGAGCAATACAATCGCAAAGTCGCTGCCGACGTAGCCTCATCCTACGGCCCGCCACCTCCAAAAACATCCAACGGTGAAGTTCAAGAGTTTAACTGGCTTCCAAACCTTATCCTCGTCCTGTACGACCGAAGCGGCAAAGTCGAATCTGTGTACTGGGGCCGAACCTAGTCGCTAGAGGCCAATAACCGCTCAAAAACCGCATACTCCTCCGCTCCATACATCGCAAAAACTACCCGGAGCGGCAGCCGTGCGACTAGCGATGAAACCGTCCGAACCGCAATCTCGGCCCCCAGCTCAAGCGGAAACCCAAAAGAACCCGTCGAGATCGAGCAGAACCCAATCGAATCAACCCCAAGCTCAACCGCCTTTAGGTAAGCGTTTCGATACGATGCCGCCAGCAACTCCGGCTCGTCGCCGATCTCACGCCAAACCGGACCCGCAACATGAATCACATAGCGATGCGGCAAATCATGCCCCAATGTCACGACGGGCTCGGCAACCTCAGCCCCTTGCGGAGCAACTCGCCGCAACTGCTCCAGCATCTTCCGACCCGCGAGATGGTGAATCCGCCCATCAATCCCGCCCCCGCCGCGCATACGAGTATTTGCCGCATTGACAATCACGTCAACCGACTGATCCGTCAGCGCACCTCGTACTAGCGAAATCATAAGTAAGCAAACGATACCGTCAGCGACTGGCTCGTCGACAGCGACTTCGCCCGCACCCAGTGAGCCGAAAATCCGTCTGGGAACGAGAACGTCGCCATGCCGTCCCGACCCGTCCGAAGCGTCGTCAGACGACGGAAATCGCCATTCCCCAGCACGTCAACCTCAATATCAACCGCCCCCTTTTCTCCCTTTCCGCAAAGGAGCGTCACCGACTTCTTATCGAATCCGGTCATCAAGTAGGCATCCGAAACCGCGCCCGCGAGCACCGAATCATTCTTCCAAACCGCCCCCCAGCCCTGCGGCTTGCCGAAGGACCACAAATCGTCAATCGAACCCCACCAAAGCCCTGACTGCGGCTGGCCGACCGTATGGTCCGTCTGGTCGCTCGCCATCACAAAGTAGCCGTTGTAATGTGTGAAGTCCGGCGTCACTCGCAGGTGCCGCGAGATCGGCATCACGCCGAAAAACTGGTCCCCATAGAACAGGTTCGGCAAGTCATAGAACAGCCCAAAAGCGTCCATCAGATGCCGCTCGGTCTGAGCAAAACGAATCCGCATCCACTCCGTATTCCACATATGGTTCCACGACTGGCTACCAAACGGGAGCCGATATCGGTGCCACTTCTGCTTGTAGAACACCCGCAGAATCACGCTCGCCCGATCCCATCCGACCGCATAAAGCGGCGACCCAAAGTAGTCATTCGCCGCCGACCGCTGGTTCCCCGAAACCTCAACGAACGCGGTCCGCTCCAAGATGTTCCACTTGCCCTTCCCGTCCCATTCGGCAAGCCGTCCGCCGCCTCGGTTGTCAACATAGTCAACCTCCTCAAATGTGTTATTAGCGACCACCACCCGCCCCTGCGCGGTATGCATCCCCTTAAAGTGGAGGTAAGCCCCCTTGGCCCAATCCAGCTCCTTTGTCAAGTCAAAGAGCTGCTTCGTTTCAAGCGTCTCCACATCGGTCTCAAAAAGGAGCCCTTCCATCGACAAGAAATACACCTTGTTTGGGTCAGTGAGGTGCGCCGCCGTCGCCGTTAATCGGTGTGAGACCAACGGCTTGATCGTCCGAACCTCGGCCGTATCCCGAATCGCATACGGCCCAATAAACGCCTGCTTCGACTTCCAATGGATGTACCGATTTGCATAGGTTCCGGTGACGCTCTCTGAACGTTTCGTCCATTCCATCTTCGAGTTGACCTCGTACAGCCCAAGGCCATTTCCGCGAATATGAGCCACATAACCCACCGCCCAAAGTTTGTCTGCCCAAGGCATCAGCGCCCCAATTCCCGCCTCGCTGTCGTCCTGCGCTCCGGGAGCCCGAATCACCATCGAGGGATCAACATGATCTCGAATCTGGCTCGAAGCAAGAGCGGCAATCAAAAGAAGCAATGCGGAAATGCAACGACGCATCCGCAAGTTTTACCTGCCCCTAGCAGATCACGAGTGCGATGCGATCATCCTCAATCACAATGACCCCCTCGCGATACAGGGTCCCGATCAGTTTCTTAAACGCCCCCTTGCTCATCCCAAACGCCCGAAGAATCTCATCCGGCGACGACCGATCCGACAGTGCCAACGACCCACCGTTGGCCTCCAGGGCCCGGATCACCCGGTCACGCTCTCCGAGAACCGCGTCGTAACCTTGCGGACGCAGAGACAGTGCCAACTGCCCATCATCCCGCACACGCTTCACAAACCCCTTGCGCTTCTGCCCAACCCGAAGCTCGTCCACCCACTCATCCCGAAAAATCGCTCCCTTGTACTTGCCGTTCACGATCACCGTCGCAAAGTCCGGCAAAGTGTCCGCCACCAACATCTTCACCGCATCCCCCTGCTCAAGCTCGCCCTGGTGCGCCGTGAGGTGCTTCGACCACCGTGTGGTACAAGCCACCCGGTTCGACCGTTCGTCCAGATACACATAAACCAGCACCTCATCGCCCTCCCGAAGCTCGAAATGCTGCTGCTTGAACGGGCAGAAGAGATCCTTCATCAGCCCCCAATCAAAGAAAGCCCCCTGCTGAGTGACCATCAAAACCTTCATCACCGCAAACTCGCCAACCGCCGCGTGCGGCTTCATTCGCGTAGCAATTATCCGGTCCTCCGAGTCGGTGTAGATAAACACCTTCAGCGAGTGCCCAACCAACGCATCATCCGGGCACTGGTTCTCCGGCAGCAGAACCTCGGTTTCCCCGCCATCCGACAAGTAAAGCCCAAACTCCGACTCCCGCTTCACCTTCAGGTCCTGCCACTCGCCGATTCGCATGGCTTATTGTGACCGAAGTCCCCCTCTCCTTCCCAGGAGGGACAGGGGGTTGGGGGTGCGGGAGGCATCGCTACCGCTGTTATTGGTCGAGTTCAGACTCGAGCCGCCGCGCAGGATACATCAGATCACAAATCGCTTCCGCCGATCCAATCGCAATCAACCCGGCCGCGACGTTCATGATGATCGAAATCACATAATCCTGCGTCGTCCAGCCGCCCGCCGCCGGGGCAGGCTTGATCGCCAAAAACAGCACGTTGAAGAACCCAATAATTCCCTGGAGCACGAACCAAACCCCAATCCCCCGCACCACAACTCCCATCCAATCCCTCGGTCTCATATTCGGGATTATACGCCGTGCCGAAGTCCCCGCAATCTAGAGCCCCCGAAGTGTCGCCGCCGCCTGCTCCGGAGTGATGTCCCTCTGCGACTCGCCCAGCATCTCGTACCCAACCATAAACTTCTTCACCGTCGCCGAACGTAACAGCGGCGGATAGAAGTGCGCGTGCAACTGCCAATGATCCCAAGGCTCGCCATTATTTGGCCCGCCATGCCAGCCCATCGAGTAGGGGAAAGAACAGTTGAAAAGCGCGTCGTACTTCTTCAACCCCGTACTCAGAATCGACGCTAGATCACTCTTCTCGTCAGAAGTCAGGTCGGTAAAAACTGGGCGATGTGCCTTCGGAAGAAGCATGACTTCATAGGGCCAAGTCGCCCAAAACGGAACCAACCACACCCAGTGTTCGCTTTCGACGACGATTCGTTCTTGCTTCTCAAGCTCCGAAGCAACATAGTCGCAAAGCATAGGGGTGCCCGTTCGATCGAAATGCTGCATCTGCTGACCATCCTCTCGGTCGACCAAGGACGGCGTATGGCTAGAGGCCCAAACTTGCCCATGGGGATGGGGATTAGAAGCCCCCATCGCCGCCCCTCGATTTTCAAAAATCTGAACCCACTGATACGTCTCGTGCAACTCCACATACTGCTGGTTCCAAAGCTCGACCACCGCTTCCAACTCGGCTCGCGACATCTGCGCCAAAGTCAAATCGTGCCTCGGAGAAAAGCAAATCACCCTACACTCACCTTGCACAGATTTGGCCTGGAAAAGAGGATCGGAAGAAGACCCCCACGGAGTCTCGGGCAACATCGCCGAAAAATCGTTCACAAATGTAAACGTCGACGGATACGAAGGATTGACCTCTCCCCCCGACCGCGTATTCCCCGGACACAAATAACACCCCGGATCATAAGAAGGCCGATCATCCACAACCCCCTCCTCCGCCCCTTGCCAAGGCCTCTGAGTCCGATGCGGCGACACCAAAACCCACTCACCCAGCAACGGATTGTAACGGCGATGTGGCTGGTCAAACACGAGTAACGGTATACCTGGTTGAAGCAGCAACAGCCAGAATACGTCGTCTACTTCCTGAAAGGATCCGATCTGATGAGTTTTGACATTTCATTGCAAATTCCGAATAACAGTCCCGAGGCCATCCTGGTCGAAACGGTCATGGCATCAGAACACATCACCGCC
This sequence comes from Fimbriimonas sp., assembly GCA_965248555.1. Classification (GTDB taxonomy): domain Bacteria; phylum Armatimonadota; class Fimbriimonadia; order Fimbriimonadales; family Fimbriimonadaceae; genus Fimbriimonas. The sequence continues at coordinate 1,258,521 of CBDFJP010000002.1, read as the reverse complement.
CAAGAAGCAATTCTCAAAATCCTGAGAAACTCAGCCCCACCCCCGAATGCCGCATTGGCCGGACTTGGGCTGTTCAGTAAGCCGGAAGACGCCAAATTATTGGACGACGTCGTTGCTCAGGCGTACGAAGAGCGGCGCCAACCCTCGCGCTCCATCGCTCAAAGTTGAAAATGCAAAAAGTTGTCCTCGATACCGACATCTTTTCAGAGCTGCTGAAGGGTTTCGACCCTGCGGTTGCTCGCCAAGGCCGCGCCTATGCAGAGTAGCATCAGCAATTCAGTTTCACAAGTGTCACGCTTTTCGAAATCATGCGCGGATTGGAAGAAAAAGGCGCGAATGTCCAAGCCGCAAAAGCACTTGCTTGGCTAGAACAAAACGAGCACCTCGTGCCAATGGGACAAGACTATCTCACTGCCGCACGAACCATTGCGAAAGCCAAGCAGATGGGAAAAACTATTGAACTCCCGGATTCGCTCATCGCCGCGGTTGCCGCTCGCCTGGCACACCCTCTCGTAACAGGCAACACCGCCGATTTCGAAGCCATCAGGCAAACCGGACTACCGCTAGTCATCGAGAACTGGCGGAATGTTAGTTGAGGCTACTGATCAATCAACCTTCGACAGAAAACGCCGCCGAACCAAATGCCACCCGATCTCCCGGTAGCAGTACAACCGGCCCTGTCAACCGCGCCCCGTTGTGAAAGGTCCCATTCGAGCTCCCCTCGTCCCGTAGCTCCACGCCCTGCGGAGTCGTTGAAATCGTCGCATGACGCCGCGACACCGTCGCGTGTTTCGCCAAAACCAGCGAGTTCCCAAGGTCGCGCCCTACCGTCTGCTCCCCGCCACCCAGCGCAAACCGTAATCCGCTCGCATCCACCAAACTCAACCCGACCGACACAGCAACAGGAACTTCAACCGGAACTGCACTCGGAACAGAAACGGGAATAGCCGCCGGCACCTGCACCGGCCGGGGACTTACATCAACCCCGCCCGAAGCATCCCTCGCTATATACACAAGCTCCACATCTCCCATCTGCAAGCGGTCCCCGTGCCGCAAAGCCAGAACCCCTGCCGGGTACCCATTGACCAAAGTCAAAGCAAACCGCGAGTCCAGCACATGCTGATTCCCCTGAGTGCTCAGCACCGCATGAATCGGCTCAATCCCCTGGCTCGAATCCAACCGAATCTCCACCTCGCCGCTCCCGATCCGCAAGTGCGACCCCGCCAGCTCCCACTCCTTAAACTCGTTTCGCCCATAAATCCGCCGCAGAACTCCGGTGCGGGTCATGTACTCAACCAATCCCATTGTGAGCCCCAGAGCCAGCCCAACCCCAATCGCCGACCCCTGCCACATAGGAATTGAAGCCGCCAGCAGCCCGCTCATGTCCGACGGGTTTTTCGAAACGGAATTCATGATGCTAGAAACCGCGAAGGGAACCATCACGATCCCAACCACAACGGTCGCGATTTCCGAAAACACCGCCCCCACTGCCGTCGCAATCAGTGCCCGTTTGAACCGGTGCTTCGTGGCCCCGCAAGCAAAAGCGATCGGGAAGGCAAGCGCGATGGTTTGGAACAAACCATAAAAGTGGCTGACCAAAAATCCGCCCGCGCCGCCCAGCCCCATCTCTGTGCGAGGCGATGCCCGATCCATCTTGATCGCAATCGCATCCAGCATCGAATCGAACCCAAACGACAGCAATCCCCCAACCACCGCCCACACCAAAGTCGCCCCAACCAAGTGCCCAAACGGCCGCCGACCGAGCAACAAGATCGGTACAAAGAAGCCCACCAACAGCAACCCAAAACTCGTGTGCTGAACTAGTGCCCACGTCGTTCCTAACGTGTAGTGGCTCGCCGGATTGCTAAAGTCCATTCCAGGGCGAGTGAGGGTACCGACAAAAGGCGAAGCCAATAAAAAGGACAGAAATGCTGCCAGCATTCCAGCAATCGGTAATGGCATCAATCGCGCGCGGTTCACCTGATCTCTATTCTGCGCACCAGACGCACCGAAATGAAACTCGTTTGCTGTATGATTACCAGGATCAATCATGAAATCATTCGCCCTCCTTGCCGCCTTCGCCACCCTCGGCCTTGGTCTCCAAAACAACCTTCCCAGCGCAGTCGATAACCACTTCAAGACCCTCCAAGCCGCAAAAGGCCTCAAGGTCGAGTTCAGCGTCCTGCGCCTCACCGGTGGAGCCGAGAAGATCAGCCTCACCTACGGCAAGCCGAATATGTACAAGATCGACTCGCCATCCATGCTCAAAATCAGCGACGGCAAAACCTTGACTACCCTCGACAAAAAGAAGAACACCTACACCGAAGGCCCCGCCGTCCTCACCCCCGCAATGGATTCCGACACCTGGGCCTGGGCTGGCTTCTTCGACGAAAAAGCCGCCAAGGACCTGAACAGCTGGCAAGCCAAAGGGAAGCGGCAAATCCGAGGAACGAGCCTCGATGAGTTCGCCTTTAAGATCGCCGGCGGAGACACCGGCTCGCTTTACATCGACCCAACCAACGGAATCGCCAAAGGCTACAGCCGAAGCGGAAAAGGCGGAGACCTCATCATCATTGCCAACTCAGTCGCCTCCCTGAAAGAAGCCCCCGAAGCGAAGGAGTTCGCCTTCGTCCCCGGAACCGCCAAGAAAGAAGAGCCAAAGCCAGTCGCCGCCGAAGTCCTCTACGCCGAGATTTCACCGATCATGGCCCAGCGCTGCAACGGCTGCCACAGCTCGGGCAGCCCGAAGGCCGGAGTCGCCACCGACAACTACCAAGGCCTTACCCGCATCGTAGCTCCGGGCAACTCGGCGGCCAGCAACTTCTACAAAGTCATCTCCGGTCCAAACCCTCGAATGCCAAAGGGCGGCGGAAAAATGACCGCCGAAGAGATCGAGAAGATCAAAAACTGGATCGACTCCGGGGCAAAGCAGTAACTGGTCCGCGGACGCCCCCGTCCGCACCTCTGAATAACTCCCTTCAAGGGCACAACAGTCAATGTTCACCCTCCTCGTCTCCGCGATTCTTCTCCAGACTCCGGAGGCAGGGAAGTTGTTTGTACCCGCTCATGCGGGATACGCAACGGGAACGGGCTTCGAGTACAGAAATGCTGATTTGAGTCTTTTCTCAACCAGCGCGGATCGCAACTGGGATTCCTCGAAGCCCCATCAGGAGCGGCTACGGAAGGTCGCATGGTTAGGATTTCTGAATGCCGGGGAACTGAGCTTCGCATTGAAATTCTCTTCAACGACCAGCTTTGGCTTGGCGTACTCGATTACCGAGCCAGAAACTCCCTTAAACGGACGCTTTGGCCTGGTTAGCGACAGTTCGGGCGAAAGAACCTACTTGGTCCCACACTCCGGCTACTATAAGTTCGAGTTCCAGTTTGAACCTGTGTACCTCCCTACTTTGCTGAAGGGCCTCGAACTCTCCGGTCCCGCCACCATCGGAGCCAAGTTCAACCTCAAAGAACGCCGCAACGCCCCGAGCGTCCACCTCAAATACCCCCTCCAACCCGAAGAAAAAGTCGAGTGGTTCTACAACGAAATCCGCCCCCAAACCGACAACCCCGCCACCTACTACCAAGCTTGCGGGTTCCATCGCGGCTACTTTGGAATCCAGGTCAACTCGCCCACCGAACGACGAGTCATCTTCAGCGTCTGGGACTCCGGCGACGTGCCAGATGACCGCGCCAAAGTCAAAAAGGACGACCTTGTCCAGTGCCTCGAAAAAGGCAAAGACGTCGTCGCCGAGGGCTTCGGGAACGAAGGCACCGGCGGCCACAGCCACCTCGTCTACAACTGGAAAACCAAGGACGTCCACCGCTTCCTCGTCAACGCCCAGCCCGATGGCGATAAAACGATCTACACTGGCTACTACTGGTTCAATGAGACCAAAAAATGGGGACTCATCGCCAAATTCCGCGCCCCCAAAGATGGCTCGTACATGAAGGGTCTGTACTCGTTCAACGAAAACTTCTGGGGCGACAACGGCGACCAACTCTTCTCCGCCCGCTTCGGCCCCGGCTGGGTCCGCCACCCCGACGGCGAGTGGCGCGAGCTCACCAACGCCACCTTTAGCTGCGACAAAACCGGTCGCGAAGACCGCTTCGACTACTCCGCCGGAACCAAAGACAGCCTCTTCTTCCTCACCAACGGCGGCGCAGTGGCCAACGGCGTCAAATACGGCGACCCACTCGTGCGCCCAGCAAGCAAAGCTGGCCCACCATCAGCCTTGCCTGCGGACTGAGAACGCACAATTCCGGTGTATAGTAACTCTAACGGTAAATCATGACGACGATGCTTGCTCTTGCCCTCCTCACCCAGCCCGACGCCGAAGGCCTCCGCCCAGCCGCCGACCGCCGGAAACTCGACTTCGGAACCTGCGTCGTCAGCGACCTGATCAAAACCAACGCTGACGACGGCAAGTACGTTCAGGCACTAAAAGCCAACGTTAATCTTATCGAACCGGAGAACGACCTCAAACCCGCGGCGATGTGGAAGGGAATGAACGAGATCGACTTCTCCAAGCCCGACTTCCTGCTGGGAGAGCCCGGCAAAAAAGGCTGGGCGCAAGCCAACAAATTGAAAGTCAGAGGCCACGTTCTCTGCTATCCCAATGAACCCGGCTACACCACTCCCGGTTGGCTCCTGGCAAAGGAGAAAGACCTTACCGCCGACCAAACCCGTGAGCTTCTTAAGAACTACATCTTGCAAGTTGCCGGACGCTACAAGGGCAAAATCTCCAGCTGGGACGTCATCAACGAGATCATCTCCGATCGGCCGAACGGCAACAAGTTCAATGTCCGGTCGAGCATTTGGTACCGCAAACTCGGCATGGAATTCATTCCCCTCTGTTTCAAATGGGCCAAGCAAGCCGACCCAAAAGCCAAGCTTTACTACAACGACTACGGTTGCGAAGCCGGCGGACGTAAGCTAGACGACGCCATCGCCATGTGCAACTGGATCCGGTCCGAAGGCGGCCAAGTCGACGGAATCGGCCTCCAATACCACGTCAGCACTTGGGCAAAAGTTGTCCCCGGAAGCGGCTTCTACCAAGCCGTCGAGAAGATCGAAAAGAACGGCTACGACTGGATGATTACTGAGTTGGATTACGCAATCCCTGTGCAACCGTTTCCACGAACGGATGCCAATTTTGGGATCATACCAAAAGAAGTTCAGGACTACCGAGTCCAGGGCGTTGCTTTCGGCGAGATCATGGAACTAGCCCTGAATAGCAAGCGCTGCAAAGGCGTGCAAATGTGGGGAGTCACTGACCGCCATAGTTGGATTCCAGGCTTCTCCCAAGGCAAAAATGGGTGTGCGCTCATCCTTGACGCCAACTACAACGCCAAACCCGCCGTCGGATACATTCAAAAAGCCTTGCTCTCAAGATAATGGCTTAGTGTAGACTTACGTTTACATGTCTGAGGGGTGGATCAGGGTCAAAAATGCGCGGGGGCACAACCTCCGCGGGGTCGATGTGGATATCCCACTAGGGCTGTTTGTGTGTGTCACAGGAGTCTCGGGTTCCGGAAAATCAACGCTGATTCAGGACACCCTTTTTCCACGGCTGATGTTCGAGCTTCACGGCACTCGCTCGACTTGGCAACCGCATGATGCGATTGAAGGCCTTGACGCGGTGGATAAGGTGATCGACATCGACCAGTCACCCATCGGTCGAACCCCTCGCTCTAACTCGGCGACGTATACCGGAACCTTCGACATGATCCGGGACCTGTTTAGCAAAACTCCCGATTCCAAAATTCGGGGCTATCAGCAGGGCCGATTTAGCTTCAACGTCAAAGGCGGACGGTGCGAGTCTTGTAAGGGCGACGGCGTTCTCAAGATCGAAATGCACTTCCTCCCCGACGTGTACGTCCCGTGCGAAATCTGCAAAGGCCGCCGCTACAACCGCGAGACGCTGGAAGTCAAGTACAAAGGCAAATCGATCGCCGACGTCCTAGAAATGACCATCGAGGAAGCCGTCGACTTCTTCAAACCCATCCCCAAGATTCACAAAAAGCTGGATACGTTGCTGGATGTTGGGTTGGGCTATATCCGCCTCGGACAGCCTGCCACCACTCTTTCCGGAGGCGAAGCCCAGCGCGTCAAGCTCTCTACCGAACTATCCAAACGCGCAATTGGGCAGACGGTTTACATCCTCGACGAACCGACGACCGGGCTCCATTTTGAAGACGTCAAACGGCTTCTGATGGTGCTCCATCGCTTGGTCGACCAAGGGAACACAGTTCTGGTGATCGAGCACAACCTCGACGTCATCAAAACCGCCGACTGGATTATCGACATGGGACCCGAAGGCGGAAATGGCGGCGGAGAAGTGGTCGCGACCGGAACTCCAGAGCAAGTGGCGCGAGAGGAACGAAGCCACACTGGGAAGTTTTTGGCAGAGATTTTTGAGAAGCGCGGGCACAAGTATTGAGTTGGCCATTAACTGTTAACGGCTAACTGCCACCTAACTCGCCTTGGCAATTTCTCTCTGCTGAATAATCCGCAAGAACTGCGACCGAACTGCCACCGCACGTCGTACATCCTTCAGGGCGTGAATCGCAATCTCTCGGTTCACCGGAATAAACTCGTAGTCCGAGTTCACCGACATCTGCGCCAAGTACGGCCAATCCGCCGCGATCACAACCCCCAGCCGCCGATACCCGCCCGAAACCGGCCCGTCTGGTCCAACAATAATGATCTGCCCACCCGGAGTTTGTTGAATCAATCCAGGCACCGCAGGCTCACTAGGCGACTGTACGAAGTCCGAAGATAACTCGCAATTAAATCGATACCCCTGTCGATTCAAATCGAGTGTGGAAGACGCATCAAAGGGAATACGTTGCTCCAAAGGAATATAACGAATCTGCCGAACAGGCTCGAACAAACCTGCCAATTTCCTCTCAGGTAAGGGCCGATAGGTGTAACCCAAATATCCCGCAAAGGAGCCGATTGTTGTCACACGATAACGCTCAAATTTCTTGAGTCTCTTGACGAACCCCGCCTGCGGAGTCATCCAGCAAATCGAAATATCCCGCTTCGCCTCAAACTCAAGGGTCCCCAAAACTTCCAACACCGGAGTATCCTCCTCCGCCAAAAGTGCCGCGCGAACCAGCCAAGGAGTATAAGGATCAATGGGACCGCCAGGCGGAACCCCAAACTTGCGCATCCGAACCGGATTCGCAAACACCGAGGTCTGGCCATAGGTCTTGATAATCTTAATGCTCAAGCTGCCACCCCTATCCCCGATCCCTCAAGGGCGGAACGCACAGCCTGAGCAACTAAAAGTGCATCCGGTCGATCGCCGTGCACGCAAATCGATTCAACCGAAGACGCCAATACCAACGCTTGTGCGGAAATCTCAGCCAAGGAAGACAACTCGGCACCAGCGGCTCCGCGAGGCAGCAGCCCTCCCAAGGCGTCGTAGCCCCGCTCCGCAAATCCCTCGTGAATTAACCTCAAGCCTCTCCGGCGGGCCTGGAATTCGTGCTCGGTGCCCGCCAGTCCCATCAATGGTTTTTCCATTTCCTCAAGCGCATCCCAGACTGTCCGGGTAGAAACCGTATCTTTTGCTAGCCAGTGATAGAGCGCGCCATGCGGCTTAATGTAAGCGAACGCCCCCGCCTCCATAATTTGAACCGCAACGCTACTGATCCAAGTCTCTGGATATCCCTCCCGGAGCTCCCGGCGCCCCATCGAACCCGGATCAGGGAACCCAACATGAAGCCCAGGTCGAACCCCTCTTTCGCGGGCCGCGCAAAGTAGCTCGTGGCACAACCGGGGCGAGCCAGCATGAAATCCAGAGCAAATGTTGACCGAAGATACAACCTCCATCAACGCGAGGTCGTTCTCAAATCCCTCGCCAATGTCGGCATTCAGGTCAATCCATTTCATAGCTCGTGAGCCGCTGTTCGTCAAGCATCCGCGCCTGATCCCCGTCAATCTCAAAGAACTTGATTGTATCACCGGGATTCAAAGGGAAGTATTTCGCCTTCCCGTCCGCGACCAAAATCGGAGTTGTCCCGATCAAATTCCATCCGCCTGGCGACTCCTGCGGATAAATCCCCGTCTGCCCCTTAGCAATCCCAACTGCCCCCCGAGGAACCCGAATGCGCGGAATCTCGATCCGCTCGAACTGATGAAACATCTGCGGCAAGCCCTTCAGATAAGGAAATCCGGGCAAAAAGCCAATCGCCTGAACGGTGTAGACGGGCTCGCAAAACGCCTTAGAAACCGCCTCCGGCTCCATCGCCAGCACCTTGCAAATCCCCTTCAAGTCCGACCCATCAAATAGCAAAGGTACCTTGTACTCTTTCGTGGGCATCTTGGGGGCAAGCTCAAGCGACAATAGGCATGCCGGATCAAAGACTTCGGGGTCAACATAAACGCCAACCGTCTCCACCGAAGCAATCACTTCCTCGATTCCGGGCAGCTTCATCAACTCCAAGGAGTAGGCAAAAACGTACGGCTCAACCTCAAGGTCGCGCAAAATATACGCCGATTCCCCCAGCTCATCGATCCGCACATTGTTAAGTATCGTCGTTTTCTGCGCCAAAATGAGGGGCGATGAGCATTGAGATTCCCATAACCCTCGGCGAAAACGCAATTCTGCCCGCATACCAAACCGCCGATGCCGCCGGAATGGACCTCTGCACAACCATCGATTTCGCCCTCGAACCTCTCGAGCGAAAGCTAGTCCCCACCGGAATTCGCATGGAAATTCCGAGGGGCTATGAAGGCCAAGTCCGGCCCCGATCCGGACTTGCGTTTAAGCACGGCATCTCTATGGTCAACGCTCCCGGGACTATCGACTCAGACTACCGAGGTGAAATCGGGGTGCTACTGGTGAATCTGGGCCAAAATCGCGTAGAGTTCAAGGGTGGCGACCGTGTGGCGCAACTTGTGATCTGTCCTGTCATCCAGGCTTCGCTCAAAGTTGTGACCGAATTGGGCGAAACAGATCGTGGTTCCGGCGGGTTCGGAAGCACGGGAAAAAGTTAGGAGAGAGAATGTCGACAACAGTGGATTTCAACGATGATTACGGCGCGCAACTGCGCGACGAGATGTCTCGGATCAACCTCCTGCGAATCCGAGGCGACCTCTCATCCGCAAAAACCCTCTGCCTCGCCACCCTCAAAAAGTATCCCGCCAGCGTTGACGCCCACACCATGATGGGCGACCTTCATGCCGAGCAAGCCGACCTGGTTCCCGCCGCCGAGTGGTACGCCCTCGCCCTCGACCTTGACCCCAACGCCCCCGGAGTCCAGACCAAGCTCAACCGAATCCGCGCCGCCCAGGATATTTCCAAGCAAGCCTCGGTTCAAAAGGCAATGATCGACTCCGGTAGAAAAGTCTCACCATGGGTCGTCACCGCCGTTGCTACCTCGGCAATAGCAATCGCGGCGGTTGCCTTCATCGTCGGCGGTCAAAAGGCCCCTGGGTCCGGGTCCGGCACATCGGCGTCAGCCCAAAAATTCAAAACCGACTCCATCTCAGCTCCTCGCGACTTCGGAGGAGCAATCACAGCACCAGTGGCAAGCACCCCCGTCAATCCGATGCCCGTCGTATCGAACGCTAACACTCTCCCGGGCCGCCCTGCCGAATACGATACTCCAGATCAACCAAAAACGGAGCCAGCTGGCAACGCATCAACCGTCGCGCAAGACGAAACTCTCCTTGCCGCCATCAAAGAGCGGTCCAAGTTCTCGAAAAACATTATCAGCATCCAAGATGACCCCAGAAACCACTCGATGGTCATCACCTACACCGTCGCGCCAGACGAGCACGGCCGTTACACCGGGGCCATAGTCGCAGTAACCGCCCTGGAATACCACAATAAGGCCGTCCTAGTGACCCTACGCGGCGTCCGCAACGGAATCCTGACCTACATGGGCGACGTCACTCGCGAAAAGGTGATGGAGGCCCAAGCCGAAAAGGGGAGCCTCAAAGACCAACCCGATCACTTGTGGATCGACGCAGTTTTGGAGAACGAATACTTCCGAACTCAAGAAGTCACCGGACAAGCACCCAAGTAGTCGTTCATAATCAAAGGTAATGCGCGTCACCGTTCAGCTTTACACCGTCCGAAACGAAATCGCCGCCGACCTACCCGGCACCCTCGGAGCCCTCGCCAAGGCCGGACTCCAGTTCGTCGAAGGCGGCGGACTCAGCGTCTCCGAAGCCAAAGAGTGGAAGAAACTGCTCGATGACAACGGGCTCCAAATGAGCGGTGCGCACTACGGTCTCAACACCTTCGAGAACCCCGACGACGTTTTTGAAGCCATGGAAATCGTTGGCTGCAGCACCATCATCGACCCGTGGGAGCAACCCTCAAACTTTGAAACCCTCGACGGAGTCAAAACGCTTTGCGAAAAACTCACCGTCGCCGGAATGGGGTGCCACGCGGGCGGGTTTGAATACCTTTATCACAACCACGATTTTGAGTTCACCAACCAGTTCGACGGAAAGGCGGCCTGGGAGCACATGGCCGAACTCTGCAACCCCGCCTGGGTCAACTTCGAAGTTGATCTTGCCTGGGTGAAAATCGGCGGTTACGACGAAATCAAACTCATCAACGACTACAAAGAACGCGTCGGTGCGCTTCACCTCAAAGACACCGACCCCGCAAAAACCCCTCGCTGGGCCATCGCCGGAGAAGGCACCGTGAACCTCAACGACGCACTAAAATTCGCCGACGACAACAACATCGGCTTCGGAGCCATCGAGCTAGACGAATCCCCTTGCGCCCCCCTCGAAGCCGTCGCCAAAAGCTTCCAATTCCTCAGCAGCAAGGGCTACAACTAGGAACCAATCCAGTCTCCCCTGCTCCGTCGGGGGAGTCAGTGAGTCCAAGGCGAACCTGCCGGGGTCAGTGTAGTTGGAAATGCCTCAAGGCTTTCCGCGCAGAAACCGCTCCAACGCCTTCCGAGAGACCCCTCGGTAGGCGCTGTGCTTCTCATACTCGCTATTTTTGCTCTCATCGCCAAAGTAGTGTGTGAAGAAAAACGCCATCTCAATCTCCTTGTAAGAGGCAATTTTCTCGCCTGCGGCAATGATGCACTCCGCCCGAAGCGACTCATCGCACTCGCCCTGATGGTAACCCAACATCGGCTTGGTGATGTACCACTCATGGATGCAAATCTGCTTGCTCGTTGTCGGAATAGGCAACGCCGTGATCTTGCGAATCATCGACTCCAAAGCCCCCCCGTACTGCGCCGCATACTCCTCCGGACGCCGAACCTTACCCCCTCGATAGTAGTGCGAAATATTCGCGCATCGGCGATTCATACGGGTCCACCACTGCCCATCATCGCCCCCCACCAATGTGCGCAGCTCGACCGCCTCCGGCTCCGGCTCCCCCCAAAATGAGATCGTCGAACCTTGAACGGTATGTCCCCGAAAATTCAGTCGACCCTCATCCACCAACATATAGTTGCAGAACGAATGAAAGGCCGTATCCCAAGTGCCAGCCGGCTGCCCACTCGCATCCGACGGCCCGCCAACATGCCCTCGTGCAGGCTCATTGAACCACTCAAACCGCAGTCCCCCCGGACTCCCTCCCAGCTTCTGCCACAGCTCCACCGTATGGTCAATCATCTGCTGTGCGCGGTCACGCGAAGCGTCCCACAACCGAAAATCGGGCCGCCACCACTCCTTCCAAGGCCCGCCCGTGTGCCGCTGCCAATTCGTGTTCTCAGGGTGGGGAACCGGCGACAACCCCAACAGCAACTTTTTCTGGCTCGTTGCAACCGCTCGAATCCGATCGTCGAGATCAAGCCACATCGGCTTATCGGGGTCAATATAGATCTCCCACAGCATCGCCTGCTCCCGAACCCAGCAAGTCGGCAACTTCTTGAGGTCGTTGATCACTTCAACCCGAGGCCCATTCGTCCGCCGCAGCGGAATCTGGGTCGATACACCCCTTCTAAGCATTCTTGCTTCCCAAGAATTTCTCAAGGTCAACCGGCGAAAGAATCGAAACACTAGCCTGCGAGTTCGCAACAAAGTCGTCCACGCTCATTTCCGGCAAATTCTGCTCCGCCGACATCTCCGAGAAGAAATCTTGAATCACCTCGGCCTCCGTGGGCTGCTCTGAATAGGCATCCACCCAAACCCCCGTCCGATCCTTTGTCGCTCGATACGAAACCGCCGCCACATAAGGCAATCCCAAAATCTCCTGATCGTCATCCACCGACCAAAATCCGTCATGCGTGTGCAACCCCGCCGCATGAAGCTCCTTCCGAACCTCATCAACCTGCTTTCGGCACGATGAAACGACGACCAAAGTATGCTTCGCCTCGCCCGCCGTCACCAAAACCCGCCCCGCCTGTGCGTGGACAAAAACGTGCCGCGAAGCCAGCTGCTGCTCAACCGCCGCGACAAAGCCCTCATAAGGAACTCGGAGTGTCATCTTGGTTCATTATGGCTTGGATCGAGCCAGTATCGACTGAATAATCCGAACCGCTTCCTCCGCCGTCTCCTCGCAATCAAAGTCTGTCGCCCCTTCGGTGTGAATGTGGAACATCGGCTCAAACGAATCCGGCGTCACCAGCGCAGTCCCGCGCGACAGCGCAATTCTCACCCCTTCCGGCTCCTGATCATCCTGCGGATACCCCTCCGTCAACTCTCTCAGAACCCCGCCTTTGTCCGGCCCATGAATCGTAACCGCATCATAACCAACCGCAAAATCAGGCAAATCCGCCCGAAACTCGCTGACGGAAATCCCCTGTGAGGCGAGCAGCGGAATCAGCCAAGCCAACCCATAACAAGCATCAAACCCCGTCGGCATCTCGGCAAAAAAGAACCCACCACGGCCATCCCCACTGAAGCTAATCTCCTCCGACTGCAAACTCCGAGCCGAGTTCGGCACCCGCCGCACCTCCGCCCCCAGCCTCTCAAGCCAAGTCGAAAACGAAGCCGGGAAGTACGACGGAATCGCCACCGCGCAACCAGGATGCGATATCAATCGCGCCTTCGCCAGCAGAGCAAAAAGTGGCAATCCATCAACGATTGCCCCGGCATTGTCAACCAAAGCCAGCCGCTCCCCCTCGTGCAAGAACAAAACGCCCAAATCGCAATTCAGCTGCCGAACCGAATGGCTCAGCTCCTGCAAATGCGCCTCAATCTCCGAGGCCGAGTTCGGCGTCCGCCGCGAATCTGGGTGCCCATGGTAACCAACGAGGTCGATACCCAAATGATCGGCCACCGCAGGAAAAAGCGTTCCGACCGACGAATGCGCATAGTCACAAGCAACTCTGAGTGTCCTTCCCGGCAACCAAGAGAGTCCCGCTACTGCATCCAAATAATGCTCCACCGCCCCCTGGGCGTACTCAATCACCCCAATATCCTCCGCATCCGCCCGGTTGAAATCCTCCCGGAAATACCGTGCCTCAACCTTCCGCTCGACATTCTTTGCAATTTGCTTCCCGTGAGCTTCAAAAAGCTCTACGAGCGACATCCGCCGATTTCCCGGTAACTTGCGAACTAGCATGGCCCCCGCCGCCCCAACTCGGCCCATCGTGTACTTCGCCACCGGAAGCGGCACTCCGCGAAGGTCCAGCACATTGCACCCTACGCTCACCAGCGACGAAATCATCGCGCGCTTCAACATCCGCGACGACCGTGCCGTATCTCTCGCCGCCACCACAGTGCTACCCAGCGGGAAAAGCGACCCAAACGCCCCCGCCAACCGACTCGCCACCTCTGGAGTCATTTCGATATTGCTAATCCCCGCCACACCGAGATCTCGGAACAACGAAGCCTGCCACCGATGCCCCCAAACCATCGACATCGTCACCGTCGAGCCACGCTCGACAACCTTATCCGGCCAAATCTTCACCCTCGGGCGAACCACTGCGCCGAGATCGAGCAAACATCGATCTCCGACCACCGCATCCTCCATCACCGATACATTCTTCTTGGCAATCACCTTCGCACCAAGTACCGCCGACCGAATCTGCGCCTCGGTCCCAATGTAGCTGTTCTCCCACACCACCGAGCGCTCCACTACCGCAAACTCCTCAACAATGCAGTTCGCTCCAATGGCGGTGTAAGGCCCAATTCGCGCCCCCCGTTTCACCTTCACGTTCTCACCCAGAACAACCGGCGGAATCAACCGCGCCGTCTCATCAACCTGGCACCCATGCCCCAAGCAAATTCCGCCCTCATGCGACCCCGGAATCTTGAGCCGCACCACCCCGCTCATCACCTGCTCCTGAGCCTCGCGATACTGGCTTAAAGAGCCCACATCGCACCAAAAACCGTCCGTCACAAACCCAAAAACCGCCTCGCCCGCCTCAATAAGGGCAGGGAAGATGTCCATACTCCAGTCGTAGCTCTGGCCAGCTTCCATCCGGTCGAGAACCGAAGGATCGATGATGTACATCCCGGTGTTCACGGTGTCCGTTTGAACCTCCGACCAGTCCGGCTTCTCCACCAGCTTCCGAACCCGTCCGTCCTCATCACTCACTACAATCCCGAACTCCAACGGGTCAATCACGCGCTTCAAGATCAAAGTCACCAGCGCACCGCGCGACTTGTGGAACTCCACCGCCGCCCGAAAATCACAGTCCGTCAGTGCGTCTCCCGAAACAATCAAGAACGCCGAATCGCAAAGGGAAGCCGCAGCATTCTTGATCGCCCCCGCCGTCCCCAGCGGCATCGGCTCTTCTGGATACGAAATCGAAACCCCAAAATCCCGCCCATCGCCAAAATGCGACTGTATCTCCCCCGCGAGATACGAAGTCGTCACCAACATCTCCGAAAAGCCCTGCGAGCGCAGCAAGCCCACCAGATGCTCCATAATCGGCACTGTCGCCACCGGAACCAGCGGCTTCGGACGCTGAGAAGTTAACGGCCTCAGCCGCGACCCCTCGCCCCCCGCCATGATGACGACTTTCATGCGTGCAAATACAAGATACGACTTTGTGCCTCCCAAGAAACAAGAGGTGCAAGAATTCCCGCACAAAACCTAGAGTTCTTTGCAAACTTGCCGACAAAAACAGTGCCATGAGCAACTCTTCACCGACACTGGCTTGGACCGGCGAGCGCATGATTCCGTTCGTTAGTGACTACGCAACCCAAGCAACCCACTTCCAGCGGTACCTCTATTTCCGCCCCTGGTACGAGGATGCAAAAGTCGTCGACGCCGCCTGCGGTGAAGGCTACGGAACCGATTACGCCTCACTTTTCGCCACCAAAGCAACCGGAGTTGATCTCTCTGAAGAAGCGACTCACTATGCCGGAACAACCTACACAGGAGCCGGATTCGTCACCCGAGATGTCTGCGAATACGATTACAGCCAGGCCGACATGGTCGTTTCGTTCGAAACCATCGAGCACCTCCCCGACCCCGAAAAATTCCTCGAAGCCGTCAAGGCGTGCACCGGACGGATCGTCATCAGCACCCCCAACCGCCTTCTTTACGATCCAAACGCAAAGCTCGGCGACAAGCCCAGCAACCCATATCACACCATCGAGTGGACCGCCGAAGAGTTCGCCGAACTGATCCAACAACACTTCCCCGATCGCCAAGTCCGATTCCTTTCGCAAAAAACTGAATTGCCCGGTCGCCTCTACGAAGGACTCGATCCAATGGGCTGGTTCATCGTCGCCGTCATCGGCGATGGCGAGCTTCCGAAATGGCCCAAAGTCGGCTTCTCAATGCCAACCGTCAACAACTTCGGTATGGGCAAAGAGTGCATCTCTAGCTTTGTCACCTACTACCCCGGCGAAGTCGAATTCGCGGTCGTGCTCAACGGCACCAACCAAGAGCACAAAGGCCTCTGGCAAGACTTCGCCGCCCAAATGGGTGGTATGGTTCACCTCGTCGAGCAACCCTACAACCTCGGCTACGGCCAGGGCGCCAACGCCGGCCTTGCCTACCTTCGCCAGAAGGGCGGCTTCGACGCCTACGGCGTCACCAACGACGACGTGTTCCCATCCCTCGGCTGTATGCCCGAGCTGATGAACGCCTTCACTCAGCTTCAAAAAGCCGAAAAGAACCCCGGCCTGGTCGGAGTCGTCTCCAACCGCGTCAACGGCAAGCAACACGCTGGACTCCCCGCCTTCACCAACATCGTGGAGATGATGCGCGAAGCCAATAAGTTCCTCGGCGAGAACAAGTCGAGCGCAACGGAGTGGGTTCAAATTCGCGGCCTCTGCTTTGTGATGCCCGAAGCCTGCCTCGACGCAATCGGTGGCTTCGACCCCATCTATGGCCTCGGAAACCTCGAGGACGATGACTACGCAATCCGCGCCCGAATGGCCGGTTTCACCAACTGGATCGTCGACGGAGCCTGGCTCTACCACGAGGGGTCACAAACCTTCAGCGCCCTGAATTTGGACTACGAGAAGTCAATCCAAGACAACCTCGCCAAGTTCCTTGCCAAGTGGCAACTCACAGACCACTCCGACTTCCTAAACATGACCGAGATCCCCTCCGGAGTCTCGCTCTACATCCCCCTCGAAGCCGAAATCGCCCCGATGAACTCGGCGGTGGTCAATGGCCAAGAAGTCGACCTCCTCAACGGAGCCAGCGACATGGACTTCGCCTTCTGGGTCTTCGGCCAAATCTCCAAAGGCGGCCAAGACGCCCGCGAGAGAGTTATCGCGGCGTTGAGGGCTGAAGAAGTACGGCTCGCGGCATAGCCCAAGAAGCAGTAATTAGACTCCCCCAGATTTGGGGGAGACTGTGAGCTCCGGCGAACTGGCGGGGGCTGTTGTGGTTGCAGAAGACCCCTGCGATTACCACAGCCCCCGGTTCTACCGGAGTCTCACCGACCTCCGACAAGCGGGGGTATTTTGGGGCTAAACCCGATACTCCGCCCAACTCGACGGAGTCTCGCTCACCCGAACCCGCTCCAACAAAACCCGCCCCGCCTCAATCGAATACCCTTCCAGCGAAAAACCAGAGGCCAAAGCCGAAGCCACATAGTCAAAAATCTCCCGAGCAATCACCTCGGTCGTCGGATCGGTCTCCTCAAAAACCAACACTGAATCCGGATGCACTTCCTGCATCGCTCCCAAAAGCGGATCGGCAGAATTCAGAGCCATCCGATGGTCGTACCGCTCAATATGCTCTTTACAAAGCAATTTGATCGCCTTGAAATCCACCACCATATCGTTAGAATCCAACGACGAAGCCGACAAAACGACCTCGATCACCCGGGTATGTCCATGCGGATACCGGCACGATCCCGGATGCTTGGAAAGCATATGCCCGGACTCTACCGTGAACGACTTACAAACGCGATAACGACCCATTACTTAGCCGCGTTGATAACCTGAATAAAGTCTTCCGGCTTGAGCGAAGCCCCGCCAACGAGCCCGCCATCAATCTCCGGCTGAGAGAACAACTCCGCCGCATTCCCCGGATTCACGCTCCCCCCGTACTGAACTCGAACCGACTCTCGAAACGCCGCAGGAACCTGCGACCGAACGAACCCACAAACCCGGTTTGCCTCGGCTGAATCACAAACCTTGCCCGTTCCAATCGCCCAAACCGGCTCGTAAGCGATCACCAGAGTGGACAGGTCGGAAACTCCATCCAGAGCCCCCGCAATCTGCGCCGCAATCACCGCGTCCGTCTGCCCCGCCTCGCGCTCTGCCAAAGACTCGCCAACGCAAACAATCGGCACCAACCCCGCTTCAAGACAAGCCTTCAGCTTCAAATTTACCGTTTCATCGGTCTCAGCAAAGAATCCCAAAGTCGACTCCGGAACTTCCAGCTTCCCAAACCGCCCGCGCCGCTCCGAGTGCCCAATCACCGCATACCGGCAACCCGCATCCCGAACCATCTCCGACGAAACAAACCCCGTAAACGCCCCGCTCGACTTCCAAAAAACATCCTGCGAACCAACGCCAATCACCGATTCGTTCAAAACCAGCGCAACCCCCGCCAAAGACAAAAACGCCGGACAAATTCCAACCTCAACCTCGTCCTCAAAACCAACAAGACGAGCCAATTCCGAAGCCCGCGCAGCCGCCTCAGCAGCCAATAGGTTCATCTTCCAGTTGCCAACAACAATTTTCTTTCGCATTTATACCCAAGTTGTACCCGCGTAAACCTCTCCCACTTTGTCAAGATATGCGTTAGAATACAAACGATGAGGCGGCTGAGCTTCTTAGTTTGTTGTGTTGGCTTG
This sequence comes from Fimbriimonas sp., assembly GCA_965248555.1. Taxonomy (GTDB): domain Bacteria; phylum Armatimonadota; class Fimbriimonadia; order Fimbriimonadales; family Fimbriimonadaceae; genus Fimbriimonas. Next base: position 1,240,371 of record CBDFJP010000002.1, on the reverse strand, counting down.
AGTGGGTCTGCTGTTGCAGACTTCACCACTGTCGACCTTTCGGGAATCTACAACGAGAACCGAAACTTTACCTTCGGAGGCGGGACATTTCCGTCCGGGCCAAAGGTTTACAGCAGCATTCCGTTCCAGTTCGGTGCCGCAAGTGGAAACGATTTCTATAACTCCAACCACGACCATCTTCCCGGAAACATCATTCTCGACGTCCCTGTCCAACAAGAGAGGACACAAAAAGTTCACACCATCCTCAGCACTCTCTGGGGAACGAGCACTCCAAACCTGATCTCACTGGAGTTCTTTGGCCTCAACGGAGCCTATTACAAGGAGGACTGGGGCGGATTCGACCAGATTCGATCCATTTCAAAGGGAATATTCCTTAACAGCACATCAAGTCCAAACACTCACGAAGTTCACTACGAGTTTGTTAACAACGATATGCAGTTCTGGCATGACCGCCAAGAAATCACCCTCCCGACTGCGTTTCTCACCGATACGCTCATCAACTTCCGAATCACCGACAAAGGCGCAGAGGGCCTCCAGCGCACCGCTTTCATGGCACTCACCCTCGAATCTGCCCCGCCTCCGGTTCCGGAACCCGCGTCAGTCTTGGTCCTCACCCTCGGCGGCCTCCTGCTCAAGCGTCGGCGCGGCAAACAGTAGGCTCAATTGTTACCAAAACCGAACCTCGGACTGCATTCGTTACGATGCAATAGGCATCGCACTTATGCGCCATTTCCTCAGCTGCTTTCATTTGCTCATCCGTTGCGTCTGCCGACAAAGTAATCGAAGGTCGGATCACGATCTCGCGGTATTTGAAGGAAGCGCCGGCCTGCTCAACAACTCCTTCTGCGGCGGCAGAAAACTGCACAATCGGTAGCCGGCGATTTGCAACGACAATGCCATAGGTGATGGAATAGCAACCCGCAATCGCTGAAGTCAGCAATTCTTCCGGATTAAGCTCCCCGCCTGTCCCACCAAACTCCGGTGGAACATTGATCGGAAACCCCTTCCCGCTCGGCCCCGGAGTGATCGATCCCGACCCCTCTCGCCCGCCGTTCCACACCACATCTGCCGTATATCGATGCTCCAAAACTGCCATCGTTAAGTTCTACGCGAACCATTCAGGAGAAATCCCGGCTAAAATACGAGGTATGGGGAATGCAGCGAAGGTCGGAGGCCTGGTGGTGGTGTTCGCGGCAATGCTGCTCGGAGCCTACGCCTTCCTTGGCAAAACCCTCTTCGGACCCAAGTTCCAGACATTCTACGCATCCTTCCCCGATGCAGGCGGAATCACCCCTGGAACCCGAGTCCTTCTCGCCGGAGTCAATATCGGCCTCGTCACCAGCGTAGAACTCGCCTCTCCCACCGAAGCCAAAGCCACCCTCGCCGTCAAGCCAGGCATCAACATCCCATCTGGCTCCCGCCTCGTCCTTCCCGCCAGCCTAGTCGGCCTTGGTGAGCAAGTCATCCTCCTCAACCCGCCCAAAGAGATCAAAGGCAACCTAGCCGCCGGAGCCACCATTCCCGGCGGCAAAGCCGGAGCCCTCGACGGCATCCTCCCTAACGCCCCCGCCACAGTCGAAGAGCTGACCAAAACCATGGCGGCATTCCGAAAAATCCTCGAGGACCCCGAACTCACCGGCGGACTCAAAAAGCTGATGTCCACCACCAACGCCACCATGGGCGAATTCGGAAAAACCGCGGGCAGCTTCAATAACGTCATCAACGACAACCAGGCCAACCTCACCAAAACCCTCGTCGCCATGCGCGACGGAATGCAGAACATCAACGGCCTGACGAAAGAGCTTTACACCATGGCTAAAAGCGGAAAAATCCAGGGCGACCTGACCGCAACCATGGCCAACCTCCGCTCGGCAACCGAGAAAGGCGACAAGCTCATGACCGAGATCAACGCCCTCGTCGCCGATCCCGACCTCCGAGCCTCGCTCAAGGGGAGCGCCGCCAACATCACCGCCATGACCGAAAGTGGCGCAAAAATGGCCAAAAACGGCGAAGCCATTGCCGCAAACGTCGAAAAAATGTCCGTCGACGGCCCCGAAATCAGCCGAAAAATCAGCGAGCTAATGACCAAGGCTAACGAAATCGCCGACGAAATCAAAGGCATCACCACCGACGTCAAAGGCAGTGTCAAAAAGGTCACCGAGGTCCTCACAAAAAGCCCAACCAGCGCCTTCAGCAACATGCAAACCCGGTTCGACCTCATCCAAGAAACCGACCCGAGCTACCTCCGAACCGACTTCACTGCCATCTTCCCCTCTTCTAACGGCGACAGCTTTCAACTCGGACTTTGGAACGCCTTCGAGTCCAACCAGTTCATTGCACAGCAAAGCAAAAAGATCGACGACAATTTGAGCCTGCGATACGGGATATTTGCATCTAAGCCCGGTTTTGGGGTAGATTATCTCCTTGGTTCGAGAGCATCGTTGCGGGCTGATTTGTTTAGCCTGAACGACCCTCGGTTCGACCTCCGAATGCGCTACGAAGTTGGCAAAGGAGTGGTCGGCTGGATCGGGGTTAACAAGATGTTCAAAGACAATTCACCCATGATCGGGTTCGGCATCGTCCGCTAACTCAGGAAAGGGAACCACGCTGGAGAAGATTTAAGAAGATGAAGGTAATCCTGAATCAAACCGTGCCAAAAGTCGGAAAGGCTGGCACCGTCGTAACCGTAGCAGACGGCTTTGCTCGCAATTACCTGTTCCCACGTGGACTCGCTATCGTGGCTAACCGAGCCCAGGTCGACGCCCTCGAAAAGCGAAACGCTCGACTCCTCGAGAAGACCGCCGCTCAGCGAGCAGAAGCCGAAGCCCTCAAGGCAAAGATCGACGGCCAAACCGTTAAGATCGAAACCAAGGTCGGCGCCGACGGCGTACGACTCAACGGCGCAGTCACCTCCGCCATGATCGGCGAAGCGATCAAAGCCCAACTCGGAGTCGAACTCGAGAAGAAGCAAATCGCCCTCCACGACCCCATTAAGCGACTCGGAACCTACAGCGTGGAACTAGACCTCCACCTCTCCGTCCACGCCAACGTCAGCGTCAACGTATTCGACCCTGCCCTCGTGGTAGCCGAACCCGCCGAAGAAGTCGAAGCCTAAGCCTCCTCTCCGAGAACAAAAAGCCCTTGCTCACCGAGCAAGGGCTTTTTGTTTGTGAAGGCTTCTGAACCAACCACCCAAGTTTTCCGTCTCTAGTGCTATGGGTTTTCTAGCCGTTACCGTTTTTTCATCCTGTCAATCGCAAACCCAGACCTTTACCCAACCCAAACTTCTTGACCTTTCAGTAACGATTCCGGCACTCATCTCAAAACTAAAACTCAAGGTCGAGGGTTCTTTGCCAGCGCTGTACCCGGTAGAAGCCGCCCTCTTCGGAACGGTGGGAGACGAAGAACTTCTTCGCGCTGGGCTCGAAGCCTACGGTTATCCTGCCTACATCGGAGCCAAAGGCAGCCCTTTTGGAATGGAAGGTGTCCTCAGCATCCGCGACCACAACGCGGCTATAGGTGGTAACCACCGGCCGCCTTCAAAAGTCATCCGCTCTGCCTTTCGGGCGGTCAAGGCGCAGGGCGAAACTGAACCAATTGCAAAGGGCCTGAGCCGAGGATTCAATTTTCCCGAACAGCCGCGATTCGCGGATACTGCCTTCCCTCGACTCAAACTCGCCAAGTTCGAAACAAACTTCTCCGCCAATACTCAAGCGCTAACTCAATCCACACTTCAAGGCTATCTTTCGGGGTGGGTCGCAGAAATCGAGGAGGGCTATCGAGTCAACGGCACCTGGCTCAACCTCGTGAACCCACCTAAGGAAAAAGTGTGGTTCGAATGCCCAAGTGTGGCACTCCAATATCCCTATCCTCGGCCAAAGACTACGAGGGTCGATCTCAGTTTTGCCCCCATCGATCTCGCCAGATGGAAGATCTGGCAAGCCTGGACTGTTAGCCAGCATCGAACCGGATGGTTTGATCCCGAAAAGGCAATTATTCGTCGAGGTCACGATCCAAAACTGGTCGCCGACGAGCGAGCCAGGAGTCCTTGGGAAACAGTTTGCAAAAGGCTCTCTCTGAGATCAGAACATCCAGCCTTACTTGTTTTAGATGATGGCTGGCTTCCGACATTGGTGAACGTCTCAGAGAAGGAGTCCCTTTGGCCCGTAAGTCCAAACTGCACCCTGGAAAACTATGAAGTCTTTTTCTCCACTTTCCGTGAAGAACGTAGAGTATCTGTCCTCACAGCAGACCCTGAAGGGAGGCCAGAAGGGGAATACTACCTGCCGCCCCGGCAGAGCCTGTACTTGGCACTCAAGCACCATAAAGGACCGATAGCAGTAGGGTTTCCGAGCTTCGGACTCGCGGGTCTATACGCTGACTACTCCCACATTGAAGCAGGAATCATTGCTCGTGCGACCAACGAGGCTGTCGGCTGGAGCGTACGTGAATGGCCTGCAGTCAAAGCTCTCTCCGCACGTCCTGTACCCTGGCTCGCTTCGGGAGGACTTACCGAGGAGAGCGACTACCTCGCCCGATATGCAATTGACCGGGCTCACTTCTTCTCACGAGAAGTCATGGCGGAAACCCTTGGGCACCCGCAAAGTGTTCGAAGAGTTTTTACGAGCCCAGAACGGAACTTGCTGAGCGAGACCCGACGCATCATTTACTACCCCGCAGAACGCCGAGTGATCTTTGCTCGGGCCGGTGCGAGCACACCACGCGGACTCGGCGCAAACCTCCCGTCGACGGTTACCGATTATGCCGACCGAGTTGCATCCTTCCTCTTCGAAGATTCTGGGCTAAAACTCGAAACTCTGCTCGCCGACCTCAAGTTCGTGCTGAAAAAGGAACCAGTAATTCGGCTCCAATTGCAAGGAACTCAGTTCTTTGCTGATGTGCCAACCACAGCGATTTCTGTTCCAGAAGGCGGTTTTAAGAACATCCTCGAGTTGCCTTCGGATGAGCAAGAAGAGCTTAGCCGAGAAATCAAACTAGCTCAAGAGCGACTCGGCAAGCGGCAGATCAAACCCTAAAACGGAACCTCAGTCGTAAACTTCGTCGTCCCCAACACAAAGCTTGTATTCAGCCGGTGAATCCCACGAATCTTTGTGATCTTCTCGCGAAGTATTGACTCGTAGTGCCGCATGTCCCGCGCGAGCACCTTCAAAATGAAGTCGTACTCGCCTGTCACGTTGTAAACCTCTGTCACCTCAGGAATATCCATCACCGCCTTCCGGAACCGCTCAATCGGCTTCTCTTCGTGCAGCGCCAACGAAACATGAACAACCGCTACCAGCTTCCGATTCAGCTTGTCGGCATCCAAAAGCGTGACGTACTGCTTAATCACCCCCGCCGCTTCTAACCCCCGCACTCTCTGAAGCACCGAAGGAGCCGACAAACCCACCGCCTTCGCCAAATCCGCGTTCGTAATTCGCCCATCAGTCTGAAGAATCTTCAACAACTCGATGTCAGTAGCATCCAAAACAGTTTTCATGGCCTAAGAAAATTATGCACGAAAAAGCCCCTCGCACCTAATTGATCCGAAGGACTGAACCCAAAAACCTAAGAATCAAAAAAGACCCTGAAGCTTTCCGGTGCTGTCGCCTAACTTTTCGACCCTCACTCCAACCCGATCTAGCATCGTAACGAACAGGTTGTTCATCGGAGTGTAGTTCGCAAACTGGTAGTGCTGACCCGTCTTCAGCCCACCTCCGCGACCAGCAAGCAGAATCGGAAGGTTGTTGTGGTTATGCGCGTCGCCATCGCTAATTCCGGCTCCGTAAACCAAAAGAGTGTTATCCAGCATCGATCCGTTACCTTCCTTAATCGCCTTCATGCGCCCAAGAATGTAGGCCAGTTGCTCGACGTGGTACGAGTCAATCCTCTTCTTCTTCTCCAACTTATCCGCCAGTCGACCGTGGTGCGAAATATCGTGATGCCCCTCCGGAACCCCGATCTGAGCATAAGACCGGTTCGATCCGTCATTAGCAAACATAAACGTCGCCACGCGAGTTAGATCTGCCTGGAAGGCAAGGATCATCATGTCGCCCATCAGCCGAATATGCTCGCCAAAGTCCGAGGGAATCCCCTTTGGCTTCCCTAGCCCCGCCGCCGCCTCAAGTTTGGCGGTGTTCTCAAACGCCACAACTCGCTTCTCAATCTCGCGAACCGCCTGGAAATACTCCTCCATCTTCATCTGGTCGCGCTTGCCCAGTCGACCCTTGAGCGAAGAAGCATCCTCCATCACGAAGTCCAAAATCGACTTATTAAACAGGTCCCGCCGAGCCACGCTCTCATCCTGCTCCGACTTCGAACCGTTCCCAAACAGCCGCTCAAAAACCAGCCGTGGATTGACTTCCTTCGCCACCGGAGTGTTCTCCCCGCGCCAAGAAACGTTCGACGAGTATGCGCACGAGTAACCGCTATCGCAATCCCCTGCGTTTCCGCCCCGCTCGCAGCCGAGTTCTAAGGACGAGAACCGAGTCTTCTTCCCAATCTCTAGCGCTGCCACCTGGTCAACCGAAATCCCAAGCTTGATATCCGATCCCGCCGTCTTCTTCGGGTGAACCCCAGTAAGCCATGCCGCTGTCGACCGAGCATGATCCCCCGGCCCATCTCCCAGCGCATTCGCGTTGTTCTGAGCCAATCCAGTCAAAATCGAAAAGTCATTCTTCAACGCCCGCAAAGGCTCAAGCAGAGGAGTAATCTCCAATGAGCCAGGAGAAGGAGGCGTCCAACTCCGCATATCAATCCCATTCGGAACAAACAAAAAAGCCATCCGAACCGGATTCTCAGGAGCATTCACTGCCCGCGCCAAAGGCGCAAGCCCTTCCATAGCAGGCAAAGCCATCAGAGTTCCAAGACCCTTCAAAAACCGACGACGATCAATCTGATTCTCTGTCATTTACCTACCCCTTCTACTTTACGCTTCTTAAACGGATCACTCGATACTATCTTAGCTACGATCTCACCAAACTTATAGTTACCTGCTGCGGTCTCCTTGACCACGCTATCCACAAAGCACCGATCCTGAACATCCACCCCACGACCAATGGCGTAGGTCATCAGCTTCTCCACAAAACTGCGCGCGAACAACTGCTTGTCCGCCATCAAAATCCCCTTCAACTGGGCCGCACCGCTAAACTTTCGCCCCCCCGGCAGGTCCGCCGAAGCATCAATCGGAGCCGCGCCGTCCGCAGTCCGCCACTTGCCAATCGGGTCATAGTTCTCAAACCCAAACCCCAGCGCGTCCATATCCCGGTGACAAGCCGCACAAGTCGGATTCTTCCGGTGCTCTTCCAGCTTCTGCCGAACCGACATCTTCTCCGTAATATGCTTCTCCGCCAAATCCGGAACTCCCGGCGGCGGCGGCGGTGGCGGAGTCCCCAAAATCTGCTCCAAAATCCACCGGCCCCTCTTCGTCGGACTCGTCCGCGTCGGGTTACTCGTAATCGCCAAAACAGAAGCTTGGGTAATCACTCCGCCCCGCCCCGTCCCTTCCGTCGAAATCTTCCTAAAATCGCGCCCGCTCACTCCATTAATCCCGTACAACTTAGCCAAAGGCTCGTTCACATACGTGTACTTACTATCCAAAAACTCCGCAATCGGCCTGTTTCCGCGCATCACGTCAGCAAAGTACATCTTCGTCTCCGTCAGCATCGCCTCCTTCAACTCGGGATTGAACGAAGGGAACTGTTTCACGTCCGGCTCAAAGTTATTCAGCTTCCTCAGCTGAAGCCACTGAGTCGCAAAATTTTCCACCAAAGCGTCGCTCTTCGGGTCCTGAAGCATCCGCTTCACCTGCTCCGCCATCACCTCTGGCTTCAATATCTCCCCGTTTTTTGCGTAGCCAAAAAGCGTGTCATCCGGCATCGAACTCCACAAGAAATAACTCAAACGCGATGCCACTTCGTACGGATTCAATGACCGCGAAGAAGCCGCTGAAGACCCATCTAGCTCAACCCGGAACAAGAAATTCGGGTTACAAAGAACCGCCTGGCAGGCCAACTGCATTCCCGTCTCAAAGCTGTCTGCACTCCGCGCTCCATACTTGAAAACGGTCAAAAGCCGATCCAACTCTTCGATCGTGACCGGCCGCCGATAAGCGCGAGTAGCAAACCCCGAAAGCGCCGTCCGAGCTCCCAAATCCCAACCTTCCTTCGGCGGAACCGAGGGAATCAGCCGCTGCTGGAAGGTCGTCTTAATCTGGCCATCCTCGATCGGCCCAATCAGCTCCATAGCAAAAAGCGCCACGTTCCGATCCTGCGCCTTTTGTCCATTCGCAGGAGCCTGGTAGTAGTCGTTCGCAAAAGTCGCCCCAAAGTTGAACTCGCCGGCCACCAGTTTCAACGGAAAATCGTAATTCCCCGGAGCCCCGATTGGTTCGCGAACTTCAAAAGTCGTCAACTTATCCCGGTCCATCCGCAGGTCAACCCGCGAATACTGATCCCCTGCATGCATCTCGCCCAGCCTCAACCGAATCCGATACCAGCCCGGAGTCGCCACCTTGAACCGGTAACTCGCCGTTCCGTTAGAAGCAAAAAACATCGACCCGTCCCGCGGAATCGCCCCCGGAGTCGCCGAGAGCGAAGCTCCGTCAATCGATTGCGACTTCGTTTTCGGAATCCGAATCGCCGCCTTGACCACCTTCTCCGAAGCCGATAAGTACTTCTCCATCAGCAACGGAGACATCGACAGAACGTCGCCAATATTGTCAAATCCGTACCCAACATCGTCAGAAGGGAAGTCGTCCGCCGGGCGAATCGAAACCCCCATCAAGTCCCGAACCGTGTTGTTGTACTCCTCTCGGTTCAGCCGCCGAAGAGTCACCTTACCGGGGTCTGCCAGCTTACAATCCCCCGCCAAATTCTTATCAATCCAAGCCACCATCGCCCGCCGCTGAGCATCCGTCGGAGCCGGAAGTCCTTTTGGCGGCATTGAGTTATTTCCAACCCGCGCCGCCACTCGCGACCATGCCGTCGGGTTCTTTTGGACGTTTGCCGCTGTCATTCCCGCGGTCAGCAAAACGCCTCCGCTTGGCGTCGCGCCAGAGTGGCAACTGGCGCAGTACTTCGTCACCAAAGGAGCGACGTCTTTTTCAAATCTCGAAGCCTGTGGAGCCGGAGCCGCGGGCTTCTTTTGGGCCGAAATCTGAAGCGGCATCACGAGCGCGATCCCCGCAATCCCTGCGCCCGCAACCAGCCCAACCCAACGTCCGCTTAATCTCCCCATTTTTCAGCTTCTACGGACGCAACTACGCCCAGATTCAATTATCCGGCATAAGCCCTACCATCCGGCGTGATTTACCGAAAAAACAGACTCATTTGTCGTGAAAATACATCTCTGCCCCGCTCGCCAGGAAAATCGCCCTCGCCTGGTGGTACCCCTCCGTCCAAGCATCGCTCTTGTTTCGCGCCACCGGCTGGTTGTTTTCGTCCAAAGTCGGGTGCCACCCGCCGTGCACCTTATCCACCTGATACTCCAGCACAAACTTCCAAAGCTGCTCGTACCGAGTCTGATAAATCCCCCCGTACTTCTTCGCGAAAATCCGCAGCGCATTCAGCCCCTCCGCCGTCGTCCACCACTCCTTCTTCCGCTCGCTCGGCCCCTTCCCAATGTGCCCCTCATAAAAGAACCCCCCGTTCTGCTCGTCCCAAGCCACCTTCAGGCAATGATCCATCAGCAGCTTCGCCTTCCGCCAAGTCTCCTTGTCATCCGGCTTCCCAAGAACCTCGGCGGCTTCGAGGAGAAGGTAGGCGGTCTCTAGTTCGTGACCGTAAGAGTCGAGGTTCGATACAGATTCGGCGTAGTCTGCCGAAAGGTAATACCAAAGCTCGCCGTCCTTACTCACAAAACGATCTCGAACAAGTCTGAATGCCTCCTCAAGTCGCCTTTCCGCAACCGATGAATTGGGCTTCTTCTTTGACAGCTCGTAAAACCCACCTTTGATCGGACGCATCTCGGAAGCCGCAAAGTCAGGGTTACCCCCCGCGCCGTGACCTACCCTGAATTCTCGCCGCATGAGCACAACATATTCAACAAGTGCCTCCAAGATGTGGATCGTTGTATTCATCGACCGCACCCCGTAAGGTGTTCCGATAGAATCGCCCGACCCCGGGTCGGCCACCAGAATAGGCTTATTCGCTGCATCTAGAACCTCAAACCAGCCGCCAAGTTTCGGATCGTGAGCCTTCGCCTCAAGCCAGTCGAATGCCTGAGTTGCCCGCGCCCGGTCGCTCAGTCGCCCCGACTCGTTCGCACGCCGCGCCAGAGCATAAAGCGCAAACGCATTTCCATATGTGTGCTTCTCCGCAGACGGCTTCCCGTCCAGCCCCACCGACCACCAAAAGCCCCCCAGCTTCTTGTCCCACAGGTGCTCCATCAAGAACTTCGCCCCATGCTCGGCCACCTCGTTGTTCCCCCCAATCGAAGCCAACCAAGTCATCCGAGCCTGATAAACCACCCCGCGCGAATCATCCGGCAATGGGTTCCAAGCCGAATCATAATTCTGATGAAACCCGCCCTTCGGATCAACCGCCCGAGGAATCCAGCGCCCCACAATCTCGGTCTCAAGATGCCGTTTGACGTCGGCTTGCGCAGGAGTTTGAAACAACATCGAAGACATAACCAAAGCGGCGAGCATAAACAATCTCCCGGTAACATCCTATCACGCCATGACCCTCCGTCCCCACCACATCGGTATCTCTGTCGCCAATCTCGACCGCTCCCTCGACTGGTACGGCAAGAACTTTGGATTCAAAGAGCGCAGCCGAACAGTAACAGATTCAGGCCTTAAAATTGTCTATGTCACCAACGGAGTCTTCGAAATCGAAGTCTTCGAACAACCAGACTCCGCCCCAATCCCCGCGATCGACACCGAAGTCGGAACCAGCTTCGCCGTCCAAGGCTACAAGCACTTTGCCTTCGAAGTTGACGACGTCGACGCCTACTGGGCCACCCTCGTCGCCAAGGGCCTAGATCAAGTCTCCGAACCCAAAACTAACGAAGACCTCGGCGTCCGCTACTGCTTCATCCGCGACCCCGACGGCATTCTGCTCGAGTTCTTGACAAGGGAATAATAACTCCCCGCTCGTCGGGGAGTCGGTGAGACTCCGGTCGAACCGGTGGGGCTGATGTGGCTGTGAACCAGCCCCTCTTACCTGAAATTCACAAAGTCAACCGGAAAATCCAGATCCAGTCCCTTCACAAAGGCCATCGTCTTCTGCAAGTCATCCTTCGACTTCCCAGAAACCCGAACCTCGTCGCCCTGAATCTGAGCGTTGACCTTCAGGCCCTTATCCTTAATCTGCTTAATCAGCGGCTTCGCCTTATCCTGAGCAATCCCCGACTTCATCTCAAGCTTGCAAAAAACGCTCATCGCCCCCGTCTGCTCCAGCTTGCCCCACTCCAGCGAACGAGCATCAATCCCCCGCTTCAGCATCTTGCTAAAAACAATATCTTTCAGCTGATCCATCCGGAACTCATCATCCGCAATCAGCTTGATGCCTTCCTTGTTGTGAATAATCTCGGCCTTCGACCCCTTAAAGTCGTACCGATTCATCAACTCCTTCTCGGCCTGATCGATGGCGTTCTTAACCTCCATCTCATTCACCTTCGAAACGATGTCGAACGAATAATCTGCCGCTGCCATCTTACGCCTTCTCCATATCGTCGCCGTGAATCAGCAACATAAAGTGAACGTCAAAGTCCAGCTCTTCCTTCGTCAGCTCCTTCTTTTGAACCTCAGAAAGCCCATCCAGCAACTTCGACCGCATTCGAATCGTTGCCTCCTTATGAATCGCCTTTGATGGCTTGGATAGCGAACCCTCATCAACCCGAACCGCGTACTCCGATGCCTCGTACACGTTCTGGATCACGCCCGTTAGCCCGCCCATGTGCTCGAAATACCGATTCGTCTCCCGATCCTGCGCCGTCACCTCACGGACTTTCACCCGCACGCGATCCCCTTCGTTGAACTTCATTCTCAGCTAAGAATACCCGCAACCCAGGTAACCAAAACCGAGTACAACTACCCTAAACCCGATGAACAAAAACGCCTTCCTCATCGCCAGCCTCACCCTCCTCGGAGTCGTGGCCGCCGCAATGGTCTACCCGTTCATCAACGCCCTCCTCTGGGCGCTCGTCCTCTCGGTGCTCATGCTCCCCATGCACCGCAAATTCATCGCAAAAGGCAAGCCCGGAATCGCCGCCGGAAAAGCCACCCTCATCGCCTTCCTCGCAATCTGCCTCCCGCTAGCCCTCGTCTCAACCCTTGCCATCAGCCAGCTCGCCCCCGCTCTCAACGACATGCAAGGCACCCAAGGCTGGGAAATCGCCTCCAAAATCGATAACGCGCTTCAACCAACCCTTGAAAAAATCGGCAAACACGACTTCCACGTCAAAGACTGGTGGGCGGAAAACGGCACCGAAATCACCCAAAACCTCCGCGCACCTGCCACAAAAGCCGCCAAGTCGTTCGGAACCGGAATCTTCACATTCGTCGTCGCCCTGCTCTCCATGTTCTTTTTCCTCCGCGACGGAAAATCGCTCCGCGAACCCTTCCTCACCCACAACGGCCTCCCCCGCGAAGTCGGCGAAAACTTGCTTCACCGAGTCGAGCAAACCGTCCACGCAGTCTTCACTGGCTCCGTCGTCGTCGCCGTCATCCAAGGCGCCATCATGGGCATCACGTACGCCCTCCTCGGAGTCCCCAACTCGATCCTCCTTGGGGCAATCTCGGTCCTCCTCTGCGTCGTCCCACTGCTCGGAGCACCTGTCATCTACGTCCCCGTCGGCCTCCTTTTCCTGGCCCAAGGCGAAACCACCAAGGCCGCCGTCGTGCTCGCTGTCGGTTTTCTGATTGTCAGTCAAATCGACAACGTCCTCAAGCCGTTCTTCATTGGCAGTAAAGTCGCCCTCCACCCCCTCGCCATTTTTGTATCAGTCCTCGGCGGAATCGCCGTCTTCGGCCCCATCGGCCTCATGGTCGGCCCAATGGTGCTATCCATCCTTCTTGGGCTGTATGATTACGTCAATGGAAATCGGCCCGTGGGTGAACCAAGCAGCGGCGAGGCTTGAACAAGCCGGGATCGCTTCCCCCCGCCTCGAAGCCCAACTCCTCGCCGCCCACGTCCTTCTCGTCGACAGAACCTACATCCTCACCCACCCTTCGGGCGAGCTAAATGAACTCGCCGCCGAACAACTCCTCCAACGCCGCGAGTCCCAAGAACCCCTCGCCTACATCCTCGGCTACCGTGAGTTCTACGGCCGCCGCTTCCGAGTCACCCCCTCGGTTCTGATCCCCCGCCAAGAGACAGAGTTATTGGTCGAAGAAGCCCTCCGACTCCCCAACTCCCAACCCCCAACTCCCCACCGAATACTGGATGTGGGCACCGGCTCCGGCTGCATCGCAATCACCCTCAAACTCGAACGCCCCGACTGGGACGTCTGGGCCGTCGACATCAGCGGAGCCGCCCTCCAGGTCGCCCGCGAAAACGCCGAAACCCTCGGCGCCGAAATCACCTTCCGCCACTCCGACCTCTTCAGCGCCCTCAAAGGCGAGAAATTCGAACTAATCCTCTCCAACCCCCCCTACGTCGGAATCGAAGAACCCCTACCGGATGAGATCAAGAACCACGAACCCCCCACCGCCCTCTTCGCCGACAACAAAGGCCTCAAAATCTACCAACAACTAGCCGCCACCTACCGCGACTACCTCACTGAAAACGGCACTGTCATCCTAGAAATAGGCCAATCCCAAGGCGAAGCGGTTGCCAAACTCTTCCAAGGCCAAATCCTCCAAGACCTAAGCGGAAACGACCGCGCTGTAAAAGCTCAAAGTATAAGTCCTATATGACCAATAAGACCTATATGTCCTATACTGAACACAAATGTCCGACCTAATCCCACCACACGGCGGATACAAGACTCTGGCGGCATACCTAATGGCTGAAGTCGTCTTCGACTGCACCATCGCCTTCTGCGATCGCGTCATCGACAAAAGATCGAGAACAACCGACCAAATGATCCAAGCTGCCAGAAGCGGCAAACAGAATATCGCCGAAGGCTCAACGGTCAGCGGGACCAGCAAGAAACTCGAACTGAAACTGATCGGAGTTGCAAGAGCCTCATTAGAAGAACTCCTGGTCGACTACCGGGACTACCTACGCACCAATGAACTCGAAGAGTGGCCCAAAGACCATGAGAAAGCCCTATTTATCCGGAATCTCTACAAGGTGAATAGGTCCTATTCGACATATAAGACCTTTATCGAGAAAAAGACACCCGAAACCGCAACCAACACCTGCATTTGCCTCATCAACCAAACCAACTTCTTGCTCGACAGATTGCTCAAACAACTAGAAGACGCCTTCGTCGAAGAAGGCGGCTTCACGGAACGCCTCTACAAAACCCGAAAGTCCCGACGCGACTCCGAGCCCACCTGAGCCTCCAATCCAATCCAAACGATACCAATTCAAACTATATGTCTTATCCGTCCTATATGTCATATTAGTCCTACACGAAATCTGAAGGAGACAATGACCCGCCAATCCGCCACCCTCCTCCGACTTTGCCTCTACTCCCTAACCGCAGGAGCAATGTGGCGTTCGATTGCCTCTTTTCTAGTTGATTATCCCAACTTCAGCTTTCACTTCTACGACCGTCCGATCTTCTGGCTCAGTACCCTCGTCACCGCCCCAACCGCGTTTCTGATGAACCGTCGGCGTAGGATCGTGTGGGGAGACGACTGGCGCTGGCAGCGTACGAAGGCTCTATCGAGCCTCGTGATCCCCATTGTGATGATCGTTACATCTCTTTTTGTAAGAGACCAGGATGGTTTTCTCGCCTGGCTAGCGGGAATGGCGCTGTTCGATAGCTTTGCTCGATTTATCGGCCCCGAATACCCCGCCGACCCCTTGGTCGAATGGGTCGTCCACAAGCTCCTAAAACGCCCCCTTCCGCAAGGCATGCTGAGTTCGGTCGAAAACGAGTCGAGCGCTACATAGTGGAACTTGCAAAGGATGCTCAGGCACTCGAACTAGATTTCGATCGCTTTTTCAAACAGATAGGATTTTTGCGGATCACGGAAATTGCGGGGAGAGCACCTGAGTTCCCCAATGCCGACTATTTTTCCGAGGCTGGGCCGATGATTGTCGAGCTAAAAGTGGTCGAAAAGGACTATTTCGAGCATGGCGGAGTCGTGAACAGGCTGCATGGGTTTGTTCCGGTTCCGGTCGATGTGGCACCAGACGGAACGGGTGTATATTCCGTGAGGCTTCCAGTTCGGGAGGATAACTTGGCAGCTGACACCTTTGAACCCGCGTTGCGGAGGCTGTTGAAGAAAGCGGATGAACAAATCGAGGGCTCGAAAGTCAACTTGTTCGATGGGGAGGGCTGTGGATTCGCGATCTTTGCCCTGAACGGGTTTCGTTCAGCTGGTCCGGACCTCGTTAAAGGGCTCCTTTGTGAGCTGCTCGCTGATGGGGAGTATTCAAATGTCGCTGGGTTCATGGTTTGCTCTCCCCTGATCTCCTATTCGCAAAATGGCTCAGAACAACGGGTAAAGCCCTGCTTTGTTTCAATCGAAGCGGGCTTGCCTGAGGAGTGGGCCGACGCCTGGCTGAGGACTTGTCAAGCGTATGTAGTTTGGGCAGAACGGTGCGGGCACCAAGATTCTCCGCCTTGAGCTAGGAACTAAGGAAGCATTCTCTGCCAAAAGCCTCAATAATGCACCAAAGCTGGTTGACAAACACCCCGAAACTTCGCCTATAAGTGGACACCAACAAGAAAACAAAACCTACGCCCCCATCACCGGCACATCATGCACGCATCTCGTCCTAACTAGGTTCAAACGTTTGCGCGAACTGTGTCGAACTTTGGCCCGATACGACCACGCGTTGAACCCAAGTGCGCCAAGTGCGCCAACTGCACCAACCTCCGCGCTCACTTCGGCGCAATTCACGCCCCATCTGCCAAAATAGAAACCGATGGAAATCGTGGTTCCAGATGAGTTCAAGCACCTCTACGTCAAAACCGTAGAGCGCCCCGTCGTCAAAATCCCCGATCCCGTCCTCCGAAAAATCGCCTCCGAAGTCGTAACCGACAAAAAAGGAATCAGCAAGAAAACGAACTTCCTGATCGACGAAATGATGCGAATCATGCGCAAGGCCAACGGAGTCGGCCTCGCCGCTCCCCAGGTCGGAATCAGCCAGCGGCTCTTTGTCATGGCTCCGCTCGACTTTCGACCGACCGCCTTAATCAACCCAAGATCATCAAAGCCGAAGGCGAGCAAATCGGCCAAGAAGGCTGCCTAAGCATCCCCGGCCTCTACGGCGATGTCAAAAGGTTTGAATACATCGAAGTCGAAGCAATGGACCGCCGGGGCAGGGAGCTCATCTTTGAACTCGAAGGAATGCCCGCCCGAGTTGCCCAACACGAAATCGACCACCTCGACGGAGTCCTATTCACCGACAAAGTCGACCCCGCAACCCTCCACTGGGAAGACCCCGATCTCCACCAGCGAGACGAGGACTAATTGAAAATTGTCTACTTCGGCACCAGCGACTTCGCCGTCCCGGCCCTAGAAAAGCTCGCCGAACACGTCGTCCTCGTCGTCACCCAACCCGACCGTCCCAGCGGCCGAGGGATGAAGCTCAAATCCTCCCCCGTCAAGCTCAAAGCCATCGAACTAGGCCTACCCGTCGAGACCCCCGAAAAAGCCCGCGACCCAGATTTCGTCGAAAGGATAAGCGCCCTTGAAGCTGACATCCACGTCGTCGCCGCCTACGGCCAAATCCTCTCCACCAAGCTCCTCGAAACCGCCAAACGCGGCGGAATCAACCTCCACGGCTCCATCCTCCCCCAATACCGAGGCGCAGCGCCCATCCAGCGCGCCATCATGGACGGCAAAACCGAAATCGGCGTCACCCTCATGCAAATGGACAAAGGCATGGACACCGGAGACATGATCGACATCGTCCGCACCCCCATCGGCCCCGACGAAACCTACGGTGAACTCCACACCCGACTAGCCCACCTCGCCGCCGACCAAATCGAGGCTTGGATAGACAGAATCGCTTTTGGAAACTACCCCAGAACACCCCAAAACCCCGACCTCGCAACCCACGCCCCCAAAATCCTCCTCGAAGAAAAGGAACTCCACCTCGACCGCGACGCCCGCGCCGAATACAACCGCTTCCGGGCCCTAAGCCCTACTCCCGGAGCCTTCATCCAAACCCCTCATGGACGCCTGAAAATTCTTGAAGCGACATGCGGCGATGCAAATGGAGAGGGGTTCTTTGAACAGGATCGCGGCTGTTATTGCGGATTTTCGACCGGAACTCTCCACCTCAAACTGGTACAGCCCGAGGGTCGCCGCCCAATGCCCGGAATCGACTGGCTCCGAGGGCTTCGCCCAACTGAATAGCGTCGATTAAGAAAATGTAAAACCCTCAAATCCTAGCAAAAATATGAGGCAAAACCGATACGCCGTGTGATATCCTAAAGAGTCTGTCAGGTATTGACTATGAAACGCTTGCTTATTTTGTCAGGGTTGGTTTTAGGGGCTTCGCAACTCGCGAACGCACAAGTTGCCACTTTCACTGCTGGCGCTATCTCGAATACAACAACTTCGGGTTCGCCAACATTTGGGACCACGGGTACAACCGTTTCGCTAAACGGCACCGGCTCCCTTGCATTTGGAGGCACGAGCAACCGCACATTCACCGTTAACAACGCAGTGTCAGGGATCAACAACCGTTTTGACGTCTCTGTTGTTTCGACAGTGAACCTAAGCGGAAACGGCACGATTTCTCAAACTGGATCAACCGCAATTTCAGGGGCAGGATCGGCTTCGCACACCTCGACGAGTGCTGGAATAGTCGGCCCAACCGTATGGACAGATCGCTTCGCCCTGCAGACTGGAAACTCGCTCGGGTTATCCGCATCAATCAGCGGTACAAAGGGCAGCGTTTCTTCGCAGCTGAGCATCAGCGGAGTCACTGCTCCTCTGGCTACTGGCTCCATCTCTGCGGGAGCAGTAGCCTCCCCTGGTTCGCCCATCCTTCCTCTTAACTCCACTTCTACCCTCTGGGTTTTCGATTTTCCAGGCGACCCTCCGTCCGGAACGGCAACTATTAACCTGAGCAACGTCACCGCTGCGTTCAGCCGAGCACTGGATAGTGCTGGTGGACTTAGTCTCCATCGAGACAATGTTCGAATCGAAGTCGCTACGTTCCTCGACGGGATCCAAGTTGGCACCACAAGCGTTTCAGCTGCGAACACTTCGCTAGCACCGCTTGCCGGAACCGGCTCCAATGCCATTGCTACAACTCGATTCCGAGCGTAGTCCTCAATCCGGCAGATCTGTATAATCAAACCAGAGCACTGACTGTCGTGACAAAACTCATCGGCACTGCCTATTTTGGAAACTCTACGTCACTCGGCGATTACACCATTGCTCAAAGCACCTTCAGTGGCGTAAGCCTCCAAGGCGTTCCCGAGCCAGCTACCCTCGCAGGCCTCAGCCTCGGACTCCTGGCGATTGCGCGACGACGAAAGAGCAAGTAACTCGAAGCCAAACACGTGTAAGAGCGGCACTGCAAGACAGCAGTGCCGCTCTTTTTATGGGAACCGAGTGCCCCTAAAGTGACATAATTCAAAGTAGTATCATGCGATCTCGTTCCGCCCGACGGCTTCTCATCTTTGTAGTCTCTCTCGGAGTCGTCGGTTGGCTCTTCGTCTGGCTCATGGGTAAAAAAGGCGACATCCAACTCGGCTCGGACACAAGTCAAATGATCGCTGCACTGGCGATCACTCCAGACGGCTCCCAAGCCGTCGTGATGGACACAAAAGGAACCATCACGAAGTCCGCCGCCTACACTCAGGCCCGTACGGATCGAGACATCACCTGGAGTCCCGACGGAAACAGACTATTCTTCATTAGTGACCGAAAAGAAGACTCGTTCCACATCTTCCGCTGGGACCCCCAGCGCAACGCTGAGCCCGAACAGAGGTCAATCGACAAAGCTGGACGAAGCAACCTAGTTTTTGACCCAAGGACCGCCACAGACGCTGATCTGTCAGGGCTAGTCATGGTCCGAGGAACCGTCCAAGAATTCTTTCCCGTCAACGGCAAAAGTAGCCAAATCCTTCCTCCAAGCAAACAACGAGTTGAAGTTGAACCAGGCGGGGGTGCTGGCAATACATTCGAACTCCTCTACAACCGGTTCGGAAAGAGCTTCCGAGTCGCTCGTTGGGTCAAGGATCGCCGGTTCATCGCCGCCGTAATGCGGCAAGAGGAACGAGGGGAAACACTCCTGATCCAAGACTTTGAACTCGACAAAGACGGCAAATTGAGGCCGCCAATGCAGGTTTTCGCTGCCGAACGGATCGAAATCGACGTCGATACAAAGTCTGGCGTGCTCGTGGCAAACGTAATCGAGGCCACTCCACCGCTTGGCGATGATGGAAAGCCCCTTAAGCTCGGCTTCATTCACGGAATCTTTATCATCGACCCCTCAAAGTCCGGCAAGGAAGTCGCGACCCCCGTCTTGCTCTCGCCAGAGTTAAGGCGGTGCGCCACTGAAGTCAAATGTAGCCCGGACGGAAGTTCGCTTCTGCTCGTTGCCGCTGAATATACAGGCGACGGCAATGGAAAAAGCATCGGGCTCGTTTCCTGCCCTCTCGTAGCCGGCGGTGGCTCGTCCGGCTCATTGCTGGTTCCAGGCACAGTTTCCAACCCAACGTTCAGTCCAGACGGCACCAAAATCGCCTTCATCAAGCGCGAAGGCGCAAACCGCGCCGTCTTCATCGCCGACGCCAACGGCTCAAACGCCCGAAACCTCACCGGAACCAGCGGAGACTACTCCCGACCCCTCTTCTCGCCCCAATATAAGTAAGATTCGAGTATCCTAATGTTAAGAAGGTGCCAACGGCGGCACCTGAAAAAACAATGCGGACTCATTTCAACGAGCGACTTCAGGGACTTCGGACACAGGTCGTGTCCATGGGCATGTCGGCCAACGACATGGTTCAGAAAGCCGTGGACTCCATCGTCAACGCCGATCCATCCTCGCCAACGAGGTCGTGCGATCCGATGACACCATGGATCGTCTTGAGCGCGAACTCCTGCTCGAAACCGCCCTCATCATCGCCCAAGAAGGCCCGGTCGCCAGCGATCTCAAACTCCTCGTTTCCACCCTCGGAATCGTCAGCGAAATCGAAACCGTCGCCGACCACGCCGTTAAACTCGCCCGCCGAGGCACAAAGCTCGGTTCGATGTTCCCGTCCGAACTCAAAGGCACCCTGCGCGAGCTCTGCGACGCCGCCAAACTCCAATTCACCAGCTCACTCAAGCTCTACATGGATTACGATGTCGAGCTAGCCAGGTCAATCGTGATGGATGACGACCAAATCGATGGTCGGTACGCAAACGCCCGCAACGGGGTTCTCGAACTCATCAAGGCCGACCCTAGCCACGCCCGGGCGATGCTCCGAACCATAGAAATCTTCCATGCCCTAGAGCATGTCGCCGACCACGCCGTCGCCATCTCGAAGCGCATGCAAGTCATTCATGAGCCGCCGACTCAACCTTCTGAGCCAGAGGCAAGCAGCGAAGGCTTGAGCTGAATCCCAACGCGGGTGATGCGCCGGCGCGCCATATTCTCAACGCGCATTAGGCCCAGGCTCGTCTCGTAAGTGTCGCCGGGTCGCGGAATCCGCTCCAGGCCATTCACAATAATGTTCGCCAAAGTTTCGGTCGATTCATCCAGCTGAGGGTCAAGCCCGAGCTTAGAAATAAGCTCATCCAGCCGCAATTCCGCCTTCGCCGAAACCCGACCCGAAGCATGAACTTCAACCGGCTGTCGCTCGCTCTCCGGCCCGTCCTCCATCTCCCCAAAGACCTCTTCAACAACGTCTTCAAGGCTGATCAGCCCGCTCGTTCCGCCGTACTCGTCCATCACAATCAGGATCTGAGTCTTCTCATCCCGCATCGTCGTGATGATCCGCTCAATCGGCAAATTCTCAGGTATGGCAATGAAGGGCCGAACGATTTTATCAAGCTTGAACTCGTTAGTTTGTACTAATCGAAGCACATCGACCAGGTAGACGATTCCGACAATATCGTCCACATCCCCCCGACAAACCGGAATTCTTGTATGCCGAATCTTGTTTATCCGGTTCAAAAGGTCGCTTCCCGCCAGGTCAATATCCAGCCACTGAATATCCAACCTGTGAACCATCACATCCCGCGCCGCCAGCATATCCAGCCGCAACGCCCGAGTCACCATGTTCGCGTGCTCCTTCTCAAGAACCCCGTCCGAACCCGTCGCCTGAACGATCATCAGCAGCTCCTCACGAGCCACCGACTCCTTTCCAGTCTCCTTAATATCGATCCCCAGCGGCTTCAAAATGAATTGTGAAGCCGTCTGCGCCAGCCAAATGACTGGCTTAAAAACGCGCACAAACAGCTGCAAAGCCCGGTGAGTCACCGCCGCAAACCGCTCCGGATGCTTCAGCGCCAGGTACTTTGGAACGAGCTCGCCAACCACCACCAGACAGAACAGAACCAGAACGAACGAAACGACCGAAACAAGAGTCTTGTTCAGCATCGAGAACTGCTGTTCTAGCAGACCCGACACATACGGCTCAGTAATTGAACCCATTGCGATGCCAACCATAGTGATTCCGACTTGGGTTCCGGCAATAAAGGGAGATAAATTCTCAGAAATCTTGAGCAACCGCTTCGCGCTTGGGCTTCCTTTTTTGGCCAGTGACTCCAACCGGGCCCGTCGCATCGAAACCAGCGCATACTCCCCTCCGACAAATAGCGCACTCGCAATCAGCAAGCCAATGCTAATGCCAATGTTTAGAGCAGGATTTCCAGTGTGTGCTTCGCTCATCGCTTAGGGAGCAATATACACTTTCCAACGACCCGCCTGAACCTCGTCAAGCCACCAGTCGATGCCAAATTTGCGCCCATTGCCATGCAGGCGCAACATGTCGTACTTTGAAAAATGCTTGTCGTTGGGCGAGTATGCCGGACACCAACCAGCCTGGCAAGCAGAAGAATGAACAATCGTCTGCCCCTTGTACTTGAACGATTTCAACAGCGCCCGATTCTTGGGGAACGACCCGTAGGGTGGGCAGAACGGCATATTCGCCGGAACTCCCATTTTCTGAAGTTTCAAGTTCATCGCCCCCAACTCCGCCATCACTGTCGCATCGCTCATCTTGTGCAGGTCATTATGGTGAATCGTATGATTCCCAATCTCCGACCCCCAACCCTGCAACATCTGAATCTTCTTCTGCGCCAAAGCCGGCTGGCCCCACAGAATCGGCAACACGTACCAAGTCCCCACAACCGGAAAATCCGGATGCGCTTCCGAAAACTTCTTCCAAATCCCAACCGCGCAAGTCGGGTCAATCGAGCCGTCCTTCAGAATCTTAAACTGGTTCTCATGAGCGTCGTCAAATGTGATGACAACCGGGGTCTTCCCGCTCGGCACCCGCATGGTGTTATTCACGTAGTCCGTGACCGTCACCGGACGAAAACCCATCCCGTACATCCGCTCAAGATCGTGCCGAAACTTCGACGCCGACCGGAACATCGGGTTCGTACCCTCCTTGATGTGGTGGTACATGATAATGAAAACGCGTCCGTTTAGATTCCCTTTCTGGGAAACAACCCCCCCCTTTGGCCTTTGCTTCGGAACTGAGACGCCCTGGTGTCCTAGTTTGAATAAGAGGGCAAACGTAATCAGCATGGCTAGAGGGCGACCTTCACCTAATAGTGTACTGGCAAGAAAGGATTAAGTGGCCATCCTGGCCCTTATTGCGCCCGCCAATCCGTTGGCTGAAGATACGGACGCGAGCTTTGGCGCAAAAGATTCAGATTTCGATAACCATGCCATCAAAACCCGCCACCATGTCGTAAGGCCGGAGAATTTCGCCCAGTTCTGCATGAGTCAAATCCCCCGCCGCCGTGTGGTGAGTCGTCACCACCTGGGCATCTTTCTTCAAAGCTCCCTCCGAGCGCAGTCGAGAAACAACCTCAACGCACTGATTAACGTCCATATGCCCCATATAAGGAGTCTTCACCCGGCCATCCGAACACTCAATTACCAACGCATCGAGCTCCCGCCCCGCCAGAGCCGAAAAAGTCGCCTCAGAGTAAACGCCCGTATCGGTTGCGTACAAGAACGAGGCCCCACCCTTAGCGAAAATGAGGTTGTGGCACTCCTCCCCTTCACTATGCGTCGCCTCTATCGGAGTGATCTCGTACCCCTCATGCAAGTAGGTTTCGTTCTTCCGAGTCCGAACCAGATCAATCGGCCACTTGGGATACCGTGCATTGATCTTCGCGCAAACCGTCTCGTTTCCGTAAACCGTAAACTCAAGCTCCTCGCACTCAACAAAAGGAAAAAGCCCGTACTGGAGCTCCGACAAACAAAAATGATCCTCGTCCGAATGCGTGAAGAACAAAGCCGTCCAATCCCGCGCCTCTAGCCCCTGCGAGTTCATCTGCCAAAGCGTATCCGGCCCCAAATCGATCTTCAGCGTTCCATCCACCAAAGCCGCCGCCCGAGACCGCACATCCTTCCCGCGATGCTGCCGCGCATAATTGCTCACTCGGTCGTTCCCATAAAACGCCGGAATCCCGTCGGAGCCACCAGTGCCTAACAGCCGAATCTGCATCGCGTCAAAAGTCTTTCAGACTCCACATATTAACCCCGATTTTCGGAACAAGGTGAGAATTATCCCCGTCTAAAGTTGCCGAATTGAGGCTTTTGGCGACCAAACAGAAGTCGCTAGCCCGCTCCTTCCCCGGCCTCGCAAGCTCATCCCGCAACGCCGAAGCCGCCGCAAACAACTCAAATCCACCCAAAACCTCGCCAGCAGAGGACACCAAGATGGGCGAGAAATAAATCTGCGTCGCCTCCAAAATCCGCTGAGGCTCCTCCTTATCCCGAGGCGCAACCTCCACCGAACAACTCAAATCCGAAAGTCGAGCAACCCCATACTCAAACCCATCCAAAACCGGCGAACCTAACGATGTAGACCGCTTATTTGTCCCATCCCGGTCCCACGCCGCCATCTGCGCCGCAATCCGCGCATACCGAACAAACTGGCTCCGATCCCCCGGCTCCCGCTCCGGCTGAAGCAGCTCCATTAAAGCATCCATCGATCCGTGGTACTCAAGAACCCGATAAGGGCGAAGCTCCAGCATTGAACCTAGGTTACCCCTTGGTATCCTTAAACCGATGTCCCCAGAAGTCGCACAAGAAACCGCCGCACTGATGACCCTTCTGGGCGAAATCTCCGCCAAAGTCGACCAAAGACTAAAAGAACTCCTGCCCCCCATAACCGAAGCCCCCGCCGAGCTCCACGAAGCCATGCGCTACTCCGCCCTCGCACCCGGAAAGCGCCTCCGCCCCGCCCTCGTCCTCCTCGCCGCCCCAGCAGTCGGAGGCAGCGAACAAGCCGCCCTCGACGCCGGCTGCGCGCTCGAGATGATTCACGCCTTCTCGCTCATCCACGACGACCTCCCCGCCCTCGACAACGACGACCTCCGCCGAGGACTCCCCACCTGCCACATCAAGTTCGGCGAAGCCGTCGCCCTCCTTGCCGGAGACGCCCTCTTCGCCCTCGCCTTCGAAGTCCTCGCCTCCCTGCCCCTTCCAGCAAGCCAAGTTGTCGAAGTCCTAAAAATCACCGCCAAATGCGTCGGCTCCGAAGGCCTCGTCGGCGGAGAAACCATCGACATCCTCAGCGAAGGCAAAGAAGTCTCCAAACAAACCCTCGACCAAATCCACCTCCGCAAAACCGCCTCACTCATCGCCGCCGCCTGCGAAATCGGCGCCCTGACTAATCCCAATCCCAACTCCAACTCCAACTCCCAACCCACCGCCCCTCACTCCCAACTCAAATCCTACGGACTCTCCATCGGACTCGCCTTCCAAATCGCCGACGACGTCCTCAACGAAACCGCCACCGCCGAACAACTCGGCAAAGCCGTCGGCTCCGACCGCGAACGAGGAAAAGCCACCTACCCCGCCCTCTACGGCCTCGAAGAATCCAAACAAAAAGCCCTCGACCTAGCCGCCCAAGCCTCTGAACTCATCAAGGATTTCCCCAATGCCCCCACCCTCCGCGCCATCGCCCAATATTCGGTTCTCCGAATGAGCTAGTTGTAACCAGGACTGCAAACCATAACTCCCAAGAAATGGGGAAGGGTTCGCTTAAAGGATTCCCCAAAGGCAAACTTTAAGTGGAGGGTGAGCACCAGCGAACCGGTGGGGCTGTCGTAATCTCAGTCAAACCCTGGAGCGCGGACACCAACCGTCCGCTCCGCGAGCGAAGCGAAGCTACACCAGTTCGCAACCGACACCCCAAAACCGCAGTATTCTCTACTACGGCGAACAAAAATGAAAACCTGGTGGCCACTCAGCGACCGAATCGTCAAGGCAATTGTCCTGGTGGGAAGCATTGCCGGATGCATCGGAGGAGTCTTCCTTCTGCTTGTTGTGAAGAGCCTCAGCTACCATCGCCTCAACCAGTATGGTGCCGTGTACATCGCGGTTGCGATCATCGGTTTGGTATGCACTTTCGTTCCCTTCATCTCTTGCATGATTCGCCTCACACGGCTACGAAAGGAAGGAGCCAGCAAAGTAAGTCTCAAACCGCTCCGCAAACTCGGAATGCTCACCCTGCTCCCGTTCTACATTCCTCATATTTTCCTGATGGCCTCTGTGCTATGGTTTGAAACCACCGGTAAAGAGCGAATGGACCAAATGAATAAACAAGCCTCCTCCGAATACAAACAACGCCTCCTCGCCAGAAAAGCCGCTCGTGAGCAAGGCCGCAAAGTACCTCCCTTGGATAACGGAGGTCGGTGAGCTAAGGCGAACCGGGAGAGTTGACGCCGTGAACCAATCCCCCAACTTGAAAGACCTTCAGCCCATTGAGCCACCCCACAAGCCCGACATGTCCTGGTGGTCTGAAGGGCTCTTTCTTGCTTCCACCTTGCCGCCGTTACTTCCGATGCTCTTCAAGCCGGACCTTTTTCTTGCTCCCTTGATGGGAATCGTATACCTC
This sequence comes from Fimbriimonas sp., assembly GCA_965248555.1. GTDB lineage: Bacteria > Armatimonadota > Fimbriimonadia > Fimbriimonadales > Fimbriimonadaceae > Fimbriimonas. The sequence goes on along the minus strand of CBDFJP010000002.1, from coordinate 1,214,271 downwards.
GGAGTTGTCTTTTCGCTTTGCTGTGCACTCCTGATCGCCAAACCTTCGGTGCTCAAGAACCGCCTCAAAGCGGTCACCCTCGGCACCACACTGGGCACCCTCCTCCTCATCGGCTGGTGCATGCTCAACTAAACCATGGAGCCCAAAGTCCAAGCCGCCATCGAATCCCGCCGCCAATGGTTCTGGGTCTGGACACTCGGCCTAACCCTCGGACTCGGAACCGCCATCGCAATCCACGCCTTGCCAACATTCGGCCAAGGCGCGCTTCTCCCAGCCACCTACATCCTCCTAGTTGCCGCCGGACTCTGGCTGTTCATCGCAACCCTCCGCCTCCAAAAAGCCCTCCTCGCCTGGACCGCCTTCATCGGCACGACCACCGCCCTCATCCTCTACTTCCTTATTTGATTCGTAAACAATGTGTTGTTGAGTTAGTTCAGGGGGAAATCACCGGGCCGCTAAGCCGGAAGTAGACTCCTCTGCATGAGCATCACAAGGATCCGTCAGCTTTCGGTGGCGAATTTTGGCCTAGTGGTTTTCGGAAACATCGGCGCGATGGCTTCGAAATCGAGTGACTCGGCATTGTTTCCTGTCAGTTTGGGTCTCTGCATGGTGGCCTCGCTCAGCGCATTTGTGACGACAATGTTCGCGGTCAGCAAACTGACCAAAAGCAGCGGAGCGGAAAAACGAGACTGGCGATTAGCCACTTTGTGGGCAGCTGTCTCAGTACTGCTCAACTTGATTGGCGTAGTTGTCGTCCGCAACTTGGTCCCGACGCCTGGTACGTCGGAATCCGAGGTCATCAGAGAGATCTGACCGCTTCCCGCTTTCCGCTCGAACCTCAAACCTCTCCCCACCCCTGTGGATAACCACCCCCACTTATCCCCAATCGACCAATTTATCCACATTTTCATGGTTGAATCTCTTCCGGCGAATCTTTTTGAACCGCCCCTCCGTCCCTAATCCCATCAACGGATTGTCGTGCGCGGGCTAAACCCGAACGCGAAAACATGGAGGTCTAAAGATGGAAGATACAATGCGACCGGAGAATTTGTTTGAGAACCAGGCGACGATCAAAGTGATCGGGGTCGGCGGAGCGGGTAGCAACGCCGTCAACCGGATGATCCGGGAAGGCGTGATGGGAGTTCACTTCATCGCGATGAACACCGACGCCCAGGCCTTGGCAAGCTCCTTGGCTCCAAAGAAGATCCAGCTCGGAACGGACATCACCCGTGGCCTCGGGGCAGGGGGAGACCCCGAGGTCGGTCAAGCCTCGGCAAAAGAATCGCAAGCGATCATCGAGGAAGAACTCCAAGACGTTGACATGGTCTTCGTCACCGCCGGAATGGGCGGCGGAACCGGAACCGGCGCCGCACCTATGATTGCCGACATCGCAAGGCGAATGGGAATCCTCACCGTCGGCGTCGTCACCAAACCGTTCGGCTTCGAAGGCCCCCGCCGCCGAAAGCTCGCCGCAGAAGGTGCCGAGCGACTTCGCGAAGTCGTTGATACCTTGATCACGGTTCCAAACGACCGACTTCTCGACGTCGTCGAGAAGAAGACGTCAATGTCCGCCGCGTTCGCCCACGCCGACGACGTGCTTCGCCAAGGCGTCCAAGGCATCAGCGACATCATCCTTTTGCCAGGAATGATCAACGTCGACTTCGCCGACGTTCGGTCAATCATGAAAGACGCCGGAGTCGCCCTCATGGGCCTGGGTCGAGGCGTGGGCGAGCAACGAGCAAGACTCGCCGCCGAAGCCGCCGCGCATTCGCCGTTGCTTGAAACCAACATCCAAGGCGCGCGCCGAGTCCTGGTCAACATCACTGCTGGTAGCGATTTCACCATTGGCGAGGCGCACGAAGCAATGGAATACATCCTCGGCTTCACCGACCTCGAAAACGCCGACATCATCATGGGCCACGTCCTCCGCGAGACTCCAGATCACGAAGTCCAGATCACCCTACTCGCAGCCGGAATGGATGTCGACACCAAAACCGTGAACAAAGCCTTCGACAAAGCCGTCTTCATTCAACCAGTGATGGAAGAGGCGGTTGCCAGAGTCGAGCCAGTCTACGAAGCTCCAGTGCAACCAGAAAGAATCTTCATTCAGCCGAAAGCCGTCGAGCCGATCACCTCGGAATCGATCTACGCCCAAGCAAAGCCAACCAGCTCTGCCCCAACCTTGGTCGAACCCGACCTAGAAGATATTGACCTCGACATCCCGTCGTTCCTACGGCGACAAAGACTTGGCGAGTAACGAAAAAAGTTACCATTCTCCAGCCATTGGGCCTCGCGTATCGTTGCGCGGGGCTCTTTTTTGAATGAAGCTCAAGGAGCGGCGGTAAACTCAAAAAGCGCAACGAAGCGCAGAAGAAGCTATGCCGTACGTCTCGATTTTCATTCCTCAGATTGGCGAAGGGCTGCAGGAGGCTCGGGTTGTGGCTTTCCTGAAGAAGCCCGGCGATACGATTCGGCGCGACGAGCCGATCTATCAGATGGAGACGGATAAGGCGGTCATGGATGTCGAATCGCCCGTCGACGGCGTCCTAGCCTCCTGGTCGGCGGCAGTGGATGATATCGTCCCCATCGGCTCGGCAATCGGAATCGTCGAAGTGACCGACGGCGTCGAGGCTCCCGCCGCCCCCTCCCACGGGGGACCTGCCTCGACAAGCTCGACCGGCTCCGCGCCGCTCTACATTCCGCAGATTGGCGAAGGGCTGCAAGAAGCCCGAATCGTCGCGTTTTTGAAGCAGGCGGGCGAGAAAGTAACCCGTGACGAACCGATTTACCAGATGGAGACCGACAAGGCGGTCATGGACGTCGAATCGCCCTACGAAGGCACCTTGATCGAGTGGCTCGCGAAGGTTGACGACGTGGTCCCAATCGGATTCGAGGTCGGGCGAATGTCGGTCGCGGGAGATGTTGAAGTGTCTGCAGCTCCAGCACACGGCGCGCCAGTAGTGGCTCCGGCGAACAAACCTGCGCCGGCTGCTACCAAGTCCTCCGGCGATGTGCGAGGAATTCCGCCCCGAAGCCGAGCCTACGCGAAAGAGAAAGGAATCTCAGAAGACGTTTTGGTCACCATCCCGTTCGGCGGTTCCAAGCTGATGCCCGCCGACATCGACGCCTTCCTGAGCGGCGGCACGGCAGTCACCGCTACAAGTGGAGCAGGCTATTCGGAAGTCGCACTGCCATCCAAGCAGAGAGTTCTGAACTCGCGAATGGTTCGATCCAACTCGCTTGTCGTTCCCGGAACGATCACCGTGGCTACCGAATGGAGCGCAATCGAGGCCGAACGGGCCAGGGCCAAGCATGAAATGCGCGGATTCCAGCCTTCGGCATTCACGATGTTTGCTTATGCAGTCGTTCGGGCCATGGCCGAGTTTCCTGTTTTTCGCTCGGCGATGGTTGGCGACGACAAGCTAAGAACTTACGAGCATGTTTCGCTCGGAATCGCGGTTTCCTTGCCGGGTGACGAGTTGGTGACGGCAGTGGTTGATAAGGCGGATACGCTGTCCTGGCCGGAGTTTGCAGCCGCGGCTCGAGCTCAGATTGAGCTGGCGCGAAGCGGCAAAGATCAAGCTCACGCCGGAGTCACCGTTTCGTTGACGAACATGCAGGCGTTCGGCTTGCGCGATGCCGTCCCGGTCGTGGTTGCGCCATCGATGGCGACGATCTTCCTTGGTGAAGTGTTTAACGGCCTCGATTCAACGCCGAACATGATTCGCGTGAAGCGGTTTGTAAATGTCTCGATGACGTTTGACCACCGTATCGCAAACGGCGTCGGAGCGTCGCTCTTCATCAACAAGGTCAAAGAGAACGTCCAGTCAATTGGGGATGTGCTGGTTTGAAGCCACTGATCGCGATTACGAGCGATCTCCAGGCAGATTCTCGACACACCCTTAACTGGAGTTATCCGGAGCAGGTCGCCAAAGCCGGAGGGAATCCAATCATCATTTCTCCTCTGACTGAGATTGCAGAAGTCGTGCACCTCTTCGACGGCTGGCTCATCCCCGGCGGTGCGGATTTTGACTCAGTTCACTACGGCCAAGAGCTCCATGTAAAGGCCGAACTCCAACACCCGGCGAGGTGGGAGATGGAAGCTCGGATGTATTCGTTGATCCCGCAGAATCTGCCGATTTTGGGGATTTGTGGCGGGTGTCAGTTCATCAACGTGATTCGAGGCGGCTCGCTCCACCAGCACATTCCGGACGTGATCGGACACGAAGAGCATAGCGGCGGTACGCTGCAGGAATACGCCGTTTCCGAACAGAGCATCCTTGCTCGCTCGGCTGGCGTAACCCATATCGTGGGGAAGAGTTATCACCACCAGGCGGTGGATTCTCTTGGCTCTAATCTCGCCATAACCGCCCGGTCTGCTGACGGTACGGTTGAGGCACTTGAGGATCCTTCCAAGCCGTTTTGCATCGGAGTTCAATGGCACCCCGAACGAACTCCTGAGGATTCGGCGACTCAGAGCCTGTTCTTGGCGTTTATCGAATCCGCACGAAATTTCAGGCAGGCGAGGCCATGAAATTGTATCTCAACGGAACAGAACTAGAAGCAGAGACTGGTGCGGAAGTCAGCCCCGGCCCAGATCGCCTGATCGTGCGGACTCTGAATGGATCATTCTCCGCCCTTGCTGTGCGAGACGGCGATGCTGTAATAGTTTCCTATCAAGGGCATCAATATCGACTGGAGACTCGGCGACCCCGCGCAAATGCTCAAGGGGCCGCTGCGAGTGGCGAGTACCGTGCGCCGATGCCGGGGCAGATTGTAGATGTTCTAGTAGGAGTCGGAGACAAGGTGACTAAGGGACAGAAACTGATTGTTCTTGAGGCAATGAAGACCCAGCAACCGTTTAACGCGCCGTTCGACGGTACGGTCACCACGATGAACGCCACGAAAGGTGCCCAAGTCAAGGATGGCGAGTTGCTCGTCGTCGTAGAAGAGGGTTAATGGACTCCATTCGAATCGTTGAAGTTTCGCCCAGGGATGGGCTTCAGAACGAGAAGATTCCTGTGCCGACGGCCGAAAAGGCAGAGTTGATTTCTTGGTTACTCGCGAGTGGACTGAATGAGATTGAGGTCAGTAGCTTTGTCTCTCCAAAGTGGGTTCCGCAGCTTGGCGACGTTGCTGAGCTGTGGCCAATTCTTCAGGATGGCGGACTCTACTCGGCTTTGGTCCCGAATGTAAAAGGGTACGAGAACGCCAAGGCACTTGGCGTTCAGCGGATTGCGGTATTCACGGCGGCGAGTGATGCGTTTACTCAGAAGAATATCAACATGACGGTTGAGGAATCGCTTGAGGGGTTTCGACCGATTCTTGAAGATCATAAGGGTTTCAAGCGCGCGTATGTTTCCACGATTTTCGAGTGCCCCTACGCTGGTCGCATCGAACCCGCCAAAGTCGCGAGACTTTCTGAGAAGCTCCTCGAAATGGGTGCCGATGAAATCTCTCTCGGCGACACCATCGGGGTCGGGAGTCCAAAAGAAGTCAAAGCTGTTCACGAGGCGATCAAGCATCTTAAACAGTCCAAAATCGTCTGGCACTTCCACGATACTCGCGGAACCGCGATTGCGAACGTTGCAAAAGCCCTCGAGCTTGGCTATCGTAGCTTCGATTCCAGCGCGGGCGGGCTTGGCGGGTGCCCTTATGCAAAAGGGGCGGGCGGAAACTTGGCTACCGAGGACCTGGTATATTTTGCCCATCGCGAGGGGCTTTCAACGGGGGTTCACCTTGGGCGGCTGAGCCAGGCGACGCTGCCGATTTTTGAGATTCTCGGACGCCAGCCGACGGCGAAGGCGCAACTCGCGGCTTTGGCCTCGTTGCCGAGTAACCAAGAATAACCACCGCCAAGACGGCAACAACCGCCGTCGAAGCCTTTTCGTCGTTGGTCATATTGAACATTTTCCAGTTCACGATCAAGGTCACCAGGCCAATTGGAACCAGGGCCGGGAGCGCAATCCCGGTGAGCATCACGAAGAGCAGATAGCAGAGGAGCACCGGGATCATGACTCGCAGTGTTGTGTAAGGCTTCATATCGAAGCGGAACATTGCGAGGAAAAACGTTCCGAGGAAGACCAAGTCTGCGGGGCCGACAACGCCGGAGATTTCGGCTTTGCCGTTAAGAGAGGTCGCCGTTGAAGCTGCGGGAATCGACATTCCGCCTTGTTTCAAAATGTCTGGTGCCGCCTGCATGAGCTTCTGAGTGAAGCCGAGCGGGGTGAGGACCAGGAAGATGTCGTAGGCGATGAGGAAGATTCCGATTGGGATCAGGATGTTTCGGTCGGAGATCAGGGCGGCGACGAGGGCTCCTAGGCCGATGCACCAGATTTGTAACCCTGCTGGTTTAAGCGGGGCCAAGAGGGATGAGACTACGCCTTGGCCTTTGAAGACTAACAAGTCGAGGGCGACTAGTCCGCCGTGGATAGCGGCTCCGGCGAGAAAGATGTAGAGGGCCTGCTTCGGTTTTGGCTGCTCGGACATCGCTCGGTAAATGGCTATGAGAGGTAATGCGAGGAAGACGACGGTCAGGAGAATATCGATTACCGGCTTGATTGTCAGCGGAACCGGAACTCGCGGCAGCAGGAATCTAATCAGGGCGAGCGCGCCGAGGATGAGGGCGAAGTCGGCGTAGCCGGAGCGTTTATAGGAGATTTCGGGTTCCACTAGGTTGCTCCTTGACGTGGGCGGCGATGGCCCGTTCGTAGACTTCCAGAATACGATCAGCCATCAGTTCAATACTGCTTTCTCGGGCCTTTCGGTGCGCGCCTTCAGCGAGTTTTTCTAGTTCTTCGGGCGAGGCGAGTAGCCGAGCGACGGCGGAACTGAAATCGGCCTGGACGTTTTTTGTCACCAGACCGTTCACACCTTCCTCGATGGAGTCGCTTGCACCCCCGCCGGAGATGGCGACGGCGGGAAGGCCATATTGCATCGCCTCCTGAACGACTAGCCCTTGGGTCTCGGTGACGCTAGCGAAGGCGAAGAGGTCGGCGCTGGCGTAAAATTGGTCGACCTCGTTCCGAGGGACGGCTCCGACGAACTTCACTCGATCGCCGACGCCGAGGCGTGCAGCGAGGGCGCGCATGTCGTCTCGGTAGGGGCCGTCGCCCACCATCCAGAGCCTTGCTCTGGGGTGTTTCGGAGCAATGTCGGCGATCATTTGGATCAGGGTCTCCAGGTTTTTCTCTTTGGCGAGGCGACCCACGTAGAGCAACACTTGATGCTCGGGCGGAATTCCCAGTTGTGCCCTGGCTTCGGCCCGGTCGATGATTTGGGGGCGAGGGATTCCGGTGGGGATGACGTGGACTGGGCGAGTGATTCCGTGCCGTTCGAGCCAGCGGTGGGCGGCGGCGGTGGGGGCGATGACTTGCTCGCAGGAGTTGTAATAGAAGTTGGTGTGCTTGGCGATGCGGAACCGGATGTAGCGTCGGGGGAACATCCAGAGGTAGTGAGCATAGCGGTCGTAGAGGGTGTGGTAGGTGCTGACCAGCGGGATTTCGTGGCTCTCGGCCCAGCGCATTCCGACGAAGCCGACGATCCAGGGGGTGTGGGTGTGGATGACGTCGAACTCGTATTTCCGGAAGGTGAGGAGCATTCTCCAGAAGGGGGGGTAGGCGAAGGGGTAGCCCTTGGCCCAGGGGGTTTCGATGGCGCGGAAACGGTGGGTGTTCGGGTCCTTTTCGCGGTGCCGGATGTAGTTGGGGGCGAAGATGTGGACGCTGTGGCCGCGGTTTCGGAGTTCTTGGACCAGGGTGTCGATGCTGATACTGACTCCGTTGAGGACGGGCAGGACGGATTCGGAGAACATTGCGATGCGAAGGGTCCGTTTTGGATTGGAGCTTTCGGGCATCGTTTTTTCAGTTTACTGTGAGCGGTGAGCGGTGAGCAGTTGCAGAGAACTGCGACGCGTTTTGTTGGGGGTGTTAGGTTCAACTGTTTGCTCGATTTGCGGTTTTGTTGGGGGCGGTTGGGGGTGTGGATCAAGCTTCAGGATTGGGGGACCAGGGCTGAGCGGCTTTTAGGCTCGAGGCTCGCGTCGTGAGTCAGGGCACCTAACGGTGCGAGGCGGGTTGTGAGGAAAAATTTGCTCATCACCTAATAGGTTGCTCAGAGGGCAAATGTAAACCAGTTTTTGCGAAGATTCTTAGTTTTAGTCTCGCCTCCACCCGCCGGCCCAGTGCCACACCCCCACCCGAGGCAGGTTTGCTCCTAACGTATTCTCCTTCGTCGAACTAGTTAGGAGCAAACCTGCCTCGGGACCCGTGCCCCCGTGCGGGTGAAACATCGCTTGCATGTGCATGCGAGCGGAGCTCCCGAGGGTGTCGCTTACCAGTCTGCTGTTGCGTCATTCATTGGAAGTTGGTTACCCGCGGAGCCATCCTTGCGACTATTCCAAGTAGGACTCCAACTGAAACTTCCTCGAGAACAAGTCGATTTCGAGGAAGATGCTCCGGTTGAGGGTTTCGCTGATCCTGTAGTCGAACTCTTGCCACTCTAAGTCGTACCAGTGGACAAGCTCCGGAACGACTGGCTGGTACGGGGAGTGAGGGGCGTGGTGGGTGAGAAGGATCGCGACTCGGCCCGGGCGAACCATTTTCCAAGCAAAGCATTCCATTCGATTTCCTCGATGAGTGAGTGCGTTGCCACATAAGTCATGTAAGAACGAAAGCTCATCCTCGCCCTCAGTGCAGCCGACCCACATCGTCCCAGACAAGTTTCCTTCGAGCTGATTTGAAAAGCCGCGACGCCAATAGTTGTCGAAGTTCCGAGCCACGAGGTTAGTTTAGATGATTGGATTGTAAAGGCTCGCATCCACCCGCCGGCCTCCCGATTGGTATCGGGACCCCCCGGCGCGCCGGGGCAGGCTGTGCCCCCTGGCGAATAGAAGCTTTCCGACGGAGAGCTAATCGGCATAGAAGACATGCCCGGTTTCTGACTCTCGAAAGCAGAGATGACTATTCTCATAGAAGACTTCAAAACGAAGAAAGGTCGTTTCAATCCTTTCAAGCCAGGTTATCGACGAAGGCGAGCCGGGAAACTCTTCTGGTGAAAAGTGTGTCTTGCGCAACGATAGACATCCGGGGCTTTCTATACGCCAAAGATAGTAGTGCGAATCCATGTCGTTGTCAACGTGGACTGCGGTGCCATTCGCATCAAACCACCAGCTGGTTTGATAATCCTCTCTCCAAAGCCAATAGACTCCAGAAGGATCACTCAGCAATTCCTTCGCATTCTTTCTCGTCGGCGGCTCAGGAGGACCGATGTGACGTCTAATCGAAACCCAAATCCAACTCATGCCAACTAAGAAGAAACCAACGAAGAACCCCCAGAACCAGGAACTCCAGTCCACGGCTACCTCAGCTCAATCGGCTCGGCTCGGAATTGCTCTAGGAAGCGGAGGTCGTTTTCCATGAAGTGCCGCAAATCGTCTACGCCGTAGCTCATCATGGGGATGCGTTCGACTCCTAGGCCGAAGGCGAAGCCGGAGTAGCGCTCGGTGTCGACGCCGTAGTTTTCGAGGATGTTGGGGTGGATGAGGCCGGCGCCGCCGAGTTCGACCCATTTGCCGTTAAAGAGGCGGGGGGTGGAGATGGCGTAGTCGACGCCGGGCTCGACGAAGGGGAAGAAGTCGGGGCGGAAGCGGACGGTGACTTCGCTGCCGAACATCTCGCGGGCGAAGAGGCCGAGGGTGCCTTTTAGGTTCGCCATCGAGACTTTTTCGTCGATCATGAAGCAGTCGACTTGGTGGAAGGTGTGGCTGTGGGTTCGGTCGACGGCCTCGTTTCGGTAAGTGCGGCCGATGGTGAATGCCCTTAGCGGGAGTTGGCGTTTTCCTTGTTGGACTTCTTCGAAGACACGGCCTTGAAGGGCGGTGCATTGGGTTCTCAGGACGTGGCTATCGTCGATGTAGAACGTGTCTTGATCGTCCATCGCCGGGTGGTCGGGTGGGTAGTTCAGGGCGTCGAAGTTGTAGCGGAAATGTTCAAGTTCTGGGCTTTCTAGGTACTCAAATCCGAGTCCGCCGAGGACTCGCTTGATTCGGTTCATGGTTTGCTGGAGGACGTGTTCGTAGCCGACTTGGGTGGGGCGGGCGGGCATTGTTACGTCGATGCGCTCTTTATCGAATTGGGCGGCGAGTTCTCCGCCTTTGAGGGCTTCTTCTCGCTCTTCGAGGGCTTGTTCGACGGTTTGTCTGGCGGCGTTGACGGTCTGTCCAAAGGCCCGCTTGTCGCCTTGGTAGGAGCCGACTTCGCGGAGTTTGCCGCTGATGAGTCCGTTGTTGCCCAGGAACTTGATCTTTAGGTCTCGCAGTTCGGCGGTAGAGCCTGCCGAAGCGATTTCGGACAGGGCTTGGGCTTGGAGATCAAGGACTTCTTGCATAGGAGACCCTTTGGTTGTACCTTGCCGAGAGTTACACTGAGGCGTGCTTACAAAGAGGTGGATCACAGTTGAAGACTTCCAAATAGTGGCTCGGTCGCACCGGGAGTTCCTTGATTTGACTAGATTGACAGCGGCAGAGGGCGGCTTATTGCCTGAAGAATTCTTATCCAGCATCGTCGAGAAATATGCAAACCAACCCAAATGGATGGGTTTTTTCGCGATTGAGGAACGCCGAATTGTTGGCTCGGGAATGTTCAGAGACCCGCCTGCGGATGGCTGGACTGAAATCGGCTACGGGGTGGCTCCGGAATTCGAAGGGCAGGGAGTTGCAACTCAAATTGCGACGTGGCTAATCGAATATGCAGGAGAGAACGGAGCTGAGAAAGTGCGGGCCCATACGCTCCCGGATGGCTTGGCCTCACAGCGAGTTCTTCAGAAGAACGGATTTGAATTTGTCGGGGTTTTTGAAGACCCCGAAGACGGGACAGTTCACAGGTTTGAGAAGCAACTCTCGCAAAAACACTAGGTCGGCACGATTACCTGCTGTGGAATCTACTAGGCACGGAGAGGGACTATGTCGGCAAAAGCAGAAGAGAAAAAAGAAGAGGGCGCAGAGGGCGGAAAGAAGAAAGGCGGGAAGCTACCAATTATCTTGGCGCTCGTGTTGGTCCTCGGGGGAGGAGGCTTCTTTATGATGAAGGGCAAAGGGAAGGGAAAGCCCAAAGAGCCTGAGATCAAGCTTGGGAAGGTTGAATTGGAGTTGAAGGACGAGTTCACGGTGAACTTGGCTGATGGAACGACCTATGCCCGATTCAAGGTTGGATTCTTGCCGAAGGACGGGTTCAAGGCTGAAGAGTTCGACCATCATATCGGCGAAGTTTCGGATGCGATTATCTCGGTCATCAAGACGACGAAGCAGCCAGAGACACTGACTGAAGCTCACCTCAAAGTTATCAAGTTGCGAATTGCGGCGAAGCTAAACAAGATATTTGTGGAAGAGAAGCACGAGGAAGAGCCTAAGGAAGACGAGAAGGACTCAAAGAAGAAGAAAAAGAAAGGCGAGGACGAGGAGACGGATTCGCACGGCAAAAAGGCCAAGCATGAGGAACCAGCCGAGGAAGACGAGATTCCTGAAGGTTGGGATTCTGCCAAGGGGCCGATATTGAAGGTGTTCTTTAAGGCGTTCGCTACGCAGTAGTCGCCGGGGGAATGAGAGGGGCAAAACCTAGAGCAAGTCTCTAGGTTTTTTGCCGTTTGCCCTTAAGAAGTTCTGGATTCTGCCGAACTCAAATGTAGACCTTACGAGGGAACGCATTTGTCAGACATTCTTTCTCAAGCCGAAATAGAAGCCCTTTTGAATACGCTCGGCGCCGATTCCGGCGGCGGTGGCGGTGGCGGTTCTGCGCCGAGTGGTGGCGGTTCTGCTCCAAAGCCGAAGGGCGGAGGCTCGCGGGCACCCAAGACTCAGAACTATTCGTATGAGGTTTATGACTTTAGGCGTCCGGACAAGCTTTCTAAGGATCAGCTCCGAACGCTTTCGATGCTGCACGATACGTTTGCAAGGGCGGCGGGTTCGGCACTTTCGGCTCAGACTCGTTCGCAGATCAATATCGAAATGATTTCGATGGAGCAGATTCCTTACGACGAGTACCTGCGTTCGATTAGTGCTTCAGTTTTTGGAATCGTCTCGCTTCCTCCGCTTAATGGCCAGATTGTCATTGAGTGCGAAATGGGGCTGATGTTCGCTTTGGTAGATAAGATGCTTGGCGGGCCGGGGCGGCCGATGGAGCGGAGCGTGCTTACGGACATCGAAAAGCCGCTGGTTCGTTCGATTTTGGACCGGATGCTTGGGGCTTTGAAGCAGTCGTGGGAAGGTGTTGTTGTTGTGGCTCCGAATATTGACGGGCTAGAGACTTCGAGCCAGTTTGTGAGTGTTGCTCCGCCGAACGATATTGTTCTTGTCATCCTTTTTGAGGTTAAGATCGGCGAAATGCGGACGGCGATGAGCATCTGTATTCCTTATCTGGTTCTTAAGCCGATTACGATCAAGCTCAGCGCACAGAAGTGGTTTGCTTCGAGCGGGAAGCGGCAGAGTCCGGCGATTCGGCGGCTGGTTTCGAACCAAGTTACTTCGACCGAAGTGCCTTGCCAGGTTTTGCTGGGCAAAGCAGTTGTTCCTTTTGAAGAGTTTTTGGAGGTCAAGATTGGCGATGTGATCAAGCTTGACCAGATGACCGAAAAGGACCTCACTTTTATGATTGCCAACGTGCCGAAATTCAAAGGGCGACCGATGATGAATGGCAAGCGCTACGTTTTCTCGATTACCGAACCCATCGTGCAGTAATAACATGACTCAGTTACAACTCATTCAACAATTTAGCGAACTGCTACCGTCGATCTGGGAAACCGTCGGCGAAACGGTGAGCTCCAACTCGCCCGTTCCGGCGAAGTTCTCATCGCCCATTGCGATGCGGGCTAATGTGGCGGAAGTCTCGGCGGAAATGGCGGGGAATATCCTGGCGATTCAGTTCGCGATGGCGAATAACCCCGAAGCGATGCAGATGATTCTGATTCGCCCAGAGACGGTCATGGAGGTGGCGCGGGTCGTCACAGGAATGACTTGGGAGGATGTTGATGATGATGTGATGGCCGAGGTTCGGCCGTTTGCTGAGTCGATTGTTCAAGGGCTTTGTCTTGGGCTTGGGAATGCGCTTTTGGACACCGTTGTTGCGACGGGAATGAGTATTCGTTACCAGATGATTTCGCTGGCGGATAATCTGGCTCATTCGCCTTCGGTGTTGCGGTGCAACATTGCGATGCAGATCGGCGAAGAGACGGGTGTCATTGTCTGGCTGATGGACGACGAAACGGCGAAGCTTATTGTTGGCGGTGAAGACGAAGAAGAAGCCGCGGTGAGCGTTCCCGGAATTCCAGCGATGCAAATGGGCGGGATGTCGATGATGGGCGGGGCGGCGAAGCCGGCCTTTGAGCACGATTCGTCGATGGATGTTTTGCTCGATGTGCCGCTTGAGATTTCGGTTGAACTTGGGAGGGTGAAGATGGTCGTTCGGGATGTTCTTGACCTTGGAACGGGGTCGATTGTTGAAGTTGATAAGGCGGCGGGCGAGCCGGTTGACGTGATGGTTAACGGCCGATTGGTGGCGAAGGGTGAGGTTGTCGTTATTGAAGACAACTTCGGCGTTCGTATCACCGAGATTTTGAATCCGGCTGAGCGGTTCCGAATGGACGCAGCTGCTTAAGAGGAGTTTGATGTTTCGCTTCGCAGTTAGCCTGAGCTTTGTCCTTGGCGCAACCCTTGCGGTTGCCCAAGAGGGGATGCTTGGGACGAAGGCCGAATCGGCTACTCAATTTACGCCGAGCACGTCATCGGGCGGCGGATTGCTTCAGATGGTTCTCGCCGTCATCGTGGTGATGGTGTTGATGAAGCTGTTTCTGCCAAAGATGATGGCGAAGTACGGCTCGAAGCTCTCCACAGGGTTGAACTCGGCGATCAAGGTTGAGGAATCGGCCTCGTTCGCGGGCGGTTCGATTCACTTGGTGACGGTTAAGGGGCGAACTTTGCTCCTCGGCTCGACGCCAACGACGATTTCTACTCTTGCTGACCTAGGCGAAGCACCTAAGAACGATCCGGGGCAAACGTTTATGGAGATGCTCGAGGTTGCGCCTGAGCGGGAATTTCCGAATCCGCCTTCGATGGATCAGATGCGAGCCGCGATTAGTGTTGCCGAAGAAAATGAGGCCGCTGCTGCGCTTCAAAGACTTAACAAATTGATGAGATAACCCATGAAGAAGCTCTTTTGGATCATTCTGGTACTTGGCTTGGTGGGGATCGCATCCGCACAGGCAGGGATTCCCTCTATTAGTATCGGCTTGGGCGGTCCTCAGTCTGGAGCAAAAATTGGCACAGGCGGAGGAAATAATGAAGTTGCGAGTTCGTTGCAGATTCTGGCGATGCTTACGGTGCTTTCGTTGGCACCCGCTCTGATGATTCTGACGACGGCGTTTACGCGCATTGTCATCATCTTTAGCTTTATTCGCACTGCACTTGGCACCCCAACGATTCCGCCTAACCAGGTGGTGATTGGCCTCTCGCTGTTCCTCACGTTTTATGTGATGGGGCCGACTTGGACGAAGGTGAATGACACAGCGATCCAGCCGATGCTGTCTCACAAGATCGACCAGAAGGTCGCGATGGAACGGGCGAGTGGCCCGGTTCGGGAGTTCATGTTGAAGAACACCTATGAGAAGGATTTGAAGCTGTTCTTGGACATCCGCAAGGAAAAGCCGGCGACTAAGAAGGAAGTTTCTTTGACTTCGCTCGTTCCCGCTTTTGTTATCTCAGAGCTGAAGACGGCGTTCATCGTCGGGTTCTACATCTTCATCCCGTTCCTCATCATCGACCTTGTTGTGGCCAGCGGCCTTATGAGCATGGGAATGATGATGCTTCCACCTTCGATTGTCTCCTTACCTGCCAAGCTGCTTGTGTTTGTTTTGGCGGACGGCTGGGGGACTCTCGTCTCGGCGATCCTCGCGGGGTACCGCTAATGAGTTGGGGGTTTGGAGTGGGGAGTTTGGAGTTGGTTGGACTACTGTCCCTCACTTCGATCTCCCTTCAACTCCCCACTCCCCACTCCCAACGGCCAACTTTACTATGAATCAAGCTCTTGCTCTCGACACTGCGCGACTCGGACTCCAGACTGGACTCCTGGTTTCGCTTCCGGTGCTTGCCACCGCGCTCTTTCTCGGCCTTATCGTCTCCGTCTTCCAGGCGGTGACTCAGATTCAGGAAGCGACGCTCGCCTTCGTTCCCAAGCTCATCGGAGTTGGAGTGGCGACCGCGTTTATGGGGAACTGGATGCTGACCACACTGGTCCAGTTCGTCCACATCTGCTTCCAACGGGCGGCGAATATCGGATGGCAATGAATACGCAATCTTCAGAACAGCCAGTTGTGCTGACCGTTGTTTCAGGGGGACTCTCCGGGCTCGGCGAAACCGAGCTACCCTTCGCCTTCGACCTCAAAAACCTCTTCAGAAATCTCATGAATGAAATCGACCAAATGACCCCATCAGACCGCTAACCGACATGCCCCCGCTCAACGACTTCCAGGCCCTTTATGCGTTCTTCATCGTGTTTGTGCGATGCAGCGCGGCGGTTTTGTCGTCGCCTCTTTTCGGAGCACAGAACACGCCGGTTCAGATTCGGGTGTTTACTTCGTTGGCTCTGAGCGCGGCTTTGAGCATGGTTGTCCAGGCGAATATTGGTCCGGCGCCGACTCACTTGGGAGGGATGTTCATGGCCCTGTTGAACGAAGTCGGGGCGGGGCTGTTGATTGGGCTATTGATGCAGTTGACGATTCACTTCGCAACAATGGCTGGATCGTTTCTCGATACTCAGATTGGGCTTGGAATGAGCCAGACGCTCAACCCGGTACTGGGAATTCAAGTTTCGGTGATGGGGCAGTTTAAGACGATGCTCGCGCTGATGTGCTTCTTGGCGATGAATGGTCACCATATCGTGATTCAGGCGATCGTCAAGAGCTACCAAACTGCGCCGACGCTGACGGCGAACCACATGGGCATGATTCACAACGGGATCATGCAACTGATCGCTCAGGGCATGCTCATTTCGGTTCAGATCGCGGCTCCGGTGCTGGGAGTTTCGATGATCATTGACGCGGCACTGGGACTCATGTCGAAGGCTTTGCCCCAGCTTCAGCCAATCCAGATCGGGACTCCGGCAAAGCTCGGGTTGGGCATTGCGGCGGTTTCGATGACGTTACCTGCACTTGTTGCGGCAACTAACGCTGGAGTTGGACGGTCTGCCGAGTTGATCGGAAGGATTTTTGGAGGCTAACAAATGGCAGAATCGGCCGGAGAAAGGACAGAACAGCCAACAGACCGTAGGAAGCGCGAGGCGCGCAAGAAAGGTACGGTCACCAAGTCGACCGACTTGATCGGGGCTTTGGTTTGGTTGGCGCTGTTGATTGCGATTCCGGCGATTTTCCGGATGGGCTATTTGGGGTTTAACCAGGGCTTTCATGCGGCGGTGGCGACGAGTTCCACTGAGCTTTCGATGGCGGGGATTCATCGAGTCGTTCGATCTGCGCTGTTCCCGGTTCTGCCTGCTTTGGCGATGCTGATGAGCGTTGCGATGGTCATCGGAGTTGCGGGGAATGTGGCTCAGGTCGGATTTGCGTTTTCGCCGGAGGCAATGAAGCCTTCGTTCCAGAAGTTGAACCCGATGAACGGGTTTAAGCGGCTGTTTGGCAAGCCTGCGCTGTTCGATGCTTTCAAGAGCATTGTCAAGCTGTTTCTGTTTTCGTTTTTGGTTTACAGCTCTTTGCTGACTCACTGGGAGCGGCTGGGGATGCTTTGGACGCTGACGCCTGCGGGCTCGTTTAGCGTGATTGGCGAGGTTGCGCGGACGATCTGTTTGCGGGTCGGGATCGCGTGGCTGGTGCTGGCGGCGGTGGACTATATGTTCCAACGACAGCAGGTTCTGAAGCAGCTGAAGATGACGAAGGAAGAGGTGAAGCAGGAGTACAAGGACGCAGAGACTTCGCCTGAGCTGAAGGGCGCAATGGCGCGGCGACGACGGCAGATCATGCGAATGAGGACCTCGCAGGCGGTGAAATCCGCAGATGTGATTATCACTAACCCGACGCACTTTGCGGTTGCGATTCAGTACGATGCGGCTAAGAACCACGCTCCGGTTGTCGTGGCGAAGGGCGTTGACCACTTGGCTTTGAAGATTAGGGAGATGGCAGCGGAGGCAAAGGTTCCGGTAGTGGAAAACGTCCCCCTGGCGCGGGCCCTGTATAAGCAGTGCGAGATCGGGGATTTTGTTCCCCGGGAGCTGTTTGCGGGGGTTGCTGAGGTTTTGGCGTTTGTTTATCGGAGTGTCAAGAAGGTTCGACGGTAGTTTGCCCTTGCAAACCCGCGCGGGCATGCGGCATAATAGATGTTCGCGCCCTCGCCGACGGAATTCCTGCGTCGAGACGAGTACGGAGATTTAGGATTATGCAAGTCATTGTGAAGACCGGTGGGAAGCAGTATGTTGCTTCAAAGGGCGACGTGATTATCGTTGATAAGCTCGAAGGTGAAGCTGGCACGTCAGTTGAACTGACCGAAGTGGTTGCCGTTGTTGATGGCGACAAGACCGTGGTCGGTAGCCCATTCATCAAGGGAGCCAAGGTTGTGGCAGAGATCGTTCGACAAGGCAAAGCCAAGAAGATCAACGCTTTTAACTACAAGCCAAAGAAGAACGAGCGAAAGCGATGGGGCCACCGACAGCCGGAGACCCACATCAAGGTGACTGAGGTCGTCGCCAAGTAAGATTTAAGGGAGCAATTTATGGCACATAAGAAAGGTCAAGGTTCAACTCGAAACGGTCGCGACAGTAACAGTAAGCGACGCGGAATTAAGAAGTACGGCGGCGAAGTCGTGAAGCCGGGCGCAATCATCGTCCGACAGTGCGGCACCAAGTTCCACCCAGGCCCCGGCGTCGGAATCGGTCGAGATTTCACCATCTATTCGTTGATCGATGGTCAAGTCAAGTTTGAAGGCCCGAAGAACAAGCGACGCGTCGCGGTTTATGAAGCTCAGGCCGCGTAACCGTTCAAAGAGCGTTTTAGTAGGAACATCCTTCCGAGGTTCGGAAGGATGTTTTTTTTTGCAACCGGAATTCTGGAAAACTCGTAGAAACTTTCATCGAACTCGTAAAGGTGTGTGCTATCATACATTTCATACAACTTTGAGCAGCATGAAGTGTGGACCAAATATTGACGACGCCTTTTATGGCAGTGCAACCGTGGGAGAGCGGGGGCAGATTGTGATTCCGGCAGAGGCGCGGCACGAGCTGGGGATCAATCCCGGAGATAAGGTGCTGATTATGCGTCATCCGATGCACAAGGGGCTGATGGTGTTCCAGCTTGAGGCCGTGCGGGAGTTTATGGACGAGTTTGCCGCGGGCATCCAGCGGCTGGAAACGAGGGTGCAACAGGGGGAGACTGAATGACTTTAACAGGATTAGGCATTGTTCTATCGGCGATCTTTGCGCCTGCCGACACGCTGACCATCGATCAGGCGATCTTGATTGCGTCGCAAAACTCATTCGCGATCAAGAACGCCAACGCGACGGTGCGGAGCAACGAGCAGAAGGTTCGCGAGGCCAAGGGCGCATTGGGACCACGGATTACGACGGGCTATAACTACGTGAGATTCGGTCAACCGCAGGTGGGGAACATTGGCGGGGCGGAGATTCAGTTTGTGCCGATTGATACCAACACTTGGACGAACCAGCTGACGATGCCGATCGACATCGCGGGCTTTTGGTCGAAGAACAAGAAAGGGGCGGAGGCCGGAGTGGAAGCCTCGCGGAACACCAGAACTGCGGCGGAGAATGACCTTCGGCAGGTAGTTCGAAAGGCGTTTTTGCAGGCACTGCGGACCAAGAATTTGGTAACGGTTGCGTCGCAGGGGCAGGCGAATATTCAGGCTCAGGTGGATGCGGCGGACAAGAAGTTCCGGGCTGGAGCGATTGCAAAGATCGATCTGGAAAGGCTGAAGGCGCAGAAGGCGTCGGCGGACTCGGACGTGTTGAACGCTCAGAACAACCATTTGGTGGCGAAGCAAGTTTTGAACCTTCAGCTCGCTCGCCCGATTGAGACGGAGTTTGATGTTGCTGATGTAAGCGTGCCGGGTAAGCCAGGCGTTGGGTTGGAAAAGTTGGTCAATCTCGGTCAGCAAACGCGACCGGAGACGTATTCGCTGGTTAATACGGTCAAGGCATTGGATGCGGCGAAGACGGTTGCGGGGCAGGGGCTGCTTCCGAGTTTGAACCTGGCGATTCAGAATCAGCAGGCTCTGGACCCAGTGGGGCTCAACCCGGTTCGAGAGACGAACACGACCTCGCTAGCGCTCTCGGTTCCGATTTACGATTCGGGGGTAGCGCGGGCGAAGAAGGCGCAGACTGAGGAGCAGATTTATCAGACTTCGCAGCAATTGGCGCAGGTGCGGCTCGGGATTT
This sequence comes from Fimbriimonas sp., assembly GCA_965248555.1. Classification (GTDB taxonomy): domain Bacteria; phylum Armatimonadota; class Fimbriimonadia; order Fimbriimonadales; family Fimbriimonadaceae; genus Fimbriimonas. The sequence continues at coordinate 1,194,835 of CBDFJP010000002.1, read as the reverse complement.
CGCAGGAAGTCCGGACGGCGTTGACCACGATGGAGAACGCGCTTGCGCGGAAGGCTGCTTCAACGGAGCAGGTTCGGTTGGCGACGGAAGTTGCCCGAATTGCTCGAGTGAGAAGGGACGCCGGCGAAGGGACGGTTTTGGAAATCATCGATTCCGAGACAACTTTGGTGAATGCGCGGAACGCGCTCATCAACGCTGAATTCGACTTTTATGCCGCGCACGCTGACCTGCAGCACGCGATTGGCGCCGACGATATTGATGCCGCGCTTCGGGCTTATGAGGCAAAACTAGCACAGGGAGACACGAAGAAAAAGTGAGAAAGGGGAGTTTGTTTGGATTGGCACTAGCGGCCTTGTTGGGGGCTTCTGGGTGCGTCGATCGCCAGGCACAAAAGGATGCGGCGGCGACGGGAGCGGTTCTTGCTGATCCGTCGAAATCTGTTGTAGTTTCGGCGCCTAAAATTGCAGATATCGAAGACGTGATCAATATCAATGGAGACGTGGTCACGAGCGACGAGGGCACGATTTCGGCGGTAGGCAGCGGGAAGCTGGCGGCGGTTTATATCAACGACGGCGACTCAGTTTCGGCGGGGCAAGTGGTTGCGTTGCTGGATAGCGAGAATCTTCAACAGGCTACCGCCCAGGCGCGAGCCGCATTGGCGTCGGCGACTTCTCAGCTTTCTCAGGCCAAAGCCAACGCCAGATTGGCTCCGAGCCGTTCGACGGCGGCGGTAAAACAAGCTGAAGCCGCCCTCAAATCGGCCAAAGCTCAACTCTCCAAAGCCCTGAAGGGCGCGCGGCCAGAGGAACAGGAGCAGGCTCAGAATAATCTTCGAGCCGCGAAAAGCAATCTTGAAACCGCGAAGAAGAATCTAGAACGGGTTCGGACGCTGGTGAAGGAGGGCGCGCTTGCTGAGGCTCAACTTGATACCGCAAAGAATGGATACGAGTCAGCATTGTCACAGTACGAGAACGCGCTTGCAGCAAGTTCGATCAGCAAGAGCGCGATTCGCCCCGAAGACATTGAAACTGCCCGTGAGTCGGTGCGGCAAGCCGAGCAAGGCGTTGCCTCTGCGAAGGCGACCAAGAGCCTCGATGTCACCCTCACTGATCAGGTGAGAACTGCTGAGGCGCAAGTGCAGTCGGCTCGAGCACAGCTCTCAGTCGCGGAGAAGAACCTGCGCGAAGCCTCGATCCAGGCTCCGTTCAGTGGAAAGATTTACGGCAAGCCGGTCCAATCAGGAACGGTAGTGGCTCCTGGAACACCGATCGCAAAAATCGTTGGTGGACAGGGAATCTACTTTGAAGGTCAAATCCCTTCCGACAAGATCGGGAAGGTTGAGGTTGGCACTCAGGTCAATATCAAAACCGATGTCGGTGAAGGCACGTTTAGCGGCAAAGTCGCATCGATCAGCCCACAGGGAGATTCAGTTGGGCGGTTGTTCAATGCCCGAGTGGTTTTCACCAATGGAAGCGGACAGATTCGGCCCGGAATGTTTGCAAAAGGCTCGGTGGTTCTGAACCGAATTGCCGGCGCAACGCTCGTGCCTAATTCCGCGGTTCTTACGAAGGATGGCAAGCGGTACGTGGTAGTTGCAGAAGGAGCGAAGGCGAAACGGGTCTTCGTGACGGTTGGAATACGGCTGGGGGACCTGCTTCAGGTCAACGGCCTGTCGAGTACGGCTCAGCTGGTGACTAAAGGTCAAGAGGGGCTGGTGGATGGCTCTGCGATTAAGGTTGTGAAGTAATGACGAAGCTTGCTCTAAGCCGCCCAATCTTCATTTTTGTCCTGGTTATCACCACGATCATGATCGGCCTTATGTCGTATTCCGGCATGAGAAAGGAGAACAACCCGGAGGTCAATTTTGGAACGGTCGTGGTTAGTACCGCCTATCCGGGCGCTGGACCTGAAGATGTCAACCAACTCATCACTCGCAAGGTCGAACAAGCAGTTTCTGGCGTCAGCGGAATCCGTGAGGTTCAAGGGCAATCGCAAGAGGGCATCTCGATCGTTACCATTCAGCTCGAGCTGGGTGTGAACACCGATGTGGCAATGAATGACGTTCGGACGAAGGTCGACGGGATCCTGAACGCGATTCCGAAGGATGCCCGAAAGCCGGTTGTTGCCAAGTTTGATAACTCGGCTCAGCCCGTTTTGACTCTTGCAGTTAGTTCTCCCACATTGAATAGTCGCGATCTGCGCGATCTGTTGGAAGACAAGATTGTCGATAAATTTAGCCAGGTAAACGGAGTTGCACAAGCCTCGATCAGTGGCGGCGACGTTCGCGAAATCCAGATCCGGATCAAAAAAGATCGACTGCTACAGTATGGCGTCGGAATTTCGGACGTGCTGAGCGCGGTGCAGAGCGCAAATGCCAACGTGCCCGGCGGAAAGTTTGTCTCGGGGGGGCAGGATGTCTCGGTGCGCGTGAAGGGCGACTTCACCAAGGTCGCAGATATTGAGGGCGTGGTCATCAAGGTCAGCGACCCGAATAACCCACAAGCTAAGGCGAAACAAGTGCCTCTTGGGGCCGTTGCCGAGGTTGTGGACTCGGTTGAAGAGCGGTCTCGTATGGCTCGACTCAACGGTGAAGATACGGTTGTTGTCTCGATTCAGAAGACTCGGGAAGGGAACACGGTTGAGGTTAATACCGCCGCCAAAGCGCTTATCACCAAGCTCGAAAAGGAATTTCCGGTTAAGTTCACGGCAACGTATGACGAATCGAAGACCGTTGATGAGGCACTGAAGGATGTGCAGTTTTCGCTGTTCTTCGGCGTCTTTTTGGTTGCGGGAATTGTTTACGTATTCCTTCACAACTTCCGGGGAATGCTGATTGTTGCGCTGGCGATTCCGACTTGTTTGTTCGGTGCCTTCATCGTCATGCGGGCAGTTGGATTCACGGTCAACACGCTTTCGATGTTGGGCCTTTCGCTTGCGATTGGTGTTCTTGTTGATGACGCGATCGTCGTCCTGGAGAACATTTTCAGGCACCTTAAGATGGGTGAAGATCCCCGCGATGCGGCGGTGAACGGTCGAAACGAGATCGGCGTTGCGGCTCTGGCGATTACCCTCGCCGACGTCGTCGTCTTCTTGCCGATTGCTTTCGCGGGCGGTATCGCAGGGCAGTTCTTTAAGTCACTGTCCTTGACCTACGTATTTGCGGTTCTGTTCTCGCTGTTTGTTTCGTTTACTCTGACCCCGCTTTTGGCGGCCAGGTGGTACAAGCGAGGAGAGGACATCGAGCATCCAAGGGGATGGTTTGCGATTTGGTTTGAAAAGCGGTTTGCGCGGCTTGAGGATCGTTATCGACGGGTTCTGGAGTGGTGCCTGCACCATCGATGGTTCACCTTTATTGCGGGCAACACGTTGCTCCTCGCGGTGATCTTGTTGATCGCCGGCGGCTCGTTGCCTTCGGCGTCATTGGCACCGATGTTCGGAATCGGGGTCGGAATTGTCTACGCGATTGGTGGCATGCTGGCGGTCGCCATCGGTAGTGTGGTTCACGGGCGCACGCCCAAGTCGACGCTCTTTGTCGGAGCCGGACTGGGCATCGCATTGTTCTTGCTGATGAAGGTAACCGGAATGGCCGCTAAGGCTCCCGAAGCACTTCAGAAGCCGCTTCCTGTGCTGTGTTTGATCCTGGGTCTTGGCATCTATGGAACCGTCAGAGGAAAGCTGAAAGGCACCCCCCTTCGACCCGTGTGGGGCGGATTCTTGATCGGTCTGACGATGATGGTTCCGGTGTATGTCGGATTCAAATTTGGCGAATGGAAGAAGGAGTCGGTCTTCAAGTTCTCCTTTGTCCCAAGCACTGATCCAATTCAGGTGAAGGCGGCGATTGAGCTTCCGGTCGGGACTTCGCTGGAGAAAACCGACGAGGTTGCTCGCTTGGTCGAAGCTCAGTTCGTCAAGAATCCTGACATCAAGTTTACGATCACGGAAGTTGGAAAGCAAAGCGGTGCTCGAACCGCAGATACCAGTGCGACCAACTTCGCCGAAGTTACCGGCACACTGTATGACCGGCAATCCTTTATCGACAAGGTGATGGGTTCGCACGAGAAGCTGCGGACTCGGAAAGCACCTTCGATTGTTGCCGACCTTACCAAAGGTGTGGGCAAAATTGCCGGGGCTGAGGTCCGGATTACGGGCGTCTCTGGATTCAACTTTGGTGCCCCGATCCAGCTTGCATTAATCTCGGATAACCGGGCGCTGCTGACAAAAACGGCGGCAGACATTCGCGACCGACTTGCGGCTGGCGAGATCGAGGGCGTTATTGGACCAGACGTCAGCGTCAAGTCCGGCAAGCCAGAGATTCGGCTCATCCCCGACTATCGAAAAGCGGCTGATCTTGGGATCGACGCTACCCAGCTCGGCGGAGTCGTGCGAACGATGTACCAGGGCAACGACGACAGCAAGATGCGCGTTGAAGGCCGAGAGTACGGCGTCCGGGTGATGCTTGACCTTGATGATCGAAACAACCGTGACACGCTTGCAACTGTGCCGATCCGGTTCAATCAGGGCCGTCCGATCTACGCGGGTTCGGTTGCTACGTTCGACGAAGCTCCAGGCTTTACGGCGATCAATCGCCGCGACCGAGCGGAGGAGATTCAGGTTACAGCGAACCTTCTACCCGGATTCTCGAACGGCGTCGTAGCCGGGAAGGTCCAGGCTTGGATCAAAGAGAAGAAGCTCCTGCCTGAGGGCGTTCAGCTCCGCCAGCTCGGCGAAGCCGACGCACAGGCACGGGAGGGGGTCTTCCTCTTCACGGCACTGTTCCTTGGAATCTTCCTGGTCTACGCGGTTCTTGCCTCGCTGTACAACAACTACCTGTATCCGTTCATCATCCAGCTTGCGCAGCCGCAGGCGATGGTGGGTGCGTTGCTGGCTCTGGTTATCACCGACCAGGCGTTTAGCGTCATCGGGTTCATAGGAATTGTTGCCCTGGTCGGCCTTGTCGGCAAGAACGCGATTCTGTTGGTCGACTATACGAACACCCTGCGAGAGCGGGGTCGGAGTCGGCACGATGCGATTGTTGAAGCCGGTCCGACGCGATTGCGCCCGATCCTGATGACCACGCTTGCACTGGTGCTGGGCTTGCTTCCGGTTGCGATGGCGCTTGGGCGAGGCTCCGAGTTCCGGCAGAGCATCGGAACGATTGTTCTGGGAGGAATCCTCCTCTCAACGATTCTGACTCTCGTCGTCATTCCGTGTTCTTACACAATCTTCGATGATTTGTCGAACTTGTTCGCCAAATGGATGGGCAAGCCGCTCGGCTTTGGTGGTCCGCAGGGGTATCAGTCAGGTTCGATCACCGATGAAGCGGGCGAGATCGAGAGCGATGCAGAAGTCGAAGCAGTCTGACAGTAAAATGCCCAGGGTTTGAAGATAACTTCTGGCCCTGGGCGTGCGTAGAGTCTCTCGTTGCCCCGGCTGACCTTAGACTTCAGTTCGTGGCGAAGAGACTAATCCTATGAAGATTCGCACAACTATTCTATCACTTTCTGCAATCCTGGTGGTTGCAGCCATTCCAGCCCGAGTCCAAGAGAAGGACATCGTCGACACCGCAGTCGCCGCAGGGTCGTTCAAGACGCTCGTCAAACTGGTGAAGGACGCCGGCCTGGTCGAGGCCCTCAAGAGTGAAGGGCCTTTTACCGTTCTCGCTCCAACCGACGCGGCATTCGCCAAAGTTCCGGCGGCTGTCCTCAAGAAGCTCGCGGGCAATAAGCACCTGCTGAAGGACGTTCTGACGTATCACGTCATCAGCGGAAAGGTGCTTTCGACCGACCTGAAGGAGGGCTCAGTTAAGACCGTGCAGGGAGAGACCGTCAAGATCAACTTGCATGGAGGAGCTTTCTTCAACAAGTCAAAGGTTGTCAAAGCTGACATTATGACCTCGAACGGTGTGATTCACGTGATCGATACGGTGCTCCTGCCTCCGTCCGTCGCCGCAAAGCTCTAACTTCGGGCGGCTTTGCCGTAGATTGCCTCGAAGCGATCCACCATCCGTTGGGTGGTGAATCGCTCCTCGACGGCCTGTCGAGCGCGAATGCCCATGGCTTCGCGCTCGTGGTCGTTTGTGAGGAGGTACGAAACGGCTTTGGCGATATCGTCGGGCTCAAGGTCAACTAGGATTCCGGTGTGACCGTCCTTGACTACTTCTGGAAGTCCCCCGACGCGGGAGGCGACGACGGGTTTGGAGCGGGCCATGGCTTCAACGGCGGCGACTCCGAAGGTCTCAATGTAGGAAGGCATTGCGGAGATCGAGACCGCGTCAAGAAGGGCTGGGATGTCTTGTCGCTCGCCGGTGAGAGTCACTCTATTGTGGAGTTTTGCAGCAGAGAGTTCGCTTTCTAGCTCATTTTCAAAGCCAGGAACGACTCGGCCGACGAACATGAGGTGGGCGTCTTGGTGTTCTTGCGTGACGTCGCGCATTGCACGAATCATTTCGACGTGCCCCTTCTCGCGGCAGATTCGACCAACGACCGAAACAACTTTCTTCTCGTGTGGAATGCCCAGGCTATCTTTGGTGATTCGGGGGTCAGTGTGGGGGATGTCGAGGAGGTCGGTGCCGTTGTAGACAGTGTCGATGTAGCGATCCGGCACTCCGCGCCCATGGAGCATTCCTCTTACGAAGTCGCTGACGGCGACGAGCCGGTTTTGCTTCCGCGCCAACCGCCGATAGATGTTATCGTTATTGGCGATATGAACTGAAGTGATGATCGGGACCCGCGTGATCAGACCAGCTGCGTGGCCAATGTAGGCGGTTCGGGTGAGGTGGGTGTGAACCACATCGATCCTCTGCTTCCGAATCTGTTTGACGGTATAGCCGAGAGTGTTGAGCCAGCCCTTGCCACGCATCGCAATTTGGTGATGAGGAATTTCTTCCTCAAAAAGTGCGTCAGGCAACCAGCCTGGGCCGGGGGTGATGACTTGGACGTAATGTCCTCGCTGGCGAAGGTTCGTCGAGAGCGCAAAAACGTGCCTCTCAGCACCGGATACGGCACTGCTTGAACACATTTGCAGAATTCTTAAATTTGAATCAGCCGACAATGCCCCTCTCCCCGTCAAATTGTACCGCCCAGACTGGTCATACTGATAGGATGGAGTCGGAATCCGGTCCGTTAAATCGCCGCATTTTTGACTTCTTTTTCGCCGCCGACTCAAAGTTCGTCCGAGTTTTCCGCCATCGCGATTTTAGAATCATGTGGATGGGAGCGTTTCTCTCCTTTGTCGGGTCTTGGATCCAGAATGTCGGCCAAGGGTATCTGGTCTACGAGATCACCGGGAGCAAAGAAAAACTTGCCCTGATCTCTTTTTGTGGAATGGTTCCTGTCACCTTTCTCGGCCCTTTCGGGGGATCGATTGTGGATAGGTTAGACCGCCGAAAGTTGCTCATATGGACGCAGGTGATGTTGGCACTCGGGGCGTTTGTTGTCTTCTTCGCCTTCCAGCGGATGGGAACAAAGATGCCGATTGAGATATTGGTTTTTGTCGCTCTAGTGGGTGGCACGGTCTCGTGCTTGGAGATGCCTGCGCGTCAGGTCGTGATGGCGGCGACAGTGCCTCGCGAGGATCTTCCGGTAGCGATTCCGTTTCAGGGGCTGACATTTAACCTGGCGCGGGTGATCGGCCCGGCTATTGGGGGACTGCTTCTTGCACAGATTGGAGTCCAGGCTTGTTATCTCGTCAACGGACTCTCTTTTGCGGCGTTGGTGTTTGCGACGCTTGCGGTTCGAGCGGATTTGAGCCGGCAAAAGGGAGTTCTGGAGCCGATTGCCGACCTGATCAAGGAGGGCTATTTGTACACGATGCACGAGCCTCGGTTGAAGGCTCTGTTCTATTTGGAAACTGGGGTCTCGCTGTTCGCGCTCTTCTATCTCGCCCAGTTGCCTGCGCTCGCCAAAGATATTTTGCATTTGGGCACTCGCGGAGTTGGCGACGTGTATACCGCCGTAGGGATAGGTTCAATTCTTGCGCTGACTCTGACCGCCAAAACTGCCGACATGCACATCAAGGGCTTTTTGGTGCGAGGGGCGATTACAGCGATGGCTCTTGGACTGGCGGGGCTTGCGCTCATCGAGAACAAGATTCTGGTATTCGGAATTCTCGTTCTTCTTGGCATGGCGAGCGTGACGCTTTTCAATACTTGCAACTCACTTTTTCAGCTCATTTCTCCGGAACGACTGAGGGGTCGGGTGCTGTCGATGCATATCTGGGCTCTGAGCGGCGTTGGGCCGTTGGGTGTCTACCCGTTCGGACTGCTTGCCGAGCATTACGGCCTGAAGTACGCCCTTGCGTGGGCGGCAGGGCTTACCGGCGGATTGGCGACGGCGGCTTGGCTACTTCGGCTGCGTTTGGAGTCAGAATAGTAGAGAAGATATGGCGAGACGCGAATCGGAGGAGCTGTTTTGGCAGGGGGGAAACGACCTTGCGAAGCTGAGCGAAGAGCTCGGCGGCTCTCGTCCGCGCGTGGCGGCGAAGCGGGTGTGGGAGCCTTTGGTCGATCTCATCGAGGAGACTGACCGAATTGTTTTGAAGGCCGAAATCGCTGGCGTTTCGACGGCGGGTGTGGACGTGATCTACATCCAGGAACGAAATTCCGTGGTGATTCGGGGCCGAAGGGACGAAGATGTTGACTCCGAGCAGGCGCGAACTGGCGTATATCAATTAGAGATTCTTTACGGCGAGTTCGAGCGCGAAGTAAAACTGCCGCAAGTTGAGCTAAACACCAGCGAGATGCGGGCGATTTTCCGCCACGGCTTGCTCATTGTATTGATTCCGAAAGCGGGCGCGCGGGCCATAAAGCTGGTCATACGCGAGAACTGATGTCTGAAGTAAAGCTACCCATTGAAGAGGATGTTTCTGCCGAGCTGGAGCTCGAGGCATCGCTGGCGATCGCCGCCATCGACGCGGCAGAAGACGACCAGCCGAAGCCGGTTGTGCCGGAGGAGCTTTCAATTTTGCCTCTGCGGGATAGCGTGGTTTATCCGATGCTGATCGCGCCCCTTTCGGTTTCGCGCGAGAACGGGGTTCAGCTGATTGATGAGTCGGTTTCTAACTCGAATCGCGTCATTGGTGTTGTCGCCCAGCGCGACCCTTCGCTGAATGAGCCGGGTTTTGATGGGGTTTATGAGTACGGCTGCGCGGTCATCATCCGCACTTTGGTGAAAATGAATGATACGGTTCGGCTGATAGTCCAAGGGGTACAGCGGTTTCGAATTGTCGAGCGGCTCTCGGAGGAGCCGTACCTGCGAGCTCGGATCGAGCTGATCGACGAGCCAGCTACAGCGGGACACAGTGAGGAGGAGCTTGAGGCTCTCAAACGTTCGGTTTCCGCACTTTTTGACCAGGCGATCAGGCTTTCGCCGGGGTTGCCGGACGAGCTTCGCTCGCTGACTCAGGCGGTGAATGAGCCGAATGTAATGGCGGATTTGGTGGCGGCGCACATGTCGCTGAATGTTGAGAGCAAGCAGGAGATTTTGGAAACTCCGGAGCTGGAGGAGAGGCTGAAGAAGTTGCTCGGGATGCTCTCAAAAGAAGTCCGAGTTTTGGAGCTGGCGTCAAAGGTTCAAACTGAAGTCAACCACGAGCTTAGTAAGTCGCAACGCGATTATTACTTGCGCGAGCAACTAAAAGCAATTCAAAAGGAGCTTGGCGAGTACGATGATCGCGCTGAGGAGCTCGATGAGCTTTATGAGGCGATTGTTGCGGCCAAGCTCCCGGAGGAGGCTGACAAGGAGGTTCGACGCGATTACGACCGCATGAAGCGCATGAATCCGGGCTCGCCCGAATACTCGGTTGCACGGACTTATGTGGATACCGTTTTAGCTCTTCCGTGGCACAAGTCGACGGTAGATAATCTGGATTTACGCCATTCTCAGCAGGTCTTGGATGGCGACCACTTTGGGCTGGAGAAGGTCAAGGATCGGATTATCGAGTTCCTTGCGGTTCGCAAAGTGAAGACTGACGGACGGCTACGCCAGCCGATTCTCTGTTTAGTCGGACCTCCGGGCGTGGGGAAGACCTCGCTTGGCCGCTCCGTGGCGGATGCTTTGGGTCGAAAGTATGCGCGAATCTCGCTCGGCGGCATGCGGGATGAGGCGGAGGTGCGCGGGCATCGGCGAACCTATATCGGGGCGATGCCTGGCCAGGTGGTTCAGGCGTTAAAGCGAGTTGAATCGAAAAATCCTGTTTTGGTTCTGGACGAGATCGACAAGCTGGGGAACGACCATCGGGGAGACCCTTCATCGGCGCTTTTGGAGGTACTTGATCCGGAGCAGAATTCGACGTTTCGGGATCACTATGTGGACGTTCCGTTCGACCTGTCGAACGTGATGTTTATCGCGACGGCTAATCGGTTGGACACGATTCCGGCGGCTCTGCGTGACCGAATGGAGGTCATCGAGCTCGGTGGCTACACAGAGGCAGAGAAGGTGGAGATTGCCATTCGCCACTTGATCCCGAAGCAGACTTCGGAGCACGGCTTGCGGCCTTCGCGGTTGCAGTGGAATCGGGAAGCGGTTGTGGCGTTGGTTCAGCACTACACCCGCGAGGCGGGGGTTCGAAATCTCGAACGGGAGATCGGCTCGGTCACCCGAAAGGCGACTCGGCTCTTTGCCGAGGGGCGGGGAGCAAAGTTGGTCGTCTCTCCTGCCTATATCGAAAAGGCGCTCGGAGCGCCCCGGTTCACACATGATTTGGTTTCCGAACGAGAAATGGTGCCGGGTGTGGCCATTGGCTTGGCCTGGACTCCGGTCGGCGGAGACGTGCTCTTCATCGAAACATCGAAGATGTCGGGTTCAAAAGGCATGATTGTGACTGGGCAGTTAGGTGATGTGATGAAGGAATCCGTCAGTGCGGCACTCACCTACATCAGGTCCAGGTCAGATTCATTTGGTTTGGATAGCGAACAGTTTGAAAAGAATGAGATCCATGTCCACGTGCCGGCTGGCGCGGTGCCAAAGGATGGGCCAAGTGCGGGCGTGACAATGCTCACGGCACTTGTTTCGCTTCTCACGGGTTGCAAGGTGAAAGATCGTCTGGCGATGACCGGCGAATTTACGCTTAGCGGGAACGTGCTGCCGGTAGGGGGAATCAAGGAGAAGGTTTTGGCTGCTCTGCGGGCTGGAGTCACCACGCTGATTCTGCCGGACGCCAACCGCAAGGACTACTTTGAGGATGTCCCGCTTGACGTCCAGAAGCAGCTCAAGACGCACTTTGTGAAGACTGGCGACGAAGTTCTGAAGCTGGCTCTGGAGAAGTAAGGATGCTAGAAACTCCGATCTCGGGCCGATATGCGAGGGAGGAGCGATATCTGACCTTTGAGCCCGCGTTGCCCTACATGGCGCTGGTCTATGGGTGCATTTGGGGTGGGGGCGTTTTCTGTCTCTCCACGCTCTTGGGCGGGAGTTTTCCCGCTATGCCGCTGTGGGGAGCGGTTTGTTTAGCTGGAGTCTGGGCTCATTTTTCGGTTCCACGAATCCGGTTTGACAACAAAACGAAGCAATATCGCCGCCGCCAGGGACCCGGCTTTATTCCGCGCCTATGGGCGGGACCGACGACTGAGCTCGATGCCCTAGTGGTGCTCGCCGAGCCAAGCCTGCTGAGCCGAAGCGTGGTCAACTACTATATTGTTCTCCACTGGAAGCAGCAACGCGCCCCGCTGATGGTTTTGGAGAAGCAGACCGTCACCTCGACCGGGCATCTTCAGATGGACGGGCGCGGCATGGTTGCTAGGGCAATCAAGTACGGCCAGTCGATCGGAGTTCCCGTGTACGACAACACCCACTTCCCGAGCCCCTGCCCGGTTCCGGTCTTCTAGAAGGAAATCCCGTTCAGAGCCAGCACCTTGTGGGCGATCTCGAAGTAAATGATGAGTCCCGTCGCGTCAACAAAGGTCGAGATGAATGGAGCGCTCATAACTGCGGGATCTACCCCGACCCGCTTCGCGCCGATCGGTAGCAACGACCCAATCGTTGCCGCCCAAACGACAATCGCGGGAAGAGCGAATCCGACCACCAGCGCGAGCGGCAAAGGCGAGCCCCAGCCGATGATGGGAATCTTTAGGACTGACCGGACGAAGCCAAGGGTGCCGAGGATGAGGCCGATGCAGATCGCCACCGTAAACTCGCGCCGCAACACGCGAAACCAATCGGAGGATCTGATCTCGCCCAGAGCCAGTGCGCGGGTGATGGTTGTTGTCACCTGTGAACCCGCGTTTCCACCTGCGCCAATCAGCAATGGAACCACGAGTTGCAGTTTTGCTAGTACTGCCAGCGACTCATTCGGGCTGGCGTCGGCCCGTGAGCCGAGGTAGAAGCGGAGGACATTTCCGGTTAAGAACTCAGCGACGAACAGAACAAGGAGCCACGGAATTCGCCGTTTGATGAGTTCGACAACGCTCAGGGATAGGTAGTTTTCGGCGTCGCCCGAGACGCCACCGAGCATGAGGACGTCTTCGGTGTGGGCTTCGTCAAGAATCTCTTGCGCGTCGTCGGCGGTAACGATTCCGAGCATTCGTCCACGCTCATCCAGGACGGGGATTGCCGAGAAACCGTACCTCGCGAGGGTTCTCGCGACCTCCTCTTCCTCGGTGATGACGGGCACCGTGATGACATCCTCGACCATCACATCGCGCGCTAAAGCGGCAGGCTTGGAGCGGATCACCCTTTTGAGTGTGAGCAAGCCGAGAAGGTGGCGGTCTTCCGAAAGGACGTAGATGTAGTTGACCGTCTCAAATTCTTCATCATTCGTATTCCGAATTAAATCGAGAACGTCGGACATAGAATCCGTGGGGCGAACTTCAACGAAGTCCTCGGTCATCAGCTGTCCTGCTGAACCTTCAGGGTAGCTCAATAGGCGCCGAATCTCTTGCGCATCTTGGTCCGGAATGACGTGGAGTAAAGCTTCAAATCGTTCGTCTTCCAAATATTCTCGAAGCGCCAAGGCATCGTCCATTGGGAGAATATCGAGGTAGTGGGCAACGGTTGCGTCGGGAAGCTGGGTGACAATGTCACGCGCAGTGTCGTCTGGAAGCTCGATCAGAAGATAGGCCGCAGACTCCGCGTCAAGTTTTTGCAAGATTGAGAGAACTACTTCGAACTCGCACCTTTGTAGTGCATCCGCAAGGTCTTCAGGGCGTTGGTTCTCCAGTTCGCCACGCACGACATATTTGTCTGGCTCGGTGGCGAGGTAGGAAAGGCGGTCAACTAAGGCGTTTTCATCCGTTCTCATGGCGTGCTCCTTTTTCGGTCGGGCCGCCGTGGTTCGGGCGGCGATTAGTCGGTACTGCTGGGTTCCATTGGGTTTATCCCTCAACTCGGGATTCAGTTAACATTGTGGCAGAAGCCAGCAAGAAAAGTACAAGGAATTGTCACAATTCGTCAGAAATTGCCTGCCAAAGCGCGGGGTTGACTGACTTGGGTATCAAACGCAGAATTTCTGCGGTTTGCCGCTTGTATCGTGCCACTTTCTTCGGTTTTCGCGTCACTTTGGCTTGGCGGATGTTGGCGAGGCGATCTGCGAGTTTGATTGCCTGAATCTCTGGGGGCATCGACTCGATTTCCTTCAAAAGGATTGAGGAGCGCAGTTCCCAGACCTGCTCATCGTCGAGACCTTCGCGTTCTTGTACGTTGGGCTCGTAGCGGGTGAGAGCCTGTACTCCGCTTGCCACCACCGCACCAAAGGCCGCTTCAAGTTCGGCTACGGTCGTAGTGGATTCTTCTAAGACATCGTGCAGGCAAGCAATCACAAGGCGGTCTTCGTCGGTTACTCCGCCCGTGTAGCGTAGCAGAGACATCACCTCGATAGTGTGCGAAACGTACGGGAGCGGAGAATCGCCGTCGCGAAAATCTCCCGCATGGGCTTTCACCGCAAATTCAATTGCTAACTCTAACTTTGCCTTTGCCACACCCGATTATGCAAGCATAAAGGGAGATGACACGACTCTTCGCCGCCGCCGACATCGGGAGCAACACCGCCCACCTCCTCGTTGCGGCTTCGGATGGCGAGATCGTGATGCGCGTCGATAACGTGAACGAGTGGATCGGGCTCGGCGAGGTGGTGGCCCGACGCGGCGAGATTCCTAAGGATGTGGCCGACCAACTAGTTCTGGCGATGAAGGAGTTTCGAAGGGTAACTGACCTCAAAAAAGTTCGGAAACTTTACGTGTTTGCTACAGAGGCGATGAGAGCCGCGCCGAATCATGCTGATGTCATCAAGCGAATCCAGAAGGAAACAAATATTCGTGTTGAGATTATTTCGCCCGAGCGAGAAGCGGAACTGAGCTTCTTAGGCGTGCAGTTGGATACACGGCACTACGGTGCCGAGTTAATGTTCGAGGTCGGAGGCGGGAGCGCGCAAATTGCCGAGCTGAACGATAACAAGATGGGAGGAAAGTGCTCCCTCAAGATAGGCACGGGGAAGGTACTGGCAGAGTCAAATCTGACGAATCCAGGCACGGAGGTTGCTCTGCGGGTTGCTCGGAAGTACATTCGGTCCGAGTTAGCACGCTGTACGGTCGACCGGAAGGCTCAAACCGCCGTCGTCAGCGGTGGAGTAGGCCGAGGACTTTGGCGAGCCCTGCATCCCGACGGTGAAAAGGTGATCGAGCAATTTGAACTGGAGTACCTCTTTAACAGTGTTAAGGTTTTGCCGACGGACCGCGTGAGTTCGCGGTTTTCGGTAAAACAAAAGCGGGCGGGAACTCTCCTGGTCGGGACATTGATTTACCTAGAGTTGATGAAGCATTTCGGAGTTGAGCAAATCGTGATCAGCGAATTCGGAGTCCGCGAAGGCGCAGTGCTGGAGATGGCGAAGTGACGAAAAAAGAGTTGCCCGAACAACTAGGACGGTACATCAACCGCGAGCTGTCGTGGCTCGCGTTCAATGAGCGCGTGTTGGCGGAGGCTGAAAATTCTTCGAATCCGTTGCTAGAAAGACTCAAGTTTCTTGCCATTTTTGAGGCTAATCTCGATGAGTTCTACATGGTTCGCGTCAGCGGTCTCATCGAACAGTTTGATGCGGGTGTTCTGACTACCACTGTAGATGGGCTAAGCCCTAACGAGCAGCTAGAACAAATATCAAAGCGGGTTGCACCGCTCCGCGCCAAAGCGAGCAGTCTGTTTGCCAACGAACTTGAGCCCGCGCTCCATCGCAACGCAATCCATATTCGCAACTACACCGAGCTTGCAGATACAAAACAGGACGAACTGGACGCCTATTTCCGATCGCAGGTCTTTCCCCTCTGCACCCCGCTCGTCCTCTTCCCGGCGGTCTCGGTTCCGTTCATCAGTAACCGCTCGCTCAACATTGTCGTTCAGCTAGATATCGGAGATGACGAACTGCATCTCGCCCGAATCAAAATCCCTACCGTCATTCCCCGGGCGATCCGATTGACTCCGAAGCGGAACGACTTTATCCTCCTTGAGGACCTGATTCTCAATAACCTCGACGCCTTTTTCCCTGGAGTAAAAGTGGTTCAGGCGCACCTGTTTAGGGTCATTCGTGACGCCGATGTCGAGATCCGAGAGATCGAAGCAGCAGACCTTATTTCGACCATTGAAGAAACGATTCGTCTAAGAAGGTTCGGCGATCCGGTTCTTTTGGAGGTGCCGACTTCCATGCCGCCATTACTCAAGAGCACGTTAATGGGCCTGCTTGAGCTGGATGAGGATGACGTGCTTCAGATCGAAGGGCTGATTGCGCTGGATGTGTTTTGGGAGCTGGCAAAGATTGATAAGCCTGGGCTTCGCTTCGATGCCCACATTTCTTATGTGCATGAGCAACTATCAACGGCGGCATCAGTCTTCGAAACAGTCGGTCAGCGTGATATCCTGCTTCATCACCCATTTGACTCCTTCCGACCAGTCGAAACCCTCATCGACTCGGCGTACACGGACCCCCAAGTCTTTGGGATCAAACAGACCCTTTATCGGGTCGGATCAGAGTCGCCGGTGGTCGAGAGTCTCCTCGCCGCTGCCGAAAGTGGGAAGCAAGTTGCCGCGATGGTTGAGCTTAAAGCAAGGTTCGACGAAAGCAACAACCTCGTCTGGGCCCGAGCCCTGGAACGCGCCGGAGCCCATGTCACTTACGGATTTACCGAAATGAAAACTCACGCCAAGCTCTGCTTGGTCGTGAGGCGCGAAAAGCAGGGGCTTGTCTCATACGCGCATATTGGAACTGGCAACTATAATCCAGCTACAAGTCGCCTATACACGGACCTGGGACTGCTCACAACCGACCCCGAAATAACCCAAGACATTTCCGAACTATTCAACTACCTGACCGGAATCAGTCAACAGCGCAACTATCGCAAATTACTAGTAGCACCTGTTAATCTGCGGGAGGGAATCTTGGATCGCATCCGCCGTGAAACGGAAATTGCCAAGTCGGGTAAGCCTGCCCGAATCATCTGGAAACTCAATTCGTTGGTTGACCCTGAAGTCATCGAAGAGCTGTACACTGCCTCGCAGGCCGGTGTCAAGATCGAGCTCATCGTCAGGGGAATCTGCTGCCTCCGCCCAGGAGTCAAAAAGCTCAGCGAGGGCATTACGGTCACCTCCATCGTGGGCAGATTTTTGGAACATAGTC
Source organism: Fimbriimonas sp. (assembly GCA_965248555.1). Classification (GTDB taxonomy): domain Bacteria; phylum Armatimonadota; class Fimbriimonadia; order Fimbriimonadales; family Fimbriimonadaceae; genus Fimbriimonas. Next base: position 1,178,245 of record CBDFJP010000002.1, on the reverse strand, counting down.
GCGTTTACTACTTTGAAAATCGAGGCAAGCCGGAGATATATATCGGTAGTGCAGACGCGATGCGAAGAAACCTGGATCGCCGCGTAGAAGTGCTCGTTCCAGTTGAGAATAGAAAGCTCCAACAACATATCAAGACCCACATTCTGGAGACCTGCCTCAAGGACAACGTCCAAGCTTGGATGCTCGATTCGACTGGAAAATACACGCGCCGGAGGACACCCAAGGACAAGCCGAATCATTCCCAGGGGTGGTTCATGGCGAATCCCACGACGAAAACCCAGTTTTCGTCGTAAAATCTAATCCATGCTGTTCGCCGACGGGCTTGAGTTTGATGTCACTTCTGCGGGTGGGCTAACGGCGAGGGCTAACGGACTCCCGATTATTCGCGGTTCCTACCTGCAATACTACGCTCCCGGTTGGACCAAGGGGTATTACAGCTCGCGCTGGAATGGCCAGCAGATCAAGCGGCTGGACTCAAACACTATCGAGCTCAGCTTCAGATCGGACGACGGCAGGGCGAGCGGTGCAACCACCTATCGGCGCGAAGGCGATCGGCTGATCGTCGATCACGTTCTGAATTGGGATAGCCCTGATCCCGCACTTGTCGAGTTGTGTTCAGGACTCATTTGGCAACCTCCGTTCGATTCAGGTTCGTTCCAATTCGGCGGCCAAAGCTCGCTTCCGATGCCAAAGATCGGCAAAGCATCTAAGCGGCCTGAACGCACCCTCGGGTCGGATCCCACTCAAAATTTGAGTAGCCGAGCCATCAGCCTGAGGTTCACGGCGGACCAAGCGGCGACCTGTTTTGACGCCCGAGGTTATGACCAGGACTGGGCCGAGGAGCAACCGCTGTTTTGGCAAGGATTCGGAGGGATTTCGGTTCAAAAGGGAACTCCGACGAAGGTTCATTACGAATACCAGCTCGCCGCTTCCCCGCGCGAGAGGCCCAAAAACGCAACGATCATTGAACCCACAAAATCGGAGGACGCGCTCTTCCCAATCGAGGTTCAGCCTCCGCTGATTCCTCAGCCGAAAAACTCGCTGATCGACTGGAAGAACACCGCGACCCTGACCGGGCTCTGGGACCTGCCTGCCGGGAAGTTCAAATTCTTCGACCTGCTGACCCAAAAGCTGGGCGAGAGGTTTGAATTCCCCGCCAAACAGACCGGTCAAAAGATGAAGATTGACGGCGGAATGAGCGATCTTCAGATGCGCGAAGGCGGGTATCGCCTGGTCATTCGGCCAGACGGAATCAGCATGTACGGAAAAGGTGAGGCGGGCCTGCGCAATGCGGTGTATCGGCTCGTCCAAATGGCCTTCGTTAAGCGCGGAAAAGTGGTTGTTCCGACGGGAACTATTGAGGATGAGCCCCGTTCAGACTTTCGTGGAGTTCACCTCTTCGTCGGGCCGCAGGCTCCGGCGTTTCAAAAACGGCTCTGGGAGAACGTGCTGCTCCCGCTCGGGCTGAATCAGGTAGTGCTCCAATGCGAGCGCACCGAGTGGAAGACGCTACCGAAAGTAAGCGACAACATGACCATGAAACAGGCCGACCTTGTTGACCTGTTTGGCTGGTATCGCAAGCAAAACATTGAGCCGATCCCGCTCATCCAGAGCCTCGGGCACATGGAATGGTTCTTCGCACGAGGTACGAACCTGGATTTAGCTTACAACCGCGATGTGCCCTACACTATCGATCCCCGAAAGCCCGGTTCGAAGGAGCTGATCGGAAAGCTGTGGGATGAGGTCGGCGCGGTTCTCAAGCCCAAAACTCTCCATTTCGGGCTGGATGAAATCGATATGCGCGGCTTCGCCAAAAAGGATCCAGCGCACGTCACCGAACTCTGGGAGCTGATGCTTCCGAGCCTCGGCGAGATCGCCAAGCGCAACGGGGCAGGCATGATGCTCTGGGGCGATGAGGGGCTCTCGCCCAGCGACGCCGTCGATGCTAGCAACGGCTTCGATCTCGAAAACGCTCGAAAGCGCCGCAAAGCGATCCCCAAAGGCGCAATGATCGCCGATTGGCACTACAAAGCAGATCAGAACCATCGTCCATTCATCAAGTCGCTCCAAACCTGGAAACTCGACGAATTGCAACCCATCGCCAGCATGTGGTTCCGTCCCGAGAATATTCGTGGTTTCAGCGTCGCCGCCGATATCGAAAACGTCGGAACTCTCCAGACCACATGGGCGGGGTACGAGAGCAACGAAACCAACATGATCAAGCAGCTCAAACAGTTTGAAGCCATGGTGTACGCCGCCGATTACGGCTGGAGCGGAAGAATTGATCTCATCGAAGACCTTGACTATCGCGCCGACGAGGTTTTTGCCTCAATGTACTCGCCTCGCCAAAGCGTTCTTGGCGTGCAAAAGGCCAACACAATCGGCGACGGCGACCCGCTCGTGATCGGCGGTGTGAAGTTTCGGCAGATCAGGAACGGGCAACTGAGCGGAGTTAGCGACGACTCGTTTAATGCACCAGAGCAGATTCAAATCCCGATTGGCAAAGCTGCCTTGAAGCTCTTTGTCGCCCTCGCAACCGCCGTTCGGGTTGAGGATGGAAGCCCGGTTGGAACCCTAGAAATCGAATACGTTGACGGCAAAATCGAGTCAACAAAGCTACTTTACGGAGCGCATACAAGAGCCATCGACGATCCCAAAGCCACTCTCCTCGGTCCCCGCCAAGGCGGCTACACGAACCTGTTGATTCCCACCAAGTCCGTCCCGATCAAGAGGATCAGCATCAAGGAGTCGGACCTCAATCTTGGCCTCAAGCTCTATGGCGTCACCTACAAGTAGGTTGAGGCACCGAGCATCTGAACGATTTCTTTCACCCGCTGGGCGTCCGAAATCGCGGCGGTGAGGACGGCGTCGGGGGTTTGCACTAGGATCGTATCGCGCATCCCCACGGCTGTCAGAACCCGGTCGTCGGCGTCGTTGTAAAGAAGGCACCCCGAGCAGTCCTTCGCCACCACGTTGCCAATAACGACATTCCCGTTTTCGTCCAACGGCATGGTCCGCAAAAGGCTGTCGAAAGACCCAACATCGTCCCACGGGAACGAGGCTCGGACGCAGAATACCTTCGACGATTTTTCGAGCAGAGCATAATCGATCGAGATGTTCGGCAACTGGCGGAAAAGGGTCGTCGCGTGCTCCTCATGCGCCTTTGCGAGTGACTGCGCCATGTCGATGACCAAGGAAGCCGCCGTTGGATCGACGGAAGCAAGTTCGTCGCAGAACGTCGAAACCTTCCAGCAGAACATCCCGCTGTTCCACAAGAAGTTGCCTTGCTCAACGAACGATTTCGCCGTTGCCAAGTCGGGCTTTTCGCGGAAGAGCTTCACTTTAGCGGTCTTGTGGTCGATCTCTTCGCCAAATTCGATGTAGCCGAATCCGGTGTCGGGTCGGGTTGGTTTGATTCCGAGGGTGACGAGGGAGTTGGTCTCTTCAGCGATGGTGATTGCCAGGCTGTGATCGTCGCGGAACTGATCGGCGTCGTCAATCTTGTGGTCGGCGGTGAGGATTGATAGGGTCGCGTGTCGCCCGGCCTCGCCGTAGCGGGCAATGATCGAGGCCGCCACCCACGCCAAACAGCCGAGGGTATTCCGCTTATCTGGTTCAGCCAAAACGTTCTCTGGCGCAACAATCGCCGCTTTACGTATCGGCGCGGCAAGGTGTGCAGAAGTCGCGATGAAGACGTTATCTCGCCCGAGCAGCGGCGAAATTCGGTTCACCGCCTCTTCGAGCATGGTCACATCGGGATCGGTGAGCCTGAGCAGTTGCTTCGGGCGCAACTTGCGCGAAAGGGGCCAAAATCGCTCGCCTGAACCGCCCGCCATAATCACCGCAAATCGCATATCTTCACTATTATTGGCTTGGGTAAATCCAAAAGCCCACGTTTTAGCCAATAATCAACAATATCGTGGCGAGGGTTAGTGGGTCTAATAGGGTGATGTTTCTCGGAATTCTCCTCCTCGGCTGCGCCCAGACCCCTTCTGCTAAGATTGCGAAGCCCGTCAGTACAGAATCGGATCGGGTTGCTGTGGTGATCAATGCCACCAACACCGACAGTGTTCGTATCGGCGAGTACTACGCTGCGAAGCGTAAGATTCCGGCGAAAAACATCATCCGAATTACCACCTCCCACGGCGAAGAAATCGCTCCCGACGCCTACTCCCTCGAAATCGAAGCCCCAGTCAGAAAGGCTCTTTCAAAGCTGCCTGGAATTGACTTCATCGTGCTGACCAAAGGCACTCCGATCCGAATCGGGGATCAAGGCGGCTATTCGGTTGACGGGGCGCTTGCGGGAATGAACATCAAAACCCGCCAAATCAAGCAGAAGGTCGGTCAATTCTTGCCCGACGAGCAGGACATGAACATGGCGGTTCGCGAAGCCCGAAACCCGTACTTTGCCTCCACTCAGCCGTTCAGTAGCAAGAAGTTCGGCGGGATGTTTCTGGTGACTCGCCTCATCGGTTACACCGTACAGGACTGCTTGAAGCTGGTCGACAACAGCCTCAACGCAAAGGCCTCTAAAGGCCCGTTTCTGATTGACTCCCAGCCCAGCTACGGCCCGGGCACGGGCTACTACGGAATGGAGCAGTTGATGCAACGCGCCACCCAGGCTCTGCAACTCAAAAACGTCGACGTTTACTACGAGCAAACCGAGACCTTCTCGGACGGGAAACAGCCGTTGATGGGCTACATCAGTTGGGGAAGTAACGATAAGAGCTTTGACATTGAGGCCTACCACCGCTTGAAGTTCAAGCCCGGAGCGATTGCCGAGACCTACGTCTCGACCAGTGCCCGTACCTTCGGCCCGAACCGCGCCGGACAGTCGCTGATCGGCGACCTCGTGGCCCAAGGGGTCACTGGAGCCAAGGGCTACGTCAGCGAGCCGTTCACCTTCGCGCTTTGCCCTGGCGAATACCTTTTTGGCCGATACTATGGTGGGTTCAATTTAGCCGAGTCGTTCTACGCCGCCTCCCCAGTGGTGAAATGGAAAGACATGGTCATCGGCGACCCCCTTTGCCGTCCGTTCAAGGGTTCAAAGCTGTAACCAAGCAAGGCAAAATCGCCGGACAATACGTCATAACTTAAGAACGATATCTCCCTATGATCTTGGTCGGGCTTGCCATCTTCGCGTTTTTTCTCGGTTCCATCCCCTTCGGGATGCTGTTTGCCCGTGCAAAAGGGGTTGATATCCGGGCGGTGGGTTCGGGGAACATCGGCGCGACAAACGTGGTTCGTGCACTCGGCCCGAAGGTCGGGTTGGTTGTCTTTGTTCTCGACGTGCTGAAGGGCACAATCCCGGCTCTTTTGGCAAAACAGTTGGTCACTGCTCCGGTAGGCGGAGTGGAAGTTCAGACGATCAGCATGCTAATGGGCGTCATCGCGATTCTCGGGCACATGTTTTCGCCTTTTATAGGATTCAAGGGTGGGAAGGGAGTAGCGACGGGTTTTGGGGCGGCTTTGGGAGCGATCCCGGGGGCGGCTCTGGTTGGATTTGGAGTGATTTCAATTACTGTTGCGATCACGCGGTACGTTTCGCTCGGTAGCATTTTGGCCGCACTTTCGGTTCCGATTGTTTCGATGCTGGTGTTCAAAGATTCGCCACAGTTGCTGCCGATTCTGGCGGTCATGGTGGTGTTCATCATCTGGAAGCACCGAGCTAACATCGAGCGGCTTCGGAACGGCACCGAGTCCAAGTTTTCTTTCAAAAAGCAAGTTCCCGAAGAAAAGGAGGGTGACGATGACCTCGATCCTCCTGGCTGAGCTCCACGGCCCAATGGGGTCGTTCTTTCCGTGCCTCCTGTTCCTGGGCTTTCCCGTATTTTTCATCTATCTGATGAACCGCTCGGTGATGGGTGAGATCGGCTGCACGACGGCGATCCTGATGGCATTTACCGTCGTCTACTTGCTTTTTGTGGTGTGGAAGATCGAGGACGTTCGAGTTCACTACTTGGCGGTAGGCGGGGTCCTTACTCTGTTTGTTGCTCTCCCTCTGTTGGAGCGGCTCATGGACAAAATTGACGCCAGAGCGATGGAGGGCGAGCAGATTTCGATCTGCTATCAGCAGATTAGAATGAACCCCCAAAACGCGATGGCGGCGTTCCGGTTGGCAAAGATTCTCTGGGATCGCGGGGACAAGGAAGTTGGTGCCTCGATTGCCTCGCAAGCCATGCCCCACTTGCCAGCGAGTGCCTTCCGGGATGAACATCGTTTGTATCACTTTTGGCTATCAAAGGTGGACATAACCGCCGTGGAGGACATCATCTGCGCAGCTTGCGGTGCAAGCGTTCCAGCAAGTGCCCTCATATGCCAGCGATGTCTCGGATCGGTGCATTTAGATCGCGCCCGAAGCTCCTCCGTACTCTATAACCGCAAAACTCAGAAGATCATTACGATCTGGTCGTGCCTGCTTCTTGTCCTTTTTCTCGTGCCTATGATGGGTCAATTTCCTCCGGCAATCACCATCCCCGTTGTGATCGCCCTTCTCGGCGTGGCAGTTTGGGCAGTTGTCAGCGCGTTTGTTGTCACCAGTGAAGTGAAATGAGACGCATTGATCGCTACATCTACCGCGAAATCTTCCCGATCTTCCTGCTCTCGTTTTTGATCGTAATGGTGCTGTCGCAGGCCGACATCTATCTGTTCTTGGCGAAGAACGAGCAGACCCGAAACGTACCGCTCCTCACCACGATTCAGGTGATTTTGTGGCAGACACCCGAGCGTTTGAACCTAGTTTTTCCTATTGCTTTGGCTCTGGGGAGCTCGCTCGCACTCTCAAGAATTTCTCGCGAGAGCGAGATCACCGCCATCCGCGCCGCTGGTGGAAGAGTGCTTCGGGTGGTCTGGCCGGTGCTTTGGTTTGGAGTTTTTGCCGGGCTCCTCAACTTTTTCTGCATCACCAAGCTAACGCCCTACGCTACCAAAAGGTCGCTTGAGCTTCAGATGTCGGCTAGCGTCCTGGCGGGAATGGGGTCGTTTGTGTCGAACCGGCCGATCAAGATTCAGAACTACACGGTCTCCATCGGCTCCATCATAAACCAGGGGGATGAGACACTCAACCTGCGTGACACGCTCCTGGTCGACCGCACCGACGAGTCCAATATCTCCGTCATTTCGGCTCAACAGGGGACCTATCGTATAGGCGTTTGGAAATTCGCCGATGCCACTTCCATCGTGGTGAAGCCGGGTAGAAGTAACGCGATTATCTCGAAATCGAAAGAGTTCATCATCAACCAAAAAATCAGCATCCGCGAGCTGATGGGCGGCTCGGTGAATAAGGATAACAGCGAGCTGACGATTCCTGAACTGATCGAACAGATCAAGCTCACCCGGCAGATGGGCGGCTCGTCGGTGCGGCAGGAAATTTCGCTTCACAAGAAGTTCAGCATCCCGGCGATGTGCGTGATTTTCGCCCTCGTGACCCCGTTTTTCTCGATCAAAATGGCGAAGTTTGGCGGCTTCGCGGGCGTCATGATCAGTATGGTGATCTCGATGGCTTACTACAACGTGCTCATCATCTGCACCGAGATCGCGGATAAGGCCGACAAAGTGAACCCGATCCTCATCACCTGGATGCCCGACATCCTGTTCCTGGTCGTTGGGCTGGTTTTCATGAGGAAGTTAGAGTGAGGCTTCTAGCATGGTCACTCTTGTTTGTCCCCTCCATTGCCTTTTCGCAGGGAATGGCGATACAGGACATGGTTCGCCAGGTGGTCCTCAAAAAGCAATCACCTGTCTCAGTGCCGGCACAAGGAAAGCCCCTTCCAACTCCTGACGAAAAACTTATCGATATTGTCCATTTCGGAAATGCTTCCAACTCCGGCAAAAAAGTGAAACTCACTGAAGGAGCCGAGATCCTTTACAAAGGTTATCGATGCCTTGCGGAGGAGATCGAGGGCGACCGTGATACCCAAATCTTTCGCTTCTCTGGCAGCGTTCGTCTCATCGGAAAAGACGAGACCGTCGTGGGCGACGCCGTCACTGTCGACTTCAAACGGCGCACCTTCCTCGCCAACTACAGCCAGATCAAAATCTCTCCGAATACCGTCGGGAACAAGATCCAAGGCGATGCCTACATCTCCGGAAAAACCAGCCAGGGGAACAGCAAGCGGATCGACGCGACCGACTGCATCTTTACCTCCTGCGACTACAAAACCCCTCACTTTCACCTCGACTCCGAAACCGCCACCATCGAACCGGGCAAGCAGATCATCTTCAAGAAGGTGAAGCTCAACATCCTGGGTCGAAATGTCATCAGCCTCCCAATTCTTTGGATTCCCCTGGGCGATCGCAGCTTCAAGTACCTGCCCCAAATGGGCCAAACCGAGGATGAAGGGTTCTATATCAAAAACACTTACGGCTTCCCCATGAAGGGCGAGGATCGCGCGGCGGTGAGGACCGATTACATGAGCAAGCTCGGCACCGGGCTGGGAACCAACTACTACTACCGCAACAAAGACATCAACGGCGTCGCCCGCCTCTACGGAATTTTTGGCAACATCAACACTTTCAACGCCAACCTGCAACACGAGCAAAAGCTGCGGTGGGGCAACCTGCTGATCGACCAGGACATTCAGCGCAACAACTACCTGACGACCCCTTCGGCGACCACGCAGAACACCCGGGTGCAGGCCAATATCGGTAAAACCACGACGCTATCTTTCTCCCGCCAAGCTCAAGAAACCGGCACCTTTAAGAACGAAAACCAGACCTTCACCCTCGGCGACCGTCGCCAGTTTGGCAAATCCAGCACGTCACTGGACATGACCTGGAACCGCTCAAACGGCTCCTCGGGCGCCGAACGGCAGACTGTCGACGTCCGTTTCCAGGGCCAATCCGACCTCAAGCGCGCCTCCGCAACGCTCGAATACCAGCGCACCATCCCAATCGGCGAAATCGCTAACTTCTTCCCTGGTTCTGACCGTACGCCGGTGCTAACGCTACGCTCCGATTCCAACCGCCTGATGGGCACCAAGGCGAGCAAATCGCTGCCGTTCACCACGGAAATGTCCCTTGGCGAGTACCTCGACCCCATCACCCAGGGCCGGATCACTCGCACCAACTTCCAAATGGGAGTCAACCGCGCCATCCGCGATAAGGGCCCGTGGCGGCTCGATTTCAACGGCAACTTCCAACAAGGGCTCTATTCCGACGACACTGCTCAGTACCGCCTCAATTTCGGCACCGCCGGAACCTATTCCCTCGGCAAACGCCTCACCGCCAACCTTCGCTACTCCTACCTCCGCCCCTTCGGCTACTCGCCGCTGGCGATCGACCGAACCGGAATCACCAACTATTCCAGCTTCGACCTCTCCTGGATGACCAACTCGAAGTCGAGCTTTGGTATCCAAACTGGCTACGATTTTTCGCGGGCAGAAAAGGGGGATACTCCCTGGCAGCAAGTCGGAATCCGCTCCGAGTACCGCCTCGGCGAGGCGTTCTCTCTTCGCACGCTCTCCAGCTATGACACGTTCAACACCGTCTGGAGCAACGTCCGCCTCGACATGCAATGGCAGACCCCCTCCCTCATGGCGTCCCTAGGCGCCCGCTATGACGCCCAGCGCTCGACTTGGTCAACCATGAACCTCATGCTCGACGGCCTGCGAATCGGCAAGACGCGGATAGGTGCAAATTTGGGCTACAATGGTTATACAAAACAGTTCGACACCCAGCAGTATTCGATGGTCTACGACCTGCATGACGCCGAGGCAATCCTAACTATCAGCGACTTCGGCGCCGGCTTCCGAAGCGGTCGAGAAATCGCCTTCTACATCCGCCTCAAGATCATTCCGTTCGATACGAACAACGGCTTCGGCCGCCGCGGACAGGCGTTTGGAACCGGCACCGGCCGAGATTTTTGATCATCAATTTTGTCCGCCAGCTATATCTATTCCGGCGTGTGTATATAATGGGTTTATCGGTCAATCACCTTCTGGCTTCAGGGGCAGATTGGCGGTACTAAACCTTGCCCAGGTGAAATCGAACATGCAGTTAACAACACGCCGATGTACACGTGCAATCGCTACCTCCCTCACAATGATCTCAGCTATGACCGCTATCGCCCAAAACGACAAAATGACTCCGATCCCAATCCCCAAGCAGCCGGGCGCAATCGAACTCGGGACGGGCAAGATGCCGACCGCGACCGCCGAAGAGTCCTGGCACTCGCAGTACGGAAGCATGTTTGCGAGAAACGTGAACACCGCCACGCTCACGCCGTTCCTACCGCCAAAATCAAAGGCAACCGGCGCCGCAGTCATCGTGGCTCCAGGGGGAGGTTTCCGAACTCTGTCGATGGAAAACGAAGGATGGAACGTCGCTAAAGCCCTCAACAAGAAAGGCGTCGCCGCGTTTGTCCTCAAATATCGCCTGAACCCTACTCCGGCGACGCTTCCAGGATTTGCGGAGTCGATGCAGGAGATGTTCGCAAGCACCGAGCGCCGTGCTCCGGCTGTGGCTCAAGATCCGGCTCGAAACATCGCCCCCATGATCGCCGACGCCGTTGCTGCGTTCGCCCTCGTCCGTTCAAAGTCGAAAGAGTGGAACGTTGATCCGACCAAAGTCGGCATGATCGGCTTCTCTGCCGGCGCAATGCTCACCCTTTCTACCGCCTTGCAGGGCGAAGGTGCCAATCCGGCGTTTATTGGCGACATCTACGGACCGCTCAACGCCGTCAAAGTCCCCGCCAACGCTCCACCGCTCTACATCGCCCTCGCCGCAGACGACCCATTCTTCGCAAACGCTGGCTTCGGACTCATTGACAGCTGGAAAGCCGCAAAGCGCCCAGTAGAGTTCCACCTCTTCGAGCAAGGCGGCCACGGCTTCGGAATGTATCCGAAGGAGACGACCAGCACCGGCTGGTTCGAAAACTTCGCTTCCTGGCTCCGCATGCACGGTTACATCAGGAAGTAGGCGGAAACTCGGATGAACTCCCTCGGTGGACAATGCCCCCCCGAGGGTTCGTTTTTGGGGGATACTTGTCGGGAATGGTCGGATTTCTGCTTGTCAGTCTCTACGCAATCGGTGCAGGCGCATTGGCCAGTGGAATCATTGCACATTTTCAGCAGGGGGCATCCTGGGCCAATGGATTCGGCGTTTCGGGGCTAGTGGGGCTAGGAGCCGTTGGAACCATCACATATTTTGCTGGACTCCTTAACAAGGGCTCGGGCATTTACGCAGGCCTGACAATCTTTGGAGCTCTGTCACTTATTGCAATCGGCGGCTGGTTCATTTACTTTGTCAAAAGCAAACCAAAGGTCCAAGTCGACCGGCTAGCACTTCTTGCCCTAATCCCCCTCCTCATCTCCCTCGTCGGAGTCCTCACCCCATCCACCGCCCTCGACTGGGACAGCGTCGCCTATCACCTCGCCGTCCCCAAAATCTGGCTCCAAGAAGGCCATGTCAGCAGCGTTTCGTACATTCACCACTCCAATTTTCCCGCCGCCGTTGACGGTCTCTTCCTCATTGGTCTCAAGATCGGCGGCCAAGCCGGAGCTAAAGCCTTCGTCTGGTGGTTCACCGCCTTTGGAACGCTCGCCATCTACGGCGTGCTCGGCGACCGATTCGGCAAGAAAGCCGGAGCGATCAGCGCGCTCATCTTCGCCAGTATCCCGATGGTCATCTGGGAGAGCGGCACTGCCTACATCGACGTCGCCCACGGCCTGTTCGCCGGGTTCGGCTTCTACTTTGCCGCCCTCCACATCGAGAGCCGAAAAAGGGAAGACGCGATTCTTGCCGGAATCATGCTCGGCCTCGCCGCCGGGTCCAAGTACACCGGGCTCCAAAGCATCGGCATCGCCGGACTCCTGATGCTCGTTATGGGCGATCGCAAGATCGCTGCCCAAGCCGTCGCCGTAGCGATAGCAGTAGCCGCTCCCTGGTACATCAAGAACTGGATCGTCGTCGGAAACCCCGTCTACCCCTTCTTCTCCAGCGTCCTCGGCGGCAAAAACTGGGACGCCGCCGCCGCCGCCATGTACTCCGAAGAGCAAAAAACCTTCGGCTACCAAGGCATCGCCAACATCGGCAACAGCATCTTCGGCCTCGTAGGAAACGCTGGACGATTCACCAACCCAGGACAAACGGCGGGCCAAGGTTTCGCCTTCGTCAGCCTCGGTTTTGCGCTTCTCGCCACCGGCGCCGCCGGAATCGCAAAAGGTCTCGCCAGCAAGTTCGACCGAAGCATCGCACTCATGATCGGAATCCAGCTTCTCGCCTGGACCGTCCTGAGTCAGCAGTCGCGCTACATCCTCGCCCTCGCCATCCCCCTCCTCGCCCTCGGCGCAAGAGCCATCGACTGGAAGCCGACCAAGCATCTCATCCCCGCCGCCGCCGGAATCCAGCTCCTCGCCAGTCTTTACCTCTACAACGCTGCAATCATCCAAGAGCGTCTCCCTGTCCTAGCGGGAGGACTCACTGAGCAGGAATTCCTAGAAGGCTTCCAAGCTACCGACGGCCAAAGAGTCTCCGGAAAGGTCGCCACCGCCACCCTTAACAAGGTCACTAAAGACGACCCCGCCGTCAAGAAGATTGCCCTCCTAGACGAGGTCTTCGGCTTCTACCTCGATAAACCCTACTTCTGGGCCGGCCCCGGCCACACCACCGAAGTTGCCTGGGCAAAAATGCAGTCTGCCGAAGAGATGATCGATAACTTCAAGCAGCTCGGCATCACGCACGTCTATCTTAACAACCCGTCACCACTCGACCTCGACAAGTGGAATCAGAGCCTCACCCAACCCCGCTCCGAGCCGCTCGCCGAAGACATCCGCAATAAGTGGCGACAACTCGTTGGTGATGCGATTTTTGAGGGCAAACTCAAAACTAAGCAACAGTTCAGCGCACGAAGAACGCTCTACGAGATCGCGCAGTAAACTTCCATGATGCCCACAAGCCTCCTCGCATTCTTTATTGGCACCTACACCTCCCCCGGCGGAAGCGAAGGAGTTTACCAAGCACTTCTCGATATTCAGACCGGTGAGCTCACCCAAAAGAAGCTGTTTGCCAAGCTCCAAAACCCCAGCTACCTCCTTCACCGTGGCGATATCCTCTACGCCGTTAGTGAAACAGCCAAAGGCGAGATTTGGGGATTTGATATGAAGGGTGAGGAGATTAATCACCAGCCCAGCGGCGGCGACTACCCCTGCCACCTGGACTACGACGGCGACGGAATCGTCGTCGCGAACTATAACAAAGGTGTCTTCGCTCGTTACTTCCTCAGTGCAAAAGGCGAGCTTCAAACCCCGTCATTTTTCACCAACATCGGATCAGGTCCCAACAAGTCTCGACAAGACGCCTCCCACGCCCACTTCATCGGCGAAGAAACTGACAAACACATTTTCGCCTGCGACCTTGGGACCGACGAAGTTCTTGTTTTCAAAAAGGGATCCTTAGCTACTCCGATCAGGTTCAAAACTGCACCAGGAGCCGGTCCCCGCCACGCGGTCTTTCACTACGCAAAAAGCACCCTTTATGTGAATAACGAATTGGACTGCACCGTCTCGGCCCTCAAGTTCGACGCCAAGAAGGGAACTCTAAAGCTAATCAATACTCTCTCGACACTCCCCGCAGGAACTGACCTAAAGGGAATGTCTACTGCAGAAATCCGCCTCCATGCTGACAACTACGTTTATGTCTCTAACCGAGGCCATCACTCAATCGCCTCCTACGCAATTCAAAAGGACGGCAAGCTCAAGCTCATCGAAATCACTTCCGCCGGAGTCAAAACCCCACGAGGCATGAAAATAGACCCGAGCGGAAACTGGCTCCTCGTGGCCGGACAAGAGGACAACGTCATCAAGTCCTTCCGCATCAACTCCAAAACTGGCAAGCTTAAGCCGAGCGGATTTTCATTGAGTGTTAACAAACCGGTGGATATTTGCTTTTAGTCTGACCGAGTAGTATGATTTCCTTGCCCTCCCGGCCAGGAAATTTATATGCTTTTTCAAGGACTACTCACCGCCGCGCTTGCCAGACAAGGGCTTGACGTCAAACTTGACCAGATCGACCTCGGTCGGCTCGGAGGGATTCAACGTGATTTTCCCTCCATCATTCCGGATTGGAAAGGGTTCGAGTCTTTGAATGCGAGCGGAAATCCGACCGGATGGCGTCTGTTTGTTTCCAATGCCACTCCTGGCCATGTGAACCCGTCTGCGTATCCGCTCGCAAAAACTGCTGGGGGTTCGCTCCCGCCCGACCCCGTGACCCTCCGCGGCGACTACTGGGTTGGCTCCTGGTTCCGTCACCTTAATTCGCAAGGTTACAAGTCAGGTGCGGATGGGCAGAACTTCTACTCGACTGGCTGGTCAACTAAGATCAATTTTTCAACTCAAAGGCCGCCTGAGGAGAACATCATCGCCTGGGGATTTTCGGATCCGTTTGCACTGAACAATGACTCCCTGGCCGTATTGCTGGGTGGAACGAGGCAGGATACGGGGCTACAAATCGAAGTTTGGGTTGAGGGAGCAGCTTCGACACTCCCAGTCGGAAGTCATGGGGCGAACCTTCCGGGGTACGGCTTGGTTCACCGCTTCTTGGGCACCGGGTCAGAACAGCTAACGAGCCAAGTGTGGAGCATTCCTGCCGCCCTGAGAGGCAAGAATGCCAAAATATTCATTCTCGACAACTCGCGGACTGGGCACTTGAATTTTGACGGCTTTAAGCTGACAAAGGTCGCCGAGCCTCTGCCGTTCATTCAAATCGATCCCGCTGTTTTCGCACGGACTTTCACTGTTTCTGCTCCTCCGATTTATGGATGGGCTGACCTACACTCCCATCCCGTCGCCCAAATGTCTTCCGGAGGTCACTACGTTTGGGGTGGGATTGGCAACAAATACGAGGAGGGATATGCCGCGGAAGAGAAAGCCTTCGAGCGAGATATGCCCGCATGCGATGGTGGTGGCCACGGAGCCAACGGCCCCGAGAACTGGCTCTCCCAAATGGCAAAAGGAAAAACCGTACGCGAGATCGTCTATGCCAGTTTCAACGATGGAAAGCACAGACATGATAAGCAGGGTTACCCCGGGTTTGGCTCTTGGCCCCACCGTTACGAGCCTAACCACCAACAAATGCACGTTAACTGGATTCGACGAGCATACGAGGGTGGTCAGAGGCTGATGGTTGCCTCTGTTCTCGAAAACCAAGTCGCAACCTATCTCTTAGAAACGGGGTTCCGAGGTGATAGCATCCAGAAATTTATCAATCCCGATACTGAAGTGAACGCCTGTGTTCGACAGGTCAACGCCATCAAAGACTTTGTCCGGGCAAACGGAGATTGGATGGGTATCGCCACCACTCCGCAGGAGGCTCGACAAATCGCCGCGCAAAACAAGATGATTATCGTGTTAAGTGTGGAAACGGATTGGCTCACGTCAGTCAATCAGCTCAGAACTCTTCACGCAAACGGCGTGCGAATTTTTACGATGGTTCACCTCGTCGACAACTTCATCGGCGGAGCGGCTAGCTATAACAACTTGTTCAACTCGATGAACGGCATCTATCACGGAAGGCCGTTCCGGGTCCGAGAAGGGAACACGACTGCCGACGGAGTAACTTACAAATTCCAAAAGGACAAACTTGGAGAACTCCAAGAAGTGCTCAGCATTCCCGCAGGCGTGAGTGCGACCACGAACACCAACACAATCTTCGACAGCGAGTATGCCCCGTTGCGAGGGCACATGAACGCTCAACCGCTCACGCGTGCTGGGGAAGAGGCGGTGCGCTACCTTGCTGAACAGGGTGATATTATTGATCTTGCCCACGCGGGGCAGGACACGATTGGTGGAATTCTCAATGAGTGCAGTCGATTCGTCCCAAGAGGTACGAAGCCGTACCCGACAGTTTGGACCCATGGTGGAATCCGCACTTTGGGTGCCGAAGGAGCCGACGAACGAGCCATGCAGCCAGCGCAGATGGCCCGCATGATGGATTCCGGCGGATCCTTCGGGATCGGGACCAGCGGTGGTACCGAGGCGGTACTTGCTACGATCCGAAAGATTCGGACAGTCGCACCGGATGCCGGCGTCTCGCTAGGTACCGATATGAACGGCGGAGATATGAACGCCGACCCTCGTAGTGGTGGGAACAAGGTCAGGTACATGCACGGTCCCTCCCGGATTCCGACCGGAGCAAGGTTTATCCAAGATTCCGCAGAGTTCAGAGCAGGCCACCCACTCCAGCGCACACTGATGCCCGTCGGATCGGGACGGCGGTACTGGAACATCAACCGAGACGGCCTCGCCCACTACGGTTTGCTCCCCGATTACCTTCAAGATCTGTACAATGTCGGAGCGACCGACCAGGAGATGATGTCCATCTTCCGAGGTGCCGAGGGCTTCGTTCGCTCATGGGAACGGGCTTACTCTCTTCGCCGCCGCTAAGGTAAATGGCATCCCTCCGGGGACCGGAAAGCTGGCTAGGGAAGTCATGGAAACAGCGTAGACTAAAGTAGTGACCCCCGCCCAACGCCTCCGCCGAATCCGGATCCTCCTCGGAGGGTTCATTTTCGGCGTCGTTGTCAGCGGAGTCACCGCCTTCCCGCTCACTTGGGAGGTCAACCTCCTTGTCCAATGGTTCGGCCAAGGCGACGGCGGCCTCGCCACTTGGCTCCGCACCGTCCAAGCCGGCCTGCAAAACAACGACCAGAATTACCCCTTTATCGCCTATGGAACCGACTGGCTCGCCTTCGGCCACCTCGCCATCGCCGGAGCCTTCGTCGGCCCTTACCGCGACCCGGTCAAGAACAAATTCATCATCAAATGGGGCATGTGGACCTGCGCCCTGGTGCCGCTATTGGCGTTCACCTGCGGCCCCATCAGGGGCATCCCCTTCGGCTGGCGCATCATCGACTCCCTCTTCGGAATCATCGGCATCGTGCCGCTCTGGATGGTGATGCGAGATGTGGAGTGCCTGGAAAAGACCTTATAATATCCACACGATGAAGAAGGCCGCGATCTCTGGACTCCTGTTGATCCTGGCCGCCCTCGCGACCGGAACTCTGATCACGCTCGCCATGCCGCTGGGCGAGAAGGGCGCCCTCATCCTTGTCGCCCTCGTTCCGCTGCTCTACGCCACCAAAGAGAAAGGGGCCATCGCCGGATTCCTCGGCGGTCTCGGGGCGATTTTTTGGTTCGCGTACCTCACAACCACCGGTTGGCTCTCCGAGATCAAACACCTCGAACCCTCCTCCGGCTGGAACTACACCGCCTGCGGACTCTACGCCTTCGTCTTCGCGATCTTCTTCGCCATCTGGGCCGATGGCAAGAACTCGAAACGGCCAATCTGGTGGCTCGCCGCCCTCGCCGTCGCGCTCGAATCCGTCCTCCTCTCCCAGATTCCCGCTCACCTGGGGCTGGCGTTGTATCGAGATCGCGTTGCCATGATGATTTCCACGATGGGGGGGATCTGGCTGGTCAGCTACGTGGCGTGGTTAATCAACTTCGCGATTGTTCAAAGTAACAAGTCTTGGAGAATTCCAATTACGGCAATCTCCATCGCTCTCCTTTTGTGGAAGGGACAAGGTTCGCGGCCCCTCGGAATTGCGATTCCCGGCACAAGCATCGCAGCCGTGGCCCAGTTCCAAGACGGCAGCGAAGATGCGATGGAAGCCGCGACTCAGAAGCTGAACCACCGAACTCAGTTCGTTGTTTGGCCCGAGTTCGGCGGGATAATGTTCGCGCCGCGAGGCGACACCTCCAAACTCAAAGAACTTAGTCGCTCTACCCCAGCTATCGTCACCAGCTTCCCAGATGACCACTCTCCTCTACCGTTTAACGTGGCTTCTGTCACGAATAAAGGGTATGAAAGCGAACGCTACCAAAAACGCAAACTCTTCGCTGGAGAGAAGAATATGCACACTCCAGGGTCAAAAGCCGTCGCCGTGCCGCTTGAGAGAGTTTTTGGAAATGTGGGTCTCAATATCTGCTTTGATTCTTGCTATCCGTCGGTGATTCGCGAGACGGCGGCTCTTCCTGGAGTCAAAGTCATAGCACTGCCCACCATCGACCCTGAATCCAAAAACCATTTCGTTGCGGCCATGCACGCTGCCTACACTCCTTTCCGTGCCGCAGAAAATGGTGTGAGCATAGTTCGTTGCGACGGACGGTTCGGTAGCATGTTCGTCAACCGATATGGCAACATCGAAACCGAACTGAAGGACGAGCAAAAAGCTACTTACGGATTGCTCCAACCGCACCGACGCTGGACGCCCTATCAAACACTCGGCGACTGGTGGCTTTACCTCTCCTGGCTCGTCGCTATCGGCTACCCCATCAACCAAGCCCTGGCTAAAAGAAAACTCGCCCCGATTCAAAATGAATCGGAGCGAGTTTTGAAAGATCAATAAGCCGGGGCTTACTTGATTTCGACCTTTCCGCCGGCTTCTTCGATCTGCTTCTTGATCGATTCGCCTTCTTCCTTCGAAACGCCCTGTTTCAAAGGCTGTGGAGCGCCGTCGACGAGGTCCTTGGCTTCTTTGAGGCCAAGTCCGGTGAGTTCGCGAACGACCTTGATGACCTGGAGCTTCTGTCCGCCTGCCTCAGCAAGGATGACGTCGAACGAGGTCTTCTCTTCGACTTCAGCAGCAGCGCCGCCGGCCGGAGCCATTCCAGCGAACATAGCTGGGTTAAACGCAGGAGCTGCGGCGGTGACGCCGAACTTGTCCTCAAGTGCCTTCTTGAGCTCGGAGAGCTCGATTGCGGTAAGTCCGCTAATACTTTCAACGATTGAATCGATGGATGCCATTTCTTTTCTCTTCTGTGTGTTTAAATCGGGGAGCCCTTACGGGGCTCAAATACGAGACGCTTATGCGGCGGCCTTCTCGGCTGCCTGGTCGGCCACCGCGCCGATCGTGCGGATTGGTTCCGCATAAAGGGCTTCGATAGTTCCAACGAGGTTGCTGAGAGGAGCAGCGATGGTTCCGATAACCTGCGAGATGAGAACATCGCGCGGAGGAAGTTCCGAAAGGGACTTCACCTGGTCAGCAGACATCGCCTTGCCACCAAAGAGTCCGCCTTTT
This sequence comes from Fimbriimonas sp., assembly GCA_965248555.1. Classification (GTDB taxonomy): domain Bacteria; phylum Armatimonadota; class Fimbriimonadia; order Fimbriimonadales; family Fimbriimonadaceae; genus Fimbriimonas. Next base: position 1,159,230 of record CBDFJP010000002.1, on the reverse strand, counting down.
ACGACGAGCTTCTTGCTGGATTTAGCGAAATCGAGTAGTGCCTTTGCACAACCCGCTTCATCTTCGAAGATGTAAGCGTATGCGGTTGTGCCGTTGTGGAACTCAGCCGGAAGGGTGTTGACATCCTCGCCAACTGCCGCTCGGAACAACGTGTTCTTGACAACATGGATTTCGGCGCCCTTCTTTCGAAGGTCGGCTCGAAGCCCCTGCATCTGCTTAACACTGAGTCCGCGGTAGTCAGCAAAGATCACGCCCGACGACTTGGAGTACCACTCCTTCGCCTGCTCGATCACTTGTGCTTTTGCTTCTGTGGGCATTAATTTGCACCTGATCTCGAAAAGTTTCGAAGGGAAAACGGCGCAGAAGAGACGTCCCTTTGCGGGGGACACGAGGTGAAACACACTCGTTTTTAGTTTCCTCGGCTGGCGTCCGGCTTGCGCTGGACATTAAGTTTCCACCTGCTGTCTTTAGAGAACTGGTGGAGTGTACATCATTGACCAGTGTCTTTGCAATGGGGCAGAATTCAGCCATGAGTACATTTCTTTATCACGGCTTTCCTGAACCCAAAATCGCCCCCATCGAAAGTTCAGGGTTGCAACCTAACCAGACATCTTCATACAGGTCTTCAATTTTTCATGGCGTGTCTAATTTCGTTTACCTCACCGACTGCTTGGCTCCCAAATATGCTCTAGACACGAAGAGAGATGTTGATAATGGGAGAATCACACCTACGACGAATGTAGGTGTAGTAAGACTCAGCAAGGATTCATTAGATGAGAGTCTTCTCTACCCTGACGAAGTATGGCTCCGGCAACACATGGGACTTGACCGTCCAGTAAGCCCGACTGAGCACATAAATGCACGATCTTGTTGGGAACGGTCGCTGATAGAGAGCGGAAAAGTTGCCTACAGTGGTGCTGTGGGCAGGGGGGCGCTTGACCTGTTCGTCATTCGAGAGGATGGGGTGCCTTCGGCGCTGAACACGCTAATATGGCAGCTGTCGTCTGACTCACAAGTTCTCTGTGATCTGCAACGTGAAGTAGGTGTTCAGGCAACCCTGGCCTTTACTGGCTCCAGATACTCGCTCCTCTCGGATCGGTTGGATTGTCCGGACGGACGGTCCTGCCAACGACCTCACACCCTCAAGTTTTCGCTCAAGTGTCCGCTTAACTGTGTCTCCAAGCTCTGAGATTTTATTCAGTCGTACCGCAGAGGCATTGACGACTTCCCCCTGACTCGCACATTTAGCCCCAAAGAATACAACAGCATATGCGAAGGCAGAGGCATCTGGGAGAATAACTCTGTGGATCCAGATTGCTTGAATCTGAATAAGGCCTTTGGATCCGGGTATACTCAACAAAATGGAAGTAAAGCAAACTCCAGAAATAAAGCTGCCAAAGGCAACTCACCAAGGTCGAATGATGATCGGCGACCTCGACCTCGACTGTTACGTGCTTGAGGACGGACGTAGGGTCTTCCACAAGCGCGGAATGGCCAGAGCACTTGGGCTGAAGTCCGAAGGTGGTAATGCATTTATGAAGACAATGTCTAGGAAAGGAATTGTCTCAAGCTTATCGCCCCTCCTTCAAGAAAAAATCGATAATCCCATTAACTTCCGACCTGCTGTCGGTGAAATCGCGCACGGGTACGACGCCGACGTACTCTCTGAAGTCGCAAAGGCTATCTCTAGGGCCGCTGAGCGAGGGGACCTTACTCCGACGCAAAAACGACTTTCAATTCAGTCTCAAATTTTGATTACCGCATTTAGCAAGGTAGGTGTTGTTGCGCTTATTGATGAAGCAACCGGCTATCAGCAGATCCGGGACCCAGGAGCGTTACGCTTCCTGGTCCAACAGTATATCGAGTCCGAAAAACGAGAATGGGAGAAGGAGTTTCCAGACGAATTTTATGAACAGTTGAACCGCGTATACGGATCCAGGCAGTTGAAAAGGACTAGACTCGGCGCCGTTGTTCAGAACCGCCCACAGCACTTCGCTATTTTCACCAGGAACTATATTTATTCCCCACTAGAAAACGGAGAGGTGCTTGCTGAATTAGACCGGATCAACCCAAAAATCGATCATCTTGGTACCCGCAAGGACCGATTTCACCAACACTTATCGGCAGGATATGGTATCGAAAAATTGCGGATACAAATGCGTGAGACACTTACTATTCTTAAAATGTCAAGCAACAAAGACGAGTTCAAGACACTATATAAAAAGCGATTCCCAGAGCACACCCCGCAGCCAGAGCTACCCGAATTGGAAGGTTAGTTAAGCTCGGCGAGCCACCCAGGTTACAAGGTAACTACTTGCAACCTGGTCGGGCGGTCAAGCGAAGAATCATCACCTCTCCCCATCCACCAATGCCCAGTTTGTCCGTGAGTTGTCTCCTAACAAGTTGACTCATTCATAAAGAAAGATCCTCAGCATCTGGCTCGACACCAGGAGCAAGACCCTCGAAGCCCTCCGCAAGGCGCTCCCGAGCCGCGCTCAAGAGTTCACCGTAGTTACTCATGAATGGTTTAACAAGGGCCGTGTCGAGTTGGCCCGACACGGCGGAAAGGGCCAGATACTCCGCATTATTAGCGAGAGCAAGCCGATCAGTTTGCTGATAACGATACAGCATGTGCGACAACACAAGTGCCTGATCGTGCGAAAACTCAATAACGACGTTTTCCTTCATGTTGTTCAAAAGTTTGATACCTCCACTCTCGTAAGACTGCGAGTATGCGAGCTTCGGAACTACCCCCGCCGCTCTGTACAGGGAAGGGGTAGTGATAAGTCGAGGCTCTGCCGTTTAAGCCGGACTCAAGGCTGCCGTCAACGGGTCCGAGTCGTCCCAATGGAATTTGTCATCCCCGAGGAGCGACTGAATGTAGGCCAACTGACCGACGTGGTAGTCCATGTGAGTCGACGGCACCAGGGACCAGCTTGCGAATGCCTTCGGTCCAAATGGAGTGTTTACTTCTCCTTCCGCCTGCGCGTCCGAGGTGTTCGAGACCGCAGTCAAAATCGCCTCGCACGACAGATTAAAGTGCGAAACTGCACTCTCGCGGTCAACGATGTGGCTCGAAAGCTCCTCGGTCTTAGCGTCAATGAAGGCAAACTCTGGCGGAGTCCCATTGGGATTCTCCAAGGTTTGCGCGAAGAAGTGGTTTGTAGCGATGACGTGCGTCGCGATTGCGAGTGCGCTCTTGCTTGTTGGCGATGGTGACCACGAGAGTGCCTCGTCAGGGATGTATCTCAACCCCCGAAGAAAGCCGTCCTGGGAACTCTCGGTCCATGTTTTTGCTAGCTCAGTTTGCTTCATAGCGATATTATGCTACCAAACGGTTGCATAAAAAACAAGTTGTATTCATGTTTCCGGGCTTCGAAAACGGAGTCACTTGGTTGACTTTTCCCCGTTTTCGTCGCCTAGTAAGTGATGATTCAAACTACTGAACAAAAACTGCCCAGCAGCTAAAAGCGGGCTGCCCTTTACTGCCCAACTTTCGACTAAATCCTGACAAGTTTGAACCTAAACTGCCCCACGAACTCTACACCCGCGCCCGAAAAATCACCCCAAGAGCGAAGCCCTCGGGGCGAATGATCGATCAAACAGATCAGCCTAAATGGAATGCAGTGCGCGCTATCTCCAGCGCCTTCTCATCGCCTCGGGCGATCACGAGGAATTTTCCGGCTTGGACGCTCGTTTGATATTCCACAACGCTATCCTTTGGAATTCCCGAGCTGAGAAGAGCGGCGCCAAGCGCCCCTAGCGCTCCGCCGACAATGATCCCTTCAACGGCGCCAACTAGCGATGAAGCCAGCCAACCCGCGACGACGATAGGTCCGACGCCGGGAATAAACAGAAATGCCGAGCCAAAGAGCATGCCCCAAAGCCCGCCCCAAAATGCTCCGTAGGAACCAGTGGCAATCATCCGATCTCCGGTATTGATAAAACCCACCGGATGCTCTTCGCTGTGGTAATCCATGCCCAGAACGGTGAGGTCACTCATCTTGTAACCCTGCTTCACCAACTGCATCACCGCAGCTTCCGCAAGGTTGTGAGTGTCGAATGTGCCGGTAACGGTTTGCTGTGTTGTAGTAGTGTTCATATCGTTTGCTCAATTCAGGAGCCGCTTGCTCCGCGGAAGCGGAGACTTTAGCGGGGATGGGCGACCAACTGCGGCCAGGGTTGGTCACCAAGTCAAAGTTCATCAGACACCAACTTCAAGGAAGTTGTCGACCTTCGAAACGCCAGGAGTCGCCCACGCCGCCCGAACCGCGTCGTTCTTCTCGCTCCAGCCCTGAACCACTCCGCGAAGAGTGACCACGCCATCATTGACCCGAACGTCAATCCGATCCGCCTCCCGCTGAGCGGCCTGCTTCAAGGTGTCCTCAATCTGAGTCTTAATGTGGGCCATCGTCGCTTCTTGCTTCACCACAACATGGTTAAAAATGCCCTTCAGGCCGTACAAACGATGAACGGCGTGCTCCGCAGCAAGCCGCTGGTAAGGCCACTGGACGTTGCCGGTCAGGGTAACCCAACCGTCTTCGGTCGTCACCGATATTCCTGCAGGAACCGCCATGTCCCAAAGGATATGCTCAGCTGCCGACTCGGCGAGTTGAGTGTCGCTTCGATCATGCTCATGGGCCAGCTTAATGTCTAGCTCCTGAGCCAGCCCCCGAATCCCGGGAACATGCAACGCCGTTTTTTCGGCCTGCAACTTCTGGTAGTAGCCGGGAACGACTCCGGTCAGGGTCACCACCTTTTCGTTCACCGCGACTCCAATGTGTCGCGGGTCGATCAGTGGGTTGGCGTGAAGCGCATTCATCACCGACAGTTGGAGTTCTTCGTCATGGGTCATCTTCGTAAATCCTTCGCTCCGTTACCGGGGCTGGCTTGATGTTACGAGGGATAACCCTACGGGCAACAGTCGGCTTATTTGTGTCGGTCAGTTGACTGTCTGATTTGTGAACGTCGCAAGGAACTCGTCCGCTTCCTCATAAGCCGTCCCGGCGCGGACGCCCGTGATCCCGCTGAGTCGATGAACGAGCACCCCATAGGGCTGCATCAAATCGTCATAGTCTCGCATGACCACCTGTTCGCCGTCAAACGACAACACCCGAACAGTCGAGGTTGAATCATCCGGGGTTAGCTTGACTCTGATGACAGAACCGGAAGAAGCAGCATTGCGAATCGTTCGCTCGATGTTCTCCGAGTCAGAGTAGTACCCAGTCCCGTCGGGTAATGTCGGCGCAAAATCGTGGAGTCGACTCAGTCGCTGGGAATATCGGTCGCCGAAATTGAAGTAACAGATGCCGTCGAACTCATACCACTCGACCTCTTCAAATTGTCCCAAAGGATCGATTCTATGCACACTGACGCCAGCTGGATTCAGCTCCAAAAGAATGCCCCATAGCTCGCCGTCGCCATCCTCCCAAGGGCAAAACCCGAACGGGCGCCCGTCTGCCAATCGCTCCCGTAACGTCTCCATCAAAGTCATCACTCAAGCCTACCAGCCAAAGCTCAGACCGCCTGACCAACCACGATCCGGTGCCCGTCCGGAGTCTTGATCTGAAAATCCCGAATCCCCCAGGGCTGGGTTTTGATTGGGGCACCGATGATTGCCCCGCTAGCCTTCCACTCGTTATAAAGTGCGTCGGCGTCCTCGACGAACCAGTAGGCGAACCACGAGTGGTTCCCGTTGTCCTCGGCGAGGACTTCGTCGGGGCAGGTGCCGAGATGGATGTTGATCGGGCCGCGTCGCACGAACCGCCAGTCGTTCTCGCCAACCGCTTTCCATTCTTCAAAGCCGAGTTTTTCTTGAAAGTAGAGACTGGTTGCAGCGGCGTCCGGAACGGCAAGGACGTAACGAGGTTCGATGGCTTGGGGCATAGCGAGAGTTTAGCCGAGCCTCCACCCGCCGGCCCGATGCCACGCCCCACCCGAAGTGTCGCCGGGGGCGTCGCTGAGGCTCAACCCCCGCCGCCACTCCGGAACCCGCGCCCCACGGCGGGTGGATTATCGACAAGTAAGTTGTTGTAATTTAAGTTCTGATGCGGTCAGAGTCGAGCGGAGCTAGAACACTCCGAACGTTTCTGATCCTGTGAATGTCACGTTTTTCTTCCGACACAGATTCAAGCCTGGACAAATAGTCCACAAGGATGCGCTTACCTCGGTCCGTTTGGGCCAATGAGCTCGCGGCCGAATTGCAAATATTGTGGTCGGGATGGTAGAGATGCCGAGAGACTAAATCCCGGATATCCCCGCTCCGCTCACACAAAGAGCCGTAGTCGGTCGCAACGACAGCACCGTACAGAGTTATGTCTTCTTCTGGTTCCCTCAGTTGCTGGATGATGAGGTGGAGATTTCGGTTCTTTCTGAGGTGCCCCATCGCGACCAGTGCCTCGCTTCTGACAAGCGGGTGATATGTACTCATCGCAAATTCAAAGAGGGTCGCTGCCGCCCTTGGCGTGTCCATAGCTCCGATGACGTACATTGTCATCTCCAGCTCGCCGTAGTCAGGATATCGAAGAAGCTCCCACCACACATCGAAGGTAGTCCAATCTTTCAAGAGCGCGTTGTTATGCCCATTAACCAGTGCCTTGAAGTAATCGAGACCTGGCTTTTTATATATGTAGGCAATGAGCAGATCTATCCGACGGTCATCCGCTTCGGGAGCCTGTAACAATCGGAGGAGTTGCCAAGCGGTGTGGTGCTTATAGTCCTTTCTCACGGTTGATATGTCTTGCCGGGTCCTTCCGTGCTGTGATCCGAGTTAATGATGCTTTAAAATTGCTGGAAGGAATTGTACGACCCGTGTAGGGAAAGATGTTTTTTCGCTTGTAGCCAGCGGCGTCCTCAGAACCTCGGTTGCAAACCCGCTCAAACCTAGGGTATAACTTCTCTTTGCGCCGGACTGTGTCTGGCGTCACGCAGCTTCCAAGCTCGCTTGACTGGGCGACCCCGGTTGGTTTTAACGCCAAATACGATGGGCAACGTCAGTGATTCATGACGAATCCGACAGGTCGAACGATGCATTGAAGCGAGGAAAAATCTATGCTTCCAGGCATTTTAGGACGAAAAATAGGCATGACCCACATCTTTAACGATGCGGGCAAAATGGTGCCCGTTACCGTCGTGGAAGCGGGGCCCGTCTACGTAACTCAGTTGAAAAACCAAGAGAAAGACGGATACACCGCAATCCAGGTCGGCTACGGAGACGCACCAGAGCGTAAGCTCACTTTCCCCAAATTTGGCCACCTCAAAAAGGCAGGCCTCACGAAGAACCTTCGCACCCTCCGCGAATTCCGTGTAGCAAAAACTGATGGCGTCGAGCTCGGTCAAGAGTTCGACGTTTCTTTGTTTGCGGAAGGCGAAGATGTGACGGTGACCGGAGTCAGTAAAGGTCGCGGCTTTGCCGGTGGTGTCAAGCGGTACCACTTTAAAGGTCAGCACATGACTCACGGTTTCATGACTCACCGACGCCCGCTCTCGAACGGTGCTACCGGCCCTCAGAGGGTTTTCAAAGGTAAGCGCGGTCCGGGTCGAATGGGTACCGATACGGTGACTCAGAAAGGTCTCAAGATCGTTAAGATCGACGCTGAGCGAAATCTCTTGCTCATCGACGGTTCCGTCCCTGGCCCTAACGGCGCAAACGTTACGGTTAACAAGGTGAGCAAATAATGGCTGCTATCGAAATTAAGGATAAAGCCGGCAAGAAGGTTGGTAGCCACGATCTCAGTGGATTCCTGACCACCATCTCTGCCAGCCACACGTCGATTCACCGAACAGTTGTTGCTGAAGAGTCTAACTCTCGCCAAGGTACGCAAAGCGCCAAGACCCGAGCTGAGGTTCGCGGTGGTGGACGCAAGCCGTACAAGCAGAAGAAGACTGGTAACGCTCGACAGGGTTCTATCCGTGGACCGCACTATGCGCACGGTGGAATGGCTCTGGCGATCAAGCCTCGCAACTACGATAAGAAGATCAACAAGCAAGAGCGACGGGCGTCTATCGTCAGCGCTCTTGCGATGCACTTCGAAGCTGGCCATGTCAGTGTGGTTGATTCGGTCGCTTTTGCGGCTCCTAAGACCAAGGATGCAATCGCATTGTTGACGGCTCTCGGGTTGCAAGATACTCGCCGAGTCCTGTTGATCCTTCCTGAGTACGACGAAGTCGTTCTCAAGTCCTTCGCTAACCTGAAGAACGTTGTGGTGCGAACTGCTCCGGCTTCGGTGAAGAAGGGTGAAGAGGGTCCTAAGACGCAAGCTTTCAGCGCACGAGACGTACTCGTCGCTCACAAGCTGGTGATTGCCAAAGAAGCTTTGGCGAAGATTGAGGAGGTTTGGTCCAAGTGAGAAGTCCCTACGAAGTGATCGTTGCTCCCCACCTGACCGAAAAGTCGGTGGCTCTGAGCTTCGGCGACCTGCGCATTAAGGAAGATGAGAATCTTGTACGCAAGTACACGTTCATCGTTGCCCGCGATGCAAACAAAATCGAAATCAAAGCTGCTCTCGAAGCGCTTTATAACTCCGGAAAGAAGAAGGGCGAGGGGATCGAAGTGACTTCGGTTCGCACCATCAAGGTTCTGGGTAAGAAGCGACGACGTGGTCAGCACAGCGGCTATGAGCCGGATCGCAAAAAGGCGGTCATTACTCTGGCTAAAGGGCAAATGCTCGAGGATTACGGAGTCTAACCATGCCAGTACGAAAGCTTAAACCAACATCTCCAGGCCGACGCCATCAGGCAGTTTCGACCTACTCGGAAGTTACAAAGATTCGTCCGGAGAAGTCGCTGACCGTTGGTCTGCGAAAGTCCGGTGGACGCAACAGCTACGGCCGTGTTACCAGCGTTAACGTTGGTGGCGGAAACAAGCGACGCTACCGAATCATCGACTTCAAGCGCATCAAGGATGGCGTTGAGGCAACCGTCGCGGCGATCGAATACGATCCAAACCGCACCTGCCGCATTGCTCTTCTCCACTACAACGACGGAACCAAGGCTTATATCCTTGCTCCTCGAAACCTCGTGGTGGGTGCAAAGGTCAACAGCGGTGTCGATTCCGACATTCTCCCTGGCAACTGCTTGCCGTTGAAGAACATCCCGCTTGGTACCCTTGTTCACAACATCGAGTTCCACCCTGGCAAGGGCGGACAGATGGTGAGATCCGCCGGAACCTCCGCGCAGGTCATGGCAAAGGAAGGAAATTACGTCACGCTTAGGCTTCCTTCGGGCGAAATGCGAATGGTTCACAACACCTGCCGCGCTACGGTCGGAGAAGTCGGAAACGCAGAGCATGAGAACGAGTCGCTAGGTAAGGCTGGAAAGAGCCGAAACCTTGGCCGCAAGCCTCACGTTCGCGGTGTCGTCAAGAGCCCACGCGACCACCCACACGGTGGTGGAGAAGCGAAGTCGCCGGTTGGACGCAAGAAAGGTCCAGTCGACCGATGGGGCAACAAATCGCTCGGAGAGCGCACTCGAAGTAACAAGAAGACGGACAAGCTCATTGTTCGCCGACGTTACGGCAAGTGATCGTCAATTTGAGTTCTCCTCTCTGCTTCGGCTGAGAGGAAAGCTCCTCGTGCACTGCCCGTTTTGGGGCAACCCAAGGCGAAGGTCAACACAGGAAATCTATAAATGGCAAGAAGCTTAAAGAAAGGATATTTCGTGGACGATCACCTTATCGAGAAAGTCGATAAGATGAACGCTTCCGACGAAAAGAAACTCATCAAAACATGGAGCCGACGATCGACGATCATCCCAGACATGATCGGACACACGTTCGCTGTTCACGACGGACGCAAGCACGTTCCAGTCTTCGTTACCGAAAACATGATCGGTCACAAGCTGGGAGAGTTTGCTCCAACCCGAACGTATAAGGGCCACCAAGGCGGTATCCCTGAGCGAGGAGTGAAGATTCGATAATGGAAGTACGCGCAACCGCTAAATATCTCCGCGTGCAGCCACGAAAGGTTCGCATCATCGCCGACGAAATCCGAGGGATGGACGCAACGATGGCAGCTCACAAGCTTCGCTATCACACCAGCAAGAGTGCAAAGCTGCTCCGAAAGGTTCTGATCAACGCTATGGCAAACGCGGTCGAGAACAACCAGCTCTCGCCCGAAACCCTGCGAATCAGCACCATCGAAGTGAACGAAGGACCTCGCATCAAGCGAATCCAAGCTCGCGCTATGGGCCGTGCAAACCGTATCGTCAAGAAGACCAGCCACATCACCGTGGTTGTGGAAGACGCCGAACCGAAGGTCGCCGTTAAGCCACACGGAACCAAGGCAAAGCCGCGACCTAAGTTCGCTGCTCCAGCCGCTCCGAAGGCTAAGAAGGCCGCCAAGGTCGAAGAAGTTGTTGCTGAGGAAGTTGTTGAAGAGACAATGCCCGAAGCACCAGTCGAAAACGTAGCCGTCGCTGACGCGCCGGAAGGAGAAGGAAACTAATGGGACAGAAAATTCATCCAGTAGGCTTTCGAATTGGCGTCATCCGAGGCCACGATAGCCACTGGTTCTACAAGAAGCAAGGCTACGCTGCCGCCGTCAAGATGGATCACGAAATCCGAATTGTGGTTAAGGGCCGCGTTGGACTAGGAAACGTTAGCCGCGTCGAGATCGAGCGAGCTGCAAACCGCCTGAAGGTCAACATCTTCACGGCGCGACCAGGCGCAATCATCGGACGAGGCGGAAAGGGCATCGACGAGCTGACCGACATTCTTAACCGAATGGTTCGAGAGTTCGACGGAACTCTCGGCGTCCAAGTCAACGTCACCGAAGTGCGACAGCCAGAGCTCGACGCGCAAATCGTTGCCGAGAACATCTGTGCTCAGCTCGAAAAGCGGATCAGCCACCGACGCGCCATGCGACAAGCCATGACCCGCGTTGTCAGGTTGAACGGACGAGGCATCAAGATCCAGGTTTCTGGACGACTTGGTGGTTCGGAAATCGCTCGAAGTGAAAAGGATAAGACCGGTAAAGTTCCTCTTCACACCCTGCGCGCCGACATCGACTACGGATTTGCCGAAGCACACACCGTCTACGGAATCGTTGGCTGCAAAGTCTGGATTTACAAGGGTGAAGTTCTTCCTGAGAAGCGACTCCGAGAGCTGGATGCCATCATGCAGACTCAGCAGGAGAACCGACGAAAGGAGCGAGAAGATCGCGCACCTAAGAAGGCGTTTGCTGCAACTAAGACTGAGGATGCTCCGGCAGCCGAAGTCGCTACTCCGGCACCAGCCCCTGTGGCTGAAGGAGAACAAGCCTAATGCTATTGCCAAAACGAGTTAAAGAAGGCCGAAGGAAGATGTTCCGTGGCCGAATGAAAGGGAAGTCAACCCAGGGTAACCATATCGACTTTGGCGATTTCGCCATCGTCGCCATGGAGCCAGCCTGGGTGACCAGCCGGCAGATCGAGTCCGCTCGTATCGCCATGACCCGACACGTCAAGAGAGGCGGTAAGGTCTGGATCCGGATCTTCCCCCAAAAGTCGTACACCAAGAAGCCACTCGAAACCCGTATGGGTAAGGGTAAGGCAGGCGTCGAAGGCTGGGTAGCCGTCGTGAAGCCAGGTCGAGTGATGTTCGAAATGGACGGAGTTCCGGTCGAACTGGCCCGAGAAGCAATGCGACTGGCAATCTACAAGATGCCAATGCGCTGTAAGTTCTACACCAAGGCCGAACTGGAAGCCGAGCAAGCTGCGCTTGAAGCTGGTTACCAAGAGAAAGCCGCCGCTAAGCGGGAGGCTGCTGCAAAATGAAAAGCTTGAAAGCAAAAGAACTAAGAGACAAGTCAATTGCTGATCTGCAAGCAATGGTGACCGAGGAGCAAGCTGCCCTTTATAAGGCACGACGCGACATCGTTTTCCGCCAGCTAACAGATACAGCGAGCGTGAAGGTTCGACGACATAACGTCGCTCGAATCCTCACCGTGATCGGCGAAAAGCAAAGAGGAAACGCTTAATGGCAGACGCTCAAGAACCACGCAATCGTCGTAAAACCCGACAAGGCATCGTTGTTTCCAACAAAATGGAACTGACGGTCGTTGTTAAGGTCGAACGACGCGTTCAGCACCCGCTGTACGGAAAGGTTGTTATCCGAACTGAAAAGTTCAAGGCACACGACCTTCTCAATTGCGACGAGGGAGACCGCGTCGAGATCATGGAAACCCGCCCAATATCGCGAGATAAGCGATGGCGAGTTACCCAGATTCTCGAAAAGGTCAAATAACTTCTGCCCCCCGGTCCAAAAGCAAGGGGGCACCGACTTTGATTCACGCCTACTCCCGATCTAGTGTCGGGAATGGCCTCTGAAAATGGAAAACCGAAATGATTCAACAATTTACAAGACTCAAGGTTGCCGATAACAGCGGCGCACGAGACGTCATGTGTATTCGCGTCCTAAAGGGCTCACAGCCCCGATACGGCGGAATCGGTGACGTGATCGTTTGCGCAGTCAAGGCTGCCACCCCGAATATGCCGGTCAAGAAGGGCGATGTCGTCCGAGCCGTCATCGTTCGAACCAAGAAGGCCGTTCGCCGAGCCGATGGCTCGACCCTGCGATTCGATGAGAACGCATGCGTCGTCATCAACCCGGTCAACAAAGAGCCACGAGGGACCCGTATCTTTGGCCCAGTTGCTCGCGAACTTCGCGATGCTAACTTCATGAAGATCGTTTCGCTCGCTCCGGAGGTGCTGTAATGCCAACAAAAGCTGATCTCAAAAGACTCGCAAACCCCGTCAAGCTCAAAGTTCGACGCGGAGACAAGGTGATGATTATCGCCGGAAAGGACAAAGGCAAGAAAGGCTTCGTAGCTGCTGTGTCCCCGAAGGAGAACAAGGTCATCGTCCTCGCCGAAAACCCAGAGAACGCCGAGCAGCCGTTGCCGCTTAACGCAGCAATCAAGCACCGCAAGGCAAAGCAACAGGGCGAAAAGAGCGCACGAATCCAGATCCCAGTCCCCCTCAACGTCTCGAACGTGATGGTGCTGGATCCGAAGACCGGTGAACCAACCCGAGTTGGCCGCCGCAAAGAAGGCGACAAGCTCGTCCGTTACGCCAAGAAGAGCGGAACGACGATCAAGAACGCTGACTAAGTTGGAAGTCGGAAGTTAAAGGTTGGAAGATTCTTCCGACTTGCCGCTTCCAACTTTCAACTTTCTACCGCCTAGTCAGAAATTAGGCAAAGAAGGAAATACGAAATGGCTAAGAAGAAAGAAGAACCAAAAGTGAATGCACCAAGCGGCGCACTCCCTACCCCTCGCCTGCGCGGAAAGTACAAGACCGAAGTGATGCCGAAACTGCAAGAGCAGTTCAAGTACAAGTCCGTGATGCAGGTCCCTAAGCTGGACAAGATTGTCATCAACATGGGCACCGGCTCGACCGACAAGGACAGCAAGCACATCGAGAACTCGATCCGCGACCTTACGCTCATCGCTGGTCAGAAGCCAATCACCACCCATGCAAAGAAGGCTATCTCGAACTTTAAGCTCCGAGAAGGCATGAAGGTCGGCTGTAAGGTCACCCTGCGAGGCGACCAGATGTACCACTTCTTCGACCGACTCGCCACCGTCGTTCTCCCCCGAATCCGAGACTTCCAGGGCCTTTCGGCCAAGTCGTTCGACGGACGCGGCAACTACGCCATCGGCCTTAAAGAGCAGCTGGTTTTCCCTGAGATCCCTTACGACACCTTCGACCGAATCCGAGGAATGGACATCGTGTTCTGCACGACCGCCAAAACCGACGAAGAAGCCCACGTGTTCTTGAAGGCCATGGGCCTCCCGATTCGCGAGAAGTAAGCACTCGCTTATTTAAAGCAAGCCAACAGTGGTCAATCCGGAAAGGATTGACCACTGTTTTGTTTAGATCGGCGAGATTTCAATCTCACGAAGTCTTGCGCCTTCTATTGGCATCCGGATCACGAGCACGGAGCCTTCCATCGTCGCCGCTCCTTCCGAGCAGCTGAAGGAAGTGCCCCAGAGGCCCTCGATTCTAATGGTGGCCTCCCGCCGCACCGCTTCGTTTGGATTGTCGAGGGTCAGGAGCATCCAGCGGAGGTCGGCGTTGAGTTCGAGTGAGTCGATCTTTGCGCCCTCGACGGTGATTTCCACATTCATATGGCGAATCACGACGCGGCGTCCGACGCCATCCCAAGGGACGATTCGAAGGCACGGTTTGCCTTCCCTCGGGTATGCCTCGACTGTTCCGCCGAAGGTGATAAAGCCCCGCTCGGCCGAGGGAAGAATCCAAACCGTTGCCTTGCGAATGAACTCGGCGAGGGCAAAACCAATGTCTCCGGTTCGGGCGGACAACCCGCGTTGAGAAGAAGCCATGTCTGGGCAGAAGCCCATGCTGGCGGCGCCGTCCTCGCGCACCATCGCCCAAGGAGCCATCAGCCCGCCGAAGGCGAGGCGCAAGGAAGGCTCGTCTAGGCGCGTGTAGTCTCGGTTCAACCAGCTGAGCAAGGTGTGGGAGAGGGAAGTCGTGGTGTACGAGGGGTACATCGCGCCGTAGTCAGCGAGCTCGGGGTGAAGCTCATAATCGACCAAAGGGCGCGCCTCGGTGCCGTAAGACCACCAGTTGGGCGAGGTGGAGCGGTGGGTAAGCATGAGCTGCTCGACCGAGCCGGTGGCGGAGATCGCGTGGGTCTGATCCGCGATGGCCGCGACTTCATCCAAGGTGGTCAGCGAGAAGTGCCGACCAACCCAGAAGGGCAAACGGTACTGATCCAGATACTTGTCCCTCAGCTCTTTCCAAGCGGGCTTTTGGATGAAGTCCGAGGCTCCGAAAAGGGCAGTGGAATAGAGTCCTTCTCGGTCGGCGAATTTGAGCAAGCCTTGTATGAGGCCGTCGGCGAGTGCCTGATATTCTTCCTCGTCGCGGGTCATTTTGGCGTGTCGGGCGAGGCGCGAAACGGCTTCGTAGAACCGCACGGCGTACACATAACTTTGCGCCCGCGAGGCGTCATAGGCAATGGCTCCCGCCGCAGGTGGACACACCGCTGAGAACGTGTTTTGTAACGGCTTATGAAAAACTTTGAGCAGGAAATCTTCTACATATCGATCAATGACTTGAACCTGTTCCGGGTCCATGTAGACGATGTTTTTCTCGACCAGGAACGTCGCGTCGGCGAGCGACCCGATGATCCCCCAAGGGGTTTGGAAACAGTCGAGTTCCGGCGCATTCTCCTTGTTGTTGGCAGGCAGAATCCCGTGCTCGAACGTGCCGTTTCGGATGACTTGGTTGTCGAATATCCATTGCGCGCGGGCATTGATGAGTTCGGCCAACGGCCGAACAAAGAAGAGGTGGCACCAGGACTCGCGACCGTCCATGTCTTCAACCAAAACTCGCAACGGCCCCGATTGACGTCGCGAAACGGCAAAGATTCCGCCGTGCTCGTCACTCTCGGATTCAATTTCGGCATCCTCGGCCTCAGGCACGAATTGCGCCGGACGGGTGCCAGCAATTTCGATGTAGTTTTGGGTGTCAACCGGCGTCACTGCGCCCTGGCTCAACCGGAAGGTCGGAATCTTGTATTCCGCCAGCGCAAGCGGAACCTCGAAGCCGTGGCGACCCAGGATCGGAGCAAAGCAGAGCTGGTAGCGTTTCTCTTCTTTTGGTTCAAGCACGAGGCTACTGTGACCGTAAAACCAGTCCGCCCAATCTTCGCGGTCAGCCGTGGCGCGGCTGTGGATGTACATGATTGGCACCCCGGCCCAACCGGGCGAGACACGCAGGGACATCGGAGCAGAATGCTGGAATTCCCAAGACGTCCCAACGCCGGGATAGACCAGAAGTCCGGGCGAATCTCCGCACATGCGCCGCGCCGCCAAGTAGCTACCCGCGCCGCCAATGTGGTGCTGAAGCACCATTCGCTCGGTAAGAAGCGAGTTCATCCCTTCGTCGTTCAGCGGGAACCCGTCAAGGGTGTTCATGAACGCAAATGGGAAGCCGAGCTCGCCGATTTCGACGCTCTTTCGACTCTTGTTCTTGATGACGATGTCCCAAATCACCACTCCCGGCTGCTCTTCGGATTCAAAGAAATTTCCGGTGACTTCAAGCTCGCTTAGGAGCGAGAATTCGTAGTCGACTTCAACGTTGTTTTCGCCACTGCGAACTGACGCAGAGGAGTTGCGACTGACCATCCAGGGGTCATCCGGCGAGGTGCGCGCGCCCAGCAAAATCGTCCCTGGAAGGTAGTCATCGGTAGTCTCGTCCGCCATCACGACGGGGCCGGTAACGAACTGGATATCGGAAGAAAACGGTCCGTTCGACTCGTTCAGCCACAGGCTGTTGATGCGCCCAGAAGGGAGAAAATTGAGGCTGATTGCGGATGTTGAAAGCTCCGTCGGCTCAAACCCGAAATCGAAATCGTCCACTGGCTTAATCTTACTGTAGAATTCTCGCGGTGATTCATCGGCTGGCAATTTTGGGGTTTGGGGATATCGAGGTCGCGCCGAAGATTTCGGCGACGCTCTCGAACTTCTTTGCGGATCGACCTGTTGAGATTCGATGCTGGGATGAGAACGAGGAAGCTTGCGATGTCATGTGCCGAGTTCTTCGCCATTTTTTGAAAGAGCGAGAGCTGAAGTACCCGGTTTTGCGCCTCTCGCCCGAGTCTGCGCTGGACAAAGCCGACGCCCTAATCATTATCGGAGAGAACACTTTGGGTGACCAGTTGGGCCCCATGCTTCCGACATTCCGGCTTCCAAAGGGACAAGATGAGAATCTTGATATGTATAAGTTTCAGGCGTTAAGGTGGATTAATCAGGAAGACGATCCGCTTCAGTTTATGCACGAGCATCAGAATCCGGAGCTACTGGTTTGGTTGAACTCTTTCTGAGGTACCGCCACCAAAGCCATACCGAAGCCGCCCCGATATCGAGCAAGACGTCGCGAATTGAGCCCTCGCGGTTTGGCATCATATTTTGCCGCCACTCATCGCAGGAGGCAATGATGAGCGCTACTTCGAGTGCGACCTGCACGGCTAACCGACGTTCGTCGTAATCAAGGCGGCGCGGATTGGGATGTTCATCATCAATCGGATTTTGATGCGTCAAAGCAGTGTAAACGGTTCGGGAAAAGTAGTCGAAAAACAGGTTTGCCAAAGTTGAATAGAACACGACGTGAATCAGTTTTCTCGACCACACGATCAGCGTCCAAGTCACCTCGGGGCTAAAGCCAAAGAGCGAGTAGTATGGCCGCATATGATTCGCGCCGCCCGAAGACCCGCTGAAGAAGCAGAGTGTCCAGAGCATCAGAGCGGCAACCATGAACGGAATGTGCCGGCGATTGACCTTGCCTGAATTGAGCAACCACAGCGTTCCGACCGCACTCAGGGCGAGTTCGATTTGAATCAAGGGCTCCCAGAATTCCCGGCCCTCCCTTCTCTCACTAATTCCCCATAGCAGAGCCGCCGGAGCCAGAAGAAAAAGGAGCATTGGCGCGTAGAGTTGCTCTCGGCGGAACGACATTGCGAGTACAAGGCGCACCGAAAGAAGGGCCAACATCAGCAATGTTGGGTAGACGAATTTGTGGGAGTAATCCACCGAAACGATGAGCGGAAGTAGCGTGAGGAAGGGAATCAGTCGCTTCATCGGATAACATAGTTATTATGCCGGTACCGGACGCTCCAACTTTTCACCGAATGATCGACGAAGCGCAGAAGGGGAACTACGCGTTGGCCTCAATCAACGTCACCTCGAGCTCCACTCTGAACGCCGCCCTCGCCGCTTTTGCCGAGACAAAGACAGACGGAATCATTCAGTTCAGCACCGGCGGGTCGGAGTTTGCCAGCGGGCCGATCAAGTCGATGTCCACGGGCGCAATCGCCCTCGCCGAGTACACCCACCGCGTCGCCGCCGACTTGCCTTGCTACGTTGCCCTCACCACTGACCACTGCGTGCCCGATAAGGTCGACAAGTTTGTCCGCCCTCTCATCGCAGAGAGCCAACGGCGGGTTGATGCGGGAATGGTTCCACTCTTTAATGGTCATATGTTCGACGGCTCAGAGCTCTCCATGGCAGAAAACATGCGAATCTCAGTCGAGTTGCTGAAGCTCATGGGGCCGATGGGCATCGTTCTCGAAGTCGAGACCGGGCTTGTGGGTGGCGAAGAGGACGGTATTGACAACTCAAGTGCCGACCACAGCAAGCTCTACACCACGCCGGAAGACATGGTCATGGTTTACGAGAACCTTCACGCCCTCGGTAAGTTCACCCTGGCCGCGACCTTTGGCAACGTCCACGGAGTCTACAAGCCAGGCAACGTCAAACTCGACCCGATGATCCTCAAGAACGGGAACGACGCGATTCGGGCCAAGTACAGCGCCATCGCCGACCTCGTCTTCCACGGCGGAAGCGGCTCGGAACTCAGCGACATCCACGCGACGCTCGAATACGGCGTCGTGAAGATGAATGTGGACACCGACTGCCAGTACCACTACTCGCGACCGGTGGTCGACCATGTGATGAAGAATTACGACGGCCTGCTGCGCATCGATGGTGAGATGGGAGATAAGAAAGTCTATGACCCGCGCTCATACATGAAGAAGGCGGAAGCAGGCATGAAGGCCCGGGTCATCCAGGCCGCGACCGAACTGAAGAGCGTCGGCGTCAGTTTGTACGGAAAGTAGGGGATAATCAGAGCAATGATCGTTCAAGAATTGGTTGGCAAGAAGGTTGTCGTTCACGTTGAGACCGGAGCGAATGTGGCCCAGCACCGAGGGGTGCTGGAGGCGGCAGATGCATACTTTTTGAAAGTGAAAAAGGACTCAGAAACCCTGTTCCTTTGCATCTCCAACATCATCGCAGTTGCGGCGGTCTAAATGATCGTTAGGGCGGCAAGCGTCCAGATGGACGTGGCATTCAACGATCCGAGCACGAACGTGGCTCGGATCGTTTCGCGTATTTCAGAACTGGCTTCGCAGGGAGTTCAGTTAGCAGTTTTCCCTGAGTGTGCGATCACCGGGTATTGCGTTAGCGACCAGGAGGAAGCGGAAAGTCTCGGGGTCGCGCCCTCGGTTCTTGAGCCGATTCGGCTGGCTGCAAAAGAAAAAGGAATGGTCGTGGTGGTCGGATTTGCCGAATCGGGGCTTTACAACACGGCGGCTTTGTTCGATACGGACCGGGAGCCGGTTTACTACCGAAAAACCCACTTACCGGAGCTAGGATACGACAAGTTTGCGAGTACCGGCGACGCGCTGGATGTGTTCGAGACGAGCGTGGGCCGGGTTGGAATTCTGATCTGTTTCGACGTTCGGCACCCAGAGGCGGCTCGGACTCTGGGTCTCAAGGGTGCTGACATCATTGCCCTCCCAACCAACTGGCCGACCGGAGCCGATATCTCCGCCGACAATCTCTGCATTGCGCGAGCCGTTGAGAATAAGGTCTTCGTCATCACGGCCAACCGGATCGGAACCGAAATTGGCTACTCGTTCATCGGCAAAAGCAAGATCATCGCCCCGAGCGGACAGGTACTCGATCAGGCCACAGGAAACGAGGAAAAGACCTTAATCGCTGACCTTGATCTGAGCATCGCTCGCAATAAACGCAACGTGACGGTGCCAGGAAAGCACGAGACAACCATCCTGGAATCGCGCCGCCCCGAACTTTACGGGCAAATTGTTGCCCCGAAGTCAGCAAAATTGCCCTGAAATGCTGTAAAGTTCCCCTACGGCTTTTAGGGGCGTTCTTTGTGATGAAGCACAAAATCAATTTGGTAGCAATTTCGGCAGTCGCCGGCTCGTTAGTTCTTATCGCGTGTGGCGGCGGTGGCGGAGGAGGCAGCACGACGGGTACCACCTCGACAACGTCGACGACGTCCACGACTTCGACGACATCGACAACTTCCACCACGTCGACCACGTCAACGACTTCGACCACGTCGACGACTTCTACGACTTCTACGACTTCTACGACTTCTACGACCGCAACCACAGGTTCTACTACTGGCTCTCTTGGCTCGTTGCCAACCAACGCGATTCTGTACACTCAGACCGATGGCCCTGGGGTCTTCCTCAAGTCAATCAAGGCGGACGGGACCAACGAGACGGTGCTTGCGTCATTCAACGGAAGCACGACCAAAGCGGTCGCCGCGAACCCAAACACTGCAAACCAGTTCGCATTTGTCAACTTCGACCCGGGCACCATTCCCTCGATGAAGCTGTACCGAGGCAATTCCGCCCTGAACCCAACTAGCTCTACGCTACTGACTACCACGGTTTTTGAAGACTTTCTTGACGTACAGTTCAGCCCAGACGGTCAGTACATCCTGTTCAGCGCAGTGAGGACAGGTGATGCTAACTACAAACTGTTCGTGATCCCGGCCGCAGGTGGAACGGAGACAATTCTGGACAATGGTGGTGACTTCGCGGTATGTCCGAATCCGCTTTTCCCGCAGGTCGTTTACAGCAAGGACAATCCTTCCGGAACGAGTTCCGACCTGTACACTGTAAACTACCGATTTGGAATATTGGGTGATCGACTTACGGCGCTTAACACCGAAACATTCACCCCAAGTTGGAATCGAGAAGGAACCCAGGTCTATTTCTCGGGCCAACTACCCGTCTCAGGTGGCGGCGGTGGCACTCAGTCCGAGTTGTTCACCGTGATCTATCCAGGGGGTTCCGCAGTCCGAGTTACGAATACTGAGGGAGTCTTTGAAAGCGGTTTTGGTGTGAATGAAGACGAAACAAAAGTTTCCTTCTCAAACTACACAGGTAGCGAAACTGACTCTGGAATATACGTGATGAATTCAGATGGAACTGGCGCCAACAGGTTGGTCGCTGGAACTTCCATCGGTTTGACGACCTACTTCACCAACTCGCAGGGTCGATTGGTCGGCGGACAGCCGTTCCACTTCTCGTTTGGTGCCAAGCGTAACCGACGATAAGTCGGCGAAACCGCAAATAAACGTGGCAACCGAAGGGTTGCCACGTTTATTTATTTAGCGAAGCCTAGTACTAGCTCGGCAATCTGAACGGCGTTGAGTGCCGCGCCCTTAAGCAACTGATCGCCAGAGAGCATGAGGCACAAAGCGTTGGGATTCGACAGGTCCTGCCGAACGCGCCCGACCAGGACATCACCCTGCCCGCTCGCCTCGTGGGGCGTTGGAAAGTGGTTGCCGTCTCTGTCGTCTACCAGTCGGACGCCGGGAGCCTTGGAGAGAGCCTCGCGAGCCGTATCGACCGAAGGTGCCGGGCCGTCGAACTCGATCGTCACTGTCTCGGTGTGAGCCCGCAGAACAGGCACACGAACGCAAGTCACATTGATCTTCAGTTCAGGCATTCCCAAGATCTTTCGAGTCTCTTCGATGACTTTCGCTTCTTCCTCGTTATAGCCATCATGCCCAATCGGCGTGTTGTGGCTGAATAGGTTGAAGGCGTACTGCTGGTTCAACTTGCTCGGTGGCAAATCCGTCCCGCCCAGCACGGCCCGAGTTTCCGCCTCGAGCTGGTGCATCATCGCCGCTCCGCCGCCGCTTGCGCTTTGGTAGGTGCTAACAATGATCCGCTTCATGCAACCGAGAGAGCGAAGCGAGTTGATTCCCACGCAAAGCAAGATTGCGGTGCAGTTGGCGACGCTATACAGCCGCTGTTCCTTCGTCATCCCCTCTGGGTTCACCTCGGGGACGAGGAGGGGAACCGTTGGATCCATGCGGAAGGCACTGGAATTGTCCACGACCAACGCCCCTGCGGCAAGTGCCGCTGGGATCAGCTCGCGGGAACGAGTCGCTCCCGCAGAAAAAAAGGCAACGTCGATGCCTTTGAAAGAAGCGTGCGACGCCTCTGCGACGGGCAATTTTGTACCATCAAATTCAAGAATGCGACCTATGGAATTTGCCGAAGCAAGAAGTCGAAGCTCGCGTACTGGAAAGTTGCGCTCAACGAAGAGTCGAAGGAATTCTCCACCGACGGCGCCAGTGGCACCGACGACAGCAACGTTAAAACTCACCCCCTCGGTGTACCCGAAATATGAAAGCCCTTGCGCAGGAATAAGGCGGCCACCACAGTGAGCCACTGGCTACTTCCGCAGATCCAAGAATTGACATCCAGGGCTGCGCATCGAGAAAACCTGATATCTGTGCCGCTTGCAACTGGCTCGAATTTTTCAATTTCTATTAGTCTTTGGCAGAATGTGACCCCGGTCCTGTCATCACTGCAAGTGCCAGAGGCCAGCGTCTGCATTATCTGCAACCGAGTCGGGGCTATGGGAGTCTCAGCCGCAAGGGGTGGTCCGTTAAGTTTGATACCTGCAGGCTCAATGTCTCTCTTACATTCTGGGGCCTACAAGGTTTTGGAATCGACAGGACCCCATCGCACGCTCTTCCTGGCTAATTGTGAGCCTTCGCCTCCCCATCTGCGGGATATGATGACTCGTACTGCGCGCCAAATAACGACTCGATCAGACAGACTTGGTTTGAGCTGGCACGTGTCCGAGATCGAGCGCTTGGCCTCAATGAGCCAGCCGCCAAGCTATTTTGAGAGTTTGGCCGTGGTGTATGGAACCATCTCACATTTTGAAAACCATGAGTCGGAACTTGAGTTTGCTCCGGACCCTCCCAACGACAGTGCGGTGATCCAGAAGGTTTGCGATAAAGTTCGAAAACAGCCCAACAACCAGTGGAACAATTTGACCGGTTCTAGTCTGGCTGGCTACTCGCAGTACCACTTCTCTCGCACCTTTCGCCAAGTGATGGGGGTTGGATTCCATGAGTACGTTGAACGTATCCGGTTAGGATCTGCCTTGAAGAGCTGGCTCTCTGGTTCTGAATCGTTTGAAACGGTAGCTCACCAAGTAGGATTCGCATCGACGGGCGCGTTTCGGGATGCCTTGAAAACATACATCGGATTCACTCCAAACGAGCTGAAAGCCCTTAGCGCTACTCAGGCATATGTTCACGAGGCCACCAGGCGCAGGTACTCTTGAACTGATGCCCCTCACCGAGAGCTTAGTTCTTGACGCCCTCAAGGTCGTGATGGACCCCGACCTTCATCGCGACATCGTCACGCTCGGCTTTGTGCGGGATGTTATTGTCGACGGCGGGCGGGTTGCGTTCACCATCAACCTCACCACCCCGGCTTGCCCCGTAAAAGAGGATCTAAAAGCCCAGGCAGAAGCGGCGGTATTGGCTTTGGACGGCGTTGAAGAGGTTGCTGTGGAAATGACGGCGACTGTACGCGCGCGGCCAGGCGAAGCGGACGACTTGCTCCCCGAAGTCGCAAACGTGATTGCCATTGCCTCTGGCAAGGGTGGAGTTGGAAAAAGCACTGTCACCGTCAATCTCGCGGTCGCTCTCGCCCAGAAAGGCGCACGAGTCGGAATTTTGGACGCAGATGTTTACGGCCCCTCTGTTCCCTTGTTGCTCGGCGCTCAGGATGAAAAGCCCTTTACGGAAGGGCAGAAGATCGTGCCGGTCTTCCGCTTTGGAGTCCATACGATGTCGATCGGCTACCTGCTCGATGACGATCAGGCAGTTTTGTGGCGTGGCCCAATGGTTGCCGGAACAGTGCGCCAGCTCCTTGCCGATGTGAACTGGGGAACCCTGGATTACCTTCTAGTTGACCTCCCACCTGGAACGGGTGATGCCCCCATGTCCCTGGCCCAACTGGTTCCATTGACCGGAGTCGTGATCGTCTCCACCCCCCACAACGTCGCCGCAAACATCGCCGGGAAGGCTGTGCAACTCTTCAAACGCCTCAATTCGCCAATCTTGGGTGTAGTGGAGAACATGGGAGTGCTCATCGATCCCGTGACAGGAGCCGAGACCCGAATGTTCTCTGGCCTGTCCGGTGAAGACCTCGCCGCCCAGCTCAAAGTGCCATTTTTAGGGTCGGTCCCGTTCGATCCGCAGGTCTCGCAGGCTGGCGATCAAGGTATCCCGTCGGTGGTTGCTTTTCCGCGGTCGGCCCAGGCCGATGCGCTCAAGCAGATCGCAGGCAAACTTGCCCAACAGGCAGCGATCAAGTCGATGACAACCTAAACTCGAATCGCATCCATCGCCGCGAACGGCGGTGGACCTAGCAAGTCGGTGCCGCCAAATCGTAGCCATTGACTCGCCTGTTCGCCGGTCAGAACGACCGGCATTCGCGTGTGGAACTTTCGCGTGAACCCGTTCGGTTCGCAGGTCATTAGCCCAACCGTCCGAATCTCCGAGCCATTAGGATCCAGGTAGTCCTCAAACAAAGCAGGGAAGAAGAACGGGTCGTGGCCTCGGACAACCAGAGCATATTTGCGTTGTTCGATTTTTGTTCGCGGCCCATCGTCAAACAGAGTCGCTTGCGTCGAAGGAATTTCTCCTTCTTCGTCAACCCATTCGAAGTACCCGCTCACTGGCAGGACCGCCCGTCGACCCCGAAATGCCGCCTTGAACATCGGCTTCTCCTCCACCGTCTCCGAGCGGATGTTGATGAGCTTCGCCTTCCAATCCTCCTCGCTCCATGAAGGCGAAAAACCCCACCGCATGGGTTGAAGAACGCCCTGCTGGCAGATCGCATCCACCCAATCAGTCGGTCGAAGAATCCCTCGATCCAGCCTAGGCGAGTACCCTTCAAGAACCGAAAAAGGAAGCTCGCGCTGGAGCTTCTCGGCGGTCAGGTTCGCGTAGTACACGGAGCACATGGCGTTACCCTCTAATTGTCCTGAGCCAGGCAAGGTCGTCTCGATAGGCGATCGCGTCTAGTGCTAACGATGAATCGGGCCTCGTCGCGGCTTCCTGCTCGGTCCAGTTTGTGATCGCCTCCACTCGCTCGATCAAAACAGTCAGAAACTCCTGCTTGGAATAGTCAAATCGATTCCCCTCGCCTCGATACGCGTCCAAGAAGAGATCGAGGCGGCGCCACAGGTCGGCTTCCTCGAAAGGTAGATTGGACGCCTCAATCAGATGGTTCGCGAAGGGGACAATTCTGTAAGCTGCATAGGCGATGTCCCAGAGTCGGGGGCCAGGCGCGCACAGGTCATAGTCGATGACTCCCACAATCTCATCGTCTTGAAACACAAAGTTGTAGGGTGCGAAGTCATTGTGGCAAATGACTTCAGCAGGCTGTTTGGGAGAGAAGTTCCATGTGGGACTTTCCAGCTCTACAAACTGCGTTGCTTTATGCCACATTGATAGTTTTTCGGCAACTTTTTGAAGGACATCGTCCTTCCAGAGCCAGCTCGGGTTGGCGTGAGGCACATCACCTTCCATGTACTGGAGCATCTCGCGACCCTCTGAATCGAATCCAACGAAATTCGGAACCCAGTCCAACTCAGCGACGGAAGGATAGTTCAGCAATTCTGAGATGGTCCGAGAAGCTGGGGACCCGATGCGACAGACTGCATCCCCCACCCGTGCGGCTCCAGATCTCTCGCCTCCCGGGAGAATTCGTTCAGGGTCAGTCGGCACCCTCGAATCGTACCTTCGGGACCATAGGTTGATGAACCGTCGCAACCAGATACTTCGCTGTGCTGGCGAGGTATCCTAACCCAGAAATGGCAGAGCTACTCGCCGCGTCGCTGATCCGCGATGTACCCGATTTTCCTAAACCAGGAATCCTGTTCAAAGACATCACTCCGGTCCTCGAAGACCCGGCGGCGTTCCAACAAGTCATCGACCTCATGACGGCAAAAGCGATCGAAAGCGGTGCCGATGTGATCGTCGGAATCGAGAGCCGAGGCTTCGTCTTCGGAACTCCGATCGCGCTTCAAGCCAAACTGCCATTTGCCATGGTTCGCAAGCTCGGAAAGCTGCCGTACGAGCGCATTACAGAGGAGTACTCGCTGGAATACGGCACCAACACCGTCGAAATGCACACTGACGCCATTCTTCCTGGCCAGAGAGCGTACATCATCGACGACCTGCTCGCGACTGGCGGAACCGCCGCCGCCGCCCAGCGCCTCGTGGAGCGCCTCGGAGGCGAGATTGCGGGCTTTGGCTTTATGATTGATTTAACGTTCCTCAACGGAAGGAACGCTTTGGGCGACAAAGCCGTCCATGCATTGCTGGAGTTCTAAAAACATGAAACGCACTCTCTCTCTCGTCCTCGCTGGCCTCGTCGTCGTGGCATTCGCTGCCGACGTCGCCAAGATCGCCGACCTCTCCAAGAAGCCAGAAGACTTCGACAAGAAAGTCGTTAAGGTCACGGGGACTGTTGATAAATTCAAAGCCAAGACCAGCAAGGCCGGCAACGACTATTACGTTTTTGACCTGAAGGACGGTAAAGACCACATCTCGATTTACGGCCAAGGGAAGCTCGACAAGGAGCCAAAGGACGGCGACAAGGTTGAAGTTGAAGGCAAATTTGAGAAGGAGCACAAGATCAACGCCAACTTCTCGGTAAAGAATCAGGTCACCGTCGGCGGCAAAAAAGGCGAAGCTCCGAAGCTGAAGATTCTGAGCAAGTAACTCCGAAAAGCCCCTCCCCCTTTCGCGAAGCTAAAGGGGGAGGGGCTGGGGTGGGGGATCGGATTCTGAAGCCATTTGGCCTGCCGTTTTGATCAATTCCCCAGCCCGTTCCAGAATCGATCCTTCTCCTCGACCGTCGTTCCCTGACCAACGAGCGAATTGATCGCCACGTACTTCGTGTGGCCGTCCAGCCAGTTCACAATCACCTTCTTCGTGTCATACCGACCCCAAAGCTGACCTTGCGTGCGGGCATCAACTCCGACCGCCAAAGGATCAGCGGAAGCCGTCGGGAGCCAGAACGAAGGGGCATCCACCCTGTGATAACCCACCGGCTGACGAACAATCGGCTGACCAGGCGAAACCAAATCCTTCCCGGTTGCCTCGGCAAAGGTGACGGTCTGGGCTGGCGATGCCAGAGATGTTGCTGAAACTCCCGCGTACGAGAGAGCGCCGAAGGCGCCGGCCGTCGAAGTGTTCAGATACCGACGGTTGTAGCCATAGCTTGGGAATGCGCCCATCAGATAGAAGTACGCGCATCCGCTCTTGTCAAACCGCGCGGCTGCAGGGCAGCCGGTGTAGTGCATCGCCGAATCATCGCCCGTGTCGTTGGGGTCCAGGAACAGTTCCGTGGTCTTGGTATATGCTTGCAAAAGAACCGGGTAGAAGTAGAAGCCGTAGGTGCTTGGGATCGAAAGATCAGCCGGGTTGTACCAGCGAAGCGGAGGCATCACGTCATCGAAGTCGCCGATATAGAGCTGAGTGCCAAGCGCAACCTGCTTCATGTTGCTCATGCTTGCCGTCTTCTTCGCCGACAGCTTTGCGCTTGCAAAAACCGGGAATAGAATCGCCACCAGAATCGCGATGATGGCGATAACCACAAGAAGTTCAATCAGCGTGAATGCGCGTCGCATGACAATGATGCTGACGCGCCTTGGAGTGAGCGCATTTGTCAAATATGACGATGCTAAGCCGCACATCTTTGAGTCGTCGCGGGTTCGTCAGATTTGGATCAGGTTCGTTATTTCCGATCCCGACTCAGGGCTCGTGCCTCGAGCCTAGTTCGGAGCTGGTGGCTCGCGTCGCTTCAGGACCAAGTCCCGCTGGACATACAGCGGCACGCCCGGAATGTTCTGATGAACCAGATCCAACGCGCGGGCAATGTTCGTCTCAGGGTCGACGCCCGACTGGGCAAGTTCGATGTACTTGTCTGCCTCGGGGCTGGAAAATCCCGAATGGTTTTCCGGAGACTTGCTGTGGAAAAGGTACGGAACCGTGTTCAGAGGCCCCGGGAAATCGGGTTGCCAGCCTGTGAATAGGCACTGGAGTTCGCCGCGGTTGTTGGCGGCAATCAGCCCGCCCGAGGTCATGGGCTTCGCGCTCGCCTTGATCCCCAGCTTTCGTAGCTGGGTGATCAAAACTTCAACAACCGGGTTCGAGTGGCCAATATCGGCATAAACCAGATCGAAAGCGAAGGGCTTGGGTGGGGACGCCTTGAAGCCGGTCACGCTCTTGCCAAGGCTGCTCAATGTGCCGAATCCGGCGGCGGGATCAACTTTGTTGTCAAGAATCGAGCCGAGCCCCCCGGTTTCAAGGTTTGAGATAATCGACAGACGATTTGCCCGGTCGTTGAAAGGTGCAATCTTCTGGTTGAACTGGAGATAGACCAGCGTCGTCGGGCCGCCTTTTGTGAGCATCGGGTGCCCCTTCACCACCGGGATCTCGTGGGCGGCAAACATCGCCTGGTCGGCCTTGTCTACGTCGAACTGAGTCTTCCGCGAGGCAGAATCGCCGACGAACTGGAACTTGAGAGTTTGATCCCCGTTCGCCAAAACCCACTCGCGCCCCGGCGTCGAACTCTTGAGCGACCACTTGCTAAGCCCGTAGCCCGGCTTCCAGTCCTTGATCGGCTCGTTCAACTTGACGAGATTGCGGTTCACGACCCCAAAAGCGCGATTCTTAAGCTTGTCCGCAAACGCGGTGTCAGGTGACGACAATCGGATTGTTAGCCCATGCTGCTCTGCCGAAATTCCGCTAATATGAGGCGCAGAGCCCTTGGCGAAGGCATCTGCGCCTTCGATCTGAGCCGCAAAAAGGCTCCCCAGCCCCGACTGAACCTCGGGTCTGAGGCATCGCTCGATAGTGTGCTGGATATCGTCGCCGCCGACTTCGTTGCCAATTTGGTCGGAAAAATCGACCTCCTGGATTGCGAGCCGGAAAGTCTTGTTGTCCGCACTCGCCTCGATGTTGCACACCTCGCCGATAGTCGGATAGAGATAGTGCAGCACCTCGCCCGTCGTCCAGTCGTTGATTGCCGCCGGATCAAGCGTCTTCACGTCGTAGCGCAAAAGCCAGCGATATTCACTCGCCGACCGTTCCCCCCGCTCGCTGAACCCGCTCCCACAGCCAGCCAGCAGAACAAGAAGAAGCAACGACCATCGCATTGACTCAGCTTACCAACACGCTACATTTGGGGGCGAACTGAATCATCCGATGCTGTTCGCATTGCTGCCTCAGCGCTTTTCGCTTTGCGCGCTCGAATCAGCAGGTAGCCAACCACTAATCCAGGCAGGACGGCCCAGGGGAGTAAGGCGATAACCAATAGTAGGAGCCCGCGGGCTGCGTCGCCCATTTGGCCGATGGATTCGCTAAAGGTTCGCTGAACGTCGGTGGAAAGCGAAGGAGGGCCGGCAGGGCGGAACTCTTTCACTTCGTTGATCGTGACGGTGATGGTCGAGAGGTCGGTTTGGTTTGTGAGGAACCGGAGGCGGCCCTCGATTTGCTCGATTTCCTCGCGGATTCGGGAGAGCTCTTTCTCGACTTGCAGGACTTCGGTCAGCTTGCCGGTCGCTTTTTGCAATAGCTCGACGAGGCGGGCTTCTTCGACCTTTTTGTTCTTGAGCCGGGCCTGGACGTCGTAGAACTCTTCGCTGACGTCCTGGGCTTCTTGCGAACTCGATTCAAGTTCGCCGATTGTTGCGATGGCTTTGACGAAGGAGCCGTAGCCGGTGCTGGGAATTCGGATTGTCCAGGAGCCGGAGCGCTGGGAGCCCTTTGTTCCGGATCGGCTAGCGGAGCCGAGGTAGCCGTTGAACTGCTTCACCATCGCCTCCAGCTTCTTCTCAGCGGCATCAAGGTCGTCGGTTCTCAGGGCGACGGAGCCCGTGTAGATGATCTTTCGCGGCATCGCGGGAACCGACTCTTCCGAGGGAGCCGCTTTGCCTTTCATAACGCCCGCATCAGCGGACATCTCGGTAATGACATTCTTTGACCGAGGCGCGCTTGACATGCCGTCCGCGCCACCGCCGCACCCGGCGAGCAGGAGATAAATTGCGATGAGCGGGAGCCAGAACTTCATAATGTTTAGTGTCCCTAACCGCCGGAATCGTTCAAAGGTTCCTTCAAAGGTTCCGGGCGTTAAAGGTATCTCCGTCGCGAATGTCGCCGGATTGGAAGCCCTTCATGAACCAGTTCACGCGCTGGGCTGAGGTGCCGTGGGTGAACTTCTCGGGTTCGACGTAGCCTTGGCCACGCTTTTGTAGGGTGTCGTCGCCGATCTGGGTTGCCGCGTTCATGGCCTCTTCGATATCGCCTCGGTCGAGGTGGAGGCTCCCCGCTCGCTTCGCCCAGACTCCGGCGTAGAAGTCGGCCTGGAGCTCCATCCGGACCGAAAGCTGATTGAACTGAGTCTCTGAAAGTCTTCTTCGGGCTTCGTTGACCTTGTCCGAAGTTCCGAGCAGATTTTGGACGTGATGGCCGACTTCGTGGGCGACGACGTAGGCTTGGGCGAAGTCACCTCCCGCCCCGAGTTGTTTCTCCATCGTGTCGTAGAAAGTTGGGTCGATGTAGACCTGATTGTCAGCTGGGCAGTAGAACGGGCCGACGCCGGAATCGGCGATGCCGCAACCCGTTTCGACGCGCTCGGCGAAGACGACAAGCTTGGGCTTTTGGTAGGTCATTCCGTTCTCGCGGAAGATGTCTGTCCAAACGTCCTCGGTCTCTTTCAGAACCTTGGAGACGAAGCGTTTAGCTTCGTCGTTGATCGGCTGGGCCTGGCCGCTCGATTGGGGTGCTCCGCCTTGCATGGTTTTCGAGGCGTCCAAAACCTGCTGCGGATCGCCGCCGAGGAGGCTGACGATGATGGCAAGAACAACGACTCCGATACCGCCTCCGGCAACCATTCCGCCGCGCGGGATCGAGCCTCGCCGATCCTCGACATTTGAACTCTCTTCGACTTCGTCAAGACGCATGGCCTTATTCTACGGGATTACCTTGGCCGTTGAACAGGCTGGGGAACCATCTTTCATGAAGCCTTGGATTCGGATGTCATAGTTTTCCTTGCCTTCTTCTAGGAAGTGCTCAAAAAAGACCTTTATTCGGCGGAACTGTTGGCCGTAGGCGCCGAGCCATTGGATGTAGATAAAGCGGCGTTTGTCGTTGTTGTAGAAGACGATTTGCCCTTTGGGAATCCCTTCAACAAGGTCGAATTCTGTTTCGTAAACATTGGGTTCGCAAGGCTGAAGATTGCCCTTTTTGAGCTGCATTTGGTGGCGAATTTTTCCGTAGGGAGAGAATTCGACTGGCGGGTCGACGAGGGTGATTCTGAGAGTCGGCATGGGCTATCCTTGCTTTATGCTATCACTTCTTGCCGTCACGCTTGCTTTTGCACCGGTTTCAACTGGGCTTGATGCTCTCAAAGCAGACGGATTTGTGGAACTAAAGGGCAAGAAAGTTGGACTGATCACGAATCCGACGGGGGTGGATCGGTCGTTGAAATCGAACATCGACCTGATGGTCGGAGCGGGGGTGAAATTGGTCGCGCTGTATGGGCCAGAGCATGGAGTGCGGGGCTCGGTTCCGGCGGGGGTTTATGTGGAGAACGGGCGCGACCCGAAGACCGGGGTGCCGGAGTATTCGCTTTATGGAAAGACTCGGAAACCAACGGCAGAGATGCTGAGAGGCGTGGACGCCTTGGTGTTCGATATTCAGGATATTGGCTCGCGGAGTTACACCTATATAAGCACCCTCGGGGTGTGTATGGAGGCGGCGGCGGAGAACCATTTGCCGCTCTATGTACTGGATCGACCGAACCCGATTGGGGGAGATCGAGTGGAGGGGAACATCACCGAGGATGGGTTCAAATCGTTCGTCTCGGCGTATCCGCTGCCATATTGTCACGGCCTGACCATTGGCGAGTTCGCCAGAATGGCCAATGGAGAAGGGTGGCTGAAGGGTCGCAAGTGTGACCTCAGAGTGATTCCCATGAAGGGGTGGCGGCGGTCGATGACTTGGGAGGAGACTGGCCTGCCTTGGGTTCTGACTTCGCCTCACGTGCCTCATGCTTCGTCGTCGGCTTACTACGCGGCGACCGGGATTTTTGGAGAGCTGGATTCGGTGTCGATTGGGGTGGGTTACACGTTGCCGTTTGAGCTCGCAGGGGCGCCGGGGATTGGGGCGGAGGCGTTGGCAAACGAGATGAATCGGCGGGGGCTGGCGGGGGTGACGTTCCGCCCGATGACGTGGACACCGTTCTATGCGGCGTTCAAGGGGCAGTCTTGTGGGGGAGTCAACATCTACTTCACAGACGAACGAAAAGTAGAACTTTCAAGGATCAACTTTGAACTGATGGATGCAATTCGGAAACTGAAACCGGGGTTTGATTTCTTTAAGCCTTCGACTGCGAGTATGTTTGATAAGGTGTGCGGGACCGGCTCAGTGCGGTCAATGTTCAACTCCGGACAGTCGGCCCCGGCGATCTGGCAGAAGTGGAACTCGGGGGCGGCGGGGTTTCGAGCAAAGCGGGCGAAGTATTTGTTGTACTAGGCGCGAGTCTTGAGTCTTGAACTTAGGTCTTTGGCCGCTTCGGGCCAGGTTGGGTAGGTGAATTTGTAGCCGTGTTCGAGCAACCTTGTGGGAACGACTCGGCGGCTTTTGAGTATGAGTTCGGTTTCGGTTTTCATGAAGAGGGCTCCGATTTCGAGAGCCCAGGCGGGGGTCGGGAGCCCTAGTTTCGCTCCGACGGAGGTGCGGAGGATTTGGTTGAATTCTCGGTTTGGGAGGGGATTTGGGGAGCAGAGGTTGATGGGGCCGGCGAAGGTGTCGTCTTGTAGCAGTAGGTCGATTGCTCGGCAGAAATCGAGCTCGTGGATCCAACTGACGAACTGTTTTCCGTTCCCATAGGTTCCCAGGAGGCCGCGCCGGGCGAGGGTTGCCATGACGGCGAAGACGCTGCCGGGGGTTGCGGACATCGTCATCGCGGAGCGAAGGGCGACTTTTCGGACGGTCGGATGGTCGCCGGCAAAGAGGGCATCTTCCCAGGCGATGGCAATCCGCTCGGAGGCTTGCCACTTAAGCGGGCCTTTTGTGGGGTCGATGAGACCGGTTGCTTCATCGTTGGGAGCATCGAGGCGGTGGGAGTAGATCGTAGCGGTGCTGGCCTGTAGCCAGACGGAAGGCGGGTAGGCGCAGTCGGTGAGGGCTGATGAGATGGTTTGGACAGATCTGACGCGACTGTCCATCATCTCGGAGAGATTTGCCGCGTTGTAGCGGCAGTTGACGGTTCGTCCGGCGAGGTTGATCACGGCATCGGCCCAGTCGAAGTGGCGGACGACGGAATCGGGATTGAGAGGATCCCAACTGAACTCGCCACGCCGGGAGAGCACCCTGGTTTCGTGCCCCTGAGCGGTAAGAAAGGGGGCCAGAATTTGGCCGACGTGCCCGCTTCCTCCGGGGATTAAGACCTTCATAGTTCTATTATGGTATATTGATTTCAGAAATGATTGAAATCAATGAAAAAACTTTTATTGAACTTGAGCAGCTAAGGGTGTCGGGTTCTCCGGAGCAGATGAACGGGCGCGGTCTGGTTCAGTTTAATGACGCGTTGACAGTTGGGCTGGGGGCGGATCCTGGTGGTGAGGGGTTCAGAAAGATTGCGGATTGTATGCTGAACGGCAACTACTATCCAGATGAAATCATTCGGTTTGACGGTCGATTTCGGGAGGAAGGGCGGGAGCTTCGGGTTGGTGACCGGGTCTTGCAACGCGCTCTGATGCCGTTTTTGTTCGGCTATAGGACGGAGTCGGTAGTAGAGATTTCGGTTGCGGACCGCTTCGAGTACGAGTGCAAGATTGGTTACTACACGACCAAAAGGCACTTCGCCAAGGGTTGGTGGCAGGCGACCCTCATCCTGGAAGCCGACGAGCTCAGGCTTGTCGTCGAATCCCAAGCTCGCCCGCAGAGCTTGATCTATTGGCTGGCGATTCCAGTCGCCCGGTACATGCAACTGCGAGCCAGAAAGGCCGCGATCTTACGCTTTCGTTCCTGGGTGTAGCTTCTTGTAGAGCGCGTAAGAGTACCAGACGGGGTAGAAGGCGGAGATCATGATGATCGCCGTGATGATCAGCACATTGACGCCGAGAAGAGCGAGGGGCAGACAGAGGAGCCCAGCACCGACCATCAGGCGTCCGCCGAGGTGGTGGGTTCGGTGCCAAACTTCGTCATCTTCAAGGGTCCATGGGGTGCGGATTCCCATGACGTAGTTCCTCTCGGTTTTGCCCATGAGGTTGCCGAGGATGATGAAGAGGACGCTCATCGCCGCCATCAGGAACTTAACTTGGCCCATTCCGGTGCCGAGCATGCCGGGGTTGAGGATCATAAATTGGACGCAGGCCATGAAGCCCATCACCGCGATGACTACGGTGTCCCAGGCTTTTTGAAAGGGGTCGATTTTTTTGCCTTCAGGGAGCATTTTGGGGATGGCTACGAACACGGCGAGGAGCACGATCATCATGATCGGGCTAAAGAGAACGGCTTCGAGTTTCGAGCCGTATCGGTCGACTTTTCCGTGCATATCGAAGTGCATGGGGACTCGATCTGGCATTGTCGAGTACTTGTAGAGCGAGTAGGCGGTGGTGACGAGGACAATTCCTCCCCCAATGCTAGGAGTTCGATTCAGTTTCATTTGGCTTGACTGGAATGAGGGTGAGAAGCGTGGCGATCGCATCTTCGAGGACGCTAACGCTGGCAGAGTAGATGAGCTGAGTGCCGTTTTTGCGGGAGCGCACAAGATCAGCTTCGCGCAGGACGGCGAGGTGGTGGCTGATCGTCGCTCCGGTCTGCTCAAAGCGCGAGGCGATCTCGCCCGCGGTGAGGTCCCGTTCGCGCAAGGCGAAGAGGATTTCTCGGCGGGTTGGGTCGCTCAGTGCTTTGAGAACGGCGGACATGGTATTTAGATGAGTGTCTAAGTATATTTGAAAATTGCACCAAATGTCTACATTCAATGGGTCGCACTGATATAATCGTTGGGATGAAGAAACTCATAACTTCCGGAGCAATCATCTTGTCCGTTGCGCTTTGCGTAGCTGGGCCAGAGGACGAGTTCCGCTCGCAGGTAAACGCTCACGGCAAGAAGTACGAATCGGCGATGCTGAAGAAGGACATCAAGCAATTCGGGAAGGTCCTAGACATGTACACGACAAAGGATTTCGTCTATAAGGAGAATGGTCAGAGCATGAGCAAGAAGCAGATGTTCGACATGATGAAGACTTCGGTATCGACATTCCAGAAGATCACCAAGTTCAAATCGCGAATTCTTACCGCTCAGGTGCAGGGGAACAAGGCGACTTGTACGGTCAGCAACCTCATGGAAGGCACGATGGTCGGGCCAGACAAGAAGAAGCACACGATGAGCTTTGGAGGCAACACGGTTGAGACCTTCGTAAAGGAAGGCAAGACCTGGAAAATGTCAGTCATGGAGTGGAAAACCATGGAAATGAAGCAGGACGGCAAGGTGATGCCGATGCCAGGCGGCGCTGGTTAGTCCTTAGTAATCACCACAGACAGAAGGTGATCCTGCACTGTAGGATCACCTTTGTGCTTTGTGATGCAAGCCGTTCGGTCGAGAGGGAGCTTCGGATTCGGAGCGCATTGCGCTCGAATCCGGTCTTTGGGGCGTTGTCTTCTGATCTCATGGATCAGTTGGCGAGTGAATGCCGGATCAAGCGATGCGTGAAGGGAGAGCCGATTTGGACCTCGGGAGCGGAGTCGAGCTTTATCGGCTTGGTGATGGCGGGGTTTGTTCGGATGGTGAAGACGAACCCGAACGGGACGGAGATGACGGCGGAGTTGATGGGGCCGAGTCAGGTTTTCGGATTGCTGGGCGTGATCGCCGGGTGCGGCTGCCCATTGATGGCGTATGGGCTGACCAACACGAGCTACTTACAGATTCCGAAGGCGGCGTTTGAGCGAGTTTATGATCAGAGCGCGGAGTTAAAGGGAATTCTGCTCAAGAAGACCGCGATGCGGATGCATAGCAAGATCGACTTTATGTCGAAGCTGTCCTCAGGGACGGCTGCGCAGCGGTTGGCGGCGGTACTGCTGAGCTTGGCGGAGTCCTACGGGAGTCAGTCTAGGCTTGGGTTGAGTTTAGATGTGCCGCTCACTCGACAATCTCTGGCGGAGATGACGGGGCTGACGACTGAGACGACGATTCGGACGCTATCCAAATGGACTCAAGCGGAACTGATCGCGACAGACCACCAGCAGATCACGCTGTTGGACATTGCGAGCCTTGAGTTGAAGCTGGTTTAAGAGGCGACGAAGGGGTCGGCGACGATGTCCTTCATACTGGCTCCGGCTAGGAAGGTCTGTTTCTGTGCGTTTTTCACGAGGTCGGGATGGCCGCAGAGGTAGACGTGGTAGCCGTCGAGGTTCGGGTGGTCGGCTAGGGCGGCGGCTAAGGGGGAGCCTTCGCGGTGGTTATTGTTGGCGTTGGTTTCGACGCACTGATGCACATTTGCCTTTTGGCCGAGGGCGGCTAGTTCGGATTCAAAGTAAAGCCGTTCGGGGGTTGCCCCGCCGTGGTAGAGGGTGATCGGACCTTGGTGATTTTTGCTGATCGCCTCGGTGATGATGGCGTACAAGGGGGCAAGTCCGGTGCCGGAGCAGATGAGGATCATTGGCTCGGAGCCAGTCTGTGAGCGGTATCGGCATTTGCCGAGAGGGCCCTCGACCACGAATTCATCGCCAGGTTGGGTGTTCAGCAATAACGAACTCATTTCTCCATCGGGAATCAGTCGGATATGCAACTGAACATTTTCGGTAGATTCCCAGGCCGGGGTGGCGATGCTATATTGGCGGGAAATGCCGCTTGGGTGGGTGAGTCGAACAAATCGCCCGGCTCCGCCGGGAAAATTGGGAATGTTGAGAGTCAGAAGCAAAACATCGTCACTGAGCCGCCGAGACTCAGAAACCCTTGCGTTGTACTTGGGAAAGTCGGCTTCGGAAGGAAGGCTGACTTCCTGAACTTCGGCACCCAGAGTTTGGCAAGAGAGGAAGTAGCCGAGTTCGACGAGCGACTCATCGAGCCCCTTTTGTCCATCTGATGCGTCGCCGCTCTTGGCCCGCAACGTGCATTGCTGACAAATGCCAGATTTGCACTTGTGCGGTATTTCGTGACCCGAGCGCAAAAGGGCGTCGAGGACGGTTTCCCGACCCTCGACGCCAATGGCGGAGCCTTCAAAGAGGAACTCAGCCATGAATGATCTTAGACACGGCCCATGACAGCTTCGCGTGTTGATTCTGCGACAGCAGCAACTTCGGTGATCAGCTCTTCGGCGACGCCCATTTCGCGGAGGGTTGCGCCCAGATTCTCGATGATCGCGTCGACGTGGGTGTCATCCATTCCCATCGCCAGCAGGTGAGCGTGACCTTCTTTCATGTCCTTGTCGGTGTAGTTGGCTGGACCGCCGAATGCCATGGTGAGGAACGCCTTTTGCTTGGTTGCCTGCTTGTCCATGTTCACGCCTTCGAAGAAGCGGTTCACGCGGTCGTCTGCGATGACACGTCGATAGAATTTGTCAACCGCTGCTTCCACAGCTGCCTGTCCGCCGAGCTTTTCGTAAAGTGTTGCCATTTTGGTTTCCAATTGCAGGTTTTTGGTGACCCGCAACTGAATGTTGGTTGGTGGGGAAGTTTGCGTCTATGATCCACGTCATACGTTTTCGATTCTCTGGTGGCCGGTTAGTGTGCGTTTCCAGTTGATGAACCCGGCGATGGCGAGGCACCAGAAGATGAAGTAGAGGACGGCGGACATGTACCACTGGCGGTAGAAGAATATCGGCACGTAGCAGGTGTTCACCACGATCCAAAGGAGCCAGTTCTCGAGTTTTTTCTTGTTGACAAGGATCTGGGCAAGCACGGAGCCAACGGTGAGGAAGGAATCCCAGAACGGCCATTTGCCTTCGAGGCCACGGGCGACGGGGAAGAGGCAGGCGGTTCCGATGGCCCAGACGGCGAGGAGTTGCAACCAGTTTTGCTTCGAAAGTCGGGATATATCCAGCTCTGTCTTTCCTTCACCGCCTCTCAGCCACGTCCACCAACCAAGGATTCCGAGGAAAA
Organism: Fimbriimonas sp.; assembly: GCA_965248555.1. Taxonomy (GTDB): domain Bacteria; phylum Armatimonadota; class Fimbriimonadia; order Fimbriimonadales; family Fimbriimonadaceae; genus Fimbriimonas. The sequence goes on along the minus strand of CBDFJP010000002.1, from coordinate 1,121,463 downwards.
GAAAGAAGATCTGAAGTCCGGCATCTGCCGGAAACTTGCCTTGGAAGAAGAAAACTGCGTAGATTGAGGCATTGATGATGCCGATGGGCCAGTTCCAGATGCTTTCTTGGGCGACCAGATAGATGCAGATGATTCCGGTCACGAATCCGGCGTATTCCAGCCAGGTTCCGCCGTATTGAGCGCGCAGCCAGAGTCCGCCGAGAGCGGAGCAAAGGGTGAGCAGGGTGAGCCGAACGGCGTTCAATTTTTGAATCCTAACCCGGCTTCTCTGAGAGCGGTGTCAATAGGGTTGATCGTGCTTTTTCCGATTCCATGCAGGTTCAGAATCTCCTCTCGGGTGAACTTGGCGACGTCCTCGAGCGCGGTGATGCCGACGGAGGCGAGGGCGCGCTGGGCGGGGGCAGAAAGTTTGGGGAGTACGGTCATTTTGGCCTCCCTGCAATGGCGAGGGAGGCACGCATGCACTCCATGGTTTCGGGGCTGAGGTGGTGTTCGATGCCTTCTGCGTCGAGCTCGGCGGTGAGTTCGCTGACTCCTAGGGATTTGAGAAATGTGACCACCATCGCGTGTCGCTCGGCGGATCGCCGCGCGATTTCGAGGCCCTGGTCGGTGAGGTGCACAAACTGGCGGCGGTGGATGTGCACAACGCCCTCGCGCTCGAGGCGATTGAGCATCTTGGTGACTGTGGGCTGGGAGACGCCGAGGGCCTCGACGAGCTTTGCGGTGCGTACCTGGGCTTCTTCGGCGGGTGTGTTTGCCGTTGCTTCGCTGAGGCGGTAGATGAGCTCGGTCACGTCCTCCAGGGTCTCGTCCGAATGGTCGCGCCGGGTCTTCTCGAATGCGTTTAGGGTCACTCTGGCAACTATTTTAGCGGGAATGGAGGATATTCTGTCGTTATGGTTGCAGTTATTGCGTTTACTCTTGCGCTCCAAACCGCCCCGAACGTCGACGCCAAGTCAGAAGACGCGATTATTAAGGCTCTCTATCAGGTCATCTCGGGTCCGGCTGGCGAGAAGCGGAACTGGGATCGGTTTCGAGGGCTGTTTGGTCCGAAGGCGACGCTGTCGGCTCTGGTGAAAAACAAGGAGGGCAAGACAGTTTGCGTGGTGATGACGCCCGAAGACTATGTTTCGCGTTCGGGGCCCTGGCTTGAGAAGAACGGGTTCTTTGAGACAGAGAAGAAACGCCGCTCTCAGAAGGCCGGGAACTTGGTGAACGTGATGAGCGACTATGAATCGCGTAAGCTGCTGGAGGATAAGAAGCCGTTTGAGAAGGGGACGAACTCGCTCCAACTCTACTTCGATGGTGGCCGCTGGTGGATTCACACGGTTCTGTGGGAAGGGGCCTAAACCGGAGCGTCCTTCAGGATCATCTCAACCCACTCGGCTTTGTTGGCTGGAGGATTGGTGACTAGGTTCCGGGCGTGTTGTAGCCACTCGATGCGGGCTTTGGTCTCCATGAGAGAGGAAAGGGTAGCGATTGTGGCGAAGTAGTGGCCGTCGTCGGCGTTGAGCCGCATGTTTGTTTGAACGAAGTCCAACCGTTCTCGAAGTCCCTTGATTGAATCATCGATAAATGCGAGTCGGGCCTCCTTGTCCACGACACTGAGGAAGTAGAAACGGAGGCGGATGAGGTCGGCGGAGTGGGCGATGTCTTGGGGCGAAATGGGAGGGGTGACCCATTCGCGAAGGGCTTCGATCCCCTTTTCGGTGATTCGAATATGAGGGTCGCCCGAATCCTGGGGCACTTGCTCGAAGTAGCCTGCACTCACCAATCTTTTTGTGACCGAGTAAGCCGTGCCAGCGCGAGATTTGTAGTACGTCGAGCCCGACATCGACATCATCTTCATCAGGTGGTACGTCGAACTCGGCCCATTTTCGTGGGAGAGGCCGAGCAGCATCAGCTCGATTGTCGACAGTTTTCGCGCCTTTCGCATTTTTTCAACTTTCTTTACGCAGATTGATACCCCAAGAAACTCCCGAGGGTGTAGAGTGGGTATTACAGATTGTAACAGGAAAACCCATGATTGCCGTCGCTACTTTCGCCCTCGCCACCATTCTCCAATCTCAGCCCCTCCCGCGCCGAGGTGCGTTGGGACTCGCCAGCGCTCCGCTGACGAAGGAGCAGACAACGAAGCTCAAGCTACCCGAAGGGAGCGGGGTTTTGGTCGTGGACATTGTTCCGGGGTTCACCGCCGATAAGGCTCAGCTTCAGAAGGGCGACATCGTTCTCAAGATGAACGGGAAGACAGTCGCGGCGAAGACGCTGGGAGAGATGGCTCGAGCACTTCCAGCGAGCCAGCCGGTGTCGTTCGAGATTTTGCGAGGCGATAAAAAGATCACCATCAAAGGCGATATGGTCGAGAAGCCCAAGGACCCCGGGACGGACCTTTATGAGGTGAGCTACTCACACGTTGTGAGCAACGGGAAGCGGATGCGGACGATCATCACGACTCCGAAGAAGCCCGGCAAGCACCCTGGCTTCTTCTTCATCCAAGGCTTCTCGCCAATCTCCTATGACTTCACGCTCTCGACCTCGACGGGCGATGTGAAGACCATCGACGGTCCTTTGTTGCACCAATTTGCTTCCGAAGGATTCGTGACGATTCGGGTTGAAAAGCCTGGAGTCGGCGACAGCGAAGGCGGACCGTTCAACGATTTGGATTACATCACGGAGCTAGACATCTATCGCCAAACTCTTAAGCAACTGAAAGAGCGAGGCGACGTGGACAAGAGCAATATTTTCATCTTTGGCCACTCGATGGGCGGGGCGTTTGGGCCGATGATTGCGGCTGAGAGTCCGGTGAAGGGGATTGCAACCTATGGGACAGCGGCGAGGACTTGGTTCGAGTATTTGATTGATATCATTCGCTATCAAGGGCTCTTGGCGGGTCAGACCTTGGAAGCCGCGGACGACGAGATGCGGATTGCGGCGCGGCTGTTTGCTTTGGTGATCCTCGAGCGAAAGTCGGTCGCGCAGGTGAAGAAGTCCCATCCGCAGCTTGCGCCCTACGCCGACGCCTACTTCCCGGGCGGGCTCTTCAATCAGAAGTCGCTGGAGTTTTGGCGACAGTTGAACGACATCAACTTTCCGAAGTATTGGGTTCAGGCGAATTGCCGAGTGTTGGCTGTCCACGGCTTTAGCGACTACGTGACTTACGACGTCGATCACAAAGTGATCGCCGACGCGGTGAACGCTAAGCATCCGGGCTGGGGCAAGTTTGAGGTCTGCCCAGATTCGGACCACTTGTTCCACAACTGGCCGACTGAGAAGGCCTCGTTGCAGAATTGGACGAAAGGGAAGTTCAGCATGAACTACAGCAATATGATGCTGAAGTGGATTCGCGAGGTGATGGCCGAGAAGTAAGCTCTTGGGATGCCCAAGTTAATCCTGCTTCTTCGGGGAATCAATGTCGGCGGCGTGAAGGTGCCGATGGCAGAACTGAAGAGTTGCCTTGATGGAGCGGGATTTTCTTGCGTTGAGACTATCTTGAACACCGGGAATGTCGTATGCGAATCGCCGTTTTCGGCTTTGGAAGCGGTTGTTCAGGCGGAAAACATTCTTTCTTCGACCTTCGGGTACTCGGCTCGAGTTTTGGTTCGGACTCCGTCGGCTCTGAGCGCAGTTGTTGAGAATTTTTCTTGGCAAGACGTGCCAGAGACGAGCCATCGGTATGTGGTCTTTACGGATGACCAAGCGGTTGCCGACAGCATTTTTGCCGCAGGTTCTAGCCTGGTAAGTGCTGATGAGCGACTTGCCGTTGGGGATCAATGCCTCTACTGGGTCGTGCCGAAAGGTGAGACTCTGGGGACCGAACTCTCAAAGCTCTTTTCGAAGGCAAAGTACAAGGCATCGACCACAACGCGCAACCTAAACACGGTCGAAAAGCTAGTCGCTTTGGCCGAGAAGTGATACAATTCGGTTGGTCATTTCAAGCGGACTAAGCTGGGGACGGAAGCGTAGGCGGAACCTCTCAATTAGCATGGCTTGCCGTGGACCATTCGACTGTGGATCGAACCTCAACGGGAGAGGGGCAACTCGGAAGAGAAGGACTGGAAAGGCTCTGAGGGTGCAAAACCCCCGCCTCGCCGCTCCGCCCCCGACCCGTGTTTTAGCATCATGTTGTATACGAAGCACACTGTTTACGAAGGGAATCAGGGTTTGTACTTCAAGAAAGGCAAGCTCGAAGGCTTGCTTGCGCCAGGGGAACATAAGTTTTGGGGGGCCGGGCATGAGGTTTTTGACGTGTCGGTCTATCCCAGATACTCCGTAATTGGTGGGCAGGATGTTAGTACGTCGGATGGCGGGAATTTTCGCGTGACAGTTGGGGTTGTATTTCAACTGGTCGATCCGTTGCTTGCATATAAGCAGGGAATTTTATCGCTCTCTTACGGAAGTCTCTCTTCTGAAGATGTTTCTCATATCCCTACTCAGCTTGGAATACGTGATTGGGTAACTTCGAAGACTTTTGCTGAGGCATACGAGAAGCGTCAGGCGATTCATACGGACATCGCCGAGGGAATTCAGGCGAAGCTGTCATCGGTTGGTTACACCCTGATCGAGACATACTTGATGGACATGACTCCTACGGGCGGTCTCAAAGCGGCGATGACCGACTTGCTTAAGGCGGATATGGAAGGGCAAGTCGCACTTGCACGGGCGAGGAATGAAGCGGCGACGATGCGTAGCTTGATGAATACAGCCCGGTTGGTTCGCGAGCATCCTAAGTTGCTCGAACTACGAATATTGGCGTCGGGTCAGAAGCCTAGGGTGACGTTCATGGTTGACTCATCGGGCGGCGGCCCGGTGATTACGCCGGAAGAGAAGTCCGGCGGAGAACTTTGACAGGTAGCGTTGCTCTGATTTCGAAGCCGAGTTTTTTGTACATCTCTTGAGCAGGATTGTCGGATTCGGTGTGGAGGAAGGGGGTGTTTCCACGCGCTTTGATGCGTTCGATCATGAAACGGGTGACCGCCGCTCCGAGGCCCTTGCCTCGGTGGTCGAGGTGGGTACAGATCGCGCTGATCTCTTCGTAGCCGGGGAGCTTCATGCGGATCCCAGCCATGGAAATTAGTTCGGTATCCGAATAGATCCCGCAGTACCCTCCGAGCTGGGCGGTTCCGGGGCGGAAGTAGCTGGGGTATACCATCGCAGTCAGTTGGAGCATCGCAGAGACATCTTTCTCCGCCATCATCTGGATCGAAGATAAGCCGGAAACCGAAGTATATTTCGTATGGATTAATTGCAACACATCAAACTGTTTGACAAATTCCCAGCCCGTCAGCTCGGAAGGGCATTTTCCGACGAAGACCGCCTGCTCGCCCTCTGCAAAGAGTTGTCGAAGCTCCTCTTCGCCTCCCGATTCCAGACCCCCGAAGGGTGCAACTTCGGCAGGAAACCGTCGAGCCAAGCCAGACCCAACCGCAAACGACGCATGCTCCGTGAGGAGCGCGTTATACATCGGGTTATCGAGGATGTGCATGCGAGTGCGCGTAGTGCTCCATCAAGGCGTCTCCGCCGAAGTCCTCCTCAAAGTCGCGCCAGACGGTGTGGATGTGGTTAGCGTCGTTTTGGGTGTTGTCGTACTCGATGAGGAAACGGTCGCCTTGAATTCGGTAGTAGTGCTTTTCGCCCGGCTTGATAGAGCCGAGCCAAGCGAATTTGACTTCAGGGTCACTGAGAGCCCGTTTCAGCCGCCGAGCCTGCTCGGGCGAACTTTGGACGTCAGAATGAGCCTGCAACAGGCTTTTGAACATGGCTTTCTGGCTCGCGGTCAGCTTTGTCGTCGGCAGCCCAAGATGATCCTTCAAGGATGCGCGAACAGAATTTGCAGTCGTTATATCTGCGGGCGCAGTTGGAGACAGAACCGCTTCCGCCTTCTGGGCGTCGGAAAGCGAGTCCAGGAGCTTGTACGCCAGTTCTTGTTCCTTTCGCAAAACGGACGTTCCTTTCTTTGTCCCCGAGCGAACTTCGCCGGGGTTTGAGCCTAGGAACTGTGGGGTGCTCGAAATCTCGACGCCGCGCTCGAAGGCAAAAGTCAACGAAGTATGGTGCCCCTCATATCGAAATCCCCATTTGCCAGAGGCCGACGGTTCGCCATACACGGCGAACCAGTACTTCTCGGGATCGCGGCTCATATTGTCATTCTCGATCTCGCGCAGAACTAGCTCAAGTTGGCGAATCGACTCGACCTTTGCCCTCCCTTCCTTACTCAAAACTGACTCCAAGAGCCGCTGACCCGCTGCACTCTGGGCAGGGTTCATCTCGGCCCAGGAGATTCCTTTGCGGACTTGCGGAACATATGCCCACTGGAACCGCTGTTCAGAAGAAAACGGCACCAGCACTGCTTGCTTCTGAGCGTCACTCAGGCTTCCAAGGAACTCTCGTGCCGCCACTACCGACGCCGACTCCGGCCGGATTGCCATCGCCCCGACCGCTAAACCCAAAACTGCCAGATAGGCCAATTTCATAGCTCAGTTTAGACCTGCGGGAGGCCCAAGAGGCGCATACTAATACCAAATGTCGATCTTGGGCCGAGTCAGTTGGGGTTTGTACGTCGTGGGCACCGCTCTGGTGATCGGAAGTTGGATCAATGTTGTATCTGGCGAAATTGGCTGGATGGGCTGGGTCGCGGGGATGATCGGCTGGGGGCTTGGTTACGTGGATCAAAAGTCCAAGAAGGGCGGCGTGGCCGAACTCGAACGGTTATCGAACCTGCATCAACAAGGCGAGCTGTCAGATGAGGAGTTTGCGGCGGCGAAAGAGAAGCTATTGGGCTAGTAGATTTACGACCAGGTTTCCGTCCGCCAAACGCCCCATACATTCGGCTCTTCCCACTCCTCCGGCGGCTCTTGCCCATTGAGGCGAAGAGCGAGAAAGATTTGGCCGGTGTGCCAGCCTTCATGCCAGACCATGTGTTGCAACAAAAGAAGCGCGTTGTCGTAAGTGACGTGTTCGCCTTGAAGCGGCTTTCCGTCGGCGAGCCCCTGAGAGACGGCGGCTCGAATCGCGACGGCACTCGCCTTGAGGGCCAAGGCAATCTCAGCAAGGCTCGCGGTGACTTCTCCGGCGTCGTCAACACCGAAGCGAACGAGGTCTTGGGTCAACCCAGGGGCGACTTCTGAGAGGAAGAAGCTCCGCACATTGTGGCAGTGAGCCAGTTGCCGATCCAGCGACGAGCCATCTGCTGATGGCTTAAAGTGCTTGTTATCCTCATTGACGAGCGAGGCTACGGAATCAAGAATCCGGCACTGGCGATCCCAGGAGTCGAGGAGTTGATCGGCAAGAGGCATGGCAAATTCTACTTCGATTTTCGGCGGAGGAGGTATCGAATCGCATCCGATACGCTCGCAAATTTGAAGTCAGAATCGACGTAGTTTTCGATCACATAGAAGAGGTAGTAGTACCAGCGGCAAGCTCCCCAAAGGGCGATCAGCATGAGCGCGAGGTTTGACCAAGAGAACGCGGGCAAGAGCAAGCCGAGGACCGCGATGAGGCACAGGACGAGGAAGAGCCAGCCTTTGATATGGATGAGCCGGCTGCATTTGATATCGCCAAGGTGCTTCATTCTTGATCGCATTGTATCGCGAACCGCTAAACTATTGGGAGTCAGATGCCACATATTCCTAGACTCGAACGTCGTGGGCCCGTTACCCAGTTGATTGTCGATGATCGCCCATTCTTGATTCTGGGCGGAGAGGTGGGGAACTCGTCAGCTTCGTATGCTCCGGAGCTCGGTGAGATGTTCGCAAAGCTTTGGGAGATGAACTTGAACACGGTTCTTGTCCCGGTGTATTGGGATCGGACGGAGCCGGTTGAGGGCGAATTCGATTTTTCGCTGGCTCAGGCGGTGGTCGAGTCGGCGCGAGGTCACGGGCTTCGGCTTGTTCTACTTTGGTTTGGAGCTTGGAAGAATTCGATGTCCTGCTACGCACCGGGTTGGGTGAAGCGGGATTCGGGGAGGTTCAAGAGGGTGCTCACGAAGGACGGAACTCCGCAGGAGATTCTGTCGCCAGCCTGCACTGAGACTTTGGCGGCCGACCGGCGCGCCTATGTGCGGCTGATGGAGTGGCTTGCCGAGTTTGACCGGGATCACCGAACCGTGCTGATGATGCAGATCGAGAACGAGATCGGGATGATTCCGGAGGCTCGAGATTATTCCCCCGTTTCGGAGGCGTTGTGGGATGGGTCGGAACATGACGAGGCGTTCACGGCTCGGCAATTTGCGTGTTACGTCGAGGCTCTGGCGGCGGCAGGGAAGGCGGTTTATGCGCTCCCAGTTTTTGTGAATGCTGCCTTGATTCGTCCCGGATTCAAGCCGGGGCAGTACCCCAGCGGCGGACCGCTTCCGCATCTGATGGACATTTGGAAGAAGCATGCCCCTTCGGTGGATTTCCTGGCTCCGGACATCTATTTTCCAAACTTTGTTGAATGGGCCGAAAAGTACAACAGAAACGGAAACGCCATGTTCATCCCCGAAATGGCTCCTTCGTCGCGCATGGCGGCGAATGCGTTGCACGCCATTTCTGCACTTGGATCGATCGGAACCTGCCCCTTCGCCGTCGAAGATTTGTCGGTGGAAAAAGCGGAGGATTTGCGGCAACTGTACGTAGCCCTCGACGAGCTTTGGCCGTTGCTCGCTGAGGCCCAAGTTTCCGAGAAGGTGATCGGACTGACCCCCCGATTGGACTTCGACTGGCTCCTCGAATCGGAAATGGAAAGCGCGGAGCTCGCCGGAGTCCGCTTCTGCGCGACTTTCGACCGGCCCGCCGGAGTGGGGGAGGGCGCATTATCCGACTTGCCGACTCATGGAAACGGGCGATGGGAGGCACCGCCCCGGACTCCCTTAGGAAGCGCTATGGTGATCGAGCTGGGCGAAAACGAGTTTGTTGCACTAGGAAAGGGAACGATTCTCACGTTTTCGCCTACGGCGGGTGATGGGCGGGTCGGAATCGAATCCGCTCAGGAGAGGGCCTTCAGAGACGGAAATTGGAATGGCAAACGGTGGCTGAATGGCGATCAGACACACCAAGGACGGCATCTTCACTTCGGTCCGGGAGCATGGTCAATGCAACGATTCAAACTCTATCGGTATTAGTCGCTATGGAAATCTCCTTTGAATCCACCTTAATCGAATGGCGCGGGCCAGCCCCGTTCGTATTTGCACCAATCTCCGCCGACGACTCGGCGATGATCAAGGACCTCGCCAAACAGGCGTCGTACGGCTGGGGTTGCATCGAGGTCTCGGCTCGAATTAGTAATACCGAGTTCACCACCGCCATCATGCCCAAAGACGGCCGCTACCTTTTGCCGATAAGGAAGTCGGTTCAGCTGGCAGAAAAGATCGGGATCGGCGACGAAATTTCGGCGTCAATCTGCATCAAGGGCCTGGGTTTTTAGGGCAAACTGTGCCTATGTTCGCGGCTTCCATGCTCATCCTCGGCTCCACAAAAATCTTTGACGGAAAGACCCTGAAAGGGTGGGAAGTTGTCGGCGGAGGCAAGTGGACGGTTAACCGAGGAGTTCTCAAAGGCGAATGCTCAAAAACCGACGAACAGGGAATCTTGCTTTACGAGAAGCCCGTCAAGGACTTCAACGCTCACCTCATGTTCAAGATTTCGGGTGGGAACAGCGGCTTCTACTTCCGCGCCGAGCGGATCACCGAGCAACCGTTGGTAAAAGGAATGCAGGCGGAGATTGACGCCATCGAGGACGTCGCCGGTATCTGGGAGACGGCGGGACGCGGCTGGGTTTTCAAGCCAGATGCGGCTCTTCATGCGACGGCAAAGTTTGTGCCGGGTGCTTGGTCGCGGCTTGATGTGAGTGCGATGGGCTCGCATTACACTGTGAAACTGAACGGCAAAACCATCACAGACATCGACGACCCGAAGGGGCGAGCCGAGGGGCGGGTGGCGCTCCAGCTCCATGGCGGGATGGATATGGTGGTTGAGTTCAAAGACGTGTGGCTCGAGCATAAGTGAGCCTTCCTGGCAGTTAGCCTAACTCGTGCTACCAGCCAAGGGCAGAAGATAATCGATTCCGGATTAGCGCGACCGGTGTGGTTCATTACCACTACACAAGTCACTCTTATGGTCCCCCTGCCATGGGCACGACTAGGCTTTTGTTGTAACAAGTATTTGTTTTGAGACAATGCGACTCCTTGTAGACGGCAATGAACGACCGTCGGTCGATCAGACGCTATAACAGGTCTTTCAGTGGCTTTCTTAACGGAACACAGTTCGTTGAAACATTCGGATTGCCTTTGAAAGATAACCAAGTTAAGGAAACACGAATGAAGAACATCTCTCGCGAATTCTGGAGCTCCGTGCTCCTACTCTGTACGGCAACAGTGGTCTTTGGTCAGACCGGCTCTAGGGAGTCCTGGCGGTACTATCGACCAGGAAACACCGGTATTCAGGGTGACTTTAACGAAACGATCTGGATCGGCCCCGATAACGATCCGTGGATTGGCGGGTACAACCCGGTTTCGGAAGAGGGTGGGATTGCCAAGTTCATTCAAGGGCAAAATCGGTGGGTCAATGTCTCAAACGTTGATTACTCAGTGATTGGCAACGCGAATGAAGTTGGCGTGAGCCGTGCAACCGAAATGGTCGAAGATGGCCGAGGCAACCTTTGGATCGGAACATGGCGCGGGGTGCTTCGTATGAACCTGGCTCAGGGTCCTAGTTCACTTGTGAAATTTGGGCCGGCAAATTCAACGGTCGCAGATGGCAGAATTGTCGACATCGCTGTGGCACCAGATGGCGTGATCTGGACTTCCGGCGAGGGCGGTTTGAATCGCTACAATCCGCAAACTCGCGCTTGGAAGAGTTTTCCAACAAGAGGAGGTGACTTGATCGCAATCCAGCCTAAGGCAACTGGCGGATACTTCCTCTGGACCTCGCCTCCAGGTTACATTCAAGCTAATGTGGAGCGGTTTGATAGCACGACTAAGCAGTGGACGTCCTTTGCTCCGGTGACCGGAAATCCATCACACCTGGTATCCAAAACTTCAGTCGATGCACGAGGAAATCTATGGATGCGACGATGGATAGGGGATCAAAACGAAGAAGTGTTGGGCTATTTCCAACGTAATGGAACGTGGGTGACTCCCTCAGTTCCTGCTGCGAATGGGCCTGTTTCTGTAGCCGCACTCTTACCTTTCGGTGATAAAAAAGCACTCATGGTTGACGGGTTCAATCAGCTCCAGCAGTTCGATGGAACTAGTTGGACAAACATGGGTCCCGTGCCTCACAGCGGATTCATTGACGACCTAGATCGTGACTCCAACGGCAACGTTTGGCTCTGCGGTTCTGGGACCGGTGGGGCCGTTCGACGCGATGCAGTTAGCGGGGTTTGGCAGCGTTACCGGGTTACTAACACAAGCCAATTCGACTTCTTCAATATGGACCTGTCAGTGGATCCCAAATCTAACAACGTGTTTGCGACCGCGAACGCGAACTCGGATACGGGCGGCATGGTCAAGTTTGACGGCGTTCGCTGGACGGGCTTTGTGAACCAACTGGGGTACGGACTTGGTGGCGACTGGCCGTTCACTGGCAGCCCACAAAGTGAAGCTGTGTGTGTTCGGCCGTCCAATGGTCAGGTGGTCGTGAACCCGATCAACGCATTTACACATCAATTGGGTGGAACTGGATGGAACGCGATTTCAGGCGGGCCAGATCAGGTATTTGGTTACGTTGAGGACTCATTAGGTCGACTTTGGGCGTCGGGTCACAATGGTGGCTTGGGAATCTTCCAAAATGGTGGGTTTACCGAGATTGAAACCGGCTACGCCGGTAAGCCAGTGCGTGACACTAAATTGCCGGGCGCGGTATGGGCCAATTTGTTCTACGAAGTTGTTCGTACCGACGGAGTGGATCGTTATGCTAAAGGTCCCTATGACATCCCGGGGCTTGATACGGACGGCAGTAACTTCATGGGACTGGCCGTTCAGCCCAACGGTATTGTGTGGACTGGAGCTGCGTCCGCAACGGGAAGCTCTCTGGTGAAAATTGACCCTTCAACAGGAGTCTCGCAGGTTGTGTGTAAGTACGGCGTTAACTGGCCATTTCCAGGGAGCTATGTGGAGCCAGTCGCCGCAACGCCTGATGGCCGGATCTGGATGAAGTACGGAAAAGACTATCCGTTCGATGACATGGGATTGCTTTGGTGGGACGGCAAGAAGGTTGGCGTCTACCCGGCGCCCCCTAATGGAGAATGGCGATTTGGCGGGCTACCTCATTACATCATCAACGATCTCGAAGTGAAGATCGTTCCTGGAGGATATGAGTTGTGGATGACCTGCTACAGTCGCGGTATTGCCGTGCTAAAGGTTAGGACCTCCTCATAAGCGTCTAAGTACGGCGATTTCTGTCCAGTGCCGGTGGCTCAGCGAAGTTAGCGTTGAGCCACTGGAGGCTATAGTGCAATGATATGCTTCAGCTAGCCCTCAACCCAAACTCAATTGCCGCTTTCAGGACGTCTAAGTCAATAGCTTTCACCGTCTTAAAGCTGATGCAGTATCCGGTCACCTTTGCTTTGCCGATGGCCCCGCCGTAGGTTTTTGCGAGGTAGGACTTGTCTTCCAGGCCCATGATGTAGATCGAGACCCCGGTGGAGCTGGCACTCATACCGACCCGATAGAACTCGCGCGAGGAGCCGTCTTTGTACCGAATTTCGCATGAGCCGTAGCCGATGTTTGGGTTCGTGACGACCTTTCCGGTTTCGTCTCGACCGTCGAGGTAGCGGAGCTGGCAGGCGGGGAAGGCGTCAAGGATGAGCTTGTGGATTGCCTCCATGTCCTTGCGCTTAGGCTCAGGCTGGCTCGCCAACAGCTCCTGAATCTGCCCTTCAATACTCATCCTAGATCTACATTATGGCGACCACCGCACAAGATGTGCCGAGCTCTTGAATGAGCGCGTAGGGATCAGCGATCACACTTTCTGATGATCCCAAAGGAACGGGAGCACATTCGTGCGCTCGAAAACACACCCAAATTTTGTGGTGGCGAAACATCAAAGATTTGCATGGCGCGTCATACTCCGGTTATGGATAACACTTATTCGCGTCGTACATTCGGTCGTTTGGTCAGCGGGGCAGCAGTCTCTTGCGTCGCAGGGTTCGGATTCGGGCAGGATGGAACCAAAGTCCAAGGGCCAACGGAGGCGCCCTTCACGCGAGACTATCCGGCACCGGGGTTCAAACCAGGTTGGAAGAAGCCCCAACTAAACCGGACGATGTTGGAGGATTTCATCATCTACGCGCATTCGGACATCGAGATGACGAAAAAATTGCTTGATCGTGAGCCAGTGCTGATCAACGGATTCATGGATTGGGGTGCCGGCGACTGGGAATCGGCTCTTGGCGGTGCATCCCATATGGGCCGACATGATATCGTGAGCTTGCTGCTTGAACGTGGTGCTCGAATCGACATCTTTTGTGCGACGATGATGGGGCAGTTAGACGCCGTAAAGGCATTTCTGACTCTGCAACCCAAGCTCATAGATGCGCGCGGCCCACACGGATTTTCGCTCCATTTCCACGCCCAACTCGCGGGGAAAGAGGCGGACAAAATGGTGGATTATCTCCAGTCCATCAAGAAGGTACAGCTCAGACCCAATCCGTTTGTAAAGGGCGGCGGCTAGACTCCGGCAACAAACCTAGGCGAATTGTCGCAGTAATAGTGTTGGAACCCGGGTGTAATCGCCCATCAAACTCCCATTGCGCGAGTTAAATCAATTCCTAACAGTTTAGAGCCCTTCGAGATGGACAAACGGTGAGAAGAGAGCCTCGCCGGAACCATAATGAAAGCGAGTATGAGCGGGGAGCTACTTAAGCTGGGCGAGTATTGTGGCGACACGGTACGAAGAAGGCAAGCACCAGGGTTTCTCTTCACCGAGAATCGGTTTGAACCCGGAAAAGTGATTCCGAAGCACAAACATCGGCTCGACCACCTCACCTGCGTTATCTCCGGATCATTTTCCGAAAGGTACGAAGACCGTGAGCTGGAGTGCAAAAAGGGTTGCGTTTTGATCGTGCCTGCCGGGTTGGCCCATACGGACAACATTGGACAGGAAGGAGCTCATACGCTAAGTCTTGAACTCAGTCCTCGAACTTCGGCCAGAATCAATCAATCTTTCACTGTATTCCAGGCTCCCGCGGTCCTGACAAGCCCACAAATCCGAAGTTGTATCGGGAGGGTTTGTTCGGAGTTTGCGGCTCAGGAAGCCGCTTCGCTACTGATGTTATCGGCACTGAGTTATGAGCTACTGGGCCTGATTGAGCGAACACTTGACAGAGATACTGGTCCGACTTGGATGGAAGAGGCAATGCGCGCCATTCATGCCGGAGCCAGAGACGGTGCAACCGCATCATCTGTGGCGAAAAAAATCGGCATTCACGAAGCGCACCTATCTCGAGTCTTCAAGAAGATCAATGGATGTTCCGTTGGGGACTATGTGAGGTTCATCAGACTCGAAAGTGCCAAAAGAGATTTGATAGAGACCGAAAAAACGATCTCCGAAATCGCCGTAGAGGCAGGCTTTTACGACCTCGCCCACTTCTCGCGAGAGTTCAAAAAGGCGTTCGGAATCACTCCCTCCAACTACCGAAAGTCGGTCTAAAGTTGCAAGTTTGGTGATGATGTAACAGGGCGTACAAACAACTTGCCGCTGGATTGATGCATCCTTCTTGACATGATGCTGCCTACTCTGCTTCTCGCTTTTTCAGTGAACTCGACTCCGAGCATTGAACCTCAACTTGCACGTCGGTACTTCCAAGAGGCGCGTTGGGCTTGCGAGGACGATGGTGGCAAGTTGTGGGGCAAGAATCTGTGGGGGCCAATCGTATTCGTGAATCCCACTACCAGAGAGGCGGTGTGCAGTGCTCCCGCTCCCGGGTTCGAGGCGCAACAGGGAGTATGGGTCGGAAAGCTCCCCGACTCCCTTGGTGTGGCAAACACGGCGACCGAGTGGGGAGGGCAAACTTGGACGATTGTCATGTGGCCGCCCCCCGCGAACCCAACTGATCGGTGCCAATTGCTGATTCATGAGCTGTATCACAGAATCCAGTCTGAGTTGGGATTGCCAGCCAACATTGTCCAGAACCAACATTTGGACAGTCTCGACGGCCGAATTTGGATCCAGATGGAGGCCTTGGCTCTCGGACGAGCGCTGCAAGCCGATTCAAACGAACGAAGTCAGTCTGTTCGAGATGCGCTCACTTTCCGGGCAAAGCGACAGTCCCTTTTCGGAGGCGCAAAAACCGAAGAGGACATGCTTGAGATGAACGAGGGCTTGGCCGAGTTTACAGGGTGCATCCTCAACGGAACCCGCGAGTCCGACTCAAGAATGCGGATAGGTAGGCAATTGTCGACCAGCTTTGGCAATCGTGAAAACTACTCCAGGAGCTTCGCCTACGGCACTGGACCAGCGTACGCAATGCTACTCAACCTCGAAGAATCAGCACTGCTCAAAAAAACATGGCGAGCACAGCTGAGCCCGAAGTCAAGCCTTGCTCAGATGCTTGCAGAACGGCTTAAGTTTCGGCCAGATCCTAAGCAGGCGTCGGCGCGGGCGTCGCGGTACGGATTCGCAAGAATTCGACCAGCTGAAGAAGGGCGAGAGAAGCACCGGACCAAGCTGACTCAGACGTATGAAGCGCTGTTCATTAAGAACCCCGTGCTTGTGCTTCCCCTCAACGGAGGAAACCTTTCATACGATCCCTACAAGGTTTTTGCCCTGGGCAAGCATGGAAATGTCTACACTGGCGCAAGCATCACCCACGACTGGGGCTCGGTTAAGGTCGAATCTAGCATCCTTGTCGACTCCATGTTCGCTACGGCCCGAGTCTCCATAAAATCAAACAAAGACATGATGAGCGGAGCCGGCTGGAAACTGAACCTGAAACCCGGCTGGAAAGTCATCCCAGGCGCGAGAAAAGGCGACTATACGATTGCGGCGGGTGGATAAAGAAGTCCGAGCGTTAGCCTTGGGTTTCCTTGTCCCACTCTTCGAGCCAGGCGCTCCCCGGACTCGCTCTGCGGAACTGACTGAGTCTGACCGAGCCCCGGTACGGTGTTCGTTTTTGCGTCGGTCTTTCGCTTCGTCCAGGCCTAGAGCCCAACTCTTAGGCAAGTACAAAATCAGCACGGCTCCACTTTGACATCGGGTAAGGAACAGAGGTCTTCAACTTCCGCGCGAGTGGCGGAACAATCTCAGAAATTGGGTGGTATGTACAGTAGTGGATGTGAAGGATGATCTGTTAGCGGGGCCAGTGCCGCTCAATTCAACAAGAGCTATCGCCCAAGCGGAAACCAATGGAATCCAGTTCTTTGAGGACGAGTACGCTGCAGAGGGGTGGATGTCCGCTCACGAACATCCTGAATCTCACATTGTACTGTGCTTAGGAGGCGCGATCCAGCACCATTCGGGCAAAGAGAGCTTCTTGGTGGCTGAGAAATCGGTCGCGTACGTCCCGGCCTATGAAACGCACTCCGATTTGTTTCGAGGTGCTGTCCACACCTTTCAAATCACCTTGAACGAGGAGTGCTGCGGTTTCAACCCTGGCAAATCAAGAAGTCAGTCGCTCCACCGACTCCACAGGTCGGCGTCGCTCATGAGTTCCCTGTACCGAGAGTTCAAGTCTCCAGACAAGTACAGCAACCTGATGTTGCAGTCGCTCACCATGGAGTTGTTGGTGAGTGTTCATCGACAAAAAGAAACACCTTGCGGGGACAGTTGTCGAAATCGCTGGCTAGAGCAAGTGCGTGACCTGCTCCACGAGGAGTTATCAGAAACTCTGCAGCTTGAGAGCATTGCCGCGAAGGTTGGAGTTCATCCTGCTCACTTAACTAAGGCATTCAGGAAGAAGTTTGGGCAGAGTATTGGGGAATATGTGCGGGGGCTGAGAATTGCGCGTGCACGGCACTTGTTAGAGAGTTCTGACATGTCCATCGGTGCCATAGCCTTGGCAACCGGATTTGTGGATCAGAGCCATTTCACGCGAACGTTTAAGAAATCTCTCGGTCGAACTCCACACGCATATCGGGCGCAACGCTAGGCTTCTCCAGTGCCAAAGAATGCTCTGTTTCATCTAGAAACCGCAGAGAATGTGTTCCAGAATGTTGGCATGACACGTTATCCCATTGTCGCGCTTCAATTTTCCGTTTCCGCTGCAACGTTCCTATCAGCCCTGGTGCTCCTACCTGCCAGGGCCTCGGCGGACAAAATTGATGACCTTGTCCTGCGCGAGATGAAGAAGTCCGACGCGCCCGGGATGAGCGTAGCGGTTATTCAAAACGGCAAGGTGATCAAACTCAAGGGGTATGGGTATGCAAACGTAGAGCACCAGGTCAGGGTGACTCCGGCTACAGTCTTCGAAATAGGTTCGATTGGAAAGATGTTCACTGCGTCGCTGGTAATGAAGCTTGTGGAGGACGGAAAGGTGAAGTTGGATGAATCTATCCGAACGTATTTGCCCGAGGCACCTCCAGCCTGGGGAAAGGTGACGGTCCGCCACATGTTGACCCATACGAGCGGCATTACTCGTGACAACCCCAAGAGTTTCGATACCAAAAGAGACTACACCGAAGCCGACGCGCTCAATATGCAAACCGAATTCCCGCTTGAATTTCAACCTGGCGAAAAGTGGAGCTACAGCAACGTCGCTTACGCAATGCTTGGCTATATGTGTGCGAAGGTCAAAGGCAAGGACCGCGGTGACCTGCTCTCTGAGCTGCTTTTCAATCCCGCGGGAATGCCGACGGCCAGAATCATTAGCGATAGCGAGATTGTGAAAAACCGCGCGGCAGGGTATTTCATTAATGATAACAAGTTCTTGAACCAGCCATACGAATCGCCAACATCTAAGGCAGAAGGGTCAGCGGGCATCTATGTCTCGTTGAAGGACATGGTTCAGTGGAACTCGGCTCTGGATGGTGACAAGGTCCTGAGCACGAAGATTAAGACGCAGATGTGGACTTCAGCTGTGTTGAACGACGGCACTAAGCCAGACTACGGTTTTGGCTGGATGGTCCCGGAAATCAACGGTCATAAATATATGGGTCATAGCGGGGGAGTGCCCGGTTTTTCGGCGAGCTATCGCCGGTTCCCAGACGACAAGTTGGCAGTGATCGTGATGGCGAACACGGGTACCGCCAGTACGCACAAACTTTCTCGTAAGATCGCAACGCTTTACATCCCGGACGTGGTAATCGTCCCTGCTGTTGCAGTTCCCGACACCGCTCCCGCGCTCACCGATGCTTTGAAAAAATTCCTTGACGGGGACGGCGCGACTCTGACCGAGAAGATGACCCCGGGTATGCAGAAGGTATGGTCGAAGGAGCAAGTCGCTGAGTATGCCAAGGAACTTCGGGGCTATGGGCCGCGAACCTTAGTCGAGCCCATTGAAATTGACAAAGATGCGGCAACCTATCGGGTTAAGTACAGAAAGGTGGTTTTGCTTGTCACGCTCATCTTCGATGAAAAGGGACTCGTGCAGGGGATGGGGATTGAGGAGGAAGATTAAACTCCGGTGGATTAGCCCCTGAGGCTGGCACTCCAGCCAGGATCCGAGCCCCCAACCTTTATCGAGAGCTGAATTAGGCTCATCTAGTCCCACAAAGTGCTCCGATCGTTCTAGATCATCACTGCGCTGAAACTCATAATCTGAGCATGGCAAAAACTCATCGCAATTCCCCTTTGCTCATCGGACTCGTGCTGCTACTGCCGGCTTTTGCAAATGCCGACAAAGCCGACGACGTTGTGCGGGCCGCGATGAAGAACTATAACATCCCCGGTGTCAGTGTGGCCGTGATTCGTGAGGGCAAAGTGGTGAAACTTAAAGGCTACGGGTACGCGAACCTTGAACACAAAGTGAAAGTCACCCCTCAAACGATCTTCGAGACTGGCTCGATAGCCAAGCAATTTACAGCTGCGCTCGTCATGAAACTCGTGGAAGATGGCAAGCTCAAACTCGAAGACTCTATTCGTAAGTACCTGCCGGATGCTCCCGAAACTTGGGAGAAGATCACGATCCGACACATACTCGCACACACTAGCGGACTCAGCAGAGATGTGTATGAAAAGCTTGCGCAAGGAAAGGAATATACCGACGAAGAAAAAATCAAGATAGAGTACGGACTGCCCATCCTGTTTGAGCCAGGAGCTGATTGGAGCTACAGCAATGTTGGTTATCACGTAGTGGCATTTCTTTGCACCAAAGTGGGCGGGAAGCCATTCGGAGAGCAGTTACGTTCAAGGCTGTTCGACCCTGCGGGGATGAAGACAGCGTGTCTCGTGAGCGAAGAGGACCTGGTGATGAATCGCGCCATGGGGTATCTGAGTCTGAATGGAACCTTGTATAACCAGCCGTGGTCACACCAGACCCTTAACAGTCCCGGTCCTGGGGGACTGTATGTTTCGCTTCTCGATATGGTCAGCTGGAACGTAACTCTTGATGGCGAAAAGCTCTTTAGTCAAAACGTCAAACAGCAGATGTGGTCACCAAACAAACTGACGGACGGGAAAACTGTCAACTACGGGTTTGGTTGGCTACTGGGTCCCACAAATGGGCATAAGGGCGTCCATCATAGCGGCGCATGGCGGGGCTTCAGAACCAGTATCCGGCGATATCCTGATGACAAGTTGGCGGTCATCGTGTTGATGAATGGGCGGGCGATGGATCCGCACAAACTTTCTCAACAGATCGCTGCCTGTTACGTCCCAGAATTGGTTCGGCTACCCGCCAAAGCGGTACCCGATACTGCTCCTGAATCGACAAAGGTTCTGATCAGCTTCCTAGACGGCAACGCCACTAATGCCAAAAAGCTCATGACCACAGAGATGTGGGAAGCAACAAAAACGAAGTGGTTCGACGACCAGATCAAAGAGTTAAAACAACACGGTGTTCGAAACCTTGTTGAACCGATCCGCATTTCGGAAACGGGCCGGGAGGTCGTCTATCGAGTTCGGTACGGAAAGCATAGCCTACTCATCAATATGTTCTTGGACGAGAAGGGCTTAATTGAAGGCTTTGGAACCGATATTGACGACTGACTATGCCTGGTTCAGAAAATTCCGTCACTCCGTCTTGGATCAACATGAATGGTACTCCGAACGGGATTCAAACCCGCGATCTTCGCCGTGCCAGGAAACGGATGGAGTTCGATCATCGACAGTTCACGGCGCGATTCTGAAAAAACTTGGTACTCCGAACGGGATTCGAACCCGCGATCTTCGCCGTGAGAGGGCGATGTCCTGAACCGCTAGACGACCGGAGCACAGGAAGAAGAGAGTATACCTTTTCGGTTTTGGGTCCGGAGTTTGGGGCTCGGAGCTATGAATTCGGAGGAATTGGGCTATTATGCGTATATGAAAGCAACCATGCCGCTTCTCCTCGTCGTATCATCGGTTTTGATCGGATCCGTGGTTCAGGCTCAAATCCAAGTTCGACCAGGTGTCCGTCCGGCTCAGGTGGCAGAATGGCACGCAGTAGCCGAGACTTCACTGATCTTTCGGTATGACGCACGATCCGGATTAACCCAGCAGATGGCATATGTGTCGAAGGAGAAAGGCATCGGATTTCGGTGGGATAACGTGAATGAGGACGCGAGCCTCCCAGCCGGCACCGGGCCCTTTGAGGTTATTGCAGGAAACAAAACCGATGCCGTCGCTGTGAGGATTGACCGCTCATCCGGTCAGACATGGATCATGTACTCCGTGAAGGGTGGGCTGTCTCGGTGGGAAGCCGTGAAGACCAAATAATTCTCACCACCGAATTGCCAGCAGCTTGAACCCAAAGACTCGAATCAAGTTCGCCTGCCCGGCGATACGAGGGCGAGTGGTGGCGACGCACGCCGGAACCAGATCACCGAAGGTAACTCCGACTCGGCGCAGCTCGTGCGAATCGACACCGTCACGGGACGAACCTGGGCAATGATTGCCTCGCCACTTGCCAACTGGCAGGAAGTGGCAAAGTAGTCCTTCGGGGTTTTTGTGGCTAATGAGAGCAAAAATGTGACTTGCATCACAACGATCCAGCTATCTGGTTTGTCAGTGATGATCAAAAAGGCTTATTATTATCGAGGATATCGAAGGAGCATATGAAAACACTTTCAAAAATTGGTCTTGCCGCGCTTGTGGCCACTGCCGTTGCCTGCGGAGGAAGCTCGGGCGGAACAACCTTTCTCTCCGGGGCGGTTACCCAATCATCGCCTCCCGGCGGGACATACACGGGGCTAACCACAGGCATACACGAGATGACCGCCGTGCCCGTAGTTGGTTTGCTATACGACATGAACGCATTTGGTCAGACCCTAAAGGTCCAGTTCCCGACCGGAAGCTCGGGATCGGGCAAGCTGTACCAAGGCATGGCGTTTCAAGCGCAAAACACGGGTTGCGTTGTCACGTATTCCGAATCAATTCCTCCCAAGTCGTGGGTGAGCAGCTCGGGAGTCGTTCGCGTTTCTTCGTCGGATGGCATTTCCTTGGACGGCGTTGGGGCGACACTTGGAATGGAGTTGGTCACCCTTGACGGGACAGTAACGGGGTTCTCCAATAGCGTGCCGTCGGTGGTGAGCAAGGGAACGCTGGAACTACCTGGCTCACAGACATACGACCAGTCGGCTGTTTTGGGAACGACATTCACCTTTACAAATTCGTCGAACCCAGCCGTAAATGTGGTTAAGATCAGTTTGACCAGCAGCGGAGAACTGCCCACCACAGTTGGACAAGTGCATAGGGTCACCGCAGGTGCCGCCACCGTTAGCCTCCAAGCGGTAAGCCCTGGCCCTACAATCTCATCTACAAACGGCTACATGTCAATCGAAAAAACGTCGACCGGCTACAACTTTTCGGTTGTTGGATTTACAACCACGACGAGCGGCGTTGGTCCGTTTAACGGGCTTCTGATTCACTAGAAAATCGCTGGGCCAATGGTGGTCATTTGACCACCATTGGCTTGAAGCCAAAGACCCTTGCCAACTCCGCTTGGTCTGCCGCGTGTGCACCGGTCGTCGCGACGCCTGGGGTGACGACGTTCTGGGCGGATTTTCCGACCTCGACGATCTGGATGTAGGTACCTCGATTTCGCCAAGGGATGGGTTTGGTGTCGGGCGGGACGGGGAGGGTTGCCGGGAGGAAGATGTTGTCGCCCGTCGCCGCCACCGCCCGATCCATGGCGGTTTGGATGACCTGGGAGGCGGTCCTTCCTTGCAGGTAGTTGAACTTGGTTTCTCCGCGCAGAGCTCGTAGCATCACGTCGGGCTGGGCGACGAGGGCGAAGTTCTCGGGCGAGCCGAGGTTACCGGTAATATTCAAGAAAAGCTCCTCGCGCAGGGTGCCAATGAATTTGGAGTAGATGAGGCCCTGCTTCGGGTCATCGCGGTAGGAGCCATTCCACTTTTCGAGGATTGTGCCTTTCAGGAAAGGTGCAAACGCGGAGAAGGTTTCGGCCATGGTGGCCATGCCCTCGACGGCCTTTTGGAGGGAATCAGGGGAGAGTTTGGGAGTCCCTAGCTGGGCGAGAAGGAGGCGATTTCGGAACGCCTCACCCCAAGCGGGGGTGTCGAAATTGGGGAACCAGGAGACCGGCTTGTTGTTCCAGTTGGCGACGTAGCCGCGCTTTGGGTTCCACGATTGGGGCCGCTGGAATTCGGGGAGCGGCGAATCCATGTTTGCGCCTGCTGGGTAGATGTTTGGAAACCGGGGATCGACTGAAGACTGATGGGTGGGCAGCAAGCCGAGGTACTTGTAGCCGATGTCGCCGTTCTTGAGAGCGACGAAGCAGTTGAAGTTCATGGTCGCCCGATCAGTGACTTTGTCAAAATCTTTGCGATTCTTGGTGAACCAGAGGCCAGCGACGGCTTCGTAAGACTGCAGTTCTTGGCCCTCGTAGACTCGCTTGCGGGCGAAGGCGGCTTTCTTGCCCGGCACCTGGAAGACGATTTGACCGTAGTTGGTATCAATTCGTTCGGCGGTCTTTGTTGCTCCGCCTCTGACGGGGATTTCAAATTTGCGTCGATTGAGGGCCAGGTGACTGTTTGGTTCTCCCACCGGTACCCACGAGGACTCTTCGAGTTGTGCGACGGGGAGGATGGTGATGTCTTCAGTATCGGCGACCCCGGTAGTGAGCCCCCATGCGGCATCTGGAGTTGCGCCTACTAGAACTCCGGGAACCCCCGGAACTGCCATGCCAGCTACGTCGAGCTTTGGCGCGTGGAGGGAGACTTCATGAACCAGTGAAGGCACCGTGAAGCCCATTTGGGGTCCGCTAAGAAGCAGGGCATTCCCGGATGTCGACTTTTTGCCCCGAACCGCCACGCAGTAGCTACCGCTCTTGAACGGGGTTGCAAGCTGCTCGGCAACCCGCTTGGACTCCTCGCGCGAAACAACCCGCACGCCAGGCAGGAGGTCGAAAACGCCAAAGTCGGGGAACTTGGCGAGTTGGGCGAGGGTGCTCGCTCGGTCGAGTGGTCGGAACTTGTAGGGGACCTTCACGGGATCGTCTTCGGGGTAGACGGTGGGAACCGAGTTGGGGTCGTTTTGCCATGCGAAGTCGTCGAAAATGTCGAGCGCGCGATCTCGAATTTTCGGTTGGCTCTGGAGGAATTTGAGCAGGGCGAGGTTTCGAAGCTCGCCGGCTCCGCCTCGACCGAAGGTTTGAAGAAGTTTGATGGTGATCGCGGTGGAGTCGATCTCGGTCCAAGGGGCAGGTTTGAAGCCGTTCTTCTCGTACTCAGCAGGAAGCTGACCTTCGTGAATGAACCGGTTGACTCCCTTGGCGTACGCCTTGAACCAGCCCTGCATTGCGACTGGGAGACGGATGAATTGTGCTTTCAGCTCCTCGTCTGTATAGAACTGCTTGGCCTGCTCGATGTCGGCGTTAAGCGAGCTTGCGCCAAGAACCTCGGAAAGTCGAGATCGGGCGGCCCGGCGCGACATTTCCATCTGCCACAGGCGGTCTTGGGCGGTTGCGTAGCCCTGAAGCTCCATCGCGTCTGCGATGTTGGCGGCGCGGATAATCGGCACTCCGTAGTCTCCTCGTGTGAGGCCGGATTGGAGGGAGAGGGCGAGGAGGGAGGCGATCATTCTAATCGCATTTTAGCCGGACTTTACTGTGCAGTGCGCGGTCTTTCGCGCGCAGAGGGAGTGCGCGCACCGACTTAGTTGTCCGCAAGAATCTCTTCGTAAATCTCGATTAGCCGTTTTGCGTGGTTCTCGGGAGTGGGAGGCTTCGCCCAGAAACGGTCGTAAGCGGCGCGGCTCATCCGGTCGGCGGTTGAGTCGTCAAGCAGGAGGGACATCTTTTCTGCCAAATCGGCTTCGTTTTGGTGTTGGAAACCGAAGCCCGTGACGCCGTCTTCGATCTCGTAAAGCGTCGAAGTGCAGTCACTCGCAATCACCGGTATCCCTTTGCCGAGTGCCTCAATCGGTGCCAGCGGGTTCACTTCGTACCAGATCGAGGTAATAGCCATGGCTCTCGCCTGCTCCATTTCCTTCAAAATCTCGTCGCCCTTGATCCAGCCTGCAAAACTTGCTTTAGGATAGTTCATCTCCTTAAGCTGACCCATGAGGGGGCCGTCGCCCAGGAAGCGGAGTTCAGCGTCGATCTTCGCGGCGGCTTTGATCAAGATCGAAGGGTCTTTTTCTACCGACAACCGACCCGAAAAAACGAAACGACGATTCTTAGTCACGTCCACCCGTGGGCCAATCTCCGCCTGAATTGGGTAGTGCATCATGTGGAGCTTTGCTCCATCGGGTAAGTATTTACCAAAAGCATCGACGCTCTTTTGGCTAAAAACTCCAAAGTGCTTCACCCTCGTCGGAAGCCCCGCGCGACCCTTCTGGACCATCCACCGATACACTTCGACCCACTTAGGAACGATGGTTCTGGTGCGGGTGCAATGAGTCATCAGGCACTTCGCCGAGCCTGGCTCAAGGGTGCAGATTTGGTGAGTTTGGTTATTGAAAAACTGACCTGAAGGGCATGCGACGTGGTAGTCGTGGAAAGCGCAGAGCAGGTGCGCTCCGCCGTCGTGGGCGGCGTTAACAAAGCTCGGAGAGACACCGGTTTTCCAGAGGTGCGAGTGAACGATGGTCTGTTTTGGATCGCCGAGCGCGATCAATTCGCGAACCTTCTTGTAGGTGGCATCGACGTAAGAAAGGTCGATGAGCTTGCGCATCGACATGTCGGTATCGGGCCGACCGAGGGAGTGAAACTTGATGGTTCCCAGACCCTCGAAGTACGGGTCGACGCCTTCCAGGCCATGAACATAATGGACTTCATAACCCGCTGCCGCAAGGTGTTCGGCACTCAGAAGCGCGCACTTCGTTGCGCCACCAGTGATGACCGCGTTGTCGTTGACAATGATGATTCGCACTAGATTCCCAACTCCGTGCGCTTCAGTTCCCAATCGTAGGCGGTTTGGAGGATGTTCTCAAGCGAGCTGTGCTTAGCTTCCCAGCCGAGGACTTGCTTGGCCTTGATCGGGTTGGCATAGAGGCCAGGCGGGTCGCCGTCTCGACGAGGGCCGTAGACGCTCGGAACTTCGCGTCCGGTCACCTTGGCGGCGGTGTCGATCACTTCTTTGACCGAGTAGGGCTTGCCGCTTCCCAGGTTGATGCAGGTGCTCTCGCCGCCCTTGATGAGGTAGTTCAGAGCCGCGACGTGGGCGGTGCCGAGGTCGGTGACGTGGATATAGTCACGCTGGCATGTTCCGTCGGGCGTTGGGTAGTCGGTTCCGAAGACGTTGATCGCAGGCCGAGTTCCGAGGGCGGCTTGGAGCACCAAGGGGATCAAATGGGTTTCGGGCTCGTGAACTTCGCCGACTTCGCCCTCGGCATCTGCGCCGCTCGCGTTGAAGTAGCGCAAAGCGACGTACCGGAGGGGATGAGCACCCGAGTACCAGTGCAACATTTTCTCGCCGATTAGCTTGCTATCTCCGTATGGCGAAATTGGGAGCTGGGTGTGAGTTTCGTCAAGCGGCACTTGGTTCGGAACGCCATAGGTAGCGCAGGAGGAAGAAAAAATGACGTTCTTCACGCCCTCGTCGATGCAGACGGAAAGCAGGTTGTGCATCGCGACGACGTTGTTTTGGATGTACTTTCGCGGATTGCTGACCGACTCGCCAACATAGGCGTTTGCGGCGAAGTGGATGAGGCCGACTGGCTTGTGTTTTTGAATGACCGAGGTCATAAAGGCGGTGTCGCCCGCCTCGCCTCGCTCCAGCGGACCAAACTTGACTGCCCACTCATGGCCCTCGCTCAGGTTGTCCACAACGACGGGCTCAAATCCCGCCTGGCGCAACGCCTTGCAAGTATGACTCCCTATGTACCCCGCGCCACCAACAACCAAAACTGAACCAGACACCCTCATATTATGGGTCGTGGCCGCCTTCTCTTGAGCGGCTAGCAGGCGAAGTGCGAGAAGGAATAGAATGAGCCATGCAGAACCCAAGCCGTTTTTCGTTCACCCACGGACTGATTGCCGGAGTTTTGCTGATTGGTCTGGTAATTTTCCTATTGCCTTCGTACTTCTTTGCGTATCCGAAACACTTGTCGAAGCAGTCCGCTTGCGTGTCGAATATGAAACAGCTCGGAACTGGGCAGATGATTTACTGCGCTGATAACAGCGACAATATTCCGCCGTATTACTCGTTTGATGGTCCTGCCGCGCAGGATCATTTCACGTCAGCAGTACAGCCATACTGCAAAAACCCTTCGATCTATCTCTGCACTGAATCACCGACTTGGAAGTCGGATCGATCGAACACCAAGATGCATCTCGATCAGCAGCACTACCCGCTGATTTTGAAGCAGAAAGCGGAAAGCGGCCTGATCAACACCTCAAAAATCCTTGACCCCGCAAAGACCGCCTGGATGCACGACCCGATCATGAAGGTCACGAAAACGACGTCAGGCGAGGATGTCGAAACCTACCACAAAAAGATTCCCAATTCGGTCATCGTCCTGTTTTTCGATAGCCACGTCATGGCCACTCCTACCTTCAAGGGAATGGGGCGCGATCCGATGGATTCGGCGGGAACGTGGATCAAGTAGCTACTTGCGGAACATCTGCTTAAGGATGAAGAAGGCGTTCGCGGGCCGCTCGGCGAGGCGGCGGGTGAAGTAGGGGTACCACTGGTCTCCGAAAGGAACGTAAACCCGCACGTTGTAGCCTTCCTGCACCAGCGAGTTTTGGAGATCGCGGCGGATGCCGAGGAGCATTTGGAACTCGAACGACTGCTTGTCAATCCCTTCTTGCTCCACGTACTTCTTGAGCTCAGTGATGATCGCTTCGTCTTGCGACGCGATGGCGGGGTAGAAGCCCTTGGAGAGAAGGCGTTTGGCTTGGGCGACGTACTGCTCGTCCACCTTCGATTTTTCTGGGAAGGCGACCGAGGCCGGCTCCAAGTAAGCGCCCTTCACGAGCCGGGTTCTGATCTGTTTTTCGATCATCAGATCGACGTCGTCGTCGTTGCGGTGCAGGTACGACTGCAAGACCGTTCCGGTGTTTTTGTATTCCTGAAAGACCGAGGTGACGATGTCGATCGTGCGCTGCGTGTACTCGCTGGCCTCCATGTCGATTCGCACGAAGTTGCCAAGTTCGGCGGCTCGGGAGACGACTTTGCGGTAGTTCTCGGTAGCGAAATCGGTGCCTTGATCAAGGCCGCACTGGGTGAGCTTGATGCTGATGTTGAGGGGCTCCGTACCGACCGGGTTGGCTTTCCATTCGCCGACCTTGGCAACAGTGTCGATGCGGTTGAGCATCTGGTGGTAAGTCTCGCAAGCGGCAAGAGCTTCGCCTTCGGAGTGGGTGTTTTCGCCGAGGTAGTCGAGGGAGATCCGCTGCCCGCCGGGAAAAATTCCCTCTGACGCCTTGAGGGCGTCTTCCAGCGAGTCACCCGCGATGAACCGAGTGACCAAGGGCTTAAACAGGAAAGACTTGCGGACAATCGACTCGACCGGCTTGAGAGCAGAAGTCTTGAGAATCAAAGAACGGGCGAGCGACATTGCTAACCTCTATTGTACTTCCCGCCAAGCTTGTAGCTGGCCGAGATAGCGTTGAACGAGGGAATCATAGTCGAAGTTTTGCTCAGCGTAGGTTCGAATCTGGCTCGTGAGCGCATCTCGTTGGGCGATAGCTTTGTGGACAGCCGGGGTGAGTTGCTCATCACGCTCGATAACATGAATGAACGGTTTCGACAGGTCAAGGTTTCCGGTACAAGCAGGTGAGATCACGACCGGAATCCCCGCGGCCAGGGCTTCGACGACCACGAGCGGCTGCCCTTCGGATTTTGAAAGCAGCACCAGGCA
Organism: Fimbriimonas sp.; assembly: GCA_965248555.1. Lineage (GTDB taxonomy): Bacteria > Armatimonadota > Fimbriimonadia > Fimbriimonadales > Fimbriimonadaceae > Fimbriimonas. Next base: position 1,093,147 of record CBDFJP010000002.1, on the reverse strand, counting down.
AGAGTATTCACACAGCCTCTTGTGGAGCGTCTGGCGATCCCACTCGCCGATCATCGCATTTCGGAGTTCGGGCGAAGGGTGGATTTCACCGTAATCTGGTCCGACGACATGGCACTCGACGCCCTCGTTCGCGAGTCGCTGGGCACACTCATCTTGTCGCTTGCGAGCCTGAATGCGTCCCACAATAATGGCTTTGCCGTTGCCAGTCTGGGCCGTGGCAAATTCATGAACTTCAACACCGTTCGGTAGCACGGAGCAGATAGCCTGGGGATTTCGTTCGAGGATCAAAGGCTCGATATCTGCTCGGAGGATGAAGTGAAACGGGGCAAAGTGACACCTTCGCAAAGCTTTGAGCTCTGATTCATCCAAACTGTTTGGGTTCAAAGGGTTATGCGTGGTCGCAACCACCAGCAGACCTTTGAGCTTCGAGAGAACCTCCACGGGCTTCTCAGCATGGCAGTGAATGACGTCGACCTTTCGGGTCCGGCAGAGCCATCGGACGGTGAGGATCGTCAACCACTTCTTCTTGTTAACGAGGAAAACTTCGTGTCCCAATTTTCGAAGGCGAATGGTAAATTGCCAGATCACTTGCTCCACTGCGCCCCATCCAGTTGGCGGAATCGGTTCATTCCCGTGAGCAACAATGATGATTGTCATTTTCGAAACCTTTCCAGATTTGCAGCGATGGTCATGCACATATTGTCAGGACTGAACTGAATGGATCGTTGTAAGGCTAGATCTGAAAACTTAGACCGATCCGATTCGAATGCGGTTCGAATCTGGTGAGACATCGCTTCAACATCGACAGGATCGAAGTAGAGGGCTGCTGCACCTCCGACTTCTGGCACTGCTCCTGCAGTTGTGCAAATAACTGGACAGCCGTAGTGCATTGCCTCCATCACCGGCAGGCCAAAACCCTCCATGATCGAGGGGCAGATGTACCAACTTGCCTCGGAGTACAGCCGAGGGAGGTCATCATCCAAAACGTGTCCTAAGAATTCGATCTGGTCTCGGCAAGTTGCCGTCATCGCGGCATCCCGGATCGACTCGACGCCCCACCCGTCTTGCCCAACAATCACGAGCCTCACATCCTTCAGCTTTGCGGCGTCGAACGCCTGGATGAGTCTGATGAGATTCTTTCGGGGATCCAAACGGCTGATGGTAAGCAAGTAGCGTGGCTCCTTAACCGCGGCTGTTGGCCGCGGTGGCAGGTCCAACCCGTGGTAGGCGATGAACGAACGCTCCTGAGGAACTCCAATTAGCTCGGCTGCCTGGTTTTGAGCGAACATTGAACCGCAATGAAGCAAGTCGACGCTCCGAAGGGAATCAAAGAGTCTTTGCGCTTCGCTGCCCTGATGCGAGTAGGCATCCGTGGGGCGAGCTAGCAGTTCTGGGTGAGTTATCGGAACGGCGTCGTGAAAGATGCCGACCCGAGGCAGCCTGCCGTTCGGAACTTCCGTGGCGAGCGAGTAACTGACATCAGGGCGATGCAACCAAGTTTCAATTCGACCGCCAACCGAGTCGTTTTGTAAGAGCTTTTGGATTGATTTGGAAGGCGCCGCATTTGAGCCCAGGGCTGGTTCTGCGTCGCGCCGCATCAGAGCGACAAACTTATCTTCCGGCATTTTGGAAGGAAGATTCTCGACGATGGATCGGTTAACCCTTGCGATACCGCCGGGATGGTGACGCGCAGCCGTGTAGACCTCGCGGGCATGCAGCAAAATTTTCACACATTCACCTTAATACTGCTCAGCGCGCGCTCCACGTCGGCGACGGTGTTCGCCTGGTAAAGCTCGGCTCGAATCTGCGCCGCTCCGGGAACGCCTTTGATGTACATCGGCAGCTGCCCCCGCAAAGACCGGATTGCCCAGCCTTCGTTTTGCTGATGTTCAGGGTGGGCGACGGCTTCTTCGTAGGTTGGCAGTTCGAGCTGATAGGCAACTTGAAGCCTTGCATGAAGAAGGGCGGTTTCGATTCGTTCTTCAATGGTCGGCTCAGGCGGCTCCGGCTCGCCGAGAAGAGCGGCGGAGATGCGGGCTAGCGCCCAAGGGTTTGAGATCGCCGCGCGCCCAACCATAACCCCGTCGCAGCCAGTCTCTCGCAGCATCTTCAGGGCATCCTCGGGAGTTTTCACGTCGCCGTTCCCGACCAGCGGAACCGTCACAGATTCGCGAAGCCGCTTGATCAGGTCCCAATCGGCCTCGCCCTCAAAGCCCTGCTTTGCGAATCTGGCGTGAAGCGTCAGCATCCTGATTCCTGCGTCTTGGAACCGCCGCGCGAGGTCTGGCGCGGCAAAAAGAGAATAATCCCAGCCCGCCCGAACCTTGACCGAAACAGGCACCGAAACCGCTTTCACCACCGATGAAACAATCTGCTCCGCCAAAACCGGATCCTTCAGCAGAGCCGCTCCTGAGCCTGTTTTGCAAACCTTGGGCACCCAGCAGCCCATGTTAATGTCAATGATGTCGGCCCCCATCTCCTCGCAGAGCCGGGCGGTTTCGGCCATCACGTCCGGCTCGGCCCCAAAGATCTGAATCGCAAGCGGCCGCTCCTCCGGGTGAATCTGCATCTTCTTCAGGGTCTTTACCGCGCCGTGATGAATCGCCATCGCCGAGACGAACTCGGTAAACACGAGTCCGGGTGAGCCAATGCGCTTGGCGATGAGCCGCATTGGGAGAGAAGTCACGTCTTCCATCGGAGCGAGTACAAGTGGAGTTTCGACCTTGACCCCCCCAACCGAAAACCCCGGAAACTGCATGAATCTAACAGTTTACTTTAGGTTCTGTTTGTGCTAAAACTTGATCATGCGTTACATTGCGGGGCTTGTCGCCCTTGGTTTCTCGGCTACAACCCTTGCCGTCGCGCCCGGCGCGGTGACGGACATTCACGCGCCAGACTTCGCCTGTGTCGGAATGTTAGGCGGAGCCTCGGCGGTTCTGGTCGGCCCAGATTTGGTTCTGACCGCCAAGCACGTCAGCGGCCCAGATGTCACTTTCCCTGGTTTAGGAACGTTCGCATTCGTGCCCGGAACCGTTATCGAGCACCCCACCGACGATCTCAAACTGTTCCGAATCAATACCGGCACTCTCTCGCTCACCAACTTCGCCGAGATCAATATCGACGCCGTTGCCGCGTTCACGCCGGTGACGATGGTTGGCTATGGCGGCTCGGGAGCGGTGAACACCGCCGGAACCGGATACGACATCTTCATTTCTGCTGGCACCCGTCGCAAGGCGACCGGGATTGTCGAAGGCACCGTATTGGTCGACGAGGCAGGATTCCGTTTGAACTCGCTTTATTCGCCGCTCAGGTCGAACGGCCAAGGAGCGTTGGTAGGCGGAGATTCAGGCGGTGGCTGGTTCCGACAAGGGAGCTATGCGCGGCCTCAGTTGGTGGGAATCAACTCCTGGATCGGCACATTCGGGACGTTTACAAGCAACTTCACCTTCAGTTCCGACCCCGATAATTTCTTCGGATCAGGCGCGGCAAACCTGAACTCGTACCAGAACTGGTTGGTGGCTAACGGAGCCAGCGTTGTTCCTGAGCCGGGGACGCTCATGGTTCTGGCATTGGGATCGCTTCTCGCGCTTCGGCGCCGCCGAATCGCCAAATAGCGAACTCAATCAGCGAGGCGACTGCAACTCCGACACACGCTCCGGCAACCACGTCGCTGGGCCAGTGGACCCCGCGATACACCCGGCTCCAACCGACCATCGTGGCCCATGGAAACAAAATCAGACCAACGTTATTGTGCTTGCGGCGTCTTGCGACCCAGAAGGCCGATGTGGCGGTGCAGAAGGCAAGGGTCGTGTGTCCACTGGGGAAGCTGGATTGGCGATGTTCCTCCATCGGCTGGGCAAAGCTGAGGTTGCTCGGCCGCGGACGAGGCAGAGCGTCCTTGATCGCGTGAACCAAGATGAGCCCTCCGAGCAGGGAAGAGAGCAGGATCGGTGCGGTGTAGGGCTTGGTTTTTGGGTTCAGTAATAGGCAAAGCGCCACCACCGGAGGAAACCAGCCAAGAGCCGACCAACTGAACAATAGTGAGACAAAGTCCAAAACCGAGCTCTTCATCCCGAGATGAATCGACCGGAAAAGCTCGATCTCTGGCCGCATTTACTTCTCCAAGTAGGGCAGGATTTCGGAGAGATTGCCCACGATGAGATCGGGCATTGGGCCGCTCGTCGGAACAGGCTCCGGCTTCCCGGTCGAGCTACTCGGCGGTACGTCGGAGTCGCGTAACGTCCAAACCGTCGCCCAGCCGTAGCCTATGGCAGGCAAGATGTCGTGGTGAAGTGAGTTGCCGACCATGAGCAGTTCCGCTGGCGTACAGTCCATCGCCGCCGCCGCCCGGTCGAATACGATCTTCGAAGGCTTCCCAACTCGTTGCTCGCCCTCAATAAAGATTGCGCTCAAGTACTTGCGGATTCCGGTGGTATCGATCTCCTGGTTCTGGATGTCTGCTGGTCCATTGGTGATGAGCCCGATTTTGTAGGTTTTCGACAGCCGATCGAGCGTGTCGAGCACATCTGGAAACAACTTGAGATTAGCGTCTCGCCTCTCCATGTAGGTTTGGCTGAGCCGCTGAGTCAGCTCCGCGTCCTCGATATCGAGTGCCGCTAGTGTGAGCTGCATTTGGTGCGTTCGGGTTCGTTCGCCTGACGTCAGATAAGCATCATAAAGCTCCTCGATCCCCTTGAGTTGTCCCGCAAAAGCTTGGAAAACCGCTCCCCAGGCTTGGATCGCGTGTTCGGTTGTTACGCCCGGAATCGGGACCAGTTCGAACGTCTCGCGAAGACCCTTTTTGCTCGCATCCCAGTAGCCGCAGAGGGTGTCGTCAAGGTCGAAGTAGATCGCTTTAACCTTGGAGAGACGTTCTTTTGCGGCGAGATTCACTCTCTCTATTATGCCTCGGTTGCCGCTTGGTTCCGTTGGTAGCCACCGACAAGCCAGTAACCGTCGGGGTGCTGAGCTTGGTTGGTTTGCTCAAATCCGGGCCGTTGGATTTCGGGTTCATCGGATTGTTCGACAATCCAGGTTCGGTTGGTGTGGCCTCGCGAATGGATGCGTTGGAGGATTTCCTGGCCCGTGTAACAGCCCTTGTTGTAGTTGATGTACTTGGCGGCAAACTCTTCTCCCAGCTCGGGCGGAAGGGTCTTTTCGCGGATGTCGAAGATCCAGTTTGGAATGCCCTTTTCGAGCCAGAAGAGCCGCCAAGCGAGCAGATTGATGGGTTCGCCCTTCTGGCCAGGAGTGATACCTGTTGGAGTCCAGACAACGGGAAGCTCCAGGGGTTGGGCGGCACAATCTTCTAGAATCACCGCCGATTCAATTCTATGCAGGATGGCCTCCACTGTGGCATTCGGAACAGTGAGCCAGCCGTTTCCCTCGTGCTCGCTCAGCTCGCCGAAGCTGAGGATTTGCCCGGTCGGTTTGGTCATACAGAACCCAACCGGGTTAGCTGCTGTCAACTGACGGACATCCCCGGTGATTTGGCCTTGCAACCACTCGCGCCAATCTTCGCCGGAAAGTTCGATGATCGACCAATCTGGGAGGTCGAATGGCCCCTCGCCGGTGGAAAGGCGTTTATAATCGTCCCATGCGTCGCTCATCTGCTCCTGATTCTACGCCAAGGAGGGCGCTATGAATCCTTGGCTGATCGGCGGATTTTTCTTGCTCACTGGGGCGACATTGAAAGGCTTCGAACGCGACGCCGCGCGGGAAATTGCATCTAAACTGGAGGGTGACCAGAAGCAGGTTTCGATTTCGGTGACGTATCCGGGGCTACTCAGTCCGGCGATTGGGGAAATTGGGGTGGCGACGATTTCAGCCTCGCACTTCCGAACGGAGGGGTTACCGTTCTTCACGGAGCCAAAGCGGAGCCAGAAGGGAAGTGTTAAAGAATTAAGGCTTAAACTTACTGATTTCTATTTGCGCGACTTGCGGTGTGAGTCGTTCACCGCAAGCATCCCGAACTGCAGGTTCGACTTCGCGCTTGCCCGCTCCAAAAGGCAGATCCGTCTCTCCAAGAGCGGAGTTGGGCCAGGTGAAGTTCGGATTTTAATCAAGGACCTGGCTCCTTTCATCCTCAAAAAGTATCCAGAGATTCAGGAGGTGACGGTCGCGCCAGAGGGTGATCGGGTGCGGGTGAAGGGGCGAGGTCAGTTTTTGATTTTGAACGCCTCGTTCGACATTCTTGCGCGGGTTGGGACAGACGGCGGTACCTTGCGCTTGGAAGACTGCTCCATCAAAATGAACGACGAAAAGCCCGATAAAGCAAGCGAAGAAGCGTTGATTAGCACTCTTAACCCAGTCATCGATTTCGCGAAGGATCTAGATTTGCTCGACGCCGTTCGAGCCGAATCCGTAAAGGTTAGCGGCACTGCTGTCGTCGTGAGCGGCCAAGTCAAGATTCCGGAGATGCCGAAATGAGCCTCAAACCCGAAGCACTAGAGCATTACAACATGGGCATGGAGGACGACCGTCTCAAATCAGGGTCCGGTTTGGTCGAATATCTCCGCACGTTGGAAATCATCCGCCGACACCTCGGCGGAGGGTCAAAACGGATATTGGACGCCGGCGGAGGAACGGGGCCGTACGCAATCCAGCTTGCGTCAGAAGGCCATAGCGTTTCACTACTTGATGCCGCACCGATTCACATCGAAACGCTCAGCAAGAACCCGCAGAGTTCACTCCTTCAATCCTTCGAGGTCGGAGATGCACGCTCCCTGGGCTTTGCAAACGATACTTTCGACGTCATTCTGCTGCTCGGTCCGCTTTATCATCTCACTGAGTTCGGAGATCGGAAAAGGACTCTATCCGAAGCATGGAGGGTTCTTCGGCCCGGAGGAGTTGTCATCGGAGCCGCGATCACGAAGTTCGCTTCGTTGCTCCACGGCTATATGGCGAACCTGATCGAAGATCCGGTCTTTAAGGGCATCGTCGCTGGCGACTTGCGGGATGGTCAGCATCGAAACCCGACCAACCACCCGCGTTACTTTACAACGACAAAGTTTCACGAGCCAAATGAGTTTCGGTCGGAGTTTGTGGATGCGCAGTTTGAGGACGTGGAAATCTTAGCCGTAGAGTCGTTCTCTTGGATGCTCAGCAACCTTGAAGATCATTTGAGTCGGGACACTGAGGAGCTTCTGGCGCACCTGCGACGAATCGAGTCCGAGCCATCGATCCAAGGTGTTTCGTCCCACATCTTGGCTGTGGGACGAAGACCTGGTTAGACGGACCGCAACGCTTCTATGCGTTTTTCCAGTGGTGGGTGAGAGTCCAAAAGCTTCAGGAATGAGGACCCGCCGGATATCTTGGCGGTTTGGAGTCCGTTTTGCGCATCTAGCGGCTCGTACTTCATCTTTAGCGTGTTCAAAGCAGCAGCCATTGGCGCCGCACCCACGAGTCCTGCCGCACCAGCGTCAGCGCGATACTCCCGAGCGCGGGAGAACGCCATGGTAACAAACGAACCGAGGAAGGTGAAGAGGAATTGGAGGCCGATGTTGACAACGATGTACACAATTCCAGAAAGCTTAGAGTCCACGACGTTCGACGCCGCCCATGCAATGATTCGGGCAAGGAAGATCGCGAAGGAGTTGATGACGCCTTGGAGCAGAGTCATCGTCACCATATCGCCGTTTTTGATGTGGGCAATTTCGTGAGCGAGGACGGCTCGGACTTCTTCGGGAGGCATCTGGGCGAGTAGGCCAGTTGAGACCGCGACCAGCGATCGTCGCTGGGTTGGACCGGTTGCAAAAGCGTTCATTTCGTCGCTTTCGTAGATGCCAACCTCGGGCGTTGCGGGCAAGCCAGCCTTTTCGGCGAGCATCTGAACATCTCGGGCGACTTGGCCGTATGGGCCGTATTCTGTCGGGGAGACGAGCGTGATTCGCATCATCCACTTTGCGATGACGCGCGACATTCCGAGCGAAATGAAGGCTCCAACAAAGCCATAGATGATCGAACTGACCATCAACATTCCGTAGTTGATGCCCCTAGAGTCTGCCCAGCCGCGTAGCCCCAGAGCGGAGGTTACGGCATACAACAAGACCCCAACAAGGAGGTTGGTTCCGAGGAAAAGCACAACGCGCTTCATTACTCCCATTCTACGTCTCTGCCTCCGATTTCGTGCAACTTTTGGACTTTGGTTGCCATAATATAGATATTGCCGAGGAGCGTTGCAGTCGTTTTTGACTAGGCTCGGCGAATAAACGGCGCTCATGATCGAAGGTTGGTCATGGGCTTTTTTGTTTCCTGACCGACTATCAAAGGACAGGAAAACAAATGAACACAGCCCCAGCTGACCTCAAAATTGACTTCCACGTTGCCGATCTTGGCCTTGCCGCTTTTGGGCGCAAGGAGATCGCGATTGCCGAGACCGAGATGCCCGGCCTGATGGAGATTCGCCGCGAATACGCGGGAACGAAGCCGCTCAAAGGAGCAAAGATCGCCGGATCGCTCCACATGACCATCCAGACCGCGGTTCTCATCGAGACCCTCGTCGACCTCGGAGCCGAGGTTCGCTGGGCGAGCTGCAACATCTTCAGCACCCAGGATCACGCAGCGGCGGCGATTGCGGCGGCCAACATCCCCGTTTTTGCCTACAAAGGCGAATCGCTGGAGGAGTACTGGCAGTACACCCACCGCATCATGGAGTGGGCCGACGGCTCAACTCCGAACATGATTCTGGACGACGGCGGCGATGCCACCATGCTCGTTCTGATCGGCTCAGAAGCCGAGAAGGACTTGTCCGTTCTCGATAATCCCGGCTCGGAAGAAGAAGTGATCTTCTACGCCTCGATTCGCGAGAAGCTCAAGACCGACCCAACCTTCTACTCGCGCATCAAAGCCGAAATCAAAGGAGTCAGCGAAGAAACGACCACGGGTGTCAAGCGGCTTTACAAGCTCCATGCCGAGGGCAAACTGCCGTTTGCTTGCTTCAACGTCAACGACTCGGTGACCAAGTCGAAGTTCGACAACCTGTACGGTTGCCGCGAGTCCCTGGTCGATGGAATCAAGCGGGCGACCGATGTGATGATCGCCGGGAAGGTCGCGGTTGTCTGTGGATATGGCGATGTTGGCAAGGGTTCTGCCCAAGCTCTGCGAGCGCTCAGCGCCCAGGTCTGGATCACCGAGTGTGACCCGATCTGCGCCCTTCAAGCGGCGATGGAAGGCTATCGAGTGGTGACCATGGAGTACGCCGCCGACAAGGCCGATATCTTCGTTTCGGCAACCGGAAACAAGGACATCATCCGCCACGAGCACATGCTCAAGATGAAGGATCAGGCGATTGTCTGCAACATCGGCCACTTCGACAACGAAATCGATGTCGCAGGGCTGAAGCAGTACACCTGGGAGAACATCAAACCGCAGGTCGACCACATCATCTTCCCCGACGGCAAGCGGATTATCCTATTGGCCGAAGGCCGCCTGATCAACCTCGGCTGCGGAACCGGGCACCCGTCCTATGTCATGTCGTCGTCGTTCGCCAACCAGGTTCTGGCCCAAATCGAACTCTTCAAGGAGTTCGGCAAGTACGCGCCGGGCGTCTACGTGTTGCCGAAGCACCTCGATGAGAAGGTCGCGCGGCTGCAACTCGCCAAGCTCGGGGCAGAGCTAACTGTGCTGAGCGAGAGCCAGGCGTCGTACATCGGCGTGACCCCGGCAGGTCCGTACAAGCCGGATTCTTATCGTTATTAAGGCTAGGTACGCTTTAGGCGTGCCAGATTCCCGATTCCGACTCTCCGCTGAGGAAGCCTATACTTTGGCGGAGGAGTTTGGGACTCCGTTGTATGTGATCGACGAAGGGGGATTTCGGGATAGGATTCGGAGATATCGGGCCGCACTTTCGGCCATTTGGCCCCGGAGCGAGGTGAGTTTTGCAAGCAAAGCAAACTCGACGCTTGCTCTGCTCAAAATCGCTCACCAAGAAGGGATTAGCATCGACGTTGCCAGTTATGGCGAATTAAGCGCAGCGTTGCGAGCGGGGGTTCCGGCTGAATGTTGCCATATGCACGGGAACAATAAGCGATTTGCAGAGTTGGGATTTGCCCTCCGGTATGGCCTGAGTCATGTGATGATCGATCATTTGGAAGAGATCGATATGATCTCAATGCATCACAACCGGAGGACTCAATTCGTCCTGAGAGTAGCACCGGGGGTTGATCCTAAGACCCACGCGAAGATTTCAACGGGGCAGGCAGATACAAAGTTTGGGTTCAACTTGGCGAACGGAGCCGCCGAAAAAGCTCTGTTGTATGCTCGCGAAAAGGGAATTCAGATCGTCGGCGTTCACTGCCATGTGGGTTCGCAGTTGATGGACGGCGAAGCGCAGGAGAATGCGGCGGAGCTACTCGGGGCATGGCTGGTTGCCATGCAGTCGAAGCATGGCGTCGAGTTTGACTATCTCAATGTCGGCGGCGGGCTGGGGGTGAAGTACCTGGATTCGGACGAGCCGGAGTCGATTGAGGAGTACGTTGCACGGGTGATCGGACGGGTTCGGCCCGTTTTGGAATCGGCGGGAATGGAGCCGCTGATTGGCATGGAGCCGGGGCGAAGTTTGATCGCCGAATGCGGGGTGACGTTGTACCGAATTGGGGTGGTAAAGCCGGTCGGTGAGAGAACTTATGTTGCGGTTGACGGCGGTTTGGCGGATAACCCTCGGCCGGTCATGTACGGGGCAGAGTATCAGGTGGAGCTGCTACGCGACTCGAAGTGGGAATACCAAACCGACGGGCCAGGCGCGATGGGGTTCACGCTAGAAGTTGGCGAAGGAGCCTTGGTGACAATTGCTGGGCGACACTGCGAGACGGATACTCTGTTCCCAGATGTCGAGCTCTCGCGCCTACCTGCTGTTGGTGAAATTCTGCAAGTGCTGACGACCGGCGCCTACAACAGTAGCATGGCCAGCAACTATAACCGCTACCAACGACCCGCAACGGTTTTGCGGCGAAGCAATGGGGAATTCGCACTCATTCAGCGTCCTGAAACGTATGATGAAATGTTCGCCCGAGAAATCGTTCCGGAGGGATTGTAAATGTTTCAGGATTTTGATTTTGTAGGTGCGTTGTTGAGACTGCTTGTGTTTATCCCGGCAGTGGGGCTTCACGAGTATTGCCACGCGAAATTTGCCGACATGGCAGGCGACATGACACCCCGCGCCCAGGGCCGAGTCACCCTCAATCCGCTCGCGCACTTGGACCCGATCGGAACCATCATGATGGTCTTGGCCTCCACAACGGGAGTTGGAATCGGGTGGGGTAAGCCGGTGATGGTGAACATCGGCCAGATGCGCAACCCGCGCTGGGATCACTTTATCAGCGTCATCATGGGGCCGATTTCAAACCTAGGGCAGGCAGTTTTCTATGCCATGCTACTCCGGTTCGGACTCGTCGAATTCAACATGCCGGTGCTGAGTAACCCCTCGCTAGCTCTCCATTCCGGCGCGGCGTTTGCCTCCTATTGGGTGACAATGTCGCTCATCATGAACCTGGGCATGTTCTTTTTCAACATGATTCCATTTGGTCCGCTGGACGGGCACTGGCTAGTCGGCGCGTTCATGCTTCCCCCGCAGCGTAATGCCTGGTACCGCTTCTGCCACGGTCCCGGCATGTTCCTGTTTCTCGCCCTGGTCCTCATCCCCCGCGGCGGCATGAACCCCTTGAGCTGGTACATGGATCACACAATGTGGCCCACCCTGAAGTTCTTGCTTGGCAGATGAGGCCAGTCGCTTAGCCAATCACCGAAAACGGAGTCATGTCGCGTTCGATGTTGTTGTTCTTGTCGAGCAAAAGAACCCTCGGGATGATTGGCTCGTCGGAGAGGTCGAAGGCGGCGATGATCACCTTCTCACCGGACTTGAAGAAGTGGGCGGCGCCGCCGTTGATGCCAATGGTTCCCTTTGGACCGGCGAAGGCGTAGGTGGTGATGCGCGAGGTTCCGGTGACGCTCCAGATGTGGACGAGTTCGCCGTCCTGGATTCCCACGGCCTCCATCAGCTCGGCGCCGATCTCGATTGACCCAATGTAATCCGGGTTGCAGTATGTGATCCGGGCGTGGTGGAGCTTAGCCTTCAGTAGCTGGGACAGGCGCATTCGTATCTTCTATTATGGCAGAGCGTTTGATTCTGCGGTAGGCAGCACTCATCAGACCACCGATCAGGAAGATTCCTGTTCCGAGCCAGACGAGGGATGTGAGGGGTTTGTAGAAGAGCTTGATGGGGAAGAACGGCGGGTTCAGGTAGAGCTGGACATTGACTGACTTGTCGTTGGCGTTCATAGATTCAAGCGCAACTTGAACGTCTCCGGCCGGGTGGAGCGTCGGCTGGAGGCCACCATCAGTAAGCTTGAGGGTGGGATTCACCGTGAACTTTTTGATCTCGTCTTTGTCTTTGTAGCTGATCTCGAGCAACACTCCGAACTCGGCACCAGCTTGACCAAATTTGCCGTTATTGGTCGACTTGAGGTGTTTGATCGTAACGTTGTTTTGGGTCTTTGTTTCACCTGGCTTGATGTTCATTGCAGGCTTGAAGAGCTCCATGACTGGCTCGCCCATTGCGATGTTGAGGTCGTGGCTGAAACTCTGGACGATGTAAGGCCAAACTTGCGCTTGTTCTGGCGACTCCGGGCCGCCCATTTGGTAGTAATACAGCGTCGGAGCGATTTCAAACTCTCGCCCATCGGGATCGGTCACGGTGAATTTCACCCGGTTTTCGCGGTCATTTCGCCGGTCAAGGTCGTACTCCTTGTACGCAACTTTGTAGCCGATGCCTTCGGCCGGCTTGTCGACATACACGTCGAGGCTCGCTTCGCGCTCGAAGCCGCGGGAGATCAGGAGGCCGCCGAGAAGAACACAGATTCCGAAGTGGGAGACGAATGGGCCGATGCCGAGCTTGGAGCGTTTCGACAGCTCGATGGCCCGCCAGAGGTTCGTGATGGCGGGAAAGATGGCTAGGAACATGATTCCGGCCATAGCCGGAACGAGGGGCAGGTCGAAGCCTTGAATAGGGGTGTGGAGCGTCGCTCCAGGGGTGAGACGGACGCCGATTTTCTCGTTTTTGAAAACGATGAGCAGAGTTCCGACCACGGCAATGCTGATGCTGAACAGTGTAATCAGCCGCCCGGTCAGAGCTTTTAGATTCTCCCGTTTCCAACTCGCGATAGGCCCCACTGCGAGGCCGATCATGATGGGAATGAAGAACCAGATGAGGGCGCGGTGATAGACGGCTTCCTCGACCCTGGCGCCTTCACCGCCTCTCAGAGCTGTGATGACGGGCCAGCTCATCCCAAGGGCAATCACGCAACCCATGAGGCAGAGGCTGAGCATCCCCATTTGGTAGAAGGTTTCGCGGTTGACGCCCGTCTCCGGTTTTCGGTCTTCGGTTTGCGGTTGGCGTCGGAGGGTGACAACAAACGCGGCTACGAAGGCGATGATTAGGGCCATCATGCCGCCGCGCAGGATTTGGAGGGCGCCGCCTTCCATCTGCGCAAAGCTGTGGTTGCTGACCTTGTCGAGCAGCCCGCTACGAGTGAGAAAGGTGCCGTAAACGAAGGCAATGAATGGGAGGCCGCCGAGGAGGACGTTCGTGCTGATCCACTTATGTCGGGTGGTCTGAATGATGATTCCGTGGCTGAGAGCGACAAGGAAGAGCCAAGGCACGAGTGAGACGTTTTCGACCGGATCCCAGCCCCAGAAACCGCCCCAGTTGAGGGTTTCGTAAGCCCAGAGTCCGCCGAGCGAGATTCCGACGCCCAGGATGGTCATTCCGAAGATGACCGGCCCGCGGGCGAGCTTGATCCACTCGGTCGAGTCCTTGTGCAGAACTCCGGCGAGGGCGTAGCAGTAAGGAATTGCGAGTGAAGCGAACCCAAGGAACACCACGGGAGGGTGGATGTTGTTCCAGTAGTTTTGGAGCGATGGAACCATGCCGTTCCCATCGAATGGCATCTTGAGGACTCCTTTTGAAGTGATCGCTTCTTGGATCACTTGGAACGGGGTCTCTCTGGTGAGGATTCCGGCGAGCAGGCCAAGGACCAAAGCCCATACGGCGGTGTAGCCCCGTTCGAGCGTTTGAGCGCGGCGGAAGGTGAGTCCGGCGCAGACTGCACTCCAGAACGCCCAGAGGAGGAAGCTGCCCTGTTGGCCAGTCCACAGAGCGGAGATTTTGTAGATCAGAGGGTTGACCGCCTCGCTGTGCTCGGCGACGTATTTGAACTGATACTGTTTGGCGATGAAGAGCGTGAGCAGGGTTCCGAAGGCGAAAATGACGCTTAGGCAACCCACTCCAAACGAAACCCTCCGGAGTTTCGGAAAGTCTTTGATGCTGAATAGCAACGTTAGAACGAAGCCGACCAGGGCGAGAATGATGCTGTAGCGGCCAACTGCTCCAAGAATGTTGCCCCAGGCAGGGGCGTCGGCGAGCTGGGCTAACTGGGCATCATGATCCATGCTTTACTTCTTTTCGGCTTCGTACTTGCTCGGACACTTGGTGAGCAGTTGCTCGGCGGCAAAATGATCGCCATCGAGCTTGCCGACTGCGGTGACCCTCTGGGCTTGATCTAGGTTATTCACGGGATCGCCGGTGTAGATCACGTGAATCTTTTCGCCGTTCTTATCCTTTCCGTCAAACTCAATTGCGCCGGATTTGATGCTCTTTGAGATCGAGGCTTTGTCGAGTTCCAAGCCGAGGTTGAGGTGGTCGGAAGACAGCTTTCGGGCTTCAGCGACGGTGATGTAGGGCGATGCGCCTTGGGAGAAGACGGCGATCACGACCCCGATCGAGACGACCGAGATCAGGACGGGAATGATCGTTGATCCGCGCATGGTTGGAACTAATGGTACCGGAGAGTTGTCCGACTTGTTGGTTCTACGTTTGTTGTTGTCGCGGAATCGCCCTACGCTGGCACCAAATTTGCCATAATGACGGTTATCAATATGAATTTTCGAGTTTCTAGTCTCGCACTCCTGCTGTTGCCAATGATGTCAACGCCCCAGACTCCGCCGGCCCAGCCAGCGGGAGATACTGGCGAAGTAGTTTTGAATACCCAAATTGGCAGTTTCAAGCTCGTTAGTCCTGGCGATAGAAATGCAAAAGGGAAGCTGGAAATGAGCTTTCGGGGCACATTGCTCCTAGTCGGACTGAAGCCGAACACGCCGACCGTCGTGACGGGTAATTTGCGAAAAGAGTATGACAATGCAAGCCGCGAGCGAGTTGTCTATCATGGACAAGGAAAGATTGTCATTGATGGAACTGTGAGATCAGTCCAGTGGTTTGGACGTGACCTGTCTGCACGGTTCAACGGAATGGGGATTATTCGACTGTACGGCGAGTTTGACAAAAACGGCTCGACGGGGACTTACCAATTTACGGGTGATAAGGTTCGCTACTGGGGAACGGGCGGCATGACCGTGGTCATACCAAACCCGACGTTGTCTCCTGCAGCCAAGCCAAAGGTCAAAATCGACTAGCGTTGCTTCAAAACACGTTTATCCACATTCCCGGAGTCGGCTCGCAGATGGAGCAGGCACTGTGGAAGCGTGGTTGCCTCACTTGGCAGGATGCCCTCGATAACCTTGGGGATTTGTCGTTTGGTGCGGCTGATCTCGATAAAGTCGAGCGAGTTTTGAACCGCTCGGTCGAAGCTCTGGAGAATCGGGAGCATCAGTTCTTCACATCGCTCTTGGGGCTGAAAGAGGCTTGGCGGGCGTTTCCAGAGTTTCGCGATTCTTGTGCCTACGTCGATATTGAGACGGATGGCGGTCGCGGTGGACAGTCGATTACGATGATCGGGCTGTATGACGGAAAGGAGTTTGAGTGTTTTGTTAAGAAGCAGTCGCTGGAATCCTTTAGGGATCGGATTAGTCATTTCTCGATGATTGTCACGTTTTTTGGGGCGTCGTTCGATTTGCCGATTATTCTGAAGGCGTTTCCTCGATTGGTGTTAGATCAGGTTCATATGGACCTGTGCCCGACGCTGAAGTCGGTCGGGGTTGGTGGCGGTCTGAAGAAGATCGAAAAGTTTTTTGGAATCGACCGAGGTGAAGACACTGACGGGCTAAATGGCTACGACGCAATTTTGCTATGGCGGAAGTGGGAGATGACCCGGAATCAGGGAGCCTTGGACAAGCTGATTGCCTACAACCGCGAGGATGTCGTGAACATGGAGCGGCTGGCGGAGATTGCTTATGAGATGAAGAAATCGGCGACGTTTGACGCGGTCTTCGTGAGCGATTATCTGGCCTAGCCCGGAAGGAACCCCCAGCCTTTTTTCACGAGGACTCCGTTCTTAAAGGTGAACTCAACCATCGTGTCGTTTCCGAGTGGGCCGTCCACGAAGACGTATATCTCGCCTGTAAAAGGCTTCGCTCCTGGCTCTGCTACGCCTGATGATTCGTAATCGACCCGGTCTTCGGTGTGGACCCAGGTACCCCTGTCTTGCTTCTCATGTACCGAACTACCCTGGACGTACTCTTCATTCAAAAGTGGCTTGATTGCCTTTACGCTTGACCCAAGCGGCACTTTGGCGAGGAGTTTGAGATGGTCGTCGCTGGTCGTTTCGATTCTCGAGATGAGGAAAACCAAGAGTGCTATGCCGAGTAGCACTCTTGGAATTGCGCTCTTCTTGAGGAAGTTCAGCATTGTGGCTTTCGGAGCCCGGCGAGACGGCGGAGATACCTTGGGGCCTACTTGGCGTACAGACCACGGACGAAGCCGAGGCATTGGGCGACTTCGGGGACGTTGGTTTGCCAGTTGTACTCGTATTCCACGCTGACGGAGCCTTGCATATTGATCTTGTTGTAGATGCCGAGGATTCCTGCGACATCGGAGACGCCTTGGCCGTAGGGCATGTCGTGGCCTCCGGGAGTGAATTCGTGGAGGTCTTTGAGGTGGCTGCTGACGACTCGGCCCTTGAGGATGTTGAGCGCGTCAACGGGCTTGATTCCGGAACGGACCCAGTGGCCGGTGTCGGCGCAGGAGCCGATTCGCTTGTCCCGATTCTTGACGAGGTTGTAGACAAAATTGGGATCCCAGATAACGTACTTAGGGTTATTCGGCTGTTTGGGGTGGTTGTGGAATCCGACCTTGATGTCGAACTCCTTGACCAGTTTTTCGATGGTGTCGATGGACTCCGAGCTCTCGGTATTCAGGATTTCGATGCCCATGGATTTCGCCCAAACGAAGAGTGGGCGGGCTTTGGCGATGTCGCTCTCGATTCCGGTTACGCCAAAGGCTACGGGCTTAATCTTATACTTATCGAGCTGTTGCTTGAGGGCAGCCTGGTCGGCAGGAGACATCCAGGGGCCAACACTTGCTTCCGATCCGTCGCGGAGTTTTTGACCAGGAAAAAGCTCGATGTACTGCGATCCGGCGCTTGCGGCCCGCTCGATGGCTTGGAACGTGGTGAACTCGTGAAACGTCCAGGCTTGGACGCAGAGTTTGAAAGGCATTGGCTTGGCGAGGGCGGCGGCAAGGATCAGGCTAGAAACCATGAATGGAATGTTAGCACGATCAGAGGTTTGCGGCGCGTCGCATGATATTCAGCGCGTGGTCAAAAACCATCTCTGTTTGGGTGTCCCACTGGTAGTAGGCAGTGGGAAGCTCCGCCATGGTGACAAATTTTCGCCCAAGGGACTCCTCGGTAGCGGTGATGGGCTGGAGGCCGGTGACTCGGGCTGTATAGACATCGGCCCAACGGACTTCGGTCTTTTCGCGGATGTGATAGCAGCCGATGTACTGGATCGCGTCGAGTTGCGCGCCTGCTTCTTCGAGAGCTTCTCGCTTCACGGCGTCGAGAGACGTTTCGTAGGCTTCTACTCGACCCGAGGGGATGCACCAGCCGCGGTCTTCAATGTTGCAAAGCAAGACGTTTTCATCCTGCCACGGAAAAACCAGGGCGGCGAAGGCGCGGATTGGTGCCTTGTAAGGCGCCGGGTAGAACTGCAGAGTTTGGCGTCCATAAGCTCCGGTCGGGAACTTCTTTACCGCCATGTAACAACCTTTCCGAGCACTTTTTCGAGCTGGAACGCGCCGAATTTTCGGCTATCGTCGCTGTGCAGGATGTTATCGCCGATCACATAGATTCGCCCTTCTGGCACAACATAGGGCCCCTTTTCGAGCGGCCAATCCTGGGGAGCAAGCGCCCAAGGAATCTGGTCGCCGGGAAGCCCATAGACCCGCTTGATGAAGTATTTCGTTTCAGATTTCTCTTCTTGAAGCACGATGATATCGTTCTTCCGGATCGGTCCGACCAGGAAATACGCTTTGGTGGTAAGCACTTTTTGCCCGTTGACCAAAGTGGGCATCATTGATTGACCGTCGACAACGGCCGTCTTAAAATTGGTTGCAAAGACAACTGCTAGCACCAGGACAACCAGAAGGAAAACTGTGAAGAAGCGCACTTTTCGTTTGGACTTCGGCCGTTCTGGGGTTTCGTTGGTCATTAGCTCACTCTCCATGTCCGCTATACTTAATGTTCTAGCATACTGCTGTTCGACTTCTTAGGGGTTATGTCAACAATCTTCGATTCTCTTCGCGACAATTCTGGGCTCGTGCTCGCGGTATTGGTAGTCCTAGTTTTCATTCTCGGAGGATTTCTTGTTGGACTTACGCTGAGTTTTCGAAAATCTCAGGAGCGAATGCGGACGATGTTGAGCGGGGCGGTTGGTTCCGATCTTGAATCTGTGCTTGTAGAGCATGGCCGAATGCGCGAGGAGTTGCGCCAGCAGGTGATTCAGATTGATGGTCGAACGGAGACTCTGGAACGAAAGCTACAACGCTCGAAGCGGCATGTTGGCTTGGTGCGATATGATGCCTTTCCGGATATCGGCGGTCTACAGTCCTTTGCAATGGCGGTGTACGACGACAACGGCGATGGAATCGTGCTGAGTAGCATCATCGGCCGAGCCGAAGGGCGAGTTTACGGCAAGCCGCTGATGGCCGGAAAGTCGGACCGAAACTTGACGAACGAAGAGCAACAAGCCATCGAACAGGCGGTTGCGACCTCGCCGAAAGCCGGGTCATAGCGGGTAACTTGCTTGTGGAGAACGATTGAGCGAGTATTTTCAGGCGGACAATATTCTGATCGAGAAGGCGCAGCGCGGGGATCGCGGTGCGCTGAACGAGCTCATTCGTAAGCACCAAGATCGGGCTTATCAATACGCCTTTAGGCTGACTCGGAACCCGGACGTAGCGGCCGACGTCGTGGCGGATGCTTTTGTTCGCATCAACAACGCGCTCAAGAATTTCAAGGGTAACGCGGCGTTTACGACGTGGCTGTACCGAATCATTACCAATTGCTACCTAGATCAGCGCAAACGCGAGAAGGGGAAAGGGAACCTGAGCTTGGACTCGGGCTTTCAGCAGGATGATGAGGATGTTACGCGAGAAATTGAGGATCCGGGCCGGACTCCGGATGAGCTTGTTGAGCGAAATCAGCGAGAAGCTCTGCTGCATAAGGCTCTGGCACAATTGCCGGAGTTTCAGAAGTCGATGATCGTGATGTACCACGCCGAGCAGCTTTCTTACGAGGAGATTGCAGAGTCATTGGACCTTCCAATTGGCACCGTGAAGAGCCGTTTGAACCGAGCGAGAATCAGTTTGCGAGAAATTCTTGCCCAGGACGAGGAACTATTTAAGGTGTAGTCGAGTCAGAAGACACATCAACCCTTAACAGGAGATGGATTTCCAATGAGCCGCGAACGATTACAAGAACACTTTTCCGCCCTTTACGAAGGTTCGCTTGATGCTGGATTGACCCAGCAGATCCAACGAAAATTTGACACCGACGCAGACCTGAAGCAGGACTACGAGGCTTTCTCGCTGATGATGGAGACCTTGGCCACCATGCCGGAGGAGACTGTCGAAGTGCCTTCCTTTCTATCTTCACGGATCGCGGATCGAATGGACGCGGCAGTTAGTGCCAAGCCAGCTTTCTCACTTCTGAACTGGTCAAAGTCACTCGGCTTTGGGGCGATTGCTACCGTGGCGATTGTTGGGTCAGTTCTGGCGATCAAAAACCAGAATTCAGGTCCGGTTCCAGCGGGAGTTGTTTCGATGCCTGGAACCGAGAAGGCTCCGAAGGTTCTTGATACCATTGAGCTTAAAATGCAGGGCGAACAAGCCTTCCTGATCTACAACGCGAGCGGACCGAAGACGTTGCGAGCCACCTTCCTGGGTACCGGCGAAGAACTCAAAAAGGCCGACCTGAACGGAGACTCGACGCGATTCGAGTTGAAGAATTCTGAGCCACTGGCCGCGATCTTTGAGATCGATGTGACTGGCGACAAAGGCAACTACTTCGTCGTAGTTCCGGGAACGTCCAACGTGTTCGAACTCCAAGGCGAAGGCAAAGTTTCTGACTTCCTCAAAGGAGTATCGGCCAAGTTCCATAAGGTTATTGCCTTGCAGATGCCTTCGGCGAAGCTTGAAGCGACCACAAAGTGGGACGTGAAGGGCGATGACGCGGGGGCAATGCTCTCGACGGTGTTATCCAGCAAGGATTACTCGATCTCAACCGCACCAGACGGAATCATTTCCGTCGCCGCGCACAACTAAGGTCTTAACCGAATGGTTCCGCTTGTCGGAACCATTCCGACAAAGCCTTGTTTTCGGAGCTTGATCGTCGCTCCGCTCCATCGGCCCGGCAAGTCAGGCAGCCATATTAGCTTGCCCCTAAGGGCATCATGAACCGATATATCGGTGCTGATGATGTCTCCCGTGCACTCTTTGAGGTTTCTTGGAAGGGTGGATGCCTGGTCTCCGTTGAGCTTCATCAGTCGGCTGACGAGCTTAGTATCGAAGGCGTATTGCACCCAGAGGAGGTAGCCGATGTACTGGTTCATGGCACTCTCGCCCTTGCCTTTGAACATCTCGGCGTTCGGAAACGTTTGGGCGGCTTTGAACATGAGGGGTCGCGCTTTTTCGCGTACCCAGGCCTGGCACTCGGCTTGAGTGACGCCCATCATCTGGTCGGGGTCGTAGTCCTTTTTGGTGCAGAGGTCGGAGAGAAAGAGCTTTTCGCCGAGGAAGCCATTGGCCCAATATTCTGGGTAATCGTAGCCGCCGACGGCCGGAAGAGTCGCATGCCCGTACTCGTGCGCGATCTCGCGCAACTGCTCCATCTTGTCCTTAAAGGTCGGCAAATCGTAGATGTAGATCGTATTGACCTTGCTGGAGCCGCCCTTGGGAGTTTGGAGGTCTTCGTCAAAAAGGTGCTCGCCCCCCGCCTGACCTGCCCAGCAGAGATAAACATCAACGCAACTACGGGCGTAGTCAGGCTTGTGATCGATTTTTAGCTCGTCGTAGTTGTAGGTCCAGAGCTTGAGAAGAGTTTTTGTGACGATGGGCGATAGCTCGGTGTGGACTTTGCGATCCTGGGCAAAGACGCGGAAGCGAAGCTGGGCTTCGGGGGTGCTACTCCAGGCGTGGGCATAGCCTTCGGTCATCCACTCAAACTCGAATGGAATCTTCTTTTCAGTGAACGTGAGAGGAGACTTTTTGACTGGGTTCAGAGCCATGTCGAATGGCCGCACCTCGGTTTTCGGGGTGTCCAACAGGCTCAGAGCGAGGGCGGCGACGATCATGACTTTTGGGCGAAGAGCCGCAGGCCTTCGAGGGTGAGCATGGGGTTGTACGAGTCGATAACGTCACAGAGTTCCGTGAAAATCTCCCCTAGTCCGCCTGTGGCGATGACCTTAGGAGTGCCTTCGAGCTCGCTGGAAATGCGGCTGATGAGTTCATTGATCGCTCCGGCGTAGCCGAACATTACGCCGCTGGCGATGCTGTGGCTGGTGTTCTTTCCGATCGCCTTTTCGGGGGCTTTGAGGTCGATGGCAGGGAGCTTGGCGGTGTTCTTGACGAGGGCGCTGAGGCTGGTGAGCGGGCCAGCAAGGATGGCTCCGCCGACGTAGACGTTGTTGGAATCGATAACGTCGAAAGTAGTCGCGGTTCCGAAGTCGACGACGATGAAAGGGCCGTTTTGGATTGCGAGTGCGCCGAGGGCATTCGCGATCCGGTCGGCTCCGACGCTGGTCTTAGGTTCGTAGTCCACTTGGACACCGTGGCTCGCGCTTCCAGTCAGGAACTTGAGCTCGATGTTGAAGTAGCTTTGGGTCAACAGTTTCAGCGTCCGATCAATCCCAGGAACGACCGACGCGCAAACGGCAGAATCCACACTAAACGGGTGCTTGGCGAGGTCGAACATCGACTTGAGCCAAGCCGCGAGTTCGTCTTCGGTGGACTCGATATTGGTTCGGTGACGCCAAGTATCTACCCAGCGATCGCCGTCGTGGAGTCCGAAGACTGTGTGGCTGTTACCGACGTCAATCGCCAAGAGCATGAGTCAAATCTACCCGGCTGTATATCTTTCCGCCCGCTTCTTTTGTGATTGCACCCACAACACTCGCGGCTACAAGGTCACGGAGGTCGTAGGAATCAGCCTCGACCATCACCCTGACGATGGCTTGGGTTCCACTTGCGCGAACGTTGATGCGTCCGTGTCCCGCAAGGTCTTTGCTGGCGGTTTCAAGGGCGGTTTGGACGAGTTCTCCGTCGTTCCAGGTGCTCCGGTCGGCGACTTCCATGTTGACAAGGAGCTGGGGCCACGGCTCGTAGGCGTCGTAGTAGCTGGTGGCGTCTCGCCCGGATTCTTTAAAGACTCGGAGGAGTTCGAGGCAGGTGATGAGGCCATCGCCGGTTGGGCCGTGGTTGGGAAAAATGATATGTCCGCTTTGCTCTCCGCCGATGAGGGCACCTGTCTCGGCGATTTTCTGGGCGACATACTTGTCTCCTACTGGAGTTCGCTCCAAATGGATGCCTTTAAGGGCCATGTAATGCTCGAATCCGCCGTTGGACATCACGGTTCCGACGACGGTCGCGGGTTGGAGCCGGCCTTGGGCTTGGGCGTGCTCGGCCCAGATACCAATGGTTCGGTCGCCGTTGATGAGACGGCCTTGGCCGTCCGAGAATACGGCACGGTCCGCGTCGCCGTCAAAGGCGACTCCGACCATGCTTCCGCTCTTTTTTGTTAGCTCCTGAACGACTTCGGGCTTCGTGGCGCCGCCAAACTCGTTAATGTTGACTCCATCTGGGGCGTCGCCGCAGATGACAATCTCAGCTCCAAGACGTCGCAAAACTTCAGGGCCAAGGGCGTAGGCCGCTCCGTGGGAGCCATCGACGGCAACCTTCATCCCGTTCAATCCGCCGGGAATAAGGCCGACGAGCATGTCGGCGTAGGCATTCAGGAGCTCGGGGGCTTGGGTGAACGACCCGACGCCACCAGCAATGGGCCGCTCGAAGGTCTCTTCCATTAGCTGCTCGATTCGCAACTCAACATCGTCGCGGAGCTTGCAGCCGTCGTGTCCGACGAGCTTGATGCCGTTGTCGGGGAAAGGGTTGTGGGAGGCGGAGATAATGACTCCGAGTCCAAATTCGCCAGTTCGAGCGGCGAAGGAGACGGCAGGGGTAGGGGCGACGCCAATGGCGACGACATCGACTCCGGCGGCGTTGAAACCGGCGGCGAGAGCCATACCGAGCATCGGGCCAGATTTGCGGGTGTCACGACCAATAACGACCCGGCGGGTACCACCAGTTTCGATCAAATAGCGACCAGCCGCCATCCCAAGGTTCAGTGCCATTTCGGCAGTGAGCTTTTGGTTTGCGATCCCGCGGATGCCGTCGGTGCCAAAGAACTTGCGGCTCATGGCTTCACCGAGACGCGCACGGTGGCGGGTCGGATGACCTTCTCACCCATTTTGTAGCCAGCGGCGACTTCTTCGACGACAGTGTCGGCATCGTATTCTTCAGATGCTACAGTGCCGATGGCTTCGTGAATGTTTGCGTCAAAAGGCTGGCCGACGGAGATGATGGGCTGGACACCTTGTTGCTCCAAAATGAACCGCAACTGCTTATCGATGGCCTTCACACCCGTCAGGAGGGATTCCATGGAACCGCCACTCTCGGCGGCACCGACTGCGCGGGAGAAATTGTCCAGGGCAGGGAGAAGGGTCATCACCAACGACTCGGTGGCGTATTGGCGTACCATCGCCTGCTCAGCTTGTTGGCGCTTTTTATAATTTTGAAAGTCCGCCATGGTGCGAACCAGCTGATCTTGAATCTGGTCGCGCTCTTCGGTGAGCTTATTTACTGCGTCCGAGATTGCGTTAAGATCGCCTTCGACTTGCTCGGCAGACTGTTCTTCGGTTAGTTCTTCTTGAACCTGTGGCTCGTCCATTTTGGGTTCAAGTTTACCTGGAGGTCGCCTCCCTAGGACATATTCATCCTAGAGAGGCAAAAGGCTCAGAGAAGCTTTTTGACGATGGCTTCGAAGTCTGCGTCTGCCCCTGGGCCGTAGCCGGTTTTGACGGCGGCAACTTTTCCGGTCTTATCAACAAAGATGAATAGCGGAATTCCGGTGACGCCAATTTTTCCGGCGAGGCCGTCATTGCCCTTGGTGAACGTGTAACTGTACTTGTGCTCTTTTGGATAGGCAAGGGCTTGCTTCATTGATTGGGGGCTTTCGCCCATGTTGGCACCAATCACTTTTAGACCCTTGGGGCCATAGGTTGCGTGGAGCTTTTGCATCAAAGGTGATGCCGCCTTGCATGGGCCGCACCAGGTTGCCCAGAAATCGAGAATGTAGGGTTTGCCTTTGAGAGAAGCGTTGGTGATCTTCGCTCCGCTGAACGTGGTCATCGTAAACGCGGGCATTGTTTTGCCTTGCAGGGTCTCTGGTCCGCCCTTGGCCAAGACCATTGAGGCGACGACGAGACCGGCGAGAACGAACCAACGAGTTTGTTTCATGTTCATAAGTCTATTCTCTGTGACGCCTAAAGGTTCCCGTTTGCTTCATAATCCCTGGGATGAAGGGCGCAAGAGTGGGCATTTTGGTGGCTTTCTTGCTTTGCGTTCCCATTTTGCTTCTTCGCGCCACTCAGGTCGGGTTGCTGGACGATTCGGACACGAAGTTTCTGTTGATGAAGCTGGGGGAGCACAATAACCCCTGGAGATGGTTCACCCACGATTGGCCGCTTGAGAACCACTTTTACCGCCCGATTTCGACGCTGGTGTTCGAGTATGATTGGCGGCTTCATCCAGGAGACGCGGCGGCGTTTGGGCTGACGAATGCGACCCTTTGTTGTCTTTGCGCGCTGGGCGTCTACTGGCTGGCGTGGGAGATGACGCAGTCCATGGCGAAGGCGTTGATGACCCAGGCCCTGTTTGTCCTATGGACGGTAGGGACGTCTGTTCCGCTGATCGAGTACTTGCCCTACGCAGTTTGCTTAGTGGTTTTGGGGCGGATGATCGCTGAGCGGCAGGTTCGCCGCGATCAAGTTCTGGTCGCGCTGGCATCCGTTTTTGTTCCGACTCTGTTCTTCGCCCAGGACGGAAAATTCTCAGCGGACACTTTGGCCTGGATCCCCGGGCGGACAGCAACGACGATGACGGTTTTTTGCCTGATTTCACTTGCCGCCTATGTTCGATTTGAGCGGTTCGGCGCTTCCAGGGCGGCGGAGGCGCCGCCGTCGGCGACGGACGTCCCGGCAACGCGGTCATCGGTTCAGCGTGGGTTCGAGCCTCGAGCGGTGTGGGGCTGGTTCGGGGTGTCTTTGGTGTCGGCTGCCCTAGCGATGGGGGCTTATGAGCAGGCGGTGATGATTCCGTTTGTGGTGTTTGGGCTTGGGTTGTGGCTTCGCGGGCAGGGGGTTCTGACCCGGTTTTCGCTCCAGATGGCGTTCTGGTTCGTGCTGCTGGCGTACGTGATTGTTCGGCTCCAGTATGTGCCTTTGAAGCCAAGCGGCTATCAGTCCCAGCAGTTCCGAAACGGGCCCGGAGTCCTGATCTCAATGCTCAACTACGTCTGCCCGGCGGGCCTGTCGTTCCACACCGTCTGGCTGACGCTCTCCTCGGGTTTGCTGATGTTGCTCACGTCTTCGCCCTATGTGCCAGCCCTGTTCGGGCTAGGAAACATCGCGTTTTGGGTTCGCCTGAAGGCGGCGGGGAAGCCGCTAGCCATCCTGGTTTTTTGCGGTGCAATCGCCTACTTGCCGATGGCGTTCTTGCACCAGTTCGGGCATTACCACTACTGGCCGGGGGCGTTTATGGCGTTGTTCGCGGTTCTCGCTTTCGAGCAATTTTGGAAGGTTTTTCTTACCGCAGTGTCGCCCCGAGCTTTGCAAGCTCCGCCACGATCAAGTCGCGCACCTGGTTCCCTTCCTCGTCTGTAAAGTTCTCGCCGAGCTTGCGGAACTGGAGTCCGATGCCGAGCGAATGCTTGCCTTCTGGAATCCCTTGACCTTCAAAAACGTCGAAGAGCCAGTGCTTTTCGAGAAGTTCTCCGCCAGCTTTTTGGATTGCCTGCTCAAGCTCTTTGAACTCAATGGACTTGTCAACCAAGACGGCGATGTCACGCCGAGTCGCCGGGTTTCGGCTAATGCTCTTGATGTGAAGGCGCGGGGTGACTGTGTCGATCAGCCAGTCGAGCGCTACTTCGGCGATGATGGTTGAGGATTCCAGACCGACTTCTTTGGCTACGACGGGGTGGATTTGGGCGAGAGTTCCGACGTGGGTTTCGCCGACGTAGATTGCGGCGGTTCGAGTGGGGTGGAAGCGTTTATCATCGCCCGGATCGAACGATTTGAATTCAACTTGGTCTGTCACGCCGAGATTGATGAACGCATCTTGCAGAATGGCCTTTACCGAGAAGAAGTCGGCTTGAGGCAGTTTTTCGCCTTGCCGTTGCGGTGGAAGCAAGTTGCCCTGGCTAAGGATCGCGGCGTAGAGAGTCTCGCTAAACTCTCCTTCGTATTGGTAGAAAACTTTGCCGATCTCGAAGAGGTGCAGGTCCTTTCCGCCGTTGCGGCGAGCCGCGTCGGCGAGGCAGGGAAGAAGGGAAGAACGAAGGGTGTCGTGCTCCGGCGAGGCTGGTTGGCGCGGGGCGACTCGCTCGCAAGGCTCGTCAAGCGGGTGGACCGATCGAAGGGAGTGAGAGATGATTTGGGTCAGACCACTCCGGAGAAGCGATTCGCGGAAACGATCCTTGACGAGTTCCTTGCCTCTCGATCCGCCGATCGGGGTGCTTCCGAAGGGGAGGGCTTCGGGGATTCGGTCATAGCCATGGACTCGCCCGAGCTCCTCGACGAGGTCTTCCTCGCGGATGATGTCTGGGCGCCATGAGGGCGGGGTGACCTGTAGGTCATCTCCTTTGCGCACGACGCTCATGCCGAGCCTAGAAAGGTAATTCTCGGCTTGATCTGGACTGATTTCCATACCGAGCAGCATGGACGCCCGGCCCACCCTCAGCGTCACCTTTTCGGGCATGGGCGGCAGAGAATAGAGGTCAAGAATCTCGGAGACCCGGATGTTTGGCTGAACTTGGAGCAGAAGCTGGGTGAAGCGGCGGGTGGCGGCGGTGACGCCGTCCGGGTCGACGGACCGCTCAAAGCGGTAGGAGGCCTCGGTGTTCAACCCGAGTTGCTTGCGGGTTTTGCGAACGACTTTGTTGACAAAGTTCGCGCTTTCGAGGAGGAGGGAAGTGGTATCGTCGGTGACTTCGGTCTCGAGTCCGCCCATGACGCCGGGGACGCCGACGGGCTTCGCGGCGTCGCAGATCATCATCTGACCATCGAGTTCGTGCTCCTCCCCGTTCAAAGTGGTGAGCGTTTCGCCAGGTTTGGCGTGGCGGACGACGAGTCGTCCTTCGGATAGCTTAGCTCGGTCGAAAGCGTGGAGAGGTTGAC
Organism: Fimbriimonas sp.; assembly: GCA_965248555.1. Lineage (GTDB taxonomy): Bacteria > Armatimonadota > Fimbriimonadia > Fimbriimonadales > Fimbriimonadaceae > Fimbriimonas. The sequence continues at coordinate 1,065,415 of CBDFJP010000002.1, read as the reverse complement.
CGAGTTCCAACATGACGTAGTTGGTGAGGTCAACCAGAAGGGAAATCGGCCGCATTCCGCAGGCGTCGAGCCTTTTCTGCATCCATCCCGGACTCTCGGCCAGAGCGTTCACACCTTCGAAGCCACGAACCGAGAAGCGGCGGCAGTCCGTAGATTCTACTGAGGCCGTATTCGCCTCTAACGCGCTTCCCGCTTCCTGCTTCCCGCTCAGCACAAAGCGATTTGCCGCTTCTGTGTACAACTCGGTCGGCTTTGACTCCAAGTCTTTCGCCAAAACTTCGCGCGACAGACCAAAAACCGAAAGCCCATCGCCCCGGTTCGACATCACTTTGATGTCCAGCACGAATTCATCGCCGACTTCCTCGATCCCTTCAAGCTCAAACCCCGCCATCGTCAGCAAATCGCCGATCTGATGAGCGTCGAGACGGGTCTCGACGTAGTCGCGGAGCATTGAGTAGGGGAACTTCATGCGAAGGGGGAAGTTTACCGCCCGGAATCGAAGTTCAGATTTCGTTAAGGTGGCGCGACATGCCGGAACGATTTGTCTGAACGGCGCATAATAAATCACGCACTCTCACGAGTGAAACTCGGGATTTCCATGAGCAACAACATCGCAACAATACTTTCGACCGCGATTGGCGAGTCGACCTACCTCATCAACAAAGACCTTGACGCGAGTTCGGGCGAGCTTTGTTGCCAAGAGCTGAACGGCAAGTGCCGCACGATTACGTCGATGATCAACGAACTGACCGGGTTCAACTTGGCGTTTGCGAAGATGCTGAGCGGCGAGTCGGTTTCTTTCGAGTCGATGCGAGAAATGAATCCAAATGCCGAGCTGGCAGCGGCTCGCGGGAATTGGAACACGAGTGTTCAAAACGTCTTGGCGGTAGTCAATTCGATCGCCGAAGACGACTGGATGACCGAAGTCACCGCGCCTTGGGGCGCAAAACTTACCAAGGCAAATGCGGCGATGTGGGTTGCAACGCACGCGATGTATCACGACGGACAGATCAACCTAATCCAGGTTGCAAACGGCGACACTGACGTTCACTGGATGTAAAGTAAAATTTCGGGGTGACTCGAAGAGACGTTCTCGCCGCTACTGGGGCAACAATTGCTGGTTGTATTTTGCCCCAAACTCCTTCCGCTCCAAGTGTGCGGCTACCGGATGAAGGAGAGAAGCACGAGTGCACTTGGATGGCCCTCGCTCATTCGGATGACATCTGGGGCGAGGACCTTATTGAGGGAGTTCGGAAAGACCTCATCAACCTTGCAAACGTGATTTCTGAGTACGAGCCAGTTCGGCTCCTCGTGCGTGATTTCGACTTAGATTTTGCCAAAGAGCGGGTCGCGAAAAACGTAGAGATCATAGAAGCGGCATTCGATGATTTGTGGATTCGAGACTTCGGTCCCCAGTTTTTGATGACGAGCAAGGGGAAGCTGACTGCGATGGACCTTGGTTTTAATGGCTGGGGCAAGAAGCAGAAGCACGATTTGGATCGAAAAATTGCCAAGTTCATCGCCAAGCACGAGGGTATTCCCATCACTGATTCTAAAGCGACGATGGAGGGTGGTGCCGTCGAGACCAATGGGAAAGGAGTGATGATGGCAACCAAGAGCTGCATCGTCAACAAGAATCGCAATCCGAAACTGACCGAGGCTCAGATCGAAAAGATCCTAAAAGCCCAGTTTGGCCTCAAGGAAATTGTTTGGCTACCTGGAATCGCTGGGAAAGACATCACCGACGGACATACCGACTTCTACGCGCGGTTCCTGGAAGACGGAACCGTCCTTGCGAACCTCGAGATGGATGACGAGTCTTTCGATTACGCCGTAACTCGAAAGCATACAGAGATTCTGAAGAAGCGGTTTCCCGGCAAGATCAAGACAGTGTCTCCACCGGACGAAGTTCAGCCCAAGGGGGAGAACTCTGAGGATTTTGCTGCCGGGTACATCAACTATTATGTTGTTAATGGCGGTGTGATTTGCCCTAAATTTGGCGACAAAGAGGCTGATAAGCGTGCCCACGATCTTCTAGCTGCGGCCTACCCTGATAGAGAAATCGAGATGGTTGAAATCAACTCAATTGCCTCTGGTGGCGGCGGAATCCACTGTTCCACACTGCACCAGCCGGCGGAGCAAGATTAGAGTTTCGCTCTAACTCGCTTAAAGGCTTCCAAAGCCTCTTCCAGATCAGCTTGAGTGTGCGCCGCAGAGGGCATGGTTCGAATTCGGGCCTTGCCCCTTGCCACCGTCGGATACAGAATCGAAAGGGCGTAGACGCCTTCATCCCAGAGCATTCGCTCCATGCGCTGGGCGTCGCCCTCGTCGCCGACGTAGACCGGAGTGATCGGCGTTTCGCTGCCCATGGTGTCGAAGCCTTCTTTGGCGAGGGCATCTTTCCACCACTTGGTGTTCGCCCAAAGCCGTTCCATCGGGGTTGGGTCGTTCTCCATGATGTCGAGCGCGGCGATGAGGGCGGCCGCGACCATGGGCGGGTGGCCGGTGCTGAAAAGGTACGGGCGGCCGCGATTTATGAGCCAGTCTTTGAGGTTGGCTGATCCGGCAATGTAGCCGCCCATGACGCCAAGGGCCTTGCTCAGGGTTCCAAGTTGGATGTCCACTCGGCCATAAAGATCAAAGTGTGAAGTGGAACCTGCACCGTTTTTACCAAGCACTCCGCTGGCGTGGGCATCGTCGACCATGACGATTGCGTCGTACTGCTCCGCAAGTGCGACGATCTCGGGCAGAGGAGCAATATCACCATCCATCGAGAATACGCCGTCGGTGATGATGAGCTTCTTCGCGAACCCCTTCTCGTTCGCCTTCTTGAGGCACTCCTCAAGCTGGTTCATGTCCTTGTGACCGTAGACCCAACCCTCGGACTTCTTGTAGGCGGCAGGAGACAGTCTCACGCCATCGATGATCGAGGCATGGTTCAGCTCGTCGCTGATGACCACATCCTGGTTCGTGAGAACCGCCGGAATGCAGCCGCTGTTGGCGGTGAATCCGCCGGTAAAAACTAAGACTGCCTCGGTGTGTTTGAAGGCGGCGAGCCGCTCCTCGAGCTCTTGGTGAACCGACATAGTCCCGCCGATCCAGCGCACAGCCCCAGCCCCCACGCCCCATTTCTCAACGGCATCTAGCGCTGCCTGGCGAACCTTCGGGTGGTTGGCCAAGCCAAGATAGTTGTTGGAAGCGAGGTTGATGACCTCTTTTCCGTTCATTGTGACGCGACCACCCGCCGGACTCTCTAAGATTTTGGGAATCTTGTAGAGGTTGTCGGTTTTGAGTTGGTCGAGCTGCTGGCCGAGCCACGACTGGAAGCCGGAGTTCATGCCCTCAAGGTTACCGTCTTCAGTCGTTTTCGGCGAGCCAAGTTCCAAGGTTCTTCTTGAAGTTCTTGAGCGCCTTTCGCGGCTTTCCGTCGGCATTACGGAGTCCCAGCGAACCCAGATAGCCCCGGAATCGGTCGTCTTTGATTTTATAGTAGTATTCAAAGACGTCAAGCATCTGGCTAGAGAAATCGGCCTGGAGGAAATAGCTCGCGAGCTTGATGTTCGGTCGATTTTTGATTTCGGTAAATGCGGCGTCGACGAAGGCGGCCTGGGTGTCTTCGCTGCTTTTGTTAAGTTCGGAGGCGGGGCAACCGAACTCGGTGATGTAGAGGGGCTTGTTTCCTGCGAATGAGTCGAGCTTTTTGAAGTGATTCGGGACTTCGCTCATCGGCAGAACGGTGAAGCTCTGGTCGAGGGGGTAGTACGTTGTCATATAGACATCCCACGGGGCCTGAAGTTGCTTGACCAGTTCCGGATGCCGGACGGCGCCGTCGTAGGTTGTGATGACTCCGATTGGAGCTGTGATTCCGGCTCCTCGCAAGAGGGCGCGGGAGGTCTTCATCATGTCGTTCCAGGCGGGGAGTTCTTCCTTGTGTTCATTAAAATAGACATCGACCTCGTTGCCCAATGCGAGCGATTTGAGGTTTTTGGGAAGCATTTTGGCAACTTTGAGGAGAGCTTCCTCCCATCGCTTTTGGGTCTGAGGGTTACCCAAAGGGAGTGTGCCGAGGTCAGCGGGCATCGACTTTGTGCTGGTGTTGATTGCTGTAAATGTGAAGTGCACATCCGCTCCGATGAACTTGGCGAGGCCGAGCTGATCTTGCACCATTTTGAGGTTGAAAGGCGCCTCGTGCTCAAGGTCTTGCCACTTGATACTGATGTTGAGCTGTGGAACTCCGAGGCGAATCTGCTCACGAAGGGCTCCGAGAAAAGCTTCCTCCCCTTGGCCGTTTCCGACCCCGACGGCGAGGCCGATCGGGCAGGTTTTGGTGGGTTGCTGTTGCAAGAGTATTGTGGCGGCGGCTATTGCAGTGGTGAACATGATGGTTGCTACAGAGTTTAAGACGAATCAGTTGCCGAGATAGGACTTACTGCCCTCGCGCGGTCCCAAAAGCCAGACCCCACCCGAGACGTGTTCGGCCCCGCCGCTACGCTCTGGGGCCAAACCCGCCTCGGGTCCCGTGCCACCATGCGCGAGGCTAGTCTAGGATGAGTTGGTTCTGAGGGTACGGGGTGACTTGGAAGTTTTCAAGGACGTCGATTCCGGTGAGATCGTAGTGAAACTCGTTCTCGATGTCCGATTCGAAGTCGATGAGGAGTGCAGGGTGGAAGATGGGAACGGAAGAGCAGAGGATGAGTTCAAGGTCTTTTGGCTTGGTGAGGTGGCAGAGGTGGGTTTCGCCTGCTTTCTCCGCTCCAAACTCGACGACGCCCTTGGGCGTGTAACTCTTGATGGCGAACTTGGGTAGGTCCGCGAGTTGGGGCCGTAGCCGTAGCTTGCCGTCGCGGAAGTGTCCGAGGCCGAGGACGGCCTGGTGCATCATGATCGTGGGCGAGACGGCGCAGTGGCTCATGAGGTCGTTGGTGTTCGGCTTGGCGGTCCAAAACTCGGAGAGGGTGTTGCATTCGCCGATGCTGTTCATGTTGCGCCACTTGGTGCGGAGTTCGTCGAGGACAAGGTCGACTCGGCCGACTTGGGCGTACGCCCAGTGCCGCCAAACGGAGTTGGCGGGGTAGCTGTGGGTGCACTTGTGGTTGACGAGGGCGTCGATGGCGGATTCGAGATAGGGATGAGTAGTTCCTTCGGAATACTGCAGTAACTCGCCAAGTGCAGCTTCGGCGTATGAAGGCGCGGAACCATCGGGGTAATCCGATTTTGAGATGGAAGGGAAAGCAGTACTCCAATCGGCGTAGGCGTTGAGCCAAATGAAGTGGGCGAGGGCGCGGTCGTCGATCTCGTGCTTAGTCTTTGCGTGGGGGTTGTTGATGAGGTTGCCCTCTTTGAAAAACTTATCCAGGCTCTTCACGACAAATGGGTCGATGACGGGTTTTCTTCCGTCGATCATGGCGAGGAGGCAGTGCATGTATGCCTCGTACAAGTTGAAGGCGACTTGCTTTTGGTCTTGGGTTTTGTAGGCTTCGTGGTCCATCCAGACGGCCTCTGCTCCGAGGGCTTGGACTCGGAGCATGCCGTGGTCGTCGCGGATGGTGTCGAGGTAGGCGAGGAATTTGAGGATTTTCGGTTTGTTCTCCTCGTACGGTTGGCGGTCGCCGGTTTGGAGCCAGTGATGGATATGGTCGCAGACGAATCCGATGCTGTGATCGACGAGTGGTCCCCATTTGGTCGCGCCGATTTGCCGTTGTCCGACTCGGGCGTAGCGGTCATAACCGGGCCAAGAGTCGAACCAGACTCCGTTGAGCATTTGTCCTTGGGCGAAGGTGCGGAGGAATCGTTTTGAGATTGAGTTGAGGCCGTGGGCCTGGCGGGCGGCGTGGAGTTGGTGGCTCCCGTCGCCACTGTACTGCTGGCGTTCGCGCGCCATTCCGTCAACCACGACGTCCTGGCAGGAGTTGACGAGGGTGTTGTGGGCGGCGGTCAGGACGAGGTTGAGTGCTCCGTCGGAGGTGATGCAGCTATTCTCGTAATCGGAAATGAGTTGGCGGCGGCGCATACCGACTCGCTTGATAACGAACTTTGCCCCACGAGGGACATCAACGTGGAGTTGAATGTACCTCCCAGTTTCATAGTCGTACGACGTAAAGCCGTAGTCGCCCTTCATGCTGATGTGCCGACTGTAACCATGAAACTTTGGGTTCAGCCAGGTCGCGGCTTGGGGAACAGACTCTTGGACAGACACCTCAACGATGACTCCAGCGTCCGCTTCGAGTTCGACTGATGGCCATCCAACCATGCATTCTGGGAGTTCGAAGCGCATGACAATTGAATAGGGCTTTGTGAGGTCTGCTTGCTCAATTGCAGTGATCTTCTGGATCACGTTTGCTCCAAAGTCCCAGTAATCGTTGGGATTGCCTTGCCAGTGAACCCTGCCTTCGGATACCTTTCGCGCTTGAACATAAACCTCGCTCATCATCGGGATTGATCTTGGAGTGAGACTCGAACGCCACGGCTCCTCGAAGTCAGTGTCTTCGAGATAGTTGTTGTATGTGCCGGTGATAGTCGCCTGCTCGGGAGAAGCATCGAGTTCCATCGCTTTGTACCAGTAGATGTCCTCCTTGAAGCCGGGGAAGCACCAACCTTGGGGCCAGAAGCGGGCGTCGTCGGTTTCTTGGAGCGCGCGGAGGAACCAGCGCTTGTGGGCGCCGGGCTTCATGCCTCGGTCGACGGAGCAGGACCAGGTTTGATCGGTTGCGATGACCTCGCGTCCAGCTTGGGCACGGAGGATGAGGCCGGGATTTCCGGTGGGCCAGGTTCCGTCGCCGTGGCCGTAGAAGAGGACGTGGACGCCGATGCAGTTTCGGCCTCTAACGAGATAGGGCGCGAGGTCGATCGGGTCAGCCTCGGGGTGGCGGGGGTCGAATGGGGCGGGGCCGAATTGGACTCGCTGGCCGTTGATATAGAGGACGTAGCGGCTGTCGGCGCAGATCCAGCCTTTGGACTCCTTGGGGACCTCCTCAAGGTCGAACTCTTTTCGGAAGTAGACGAGGGTGTTGGCAAGGGTTCGGGTGCTGGGAAGCCAGATCCATTTGGCGGGCTTCATGCTGAACGTGCTGGCGGCCTTTTCGGGGTCATACGCGCTCATGCGCGGGTCAGTCGGGTGGTCGACCTCCTGGAAATCGGGCGGCGGCAAGTGTTTCGGCTTTGCGAGCACGGTATGGGTATTTTAGTCGGTTTGGTTGGGAGTCTGCGGCGGGGAGTTGGAAGTTTTTTTGCACAGAATTGGCGTCGGGACTAGGGCTGGACTGTGATTACCACAGCCCCACCGGTTCGCCGGAGCTAACCGACCCCCCCCCCACGAGCGGGGAGTTATCGGCTGGTCGGTTTCCGCCAGATTGATCGCAAGTTTTGATAATCCCCCTCGGAAAGGCGCAAGGGACAGCGGAGTGATTATTTCAATAGGCCAAGTTCTTCCGGCAGAGCTGGAAAAGTTGACGAGAATTGCGGATCCCAGCCGTTTGCTCCATGAGGACAATTCGTCATCATCTTGGGCGTGAGCTCGGCCTGGAGCTTCGAACTCTTAACCTGCTTCCCCAGAATAACTGTTACTTTTCCACCGTAGGTTGAACCAGACTGGACGCTGGCCGGAACCTCGACAAGAATCCGCTTCCATGCCCCCCCGGAACCAGGTTCGCCAGCGTTGAGAGACTTGAAGGCACCCGTAATAAACACCTCTGCCGCCCGCTCCCCGGTCACATCAAACTGCATGGTCCACTTCTTCGCATGGCTGGACATCGGTCGCAAAGAAGTGAACGTTAGGCCCGCCGCTTTAAAGCTGATGGGCTTGCTCGGCCAAATCCACCGGAAAGGAGCCTTCTTTTCGTAGGCGAAATTCGGAACCGTGACCGTTTTGATGGTTGGCTTGAAGAGGGTTAGAGTGAGATTTTTGGTCACCGGACCCTGCGCTCCGCCCCCAAGTTTGCCGTTGACCGCCGATGTTCCCGGCTCTGAAAATGCGTTAACAGCATCCGGAATTCCGGCACCCCGAAGAGTGAGCGTCATCGGACCACTGAGGCGAATGTAGTGCCCTTTGGCTGGTTTTCCGGTAAGCGAGCAGACGGTTGCATTCACCGGAGCCTGCTTGCTGACATACCGCCAGGCTGCGGCTTTCAGGGTCGCGCCCTCAAACGAGGTCGAAAAGACGCCCGAGGCCCCAAGCAAGGTGATCAACGGCAAAATCGGCATGCGAATAGGATACGCCTTTCGCCTGTCAAAAATGCTAGGTGTTAGGCGAAGGCAGGCGAGGTTGCCAAGATTTCACTTGCCTGGCTGAAGGGCATTCTCGGGTTGAGGCGGATGCTCAATTCTTCGAAGACGCGCCAGCCGGGCTTGGCTTCGCCGACCGGCGGGATGATTGCTTTCATGAACTGCGTGGTGCCTTCGCAGTTAGAATAGCTTCCATCTTGCTCGGCGGGCAGGGTCATGGGGAGGGCGACGCTTGCGTAGTAGAAGGTCTCGGAGCGTCGGCTGTCTTGGACGGCGAGGAAGTCCACGTTTTCGAGAGCCTTAATGACCACTTCTCGCGGGAGTCCGACGTTGAAAAGGTCGACTCCGACGACCCAAAGAGCTTTGAGTTCTCCGTTGGCGGCCTTTTTGAGCTGGTCGAGGGCACTGAGGCCATCGGTTGCCAGAGCGAGCTGGGCGCCACGCTCGTTTGCGCCAAGTGGGTAGGCGTTGAAGTTGCCTTCTCGGGCTTTGAGTGCCTCGGCGGCTTCGGAATTCAGGCGGGTCGTCGTGATAACGGTCGCTCCGGCGGCCGCTTCGATGGCTCGTTGGAGTTCGTTCTCGGAGATTCCGGTTGCGGCGGCGGCTTCTTGGACTGTGGCTCTTCCCGCGAATGCTCTCGCAAGCATCGACTCCGACCCGGGCTTGTAGACCAGAGTTTGGGTGGCGAAGTCGGAGACTTCGTCGGCTCGATCAGTCGCAACGATAACTGTGTTTCCGCGTTGGAACCAGCCTTTACGGACTCTGAGGAACACGATTGGGAGGTCGTCGGCGAGGTGGGTGCCGAAGACGAGAGTCGTTTTGGTGAACTCGATGGACTCGATGGAGTTGTCGACTCGCGACGGGCCAGCTTGCTGGTTATCGGAGAGGCGGTAGTCGATGTTTTGGCTTCCGACTTGACCGGTGAAGAAGTTTTGGGCGGTGATGTAGGTCTCATTGCTGAGGCCGTCGCCGACGATCATGCCGACGTTTTCGCCTTTGAAGGCTTCGAGGAGCTTGGCGTAGACAGTGGCGTACTCGGCCTTTTGGAGCTCGTCATTGGCGCGTGCAAATGGAGTCTCAAGGCGCTTTTCGTCGTTGTAGAAGTCGTGGCCGAACTTGCCTTTATCGCAGGTCCATTCTTCGTTGATCGCCTCGTTGGTACGGGCATTGACTCGGATGACCTTTCCGGCGCGGTGGTCGAACCAGATATTGCATCCGTTGCTGCAGTTAAGGCAGACGGCCTCTGAGGTTTGGAGATCCCACGGGCGGGCGCGGAAGCGGTACTTGCGGTTCGTGAGGGCTCCGACGGGGCAGATTTCGATGACGTTTCCGCTGAACTTCGAGGTGAACTTGGTTTCGCCGAAGGTGATCGGCTGGGTCTTGTTGCCTCGGAACCGGAAGGCGAGCTGGCTGTCGCCGGAGATTTCTTCGGTAAAGCGCACACAACGGGCGCACTGGATGCAGCGCTCGAGGTCGAGTGTGACGTAGTCGCTGAGAGGAAAGGCTTTGACAGCGTGGCGCTTTTGCTCAATGAATCGGCTGGTGGCGGGGCCGTAGAAGAGGGTGTTGTTTTGAAGCGGGCACTCGCCGCCTCGGTCGCAAATTGGGCAGTCGAGCGGGTGGTTGATGAGGAGGAATTCGAGAACGCCTTTTCGATCCTTGTGGAGGGCGTCGGACTCAGTGTTGATGACCAGACCCTCGCTGACGGGGAGGGTGCACGCGGCTGCAGGCTTTGGCATCATGCGGATAGTGCCGTCCTGCGGGTTCTTCATCCCGGTTTCCACCAGGCACATTCGGCACATTCCGACGGGCTTGAGGCGCGGGTGGTAGCAAAAGATCGGAATTTCAAGCCCGAGGCGCTTGACAGCTTCGACGACCAGTTCGCCTTTGGGAACCGCAAGTTCGATCCCGTTGACGATGATATTGACGGTCTGGATGTCGGTCGCCGCTGCCATGGTGCTTGATTGAATTGTACCTAGGGCAGTCGACAGTTAGCGGAAGCGCGATACAATATAGGTGCAGGGTTTGGAAAGGTGCGTTGATGAAAATCCCGGTTGAGCTTCAAGGTGTGCTGGTCAGTACCTCGGATACGTTGCATGGCGCGGCGCGATTTGTCGGAACTCGAGTGTTTGCTCAAAGCCTTTTTGACTACGTATTAGCGGGCGAAAAGCTGGAAGTGTTCTTGGAGCATTTTCCTGATGTTTCGCGCGATCAGGCCGAGAAGGTTTTGGAATGGGAGCGGCGGCGCCTTTCAACAGACTACGGATTTGCAAAGTCTGCATGAAGTTCATTCTTGACCACTGCGTTTCTCGTCCTTTACTGACTCACCTGTCCCAATTCGAGATCGAAATCGCGGGCAAGCTTGGATGGTCGGAGCTTACGAACGGCAAACTGCTTGCGGCCAGTGAAGCCGCTGGTTACTCGGCTTTGATCACAGTTGACAAGGGATTCAAGGCTCAACAGAATTTGGCAGCAAGGAGCATTTCGGTTGTTCTCCTTGCAGTGCAGGACACTAGACTCCATTCGTTATTGCCGCTGATACCAGCGCTTACATTCACCCTAGAGAATCTCGAGCCTGGGCGATTGTATGAAGTAGAAGGCTGATCTCAATCCGGCAACTGAATAGGCCGATCAAACGAGATGCGGACGGTGCTGCCGGCGCTATCGTGGGTGGATTCGATGACAGTTGCGGCGCGGCTTTCACCGTCAGGAAGGTCAACTCGGACGGTTTGGCCCTCTTTTTGGAAGCCGCTGAGTTTGACTCGGGCACCTTTGGTAGAGACGTCGAGGACCTCGCCGCCGTTGTTCCCTACGAGGAGCTTCATCGGAATGTCGATTCGCCGCGCGTCGTCGCGGCGGTTCTTGAGCTTGGGATTGACCGGAGCCTCGATGACGATTCGGCCTTCATGGCTTTGACGAGCTATGACCTTTGAGGTGAACAGCAGGACGCCGCCACGGGCGACGACTTCACAAACGCAATCTTCGCCAACCGGAACCGGGATGTAGCTGTCGCGCTGCATGGGGGCGGCAAAGACCCACTGCTTGTCGTCGTAGGAAATCAGGCGCGAACGGTAGACGGCACTCGAGGTCTTAAAGCGAACTCGGGCGTTTTCGACGGGTGTTCGCCGTTGGCGTGCGTCGAGGATTGACTTACGACCGAAGGCCTTGGCAAGCAAAAAGCCCACCAAAAAAACGATTGTCAGCGATCCGATCAGTGCTAGCATGTCCTGCATCCTTGCTCTCCTTTGCGAACTCTTGCTTAGCGTTTTCGAGGGCTTTTAGCATCTCGCCGAAGTCAATCCTTGCTTCGGAGAGGCTATCCTCGTCACCTTTTGCGCAGTATGCGCGGAGTTCGCTCATGGACTGAATGAGCAAGTTCATTGCCAATAATCGGTTCGCATGCGACTTCTCATACCGCAGATTTGCCGGATTTTCGCCAAGGAATGCTACGCAGGCCTTCCCGAGCCGCTCTTGGGCATCAATTTGATCGGCGACCTCATCCGACTTGCGGTTGAGCACCGCCTTTTGGAGGAGGGAGCGGATATCTGGCCCTTCGACCGCAGTCGCTGAGTCAAAAATTGACGCCCAGAGCGCGTAGTTGGTCTCCGGAAGGGTTGGTGAATCCTTGCGAACTCTCTCGATATCCAGCCTGGCTCCATCCTCCGCGCCGAGCAAAGCGCGGCATAAGGCGCGAAGGCCGTAGCCTTCTCCAGTGGGCTCGGCTTTGAGGGCGGTTTCGAGGTGCTTGAGGGCCTGATCGGGAGCGGCGGCTCGGAGGCGGAGCTCGGCGAGGATGAGGCGGATTCCGACGCCATTCGGATTGCTCACAAGGGCTTCGTTGCAGATTGCCTGAGCCTCTGGAGATCGCCCTGCGTCGATAAGAATTCGGGCGGCAAGGGGTGTAAGGGTCAAGTCGCCCAGAGCCTTTCCGCTCGCGACGGTCGCGGCGATGGCTTCGTCGGTTCGGCCATTCGCTCTCAGGAAGTCAATGAGTTCGCGACGACGCTTGCCGTCTTGGGGGGCGGCATCGACGGCGTCGCGCAGAAGCATTTCGGCGGCAATCTGGCGCCCAGCAGCGGTGTACTGCTTCACCTTCTCGAGCACGGCGGCAAAGTCGTTCAGTTCGCCATCGTCATCGCTGGTGTCCGGCACTAAGGGAGCTTGCCCCTTCCCGGTCTCTTGCCCCGACTGCTTGCCAAGTTTCGGTAAGTCCTTCAGCACGGTCATAGACATCTTTTCGGCGAACGAAACGCACAGTGCCTGGGTAGACGCGAGCGAAATCTTGGTCCCAGTGACCTGGACTTCGAGGGTCTGTTCATCGGTCCAAATCTGCTTCCCGCTCTTAAAAAGCGTGGCAATCAAGTGAATGCCTCGCGCCTTCTTATTCCCCTTCTGTTCACCGGGCTCAAGCCAGAGCAGGTAGCCCGCCCCGAGGGTTTTGGTCGCCTCAAAAGCTTCCGCGCGTATCGGATTTGCGGACGGAGTTGGCATTTTGCCGTCATTGACCAGGTTCCGCACGACCGGGTCGCTGAGGGAATAGGTGATGGAAGATAGCTGGCCAATCTTGTCCAGCTCGGTCGCCATCTGGCTAATGTAATCCAGTGTCTGGTCGCCTTCTGGCATCGGTTGGGCGATGAGGCATTTGGGTGCCTGGCCCGCGCTAATAGCGCAAGCGAGCAAAACCAAAAGGCCAAATAGTGGTCGCATCAGTTTTTGAGGGCTCGTAGTGCAGCCTTCGACGAGTTAAGTCCTGCTTGGTTCGCGTCGGCGCTGCCTTTGCCAGCCTTAATGTCGCTTTCGTAGGCGTTAATTGCGCGCTCGTAAGCCGCAATTGCTTCAGCTCGTTTTCCGCTTGCGTTTAGAGCCTGCGCCTGGCGTTGGTGCATCTTGCCTCCGCTACCGCTTTTAGCGGCTTTTTCGTAGGCGTTTGCCGCGCTCTCGTTGTCTCCGCCCTTCAGCATTTCGTTCGCGCTTCGACGAACGGCTTCAGAGCCACTTGCGCCTTTGGCGTTGGTGATTTTGATGTCGATTTGTCCGGGGTCTTTGTCGCCTCCAGGGATCGGGTTAGTCGGGGGCGGAGTGTCGTCGTCGTTGTTCTTAACAGGAGGCTTGGTTGGCGAAGGAACGTTGCTTCCGCCTCCATTTCCGTTGTCGGTGACCGGTGGGAGATTCGTTCCGCCGTTTCCGCCTCCATTGCCACCACTCGGTCGGGAACCGCTCCCGTTACCGCGGCCACCGATTGGGCCCTTCGGGGTTACCGGATCAACGCCAGTCTGTCGCCATCCATTGTCGCGCGGGCGTGGCAAGGAGCCTGCCGAGGTCGGATTGTCGTTCGTACTCTCGTCCCCGCCCAAAGGCTTCACGCCGTCGTCGGTCAACTGAGTTCCGGGGTTTGCCGGAGCAGGGTTGACGATGTTGGTATTCGGGTTTGGGTTATTATTGGAGTTTGGAGCTGGGTTAGAAACCAAGTTTCCTTCAGCCGTATTTGCCAGCGGCGAAGTAGTAACCGTCGTCTCCTTCGAGTTACTCACCACGCGGTAAGTGATCGCTCCGACGGACGAGACCAGCAGAACAGCCGCCATCGCCGCCATGAGCGCACCCTTTCTGTCGACCTTCGGCTCAGCCGTTCTTTGAGCAAACGCATTGCGCAACTGGTTGAGCTTAATCTTGTCAATCGTAGAATCTGGATTGAGTGCCACGACGGTCTCGAAGCAGTCGAGAGCCTGGGCATACTCGGAGCGTCGCTCGTGAACCATTCCTTTAAGGGCGTGCCCTTCGGGATAGCCGGGGTTTGCCATAACTGCGTGCTCGGCGATTCCCATGGCCTCTTCGGTGTTGCCGTCATTGAAGGCGCTCATGCCTTTATTCACGAGTTCCTTCAGCTTGTCCTGAGACTCGGCGACGAGGTCTTGGGGGAGGGCGTAACCGCACTTTCGGCAGAATGCGCTGTCGATGGTGTTGTTAAGGGCACATTTTGGGCAGGCAACCATAGTTCACTCCAAGGGCGTGTACTTCTATTGTACAGCAGGTTTAACGAAATGCACCCCGGTGAATCTCCTGGCGATATACTTCATTCAGCCCAGCAAACGGATAGAAGCGTTGGGCTTTGCGTAGTTTCTTCACCGCTTGCTGGTAAACCCGCTGGGCGCCCTGCTTGGTCCGGTTCCACATCCGGCCAATTTCGTCGAAGGTCATGCCTCCTGAGCGGAGCTTGATAACCTCGTACTGCCGCTTGGTCAGCTTAGCTTGTCTGAGAATGTTTCGGAGCTCGCCCGCCTTGAAAGGGTCGTTCTGCGACTGGTTGAGGAGGCTGGCGTGAGCCAGGGATTGTTTTCGTCCATAGGCGATGCGGCGCTCAAGCCCGGCCTCGCTGAAATAGGGCCGCTCGGGGTCGGCGGGCTGGGCCTGGTAGTCGGAAGTTTCGTTGTGATTGTTCATTGCATTGTTCCCAATTGGTAAAAGATTAGTAGTAGACAAGTGTTTACTATATAAGCGATTTTTCAGGCAATTTGTCAACCACTTTTGGTGCATTTTCTTTGGGTTGGTGCAAAAAAAAAAGACGCCCCGTTGGTGGGACGCCTCTTCGGTAATTTTGCGGGGCTTTGGCTAGGATTTAGGTTCGCCAGGCTGGAACGTACACTGGTCGGCCCGGACTTTGAAGAACGGCGCAAACTGCTCTTTGTGCTTGCTGGCTATATACAGGCTGAGAAGGCCGAGGACGGCGATAACCGGGAGGCCCTTGGGGTCCATCGTGGCGTCGAAGAGAGCGATGACGACGATGATCGGTCCGAGGATGAGCAGCCCGAGCGGGGCGAGGCGGCCGGAAATGACGAGGGTTCCGCCGAGGATTTCGAGGGCCTTGACGACCTTGAGGAACCCACTGGCGGCAAGCGCTCCGAGGAACGCCTTGGCGTTCTCGCCTTCGACGGCCGGGGTGGGCAGGAAGTCGAGGAATCCGTTGAGACCGAACACGAGGAAGGCTGCTCCTAGGAGGAGCTTGGCAAGGCGGAAGGGGATTTCGCGTTTCATGTTGTTCCTATCGATTAGCCGTGCGATTCGTTCCTTGATAACGGAGCTATTGACCTAGTTGAATCGAACGGGACCATTGTGGTGGTGGACTAGATCTGCTAAAGATGCGTAGTCGACTGTTTCCGACTTAGGCAGCATGAGTGGCTCCTCACTGAGGAGTTGCCAGGCTTCGGCGGCTTTTAGATTGAGGTAAGGGAGGGCCGCAGTGTAGAGAGGTTCTCCGCAGCGCTCGGCTCGGAGCCTCGCCGACTGCTCGGCATAAGCCAACAAAATCAGATCTGACGCCGCACCCGTCTGAACCTGGTCGTCCAGGTTCATGTGGAGGGCTTTGATGGCGAGGTCGGCGATCCAGGAGTCGGCGACGAGGGGGGCGAGGGAGCCGGAGCGGAGCTTGCGCTGGAAGCGGTCGGCGAGGAAGACGCGGTTGATCTCGTTGGTGCCTTCGTAGATTCGGCTGACGCGCGCGTCGCGGTAGTGGCGCGCCATGGGGAATTCCTCGGTGAAGCCGTAGCCGCCGAAGATTTGGAGGGCTTCATCGACGATCCAAGCTTCGGATTCGGTGCTGAAGACCTTACAGGCCGAACACTCGATGGCGTACTCCTCGGCGGCCTTGCGGTTGCCGTCGATGGTTCCGCCGTAGAGGGCGAATGCCTCATCAATAAGGGCTCCGGTGCGGTAAATCATGGACTCGGCGACGAAGAATAGGGCGGCCATTTGGCCGAGCTTCTTCTGAATGAGGCCAAATTCGGAGAGAGATTTGCCGAACTGCTTGCGGTCGCGGGCGTAGGCGGCAGCGAGCTCGATGGAGTTCCTTGCGGGGCCAATGCTCATGCTGGATAGCTTGAATCGACCGATGTTGAGAGCGTTGAAAGCAACGTGGTGGCCCTTGCCCGGCTCATAAAGGAGGTTATCGAGTGGGATTTCGGCGTCTTCCAGTACGATTCGGGCCGTGGAAGAGCCCTTGAGTCCCATCTTGTGCTCCTCGCGCGCGATGGTGAGGCCGGGGGTGTCGCGCGGGACGATGAAGGCCGAGAAATCGGTGCCGTTGATCTTCGCCATGACCAAGAACTGGTCGGCCCATTTAGCGTTGCTGATCCACATTTTGGTGCCGTTCAGCACCCACTTGTCGCCTTTTTGGACGGCGGTGGTGGTGACCGAGAGGGCGTCCGAGCCGGCGTTCGGTTCGCTGAGCGCGTAGGCGCCGATGGATTCTCCGCTGGTCAGAGCGGGAAGAAATTTCGCCTTTTGCTCATCGGAACCGAACAACGAAAGGCCAACTTGGCTGATGCCACTGGTGATGCCGTAGGTGACGGACATCGAGCCGTTGAGGCTCATGAATTCAAGGATGCGGGCGGCGACGTTCTTGCCCAACCCGAGTCCGCCGTAGGCTTCGGGAGAGTCGATTCCGCAAAGCCCAAGCTCGCCGGCCTTGCGAATCAAAGCGGGCATAAGGCCGTCTTCTTGGTGGTCGATGGCCTCGAGATGGGGCATGATCTCGGCGCGGCAGAACTGCTCGGCGGTGTCGATCATCATCTTCTCGTCGCTGATAAAGTCTTCGGGCGTGAAGGACCGAGCAGGAGTTCCGCAGAGAAAAGAAGCGCCAGGGATCAGGTTTTCGGACATCGTTGTACCTTGGATATTATGGCGGATTGGTGCGGAGTTGGGAGTGTGGGGTTGGGGTTTTACTCCCGCTGCGGCCCCGATGCCAGACCCCACCCGGTGAGGGGTGAATCGACTCGCTACGCTCCCCGACCCACCCCTCACCAGGACCCGCGCCGCCGCGCGGACGGGAGTTTTGGTTTAGAATGGAGGTGTGGCTCAGACTTCGCGTGCAACCAATAAAACTATGGCCGTGATCAACTTTGTAGTTGCGGGAATCATGGCGGTTTACGCTTTAACAGTCGCTCATTCACCCGTTCCTTGGCTGTTCGTTTTCGTATTTTCGGGATTGGGTAGTTGGCGATTGTGGGAATCGAACCGCAGACAGGTGGATTAAGATATTTGTAGAATGAATCAGCCAGGCCAAGCTCCGAGGAACTCGCAAGTGATTGCAAATCGCTATGCCGCTTGTTTGGTCGCTACATTCTTTATTTGGTACGGTCTCGGAACCATGGCTTTCGCTCTCACCCCAAAGGCACAAGGAGCGTGGTTTGTAGCGGTTTGGCCCAAACTGGCCGTAGTGCTGATGCTCCTTACGGCTGTGTTCTTTGGGCTGTGGGTGCGCGCGCTCAGACGCAAGGACCCGAGTTAAGTTAGTGAAGGAAGCCGAGACTCGGGCTTGCCCCAAGTGCGGGGCGCGGTTGATGTTGCATTTGCATCAATGCCCGAGTTGTGGGATTCAGCTAGATGGAACCGAGGCGCAGAGGCAGTTTCGGGCGGGGGTGTGGCTGGCTCTGGCCTCTCCGTTCGTCGGACTAGGTTCATGCCTCCTTTCTACTTTGGCCGTATCTAGCCCAATCAGGGCAATGCTGAACCTCACCGCAGCGCTCGCGGTTTTTGGAACGCTAATCGGGTTGATTCTGTTAATCGGAACAATGGGCATTCGGAGGGATAAGTGAGGTCTTGCCCAAAATGCCGACGGTCGATGGAAGCGAAAGCAAAGTTCTGCGCGCACTGCGGCTGGGGGAACCCGGAGATGATAGCGAAAGGGAAGCGAATGCGGCTGGAAGGGTGCGGGCTCATGGTGGCAGCTTTGCTTTCTTGCGCTGGCGGCTGTGCCACGATCTCCTCGGGACTGATCACCAGCGACATCTGGTTCCACGTGCTCGTCTTTGCGGTGGCGGTCGGAGGATTTGGGTTGGTCAAGTGGTGGCTTGGGTTGGGCTTCTATGACGGAAAATGAATTCAAACCCTGCCCCAAGTGCGATTCTCGGCTGGAAATGCGGGCGACTTGCTGCCCGGTGTGTGGGTGGAGTTCGAGGCAGTCAGATGCTCCGATACTTTACATTTTGGCGGCGCTGGCGATCTGTCCGCTAGGCATCTTTGGAGTGTGTTGGGTAACGATGCCGATCTCATGGACCATCGTGGTGATGACGCAGCAGTGGTGGTTCTGGCCAGGAGTGATCGTGTTCTTTGGAAGTATTGGGGCGCTTGAGTATTGGCGGAGGAAGGCTCGAAAATGAGTGGTAACCGGCTGGTCGTGTGCCCTCAGTGTGGGGCGGAGTGGAATCCGGCGTACACCATGTGTGGCTACTGCGGCTATGAGGGTGCAGGACGCGACCAGGGTTGCCTTGTTTACGTCGCCGTCGCGGCGGTATTCCCGCTCACCTGCCTGGGCTATTGCGCGCTTAGCTATCCGCTCGCCCGCTTCTCTTCGGAGATTTGGGCGAACCCGTTGGTCTGGGTGGCAGGGTCATGCATGCTGGCGTATTTGGTGTACCGGCTGTTCCGGTCGCGTGGCCAGAAATGAATCTTGCAACGAATCCGCGCCGAAGCAGGTTTATACTTGCAAGCACATGAACGTCCGACCCTATACGATTGAGGAGTACACGCGGACGGTTTGTCCGCATTGCGCGGACGAGGGGCCGCTGGACTCGCGAGGGGCGGATACGTTTGTTGACGGGATGCTGGTCTCCCACGACGACTCGATTTGGATGCGGCGGTGGTGCCGTCGGCACGGCGAGACGGAGAGCCTTTATGAGGAAGACGCCACCGCGTGGCGATCAAGGGCGGGTTGGCAGACTCCAACCCTTGAGGTGACCCCAGATCGAGCAGATAACTTCGCTGGATTTCCTGAAGGGTATCGCCTCGGGCTTCCAGCGGGCCATGGGCAGCACTCGTGCATTTTGCTGCTCAACATCACCGAGAACTGCAACTACAAGTGCCCAACCTGCTTCGCGTCGGCACTTGACCCGGGCGCGGCTTCATCGGGGCCGACTTTGGAGGCGTTGCTCCATACGGTGGATACAGCGATTGCCCGCGAGGGAGGGAAGCTCAGCGTTGTGATGCTGAGCGGCGGTGAGCCGACTTTGCGGCGCGACCTAGAAGAGTTGATTCTTCGGCTTTGTGAGAGGCAGATTACTCGGGTGATGCTGAACACGAATGGTCGTCGCTTGGATCGGGACGAGGCTTTCGTTAAGTTCTTGTCTGAGCATCGGGATAAGGTCGAAGTTTATCTTCAGTTTGACGGGCTGACTTCGGCGGTGTATCAGGAGCTCCGCGCGGAGGATGTGTTGCAGGAGAAGATACGAATCTTACACAAATTGGATTCTTCTCGTATCTTCACGACTCTGGTTTGCACGGCGAAAATGGGGGTCAATGACGACCAGTTAGGCGACGTTTTGGAGCTGGGACTGGAGACGAAGTATTGCTCCGGAATCGCGTTTCAGCCGGTGTTTGGGTCGGGCCGAAACTCCGGAATCGACCCGATAAATCGCTTAACGCCGACCGGGGTGATCAAGCGACTTTCGCCTCACCTCAAAGTCGAAGACTTCATCCCATTGCCGTGTTCGCACAAGGATTGTTGCGATATCGCATACCTAGTGCGCGACAAAACAGACGAGTGGAAGTCGATTGTCTCGCTGATCGGGCGGGACGAGATGAAGAACTGGATTCACCTGGCGGCGAATACGATCTCGTTCGAGAATATGCGCGAGTCGGTGCAGTCGATGGTTCGGTCGGGGGTTTTGACTCGGCTGCTCAGCGAGCAACAGAGGGCTTCATCGTTGCAGGTGGCAAAGGACTTGCTGACGATGTGCGACTGCGTTCCGGGTCTGACCGACCTTATGGGCGGGCTTTGGGCGAAGTTTCGAGGTTCAACTTCGCTGGACGATGAGCTCGCGACGCGGACTTTTCGGGTCACGGTGAAGATGTTCATGGACGCGCATACGTTTCACGAGGCGCGGATTCGGCAGTGCTGCGTTCATGTGGGGACGTTTGAGGACGACCCCCGCCGGTACTCGTTCTGCTGGCGGTGGATGTTCGAGGATGCGTCGGATTTTCCCGGGCGAGAATCTACTTTGCGGGTGATCGGGTGAACCCGGCTCTTGGCTCCCTCTTCACCGCTCTCGGATTCTTCGTCGGAATCGCCGTCTACTGGTGGCGCGCCAAGGAGATGCGCCTGGACACCTCCGGAACCCTCTCGATCATGCTCGTCGGGGCCGTTTTCGGCGTCCTGATCGCACGGCTGGTCGAGCGGGTAGTGGAGGGCGGGTCGATGGCGACGGTGCTGAATCCGCTGTATGGGGGGCGGACGATTTTGGGCGGGGTGATTGGCGGGCTGGTGGCGGTTGAGATTGCTAAGCGGCGGATGGGAGTTCGGTACTCGACGGGGCCGCTTTGGGCACTTGCGATTCCGGCGGGGGAGGTTTTTGGACGGGTTGGGTGTTACTTCAACGGCTGCTGTGGAGGCCGGGCCTGCTCTTGGGGGCATTATCCGACACAGATGATGATGGCTGGCTCGGCGTTGGTGCTCTTCGGAGTTCTGCTCTGGAAGCGTCAGCAGTGGCCGGTTTGGCCCCTGTTCCTGATGGGCTGGGGGCTGAGTCGGTTCGTGATCGAGTTCTTCCGGGAATCTGCGAGCGGCCCGGGGATCTCGGTGGCGCAGTGGGCTTGCCTGGGGGTGGTGGCGTACGGGGTGGTAAAGTGGCGAATGCGCTGAAACTCGTCCTCGCGAGAATCAAGCGGGTCGAGACCCGAGTGCGGCGGGCCCAACGGTATTGGAACCGCTTCGAGTGCGTCGGCATTTTGCTGGCAATCGCCCTATTCTGGTTGGTGCCGCTCATCTGTATTGGCTCGTGCACGGTTCATTTGGGCGGCTTTCACGAGGCATCTCGGCAACCCGAAGCGATGGGTCGGTACGCGCTGGCTTCCGTAATCTCGATGCTCATCGGGACGGTTTTGGGACTCGGAGTTTCTGCCTACGGAATCGTTCGCGCGAATCGCGACATCCGGAACAGGAAGCGGCCTCGGCTCGCCGAAATGCGGATTGCGCCGTTTTGGATGATCCAGCTTTTTCTGTGGGGTGTGGTCCTCTTCGTCGTCTCCGCCCGGTTCGATGAACTGTGGGACGTCGGCCGCCTCGTCGCGGTTAGCCTGGCATTGTTGGGAGTCCTGAAGTATCTCAAGGTGGTTCTGTTTTGAGTCAGCGATTCTATTGCGAGGAGTGCGGATTCGAGGTTTTTCCTGGTCAGGTGGCCTGCTTCCAGTGCCAGGCGCGGTTACCTCGAAGCCTTTGGAACAAGCCGGTAACGGGGCCGACGATGGCGGAGCGGGCGGCGGTTCCTACGTCTCCCGAGCCGGAGATCAAACCAATCCCGCCAGTAGGGAAATCGCCGTTCGCCCAGTATCCTCGGCCCAACGAGCCCAGGTGCCCCAAGTGCGGCGCGCCAATGGAAGTTGCGGTGCCGCAGTGCAGTGCGTGTGGCTACGCTCCGCACTCGCCATGGGAGCGGGCTGGCGCGGTTGCGCTGTTGTTGCTGTCGACCCTGTGTCTCTGCCCGGGCCCATGCGTCGTGAGCTTCACCGTTCAGTCCGAATTTGCGCTCTATTTGTCCGCCGCGCTTTTCCTTGGCCTCTACATCTGGGGCTGGGTATGGTATGTGCGGAGGTATCGGTGACCGAAGCCCCGCCCTACACCTGCCCCTATTGCGAGAAGCAGATTCCCAGCGGGAGAGAGCGATGCCCGCGGTGCGGCGCGGCACTCATGGAGTCAGCGGAGATGCACCCGTTGCTAATGATGTTTTGGACGTTCATCGCGATCCCATTTGCGTCCATCGGCGGTTGCTTCGTCGCCACGATGGTCACAATGAATGAGTGGGTCATGTGGATTTGTATGGCCCTGGTTGTCATCGTGAACGTCATGGCTTGGGTTAAGTTTTGGCTACTGAGGAAGTACGGGTGAAACAGTGTCCGGTGTGTGGAAACCCGCTCGGAGTGATGGGGATTTGCGAGAATTGCGGTTGGGGAGGGAATCACTCTAAGATTCCGAGGCTGTGGGGTTTGCACTTCTTGGTGTGGGCAGGAATTTTGGTCGGCGTGCTCGCTCCGCTACTGTATTGGGGAGTTTGCTCTAGCCCGAACCGAGACTCGCAGTCCTACGGTGAGATATTCGTCGTCTATCCTTCGATCACTCTGGGAATCGTCCTGGCTCTTGCGGGGCTTGCTGCATCTTGGTTCGAGGATCGGAAATAGAGGTTTTGGGTAAGTTGGAGGATATGGAGCCGATCAAGGACGCAAGGCGAAAGTTTGGGTTAGCAATGCTCATCCTCGGCTTGATTGTTCCTTGCGGAACTTGTGGTGTTTGCACTCTTGCAGGCGGGGGAATCTATGGAGATCGGAAGGTAAACGACGACTTCACAAATCTGTGGCTGGGCTCATGGGTTCTCTGCGGTTTGACCTTTGTGGGGTGGATCGGGGTCGAACTGATTCACATATTAGAGAAGCGAAAAAATGACTGAACCGGGGTACGACGAGTCGGCTAACAAGACTGAGCGGTTGGCGTTTACTTATTGCAAGATCGCGACCTTCTCGCTGTTGGCGGGGCGGTATGCGCTGCCACTGGCGGCGTTGCTTTCGGCGGGGCTGTACTTGGTTGCGTGGCGGAAAGGGAAGCGGGAGAGCCGCTGCTACCTGCGGTACCCGTTGCTGATTGCGGCGTGGTGGCTGGTTGTTTTGGCGGCTTGGGTTTGGTGGAACTATTTTAGGTGAGCGGCGAGCGGATTCGGCAGACTAGTGACTCGTGCCTCGCGCCTCTCTCCACGGGTAACCTTTAGGCGTTACCTCCGAGGGCCTGTAGCTCAGGGGTTAGAGCGGACGGCTCATAACCGTTTGGTCGCGGGTTCGATCCCCGCCGGGCCCACCAGGTTTAGTTTGGAGTTGGGGGTAGGACGTTCGGAGTTGGATAAGCTTTAACTCCCAACCCCAATCTCCGCACTCCCAACCCACTACCGCATCCCTTCGGCTACAATTGCGTCCGGAGCTTTTGGGGAACCGTTGTCAACGTAATGGATTCCTCCCATTCGATTGAGAGGGAGCCATACGAATTCGGCGCGGCCAATGATGCTGTCGCGGTCGATCAGTCCCCAGGCGCGGCCGTCGAAGGAGTTGTTGCGGTTATCGCCGATGAAGAGGAACTTTCCGGCGGGAATCGGTTGGGCAGGAAGCTCTCGGACGGCGGGCGATTTATTCTCTGCCGGATCTCGGATGATGTACGGCTCAGCAACCCAGTAAGGCTTGTTCCGATAATTCTCCGAGTAGGGCATTTCTGCGTTGGCGTCGTGATCGGTGTAGTTCAGCGGGATCAGCTTGCCTTTGTAGTTGACGAGCTTCCAGCTCTGCTTCTGATACGCCGCAGTTTCAGCTTGCGAGAACAGCTTGAAGTCCCCCTGAGAAGTCTGGTCTGCAAAGTGCCAGTAAGGCTCCCAAAGCAGCTTGCCGTTGACGTACATTACGCCGTTCTTCATCTCGATTACATCGCCCGGAAGGCCGATGAGGCGTTTGACGAAGTCGACTTTCGGGTCGCCATTAGGACGAAGCTGGTCCGGAGTGCAGGCGTATGCGGGCGGGTGGAAGACCACGATATCGCCCCTCTTTGGTTCCGAGTAACGATAGATCGCCTTGTTAAGACCAATAAAATCGCCGACTTTCAGAGTCGGGTTCAACGACCCCGTTGGAATCTGGAAGGTCTGGAAGAAGTAGGGCCGGATCACCATGAAGATGAACACCGCCGCGTAGATCAGCGAATCAAAGAGATCGCTGACGCCAGATAAAAACTTCACCCCAAAGCCCTGTTTGTGCTTTGGGGTTTTTGTGGATACAAAGTGGGAGACGATTCGGACGACGGTCAACGCGGATGAAAAGATGAGGATTTGGCTGAGCGGAGTCCGCGCAACCATATCCACATATTCAAGCGTTGACGACGGCATCGATTATCGTCGCTCTTTGATTCGGGCAGCCTTACCGACCTTGCCTCGAAGGTAGTAGAGCTTGGCTCGGCGGACCTTTCCTCGGCGAGGAACTTCAAACTTTGCGACGTTTGGCGAGTGGATAGGGAAGGTTCGCTCGACACCCACGCCGCTTGTGATCTTGCGGAGCGTAATGGTCTTGGCGATGCCACCGTGCTTGACGGCGATGCAGGTTCCCTCAAAAAGCTGAATTCGCTCCTTGTTTCCTTCGCGGACCTTAACGTGAACCTTGACGGTGTCACCAGGCCAAATGTCTGGAACGTCGGTCTTGATGTTAGCCGCGACCACGCTCTCCAAAATTGCTTGCTTTGACATGTTTTCTTGTACTTCTGAATCCTTGTTTTAGCCCCTTTTGGGAGCAAGCCGAGTTCAGTGAACCTGGCAGTGTTAACGTCAAGAGGCGCGACAGAAGTTCCACGCTTAAACGGAACTTATAGTATGGCACGATTCGCAATCGGTTTTCTAGGCGTGCAAACTGCAACCGGATTGGCTGCTGGCTCCAGACGAAAGCTCAGAGGTTCAGCAGACCAATTCAGGAACTGATTCGTCCGTGCCCCTTTACTTCTTCAGTCTGCGCTAGAGAACCGGAGCTAAGGTGCGAAAGGCAAGCCCAGCAATAGACAACGGTTCTGGAACTGCTTGCGAAGTACCGTGGATATGTGCGGTTACCGACGTGGTCTAGTCATGTGCAAAAGAGCGGTCGCTGATCGTCACGGTAAACGATCCCATCTCGGTTACGCTTGAATGAGTGAACTTCTGAGGCAGGTAGTTGAAGTCAATAGAAACTCCTCCTGTTTAGTCGCCCGCGTGTAGTGCCCACAAATTGAACTCTGCCAGAAGCAGATACTCCGGCGACGAGGGAAAGAAGTATCGAGCGGCAAGTGCTGGGATAGATTGCCCTCTCTTTCGAGGGCAGGTTGAAGGCTGTCGCAATGCCTTGGACGCGAAGGGTGACCGAGCTGCGGATTCTTGTCTGCCACATGGCTGACAGACATAGGACGGACTTGCCCTCTGAGCCGACGTGGGTCAGCATAGCACTGTGGAACGGAGTGTATGCGATAAAAGTTGCGGTGCACGTACTGGGATGCTCCAGTACGCGATAGGTGTATCAATTCTTGCGGCGATCGCTGCTATTGCTAAGTTGGTAGTAAATGAGGTCTCAAGTAACAGAGAGAAAGCTAGGCAAGACGCCAAACTGGACGATGCGCTTGCCCAGTCGATGCACGGTAGCGAATCTACCGCAACATACTGACCACGAACTGACATGAAACAAACTCTACTCTTAGTAACCAGCTGCTGTTTGGGCCTCATCATCGGGTGTGGCAATACGGCCGAAGGATTAAAGAAGGACAATGAAGCCGCAAGGCAAGGCGTTGCGAGCGGCGCGAGTAATCTGGCAGATGGAGTCAGCAACAAGACCGAGGAACTCGGCGTAGCGGCGATGCTTACGCCAAAGATCAAGCTTGCAATCACGGGTGACAAAACTCTCAACGCTGACGGAAACTTGATTAACGTCAACACAACTGCTGAGAAAGTGAGTCTACAAGGGTACGTTACCTCTGAGGTAATGAAATCCTTGGCGAGTGAGATAACCACAAGAGTTCTTAAAGAGAACGATGCAAGACAAATGGTTGATAACCAGCTAGTCGTCGAAACAAAGTAAGGATAGCTACTCGATAACGGCGTTGCTGTCGCTCCGAAATGTGCGTTCTCGGTGGGGCCGTGTATTGAGATAGCGGACACGTAAAAAGTGACTTGAGATTCGTTTAAAAAAGAGTTCAACGTAGTCATGATATGGCTCTCTTTGAGAGTCGACAGAAGGAGAGAAACATGAAGCAAACAAAAGAATATCGCGCGCTGCTCGCGGCGTGCGCCGCATGCGAGACTGCCTGTATCAACAATGCAATTGAGAGCGCGAACACCAGCGGGCAGGATCGTGTGTCTAAGTGCTCTACGGGGTGCGCCGGAGAGTGTCGAGAATTGCGGCAGCAGCTTGCGAGGAATCCGGTCGCCAGCTCAGATCGATGCGAGACCGCTTGCATTGCATGCGTTGCCGAGTGCGAAAAGGGTGGCCCGCTTACCCCGATTCGCAAAGTCTGTATCGAAAGTTGCAAGGCGTTGATCACCGCGTCAATTGCTGCGACTAAAGTGCCAATCAGCTAACAAAGAAGGAGATATCGAAATGAAAAACTATGGAATCGCAGCCCTAACTGCCCTAGCCATTGGTGCCGCCTACATGGCGTTCGGCCAAGAAAAAACCTCGTCGAACTACTTCCCAGACTCTCTCGTACAGGATAAGACAGGCCCAACAATGGGTCAGTGTCAGCAAATGATGGCAGACATGTCAGGGATGAAAGATACTCAATCGGCAATGGATCGCATATTGGATCTGCTGGTTTCAACAATGAACGAGACGACCGGTGACTCAAAGGCGAATGCCACTGCTGCAGTTGTAACTGAAATGGTTGCACAGAGGGTGTCGATGCGAGGAATGCACGAGAAGATGGATGGGAAGATGCATATGCACATGATGCAACATGCAAAAGGTGGAAGGATGAATTGCCCGATGATGGGCGGTACTATACCCCCGTCTGACAAGTGAGCTGAACAGTCGATATAGCGACTAGAAGAGACTATGATCATCTCTCTTAGTTGTATCCTTAGATCGATCTTCCTCGTCGACCTAGGGTGTCTAACACCAGCAAGATGAGCGACGCGACGAGTAGAAGATGCAAGAATCCTCCGATGGTATTCGAGCTAACGGCTCCAATGAGCCAGAGGATCAAGAGGACGACTATGAGAGTTCTCATCCTGTCAGTTTGAGCGAATATATCTGTTTCAAGTAGTCTTCCAAACTACTGACAGTAAAGACGACGACTTGTTGGTAGGAGTTAAGCGACTGTAGTCTGTAGTCGTGAAAACTCTAAGTTATTCAAAACATGCAATGTTGGTGACGTTGGTGACCTCCAGTCTCGCCACTACCGGATTCGGGGGTATTCGCGCTAGGGTAGACGGTTCGACCATCAACTTTTCAGATGGTCAACCAACGATGGTCAATAACCGGGTGATGGTTCCGCTTCGTGGTGTCTTCGAAAAGATGAACGCGAGCGTCGAGTACGAAGAAGCTTCTCATACGATCACCGCCCAAAGCGGAGGCGACAAGATTCGCCTGACCCTCGGCTCAAAGATGGCGTCGGTCAATGGCTCGGATCTCCCTATTGAAGTAGCACCCTACACTCATAATGGCAGTACTATGGTTCCGCTTCGGTTCGTTAGCGAAGCAATGAAGGCAGAAGTCGAGTGGGTTGAAGCGACTCAGTCGGTTGACATCGTGACCTTTGCAAAGCTCGGAACTCCAATGACCATGCCTGGATTTATCACCATGAGCATGCCTACCGGGACTGTGGTCCCGTTCCGGCTCGATCAAGTGCTCAGTTCTAAATCCTCTCGTGCAGGGGATCCATTTAAGGCGACCTTGGACACCAGCGGCGAGCTCGCTTACCAGGGGCTTCCTTCGGGGACTCAGATCGAAGGCCACGTTGACGTTGCAAAGCCACTTTCGAATGGTTCACCTGGTGTTCTTGGGCTGACGTTCGACTGGGTTCGGTTGCCAGATGGGCAGTCTTATCGAGTCTTTGGCAACCTCACCGGGTTAGAAAACATTGACATTGATCCTTCGACGGGTCGGATGGTTGCGCGACCCTCCTCGAAGAACGACGATCTCAAGCTTGTGGGCTACGGGGCGGCAAGCGGAATCCTGGTTTCGCTTGTGACCAAAGGGAACGTCGTCAATAACGCCTTGTTGGGTGGTGCGCTCGGCTACCTTCTGGGACAGCTGAAGCCGGACGAGAAAATGGCGACTGACGTTGTGACAACCTACCAAATGAAGTTTGGTGTGAAGTTGAACCGGGACTTCATGTTCCGGGTGAGATCGAACATCGAATAGGTTTATTGGGTTGCTTTGCCCTCTTCGGAGGGCGTTTTTTTGCGTGCGAATAACTGGTTGAGCAGATTCCATTTCTGTTCGTCGCTCATAGTTGGCCATGCGGCGACTTCGCGTCCGGTTCGCAGGCACCCCGAGCAATGCAAGCTCTCGTCAATCCCACAATGCCGCACACAAGGAGACGGGCAGGGAAGGGGTGGTTGCTCGTCCATAAAACCTATTATGGAACGAGTTAACCTTCGAACTAGAGCGAAACCCAACCCCGCTTCTCGCTGCTCACCTCAACCGCGTCCAGAACCCGCTGATTCTCGTAGCCATCCACAAAATTCGGCGATATCGGAGCCCCCGAACACATCGCCGTCACCGCATCCGCAACCAAGTTCACAAACGTGTGCTCGTATCCAATAATGTGCCCAACCGGCCAATACTGCCCGGCATAAGGATGGACGGCCTCGGTGGCCTGAATCAGACGGAAGCCCTGGTAACCCTCCGGATCCTCGGCGTTGTAGTACTCCAGCTCGTTCATCTTCTCAAGGTTAAAAACAACCGACCCCTTCGAGCCGTTGATCTCGAACGAGTTCTTGTTCTTTCGCCCGACTGCAAACCGCGACGCCTCAAACGTCCCCAGCGCCCCATTTTTGAACTTAGCCAAGAACATCGCCGCGTCGTCCACGGTCACTTCACCCATCTCCGCGCGCGCCTCAGCCCCCAGCGAATCATTAATCGCCCCAGCAAGAGGTCGCTGTTTGATAAATGTGTGCAGGTGCCCACAAATCTCGTCAAACTCCCCAACCAAGTGCCGCGCCAAGTCGATAATGTGCGCGTTGATATCGCCATGCGTCCCCGACCCCGCGATCTCCTTCTGCAGCCGCCAAACAAGCGGAAACGCCGGATCAGCGATCCAATCCTGCAAATAAACCGCTCGGAAATGATAAATCGTCCCGAGCTTGCCCTCGTCAATCATGCGGCGCACAAGCGCAACCGCCGGCGCCTTGCGATAGTTATGAAAAACCGCATGAGGAACCCCCGCCGCCACGACCGCATCCAGCATCGCCTTCGCCTCGGGCAAAGTGTTTCCAATCGGCTTCTCACACCAAACCGCCTTCCCGGCCTTCGCCGCCTCAATCGCAATCTCCGCATGCAAATTCCCCGGAGTCGAGATGTCGATAATGTCAATTTCAGGGTTTGCAACAACCTTGCGCCAATCGGTCTCAACGTTGGTCCACCCCATCGTCTCCGCCGCCGCCGTCACCGCCGCCTGGTTCCGCCCGCAAATCGTATGCATATTGATCTGCGCCGGAAGGTCAAAGAACCGATTCGCCTGCCGATACGCATTGCTATGCGCCTTCCCCATAAATTGATAACCGATCAACCCAACGTTCAACTGCTTCTTAGACATGCCACAAGCATTTTACACCGGAGCGTGCAGGCTCCTAAGCATCTTCCCGCCCTAGTCAAGACTCCGGACGGAGTCCAGGGCACTAAAGCCCCAAACCGGCGAGGTCTCGTGCCAACTCGCTGGTAAATGCGGCTGCGGCGTCACGATGCATGTGCGCCACATCCCCATAGTTATCTATGTTCATCCAAAAACTCTGATTATCCAAGGTCGGCGAGACGGTCTCAATTCCTTCTTTTCGCAAAGCCTCAGTAGTTATACGACCCCAATCTGTGGCGGACTGTGGCGACTCCCAAGCCAGTCCGAGGTCCGGCGAATAGACAACGATGAATCGTCCATTTACCTCACTACGAATCCGCTTGACTTGATCCAACCAGTTGGATCGTGTAGTCAATGTGGCCGTCGCCGCCGACGAATACCTTGGGTTGCGCGCAATTCGTTCAGACTCCGTGGCGCTCAAATGCCCCTCCTGAGGCTGGTTACCGAACTCGTCGTTCCAAAAACTCTGACCAATGAGAGGTTTACGCGAGGCACTGACCGACTTACTCACCGCCCCATAGTAGTCCTTGAGTCTCAGGTTGGGAACCCAAGGGCGATCCAAGATGCTCGCTTGCCTGATGTCAATCCAACCCCTCTCAATTCGCGAACCCATCAGCTTTGCGTCCTCCAGCGGAACATAGTCGGAGATCACGTCGCGAGCACGCAGAACTAGCAAAACCGTCTTGGCCGAGGGCACCTTTTGTTTCCAATGATTGCGCCAAAACTGCTCGACCGAACCCGGCGCAAGCCCGGGCAATCCCAGACCGAAGGCACGCTTCCCAAGTGTCGAGCCCAACAATCCGCAGTGCACGTTTGTGTATGCCACCGAGCTGCCGATCACCACAAGCTCAGGCTCGCCGTGCTTTCGCTTGAACTCAGCCAACGTTCGATCTCGCAGAACAACCGCTTCGCTATAGTAGGGGGAAGGCTGGGGCAACAACCGATTGGGAATCTTTGTTCGCAGAATCAACTCGAAAACGAGGAGCGAGAGCAACATTCCCAGGAACGGACCTATATATGCGCGCAAAGGATAAGTGTGCTTCATCTTAGAATTGGAAGTAGATAAACGCCGAGCCTCGCAGATCGCCCGAAAGAACGATCAACGTGATAACCACAAACAGGTAGACCCAACGAGGCGTAGGTCTCCATTTGAGAACCGCCGATTCCGATGTTCCTAACACCTGAGGCAGATCTACTAAGAGGAGAAAAGCGACAAGAGCCGCAGTAGGAAGTATGTACCGATCCGCTCCCCAATCTGCCTTCAATAGGCCGGAGAAATACGCCACGGTTTCAGCCCAGCTGTGGCACCGAAAAGGAACCCAAGCCAGCCCGACAACCACAAGCACAATCGTCGTGTTCAGCACTCGAGTCAGGACCCCACCCGGGAGCTTGATCGAGAGCGAATGAAAGCCCTGATAAACCACCAAAGCCACCCCATGCACCAGCCCCCACAACACAAAGTTCCAACTCGCCCCGTGCCAAAGCCCGCCCAGCAGCATAGTGATCATCAGATTCAGATAGGTCCGAACCCTCCCCTTCCGATTCCCGCCCAGCGGAATGTAAAGGTAGTCCCGAAGCCACGAAGAAAGCGAAATGTGCCAGCGCGTCCAGAACTCGCTCATGTTCTGCGAAAGGTACGGATGGTTAAAGTTGAGCGTCAAATTGAACCCAAACAACAACGCCGACCCCCGCGCCATGTCGCTATAACCAGCAAAGTCGGAGTAGATCTGAAGCGCATACCAAACCGCCCCGAGTAGCAACTGCCAGCTACTCTGCCCGCCCGGATTCGCGAACACATTATCCGCCATCGCCCCACAAGTATCCGCAATCGCCACCTTCCGGAACAGCCCAATCAGAATCAGAAATAGCCCCCGATGAACCATCTCATCAGTCACTACCCGAGGCTTCTGGCACTGCGGCAACAAGCTCGACGACCGAGCAATCGGCCCCGCCACCAACTGCGGAAAGAACGCCAAGAACAGCGCAACCTCATCGAAGTTCTTCGCCGCCGTAACCTGCCTCCGATACACGTCAACCACATAGGAAATCGTGTGGAACAGATAAAAACTAATCCCCGCCGGCAGCAAAATCCCGACCGTCCGCAATCCCGTCTTCATTCCCAGGGACGCCAGAATTGAGCTAAACGACTCGATGAAGAAATCGAAATACTTAAACACCCCGAGGACCAGCAAACAAGCAACAATCGACCCCGTCAACCACCGCTTCGCAAGCCCCGGATTCGGCTCCAGATTCTCCTCAATCCGCAAGGCTGGCACATAGCCAAGCACCGTCGCCGCCAGCATCAACGAACAAAATCGCCAATCCCAAAACGCATAAAACCCATACGACAGCAGAACCAGCCAGACATTCTGCGCCCGAAAAGGCAACCGCATGGACGTAACCAGCGCAAAAACCAAAAATCCAAAATAAGCAAGGCTATTGAACTGCAATTTGAGACAACTCTTCTGACGCAGAAAGCGTACCATTGGAGCCCTTTCCCCCACTGCGCCACTTGTCAACTCGATGAAGCTTGGACATCGAGAATTTGAGCCGCAGGCATCGAATGACGCATCTGCGACGACAGATGAGCGCAAAGCAGAGTAACTCGAGCCTCTAGGCCGCTTCTGAAAGACTACGACCTAGCTCAGCCCAACTTGCTGAATCTGAAGATTGGCGATACTCTACCCCGGTATACTATTTTTGTGAAATCCAGCGCATTCACCCTGATCGAACTTCTTGTTGTCATCGCGATCATTGCGATCCTCGCAGCCATCCTTTTTCCGGTCTTTGCCCAAGCAAAGGCTGCCGCAAAAAAGGCTTCAAACCTCTCGAACCTCAAGCAAATCGCTCTTGGCGTTGTTATGTACGGAGCCGACGCCGACGACATGATGGTTCCCTACAGCACCCCTGCTGATGGAGGAATTGCCGCTGGGGCAATGTGGTGGCACGGCAAAACCAACCGCCCCGGCGACACTGGGTTCTTCGCCAACTACGTTCGTAGCCAAGGCCTTCTCTTCCCGTACATGAAGAATGCGGACATCCAAGATTGTCCCGTCGGAAAGTCAATTTCGACGGCATTCACAACTTGGAAAGATGGCAACCTCGTCCCAGCATACGCGACTAACAACATCCTCTTTGTCCAACCCAGCGCAACCGTCCAGGCCGTCAGCATGACCGGCGCTGAGGAGTCCTCAAACACTCTTCTGATGGTTGACGGCGTGAACAGCGTTAACCCCGCCGCCCTCACAAAATCGTTCTTCATCCGAGAGCCGTTCGACGTTGTCAACGGCCGCGATAACTCTTCTTCTGCCTCGGGTGTAAGTTCACCTCGAATGCATGGACGTCACAGTGGCGTCGCTTGTATCTCTTGGCTCGATGGTCACGCCACAACTCGAAAGCCAACATTCCGAAACCCTGGCAACGCGACATTCGACGCCAGAAAAGCCCTCAACATCGGCGAACTTAGCCCCGTTCCGCTACCAACCTCGATTGCAGCCGGCGACCCCAATATCCCACAGTACAATCGGTTCTTTTCGCTCAACAAGTCAACGGGAATCTAGATGAGAACGCTGCCGCTAATCCTTATCTGCGCTTGCTCTCTAGCCGGAGCGCAGGGCGTTAAGCCCGCCGAGTGCTTTCCCATCGAAAAACTGCCTAAAGAGCTCCAGGCAAAAGCCCAGGAGTATCTTCAAAAGATGTTGGAATCGGAGGCCCTACTCACCTTGGTGAGTGACCTTAAACCAATGAGTAGTGGGTGGTCCTCGCTTCGAATCGAAGTCACAAAGGCTCCAGTCGAGGAAATCGATACTATCCACACAATCTTCTCCGTCCTTCGTTGCGGAAACGAAATCGAGTGCGTCTTCGCCCCCTTCACACGGGTGTATGAAGGCAAGCGGTTCCTCGACGGCTTTGTATTCAATCGAGCCACGTTGAAGAGGAAGATCACGGAGCAACGGGATGTCTTTGGGTTCTTCGGGATCACACCCGGTATGCCCCCGGCCAGCATTCTGGGTCTAATCGACGGAGAGGAAACTCCCGAGCGAAGCCGTGCATATGGGCACCTCTTTGGGTACCCAACTCACGCCGTGAACTTCTTTGTCGACGCCGAAACTAGCCAGCGAGCAACCGGCAAGTTCGTCGAACGCGACTTCTGGACAGTGCCTGTCTTTGGCGGCGAAGAAAATCGGTTCGTGTACGCCGTCCCAAAGGGCCATGCCCCGAATGAGATCGACCAAAAGTTCAAATCCGAAATCCCAAAATACGTCGAGGAGTACACGCGCCGCCGTCCAAAGTACATCCGCGAGGGAGGCATGCTCGATGCTGTCGCGCTACTCAGAGATTGGTACAAAGGCAAAAACGGCCGCTGCTCGCCGCAAAACACTCTGATAAAGAACTAAGTGCCAAGCAGAGTAGAAATCAAAAAAAGGGGAGCCATTAGGCTCCCCTTTCAATTTGTCCAACCTCACGCATCAATGATGGTGATGATCGTGACCGTGGCCCTGATCTTCCGGTTCGGGAATCTCAGCAACCAATGCCTCAGTCGTCAACAAGAGACCAGAGATCGACGATGCGTTCTCTAGGGTCTGACGAACGACCTTGGTTGGGTCAACAACGCCCTGCTTCACCAGGTCGCCGTACTCGAGGGTCGCGGCGTTGAAGCCCTTGCCCTCGCGTCGAACCGCATCCACAACCACCGAACCCTCAACACCAGCGTTGTGAGCGATGGTGCGCAGAGGAGCTTCGAGAGCCTTCTTGATGATGTTCGCGCCAATCAGCTGATCGCCAACCAATCCAAGTCCGTCCAGAACTCGGCCGGCCGTCAGAAGCGCGGTTCCGCCACCAGGGACGATTCCTTCTTCCAAAGCGGCTCGTGTTGCGGCAAGAGCGTCTTCAATGCGAGCCTTCTTCTCTTTGAGAGCGGTCTCTGTCGCCGCGCCAACCTTGACGACGGCAACGCCGCCGCTGAGCTTGGCTTGTCGCTCTTGTAGCTTTTCTTTGTCATAGTTGCTGTCGGTCCCTTCGATCTGCTTCTTGATCTGGCTGAGCCGACCCTCGATAGCCGCCTTATCACCCTTTCCGTCGACGATGGTGGTCGTCTCCTTGGTGATAACGATGCGCTGGCACGAACCAAGCATCTCTGGTCCAACATTCTCGAGCTTAATTCCGAGGTCTTCGGAAACGAACTGACCGCCGGTCAAAATCGCCATATCCTCAAGCATCGCCTTGCGTCGATCGCCAAAGCCAGGAGCCTTGACGGCAACCACAGGGAGTTGACCGCGAATTCGGTTGAGAACCAATGTAGCCAAAGCCTCGTTCTCAAGGTCTTCCGAAATGATCACGAACGGCTTGCCCATTCGAAGAACCTTCTCAAGCAAAGGAACCAAGTCCTGAACCGAAGAAATCTTCTTCTCGTGGAAAAGGATCATCGGATCCTCATAAACGGTCTCCATTCGGGTTGCGTCGGTCACGAAGTAAGGCGACATATAGCCCTTATCGAACTGCAATCCGTCAACCTGCTCGGTAACGGTGTCGATCGACTTCGATTCCTCGATGGTCACAACGCCGTCCTTACCGGTCTTGTGGATCAGTTCGCCCACAAGCTTTCCAAGCTCGGGATCGTTAGCCGAAATGGTCGCAACCTGAACGGACTCTTCGATGGTCTTGATCGGAGTGCTGATGTTTTTTAGCTCGGCAACCACCGCGTTAACCGCGATGTCGATTCCTTGCTTAATATGGGTCGCGTTCGAACCAGCCGCAACGTTTCGGATTCCTTCCTTGAAGATCGCCTGAGCCAAAACGGTAGCCGTGGTGGTTCCGTCGCCTGCGGTGTCGTTGGTCTTGGAAGAAACTTCTCGGATGAGCTGGGCGCCCATATTCTCGAAGCGATTCTCAAGTTCAATTTCCTTAGCGATGGTCACACCGTCGTTGATGACGGTGGGCGAGCCAAACTTCTTCTCAAGAACGACGTTGCGTCCTCGAGGTCCGAGAGTCACCTTAACTGCGTTTGCGAGCTTATCAACGCCTGCTTCAAGAAGCTTGCGTGCGTCGTCTGTGTATTTGATTTCTTTAGCTGACATAGTGCTTACTTCTCCACCACCGCAAGAACGTCGTCGGCGCGAAGGATCACATAATCCTCGCCGTCAACCTTTACTTCGGTGCCACTGTACTTGCCGTAATAAACGACATCGCCGACCTTCACATCGAGAGGGGCGAGCGTGCCGCTATCGAGCCTTTTGCCTGGGCCAGCCGCGAGTACCTCGCCGCGCTGGGGCTTTTCTTGGGCTGAATCAGGAAGGATGATGCCACCAGCGGACACCTGCTCCTTCTCGGCAGCCTTGACAATGAGTCGGTCGTGCAACGGTTTGATATTCATCGTTTTCTCAAGAGTCGTGCTCATACTTTTCACGTTGATGAAAATTTGGGGTTTCCACCTCGATAGAATTCGAGAACGGTATTAGCAGTTTACCCCCGAGAGTGCTAACGTCAACCAACCACCAGATGTTGCATCAGGAACAAAGAATCCCCGGTATTTCTACCAGATCGCGTCATTTCTTTCGCGAAAATGCCTGGAAACTAGACTCTTGAGTACGGAAATGCGTCACTACTTATAAGGAAGCGAGTGCGTCCGGATTTTCCGTGCCTCTCCCCAATGGAATTTTTTATGTTCACATCGGCAGTTTTTCTTGCATTAAGCACCGGGCAACGCGTCGACGCCCAAGAGGTCGCCAACCGCTACCTGCGACAACTCCAAAACGCCAACGCTGTTTCTGGCGTCTACAACCTCTCCATCACCGGCGGCACTTACGGAATGGGCGACGTGAAATTCTCCCTCAACCGGGAAGGCCAGTTCCGAGCGATGACCTCCACTTCCGAAGAAGTCTTCGACGGCAAGTTCAAATACCTTCGCGATCTGCGGCGCAACACCTACCAGGTGTTCGACAGCCGATCCGCAGGCTTCCCCCTGCTCACCTGCTTCGAGCCAATGGTTCAATCCAAGAACATCCGACGTGAAGGCGATATCTTCACTGGAACCGGTTCGCCTGTGGCCACCACGTTCGAAGGCACCGATGCCGTCCAAATGGCCTTCAACAACCAGCGCCGATACATCAACCCTGTCACCGCGCTTCCTTCTGGCTTCACCGAAACCGTTGGCGGGGTGCAATATGTAGGCATCTTCAAACAAGTCAATCTTGAGCCACGACTCGGTCAGAACCCATTCAACTTCACCCCTCGCGCGGGCGAGCGACAGGTTCCCGTCGTCACCGACGGCCTAGTCGCCGTGGGCCGAACACTCCCGGTCACCAATCTCCGAGGAGTTTCCAACTCAGTGCTCAGCGTCCTTATGTTCGTTCGACCCTCCGGTTCAGCTTCGGTTGACGCCATGAACGGCCTCGCTGACCTAGCCAAACGGTCTCGACCAAAACTCAACGTACTTGCGGTTTCGACCGACAACCAGAACGCCAACCAGTTCTTCCGAGGCCGCCGAACCCCGATCACCACCATCCAAGATGAAGGCCTCGCCCGCGCCGCCGGAGTCACCCAATACCCAACGATGGTCGTCGTTGATCGCATGGGCCGAGTCATCCACTCCGAAGCCGCCGGCATGGAAGGCACCCTAAAATCCGTTCTCCAAAACAACGGCTACACATTCTGAGAAAAGCCCACCCCCTGTTCGCGAAGCTAACGGGGAGGGTCCGCGAGAAAGACTGATCCAAAATCAGTCTTTCCGTGGAGGGTTGGGAGGGGGGCGAACACCGAGTGTCACCGCTCAAGTCGATCGTCAGCCTCGTCACGCAGCGATCCCAAAGGGCATATAGGTCTTATCTGACCCATATGTCCTATTTGTTGCAAACACCGAACTGTTAACTGCTAACTGCTAACTTCCAAGCGCGCCCGCCCCATATCCACTCTCCCCGACTCCAGAAACGGCACCCCTTCTTCTTCCAGCCGCTGCCGCTGCTCATTCTCAAACATCGGATTCCGCTTACTAATCGGAAACTCCCCCCGAGCATTGCAAACCCGCCACCAAGGCACCCCCTCCCCCTCCATCTGAGCCATCATCCGCCCCACCTGCCGCCCACTCGTTCCAATTAGCGCGCCAACATCGCCATAGGACATGACCGAGCCAGCAGGGATTTTTGAAACGGTCTCAATCAAAACGAGCTGGAGAGTTGACATTATCAAATTATGATCCGCCAAACTGAACCGTTAACGATTCCTTACTAGCATCTCGCAATGGCACCAACTCGCTCTAGACTATCCCTCGGGGATCCTCACACTTACTGCCCGGATCGCCAGCCGTGAGTTCCATCATTTTGGCCAACACCAACAACCCAACCAAATCCGTCCACAAGTCTTGAGCTATCGAAAAGCGTCCATTCGGGGAATGGAGCTTCATACCACTGCTGAGTGAGTTGATAAACGGCCATCGCGGCCTGCTCATTTTTGCCTCCAATAACCGACCATGTGTCTTTTCCTTTCATGCCCTGGATCAGCCAACCGTCCACAGTGTGCCCGCGCCTGGATGCCTCAAGCAATCGCATAGTAGCAGTGGGGTGTGCACTCCAAAGTGCATTCGTCTGCGCGTTCCCAATGAGAATCACATTCCACCCTTTCAGGTCATTTGGCTCCACATCGTCCTTCATCACTTTCGATTCGATTCGCATGAAGTTGCGAAGCTGGGCTTCTTCGGCTCGAGCTTTGTCCAGTGCATCCGTGCTCTCGCGGGCCGATCCCCGAGTCCCGTACACGATGGCGACGCGCTTCGAGAGTCCGTTGAGCCACGTGGGGGGCATCTTTGCCAACCGCAAAAATTTGCCATCGCCGCGATTGGGCGAAGTCATCAGTTTTTCGATAACCGGTGGAAAGTCGTACTGGTTCATCCCATTCTTACTCCAAAAATGCTCCAAGCCCGGTTGCTCTAGCAGTTCAAAGCTAGAGCCGCGTTTGAGCATCTCACCTCTAAGCAGTTTTGACTCCGACATCAGTACCGAATCGTCCTTATCACCGTGAACAACGGCAAAATTCCCCACCGCAGCAAGCCGATCATATCTTTCCTCAACCCGTTGCTCCTCCATCACCTTGTCAAAGACACTCTCGATAGGGTCATCGAGATTCAGCCGTTTTTGCTTAAGATAGGTGTGAAGCGAAATCCAGCCGGCACTCGCGCCCACGCCAGCAAATGCGGAAGGGTTAAGGCTTGCCAACAAGTAGGCACCGTGTCCCCCCATCGAGTGGCCGAAGAGATAGGTCTGCGTTCGATTTGCCTTCAGTTCGCGGCAAGCATGGTCGAGCGTTTCCAATGCGTCACGCCCAGCTAGCCCCGACCAAGTGGCTCCCCGAGCCTCGGGAATGACGACCGAATACCCTGGGCGGCTCTTGAACTCTCTAGCGATGACGTGACTCCCATGAGGGTTGCCTCCATACAGGAATCCGACGACCGGCTTACCCACCGGCCCTTCCGGTGGGGGAACGACCGTGTACGCATGGACTGCGCCGTCATGTTTACCAATGTAGGTACGGCGAAACGCCTCGCCGTTCACCGAAACCTTGATTTCTATACTCGACGGAAGATCACCACTGACCCACAGCTTCAACTGGTGGCTTCCGGGGCTCAACCCAGCAGACGACCGATATTTAAAGCGAACGGTCCGGCTGTTCATCGCTTCCAAAGAAGCGATCCTACTCTTGACGATGGGTCCATCATCGACTTGGGACAGCAGTTCGATGGTCTGGTCTAAATCGGTGCAGTTTATTGCCACCACGCTCCCATCATAAAGCGATGACTGCCCCGAAACGATGTCAGAGGTTAGCGCAGTCCTAGGATTAAAAACAAACCGTGACTTGACGGGATAGAGCAAAAATTTCATTGCGGAACCAGCAATAACGCTTTGCTTCCCGGCCCGAAGCTTCAAAGGAGTGAGTTCCAGTGGAATGTCACCCCACTTGTTATTAGGTTGCCTCTTCCCATTGAAAATGTGTCCGCCAAGTTCAGCTCCACCAAACATGAACTGGGCGAGAACCATCCGGTCCCGTGGCTCGGTCCACTCCGCGTAGATTGGACTATTGCCATTGTTTGTAAAAATGAAGCCGTCCTCATCTGGCTGCGTTGCCTTCCAAGAAGAACCAGCAAAAGCCTCTCCGTCAGCAGGCCTATGAGGCAGCCCCTTTTGGATTGCTAACATGAAAGGAGAATGACCGACCTGGTGATTCTTGCGCCTCGGGCTCGGGAGCACCAAACAGTTTTCCAGCTTCGGCATCGATCCGGACGCAAAGTCTAAACTCTGCGACACCGGAGTCATTAATGAGCACAGTGCTAAATTTAGCATACAGCCAATATACCGTTCTGGACATTTCCTGAGTTCCTGGCCCCAAACAAAATCTCAAATCCAACAGACTAACATCAAAAAGCCCCCAGCGAGAATCCTCGCTGAGGGCTGAAGGCAGAGTGCTGACAGCTTAAGACTGAACCAGCTCTTTCTTCTTCTTCTTTCCGCCGTCGTCTGGATCGACTTTCTTGAAGACAATCTTTCCGTCTTCCTCGACGTCGGCCAGGATGTGGTCGCCCTCGGCGAACCGACCCAGCAGCATCTCTTCCGAAAGAGGATCTTCGATGAACCGCTGAACTGCTCGTCGCAGAGGCCTCGCGCCCATGTTCGGGTCGTAGCCCTGCTCCACGAGAAGGTTCTTCACCGCCTCGCTAAGTTCCAGAGTAATGCCCATCGCCGCCGCCTGCTCGTTCACTCGCTTCATGTAGAGGTCCGCGATCTGCAGAATCTCTTCCTTCTTCAAGTGATGGAACACGATGATCTCGTCAACACGGTTGAGGAACTCAGGCCGGAAGGTCTTCTTCATCTCCTCCAGCATCTTGTTTTTCATCGCCTCATAAGTCTTCGGATCGTTGACATCCTGTCGGGTGTCTCTGAATCCAAGTGCCTTATCAAGCTCAATCGGCTTCACGCCGACGTTCGAAGTCATAACGATCAAGGTGTTTCGGAAGTCAACGGTTCGCCCTTGGCTATCCGTGAGCTGACCATCCTCAAGAACCTGCAGAAGCAAGTTGAACACCTCAGGGTGTGCCTTCTCGATCTCATCAAGAAGGACCACGCAGTACGGGTTGCGCCGAACGGCCTCAGTAAGCTGACCGCCTTCATCGTAACCCACATATCCCGGAGGGGCACCGACCAGTCGCGAGATAGAGAACCTCTCCATGTACTCGCTCATGTCGATCCGAACAATGTTCGACTCCTTATCATAAAGATAAGCCGCCAAAGCCTTCGCCAGCTCGGTCTTACCGATACCGGTTGGCCCCATGAAGATGAAGCTACCCATGGGGCGCTTCGGATCCTTAAGACCACTTCGAGACCGTCGAATCGCTCGGCTCACCGCCACAACTGCGTCGTGCTGACCAATGATCCTCTTATGGAGGTCATCCTCCATCGCAAGCAGCTTCTGACTCTCAGTCGCTACAATCTTGGTCACCGGAATTCCTGTCCACGAAGTCACAATCCCCGCGATCTCCGCCTCATTCACGATCGGCTCAATCTTATCTTCCGCTTCCCAAGCCTCTTCGCGAACCCGAACGGACTCTGCCAAAGCTTCCTTCTCGGCGACGAGCTTATCAAGCTTCTCCGTCTCCGTCGAACGCTTCTCAAGGTGCTCGATCTCGGTGATAATCTTGTTCAACTTAACCCGATCATCTCGAACGTCCTTAGGCGGCAAGCTCTGGTGCAACCGAACCCGCGAAGCGGCTTCGTCCACCAAGTCAATCGCCTTATCCGGCAACGTCCGATCTGAAATGTAGCGCGTCGAAAGCTGAACCGAGGCGATGATCGCGTCGTCCGTGATCTCAACCTGGTGGTGAGCCTCGTACCGCTCGCGCAGCCCCTTCAAAATCTCAATTGCCTCTTCTTCCGAAGGCTCCTTGACCTTAACCGCCTGGAACCGTCGCTCCAAAGCCGCATCCTTTTCGATGTACTTTCGGAACTCGTCCTGCGTCGTCGCGCCAATGCACTGCAGCTCGCCGCGAGCCAAAGCCGGCTTCATGATGTTGCTGGCGTCAATCGCCCCTTCTGCCGCACCCGCGCCAACCAGCGTATGAAGCTCGTCAATGAATAGGATCACCGCGCCGTCCGCCTTGCGAACCTCGTCCATCACCTTCTTCATCCGCTCTTCAAATTCGCCGCGATACTTCGTACCCGCAACCAAAGCCGCCAGGTCCAAAGAAACAA
Source organism: Fimbriimonas sp. (assembly GCA_965248555.1). GTDB lineage: Bacteria > Armatimonadota > Fimbriimonadia > Fimbriimonadales > Fimbriimonadaceae > Fimbriimonas. The sequence goes on along the minus strand of CBDFJP010000002.1, from coordinate 1,023,655 downwards.
TTCTCTTGTCTTTAAGAATGTCCGGAATATCGCCGTTCACAATCCGCGCCGCAAGCCCCTCGGCAATGGCCGTCTTACCAACGCCAGGCTCGCCAATAAGGCAAGGATTATTCTTTGTGCGCCGACACAGAATCTGCATCACGCGCTCAATCTCGTTCTGACGACCCACAACCGGATCCAATCGACCCTCGCGGGCCATCTCGGTCAAATCTCGACCAAACTCATCCAAAGTCGCCGTCTTAGCCCCAGAAGCTGACCCAGAAGACGATGATCGCGAAGATGAAGTCGAAGAGGACGAACCCGACCCAGCGGTAGGCTTGCCACCAGTATCATTATCCTGAAGCCCCATCACCTCGCGCCGAGCCTTCTCCAGCTCAACGCCCAACTTCGCCAAAACGCGCCCAGCAAGTCCGTCGCCTTCCCGAATCAAACCAAGCAACAAATGCTCAGTCCCAATATAGTTGTTGTTCAGGTTCCGCGCTTCGTCATAAGCGAGGTCAATCACCCGCTTTGCCCGAGGCGTCAGCGTCATGTCCTGGTTCGGTCTCGCGTCTCCGCGAGGCAACTGCTTTTCAACCTCGGCTCTAACTCTGTTGAGTGAAACACCAAGCTTGTCGAGTACCCGCGCGGCTACGCTGTCAGATTCTCGCACCAAGCCAAGCAGCAAATGTTCGGTGGAGACATACCCCTCACCAAACTTCTGCGCCTCTTCCTGGGCGTAGAACACGACCTTTCGCGCTCGTTCCGTAAATCTTTGCCACATATGCTTGTTGTTTCCTTCGGCTCGTATTTCTACAAGCCGCCACTGTTCATACGTCTGACGACTTGCCAACGATCCACGTTCCGCCTACCGCAAACCGCAAACCAAAAACCGCCAACCGATCCCCAGATTACCTGTCATTATTGGCAGGCAGGGTTAAGACGGTTAGGCACGAAAGAAGGCTTCCGACTACCGCCGCCGAAACTTCAGCAACCATTCATAAAACTCGTCCTTCAAATAGAAGTCCGTCCAAACGTCGTGAGTCCCGCCCACAACCTGCGTAAAGATCGGTGATCCCCCCGCCGCCTTCATCGCGTCCACCATCGCCACACTCTGCGCAAACGGAACCGCCGGATCCTTATCCCCATGCACAACCCAGGTCGGAACCTTCGCAAAAGAAGCCGCCGAACCAGGATCCCCGCCCCCACAAACCGGAGCAATCGCCGCGAACCGCTTCGGCTGAGATGCCACCAAAGCCCAAGTCCCGTACCCGCCCATGCTAATCCCTGTCAAATACTCCCGCGACCGATCAACCCGAAACTTCTTCTCCAGGTCGTTCAACAACCCAACCAGCTCATCCGCATCCCAGCTCCGCCGCTCCGGACACTGCGGAGCAACCACAATAAACGGAAACTTCTTCCCCGCCGCCGCCAGCTTCATCGGCCCATGAACCTTCAAAAGCTCAAGGTTCGTCCCCCGCTCGCCCGACCCGTGCAAAAACACCAACAACGGATACCGCTTCCCCCGCGAAGTCTCATAATCCTCCGGAACCGAAACCAGGTACTGCAACGAAGCCCGCTTAACAATCGGCCCCTCAAACTTCCCCGCCGAAATCCCAACGGAATTCCCCGAACCCTGCAACATCGACGCCCAAACAACCGCCCCAACCATCTCCAAACTTTACCGCAGCTACATTCGGAACATCCCCACTTTGATCTGATGATTGAGGCCGGTAATTCCTTAGCTGAGCCCCGTTTATTATCGCCTCGCGATGGTAGCTGGGGTTACTCAGAATATTTCAACCAAGTCAACGTTCATGCAGAAACTGTTGGCGACATTGTCTGTTGACGACGCAATCGAGGCAAGGGTATTGCGCTTCTCCGCGTGAGAGCCACTGAGCTCCGACTCTTTATTAAGGTGAATTGCCAAAGAAGTCAAGCGCGCTTCTGTCAAAGACTGACAGAGTGCGGCAATCCCAAGCTTTCTCACCGAGAGAATCTGAGTCCCAGGACACGTGGCAGCGAGCAAGGCTGAGAGACAAGCATTCTTGGTTTTTTTTGAAGTCAAATAGCTATATTTTTCGTCGAACCACGGTGGCTTCCCAGACAGCTGATCGTCCACTTTTAGCCGCACTATGGGAATGCCAGCTGCGACGGCGTAGTCCCGCTCAACTTTGCAGCGGGGACGATCGTGATAGGATGTCGATTCCAGCATGATAAGCGTCTTGGATCGCTTCAAATGTTCAATGATTTCGACTTGCCAGTTTCCTGCCATCCCATCCTTCGAACAAAACCCTTCACATCCCGCAGCCTTCAGTTCCGCGTGCAAAAACTCCGCTATGTCCCCAGTCCCATCCTGGTGAAAACTTATGAAATATGGAGATTTATCCTTTTCCTTCAGCGCAGCAATCATAGTCATTAACTTTCCAAGTACCTCATATTTTACAAGATATTCGTATTCGATATCATCGCCCTGGAAAAATCCATCGGTATGCTGAAATCTAGTCTCAGGCTCGACTTGGTACTTCCTACGTATTAGGATGCCGCACTCCTGCAGCGCAGCTTCGATTTGACTACCGAGTGTCTCTTCCGAGAGCAGCCTCTTCACCTCAGATTCAGAGTAGACGACTTTGACCGGCAAGCGCTCGGCTAACTTTTTTGCAACTCTTTCTATCCCTGTCTTGCAAAAATCATACTTGCTAGGCAGCGCCGATAATTCGATGAATGACAACTATCGCATCCTCCCGTGAAGTTCCCGCATTAAACGAAAAAACCGCTCTTCCAACATCAACCGTAAAAGGAACACGCAACCCGTCTTCTTGAAAGATCAGCGATCCGTGCTGAAATTCCCACTGAAGCAACTCACTCTCTACAACCTGCGACGATAGATTTGACGCACCGGGGGCAGTCGACACTGCTGCACGAGTTCCGTCGGCCTCCTCTACTTGGAATTTTCTCGCGGTTATGACATCATCCCACAACGCCTTTATCCCCTCCCCAATTCCCCCAAGCGGCGGAAATGGGATGTCAAGTTGGTCGCTCAAGATTTGTCGCAAGGCGTTAAGCTCCGAACTTGGCTTCGCTCCACGGTGTATCGCCCTGGTCGTAATCTCCAAGTAGGGCAAGCCGTTCGATACAGCAATTTTTGAGACCACGGGGACGTTCAGCAAACGGTATGCCTTGAACTTGTACTCCGCTCCATTTACCTTCCCGTGACGATCCTCTGCTGGATCATGTACTTCTGCTTCCGCCTCGCCCAAGTAAAGGATTTCCATACCCTCGTGGCCTTCGATCTCAGTTCGGCGTATATCGAGAATGACCTCTGACTCAAGATTTGCAACGTCTTTCGTCACCAGCGACGCTAACTTGAGCGCCTTGTCCACCGCTTCAGCCTTAATGCCATCCCCTTTCGTAGCCAGCGCTAAGTGAAACTGACCATTGAGCCCGTCTCCGACAATATCCCACATCGCCGAACGCAGTTGCTCCGACGTACAACTCAGTTCTTCTTCCGCAAGTTTCACGGGCACATCTTCTTTACTATGAAATTTTGTAGGACTGTTAGGGAACAGCGTCCGATAAACTTGGCGGGCAGTGTTCAGCGCTGCGGATTGCAAAAACTCTATGGAGAGATGGCCGTTTACGAGTACTTTCATTCCTCTAGTATATTACAGTTGAGTTTTGGAGTCCGAAATTTCTGTCAAACCTCAAGTCCTGAGAAGTTACTTGACCACAAAAATCAGTCAGTATCACAGAGTCTCCTTTAGATCAACGATACGGCAACAAAGGCTCCTTTTAGTTCTTCCTCCACGGCGATTCCCATAACTCCAAACCAAACATGGTTGACAAACCCCCGAAAACATCGCCTATAAAGTGATGATCGAATACGACGACACCGACCAAACCCAAAACCCCGACTTCTGGACCAAAGACCACTACGCCGACTCCGAACTCCCCCTCTCCCATCTATCTGATGGGAGAGGGGGCCGGGGGGTGAGGGCGACGACCAGCCCCCGCCGAAAACGCAAAATCAACACTTACGACAAATCCGGCCCCGTCTGCTACCTGCCAACCAGACCCGACACCCCCGCCCGCCACCAGTTCCAACAGGTCAAATCGAAGAACCTCAGCACCTACTCCCGCGCCAACGGAGCCGAAACCCTCTTCGTCAAAAACTCCCTCATCCTCCTCTCCGGCCTCCCCAAATCCGGAAAAACTACCCTCGCCGTCGCCCTTGCCGACGCCATCGTCAACGGAAAACCCTTCGCCGGATTCCGCATGCCCAAAACCGCCGTCGGCTACGTCAGCTTCGACGACTCCCCCGCCGAAATCCTCGCCGCCATCGACCGCCACCAGGACCTAACCGAAGACTCCCCCTTCTTCCTGAGCATCATGAACGACCCCATCGACACCCGCGATGGCCTCGAACAAATCGAAGACTTTCTCATCAGCCAAAGAGGCGGAGTCGTCATCATCGACTCCCTCCACGCCGCTCTCACCAAATCCCAAACTCGCGACGCCCGCCAGGTCCGAAAACTCATCACCCCCCTCAAGCGCGTCGCCGAACGCGCCGGAACCATCATCCTCATTCACCACACCGACGCCCACGGAAAACGCGCCGCCGACCACACCCAAATCCAAGCCGCCGTCAGCCAAACCATCCTCATGTCAACCCAAGAAAACGACGGCTACCGCCTCATCAAACTCCAATGCAAAGGAAGAGGCACCGGCTCCTACCGAAAAATCCACATCCTCAGCCGGAGCGAAACCCACTACCAACAACACAACATTGCCGCAAATCTCCACGCCCGCGACAAAAGCACAAACCCCATTCTAAAAGCCCTCGAACAATGCCCCCGCACCGTAAAAGAACTCATCGAGCTCACCAAACTCGACAACCGCGTCATCTACAAAAGGCTCAAAAAGCTCCGATCCAACGGCTTCGTCACTTCCGCCAATTCCTACCCCATCAAGTTCAAACTAGCCTAGCCACTTCCGCCATGACCGCCAAAAAACCGTGAAGAAACCAACAACTTTGAACCCACTTCCGCCAAAACCGCCAACTTCCATCTGCAAACTCCCGAACTTTTCGATCCGCTCAACCCGTCGTTACTGCGCGAATGAAGTTTTATGCATGGCTCATAGGCATCGTGGTGCTGGTCGGACTCCTAACCGTAACCTTCCAGTCCTTCCGCGAACGAAAAGTCGAAACCGAGATCCGAACCAAGATCGCCCTCCTCAAGTCCCACGGCTGGCCAACCTGCGGCGACGACATGCCAAAGGGCCCGCCGGAAGCCGAAAACGCCTTTCTAGTGATCGCACCACACATCACCAAGAACAAGCAAACCTATTTGCCCAAAGAACCAATCATCAAAGCATTCGACGCCACCGCTCTCCTAGATCCAGGCGATGAACCCTACCTGCGAAAAGCCATCGAACTCGACCGAGAACTCCTCGATATCACCGCCAAAGCCTTCCGAGAGCGAAAGGAGTTCTTCATGCCTCACAAGTGGGACGCCGGCCTAACGCTTCCGCTCCCCGAATACTCAGGCGTGAAATCGCTCCAAAAGGTGATGCTAGGAGAAGTCGCCCTCGCGATCAAAGAGGGCCGAATGGCAGACGCAAAAGAGCGACTTGGCTGGATCCACCGGATGCAGAAGGGAACGGTGAGCGAGCCAATACTGATCGGACGCCTGGTAGGGCGGTCGATGATGGCCGCCGAAGCGCAGACATTAATCTGGCTTAACCAACAAGGCAACGAGGCACTGCCGTTGCTAAAAGAGTCGCTCGCGGCTTGGAAGACCTATCCGACTGACCTGAAGCCGGTGATCGCAACAGAGATGCTGAGCGGCCTCTCAACAATTCGCTACCTAGATTCGTCGACGTTTTGGAAGTATCAAAGCTTCCCATGGAGCCTAATAAAAAACCGTCCCGATAACATCGAGCAAGGCTCATCGGTGAAGTCGGGCGACTACATCCCGAAAGTTGGCGCGGCGCGGGCCAAGATGATCGAGTGCCTCAACCTGTACCTCAAAACCGACACTGAAGTCTCGAAAGGAGTTCGACCGAAGCACGTCACAGAGTCGCTGAAAGCAACCGAATGGCTATGGTCCTCGGTTCCGATGTTCAGCAGCTTAGTCTCAGGAGGACCTTCCGGACCCGAGCCAACATCGGGTGCTCAAATGGAGCTGCTTCGCCTAGAGCCAGCAGTGCTTGATTTCTGGATTCGAGCGATTGAGTTCCAGTCGAAAGGCGGGAAGCTCCCCGCCGACTTTCCGCTCGGCGAACTGACAAAAGCCGATGGCCTGACCTTTGCGTTTTCGACCGAGGGTGAAAAGGTGGTTTTGACCGCGACGGAGGGACCTAGCGAAGTCGCCCGAACAACCTATCCAACATCTCTTGATACGACTTATAAGACTCATGCCTCGGCGAGAGCGGGTGAAATCAAGCGGATTGAAGATGCATTGAATCCGAAGAAAGCAAAGATTCCGGTTGGGAGGATTTCCGTTGGTGGGCCAACGGCAGCGCCTCCGGTTTCGGCTCCGGCAATGCCATAAGCACCAAGGAGGTCAAACGATTGGCGTGAACCAAGTAAACTATCTGGGTGTGCGGAATTGCCGGATACGTCGGACCGAAAAACGCAGTTGACGTTGTATTTGACCAACTAAAGCGCCTGGAATACCGGGGCTATGACAGTGCTGGGATTGCTTACCTGCAGGATGACAAGATTGCGGTCACCAAGCGGGCAGGGAAGCTGAGCGAGCTTGGGAAGGTTCTTTTTGAATCTCCGAAGCAGGCGGAGCTTGCGATTGCGCATAGCCGCTGGGCAACGCATGGCGGGCCCACGGATGAGAATGCTCACCCTCACTACGACCAGTTCGAGCGAGTTGCGATCATCCATAACGGGATCATCGAGAACTACCTTGAGCTGAAGGAAGAGCTGATCGCCAAGGGGCACAAGTTCAAGTCGCAGACTGATACCGAGGTTGCGGCGCACATTATTGGCGAAGAGTATGCCCACGGGGTTTCGCTGGAGGAGGCCGTTCGGAAGTCGGCAAAGCGACTTCGCGGGGCATTTGCGCTGGTCGTGATGTCGAACACCGAGAAGGACAAGATTGTCTGCACTCGCAATGCATCTCCGCTGGTTTTGGGAATGGGCGATGGCGAGAATTTGTTGGCTTCGGACATTCCGGCTCTGCTTCCTTACACCCGAGAAGTGGTGATTGTTGAGGAGCATGTGGTCGCAGTTTTGACCCGTGAGGGGATCATGCTGATCGATGCGGACGGCCGGACGTTGCCGGTGAAAACGACGCACATCGACTGGGATATCGCGAGCGCTGAGCGGGGCGGATTTGAGCATTTCATGCTTAAAGAAGTTCACGAGCAGCCGCAGGTCATGCGTCAGGTTACGGCGGGTCGGATTGATGAGAAGTCGAAGATTCGGCTTGAAGGGATCTTTGGTGAGAACGTTTGGAACGAGATAGACCGGGTGAACATCATCGCATGCGGAACGGCGTACCACGCGGGGCTGATGGGCAAGCACTTCTTTGAGTCGGTGCTCCGATTGCCGACCGATGTTTACTACTCATCGGAGTTCCGCTATGGCGATCCGGTTTTGTCGCCGAAATCGCTTGCGATTTTCGTGAGCCAGTCGGGTGAGACGGCAGATACTTTGGCGGCTCTGAAGCTGTGTAAGGATCGCCGGATTCGGACGTTGGGGATCGTGAACGTCATTGGTTCGAGCATCGCTCGGGAGTGCGATCGAACGATCTTCACCCAGGCGGGGCCGGAGATCAGCGTAGCCTCGACGAAGGCATATACGGCGCAGGTGATGGTGTTTGCTCTGCTCGGGCTCTACATTGCCCAGGTTCAGGAAGTGCCGGGCGTGAAGGTAGAGGAGTGGGCGGAAGAGTTGCTCCAGATGGACGGCTTTGCCGAGAAGTGCTTGCAGCTTGAGGACGAGATCATCAAGATGGCGGAGGAAATTAAGGATATGCCTCTGTGCTTCTTCTTGGGCCGCGGGGCAGACGCCTTTGTCGCCGCCGAGGGTGCGCTGAAGCTGAAGGAGATCGCCTATATTCCGACGCAGGAGTACCCGGCGGGCGAGATGAAGCACGGGCCGTTGGCTCTCATCACCAAGGACGTGGTCTCGATCTTTGGGGCGACCGACCCACGGATTCGGGAAAAAGTGGTTTCGAACATGAAGGAAGTTCAGGCTCGGAGCGGCAAAGTTATTGCAATTGTGACCGAGGATGACACGATCACGGAACAAGCAGCAGATCACGTCGTCAGAATTCCTCGAACAAAGTTCGAGTTTCTTAACGCGCTTTTAGCGATTGTGCCGCTACAATTATTGTCGTACCACATCGCTCGCTTGAACGGGCACGAGATAGACCAGCCGAGAAATTTGGCAAAATCTGTCACGGTGGAATGATTTAGGCTTGCTCCCTGTGGAGACATGGGGGGCGATGCCAATAATGTTTGTTCGGAGGCGATGGAGATTGGCATTGGATTCTAAGTTGGCTGGAGGCGATGATCCAAAAATTATCTCGGTGATCGGACTAACCGGTGACCAACAGCTGATTTCGCCAATCAAGTGGCAAGGCTATTTCACGGTCAAGCGACTGTTTGACATCGTGCTTTCGAGTCTCTTGTTGCTCCTTTTTTTGCCCGTTTTTGTTCTGATCTCTGCGATCATCTTCGTTACTTCGCCAGGGCCGGTGTTGTACAAGAGCTCGCGGTATGGGAAGGACGGCAAGACGTTTAAGTTTTTGAAGTTCCGAAGCATGTTTGTTGACGCGGATAAGCGGCAAATTGAAATGGAACAGACCACGGAAGGCGTGAATGGCGCGCTGTTTAAGATGAAGGACGACCCTCGTCTGATTCCTTGTGGCAAGTTCATCCGCAAGTACAGCATTGACGAGCTGCCTCAGTTGATCAACGTTTTTCTAGGAGACATGAGCCTAGTAGGGCCGCGGCCGCTATCGGTGCATGATGGCAACAAGCTGGTTGGCATCGAAAAGAGCCGGATGACAGTGCCGCAGGGGATGACCTGTTTTTGGCAGGTGATGGGCCGCAGTGACCTCAGTTTTGAGGAGATGGTTCGGCTAGATATTGAGTATGTGCAAAAGATCGGATTCCGAACTGACGCGAAAATTTTGCTCAAAACGCCGCTTGCCGTCATCACCGGGCGCGGAGCCTATTAGCGAATTGTCGCATAATAGAATTGTCTGCCCGTATTGTTGCTATTTTTGACCAAATCTGGCATCAATTTCGGGTCTTTTCGCGGTTGAAATAAACCGATACTTAATGAGGCTGCCTGGGGAATCCGTTTTGGATTGGCATGGGTTTTGTCTCTGTATTGTCTGGAATCAAAAGTTTATGTTAAAGGTACACCTTCGGAGAACGCTTGTTGCTGCGGCAATTTTGGGCTTGTTAGCCTGGCTGTGGGCTTTCCGCACGCCAAAGGTTTATCAGGCCGAAGTGCAGATGAAGGTTGGTAGCCCGACGCTCACCGCCGATACATCGATGCCGATCAACATCCGCAAAGTGTTGTTGACGGGAATTTTGAACGATCTGGACAGTGATACAGGAATTCTCAAGTCTCAGCGTATTTTCAAGGAAGGTCTGGACTTGGCTGCCAAGGAGACCCAAGATGAGGAACTTGGTTCGGTTCCGACGTTTCAGCAGCTTTATCCGATGTACGAACTCGACATTCCGGCGGCTCTTAACAGCTACGCTCCGGACTCGGTTCGAGTTGTCACTTTGAAGGTTCGGGCGTACTCGCCCAAGGCGGCCGCTTCGGTTGCGAACAACATTGCCTACGCGTTTTCGGACTACCGAAAGCAAGGCGCGGCCACGGCGGTTCGGGAGGCGGTTGATATCGTCGATACATCGGCAAAGACGGCTAAAACCAAGCTGGACGACATCGATAAGAAGATTCGTGAGCTAAAGGTCTCTAGCAACATTGTTGATGTTGGAGAAAGTGGCCGAGCCTTGACGCAGAGCGTCGAGGTTTTGCGTCAGAAGCGAGCGGCTATCGAAGGCGAATTGGCGGGTGCTCGGGCTTCGGCATCGCAGTTGCGAGAAAAGTTTGCGTCGCTCAACAAGTTTTCGGATTCGGTCTCGACCAGTTTGCCCGACCCTACGATTGATGGACTGCGGCAGTTAGTGATTCAGGCACAGAATGAACTTTCAGTTCTGCAGACCACCTATGAAGATGCTGCTCCCGCGGTGGTACGCGCCAAGGAGAAGTTAGCCTCAGCAAAAGAGCGTCTGGCTGCTGGTCAAAAAAACCTCAAGACGATCAAGGGTGGCGTAAACAAGACGATCGACCCTACTTACCTTGATGTACTGTCGTCTCTCAACAGGGCACTTACTGCGGTCAAGTCGCTCGAGAGTCAGCTTGGGCCGATCAATCGTTCGATTCTTGATTACGAGCAGAAGATGCTGAATATGCCGGGGATGGAGGCGACTTACCTCAACCTTGTGCGAAACCGATTGATTAACGAAGAGGATTATCAGAAGTCGCAGAAGTGGGCGAGTGACCTGCGGACTGCGCGAGACTCGCGCACCACGACAATCGTTTCGAGTGCTGATCCACAGATTATCGAGGCGTTTGGCCCCGTGGCTCCTGACGTCAAGAAGTACGTCATCCTCGGCGGCTTTATAGGCGCAATGATTGGCTTGGCCTACTCGTTCGCCCGAGAGTCGTTCAAGTTGCCGATCCACACCAGTTGGCAGCTATCAGAGATGACCGCGCTTCCGGTCGCGGCGTCGATCCCGGCTCTTCCCGGCGCGTTGGCTAAGCGGCACTCGCTGATGATCAAGGAGCCTTCGTTCAGGCCGATTGAGAGCTTCCGGTTCATGGCGTTCAGCTTGCTTGCCCAAGAGAATCGCCCTCGGGTCATTTTGTTCTCGGCAGTGGGCGATATGGTTGACTCATCGATTGCCGCGGCAGAATTTGCGGTGGCGATGTCGAAGACCGGCTCCAAGACGATCTTGGTAGACGCTGATCTGCGGGCTTCGCGACTGAGCAAGGTCTTCAACCTCGAAGGTCGTAGCGGCGTGGCGGACATCTTGGGACGCACGATCCTTCCGGGCGAGTCGATTGACTTGTTCGTGAGTACCGAGCACGATAATCTGACGATTCTGCCAGCAGGAACGATGAGTTCTTCGGGAATGGCCGACGTGGTTACTTCGCACCTACAGGCGATGATTGGCGACCTTCGAGACAAGGGTGATACGGTTGTAATTCACTGTCCTCCCGTGGATGTGTTTGCCGACTGTTCGCGACTTGCTCAGTACGTTGACCACTGCTACATGGTGGTCAGCGCGAAGAGTACGAGCTACCGCTCGATCCCAGTTGCTCAGGAGATTCTTGAGAAGTCGGGGGCGAAGTTTGTGGGAATCGTTTTGACCCAGGCATCGCAGACCGAAGAGCCGTTTGGTAACTCAACTGCATACCGCTCGCGAAACTGATGGCTCAACGCAGCACGATCTATCGGAAGCGTACGCAGGCCCAGGCCGATGGCTTGTACCTGCGGCGCGATACCGCCAAGCAGACTTTTGGCTATGGCAACTGGTTTGTTGCTTGGTCGTTAATGCACGTCGCTTATGCGATCTTCATGTCGTCGGTCTTTTTTGACCGAAACTTTTCAGGCTACGGTTGGGCAGCCACACCAATTATGACTCTCAGTTGCTTGACTCAAGTCGGGTTGGCAAACGTTCGGTTTAGGCTGCCGACAAAGTTGCCTTGGACGGTGTTTGAGTTATTCCTGTTTTTTGGGTACGCAATGATCTGCGGTCTCTTGGCCAATGCCGACTTTGGACGAAACGTTCAGCTGACGCTGGGATGGCATACCGTCTGCCTGGTTTTTTATGGAGCCATTAGCCTGTCGGTGATCCAGGCGACTTACATCAGTGAAAAGAACCGCGATATTGTGAAATGGATGATTCTCGCTTCACTGGTTGCAAGTGGGCTAGTTGGGCTGATCCAGAACTTTAACATCGCAAATGCACGAGACATGTTTCCCGGACTTGAAAAACAGCCGCCGGGGATTTACCGCCCAACCGGCCTGACAAACTATCCGTCTCAGTTAGGTTTTCAGGGCCTTCTGGGGATGGCAATGGTCGGCGTCCCGCTGATATTTAGGAATCTCAAATGGTGGGAGTGGATGGGTCTGGGCTTCTTTGCGCTAGTAATTTTGAGCGCACAGTATCGCTCAATGTACTACGCCGGTATCGGGTTATGCATGGTAGCGTTCTACTTCATGATTTGGCGCCGAGATCGTGCCCAGGCGGCGGTTTACGCAATTGTTGCATTGTGCTTGCTCGCCGTGCCTTTGATCGCGTTTCCCAATCGTTTCGTTTATGGAATGCGTGGGGCAAAGGATGACCCAGCATTGCTGGCGCGCCAGCAGGCGTGGCAAATGGCCGAGCCAGCCATCATGATGCGTCCGCTGACCGGCATCGGTCCAGACGGGAATTTGTTGGTTGGTCACGGAATGTCAGTTACCCCGGACAAGTTCTCGACGGAGGTATTGGATAACCTTTACATCGCTGTCCGGGCGTGCTACGGCTGGATCGGAGTCGCTTTAGCGTCGATTTTTGTGATCACCACATTCTGCGGGCTACTTCTAAGGTCAATCCTGGGCTCTGCAGAGGCATCGTCATGGGCCGTTGCCTCGATTCTCATTTCAGTCTCGATTCTATTCTTCAGTTTGACCGGGAACAGCGTCATCTACACAACCGTGGGGTGCTTGTCGGCGATTATTTTTAGCTTAACCGCGCCGACTTGGCGCGAAGAAACCCAACAATCAATGATGACGGATCAGTTCGTGCGATTCCGAAGCGCTGTCTCGAGCGGCCTTCGAAAGATTGGGATCAACATCGGATGACTCCACCCGCATCTAGTCGAGCATCAGCGGTGCCGCTGCTGATGGGTTCAAAAACGGTCGTTATACTACTTCAGCTGGTGTTTATGCCGGTGTGCTTGCACAACCTCGGCGAGGGGCCGTACGGCTTTGCGCTGTGGGTCATGAGCGTGCGGTCTCTGATGCAGCTGATCGACCTCGACATTCCTCAAGGAATTCGCCACTCGATGATGTCGCATGCACGAACGGATGAGACGCGCTTTTGGCGATGTTTCCAGACCGGTCTGGTTCTGAATGGCATTGTTGGGCTGGTCGGGGGGCTAATTCTCGGGTTGGGCTGGGAGCTGCTCCAGGGAGACCACTACGATCAGTTCACTGCAATCATGCCGATCATGTTTGGACTCGCGGGTTGCCAGATGATCATCGACTCGATTGGATCGACATTTAGCCATCCTTTTTATGCCAGAGAAGAGTTTTCGAAGACTGCCATCGTGTCAACGATCGTGCCGACTATTTCGCTGATACTGAACTTTGTGCTCGTGGTCGCGACCAAGAGCGCAGTTGCAATGATGGTCGCGGGCGTGTTTGAGTCGCTGCTGACCTTGGTTGTCACGGTTTCACTTTTTAAAAACGTCTACGGATTGCGCCACGTGCGGTTCGGATTTGATCGATTGGTTGCAAAAGACGTGCTAAACGTCGGAGTCCGGAGCTATCCGGGAAATGTCTCGGGGCGAATTGCTGGGCTAGTAGACCGTGTCATTTTGGGTAGCGTTGCGGGAATGGACTCGGTGACCATTTACAACTTCGCTACCAAGATTCCACAAAGCCTGGCGCAGATCGTCGGGAGCGCGACTTCAATGATGGTGCCGGAAATGGTTCACTCAGCGCAAAACGAGCCAGAGACATTCAGAAGCATTCTTCGACGAAATGTCTCGTTTATGCCAGTGCTGTATTCGTGCGCGATGATTGTTTCGAGCGGCCTTTCTGTGGTCATTCTGAAGGGCTGGATTCGCCAAGATTATCCAGGATTTGCCGAACTGAGCATCTTGATGGCAGTTTATTACACCTTCGAAATGAACTACGGAACGGTAACCACTGCGTTCTATGCGTTCAAAAAGGCACACCTGCTGTTTCCGTTTGCACTCTGGAACGCCCTTGTGACAGCCTTTGCCACTGGGCCGGTCTCAAAGAAGTTTGGGTTGGTCGGGCTTGGGTGGATGAACGCATTGATCGATATTGTTCAACTCGTGCCGATTCACTGGTTGCTGACGCGGACGGTTGTGAAGAATGACTCGATGTGGTGGTACATCGGGCGGCTTGGGGGGCCAATCCTTGTCTCTGCTGCTATTGCGGGGGGGCTCTCTTGGTCCCTGCAAGGAGTTCCGGTGGGGCGCGGAGCACTGGCGGTCGCCGCGCTTTTGCCAGTGGTTAGCTTGGGGTCATTTGCGGTTGCAGCACGGCTTGGGATGGTAGCTCTGCCGAACAGCATTCGCGAAAAGCTTCGAAAGCGGAAACTGGCGGTGGCCGTCTTTGGCTCAGCGGCGCTGGAAAGCCCGCAGCACGACGTCCGCTGATTTGTCCCAGCCGAACTGCTCTGACCTTTTGACTCCGCTTTCAATGAGTTCGTTCCGGTTGGCTCGTTGGGCAGATTGCAGCAGAGCCTCGGCGATTTTGGCCTCATCTTTGGGGTCGAAATAGATTGGCAGCTCGCCGCCGACTTCTTTGAGGGCACCAGTGTTGCTACTGCAAATGGGGCAGCCGTAGGTAAGAGCTTCTAGCACGGGGATTCCGAATCCTTCCTCCAGGCTGGCAGTAACGGCGAACTCGGCGGCTCGGTAGAGCTTGATGAGCTGCTCGTCTTCGACGTAGCCGAGGAACACGATTCGATCTGAGAGGCCAGATTGGGCGATTTCGTCGAAGATTTCGGACGTCTTCCACCCTTTCCCGCCTGCGACGGCGAGGGTTGACTCCTTAAGTGAAGGATGGTCAGCGACTTTGCTGAATGCCCGAAGTAGGCGGGGGAAGTTCTTGCGAGGTTCGAGGGTGCTGACGGAGAGGATGAACTTTCCGGCTGGTAAGCCCAGGGCTTCTCGCTGGTCGGTTGAGAGCGGGCTGAGGCCGTCCGCGATGCCGGGCGGCTGTCCGACGCCGAACGGAAGCGGAATGATGCGATCGGGGGGATAGCCGAAGTGGTTGGAGAATTGCTCGGCGGTGTGGTGGCTGTTCGAGAAGACGAACGAGGCGTGTTTTGCTGAGTTGGCGTACATTCGCTCGTGGATGATGCGGTCTTCTTCGGTGTAGGTGTCGGCGAATGAATGGAAGAATATGTCGTGGATGAGAGTGGCGGTTCGGACTGCGGGAGTTCGGGGGACGTAGCCGCTCACGGAGAACCAGTTTTTGAGATTGTGCCGGATCGGCTCGAGATCGCGGCCGATGAGGTGCCAGGTGCGGTTGCGTTTGGAAGCGCGGACGACTTGGACGTGGGGCATCGCGAGCCAATGCTCGGGGATGGGGGAATCGGGGCGGACGAAGACGACATATTCATGTTCGGTCCGCTTCAGAATCGCCTCAAGGAGTTGGAGGCTGCTGCGCGAGACTCCGGCGTGCTTGCTGCCTTCGAAGAAGATGTTGGTGGCTTGGAGTCCGAGTCTCATGGCAGGTTGTAGACCTCCAGCAGGTCTCGAAGGTAATTTTCGGGAGAACAGGGGTTCTGCCAATACCGTTCGTAGGAATTTGCGCCAAGATTGGCGACCAGTTGGTCGTCTTTGGTTTTTTCGAGCGCGTTGGCGAGGGATTCGACGGAGCCGTTTTCGAAGGTGAGGCCGTTTGCGCCATCGGTGAGCCACGAAGTGGCGGCACTTCGGTTGCCGATGATGCAAGGGATTCCGGCGGCGAGGCACTCGAGGACGACGAGGGAGGCAGTTTCGTACCAGGCGGAGCTCATGACGAGGCAGCGGGCTTGTCGTTGGAGGGCGGAGACTTCTTCGGGTGACTTCCAGCCGAGGAAGGTGTGGGCAGGGAATTGCTTTTCGAGGTCGGCGCGGAGGGGACCATCGCCGACGATGGTGAGCTTGATGCCTGCTTTATCGGCGGCTAACAGGGCAACGTGGGGGTTTTTTTCGGCGGTAAGCCTTCCTATCCAGAGGTAGGTTTGGCTACTCGCGGGGACGAGTTTTTGGGATGAAGCGGGTTGAACGGGGCAGCGGAGGACTCGGATTTTGGAGATATTGCCGAGCTTTCTGGCCATTACTTCGCGGGCAAAGGGGGAGGGACAGACGATGGAGGTGAGAAACTGATGAATCTTGAGCCGCTCGTAAGCAGCCTTGGCTCGGTAGAACCGGAAGTCCTTGAAGTTCTGGTCGGTGGTGCTGATACAGGGGCAGCTTTTGCAATCCTGTGAGAGCGGCTCAAGGTCGCAGATCCGGTTCTCGGGGTAGTTGAAGAGAGTCGTGTTGGGGCAGATGTAACCGTAGTCGTGGGCGTGGAGGTGGGTTCTGAAGCCCAACACTATTGGCACCTGGATAATGAGATGCGAGAAGTGGCTGTGGAATCCGTGTACGTGAACCACCGTGTCGCTTGGGTTGAACTGCTTAAAAAGGTTCATGAACCGACGGTTAAAACTGAGGTCACCATGGCGCAGTGGCAGGCTTAGTAGCCGATTTTTGGAGAAGAACTTTTCCCAGACTGGCGGGAGGTTAAGGGCGACACCAGTGACTCCGGGGAGTGCTAGGTATCTGCGCTCGATTTCTACTGATGAAGAGATGATATGGACGGGAATTCCTTGGGCGCTGAGTAACTCGACGGTCTCGAAGGCGACGCGCTCGGCTCCGCCGGTAGGTCCTCCGCCTTCGACCACAATCACCACGTTTGAGAAACTGTTCATGCGACAAGCGGGGTGAAGAGTTCGAGGATTCGGTCGACGTACTCCTCGGTGGAGCGGTGGTTGGTTTTCGACCAATTGAGAGCGTTCTGGCGCATAGTTTCCCAGGTCGGTTGGTCGCTAAGAGTTTGCATCGCGTTGGCGAGGCATTGGGCAGTGACTTCGTCGGTGACGATTCCGGCACCGGATTCTTTGACCACGTCGCTTGCGCCGACGTTAGTGGTAGAGATGACAGGGATTCCTCGGTGGATGGCGTCGACGACACTGAGGCCGAAGGTCTCGCGCCAACGCGAGGGGATGACCAGGGCGCGGATGCGCTTCATCTCGTCCTTCAGTGGCTGATCGGAGAGCCAGCCGGTGAATCTGGCTTCGGGGTGAGCTTTTCTGAGGGCCTCTTCCATTGGGCCGCCGCCGATGACGACTGCGGGGATTCCGGCGAGTTTGGTGGCTTCGAGGAAGGTGTCGGGAGCCTTTTCGGGTACGAGGCGGCCTATGAAGGCGAACTCTTCCCCATCATTCGGTCCCATTTCTTCGGGGTTTGGGTAGGCGTGGGGGTAGTTAACGATGATCGGTCCTTTGGGCAGATGCGGTTCCAGGGTTCGCGCGTTGAGCTGGGAAACAGCAAGAAACAGATCGGCGCGTTGGTAGAGCCTTAGGAGATGCTTGTTGCCGAAGTGGGCGGTGAGTTTGGGCAGCTTGTGCCGCCATTTTTGGCCCTGGCACTCGCAGGTGAGGCATCCGAGGCTGAGGGGTTTGAGCGCGCAGTTGGCTTGTCCGCGGTGGTTGTAATAGAGCGAAGTTGGGCAGATGGTGGCGTACTCGTTGCAATGGAAGACGGTTCGGAAGCCCAGCTCTTGGGCGACGGCGATGGGGGTGCCGGAGAGTTTTAGCCGAAAAGAGTGGATGTGAACGACGGTCTCTATGGGCGGGAAATTCTTGAGGAACGCCTCGACCGGTTCGCGCACGAACGGGTTGGAAAAGAACATCTTGGATCGCTTCTGCTTGTCGGATTCTTCGAACCAGCTGTGGGCGGGAGTCAGGAGGAGTTCGACGCCAGCTTCGGCAAGGCGTGGGTCGACTTCGGGGTCGGCGGCAATGAATCCAACGCGAATTCCTCTGCGGCGCAGCTCAAGGGCTTCGAGAACTGCGACCCGCTCGGCTCCGCCGGTGACGCGGGCGGATTCACAGATGAGGATCACGTTCATGAACTCTTACAATTATGGGTTGCGTTGGGGGATTGTGCAGGCTCCTCGATGCTTTTGGAGCGGCGAAAACTAGAAAAGTTTGGAAAAGTTTAGGTGTAAAAGATGAGGAAACATATGAGATTTACTAGTTGAAATCCCTCACAAAAGGGTTTACAATAGACGTGTACTTTGAGCCTCTGGCTCTTGTTTTTCGTTTTTGGAATGCGGGTTTGAAAAGCGGTCGAAAGCTAAGGATTCTGGTTATTACGAACCTCTGCCCACCGGACTACGATGGGGGGTTCGAGCTGAGTGCGTTACGCAACGCCGAAAGCTTGCGCGCTTTGGGCCACGAAGTCGATCTTGTGACTTCTAAATTCCGAAACAGCTATCAGGGCGAGCGGAGCGACCGACATTTTGTGTGGCGCATTTTTGATCTCTCCACCGTGAAGGACGGTTGGTCGATGGCTTCAACGCTACGGATGGGCGACGCAAAGCTCGACTTTTCGTTCTCGAATCTCTTGCGCCAGGTCGCAATTCGCAAGGCAAACATCGGTTCCGTTTTGGCAATGTTGAGGCTGGCGCATCGCAACGAGCACGCCTTGAGAGACTTTCTGCGCGATAAGGAATACGATGTCGCTTATGTTTTTGGGCTCCACCTGATTGGAACTTCGGTGATCCACCCGCTGATGGCAAAAGGGATTCCGGTGATGTATCACCATGGCGACGAATGGTTGGCTTCGTACATTTTTGGAAACGGGGCGAAGCGAAGTCTGCTGAGCGTTGTATCGCCTGTCCGCTACCATCGTGAGCGACACATTGACCTCAAAAATGTCTTTCTTGTGTCACATTTTTTGAAGCGGCGATTCGTGGAACTTGGTTTTCCTGAGAGTTCGCTTTCTGTGATCCATCGGGGTTTTGAGCAACCGTTGGCGTCTGTTTCGTTCGCCGATCGCTACTCGCCTCCGGTCTTTCTGGTCGCCTCTCGGCTTGCGCTCTATAAGGGAGTTCAGATCGCAATCCGTGCGGCGGCTCGGTTGGAGGCAAAACTGCCGAATGAGCCATGGGAACTTTGGATCGCCGGGGGCGGGGAACCGGAGGCCGTGGCGTTTTTTGAGCAAAAAGTGGTGAGGCTTAGGTTGGATCATCGGGTCAAGTTCCTTGGTAAACTATCGCGCGATCAAGTGATTCAACACATGCGCCGCGCAACGGCGTTTATCTCGCCGAGTATCTTCGACGAGCCGTTCGGGAACACGAACATCGAGGCAATGGCGGCGGGTGCGCCGCTGATCGCCGCACGCTCAGGCGCGATAGAGGAGATCGTTGTAAATACGGAGAGTGGGCTGATCTACAATCGGACAAGCGATGAGGAGCTTGCTTCGCACATGAAGTTGGTGCTTCAGCAGCCTTCAGTGGCGGAGCGCTTGTCGGAGGCAGGGATCGAGCGGGTGCGCGAGCATTTCACCCAAGACCACATCATGGAGTTGGTTGAAAATGCCCTCTATTCGGTTGCCGGAGTTCCGGTCGAAGCGGCGGCGGATCCAAGGGCCACGCTGCGATAGGCTAGGCAAGTACCTGGTAAAGTCTTAGCCGTATGCGAATCGCGATCTCCGCGTTCCTTTTTACTACGGAGCCAGGAAAACGGTATGCCGGGGTGGGACGGAACATGGCCCGAACGCTCGAGGAGATTGTCCGCAAAGATCGCGGGGACACCTATCACATCTTTGTGAACCGCTCCGTTGAGCTCGCTCCCGAGTGGGATGGATGTCCACGGATTACTTGGCATCGAATTGAGATCAAGGGCGTGGCTCACCGCCTTTTGTGGGAGCACTTTTTGGTTGGCCGCGAGGCGAAGAAACTGGGTTGTGACCTGTTGCACTCGCTGTTTGCAAACCTGCCGTTTGGGTGCAAGTTGCCGATGACGACGGTGATTCACGATGCTTTTCCGAGGACGCACCCACAGTGGTACATCCCCCGAAACCAGAAGATTTTGGACTGGATGACGGCAACGGGGTGCCGGTTGGCGACGAAGGTGGTTACCGGTTCGACTCATGCGCGGGATGAACTCGCAAGGGCGTACCGAACGCCGATAGGGAAGTTCGAGCTTTGCTGCAATGGGCCGGGGAACGATGTCAAGGTGCTTTCGGAAGATGAGATAAAAGGCATTTCGAGGGAAGGGCTTCCCAACCTAGAAGTGCCTTTTGTGTTTACCGTCAGCACCTTAGAGCCTCGTAAGAACCTAGTGGGGCTAATTCACGCTTTTTCGCAAGTGCCCGATGTTCGGCTGTACGTTGCGGGCGCGAAGGGATGGTTGAACTCAGATCTCGCGGCGGTGGTCGAGGCATCGCCAGCGAAGGACCGGATCACGTTTTTGGGTTATGTAACGGACGAGCAGTTGAACCTGCTTCTTAACAAGTGCAAGGTGTTTGCCTTGGTATCTTATGTTGAGGGATTCGGAATTCCGGTTCTGGAGGCGATGGTCGCGGGGGCAGCAGTTGTGACTAGCAACACGAGCTCGTTGCCGGAGGTAGCGGGCGATTGGGCGTTCTACTGCGACCCAGAAAAGTCAGAGTCGATAGCCGAAGCCCTGAATACGGCGTTAAGTGATGCCAATAATTTAAGCCGAATGGCAAAAGGCGGGCATGAATGGTCAGCCCGATTTACATGGGAAATCTGCGTGGATTCGC
This sequence comes from Fimbriimonas sp., assembly GCA_965248555.1. Classification (GTDB taxonomy): domain Bacteria; phylum Armatimonadota; class Fimbriimonadia; order Fimbriimonadales; family Fimbriimonadaceae; genus Fimbriimonas. Next base: position 1,003,056 of record CBDFJP010000002.1, on the reverse strand, counting down.
TCCACGAAGTATTTCGAAAGGCCGTGGGAAGATAGAAGATAATGTCAAAAGTTGCGATTGTTACGGGTGTTACAGGGCAGGATGGGGCGTACCTCTCCAAGCTCTTGCTTGAGAAGGGTTACAAGGTCTACGGAGCGGCTCGCCGCAGTGCGTCGACGAACTACTGGCGACTTGAAGAGCTAGGGATTCGCAACGAAATCGAATACGTTTCCATGGATTTGTGCGAGTACACCAACATCATTCGCACGATCAAAAAGATTCAACCCGACGAGTTTTTCAACCTCGCTGCGCAGAGCTTCGTCGCTGCATCGTTCGAAATGCCGATGTACACGGCGGATGCGGACGGGATTGCTGTCTTGAGGATTTTGGAAGCGATTCGGGAGTTCAGCCCGGCGACTCGGTTTTATCAGGCTTCGACTTCGGAGATGTTTGGAAAGGTTCAGGAGATGCCACAGCGGGAGGTTACGCCGTTCTACCCGCGCTCGCCTTATGGCGTTGCAAAGCTCTATGGTCACTGGATCACGGTCAACTACCGCGAGTCATATGACATGCACGCTTCTTCGGGAATTCTTTTCAACCACGAATCACCGCTACGCGGCAAAGAGTTTGTGACTCGCAAGATCACGGCGACGATGGCGAACATCGCCAAGGGCCACGAATCGGTTCTTGAACTCGGCAACATGGACGCAAAGCGCGACTGGGGCTTTGCGGGCGACTATGTCGAGGGAATGTGGCGAATGCTTCAGCAGCCGTCTGGTGGCGACTATGTTTTGGCGACGAACGAGACGCATACGGTGCGCGAGTTCGTCGAGATTTCGGCGAAGATTGCCGGGTTTGAAATCGAATGGTCAGGCGAGGCCGAGAGCGAGAAGGGAATTGATAAGAAATCGGGTAAGACGATCGTGCAGATCAATCCGGCGTTCTACCGCCCTGCCGAAGTTGACATCTTGATCGGTAATCCGGCGAAGGCGGAGAGCACGCTCGGCTGGCAGCGAAAGATGTCGTTTGCCGGACTGGTTGAGGCGATGCAGAAGGCGGACCTTGACCGGGCTGGCCGCGGAATGGTCAATAACTAAAACAAGCTCTGATACACCTGGATCAATTGACCCAGGTGTTTTCTTGTGCTTAATGGATCTTGCCAATAGCGGTTATAGGCTTCGTCTCCGAGGATTTGGGCTTGTTCGTCGGTCATCGCGGCGAGGACAGTTGCGAGTTCTTTTTCGCCTTGGTAGGTGACTCCGGTGACGCCGTGTTCGATGTACTCGGTCGACGCGCAGTTCTTGGAGACGATGGCGGTGACGCCTTGCGAGATTGCTTCGATGACCGCAAGGCCGGCGGTTTCGTACCAGAGCGAGGGCATGACGACTGCGCGGCTTTGGCAAATACCTTCTTGAACTTCGGCGTGGGAGAGCCAGCCGGTGAGGATGGCGTCGGGGTTGGCGGCGAGGATCGCGTCGCGCTCGGGGCCGTCGCCGATGAATTGACACTGGACTCCGGCGGCTTTGGCCGCACGGGCGAAGCCTGCAACGCCTTTTTCTTGCGAGAGGCGACCGACGTAGGTGAAGATCGGTTTTCGGTTCTCGGTTTTCGGTTGCCGGTCTTTGGAGACGGGGTTGTAGATCGTGGTGGAGGGAGTGTTGGAGGGGAGGTGGGGTTCGATAATGCGGCGGCTGAACACGCTAACGTAGATGAAATGGTCGAAGTCGTTCTCGATTCCCTCGCGAGCGAGCTTGGCGCCTCGGGCGGTTTGCATTAGCTTCATCGGCCAGCCTTTGTGGGTGCATTGGCAGGTTCGGCAGGCTAGAGAGAGGGGTTTGTGGTGACAGATTTCGTTTTTGGGAGCGATGTAGAAGGTGGTGTTTGGACAGACGAGGCCGAAGTCGTGGAGGGTAAAGACGAGCTTGAATCCGCGCCGTTTGGCTTCCTTGATGATCGCTCCGCTGAGGATGCGGCGAAAGGAGTGGACGTGGATGACGGTGTCCTTGGGATCGAAATTTTTGAGCAGCTCCGCGAATATCTCGGCTGCGGCAGCGTTCCAGACGAAGCGTTTCAGAACCTCGGCTTTGGAGGCGTGGTAGGCGTCGGCTTGGTTCATCGACACGCAGTCGATAGTGTCGAGTTCGGGGGTGGAAATGGGTTCACCCGCGAAGAAAGTGACGTTTAAACCGGTTTCTTTCAGAGCGAGGGCGGTGGTGATTGCGACGCGCTCGGTGCCGCCCGTGAGGCCGGCACCGTCGCAGACAATGATCACATTCTTCATGAAGCGATGCCGATGGTGTGGTATTCCCACCCGGCGGCTTTGGCTTTTTCGGGTGCATAGACTCGTCGGCCGTCGAAGAGAATAGCTTCCTTCGCCGTTCCGGCGAGGCGAGCAAGGTCAATCTGCCGGAACTCGTTCCACTCGGTAACGAGGATGATGACATCTGCGCCTTTGCTCACATCGTAAGCCGAGTTGACGTAGATGGCGGCAGGGAAGTGCTCTTCAACGAGGTGGGAGGCGACAGGGTCGTAGGCTTGGACTCGCCCGCCAGCTTTGAGAATCCGGTCGATGATGACGAGGGCTTTGGCGTCGCGGATGTCGTCGGTATTTGGCTTGAATGCCAGCCCGAGCAGGCCGACGGTTTTGCCCGCGAAGCCGCCGATCCGGTTCTCGATTCGGTCAAGGAAGTGGTGCGTTTGGTCCTCGTTGATCTTGATGACCTCCTTGAGGAGGCCGAAGTCGTAGTCAAGCCCTTGCGCGGTGGCGACCATGCCCTGCACGTCTTTGGGGAAGCAGGAGCCGCCCCAGCCGAGGCCAGCGTACAAGAATTGGGGGCCGATGCGCTGGTCGGCGCCGATACCCTTGGCAACGTCGCCGATGTTCGCGTTGCAAAGCTCGCAGACGCGGCTCATGGCGTTGATAAAGCTGATTTTGAGGGCTAAGAAGCTGTTTCCGCCGTACTTGATGAGCTCAGCCGAGTTGAGGTCGGTGACGATGAATTCGGACTGCAACGGGGCGTAGAGCTCTTTGAGCTTTTCGGCGGCCTCGGGGCGGCGGGTTCCGATGACGATTCGATCGGGGTTGAGGGTGTCGGAGATTGCGCTGCCTTCGCGGAGGAATTCGGGGTTGGAGACAACGTCGAAGAGGTCGGTAGAGACGCCTTGCTCGCGAATAATCTGCTCGACCATGTCTCCGGAGCCGACCGGAACGGTGGATTTGTTGATGACGATGGTTGGCTTGTCAATCGCTTTGCCGATGTCCTTGGCGACGGCGCGCACAGCCGTGAGATCGGGAGTGCCGTCGGCGGCGGGCGGAGTTCCGACCGCGATGAAGACGATTTCGGACTTCTTAACGGCGTGTGCGATGGAGTCGGTGATGATGAAGTTTCCGTTCTTCAGCGTTCGCTTGAGCATCTCTTCGATGCCAGGCTCAAAAATTGGGGCGATTCCTGCGCGGATTGACTCGACCTTTTTTGGGTCTTTGTCGACGCAAGTGACTTCATTTCCAAGATCGGCGAGCACCAAACCGGTGACCAAACCGACATAACCAGTTCCAACAACTGCTACCTTCATATTCGACTCAGACTAAATTGTCGGCAAGTTGCCGACTCAAATTGACTCGTTAGGTCAATCAAACTTGAAAGGTGAATCGATTTCTTCGTGTCGGATTTCGTCCACCGGCTCAGTCTTACCCTTTCCGGCATAGAGTTGGTTGGGGAAGTTAAGAACATAGGCGTCCGATTCGCCAACATTTCGGTAGCCATGAACAACACCGGGGGGGACAATGACGGCGACGGGATTAGATTTTCCAACGAGAAAGGATTGGTGCCAGGCGGGGTGTCCGGGGCGATTTTCCCAGAGTCTGAGTTCATACTCGCCGTCAACGAAGCAGAAAAGGTCGGTCTGATCGACGTGCTCGTGAGGGCCCCGGGCGATGCCTGGATGGGTGACGCTGATGTAGCCCATGGTGGGGAGGGTGCCCTCGGGGATTTCGTCGGAGCGAAAGAGTTCGGAGAGGTGGCCACGCGAATCGTGGTGGCTTCCGAGCGGTTTGACGACGACGCCGACGGGCAGAGCTTCAGACATTGAATGGAATGTACCTGCGAAGTCTGTGCCAAAACGCCACAATAGTAGGAAGCGATGAGAGTTGTTTTGACGGGCGGCGCGGGGTTTTTGGGCTCACACTTGGCGGATTTGTTGCTGAGCAAGGGGCACGAGGTCGTTGCGATTGATAGCTTGATCACGGGCTCGGAGCAGAACATCGCTCACTTGCGCTCGAATCCTAAGTTTGAGTTTGTTCGGCACGATTGCTCATTGCCTTTTTCGGTGGATGGAACCGTCGACTTTGTAGCCCACTTCGCCTCGGCGGCTTCGCCGGACGATTTTAAGAAGATTCCGTTTGATGTGTTGCGTGCGGGGTCCTATGCGACGGATAACTGTTTGGAACTCGCGGTAGCGAAGGGCGCGAAGTTCATTTTGGCCTCGACCTCGGAGGTCTATGGCGACCCGCAGTTCTCGCCTCAGCCGGAGTCTTATTGGGGGAATGTCAACCCGAATGGGCCTCGGTCGGTCTATGACGAAGCAAAGCGGTTTGCCGAGGCGACGACGATGGCTTATCATCGGTTCAAGGGCGTCGATTCGCGGATTATTCGATTTTTTAACACCTTTGGGCCGCGGATGCGGCTGGATGATGGGCGAGTTGTGCCGAACTTTGTGAACCAAGCGCTTCGGAATCAGCCGATCACGATTTATGGAGATGGGTCACAGACGCGATCATTTGGCTACTGCGCGGACATTTTGGACTGCGTCTATCGGCTCATGGCATCCGATCTGCACGATCCGGTGAATATTGGAACGGAGCAAGAACGGACGATTATGCAGTTTGCGGAGGCGGTGATTGAAGTGACGGGTTCGTCCTCGAAGATTATCCACTTGGATGCGGCGGTGGATGACCCAAAACAGCGCCGACCCGACATCACTCGTGCGCGAACGCTTCTGGGGTGGGAACCGACCACTTCGCTTGAAGCGGGACTTCAAAAAACGGTACAGTACTTCCGGGATCTAATGTAGTTTTCGGGAATCTCCGGGTTCGTTTCGGCGTTGAAACATAAGGAATTTGATTTTGAATCAGGCAGTTGCCCAGAAGGCTAGTGAAGAGAGGGGTTCGGAACCGGGCAAGGCTCGGTCGCTGCCCGCGCGTCTGAGCGATTGGGCCAATGGTGGCGGAATCGATAGAATTGTCCGTCACGAGATGTTTGTCCCGGGAATTCTTGCCGGATCGGTCTTATGTGTTGGGTTTTTTCTCATGTTCTGGCCGCTTTTGCGCCAGATATTCTTGATGTGGAAGAACGACGACAACTATTCCCACATCATTCTCGTTCCGTTTTTGATCGCTTGGCAGTTGCATCGTCGCCGGGATATGTTTGATCCCTTGAAACGCAAGACGGCGCCAATGGTGCTCCTTCTGCTCATTCCGCTGGCGTATTTCCAGTTCATTGCGTTTGTGGGCGACTGGTGGGCGATGCAGTCGATCTGCTTTGTTGCGGCGATTTTTGGCACAGTTTGGGCGTTGTTTGGCGGAAACTGGGCTTGGCGAGCGCTTTTTCCGATTCTGTTCACGTTTTTCATGCTCCCGATTGCGAGCTCGTATTTGGATGCGAACACGAATGAACTGCAGATTGCTTCGACGACGGTGGCGGAAAAGCTACTCTCGCTGGTTGGATTCAGCCCGATGCGGCTCGACCCGACCTCGATCCAGCTTAACTCCTACGCTCTGAACATTGCGGTGCCGTGCTCTGGCCTCAAGTTGCTGGTCGCGGTGACTTGTTTCACCTGCCACTTTATCCTCTTTGCGCGGTCCAACACGAGCTTCAACTTGATGATGTTGCTCCTCATCGTCCCACTTTGCCTTCTGATGAACGGGCTCCGAATCGCAATGATCGGCATGGTTGGCGAGCAGTTTGGAGCTCCTGCTGGAGCAGCTTTCCACGACTGGAGCGGCTACATCATGCTCCTGGTCTGTTTTTGGATTATCTTTAAGGCGGCCCGGTTGCTGGGGTGGAAAGAATGAAAAAGACTCTATGGATTTTGGCGGGGTTGATGACGACCATCGGCGCGGCCTACAACTTTGCACCCCGACCGCCTGAACGAGTTATGACGGAGGCGCAGGTCATTGAGATGCTTCCGATGAAGGTCGGAAAGTTTTCTCCGATGCTGAAGCCGGGCGAAAATGTCTCATACAAAATGGACCAGAGTTCGTACGACATCCTGAAGCCCTGGGGAATCTGCGCGCGAGTGTTTGTCCATGGCCCAGAGTCTTACGACGTGGTAGCGATCGCCAGCAATAGCAAGGAGAGTTTCCACGACCCGCAGATTTGCTTTAAAGCTCAGGGCTGGAGCCTCACAAACCAGCGTGACGATATAATCAAAACCAAGTCACACGGGAACGTGCCGGTCACTCTGGTTGACATGGAACAGCGCGGCGATAAACGGGTGGCGATGTACTTCTTCCGCCTCAGCCGTGGCTACTACGGCAATATGTCGCTGGTGAAAAAGGACATGCTCACCTATCTGTTCACGCACTGGGGTCAAAAGGATGAAGGAGCCTTCATTCGCCTCATCCCGACAGGAACCGTCGATATTGAGAAGATGAAAAAATTCGCCGCATCCTGGGTGGATGCGGCGAACGAGAGTAGTAAGGGTTACTACTAACTTATTCCGGGGAAGTCGCCGCACCACCGCCGCCAGCGGCGTCAGCTCCGGTCTTTAGACCAGGGGGTGCTGCAACTACGTTGCCGCCTTTGGTTGCCGATTCAGGAGCTTTGACATCGTCACTGCTGCTGCCTGATCCACACCCAAATAGGGCTACGCCGAAGAGAATGGTTCCAAGTACTTTCAATTTCATTGCACTACTCGACAATTGCGTTGAAGCTGGCTCGGGTCCACTGCGAGTCTGGCATATAGAAGCAAGCGTAGTATGCCTCGCCTGCTTTCGACTGGCAGAGTCGGATGCCGTTTGGAACACCGTTGATATATCGGGACCAAGGATCGAACAGGTTGGTGTTCGTCTGGGTGCCGGTACCCGAAGAGCTGAGCCGAATGAACTTCGCCGAGGTATCAGTTCGAGCGTAGACGATTCCGCCGGAGTAAGTTGCGGCCTTTGTACCTGTTGGTGCCGTCCAGAACCATGCTCCACCGTTGACGCCGTCAGCTGCCGAATTCTTGTAGGTACAAGTTGCCGGGCCGCTTGCTGTAGCTGCTCGGTCGCATCGGAGGCCAGGGTTGGTGATAGCTCGTCCTTCCATGTTTGCAAGTCCCATTCCAGTGGTGAACAAAGGAACACTCGAAACGAGATCAATCGTGGTTGAGCTCAGCCCGTGAAGGTATCCGTTGTAGGACAGACCCTGCTGACCTGGGGCCTTGAGCCTGGGAAGGGTAAAGTCAGGTGCGTTACCGGGATAGGTGTTACCACCTTCAACTCTCGAGAGCTGGAGGTTCTTCACGTACGGCTGAATCGAGTTCATTGCATGAGTGTCAGCCATCGCAAGTCGGCCCGGGAGCGTCCAGACACCTGGATCGCTGAACCAACCGGTTGGATACGGGTGGACAACATTCCATCCCCAAGTGTTATCCGGTCGTGCGCCGAATCCGAGGGGGAAGCAGTCGTCCGAGTCCGATCCATAAATCGCAGAAGCCGTTCCATACTGCTTGATACCGCTGATGGCGGTGGTCTTCTTTGCGGCTTCTTTAGCCTGCGCAAAGACGGGGAAGAGGATTGCCGCGAGGATCGCGATGATTGCGATGACCACGAGGAGTTCGATAAGCGTAAATGCTCGTTTCATGATGATTCCTACCGAAGCCGAAGCTTCTTCGTATGATCCCTTACTGAAAACCCGCGAGGATTGCTCGTAAGTTAAAGGAATCTTATCACGAATTGCATGAAATTGTGCATAGGGATCGCCATTTTTTAGATTTTGGCTGAACGATACGCACACAGCAGGCATCGGGGAGGGGGAAGATGACGCTCGCTAAGTGCGAAAATCGAGTGTTTGCACCGCGGAAGACAAAGTGGGAGCAACTAGGGTTTGAATGAGGATTTATGCCCAAAAAGTTCTCTGCCAATACGCCCTTACCATGCAAAGTTCAGACATCCGGGCAAAAAAATGCCGCCAACACATTTCGTGTTGGCGGCATCAGCAAGTGACTTACTTGCCGCTTGGAGGTGGAACCGAGAGCGAATCTGCGGTCATACCAGCAGCAGGAGTCTTGTTAGTCTTGCCTGCTTCGCCTGTTACGGCTCCAGCGTTTGCCAGATCGCTATTCTTGTCAGCAACTTCCTCTTTCGAGCAACCAACTAACAGAATCGCGGAACCGATCAAGAGGATAGAGATAACTTTTCTCAAAGGTTGTCCCATACGTACTTGGTCGTGTCCTGAAGAAGAACGCCTTCTGGACGGGTTGGGGTCCAGTTGGAACCCTGTGCCAAGAATCCTGCGGAACTTCGCTTGACGTGTCCATCAACCCAACCGACTGTGGCGAGGTTTGCGTGTCGGAAGCTTACGCCGCCAGTTCGTCCACCTTGTACAGTGGTCAACTTGAGGGTGTTCTCGAAGAATCCTGCACCACCCCAACCTGCAAGGCACCATTGTGGAATGGAGTAGCAGTCTGGAGCATCAACAGTTGCGTCCGAAAGTATTCCACCTGGGAACGCGGTGCCCCAGACGAATCCCGACTTGTTCTCGAGCTGAGCGTACTTGCTTGCAATCATAACGGTTTCAGCCGGATTTGCGAACGAGGTTTGCGAAACTGGTCGTTGCGAACCTGGAGTTGAACCGAAGTCTGGGCTCAGGTAGCTGTGGTTGTAACCCATTTGCACGTAGAACGTGTCGAAGTTCTGCTGGTTAGCAGTTCGTCGGGCGTTCGGAGTTGCAAGAGCATCTGCGAACAGATCCGAGTTCTTGGTGTAAGGCAAGGACTTCCAAGCCCAGGTCGAGAAGGCAAGGCCTGCACCGAACTGAAGTTGGTCCGATCCGGTGTTCCAAGCGGTTGCGATTGGGAACACGTCGTCGGCATCTGCGCCGTACATCACGATTGCAAGAGAAGCTTGCTTAACGTTGCTGACGGTTACCGATGCCTTAGCGGATGCCTTGGCTTGGGCGAAGACAGGGAAGAGGATCGCGGCAAGGATCGCAATGATCGCGATAACCACGAGAAGCTCAATAAGCGTGAATGCTCTTTTCATGAATGATTTCCTTTAATGGCAACGTTGCCATTCTATTGAAGGACTAGGTGCTCCGCAAAGAAGTTCCCAGTCGCACTCAACATTCTATCCGCTAACAACAAGAATCGCGCCAGTTCTGTTAAAAAACATCACAAAAAAATGAAACCGGGAACTTTTCAGGCTCGGATCATCGGTCAATTTCACCTAGAACGATGTCAATCGATCCGATGATGGCGATAAGATCGGCGATCATTCGGCCTTTGGCCAATACTTCTAGCGATTTCAAATTCATGAAACTGCTAGGTCTTTCGTGCCATCGGTAGGGGCGGTTGGTGCCGTCGCTGACGATGTAGAAGCCCAGTTCGCCTTTGGAGCCCTCGACGGCCGCGTATGCCTCGCCTACCGGCGGGCGGAAACCTTCGGTGTAGAGCTTAAAGTGATGGATGAGCGACTCCATGGATGTGTCGATCTCGGGCTTGGGCGGGGGTGAGATCTTTCGATCAGCCGTGCGGAACTCGCCTTCGGGGAGGCCGTCGATGGCTTGCTCGATGATCTTTGCGCTCTCGCGAAGCTCGACCATTCGGACGAGGTACCGGTCGTAAACGTCGCCGGTGCGCCCTACGGGGACCGAAAAGTTAAAGTCTTCGTAAGACGAATACGGCTTGTCCTTCCGGAGATCCCAGTTGACGCCACTTGCGCGAAGAATGGGGCCGGAACAGCCTAACGAGAGGGCATCAGCGGCGGAAAGGATTCCGACATCGTATGTACGCTCCTTCCAGATCGGATTCTCGTTAATGAGGGCTTCGAGGGTGTCCATCTCCTCATCAAAGCTCTTGAGGAACGCGCGAAGACGTGGCTCAAACTCGGCAGGAATGTCGCCTCGGAGTCCACCTGGGACGATCCAGGATGGCATCATTCGCACTCCGCTGACCATCTCGAACAGGTCAAGAATGAGTTCTCGCTGTTGGAACGTGTAGAAGAAGGGCGTCATTGCGCCCATGTCGAGCGCGTGGGTGCCTAGCCAGACCAGGTGGGAGGCGATTCGGCTCAGTTCCGCGAGGATGACCCTTATATATTGTGCGCGCTTAGGAATTTCGCAGCCGAGAAGCTGTTCGACGGCCAGGGCGTGGGCGAGGTTGTTGCCGTTTGCATTCAGGTAGTCCATGCGGTCTGTCATGGGAACGCATTTGAGGTATTGCTGGTACTCGGCTTCCTTCTCCATTCCGGTATGGAGGTAGCCGATGACGCACTTACATTGAACGATGGTCTCGCCGTCAAGCTCGGTGATGACGCGGAGGACGCCGTGGGTGGATGGGTGCTGAGGCCCCATGTTCACGATCATCGTGTTTTCGCCGACCCGCTGGAAGATCGTTTCGGTGGAGGGCATGAAAGTCTGTTGGCTCATCGTCCGCTTACCTCGCTAGTTCCGGTCTTGCCCTCAAAGCTTTCGCCGGCGTGGGGGCGCATTTTGTCTTCTACGGCGGGGCCTCGGGTTCCGATATCAAACAGAACGTCCTCGCCGCCAAGTGGATACTCCTTGCGGAGAGGGAAGCCTACCCAGTCGTCGGGGAGCATGAACCGCTCACCAGGATTGAGTTCGTTTCCGACGAACTTGATGCCGTACATATCGCCGATCTCTTTCTCGGGATATTCGGCACCCTGGAAGACCGGGATTGCCGAGGGGATGGTTTCGCCATCGCTCACACTAGTTTTGACGAACACTCTGTTCCCGGTGGAGAGTGACAGTAGGTTATAGACTACTTCGAAGCGACCCGAGAGGTCGCGATCGTGGGTCCAAGTGCTGTAGTCGGCTCCGACACATTCGCTAAAGAACTTATAGTCGTGCTTGTCGCGTAGGGTTTCCAGGGTCTGTAGAAGGTCCGAAGGCCCGACGCAGAAGTAGGTTCCCGCGTGCTTTTCGGCGACCTTCAGCAACCTCTCACCCAAAAGGGCTTGAAGGGTTGAGGTTTCGGCGACCATTATGCGGCCTCCTGAAGTTCTTTAGGATCAGCCTCGGGCTCGTCCCAGTCGATGGCTTTCACCTTCAAGATATAGGCGTAGGCCAGAACCCAGGTTGCCATGAAGGCCAGGAACTCGAAAAAGGTGAACTTGATGAACTCTGCAGTGCCGCCCTTATAGACCGTCATCCAAGCCCACAGGAAAACAACTTCGATATCGAATAGGATGAAGATGATGGCAACGAGATAGAACTTAACCGGGAATCGCTCGCGAGCATCGCCGACAGGGGCCACGCCACACTCGTAGGGGGCATTCTTATATGAGGTGTTTCGCTTAGGTCCGAGTAGCCAGCTGATGGTGGCAAAGACGGCGCAGAGCACGACTGCGAGTCCCATAAGCGCGAGGATGCCGATATACGATCCCATCGGGATTCAGCATACCTTTGGGGCACCCTCGCAATGGCACCACTTTGATGCTAACTTTTGAGCTTACGGAAGAGTGCGCCTACCGCCGCCCAGGGCTTTTCCCCCGGTGCTTCGGTAGATCAGGTAGACCACTCCGCCAACGATGGCGAACGGCAAGAGGATTTTGGCGATGATGAGAATCGGCGCAACCACGATCTTCCAGATCAGGATAGCGGCGATGATCATTCCGACGATCTTGAGCAGATTCTTGTTTGAATCAGACATATCATTCAATACGGCGATATCTCGAAAAGGATTCAGCCGGGGCGGAAGTCCTGGTCAGCTGGGAGTAGGCTTTAGGGAGATGGTCGAACTTGCAAAGGATTTCGAGTACGAGTACATCATCTACTTGGATTGGTACGATGGCTTGGTGGAAGGTGCGATCAAGACCACCAAGCACGGATGGCAATACCTCGAGTTAATCTGGGCAGGTAGAGAATTAGATCGAAGGATTTTTCGAACCAAATCTATCAAGTCTGAGTTAGTAGAAACTTTCCTTCAAGATGGAGCCAATGATTTCAGAAAATTCGAGAAGGGCGTTACCGCAGTGGTTGTCAGCGATTCCTTCAGTGAGCTGATACGACGGTTCATTAAGGGTGCCAAGGAGATTCAAACTGAAGAATTTGGTTGGTTGTTGGGGACGAGCGTTCTGAAAAAAGGAGACTGGTTTGAGCCAGATGGCCGGCTGAGGCTTGAGGGGAAGCTGCTTAGGGACGATTCAAGAGTTTACGGGAAGTACATTGAGTGGGCTGTTGGAGAAGCCTGATATGCTAACCTAGTGACTCCAAATGAAGCTGTTGCAGCCCTGGTTTTGTCGCGCATTACTCACGGATTCAAGCGCTCAAGGTAACCCCTGCTTCCAGCCGGTCTCCGGAGCCGCCTGGAAGCAGGGGCTCCCTTACGGAGGGGCTCAATCATGACCATCGGAATCGTCGGAACTGGCCTCATCGGGGCCTCCATAGGCATGGGGCTGAAGGCCAAAGGCCACCGGGTCATTGGCTATGACCTTTCCACCGAAAACACTGACATCGCCGTTAGGCGTTACGCCATCGACGAGGCGGTCTCTCTTTCGGAAGCGAGCGGAGCTGACATGGTCTTTGTCGCTGTACCGCCCGCCTCTATAGTGACGGTATTAGATCAAGTTTATTCATCGCGAGGCCGAGAAACCCTGGTAACCGACACCGCCAGCATCAAGGCCGACGTCGTCGCCTGGGGAGCCGACAAAGAGTGGTTCGTCGCTAGCCACCCCATGGCGGGGCACGAGAAAGGCGGGCCGAAATTTGCCTCAAACTGGCTTTTTCGAGGCGCCAAATGGATCATTTGCCCCGGCGCAGCACCCGCTTTGCTGATGGCTCGGCTGGAATCGGTAGTGAAGGAGCTCGATGCACTTCCCGTCCGGCTAAGCGCCTCGGAACACGACCGTACAGCGGCGATCCTCTCCCACCTTCCTCACGTTTTAGCTGGTTTACTCCTCGAAACCGGGGCGCAACTTGAATCCACCGAAGCCAGCGGCGGGTCATGGAAAGACTTGACCCGGGTCGGCGGAGTCGACCCCGACCTCTGGACCCAAATATTGCTCGGAAACCGAACGGAAGTCGCTTCCGTGCTAGGTGCGTATGTCACTCGACTCGGCGAGCTTCAACAGATGATCGAGGCCTCAGACAAGAAGGGCATCGAGAAGTGGCTGAAGGAGATGGCGAAGCTCAAGGGGAAGCAGAAATGAAGCTGACGATCAATCCGGTTGCCTCGATAAATGGTTCGCTAAGACCCCCAAGTGATAAATCTTTGACCCACCGCGCGTACATGTTTGCCTCGTTTGCCTCATCCGAGTCGGTCGTTCGAACCCCCCTTCGAGGCGAGGATTGCGAAAATACGCTTCGGGCGATGATCCACCTGGGGCTGCGCCACGAAATGTTGGGTCCCGAGGAACTCCGCCTGATTCCGACGCAAGAATGGATGCAACCCAACGGGCCAATCGACTGCGGAAACAGTGGAACGACCATGCGCTTGCTGGCTGGTTTGGTGGCTTCTCGTCCACTGACGGTCCAGTTCACCGGCGACGCCAGCCTCTCCAAGCGTCCGATGGGTCGAATCGCAACTCCATTGCGGCTGATGGGAGCCGAAATCGAAGGTGATCGCCCACCGCTAACCGTTCGTGGCGGACAACTAAAGGGCATCGACTACGTCAGCCCAGTAGCCAGTGCCCAAGTCAAGAGTTGCAACCTGTTAGCAGGCCTAAGAGCCACCGGAACCACTTCGGTTTCCGAACCATCACTTTCTCGCGATCACACCGAGCGAATGCTTCGCGCCATGGGCTACAAAGTGGTTACTGAAGGGCTGAAAGTCAGCCTCGAAGGCGGCCAACAGGGGCAGGGATTCGAGTTTAATGTCCCCGGAGACATCAGTTCGGCCGCGTTCTTCATGGTCGCCGCCGCACTCCTCCCCGGTAGCCGTTTAGAAGTCACCGAACTGAGCGTGAACCCAACTCGGACCGGAATACTAGACATTCTCACCCAATGCCAAGTCCCGTTCGCCGTTCACGACGTAAAAGAAGAGTTGGGCGAGCCCGTCGGAACTCTGATCCTAGAGACTGCCAGAAACCTCCAACCGTTCACCATCGAAGGCGACTTGGTCCCCCGCCTCATCGACGAAATTCCCGTCCTCGCCGTCCTCGCCACCCAATGCGAAGGAACGTCAATCATTCGGAATGCGAATGAACTCAGAGTCAAAGAGAGCGACCGCATCGAACTCGTCGCCAACGGCCTCCGATGCATGGGAGCAACGGTAGAAACCTTTGAAGATGGAATGGCCATCACCGGGCCCACAAATCTCAAGGCAACAATAATCGACGCCAACGGCGACCACCGCATCGCGATGGCTTTCGCCATCGCCGGCCTTGTCGCCGAAGGCAAGACCGAGATCACTGGTGCCGACTCCATCGCCACCAGTTTCCCCGGATTCGAATCAGAACTGAAACGACTAACCCAGCTTCGATAAATCCGGCCTCAGCCGATACACCGAAGTCGCCCGCTGGATCATATTCGCCACCGTCAAAATCGTCCCTTCGTCGTACAACCGCCCGATCAACGACACCCCAATCGGTCGCCCATCCACATTCACTCCCATCGGAATGAATATTTGCGGGTGGCCCGTCAAATTAGTCGTTACCAGCACATCTCCCGCCCGCTCGGGAATCACCACAAGATCAAAAGGAGCGATCTCCTCCTCAAACTTCATCATCACTTGAGTCCGCGCCCGCATCGCCTGAACGTAATCCACGCCCGAATGCAACTCTGCTGCGCGGAAAATCGGGGGCCAAAGCGAGCCTTTCATTGAGTCCACTCGACCATCCCGTGTGATTTCGTCAAACGCCGCCGCTGCCTCAATCGAAAGCACCTCATCCACCCCATCAATCGGTGGCGTGAACTTCACCCCGTAGAGCTTTGCCCCCATCCCCTGCAGCAACGGACCAACCGGTCCAATCTCTTTGGCCACATCGTCTTCGTCAAACCCCTGACTCGCCATTACCCCGATCCTCAACTTCGACAGATCGACCGATGGCCGATACGACAGCGGATAGTCCACAGCCATTTGGTCTTTGCCGTCGGCTCCGTGGATCGCCGCCAAAACCAACGCGCAATCCTCCGCGCATCGTGCCAATGCGCCGACCTTGTCCATCGTCCAAGAAAGGGCCATGGCTCCGTACCGGCTCGTGCGCCCGAAAGTGGGACGCAGGCCCGTCACTCGGCACCGCTGAGAAGGTGAAATTACCGACCCAAGAGTCTCGGTTCCAATCCCGAAGGCGAACAGCCCCGCGGCAACCCCGCTCGCCGAACCCGCCGACGAACCGCTGGACCCCTGCTTCGGGTTCCAGGGGTTGAGGGTCAGTCCGCCGAACCAGCGATCACCGTACGCCAAGGCGCCCACCGAAGTCTTGGCCACACAAATCGCCCCCGCCGCCGTCAACTTCTCGAATACGGTCGAGTCGTACGGCAGGGTTTGATCCCGAAAGGGCTCGGCACCCCAGGTGGTTACGTAGTCCTTGACCGCAAACAGGTCCTTGATTCCGTACGGAATCCCGTGTAGAGGTCCACGATACTTACCCTTCTGAATCTCCTCATGGGCTTCTTTGGCCTGCGCTCGGGCGAGGTCTTCAGTCAGAGTGATTACGCAAAACAGCTTCGGCCCAAACTCCTTTAGCCGCTTGAGATAAATTTCGGTGAGTTCGATCGGCGAAAGCTGCTTAGACTTAATCAAGGCTCCGAGTTCGGTGAGTGTGAGGAATGCAATGTCCTCGTCTTTTGACGGCTTCGCGAAGTTCTTCGGAACCGATGCGCGAACGTCGTTCCGATACCCTGCCTTTGGCTTCTTGCCCATGGGAACGAAGTTGAAGGCTGGCAAAACGTCGTTGCTCAGGCCCTTGGCGCGAAGCTTCTGGAGCGCATCGTGACCCGGCGAGTAGGATGCCAACACGCCCTTTCGCTGGTCATCCGTCAGCGAAATCCCAGCCAGCTTCTCCGCCGCCTTAATGTCGTCAACTGTGACCTTCCCGTTCTGCTGAGCGATCGCCGCCAACGGCGCGCCCAGCGCGAGCAACGAACCCGACAAAAAGTGCTTCCTCGAAATCCCTGCATCAAATCCCATTGCGGGATTCTACTCGTTCGCCCACTTGTTAATCAGCCACCAATTCGCCTGGTCGTGAGGCACGAATTTGGGATGGATCAGAGTTTCAAAAGACGGCAAGTAACCCAGCGAGCCGCCGCCGTACTGCTTGATTCGGATGATAACTTCCTCCACATACCGCCGCGCCTTCTTGCACCGCTCAATATCGGCGAGCGAGCCGCAGGAGTTGATGTTGGTGGCGACTGCGATCTTCTCCAAATCTTCAAAAATCTGGCGGCAAGGTGCCAGGTGGTTCATCGCCTCGCCGGGCTTCTTCTCTCCGTAGGCTTTCGCGGCCTTTTCTACCTGACGAACGAACTCTACCGACTTCTTCACGAACTGGCTGACGCCCCGCTGGTCGGAGTCCAGCGCAAATGCCGTTGCCCGCTCCGCTATCTCCCAAGCCTTGTCTCCGCCGGGCCCCAGCAAACTCTCACGGTCCCGTAGCCAGAGCAGGAACGGGTTGGAATAGAGCAAGAGGCGGCACTTGATTCCGCTTCGGATTCCCCCAAAAGCGAACCAGTCACCGTTCAAAAACGGGTCTGAAGCCAGCAGTTTGAGCTTCTCTTCACGCTCATCACCCGACAGGACGAAAGACAACCCACACTCCTGCAACTCAACCCCAATCAGCCGCGCCCACTCTTCCTGAGTTTCGGAGTGTTTGAGATATGCCTTCAGCAGGTACCCCTCTTTCCAAGAGGGGTCGGTGAGGTCCGGGGAACTGGGGGAGTCATCCCGGTACATCGCAATATCCTGATCGCGAGTCCCACCTTCCAGAGGAAAACCGCGCCCAACCTCCGCTTGCGCCGAATTCATAATCGCCCCACACCCTTCGATCACCGGAAGAATCGTGTTGTAATTCCCCATCAACCCGAGCTCCCAGGTCGTAACGCAAACTCCTTCAACCCCGAGCCGCTCAGCGGCCTCGGCATGTTCAGTCACGTTTCGCTCGGTCTGTGGAAGGTGGCACCAAGCCGCGTTGTAGGTATGAACCGCGGGGCAGAACACCGTCCGAAAACCCTTCTCTCGAAACATCGAAGACGTGTACTCCGGAGATTTGAAGTACTGCCAATCGAAGATCATCGTCTCCTTTGGCATCGAATCTAACGCGGAAGGATGCTCAAAATACATGTCCCCCCAGACCCCGGGCGTCCGCCCCGCGTCAACCACTCGCTGAGCCAGCGGCGCGAAGTGCCGCGCATACAGAGCCGCCTTCCCGTCGCCTTCTTGAGCCTTGACGAAAGCCGCTGAAGCTCCGCGCCCGAGCTGAGCAGTTTCGTCCCCGCCAATATGAATCAGCTCCGAGTCGAAGATCGAGATCGCGTCATCTACAATCGACTCGCACAAAGAAACGAACTTGGGATTGATCGGATCGCCGGACATCCCTGCGAACCGCTCACACGCAAACTGCTCCCCGCCCGAAGCGTACAAAAACCCCTCAAAATGCCCGAGCAAGTTGATGAACGGCACGATCTGCAGTTCCTTAAATTCCTTCTGAAGAGAGCGAACCAACTCAGGTGTGAGTGCACCCAGCCCCGCCACCCAAGGCACCGACGGGTAAGCGAACCGGTGCTCCAAATACAACCCAAGCGAGTTGTAGCCCGAATCGAGCGAGAGCTTACACAGATGCCGCATGTACGCAGGCGTCGGGCATTGCTCCCGCGCGATGTCGTACAGCCACATCCGCAGCTTCATCGATCTAGCCCCACTGCCCGAACAGCTCGCTGATGGAGGTGTTCTGATTGATTCTCTTGATCGCCGCTGCGATAAGCGGAGCGGCAGAGAGCACGGTCAGCTTTGGAAAATGCTTTTCCTCCGGAAGATGAACAGTATCCAGAACAACCACCTCCGAAATGCAGCTCTCCTGTAGCCGAGTCGTCGCTGGGTCGGAAAGAATCGCATGACTACAGCAAGCAATCACTTCCTTCGCCCCGCGATCCATCAAAGCCTGAGCACCTGAAACAATCGACCCACCGGTGTCGATCATATCGTCGATCATCACGCAGCGCTTGCCCGTGAAGTCACCCACGATCTCCACAACTTCAACCTGATTCGGGGCCGGACGGCGCTTGGCAATAACAATGAACGGACACTTGAGCATATCGGCGAGCTTCTTAGCCCGCCCTACTCCGCCAACATCGGGAGCAACAACGCAAACATCCTCCTGGTTCGCCAAGCCCTTATCGATGAAATACTGCCCGAGAATTGGCCCGCCGTACAGGTGGTCAACCGGAATATTAAAGAACCCTTGAATCTGGTCGGCATGAAGGTCAAGCGTCACCACCCGCGACGCCCCCGCCATCTGAATGAAGTCCGCCACCAGCCGCGCCGTAATCGGCTCGCGAGGCTTGACCTTCTTATCCTGCCGAGCGTAGCCGTAGTAGGGCATCACGACCGTAATCCGCTTCGCAGAAGCCCGGCGGAACGCATCCAGAAGAATAAACAGCTCCATCAGGTTGTCGTTCGCGGGGGCGCAAGTAGGTTGGAGAATGAACACGTCCGACCCTCGCGCCGACTCCTCGATCATGATCCGAATCTCGCCGTCGGCGAACTTCGAGGCCTTCAGCTTGCCAAGCGGAGCACCAAGCTCGGCGGCGACCCGAGTCGCCAAAGAGGGGTTCGCGTTGCCGGCAAACAGCTTGATATCATTGGTTTCGTTCATTCTGATTTGTTTTCGTGTTGTTGCCGACGCCGTTCAGCCCACCCATCCTTGGTTACCTGACGAGCTCGTCCAAACCCCGCTCCGCCTGCCGGAATCTCGTCTGTAATGACAGATCCTGCCGCCGTTAGCGCGCCGTCGCCGATGGTTACCGGAGCGACAAGCGTTGAGTTTGAACCCACAAAAACGTTTTTTCCGATCGTTGTCCGGCTCTTCTTGTAGCCGTCATAGTTGCAGGTGATCGTGCCTGCGCCGATATTGGTCTCTTCGCCAATTTCGCTATCACCAATGTAGGTGAGGTGGTTCACCTTCACACCCTCGTGAAGCAGTGACCGATTGATCTCGACAAAATTGCCGAGCCTAACGCCGTCCTCAAGGACGGTCTTGGGGCGAATGTTCGCGAACGGCCCGATTCGACAGCCGTTGCCAATCTTGGCCTCATATCCGTGCGACAAAAAGATGTAGCAATCCTCTCCGATTTCGACGTCAGCGAACTTGCTATTCGGCCCAATTCGGCTTCCTTTTCCGATACTCGTCGCACCTTCCAGATGAGTATTCGGCTCAATGATCGCATCCTGCCCGATGACAACCGCCGGCCCAATATAGGTGCTGCTAGGATCCACGAGAGTGACTCCCGCCCGCATGTGCCGCTCGTTGATCTGCTTTCGCAGAATCGCGTTTGCTTCAGCAAGTTGGACCCGGTCGTTGACCCCCAAAAGGATCGCCGGATCGTCGCTGATGAACGCCTTCACCGGCCGTCCAGAACCCGAGAAGTACCCAATGATATCGGTCAGATAGTATTCGCCCTGTGCGTTATCCGACTTCAATGTCTTCAACGCCTCGCGAAGCGCCGCACCCTCGACGCAGTACATCCCCGCGTTCGCATGGCGAATCTGCTTCTCGTTGTCCGAGGCATCCTTCTGCTCCACGATCCGCGTCGCGTTCTCACCCTCGACGACCACCCGACCATAGCCGTGGGCATCCGCCAAATGAGCAACCGAAAGCGTACAAACGCCACCATGCGCCCCAATAAACTCCTTGAAGTAATCCGTGGAAATCAGCGGAGTGTCGCCACAGGCGATCAGAACCGTGCCTTCGACCTCGCCAAGCTCGGCAAGAGCGCACTGAACCGCGTGTCCGGTGCCGAGCTGCTCGTTCTGCCAGGCGTACTTGTAGCCGTCGCCAAGCTCGGAAATCAGAGCTTCGCCGCCATGACCGACAACGATAATGACCTCATCCACCCCAGCGGCGATCATGTTGTCCGCCACCAGCTTCACCATCGGCACTCCGCACACTTTGTGCAAGCACTTCGGTAAATCCGACTTCATCCGGGTGCCCTTCCCCGCAGCAAGAATCAATCCGGTCGTCGTGGCTTTCGGCATAAGAGGGCGATTCATTTTGCCTCTTTTAACGCGGAGTTTACAAGGCTGATTTTGATTGTGATTAGCAAGCAAGCTCCAAAGGCGACCCGCCGGGTATCATTTATCTTGCTCCCGAGAGGTTGACGCTGGTTTTGCCGCCATGCGTGTTTTTTCGATGAGCGAAGGAAATATCAAATGGCAGGAATTCGAGTCCGAATTAGGCTGCGTTCGTATGACCACCGGTCAATCGACACCAGCGCAGAAAAGATTGTAGAAACCGCGAAGCGCACTGGCGCTCGCGTGAAGGGTCCAGTACCGCTCCCCACTCACCTCCGACGCTTCTGCGTCATCCGTGGGCCGCACATCGACAAGGAGTCGATGGAGCATTTCGAGCTTCGCACCCACAACCGATTGATCGATATCATCGAGCCGAACAACAAGACGATCGACGCGCTGATGCGCCTTGATCTTCCCAGCGGTGTTGATATCGAAATCAAGATGTAGCCTTTAGGTTCCAAAATTGTTAAGAGTCCCCCGTGATGGGGGACTTTTTTGTTGCGTTTTGCAGCTGAATTCTCATAGAATGGGTAACTCTGAGTGAGCCACATGGACGGATTTGTTATTTGCCCTAATTGTAAGTCCCAGGTCCCAGCGGGATTTGGTCAGTGTCAGTTTTGTCAGGCGTCTCTCGCCAATGTTGCGAGGCCGATGCAGGACAAGAAAGGGATGTTTGCCTATGAGGACGGTCACACACAGACTTACTTCGGCAAGCCGAAGTGGGTCGATCCTGCGTACAACATCGTTTGCATCTACTTCATCGTTATGGGCCTGATAAATATTGGTCAAGTGTTGGTCGCGGTCAGTAAGATCAAAGAAGGTGACGTGGCTAGTACTCTCACTTGGATTGGTGTGGGAATTTACTCACTTCAAGTCTTGTTTGGAATCGCGTTGCTCACCAAGGCGCAATGGGTCCGAGATTTGACCACCTACGTTTGCGGAGTTCGAATCATCTTTGGATTGATGAATCTTTTGCCTGCTCTAGCGATGACGGCAATGGGGTTCTGGGGATTTATGGGGTTCATTGGTGTGCTGTTTGACCTTATCACCAATGCCATGATGATCTACTTAATTGGCGAAACGGATCGTAAGTGAGGACGGACGCTCCTCCGACTCGCATTTGCCCAAAATGCGGGCAAACCCTCTTTGCATCGGCGGTCAGGTGCCAGTTCTGCCAAGCGTTGCTTGATCCGACGATACGGCTTCCTCAATCTGTTTCGGACACGGTAAAGCCTTTGAATCTAAACGAAAGGCTTTTCTTAGCTTGTTCGGTGCTCATCATGGTGATGGGGTTTGTACGACTCGTGATCGGCACGGGGCTCGGAAACTCGCCAAGCTGGGGAACCATGTTACTTGGAGTGATTTGGATCGCAATCGCTGGATTGATGTCACAGAGGAACCAATTCGTCCGCGACAACATCTGCTGGGTTGCCGGGTTCGGGTTAATCTTTGATGTAGTGGGAATCCTGAATTATCAGTGGTTCCGGGTGTTGTTTCACCCAGGCGTGGCAATCGGAGTTTTGGTGGCAAGCCTCGTGGAAGGTAGCGCGTTTACGTTCCTCATTGTGAAACGCGACGAGTGGTTATGACCTAGTACTGGCAACCAGCGAGCCTTGGTGATATGCTTATGCCGCAATGGCAAATTTGATTGATTTGGTCAAGGGGCATTTCACGGACGATCTGGTCGCGCGAATGGGTCCCTTTTTGGGAGTTGATGCCGAGAAGGCGCACAAGATCGCGGACGCGGTGATCCCGGCTCTGCTCGGAGCGGTTTCGCACAAGGCAGGCGATGGCGGAGTTTTAGAACTTATCAAGTCGTTCGTTGGTAACGGTTTTGATTTCAGCAAAGTTTGGAATCCGGCGGGCGGGCTTGTTGGCCTTGTTGAAGCTGGACATCCGATTGTGAGCAGCCTATTCGGCGATCATGCGAAGGAATCGGTCGCGGCGGTTGCAAAGGCGGCAGGAACGACGGATCACGAGGCTCGCAAGGCTCTCAACCTTACGGCTCCAGGCTTGCTCGGAACCTTGGCTTCCTCGCTTGGCGCAGGAGTCACGGGTGCCGGACTGGCGGCTCTGTTGAACGATAACAAGGATGCGATTGCGGACAAGGCCGCCGGACTTGGCTTACCGTTCGACGTGAAGGCTGCGGTCGCCGGGCTTGCCGGATTGGCCGGAGTTTCGGCGGCTTCGGTCGATGTGCCGAAAGTTGATGTACCGGAGGTTGAGGCTCCAAAAGTTGTTGTTCCTGAATTTGAGACTCCAAAGGCGGCGAAACGGATCACCGTTGGCGATGCCGAAGAAGTCAAGGAAGCGGTTGTCGCTCCGGTTGCGGCGGCTGCGGCTGTCGCGGCAGGAGCTGCAGCGAAGGGTGTGGACGTTGCTGGCGACGCTGGACACAAGATCGCGGCGGCGGCCGGGAACCTTCCGGCGGCGGGTGCTAGTGCAGGAAAGGGTGGCGCGGTTGGCTTGCTCGCTATTCTAGGGTTTGGCGCGCTTGGTGTGTGGCTTTTGCTAGGAATGCCGGGCTGCCCCCGGTCAGCCGTTGAGGCAACCGCGCCAGTCGCGGCAGTTGAAGCCCCGGCGGAACCAAAAATTGAAACTCCTGCGATGCCTGCCGCGCCAGAGGTTAAGGCTCCGGAAATGAAGCTGGACGCCAATGTCGCAAAGGATGGCGTCGAAGGGAAGCTCGTCGAGTTCATCAAGTCGGACAAGCCGGTTGATAAGGAGACGTGGTTCACGTTTGATCGCTTGTACTTCGACACCGCGAAGTCCTCGCTCAAGCCAGAGTCGGAGACTCAGTTGAAGAACATCGTTGAGATCATGAAGGCTTACCCAGCAGTGAAGCTGAAGATCGGCGGTTACACCGACAACAAGGGTGCCGACGCCTACAACATGAAGCTCTCGACCGACCGGGCGAACACCACCTATCACAAGCTGGTCGGCATGGGAGTCGCGGCAGATCGATTGGCTTTCGAAGGTTATGGAAAGGCTCATCCGATCGCGGACAACGCAACCGAGGAAGGCCGGGCTAAGAACCGTCGAATCGACGTTCGGGTTACGGCGAAGTAAGCCGCTAATCAAAAAAGCCCCGACTCAACTGAGTCGGGGCTTTTTTGCTGACTCTGATTAGGCGTGTGCCAGTTCGACGATCATCTTCGCAGCTTCCTGAACGGTTGCCGCAGGGATGACCTGTGAGCCTTCAAGGATCTTGCGGCCCTCTTCCACGTTGGTGCCTTCTATTCGGGCAACGACGGGGATGGTGACGTTCATCTCGCCGAATGCGGTGAGAACCCCTTTGGCGACTTCGTCGACCTTGGTGATTCCGCCGAAGATGTTGATCAGGAGGCCCTTGACGTTCGGGTCCATCAGGATGAGTTCGACACAGGTCTTGACACGCTCGGCGTTCGCTCCGCCGCCGACGTCGAGGAAGTTTGCCGGGCGACCACCCGCGGCATTAATTTCGTCCAGGGACTGCATAGTGAGTCCGGCGCCATTGGCCATGATTCCAATCTCGCCGCCGAGGTTGACGTATGCGATTCCGCGCTTCATGGCCTCCGCCTCGATAGGGTGATCGGCGGAGTCGGAGGAAGTCTCGTTGTAGCCAGGGTGTCTGAAGAGTGCATTGTCGTCGATGGAAACTTTTGCGTCAGCGGCGATAAGCTTGCCATTGGAGTCCAAGGCGCAGGGGTTGATTTCGATCATGTCGGCGTCGTTCTCTTCATAAACTCGAACGAGCTTTTTGATCATCTGAACCATCTGTCCAGCGGCTTCCTTCGGAATGTTTGCCTTCTTGACGGCGGCTCGGACCTCGAAATCCGAAAGGCCCCAGGCCGGGTCGACGACGAGCTTGACGATGGCGTCGGGGTTGTGCTCGGCCACTTCTTCAATCTCCATTCCGCCTTCTTTGGAGATCATGACGACGTTGCGTTGGAGCGAACGGTCAAGCAGAACCGAGAGGTAGTACTCCTGAGCGATATCGATGGTCTCGGTGACAAGAACCTTTTCTACGACCATTCCGTCGGGGTTTTGGATGCTGATGAGCCGCTTGCCGATCAGTTCTTTGGCAAAAGTCGAGGCTTCATCGGCGTTAGTGAAGAGCTTCACTCCTCCAGCCTTCCCTCGGCCCCCCATCAATACTTGGGCTTTAACAACGACATTTCCGCCGAGCTTTTCGGCAATCGTTTTGACTTCGGCAGGATCGGAAGTGACGTCACCAGCGGCGACGGGAACGCCGTACTTTGCCAGCAAGTCCTTCGACTGATACTCGTGGAGCTTCATTTGAACCGCAAGTTTACCGGGGAAACCCTTTAGAAAAAACCTAACAAGCCGACATAGATATCGAGCATATGAGTTCTGCAATTGAAGTCAATGACCTTTACGTCCAATATCGGACGAAAAAGGGGGAGAAGCTAGATGCCGTTCAGGGTCTCAATTTTGAGGTTGCGCGCGGCGAGATCGTCGGTTTCTTGGGACCGAACGGGGCAGGGAAGTCCTCTACCCTGAAGGCCCTGATGGGCTTTGTTGAACCCAAATCAGGTTCAGCAACGGTGTTTGGGATTGAGGCGGGGACTCCGGAGGCTCGCAATCGGATTGGGTATCTGCCGGAAGTCGCGATGTACTACCCTTTCCTCACGCCTATGGAGACACTGACCATGTACGGCGAGCTTCAAGGAATGAAGGGGAAGTTGCTTCGCAACGAGATTGAAGATTTATTGGAAGTCGTTGGCATCGCCCAGGCGAAGAACAAACTCAACCGAAGTATGAGCAAAGGGATGCTCCAGCGAGTCGGAATCGCCCAGTCGCTCCTCGGTAATCCTGAGCTTTTGATCCTTGACGAAGTCACTAGCGGCCTCGACCCAGTTGGTCGAAAGGAACTAAGAAGTATTTTGAAACAGCGGCAGGAGCAGGGGACGACTTTGTTCTTTAGCAGCCACGAGCTTGCCGAGGTCGATATGCTTTGCGATCGAATCTTGCTAATCCACAAAGGCAAGTTTGTTGAGGAGCGGGATATGCATGAGCTCAAGGCGACTCTTCGAAATTTCTATGTCACCTATCGCGGCGATGTCTCGATGCTCGGTCTGACCGAGGCCTGGAGCGAGAACGCCGACGGAAGCAAAACTGCTCGATTTGAAGCCAAAGACGGCCTGGTTCAAGCGATCACAAGATTGCAGGATAAAGGCGGTCAGATTCTCGATGTTGTGAGCCAAGAGGGCTCGCTTGAAGACTATTTCATTGATACCGTGGAGGCAGCAGCATGAACTTTTCCGCTTATCGCGCCCTGGCGCGCTGTGTCGTTTTAGAGTCGCTTCGGCGCAAGGACCTTTGGGTCGTCGCGATTCTTGGCTTCGTGATCTTGTTGGCTTCTAGCACATTAGGATTCTTTGGGTTCGACGGGCTTGAGGTGTTTGCGAAGGACATGGCCGTGACGGTTTTGGGACTGTTCTCGACGATCATCGGG
The DNA here is from genome assembly GCA_965248555.1 of Fimbriimonas sp. Taxonomy (GTDB): domain Bacteria; phylum Armatimonadota; class Fimbriimonadia; order Fimbriimonadales; family Fimbriimonadaceae; genus Fimbriimonas. Next base: position 977,237 of record CBDFJP010000002.1, on the reverse strand, counting down.
GTTCTCACGGCGTCGCGCTTGATTCCAGATGAAATCAAGAATCGGACGCTCTATCCGCTGCTTGCTCGGCCAATTTCTCGGTTAGATTTGCTCATTGGGAAGCTGATCGGTGCAGTGCTCGTGACCTGGATTTCGTTCCTTCTGCTCGCGGTTTTGACGGCAGTTGCTTTGATGATCTTCCACGTCAAGTTCGAGGTGATCATGTTGCAATACCTTTTCGCCAAGATGATCGGCCTGGTTGTGGTTTGCGCGGTTTCGATGACGCTGAGCACCTACATGACGCCCAGCGCGGCGGCAACGATGTCGTTCATCTTCGCCTTCGGGACTCCGATGATGAGCCGCGGACTCGGCATGGCGTACGGCGCGAATCCGGCACTCAAGCCGTTCTGCCAGGTTGTCAATGCAGTTTTGCCCCAGACGGGTCTATTTGACCTTGGGGGCCGAGCGGTTTACATCGGCTGGTCGATGGTGCCGCTTTGGGTCATCGCGTTCCTCGTTGGCTACGCCGTGTTCTACAGTGGAGCGATGGTGACGTTGAGCTGGACTAAGTTCCGCAAGCAGGCGATCTAAGACCATGAAGTTTGGAAGTATTGTAGGCGGCGGTTCAGTCCTTGTTGCGGCAGTTTTTGGTGCCAATTCGGGACTGATCAAAGAGTCGGTGAATCCGGCGATCAAGCCGGTTGGGCTAGAAGCTCAGGACACGCACGCGGCGGCTTCGTTGCTGGGCCAATTCCGTACCAGCGGCTCGGCGTGGCTGTTCCTACATGCCGATTTGTACCTGCATAACGGCGTCGAAATGCGACCACGGACCGACGCCGAGAAGGCTCGGGGTAAGGAGGCGCATGAAGGATCCAAGAGTGAAGAGAAGATTCACGACGAGTCGAATATCGTGTCGGTGGTGCCTTCGTCCGAAGAAGATTTCAGGGGAATCATGGGCGATGTTGAGCGGGCCACGGCGAGCTTTAAGGACATGAAGAACCACAGGCATAATGAGCCCGAAGATGCGTTGCCGCTGTACCGCCTGATGACGTTGCTCGATCCACAGTTCATCCAGGGCTGGACGACAGGGGCAAATGTGATGCTGTGGGATAAGTCGCCGAATGGGCTGAAGCATGCCTTGGAGTTCTTGAATGAGGGATTAACAAACAACCCGAAGAGCATCGACATTCTGACGACAATTGCGTTCTGCTACCTCAAGGAGCGGGACGGGATTCGACAGTTCGATAAGGCCATTCCGTACATGGAGCGGGCAAGGCAGGTTGTAAACGAAAACTGGGTGCACCTTGGCGAACAAGAAAAGGACGCAGCTCTGACGAACTATAGACGGCTAGCGGTTTCTCTGCGGGAAACGGGACACGTGACCGAGCAAAAGCAGGTTGTTGAAGAGGGGCTCCTGAGGTTCCCAGACGACAAAGCGATGGAGATTTACATGCGTCGACTGAACGGAGAAATTATTCCTGAATCCGTGACCACTCCACCTGTTGTGCTAAAGCCGAAAAATCCGGCCGCAGAGGACCATGACCGCGACCATGATGATCAAGAGTCAAAGCATGTCAAAATCAAGTTTATTTAGACAATCATCGAAACTTGCAAAGGCTTAAGGGCGTATCATGTTGGCAATATGTCGCCAATCTTTTTCGCCCTTGGCCTTCAGGTCGCTCCAAAGGAGTTCATATTTCGCTTTGACGGAAAAGAATCCGGATCAAGTGTGTTTCGCGATCTCGGCAACGGCGTTCAGGAGTCGGCCAGCGAGCTCGATCTGCAAGGCTTTCACATTTCCTCTAAGCTGAGATTTGAATCGAAAGACGGGAAGGTCAGCAAGATCGACTTTGATGAGAAAATGCTGCAAGGGACCAAGACGGTTCGGGCTTCGACGATCAAATTTGCGGACGGCAAGGCGACCTTTGCCAACGGTGCAGGCGCGAAGCCAACTGAAGTAGCCCTTACGCCGACCCTGCCCGCATTCGCCAGCTTTCACCCAGGTTTTTTGGCGGGCCTAGACCTCTCTAAGGTGACCAGAAGCACGAAAGTGAAGACCTTCTTGCTGGAAGGCTTGATGCCGCTCGACCTTGAGTTCAATGCGCCGACTTTGCGTTCGATTTCAATAGCTGGGAAGCCACTGGATACGAAGATCTATCCCATGAAACTCGGAGCTGTCGGTGGGTCGATGGCGATGGATTCTGGAGGAAACTTATTGGGATGGAACATCCCATCACAGAAGATTGGATTTGAGTTGAAAGGGGCAAATGGCCTTTTTGTCGACCCAATGGCGAAGTACCCGGAACTGAGTCAGGCGACAATGGAGACGGTAGTTGAGGACGCGGACATAAAGCTCCGAGATGGAGTTTTGACCAAGGCGACGATCTATCGGCCTAAGAAGGAAGGTCGCTATCCGGTGATCCTCGCTCGCACACCGTATGGGCGCAAAGCGTCGGCGACGAACGCGAACTTCTTTGCCAGCCGGGGTTATGCCTTTGTTCTTCAGGACGTAAGAGGAACGGGCGAGTCCAAAGGCGAATTCCTACCCATGGAGAGCGAGCGGGCGGACGGGTACGACACCCTCGATTGGATCGATAATCAGGTCTGGAGCAATGGCCGAGTTGGGATGATCGGTGCCTCCTACGTTGGGTTTGTCCAATGGGCGGCAGCGGTCGAGAACCACCCTTCGCTCAAATGCATCGTCCCACAAGTTTCGCCTCCGGGGAGCGCGATGACGAACCTGCCGTTTGATGGCGGAACGTTGCTACTCATGAGCGACCTTTGGTGGATGCGAGTGGTTGATAATCCGAACGGCAACGGCGCGCTGGATGCGATGTCGACGATGAAAAACTTGAAGGCTCTGAATACGCTTCCGCTGTCGAAGGTCGACGAGAAGATGTTCGGCTTTACCAGCAAGATCTATGACCGCTGGCTGACGAAGGAAGGCGCGAAGAAGTGGCCGACGTTTGACTTCCAAAACCTGATCGGAAAAGTCGAGATTCCGGTGCTGCACATCAGCGGATGGTTCGACGGCGACGAGATCGGAACTCAGATGAACTGGATGTCCGGGCGGGCGAATGGTAAGCAGAACCAGTGGCTGATTTATGGGCCATGGACGCACTTCTTCAACACGACTTCAAGTTTGCAAGATGTCAAATTTGGCGATCACGCGATTCTTGATCTTGATCCCCTGTACCTTCGTTGGTTCGATACTTGGCTGAAAGAGAAGCAGGTCGGTATGCAAAAGATTGCGAAGGCAAAGTTCTTCGTGACGGGGGCAAACAAGTGGGTTGAGGCGAGTGACTGGCCGCTGGCGGGTAGCACCTCGCAGTCCTTCAAACTCGATCTGGCGACGAGCAAGCTGGTCGATAAGCTCAACAAGGCGACGGCGAAGAGCTACACATTCGACCCAGCCAAGATCAAAATTGGCATCGATACTCTGGACATCGGTTCGCAGAACGGCACGATGTTCTCAAAGTCGAAAGAGCTCGCCACCGCGCCAATCTTCCTCACGTCGGAGCCAATGAGGCAGGATACGACGATTACAGGCCCGATGAGTATCGAATTTGACTTCAAGAGTCAAGCCAAGGACACCGACTTTTTCGGCGACGTTTGGGATGTGGATGAGAAAGGGAAGGCTTACCCGGCGTTTCGGGGCGGGAAGCTGCGGGCGGCCTATGTGAACGGCTTTGACCAGCCGAGGGCACTCGTGGCGGGGAAGACTTATCGGGCCAAACTCACGCTTTGGGATGCGGCGCACATGGTGAAGAAGGGGCATCGGCTTGCCCTGCGAATCAAGAGCGAGCAGTTCCCAGTGGCCGCCCGAAACTTAGGCGGAATGGAACCTCTGGCGACTGCGACCAAAATTTTCAAGCAGAAGAACACGATCATGAGCTCGCCGAGCAGTCCGGCGGTGTTCAAATTCCAGGTTCTTCCAGCGGGGGCGGTCAAGTAAACTAGCGGGAATGGATGTCAACGGTCGGCTGATACGCGCAGTTCAGTTGGCGACCCATAAGCTCTCCTCGCACGGCGAGTTCGACACGCTACTGCGGGATGTCCTCAAAATCTGTGTCGAAGCGGTCGGCGCAAACGGCGGCACGATTTACCTCCACGACCCAGCGACGAGCCGGCTGGTATTCCAACACGTTCTTCCCGTCGAAGTGGAGCCCAAGCTCCCGATGAAGGACATCGCCGATGATTTTGGAATGGCAGGAGCGGCGTTTCAGGAGCAACGGACGCTTCTAAAAGAGATTCCGGAGCGGCCAGAGAGTGAGCTCAATCCCTTTGAACGCGCGACAGGGATCGTTGTTCGAAGCATGGTGGCGACCCCGCTAATGATGGAGGACGAGCAGCCCATCGGCGTTGTTCAGCTCCTCAACAAGCAGGGGGAGCCGTTCAACGACACCGACGGCGCGGTTCTAGACACGATCGCGTCGGTCGCGACGATGGCGTATCACAACTTCCGGCTTCAAGAAGAATCAACCCGGGCCTCGACCCTGTTGGGAATGGGCAAAGTCTCGCACGACATAGGGAACCTTGCGGCCTCGTTGTACGCCTCGCTCAGCTTTGGAGAAATGGCGATTGACGACCTCAAGCGGAATATGGAACCTACCGAGCTGTCAGAGCAGGTGCAGGAAAGCCTGGAGTCGCTCGATCCGCTCGTTGATGATTTGCGGCAGTCGGTGGACCGAATTGTGGGCTATTCGCGGCTGATCAGCGACATGTCGGCGGGTCGCTCGTTACGCCCAAATTTTCAGATGGGAAACATGGCAAAGACCATCGAAAATGGCGCTGCGTACCTGGAAACCGAGGCTCGGTCGAAGCACGTCGAGATGATTTACGAGATCGAAGCGGGTGCTCCCGAGACGGCGTATGACGATCTCTTTGTGTTCCGAATCGTGCAGAACTTGGTCGGAAACTCGATCAAGGCGGTGTATGAAACGATTGAGGAAGAGTCCCTCGCCAGCGCGGACGAAGACGAGTTCCTGGGTTCCGTCACAGTTCGCTATACGTTCCAAAACCAAGAGCACTGGTTTGAAGTCGTCGACTCTGGCCCCGGAATGGAGCCCGACGTCGCGAAGCGAATCCTCAGCGGAAATGCTCGCAGCCAGTGGTCGAAGGCAGGCGGAAGTGGCTGGGGAACCAAGATTGTTTTGGAACTGGCAAACAGCCATGACGGTAAAGTAGAAATAGAAAGCGAACCAGGGCACGGAAGCACCTTTAGAGTTCGTTTTCCTCAGCGCGAAGTTGAGGCGGCTGGGAACTAGGGAAGGGTAAGCATCGTTGAAACGAATCATCGAACCAAACAAAGAGCCAGAAGTGCGCATTCCGGTGCGCGAAAGAGCCGCAAAACGCAAACGTCGCCCGGTGTGGGGGAACATCCTTTGGTTCCTTTGGATCGTACTGTTCTTGTTTGGCGGGACAGTTGTAGGCTGGTTGGGTCGAAGCCAGGTGATGAGGGAAGTTCTTCCTGGACTAACTGCTGACCCCAAAGAGACGTTTGGCCAAAACGCCGTCAATCTGTTACTCCTAGGGTGTGACGAAGACCTCGCTCCGGGGGGGCAGACGGTTCTCAAGCAGGCTGGCCGGGCGGACATGATCCTCCTGGCGCGACTGGATTTTGACAAGAAAACGATCACCGGAATCTCGATTCCTCGGGATACGAGGGTGCGCCTCAAGGGCGGTCCCGATCACAAAATCAATGCCTATCACAACCTGGCAAAGCCCGGAAAGGCCAACGAGTTTCAGCAGCAGGCTGTTGAAGTCCTCACCGGAGTGAAGGTCGATCACACGATCCAGATCGACTACACCGCGTTCCAGGAGCTAATTGACTCCGTTGGCGGGGTTGAGGTGATGATCAAGCACCGCATGGACTATATCGATAAAGCAGGCGGGCTCTTCGTCGACTTCCAACCCGGCCGTAAGCTCCTTGATGGCTACGATGCGATGTGCTACGTTCGCTATCGAAAGACCACTCCGAAGACAAAAGAGTTTCCGCAAGGTGGACAGGGTGACCCCAAGGCGGAAGGGGACTTTGTTCGTACAGAGCGCCAACGCCAACTCCTGCTGGCGTTCCAGGGATCGGTTTTGAAGCACATCACGGCGTTACCAGAGATCGTTGAAAAGGGCGTCGCGGTTTTGGGCGGCGCACTCACAACGAAGCAGATTGCCGCTCTTGCGACCTTCCAGAAGAAGGTCGGGCAGAAGAATGTCAAGATGCTACGAATGCCAACGAAGCCAGGCAAGGGATCATTCGAGGAGATTGATCGGCCCGTGGCAACCAAAATGTTCAGGGATAACGGGTTTATCACTGCAAGCGACGAGACAGACTCAGACGAGGGAAGGAACCAGTGAGCGAAAACACCGCCTACGACGTTGATGCGCCAGAAGGAGCTAAGTCTCCGGGCGTCCAATATATGTCCCGAAAGGACGTCAAGTGGATTCTTGGTGCCACGGCCCTCATCCTGATTGGTCTGATTCCTGTCTACATATCGATGCGAGACAAGGCATTCGCGACGACTTGCAAAAAAAATCTGAGCAAAATCGGAGAAGCATTGCAGTTGTACGCCGATCAGCACGATGATCGCTTCCCACCGGTTTATGAGGTTGGCGCAAACGGCGAACCCGCAGTCGGCCCAGCTGGATACCCCTACACCTGGATCAGCGACATCCAGCCTCTGATGAACGTTCGCGCGACATTTGTTTGCCCCAGCGCGGACCCTTCGGAATATGCCTACTCGGCGAGCCCGACCGGCGGAGACCCGATTCCATCGACCTATGGCCTCTACACGGCGTATTCAAGCAGTGCGAGCAAAGAAGCTGACAATGCGGATAGCATCGTTCTGGTAGCCGAGACGGCGAACGCCGGGGCGGTCGGCTCCTTTGACCCATTGCCGTACAAATCTACGAAGCAAGACGGGTTCCTGATCGGCTGGGATAACAGCAATGCTGCTCCCGATGAAGCAACAACCGCGATGACCCGACTGGCCTTCAAGAACACTTCGAAAGGCAATTACACACAGGCGGATGGGCGGCACGGATTCCTGATTCATGCGATTTCTGTTAATCGCGGGCTGTTGTATCTCAAGTCTGAGGATATTCAGACGGAGTACGACCGCACGAAATATAGCCTCGCGGGTAAGTGGCGCGAGCCATTGATTCAGAAAGCTCCCCCCACGCCTTGACTTTGGGCTTTGAGTCTGCCACAATAAAGTCTGTTACCGCGGGGTGGAGCAGTCTGGTAGCTCGTCGGGCTCATAACCCGGAGGTCATAGGTTCAAATCCTGTCCCCGCACCCAATCCTGGTTCTGTCAAGCAGAATCAGGATTTTTTTTGACCGCCATCAGGCAAGAAAAGGCATAATACTGGGCAGTGTCTGTGCTGCGTCGAAGCCGTGAAAAGTTGAATAGTTGGGTCGAAGCGCGGCTTCGCCGAGTGCTCCAGATGTCGGGGCGGCATAATTCGGCTCCTGACGACCCATTCTTGAAACTTCAGTGGATGATCAAGCACGAATCCGGCTTGATCCAGGATTTGCTGATCAAAACGAATCCTGCGTTAGATGAATGGCGGTCAGCGGGATACAGCGTCTATTCGCAGTTCGATGAAGACGGACTGATCCAGCACCTCCTACGCAAAGTCAAAGTCGATCGGGATCACTTCGTGGAGATCGGGATCGAGGACTACCGGCAGAGCAACACGCGCTACCTGCTGACGAAGGACAACTGGACGGGAACGATTGTCGACTGCGTTCCGACTGCGGACGCTTTTCTCAACACCTTCGACCTTCGGACTCAATACTCGGTTGACTTTGTTGAGAGTTTGGTCACGGTTGAGAACATCAACCAGTTGCTCGCCGATCAAGGTGAGATTGGGCTGTTTAGCTTAGACATCGACTCAATGGACTACTTCGTTTTTGAGGCAATGACCGCTCGGCCCAGCATTGTGATTCTTGAGTACATGGCCACCTATGGCCCCGATGCGGATGTCTCAGTCCCGTTCCGAAAAGAGTTCAACCGGTATACGCACCACTATTCTGGGCTTTGCGTTGGAGCTTCGCTGGCGGCAATGACTCGGCTGGCAAATTCAAAGGGCTATGCGCTGGTAGGTTGCTCGCAAGGGCACAACGCCTTCTATGTGCGGCGAGATTTGCTTGGCTCGGTTCCTGAGGTAACTGCGGAGGCGGCAATTGGGCCGTGCCGTTACCGAGACTCGCGCGGGCCGAACGGTGAGTTCACGCTGCTGACCTCGATGGAGAAGCGGCGCGAGGCCATGCGCGATGCGGTCGTTTTTGATTTCAAAGTTGGAGCCGAGAGGACAATTGCCGAGGTTTACGGGATGAATAAATGATAAAGACGGTCTTGAAAAAGTTGATCCGAGGACTTGGGCTCGAGGGATATCGGTCGGGCAAAATCCTCATTTCGCAGGTTCAGGCGGTTGACCCCAAAGCCAGTTTGGTAGCGGGCAAGGTTCAGAGTTGTGGTCTGGATATCGACCCGGTCGCGGATCGATGGATTCTTGAAAGTGTCCCGATCTTGGTTGACCTGCAAAATGCCAGCGGGTTCTCATTTTCGGCGACCGGAGGGAAGCTCCAGGCAAGACGGGACAAAACCGAGTTCGAGATCATCTCTCACCTCGAGACGGGCATCATTTTTGACGTCTATTCTCGTGGTGTCTATCGGCTTCTGACAAGCGAGCCAGTAATGCTGGTGGATGTCGGAGCTAACATCGGCGTCTCTGCCGTTTACGCCGCCACAGAGCTAGGCGCCGAAGTGCACGGATACGAACTGGTGCCTTCCGTTGCTTCGCGGGCTGCCGAGCACGTCGCGCGCAACGGACTGTCGAACCAAGTAACAATTCACCCATTCGGTCTCGGAAAGTCCGACGCCGAGATCGATGTGCTTTTCAGCGACACTTTGACCGGTTCGACAAGTCTCCACCTTGCCACCGGAGCCGGCAACGAGGCCAAGAAGATTCCCTGCACAGTGCGGAGCGTCGAAGTGCTTCGCCCTATCCTTGAGGGATCGGCAAAGCGTAAGTTCATGAAACTCGACTGTGAGGGCTCAGAATATACGATTCTTGACGCTCTCCAAGAATCTGGCTTGCTCAACCCGTTCGACGGGTTCTTGCTTGAGTACCACGAAATCCCGAACGACAAGGGCCGTCCGTGGTTGGAGGAGTTTTTTGTGCGGAACGGATACGATGTCCACAGCTTCCTGAAGCCTGGCTTCAACCACGAGATGATGTACGCGTTTCGGCGATAGCTGTTATGTAGGTCTGTAAGAGCTTTCTGGTCACTGCCTCGGGATCGAAGAGTTCAGCCCGCGTTCGCCCCGATTCGAGCTTCCCGGGTGGGAAGCTGGCGAGGCATTCTTCCATTGCTTTCGCAATTTCGCCGGAGTCATTTGGGTTGACCAATAAGCCAACTCCATCCGCGAGTTCTGCCTGGGCGGAGCAATTGCTGGTGATCACGGGGATTCCGGCCCGCATGGCTTGCGCGACGGGGAGGCCGAAGCCTTCCATTTGAGATGGGCTCACCAGGGCGATGGCGTGTTTGAAAAGGCGATAGATTTCAGATTCCTCGACGAAGCCAGTGATGAGAAACCGTTCGCCCAGCCCTTTGGAGTCTGCTAAAGCTTGGGCTTCATGGCTTGCCGGGTGATCCAATGGGGAAACGAAGACTAGCATCGCGTCAGTTTCAAGCATCGAAAATGCCTCAATGACTTCACGGGGATTTTTGTGTGGGTCGGGCACGCTGCAGAACAGGAAGTAGCGTTTATTTTGGAGTGCCTGAAGAGTGGGGAAGGGGTGATCTTCACCAAAACGGGGCGAAACCGCGGGGTAGACGACATCCATGGTGTCGGCAGAAAAACTGAATTGTCGGACGACGTCCGCCTTGGTCGCCTCGGAAATCGCTACCAACCGGGTCGCCTTCTGTAGGTTCAAAATCTGGTGTCGATAGAACCACTGCAGGTGCCTCGGGTAACGGTTCAGGCCGACTTCGGGGAGGGAGAGAATGATCGTATCGAGCACGGTCATCACTTGAGGACACGTCGAAGCCGCCGATGGATAACTGCCGACGTCAAGAGCCGTGGGGAAGTGCATGACATCGAGTTCGGCTGCCTCGATTTGCTTGGTCATGGCTCGGTGTTGAGCTTCGATCGTTCGCTCTAAGTGCGCTTGATGAAGGGCAGGAAGCGAGCGGATTTTCGGGATTCGCATCCACAGCGGTTTGTTGGGGGAATCCCATCTGGGGGCGCTGATCGGCGCGGTTTCGACTAAGCCGTGGATGGAGGGAGGAATCGGGACTCCATCGGTGTGGAAAAGGACGAGTTGGAGGGCCGTGCTATGCTCATCAAGCACGATTTTGCGGCCATGCTCAAGAAGCCCGAGAACCAGGTCGGTTGTATACCGCCCAATTCCCCGTTGCCCGCTTCCCCCGCCGCTTTGGGCACCGCGAAAGTCGATACCAACTCGGAACGTTTCCACGGGGTAATGTTGGCACAGAAAATGAAAATCGCGGTGTGGTCAAACTTGCCCACGGGGGGCGCAAGGCGAGCTTTGCATGACCACTTGACGGGGTTGGTCGGCAAAGGACACGAGGTGGAGCACTGGCGTCCGCCGGTACCGAACCCGGACTGGATGAAGATGCCGTGCCCAGAGCACGAGGTTCCGGCGGGGATCATCGGCGACGAGACCTCGTACCTGAAACGCGTGGTCAAGCACATCGCCCGGCCCACTTTGGCGATGCGAGCGATGGAGGCTCACGCACAGGTTTGCGCTGACCAAATGCGCGGGTTTGACGTGCTCTTTGCAAACACCTGTTGCCAATATCACTCGCCGTTCATCGGGCGGTATTTCGGCGGCCCGAAGTTGCTGTACCTGCAGGAGCCAAATCGGTTTTTATACGAGGCATTACCTCGGCTGGCTTGGCTTGGGCCCGAAGGAGGTGTATCCTGGCGGCGGCGGTTGCGAGGTGTTTTTGACATGGTCGCGCTCCGAAGACAGGCGCAGGCGGAGTTAGCAAACGCGAAGTCGTTTGACCGGATTTTGGTCAACAGCTATTTCTCGGCGGAGTCTGTGGCAAAGGTTTATGGGCTGAACGCGCAGGTTTGCTATTTGGGGATCGACCTCGAAAAGTTCACTCCGAGCCCGATGCTTCGAGAGTCGTTTGTACTAGGAGTAGGAGCGATTGCGACTCCAAAACGGCTTGAGCTCGCCATTCGCGGGATCGGCGCGATGCCTTCTCCACGCTCCAAGCTAGTCTGGGTGGGGAACTATACGGATGAGACTTACAAGGCGTCGCTCGACGCTCTTGCGGTCGAGCAGGGGGTTGAGTTGGAGTGGAGATTCCTGATTTCTGACCAGGAGTTGGTTGGGTTGATGCAACGCGCGGCCTGCGTGCTGTATGTTCCTCGGCTAGAGCCGTTTGGCTATGTGCCGCTGGAGGCGGCGGCTTGCGGAGCGTCGGTAGTGACGGTTCGGGAGGGCGGCTTGAGGGAGACGATGGCGGAAATTGGGTATCTGGCGGACCCGACGCCGGAGTCGGTTGCCCAGCAGATTTGCCGGGTTCTTGAGAATCCGACGGCGGCGAGAGAGAAAGCCCTGGCAAATATTCCGGGAATCCACGCACAATGGGGGCTTGCGGCGGCAACAGATCGACTCGAGGCGCACCTTTTGGAGATTACTAGACGTCCGTAAACATGTTCTATGCCTAAAGATGGTTCTTTGATGCTGTTGGTCGTCGCGTTTTTGGCGGCGGCGATGGGATTCGCGGCGGCGTTTTTCTTATCGAAAAGCCGCGTGGACGGGTTGGTCCGGGCCTCCGAGGATCGTCTGAACGATGTCAAGGCGAGCTTGGATCGGGCTACTTCTGAGCGAGCGGCGATTCAGACGCGGTTGAACGAAGTTTTGCCCCTCGAAGGCGAAGTTTCGACGTTGCGCGAGTCTCTCTCTGGGTTGCGAGCAACCCATTCGGCTTTGGAGTCGGAGATCGACTCCTTGCGAGTCGAAGTCGAGCAAGCAAACCTCGAAATCCAAGGTTTTGAGCTCAAAAGCCAGAGCCAAGAGGCCCTGATCCGGGAGCGCGAGGACGCGCTTGAGCGGCAAAGAAAGCAGTTCGCCGAGGACAAAACGCAGTTGGAGAACTCGTTTGCGTCGCTCTCCAAGCAGGCGTTGGCGCAAGCCCAACAGAGCTTCCTTGAAGTCGCAGAAAGCAAGTTTAAGGACGCGCGCCAGGTCTCCCAAAAAGAGATCGACCAGTTGCTTTCGCCCATGAAAGAGACTCTAGGTCAGCTGAAGGAGCACACTCGGGACCTCGAGATCAAGCGCACCGAAAGCTACGCCGAACTCTCCCAGCAGGTGCGAAGCCTCCTTTCTTCAACAAACCAACTCTCGAACGCCCTTCGCAGACCCGAAGTGAGAGGCTCATGGGGCGAACTCACCCTCAAACGCGCCGCCGAGGCGGCGGGATTGGTCGAAGGAAACGACTTTGAGATGCAAGTTTCGACGAATACCGACGACGGTCGCCTGCGCCCGGATATGGTGGTCAAACTGCCGAACGGCAAGACCATTGTCGTTGATTCGAAAGTGCCGCTCGACGCCTATTTGGCGGCGATTCACGCGGAAGACAGCACCGAAAAAGGAGCCAAGCTCAAGGAGCACGCGGCCCAGGTGAGGAAGCACATTCAGCAGCTTTCGAGCAAGCAGTATCAGGGAATCTATGCTGATTCGGCGGATTTCGTGGTCATGTTTGTGCCAAGCGAGGCCCTCTATCAGGGCGCAATCGAACAGGATCCGAGTTTGCTGGAGGAGGCGTTCAACAAGAAGGTGATTCTAGCGAACCCGATGACCCTCGTGGCACTCTTGCGAACCGTCGCCAGCGGAATGCAACAGCAAAAGGCTTACGAAAACGCCCTTCAGATCGCCAAACTCGGCGGCGAACTTCACGACGCCGTAGGCGTGATGACCGAGCACTTTGTGAAGGTCGGGAAGAACATCGGCCAGGCGGCGAATAGCTACAACCAGATGGTTGGTTCAGTCGAACGGAACGTGCTGAGCAAGGCGCGCAAAATGCGCGAACTGGGAGCCAAGGGAACAAAGGAACTCGATGAGCCGGAGATTTTGAATGCGGTGATCCGCCCATCGGCATTGCCAGTTGGTGAGGTCAAAGAGGAGTCAGGAGCTCTTTTCTAGGCCGACATCCGCAGGTCATCTTCCGATGACTCCGCAATTGCCCGTGCCAATTTGCTCAAGACGAGCTCGGAAAGGGGGTTATCCTCATCAGGCGAACGCAGGCAGCGGAAAAACAAATCCGTTGCTTCGTCATGCGTTAAAACCAGTTGAACTGTGCCGTCTGCCGCCATCTTTCAGTGATTTAGACTTGCGCCCAAAAACTCCCTCCGGCTAGTTTTTTCCACAACCCCGTGCCAACTTCATGCAAAACGGTGGAAAATCAGTGAAACCTGTTAATTGTATGGACGTTTGAACTAAGGAGTAAGGCTAAACGAGCTATAATCTATAGAGAGGAAACTCGCTGCAGAGGAGACTCATCTCGGAGACGTCCAGATGAAACATGCAAGGAAGACAATTGCACTAGCCACGATGGCTTTGCCACTATCGGTGGTAGCGCAGGTTATCGCCCCTCTCACCTTCAACGAGAAGGCAAATGTCTCTAACTCCACTTCCGAAGTTGGCGGAACCCCTGCGGTCGATATTATCCGGCTCAGCAGCGGCGGCCTTGGTGCCCCCCTTCGATTTGGTTCGGTTCTGAACGGAACCGAAGTGGTCACCCTCAACGGCGTTCGGCTTCGACCTGGCGCAGACTACTCCTTCGACTATTCGGTCGGCGTTGTGTACGTCAGCCGCGCCGTGAAGGAAGGCGACTCGCTCACCGTTTCCTACCGATACGACGGCAAGAAGAAGATCGATTCAGGCTCTGCCGCGATGGGCATCGCGCCGATGAAGTTCAACTTGTTCGGCTCGGCAATGCCGCTCCGACTCGGCTTTGGCCAACTCGAGCGAACCGCAGACGGCAAAGTGATGCGCAACAACATCTACGGAACGAAGAACTCGTTCTCGGGTGGCGGGCTTGGGCTGTCGGGTTCGTATTTCGCAGGTTCACGAACGGAAGAGGGCGTCGGCGCCGGATTCTCGTTCGATGGTGCAAAAGGCGGAAACCTTACTTCAGAAACCGGAAACTCATCGTTCTTGGTTCAGTCGTTCCGTTCCAGCCTCGCTGGGGGAAGCCTGACTTACGATCTTCAAGACGTCAGCAAGAACTTCACCGGGTTCAATGCGGTGAAGGATGCCGGCTACACTGACCAGCAGATCGCGGCCTACGTTCGGGAGCGCGGTCTCAAGCGAAGCGGCTACGGTGCTGAGGGACTCAAGTTCGGCGGACTCAATTTTAGCGGAACTCAAAAACTCGTCAAGGACGAGGACAAAGGCATCTCGGTCAGTTCTTACACGGTCGGAACAGGCGGCTTCAGCTATTCCCAAAAGAAGGAGAACGTCGAGCGCGGCTTCAATCGTTTCAAGGATCTCGGAGTTGCCGACTGGCAACGGCTCCAAGTTTCGCAAGGTATCAGCAACGCGGCAGAGAGCGCAGGCTTCAAATCGAAGTTCCTGTCGCTCGGCTACGAAAGCTCGCGAGTTCAGGATTTCGAGCGCGATAAGGGAATCCAGAAGCAGAAGGTCAGCCTAGATTCCAAGAACTGGGCGTTCGAGATGGGTTCGCAAAGCGTCGACGCCGGATTCAACCGATTTGAAGCGGAGCGCGGATTTTTGGCCTTGAGGCCGGGCTCAGCCGACAGTCGGCAGCCTTGACTAAGGGCGTGATCGGAAAAGGGTTGAACCTCACCTACGCCAAGAGTTCGATTGACAATGGCGTTGGCTCGTTTGATGCCAAGGACATCGCAGTTTCTGGCAAGACCTGGGCACTCAACATGGGCTCGCGGGGCGCGGACAAGACTTTCAACCGCCTCGGCTCAATGCAACCGGGCGAGATCGACGCGCACATGCGCGCCGTAGCCGGGATGTACGGGCCGAACGCCGCGCTACAGCCTGCGGATCGCCAAGCATTCGTCGGTTCCAGCGGAATCCAGCGCGACGGCGCCAACTTCAAGACTTCGCTCAAAGGCGGAACCCTCGACGTTAACCAAATCAAGGTCTCGGGGGAGAAGGATCAGGCGAGCATTCACTCTGCAAACGTCGTCGGCAAGAACCTCCAGTTCAGCATGCGAAAGCTGAACACGGGATCGGCTTTCACCGAAATCTCGCGACTGATGCCCTATGAGCAACAGCAAATCGGCCTCCTCAGCGGGGTGAGCCGAACGGATCTGAACCTTGCGCTCCAAATGAGCAAGGGCCAGACCCTCAACTTCTCGTCGATGAACGCCGACGTGAACGGAACCGGCGCGGGACGCACCAACCTGGCCTACCGAGGCAAGGGGTTGGAGGTTGATTACAACCAGCGAAACGTCGATACTGGCTTCAACGTGATGGGGCTTGTCGACAGCCAGCGCGATCTGCTGAACTCGCTGACCGGCTTCTCACAGAAAGACAGCCGAGTCAAATTCAACGCGCTGAAGAATATCAAGTTCGAGTACTCGGCTTCGAGTGCCTACCGAGACGCAACCGAAGAGCTTCGCGCCAGCGACGCGCTCATGTTCTCGATGGCCCTCGACCCAACCCTGCAAGTCGACTACGCAAAGGCGACCCAGCTCAACAAGCAGGCCTCCAGCACCCTCTTCGCGGCGAACATGGAACGGGTCAGCCTGAGCAAGCGATTCGGAAACCAAAACCTCAGCATCACCAACGAGAAGCTTCAGAACGAAGGCTCGAACAACAGCGCACCGGACTCAAATCGAACCACGGTCGCCCTCGAAACTAAACTCTCAGGCAGCACCAGCTTCCGTACCGAGCAAACTCGAACCGCCTTCACCGATGGCGGCAAAGAGGATGTCAACAGCAACACACTTTCGACAAAGATTGCCAAAAACGTCGGCGTGAGCGTGACAGATACGAACATCGACAGAGGCTCTTCGGATCGAAACGAGGTCAAGCGCGACTATGGCGTTTGGTTCGATTTTGGCAAGGGCGTTCGCGCTTCTTACGGCTATGTACGGCAACTCGCTGGTGAAAACGGCGGATTCGGAACCAATACGCTCTCATTCGGTCAGGATGCAAATCGCATTTCGGCAGAGCAAGCCCTGGGCGGAGTTGGCGGAGCCAACGTCAATGGCACAATCCTCGGCTTCCAAAACGGAACCAACACCTGGGATCAGCAGGATGGGCGAATGCAGGCGTTTAGCAGTGCTTCGCTCCAGACCACCAAGCCGTTCTCGCTCGGATTTTTGAAGGACGCCAAGTTCAGCATGAACAGCTACATGGCGTCGGACAACACTCGCTGGCTACGCGAGGACATCGTTTCGTCGTTCGAGTCGAAAGTCGGCAAACTCGGCGTGGGAATGAACTACCGCGGCCAAGTCGATCAGACCGGAAGCCGGGCGATTGACCGAACCTATAAAGTGAATACCGACCCGACCGGAAAGGCTCCAATCTCGGCGTCGATGAGCTACAAGCAGCGCGTTCTCCCGACGAACCAAGAGTACGCGATCCGCGACTACAAGGTCGATTTCAAGGGAATCAAGGGCTTCACGCTCTCGAACCAGATTCAAACAAACCCAGAAGGCCCGGCGAACCCGAACATCGTTCTTGGAACCCAACCGCTGGCTCAGCGGCGCAACACCTGGCGAATGGACTACACCGCCAGCAAGGATTTCACGCTCGGCGGACAGTTCGACGAGCTGATCGACGATGCGGTGAAGAGCATTCGGCGAACCGCCGGTTTCAACCTGATTCTGAACCAGAAATCAGGCTCGCCCGTGAGTTTCTTCTATGGAATCGAGCAGAGCGATCTGGCTGGGAACCGGCAGGACTACGTTCGGTTTGGCCTTACGTTTGAGCAAAAGGCTTCGACGAACCAAGTCTTCAGTCTCGCGCTGACGAACCAGGGCTGGCTTAACAACGCGAATTCGAGCTTGGCAAACCAAAACGATTGGGTTGGTCGCCTCAACTATCAGTGGCGATTTAAGTAAGCTGGTTTCGTGCTGTTCGAGTACGAAGACTTCGCCGATTTCTCCGATTGCGCCGTGTTCCGACACGAGGGGCTAAAACTCATTGTGACCACGGCCGTGGGGCCGCGAGTGCTGTATTTTGGGCGCGAAGAGGGACCGAACCACCTGCTAGTGCGAGACGAGCACAAGGGACTCGTGGGCGGCGAATACCGCTCCTACGGCGGTCATCGGCTGTGGATCGGCCCTGAGGAGCGACCGAAGACATACACCTCGGACTCATTCCCTGTGGACGTGATCGAAGGGGGCGAGGCAGTGAGGTTTGGCTCGCACATTGATGAATTCCACATTCAGAAAGTGATGCGAATTTCGTTCATTCCGGGCGGATTTCGGATCGAGCATCAGCTTGTGAATCACGGAGCCCACCCCGTCGAACTCTGCCCCTGGGCGATCACGGTCATGGCTCCGGGAGGAGAGTGCGTGGTGCTGATGCACCCTATTCGACCCCAGTCGGATGGATTGTTGCCGGTTCAACCCGTGGTGCTTTGGGCGTATGCGCGGATGGATGATCCGCGTTACACGTGGGGCGGTCGGGTTGGGCGGCTTCGCTCGACCGAGGATCCTAACCCCACAAAGTTCGGCAGCTATATCCCCCAAGGGCTCGCCGCCTACTCAAATCAGGGCGAGACATTTATTAAAAAGTTCACCGTGAACGGTCTGGATAAGGAACACATTGACCTCGGTTGCAACTTTGAAAGTTATACAAAACAGGGAATGCTGGAAGTCGAGAGTCTCGGGGTTCTGCAAACAGTCAAAACAGGCTCCTCGACAGCCGTTCACACCGAAGAATGGTATCTGAGAGATGGCCACGTACCCTCAGATGACGAAGCGGCGAGCGAGTGGTTCAAGAACCTAAAGCTTTAGCATCTCGGCGGCGAGCCACTGGAGGAGCTTCGGATTTTCGACTTGGTAGCGGGTGAAGACGGCGTAGATCTTCTTCTGTCCATTAAGTTCCACACAAGCCACATCGTGGCGGGTCGTCGAAGTCCATCCGGCCTTGGACCACAGCTTTGCCTCCTTCGGCAAAAGCTCGCCCATAAACTCTTTCACCTGCCCGTCGGCACTCTGCGGCTGGCGACTAAGCAAGGAAAGCATCTCATCCGAACCAGCCAGTTTCTTCTGAACAATCATCGACATCATCTGAACGCAGGAGTCCGCGGTCAAAGAGTTTCTCAGCTCAAAATTTGGTCCGTACCCCTGACGCTCGCGGCCATAAGGCCCTTCGTTCCAGGTTTTCTGAGAGGCGTTGATCCCCTTAAATCCAAGCGTCGAAAGCCACTTATTCACCGCCTGCCGCTTCTCCATCCACTTCTTCAAATCTCCCTCAGAAAGGGAAGGCCCGCCCGTGGTGCCGGTGATTGCGTCCAAGATCAGGCCGGTGGCGTCATTATTCGAGTCCTTGATCATGTCCGTCAAGGCCCGATCAAACTCAGGATTACGCACAATCTTTTTCCGACTCAATAGCTCCTCGGCGTGGGCGAGATAGAACATCTTCACCACGCTCGCCGGATACATCGCAACCGTGCCATTGTAAGACATGGATGCACCCGTCTCCAGATTCCGAAAACTCATCGCGAAATCGGTCGGCTTTAGGCCAGGAAAAGCGGACTGAGCGCGAGTGGCGATGTCTTGCATCACCGTCGGAATTCCGGATTGGGGCGACATTGCCATGAGAGCTACCAGAGCGACCATACCTTGATTCTATACTCTTTGGATGCCTTTGATTTCCGCCGTCCGTCCCGCGTCCCAAGACCGCAAAGGAAAATTCTTCCTGATGCATGGGCTGGGGAGTGACGAGCAGGATATGTACGGGCTCGCCCAAGTGCTTGAGCTATCGTACGAGATCGTGTGCTTGAGGGCTCCATTAGAGTACGGGCCGGGGTTTGCGTGGTTCGAAATTGCGTTTTCGGCGATGGGGATCGAGCCGAACTATCAGCAGTTTTGGGAGGCGGTTGAGGTTGTCGCCGAGCTTGTCGCCGGCGAAGACCCGGCGACGACGGTGGTCGGTGGATTCAGTCAGGGCGCAATGATGACGGCGGGCCTAATGGCTCGTCATCCTGAGAAATTTGGCCGCGCAACGCTACTCAGCGGACGCGGAGTAGGGCTCGAACCGGGCGGTTTTCCGGGGCGAGCATTCCAGGCCCATGGCCAATTCGATGATGTGATTCCGTTCCGAGACGGAGTTCAGCTCCGAAGCGAACTCAGCCCAATGGGAGAGCGGCACGAGTTTCACGTCTACGAGATGGGACACTCGGTTTGCCAGGAAGAAGTCGATGACCTCAACACCTGGCTTAGAGCTTGAATTCGGGCTTATCGAAGTAGGCCTTCACCTCGGGGCTCTGCCATCGCAGAGCGAGCCAGATGCAGTAGGGAGCCAGGAGGCAGGTGGATATTCCCAGGCAGATATTGATGAAATGCGCCAAATGCGCCGACGGACTCTTGGGCATGCGGATCAGCGAGAGGTTCGCCAGCCCAAAGCCAACCCCCATCACAACCAGCGCAAAACACGCCACTTGAAACACTCCCCGCGACTCTGGCGGCAACGCCTCCGAATCCACCGCCCGAGACAGAAACAGCCCGGTGAACCCGATCAGACACAAAAACCCATACCAGGCCATATTCAGCCAGCAGTAGATTCGATAGTGTTTAAGGGTTTTGTCCATAGTTCGTTCGACGGAAGGGCGCACCTAGCAAAAATACATAGCTCTTGGAGGCATTTGTTGTACAATTAGTAGGAGTCTCCCAAGGAGAATAGCATTCATGCTGAGAAAAATTTTAACCACCGCAGTTTTTGCCTTCGCAGTTTTGGCCGCAAACGCCCAGGAATCGTTCAGCGTTTCCGGGATTGCAAAGGGCACCCCATCTGGATCCAAGTTCACCTTGGGTTCACGAAAAGGGGAGTTCACAGTCGACTGTAGCAGCGCGAAGGTCACCTACGATGGTCGCCGATTCGAAGTCTCCAAGATTGTCGGCGGAACGATGGTCTCCGTCACCGGAAAGCTCTCCGGAAAGACGATCAAGGCCGATCAAGTTTTGGTCACCTACTCGCGAGGCATGGGTGCCGCGAAGAAGGATGACACCCAGAAGACTGATACCAAGAAGCCGGTAGAAAAGAAGGATTCCAACACTTCGAAGTCAACCAAGAAAGACGACACCGCTCCGGTAGCTGGCGGTCGAAACAGCAAGGGCCAGTTCACCAAGAAGGACGACGGTAAGAAGACTGACGATAAGAAGGACTCCAAGTCGAAGAAAGACGACGCCAAGAAGACCGACGATAAGAAGGACTCCAAGTCGAAGAAAGACGACGCCAAGAAGACCGACGACAAGAAGGATTCTAAGTCAAAGAAAGACGACGCCAAGAAGACCGACGATAAGAAGGACTCCAAGTCGAAGAAAGACGACGCCAAGAAGACCGACGACAAGAAGGATTCTAAGTCGACCAAGGGCAAGAAGGACGACAAGTCGAAGACCGACGACAAGTCAAAGACTGACACCAAGAAGAAGACCGACTCCAAGAAGAAATCCGACGCTAAGAAAAAGGCTGACGACAAAAAGAAGGACGAGCAGAAGAAAGACGGCATCTGAGCCGCTAATCTCTAACGCGCGGAAAGCCCATTGCCAATCGGCAATGGGCTTTTTTTGTTACACACTCGGCGGCGGAGTGATGACTTGGATGATCGCCTGTTTGGCGATCAGTTCGCCCATCAGCCGGATCGGAGTGACCCGCTTGATCTTCCCCGAGAAATCTGGGCCAACGAACTCGTCCTCCTCGGCGATGCTCGCCGAAGGGAGAAACAACGCAGCATAAACCGGCCGCTCCCAGCTTGCAAAACCGCCGCTCGTAACGTACGTCTGCAACTGCCCGATGGCAATTGGCCGGAGGAGGGCGACATGGGTCGACCCCCCAACCGTCACGTTCAGCCCGAGCCGCTGAATCGCCCGAACGACACGTTCGAGCCGGAGGCTCATGGGCGGTCACCCGAGCCAAAAACCCGAGGATCCTCGGGGATCATGTCGCGCTTCATGAACGGCATCAGTCGCGCCCAGCCGCGCTGCCGCATCTGCTCGGCGGTGCTGTAGGGCGATGGCTCAATCCGAAGGTCGCCGATCGTGATCACGTCCGTCGCCCCCGGCTCCCTACGAAGAATCTCAACGAAATCCGCAGCGATAAGGTCGATCACCCCCTGCGAGATCGCCCAAGTGAGCGAGTCGTCCGACAGAGCGGATGGGAGCAACATCGCGTTGAACGCCGCCGCAAACTCCCCCGCCAGGTTTGAGACTCGCGAAGAGTACACGGTGCCCGTTCCAGCCAAACCGCACCGTTCCAGGATGCGGTCGGTTGGTAGTGAGATCGGCACTACGCCACCCTCAGCTGGTTCATGATCCGGTGCAATAGGTTCGAGTTTTCGCCGACATTCGCCGACAGCGTCTCTAGGGTCGTCATCATCCGGTTGGTTAGCCCTTCGCGTTGCTCAAACGAGCGCTCAAGGAACTGCACGAACTGGTCGGCGAGGCGACGGTGTTGCATCATTCCAAAACGAAGAAGGCCCGCCATCGCAACGATGAACAGGCCTATCACGCCCAGACTTTGAGTCTCCATCATGTGTTTCGTTTCATTGCCCTCCGCAGTAGGTCGAGTGCGACCTTGAGACGGTCGAATGCCGCCTTGAAGTCGTCAAACTGGGTCTGAATCTTCGAGCGAGCTTCGGGGGCGATCTTGATCACCGCCTCGTTCAACTCGTCGAACTTCTGCTTGGCGTTCTGGGTGGCGGCGAGGACGCCAATAATGGCGCCCACCGCTCCACCCAGCCCCAGACTCGATGCGATCTGGAGCCAGTCCATTAGAGTTCGAAGCCTCCGGCGTAGACGGTCTGCCACATTCCCGGCCCCGCGTTGTAGCGAGCCCGAACGCCGTAATAGAACCGGTCGTTGAAGAACGCCGAATCGGAGCCCTTGCTCGATTCCAGAGCCGCAAACTCGACGGGCACGTCGCTTCGCTGCTGAAGAATAACGCCACGCATCGGTCGGCTGGTATCCAGAAGGAACCAGGATTCATTCGTAATGAACGGCGAAACCACGACCTTCAGCATTCCATTGAACACGTTCACCTGCCCCGAAGACTGGGCGGTGCCTTTGCTATCCACAAGCTCAATCGCGGTCCACATGTTCTGTGGGCCAACCAAGAGTACGTTCGGACTGATCCCGAGTGGAACGCCTTCGTTGTCGCGACGAGAGATCATCGCCGAGCAGGCGTTCTTGAGCCCCGCAGAGTTCAGCGCGTCGGAACTCACGTTCGAAACGTCCGTACCAGCTTCCTGGTGATCGTTCGCCAGCAGGGCCTTGCCGTCGTAACCAAGGATGCTTCCGCCGTTGGTTAGGGTGTTCACAACCAGTTCGTGACGGTGATGAACCACCCGGTTTGCGAGGTCCCGGATTCGCAGTCGAATGAGGTCGAGTTGGTCGTCTTCAAGTGCCTTTCGGTCGACAGCGATGGTCGATTCAAACACCTTGTCTTCGATGCTGATCGCCTGGCTGGCAAGCCCAGAGGCGCGTCGCTCGTCGATAAACTCCCGCATCGCCGGAGCGTTGTCGAGCAGTGGATACCGCTGGATCGGTTGAGTCGTTTGGATGACAGTGGCCAGTTGGGAGACGACGTCGGCTTGCTGCTCGTTTCGGTAGGCAAGCGCGAATTCGGCTTTGAGGCCAGGGAGAAGAAGGTCTGGGATGTCGGATTTTGTAAGTGCCATGGTTATTTGGTGTGGTTGTCGATTCGGATTCGGTATCCGCCCGTGTTGGTCGAGGTGTTCTCAATCGCGACGATGGTGCCAACAACGTAGGCGTTGGTAAGCCCAGTTGCGGTGTCCTGAACTTCGCCGTCGAACTTTGCCCAGGCGTCTCCGCCCGTCTTGATCGCCCCGACAGAGCCAGCGGCAAAGACGAATGTGCCTGACTTAGTGACGGTGATTCGCTTGGCCTCCGAGGTCGTGACGACAGTCTCGTTGGCGACACCGACGAATTTGAGGTTCGAGGTAGCATGGCTCATCGGAACGATGAGCCCGGCTGCGTTGACCCCGACAAGGGCGCCCTTGTAGATGGTGGTGTTGGTACCGACGTTGTAGCTGACTACAATCCCCGGTTTTTCGTAGGTTTCGTATGGTTTGGAGAGTGCTGACATGGTGTTTTAGCGCCGTTTGGCGATTTCCTTGAGGTCGATTCCGGGGAAGTGGCGTCGATAGAACGCCGATTCCTCGGGGAGGAGAAGGTTGAGCGCCGATTCGTGATCGGCGGCGGCAGGAACCTGCTGGCTGAAGATGTTCGCTTTCGGGAAATCTTCGAGCAACTGGCTCACCAGCTCGGCGACGGGCTGCCCTTCGACTTCGGCGTCGCAAGCAAACAGCAGCGAAGCTACCTTTGCTTGCCGTGGAGCAAGAAGCCCATCATTGACGAGCTTTTCTGCTTGGCTGTCGGCTTTCAGCTTTCGGCTTTCGGCCAGGGCTTGACTCGCCAGCTTTGCGTAATCCACATCCGAAAATCCGCTCGAGAAAAGCGGACGGGTGTCGAACAGCCGGGCTGATTCCACCCGAGGGTTTCGGACGACGCTGACTTCCCGGATGTGCTCCAGGTCGCGCTCAAGACCCACCGAGAGGCCCTGCGCGCCGCTCTTGACGAGCAACTGGTCGGCTTCTCGGGTCAAAGCGATAAGGCCAGTGAGATTGGCTCCATCTGCATCGACCGCGATGAGGAAGCCGAGGTGGAGGGGCGAGTCGCCGTGCTCGATGAGCACCGGGACGGGGAGGTCGAAGTTGGCGGCAATGGCCTGCAGGTTCTCGGCGGAGACGGAGACGCCCTTATCAGGGTAATCGCCGGCTTCGAAGAGCTTGGCGCGCCGCTCGACCCAACTGGTTGGATGAGTGAGGTACGCCGGCGCCTCGATACCGTGGGTTCGGAACTCGGCCACCATTGCAAGGCGGGTTGCCTCGCTGACTTCGTTCCTGGTTCCTTGGTATCCTGGCCCCGCAAGGGCAGCCCGCCGCAAGAGGTCGAGTCGCGCTTCTGCGACCGTTGTGTCGTTTGCGATCATGGTCACTATATAGTAGACGTTTGACCACTATTGTCAACCACATGCAAGAAAAATCCCCTCAACTTCGAGGGGATGAGTGCTCCGTTTCAACACACGGTTAGGCGTGTGATCGGAAGTCGCGGTAGGTCAGCCCAAGCACGATCGAGTAGATCGGCCAGGTTACGATCACTCCGACTCCACAAGCGATGAGACCCAATGCCGAGCAGATGCTCGCCACGAAGATCAAACCAAACATCGAGAACGCATAAGGCTTCAGCCGCGCAAAAGATGCCTTGAACCCATCAACGCCCGAGGTGCCTTCCTTGATGATGATCAGCAAAGTAAGCGCAAGAGCTCCGGCCAAATACAGGCCCGGAATGATACATAGGATCGTTCCCGCGTAGATTGCCAAAGTGTAGAGGAGCGAGCCAACGAACAGATTGCCGAAGTTCTTGAAGCCCGAGAACAGCGTCTCAAACTTGGTGCTTCCGGTATCAGCTTCCTCGATTGCCGCAAGTGACATTCCACTGACCAGTGCCTGAATCACGGCACCGCCAACAAGTCCCAGCGCAAAGGTGATCGGAAACATCATCATATTCGGCCCCGTGGTGGTGCCGGTATTAGCGTCAACTTTGATATTTGATCCGCCCAACATCGCCGAAACCAACTGAATTGGAATTTGGACAGCCATCGCCGCGATGAGAATCACGATCCCGCCCACGATGTAAACCGAAGGGTTCTTCGTGATCATCTTCCAGGCGATCCCGATGTAGTCGAAGTAGACGCCAGGACCACGGGTCGGCATCGCGTAGTTCGCGTTCCCCGCGTCTCCGCGCGGGTAATTAGACATTGGAGGAGTTTCCATCTCCCCGTATCATAGCGGAACCTGAGCCTAGAGTCAAGGGGCGATGAAGTTTTTCAGCGGATTTGGGGAGCGCAAGAACGGCTTTAGTTCACTCCAAGAGTAAGTAAACGTAAACGGCCCCGAGGCGTAACTTCCAAGCACATAAGGGTCAAACTCCCACACGCAGCCTCCTTTGCCTTTGATCCAAAAATTCGCCAACTCGCTTGGCTCAAGCTTCTTGTGCATCTCAGGATCTTGCAGCCAATCCGTATTCGGATCCTTCTTCGCCTTCGCCAGGATCATCTTCTCCAACGCGACTCGCTTGTCGTTTCGGAAAATATCCCAAATCTGGAGCCGCTTCGCCTTTCCTCCGACCAACGCAAAATTCAAGCACTCCGTCACGCCAACTCCGTGCGCCCCGCCAAGGAACCGATAAGTTGAGACTGTATAAGACTGCGCCTGGGTATCGCCCAGTTGCCGAGTCGCCCCCGATTCAAACCCATAAGGCGCACTCTCAAACCCCGGCACCCAATCCTTCTTCACCTCTTTCATGAAGGCGTTGAAGTCCTTGGTCATCTTCGCCGTAACCTCCTTTTTAGCCAACAACGACAACCGATCCTTGCCCGCAAACGCCGGAATCGTCGCCGTCACCTCCCACTTGTTCTCGACTTTGTTCGATAGGACGGTGGGCTGTTGCAGAAGAAGCGCAAGAATCATCTGGGTTACTGACGCTCGCCGAAGCCGAACGGATTCGTCGATTTGCTAAACTATCCCAGTCCAAATCTGCGTAACTGCTAACTGCTAACTGCAAACTCAAATGCGAGCCATCATCCAACGCGTCTCCGCCGCAACCGTCCAGGTCGACGGAAGGGAAGTTGGGCGGTGTGGGCGTGGGCTCATGCTCCTTGTCGGAGTCCATACCACCGACACTGAAAAAGAAGCTAAGAAGCTCGCCGAAAAAATCGCCAAGCTCAGAATCTTCAACGACCACGAAGGCAAGATGAACCTGAGCATTCAGGATTTCGAGGACGAGCCCTACGAAATCCTCGCCGTTAGCAACTTCACCGTCTACGGCGACGCGAAGAAGTCCAACCGCCCCAGCTTCACCAATTCGGCACCTTATACCCACGGCGAAGAGCTGTTCGACACCTTCGTCAAGGAGCTCAGAAACCTAGGAATCCCTACCCAAACCGGTATTTTTGGGGCAGATATGCAGGTCTCGCTCATCAATGACGGCCCGGTAACGGTTATCCTAGATATAGACGCCGCATAAAACCGAAACGCAAGCCAACTCTGTACGTCCATTCTTATACAAAACAAGGACGGACCGACGATGGCACGAACCCTAGCAATGAGCCTTAGAACCGCGATCAGCACGAAGATCGATGACGACTCCGATGAGTCGCTTGTCAAACGTGCCCGCGATGGCGACTACGCCGCTTTCGAGCAGCTTTTCGACCGCCACCGACTCATGGTCTACCGGTTCGCCTACCAGATGTCCCACAAGCGCGACGACGCAGAAGACCTCGTCCAAGAAGCCTTCGTTCGTGCCTATCAAAATTTGCACCGATACCGCGACGAAGCCAAGTTCACCACCTGGCTCCTTCGTATCGTCAGTAACCTCGGCACCGACCAGGCTCGGATGTACACCCGGCGCAATAACCTCGAGCAAAAAGAGGCCCAAGGCGCGCTGGACTGGATGACGGTTGGCAATTTCGAGAATCCAATCGCGAACTTGGAACAAGAATCGCGGCAAAACATTCTCAGAAAAGCGATCCTGGCGCTGCCAGACCATCATCGCCAAATGATCATCATGCGCGATTTGGAAGAGAAGGAATACGACGAAATCGCCGAGATTTGTAATTGTAGTGTAGGCGGAGCCAAGCTCCGCGTTTTGCGAGCCCGACGCGCACTTCGGGACCGGGTTGCCCCCATGTTAGGAGAGCTATGAAGAACTGGAAGAATGACGACGAACTGCTAAACCTCGCCTTTGGCGAGATGAGCGACCGTGACTCTCAAGCCTTCGAGGCTCGGCTTTTGGGCGATGCTTCGGCTCAAAAAGAGCTCGACCTGCTCCGAACCCTGCGATCTGATTTGACCGCCATTCGGGACGATATCCCCGAAATGCAGTTCAGCAAAGAGCGACTGCGCGAGGCGATTCTCTCGTCTGGCACAAAGCCGGTTGCCCGCCCATCCTTCCCATGGCTGAACTGGGTTCTTGGCCCCGCGGCTCTGGCCAGCGTCGCGGCACTGGCGTTCGTGATGACCAAGGGTGTCAACCACAAGGACCCGGTCATCGTCGCTTCGAACGGCAGACCTGCAGTTGAAAAGGTTTTGCCGAAGGTCGAGATCAAAGCTCCGGCAGGATTGACTGAGGAGCGGGTTGCGACCAATACTGAACCGAAGCAAAGCGGATTCCCTGACGTCGCCGATACTCACTGGGCATGGGAGAAGAACGGAGTGGTTCACTCCAGCGATACCCCGCCGTCTTGGCTTCGAACGAAGGCTTCTGCCAAGAAGCGAATCAGAACTCGAATCAATTCGGCCGTTCTCGTCGCCACGCGCACTGATGTCAACCCATCGCCCGCGGCCAGCGTCTCCGAGGGCGCGAAGCCAACCGCATCTGACGCCGCAACGCTCACCGTAGCCGCCGCGACGCCAGCCGCTCTAGGCGGAGCAAGCACCGATACCGCCCCGATCATCCTCATCGACGCCAACACCGACTCCGGTGTCGGCGCACCGACCGCTACGGAGGTCAGCAACCCAAGCAATGTTGCTATCGGCGGTTAACCTTGCCTTCGTGCTCGGTGTGCGAACACAGTTCACAAACACTGAGGTTGTTACAATCAACAACCTCAGACCCGCCCTCGCGTACGTCAAGCAAGGCGTCTTCAACTACGGCGCCGCCGCCTTCATCACCAAGGATGGCTACGCCATCACCCACCAGCTCACCCTCGGAGCAGGCGCCAAGGAACTGGTCACAAGCACCGGCGAAAGGCTCGCTTTCACCACGATCCACAAGGACACCCCTTCCCAGCTCGTGCTGATCAAGACCGTGAACCCGCCCACCAAGGTCGAAACCGTCAGTTGGGCCGACGACACCGACGGCGGACGCGGCATGATCCTTGCCGTGCTACCAACCGGAACCGTTCGGGCCGAAATCACATCCTCCGAGCGCATCGGCGTCGACGACAAAAGCCGCCGCGCCGTTCCCATGAACGAGGTTCGGATCGAGCAAACCCCCGCCGCCATCGGCGGAGCACTTCTTTTTAGCGGAAAAGGCCGTCTCATCGGCTCCATTGCCGCAACCCTCGCCGTTGCCCCAGGAGGCGTAGCTCAAGAGCAGAACCGAGTCGGGGTCCAGAACACCGGCACCCAGGCGCTCAACGCAAAGACCGCCGTCGCCCTCGGACCCGCTGGCCTCGTTGTCGGCTACACTCCGACCTGGGAAGTCACTAAGCGCGCCATCGCCGGATTCCTCACTCCGAACCACAGAGCCCCAACCGCCCTCCTCGGAGTCCTCATCGTGAACTCCCTAGGCGGAGTCAGTGTGCAACAGGTCGATATCGATTCCCCGGCGGCCCAAGCCGGAATCCAAGTCGGCGACGTAATCTCAGACATCGGCGGAAAGAAAATCCGCGATCAAATCGACTTCGCACGAATGACTTACGACTTCAAGCCAGGCGACAAAGTCGCCATCCAGCTTCTACGCGGAACCCAAAAGCTCACCCTCGAAGCCACGCTCGGCGCGCAGACTACACAGCTCGCCGAACATCAGCCAGCTTCCATTGCAGCGACTCTTGGCCCTGATAGGTATTGAGCTGAGGCTCAAAAGCCACATCAACCCGGTCGCCCGAGCGCAACCCGCCCAGCGCGCCGAACATCCCCCACCCTACGCACCGAACAGTGCCGCCGGAGTGCTTCAAGGTCAACGCGATGTGTTGCCCCTCTTGGCCCATTGACTTGATATACAAAACCTCTAATCCGCGAGCGCCAAAGATCGGCTTCGGGTTCATCATCCCAAACGGCTCCAAAGCCGAAAATTCATCAATCGACGAACGATTCACCTTCGCCGGATCGACAAAAACCGCAATCTCAATGGCAGGGAAGAGGTCTTCTGGGCTGAGGTTTGCCAGAGCGTAGGCATTAAAAGTCGCCCGAATCTCGTCCAAATGCGCCTCTGGGAACCCAATTCCCGCCGCCATCGCGTGTCCGCCGCCCTGGACTAAAGCTGGATGAGCCGAGATCAGTTCGGCGAGGCTAAGCCCCGGAATCGAACGTCCGCTCGCCTTGCCTTTGCCCGTTTCAGGGTCAATCGTTCCGGCAAAAACTGGCCGCGCATAATGCTCCTTCAGCTTGCCCGCCAGCAACCCAACAATCCCCGGATGCCACGACGGATTAAAGACCATGATCATGTGCTGATCCTTTCCGCCCTGTGCCTCGGCCTGCGCAAACGCCTCCTCAAACATCAGATCCTGCATCGCGCGGCGATCCAGGTTGTGCTTATCAAGCTCCAAAGCCACCTCTCGCGCCTCGGCGGCGTCTTCCGTTAGGAGAAGCCGAAGGGATAGAGCCGCATCATCAATCCGCCCCGCCGCATTCAGGCGCGGCCCCAGCTTAAACCCAACGTCGTAGGACATCACCTTCCCGCGCACGTCCGAAACTTCCTTAAGAGCAACCAGCCCCTTCTTTTTCGTGTCCGTGAGCTTTTCCAGCCCGAATCGAGCGATGATTCGGTTGTCGCTATTCAGTGGCATCACGTCGGCGATGGTGCCGAGCGCCGCCAAATCAACAAAGTTCTTCCGGTAAGAATCGACCCCTTTCTCATCCAGAGCGCGGGTCAATCCCTCGCAAAGTCGGTACACAACCCCGGCACCCGACAAATGAGAAAACGGATACTTAGAGTCCTTGCGATGCGGATTTACCACCGCCTGCGCCTCGGGCAGAGTGTCCTTCAGCTCGTGGTGATCGGTCACCACCACCCGCATCCCCAGCTCCCTGGCGCGCAGAACCTGGTCGTGAGCGGTAATCCCGCAGTCACAAGTCAGAAACAGCTTCGCCCCGCGCTCATGCGCCGCATCCACCGCCGAGAGGTTGATACCGTACCCCTCATTAATCCGGTGGGGGACGTGGGTGTGGACGTTACAGCCAATTTTTTTGAGATAGCGATCGAAGATCGCAGCAGAGGTCACGCCATCGACATCGTAGTCACCATGAACGTAGATGAGGTCGCCCTGCTCCTTAGCCCCGAGAATCTCATCCCGGGCCGAATCGAAATCCGGCAGAAGGGAAGCATCGCCGAGGTCGTCCAGCGAAGGATTCAGAAAGCGATGAGCGTCCTCGGGCGAAGAATAGCCGCGCTGAATGAGAACCTCAGCGATCGACTCAGAAACCCCTAGCTCCGCCGCAAGTCGCCCAGAGGCGACCGGGTCAGACTCGGAAACCAGCCATCGTTTCCCAGTGAGTGATAGCTGGAGGGTTGACATAACTATTCTCTAGAGAGCGGAAGCGATAGCTACCGCTTTTAACAGCCTCGTAGCCGCTGAAAGGCGAATGCCTGAAAGATGTAGCCTTCCGACTACATCTTTTGAACTTGATCAAACTCAAGCTCGACCGGAGTGTCGCGGCCAAAGATATTTATAAGAACCTTGAGCATCTCTTTCTCCGCCATGACTTCTTCGATCTTTCCGCTGAAATCGCTGAACGGCCCGGCAACGACCTGAATCGCTTCGCCTTTGTTCCACTGAACTTTCGGCGCCTCTTGGCTCGCCGCAAGGTTGGTCATAATCCGGCGAACCTCGTACTCCTCAAGCGGAATTGGCTTATTGCCCGACTGAACGAATCCAGTAACTCCCGAAGTCGATTTGACAAGCTTGAACGAATCATCGCTCAGCATCATGTTGACCAGGATATAGCCAGGGAAGACCTTCTTATCCTTCTCAACCCGCTTACCGTTTCGCGTTTGAAGCTCCTTTTCGGTCGGGATCAAGATTTCAAAAATGTCGTAATCCCAGAGCCCTTCGACTTGGGCTCGGCGGGTGAGAACGTCACGAACTTTGTTTTCGTGACCCGAAATTGTGTGTACTGCGTACCAGGCTTTAGGCATCTCTTACGCTCCAGTCCCTGTTCGAGTAATCAGGTGAACCAGCGTCTCGAATGCAAATCCAAGTACGCCCATCACCACGATGAGCAAAACGCAAACCGACACCACGACGCCGAACAATCGGTTCGTCTCTTTGTAGGTTGGCCAGGAGACCTTTTTCAGCTCTCGCTTAACGCCAGCGAAGAATGGCTTGATGCCACGCTTGACGTTTGGAAGCGCAATTGATGAAGTCTGTTTTTCTGACATAGACAGTTTCGCCCGGCTCTCTTTTGAGGGGGAAGCCGAAGTGTACCGTTAATGACGCCAAAAACTAGCGTCCGATTGCGTGGATTTTGATCTTCTTCGGCCCGTCCGGTGCCTCAAAGGTCACAACCTCGCCTTTCGACTGTCCGTAGATCGCCGATCCCATCGGAGATTCCGCCGAGATGTAGTCTCGATCGGGATTCGCTTCGGCAGATGAGACCACGCGGATCTCAAACTTGTCGGCGTATTCGATGTCTTCCAGTAACACGAGCGCGCCAATTCCGACGGTATCCGTCGAAATCGCGTCCATCTCCAAGATATAGCAGTGGCTAAGCGTCGAGCGAAGCTCGGCAATCCTGTTCTCCACAAAAGCCTGCTCGGTCTTTACTTGGTCGAGTTCGCTGTTGTCCTCGCTAAACTCGCCATGCTGTTGGCTTTCGCGGATGCGCTCGGCGATGTCTGCCCGAGCCTCGATTGTCAACCGCTGCAGCTCGGCGGTAAGCGCAGCGTGACCATCCGGGGTAAGCGGAGTCAGCGTGCCATGTTCCATTGCGATTTCGGGTTGATTCACGAGTCAAATCCTATGAGGGAGGGAGCAGTATAGCCCATCCTCCGGTAGATATACGATCTATCTCACTTAGACGTTCATCTTCGGCAACATTTCTCAAGAAAAGAGAGTTTTCGTACCTCTGATGCAAGGAATGAAGGACAATAAAGGCACATGAAGCGTTTTTGGGTGGTTTTGCTAGGTCTTTTGACCGCATTCGGAGTCGGGCAAACCAAGTTTTTCTCTTCCGTAGCACCCCAGGCAACTCTCGTTGTGAAGCAACACCCCATGGGTGCCGACCTCGTCGAAGTCACCGTCCTCGGCTCCAACTACCCCCAAGAGTCATTGAAGAAGCACATCGAGGCCCTCGGCACCGAATTAGGAACATCACCCCGAGGCGTCAGCATCGCCGTAGCCGGAGATTCCTTTGTAAAAGCCACCTTCGCCGTTCCCGGCATTATCCAGAACAAGGAGCCAAAATTCAACCTACCCGCCATTGCCCGGGCGTTCGCATTCGGAAATGACGCCCTCACGCAGCTCAGCGTGACATTCATGGACATGGTCCCCGACGCAAAAACTCCCGCGTACTGGTTCGCACCTAAAGACGCATGGATGATGGAAGGCGTCGGAACCAAGTCTCCGCTCGGCATCGAATATCGCCTCAAGGTGAACACAAAGAACCCCTCCGAAGTCACCCTGCCAGGGCCAGGAACCGAGAAAAAGAACAAAGAAACTCAGGAAGCACAAAAAAAGCCTGACATTGTTCTGATTGGAGCGATTGTAGTAGCCGCGATTTCTATCGGCGTGTTGGTATACTCCGCCGTGATTCGGGGTCAACGCAAGTCTAAATGACAGGCGGATTCGAGGGAGAGGATTAAACAAAAATGATCGATGTAAACACATTGACGATGGCTCAGCTTTGTGAAATGGCTTTCGACCGAGGGTCTTCGGACGTTATGGTCAAAGGTAACTGCCGACCTAAGATGAAAATCCATAGCGCGGTTCACGAAATCGACGAATCTCTCCCGTTTATCGACTCAAAAAATGCCGAGCGAATGATCACCGCTCTGATGAACGAACGGATGCTGCGAATCTTCGATGAGACCTTCGAAATGGACCTTGCATTCGAAGTCCCCGGCAAGTGCCGCGTTCGTGCCAACATTTACCGCGCTAAAGGCGAATGCGCCATCGTCGCCCGAACCATTCCGTTTAAGATCCGCTCGCTCGAAGAGCTCGGAATGCCATCCGTTCTCGGTGAGCTCACCAAGCACAAAACCGGTTTGATCCTCGTCACTGGACCTACCGGCTCCGGAAAGACCACCACCCTCGCCGCGATGCTCGACATCATCAACCGCGAGCGTGCCTGCCACCTGGTCACCATCGAAGACCCGCTTGAGTACGTCCACCCCGACAAAACAGCCTACGTCAGTCAGCGCGAAGTAGGAATCGACACCCTTGACTTCCAACCCGCACTCCGTGCCGCCCTCCGCGAAGCTCCAGACGTCATCCTCGTCGGTGAAATGCGCGACGTCACCACCATGGGCGCATCGCTCCAAGCTGGTGAAACCGGTCACCTCGTCTTCTCAACCGTCCACACCTCCTCGGCCTACGAGACCATGGATCGTATCATGAACATGTTCCCGCCCCACGAGAAGATGTATCTCTGCCAACGAATGGCAAACTCGCTCAGAGCCATCGTCGCCCAGAAGCTCGTTCCCACCGTTGACGGAAAAGGCCGCGTCTGCGCGTCCGAAATCCTCATCTGTACTCCAACCGTCACCAAAGCAATTGAAGACGGCCACTTTAGCGACCTGTATCAGCATATGAACGATGGAACCTATTGGGGCATGCAGACGATGAACCAGAGCTTGCTGAAATATGTTCGGGCTGGGCTCATCACCGAGCAGGTCGCGATTCAGTATGCCGGTGTTGCTTCAGAATTGAAGCAAATGCTTCGCCGCTAAACAGGTCAAACCTGGAACAAGGAAGGTATGAGAGGCGTCTCGAAATGGATATGAGGGGAGTAATTGTCGTTACCGATTGACGATCTTTTGCGCCTGCTCGTCGAGCGCGATGCCTCCGACCTGCACCTCAAGGCTGGAGTCGCGCCGTGCATGCGTATCCGAGGTGACCTCGTTCGCCTGGACGTACCAGCCCCTACCGCCGAGGAGCACAACGAGCGACTTCTCAGCATCCTAAACGACGAACGTCGCCACAAGCTCGAAACCTTCAAAGAGGTCGACCTCAGCTACAACGTCCCCGGTCTCGCTCGGTTTCGTGTCAACATGTTCTGGCAACGGGGCAACCTGGGTGCCGTCTTCCGCGTGATTCCGTTCCAAATCCGCACAATCGACGAACTCAACCTCCCGCAGATCAGCAAAAAAATCGCCGGCCTCGCCCGGGGTCTTGTGCTGGTCACCGGCCCCACTGGGTCCGGAAAATCAACGTCGCTTGCCGCAATCATTAACCACATCAACCAAGAGCGGCGATGCCACATCATGACGGTCGAAGACCCGATTGAATACGTCCACAAGGATCTCACTTCGATCATCAACCAGCGCGAGCTGGCGACCGACACCCACTCATTCGCCCACGCCCTCAAGCACGTCCTCCGGCAAAACCCCGACGTCATCCTCGTCGGCGAAATGCGCGATCTCGAAACGATCCAGCTCGCCATTACCGCCGCCGAAACGGGACACCTGGTCTTCAGCACGCTCCACACCGTCGACGCCGCCCAAACCATCGACCGAATCGTCGACGTCTTCGACCCCGAGCAGCAAGCCCAAGTTCGCACCCAGCTTTCCGTCACCCTCCAAGCCGTCATCTCCCAAACCCTGATCCCCCGCAAAGGGAAGCCGGGCCGAGTTGCCGCATTCGAGGTCATGATCGCCACCCCCGCCATCCGAAACCTCATCCGAGACGGCAAAACTCACCAGATTCCTACCGACATCCAAACCGGACAATCCTTCGGCATGCAGTCCCTCGACGGCCACCTACTCAAGCTAGTCGAGCAAGGCGAGATCGAGTACGAAGACGCGTTGGCCAAGTCGTCCAACGTCAACGAGTTCCAGCACCGTGCAGCAACCCACGGCCTGATCGGAGGTCCTGCCTAAATGCAGTCAATTGACTACTACCTCCGCCGTTGCGTCGAAGTCGGCGGCTCCGACGTCCACTTCAAAACCGACTCCGGGCACGTCTACATCCGCGTCAACGGCGATCTTCAACTCGTCGAAGCGGACCCGTTCCATAACCGCGAGTTTCGCGTCGAGCTATTCAAAATGCTCCGCGAGGACCAAGTCAGCTACTACGAAGAGGAACTTGAACTCGACTTCGCCATCGAAATCAAAGGCATTTCCCGCTTCCGTGGAAACGTCTACCAACAGCGCGGATTCACCCAAGCCGCCTTCCGCGTCATCCCCTACGAAATTCAGACGATGGAAGACCTCCAGCTTCCTGCCGCCTGCTACGATTTCATCAACCGCCCCCGGGGCCTTGTCTTGGTCACCGGTCCTGCTGGTTCCGGAAAATCCACGTCGCTTGCGGCGATGATCGATCGCGTCAACCGGACCCAGCCCGTCCACATCATGACGGTCGAGGACCCCATCGAGTTCGTCCACTCCGACCAGCACGCCCTGATCAACCAGCGCGAACTCGGCGTCGATACCGACTCCTTCGCCAACGCCCTCAAATACGTCCTGCGCCAAGACCCCGACGTCATTCTCGTCGGCGAAATGCGCGACCTGGAGACTATCCACCTCGCCATCACCGCCGCTGAAACCGGCCACCTCGTCTTCGGTACTCTCCACACCGTTGACGCCGTCCAAACCGTCGACCGCATCGTCGACGTCTTCCCAACTCACCAACAACAGCAGGTGCGAATGCAGCTTTCGGTGAACCTGGTCGGAGTCATTTCGCAGACGCTTCTGCGCCGAAAAGACGGTCGAGGACGAGTCGCCGCCTACGAAACTCTCGTCGCCACCGGAGCCGTGCGAAACCTGATCCGCGAAAACAAGACGTTCCAAATCAGCTCGCTCATTCAAACCGGAAGCCGCGCCAAAATGCAGTCGCTCGACCAATCTATGGCCAAGCTCGTCGACATGGGCGTCGTCGCTCACGAAGACGCAAAGGCCCGCTCAAAGGACCCCGGCGAGTTCGAGCGGTTGGTCAATCTCGGCAAGAGTGCTGCGCCTTCAACCCCCGCCCCTGTTCAGGTCACTCCGGTTGCCACGCCAATCCAAACGACTTCAAGCGAATCAACCCAGACGCCGCCGCCCGCCGCGCCACCAACTCCGCCCGTCCGTGGTGCACAATTTAGACCCGGATACCAGGCGAAATGATCGACTCCGCCCTGTTTGAAGAGAACGAACGCACCGCGTCCGTTGCCGATGAACGCCAATATGTCAATGTCGGCGAGCTTGATTGCGAGTGCGGCAAGCACCTCGAAAGCGTCGCCGTCGCCTACGAAACCTGGGGCAACCTGAACGAAGACCAATCCAACGCGATCATGCTCTTCCACGCCCTTAGCGGCGACGCGCACGCCATCGGCTGGTGGGACCGCCTAGTAGGTCCCGGAAAAGCATTCGATACCAACCGCTACTTCGTCATCTGCTCCAATGCCCTCGGCGGATGCCAAGGAACTACCGGTCCCTCGTCAACCGGCCCTGACAACTACTTTTACGGGTCGTCCTTCCCCATGATCACCGTCGGCGACATGGTAGAAGTCCAATCTCGCCTCCTCGATCACCTCGGAATCCAACGCCTTCACGCCGTCGCAGGAGGCTCGATGGGCGGTATGCAAGCCCTCGAATGGACGGTTCGGTTTCCGAACCGTGTTCGCAAATGCGTCCTCATCGCAACCTGCGGTGCCCACAGCGCAATGCAGATTGGTTTCAACGAAGCCGGACGCCAAGCGATACTTCGGGATCCGAACTTTAATGGCGGCGACTACTACGAATCAAAGCCCCCCGACAACGGCCTCAGCGTCGCGCGAATGCTCGGACACCTTAGCTTCCTCAGCCAAGAAGCCTTCGAAGCAAAATTCGGCCGGAAACTGCAAAACAAAGAGAAGCCCGACATGAGCTTCGGAATCGAGTTCGAGGTCGAAAGCTACCTCAGCTACCAAGGCGACAAGTTCACCAAACGCTTCGACGCCAACAGCCTGCTCCACCTCACGCGCGCCATCGACTACTACGAATTTCAAAACGCCGAACGAGCCGAAGCCGACTACCTTGTCATTTCCTACACGAGCGACTGGATCTACCCAACCTCCCAATCCATCGCCCTCGAAGCCCAGCTACAACAAGCTGGAAAGAACGTCACCAGGCACGAAATCGACCTCCCCTACGGCCACGACGCCTTCCTCCTCGACGGCGAGCACCAAGCCAAGCTCATCGCGGATTTTCTAGCAAAATGAAAGTCAACTTCATGGTGATGTGCGAGTACGCCACGCAGCAAGCCAACGGCTCGCCCATCCTCTGCGGAATCTTCCGCGGAATCACCACCGAAACCCTCCCGGCCCGACTCAGCCCCTTCTGGCTCGCCCTCGAAATCGAGGCCGAACCCCACGAAGCCGGTGAACATCACTTTTCCCTAAGGTTCGTCGACGAAGACGGCAACATCCTCTACGAAGACCACCTCCTCGGCCAATTCAAACGCCGCCCCGACCTCACCCCCAGCTATCTCTACATGGCCGAAACCATCGAGGTCAGAAAAGAAATCCAGAAGCGCGGAACCTACCGGTTCGATATCGTTTGGAACGACCAGGTCCTCGGGCAAGTAAGGCTAGAAGTCAGCTAGCGAGAAGCGGGAGTCGAATAACCCAGCTAAAGACTTCCTGCTTGCGAACAGTGCCTAGAGCCTAAAAAGTGGCCCGGACGAAGGGATTCGAACCCCCAACCCTCAGTTCCGAAGACTGATGCTCTATCCATTGAGCTACGTCCGGGCGCGGACTAAGAGGATACCATATCCCCACCAGAAGTCTGCCTAACAATCCAGGCAGAAAATAGCGGAACCATCACCACCGCCGCCCCGATGAGCCCCATCGCAACCCGAATCCCAAAGTGCTGAGAAGCCGACCCAATCGCCGCCGGCCCAAGCAAGAACCCCGCGTAACCCATGATCGTAACAATCGACAAGGCAACGTGAGCCGGCATCACTTGCTGCCGGCCGCAGGCAGAGAACAGCACTGGAACAATGTTCGACGCTCCCAGCCCCACCAGCGCAAACCCTAAGAACCCAAGAGCCGGATGACTCCCCAGCCCCGCCATCCAGAATCCCGAAACGCAAACCAGCCCGCCAACCAACAAAACCCGCAAAGGCCCCAAAGCCGCCACAATCCGATCCCCTGTGAGCCGACCCAAAGTCATACAGGAAGCAAACGCCACGTACCCAAACCCCGCCGTCCCTGCCGAAAGCAAATACTCGCGGGTGAGCAACAAAGCGCTCCAATCCGTCACCGACCCCTCCGCGCAAAAAACCGTCCCCGCCAAAATCCCAATCACCAAAACCACCCCGCGCGGAACCTGGAAAACTAGTCGATCCCCCTCCCCCGCATCCGCCAAGAACCCCGGAACCGCGTAAGCCAGAACCCCCAACCCGCCAACAACCGTCGCCAAAGTCGCCCCCAAAGCCGACGCCCCCACGCCCAAAAGCAAAGTCGCCGCCCCCGCCCCAACAATCCCGCCAAGGCTATAAAATCCATGAAACCCCGACATCAAAGGCCGCCCCAAAGCCCCCTCAACCTGCACCCCCTGCAAGTTAATCACAACGTCAAGTGAGCCCAAAACACCCCCATAGACCAACAACACAAGCCCCAAAAGCCAAAACGATGGAGCCAAGGGAATCAAAGGCACGCTGAACAGTAGCACCAAACAAGAAGCCACCAAAACCCGCCGACACCCATACCGATGCGCCAAAGCCCCCGCAAAAGGCATCGTCAAAACCGACCCAACCCCAATCGCCAGAATCAGAAAACCCAACTGCGAATCAGTGAGCAATAACCGAGCCTTCACCAACGGAACCAGAGGAGCCCAAGTCGAGGCCGCCAGCCCAAGAATCAAAAATCCCAACCGCGTCGAAACCGCCTCTCTCTCTCCAATACGCGCCACGGATTCCAAGTCACACAGTCTACTGAGAAGCCTCCCTCCCCGCACAACTACCAGCAAATCTCTAAAGACCGGGCTTAACCTACCGATAACAACCTTACAAGAGGTTTTAGAATAGATGTCCCAAACACTCGTCATGCCCCTGCTAGGACTCGACACCGAGTTCCCCGATTGCGTTTTCGTGCTGCACCATTCGCCCACCAAGCGCTACGGCTGCTATTGCCACCAGGGCGTCCACGGTTTGGCCTGCTTCAGCTCCCAAGGTGGAGCTGTCAACTTCGGCGAGTTCATCGACCTCGACGGCCTCTCCATCATGCAGCTTAGCTTCGACGAAGCCCGCGAAGTCGCCAAAGAGCGCCCGATGCCGGTCACGGCGTTGATGCTGCTAGATAATATGAGCGACCCCAAAGTGCACTTCGTGCGCTGATGCGAGTACCCAAGCGCACGCTTGCGCTGTGCGTGCTGCTAGTCGTTTCAGGCTATTTCACACTTTGCTGCCTGCAAAAGCCAGGTGTCTGTGAGCGCGCATGGTACGACCGTTAGCTCGCCCGATTGAACTGACCGAAACACTCCGCGTTGCTATATAATATTTTCATGAACAACCACGAAGAACCCGTCAAGTTGAGCCCGGAGCAGATGGCGAAGGTGCAGGAAGCAATTGACAGCAAACTGCGCGGCGAGCCAAGCTATACGACCGAGCAGGTTCTTGAGCACATTCAGAACTCGCGCCAAGCCCGTCGGCTTGAACGCGGCGCATGATCGAGTACGGCCGTTTCGCGCGATATGACCTTGAAAATATTTCTTCTTGGACGAGCCAGAACTACGGGGATGACCAAGCTGATCGCTATATCGCAATGTTGCTCGAGTCAATCCAGGATATCGCCAGTGGTCAATACGCATCCAGGCCCTTGCAAGATTCCGATTCGGTAAGGGTCTCGTTTGTTCGCTGGCCAAAGGCAACCTATGGTCACAACGTCTTTCATGAACGAACTGTCGACGGGATCTATGTCTACAGAATCCTTCACTCATCCAGCGATCTGCCACTCGTATTGATTGTCGATTCGGGCGACTAGGTCCAAGTAGCCGGGCCTTTTGGAGCGAAGGAGAACCCTTTCCTGTGCCTGACTCGTACTCTCATCCTATGCCGCGACGATTTGTAACCTTTTGCGTTCTTGTAGGAGCGTTTGCGACGCTCGCACCCGCCCAGGCTCCCACCGAAAAACTCGACCAAATCGTCGCAAAATACGACACCAAAACCGCCCCCGGCGTCGAGATCCTGGTCGTCCAAGACGGCAAAGAGCTCTACCGCCGCACTGCCGGAATGGCCAATGTCGAGTTCGGCGTCCCCATCACCAGAGACTCCATCTTCCACCTCGCCAGCGTCTCTAAGCAGTTCACCGCCTTCGCCGCCTGCCTGCTCGAGCAAGAAGGGAAGCTCAACATGGACGACGACGTCCGCAAATACCTTCCCGAACTCCCCAACTACGGCACAAAAATTACCCTCCGCAATCTCGCCACCCACACCAGCGGCCTGCGCGACTACTACGCTCTGAGTTCACTGGTCGGCTTGACCGAAGCCGACGTTTGGTACAACAGCCAAGTTCACAAACTCCTCTTCCAACAGAAGCACCTCAACTTCAAACCCGGAACCAAGTTCGAGTACGGCAACTCCAGCTTCACCCTCCTCGGTGAAGTCGTCTCGCGGGTAGCCAAGAAACCCCTCACCGAATTTCTCAACGAAAGAGTGTTCACCCCGCTCGGAATGACCAAAACCCAACTCATCGACGACCCGGAACTGATCGTCCCAAACCGCGTCTCGTCCTACTACACCTTCAGCGGAGTGCTCTTTAAGAGCATCCTCGGCCCCGTAAGCGTCGGCTCAACCGGCATCAACTCCACCGCCGATGACCTCGTTCGCTGGTCCCAAAACTTCGAAAACCCCAAGGTTGGAACCCTGAAGCTCTTCCAGCGAATGAGCCAGGGTGTTGCCGCTTCCGGCGACTACGCCCTCGGCCAAGAGTTCAAGAACTACCGAGGCGTAAAAATCGCCTTCCACGGCGGTGGCGACGCTGGCTACCGCTCCTATCTCATCCGAGTCCCCGACAAAAAGCTCACCGTCGTAATCCTCAGCAACTCCAAAGAATTCTTCCCCCACGACCTAGCCTACGGCGCCCTAGACACCTTCCTGTTCAACGGCCCCGAACCGGAAAAACCGAAGGCGTCCTTCAACCCAAAGCTCCTCGCCAACTTCGTCGGCGACTACGAAATCTTCCCGGGAATGATCGCGCACCTCACAACCGAAAACGGCAAACTCTACTACCAGGGATACGGCGAAAAGGACAAAATGGAGCTTCCCAGAGTCGGCGATTACGACTTCAACTTCCCGATCTTCACCTACAGCAGGTTCACATTCAAGAAGTCCGGAAACTTCAAGTGGCAGCTCTTCGACATGAAGTACACCGGCACCCGGATCAAGCTCAAGCACTTCAACCCAAAAAAACGCAAACCTGAGCGAACTGGCCGGAACCTACTACTCGCCAGAACTCCGCGACGAGTACACCCTAAAGGTGGTCAAAGGCCAACTCATCGCCTCCCACCGCCGAAACGAGGACATCCTCTTCACTCCAATCCAGCGAGATTGGTATCAAGGCAACGTCGCATACTTCGGAAAAGTCCTCACCCTCCGAGACCGTCGCGGCCGCGTGACCGGACTAAAGATCTCCGCCCAGAACGCCCGAAACATCCTATTCCAAAAAGTCGCCGCCAGGCCGAAATCTTAGCGAGCCTCACCGCTCGAGCTCATACGTAACGGTCGCCCCATCAAGCAGCCACGGACGTCGATAGTCCCGCGAGCGAAGCCAGAGGGTGACCCCGCCTGGGCGAAGGTCGATTCGTCCACTAAAACACCACCCTCCGGAAGAAGCGTTTGAAGGCGCGAAGCAAGGTTGACGGCGTTGCCGATAAACGTCAGCTCGCTTCGGTTATCCCCCGTAACGTGTCCCACCGCAACCTCGCCCGTCGCAACGCCGCACGCAACCACGAATTCGGGCGAGCCCGCAAACACCTCCCTAGCGGCGGCAATCGCCGAAGCCGGACTTCCCCCCAACCCCTCAGGGAACCCGAAAACGGCCAAAAATCCGTCGCCCAAGAACTTGTCGATAATGCCTCCGTGACGATGTACAACCGGCACCGCCGCCCCAAAAAGCTCATTGATCAGCTTCAACGTCGAAACCGGATCCATGTCCTGCGAAGCCCTCGTGAACCCCCGGATATCGACCACCAAAAATGTCAACTCCTTCTTCACCGGGCGAACATCCAAGTCCGACTCCTGCAACTGGTTCAACATCCCCGGCGAGAGATACCGCCCCCACCTGGCCCGCAACTGATGACGATCCAAAAGCGCAATCCACACCGCCGCCAGAATCGCCGCCAACCCAATAGAAGGAACCGGTAGGTAGAGCCTTGAAAGCGAGAACAAAGCGATCCAGCCGACCATCAGGGCCACCGTCAAGCCCAATCCACCGATCACCCGAACCCGAGTTCGCCGGCACCCTGCAAGCCAAGCCGCAAATCCGCAAACCACTGCCCCCAGCGAAACCCGCAAAAAAGGCGAGGACTCAAGTCGAAACTGACCCTGAAGAATCGCCTCGGTCATCAACGCCTGAATATAAACGCCCGGTAACTGCCGAACCTGCGCCCCGCCAAGGTTGTACGTCGTCAGCCGAAACGCCCCCAAGCTGTACAGGTCGTTGAACTCCTTAGTCTGCTGCAGCCCCGTCAGCCCCAAAAACACAACCTTCCCCCGAAAGGTGCCCATCGCAAACTTCTTCTGCGCCGCAGCAGCAATATCTGGCCCCACGAGCTTTCCGCTGTCAAAGCCAAAAACGAGCGGGAACCGCGCAGAGTCCCAAGCCTCCGCCCCAGCCGCCGCAACCGACATTGCCGGATACTGCTCGCCTGCCACCGACCGAACGGGGTCGATCCTACGCACGACGCCATCCTCGTCCAGCGGAATCTCAGCGAAGCCCAGCTTCGCCTTCTGCTCAAAATCAACCCCCAAGGCCTCGTTGTAGTAGGGAGGAATTAGAGCCCTCTTCGTTCCTCCTGAAACCGGATCGACATCAAATCGACAGCTCAGCACGACCTCGGGAGCACCAAGAAGAGCCTCGTGAAGCGCCTTGTCCGCTGTCGAGTCAGAACCCGGACCCTCGAGCAAA
This sequence comes from Fimbriimonas sp., assembly GCA_965248555.1. Taxonomy (GTDB): domain Bacteria; phylum Armatimonadota; class Fimbriimonadia; order Fimbriimonadales; family Fimbriimonadaceae; genus Fimbriimonas. Next base: position 934,009 of record CBDFJP010000002.1, on the reverse strand, counting down.
ACGTCCACGACGATCCGCTTCGCCCCGTCGGCCGAGATGTTTCGGATAGCCTGCGCCAAAACGCTCCGCGAAACCGGCCACCGACTCCCCAGCGCACCCTCCGTCGCGGTATCAAACCCTGAAACCAAAACCCTTGGCTCCTCCGTCGTCCCGGCCCCTAACCCAGAAAGCAAGTCGAATCCAAACCGCTCAACCGTTTTCAACGGCCGCTCAAGCACCCACTTAGAATTCGAGAGCGGCAAACTCACCCACGCAACCAAGCCCCCAATAACTGAGGCAATCAGAATCTGCAGGAGCCGCTGTCGCTTCAAAACCGGAAGGACACCCCAACGGCGAATTGCCGATTGGCGCCCACCGACTCGGCCAATGCATACCAATTCGTCCGCCGCTCGCTCGGCCCGCCGACTCTAAGCGCATAACCCGGAGTAGAACCCGGCGAGAACTGACCCTCAAGGGCCACATCCCATCCCGTTCGATCAAACAGCCCCCCCAAGTTGAACCCGACAGTCCCAACCACCGCTTCCCGGTGCTTGTTGCCAACTGAAGTACGGCTCAATTCCAGCGTCAAACGAGGCCAACTGGAAGTTCAATTCAGTGGTAAGGTCTCCATCCGAATTCGCCAGATTCGCCCCAAATCGGCTACCCCCGACGAACTTGCTAAGGCCAATCACCTCGGAATTGCCCATAACCGAGGCAAATTGTGCCGCAACATAACGCGTGTCCTTCCGGTCCTGAATGATCCCCGCGCCCGACAACCGATCGTTCAACATTCCATGGGACAAAGGACCAACTCTCACCGCCGATTCACCAACAACGCCTCGCCCGGCAAACCCGCCCCCCGCGAACTTGAACATCGACTCGCTTGGCAGTCTCGATTGCCAGCCCGAGGTGCCACGGGTATCAGTCCGCGCCTCAAACAGCAAACTCGCCGTCGCCTTGCCCAGGGCGACTCCCGCCCTAGCCTGGGCTAGCGTAAGATTAACGTCGCCCCCGACCGTCGACAATCCGCCTTCCAACGCCACCGCAGAACCCCCACCTCCACTCGCCAAAGCCGCGGCAGCTCCGAGAGCTGAATAGAAATCGCGCTGAGGAGATTCAAAATCGAACTGCGGCCCGGCGGTGTTAACCGGGAATGGCCCACCTTTTTCGTTCCAGTAGTCAATCAACCGATTCGTCATCACCGGATCAGGATTGAGCGTCGCCGGACCGTGGCGATCCTCAACAATTGTCTCCCACCACCGTGCCACCGGCCCGCCATGGACGACCGGGAGTTCACTTCCGTCGATCACCCTCAAACCCCGTCCCGGAGTGTAGTACGAGCCCCGCTCCACCATGTACCGTTGACCGTTGTGACTCACCTCAACCGCCCCGTCATAAACCCGAACCTCGCCCTCCGCCGTCACCTCAAACTCGGTCCCGCGAACCGCAGCAGTAAGCACCGGAGTCTCGACCTCGACCTTCAGACCCTTTGGCACCTTCAGCCAAACCGCCCCTGACTCGAGCCGGTATCGCTTCAAATCTGCAGCCGGGCGAATCACCAAATCCGTCCGCTCATTCACCCGCAACTGTGATCGATCATTAAAATTGAGAATCGCCTTAGATCGCCGCATCGTCCGCACTTGCTGATCCCGCTCAAATGGTTGCCCCAGCTTCGCCGGCTTCAGAGCCGCCGCCGATCCCAACAAAACACTCCGCTCAATCCCCCCGATCTTTCCCAAGTCTTGGGCGAAGGATGAGGCAGAAATGCCACAGAAAACAAGTGCGAGCAGTTGGCGCATAACCCACTTTAGCGGAATTCGTAGCTGTTTGCAACGGTTACGGTGCCAGATGTGACAATGGTGTGATCTAGGTCACTTCCACGGGCTCAGTTTTCCCCAAAAACCCGAGCGCAAGGGCAACCATGATCACGCACCCGCCGATCACCGCGTTCTGCTTCGGAATCTCGTTCTTAAACACCCACCCAATCAGTGCCGCCAAGGGCGGCTGTAGAGCAATTCCGACCACCAACTGTGTCAAAGGAGCAGATTCGACGATCCGATACCAAATCGTGAACGTCACCAACCCCGACAGGAAGATGAGATAAAGCAGAGGCAACCAGGCCACAAAGCTAGACCCAAAAGCCAGCGGCAAAACAGACGGAAACAAGAGCGGAATCACCCAAAACGAAGCCCCACCCCCGAGCATCTGCGCCGAAAGAACGCCCACGCCGCTCGTCCGGCGGCTGATTCGCGCCGCAATCACCCCCATCAGGCACTCCGTCACCACGCCCAAGCCGAACATCAGGTTGCCCTTCGCGTGCCCCAACAGCGAAGGAAACGCGAACCCGATGGTAACGATGTACCCGCCAACACAAGACAGCGCGATCGCCGCAACCCGCCTTGCAGGAAGCCGCTCATGTAGGAAGAAATAGGAAAGCAGTCCGGTGAAAATCGGAGCCATTGCAAGGATCACCGTCCCCTCCAACTCGCTCGCCAGCCCCTGCTTCACCAGCCCCATCGACAGATAAAACATCATGTGCGATGGCCCAAAAAGGAAGAACCCGATCCCGAAGCACTTCCACCAGTCCGATTTTGAAAGCGCGATATAGCCCGTCACCTTCCGAAACCAGCCGTTGCGAAGCAGCAACAGCATCATCAGCGACAAAGCCGTCCACCGAACCAGCCCAACCCCCGCTCCCGAAAACCCCCGATCCGTAGCCGCCGAAACCATAAAGTTCACCGGCGTCCAAAGCACATTCAGCAGGACAACAATCCCGAATATGTGCTTAGGAGGGTTAGCGTTTTGCAAGCTAATACTTTGGCACAAACGGTTGAAGTTGGGGTTTTCTGTGTAACTGTGTAACTGCGAAACTATGCAACTGCGAAGCTCCACGGTAAAGTAGACCCATGCTCCTCGCCGCACTGCTGACCACCGCCGCAGTCCCCAAACTCCTCGTCTTCTCCAAGACGACCGGCTTCCGCCACGACTCTATCCCCACCTGCGTCGAAGCCATTCGAAACCTCGGCAAAGCCAACAAGTTCGATATTGACGCCACCGAAGACGCCAGCGTCTTCACAAAGGACAATCTCAAGCAATACATGGGCATCATATTTGCGATGACCACCGGCGACGTCCTCAACCCCGAACAACAAACCGCCATGCAAGAGTTCGTCGAGCGAGGCGGCGGCTGGGTCGGAGTCCACAGCGCAAGCGACACCGAATACGACTGGCCCTGGTACGCCGAGCTCGTGGGTGCCTACTTCAAGAGCCACCCGCCCGGGGGCCAGACCGTCAAGCTCACCGTCGAAGACCCCAAACACCCCTCCATGAAAGGCATCCCGACACCATGGAGCCGTGCCGACGAGTGGTACGACTGGAAAGCCAACCCCCGAGCCAAAGTCCACGTCCTCATCTCTGCTGACGAAGCCACTTACAAGAAAACTCCGCCCCAAGACCACCCCATCACCTGGTGCAACTCCGCCAAAAAAGGCCGAGCTTGGTACACCGAAATGGGGCACTTCAAAGAAGCCTACAGCGAACCTCTGTACCTCCAGCACCTGCTGGGCGGAATCAAGTGGGCGTGTAAGCTGCGTTGATGTGGAACTAACTAGTCAGAATGACTGGTCATAATAGAAAGATGATTAAGATGAACGCGACGGAGTGCAAGGCGAAGTTTCTTAGGCTCATTGAAGAAGTCAGTGCTAGCGGAGAGCCGATTACGGTGACAAAGCATGGAAAAAGCCTCGTAACGATCATTCCTTCAGCCTCAGAAGAACGCCCCCGGGCAAAGGCTGGATTCATGAAAGACCAAGTTACGATTCTCGGAGACATCATGGAGCCGTTCACCGAGGAATGGGAGCAGCACGATCTGTGGTTCTAGATACCCACATTTTGATTTGGTTCATCACGAGGGATTCGCGACTAAGTGAATCGCTAAGGACAAGGATGGAACAGGCTCCAGAAGAGGTTTTAGTGCCTTCCGTTTGCATTTGGGAGATTTGTTTGGCGCATCAAAAGGGGAGGCTCGTATTCAATTTTGATGACGTCCACGAAGGCATCAATAGGATGGTCAAAGGCCCAGGTTTCAAATCCGTCGATTTGACACCAGAAATGGCGATTGCTGCAAGGTTGCTTGAATTTCGCCACGAGGACCCTGCCGACAGATTTATCGCCGCCACAGCTCACGTTCTCGGAGTGCCCTTGGCAACTGCCGATCCGAAACTCCACAACCTCCCCTGGCTCAATACGATCCAGTAGACTATCAACACAAATGTCAGAGTTTGATCGCGCGTTTAATATCGGTCGAGGCTACTTCGACCGCGCCAAGGATGCCATCCTCGGCGGAGCAACGGCCGACGATGTTGCCTCAAAGGAGCTCGACGACGCCCTCAACAACCCCGCCGCAGTCGCCCAAATCGAAGCAAACAACGACGAAAAACAGCTCCGCAAAGAGCTGTTGGAGATGAGCGAAGACGAAGCCCGCCTCATCCTTGGCCTCGACAAGGACGCCAAATACCCCCTTGTTAAGAGTCAGCACGAGAAATTCCTCAGCCGGATCAACGAGTTCGCCAAGAACAACCCCGCAAAGAAGTCAATCGCCGACCGCGAACGTCGCCGAATCGAAAAAGCCTTTACCATTCTGAGCAAAAACGTCGATTCCACTGAGAAGCGATTCGGCTCTCTCGAAATCGAATAAACTGCGCCCGTGCAGTATCGAGAACTCGGCAAAAGCGGCGTCAAAGTATCAGAAATCAGCCTCGGCTGTTGGACCATGGGCGGGCTTAACTGGGTCAACGGAACCCCCAACGGCTGGGCAAACGTTGACGAGAACGAAGTCATCGCTGCCATCAAAGCCGGCATCGACGCTGGGGTCAATCACTTCGATAACGCCGACGTTTACGGCAACGGAAAAGCCGAGCGAATGCTCGCCCGAGCTTTCGACAAACTCGGCCTGAATTCCACCGACTACATAGTTGCCACTAAGCTCGGCCACTTCCCCGGAACTGCCGCCCACGCCTACGAGCCCGCACACATCCGCCACCAGTGCGAACAGTCCCTCATCAACCTCAAGCGGGACTACATCGACGTCTACTACTTCCACCACGGCTCGTTCGGCGACGGCGATTTCTACCTCGATGACGCCGTCGAAACCATGAACCGCCTCGTCGAAGAAGGCAAAGTGCGCGTCAAAGGCCAATCCGCCTACTCCGCCGACGACTTCGAGCGGGTCACCCCCAAAGTCCAACCGGAGTGCCTCCAAAGCTGGGCCCACGCCCTCGACGACCAGTTCATCCGCCCCGCCTCCCGAGTCGCCAACCTCATGGCCGAGAAGGGAATGACCTTCGTCGCCTTCAGCCCCCTATCCCAGGGCCTCCTGCTCGACAAGTTTGATCCCCACAACCCACCCGCCTTCGACGAAGGAGACAACCGCCGAGGCAAGAAGGGCTTTGAAACCGAAAACCTCCTCGCCCTCAAACCCAAACTCGCCAAGCTCAAAGCCCGCTTCGGCGACTCGGTCGACGACCTGGCCGGAGTCGCCCTCCGCTACGTCCTAAACATGCCCAACGTCGCCTGCGCCATCCCCGGCTTCCGAAACGAGCGCCAGGTCAAAGCCAACCTCGCCGGAGTCACCAGGGAACTCAGCGCCGAAGACATGGCGTTCATCAAAGAAGCGCTCGCCTAAATGATCCTCCTCGCCGCTCTCGCCCTCGCCCAAGTCGATCCCTTCGCCTTGGGACGAGCGCGTGCGGACTTTGGCGAGATTCCAAACAGCGGCAAGTGGAAGTTTGTGTATAGTGGGCAGTTTGGAGGAACCGAGATTTTCTTCCCGTCGGGAAGAGCTGATGTTCGGTACTACCTGGTCTGGCTCAATGGGGATGGCTTGCGTATCTGCAAGCAGTCGAAGCGCAACGGCAAGATTCGAAAAGAGTGGCTGCTCGAAGTCAAATTTTCAAACTCTCAGACTAAATCGCCAGAGTTTAATAGCATCCTCGGTGACTGTGTTAGAAGTTTCGGACTTCCCAAAAATAGCACTCCGGAAGTGAGAAAGGATCTTTCCTCGCAATGTTCTTATGCGGTGTATCTTCCGCAAAGCGGCCACAGCGGATCGAAGTATAGTTTCGAAAAGTTCAGAGAAAATCCACACCAGAGAAACAATGATGGGGGAGGCAGTAGCCGTGCTGAGTGGCGCATTCCCGATTCCGAACTGAGGCTAATCCCCCGCACAAAATCCCCGTATCCCATCACCCCCGAAGAGCTCGAAGAGATCAGGAAGGGGATCGCCCCGGCGAAGAATTGAGATATAATTCGGTTCCCGAATGAGTGAGTCGCTAATCAGTCTTGCCTGCCAGATCAATGATCTGATCTCCGTCGCCCTGCGCCCCGCGCTGGATGAGCAAGGCATCACCAGCGCCTCATTCGCCATCCTCAGCTCCGTCAAAGCCGCCGATGGTCGCGAGACCCAAGCCGAAATCGGCCGCCGCCTCGGCCTCAGCCGAGCCACCGTCAGCGAAGCCGTCACCGCCCTCGTCGCCCAAGACCTGGTCCTCCGCAAACCCTCTGACCTAGACGGCCGAGCCGTAACCCTCGTCCTCACCGGCAAAGGCCACCAAAAAGTCAACGCTGTCATGAAGCGCCTTGAAGAAGCCGAAGCCGAAGTCACCGCCCGCCTCATGGACAGGGAAGTGACCTCCACGGCCAAAGTGTTGAAGAAGCTAATCTACGGCCTAGAGCGGTTGTAACAAATAAACAGCCCCTCCCCCTTTTCTCGCCTCCGGGAGGGCAAAGGGGGAAGGGTTGGGGAGGGGGATTTCCGGCTTACCGCCGTCGCCGACTCACCATCCACCCCGCAATCGCCAGCGGAAGCCAGACCGGAATGAAGACGAGGAAGTAGATTCCTACCGTTCCCAGAACCTGGCCCAGCGACCCGAGCCCGCTCTTAGCGTCGCCAAACGCTCCCTTCGCCCAGCCGCCGCCACTCGCTCCGCGAGTAAACGTCGCCTGGATCGTCGAGAAGTTCCCGCGTTCTTTCAGGTTGTTCAACTGAGCCTTCTGAGCCTCAAGGTTCGCCCGAACATTACTCAGTTCAGCCCGAATCCGCCACTTCTCATCCCGATTCCGGGACTTGTTCAGCTCGTCGATCAGCCGCTTCTCCTCATCCGCCCAAGACCGCGTCTGCGCCGCCGAAGAGACGGTTTCGCCGGTGATATCCTGGCTCGCCGAGTTCACGACCTTCACCTCTCCCATCGCCTGCAGCTTGTTCATGGCGGCAGGGAAGTTGTCGGTCGGGACGCGCAGAGTCATGTGCGCCGACCCGCCATCCGCCGTGTTCTGCACGTCGCTAGTGACAACAAAGCCCTTCAACTGCGTCACCATCCCGGTCGCCTCATCCACGGCCCGCATCAGGTCCTCAACCTCCACCGTCACGTTCCCCGACTTCTCCAAATACACCCCATAAGGCGCCCCCGGAGTGTTCTTACCAATGCTCATATCGAGCTTCGCTTTGTCGTCGGCGGGGAGGACGCTTTTGGCCTTTTGAAGTGTCGGGTCTTCGCGAATCTGCCAAGTTGTTCGGCTTCGTCGAGCATCAGGGTAGTCGAGAGACTTGTTCTCCATTTCTGGACGAATGCCGTATGCCGAGCCGTCTCTCACTACATCCCCTTCTGGAGCCTTCTTCGCGAACTCCAATTCTCCTTGAGGCTGAATTGGATCGACAGCAACTGACCCAGCCGCCGCCGTTTCTCCCGCCATCGGAGCCGCAGGCGTCGCCGTTGCATCAGCTCCTGACATCTCCGGAGAGGACTTTTCGGCACCTTTAGACAAGGAAGTAATCACGTTTCTCGACATCGGCGGGCTCTTCATGGCGTCCGCCGCCCCACCTCCGCCCTTCAACGCGGGAATCATCACCACAACCATCGCCAGCCCCAGCACCGAAGACCACCCAGCAAACCGCCAAATCTTCTTTGATTCCGCAACCGAAGCCGTCGAAAGCTTCGCCTGCAGCTGATCCAGCCCATACGGAACCCCCGCATCAACCGACTTCAATGCCCCCGAAAGGGCCGCAAAATCCTTCGACATCGCCGCCAGTTCCGCGTCCTGCCGCAAGTGAGTCTCGACCTCGGCCTTACCGGCCAGGTCCAATTCGCCGTCCAAAAAGCTTTTCAAATTTTCCATGAGTTCAGGCCACCTCCGAAGGTGCCAAGGTCTGTCGTAAGTTCAAAAATGCGTGATAAAGCCGGCTCTTCACCGTCCCCACCGGAATCCCGGCAATCTCCGCGATCTCGTCGTAAGTAAAGCCGTCCACCTCGTGCAAAAGCACAACTTCGCGGTGTTCCGGCGAAAGCCGAGCCAGGGCAACCCGCAACGCCTCGCGGTCCACAATCTGCCCCTCCGGAGTCGGTGCGCCGAACTCCACCATCGGTTCGCCATCCCGGCGAGTCCGGTTGATACGCCGACACTCGTTCAGCGCAATCCCCATCAGCCAGGTCAGCGGCTTGCTATCGCCCCGAAATTTGGGCAGCACCCGCTGAGCAGTGATAAAAGTCTCCTGAGCCGCATCCCCCGCGTGGTGGTATCCCACCCGCACCGAGCAAAACCGGAAAACCTGGTCGTAATGGCTCACCGCCAACTGACCAATATCCAGCCTCGCCTTCGGGGCCACAGCTTCGTTCACAAGAAGCATCATACAGAAGTTGGTGAGCCCAGGGCAGAGAAGTGTTCAAACTATCTTTCGAAATTTCCCTCTCCCATCTGTGATGAGAGAGGGGATTTAGTGGTGAGGGCTCGCATAACCCAAAAGGCGGGGCCTTAACAATAGTGGAAATCCGAAAAGCGACTAACAAAATCGCCGTAACTAGGTAGTCTAATCAAAGTCCCCAATGAGCCAGCCGTCAACGACTCAAAACAGCCGTCAACGCGCCGTAACCCTCACCCCCGAGGCGCTCGAAATCCTCAAACAAGCCCTCGACAAATCCTGGCGCGACTCCGGACTCACAACCCGCCTCACCCGCCAAGTCCGCGCCGAACTCATGGGCGTCAGCGTCCCCACCGCCGACAAAATCCTCGCCAACCAAGGCGTCGACCGCTCCACCCTCACACAATCTTTCGCCTCCCTCGGCATCCGCTGGAACGACAATTTTTGTTCAGCTCCACTCCGAACCGCCCCGGAAGCAGAAGAACCACCACAACCCAAAAGACCCATCAGCGGCCTGCTCAAAGCCCTGGCTCTGAGCGGAATCCTGATCGCCGCTTGTGCCGTTGCCTTCGTAACCTGGAACAAGCGAACCCACCTCGATTGGCTCAGCGAGCACGACTGGCAACTCCATCTCGCAACAATGAGCTACAACGACGGCAACTACGCCGAAGCAGAGCAACACCTGGCGAACGCAATGCAAATCGCGAAGGAGCATCAAAGCGGGCGATTTGTCGCCATCGCCTACAAAATCCAAGGCGAAATCGCCTGCGCCAGAGGCCAACTGACCAAAGGCGAAGAGTCCTATCTCGCCCTGCTTAAAGAGCGTCAGCTCCACAACGAGCCGGTTTGGGCGCCAATCCATGAAGTTCTCGCCACCGTCCAAATCCGCCTCAAAAAGTTCAAAGAAGCCGAACAAAACCTCAACATCGCCTACGACTCTTACACAAAAGACAAGGTGCCACACGGCATTGCCGAGGTCTACCGTGGTCGGGGAATGCTGAACGCCGCCCTCGGTAAGCCGTACGAAGCCCTCGAATGGTTCGCCAAATCCACCGAGCTAAACGCCGGCCAGGATCCTGCGCTAGACATCGACATCCGAGGCGAACGCGCCCTGATCCTCCTCCAACTCGGCAAAGCCGAAGAAGCCCATCAAGATTTGGAAGCCTGCCTCGCCTTCTGGACCAAGAAAACCCAACTCCGCTGGATGTCCCTCATCGAAATGCGCCTCGGATTAGTCGAGGCGAAGCAAGGAAAGCCACAAGAAGCCCGCGCCCGCGTAACCCGCGCCCTCGCCGGATTCCAAAAAGTAGGCGACGAAGCCAGGGTCGCAGAGGCAGCGACTCTTCTTCAGGCTCTCGATCATAAATAGGAAATTTTCGCTTCCTGTGACCAACTTTTCTGATCTTTTACGATTCGAGAGGGGATGCAATGCAAGAATCCTTCAATCGTTGCGGCCATTGGTTTGGTCCCCGTCGATCCAGCCAGACTCGCCCAGGAGGCCCTGACGCACTAATCTCATAGGGTGCGCTTGGCCTTCTGGACACCAAACCCGAACATGCTCTCCCGACACTCCCAACGACGGCTCGCGCGCCACACCGAACGCTTCACCCTCGCCGAGCAGTGGATCGTCGCCGCAATCATTCTGGTGGCAACATTTCTCACCCTCTCCCGCTTATACAGCCAACCAAATCTCAACAACAAGGTTGACAAACCCCTCGAAACTTCGCCTAGTAGGTGATGATCAAAATTGTAACAAGAGAAGCAATCTCGCACGGATGGCAACCAAAAAACACTGCCCCTTTCTGCCCATCTCAAAGCCAAAAATCGAAACAGTTGAACCTAAACTGCCCCACAAACTCTACACACGTCGCCCCTAAATCCGAACCGGAGTCCCGTCCGGAGCCGGAATCGCCCGCATCTCCGCCACAAAGTCTCGAAAAACCCGCCAGAACTCGCCGTTCTTATCTAGCCCGTCCCAAATCGGCCCATTATCGTCGATCTGAAAAGCGTAAAACCCGAACATATAGTGCGCCACCCGAGGCTTCATCAGCCCCGAATTCACTAGCAGAGCAACCTCCTCAAAGAACGCAATAAAGTTCCGCCGATCCTGAATCGGCTCCTGCGAAATCGACGGATCGCCCTCAAAAATCATCGTCAAAAGCCGCCGAAAAGTCGGGTCCTCCAGCATCCGACGGCGCATCTGAATAAACTGCGTCGCCCGCGCCGCATGGTTCTGCCGCGCATACTGAAAAAGCCCCTGCCAAAGCGTGATAAAAGCAATCACCCCGGCGACAATAATCGAGAGGTCTTTCAGCAGGTCAATGCGTTGCATCGGCACAAGATAAGAATACTTGACCAACCATGCGACGAACCTGCCCCAGCTTCGGTAGAATCTAACAAGCTCATGCCAAAGCGCGTCGAATCAGTAGTCCTCCACGACAGCTCAACTCCCGTCATCGGAGACGCCCAAAGAGCTGGGAGCGTCGTCGTCACGTCGCTCGAAAGCCTGATCTCCCAAGCAAGAGCCCACTCCCTTTGGCCAGTCACCTTCGGTCTCGCCTGCTGCGCTATCGAAATGATGGGCGCCGCCGGACCCAAGTTCGACATCGCCCGCTTCGGCTCCGAAGCCTTTCGCGCAACCCCCCGCCAAGGCGACGTCATGATCATCGCCGGACGAGTCAGCAAAAAAATGGCTCCCGTCCTGCGCCAAATCTACGACCAAATGCCCGAGCCCAAATGGGTCATCAGCATGGGCGCCTGCGCCAGCAGCGGCGGAGTTTATAACAACTACGCCATCGTCCAAGGCGCCGACCAAATCGTCCCCGTCGACGTCTACGTCCCTGGCTGCCCGCCCTCCCCCGACGCCCTGATCTACGGAATCATGAAGCTCCAAGAAAAGATCAAGCGCGGAAGAGCAAGAACAATGTCCGACCTAAGACTCGTCGAAGTCAACTCACGAGACATCCAAGAAATCGAAGACAAGGTGACTGCGTAATGGCTATCCTCGACAAAATCGTCAAACCCATGATCGCCGGACTCGGCATCACCAGCAAGCGGCTCGGACACAGCCGCCCAACGGTCATGTACCCCGAAGACAAGCGCGAGCAGTTCCCCGCAACCCGCTGGCGACACGTCCTCACCCGCCACGATGACGGCCTCGAAAAGTGCATCGGCTGCTCCCTCTGCGCCGGAGCCTGCCCCGCCCGCTGCATCTACGTCGATGCCGGCGAGAACACCGAAGAAAACCGCCTCTCCCCCGGCGAGCGCCACGCCGTCCGCTACGAAATCAACATGCTCCGCTGCATCTTCTGTGGCTACTGCCAAGACGCCTGCCCCACCGGCGCAATCGTCCTCCGCAAAGACTTCGAACTAGCCAACTACGACCGCGAAGACTTCATCTTCACGAAGGAAATGCTGTTGGAGCCCGCAATTCCAGCACGCAGCCCTTAGCTGTTTTCTGGGTCGAATTCCGTGAGAGCTACCCCAAAAGTAACAGTTGCAAGCACAGCCGATAGAGTATATTTTGTGCAATGGGTCAGACGTCACCAAAAAATGACCTTTTGAGCCTTTCAAGCGAGGAGTCGATACGAGCCGAGGATCTGGCATTGACTTTGGGATGGGCGGACGAAGGTGAAATTCGTCGGGATTCGAATTACAGCGGCTGCGTGCTGCTTGGCCGGCCAGGAGACCTGCAATGTGCCATACAAGACACTGGCGAAGATGCAACGCCCCTCGCATATCATCTTAACATAGAGTGGTTGCTAGACTTGCGCCCTGGTCTACGGAGGGTGATCAACACCCGCTACAAGCTGGGAGCTTCATTTTGCACTTTTGAAATTACTGAGGAAAACGTTGCTGAAGTTCTGTCGCATTTCCTGCCGCAGAGCCGCCTAGCTGATCCACCCGATGCTCCCAGTTTACGGCAAAGACTATTAGAGTCTGAGCCGATTGATTCAATCGAAACGGTCCTAATCAAAAAGCTTGCTGACGCGCGAAGAATTGCAGCCGCGACGAGTACTGGCGATCCTCAGAAAATTGATCAAGACGTGCACCTACTCATCTCCCAACTCTTTGTGCTGCGAGCTATCGAGGATCTCCAAGGCTATGCAAACCAAACACAGCTCCACTTGGAAGAGTACTTGGGGCTCTCCGAAGGTCAAACTGAGTTTCTAGACAGATTGTTTTCATCCGCGGCAACTGATATTGAAACCGCGCTTTTTGAAGATAGACCCTATCGTAGATTGTCAGAACTTGCCGTCAGTTCGATTGTCGACTCCCTTTATGCAGTGCGATATGCTCCAGGGAGCACACGGCTTAATTTTGGTTGGATACATCCTGATGTATTCGGAAGAGTCTATGAGCGCTATACAGCGACCGTTCTTGCTGAGGGATCACCTCCAATTCAAACTTCACTCTTTGCTGATGATCAACGATCGGTCGCCGAGCATTCTGTAAGGAAGCAAAGGGGTGTCTACTACACCCCCTGGCCAGTAGTACACCTATTGGTGCGCCATGCCTTGGATACCGTACTGGCAGAAGGCTTTTCGCTGGAGAATCCTCCGCGCATCGCGGATTTGACATGTGGTTCTGGTGCATTTTTGCTGCGGGCACTTGATGAATTGATAGGCAGGCATCCCTCCGCAGGGAGAGCTGAATTCGCGAGGAAACTTATTGAGGGTCAGTTCATCGTCGGAATGGACATCGACTCGCGCGTTGTTTCCCTAGCCCGGATTCTAATCTACCTTCGTCTGTTGCAAGAAGGCATTGAATTGCCGCTTCCGACTGTTTCTTCGTGCGTCGTGGCAGGTGATGCGCTTGCGCCAGAGCTCCCCGCAGTTTTGACAGAACTTCAGTTTGATGCCGTTGTTGGTAATCCGCCGTTCGTGCCTCATTCGATTATCGAGTTTCCGGAAGAGTATCGTCATCGATTCGTCTCTGCTACTGGACGATTTGATTACAGCAGTCTGTTTGTCGAACGGGGTCTGCAACTGGTTAAAACAGGAGGTGCACTCGCTCTAGTTGTACCTAATCGTTTATTTACGAGTGCCGCTGGTCTTCACACACGTCAACTAGTCATCTCCTCCTCAGCTGTAGAGTTGCTTGTGGACTTCGGGAGTTACGAAGTCTTTGCTGGGGTATCTGCATACATCGGCCTCTTGGGATTAAAAAAAGGGAGTTATCCCCAGCACAAGGCTCGCGTTGTCCAGGCGTTCGGGCTTCGGACCGCATCAGATTTATGGATCGTCCAAGGTGCGGTGTTTTCGCCAAATCCTCCCGAGTCTGCAGTTCTAACAAGGTTTGACGTGTCCCAAAGTGATTTTTCCAGCGCATGGCACTTTCAGGACCCTATCGCTCGGAGATTCTTTCAACTTTTAAACCAGGATTCATTGCCACTTAGTGAAATTGCACTGGTTAGGCAAGGAATCAAAACTGGTGCTAACAGTGTTTTCATTCTAGAGAAACTCGGTGAGCCAAGTGACGGCTTTGTCCGAGTGATGACGGAGGAAGGTAGAGAACTCCTGCTGGAGGAGCGATTTCTTAGATATACGGCGTCTGGTGGGGAAATCGAGCGTTATCGAAGTTTTACCAGGGATCCTTCTCCTCGGCTGCTATTGATGCCCTACAATGATGGCGGGATTGTGTCCGAAGCAGAATTGCAGGAGCAGGCACCAAGGGTTTACGAATATTTGTGCTCCCAGAAACCGTTGCTCGAATCTCGCTTAAGTCTGCGCAGCGCCCAGAGGATCTGGTACGAGTTTGCTGAGGTTCGCGACGAGCAGTGGCGATCTCGTGAGAAATTATTGACTAGAGACCTCGTTCCGCACGTTGCATTTGCCCTTGACGAGTTTGGATCGGTTCATCCGGTTGGTGGGACGAGTGTCATCCCCCAGGATCCTGCGCTTATCTATAATTTGGCTGCAATTCTGAACTCAAATGTGTTTGACGCCTGGCTCTCTCGCCAGAGCTCGGCGTTCAGGGGGTCGTTCTATAAGATCGAGCCCGGACGTCTAGCCGGGGCGCCGGTACCGGTGCAGCTAATAGATTCAGATGAACTAAACGAGCTTGCGATCGCAATTGCCAACAACAGAGAGGACACCAAACTAGACATCGAAATTGATCGGTACATCCGTTCGTTTCTTGAGGAACAGTCGTGAACAGTCTCGACGACGTGGTTCTGTGTGACACGGGTTTCATCGTCGCATTGGCAGACAGAAATGATGAGTTTCATGCGTCAGCCAGTTACTTCTTTGACTCGACACTGTGCCAATTTTTTCTCCCGATTTCCGTCTTGGTGGAAGCTTTCCACATGCTGCACAGGAAGAGGTTGGACGGCTATCTCCATGAGTTGGTCGCAAACCCAGGTGCATTCCGTTTGATCGATGATCGGGCAAGCTTGGCGGCGACTGGATTCAAGATGAGAGGCACTAGGCCTGAGCTTGATATGGTGGATTGCCTGTTGTTGGTTTACGCCAAGAGCCTGGCCGAAGAGGAAGGCAGTAAGATTCCGTACGCTATCGTTACGATCGATTCCCGAATGTGCGGCATCGCATATGGTCTATCGCATTCGCACCGATTTCACAATCTTCGTGAAGCAAGTTAAGTACGTTGAGCGAGTCAAGCAAGGGTGGGAATAGAGCGTCCGATGCCCCGAGATTCTGATCCCACGCTCAAACTCCCCCCCCCCAACAAAAACTCCCAACCGGGTGGTTGATAAACACCCCCGAACTTCGCCTAATAGGTGGCAAGCCACATGCGTGGGCGGGACAATAATGAAGGAACACGTGGGGCACTGTCAAGCGTCCACCCATCCCGCACTCCCAACCTCCAGAAGCCCGGCTTGTCGGTGAACCGCCTCCCTCCAAGCCAACCTCCCCAACCCAAAGTGAGATAACATAACTTCCATGCCAGAGGCGGCGAAGAGACCAAAGCCAAACCGAGGGGACCGTTGCCTCAACTGCGGGCTGGAAATCGCCTCCGCCTACTGCCCCGACTGCGGACAGCAAAACACCAACCACAACCACGGCCTCTGGCAATTCCTACAAGAATTCCTCGAAGAGTTCATTCGGTTCGATTCAAAACTCTTCCGAACCCTCCGGCCCCTGATGACCAAGCCGGGCTTTCTGACTCAAGAATGGGTCGCCGGAAGGCGAGTCAGCTATATCACTCCGCTCAAGCTGTACATCACCCTCAGTGCCCTCTGCTTCCTCGCCTTTTCGATCAGCTCCCAACTGTTTGGTGCCGCCAAGTTTGAGATCAGCGTGGACAAGCCTCCTGTAAGAGCAACCGCCGCACGCGACGCCAAAGTCGCCGCTCAAGACACTGCGGTCGAGGCCATGTTCAGAAGGAAGCTGGGCGGACCAGGCTCTGCCCAGAGGGAAAAGCTCAAGTCCGAATTTGTCAACCAGCTCCCAACGACCAATTTCGTTCTGATGCCCGTGATCGCCGCAGTCTTCTGGCTTCTCTACTTCCGTCAGAAGCGATTCTATGTCGAGCATTTGGTCTTCACTCTCCACTTCTACTCATTCGCCTTTCTCCTCCTCGGGATCACGGCGCTCATCCCAATTCAATCTGTGAACTTCGTTGGGATCGTTGTCATCCTCATATACCTGTTCATCGGGCTGAGGCGGAACTACGACCAGAGCTTCCTCAAAACAGGTCTGAAACTACTGATGTTCGGAGCTATATACATAGGGATTCTCTTGATGGCACTGTTTGGCACATTAGTCTTCACCGCCCTGCAACTTCCAGACTTACCCGTCGCAGCTCAGGCAACTTCAAAATAATGAATTCCAGGCAAATATTTCGACTTGCTCCCCCAGGCGCCGGTGCCGCCAACGATACGGGCACCATCCAACGAGCCGAAGTAGCCCGGTAGTAATTCCGCAAACAGGACGATACTTATCGTGATTTCTGATGCTTCGAGATACTCAAGCCGAGGCTAAACCTCCCCACTCCACAACCATGATTTCCAATCGTGTGGTTGACAAACACCCCAAAACTTCGCCTAATAAGTGATGACGCAAATTGGCAACAACAGATTTCAAACCGCAACCACTGACTCCCCCAGCGAGCACCGAAGCCGCCAAACTCAGGTTCAACAAAAGCACCGACTTCACCAAGACCAGCCTCGAGTCGGCGGAAACAGGTTCAACAACTTCCGCCATCTCCGCCGAAAACGACCCTGCAAAAGACAATGTTCGAACCCACTTCCGCCAAAACCGCCAATCCCCGCACCTACGACCCCATAAAAGACCAACGACAAAACCCCGTTATTCGGCGTAAAACAAAGGGTGCCAAATCCGTTTGATCAGCTCGCCCTCCAGCACGGTCCCGCCTGGAAGAACCGAATCACCCTCGCCCCGCTGACCAACCACCAAAGCAACCCCGACGGCACAATCACCTCCGACGAGCACCACTGGCTCACCATGCGAGCCCAAGGCGGATTCGCCCTCACCATGACCTGCGCGTCCCACGTCCAGCCCCAAGGCCAAGGCTTCCCCGGCCAGCTCGGCTGCTGGTCCGACGACCACATCGAAGGCCTAACCAAGCTCGCCACCGAAATCCGAAACCAAGGCTCGGTCTCCAGCATCCAGCTCCACCACGCCGGATTCCGAAGCCCCAAAGACCTGATCAAAACCCAACCCGTGGGCCCCTCCGCCCACGCCGAAACCGACTCCCGAGCCCTCACCACCGAGGAAACCGAACAACTCAGAAACGACTTCATAAAAGCCGCCCAACGCGCCGAAAAAGCCGGCTTCGACGGCGTCGAAATCCACGGAGCCCACGGCTACATCATCTGCTCCTTCCTCAGCGAAGAAGAGAACAAACGGGAAGACCAATACGGAGGCAACCCCGAAAACCGAGCAAGGCTCCTCATGGAAATCCTCGACGGAATTCGCCAAAACTGCCGACCCGACTTTCAAATCGGAATTCGCCTCTCCCCCGACCGCTTCGGAATCAACCCCCAAGACATTCTAAACCTCAGCGCCAAACTCCTCCAAGAGGAACGGCTCGACTACCTCGATATCAGCATGTGGGACTACAACCGCGAGCACGAAGGCCAAAACTTCTTCCAAAAATTTGCCCAGCTACCCCGAGGCAAAACCCTCCTCAGCGTCGCCGGAAAACTCTACAGCGGCCAAGACATCCAAAACGCCATGGACTTAGGAGCCGACTTTGTGACTATAGGAAAAGCCGCCATCCTGCATCACGATTTTCCCGAGCAGATAGCTCGAACCCCGGACTTTGAAATGACCTCGCTGCCAGTCTCGAAGGACTACCTAGCTAATGAAGGCCTCGGTGAGGCCTTCATCAGCTACATGGAGCGTTGGGAAGGATTCGTCAAATCCTAGGTGAAGGGCACGACGGTACAGGTTCCGCTTCCGCTGGTCGTAAGTCCTTCAGCATTACCTCTCGAAGGCGCGGCCTGGCCAGCTGGTGCGAGACTGAAAGTGTATGAAACCGTCTTCGATCCGTCGGCATTGTTGGTTACCGAGTTCACCGTAAGGGTTCCGACGCCGCCGTAGAGGAGATTATGATTGTCGGGGTTAGGGTCCGTCAGACTCTGAGCTGTGCCAAAGTTCCAACCAGTGCCGGAATTTGCATATTGGTAGGTCTGCCCGGCAGCCAGATTCACGCCAACGGGAGTGTTGATCTGTACGGTCACCCTTGGATTGCCGTTTGAGTCAAAGTTGTAGTCGAAGTAGAAGTTGTCGACAGTTGCATCCTGGAACCCACCGCTACCATCACTGTAGGAGTAGGCGCCGTTCAGGTTTGGATAGACCTGATGCCCTGTCGAAGTGAAGGAAATCGTGCTGTTCGTGTTTCCGCCTCCTCCGCCGCCGCCACAGGCGATGAGAACTGCCCAAAACGCAAAGATCAGAAACGTCGAGAATCGGCTTTTAAGGAGTGTCATACCTTCTTCATACTAGCGGGTACTCAGGGCAAAGAAACCACCGATTTAACGGTAGGGTTTAAAAAAACGATATTAGATGGCTCCACGTTTCGCGTAGCATAGAGCAATGCTTATCGCTGCTTTGCTGATTCTTCAAACCCAAAAGCCTGAATATGTGAAAATGACCGACCACGATCCCAACGGAATCGGTTACAGCTACATGGGCCGCGAGATGGCGAACTACATGAGCCACGAAGCCGCCCCCTGGCTAGATCGCCCGGAGCGATACAAAGAAGAAGCCCCCCAACTCCTCCTCGAAGCCCTCAACCTCAAAAACGGAATGGTCGTCGCCGACATCGGAGCCGGAAGCGGCTACCTCAGCTTCCCCATGGCGGTCAAGGTCGCCCCGAAAGGGAAGGTGATCGCCGAAGAAATTCAACCCGAAATGCTCCAAATCATCGAGCAAAAAGCCAAGCGCAACAGCATTACCAACGTCGAACGCCTCCTCGGAACTACCGAAGACCCCAAACTCCCGAAAGAAAGCGTTGACCTCGCCATCATGGTCGACGTCTATCACGAATTCGACAAGCCCTACGAGATGATCTCAAACATCCTCAAAGGCATCAAAAAAGGCGGCCAAGTTGTGTTCGTCGAATACCGCAAAGAAGACCCCAAAGTGCCCATCAAAGAGCTCCACAAGATGAGCGAAGCGCAGGTGAAGAAGGAGATGTCGGTGTTTCCGGTTAGGTGGACTCGAACGAGCAACATTTTGCCCCGGCAGCATATTATCTTCTTCGAGAAACAATAGCCCCCCCTTTTTGAGAGTGTCAAAAGGGGAGAGCTAGGAAGGGTTACGGAAGCTCGAAAGCTCCGCTACCTGTCATTGGGTTCGCGTTCGTCATGTTTACCGATATGGTGTAGCCGTACATATCGTGCCCGTTCGCAAGACGTACTTTCGAGGTGATCGTAAGGGTTCCCGTAGCCGGTATTCCGGAGGGAGCCCCGTTCAGAATATCGCCGGGGAAGCTGTACACAAAGGCACCGAAAGTCAGGTTGCTGTCGAAGCTATAACTCGAAACACTCGGACGGCTGCCCTTCACGGTTCTGATGTGCATGTTGAATCGAGAGCCATGGGGAACGAAGTATTGGTCGTAGTCGACGCCTCCCGGTGGCTGATTCGAAGCCAAGTCGTTCGTAGATAGGAACCAAGTCTTTTCAACTCCGCTGGCGTTGACTTGCTTGATTTTGTAGAACGGAACGCCACCCACTTTGAACGACATCGAAGCAGTCCCAAGAACCGCACCTGTCGGGCTGACCACACGTAGTGACAGAGTTGCATCGGATGCCTCACCCGTCGCAGGAACAGTCGGGGCGATGTAATGCACTGAGCCAGCCGTTTCGACGTACTTCACCAGACTGTTTCCCGTTCGGTCGAGTTGTCCCGATGTCAGGGCAATCGTCCCGTCGCCAACCAAAGTCCATTGGAAAACCGAGCCAGAAGGCAACGTTCCAACAAACTGCGGATCGATACGCTCATTAACGAGCAATAGAGCATTGTGCTGAAGCTGCGAAATCGTGACACTCGTGTTTCCGACGTGAATCGCTGTGGTCTTTTCGGCTAATACGGTCCCGGTTGAACTCAGGAGTTGAACTTTCAGCACTTCGTCCGAGTCGGCATTAGGTGCGACATAGCTCACGGATGGAGTTGTCGTGGTGGCGGTCGCGCCCCCGTTAACCGTTCCGGTCCCGGTCGTAACTGTCCATTTGTATTTCGCACCAGATGGGACCGTACCGCCAGTGACTTCTGCAGAAAAGGCTTTTGCCTCCTGACGTTGGAGGGAAGGGGCGTCTGGAGTGATTTTAACCCCCAGGCCGTCCCATTGGAAGGCGTTGCTGCTCAAGAGTCCGCTTGCTGAGGGCAAGCCAAGCGATCGGACTACGATTTTGCCGCTGGTAATCGAAGGTTCGTCAACAACGATTCTCTCAGGCTCCCAAGTTTTTACGGTCAAGTTACTTCCGTTGATCGTGACTGCACCGTGTTCGCTTCCAAAATATCCACTGATCTCCATCGTCTTTTTCTCTTTGTCGACCGTTGCAAAATCAACAGAAGGAATCATGACGATCAGATCGGGTGCGAAGCGTGTGAAGAGAAACTTCGCGGCGGTGCCGCTACCGACTACGCTGGTGTCCCAGGCACGACCAGTTTCCGGATCGTGGTTCTTATTGAGGCCGTCCACCACTTCCTGAATCGTGTACGGAGCCAAAGTTGGGCTGTCAGCTGGCAGAACAATATTCTCCCCCAGCATTCGGTCGAAAAGATAAGAACTTGCCCGGAAGGCATCGTAGCTATCGACCAGTCCGTTCCAGCTTGCGTATTCGCTTAAACCATTGAAGGACGCCGCTGTGCGAACCATTTCCTCGCCCCCGCCAAAAGATGTTTCGTTCACCCAGAGGCTGTTAACGGTGAACGTCATGCCTGAATCAAGCAAAAACTGATCGTTCATGCACAGGCCATCTTCCATAAAGGCAGGGACACCTTCTGCGCCGTGGTTCTGCCAAATGGCTACCGCCACAGTGCCTTTCTCGATCTGAGGAGCATATTGGGCCATCGTCTCGACGGATCGGACGTCTCGAACCCCCATCCAGCGGCGAGTTTCTCCGGTTCGAGATCTGGAGACAAAGCCTCGAGCGTTGGTATAGAGGATTCCGGCGGACTTGATGTTGGAGTAATCCGCTAGGTAGCCGCTCATGATGACCGTATCGTAGCCATGAATGTTCATGACTCCGCTGTAATCGGCAGAAGCATCGTCCCATGAACTCTCTTTTGAATTCACCAGGTAGGCCTTGGTCGTACCGGGAACATCTCTGGAGATTGGAGGCGCTGAGACTGCCGCTTTCGAGGCTTTTGCCTGTTGCTCGCCCCGACCCCGGCGCGTGGAGTTGAAACCATCTTTCAAGATCACTGAAAGCATCACGCCGTCTTTGAACCACCCAATCGCGTCTCCGCTCGGGCTAATTTCGGCCGTCGCAAACTCAGGGAGCGACTTCATGTGCTCAACGAGTTGAGTGCCTGCGTTTGTGCCGCCAACTACGGTGCCAAAGAAAGCTTTGACGTCCGTTATCGCGGTCGTTCGTTCTGCTTCCGTCACGCTACCGGCTACAAAGACAGGGAGCGCGTTTTGGTAGAAGCTGGTATTTCCACTCCCTCCGCAGCCGAGCAAAGATGAGAGGAGCAAGATGGTGGACAGAATAAACGCTAGAGCAGTGCGTGTTCGTTTGCTTCGCATGAGATTAACCAGTCCAATTTTCGCTCTAGGGGCTTTTGTTGCTGTGACTTTTCGAGAGACTTATCACCGGGAGTTAGGTTGCTTGAATGACCGTTTGTGCCTATTTTTCAGCTACTCCGTTAAATTGCTCGAAATCTGGGTTTGAATTCGACTCGCACAGCGAGTTTCCGATCGAACTTTCTGAACTTTTTCAACGACTATCCTCGTCCCTAAAAACATGCGACTAATTCTCCTACTCGCAGTCCTCGCCGCCCTCCTCATCGGATGTGGCTCGACCCCGACCCCCGATGCCAGCCCAGAAGCTCGATCAGGGAAAGAAAACAAGTTGATGAAAGAAGCCGGCGGAGATGAGTAAGGCTCCGATTCTGGGACTTCTTGTTCTGGTTGCGGCATTATCAATGGCCCAGTCGATTTGGTGGAAGAAGAAAGGCGAAACCGTTTTTGACCAGAACCTTGCTATAGCGGTCGGTGAGGCTTATCTGGCTCGCCACTACGGCCAGGATTCAGTATCGAGATGGCGTCCTCTTAAGGCTGAACGAGCAGGCGGAAATTGGGACGTGCACGGCACCCTTCCTCCCGGTTGGAGGGGCGGGACAGGGCACATTCTTCTGTCTGCAAAAGACGGCTCGGTTGTCAAGATTTGGGGCGAAAAGTAGCGACCTCAGTTCGGCGACCAATCTCCATCCCGAATCCCGAGCAAGCTGAAGAAGTGCCAGGGTGAGCAGAACGCATCCCCTGGCCCATAAACCGCTTTGCCTGTCCGAACTATCGACCCATCCGCACCGAGCCGGAAAGTCGAGACGCCCGGCCACCAGCCATCCGCCTCCGACCAATAACCCATCACCGACGAAAATTCCCGCGTCGCGTCGGTCACCATCCGAAAACTCCACCCACGAGCCGAAGCAACCTTGGCCTGAACCTCCGCCGAATCCGGCGTCACCATCACCAGCGCACATCGCGACTCAATATGTCGCCGCGTACTCTCTAAACAGTCCGCCCACATCGTGCAATACGAACAAGAAACGCCCATGTTGTGGACCAGAACCAGCTCAGCTTTGTCGCCAAAAAGCTCAGCCAGCGTTACGGACCCTGCAGCTGTCTCAAACGCAAAATCTCCAACGACTTCTGGCGTAGCCGCCGCTCGGGCCGCAAATAGCTGTTCCGTCAATGTCTCAATCTGTTTCTCGAGCTGCAATATGTGATCATTCATTCGCCAAAGTTACCCCCGCACGTCCCGAATCTGATCCTCAAACCGCGACAAACGACCCCCCACTAACGTAAAACGAAAGCACATGCGCGTCGAACTCGCTTCCGAACTTGTGCTGAAAAAGCGCGCCGAACTCCAGCGATCCGCCCGCGAAATCGGCGTCACCGAGGAGTACATCAGCCTCCTTGTCGACACCTTCTACGACCGCATCCAACACCACGAAGTCCTCGGCCCTATCTTCAGTTCCAAAATCAAAGACTGGCCCCCCCACCTCGCCAAGATGAAGGCCTTCTGGGAAGGAGTCGCCCTCCGCAGCGCGGGGTACCAAGGCAAAATCATGGAAGTCCACGCTGGAGTCGAACAAGCCCGCTCCTGGATGGTCCCCCAATGGCTCGACCTCTTCGAGCAAACCCTCCGCGACACTGCGCCGAACGAAGTCGTCGTCGAGCACTTCATGCTCCTCGCTCGTAACATGGGCGCCCGCCTCGCCAGCACTATGCCCGACGCCTAAAACGGTATTCTCTAGTCTGAACCACAAAGACGTGGCGAACCTAAGAAACCATGTCTAGCAGAATCCTGAGCTCTCTTCCTGTCGGCGAAAAAGTTGGCATTGCCTTCAGCGGCGGACTCGACACCAGCGTCGCCGTAGCCTGGATGCGCGAAAAAGGAGCAATCCCCTACTGCTACACAGGCCAACTCGGCCAAGCCGACGAATCCGACATCGACAGCGTTCCGCAACGAGCCCTCGACTACGGAGCCGAAAAAGCCCGCCTCATCGACTGCCGCCCCGAAATGGTCAACGAAGGCCTCATCGCCCTGCAATGCGGTGCCTTCCACATCACCAGCGGAGGAAAAACCTATTTCAACACCACCCCCATCGGTCGTGCAGTGACCGGCACCCTTCTCGTCCGAGCCATGGCCGAAGACGGCGTTAGCATCTGGGGCGACGGGAGCACCTATAAAGGCAACGATATCGAGCGCTTCTACCGCTACGGCCTCCTCGCCAACCCCGACCTCCGAATCTACAAACCCTGGCTTGACCGGGCGTTCGTGGATGAGTTGGGGGGCAGAAAAGAAATGTCCGAGTGGCTAGCAGCCCGAAAGCTCCCCTATAGGGACAGCAAAGAAAAAGCCTACAGCACCGACGCCAACATCTGGGGCGCGACCCACGAAGCCAAAGACCTCGAGTTCCTTAATCAAGGCCTCCACCTAGTCGAGCCCATCATGTGCGCCAAATTCTGGGACCCAGCGGTTGAGATTAAGACCGAAGACGTCACCATCGAATTCGAGGCCGGCTGGCCCGTAGCCATCAACGACCAACGATTCTCCAACCAAGTCGAACTCGTCGAAAAAGCGAACGAAATCGGCGGACGCCACGGCCTCGGCTGCAGCGACCAAATCGAAAACCGAATCATCGAAGCCAAATCCCGAGGAATCTACGAAGCTCCCGGAATGGCCCTCCTCTTCGCCGCCTACGAGCGCCTCGTCAACGCCATCCACAACGAAGGCACCATCGACAACTACCGCACAATGGGCCGAAAACTCGGACGCCTGATGTACGAAGGCCGCTGGTTCGACCCCCAATCCCTCATGATCCGCGACTCCCTCCAACGCTGGGTCGCTTCCGTCGTAACCGGAAAAGTCACCCTCCAGCTCCGAAGAGGAGACGATTACAGCATCTTGATCACCCAAGGCGAGAATTTTGCATACCACCCCGAAAAGCTCAGCATGGAATCCGGTGCCTCCGAATTCACCCCCGAAGACCGAATCGGCCAACTCTCCATGCGCAACCTAGACATCCAAGACACGCGATCCAAACTGCTTGAATACGGCAACCAAAAAGCCATCGGCCTAACCGACATTCTCAGCCTCCCCGAATAGCTCCCCTTACGCATCAGTCTGATTTTTTGTCAAAAAATCAGCTACTTTCGTGTATTCATGTAGATTAGTAGGACACCAACCGTATACAGGTATATGATGTAGAAACATCACGCGTCAATGATGTATTGATGGATTTATCGGTATCGCAACGGGAGGGAAATTGAACGGCTTAATGATTTTTGAACAACTAGGCGTGACCAACACGAATGCCAATGACCGTATTACGCTAACTGAACTCCTTCCTGCCGACCTCCAAAAACTCTCCGCCGTGAGCAGCGTCCGCGAAAACATCAATCCCAAACCCTTCACCTTCGACGTCCCAATCGAAGCCGTCCTCGTCGGAATCCGCCTCGAAGGCAGTTGCGTCCTCACCTCTCGGAAGTGGGGAACAAGCCACCTAATCCAACCCGGCGACGTCTACCTTCTCGCCGACGGCAAGTACGACGCAATCTTTGGCCGAAGGCGATCGAACACCTTGTTCATGCTCGCCGACCGCCCCACCCTAGTCGGACTCGACTACTTCCAGCGCGAACACCGAGGCCATATCCCCGTAACCTCCATCGATACCGCCCATGACCCCATCATGGCAAAAGTCGCAGCAATCCAAGATTGCACTTCAAAGCACTCCTACTTCAAATTCAACGCCCTCTTGTCCGAAATCCTCTACCGCCTCAACGAACGCGAAGAAGACAAACTACTCCGCTACGGAATCGCAGCCCAAGACGAACCCTTCACCCACCTCTGCGAAAAAGTCATCGACTCCCCCAAACTCGACTGGACAACAATCCTGGCCGCCGAAGAAACGGGATACTCGGTCTATCACTTCTCACGCACTTTCCGTGCAAAAACCGGCATCGGCTTCCACGAGTTCGTCTGCCGAGTCCGAGCCATCAAAGCCGTCGACCTCATCTGCCAAACGGGGTCCAGGTGCCCCTCACTCCTCGAACAAGTCGGCCTCCACCACGGCCCCGCCGCCAACAAAGTAATCCAACGTGAACTTGGCCTCACCTTAGCAGACATACGCCGAGTCCTTGCCCCCAAAGTCGCCGCCGTCGCCAGTTAGAGCAAAGCGACCGGACAAACTTGAGCCATATAAGTCCTGTATGACCTAGCAAAAACCTTCTCGCTGGAGTTACCATACTCCGCATGACCCCCGACGACGCACAGAATCTCCAACTGCTCCTTCAAGAAAAAGATTACGCCGCATTAGTAACAGCCACCGAGGGCTGGCAGCAGGAACCCTCCGGAATCCAGGCCAAATTCCACGCCCTCGGACTCCTCGGCTCCGGAGACCACCACGCCTCCCTCGCCCCGTTCCAGTTTGCTACTCAAAAACTCGCCCAAGATCAGGTTGTCCACTTCGCCCATGCAAATGCCCTTGCAAAGAACAACCAGCTCGAGCAAGCCAAAGCCGCCTACGAAACCGTTCTGACCCTCAATCCCAACCACCCCGCGGCTCCCCAAGCCATCCAGCTTCTCTGCGCCACTTTGGCCGAGCGAGACGAACCCAACGACCCCATGGCCGCTGTCACCTGGCTCTACCGAGCCTGGGAACTGAAAAGGGAAGACCCAAATCTCGCCGCCAAAGTCCTCGATGTTTACGTCAAAAACGGCTGGGCTCCCGGTGCAAACGACTTCGTGGCAATGCTTGACCCCAACCTGCAAAACCACCCCAAAATCCGCCAGCTCAGGCAAAAACTTCCAAAACCCCAAGCTGCCCCGAAGGCACCGCTCGACCCCACCTACGAAAACTGCCCCTTCTGCCACCAGCAAGTCATCTTCGGAGCAACAACCTGCCCCCACTGCAAGCTCCAAATCCGCGCCTCGGCGTTCAATGGCAAATCGGGCGGCCAAGACTGGCAAACCACCGCCTTGACGGTCCTTTGCATCATCATGATCTTGCTGAACGTCACCAACTTGATCCTCGTCTTCGCATCAGGACAGACCTCCTCAAAAGGTGCCGTCCTAGGCCAGACAAGCCTCTCTCTCCTCTTCAACGTCCTCATTTTGTTCAGGGTTGATTGGGTGATGGCGATCGCCAGAGTTTGGTACATTCTGAGCGCATGCCTAACTGGTTGTTGCGGGGCGTTTTCTCTGAGCCTCGTTGGGTTTGGGAGGGCCGAGCTTTTGCTCGTTCCGATCATCCTGCTAGCAGGATGCGGACTCAACGCATTCTTGGCCTACCTTGTCGGCTACGAAGCGGATATCTAAGTAGACCCGGGTCTCGGAGGTTAGCTCACAACCAGCCACTGGGCAAGGCGTATGCCGAAATCGCCTCACCCCTTCTTAGTAACTCGAACTCCCGAAAGCCGCGCGCACTCATACAAGAACCATCGCGCTTCATCCCCCTTCCCGAGCGGAATCATCGGCCAGTTTTGCAGGTGGAGATAATAGTCAACGCTCTCGCCTCCCGAGTGCTCCATCAGCTTTTTCACCTGATCCCAAGCAAACTTCGACTGCTTTCCATTTGTCCACACCACCAAGCACTCGTCAGAGGTGATAAGTTCATCCGCAGGTCGCATGTTCTTGTAACAAAAAAAGATCGAGACGGAGAACGCGATCCCCAAGCACACCATGAGGGCTCTGCCCGGAGCCCAGGTGTCGGTTCCGGTGCTCGCAAGTGCCCCCGCGGAAAAGCAGAGACCAAAACCAATCGCCAACCCTCTAGAGCACCCAAAGCACTCATTTGCCGGTCGAAAAGTCATTACGACACCCGATCAGCCGCAATCCCCTGCGCCTCCGAAATCAGGCTCAGAAACACTCGCCCTTCATGGCAAGCCTCAAACCCAATCCGCCTGCCGCCTCCATAGCTCAGAAACAAGGTCTTCCCGCCCTCGCCATCCGGCTCATCGCCCAATCCGTCGATGTCCCGAAGCAAAACCACCTTCTCAACTCCCTTCCGCCGGAGCACCAGCGCGTCCCCCGCAAACTCCATCTCGTCCCACCGCTCCCGCCTCTCCAGCGCGTACCAACCCATCCCAAAACAAGCCGCCGCAAAAGCGAGTGCACAAAGACAAACCGCCACTTGACCATCAAAACCCGCAATTCCCGCCATCGCCAGAGCCACTGCTCCGACGCCACAAGCCGACCACCCGCTCACCGTCTCATAACTCTGCTCAGGCCGAAAAGTCACTCCCCAATTCTACAGGCGAATCAACCCCGTTACCAACAAGGAAAATCCTTGCAGTACTTCTCCCAAAGATCGCCCTCCGTGGGCGGCGGCGTCGAGGTCGGAGCGCAAATCGCGCGCTGCATCTGAATCTGCCCCGCATGGTAATGGTCGTGGTGTATCCCCGTCGCCACCAGCTTCCAGCCTGGCACCATCGAGCCATCAAAACGCGATCGCTCAAGCTCCAAATCTTCAACCTCTACCCAAGAAGCCTTCCAGTAAGAATGGGCTTCATGCAGCCATTCGGAAACCAGCGCCAAGTTTGGCCATATCGAATCAATCTTTGGCGAAAGCTCTCGCCACCGAACTTCGGTCTCCCTAAACCCCACACTCGCGTAAATGATCTTGCCGTTTGCCACATGAGCAATCTGACTCAAAATCGACCCTTCCGTGTGCAGATACTCCTCCGGCTGAAGCTGCAACATCGCCCAGGAATGCTCTTCCGTCAACCCTTCGATCGACTCCAAAAGGGTCTCGAAAGCAAGGTCAGAAAGCCTGATAAGAGTTGTACGGTCTAGCATCGGAGCATTTTACACCACGCTCGGACGGTGGATATTTGCAGGAGAAGGTTGACAAATCCGCTGAAACTTGTCCTATACAGTGAATGCAAGAATTTCTTAACTGGCTCGCGCCGATATGGCGGCCGCATCCTGGGCAGGAGAAGTTTCTGCGGGCGGAGGCCAAGACGAAGGTGCTGGCTTGCGGGCGTCGATGGGGGAAGACGGACGCTTGCGCGGTGCAGGTCATCCGAGGACTCGACGACGACGAGCCTAAGCGCACACTACTGGTCGCGCCTACCATCGAACAGGCGAGTTTTCTGTTTCGGCGGCTCAGAAGCCTGATCGAACAACTCGTAGGGAAGGGAATCTGGGAGCTTCGGCACCACTTGATCCCAAAGTTTCGAGACTCGAAGATGGACCTGATCATGGGTGAGCACACCGTCGCCGCGCGCTCGGCTCACTCTGGGCACCACTTGCGGGGCGATGAGGCGACGGACATCATCGTGGACGAGGCCGCCTACATCAAGGGCGAAATCGTCAACGAGGTTTTGACCCCCATGATGGCGACGACCGACGGAACCCTGACCATGATCAGCACTCCGAACGGGCAAGATCACTTCTATGAGGCGTTCAAGGAGGGGCTGGTGGACTCGGATGAGTTCTGGTCCCTCCAGGCTCCCAGCAGTGATAATCCGAAGGTGCGGCAGGCGTTTTTGGATCGCCAGAAGCGGCTCCTGAGTCCAAGTGCGTACGCCACCGAGTATGAAGCCCAGTTCGTTCAGCGCGAGGGCTACGTTTTTGACCGAAAGGCGGTTGACGATTGTATCGTCGCCGAGCCGGACGAGGACGTGCCTGGTCCAACGATCATCGCGGTCGACTGGGCTCGGTATGAGGACTGGTCGGCGCTGGTTGTGATCAAGGGCTTTCAGTCCAAGGCGAGCGTCCTTGAGGTCGACCGGAAGCACCGAGAGGACTGGGAAAGGCAGATTTCTTGGGTGAAAAGTGTGCTGGATCGGCACCCAAACGCCCGTCTGATCTGCGACACCACGGGCGGTGGAGACAGCATTACGGCTTGGCTGCGAAACCAGCTTCGCGGCGTCTCAATCAAGTCGTTTGTCTTCACCACAGAGTCGAAGCCCAGGCTTGTCGACGGCCTTGTTCGGGCCTTTGAGCAACGCAATATCCAGCTTCCGCCGCACGAGGACCTAAAAAAAGAACTCGACAACTTCCAAGCCACTCGCTCGCCGAGTGGGCACACCCAGATGGCGGCGAAAAGCGGCCACGACGACCTCGTCATGGCCCTCGCCATGGCGGTCAGCGACCTGCCTTACGCCGATCGGATGATCCTGACAACGAATCCAAGAAACTAGCTGTCGGTCACCAGTCTTCAGCGAATCTGCTGACGGCTGGCGCCCGACAGCTCCCAAAAACCATGAAACTCTTCACAAGAAAACGAATCCAGAATCCCGACGCCCCTGCAGCCCCGACCATTCCGGCCTGGCAGATCCAAGCCGCCCATGACGGATTCCCAAACCCGAACCGCCCCGAGCTCTTCGCCGAAATGGCAAAAGACTCCATGATCCAGACCTCGCTCACCATTAAAACCCTCGGCGTCCTCGCCTCGGGTTGGAAGATCGAAGGTGAAACCGAACAGGCAAACTTCGTCCGTGAGGCGTTCTCGCGGATGCAAGGTTCCGTCCACACCGTGCTCCAAAGCGCCATGGACGCCTTCGTCCACGGCTGGAGCATTCAAGAAGTTGTCTACCAAAGCGACGGAGGAAGGTGGTGGATCCAAAACGTTAAAGCCAAAGACCCCCGCTACTTCACCCTCGAGATTGACGAGTTCGAAACCGCCAGGAGCCTCAAACTCAACCTCCCCGGCGAAGCCGAGAAGTCCTTCAGCCCCGAGCGCTTCGTCATCTACCGCCACCGCCCCAGCTACGGAAGGCCATATGGCCAGAGCGATCTCGAAGCTGCCGTTCCGCACTACCGCGAGAAGAAGCGGCTGATGGAAGCATGGCGCATGCACCTTGAAAAGTTCGCCTCCCCAACCCTCCTTGCCAAATTCGGCAAAGGCGCGACGAGCGAAGACCAAGCCGCCATGCTTCGCTCGCTTGAAGCCCTTGCCAAAAACTCCGCCATCGTCTTCCCGGACGAATTCGATGTTCGCCCACTGGGAGATCGGGATGGTGCAAGTCAAGGCTTTATGGATGCGATTGACTTCCATAACCGCGAGATCACCCGGGCGATTGTGGGTCAGACTTTGACGACCAGCGAAGGTACAAGGGTTGGCTCTCTTGCAATGGGTCGAGTCCACCTCCAGGTGTTCTTGCTCCAGCTAGAAGCCATCCGCCGCGACCTCGCAGATACCGTGATGAACGAACAGATCATCAAGCCGCTGGTTGCCCTAAATTTCGGCGATGTTGAAATGCCGAAGTTCGAGTTTGAACCTACGCCGTTGTCGGTATTCGTGACCGGGCAAATATAGTCCGATCTCCCCCTCTCCTTCCCTGGAAGGAGAGGGGGAGGGGAGTGAGGGAGGCAAG
Source organism: Fimbriimonas sp. (assembly GCA_965248555.1). Lineage (GTDB taxonomy): Bacteria > Armatimonadota > Fimbriimonadia > Fimbriimonadales > Fimbriimonadaceae > Fimbriimonas. Next base: position 902,853 of record CBDFJP010000002.1, on the reverse strand, counting down.
TTGATGAGCCAGGCGGCTTTAAATGGAGCAAGCAAAAGCCCCGATTCTATCGGGGCACTCCAAACGCATCCAAAACCCCGGAAACGGGGTACGATAAGTCACCTTGAGTGCCAAATCACTGAAACAAGGCGATGCCTTCTTACAATGCCAAGGCTGTAAGAAAATCCTCTTTCGGGTGGATTTCGAGCAAAACCTGCACGTCTGCGGTTACTGCAACCATCATCACCGAATCCCCGCCCTAACAAGGATGCGCTGGACGTTCGATGAGGACTCCTTCGAGGAACTGGACACCGACCTGCGCTCGCTCGACACCCTCCAATTCCCCGAGTACGCCGAGAAGCTAAAAGCCGCCGAGGAGAAGACTCGGATGCATGATTCGATCGTCTCGGGGCGGGCAAAAATTGACGAAATGCCAGCCTCCGTTGCCGTCGCCGACTTCTCATTTATGGGTGGCTCCATGGGCTCGGTTGCCGGTGAAAAAATCACCCGGACACTCGAAAGAGCGGCCCAACAGCGAATTCCAGCAATCATTTTCTGCGCCTCCGGAGGAGCCAGAATGCAGGAAGGAATTTTGAGCCTCATGCAAATGGCAAAGACCTCGGCAGCAGTTCAGCAGTGCCGCGAGGTTGGAGTTCCTTACATCTGCGTCTTCACTGACCCCACAATGGCGGGAGTTTTGGCTTCTTATGCCTCAATCGCCGATGTGATCATCGCCGAGCCAAAGTCTCTCGTCGGCTTCGCCGGAGCCCGGGTCGCCAAGCAGGCCGGAGTAGGGAAGGTGCCCGACGATTTTCAGACCGCCGAGTTTGTTTTCAAACACGGCATGATCGACGCCATTGTGCCTCGAAAGGAGATGCGAGCCACGCTGACGTCTTTAGTAAAGACGCTCGGCGGCCACTTGTTTCTCTCCCTCGGAAGCGTCGTGAAGGAGAACATCAAGTAAATGCCCTCCAACTTTAATGAATTTGAAAAAGAGCTTCGCGAGATCGATGAGTTCATCGAGAAAATGAAGCTGGAAGCCCGAAAGGAGACGAATCCGACGGCACTGGAAGCAGGTCAGGCCAAGATTATTGACCTCGAAAAGACGCGGGATCGGTATTTGGAGATGCTGTACGAACCGGCCAACCTGGGACCTTGGGAGAAAACTCTCATCGCTCGCTCGCCGAAGCGTCCATACACGCTGGACTACGTCACGGCACTCTGCCAGGACTTCACCGAGCTTCAGGGCGACCGAAACGGCTTCGCCGACAATGCAATCATCGGCGGTCCCGCGACCTTTGAGGGTACTCCGGTCATGATCATTGGACACCAAAAGGGAAGGGACATCCAAAGCCGACAGTTCCGAAATTTTGGAATGGCGAAGCCAGAAGGCTATCGCAAGGCCATCCGGCTTTTTGAAATGGCAGAACGGTTCAAGATGCCCGTCATCTCGTTCGTAGACACCCCCGCCGCCGACCCCGGCGTCGAGAGCGAGTCACGCGGGATTAGCGAAGCCATCGCGGCTTCGATCATGAAGATGTTCGCGCTTACGGTTCCAACCGTAGCCGTAGTCATTGGCGAAGGCGGTTCTGGAGGAGCCATCGGAATCGCCGCTTCCAGCCGCGTTCTGATGCTGGAACACTCGGTGTACTCTGTCATTCCTCCCGAAGGCTGTGCGGCAATTCTCTGGCGCAAGCCCGAGATGGGCAAGCAGGCGGCCGAGGCCCTCAAAATTTCTTCCGCGAGTGCCCTCGAATTCGGAATCATCGACGAGATACTTCCGGAGCCAGTGGGAGGGGCGCATCGAAAGCCGATCGAGGTCTATGCAACGGTCAGGGATGGAATCAGTCGCCACCTCAGCGAACTCCAACACCTTAGTCCGGAACAGGTCAAGGCCGAGAGGTATCAAAAATTCCGCCAGATGGGAATCTTCTCAGAAACCGCCGCCTAGCAAGTTTCCTGCCAATGCAGAGTTGACGTCCGAAATCAGATAGTTATCTGCGTTTTTGAGCGCAAAATTCGGGGGTATTGTCCTTCTACCACCTCACCCATGGAATCCATTTGATGGAGTCGATGGGTGAGATCAAATACGTTTTTCTTTGAGATGAATTCGGGGTGGAGTATCCCCGCCTTTCCCGCCGGAAACCCCTCAAGGATGCTTGCCCTGGTTTTCGCTTCACCGGAGTTTCGAGAGCATCGAGAGGTTCTAGAGCAATTGACCGATCAGTATCCCGGTATGCAAATCGCCGGATGCTCAACCGCAGGAAACATCATCGGAGAACACATCCATGACGCAACGCTAGTCGTCACCCTAATCCAGTTTGATCAGGTTCAGTTCAAGACGATGAGCGAAGATTGTGCATCTCCATCGGAGTCAAGAACCGTTGGATCGAAGGTAGCCAAAAGGTTGCTCCAAGATGACTTGAGGCACGTCTTGGTCTTCAGCGACGGACTAAACGTTGTTGGTAGCGAGCTTGTGGAAGGGCTCAAAAGCGTGCTTCCTGCTGGAGTCAAAGTTTCCGGAGGGCTAGCGGGCGATCAGGACAGCTTTGAGCAAACATTTGTTGTCGACTCGCAAGGGTTCTCAGATCGCAAAGTCGTTGCGGTCGGATTGTACGGATCAAGCCTCAAGGTGTCGACCGGAACTGCAGGCGGATGGATTCCGTTTGCCGAAGAACAGGTGGTTACTCGGTCAGTAGGAAACGTAGTCTACGAACTAGATGGCCGCTCGGCACTGGAAACCTATCGGGGTTACCTTGGTCAAAGCGCATCTGAATTGCCGGCTATTGGGCTCAAGTACCCGCTTCTTGTTCGGTCGGATGAAGGAGCTAATCTTTGGACGGTTCGGTCGGTTCTCGGCATCGACGAAGAGGCCGGGAGTCTGATTTTTGCGGGAAACATCGCTCAGGGAGCAACAGTGCGGCTGATGTACGCTCACAAGGAAGCAATCATCCATGCTGCGGGAGCGGCATGTGATCTCGCGTGGCTACGGGATAGCGGCAACAAGCTCGCTCTCGCGGTGTCCTGTGTAGGCAGGCGGCTCGTTCTAGACGACCGTGTGGACGAGGAACTGCACGAGGCCAAGACGAATCTTCCACTCAAAACGCGAATGATCGGGTTTTACTCCTACGGAGAGATTTGCCCGCATCGCAGCGGCGAACTTGAGTTCCACAACCAGTCTTTTACCGTCACCGTGCTCGGGGAGGCCGCCTAGGCGGCAGATGGGCAACGAGGGGACGCCGAGGGGGCGTCCCCATTTGGGCGAGATTACTTCTTGGCGAGCAAGTCTCGGATTTCGGTCAAGAGCTCAGTGTCTGGCGAAGTCACCAAAACTGCATCGGCTTCACCCTTCTTGAACTTGTTGTAGGCCTTGATAACCATGAACATGACAAAGGCGACGATAAGGAAATTAAGGAAAGCGCTGATGAAGGCACCGTAGCCCAGGGCAACTCCTCCAGCCTTCTTCACCTCTTCGAGAGTCTTTGCAGCTGCTACTGCCGGAACGTCGCTCCCCTTGAGGAGGACGAACTTGTCACTAAAGTCGGCTCCACCAAGCAGACCGATGATCGGGTTCACGAGATAATTCATGAAACCCTCGGTCACCTTTCCGAACGCGGCGCCGATGACGACACCGATTGCCAAGTCGAGCATGTTGCCCTTTGATACAAAATCCTTGAATTCTTTTAGCATAAGCCTCCCACTGCTTTGTTAAGACAGCTTGAACTCCCTAGACGCACGAGCTATGCCAAAAGATGCGCTACATTCGGAATAGCGAGAATCCGGCTGGTTCCTCTGGAGAATTGAGGGCAGTTTCGAGCCCCAAGCCCAGTACGCGGCGAGTATCGACGGGGTCAATGATGCCGTCGTCCCACAGCCTTGCCGTCGAGTAGTAGCATGATCCCTCCTCGTTATACTTAGTCAAAATCGGATCCTTTTCAGCTTGCTGCTCTTCGGGAGACATGGTCTTGCCTTCTCGCTCAAGTTGATCCAGTTTGATGGTGAGCAAAACATTCGCCGCCTGCTCGCCACCCATAACGCTGATCTTAGCGTTCGGCCACATCCAAAGCTGGCGAGGTCCATAGGCACGACCGCACATTCCGTAGTTTCCGGCACCGTAGCTTCCACCGACGATGACGGTGAACTTCGGCACGTTGGCCGTGCTGACAGCGGTGACGAGCTTTGCCCCGTTCCGGGCAATTCCTTCGTTTTCGTATTTTCGCCCGACCATGAAGCCCGTGATGTTCTGGATAAACACCAAAGGAATTCCGCGCTGGCAGCAGAGCTCGATGAAGTGTGCACCCTTCAATGCGCTTTCCGAAAAAAGGATGCCATCGTTCGCGATGATCCCGACCTTGTGGCCGTGAATCCGCGCAAAGCCGCAAATGAGAGTGGATCCGTAGCGCGCCTTGAACTCGTGCATCTTGCTACCGTCAAGAATTCGCGCGAGCACGGCCCGCATGTTCATCGGGGTCTTGGTGTCGGTCGGCACCAGCGAGTAAAGCTCGGCAGGATCGAACAGCGGATCCTGCGGTTCGTCCTGGTCTCGGTGTGCTTTGCGCGGAGTTCCGAGGTTTTCGACGACGTTTCGGATCAGTTCGAGGGCGTGTTGGTCGTCTTCGGCAAGGTGATCAGCCACTCCAGAGATGCGAGTGTGGACATCCCCGCCGCCCAGGTCTTCGTCAGTAACAACCTCTCCCGTAGCGGCCTTAACCAGCGGAGGACCGCCTAAAAAGATAGTGCCTTGGTTCTTGACGATGATGCTCTCATCGCTCATGGCAGGAACGTAAGCCCCGCCAGCGGTGCAAGAGCCGAGAACCGCCGCGATCTGCGGGATGCCTTTTGCGCTCATCTGAGCCTGATTGTAAAAAATTCGCCCGAAGTGATCTCGGTCAGGGAAGACATCGGCCTGATAGGGAAGATTCGCCCCCCCAGAGTCGACCAAGTAGATGCAAGGAAGATGATTCTCTAGCGCAACTTCCTGCGCCCGAAGGTGCTTTTTGACCGTCAGCGGGAAGTAGCTTCCGCCTTTGACTGTGGCGTCATTGGCGACGAACATGCACTCGCGCCCATGAACCCGGCCAATTCCCGTCACGACCCCCGCAGAAGGCGCGCCATCGCCATACATCCCGTTCGCCGCCAACGTGCTGAACTCCAAGAACGGCGAGCCGGGGTCAAGGCACCCGTCGATTCTCTCGCGGGCGAGCAGCTTGCCACGCGACTTGTGACGGTCGACGGCTTTCTGACCGCCGCCCTCCATGGCGCGCGCCATGCGAGTGCGGAAGTCAGCCATGATCGCGTCCATCGCGGCACGGTTCTGCTGGTGTTCGTCGTCGTTGAGGTCTACCTGCGAAAGAATCGGTTCCAAGGTGGATTAATGGTACCGGGTCAAGCAGGGTAGCCGGGCGCGGTTTTAATGATGTGAACCTGGCCCTGGTGGTAGCCAGGGTGGAACGCGAAGCGAGCGAGGGCTCCCTGTCCGGTGATGATTGGCCCAAGAACAGACTTAATTTCGGTCGTCAAGAACTCTTCCGAAGGATTCTCGATGTGCGGCTTAACGAGCTTGGCGACGTAGGCAAGGGCTTCTTGAACGGTCGCGTCATTCACTTCTTCGGCTGAATAAGGGAAGGGAAGATCGTTGACAACACTGTCGGTAGCGGCCTTAATGAGCTTGGTCTCGTATGCGTCGTTCTCACGCTTTGTGAGCTGGCTCACAAACCAAAGCTCAGTTCCGGCAACGTGGAGCGCCATTTCGCCGATAGTCAGCGTCTCTGGGTGGAGGCGGTAGTTGAGCTGCTCGTTGGTGAGCCCGGAGACGGAGTCAGCGAAGCGCCCACGGCAAAGATTCCAAGAGACAGCGAAGTCGGTCATTTCGAGGAGAGTTTATCTTACAACTGGTAGACCAACAGTCGTCGCTCACCGGTTGGTAGTTCAGCCCTCACCCGGCCCTTCGGGTCGATCACCATGGTTTTGCCGAGTGACCCGACCCGGAAGATCCATTTTCCGGTTTCGACGGCGCGCCAGCGGGCGGCGATTTCTAGGCGGGGGATTGCGCTCGTGCCCATGTACCAGTCGTCAAGGGAGATTATCGAGAGGACGTCTGGTTCGAGGTTATTGAGGTTCCGCGCGGCGCCAGGGAAGAGGGACTCGAAGCAGATCATTGTTCCCAACTTGAGTCCGTTTGGAAGTGTAAGGAGCTTCGCTTCGCCCTCCGCTAGGTCTCCGGCGGGAAGCTGGAATCCGGCGGGGTAGGGAATCACCCCTCTCAGGGGGACGTATTCGCCGAAGACTACGAGGCGGGTCTTGTCGGTGAACTGGAAGCCTTTTGTGTCCCACAAGTAGGCGGACTGGTAGCGGGGTGAGGTGCCGCGTTGGGCTCCGAAAAGGACTGGCAAGTCTGGAGGGAGGTCAAATGCGGTGTTGGGGATGGTCGAGAAGGCGGCGACGGCTTCCGGGAGGATGAGGACGTCGGCTTTCTGGGCCCGAGCCTGGCGGATAAGGTCGTTCGTCGCCTCGCGGATTTTGAAGGGCTTTTGGCCGTCTTCGGTGTATGCAAGATCGAAGCCGAGCTGGCCGAGGGCGATTTTGGTTGGGGTTGTGATCGGCGTCTGATTGGCCTTTAGGAGAATTGCAACAAGGAATGGGGCGACACCAACGAGAGCGGGATGAACTGGGAGCTTTTCCACCGATCCGAAACTGAAAAGGGCACTTGAACAACACACAACGAAGCTGGCGAAATAACAGTGTGCGAGCGGTCGAGCGATCAGCCAATATGCCACCAGAGGTTCTCCAAGTGGCGTGAACGGATAAGCGAATTCCGGAATGTATGATCTCAAGAGGTCGGGAAGAAAAAGCACGAAGGGGATGGCGAGTCGTGCCCATCCGTCTAGTGGTATCAACCTTTTCGTAACGGCGGCCGCCGCCCCGCTAAACATTCCCCAAACCGCTCCGACAATGAACACCGCCAGCCCCCCAATGAACACGCTCTGCGTCCACTTCCCAATGAACTGCCCGAGCCAGTAATTGTTCATCACGGCATAAAAAAGCCCAAACACCCACCCAGCCAAAAACGGTCGTCTACAATAAAGGCGAAGCCAAGCCAGAAAAGGAGCGTAGCAAACCAGCGCGAGCCAAGCCGTCCAAACCGAGCCGTACCAGAAGAGATGTACTAAGGTCAGCCCGAAGCCCATCGAAAGCAATCCCCAGCTAGAGCCAAGTCGTTTCAGAATGTCCTGGGCTTTATCGTTCACTGCTTGCTTACCACTCTTCAACCCATCGACGAGTCGCATATTCAGCCCCAAGGAAATCCGAAGGGGCATCGCAGAAAGCAACAACCGGCTCCCCCGAAATCGGGTGAACCAGCGCCAAAAATGCAGCATGAAGTTGCATCGGACCGTCCCGAAACTCTTTCGGAGCATACAGATTGTCTCCCAAAACCGGATGACCCATCGCCCGAAGGTGAACCCGAATCTGGTGAGTGCGCCCGGTCTCCAGGCGGCAAGCCACCAGAGTCCCGTGGGCCAAATTCGCCACGTTCTTAACATGAGTCACAGCGGGTTTGCCGTGCATGTCCACCGTCATCTGCTGGCGGTTCGCCTGGTTCCGTGCCATCGGAGCATCGATGGTGAATTTCTCCCGATCGACATCCCCCGCCACGACCGCGAAGTACCGCCGCTGGGCGGTCTTCTTCTCGATCTGAGCTGCAAGCGAAACATGAGCCGCGTCGGTCTTGGCAACCACCATTAACCCTGTCGTCTCTCTGTCTAGCCGATGAACGATTCCGGGTCGGAACTCGCCCCCAACCTCCGACAACGGCCCACCCCGACCAAGCAAAGCGTTCACAAGTGAAGGCTCTTTCAAGGAGGCCGCCGGGTGCGAGGCGAGCCCGCGAGGCTTGTTCACAATCAGCATCACCTCGTCTTCAAAAAGGATCTCAAGCGGAATCGACGCGGGCGTCAAATCGTGCGGTGCGGCTTCTTCAGGAGCCTCGAGCTCAACCTCATCGCCAGCCTTCAATTTCAAAGAAGGCTTGGCAGCAGAGCCGTTCACCGACACCAAGCCTTCCTCGGCCAATTTCGCAAGTTTCGAGCGGGAGTGATCGGGCAAAGCAAGGCTCAGGAACTTGTCCAGCCGTTCGGGGGTTTCAACGATTAGTCGCATTTTTATCAAGGCTTTTCGCCCCAGCGTGAAGCCGAGGAATAGAAACCGCGTATAACAGTGTGAAATGTTTACCACCGCGCTTGCTTGCGTTCTTGCCCAACAGCTTCAAACCGTCACTCTCAGGGCAAACTTTCTTCCCGTCGAAACGGTGGTTCAGCAGATTTCCGCCCAAACCGGACAGCCCATGCTCGCCACTGGCGAGCTCAAAAATTTTCCGCTTTACATCAATGTCAAAGCCGTTCCCCTCAATGACCTGCTCACAAGAATCGCCAAAACGGTCGGCGGAGAATGGTCCAAACGCGATGGGAACCTTTATCTCACCCTCGAATCCGACGTGAGGAGCCGCCAAGAAAGGGAAGGCGACCCCGAGATTATCAAGGCCCTCGAAGCGACCATCAATGCTCCATTGCCAAAAATGCTCACTGAAGAAGACTTCAAGAAGGCCGAGCAAGCCGGTGAAAAGGATGAGAAGAAAATGATGGAGATGGTTGGCAAACTATTCGCCAATATGTACAACCCCGATGAGGCAAGCATGAAGCTCATCCAGGCGATTGGAGCAAAGGATCTCAGCACCATCGTCGAAGGTCGTCGAGTTGTCCTTAGTAGCAATCCAAACCAGATGCAGTCTCTGCTCAATGCCAATTCGGTCAACCTCATCATGGCCGACCTCCGCAAGCTCGCCGCCAAAGCTCCCAAAGCCAAAGACGACAAGGAGGACCCCATGCAGATGTTCGGGCAGATGTTTGGCGGAGGACTCAAAAACGCCGAACTGGTGAACAAAGTCAGCCTCATCCAAGCCGCCTTCCAGATTCAAAAGCGCAACAACCTCAGCGTCACCATCAACGCCTACACGCCCGACGGAAACGCGATCTACACCAAGCAAGTCTCGCTTCCGTTTGTGAACCCGGAAGCCGCCCGTGCCCAGGTCACGACCGGAACTCCGATCACCCTTTCCGATGCGACCAAGGAGTATGTGAAGGCTCTCTCGGACAACAGCACCCTCGATCCGTTCACTAACATGATCGTGAACTTCAACGGAAACATGGGTTCCATGGTCGGCTTGTTTCTCGGTGGAGCGGGAGCTCCTGCGCTAGCCCCGGCTCCTCCGGTAGTGAAGCCAATTTCCCAAGCTCTGCGAGCGAAACTGCTCGACCCGCAAACCAACGAGCCGTTTGCGATGACGCTCGGCGAAGTGCTCGACGCCTACTCGGCAGGCGGTCAGAACGTGGTTGCCGCACCTTCAGATGATATTCTCACCGCTTTGGTGGGTGCAATCGGAGGCAAGAACCCGACCCTTGAAGGGGTACTGGACACCATCGACCGCTCGATCTCGCAAGAAGTGGATCGCGATGGCACTTGGACCGTCGTCCGGGCGTCTTCTCCTCTGGAATTGAGATCGGCTTTCTGCAACCGAGCTGCCCTCAAAAACTTGGTCTATGGGGCTAACAATCGAGGCTATATCAACCTCGAAGACTGCCTCAAATTTGCCTCCCAGCAAACGCTGGCCCGAGGTTCCGAGACCCTGGCAATCCCGTACACCCAAGCCATCTTCCGAACTTCGGACATGGGCGCCGCAACCGCTCTCACCGGCCTCGGGTTCGACGCCCTCAAGTTCTACGGCACCTTCGACCAAACTCAGCGCGCCGCGCTCGAAGCCGGAAAGCCGCTCGCCCTCGCCAGCCTCTTCCCGGGCCAGCGCGAAATCCTCGCCCGAATGGTCTACAACGGCATGGTTCCGCCGATGGGAACCGACAACCCCCTAGCCGAGATGATGGGCGGCATGGACGCACCTGCCGGAGGGGCAAATGGCGACGAGGACGGCGATTCGATGGCAGGAATGGCTGGCCTAGGAATGGCGATGGCCGGCCCAATGATGTCGATGTTCGGCTTCGGCGGCGTCACGCTGATGAACGAGCGAACAAACCTGATGCCCGCCGGAATCCCCTCATTTGGCACCATGCAGATGAAGAAAATCACCATGAAGAGCCTCATGGCGATGAACACCGACACCGGATTTAGCACCATCGGAGTCCCCGAAATGATGGCGATGTTCGAGTCCGACCGCCCCGAAATGCCGATGTTCGGTGGAATGAAGCGCAACTACAACCAGTACAAACTCGCCCAGCAATCCACCCTTATGTTCACCTTCGACTTCGCAAAGAAGGCATCCTACTTCACCTCCTTGTACGACGTCTCTGTCGATAACTCGCGCACCTACCGCAAAGACGAGCTTCCGAAAAAGATGCAAGATCGGCTTAATCCACCAAAATTTGACGGAGCCGTCAAAGACACCCCTCCGCCACCGCCAGCGCTCTAACGTGTGGAAGTACCTCTCTCAAATGAGAGAGGTCGGTAAGCGTAGCACACCGGGAGAGTTGAAAACTTGGCAGCTAAGTAAATGCCATATCGCCTCTACGGCAACAGCTTCGCGAGTTCCTTCACCTTCGGGCTGTTCGCGTCCAGCCGAAGAGCCTTCGCCAAATCCGCCTTCGCCTCCGGCACCCGCCCTGCCGCAAGCGCCGCCTGCCCCCGTGCCGCTAAGTAGCGCGGCGCCGTGGGAACCAGCTTGATTGCCTCATCGGCCAGCGAATACGCTCGCTGATACAGAATCACCGCCCGCTTGCGCGCCTCCTCCGCCTCCGCCTTTTGGCCCGAACCCGCGTTGGTATTCATGGCAGAAACTTCTTGAGCAGCCAACGCCAGCGTGGCCTCGCTTGCAAGAGCCGCGCCCTCGATGGCGGTCAGACGGTAAATCTCTTCATCCCTGCGCGGGTCAACCAGTCGGTTCTCCCACGACTGGGCTAGCCGGTCCGCCGCAAGCTGGTGCTCGCCAAGAAGCATGTAGCACTTCCCAGCGCCAAAACTCGGCGCAATCTGCCGCCCCTCGTACGCCCTCATCGCCTCAAACTTCTTCGCCGCCTCGCGCAGCTTTTCGCGGTCAGCGTCGGTGATGTCCTGCCCCTTATCGGCCCGGTCAAACACGTCCAGAACCAGATCAGATGACTCCTGGTTCAGCTTGTTCCATTCGGCTCGCGTACGGGGAAGCGTAACCCCCTCCCGAGTCTCCACTGGACGGTCGGAGAAATACATGATCGCCGCCAATGCCGCCACCGCCGCCCCTGCTCCAAGAACCGACTTGTTCAACTTCATCCCGCCACCACAATATTAACAAGTCGCCCCGGAACCGTGATCACTTTTTTCACTTCTTTGCCGTCAGTGTAGACCTTAACCTTGACACTTGCCTGCGCCTCAGCCTCGATCTGCTCCCTGGGCGTATTCGCCGGAACCGTGATTGTATCCCGCAGTTTTCCGTTCACCTGCACGGCGATTGTAAGGCTGTCTTCAGCAGCAAGCTCATCGTCGTGGGTCGGCCAGTCGGCATGGTAGGTAAAGCCCTCTTTGCCCAAGTCTTCCCAGATTTGGTCTGCCGAGTGTGGGGCACTCGGCGCGATTAGCAGAATCAGCGTTTCCAGAGCCTCGCTCAGCGCGAGCTGCAAGTGCCGCTCGTTCGCGATTCGGGTTCGGCTGAGATCAAGGCACTCCGTGATCTCGTTCATGAACTTCATCAGCCACGAAACGTAAGTGTTGAAGCCAAAATTCTCAAGGTCCTTTGTGCAGTTGCGAATCGTCTGGTGAGTCGCCCTTCGGATTCGCTTGCTGAGGTCATCAAGCTCCTCAAACGGCAGAATATCCTTCCAATTCTCTGCGAAATGTGGCTGAACCTCACCCGCGAACTTGAAGATTCGCCCCAAGAACCGCGAGATGCCTTGCATGCCTTCGTTGCTCCACTGAACGTCGGCGTGAAACGGCGCGACAAACAGCAAATACATCCTCAGTGCATCCGCCCCGTACTGCTCAACCGCCTCGTCCGGCGTGACCACGTTGCCTTTCGACTTCGACATCCGAACCCACTTCCAAGTGAGATCGTCCTCCGGCATCAGCTTGGCTTCCTCGAAGCTGACAAGAATCCCGTCTTCGCCGACTCCCAAAGTCTCGTTCTCGCGAGCCTTGCGATAAGGCGACATCGCCAAAACCTGCCCCTGGTTTCGCAGGGTCTGGAATGGCTCCTTAACCGGCACAACTCCGGCATCGTACAAAACCTTCGTCCAGAACCGAGCGTAAAGAAGGTGCATCACCGCATGCTCGGCCCCTCCGACATAGCAGTCGACCGGCATCCAATACTTCACCTTCTCAGGGTCAAATGCCGCCTCAAAATTCTCCGGGTCGCAGAACCGCAAGAAGTACCACGATGAGCAGGCGAAGCCCCCCATCGTATCCGTCTCTCGCCGCGCCAGCGAGCCGTCGCGGTCGGTGCAGTTGACGAACTCGTCAATGTGGGCGAGCGGGGAAGAGCCGTCGCCAGCGGGCTCGTAGGAGTCCACCATCGGGAGCTCAACGGGGAGTTGGCTCAAAGGAACCAGCTGCTCTTCGCCATCCTTGGTATGAATGATCGGAATCGGACAGCCCCAATACCGTTGTCGGGAAATCAACCAGTCGCGGAGCTTGTACTGAATCTTTCGCTCACCGATGCCTTCGGATTCAAGGCGCAGGCCAAGTTTCTCTTGGGCTTCGAGGACGGACAGACCGTCGTAATGGGATGAGTTAATGAGCGTGCCGTCTTTGGTTTCAAATGCTTTGCCTTCTTCCTTCAGAAGTTCGACTTCATCGAGGCCACCCTCCTCGAGAGGTTTCCCAATGATGACGGGTTTGACATCAAGTCCGAACTTGATCGCGAAGTCAAAATCCCGCTGATCATGCCCCGGAACCGCCATGATCGCGCCAGTTCCGTAAGTCGCCAAAACGTAGTCCGCCAGCCAGATGGGGATGTGCTCTCCGGTGAAGGGATGAACCGCATAAGCTCCGGTGAAGACCCCCGTCTTTTCCCGATTCTCAGCCGTCCGATCAGTGTCGCTCAGGGCCTTCGCCGAATCTTGGTAAGCCTTAATCCGCGCGCGATCCTCGTCAGTGTTCGGAAGCCGCTCGACGATCCCGTGCTCGGGAGCGAGGACGCAGAAGGTGACGCCGTAGATCGTGTCGATTCGGGTGGTGAAGACATCAAAGTGCAGCCCGGGGACTCGTTTGTCTTCGCTTGCATCGAGATCAAATCGCTCCTCTTCCTCACCAGTCCCCGCAACCCGAAACGTAAACTGGCACCCCTCTGACCGGCCAATCCAGTTCCTCTGCATCGCTTTGATGCCCTCGGGCCAGTCGATGGTGTCGAGGTCGTCAATCAGCTCCTGGGCGTACTCCGTAATCCGGAAGTACCACTGTGGAATCCACTTCTTCTCTACGAGCGCACCAGATCGCTCGGCTCGGCCTGCGATGACTTCCTCGTCTGCCAAAACCGTCTTGTCAACCGGGTCCCAGTTCACCGCCGCGAGCTTCCGAACTGCCAAACCGCGCTCGTAAAGGAGTCCAAAAATCCACTGCGTCCACTTGTAGTAGCTTGGGTCAGACGACTTGAATGACCGGTGCCAGTCGAAGCCGCACCCGATCAGATCCATCTGCCGCTTATAGTTCGCCGCATACTTCTCAATCATCGGAGCAGGGTGGCTCTTGCGCTTGATTGCTTCGTTCTCCGCCGGAAGACCGAAGGCATCGAAGCCCATCGGGTGCAACACATTGAACCCCTGCATGTACTTCATCCGGCTCAAAACGTCCGTCGGAACGTAGTTTCGGCAGTGCCCAACGCTCAGCCCCGCGCCCGATGGGTAAGGGAAGAAGTCGAGGGTGTAAAACTTCGGACGACCTGCCTCCTCGCGGGTTCGAAAAAGGTCGGCCTTGAGCCATCGCTCGCGCCACTTTGCTTCGAAATCACCCGGAGAATAACGGTCGTACATGAACCTATAGGTTACCTGTACGCTACTTCTTTACCGGCTCTGGGGCGGTGCAGTACACAAAGTCGCCAAGCCCCTTTGCCACGCTGACCGGCTTATCCGACTGAATCATCACGAAGTTCAGCCCCTTTCCGGCTCCGCGCTGAGCAAGGCGGTAGTTGATTCCTTGCCCGTACATGATGTGCCCACTGCCCGCAATCACGACAAAAATGTCTTGCGCAGTCGGTTTGCGAACCATCAAATACTTCGCTGCCGTATCCGCCATTCCGTGATCCCAAAGCATCTGGCTCTGATAAATATTCGCCATCGCAGGCCCCATATCGTGCCCGCCCATCAGGGACTCGAAGACCATCTTGTGATTCTTGTTCTTAAGATCAAGAGAAGCGGGAAGTTGCATCCGAGCCGAGAGCGGAAGTGCCTCAAAGCCGCCTTTAGAGACCGCTCGCACCCAATCACGCGGAACGTTGAGCCCGACGACCGGCATCGACTTGCTCTTGATCACTTCGAACAATGGTCGATAAAAGTTGTAGTCATAGCCCCACTGTGTCTTCCACTCGCTCTGAGTCAAAAAATCGGCTTCGGAGAGCGCACCCTTCGTCCACTGGTCCAACACGTCCTGCTTCGTTCGGTGGAAAAACTCAACCCCAACGGCGGGAGTTCGGCCCGCAAAAGCCAGGCTCTCGACGAGCTTTGCCTCCATCTGCTGGTGTAGCGTCGTCGCGTGGTTCTCGCCCACGAAGAAAAACTTCTGCCCCTTACAAGCCTCCGCGACTTCAAAAGCCGTTACCACCCGCCCCGACTTCGTCTCCACAATCTGCCCCGGTTGAACCATCACCGTGCCTTTCGGGCCGATCGGTAAGTTGTTCGGGTCGAGTTGAAGAGCGAGCGCAACGAGCAGAGACATTTGGAAGTAGGATACTTGTTCAGATGAGTCAGGCGCACAACGATACTTAAGTGATCCGGTGCGGAACAAACCGGGCGAGGTTATCGGTGATCAGGTTATCCGTCTCCCGAATCCCGATTCCGTGTGACTCCGTCCCGACCACCCAGCTTCCAATCACTGGATGCGCGCCGTCAAATGACGCCAACGGAACATACTCCTGGTACACAAAACCGCCAGTGCCGTACTCGCCGCCCGACGACTCAAGCCCATTGATCGTCACGTTCGCCCCCTCGCGCCCGAGCAACGGCTTCTTCACCCACTGGGTAAGCGATCGAGGCGAATCTAGGAAGGCCGGAACTAGATACGGGTTGCCGGGGAAAAGCTCCCAGAGAATCGCCAGAAGCGCCTTGTTGGAAAGGATCATCTTCCAAATCGGCTCGATCCACTGGGTGCGATCCATGGTCTGGAGGCACTGCTGAGCAAACGACTCGTTCATCATCCACTCCCACGGATAGAGCTTGAAAATGGTGTGAATGTCGATATTCTCGTTGTCGATGAACCGCCCACGCCGCGAGTCGAAACCGAGCTCTTCCATCAGAAGAGCCTTCGACGGAATCCCCGCCTCCTGCGCTGTATCGCGCAAAACCGCGACCGTCATCTCGTCCTCCACGGTGCCGCAGTGTCCAAAGTGAACCAGAACCCCGTTCAGCTTCCGATTCTCCTTCATCCAGGCCCACTCATCGACGAGGCCTTCCCAAATGGAGTTGAACTGATCGGAATGCGGCGAAACCTCCTCAAGCCACTTCCACTGGATGACGGCGGCCTCAAGCAGGGAAGTCGGAGTATCGGCGTTGTACTCCAGCATCTTCGGCGGCCAGTTGCCGTCGTAAGCCAAATCGAACCGGCCGTACAGCGAAGGTGGATCGGCTTCCCAAGTCGTCTCGATCGCCCAGATCGCGTGTTCAGGAATCCCGAATTCGGCATACCGCCGATTCGAAATCACATGCTCGACGGCCTGAATGCACATCTTGTGCAACTCGTTGGTTGCAATCTCCAGCCCGTCCGTCTGGCTGTCCGAAAACTCGTAGCAAGCCGACTCAAACCAGTAAGGCCGGTTCTCCTCGGTATGAAAGATCAGCCCTTGCTCTTCGACTTTGGACTGCCAATCAGGGCGCGGCGAAATCGAGAGTCGTCGCATCAGCTAAAGAAGCCGCCAGACGACTTTCCGGTGCTACCAAACCCACCGCGCGAGATCGTAGTCCCACTTGGCGTTCTCACCGAAGCACCCGAAGGAGGCGCAGAAGCATAGCCCCGAACCCGGCCATTGCTGACCTGACCGTCGTAACCCCAACCCGGTCGGCTAAGCGCACGGCCCAAGCCCATATAGACGAAGCCGGGTGTATAGCGGTGTCCAGAACGGCAATACGATCGATCTACGGCTAGGTTCGTTGTGGTGTCAAAGCAGATATCAACGCCTTTGTCATTCGGCACCAGCGCGTAGCGCCCGCCACGGTAAGCCGAGGCGGTAACTGGCGAGGAGCACATCGTATCCGGCAAAATCTGCCCGGTTCCTGGGTCAACGCATCGCCGAACGGACGATGGACTAGAGCAGCCCTCCAAAATGGCAACTCCCACTGCGGCGCAGAGAGCCGCAGGGACGGCACTCGATTTCTTCACAATGAGTATCTTACTGGCAAACTGCGAGATTGGTTGCAAAGAAGCGCAAACCGGGTAGGTGAAGTCAGGTAAATTTTCTACTGGCCTTTATGGATTGGTTACGGAGCCTCGACCCCACCCTACAAGACGTGCTTTCGGCACTGGGTCGCGCCATCCTCGCCATCATTCCGGTTTTCGCCCCGGTTCCGTTCATCATCTGGTACGAGCGACGCCTTCTGAGCTGGATGCAAGACCGCATTGGCCCAAACCGAACTGGCAACATCACGTTTTCTAGAACAAGCAAGCTGATCCCTTCGTTCCTAAAAGGCAAGAAATTTAAGCTTTTTGGTCTTGCTCAGTCCATAGCCGACGGCATCAAGCTCTTCACCAAAGAGGACATCATGCCGACGAAGACGGACAAATTCCTCTTCATACTCGGCCCATTGATCGCTTTGTTCGTGGCACTGACCCTCGGCGGCACAATTCCCTGGGCGGCAGATCGCAGGTTCACACCCGTCGCCGACATCAACGTTGGACTGCTGTACGTCATGGCGATTTCATCGCTCGGCGCCTACGGCCTGGTTCTGGCGGGTTACTCGTCGAACAACAAGTATTCACTTCTGGGAGCGTTGCGAGCTTCGGCGCAGTTGATCTCCTACGAGCTTGCCATGGGCGTTTCGCTGGCTTCAATAGTCATGGTCACCGGCTCGCTCAAAATGACCGAGATCGTGACGGCGCAAGAACAGCCTTTGCTTGGCTTCATCAGCTTCTTGCCCAACTGGAACATCTTCACGCCGTTCGGCCTAGTCTCAGGCTTCATCTTCCTGATCTGTATCTTCGCCGAGACGAACCGACCTCCGTTTGACCTCGCGGAAGCTGAAAACGAGCTTGTCGCAGGCTATCACACCGAATACAGCACCAAGCGCTGGGGCTTGTTCATGATGGCGGAATACATGGCGATGTTCACTTTCTCCATGGTGTTCTCAACCGTGTTTCTGGGTGGCTATCATCTTCCGATTCGATGGGAAGCCATCGGCATGGACTTCATGACCGGCATCGAAAAGCACTACCTGTTCGGGCTCGGAGTTATGATGCTCAAGGGCGTGGTCGGACTGACCTTGTACATCTGGGTGCGGGCGACTTACCCTCGGTTCCGCTACGACCAACTGATGAACCTCGGCTGGAAGTTCCTGCTCCCGGTGGCAACTGCCAATCTGGTCGTGACTGCGACCTGGATTATGGTTACCAAGGTCTACGGCGCACTCCCTGGCTGGATGTTCGCATTCGGGCTCTACGCGGTGGCGGCGGCTCTCTACTTGCTGCTAAGGCCTAAGAAGTCGACTCACTACCTCGATTCGAGGGATGTCGACATGATCAACCGGCCTGCACGTCGAGCCGTCGAAATGGTTGAATCCAAACCTGAAGAGGTGCCAGCTTGAAGATCACGCCCGAGCAGATCGTATTCGCAATGCTCGCCGGAATGGCGGCACTTTCGGCGATCGGGGTTGTGGCGTTCAAGAACGCCGTTCGGTCCGCGCTTTGCCTGGTGTTCACGTTCTTCATCCTCGGCTTCCTATATTTCGCGTTGCAAGTAGAGATGCTCGGCATTACCCAAATCGTGGTTTACACCGGGCGATCATGGTGCTCTTCCTGTTCGTGATCATGCTTCTCAACCTTGGGGCATCGCACGTTCTTGAGGAGAAAAGTGATCCCAAAAAGGTCGTCGCCCTCACATTTGGAGTCGGACTTGCTGCTTTGCTCGCCAGCCAAATTGTTCCCATCCTGATCAAGGTCCAGGCACCTGAGCCCACCAAGGAGTTTGGTTCGCCGCAGGTGATCGGAAAAGTGCTATTTACCGAATACGCTTATCCATTCGAGGCAGTCAGCATCCTGCTGCTCCTAGGAATCGTTGGTTCGGTCCTACTTGCAAAAAGGAGACTTTCATGAACGGAGTTCCACTCGCCGCATTTCTTGGCCTCAGCATGTTTATGTTCTTTACTGGGGTTGTCGGAGTCGTTATTCGGCGCAACCCGATCGTGATTTTTCATGTGCATCGAGCTCATGCTTAATGCGGTCAACCTCGCGTTTTTGGCGTTCGCTAGGTACAAATTCTCCGGCGCGGGGACTGTGGGGCAGGGAGCGGCAGGGCAGATGATGGTGGTTTTTGTGATGGCGGTCGCCGCCGCTGAAGTCGCCGTCGGGCTCGGCATCATCATGGCGATCTATCGCCTTAAAGAAAATATTGACGTTGACGAACTCAACTTGCTGAAGGGATAAAGGATTTGGAAGGAAACTCGTTGATTTGGTTAACGCTTGGACTGCCGATTCTCGGCTTCCTTTTCCAGGGCCTCTGTGGTCGGTTTTTTGACAAGACCGCCGGAGGAAAGAAGCTCGTAGGGCTTCTTGCGGTCCTTCCGGTTGCGCTTGCGTTCCTAATCGCTACGATGATCACGAAGTCGCTTGATCCAGAAAAAGCCGTCGTGCTTTCCAGCATTCCTTGGATCGAAGTCAAGGGTCTTTCCGTTCCTTTTGAGCTTAGAATCGACACATTGTCGATGACGATGGTGCTGATCATCACCGGGATCGGCGCGCTGATCCACATCTACGCGACCGGCTACATGGCAGAGGAAAAGGACTATTCTCGGTTCTTCGCCTACCTCAACCTATTCATTGCCGCGATGCTGATCCTGGTTCTGGGCAATAACCTGCTGATGCTGTTCATCGGCTGGGAAGGCGTCGGGCTTTGTTCATATCTGCTCATCGGATTCTGGTACGAGGATCTCGCGAATGCCAAAGCCGCAAACAAAGCGTTTATCGTCAACCGAATTGGCGACTGGGGATTGACGCTCGGACTACTTTTGATTGCAACTCTGGTGGCGACTTCGCCAGCGGTTCAAGGCGAAACCAGGCTGTTCAGCTACGACGTGATCTTCCAGCATCTTCCAAAAATTCTGGCGATGAACCCGGCGCTGGCGACTGCCGCCGCGCTGTTGCTCTTCGTTGGAGCATGCGGAAAATCTGCTCAGTTCCCGCTTTACCTCTGGCTGCCGGACGCAATGGCCGGCCCAACTCCGGTTTCCGCACTCATTCACGCGGCGACAATGGTCACCTCTGGAGTGGTTCTGATGAACCGAATGTCAATTGTTTTCGAGATGTCCAGCGTGGCATCGGCGGTTGTATGTGCGGTCGGAGCATTCACGGCGCTATTCGCCGCGATCATCGCTTTTGGGCAAACTGACATCAAAAAGGTTCTGGCTTATTCAACCGTTTCTCAGCTCGGGTTTATGTTCGTGGCTTGCGGAGCTGGAGCTTATTGGGTCGGCATGTTCCACGTCACCACCCACGCTTTCTTCAAGGCCCTGCTGTTCCTTGGCTCGGGAGCTGTCATTCACGCAATGGCGCATGAGCAAGATATGCGCCACTATGGCAAGCTGGCCAAGTACCTGCCGATCACGTTTGGCACCATGATGATCGGCTATCTCGCTATTGCGGGCGTGCCTGGACTGTCCGGTTTTTACTCCAAGGAAGAAGTCATCGGCTCGGCGTTGGCTGGCGATCACGCCTTTGCGGGAGCCTATGAAGTAGGAAAGTGGTCTGGATGGGTCTGCCTCATCGTTGCCGCCCTGACTGCGATGTACATGACGCGGATGATGTGGCTGACCTTCTTTGGCAAAGTCGAGCAGTGGCGAAAGATCGAAGGCCACGGCGGGGATCATCATCTTGATGCTGACCACAAGCCGCACGAAGTCCCGCTCTCGATGTCCTTTCCGTTGGTTGTTCTCGCGGTGCTAAGCGCGCTCGGCGGATGGTACTTGGCTCAGGGCGGTCGTTTTGAGCATTGGCTGATGGCCTCCCACTTCGGCTCGAAACTCGAAGCGCCAACCCACCCAGAAGGCATTCCGCTCATGGCGTTGTCAGTGGGGGCCGCCGCACTGGGAATCCTCGCCGGACTCGCGGTTTACTTCAAGGGCCTCCCCGCGAAAGAAGGCTGGGATGAGTCCAAGTGGTCGAAGTTCCGACTTCGAGCGCGTGAGCAGTTTGGCTACGACCGGCTCATGGTCAACAGCGTTACCTCAGATTCCGCGGCATTCTCGTCGTCTGCCAACACCGGGTTTGACCACGGCGTCATCGAGGGCATCGGCGAAGGCGCCGGGAATGCGACAAGCTGGCTCGGTGGAGTTTTCAATTTGGTTCAGACAGGCCTTGTGCGCATGTACGCATCTGTGATGCTCGTCGGAGTTGCGCTCCTTGTTTTGTATGTTGTCACCGCCTTCGGAGGTGCGAAGTAAGTGCTTAGCTTTGCGATCTGGATTCCAATCCTCGTTGGCTTTGCGCTTTTGGCGGGCGGGAAAAACTTAGGCTCGATGGCGAAGACTGCGGCGTCGCTCGTGATGCTCGTGACCTTCGGAACGACGGTCGGGCTGCTCGCAAAGTTTGAGTCTGCAGCTACCGGATTTCAGTTTCAAGAAAAGGTCGATTGGATTCCTTCCTTTGGCACCAGCTACTCGCTCGGATTGGACGGAATTTCGATCTGGATGTTCGTTCTGACGGCCTTTCTCGGGCTAGTTGCGGTTCTGGTTTCCAGGCCAGCTGAGCGTTCGGCGCAGTTCTTTGGACAAATTCTGATCCTCAGCGGAATCCTCCTTGGAGTATTCGCCGCTCTGGATTTAGTGCTCTTCTATATTTTCTTTGAACTGAGCCTTGTGCCGGTCGCACTGATGATTCTGGGGTGGGGTCGTGGGGATCGCAAAAAAGCTGCAACACGCTATCTTGCAATGCTCTTCGGCGGCTCGTTGCTCATGCTACTCGCGATCATCGCGGTGGGAATGCAGTATTCCCATGTCACAAGAACGCCGAGCATGTCGATTGTGGACATCCAAGCCGCTGTCGCGTCAGGCCGACTTTGGGCTGGAAGCGAACAGCTAGAAACGCTCGCTTTCTGGGGTTTTCTGCTGGCGTTCCTGATCAAGTCTCCGGCAGTTCCTGGGCACAGCTGGCTGGCTTCCACGTATGAATCCGCGCCCATCGGCGCGACAATCGCCGGTGTTGTGCTTAAAGTTGGCACCTACGGTCTGTTCCGTTTCTGTTTGCCCATATTCCCGCATGCGGCGGCGTCTAGCGCCGCGATCGTCACGTTCCTCGGGGTCGTAGGGATCGTTTACGGCGGAATTTTAGCGATCAACCAGAAGAATATCTTCCGGGTTATGGCATTCTCCACGATCAGCCACGTTGGATTCATTCTTATCGGTCTGTTCTCGTTCAGCCACGTCGGCATGGTCGGGGCGGCGTTCCAGCAGTTCAATCACGGGCTCGCTTCTGCGGCGGTATTTGTGCTTCTGGCTTTCCTCATGGAGCGCGGTTTCACGGGTGAGTTTAGCGAACTCGGTGGGCTCAAGCGATCCATGCCAGTTTTCGCAAGTCTCTTTATGATCGCGATGCTCGCCAACCTTGGCTTGCCGATGACGAGCGGTTTCATTGGCGAAATCCTCGCCCTCATGGGCTCATTCGAGTCAGGCTATGCACACGTTTTTGGGCTCAACGTCGGCTATGCAGCCGCTGCGGGCCTAGGCGCGATTCTTTCGGCTTCGTACATGCTCTACGCCTACCAAAAGATGTTCTATGGGCCACCCAACACCAAGGAGACCAAGGATTTGACAATGAATGAGTTGCTGCTTGGGGGAGTCTTTGCGGTCGCAATTCTTGTCGGCGGAATTCTGCCGACCTCGATTCTCGCTCGAATGGACCACTCGGTCGTGGTCACCGGAAGCGCTACGACTCCCGGCATGGGAACCACCTGGGTAGCGGGGGGAGAGGTCGATTCGGCTCGGATCTACGGCCAAGGGTCAGAAGGAGCGTCAAAATGACCATGGCACCAGAAATGCTTGTTGCGAGGTTTGATGGGTTCGATTGCGAAATCGATGGTACAAGCTATCAAGGCATACTTTCTCCGCTTGCGAGGGCGATTCAAGGATCGCAGGACATCGTTGCTCTGCTTGCCGGTAGTCCGGCTGAAGGGGACCAGTTGCTCGCAGAACTCGTAGCGCAAACTCGAGAGCAAATTGAATCCGCGAGCGGTCCGTTCAACTACATCATCGCTGGTGCAGAACCGTGCTATTCGACTCCCATGCAGTATGGCGGACACTTCTTGGAACTCGACCGCGAGCTGATCGGCGCCCGCAGACCTGCCATCACCCTCATCGGTGGCCCCGAAACGTACATCGACGTCGTCTCCGACCTCGCCGAGACCTTCTTACTCTGGAATTCGGCAACCATCACCGAAGACCCCCAAGAAGTCGCCAAGATGACTCGAGCAACAATCATAACTGATGTCACGAACTTCCCGACGCTTGAGCTTGGAGGGACGAAGTGATTCCGGTTATTGAATGGGTGTCGCTGGCGCCGGTTGCTATCGTTGCCCTTACCGGCATGGTAGCCCTCATCGTCCACATGATCTTTGGCAAGTCACCAGCTGAACTTACTCAAAAGAGCACAATTCTGGGATTTCTGATGGCTCTCGCTGTTTTGCTTGCGACAGCCGGCAATGAAAAAGAGACGTTCGACGGAATGCTGCGAATGGATCGACTGGCGGTGATCGGTCAGATGCTCACCGTGTTCTCGGCGCTAATCGTCGCCCTGATCAGCCCTGCATACCTTGATGCCAAAAAGATAAAACTCGGGGAGTTTTATCCCATGCTCGCATGGGCTACAACTGGTGGAATGATCGTTTGCGCCACCCGGCACTTGCTCGTGCTGTTCGTTGGTATCGAGATTCTGTCAATCAGCCTTTACGTGCTTGCCGGGCTGAACCGGGGTTCTAAAAAATCAGAAGAATCTGCCATCAAATACTTCCTCCTAGGGGCTTTCGCTACTGGCTTCCTGCTCTACGGAATTGCAATGTTCTATGGTGCGACCGGCTCTCTAGATATGTCCACAACGCTGACATACTGGGGGTCAAACGTCGGGAATTCTCGGGTGCTCCTGGCACTCTCGTTCGCGCTGATTGCGGTCGGTCTCGGGTTCAAGTGTAGCCTTGTTCCATTCCATCAGTGGACGCCAGACGTTTACGAGGGGGCACCCCTCAACGTCGTCGCATTTATGGCCACGGGCGGAAAGGTCGGTGCGTTCATTGCGCTTTGGAATTTCGCAGACAGTTTTGGACACTCCGCAAAATTTGTTTCGATCACCATCGCAGCACTTTCGGTTTTGTCGATGATCGTTGGGAACGTCCTGGCGATGGGGCAAAAGAATATTAAGCGGCTTTTGGCGTACTCCTCCATCGCAAACTCAGGCTACGTTGCCGTCACGGCGGCGAGCGTTGCAGCCGCTTTCCGACTGCCACAACTGACCCTCATGTACTTCCTTTTAGGATATGTTCTGACAACCCTGGGGGTCTTCGTCATTCTGATGCTGGCGACCAAGGATGGCGAAGAACCGACCGATATTGAAGACCTAAACGGGCTCTCCAGCCGGTCTCCTTTCGCGGCATACTCGCTCGCCGTATTTGTACTTTCGCTCATTGGCCTCGGGCCGGTATCAGGTTTTCTTGGCAAGGTCTTTATTCTCCGAGACGCCCTTTCAGCTGGTCTTGGGTGGCTTGCTGTCGTGATGGTTCTGAATAGCATTTTTGGCGCGTTCTATTATTTCGGCATTCTGCGAGCTGTCTTCTCGTCGGGCAAAGGCGACGCTCGGCCAATCAAGGTTTCGATGCCACAAGCCGTCTGTCTGGGGTTGTGCGTGTTTGGAATCATCGGCTCGGTCTTGTTCTACGCTCCTATGTTGGGTTACTTTGCAGTTCGCTAGCCTTCCGGTCGGGATTTCTTGGTATTCCGTTCTCGCGGCATGGCGATTGGGAGAAATGCCGATCTCTCGATTTTGCGACTTCGCGAGGGAATGTGGAGCGGATGGCATTGAGATACTAGATGCGTTCCTGTACGCTCCCGGCGTGACGCGAGATCATTTGCCAGAAGTGGAGACATTCCAAGAAGAACTTCGTTTGTCCATTAATGGCTTGAGGGTTCACGCGGTCGCCGTGACCAATGACTTCGTTCACGAAGATCCATTACGAATCGAGTTGGAAAGAGAAAAGGTTGCCTTGGGAATTTCGCTCGCAGAGCAGTTCGGAAGCGGTCTCGTCAGGGTCTTCTCGGCGCACCCGAGCGAGGAAACCAAAGAAGCCAGCCGCGAGAGGGCGATCCAGAATCTGGGGATGATCGAGCCTAAAGGGCGCATTCTTGCGCTCGAGAACCATGGAGTTCATTTCGGGACTCCCGACGAAGTTCTTGCGATCTCCAAGGGAGCCGGAACCGGAATCTGCTTCGATATCGGCAACTGGCTGTTGGCTGGGATTGACCCGGTTGAAGCTGCCCACCAGCTTCCTTTTCCCGATCTAATTCATGTCAAGGACTTCACCCCAGACCCCAACGGTGCGTATCATTCTCCCTCGGGAGAGAAGCTCGGCGGGGCCTTCTTGGGCGCTGGATGCGTTCCCATTAGGGAGACGCTGGAAGCACTTCTGAGCCGTCCCGATCGACGGCCAGTGCCGATTGATCTGGAACTTGAGTGTGGCGACCAGGGCGTAGAAGCGACGCGCGAGGGAGTCAAATGGCTCCGTTCGCTACTTGGTCAACTTGACTCGGCCAGCTGAATCAAGGTTCGCAGTTCAGCAAGCTGGTCTTCGAAGGGCACGGCTGCTAACGGTGGAACGTGTACAAACCCAATCCGGCGACCCGGATACCGGATGAGCAGCGAGTAGAGCAGAAAATTGCACACGTAGTCGCCGGGAGTGTAGCTAGTTTGCATCTGATTCAATCCAAGTTGAACAGGGCTCAACAAGGTCTGGCCGAGTGTCTTGGGCCCAGCTGGGCGAATACGGGTCCGAGTGTGTCCTCGACTTCCGTGTCCTCTTTCTGTACCGATGTGGTTATGAGCGTAAAGCTCGAATCGAAGCGAATCTGACCTGGAGTTCTGTCCGAGGCACAGAATTGTGTCCTCCTGACGTTGTCGAACTGAGCGGGCAAACGCCTCGACCTTTCCATACTGAACCGAGAGAATCTCGGTATTCCCGGGCAGCGCTTCAGCAAGCCGGGAAGAGGGGTTGTGAACCACGTCACGAAACGGCCCAAATCCGGTGACCAGAAAATTCATGACACGAGTGTACTGAATGAATCATTTCAATCTTGGCATGACTCTTCTTCATTAGAATGGCTCTGAAAGCGCACTACAAGTTACTTATCATCGGTGGGGGAACTGCCGGGATCGACATCGCTGCCCGAATGATTAGGCACCTCGGAAGTGGACAGATCGGGCTCGTTGAACCGAGTGCGAACCACTACTACCAGCCACTCTGGACACTTGTCGGTGGCGGAGAAGCCACGGCGGAGCAGTCTAGGCACGACGAGGCGGGAATGATCCCCAAGGGGGTCGAGTGGATTCGAGACTTCGCTGACCGATTAGATCCTGAAAAGAATCAAGTTGTGCTGCGTGGCTCCACGACGATCAGCTATGACTACTTGATCTTGGCCCCTGGACTCAGGATCGACTGGAGCGCCATCGAAGGGCTAGAAACCGCCCTCGAAAATGATCCCAGAGTCTGCTCCAACTACTCTCCGAAGTGGGCGGAGAAGACATGGAGCGCGGTTCGTGCGTTCAAAGGCGGGGTTGCCTTGTTCACTCACCCAGCCGGGGCAATCAAATGCGGCGGTGCGCCACAAAAGGCGATGTACCTCAGTGAAGACTACTGGCGGAGGCACGGCGTAGGGGAGAGTGCGGATATCAGGGGCTACTTCGCTATGGGTTCAATCTTTGCTATCAAGGAGTTTCGAGATAGCCTTGAAAAGGTCGTGGAGCGCAAGGGGCTCGATATGCATTTTCGCTGGGACTTGGTGAAGGTCGATCATCAGTCGAGTCAGGCGACATTTAAGAATCTCGACACCGAGCAAGAAGAAACGGTCACATATGATTTCCTTCACGCCGTGCCCAAGATGTTCCCGCCGATCTTTGTCGCTGACAGTCCGATCGCTCATCAGGACGGGCCGACCAAGGGCTGGGCAAATGTTGATCAGTTCACACTTCAATCTGTTCGCTATCCCAACGTTTTTGCATGCGGTGATGTGGCTGCTCTTCCTACGAGTAAGACGGGAGCCGCAGTGCGGAAGCAGGCGGTGGTCGTAGAGCAGAATCTGATGTCGCTGATCAACGACAAGCAGCTTGAGAAGAAGTACAACGGCTACACCTCGTGTCCGGTTGTCACGGGTTACGGCTCGCTCGTGATGGCGGAGTTTGGGTACGACGATAAGCTCCTCCCTTCTTTCCCCCTGCTTGACCCAACGAAAGAACGGTGGTCGATGTACATGCTGAAGAAGCACGGCCTGCCGATCCTTTACTGGCACCTAATGATGAAGGGGCGGGCTTAGGCCGGGATCAGCTCCCGCACTTCTTTTTCGAGTTCGTCGAAGTAGGGCATTCCGGTTTGAGCTCCGACGTGCTGGACACTGTGGGAGGCGCATTGGACGGCGAAGCGGGTTGCGTGGCGTAGGTCGAGCTTTTGGGCGAGGGCGAAGGCTAGGGCACCATTGAAGCAGTCGCCAGCACCTACGGTGTCGACGGCGGGGACCATAGGGGCTCGGATGAGACTTTCGTCATTTTCGGCGCGGAAGTAGGCACCTTTTGAGCCTAGGGTGATGACCACTGACTTGCAGCCGCGCATGAGGAGTTCTTTGGCGGCCCTCTCGGCCGTTTTCTCATCGTAGATCGGGTATCCGACGAGGAATTCGGCTTCGACCTCGTTTGGGGTGAGGACGTCGATCATGGGGTACATCGATAGCGGCGGGGCGATGGCGGGGGCAGGGTTGAAGATGACCAGGCCCTGCGACGCTTCGGCGGCGGCGCGGGAGGCTTCGAGGGGGATTTCGCCTTGGAGTAGCATGACGTGATGCAGTTGTTGATGCGCTGCCTTGAGGGCTTGCTCGGGTTCAAACAACATATTTGCGCCGAGGCAGACGACGATCGTGTTTTGCCCTAAGTCGTTGAGCGTGATTCCGGCGGTTCCGGTCGAGGAGCGTTCGATGGAGTGAACCATTGAGCAGTCGATCTGTTCGGATCGAAGCTTGAGAATCATCTCGGCTCCATCGGGATCGGGGCCGATTGCTCCGCAGAAGGAGGTGATCGCACCGAGGCGGGCGGCGCAGACTGCCTGATTGGCACCTTTTCCGCCAGGAAAGACTCCGACGACCTCGCCTCGGACGCTTTCGCCGGGACGGGGGAACTCGGCGACGCGAAGCACCCTATCGAGTACAATGCTCCCCACAACCAGAATCCGAACGCTCTCCATTCGAGGCTTATCTTAGCTGATGCTTGCCGCAATTTTCGCCATCGCCCTCCAAACTCCGCCGACGTTTTTTCTCGTCGATGAGGAGGAGCCGGGCACACTCCCGACCGTTGAAGCGAAGTATGTGGCGGTATGCGATGTTCGGATGATTGGCCGAAAGGCGGTCGTTCTGCTCGATACTAAGAAACGCGGGTTGCCAATGAAAGTTTTGGTAACAACCGCGCCGACTTCGTTGTTGGAATTTGCGGTGAACGGGCTTGGTGTTGGTGGTCGTCGGGTTGTTTCTGACCCCGAATCTGGGCAGTTCGCGTGGGTACGGGTCATCAACTTAAAGAAGGTGGAGGGGTGATCAAGGAGTTCAAGGAGCTTTGGAGCTACCGCGAGCTGCTGTACGTCATGGTTCAGCGCGAGCTGCGGATTCGCTACAAGAACTCGGCACTGGGCGTGCTTTGGTCGTTTCTCAACCCACTGGCTCAGGTGGCGGTGATGAGCTTCGTCTTTGGGAGCTTCATTCGCCCTCAGATACCAAACTTCACGATTTACATGCTGGCGGCGTACTTGCCGTTCATCTTCTTTCAGTCGAGCTTGCTGGATTCGGCGCAGAGCATTTTGAACCAGTTTGGTCTGATCAAGAAGATCTATTTTCCTCGCGAGATCTTGCCGTTGGCGGCGGTGATTGCGAATCTGATTCACTTGCTGATCGGCTTTTTGATCATGTTCGGGTTGATGTTGCTTGCTTTTGCTCGCAATCCACAGATTTTTCCTATTCAGCCGGGAACGGTCTTTCTCCCGTTGCTCTTGCTGATGTCGTGCTTATTTGCAACGGGTTTTTCGTTTATTGTTGCCGCGCTGAATACGTTCTATGAGGACGTGAAGTACATCGTCCAGATTGGACTTTACATTCTGATGTACCTTTGCCCGATCTTCTACTTTGCGGAGGATGTTGCCAATTCGAGCAGAAACCACGCCTCGGGCGAATGGCTTTACAAAATCTACATGATGAACCCGATAGCCACGCAGTGCGTTGCCTACCGGAAGCTGTTGGTTGCCCCGACACAAGTCGTCTCGCATATCGGGACTGGAACGGCGAATCCGATGCCTTGGAAGTACTTGGCAGTTCATTGTGTTGGTTCAATCTTCGTCTTCTTGTTCGGCTATTGGCTGTTCAACCGGTTGAAATGGAAGTTTGTGGAACGGCCATGACGGGGGACGTGAAGGTTTCGATCAAGGATTTGCGGAAGCAGTTTGTGGTTTCGCATTCGGGAATAGCTTCGATCAAGTCGCTTTTGTTGTTCTGGCGGAAACGGAATTACGTTCATTTGGAGGTTCTGAAGGGTGTCTCTTTGGAGGTACGGGGCGGGGAATGCGTCGCGGTGATCGGCAAGAACGGGGCGGGGAAGTCGACGTTGCTGTCGTTGCTCGCCCGGATCTATCTGCCTTCGTCGGGTTCTTTGGAGGTCAAGGGTCGAGTTGCGCCGTTGTTGGAGCTTGGAGCGGGGTTTCATAACGACCTGACGGGGTTGGAGAACATCTATTTCAACGCGGTGATCTTGGGCCTGACTCGCGAGCAGGTGAAGGAGCGTTTGAATTCCATTGTTGAATTTTCGGAACTTGGTGATGCCATCGAGGCGCCGGTTCGGACCTATTCGAGCGGTATGATGGCCCGGCTCGGGTTCGCGATTGCGATTCACGTTGACGCTGAGGTTTTGATTGTTGACGAGGTCCTGGCCGTGGGTGACCAGCGGTTTGAGCAGAAGTGCTTGGAGCGAGTCGAGCAGTTCCGACGGGATGGCGGGGCGATATTGCTGGTTTCGCACCAGTTGCCGACGGTCCAGAAGTTTGCCGACCGGGTGGTTTGGTTGAAAGACGGGGTCGTCGAAATGGAAGGCGAGCCTTCGGCGGTGATCGCCGAGTATGTTCGGCGGGGCTAACGTTGACGCTGTGCGTTTGTAGAGTTTATGGGGCAGTCCAGGTTCGAACTTCGAAATGTTTCTTTGAATGTTGGGCAGAAATGGGCAGTCGGTGTGTGTTGAGCAAAGTGGGTGCGTTAGGTTCGACTGCGTCTTCGATTGGCTAGGAAAGTGGGTACAAGTGGGTACAGGCTTTTTTGGGGGGCCTCGGGATTGCAATACAAAGCCCCGATTACATCGGGGCACTCCATATACGTTCATCACTTACTAGGCGATTTTTGAGGGGTTTTTGTCAACCACGCCGACGTCAAATTCTTAATTTTTGCGGGAGAGACCTGAGTTCGGAGCCGGTTATCAACGCCGTCGTTTGCAGATTCCAAGGACTCCGAGCGTGATGAAGGCGATTGTGGATGGCTCGGGCACGGGCTGGGATAGTACGGCGACGCCGTAGCCGAATCCGCCCGCAGAGAGGCCGGACACGGAGCGTCTAAACGTCCACTCCATTTTGGTCAGGTTTTGATTGATCTTGTAACTCTGAAACGCGGAGGTTTGGTTACTGGAGTCGCCGGCAAAGGTGTAGACCCCGCTGGAGTAGATGATCTGCGAAACTAACGACGGATTGATGAAATCAGTGGCGTCCGTGAAGTTGTAGTCGAAGGGGCCGACACTGGTTGGGCTGAGCCAAGCATTTGTGATTTGGGTTGAAGTGACGTCAAATCCGCTCAAGAATTGTAGCTGTTCATCGACATCGACGTCCATGAGGCCGATGACGGTTCCGGCGGGGAGATAGCCGAGGCCCAGCCCGGTGAAGTCCATTGTGACCTTGTATTTGTCGCCGGAGTCGTTTCCGCCAAGATTCAGATACGGAAGGCCGCCGAGGTTCGTGGGGTAGTTTGCAGTGAAGCTAGTGGTTAGCGCGGTGATGTTCGACGCGGCGGTTCCGGGGACGCCGTTCGCCAGGCCATCAATGACGTTGCTGATGGACGTGTTCACGGAACCGGCGTAGGCTCCGGTGCCGCCTAGAAACATAGCCGCTGCGGATACGCCTGGCGTGAGGTCGGTTTGGACAAGCCACTGGGCTTGGGTGAGCGACATGACGCTGACGCTCAACGCTGTAGTGATTGTCTTCAAGCGATTCATTTTGGAACTCTCGGTCTGTTACCGCTGTCGGTTGGGGTGCTCACAAGCCTACTCTGCGCCGAGGATTGCGGGGGGCATTTTTTGATTTTGGGACTTTCGGCGCGCCGGGGGCATAATGTGCGCTTCGCGGAGCTGCCGCAAGCTTGCCCAATTGAGATTTATCCTACTGTCGCTATAGGATACTCCTGAGAAAAACCGTCATGTGGGAACTTTGAATGAGAGTGCTACTGTACCAATATTGAACATGATGATTTTACTTTTCGCTCCACTCTCGATCCTCGCTAGCAGCACTCTCTCTTCGCCCATGAGCGCGACCGGAAGTGCTCAGGCTGGCGGATCCTACTTGCTCCATGGGCCTGTTGCCGGGCTGGAATCGCAAGTATACGTCGAGGAGTCGACTGACTCGGTTTTCGAGACTGTTGAGTCACCTGCGCCAGCCTTCACATCGGTACTGAAGCGGAAGGTCGAGGTCTCAATCGCCAAGTCACTCGATGCCAAGGGAAACGCTCGGGCTACTTGGCGATTCTTTGACATCGAAGTAAAAAGCGATTCCAGCGGTCCTGCATCTACGACGCCACCTCCGCATAAGGTTGGACTGCTGATTGATTCGGTTTGGAAGATCAATGAGCTCAAAAGTGAAGGGCTTGTCGAAGCTTCGCGAAAGATCGAGGAAGGTTCGATGAGAGCATATTTTGCGATATTTCAGCTTCCTCAGCGAAAGGTTTCGGTTGGCGAAACGTGGGAGGTGAAGATTTCACCGGAGACCGGTGCAGTAGTCAACGAGCAAAATCTCGAGGGCAAACTTGTCGCCGTGTCCAAAGTTGGAAGAGAAGAAGTCGCAGAGATTCGTGTATCAGGAAGTTTGGAGACCGAAGCGAAGATTCAGATGGAAGGTGGAGCGGATGGCGAAAAACTGCCCGATTTGAAGATGCTGGGCACATCGAAGATGGAGATCACTTATCGCATGGAGGTGAGCACTGGTCGACTGCTAACAGTGAAGCGTCGCTCGGATACTGAGCAAAAGATGGACCTGGGCGACGGGACGACGACTCCGCCCAGTGCGAACCGTTTTTCATCGGAGATGCGGCCGTTGAACTACGTGGAGTTGTGCCGTCATCTGCTCCGCCGGAGCCCAGGGCCAATCCCCACCCGAGACATCTCCGGTTCCGACGCATTCGCTCTGGAACCGAAACGGCCTCAGGTCCCGTGCCCTACGCGGCGGAGCCGTTCATACTGGTTGATTGTCACTTCGATTTGATGGAAAGAAAGTAGCTGAACCACTGACCGTCTATCTCGGTGAACTTCCAAGTAGTTCCAGTATTTTCGGAACTTGAGCTCATCAACCTAGGGGCAGTTGGAAAGTAGGCAAACCCTTTTGACGTGCGTTCATTCAGAGGAAGTGATGATGTGTACACCTCAAATGCGATCGCTTCTTCCCCCGTGGCCTCTAGGTTTGCGGGTTTCGTCCCAGATTCTCCTAAGAGACGCAGGTACTCATGCTCTTCAGCCTTTGATCTTGTCCGAATCGACAATTCTACAAGTCGGTTGAGACTTCCTCTATGAACAGATAGCTCAGCCGAGAACTTTGAGTGACTCCATGTAGCTTGGGTGGTCACTTGCCGTATGGCCAGAGCGCCCAAGCAAGCGGCAATCACGGCGCTAATCAGGCGAACGCATGAAAGGCTTCGGCGGCTCATAGCTGTACTACCAAATAGTACGATTGGTGTACTGATTTGGGTGCATCCAGTTCTCCCGGCGTATCCAAGATTGACCCCGCCTAAGACTGCTTCGGGTCCGCGGCCTTCGCTCTGGAACCGAAGCTGCCTCGTGTCCCGTGCCCTACGCCGTGGAGCCGTATGTCGGGCAGGTTTTGCTTGCCACCTTCTTAGAGTCGATGCGCTATCTTCCCGAAGGCTGACTTGCCAGCGTAGACTGCGTTGTCGCCGAGGTTTTCTTCGATGCGAAGGAGCTCGTTGTATTTGGCGACTCGGTCGGTTCGGTTGGGCGCGCCGGTTTTGATTTGGCCGCAGTTGGTGGCGACCGCCAGGTGGGCGATGGTGACGTCTTCGGTTTCGCCGGAGCGGTGGCTGAGGATGCTGGTGAAGCCGGCTCGCTTGGCCATTTCGACGGCGGCAAGGGTTTCGGAGAGGGAGCCGATTTGGTTGACCTTGATGAGGATCGAGTTGCTGACACCCTCCTTGATTCCGCGCTCAAGTCGCTCGACGTTGGTAACGAAGAGGTCGTCGCCGACGAGCTGGACTCGGTCTCCGAGGGCGTCGGTGACGGCCTTCCAAGTAGCCCAGTCTTCTTCGCTACAGCCGTCTTCGATGGAGATCAGTGGGTAGCGCTTGCAGAGGTCGACGAGGTAGGCGCATTGCTCCTCGCCGGTGAGCTTTCGACCGTCGGAGTAGTTGTAGGTTTTGCCGTCGAAGAACTCGGTGGCGGCGGCGTCGATTCCGAGGAACACGTCTTTACCGGCTTCGTAACCCGCTTCTTTGATTGCAACGAGGATGAGGTCAAAGGCTTCGTCCTGATTGGCGAGGTTGGGAGCGAATCCGCCTTCGTCGCCATAGCCGGTTGCGAGTCCTTTGGACTTGAGAACCTTCTTAAGCGAGTGGAAAATTTCGCATCCCCAGCGAAGGGCTTCGCGGAAGGATGGGGCTCCGACGGGGAGGACCATGAACTCTTGGAAATCAACGTTTGAATCCGCATGGGCTCCGCCGTTGAGGATGTTGAGCATCGGAACGGGGAGGGTTTTGGCGGTGGTACCTCCGACATAGCGGAAGAGTTGGAGGTTGGAGTGATCGGCTGCAGCTGCGGCTACGGCAAGGGAGACCCCGAGGATGGCGTTTGCGCCGAGCTTGCCCTTGTTGGCGGTGCCGTCAAGGTCGCGAAGGGCTTGGTCGATGCCTTCTTGATCGGTAGCGTCGTGATCGAGTAGAGCAGGTGCAATGACGTCGTTGACGTTGGAGACCGCGTGAAGGCAACCTTTGCCGCCGTAACGCTTTTTGTCTTCATCGCGAAGCTCTACGGCTTCGAACATTCCGGTGCTGGCTCCCGAGGGTACCATTGCGCGGCCCATGGCTCCGGATTCGAGGGTGACTTGCACCTCAACGGTGGGGTTACCCCGGCTATCAATCACTTCGCGGCCAAGAACGTCGGTAATGTACGGCATACTTTTCTAGATTACCGCTCGTAGATTGATGCGAGGGTAACCTTAACCGAGAAAGATGGCACTGTCGCTTGCAAAGGAAAACTACGTTCTGCACCGAATCCATTCGATCACCGGCGTGATGCCGGTTGGGTACTACATGGTTCAGCACTTGGCTCTGAACAGCTTTGCTGTGGCGGGCGAGGCGCAGTTTAACGGGGTTATTGCGTTTTTCGAGGGGATTCCGAAGCACGTTCTGCTGACCATGGAAGTCCTGATGATCTGGGTTCCGTTGCTGTTCCACGCGATTTATGGAGTGTTTATCATCTCGCGGGCCGAGAATAACTACTTCACGACGAAGTACAAGTGGTCGCACAACCGGATGTTCTTCTTGCAGCGGCTTTCGGGGCTGTTGGTTTTTGCGTTCTTGATCTACCACTCGCTGTCGACGACGGTTTACAAGTACGTGACTGGTGATGTCGAGCGTCTGAAGTTTGCCGCTTGGCACGAGTATTTTTCACAACCGTTTTGGGTTTTGGTTTATGCGCTGGGAATCATTTCGGCTTCGTACCACTTGGGCTACGGGATTTGGAATTTCTGCATCCGCTGGGGCATAACGGTGAGCGAAGCGGCTCAGACTCGGATTCAGAAATTCTCGGCCCTGGTTTTTGTCGCTCTGACTCTGCTCGGCTGGAGCGTAATCGCTGGATTCATCTTCAACAAGCCGGGTGCGGCGAAGGTTGAGGGGGACACGGCAGCAGTTGTGCGGCCGATTTCGGCGGTTGGCAGTTAGCTTCGCTGAGTTAGCTGTAAGCGGTTAGCAGAAGGGAAAGGTGGAGTAGCTCGTGCCGTGGACTGAACCCCCTGGATATGTTTGTGCTGCTGACTGCTAACTGTTAACTTTTAACTCAATTCTCAAAGTCTTATCAGGCTAAACGTCTCGCCGTCCACTAACGTCTCGCCTTGCGGGGCGACGATTGAGCTGAGGGGTTTGAGGTGGATCACGTGGGTGATTCCTAGCGACTTGAGCTCGGCGGAAGGGTCTGGGGAGCGCAGTGCCTCCATGAGTTTGGTTCGTTTCTCGCCGTAGGCGGGGGTCTCGCTCCAGTGTCCTGCGTACGCGCGGGTGCCGGCGAGGCCGACGAGGACGGGGTTGAGGTCGGGGATTACCGGGGTGTTGTAGAGGTCAGGAATGGCGTTGCCCTGCTCGTCCTGGAAGGGCGATGGCGCACCTGGGAGGCTGGCGATAACTGCTTCCCGTCCGAGCGGGGCGAGAACTTCGATCATTTTCGCCACTTCGGGAGGTTGGGTGACAGCGTGGACCGTGGTGTTGCTGACGTTGTTTCTGGCAAGAGTGATCTCTCGCTGAACCCACAGGATTCCCGTTGCTGAGCAGAGGAGAATGACAAGTGAGGTGAGCATGTTGCGCTGGCCTCGCTCGCGGCGGGAGAGGAGGTTGGCGATTCCCATCCCGGCGAGGATGCCCCAGGGGATGCCGAGCATCATGGTGAGCTTGCGCTGGAACAGGGCGGGGAAGTAGGGGGCGATGAGGCCGATGAGCGCCCAGCAGAGGATGATCGAGAAGGCGGGTCGGCTTTGCCTCTGTAGGTAGATGATTCCAAGGATCGCGATGAAGCAGATTCCAAAAGTGATGG
This sequence comes from Fimbriimonas sp., assembly GCA_965248555.1. GTDB lineage: Bacteria > Armatimonadota > Fimbriimonadia > Fimbriimonadales > Fimbriimonadaceae > Fimbriimonas. Next base: position 867,159 of record CBDFJP010000002.1, on the reverse strand, counting down.
GAGTTAGGAAGTAGCCGTCCTGGAGGAACTCGAGGTTTCCGGAGTAAACATAGAGGCCAAAAAGGAAGGCTGCGAGAGTAGCGACGCCCGCTTTTGCCTGGCTAGTTCCCTTTGACAGCGCGAAAAAGCCGAAGAAGATGAGCGGGATGAAGCCGAAGAAGAGTTGGCGGAAGTTGGGGGAATAGGTGAGGGTGGCGGCGCGAGCCTGGAAGACTGGGTCGTTTTTGAGAACGTAGGCGAACCAGAGGGCGGCGGGAACGGCTCCGAGGGCGATGAGAAGTGAACGGCCGATCCACTGCTTGGTGATAACTTCCGCCTTGTACAGAGCGAAGGGAACCCCGAGCATCACCAGCGAGACGAGGAGAACGTCGTAGCTGTGGATGTTCATCAGAACTCCGAAGCAGAGCGAACCGCGCCAGACGGCGGCTTTGCTCTCGCGGGCTTGGAGGACGTTGAGGAAAGTGCCGAGGATGAGACAGGTGCTCACCATGAAGAGGCTGTTGGTGAGGGCGGAATAGAAGAAATAGCCTTCTGGTTGCCAGACGTCGGTAGGGAGCCGCGAGAGCATCCATCCGGCAAGCGGGCCGCCGACAGGTTTGACGATTGCGACTCCAAAGTTGTGCCAGACGGTGAACCCGAGACCCCCACCAAAAATGCCGAGGGCGAGGGCGATTTTGCGCTGGTAGGTGTCGCTGGAGACGGCTTCGATCAGCCGGCCGAGCAGGATGACGGAGAGGTAGCAGAAGCCGACCCGGGCGGCGTGCATCGCCAGGGGAATCCCGATGAGCTTGGCTAGCCAGCCGAGGGCAAGGAAGTAGAGGTGGAGGGTCAGGCCAGGTTGAGGGTCGGCGGTGAACCGGTTCTCGAACAGCAGACGCCCTTCCATGGCTTGGCGCATCCAGCCCGCGTAGACCATGTGGTCGTCGAAGTTGTACTGGATTCCCATGTACAGCCCGGCGGGCTTGAGGGCGAGGCCGATGAGGGTGGGAAGGAGGATGAGGACGCTGAGGAGCAGTGCCATCCACTTTGTGTAGGCACGAAAAAGGGCGAGTTGCTTCTCAGCGTCGAGTTGCGGCACCGATTAGTCCGTCTTGGGGATTGGTCGGCCCATTTGCTTATAAATGGACTCGATCATCGAAATTTGCTCTTTGGCAACTTTATTGTTTGGGTTGATCTTGACGGTTTCGCGGAGATATTTGAGGGCTCCGACGTACTTCTCGCGTGGAGGAAGATCGCCGTACATGCAGCCGAGTCCGTAGCCCATGGCGGCTTCTTCGTAAGCCTTTTTGAGTTTGACGTCCTTAGGTTTCTTGGTTGAAGCGGCTTTGGCGGTCTCGTAGGTCGCTTTGAGTTTGGCGAGCTTTTCTTTGGTGACCTGGGGAGGTGGTTGCTGGCCTTTTTGGGGCTGGCCTTGGCAAATGCCGAAGGCACAAAGCAGAGCAATTCCTACGGAAAGTACGGCTTTCATGGACTTGGTTATACCAGTCTTCGGAGGCGGCGAGAGATTTTTAGGGCGTCTTTTGCGGAAAGGTCAATGCTGAGGGCTTTTTGGGATTCGATGAGGGCTTGGGCTTGGTCGGGCGAGAGGAAGTCTTCGGGGCGGTTCAGGAGTTGTTGGCGGCTGGTTCGGTGTCGGCGTTCGAGCTCGATCATGGTCTGGTTGTAGACGCACTGCAGGGCCCAGCGGCCGAGCTCTTTGCGCTTGGCGAAGTTTCCGACTCCGTCGACGAGTTCGCGTGCGGAGCGCTGCTCGGCTCGGGGTTCGGGCGACTTTCCGAAGCGGATGTTGAGGGTTAGGAAGACGACGCCGAGGAGAACTAGGAACTGGTTCCAGGCGGAGTGGAAGAGGGGGCCGAGGCGCTCGATGAGCCCCTGGCGGTTCGCGGCGTTGAGGTAGGAACTGACGATGGTGATGGGCCGTTTCTGCTTGTTGGCGGTGTCGATGAAGCCGAGGTAGATGTCGGCGTTATTGGCTTCGGCGATGCGGCCGTTGGTCATTCCGGAGGCTTGCTCGAAGTAGTAGATCGTCTTGTCGCCTTCGTTCTGCATGCTGGCGATGCTGTCGGCGGCTGAGTCTGCGGTGGAGATTACGTCGAACTCCTCGGGCTCTTTTAGGAATGTCGGCGACCACTCAGTGGAGCTGGTATCGCTCGCATCCAGGCTCAACGAGTCCATAAAGGAGCCGCTCCACTTGTAGGTGTAGCCGGTCAACTGGCCGATGCTTTTGCCAGTGGCGGAATTTATGACGCTGGTCGGGGCTTTTGCTTTGTCGTCTAGGAAACGGGTGATTTTGAAGAGAACATAGGTTCCGGCCCTGGCATCCTTTCGGAAGAAATCGCGAAGATCATCCTCGAATTCCGTGGTGAATGGGATGACGATCAGGCTCTTGTCCTTAGGAACCGCGTCGCTAATCTTTGTGCCAGGGTAGGTCTCGCTGAGCAGGGCGGCAAAGGCGGCGGTGCCGTTGGAGCCGGTCTTTTCGAGGCCGTGGTCCATGTCGAAGCTGTATCGTCCGCTTTGGACGATTGCGACGCTGAGAAGCAGGATGACGAAGAGCCAGATGACGATTTTTGATCTCACGCGGCTTTCACCTCAGTGAGTTGCTTGATGGACAGATATGCCTGGCGGAACGGCTCGACATCCGCCGCCGATCGGGCGGTGTAGCCGTACCAGGCGTGGTCGAACAGCTTGGTCGGGGTTCGGAAATCGAGGCCTTCCGGCTTGTTGCGATTTGCTTCTACGCGGCGCAGGTGCTCCCAGTTGGTCTGGGTTGGCTCTAACCGAGCGACACGAGCCGAGTCCAGCCGGACGAGGCTGGCTAGGTAGAGTGCGCGGCAGGCTTCGCGGAAGCGCCCCTGGGCGATGAGATCGTCAGCGTTGAGCAAGTACTCGTCTTCGGAGAGGAGTACTTCGCCCTCTTCAAGGATTCCTCCCCCGCCGCGCGACTTTGCTTTTCGCGTCTCGCTCATGAGGCGGAGCTTGGTGAGCAGCCAGATGAGGAGTCCGATGGCGACGGCAAGGATAACGTACATTAGCCCCTTGAGTAGTCCGCCTAGCCAGGGTAAGTCGGGAAAGTCGACTGGGTCACGGGTGTCATTCTTCTGGTTTTGGTCGAGCCAGTTTTTCAGCCGCTCAAGAATGCGCTCTACCCAAGACTTTCCGGGGGCGTCCTTTTGAGTTCTGAACTCGGTACGTTTGAGGATTTCGGCGGCTTTTTGGGTCGCGTTCGGCTTGACGGCGACGTTTTCGGAATCCACATAGCGGTCGATTCGGGCAAGGATATTCGCCATTGCGACCTTCTTTGCCTCGGGCTTCGCCTTTGGGTCTTTGTAGGTTTTGTAGTCTGGCTGGAAGACGTCGATTTCTTCGACCGTCGACAAGATGGCGTCTTCCCAGCCTTCGGCCTTTTCTTGAGCAATTTTCTGGGTCGGCTTCCACGAACTTTCTGTCGCCTCTTGTGAAAAAGAGACGCAGGCGGCGATCAGCACGCAGAGGCTAACGGCGGTTCGCTGGAAGCTTCTCATGGAGCGTGGTGATATCGAGGCCTTCGACGACGATGCGCCGCTGGTAGTAGTAGAGCGCGCCGGCGATGGCGGCGAAGGGGAGGACGAGGAAGATAAACAGGAACTCCGGCAGGAGGCTGAGCATGGTGTCGACAATGACCCGGAGGAGGGTCGTCGGCATTCGCGCGAGGATCATGTCGCTCAGCGTGAGATCGCTCATTGCCGCGCTGTAGCCGAGCCTCAGAATGAAGTAGATGCCGACTCCGGCAAGGATTCCTCCAGAGGCCGGGTTAGCTTTAGGAATCGGACGGCTTTTTGCTCCGAAGAGGTACTGGGCTCGCTTGAGTGATGCCTTTGGGTCTTTGTTCTCGGCGAGGCCGACGCTAACGGTTCCGAGGGCGACGGAGAAGCGCGAGAGCGCGACGATGAGGCCGATGGGCAGGATGATGCACGAGATGACAACCGCGATGGCGGGGAACATGTTGTAGCTGGCGGTGAGGGCGCCAAAGATTCCGCTGAGAAGGAGGGGGACTAGGCTGAGGAAGGCGATGCCGACGCTGAAAATGCTCGATCGCACAAGGAGCTTGTAAGTTTTGCCATAGAGGGGCTTTGCCCTTGCTTCGATCTCGCTTTGGGTGGGGACTTCGTCGCGGAGGGCGGCTTCGGCGAGGACGTGGGCCATGGCGCAGATTCGCGAGAGGCCGATGAGAGCAACGATGGTGCTCAGCCCGATTCCGCCGACGAGTAGGATGGTGGTTTGGAGGACTTGGAGTGCGAGGTCGGTGTCCTTTTCGCTTTTGGGGAAGAGGTAGGGGTAGAGGAGTTGGAAAAAGACCAGCACGACTCCCGAAACGAAAAGGGAAGGGAGTAGCGAGAGCGAGGCGATGGAGCGGAAGCTTCGGCGATAGACAAAGATCGCGGCGTCTGAGAGCTCGGAAGAGGTTAGAGGGCGAAGAAATTGCTGTTGCGACACCTGGGCGTACTTCGCAAAATCCTTGATCGGCCCGCTCGTTTGCATCGCTTTACAGATTGTATACGAATCGTTCGGCGGATTCGGACGTTCATAATTACTGTAATGGTTTTTGCCGCTTTAGTTGCACCGGTTTTGGCCGGCGGTTTTCAGTCGAAGGATATTGAGGCTTATTGCCAGTCGGGGCTTCGAGATTTGGCCTTTTCGGGCAAAGTTGTGAAGGCAAAGGTGAGCGAGGCGGCGAAGATCGATAACGACTACAAGCGCAACCTTTCGTTCCAGAATTTCACGGTTTCGGCGAAGGAGCCGTTCAAGCTGCGGCTTGATATGCAGGCTGACGACACCACTTTTGTGTACCTTGTGAACGGAAACACCCAGGTGACCCGGATTCCGAAGCTGAAGATCAACCAGAAGGTTGATGTGACCAATGAGCCGGGGCGAAAGCAGACGTTTCTTGAGTTTGGAATGCTGACGCCGACGGTTGCGACCAAGTTTTTCCAGTCTAAATTTGTGCGATTTGACCGCGAAACAGGCAACCCGGTCTTTGACCTCACTTGGCCTACTCGCTACGACAACACTTCCCGCATGAGGATCTGGATTGACAAGGACGAGAAGTACATCGTTCGGCGGGAATGGTACGGCCAGCAGGGTCAGCTCAAAGCAACGATCTTGTTCTCGAAGCCGGTTAAGGAAGGCGGAGTGGCTTTTCCGACGATTCAACAAACTTTTAACGCCGAGAATAAGCTCGCGGCTGAGTTTCATTATTCAAACGTGAAGATCAACGACGGCGTCTCTGACGCGCTTTTTAGTCTGTAGGTAACGTAGAGCCTGGTATGCGGGCTTATCGGAACTGGTTTTACGCGGCGGCGGTTTACAACTTCGTTTGGGGTTGTTGGGTGGTGCTGTTTCCGCTGTCGTTTTTCAGGCTGGTGGGTCTGCCGGAGCCGAATTATGTTTCGATTTGGCAGTCCGTGGGGATTATGGTTCTGGTTTATGCGCTGGGTTACTGGATGATCGCGCGTGATCCGGTTCGGTATGCGGGGCTGGTTTGGATCGGGTTGATTGGGAAGACATTTGGGCCGATTGGGTTTTTGATGGCGGCGTTGCAGGGGCAGCTGCCTTGGCGGTTCGGGGCCACGATTCTGACGAACGACCTCATTTGGTGGCCGGCGTTTTGGATGTTTGCTCTGAAGTATGCGGTGAAGCCGATGCGAGAGATCGTTAAGTCGGAAGTCGCAGAGTAGCTGGAGTTACATATTTTTGTCTTTCCGGTTAAGATAGAGACATGGTCGCTCGTAGGATTGCTGCTGTCGGTTTTGTTGCGGGGCTTGCGGCAAGCTCGCTTCCCTTTGGGGGCGAAGTGTTGCTGTCGAGCTACTGGTACGACTGGCACCATAATGCACTGACTCGCAAAGCCGCCGAACAAGCGGGTTTTATTCGCATGATGAAGCCGCTGGAGAAGCCGAAAGAGGACGAAATTGACTCGGCTGCGGCAGAGATCGGTTGGCACGCGAGCTTCATTGACTCGTACGCCTACAACCCGCTCTTCTGGGCTACGCGAGGGCCACAGGGGTACACGACGGCGGTCGCCTTGCACGACGAGCTGATCAAGCTGCATTACGACGACACGAACTCGACTCCCCAGTTGCGGCAGACGATTTTTCGTTACACGACGGGCACGATCACGGGGCTGCTTTGGGCGAAGGGCATTTATGATCGAGGGGAGCGGACTCGCGGGATTGCGGCGGCTCGGCAGATATTGGGAGTTTCGCTCCATGCGACTCAGGATATGTATAGCCACTCGAACTGGATTGACCAGCCGACGCGGCGGACGGTGACGTGGTTCGATAAGTTTACGGCTGACCGCCCTGGGTTGGTGAATACGCAGTTCTATACGGGTGCTTATGAGCATCCGGAGCAGGTTTCGGTTCACTCCCACGGGATCATGTCGCCCTCGATGAGTGCGATGCAGGCGATTGCGCCGATGATGGACTTGTTGAGTTCGGACATCTCTCCGGTTCGTGAGAGTGCGACCTTTACTACTTGGCGCAAGTATAAAAACCGCTCCGAGGCAATTTTGCCGGGGATTATTGATAGCACGGCGTTTGGGAACTCTGGAGCGGCGCAAAATGAGGCGGGGCTCGCCTTGGAGAGCTTAACAGCTCGTCCGAGTCAGCTCTACATCGGTATGCCTCCGAACACTTTGTTCGTGGCACCTCCTGGGATGGCGATTGACGCGAGTTACCTGGCGGCGATTGCCTGCCGAGAGCGCGGGATTGTTGATACGACACCGGTGCGGGCGTTTATTGCGGCTTACACCGTATCGTTGAACGCAAGCACTCAATGGCTCAAGAGGATTGACCAGGTGATGAAAGATCAGCTTTCGGTGGGCAACAGTTTTTGGACGGACGTGAAGACGGCTCCGCCGACGAACCAGCACCACGCGCAGTATGAGGACTTCAACAATCTTGGTTTCATGTTCTTGTCGGCAGGAAAGTACCCTGAAGATGCCGCAGCGACTCAGGCTTCGCTGGGGAATCGTCCCAACGCGGGTCCTCCAATCGAGTATTTCTTACGCCTGAAACTCAAGACTTCAAGTGAAATTTTGTCTGGAACGGACGCGGACATTTACGCGGAGGTTGATGGGAAGCGGTTCCTGTTGGACTACGGCAATGTCTCGACGAAAGGGTTTGCGGACGCGATTTTTGCCTACAACGACTTTGAAGCCGGGATGACCACGACTTACACGATTGGGCCATTGAGTGCGGTTCCGACCAAAGTTCGGCTGGTCAATGAAGCTGGAAATGTTGGTCAGGTGTTGACTGCGGTGGGGAATAGTATAGTCTCCGGATTTACGTCAATCGCCGTTGCAATAAGCGACTTTTTCGGGATGATTATCGGTGCAAAGCCGGATTACATTGGCGAGAAGCGCAAGGTTTGGAGCGCTGATCAGTTAGCGCAGATCACTTCCGCTGGTTACGAAGAAAAACTCTATATCAACGGCGGTGAAGAGGGCAAGTACGACCTATTTGTACATATCCAAAAGCTCTCTTCTAACAACGGGCAGTCGACGTTCAGGATTACCCCAAAGCGATTCTTCTGCATTAAGGAAAGTACGTTTGACCAGATCGGTAGCCCTCCCGGGGATGAAGTTTTTCTATGTAACGTCGTGACCGGGTTCCCGGGGACGCCAACAGGGGGCCGGACTGCGGTTTTTCAGCAGACGCGAACCGACGGCACCAAGCAGATTCCGGCAAACATTTCGTACGACGTAACTGTTCCAGATAGGTATGGAGCGATCACTTATGGCGCGATGCTCATGGAGAGCGATAGCGAAAACGGCCCGGCACGGGACAAGATTCAAAGCGAATATCAGGGCAAACTTGACCTCGATTCGGCCAAGAAGACTTCGATTTTGAACGAAGTCGGGCGGGCGATTGCCGCGGACTGGAAACTGGAGAGCGTGGAGATATCGGGCTTTGCTCGGGGTGGATCGATGGGCGGCGGCGTCATGTTTGCAGGTATCGAAAACAGGTGGATCGACGGCAACAAGTATCTCGACATTCCTCTTACTCAAGGCGGAATTCCATCGCTGTTTGGCGATCCGTTGCACTTGCAGACGGTTGATCCAGTTTCAAATCCGACGAATCCCACTGAACCGCCCGCGCCGCCGAGCACCACGATTGGGAAGTTGGATCCCATCAATCCTCGTCCCACGGTGGAGCGTGCAAATCCCAAGCCCAACGAGCCAGCCGCTCCTGGTCAGCCGAAGGACGAGCCATTTGATCTCGGGAAGATTTTGTTAGTCGACGACAACTTTGATACGAACAATCGAAACAGTGCGACGACGCTCGGCTTGACCGAGGCTGACAAGATGTTTCGGGATGTGCTTGAGAAAGAGGGGCTGAAGTTTGACGTGATGGTTGCTCCTTACCAGGGTGACGGACCAACGCTGGAGAAGATGGGCGAGTACGACACGATTATTTGGTACACCGGCTCGGGCACTCAGCAGGAGTTGAGTGCGAATGATCGATCTTCGGTTCGCGCTTGGGTTGCTTCCGGGAAGCGCAATTTTTACTTGTTTGCGCCGGGATTTATCGACTTTCTGACTTATGACTCCAACGCTCGCTCGTACAAAGACCGCTGGGAGAAGTGTGATAATTCTCTCATCACCAAATTGTTCGGGCTCAAAGGTGCCTCGCTAATTTCGACAGGTGTGGAGGGTGACGTGTTCGACGTTGACAACAACGACCTCTACATGGTCGCGAAGGGAGCAGTGACTCTGACCAGGTTCTCAACCTTGAACCCGGCAGAAGGTACCAGGGTCTTGCTTCGGTATGAGAGCGAGCCATATTTCCGTGCTTCTGGCAAGGGATGGCAGGCGGTCGCAACTGTCGCAAGGTCTGGCTCGAGCTACTGCACATACATAGCAATTGCGTTGGAAAACATGCTGGTGAATCGCCAGAAGCTGTTCCACAAGTTCTTGTACGCCCGCCCTTAGTGGGTAGGCGGTGGTTGGCGGGTAATCTGGAGGGGTAATGGCGACTCCGATTACGATGACTGCGCAAGGGCTAAGCGTGCCCAACGACCCGATTATTCCGTTTATTGAAGGTGACGGAACTGGGCGCGACATTTGGCGAGCTTCGGTTCGCGTGTTCGATGCGGCGGTCGAAAAGGCTTATGGCGGAACCAAGAAGGTTGCTTGGGAAGAGGTTTTGGCCGGTCAGAAGGCGTTCGATACCACTGGCTCGTGGTTGCCAGAAGACACCCTGACGGCTTTCCGGGACAAGCTCATTGGGATTAAGGGGCCCCTTACAACTCCGGTCGGCGGTGGAATCACTTCGTTGAACGTCGCGTTGCGACAGATTTTGGACCTTTATGTTTGCCTTCGTCCAGTGCAGTACTTCACGGGCGTTCCTTCGCCGGTGAAGAAGCCGGAGGCGGTGAACATGACGATTTTCCGCGAGAACACGGAAGACATTTACGCAGGAATCGAGTTCCCCGGCGGTTCGGCAGAGGCGGCTTCGGTTCTTGGGTTCCTAGAGGAGAAGTTTCCGAAGATGTTCGCCAAGGTTCGTTTTGGCACCACGGCTCGAACGGAAGAGTGGTCGGCGGCGGTTCATGGTGGGCCATCGAAGGAAGTTTGCGTTGGCGTTGGCATCAAGCCGGTTTCGCGACAGGGTTCGGAAAGGTTGATCTACGCGGCGATTGAGTACGCGATCAACACCAATCAGAAGTCGGTGACCCTGGTTCACAAGGGGAACATCATGAAGTTCACCGAGGGCGGCTTCCGAGACTGGGGCTACGCGCTGGCAAAGGAGCTTTTTGGAGCCGAGGAGATCGACGGCGGGCCATGGTGCAAGATTCCGGAAGGAAAGCGAGGCGCGGGGATTGTCATTAAGGACGCGATCGCGGATATTGCCCTTCAGCAGGTTTTGACTCGACCAGAAGACTTTGATGTCATCGCTACTTTGAACCTAAATGGCGACTATTTGAGCGACGCTTTGGCGGCGCAGGTGGGCGGAATTGGCATTGCTCCGGGTGCGAATATCAACTACATCACGGGTCACGCGATCTTTGAAGCGACCCACGGAACGGCTCCGAAGTATGCCGATCAGGATGTGGTGAACCCGTCTTCGGTGATCCTTTCGGGCGAGATGATGTTCCGCTACATGGGCTGGACCGAGGTCGCTGATTTGATTCTCAAGGGCGTCAATGGGGCGATTGGGGCGAAGACGGTGACTTACGACTTCCACCGATTGATGGAAGGCGCGACGAAGGTCAAGTGCTCAGAGTTCGGCGATGCGATCATCGCTCATATGGGCTGAGGCGCTGGTTGATGTTTTGAGTCGCCCTGGCTAGTGGCTGGGGCGACTTTTTTGCGCCTCGCATCGATCGCCGGAGTAGGCGAGACGCCCCGAGGGAATCGGGATGTACCACGTGCGATTCCAGTGGTGTACAGTCGCTGCCGCGCCCGAAAGCGGGTGGGGGCACCCGCGCTCCAATCTCGCCTCGCTCTCTGCTTAGCTCGAACTTCGATCGCGCGCGGCGCAGGGCTCCGCGGTCCGGGGGTGTTCAGACTCGACCGGACGTGATTGCGATCACGAGGGCGAGGGCGTGCATCGAAAGCGACCACGCGAACATGAGGTTTCCTCTCCAGGAGAGGCTCTGGATTTTGTAGAGCAAGGAGCCGATGAGGAATCCGGCGAGTAGCTCCATAAGCGTCGGGCCAAACGCCTTCTCGTTGAGGAAGCAGATCGGGAGGAAAATGAGGCCGACGAGCAGGTTGGTCGACACCGACAGGAGCCCTCGCCGCTCCTCGAATGGAATCGCATACTTGTCCTGAGAGTCAAGCGACATCAGCGAGTCGAGCAGCACGTCGCCAAAGACCCAGATCGCCATAAATGTGACATAGAGGCCGATCAGGAAATACTTCAGAAATACAAGCGATCCTTCGTTCGGTAGCCCTCTTCCTAGGGCACGAATCGCGAGAAAACCGACCCACGGGAGATAACTTAGGTTCGAGGGAAGGGCATCGCGCCACTCGGAATAAACCAGTAACCAGCGGTAGAGGAAGAATCTGGAGCGTTTTGCGTGGAGGTAATCGTCTCGGTGGCGGGCCTCGGTAGGATCGAGCCTCAGCGACTCCTTTGCGGCTCCGACTGCATCGCGGTGATGCCGAGTTGTGCGGAGTAGCCTGGCGCGAGTAGCGAATGCCTCGGCATTTTCGGGGTCAAGGCGAAGAGCTTCCTCGGCCGCGTCGAGGGCAGTCTTTTTGTCGCGTGATAAGTTGTAAATGTTCGCTTTCGCGGCGAAGTAGGTCGAGGCGAGTGGCTGGAGGTAGATCGCGTAGTCGATTGCCTCGCGTGCTTTAGCGTGATTCCCGAGCGTTGAAAATGCGATAGCGGCGAAATAGTGAGAGTGTGCGTCATCGGGATCGACCTGGATCGCTTTGAGGGCATCGGCGAGGGCTTCTTTGGGGCGGGCTGTGTGGAGGTAGAGCCAGGCCGAAGTGGCGTAGGAGCGCGCATGGTCGGGATCGGCGGCGATTGCTTGTTGAACCGCTTTTCGAGCTTCCTTCGCCTTGCCTAGGCTACCGAGGCATTGGCACCGAAGGATGTGGGTGTCGGGGTCGTTGGGATCTTCGGCGAGGGCCTTTTCGGCCTCTATGAGGGCTTCTTGGTAGCGGTCGAGCTCGTGCAACTGCCAGGCCCGATCGTAGTGCGAACCCCTCAAATCATCCTCTTTTTCTTGAGGTAGTCGAGCAAGTCGTCGTAGTAGCCTCCCTCGTTACTGAAGATCGCGTGGTTTTTGGCCGTTTCGAACCAGGTTCCGGTGGTTGGGCGGACTTGCTTGAGGGCCTTCTTCATGTCGTTCATATCGATCGGCCGGACTTGGTTTGTGCGGATCGAGTCTGCTAGGGCGTATTCGGAAGCGGATTCGACTATGTGAGCCATGTCGGCACCGCTATAGCCTTCGGTCTCTTTGGCGATCCATTTGGCGTCAATTGCTTGGGTTGGGCGGTCTTCCAGATTGGCAGTGATGATCTCCTCTCGGGCGGGGGCGTCGGGGGGAAGGACGAGGACCGTTCGATCCAGGCGTCCTGGGCGGCGCAGGGCGATATCGACGTCCCAGGGGTGGTTGGTGGCTCCGATAATGTACACGCCTTCGTTGTTGTACTGCGCACCGTCTAACTCGCTCAGAAGCTGATTGATGAGCGTTGATCCCGACGAGTGGCGCATGAGGTTGCGTTTGCGTCCGAGGGCGTCGATTTCGTCGATGAAGATGACGCAAGGGTTGTTCCTTCGGGCGGCTTCGAAGAGGGAATGGAGGTTCCGTTCGCTGCTACCGATCCACATGTCGACGACGTCGGCGAAGCTGACTGTGAGGAACTTTGCCCCAAGTTCTCCGGCGATGGCGCGAGCGATGAAGGTCTTTCCGCAACCGGGAGGACCGTACATGAGCAGGCCGCCCTTGAGGGACTTACCGTAGAGTTTTCGGAGCTCGGGGTTGCGGAGGGGGCCGAGGAACGAGAGGTTGATGCGTTCCTTGACCTCTTTGAGACCCTTTACGTCCCTAAGGACGATCTCGGGTCGTTCCATGACCGAGTCAAATGGATCTGCGGGTTCTTCGTCATCTTCAAAGTCTTCGCCGTGGCTAGTTTGTCGAAGCCGCTCGGGCTCTTCTGTTGGTAGGGCTTCGATTAGTTTCTGCGCTGACTGCATTTGGAGCGCGTTGAGGATTTGCTCGAAGGCGATGGCGCGGGTGAGGTCGCCGGTTGCTCGGAAGACGGGAACTGCAAGGCGAAGGGCTTGGAGACTTGTTGGTTCTTTCGCGAGAATGGCTTCGAGGTGGGGGATGGCTTCCTGGTTTCGCTCTGCTTTGGTGAGCAGTTCGGCAACGTGGAGGCGCAGTTCGACGCTGTCCGGCTGAGCCTGGATTGCCGCGAGAAGTGAATTGATGACGATGTCATCTGCCATGCGACTATGATACTAAGTTGTGGTGCATGAGATGGGCATTGAGCATGGCATTGTTCTTCGCAGGCGGGCGGAGTATGGCCGCTTTCGAGCCCGGATGCGGACGGGCGCGACCGCGCACCACGGAGCGGAGTGGGACTAGGCGGTCCATGCGGAACTGACGGGAGCGTCGGGGTTACGTCCTTGCTAGTTCGCGCTTTTTGAGCTCGATCAAGGTCCAGGCTTGGCCGGAAGTTTCTAGCATGGCGAGAACGGTTTCTTCGACTCCAAGTTGGCGGAGTTCAGTTTGTTGGTCGCCGGTGATCGGGCGGTTGCGCCACTGGGTGGTGCTAAGGGTGAGGCCGGTGGTGAAAGGCCAGATTTGGCGGATTCGGATGTCGGCGTGGCGGAAGGCGTCGCTGAGGTCGCGGCCGAGAGGAGTCTCGGTCGGGTCCATTGAGGCGGAAGAGAGGATGAGGTGCCAGTAGCCGAGAGCGTCTTCTTCGATTGCCGCCATGCGGTGTTCCTCATGTTTGCTGCTTCCGCAGGCGAGGAGGTAGCGACCGTCGCCGACCTTCATCCAGGCGTTGCGGCTGTTGTCCATCACCTCGAACGGCGGGGTTAGTTCGGCGAGGAGGTCGACAGCGACAAGGGTGTTGTCGAGGTCATCAAAGCTGACGTTTCGGCGGAAGAGGAGGGCTTGAGCGCGGGGATCGAGCTTGTCGAAGCTGTCCATTGCCTCGGTGAGAGTGCGACCCTCGAGGTCGAACTCTTCGGGGAGGCCGACGAGGCCGGTGAGGGAAGGGTTCTTCTCCTCTTCGGCACCTTCTTTGGGCATCACGACGCGCTTTCCGTTGTCGATGACGTCGATGACGAGGCAGTCGGGTTTGTCGGAGCCTCGGATTTTGTCGCGGCGGGCGGTGGCGTCGGGGATGCCTTCGATGGTGTTTGGGAGGACCCGAAGGCCGCGCCCAATCATTTGGCAGAAGAGTGCCCAGCTCTTGGTGGGTCGAAGTAGGAGGACGCAGCCGACGTCTGGCACGTCGAAGCCTTCGGTGGCAATTTCGACATTGCTGAGGATCTGGGTCTTGCCGTTTGCAAAGCGGCGCATGATGCCGGCGCGCTCGTCGGGCTTCATTCCGCCGTGAACGTACTCCGCAGCGAAGCCTTCATTTTTGAACATCTCGGCGACGGATTGGGCGTGCTCGACGCCGGTACAGAAGATGATGGTTTTGCGATCTTGAGCGACCTGGGTCCAGTGTTCGAAGGCGGTTCGGTTGCGCGACTCGGTGTTGACGGCGTCTTGGAGGGCCTTTGCGCTATAGTCGCCGTGAACGATTCGGACCTTGCTGAGGTCGACTCCGGTCGCGACTCGGTAGCCCTTGAGATCGGCCAGCCAGCCGTCGGAGATGGCCTCTTTGAGGGTGTAAGTAAATGCCACTTGCTCGAAAATCGCCTCTTCTTCGCCATGGAGCGGGCGATTGTCCATTCGGTGGGGAGTGGCGGTAACGCCGACTGTGAAGCATGAGCCGTCGTAGGCTCCGACGGAGCGCATGACGTTCTGATAGGTGTCAGCGGCGGCGTGGTGGGCTTCGTCAATGATTAGGCTTTTGGGCTTGAATCCGTCAAGTCTTAGCGTCTCCTTTCGCCCGAGAGCTTGGACGGAGCCGACCATGATTTGCGGACGTTCTTTCTGGTTTTTGGCCTCGATTCCTACCCGGAGCTTGGGGTTTTGAAGGGCGATGCGGGTCGCGGCTTGTTCGAGAAGTTCGCGTCTGTGGGCAAGAACCAGGCCCTCATCCGCTTTCTTCTTGCAAAGCTGGCCGATGAGGGCGCTGAAGAGGGTGGTTTTTCCGGTTCCGGTGGGCATGACCACGAGGACGCGGTTGAGGCCCTGGTCTTTGCAGGCGAGGACTTGTCCGAGAGCTTTTGCTTGATAGGGGCGCAAAAGGATCTCGGTGACTCGCATCGGGATAGTTACAGACGCAATTGGGGCGCCGATTGATGCATCGATTGTTGTAGAGTAGAAGGCAATGTTGGTCACATCGATGTGCGCGCTCGCAGTAATTGCCCCAAAGTGGAAGTTGAAGTTTTCTCAGGAGTTCGAGGGGGCGAAGGGAACTGCGCCCGATCCCGCGGTTTGGGGTCGTGATTTGGGTGGGCATGGTTTTGGTAATAACGAGATGGAGAGCTACACGGATGGGGCAAAAAATGCGTTCCTGAACGGCTCGGGACAACTGGTCATCGAGGCTCGGAAGGAGCCTACTAAAGGTGCGGACGGAATTGCGAAGGACTATTCTTCGGCTCGCCTAAAGACGGCGGGGAAGTTTTCGCAGTTGTACGGCAAGTTCGAGGCGCGGCTTTGGTTGCCCAAGGGCAAGGGGATTTGGCCGGCGTTTTGGATGCTAGGCGAGAATATCGACAAGGTTGGCTGGCCTAAGTGCGGCGAGATCGACATCATGGAGTTTTTGGGCCACGAAACCAATCGGAGCTACGGAACGCTTCATGGCCCAGGGTATTCGGGTGGCGAAGGTATCCAGCGAAAAATGGTGGGTGAGCAGGATCTTAGCTCGGGGTTCCACACCTACTCGGTCATTTGGGAGCCCGAGTCATTGGAGTTTTTCGTGGACGATAAGTCGTTCGGGAAGATCACGCCTGACGATATGGGTGAGAGTGAGTGGGTTTTCAACAAGCCTCAGTTCATCATTTTGAACCTTGCAGTGGGCGGATATTGGCCAGGCTATCCCGATGCGACGACGACGTTCCCCCAGCGGATGTTGGTGGACTATGTTCGGGCGTATCAGGACGAGAATTTGGTTGTTGATGAGGCGGCGATCGAGAAGCGACGACTGGCGCGCATTGCAAGGGCAAACTCGCCGGTAAGTCCGCCCCCTGTAGCTGTTCCGGGAACTGTTTTCTTCGCCAACTACGCCACGGGCGGTCCGGAGATTTCCTATCACGATTCTGACCCCGGCAATAACGGCGGCTCATATCGCAAGCAGGACGGGGTGGATATCGGCGCTTCTGGAGACTCGACGTTCAAGTATTCGGTGGGCTGGACAAAGGCGGGAGAGTGGATGGAGTATGTGATCGATGTTCCGGTTGCCGGTTCGTTTACCGGCACGGTCCGAGCCGCGAGCGAAGGGAACGGAGGGACATTCCACTTTGAAATCAAGGGGAAGCGAGTTGGATCGGCGGTGACGGTCGCGAATACGGGCGGCTGGACGCAGTGGCAGCCATTTTCGGCAGGGGTATTGAACTTGCCGAAAGGGAAGTCTTATCTGCGGGTTGTGATGGATTCCGAAGGTGCGACAGGGTCGATTGGGAATTTGCTATCTCTCGAGCTGAAGAAATGACTTCGATTACGGTCTCTGAAGAGGATTTCGAATTCTTGCGTCAGCGCGCTACGGATACGGATTGTTCCGTGGAGGAGTTTATTGAGCAAATGATTTTGAGGGAGCGGGTGCTTGCAAAGGCTCCCAGGGTCGTGTTGGATTCCCCGGCTCCGAATCTCGAGCCGCCGCATCGAAAATGGGGAATGTGAAGGATCGGTTTTCAGTTTTCAGTTTTCGGTTAGCGGTTGGCAGATGGGTTGCTGTAGAATTGCGTTATGAAAGCCATCTCGGGTCTTTTTGCAGTCGTTATTTTGGCGGGTGCGTTTGCTCAGCAAAGCGCAAAGCCTCTCAGCATGAGTGAGAAGATTTTTGACCCTGCTCGCGATGCCGCCGCCGACATCAAGGCCGGGCTGAAGCAGGCGACCAAGGAGAAGAAGCGAGTCCTGCTTGACGTCGGCGGGAACTGGTGCTCTTGGTGTCACAAGCTGGACGACCTATTCAAAGGGAATCAGGAGATCGGTGGCTTCCTCAAGTCAAAGTATGTGGTTGTGAAGGTGAATTGGAGCCCAGAGAACAAGAACGAGGCGGTGCTGTCCAAGTATCCAAAAATCGAAGGCTTCCCGCACCTGTTTGTGCTGGATGCGAAAGGAAAGCTGCTGCACTCGCAGGACACGGGTCTGCTGGAGACAGGACCAGCGCATGACCCGGTGAAGGTCATGGACTTCTTGAAGAAGTGGGCGCTCTAGGCTCGAAGAACCTCTTCTAAGATCGCCTGAGTCTTCAGAATTCCGTGGTGCTCGCTGAGGCGGTTGCCTTCGTATTCGATGCCGATTCGGCCCCGGTAGCCCGCTTGTCTGACGATATTGAGCAGGCGGTAGTAGTCCATGTTGAGCTCGTTTCCGTCGGGGCCGAAGTCGTTTGATTTGGCGCTGACGCCTTTTGCGAAGGGCATGAGGTCTTCGACGCCCTGGTAGCGGTCGTATTCGTAAAAGTTTCCAAAGTCGGGGAGGGTGCCGACGTTTTTCATGTTGATCTGGCGCATGACATCGGCGAGCCAGTCGCCGTGGCTACTGATTCCGCCGTGGTTTTCGACGATGACGCCGATTCCGACCTTCGCGCCGTATTCACCGAGGCGAGCGAGGCCGTCGGCGCAGAGTTTGGCTTGCTCTTCGCGGGGACCGCGAGACTGGGCGTTGACGCGGATGCTGTGGCAGCCCAGGTACTTGGCTGCGTCCACCCACTTGTAGTGGTTCTCGACGGCTTGGGTGCGCTTGGTGGCGTCCGGGTCGCCGGTGGCGCCTTCGCCATCGCACATGATCAGCACGCTCTTGACGCCCTGGTCTTTGCAAATCTGCTTGAGCTCGGCGAGGTACTTGGCGTCCTTGGCTTTGTCCTTGAAGAACTGGTTGACGTATTCGACGGCGTCGATTCCGTACCTCTCGCGGGCGACTTTGGGGAAGTCGAGGTTGGTCATTTCGCCGCCAAAGATCGTGCGGTGGAGCGACCATTCGGCGAGGGAGATTTTGAACCAGGGTTTAGCCTTTGGCTGGGCGGCGGGGAGAAGGGAGGCGGCGCCGAAGGCCAGAGTTCCGGTGAGGAAGTCGCGTCGATTCATGGGGCGTAGCATACAACTTTCTGATATGATCGTAGCATGCGAAAGTGCCTTGTTTTGTTGTCTTTGATCGTCGCGGGATGCGGATCTGGAGCCGGTTCTGGTTCAAATGAGTCGCTTACTGGACGATGGCAAGTCAAGAACTCTCAATGGGGTGAGGCGGGGGTGAATTCTACGGTCGACTTCGAGGGATCCGTTCTGACGATTGCCGCGACTGCGGCATCGCAAGCTGGCGAAACTGCCCAGGTGATCGTGAAAGGGACATTCGCCGAGTCCGCCGGGAAACTGAGCTTGAAAGCTACCGGGGTCGACAATCTTGGTGACCTTGGAAATTCCAAAGCGACCTTGGGGCCTATTCTTGCAGAGGCGGGAATTCTCGCTAGCGCGGGCGAAAGCAAAGAGTTCACGATGACTCGGTCCGGAGCAAAGATGAGCCTTACGGGTGGGGACAACAAGTCTTACGAGTTGGAAAAAATTTGAGCCCATGTGTTACACGGTTTTTTTGTCAACTGATTCTACAGAGGACTTGTCCGCCTGGAACTCTAAGCTGATGGTGCTTCAGCCTGCGGCAGAGAGTGAGCCGCTGCTGAAGCGACTCCAGTTCAAGAACTGCTGGTTCCTGACGGACGAGCACAACTGCTGTAGCTGTGAGTTTCGGCACCTGAGCCAGACCAATTCAGATGGGAGTCCGGCCGATCCTGAGTTCTTTGAGCCTCAAGATTGGATGCCGGAAGACCCCGAGCGAGTCGAGGGAACCAGGTTGTTGTTCGACGTCATTAAAAATCTGGTTGGGCGAGGTTTCAAAGTGGATTTGATCGACGTTTGGAACGAACGCGAAGCTGAAAGATTTGTCCTGGATGTTGATCTGGCCCTAGTGAAACGCGACTCTTTTCACATGTTCGAGGACTTCAAGATGCGGTTCAGGTAGGGAGGCTCCAGAAGCCGCCTCCCTCACCGCCAACCCCCTATCCCCCTTGAGGAGGATAGGGGGCTTTTGGAGTTATTTCTCGGCTTTTGGAGTTTTCTCTGTCACCGTTGTTTTCACGTTCCGTTCCTGGAGCATGGAGAGCAGTTGGAGTCCCATGAGTCCGTTGAGCGACCCTTCGGAGCCGTCGCCGCCGCCGTTGATGATCAAGTCAGGAATGATCTTGATGTGGCCCTTGGCGATCTCTTCGGTGATCTTGAGTTTAGCGAAGTTTTCGCCACCCATAGCGGTCACCTGGAGCTGGTAGGACTCAGCGGTTGATCGACCGATTGCCTCGATCTTCTCCGCTTCGGCAAGACCAGTTTTGCTGATTTTTTCGGCTTCGGCGGAGGCGTTGACCTTGGTGTAGTCGGCCTGAGCGATACCGCGAGCTCTGGTGGCTTCGGCTTCGGCGTTGGCTCGCATCTTGGTTGCTTCGGCTTCGGCGTTGACTGCTAGCTTGAGTGAAGCGGCGTCACCCTCGGCTTTCTTGACCGTCGCGTCCGCAGTTCGCTGGGCGATTTCGACGCTTTGCGATGCTTTTACGATCTCGCGTTGCATGTCGGCGATAGCGGTTTCCTTTTCCATGCCCTGACGTTTTTCTTGCGCCATTCTCTGGGTTTCGTAGGTCTTCTCCTCCTCTTGTGCGATCTTTCTGTCGGTGAGGGTCTTCATGAGGGCCTCCGGCGGAACGATATCGCCGATGAGGGTGTCAACTGCGTTGACGTTGTACTCTTCGAGAACGACCTGGATATGGTCCTTCGCCGCGGCCTGTCGCTCTTTACGAGTCGAAAGGAAGCTGATGACGTCGCTGTCTTGGGCCGAGTTTCGGAAGTAGTTTCCGATCGTTGGCTCCAGAACCTGGCTGACCAGGTTGTTCATCGATCCGAACCGGGCGATGACCTTGGGGGCCTCGGTGGCGGGAATGTGGATGATCTGGGAGACATCCAGATTGAACGGGAAGCCGTCCTTAGACCTGACCGTTATGGTCGAGAGATTCTTGTCTAGATTGTGCGACTCGGACCGCGCCGTCGCCCAGTTGAGGACGAGGTTGGTCGTCGGAACTAGTTCGACCTTCATCGTGTACTTGTTGATGGGGTACTTACCGGGGCCGAGCGGTTCGAACCAGACGCCTCGGAAGCCCTTGTTGACGATGTTTCCGTGGCGGAAAGTCTCGCCAGTGACGTCGGTACCGTCTTCGCCGATGTAGCTGATGACGACTCCAACGTGGCCGATAGGGACGTCGGTCATGGGGATTTCCTCGATCTGGAATGCCCAGGGGTTGATGAAGTAGTTTCCGGCAAGGATGACTTGAGGTTGAAGTCCCCGGTTACCACCGTTACCGAGGAACGTGTCGACGTCCTGGAAGTTGTTGTGGTTGTAGATCAGCTCACCAGCGATCTGGCCTTGGCGGATTGGTTCGCCGTCAAGGCTCGTCACGATTCCGACCATGTTTTCGTTGATCATGGTGGTGTCAGCGATGCTGACGGCGAAGGCGAGCTTGTTGATACGGTACGTACCCGAAGTCAGAATTCGAGTCTGGCGACCTTTCTGGCCTCCGTTTTCGAGGAACGCCTGGGCGTTTTGGAAGTTGTCGCTCTCGACCTTTCGTCCAAGGAGGTGACCCGTCGGCAAAGGATGGCCGTCGTTTGCGAGAACGATTCCGATCTTGCCTTCGGGGACGACGGTGAAGGGATCCATAGTGACCGAGTACTGCCAAGGCCACATTCCCCAGTACAGTCCGGGGGCGAGGGTGTCGGCTTGAATACCGGCTTCGCCTTTGGTGGCGAGGATTCGGCCGTCGGGCAGTTCCTTGTTGGCGCCGATGAGGACGAATTTTTTGGTGACAAGCCCGATTCGGTCTTCCGGAACGATCACCATTCCGAGGAAGAGCCGCAGGATGGGCTTGAAGAACACGATGCAGAGAAGGGGAATCAGGAGGGTGAACCAGAATGGGTTGATTCCGTTTGCGTCAAGTTGTGCTAGTTGCATATTTTCGTGCAAGGGCCTTGCTGATCGGCACTGACCATTGTCATCCTTGCATCCACAATATCACTTACTGAGGACAAATGCCTAGGGTTGCAGTTGCTAGTTTTTTTGTAGATAGAAACCAATGAGGTCGGTATCGGGGAAGTCAAGACGGTTGTCGTTGAGGGCGATTCCTCGGAGGGCTCCCCGGTGATAGGTTCCGTGATTCGCAACGTGAGAGGAGATATGCACGATTGAGCTCCTCATCGGTTCCCCTGTCGTCCGACGGTACTGAATAATTTCACTAAGCTCTCGGGCTCCGAGAACTTCTCGCCAACCTTCACTGAGCCTAGAGAGAGTTTGAAGGTCTACGGTTGGTTTTGGAATTGAAGTCAAGGACTCGCCATTGATTCGAGAGAGCCAAACGGTTTGCGAGCCGAGGATGTGTGACATTTGCCCAAGCTCTGCTTCGGACGAAGGTCGAGACAGAAGATAGTCAATCCAGAGTGTGTTTGCCCAGAGGTCATAAGCAAAGAGTTCGAGAAGGTGGTCGCGCATTGAATGGAGTTTATCTTCCTTCGGCAACGACTTTGGGAAGTGTTGACTCGGCGAACTCGACGAGCGATGTGGCAACGAAGTCGGCACCTTCTTGAAGGAAGCGATCTTGATCCTTCAGAACCATGCCTCCTCCGACTCCGATGCGTGGCAAATCTGACCCAGCACGGGCGGCGACGAGTTCGCGGATGAGGCGGAATGTCCAATCCAATCCTTCATCGTGCGAGCAGGAGAGAAGGACGACGTTGGGGCGAGTTTCAGCGACTTCGCGCAGGAAGCTGGGCACTGGAACGTTGGCGCCAAGGAATCTTACGGACCAGTTTTGGCTGGTGAGATAGTCGGCCAGCATTCGGATGCCGATGGTGTGGTGGTTTTCTGGCGCGGTTCCAACCACGGCGACCTTGTCTCCCGGAGGTGGTGCCCCGAGGTAATTCATGATGCGAGACATTTGGCGCTCGGTGATAGCGCTGGTCATGTGCTCTTGAGCTTCATCGATAGCACCTGTTTGGTACCAAGTGCCAATCGTAGACATTGCGGCACCGAGAAGCTCTGAGTAGATTACAAGCAGGTCACGGGAACTGCGGAGAGCTTGGTCGACGATCCGGTTACACTCCCGTTCGTCGCCTCGACAGGCTGCTCGTGAGTAGGGGACTACCATTTCGGAAATCGCAACACCGGTGGCTTGCTCTGCATTCGTCCGTATGATCGCGGTCAGCGCATCCTCGACTTCGGCTTTCGAAATCGAGTAGTAGATGTGACGACCGACCCTGGACGTCGAGACGATTCCTTTGGCGCGAAGCCGCGCCAGATGATTGCTGACGTTTGGTTGGCGGAGGCCCGTAGCCTCGACGAGTTCGTTGACGCTTCTTGAGCCGTCCATCAGTTGCAATAGCAGGGCGCGGCGGGATTGCTCAGAAATTTCGTCGAAGATGCTCATCAAAGTCCTTTGATGACTATACATCACCAACTGATGATGTGTTAGCAGGTTCGCAGGAAACAGTTACTGAAGATGAGCGGTGGATTAATTTGATGAGTCACAATAGGGTGCTTGCTTACAACGTGGTGGCAGGCGTCGTAGATCAACGTGGACTAACAAATCATATGTTTTTGAACCTAGAATCCGAAGACTTTGCCTTTATCGAGACCGTCAAGAAGTTCGTTGCCGAAGAAGTTCTGCCGAACACTCGGG
The DNA here is from genome assembly GCA_965248555.1 of Fimbriimonas sp. GTDB lineage: Bacteria > Armatimonadota > Fimbriimonadia > Fimbriimonadales > Fimbriimonadaceae > Fimbriimonas. The sequence goes on along the minus strand of CBDFJP010000002.1, from coordinate 844,607 downwards.
CGTGGGAAGAGGCGACCGCTTTTCCTGACGAAATTTGGACCAAGATGGGGGCGATTGGGCTTCTGGGGATGACGCTTCCGAAAGAGAAGGGCGGAACTGGTTGCTCGACGATGGCCTACGTCGAGGCTTGCCGGGAGCTTGCGAAGGGCGATCCCGCGCTATCGATGAACGTGGCGGCAGTGAACGCATTGTGCGTGGCACACTTCGATCATTTCGCAACTCCTGAGCAGTGTGAGAAGTATTTGCCGGGAATTCTTAAGGGCGAGATTAAGCTGGCTTGGGGGCTTACGGAACCGGATGCTGGTTCGGATGCGCGGCGGGTTCGCACCAAGGCCGAGCCGAGCGATGAGGCTGGGAAGTACAAAATCAATGGCCGCAAGATGTTCATCACGAACGGCGGCAAGGCCGATCTGATCGTCTTGATCGCTCGGACGAGCGACACCGAGCTTTCGGCGTTCCTAATGGAGACGAATCAGCCGGGCTTCAAGCTCGAAAAGCGAATTCACACCGTCGGAGTTTCGGCCTCGAACACGGTGCAGTTTGCGCTCATTGATGCGGTTGGTTGGCACACTCCGTGTACGTTTGAGCAGGCGATTGGCCTTCTTTACCGGGGTCGATTGGGCATTGCCGGAATGGCGGTTGGAATTGCCGAAAAGGCTTACGAACTGATGCTTGAGTACTCGAAGGGGCGAGAGCAGTTCAATCGTCGGCTTTGCGATATGCAGTCGATTCAGAACATGATTGCGGATTCGGCGATGGAAGTTGAAGCTGCCCGGCTTCTGCTCCACAAGGGAGCAAGCAACATGGACAAGGGACTTCCCGTGGTGTTGGAAAGCTCGTATGCAAAGCTTTATGCCTCCGAAGCGGCGAACAGGATCACGAATCGGGCGATTCAGGTTCACGGCGGACGCGGTATGACCCGCGAGTTTTTGGTTGAAAAGCTTTGGCGCGACGCAAAGTTGACAGAAATCGGCGAAGGATGCTCAGAAATTCAACGACTTGTCATCGCAAAACAAGTCTTGAAGTAATAATGTAAGCATGGCAATTACCGCTATCGCGCTCTTGCTGGCTTCTTCGGGCCGGCAAGACGGCATGATCGAACTCGGTCGCAAGTTTGTTGCGGGCGAAAAGCTCGTTTATCTTACAAAGGCCGAAATCACTGACGAACAGCGAAGCGGTGATCTGCAGACGTTTATTCCGCACGACGAGTCGTATTCGTATCGCCACACTCTCGATGTTCAAAAAGTGAAGGCGGACGGCATCGCCGAGTTGCTGTACACGCGACCGACGATGGCGATCACGATGGGCGACACGGGCGATTCGGCGGCGAAGACAGTCATCGAAAAGTTTGACTGGAAGCTGCAAATGGACGTCAGTCCGGTAAACGAGGTGCTTTCAATGAAGGACCTCTCGCCGAAAAAGCCTGATGCACCCAAGAAGGACGACGGCGGCAAATGGCTTCGCAAGCACGGAGTCCAGGGCTCGCAAGCCGATGGAACAGCGGTTGGTTTGTTGTTTGCGTTCGTCGGCGAAGTTCAGCGACTAGCGTTTTTTATTGGCGGGTTCGATACATCACTCGACATCTCCCCTCGAATGCCGTTTGAGGAAGTCAAAGTTGGCGACACGTGGCAACGAACCGTGTCGGCAACCCCCCAGAAACTCAAAGGGCAGGGCGAAAAGATGGGGGTGCAGCGGCTGGACTATACCTACACCTATAAGGGCCTCACAAAGAGCACGGAAGGGAAGGACGTCCACCGAATTGAAGCGGTCGTTAAGCTGGATACCGACATGGCGGAGTTCGCGCGTCAGCTCACCGGAACCTCGAAGGCAGGGACGACTCTGAAGTCGGTTCCGCTGAAGTTCGAGGCGAAGGTCAAGTACGACTTGGATGTGAAGACGATGCACCTGCTCAAGGCCGCGGCGGAGAGTTCGGGGAGTTTTGCGATCGAAGTCAAAGGCGCTCCGCAACCGTTACTGGAAGATCGATTCCGGGGCCGGACGATTGTCAAGCTCGAAAGCTGGAAGTTGCCTGGTGCTCCGGTCAAGCCGCCAGTGAAGCCGCCGGTCAAACCTCCGGTGAAGTCGGGCAAGAAAGGCGGCGGCTAAACGCCGGTGGTTTTCGTCTAGAATCCTGTAGGATTCATGCGTCAACAGATTCAGTCCAGAGCCCACGACGACCGCGCGCTTGAGCTTGTGCTCAGTATGGGGGTCGTTGGGCTCATGGCTCTGGTGGGGTCACAAGTTTCTGGCGCGAGCGGTGCGCTGATTTGTGCAGCTTTTGGGCTGGTTGTGTTTGCCCAAGGGCGGCTGACGAGCCGGAATCATGTAATCCATGTTCCACTGGTGCTGCTTGCGGCTCACATTTCGGTCGGATTACTTCCGGTTCTGGCGTTGGGGCTGTTTTTGCTCATGCCATTGGCGACTCGGCACGGGATTCGGCGGGTATTGGCTCTATTTGCAGGTGAATGCGTGGCGGTTTCGCTGGTGTATTTGGCCTCGGGATTGCCGGCTTGGGCGATGGCTCTGCCTTACCTTGGAGTGCGGATGGCAGTATCGATGCTCGTTTCCCGCTTCTCGGGGTTGCCGCTAGATGTCGGGGCGATGAGCGGACTTCCGGCTTGGCTGGCAGGTGGGGCGGTGAGCCTTGTGCTGTCTTGGGTAGTTTCGGCAGCGGCTACCGTGGAACTTGGTTGTCTTCAGTTTGCGATTGTTGCCGCGGTTTGGCTCGGAGTGATGCGGGCTTACTTGCTGGCGGGCGAGGAGTTTTCGGCGGGTCTGGTTGGGCTTGGGAACCTTTTGGGCTACGCGCACCCCTATACTGGGGGGCATTCGCGGCGAGTTGGGTATCTGGCGCGTGAGACCGGGCGGCGGCTGGGGATTCCGGAATGGCGGCTAGATGAGGTCGTTCATGCGGCTCTGTTGCATGACATTGGCAAACTCGCGGTTGATGAGCGGATCTTGGAGAAGCCATCAAAGCTGACGGACGACGAGTTTGCGGTGATCAAAACTCATCCTGGGATAGGCGAGGCGATTGTGGCGGAGGTTTTGGAGCATAAGCCGCTGGCGAAGTGGATTCGGCACCATCATGAGCGGATGGACGGGCGAGGTTATCCAGATAACTTGCCGAAGAATGAGATTCCGATTGAGAGCCGTCTGATCGCGGTGTTGGATGCTTACGACGCTATGACGGGAACCAGCGCAGACGGGCACCGGCGGTTGTATCGCGACCCAGTCACATCGGACAAGGCACTTGAGGAGCTTCGACGATGCTCGGGGACGCAGTTTGACCCCCGGGTCGTGAAGGCTTTTGAGGCGGTTTTGCGACACGGGAAGGGAGGTGTGATGTGATCGGCTGGCTCGTCACTTTTCTTATGTGCGCGCTGATGCTCGGTTTCACGATCTGGCATCTTCCAGTCTTGCGAGTTGCTCGGCAGCGGCGGCTGGCGCGAGGCATTGGAGTCGCGGTCGAGCATCGTTCGCCGTTTTTGGCGGGAACGGTTGAGGCTTTAGAGAAGCTGGTGGCGGGGGTCTCGGCTCAGCTTAGTCTGAGTTCGCGCGAGCAGGAGAGGGTTCGGATTGCGGCGAATGTGTGTGATTTGGGGCTTTGCGGAGTTTCGAGCGAGCTTTTGCGGAAGAATTTTGAATGGACTCCCGAGGAGCAATCGGCTTTCGAGCGTCATGCGGCGAGCGGAGCGGGGATGCTGAAATCGAACCCACTGCTGGTTGAGTACGGGCCGATTGTTCGACATCATCATTCAAGGTTTGAGACGGAGCCAAGTGTGCCTGTGGAGAGCCGGATTTTGTCGGCATGCTCGGATTATCTTCATTTGATCCGCCATGTTGGGACCGAGCGGGCGTTGGTGGCTCTGGATCGTCAGTCGGGGTTCCACTACGACCCGGCGGTGGTTGGGGCGATTCGGGAGGTGGTTTCTCGAGGTGAGTAAGTTCAAAATCAACTGGCGCGACCCGCTGCTTCTAATCATCTTGGTCGCATTTTTGTACCGACTGATTGGGGTTGGTTGGGGGTTGCCGAACGATATGCGGGCGATCTCGTTGCATCCGGACGAGCAGGTGAACCTGCTCGTGGCGCGGCAGGGGATTGAGCCAGGGAAGCTCGATTTCACTCCGGGATTTTATAACTACGGCACGCTGTACTTCACGTTTTTGCGGTTCGTTTCGGACGTTGTTGGGGTGTATTCGGGTGGATTTGACGCTCAGGGACAACTCACTCCGGCGGGGATGGGGGCGGTGCATTTGGTCGCGCGGGTCTTCAACTGTTTGTTCGGGGCGATTACTTGCGGGTTGGTTTTTGCGATTGGTCGGCGATTTTTGTCGGGGGTTGGAGCAGGGTTTGCGGCGGCGGCCTGCGTAGTCGCTCCGGCGTTGGTTGTGCATTCGCGGTTTCAGACAGTGGACGCTTTGGCGACAATGTTCGCGGTGGCGTCGCTGTATTGGTGCATTCGTGGGCTGGATTCTGCCGAGCAGTTTCGGCGAGCTGCAGTTTTGGCGGGGGTGTTTGCAGGGCTGAGTGCGGGGACGAAGTACGTGGGGTTCGCTGCAGTATTGGCGTTGGTGCCGGTTCTCTTACTCCGGATCAATTCGCCCGACTTTGGGAAGAAGGATATTAAGTCTTGCTTGGGAGCAGTAGTCATCGCCGTTGTGTGTTGCGTTGGGGTATTTGTCGTAACAACGCCTGGTTCTGTCTTGGAGACGCAAGCCTTTCTCCGAGACTTCACTTTTGAGCTCAATCACAGCAAAGAGGGCCACGGGATTGTGTTTGCCCAGACTGCGCCGGCTTTCTTGTATCACCTTGGGAATCTTTGGGTTGGTTTTAGCTTGATGGGCTTGCTGGTCGGCTTCTACTCATTCATTCGCGGGAGCCTCCTAAAGTCGGCACCGATGATTGTGGTGTCGGTGTTTTTTGTGCTGATGTACGCGGCAGTTTCGGGTGGGCAGATCAAGTTTATGCGCTACATTTTGCCGACTATTCCGGCGTTGGCACTGGGGGTTGGGTACGTGATCGACCTGATGCGGGCGAAGTCTGAGCTCGGGAAGAAGGTTGGCGTCGTGCTCGGGCTAGCGATTGTTGGTGGGTTAGACAAGTCTGGCTTTGTAGGCTCGGGGACAATGACGGCGCAGATGCTGGCGATGGACCCGCGCGATTTGGCGGGGCGATATCTGAAGGACAAGGCTGAGGTTGGGTTGGTGAGCGATCCGTGGTTCTGGTCGGCCACGCTTCACCCCGAGATGCCGATGACGCGGATGATGGGGCCCAAACGGCTGATGGAAATGTGGTCGGGCTGGACAGCTCCAAAAGTTATTCGGTTTATGCCCGAGAATCCGGCGGAGCGGTACGACTGGGATCAACGGCTCCTGACCGACTTGAAGCCGGAGTACGTCACGTTTTCATCGTTTGAATACGCGCCGGTTCAGCGCCTACTGGACTCCAAGGGTGGAAGCGATGTGGAGAAGCTGTTCGCGGCCCGGTACTCGGAGTTTGTTGAGGAGCTTGGCAAGTCATATGAGATCGTTCCGGGGGCGTGGGACGACGGGATGGGGCATCGGCTGATGGTTGAGGACATGGAGTACATCCACCCGAGGGTGACAATTTGGAAGCGAAAAACGCCCTGAACGAATCTGTTGAGTGGTTTCTGGACCATTTGAAGGTGGAAAAAGGGGCGTCGCCGCACACTTTGGAGGCGTATTCGCGCGACCTTGCGGAGGCGGTTTCTTGCTTTTCATCGCTTGCTACATGGGAAGCGTTGACCGAAGAAATGATGCTGGGCTGGGACTCGCATTTGGCGGCTCAGACCTCGGCGCGGACGGCGCAAAGGAAGGCGTCAGCGTTGCGGTCGATGCTGAAGTTTTTGAAAAGGAACGGGGTGGCGATTCAGATTGATTTGCCTTCGACAGGCGGTTTTCGGGTTCCTAAGCGGCTTCCGAAGGCGTTGCCTTTGGCGGTAGTGAACGATGTTTTGGCAGGGGCCGAAACCGGCTCGCGGCTGGCGGCTCGAAACTCATGCCTTCTTGAGATTTTGTTTGGCTGCGGGCTGAGGGTTTCGGAGGTGGTTTCGCTGCGGACTTCCGAGGTTGATCTAGATTCGGGCGTTCTGCGGGTGACAGGGAAACGAGGGAAGATGCGGGTTGTGCCTTTGCCTTCTGGAACTTCATTGAGCTTGGGTGAGTGGCTGGGGGCTGGGCGGAAAGAGCTGCTGAAACGGCCGAGCGGACTGGTGTTCGTTTCCTCGAGGGGAACAGCTTTGTCGCGGCAGGCGGTGTACGGAATCATTGCCGCTGCCGCTCGGGCGGGCGGGGTCTCGGGCCATGTTGGGCCGCATACATTGCGGCACTCGTATGCGGTTTCGTTGCTGAAGGGCGGAGCGGATTTGCGGGCGGTTCAGGAGCTTTTGGGGCACGAGTCGGTGGCGACGACGCAGGTTTATACCGAGCTTGCTGATGACGAGATCAAGAATCGGTACTTAGCGGCGCACCCTCGGGGGTGAGGGATTGGAGCCATCGATCCGCGTCTCGGGGGTGGGAGAGTATCAAAGCATTCTTTGTGGGGTCCGCGGCCCAGGTGTGAGCCCTTGTGCGTTTGCTGTTGAAAGACTTGAAATGCCAGAGGAGAATCGAGTTTTTTGAGAAGATGAGTCTCCAGCTCTCGACGTTACCGTTGCAACACGGTTGGCGGTCGATTGCGCGGGTCAGGGTTCTTTTGAGGAGCCGCGCGAAAGAAAGCCAGCGGGGGTAGTCGAGGCAGACGATGAGGTCAGCTCGGCCCTCTGGGATGTCTTTCCATCTGCCGTAGGCGGTGTCCATGACCCACTCTGCTTCGCCCGTTTTCTGGTCGATCCGCTTGCGTTGTTCGTCGTATGGGACTTCGATCCAGCCGGGTAGCCAGGTGAGCTCGTCGACGTCGATCAGGGGGAGTCCGGTTTTTGCGGAGACGGCTTTTGCGAGGGTGGTTTTGCCCGATCCGGTTACGCCGGATATGAGGATTCGGCGCGGGATCATTGGGCTATTTTACAGTTTTCAGTTGCTTATGGCGCAGGCGGGACGCACGCGATCCGAGTGAACAAGACACTGTTTGGGTGGACCTGGAGGTTCAGGGAGGGGGTAAGGGCACCCGCGCTCCAATGGGCTGCGGCGGCGAGGCCGATCATGGCGGCGTTGTCGGTGCAGAGGGCGAAGGGGGGGATGTAGGCGGGGATTTGGCTTTGGCCCGCCAGCTTTTGGATTCGCTCACGGAGGTCGGGGTTGGCGGCGACGCCGCCGCAGAGGGCGATACTCGCGGGGTTGTGGTCTTCAATGGCGTTCTGCAGGCGTTTGATCAGAACGTCGTTGATGGCGGCTTGGAGTGACGCAGCTGCGTCGGGGACGTTGATGCTGTCGCCCTCTTTTTCGAGTAGCCTAAGAACCGCAGTTTTGAGCCCGCTGAAGCTCATGTCGTATCGCTCCTTTGCGAGGCCCCTGGGGAGGTCGTAGCGTTTGGGGTTACCGTTAGCGGCTTGCTCGGAGATTTGGCGTCCTCCGGGGTAGCCGAGGCCGAGGAGTCGAGCGCCTTTGTCGTAGGCTTCGCCAGCGGCGTCGTCGCGGGTTTGGCCGAGCAATTCGTAGCTGCCGATGGAGTTGATGAGGACGAGTTCAGTATGTCCGCCGGAGACGAGGAGCGAGATGCACGGGTATGTGATTTCATCGGGAAGGGCGAGCATGGCGAGAAGATGGCCTTCAAGGTGATCGACGCCGATGAGCGGTTTACGGTGCGCAAAGGCGAGGGCTTGGGCGGCGGTAACACCGACGCTAAGGGCTCCGACGAGTCCGGGTCGGTTGGTGACGGCGATGGCATCTAGTTCGGAAACCTTGCAAGCTGCTGTTTCTATTGCTTCCTGAATTACGGGGAGAATTGCTTCGACGTGGGCGCGCGCGGCGGCTTCGGGGACGACTCCGCCCCATTTCTGATGCATCTCGATTTGGGTTGCGACGATGTTGCTAACAACCTGGCGACCGTTCACAACGGCGGCGGAAGTCTCGTCGCAGGACGATTCTATCGCAAGGATCAGACTCACGGCTTCCAACCGAGCAGGTCATCCATCATCATCACAATGGCATCTTCCTGATTGTCAGGATAGTACGCTTTCCGAACAGTTGCTTGAACAAAGCCCATGGATTCGTAGAGCTTGAGCGCGACCTCGTTGGACTTGCGAAGCTCGAGCGTGGCGCAGACCGCGCCCTTCTCTCGGGCCTTGGTGAGCATTTCGTTCATCAGCTTCCGTCCGATGCCTTGGCCGCGAAAATCGGGGGAGACGACGACGTTGGTGACGTGGGCTTCGTCAACCAGAACCCAGGTTCCGCCGTAGCCGATGACTTTGCCTTCGACGAGGGCGACGAGAAAGACGCCGTACTTATGTTCGAGCTCGTTCTCAAACGACTTGCGGCTCCAGGGAGCACTGTGTGTGCTGTTCTCAATGACAAGAATCTCATCGATCAGATCCTTTGACAGAGGAACAAAGCGGAGAGTAGCGATTGCGCTCACTAGCCCCCCAAATATGCTTCTTTGACTTTCGGGTCGTGCAGAAGTTCTTGTCCCGAGCCTTGGAGGACCAGTTCGCCAGTCTCAAGTACATAAGCACGGTGGGCAATTTCGAGCGCGCGGTTTGCGTTCTGCTCAACGATCAAAACCGTCTTTCCATCGGCGTTGAGGTCCTTAACGATGTTAAAGATTTCGGTGATCAAAAACGGGGCGAGGCCGAGCGAGGGCTCGTCCAAAAGAAGAATCTCTGGCCGAGACATCAAGGCTCGCCCGATCGCCAGCATTTGCTGCTCGCCGCCCGACATCGTGCCGCTGTTCTGCTTGAACCGCTCCTTCAAACGAGGGAAACGCCCCAAAACCATTTCCATGTCGGCAGCGACTCCGGCTTTATCCTTGCGAAGGTAAGCACCGAGTTGAAGATTCTCTTCAACGGTCATGTTGGTGAAGATGCGCCGGCCTTCGGGAGCATGTGATAGGCCGCGCTTGACGATCTCGTGGGGCTGGAGGGTGGTCAGTTCTTCGCCGTTGTAGCTCACCGAACCAGAACGAGGCCGAATCAAACCAGAAATCGTGCGCAGCAATGTGCTCTTTCCGGCTCCGTTTGAACCGATGATGGCGACGATTTCGCCGGGCTGAACAGTGATTGAGACATCGTTCAGCGCGTTGATTGCGCCATAGAACACGTTGAGATTCTTTGTTTCCAGCATGAATTCGGTATTGGTTCTACCTTAACTGCGCTCCGAAACCTGATTTATGGGGGGCGAATACCCTAGAATATTTACCAGGATATGAAGAATCCCAAGTTCACTCGTGCCTTCGAGGTCGTAACGGCGCTACCTCTGCCCCTTTTGCCGCTCAAACGACTCGCCACGAACCTTTTGTGGACGTGGGATCACGAGATTCGCGACCTGCTCCGTTCAATCGATAAGGATCTGTGGGCGGAGTGCGAGCACAACGCCATTTTGTTTTTGAACCGAGTTCCGGCGGCGCGCTGGGCGGCTCTGGTCGAAGATCCGGTCTTTTTGAACCGGGTCGAAGGGTGCGAAAAGAAGCTGGACAACTATCTTGCGGCGGAGACCTGGTTCGAGAAGACTTATCCGGAGGAGAAGGGAACCTTTGCATATTTCTGCTTTGAGTTTGGGCTTACGGAAGGTTTGCCAATTTACTCGGGCGGCCTCGGAATCTTGGCTGGCGATCACCTGAAGTCGGCTTCTGACCTTGGATTGCCATTGGTGGCGGTTGGGTTGCTCTATAACCGGGGCTACTTTCGGCAGAGGCTGAACAAGGACGGCTGGCAGGAGGAGGTGTACCCGGAGTACGACTTTTATCAGATGCCGCTCTCGCTGATGCGAGACGCCAATAACGATCCGATTCGGATTCCGGTTGATTTTCCGGATCGAGTTGTGACTTGCCAGGTCTGGAGGGCCGAAGTCGGTCGGATTCCGCTTTACCTGCTGGACTCGAACATTCTGGAGAACGCGGAGAACGACCAGAACATCACGGACTCGCTGTATTCGGGCGATGAAGAGATGCGGATTCGCCAGGAGATGATCTTGGGGATTGGCGGGATGAAGGCACTAAAGGCGCTGGGAATTGAGCCAACTGTGTGCCACATGAACGAGGGTCATGCGGCGTTCATGTCGGTCGAGCGGATTCGGCAGTACATTGCGGCACAAGGATGCGATTTTAGAACTGCCCGAGCGGCTACGGTGCATGGCAATGTGTTTACAACCCATACACCGGTTCCGGCGGGATTTGACGTGTTCCCAGAGCCGCTATTGAGGCGGTACATGAATAACGCAGTTGAGGCGGCAGGAATTCCGTTTTCAGAGTTTATCAAGCTTGGTCGATTTGACCCGCTAAATGCGGCGGAAAACTTTAACATGGCTCTGCTGGCGATGGAGACGGCGAATCATGTGAATGGCGTGGCTCGGCTCCATGGCGAAGTCTCTCGCGGGATGTTCGCGGGTCGCTGGCCGGAGTACCCGGAGAACGAGGTGCCGATCGGGCACGTTACGAACGGAATCCACACAATGACCTGGATCGGGCGGGGGATGGCTCGGCTGTTCGATGAGTTCTGTGGAACGGATTGGCGCCGGAACCCTTCGGAGCCAGCGAACTGGGCGGGAGTTGCTGAGATTCCTGACGAGGAGCTTTGGTCGGTGATGGAGAATCAGCGAGGTGAGTTGATTCGCACGGTTCGAAAACGGTTGGCGAAGAGCTTGGCGGCGCGGAATATGAGTAGCCGCCCCGATTACGACTATGTCAGCACGATTCTCGATCCTCGGGTACTGACCATAGGGTTTGCGCGGCGATTTGCGACTTATAAGCGCGGTTCGCTCATGCTGACGGACCCGGAGCGGCTGAAGGCGATTCTGTTCCACGCCGAGCGGCCGGTTCAGATTGTAATTGCCGGAAAGTCTCACCCTAGGGACGATGCCGGAAAGAAGCTAATCCAAGAGTTGTATCACTTTATCAATGTGAGCGGCGCACGGTCGCGCATGGTGTTCTTGGAGGACTACGATATGGGAGTCGCCCGGGCTTTGGTGCAGGGCGTTGATGTCTGGTTGAACAACCCACGGCGGCCTTATGAGGCTTCGGGAACCAGCGGTATGAAGGTGGTCCCGAATGGCGGGCTCAACTGCTCTATTCTTGATGGCTGGTGGGATGAAGGGTATCAGCCGGGGCTTGGGTTTGTGATTGGAAATCGATCCGAAGGCGGAGATGCTGGGCACCAAGACTGGCTGGATTCGCGGTCCCTTTACGACGTGATTGAAAACCAGATGGCGCCGACGTTTTACCACCGGGTGGAGAAGGGGATTCCGGTTGGGTGGTTGCAGATGGTGCGCGAGTCGATCATGGCCCATGCGCCGTTTTTCTCGACACACCGAATGGTGCAGGATTATTCGCGGCAGGCGTACGTTCCGGCTTCGCAGGAGTTCGTTAAGGTAAGCGCGAACGGCTCTGCGTTGGCAAAGGACGGTTTGGCGTGGCGTGATAAAGTTCAGGCGAACTGGGGTCAGGTTTCTGTGGTTTCGGTCTCGGATAATGCTGGCTTGTCGAACCCGATGGGCGATGAGTTTGCGGTTACGGCGCGCGTTCGGCTGGGGGCATTGTCGCCGGCCGAGGTTCAGGTTCAGGCGGTGAGCGGAAAGGTCGGGGTGAATCGGGAGTTGACGAATACTTCGGTCGTAGATCTCACCTTTGGTGAGAAGGACGGCGAGGACTTCGTTTACTCAGGTTCCTTGAAGTGCGACCAGCCGGGGCACCAGGGGTACACGGTTCGAGTCGTTCCTCACCACCCCAATGTGTCGGTTCCGGCGGAATTGAACCTGGTTCGGTGGCAGTGAAGGGAGCTTTCAGACATCAGACATCAGACATCAGACATCTTTGGTCTGCTCGTTCAGAGCTGATGGCCGACGACTGACGACTGACGACTGACGACTATATCCGGTTCAAGATCGTTTCGCGATTGAAGAGCTTGACGCTCCAGGCCATGCCAACGAGGGCGAGGACGGTTCCGATTCCGAAGGTCATGGCGATGCCGACGGCGTCGTACTTGCCGCTGAGGGCGTTTCGGATGACGTTGGTGGCATTCAGAATCGGGATGGCGTAAACCGCTCGGCTTTGGGCGAAATCCGTGAACCCAATGATCTGGCTGAACATCGCGGGGAGCATGACCAGGATGCTTCCCTGGGCGAGGTAGGTCTGGGCTTCACGGGTGTTCCGGGCGAAGCTACTGAGCGCGATGAGCGCGCTGGCGAAGAACATCGTGGTTGGGACAAGGGCGACCAGGATCACCAGAACTCCGGTGAAGTTGAGCCCTAGACCTTTCTCAAACAGCGGTTTGAGGAAGTCGAGTTTGAGGCTGTAGAAGACGAAGATCGTCGCGATACTGCTCGCGGTTGCTAGGAACGAGGCGAGGGCTAGTGCCAGGAGTTTGCCCATGGCTATCTGGCCCCGGGCAACGGGAGTGATGAGCAGGGTTTCGAGCGTCTGACGCTCCTTTTCACCCGCGACCATGTCGCTTGCTGAACTCATTGCCCCATAGAAGGCCCAGATGACGATGAGATAGGGAAGGAGCTGGACGAGGAACTCGTTGGTGTTGGTTTCGCCGACTTTGACCTCTTTTCGCTCGACGCTCAGGGGCTTGAGCATGGCCTTGTCGATCTGCTTTTCCTCGAAGATTTTGCCGACGATGCCTTCGTTCATGGCGCCCATCGACTTTTCGATCACACTGAGGGCGATTTGAGCTTTTTGCTCACTGGGGTCGAAGTAGGCGGGAAGTTTGAAGGGCTGGTTTGCGCTGAGCGCGGCTTCCATTCCGCCGCCGAAATCGAGGGCGAGTCGCACGTCACCTTTTTTGATTTTCTCTTGAGCTTCAGCTACAGAGGGAATCTCCTTGATCGTCATTCCACCTTTTTCGAGGGCTTTGATAAACTGGTCGGTGGCGGTGTCATGCTTGGCAATGATCGCGTGGACGGTGGTTTTGGTGGCTTTTCCGATGCTGGAGAAGATCATGCCGAAGAGGCCGAACATGAGCGCAACCGAGAAAATTGGGCCGATGAACATCGCGGAGCGCACGCGCTTGTCGCGGAGCATCTCGCGGACTTCTTTGCGGAACACGGTGAAGATCGGGTTCATGCCACCACCTCGCGGTTGTAGCCAACAACGTGGAGGAAGGCTTGTTCGAGGCTACTTTCCCCGGTCTGAGCCTTCAAAGCTTCGATGGAGCCCTGGCCTTTGAGCTCGCCGTCATGAATGCAGACGATGTGGTCGCAGAGGCGCTCTACCTCGCTCATGATGTGGGTGCAGTAGATGATGGTTTTCCCTCGCTCGCGTTCTTCTTCCACAAACCGCATTACGTCTTGACTCATAACCACGTCGAGCCCGCTAGTGGGTTCGTCGAAGAAGAGCACTTGAGGGTCGTGGAGCAGGGTTCGGGCGATGTTCACCCGTTGTTTTTGGCCCGTACTGAGCTTGTCGCAGAGTCCATCAGCGTAGGAGCCGATGTCGAGGCGGGTGATCAATTCTTCCACTTTTGACTTTAAACTAGCCCCTTGGAGTCCGTACAGTTCGCCGAAGTAGCCAAGGATTTCGCGGGGCGACATTCGGCCGTAAAGAGCGGTGGAGGTGGACATGAAGCCGATACTTCGGCGGACTTCCGTGGGCTTTTCGACGATGTCAAAGTCATTCACCCAGGCTCGCCCGCCGCTGGGGGTGAGAACGGTGGAAAGCATGCGGAGGAGGGTGGATTTTCCGGCCCCGTTTTTGCCGAGCAAGCCGACGATTTGTCCCGGTTTGGCTTCAAAAGTCGCGTTTTGCACCGCTTTCACGTCGCCGCGTTTTGGGTCGACGAAGATTTTGGAAAGGGATTCGGTGCGAACCATGCGAGGGTTAATACGTTCTTTCCTGGGTATCGGATTCGCAAATGGGCAATACTTGGCACAATTCGTGTCACCTGGTAACCTGTTAGGAGCTTTTGAGTGTGCATTTTTTGACCAGGTTTGCGGGAGTATTGGTGTGTCTGGGCGCTGCGGTTGCGGGGCTCGCGCGGTCGGTCTCGTCTTCTGGTAGCGCGGTTTTTGTGGATGGCAACCAGGTTCTGACCTTCAAGGCGGCCTCCAACGGCGTTTCGCCGGAGCAGCTGGCGGCGAAGGCGGCATCAAAGCTTTCGCGGGCATCGGGCAAAGTCGCGGTTCGGTCTTCTGGCGACGACTATGTGATCAAGGTCGGCGGCGACACCGTTGTGACGGTGACGCGCCCCGAGGCGGTTGCGCGGGGAATCGACCGAAAAACGCTTGCTTACCGCTGGGCTGGCGAGTTGCAACGGGTTCTCGGAGAAGCTAAACGCAATACTTCTTCTAGCCAAAACGAGATTCGTCTTCCGGTGGGCGACACCACCGCTCTTCAGATTCCGACGACGGTTCGGTTGACTTCTTCCGACGAGCGATTTTTGTCTATCAGCAAGGCTGGCTCGACCTACTACGCGACGGCGTTGCGGCCTGGTAGTGGGTTTGTGACAATCAACAACGGTGCATCCGTTCGCCAGATCAGCTTTGTGTGCCGTATGACGGCGGCAAAGCTTCCGGACGCTTACGAGGCGGAAGTGACCGGACGTCCGGCGATTCCTGGAACAGTGCGGGGCGCGATAGAGGCGGCGCTAAAGCAACAAACCAAGTTTTCACCGCTCGCCAAGCTCGAGTGGAGCGTGGACAATGTTCCGGCTCTGGGGGCTGGACTAACCGTGACGGTGCCGGTGCGAGTCAATATCACCGCTCCTGATACGACGCCGCGATCGGGAACGGTTTCGGTCAAGGTGACCAACATCACCCTGGTCCCGCAGGACGAGAACGTGCTGTGGTACTGCAACGACCCCGAACGGGTTGAGAAACCGGGGAACCTATTTGGAGCGTCGCTCGAACTTGGCCATTCGGCGCGATATTTGTATCACCACATCAACGATTCTGCGGGGCCGCTGATTTTGCGGTCGCAGATCGTGAACGACACCGACACTCCTGCGAAGATTGCGCTGACACCGGGCGATTCAGCACCGGATTACGATCCGGTTGGGGCCGGGATGCGGGCGGGCGATTTGTTTATGCGCGCGATTCGTTCGGCGAGTGCGGAGATTATCGTGATTCCACCTCGTTCGACGTGCCCTATCTCATTCCGCCGCCTTGCTCCGCAAGCGGTTATCAGCGGGTTGGCGGCGATAAGACTCATAGAAGGGCCGGAGCGGGTACTGGTTCGGGCGGACGCTTTTCCTCCGTATGAAGTCGTTGCAAAGTGGAAGCCTGCGCTGTCGAGTTCGACGCCTTGGCGCGAAGTCGGCTCTCCAGCACTCAACGACTGGGATAAATCGAGCTATACGCTTTCGGATCACATCTATCCCGATCCGATTCGGACAGAGAGTTGGGACTATAAGGTCGGCGGGCGAATGGGCGTGTTTCGGCTTGGGCAAAAGTCGATTGAACGACAGGACAATGGCGGTCGGCTTGATGGGAATTTTGGAGTCACGGTGAACCTCGATACCACTCTGAGCAATCCTACGGAGGAGACTGTGAACGTGGAGATCGCCTTTGAGACCAGCGCGGGCTACTCGGGCGGGCTGTTCTTTATCGATGACGTGTACTTGATGACTCCGAAGCTACTCCCGAAAAAGCAGGCAAGGATTGCGTTTTACAAGCTGGCCCCGGGGGCGACCAAGAAAGTGCGGATTACGACCATGCCACTGTCGGGGTCGAGCTATCCGGCGACGCTTTTTGCGCGAGTTGCAACGCAGGAGTCTTCTGCTGGCGTCATTGATGTGAGCCGAACCAAATAGTTATGGATGCTAATGTAAATGCAATCGCCGACCTTTTCGGCGCAATCACTCTGGATAACAGCGACGCGGGCGGGCCGACGAAGTTTGGGCACAATGCCGCAGAGAGCGAGACGCTCGGGCGAATGAGCCTTGAGGCAGGGAAGTACGCCGAGGCGATTGCTCACTTCCAGAAGGCAGTGGAGCAGAGTGAGGAGGGTGACGTCAGGAGCCGGATCGACCTCGCGGGGGCGTTGGAAGCGACGGATCAGTTTGCGTCAGCTTATAGGCAGTACATCCGCGCTCTGGCATTGAAGTCGGATGCGGTGGAGCCGCATATCGGCTTGGCAGATCTGCTGAAGCGGCACGGGCGTACCACTGAGGCGATTAGCGAGCTTCAGAAAGCGCTGGAGACAGAGCCGAATAACCCCTTTTTCAACCTCAAACTTTCGGAGGCACTGCGTACGGCGGGGTTCCCGGTGAAGGCGATGGAGTTTGCGGTGAATGCAGTTGTTGCAAAACCGGACGACTCGTACTTGCACTATTGGGTGGGTGACATTTTGATCCAGCTCAAGCAGTTTCCGGAGGCGTTGCAGTCTTTGCGGGCGTCCGTTGAGCTATCGCCCGGGGATGACTTCTTGTACCTGCGCTGCGCGGTGGCGTTTTGGCTTTCAGATATGAAAGTCGAGGCAATCAAGGCTGTGCGGTTGGCAAGCGATTTGGAGCCGGAGAAGAACATGTACCACGGGCTTCTGGAAGAGCTTCTGCGGGCGACTGGGCAGGAAGCCGAGGCCGAGCTAGAAGTTGAGCGCGCGAGACAAATGGATCGGTTTGATGAAGACCAGGTCGAGAGGGTCTTGCGCGAGATGGGTTTCGACCTGGCCTAAGTTCTGCGGTTTAGAACCGCGAGTCAGAAGCGAGAAGCTGGAGGACGGGAAGGGTCGGGGTCTGTCGTGAACCGCCACCGGACGAACCGGTTTGGCCGCGTCGAACCTTGTAGAAAACCTGCCATCCGAATTCGGTGATGGGGATTGCGTTTGAGTGTAACTCGGCGAAAACGTCGCTCATTGCCGAAGCAAAGATTCCAACATTGGCTCCATCCTTGAAGATCGAGAAAACAGGCTCGCCCGGCATGGTCGATTGCATCTGCGAAACTCGCCCGGCCTTGGGTTCCTCGGCTCCGAAGAAGCGACCACCGACAGCCACTCGTGGAACTTGGTAGAACGAAAAGATTGCGATGCCTTTCTCAACAAACGGTCGGTAGACCTCAGATTTGGCGACCATCGATGAGGTGTCGGTCACGAGTTGAGTGTCACTTCCGGCGATCCAGTCGCGGCTCTCGATGTTGGCTCCGGCACCCGTGAAGAAGAACATCAGGGTGGATTCGGCGGGCATCTTGGTTGCAAGGCTCGCGGCAGCAGCCTTAATCTGCGCGGCAGAGGCGTTGGCAAGAACAGTCACGTTTGCGATGTCATAACCCGCGTTGGAAGTGATCGAATCCTTTAGCAGCTTCGCATCGTTTGCGGCGTGACTGATCTGGAAGCCTGCAAGCTTGTTGTCGCCATTTGCGACAATGAGTGCATATTTTTTGGGATTAACGGCGACCGGGCCGACTTTGTTAGGCAGGTTTGGAACTACGCCGTTCATGTTAGCGGCATCAACGACCGCGACGACGCCCTGTGTGTTGCCAGTCGGAGTCAAGTTTTGCGACATTGCCGAGACTTCTTCGGGAGCCAAAAGCTCGCCATCAACCTTCCAATTCGCCTTCTCGGCTCGTTTTGCGAGGTCTTGGAGTTTGTCAGTTTGGTTTGCTCGTGAATAGAGCGCAGAAAGGAAGTAAAGCGTTTCCTTGCTGACTTGCTTCTTCTTCAGCAGGCCTTCGAACTCGTCTTGCGCGGTCTTGAACAGCGCGGAAGCAGAGTCGGCTTTCGCGGACTGACCGAGCTTGTAGGAGGCGTATGCCGATAGGAAGTTCGGAGAGTACGGGGCTCCGCCGCGCCATTTGCGAGCATCGGTCACGGGTCCGGGGAGGTTGGTAGCTCCCGAAACGTCGTCTGGTCGGTTCGCTCGGGCTTTCTGAAACTCTTTTCGAGCCGTTGCCCAGTCGCCCGACTTTGCTGCCTTGAGTCCGGCTTCGTAGGCCGAAGTCCAAGACTGTCCCATCGCTGAAGCGATGAGTGCAAGCCCTAAAATTCCAGTCGTAAAAAATCGCATGCGCATTGTCCTATTTATCAAATCGGTAACTAAACGTGAAAGCTATATCTTTTCCGCCAGTTTTTGGAAACGCATAGTTCAAATCGACGGCCCACGGTTGGCTGGTTGGGTGGTATCCGAGGCCGAAGGTTAGGCCGTCTCGGCGGGCAAAGGCGTCTCCACCGGCAGGAGTTGTGCTGTATCCAACCCGAATCGGGAGGGTAAATGCTTCTTGGTTAAGTCCGAATTCAAAGCCAACGCCGAATGTCGTCTGTGACGATCGTTCGAGAAGCCCATTGCCCGATCCTCCGAAGTAGTGGGTGATCTGGGCACCCTGGAGAAGATAGTTGTCTCCGCCTCTGACGTTGTCCATGCGTCGGGCCAGGCCGAAGGCCAACTGACCGGGAACGGTTTCGTAGGCAGCCTTGACAACGTCGCTTCCGGTGAGCTTGATCGGTGTTCGGAGGCTGATGCCGTAGGAGCCGCTGCCCTGGTTTTTCTGAATTCCGGCGACAAGACCGATTCCGTAGGCGGAACCCTTGTTGTCGGTGTCAATCAAAGTGGAGCCGCCGGCGATGAAGCCGAGCTGGCGGTTCTTAAAATCGACGTTCGCGATGGTCAGGCCATAGCCCATTGAGCTTGCGCCATCTTCCTTGCTCTTGCCGAAGGCGACGGTGTAGAAGCCGGTTTTGACGTCCAGAAGCTCAGAGTAGGTGATGTTGCTGAGTGAGCCGGAGGTCATTCCGGTTCCGCCGCGAAAATCGCTGATGAATCCTCCGACTTGATAGCTGATTCCTAGCGTTCGCCCGTCCTTCATGGGGATGGCATAGCCGAGGTGCGAGAGCTGGCTCTTCCCGCTTTCGCCATCGGTGGAGGTGAAAGGCGAGTTGAGGTTCCCGGTCAGGCTGGTAAAGCTCATCGGCATGTTGCGATATGCCAAGCCATAGCTCTTGCTGGAGACGTAGCCAAGCCCTGCCGGATTGTTCAGGATGCTGAAAGTGTCGGCACCCGTCACGCCAAAGGCTCCAAGCGAGCGCGAACCGGCGTCCATCGAGTTGAGCAGGTCCGGAATCTGGGCTCCGGAAATCGCCGTGATGGAGCCGAGCAGGAGCGCAGTTGTGGTGAGCTTATTCATGGTTACTAAGGGTAAGGACGGTTTTAGCCGTTGACTCGCACCGCTACTTCTTGTCGGACGGCAACGTTGCCAGCTTTATCCAATCCGGTCGCAATAATTTTGTAAACGTTGGGAAAACCGCTTCTCCATCGGAGCTTTCCGGTGTATCGCCAAGTGTTGTTCCCGATATCCGAGAAGGATTGGCGAGCGACGCGGGTGATAAAGGTGCCGTCGGTTCGTTGGATGATCACATCTACTCCGGTGACGGAGACGGCATTTGCGAACTGATCGGCGATGTCGACGATGACTGTGACATCAGCCCTAGATCTGATTGGAGTTGTGGCATTGGGGAATTGGATGGTGGCGATTGGGGCACGTCGGTCAACGGTGACCGGAATAGAGAAGTTAAGCGGGTTGTCAGCTTGATCTTTCGCTACGAGGGAAATATTCTGCGCCCCATCGGTCTCGAGGGTGCCTGAGTTCCAGTCGAGGGTGAACTCGGTGTTGCTACCCGTGTTATTGGGGATGTCGCTACCGCCGACGGTCACGCGCCAGTCCTTCATGTTGTCTTCAAGAAGCTTGAATCGGATTGGGACGATGCCTTTGACAAATGAATTCTGGGCTGGACGATATTCGAGAAGCTTAGGGAACTTGGTGTCCACTTTGACGGCCAAGTTAACCGGAGTGTAAGTTTTGCCGGGCTCGGTGGCAGTTACGACGATGGTGTAGTCGCCCTGTGGTGCGTTTGCTGCAAACGTCAAGTTGAGCGAGCCGTTGAACTCGCCGGCGATAGTGGGGTTCACCGAGGTGCTTACGGTTGAGGAGCCTGAAGGGCTGGTTACCGTCGCCGAGACGGTGACTTCGACGGAGGCACCCTTGCCGTTGAAGGTCAAGGATTTGTTTCCGTTGAGCCAGTCACCATTGGTTGGCGAGGTGACGTTGAACGTCGTTTGACCGAGGCCGACGGCGACAAGCACCAGGCACAACGAGACCACAATCGAGCGCAGATAATTCACAGTTATCACCAACTTACCTATGGTTGTAGCACAATCGGCGAGTTGAACTCACCTAGTCAGCTTGCTTTTGAGCCGGATACCGTTCGGTTTGCGAGGTTCTTAATCTTTCTGGGTCGCGCTTGTGTTAGGAGTTGTAATGGCATTTTGCTAGTAAAGATGCCAGTTGGAGATACCAAAGATTCAACTACCAACTATGTCAGAAGTCGCAGTTATTGAAAACGAGGTCATTCTCCCTGAGCAGAAACTCGTGCGCTTCCAGCTTGGCAACGAGCACTTCGCGTTTAGTGTTGATTCCGTCACCGGAATCATCCGCTGGCGCGATGTGACCCCGTTGCCAACCCAGACCTCCCACCTTTTAGGACTTGCTAACCTACGTGGTCGGACTTTGCCGATTTCGGATTTGCGAATCAGGCTCGGAATTCCTTCAGAACAACCCGTGGAGGATGGCTACGTGATCGTCACCGAAAACGAGCACGGCTCGGTGGGCTTCTTGGTCGACGACGTCGCTGAGGTCATCACGATTACCGAGAACGACATTCAAGAGGGCGTCTCGGAGTCGAATTCGGTGATGAGCAATATGGTCCGCGGAATTGTGAATATGGACGACACGCTGATTTCGATTGTCGACATGAATAGCTTGATTGGAGTGAACGAATGAGTGCCGGCGTTGATATGAACGAATACCTCGACCTGTTTTTGCAGGAGACCGAGGAGCAGTTGACAATTCTTGAGGCCGAGATCGGCAAACTTGAAGCCGATCCTACCGACGATAGAATTGGTGCCATTTTTAGAGCAGCGCACACGATCAAGGGATCGAGCCGAGCGATGGGCTTTGCCAACTATGCCGACCTTACACACGAGTTCGAGAACGTGCTGTTTAAGGTTCGAGATCGCTCGTTGACCGTGACTCCGGAGATTGCTGATTGCTTGATCCAGACGGTTGATACGATGCTTTCGGGCAAGGAGACCCTGGCGGAATCGGGTCAGGATATTTCGACCCACCCGGAGTTGGTGGCAATGCTAAACGCATTCGCTGAAGGTGGATCGCCAGCGGAGGTGGTGGCGAAACCAGCCTCCAAGCAGGCGGTTATCTGGCCGGAGGATGTTCTTGCATCCCTCAAAGAACTCCCGACCTTGGAAGGCATCTACGAGGTCCGGGTGGAGTTGGACGAGACTTGCGGGATGAAGTACGTCCGCATGTTCATGGCGATCTCTGCGATTTCCAATTCGGGCGAGATTTTATGGGCAAACCCCGTTCAGGAGAAGATTGAGGCTGAGGAGTTTGATTTTGAAGCGCGCTTCCTAGTGGCCCTCAACGATAACCCAGCGGATGTGAGTAAGAACCTCTCTTCGATTGGAGAAGTGAAGGCGGTGGATGTTGTGCCGTTCAAGCTTGAGGCTGCGGCGCCGGAGGCGAACGCGGTTGTTGCCGAGGCTCCGGCGGGGCTCGACGAGATTGTTGAGCGAGGCGACGATAGACGTCAGGCAGATAGACGAGCTCCTGAAGCCAAGCGAGAGGCGAATCAGACGATTCGCGTTGACGTTTCCCTTCTCGACAATTTGATGAACTTGGTTGGAGAGTTGGTTATTGACCGAACTCGTTTGAGTCAGATCGGGGCGAACATCGCCGCGAAGGCATCTTCGAGCGAAGAAGTCGAGTCGTTGGCCGAAACGGTAGGTCACATTGGCCGAGTAACCAGCGAATTGCAAGAAGAGATCATGAGGGCGCGAATGCTCCCAATTGATACCGTCTTCCAACGCTTCCCGCGCATGGTGCGCGACTTGTCTCGAAAGCTCGGCAAAAAGGTCGAGATGGTCATCGAAGGTGGCGAGACCGAGGTTGATCGAAGCGTCATCGAAGGCATCAGCGACCCGCTGATCCACATGATCCGAAACTCGGTGGACCACGGACTTGAGCCGACCAGCGAGGAGCGGGTTGCCGCCGGAAAGCCAGAGACCGGAACGGTGAGGCTCACCGCTAAGCACAAAGACAATGCAATTTGGGTCGAAATCATCGATGATGGTCGAGGCATCGACGCCGACCGTTTGCGGGCTAAAGCCGTCGAAAAGGGGCTGATGTCAGCGGAAGCCGCCGCGCGTCTTTCAGACCGCGATGCTCAGATGCTCATTTTCCACAGCGGATTTAGCACTGCGAAGGAAGTCACAGACGTGAGTGGTCGTGGAGTTGGAATGGACATTGTCCGGTCGAACATCATGGCGATGGGCGGCCTCATTGACCTCGAAAGCACGGTCGGAGTTGGAACGAGGTTCATCCTCAAGCTGCCTCTGACGGTCGCGATCATGGGTGGCCTGCTTTCAAGAGTGAGCGATGTGGACTATGTGATGCCGATTGGCTCGATCATCGAGACTCTCTCGATTGATGCCCAGCCGATCACTCAAGTCGGGCGCCAGCCGGTGATTATTTTGAGGGGGCAAACGGTCCCGATTCTAAAACTTCGCAATCTTTTCAAAGTTCCGGGAAGTTTTACGGAAGAATCTGCCGATAACTACGTCGTAGTGGTAGGTTCGGCCGAGCAAAAAGTTGGCTTGGTCGTCGACCGACTTCTAGGGGAACAAGAGGTTGTGATCAAATCGATCAGTAAATATTGCGGAGAACTGCCTGGATTATCAGGTGCAACGATTCTTGGCAATGGAAGGGTGGCTTTGATTGTGGACATAAATTCCATTTTGGAAGTCACACGAGGGTTTGATAATGGTTGTTGATGCAGAAGCATTGGTTATACGTAAACGCCTAGAGCAATCGCTCAAGGAGCTCCCGCCGTTGCCGACAGCGGTGGCGAAAGTGTTGGATGAAACGAATAAGACTGAGCCAGATCTGCACCGGATCGATGAGATTATTTCTGGTGACTCGGCGTTGGCATCCAAGGTATTGCGCATCGTCAACTCTGCCTACTACGGCCTTTCGCGCCAAGTAACCAGTGTTGGCCAGGCGGTTATGATTCTGGGAATTCAGCAGGTCCGAACCATCACGCTCTCTGTCGGCTCCATCGCTGCATTTAGCAGCAAGAATCCGATTGACCCGGAAGGCGCACGGCGCTTTTGGGAGCACAGTTTTGCCACTGCCGCCGCTTGCCAAACCATTGGCCACAAGCTGGGCGTGGATAAGAAGTCGATCGAGACGCTTTCGACCATCGGCATTTTGCACGATATCGGGCGCATGTTCATCTTCTGCAACTTCAAGTCTGTGTACGACAAGATGGTCCAGAAGGCCCTCAAAGAAGGGATCTCTTACGAAGAGGTCGAAGCGCACTTCTTAGGTGATAGTCACGCTGGGATTGGCGCGATGATCGCTGAGAAGTGGGGCTTGCCAGAGCAGATCGTCCACAGTATTCGATGGCACGAGGGGCCATTCGAGCCAACGGTTGATAAGGCACTCGCAACTCTTCACCTCGCAGACTGGATGCACAAAAGTGTGTATTACGGCCAGGACAAGGCCCCAATTGGCGGCATTGACCCAGTGATTTATGAGGCTTTGGGCCTTTCTGAAGAAGTTCTTGCTCAAATTCAAGATCAAGTGCGGAAGAAGGTAGCTGAGGCAAGCCAGCTGTACGGAATGGTCGCGGCTTGATGGGAAAGGGGCAAGATGGCAGTTTCAAGCACAAACGGAATCTCGTTTAGCGGATTAAGCAGCGGGTTAGATACCGACAGCATTATCACGCAGCTTGTCAACATCGAAAAAGCCCCGATTCAGCGTCTGACGCAGCAGCAGACTACTCTTCGCAACAAGGCCGAACTCTACAGTCAATTCGCGGGGAAGATCACGGGAATCGCTTCAGCGGGTAACCAGCTGACGACCCTGGGAACTTTCTCGGCGATTACGGCGGCATCCAGCGATAACGCGGTGGCCAGCGTGGCCGTCGATCCTGGTGCGACACTTGCGGGAAGTTTCAACTTGGCCGTTACAAGGCTTGCGCAGGCTCAGAAGCTCTCGAGCTCGGCGCAGACCAGCGCGACAACCGGGCTTGGGTTTACGGGTTCGTTTGCCGTCAATGGTAAAGCCGTGAATGTTGAGGCAACAGATTCAATCACCTCGATCGCTCAAAAGGTGAACGCCCTGGGAACGGGTGTTACGGCTTCGGTTATCGACGGCGGAACGAACAACGCCTATCTCACTTTTTCCTCCGGCACGACCGGACTGACCGGGAAGCCACAGCTTTCGGACGTGAGCGGCACAATTTTGAACTCGCTGGGGATGCTGAATGGCACAACCATCATTCGCGAAGCGATCACCAACGGGGCGGCAGGAACGAAGCTGACTTCTTCGACGACGGCTCTTGGAAGCCTTATGGGGACGACTGGCCTGACGGATCAGACAGTTCAAATCAACGGCGTGTCGGTGACATTGAACCTCCAGACCGATACGTTGCAGGGTGTCGCAGACAAGATCAATGCGGCTTCTACCGGGGCGACGGCTTCGGTAGTTTCGGTAACCGAGGGCGGGGCGACCAAGTACCGACTCGAGATCAAGAATCCATCCTCGACTCCAACGTTTACTGACTCAAACAACACTCTAGCGGCTCTAGGAATCCTTCAGAAGGGCGCGGCTAACGAGTTGGTCGCGGCGCAGGACGCGGCTTACAGCATCGACGGCGTCAACTTGACGGCTTCGACAAACAGCATCAAAGGCGTCGTGCCGGGGGCAACGTTTACACTGTTGAAGGCTAACTCCACGACCCCAGAAAAGTCGACAATCTCATTGACTAGCGACACGGACACAATCTCGAATCGAGTTCAGTCGTTCATCACCTCGTTCAACGAGACGGCCGCCTTTATCGACCAATACAGCCAGTTTGACGATAAGACTTTTGCCACCGGGCCACTTTTCGGCGATTCAACCGTCCGGCAGTTCCTTTCGACGTTCACGACATCGCTGTTCAACACGATTCCGGGGGCAACTGGGGATTACAAAAACGCCGCTTCGATCGGCATGCGGCTGAATTCCAAAGGAACCATCGATTTTGATACTGCGGCATTCAAGACTGCCCTCGCTAAGGATCCAGAAGGAGTGAGGAAAATTTTTCAAAACTCTGGTTCGAGCGCGAACAGCGCGTTGACCTTTGTTTCTGGTGCCTCGACTGCACAGGCTTCGGGCACGACGCCGTACGATATCAACATCACTACGGTTGCGACGAAGACGCAGTACGTCGCTGCGACGACCAAAACCGGGCCTAATACAGTCTCGGAAATCTTGACCTTCGGCGGAGCCCTGATGGGCAACACGAATTATGCTCTGAACATCGATGTCGGTGCCTCGATGGCCGATATCGTCAACAAGATTAATAGCGACTCGAAGCTGAAGGAGCTTGTTACTGCGAGCGACAACGGCGGCAAGTTGCAGATTGACAGCAAGAAGTTCGGCACGAACGGGCGCTTTACGCTGGTGAGCAACCAGTCACCGCTCGGCACGAACTCGGGAGTTGGGTTCGCGGCGGGTTCGCTCGTGGACGGTGTTGATGTTGCCGGAACCATCGCGGGTCAGGCGGCAACCGGAAGCGGCCAATTCCTCACCGGAGCGACCGGGAATACGGTTGCAAACGGGCTTCAGATTCAGTACACCGGTCTAACAACCGGAGTTGTTGGCTCAATGAGCTATGTTCGGGGCCTTAGCGGCTCGGTGAACGAGGCCCTGAAGACGTTTACTGACTCGCTAAATGGTTTGGCTGTTGCGGGCCAGGATAACTTTAAGAAGCAGGCGGACGACTTGCAGAAAGATATCGACCGGATTAACCTACGGGCGAGCCAGAAGTCGGACGATCTGAAGGCGAAGTTCATCGCGATGGAGTCGCGCATGAGTACTTTGAAGAACCAGGGTTCGGCCCTGTCGCGGCTTTTCACAACTTCGTCGACTTCAAACTAAGCGGCAGTCTTTGGCTTTCATCCGTCTTTAACGGGTGCCAATGACGATTCGCGAGCAGATTGAGACCCGAGAGGCGGCGGCTTTGTCACCTCTGGCGTGTCTGGCGAGGGGCTCTTCAGGGCGGATTGTTGACGAAGAACCTGATCCCGTTCGGACTTGTTTCCAGAGAGATCGGGATAGGATTCTGCACAGCAAGGCGTTTCGCCGGCTGAAGCACAAGACGCAGGTATTCATTGATCCGGCGGGGGATCATTACCGCACTCGCATGACTCACACGCTAGAAGTCGCGCAGATCGCGCGGACCATTGGGCGAGCATTGCGGCTGAATGAAGATTTGATTGAGGCGATTGCTCTGGGCCACGACGTTGGTCACACCCCATTTGGTCACGCTGGCGAGCGCGCTTTGGATGAGGCGATTGGCGCCTTTTGGAAAGAGCAGGGAAGCGAGGGCGATCAGGAGTCGTTGCCACTGGAGGCCGGAATTGGCGCGCCGAGGCGATTTCGGCATTACGAGCAGTCGTTGCGGATCGTCGATGTCCTGGAGAACTTGAACCTGAGCGAGGAAGTTCGACAGGGGATCGACGGGCATAGTAAGGGGCGTAAGGACCTTTCTGATGCAGATGGCGAGCAGATTTCGACCCTGGAGGCGGCGGTGGTGCGGCTGAGCGACCGGATTGCTTATCTGAATCACGATATCGACGACGCGGTCCGCTCCGGAATCATCGACAGGGTGCCCTCGGAGTTTGATTTGCTCGGGACTCGATACTCGGATCGGATCGGGATTCTGGTGCGAGACGTGATCGAACAGAGCGTCGATCAGCCGTATGTTCGTATATCTGACAAGTATTTGAAGGCGATGAATGGGCTGAAGGAGTGGATGTTTGAGAACGTTTACTTGCGCTACCCGGAGCTGTATCCCGACGTCACCAAGGCGGAGTTATTAGTCCAAGACCTGTTTGCCCATTTTTTGAAACCCGGAACTCTGCCCGAGGGGTACGAAGGGGTTCAGGGGGCGGTGGATTACGTTGCCGGTATGACCGACCGTTTTGCCATCGAGACGTATCAGCGGCTCCATGTTCCGGTTGCTTGGCAGTAGAATCTTGGCGATGGACCAATTGGCGTATGTAGAACTTTGCAAGAAAGATGCGAAGGACGGGATGGAAATGTTCCTCCGTAATTTTTCGCATGTGCCTACGGATCGGCTGCATTGGACTCCAACCCCGACGGCAAAGTCGGCTCTTCGGGTTGCCTCACATTCGGCGCTGTACTACGGCCGATTCGCCGAGATGATCCGGAATCGGGCGACGCCGAAGGTGGAAAACCTGGATGCCTGGCTTGCCCAGCAGACTTCGGAGGAAGAGGCGATTATCTCGGTTGACGAGATTAAGGCGGCCTTTGCGAGCGGTCTTGAACTGGTGAATGCAGCCCTGGATTCCCTGAGTCCTGACGAGGTTGACATGACCCTCGACTCGGGGCAGGGATGGACGATGCCGATGCGCTTCTTGATGAAGCTCCCAGGATGGCATGCGACGTTGCACATGGGGCAGATCGATTACTTGCAGACGTGCTGGGGTGATCAAGAAATCTACGTCGGCTGAGGCTTACTCGGGCATGTCCGGCACGTTCGTCGGGTGCCATTCGCCGTTCTTGAGATGATAGATTGTTTCGCCGAGGAGGGTCCCGACGGGAAATCCGGCTCCGTCAAGTTCTGCGCTTAGATAAAAACGCGGGAAACTCGAATCCAAAAACACTGCCTGGTGTCGGATTCTGATCTCATCTGGGTCGGGCAGCCCTTCTTCTGGGTTAGCGAAGTAGACCGTTTCGGAAGCCTCCCATCCTTCGTTTCGATAGATTTCACAGTGGCTGGAGATCAACTGCCCACCACTGTACATCGCCACGATCCGATAGTAAGGCGTCAGGAGCCAGATCGCCAAGTTCGTGGCTTGTTCTGTTGAAGTCAGGTGCTCATGCCATGGCGCCAGACGAACCACAATGTCTCCCGGATTTTCGAAGGTAATGGTAATTGGAAACGTGTCTGGAACTTGAGACGTGAGCAAAAGCTCTTTGTCGGAAACTGTTTCGACGGAAAGATTGCCTGTTGCGATTCGAGACTGAAACGCCTCTAAGATACGTTGCAGTTCAGGAACCAGCATAAGAGGAAACTGGCAGAGCGAGAGGGATTCGAACCCTCGAGACGTTTCCGCCTACACGATTTCCAATCGTGCTCCTTCGACCACTCGGACACCGCTCTGCACAAGGTCAAGACCCGAAACGGGTCTAAGTAACTATTATGGCAAATTTCACGCAACTCTATCGTGGGTTCGGCTCGTAAACTCACGCAATGCTATCCGCACTTACTCTTTCACTGGTCATTGCGCAGGCGAATCCCGTTGATGCCGTTGTCCAAAAGCACATGGGTAAAGGTCTGCTCGGAGTCGGTGTTGCGGTGCTCAAGGATGGAAAGGTCGTTCACCTTAAAACATATGGCAAAGGTGCTATGGTGAAGAATGATGGGCACTATCGCCTGGCTTCAATCACGAAGCAATTCACAGCTGGGCTAATTGTTCGGCTTGTGAGAGATAAGAAGTTCGCATACGAGGACAACTTGGGCAAGCTGATGCCTGATACTCCGGCGACCTGGCACTGGGTGACAGTGAGGCAACTCTTGACTCACACCAGCGGAATCCCCAGCTATACAGACTCTCCAAAGGTGATGTCGATCATCATCAAGCCAACAAAGCCGGACGGCATATGGCAGTTCGTCAAAAACGTCAAGATGGATTTTGAACCTGGGAAGGGTTGGAAGTACAACAATACGGGCTACTGCTTGCTTGGGTCCATCATCGAGCGCACGACCAAAATGGACTATTTTTCGGCCCTCAACAAATACATCCTTGCCCCGACTGGCATGCATTCGAGCGGGCCGGAATCAAAGTACAAGCCGGTGGCCAGCTATGGGGAGGATGGAAAGCCGAGTTTCCCGATCAATATGGATTGGCCCTATGCGGCTGGCTCCTTGGTTTCGACTTTGGGAGACATGGCCAAATGGGACGTGGCACTGCGAGGAGGCTCGCTGTTCACAGAAGCCGAGAAGCAGCTCATGTTCAACCCTGATCCGACGGCGAAGAGGTTCAAGAGCAATTATGGCTTTGGCTGGGACTCGAACTATACTGATGGCCAGTTGGCGAGTTACTCGCACACTGGTGGAATTCCGGGATTCTCGAACGTGATCGAGCGTACCGTCAAGGGGACGACGGTGATCGTTCTTGCAAACCATGAGTACAAGAATCGCGAGGCGCTTAGCAACGAGGTGCGGGAGCTTTTTGAGCTGACCCCGGTCGCCCCTGCGATTGCAGACTCTTTGCCGGAGCTAACGCTCAAGCATCAGATTATGTTTAAGAATCTGCTGGACGGAAAGGCGGATGAAGCCGATTTTTCGCCCGCCTTTCTCAAGCAAGTTCCTTTGTCAGTTCTGATCTCGACTTCAAAACAGTTTGCGTCTTTGGGAGCTTTAAGCAATTTCGTGCTCCTTACGTCGGAGGGAGAAAAAGACGTGCGGCGATCCTATCGCGTGAAGCTGGGTGACACGGTGATGACTCTCAACATCGCTGTGTCTGGCGGCGTCATTGTCGGAATGACGATTCGCTAAGCCGACTTTGGAGTGAAACTAGTGCCGCAGCCGCAGGAACGGGCGGCATTTGGGTTTTCGAACTTGAAGCCACCGCCGATGAGGTTTCCGGTGTAGTCGAAGGTGGAGCCTTCGAGGAACTTCGCGCTCTTGCTGTCGCAGACAATGGTGACGCCTTCGATGACGAGTTCGAGGTCGATGGGTCGGCGGACGGTGTCGAGTTCCATGCGGTACTCGAAGCCGCTACAGCCCCCGCCCTTTACTCCGAGACGAAGAAAGACATCTGGGCGGCCGTCTTTGGCCACGAGTCTTTTGATTTGGGCAATGGCGGCCTCGGAGATGGTGATGGGGAACATGCTTACAGGTTGGCGGTTTGAGGTTTGGTGGACCATGTGACGTTTGATTTTGACTCCGTGGCGACCATGTCCTGGAGGGTGAGTTTGTCAAGGACGTTGTCGACGGCACTCTGAATAATTTGCCAAAGCGAACGGACAGAGCAGTCGACGGCGTGGGTGCAGATGTCGAGGGCGCCGGCGTGTTTGCGGCAGAATTCGGCGTCGTAGAGCTTGCCTCCGAGCGCAGATAGCACGTCGCCAACGACAATCTCGGACGCGGCGCGGGCTAGCGAATAGCCGCCAGATTGACCTCTGCTTGCAACGACAAAGCCTTCTTTGCGGAGGATCATAAGCGTCTTCGCCGCGTGGGTTGAGCTGATACCTTCAAGATCAGAAATTTCGGGAATCGTCAGCGGGCGACCAGCGCGGGCGATTTGGATGAGGCACCGCAGACCGTACTCTTCTTGCGCCGAGAACTTCATTAGTCGAGCCCCAAGATGAGTTTCGCTTCCT
Source organism: Fimbriimonas sp. (assembly GCA_965248555.1). GTDB lineage: Bacteria > Armatimonadota > Fimbriimonadia > Fimbriimonadales > Fimbriimonadaceae > Fimbriimonas. The sequence goes on along the minus strand of CBDFJP010000002.1, from coordinate 814,097 downwards.
CGCTCATCATTTCGATCGTGAACGGCGGATCCCAGGTCAGTTCGAGCGAGACTTTGCCGATTCCGGGTGTGTTTCTAACCGCGGTTTCCACCTCGCCGGGAAGCGAACCCGCCACTGGGCAAGAAGGAGAGGTGAGCGTCATCAGCACATGGGCGTTCTTTTCGTCGTCGAGTTGAATATCGTAAATCAGCCCCAGATCGTAGACGTTGATCGGAATTTCGGGGTCGAACACGGTGCGAATCTGTTCGACAATTTCGGCTTCAAACAGGCTCTTCTGAATCGTGTTCATTTTCGCAGGAGTGCCAAGGCTGGGTTCCTCGCGGACTGGAACTGGCTTGGGCATATCGAATATTCTACGTCATAAGTTCCGACCCAATTCCGCAATCCGGGTCAAACGAATCGATTGGGCCAAAAGCGAGAATGAATCTGAAGTGAACGCAAAGACTCGAACCGACTACCTGAAAATGGCGAATGAAGTCGTTCAGATCATTCTGAGCCACCTGGATCGTCCGCTCGATTTTCGAGATGTCGCGGGGGTTGTTTCGGTATCTCCGTTTCATGTGCATCGGATCTTTTCGGCTTTGGCCGGGGAGAGCATTAACGAAATGCATCGACGGTTGCGGCTCGAAAGGGCCTGCTACCAGCTCAAATACTCCACGGAACAGATTGGCGACATCGCGATCCTGGCGGGCTATGGGAGCCATGAGACCTTCGTTCGAGCATTCAAGGCGACGTTCGACCAGACTCCAACAGAGTCGCGGAACGATGTTCGCCGTGAATACCATGTTAGAACGGGAAATGGCGTTCACTTCTTCACCGGAACACGGCCGATTGCCCTGCTCCCGGTCGATATCGGAGAAATTGCAATGGAAGTCAACATCCTCGAAAACTGCGAGCCAAGGCGGCTCGCGACTCTCCCTCACAAAGGGGCATATCACCTCATCGGAACCGCATTTGAAAAGCTAGGGGTCTTTGCCGCTCAACACCAGTTGTGGGGAGGAGCAATGATCGCCGTCTACTACGATTCACCTGAGCTGACGCCAGAGCATGAGCTGCGCTCTGCCGCTGGAGTCCAGCTGATGGGTGACCAACCCACTCCCGAGGGAATGGAAGAAGTCACGCTTGGTGGCGGACGCTGGGCCCGCTACCGCCACGTCGGACCGTATAGCGGGCTGGGGGACGCTTGGAACAAATTCTCCAAATGGCTTTTGCTGAACGGCCATGAGTTTGGAATGGAGCCCGCTTATGAGGATTATGTGAACGATTGTCGCCAGGTTCCCCCCGAAGAAGTGCTCACCGACCTGTATATTAATATTCAGTAATGGCAGCGAAAACTTGGGCAGAAAAGATGAAGCCGGACATGAAGCCGGAAGTGCAATCGCTAGGAAAGTCCTTTCAGGGCTTTCCTGTCGGGGCAAAACTCCTGATTCCGACTCCGACAATGGTGAAGGAGTACGTTGAGGCGATCCCGGTGGGAGAAAGTCGGACAACCCTTCAGTTGCGCGCGGAATTGGCCGCAGCAAATGGAGCTGACACGACTTGCCCCTTGTGCGCGGGAATCTTCCTTCGCATCGTGGCAGAGGCCGCACATGAATCTGGCGAGGAAGTGCCGGTTTGGCGGATGATCGACGCAAAAACGCCGACGAGAAAGAAGCTCAGCTTCGACCCTGCCGAACTTGACGCAAAGCGAAAAGCCGAAGGGCTTCCCGCCTAAGCACGATCCGTGCCAAACGATCCGGTCAGACCTCGCAGAGATGCGGGGTCTGACTTGCTCTGGCCCAAAAACCTAGCATTTTTCTCTGCTAGTCGCACTTGGCACAAGGGCAAACAACTCGTATGAAACGAGTTTCGCTGATTGCGTTGGTGTCTGTTTGTTCGGTGGGATATTCGCAGACCCCCGAGTGGTTTGCCTCGCGGTTTGGTATCAATGTTCACGCCCTACCACCAGGAGGCGGTGCTTCAATGTCCCAAATCCGAATTCCTAAGTTCCAGGAAGCCAGAGTCAAAGCTCGTTACAATAATCAAACGGGAATTATGCAGGCGGCTCAGGTCGCACTTTCCGAAACCAAATATCGGTTTGATGATCCCGTGTGCGCAACTTGGGCCGAAATGCTCGAAGTGACGGACTCGCTGCCGGCAAACACTTGGGTGCGTGTGGATGGAGCCGTCAACCACCACTTTTACGGTCCCTGTGACGCGGATGCGCTTCAGAAAGATCGGATCACCGATGGTCTCGTCGGACGGCTGATGCTGAGAAGCAACGATCCACGGAACGCTTTAAACTTGCTGCTTGTGGTTCTGCCAGGGATCAACGCTCACACGGGAACCACCGACTCATGGACCAAGGTTACCGTCGATCCGCTTGGGAACAAGCTCCCTAATCCGCTCAAACTGCTGCAACCTCGAGAGCGCGATTGGTGGAGACCCGAGCAAGCAATGCTGCCGTACCTGAAGCAGAGCTTGCAGCGATACGTGAACATCGTCAACGACTCTGCAGCGACCCAGGCCCGATCTAGGTTCGGAGTGGCAAGGGCGAAGACATTCAACTTTGTCCAAAAGATCGGCTTTCAGCTTGGAAACGAGCCGGGCACTGGACATCCTGGTGGCTCTGCGTTTGCGCCAGTCGGCTCATGGGCCGGTATTGGCAAGGTGAATGACGGAGTTACCGTTGGCCTCAACTACGGAGTGAGCCCAGCCGTCCGGACTGCGCTCGGAGTACCCCCATCGTTTGGGTCGAACCCACTCTCGATGCCCGCGTTCTCGTTCCTTAATGAAAATGCAAACCAGATCAACGCCAACTTCGTGGGCGGCAAGCTGATGAATTTCCAACAGAGTGGCGCGTTGTCTCCGGGAGTTGCTGAAATTTCGAGCTACGGTCAAGAGATGAACGGTTACAAGTGGTCACAACAGTGTGGTCGCCGGGCGATGCACTTCCGGTCGCCAATCTTACGCTGGCGCTTTTTTAGTAATGATTTTGGTGACCTGATGGGTAACGGGAAAGACTTGCTATTCTATGGTCCTCAAGACCCGAAGTATGGGACTTGGGAAACGGCTGAGCAGTATGCCCAACGGTGGGTCAGTGAGTTGGAGAGAAGTGTAGATTTGGTCGCCAATTTACCAATGCCTGCGGCCTCAAAAATTGTCGACGTAACCGAGTGTTACTTCGTAAACGGCGACCTCGGAGCGATGCCGTTCGATGCAAATATGATTGACGGAAATGGCGCGAACATTAGTTTTGCGGACAAGACGGTTGACCATGTGCGCGAGATTGCCAAGAACTACCGTGTTCAGGGCGGAAAGCTAATGCCTCTGCTTCCAGCCCAGATGCCGCCGACTCGAAAACAGTTGTTGCTTGCTATTCGGAATGAGCTTTATCACCGAGACGTGGTGCAAAAGAACCTGTCGAAGAACCTGGGGCGAATATTCATCTGGAGCGGTCTCGGGCGAGATGTAAGAGATCAGTGCGGATTGAATGCCAACAACACCGGAAACATTGTTGGCTACAACCCCTGGTCCGACTTCCGACTCAGCTTTGATGAAGTCAAAGCCCTGTGGAACATCCAGTAGTGCAAGAGAAAAAAGCCCCTCTCGAATGAGAGGGGCTTTTTTCTCTATCGCTTTTCGATCGGAATGTATTCGAGATTGTGCGCGCCTTCGTAGATGACCTTGGGTCGGATGAGGCGGTTGTTGTCGAGCTGTTCGATGGCGTGAGCGGTGTAGCCAGCGAGTCGTGAAACCACGAAGAGCGGCGTATACAGGTCGATGGGGATTCCCAGAAGATAGTAGGCGTAGGCCGAAGGGAAGTCGACGTTGGGGAAAATGTTCTTTCGCTCCGCCATCGTCTTCTCAAGGATTTCGGCAATCTGGGTGAACTTGGTGTTGCCCTGCTCTTCGCCGAGCTCCTTGGCAACCTTGCTCATATAAAAGGCGCGGCTGTCGCCCTTCTTGTACTCGCGGTGGCCGAAGCCCATGATCTTCTTCTTGGTTTCGAGCGCATCGTCGATCCAGGCCTGAGCGTTCTCTGGAGTTCCGATTTCCAGGATCATGTGCATCGCCTCCTCGTTCGCGCCTCCGTGGAGCGGTCCACGAAGGGTTCCGATTCCCGTGACGACTCCTGAGTAGAGGTCTGACAAAGTAGCTACGGTGACCCGGTTGGCAAATGTCGAGGCATTAAAGCCGTGCTCGGCGTAGAGGCAAAGCGATGCGTCCATGACTTCGACGGTCTTCGCCTTCGGCTCTTCTCCGCTGAAAAGGTAGAGGAAGTTCTGGGCGATGGTGTGCTCGGGCTTTGGCTTGAGCGGGGTCATGCCGTTTCGGATTCGGTGTCCGTTTCCGACGATGGTGGACGCTTTTGCCACGATTCGGATAGCCTTGCGAACGTTGGCTTCGTGGTCGGTTGGTTCACTCTTGTAATCTGGATCGGAAGGAGCCAGAGCCGAGTATGCGGTGCGGACGAGGTCCATCGAAGTGGCATTCTTTGGCATCGCCGCGAGCACGTCGTAGATATACTGCGGAACTTCGCGCTCGGCAACGAGGATGTCGTTGAACTCCTTGAGCTCGGCCTGGGTTGGCAGTTTGCCTTTGATGAGCAGGTAGGCGCACTCTTCGTACGAACCCTTTTCGGCAAGATCGTGAACGTCGTAGCCTCGGTATTGGAGCGAACTTCGGTCGCTGTCAATTTCAGAAATCGTGCTGATTCCAGCAATCACGCCTTCTAGGCCAGGGCTGTAGTTGGGATATTTGTTAGCTACGTCGCTCATTCCTTTTGTGTCCTACTGTCTGAGGAGTCTACCCGTCAGCATCCCGTATCATTTGCGGGTTGAGTTAGTCGGATGAACTAAAGAATTTGACATTGGGCAAGTCGAACTGATAGAGTGTGCGCTGATGGGATATTCACTCAGCGTCTACTCCGCCCCGGCGGGCGAAGTTTCTCGGCTCCTTGGTTCCAAAGATCAGGCTGCCTTCGATCGTATTCTGGCTAGCAAAGCCAATGACCTGAAAGGCAATGATGAGTTCTTCGAGGATATGGAGGACGAAGAGGATGATGGTGATGACGTTGAGCTGAGCGGGTGCTTGGGATTCATCGTAAAGATTCTCGGAAAGAAGACAGAAACGCCGGCCTACGACGGTCCAAAGTCTTCTGGACCGTATCCGACGAGCGAGCAACTCCTGCATGCGCTTATATTTGGCGAGCCGTTGGATTCGCGGTGCGGAGCGAAACTGGCCTACGTTTTTGAGATGATCATTGAAACAGTCGGGGAACGGGAAGACGTTGGTTCGTTTGAGCAGATGCGAAGCAGCTCGGGCTGGACTGGTGATTTCGACAAGATGCTGAAGCAGTCTGGGGTGCCGCGGGATGTATTTTCGGTTGAAGGAAAACTGATGGAGCGGCTGGCTCCAATCAGCGTTCCGCATCCCGATGATTTTCCTTGCTACGGCTATCTCCTTGCCGAAGAGGCCAGGGCGGCGCAGCCTGCCTTTGCAGGTTCCAAACTGGATGATCTTGCGGCGGCGCACCCGTATGGCGAAGATGCGGCTTCTGCTGCCAACGCGGTGAAGGGGTGGATTAACAAGGCTGCTGACCAGGATCGTGACCTGTTTGGCTTCTACTACTAGTAAGATCAGAAGATGATCTCTCCTAGTCTTAACCAGCTCGCGGAGGAGCTGGGGCTTGCACCCTGGGCTTCTTGGGCTTCGGGTCGCCCTGAGGGTTACTTTGATCTGCCGATGACTGGCGGGGCAGCCGAGTTTTATCGGGAGAACGGGTTTCTTGTCGTTGAGAATGCTCTGTCTCCCGATGAGATTGCGGGGCTTCGAAAGGAAGCGACTGAGATCTGTCGAGGGGAGAAGGGTGAGGTTCGGGGTACGCCAGCGGTGACTGCCTCGATGACCGATGAAGAGGTGCTGAGGCAGGTGCTTTGCATCCACTTTCCGCACAAGATTTCGGCGCTCATCGAGGCGAATCTGCGGCATCCCTCGTTTGTCGATGTGCTGACCAGGATCATTGGGCCGAATGTGAAGTGCATGCAGTCGATGTTGTTCATTAAGGCGAGCGGTAAGCCCGGGCAGGCTTGGCACCAGGACGAGGTTTACATTCCGACCCGCGACCGATCGCTGACGGGCGGGTGGATTGCGATGGACGATGCGACGGTTGAGAACGGTTGCCTTTGGGTGATTCCGGGCTCACATAAGAACGGGGTGATGTACTTTCAAGAGTGGCACGGGGATCGGCGTTTTGACTGCTCGGAGGAGGCTCGGCGTTTTCCGTACTCGAACGACGACGCGGTTCCGGTGGAGGTCAAGGCGGGTTCGATTGTGTTTTTCAACGGTTACTTATTGCACCGCTCCTTGCCGAACTATGCCGAGGGCGGGTATCGGCGGTCGTTAGTGAACCACTATATGAGCGCGGAGTCCCTTCTACCTTGGGCTTGGAACACTGAGGTGAAAGGCGGCGTTTCCGCGTTGGACCAGCGCGACGTAACGATGGTTGCAGGCGAAGACCCGTATGCGTGGCGTGGCTACGAGAGCATCCACACTTGCCACATCCGCCCGGACGGCAGAGGCGGGTGCGGCAACAACAAGTACAACGAGGGCTGAGCGACTTCTTTAAGGTTGGCTTCGTCTGTTAGAGTTGTGTTGCTTTCGTTGGTTGGGCTGATCACTGCGCCACAGGGGCCAGCGGCTTGGAAGTCTCGGGCCGAGTCGTATCTTGCCAAGGAGCAGTTTCAGTTGGCTTCCGAAGCATATCTGAAGGCAGCCGAGGGGTACGACAAGCTTGGTGATCCGAACGCGGGCAAGGTTTTGCGCGAGCGGGGAAATCGGTATGGGTCCAAGGTCGAACTCTATGTTTCTTCTCTGGTTACCGAAGCCACGCTCGCCCGCGGCGAGCCAGCGGCGGGGATGTATCTGGGTGCAAATATCGAGCGCGAGGACGCGACTCGGTATCCGCAGAGCTTTAACAACCTCATCGGTAAGAAGCATGCGATGTTTTTCATGTATCGCAAGTACGGAGTCGGGTTTCCCGTTGCTTACGCCAAGGAGCTCAAGAAGGCGAATGCGGCGCTTCAGATTGCCTGGGAGCCGTCTTCGCTGGGCGAAGTTCGGGACGACCGATATCTTCAGCAGTTCGCGAAGGATATTCGCGAGAGCGGGATTCCGGTGTTTGTTCGGTTCGCCAGCGAGATGAACGGGAGCTGGACTCCTTATCATGGCAATCCGGCTTTGTACCGCGAGAAGTTTCGGCTGGTGGCGGACGTGGTTCGGACGATCGCGCCGAATGCGATTATGGTTTGGTGTCCGAATACGATTCCGGAGCAGCCGATTCCGGATTTTTATCCGGGGCCGGAGGCGGTGGACTGGGTTGGTGTCAACTTCTATTCGGTGATCTATAACGACTCGGATCGGTCGCGTGCGGCCGATTGGCGGTTCCCGACGGATTCGATTGACTATATTTACAATCGGTATTCCGCCGCGCATCCGATTATGGTTGCGGAGTGGGCGGCTTCGCATCGGGCGTCGATAGACGGTGCAGATAAGCCGGCGTTTGCGAATCAGAAGATTGCCGAGTTCTTCCGCTCGGTGCCTTTGCGGTATCCGCGTTTGAAGGCAGCTTCGTGGCTCAGTTTTAATGCGTTGAAGTACGCCAAGGGGGATCGGCAGTTGAATAACTACTCCTTGTTTGATAATCCGGCCGTGGCAGAGGGGTACAAGATCGCGATTTCTGATCCTCACTTTTTGAGCGCGGTCGGGTCGTCGGCTCCAGTTTGCTGGACGTCTGCGACTTCGGTTGTTGCGCGGCGGGCGAAGTGCCGGGTTTGGATTCGGAGCTACGATCCATTCGCCTGGGTGGCCATCTCCTTTGGCGCCGGGGCATCTAAGCGGCTTGAGTTGGGTGGGGAGTTCGAGGTTCCGGCGGATGCGAAGTTTGTGAAGATGGAGCTGAAGGACAGCAATGGGCGGGCGATTCTGAGTCGGCAGATCACGTTGAAATGAGAGAACAGTGACGCATTTTGTTGGGGGTGTTAGGTTCAGCGAGTCGTTGGTTTTGCTCATTTGTTGGGGGCAGTTGGGGGTGTGGCGTGTGTAGTTCGAGTTGCTTGGTGGTTCAGGAAAGTGGGTACAAGTGGGTACATGCCGCCGGTAGTTTGGGGTGGCTCCACGCGTGCTAAAGCCCGCTGTTGGAAGCGGCGGTGAACCGCACGCAGTCTAAAGAAAGTGATCATCACTCACTAGGCGAAGTTTCAGGGGTTTTGTCAACCATCTTTCATGTCGATTGGCAAAGTTCCACCCGCCGGCCCAGTGCCACACCCCACCCAAAATCGTCTCGGTGGTGAGGACTCTTCGCTATGCTTGTGCCCTCACCACCGAGACGATCCCGGGCCCCGTGCCCCAGACGGGTGGAACCTCGATCAGGGTGGTGAGGAGGTTGCAAAGATTCGTAGTTACTTTGTTGACAGTCGTTCGCCAGAACGGTTAATCTGCTCCAATGGCTGAATCAGACGAGGATCTCGGGTTTGGGCGAGCTTCGCCTGACTGGGCTTGGAAGGTGATTTGGTCCATGTACTCGGGTTGTTTGGTTGTTCGGCCAGTGCTCACGTGGGCGAAGTTGGATCGGCCGGTCTGGCAGTTAGTCGTGTTAATTCTTCTCTGGATTCCAGTCGTGGCGGCGATCGCGAATTGCTGGCGGCCGGGGCACCATTTTGGGATTAATCGTTGGCCGGGAGTGTTGGTTTGTGGGGCGGCGGGAGTTCTAGCTGGGTTTGCTGAATTTGAAGGGTTGCGACCCGTAACTGGTCCTGCGATTTTCGGTGGCTTGGCAGTTTTCGGTTCGGTTTGGATTCTGAGCAAGGCCAAGCAGGGTCAAACTGCAGAGTTCCCGCCGGAGTTGATTCAGTTCGTGAATCGTCCCCGGTGGAAGTATGTAACGCCATTGAAGCTTGATTTTTGGTTCATCTGGCTGGGGATGTGGTTACCAGGCCTGTTTGCAGGATTTGTCCTTTATAGGGAGATGCATTCCGCTGCGTATGCTCATTGGCACTGGAGTTTTCTCGTTCTCTACGGAGTGGTTCTGACTTCGCTCGTCTTCACGGCTGCTCGTCTGATGAGTGTTCATTCGCTGAGCCGCTCAGTTAAGGATCGAGAATTTGACCCGTTCCTGATCCTGAACTTGTCGATTTCCTTGCTCCTCGGAGCGGTGCTCTATAACGGATTGCATTGGAAGAACTTCTTTGGGATCGGATTTTCATTAGTGATTCTTGAAATTCCACGCGAAGCGATGGTCCGATGGCACAGGCGCAATTCTCGTGCTGGACGCGAGACATACGAGTCACTCGAAGCCCCGCACATTGGAATTTGAGCTTGCTAGAGACAATCAGGTCAGCCCGCAATGCGAACCGAGCCGAGCCGGTGGCGCGGAAACGGGATTGATTGTCCGCGTTCAGCGAGAACTTCAAGGTAGAGTTCAATCGCTTCTTTGACGTTTTCTTGAACCGCTTCGAAAGTTTCACCGACAGAAACGCAACCAGGCAAGTCTGGGACAATGGCTCCCCAGTTTGTTTCGCCTTCTTCAAAGATGACTGCGTATTCCTTCATTTCTTTTCGATTCCAGCCTGCTTCATTATAGCGCGGAGGGTTCCATTTGGTACGTCGTCGCCTGGATGACCTGGAATCACGACAATTCCCGGTCGAACGTCAGAGACGAACACACGATGGCTCCCCTTGGTCCGGTGCAGGTACCAGCCTTCATTTTCAACGAGCTTAATGATTTCTCGCACCTTCATGGCAACGAGCATAGCCGACAAGCACCTCATTGGTAAACTAACTCCAGTGACCGAACAGCTTATTCGTGCTTATTTCGACGCTTTCAATGCCCATGACGCCGAGGCGATGCTCGCGACTTTGAGTGATGATGTGGTGCACGTCATCAACGAGGGATCGACGGAGGTGGGGATCGACAAGTTCCGGGCGTTTAAGGCGCACATGGACGACTGCTACCGCGAGCACATCAGTGATCTTTGCGTGATGGTGAACGGCGATCGGGGGGCGGCGGAGTTTACTTGCAGCGGGACTTACCTGAAGACCGACGGAGGGTTGGTCGAGGCGCGCGGGCAAGAGTATGCGATTCCGGCGGCGGCTTTCTTCGAGGTCGCGGAGGGGAAGATCACTCGGGTGACGAGTTACTACAGCTTGAAGGGCTGGCTGGAAGCAGTTTCGCTATAATTAGGATATGTCTTTCGTTGTTCGCGCCTATTACAAGTTTGTCGAAGTCCTCGACGGCGAGGCGCTTCGCGACAAAATCTTTGAGGTTGCCGATGCGAACGGACTGAAAGGGATCGTGCTGGTTGCTCCCGAGGGGATCAACAGCACGATCAGCGGAACTCCGGAAGGGATGGCGGCTTACTGGTCGTTTTTGACGGCTGATCCTCGGTTCGCGGATATCGAATTCAAAGACGCTCAGCATGAAGAGATTCCGTTCAAAAAGCTGAAAGTGAAGTTCAAGAAGGAGATCATCACGATGCGGAATCCGCTCGCCAATCCCGGCGAGATGGTGGGTCGGTATGTGGAGCCGAAGGACTGGAACGACCTGATTTCGGACCCCGATGTGATGGTTTTGGACACTCGGAACGTGTACGAGTACATCGAGGGGACGTTTAAGGGAGCGGTTGATCCGCGCTTGGTTTCGTTCGGCGAGTTTCCGGAGTGGGTTGAGAAGAACCTGGATCAGTCTAAGCACAAGAAGGTTGCAATGTTCTGCACGGGCGGGATTCGGTGCGAGAAGACAACGGCGTTTATGCTCGCGAAGGGGTTTGACGAGGTTTACCACCTCAAGGGCGGGATTTTGAAATATCTGGAAGAGATTCCGGAGGAGGAGTCGCTTTGGGAAGGTGGCTGTTTTATCTTTGATAACCGCGACTGCCTTGTCACGGGGTTGAAGCCGGTTCCTCGGCAGTACGACCAGGACGAGATCGTTGACCAGCTCCTGGCTGGGACATTGCCGTAGTTTGGCTCATTAGGAGTTTTGCGATAACAAAAAGTTTCTATCGCAAAATAATCAAAAGCGTGATATGATGCAGTCATGGTCACCTCGCTCGTCTTCGTCGCGCTCGCTTCTCAGCAGGGCATCAATGGTTCAGAAAACCTGAATCAGGCCGGGATCTTGGCCCGGGTCGTTGAGGGGAGTCTCGACGGGCAAAACAACGTCCTTATGATCGGGCTGACGGCGGATGTTTGGGTGGCATACGATGAGGCGACGGGTGGGCTTCTCAAGCTGTGGGAAGGAAAACTGGGAGGTGCTGGGGCGACTCGGACCTCGTTGGCACCGAGCGGAGAACCGGCTACGCCACTCCAGAGTGTAGGATCGGCCAAGGTCGTTCACCAGGTGGTACATGGCGAAGCGCTGGAAGATGCCAAAGTGAGCTATGCGGGGGTCGAAGTCGGGTCCAATAACTCGGTCACCGTTCGATTTAAGCTCGAATCCGGTTTAGAGAGCGTCGTGCTTTCGGAAACTCCGACTCTGTGTTCGATGGGGACGAAGAACTTTTTTGTTACTCGGTTTTGCAAGCTAGACAAGCCGGGAGTTGTGGTCAAGTCACTCCTGTTCGAAGTTGCTAAGTCCCGAGGGGTCGACTTTATGACCCACTTTGGTTCCTCCCCAGCCCCTCTCAAATATGGGGACTCCGAGCCGCAGGTCTTGGAAGCCGGTCAGCCTGCGCCGAAACCGAGGGCGGAGATGACGTATGCCCGTATGACATGGAAAGGCGAACTTGGACTCATCGCCCGTTATGTAAGAGCTAAAAACTGACGATTTGTCGCAACTTTGGCGGACATATCGGGGTACCCGCGAATTCACTGGGGTGGGTGATCTAAAATCTTTGCATGCCCGTGCTTGCCTCGCTGATTGCTCTCGCCCTCAGCCCCAGCCGAATCCAGTCTGACGTTGTTGCAAAGAATATTCCGCCGAGGGATGTTTGGGTGTTCCGTTCGGTTCTTGATGAGCGCGCCCGGATTGCGACGGTAGCTCTTGCTAAGGATTTCTGGATTGCTTATGACGCGACCAACTGTGGTCTTTACAAGTTCTGGAAAGGCGATGTGAACTTTGAGGGGGCGGTTTATACGACCGTTCATGGCCCGAATCCGACTTCAAAGGGCGGCGAGATTTTGGGCGGAAAGGTTGATGCAACGGTTTGGAGAGTTGACGGCAGGGAGACCAAGCCACGCTATCGGGGACATCGGCTTTTGAAAGGGAACCGAGTTCAATTTGTTTATGAGCTTCCGCTGGCTGGTGGCAAGGTTGCTACGGTCACCGAAGAGCCTCAGCTGTTGTGGAAACAGGTTCATCCTGTCGGACTCAAACGAACGTTCAATGTATCGGGTGCGACGGCAAAGATTGAAGTGCTGGCCTTCCAGAAGGCGGCGCCTAATACCACCGCACTCTTTGACAACTTGTCGGGTTCCGGTACGGCACCCGGTCACATATGGACAACACTGGACAAGAAGTCAGAATTCTCGATTCTGTTTGATCCGGTTCTTAGCAAACCTGCGGAGGAAGAAGTTTTTGCTTCTACCGAGGCACCGCAGGGGCAAGGGAACATCCAGAAGGGGGACGTTCACGAGCCGGGGCTTTCTTATCGAGCGTATCAGATTGAGTTTCCGTTCGAGAAGATTCCGACTCTGGTGCCGAACCAGACTCCGAACGTGAACCGGCACATCCCGAATGTTGACCTGAAGAATGAGCAGTTTGGACTGAAGGAGCACTTTTTGGTCTCGATTACGGGGTGGCTGAAGGTGGAAGAAGGTGCGCTGTATGAGTTCAAGATGCACGTGGACGATGGCGCGCGGCTTTTTGTGAACGGCGAGCGGATCATCAATTTTGATGGGATGCACTTGGGCGAGCAGTCGACGGGGTCGATGGACCTTGAGCCGGGGCTTTATCCAATTCGGATTGATTACTTCCAGAACGAAGGGCCAGCTTTGCTGACATTAGACTGGAAAGTCGCCGAAGAGACTGAGTGGAAGCGCATCACAAATAAGAATTTGGAGACTGTCGCCGATGAGGTTGGAGTAGTTGCTCCGGGCTTCAAGAAGGTGATGGACGCGATCTTCCCGCAGCGGCCCGGAGACGGCCGCCCGGAGACGACGGTTCATCCTTCGTTTGATTTGACGACGCCTCGGCCGAAGGATTTCAACCCTCGCGTTGGTGGGCTATCGTTCCGTCCGAATGGGCACTTGGTGCTCTGCACCTGGGATCCGGATGGGGCGGTTTATGACATTGAGGGTGTTCAAACTGGCGACCCGGCGAAGGTGACGGTGAAACGGATTGCTCAAGGGCTTTCGGAGCCATTGGGAATCGAGGTGATCGGGAACGATATTTTTGTCGCTCAGAAGCAGGAGATTACTCGGCTGCGGGATACCGATAAGGACGGCGTGATTGACGAGTATTACGCTCTTAGCAGTGGGTTTGGTGTGACGCCGAACTTCCATGAATTCACGTTTGGGTTCAACCGCAAAGGCGACTACTTGTACACAAATTTGGCACTCGGGATTAACACGGGCGGGCGGTCGACGGACAAGCAGGACTTTGATCGCGGTCGCGTGATGCGAACGAACATCAAGACTGGCGATTTCGACTTTGTAGCGCGTGGCTTGAGAACGCCGAACGGGACTGGGAAGAACAGTAAGGGAGAGCTGTTTATCACCGATAATCAGGGCGACTGGCTGCCTTCTTGCAAGCTCCTGGAGGTTGTCCAAGGGGCGTTTTATGGCAACCGTTCGGTTGAGTTTGAGGCGCTGAAGGGGGTTAAGGAAATGGCTCCTGCCGTTTGGTTCCCGCAGGGCGAGATTGGGAACTCGGTGAGCCAACCGGGTCCTTTTGAGTACGGGCCTTACAAGGGGCAGATGATGGCGGGGGATGTCACTTACGGCGGCCTTCGGCGCATCTTCTTGGAGAAGGTGAATGGTCGGTATCAGGGCACGGTTTTCCGCTTGACCCAGGGGCTTGAAGCTGGGATTAACCGCGTGATTGTTGGGCCGGATAAGGCGATGTACGTCGGCGGAATTGGCTCGACGGGGAACTGGGGGCAGGAAGGGAAGGAGCGGTACGGGCTCCAGCGGCTTGCCTACAACGGCAGGTTGACGTTTGAGATGCTGAAGGTTCTGCCGATGGAGAACGGGGCGGAGATTGAGTTCACGGAGCCGGTTCAGGACAACTTATTGCCGGAAATTTTGAGCGAGTGGGAAGTACGGCACTGGCACTACGTTCCGACGATCGAATACGGCGGGCCGAAGGTTGGTGAAGAGCGACTTCCGGTGAAGTCGGTGACCTGGAACAAGACTCGCACGAAGGTGTTCTTGGAGTTCTCGGGCGTGAAGCCGGAGGATGTCGTTTACTTCCGATTGCCGATGTCGCTTCGCGGGGCTGATGGGCAGATGATGTGGGCGGACGAGGCTTGGAGCACGGTTAACGTGATTCCGAACCGGGTTGGAAAGGTTGTACCTAGCGGGTCGGCGGCTGACTTCAACACGCTTTCCGCTGAAGAAAAAGCGGCGGGATTTGAGTTGCTTTTTGATGGCAAGAACATCGAAAAGTGGCGCAAGTACCGGGGCGAGGGAGTTCCGAAGGGTTGGCAAGTTGCAGATCAGGCGCTTGTGTTCATTCCAGGTTTGGAAGGCGGCGATCTGACGACGAAGGAGCAGTATGGCGACTTTGAACTTCGGCTTGACTGGCGAGTTCAGGCGGGCGGAAACTCGGGCATCATGCTCCGTTCAAGGGAGACTCGCGGGGCGAGCTATGAGACGGCGACCGAGTGCCAAGTTCTTGACGACGCCAAGCATCCGGATGGCAAGAATCCGCTGACATCGGCGGGCTCCGCTTATGGCCTCTATGCTCCGGCGAAGAAGATGGTCAATCCAGCGAATACTTGGAATCACCTGAGGGTGATATACAAGGGATCGCATGTTGAGCATTGGCTCAATGGAGTGAAGATCGTTGAGTACGAAGTTGGATCACCGGACTTCTTGGAGAGGCTGAAGAAGAGCAAATTCAACGGCTGGCCCGAGTATGCGAAGTACAATTCCGGACACATTGTTCTGCAAGACCACGGTGATCTCGTGGCTTACAAGAATATTCGAATCCGGAAGCTTTAAATGAACCAAGCCCTCGTCTTAGCCATCTTCGCCGACCGAACGGTCAAAGAGATTAGCTATGAGGAGGGCGTTTCTCGTTTTAGGCAGGGTGAGGAGATCACCTGGATCCACCTTTTTGATAAGGATGCTGCCGCTACGAGTGCGCTGCTTGAAAGAGATTTTGGCTTCCATCCCGTCGCGATTGAAGACGCGGTGGGGCGTGATGAGCGGCCGGAGCTAAAGGAATTTGAGGATCACATTTTTCTCGTTGCTCCGGCGGTTGTTGGGCAGGATCCGGACGGCGAGGAGATGTTCGACGAGATCGGATTTTTCGTCCATGGCAACACGCTTGTTACGGTCTCGCACGTTGAAATTCCGTGTGTTCAGCAGATGGCAACTCGCTGGAAAACGAAACTTTCGCTCGGGCGGGCTGAGGTGGGCTACGTTCTGTTTGCCCTGTTGGATTCGATCTTGGACGATTACTTTCCACGGTTGGATGCGATGGAAGATGAGGTTGATCGGATCTCGGATGAGATTTACACCGGGCGCACCGACAAGCTACGCGAATTGTTGGTTGTGAAGAAACGGATGCTCCACATGCGTCGCCAACTGGGTCCGTTCAGGGATGTGATGAATTCGCTGCTCAGACGTGAACTGGACTTTGTTACGGATCAGATGGAGCCGTTCTTCCACGATCTTTTTGACAATACTCTGCGTTTGACGGAGTTGGTTGACACGAACCGTGAAGCCCTCACTGGCCTGCTTGATATTCACCTTTCGACGGTCTCGAACAACCTCAACATGGTGATGAAGAAGATGACGGTTATCTCCACCGTTTTGATGACTTGCGCCTTAGTGGCAGGTATCTATGGCATGAACTTTAAGCACATGCCCGAGTTGGAGTGGTACACGGGCTATCCGCTTGCCTTGTTCCTGATGTTTGCGCTTAGCGCGGGGATCGTTTGGATGTTCAAGCGGAAAGACTGGCTTTAGGCGGCGATTTGACCGATGAACTCGACCTCGGCTTTGGCTGAGATTTCGCTGTAGGCAAGAACTGGGAGGTTTGGCAGATGCCGATCCAGGAACCTTCGCATTGCGAGTCGGAGTTGGGCACCGCAGAGGAGAACCGGTTGGTGACCTTGCATGGTTGCTCGGTCATATTCGATCTTGAGGGATTGAATCACCAAGCTCTGGAGATCGGGATCAAGGACGAGCGTTGAGCCGCTACCGGTTAGGCTGACCTTTTCAGAAAGAGTGCGCTCGAGGGCAGGTTCGAGGGTAAGGCAGAGGAGCTTGTCGTCGGGGTCGAGGTACTGTCGGGTGATCGTTCGGGCGATGGACGAGCGGACGATTTCGGCGAGCTGTTCGACATCCTTGGTTTTGCGTGCGAAGTCGGCCAGGGTCTCGATGATGGTGACCATGTCTCGGATCGGAATACGCTCTCCCAGGAGGTGTTGAAGGACTTTCTGGACATCCGAGATGGTGAGTAAATCTGGCATGAGTTCATCGACGGCGGCGGGATTTGTTTTGCGAACTTCGTCGACGAGGGTTTGTACGTCTTGGCGATTGAGAAGCTCGGGGCAGTGCTGCTTAATGACCTCGCAGAGGTGGGTGGTGATGACCGAGGATGGGTCGATGACGGTGTATCCAACTCGCTCGGCGAGCTCGGCTTGGTCCGGCTCGATCCACAGGGCTTCGAGGCCGAACACGGGATCTTTTCCGGGGATTCCGGCGATGGATTCCACCGCTCCACCGCTGTTGACGGCGAGCTTAAGGTTTGGCATAACGGTCGCGATGGCGACTTCTTCGCCGCGAATCTTGAGGACGTAATCGTTGGTTGCCAGCTGAATCGAGTCTCGAATGCGGACGGAAGGCATGACGTAGCCCAGCTCGGACGCGATTTGGCGACGGGTTGCGCCGACGCGCTCGCTAAGGTCTCCGCCGGACTTGATGTCGGCGAGCTTGGTGAGGCCATAGCCTATTTCGATTTCGATTGGGTCAACGTGGAGCAGGGCAAGCGCAGCTTCGGGGCCAGTTGGAACCGGAGCCGGAACTGGTTCGGGCTTTTCTTCCTTCGGGGCATCAAAAGCGTCTACCAGACGAGGGTTCTTCTTGAGTAGCCAGGAGAGGCCGTAGAGGAATCCGCCGGCGCCCATGAAGAGGGTGGCGGGGAAGCCGGGGATGAGGCCGAAGGCGGCAAGTGCTCCACCGCTTACGGCGAGAGCTTTAGGCTGAGCGAAGAATTGCGCGGCGACCTGGCCTCCCATGGTTCGCTCTTGTCCGGCTCGGGTGACCAGCAGGGCACTGGCGGAGGAAATCAGAAGGGCGGGGATTTGAGAGGTGAGGCCTTCGCCGACTGATAGCAGGGCGTAGGTTTTTAGGATGGTCATTGCGTCGCTTTGACCTTTGAAGAGTCCGACTCCGAAGCCACCGATGATGTTGATAGCGATGATGAGGAGGGAGGCCACGGCGTCGCCTTTGACGAATTTGGACGCACCATCCATTGCGCCGTAGAAGTCGGCTTCTTGCTTGACTCCTTTTCGGCGGAGTTTTGCGGTGTCTTCGTCGATGAGGCCAGCAGCGAGGTCGGCGTCGATTGCCATCTGCTTACCGGGCATTGCGTCCAAGGTGAACCTTGCGACAACTTCGGAGACACGCCCGGCACCGTTTGTGATGACGACAAACTGGACGATCATGAGGATGAGGAAGACTACGAATCCGACGGACGAAGTCGCCGCCCATGACGAAGTTTCCGAACGTTTTCGATAACGTGTCCGGCTTGGCCGGAGCCGAGGATGAGCTTGGTTGCGGCAACCGAAAGAGCCAACCGAAAGAGCGTTGTAATGACTAGGAGTGGCGGGAAGGAGCTGAACTGGAGGGGGTCGGTGATGGTGATGTGATGTGTGAGCAGAATCATCACCGAGGTTCCGAGCGCAACCACGAGACCGAGGTCGAGCATCCAGCCCGGCATTGGGAGCATGAGCATCGCAACGATGACAAGGAGACCGCTTCCGGCGAGGATATCAGTGTGTTTCAAAATCTTTGCGACAACTTGCATTACGGTTGGGCACAAAATGCCCGTATTGGAGTTATTGGCACCTGTAAGCAGTTTTTCAGGGAAAACCTAGCAATTTCTTGAGGGTCGGAAAATCGGAATAAATCACGTAAAGTTGCAAGTTACCGTGAACTTGAAAATAGTGGGTTTGGAATAGGGATATTTCAGCCGAAGATGGAATATGTGAAGTGGGCAAAGAGAACGTGTGTCTCTGAGTCATTCCAGAAAACGCCATGAGAGGGAAATTCGGCCAGGGGAAGGGAAGTAATCCACCTAAGGTCAATCTATCTGTAAATCCTGCGAAAGAGCGGGGTGCCCTCGGCGTGGCAATTCGGTTCGGAATCTTTGTCTTCACGGTCAGCTTGGCTAGCGGCTTTATTGCTGGGCTAGGCGTCAAAAAGGCTTCGAGAGCCCGCATCAACTCGAGCTATCACGAGATGCGGACGCTCAACGGCGGACTTCTTGTGAAGAGCGTCAACCCGCTCAAGCTCAAACAGGTTTGGACTGAAGCCGATAAGAAGGGCCCTGCCTACCAGCAGACGCTCGCTTCGATTCGCAAGTTTGTCTCCAAGGACCTCCGTATTGCAAATGCGTTCATTGTTCGACTGAACCAAGGCAAAGTCGCCTTTATAGTTGACCCGGGCCCGGTCGGTAAGCGCCAGGACGGCCGTCAGGTGCTTCAGGCGAAAGTGGGCGAAGTGATCGACAATCCAAGTTCAGTACTGCTTTCGACATTGAAGACAGGTAAGTCGAACCTAGAGCCTGCCCCGATCAAGAATTCGGAAATCGATGTGCTTCGCAGCTATGCTGCGATCTTGGACAGCAATAACAAACCGGTTGCCGCAGTTTGTTTGGATGTTAAGAGTGCTCCTTTGGCGCACGACCTAGAAGATCTTGAAGACGCATTCAAGGTTGGAATTTTCGGCGCCTTTGGTTTTAGTCTTCTGCTTTGGGGTCATTTCTGGCATGATTGTCCGTCGGCTTCGGGTTGCGGTGAGTGAGCAGAGCACCAAGCTCGGGCGTACTGAGGAGAACTTGGCGGCGACCGTGGAAGCTGCGAAGGAGCTTAACGCTTCGCTCGTGCGAACGCTCAACGCTGCGGGATGTCTTATATGGCAGGGAACGGCGAAGGTTCACGACGGCAAGCTGAGCTGGGCCGGGAAGCTGAAGCACCAGTCTCCGTTCGCTTGGATTGAGCATCAGATTGCTTCTGGAGAGTCGTTCGACTACCTTTGGGAAACGCTGCGCGACCCCGAAGACGAACATTTGTGGCATCGTTCGGTTAAAGATGCCATCGCTAAGAAACAAGAGGCGGTAAGCACGGAATATCGGATTTGTAGGGAAAATGGCGAATCTTATTGGTTCTCCGAGCAGTTGACTTTGGCCTACAACGCTGACGGGACGATTACGCTCGAAGCTTTTGTGAATGACATTTCGGAGACTAGGGAGCGCGGCGAAGAGGTTCGGCGGCTGGCGTTCTTTGACACCGTCACCGGGCTCATTAACCGCACCAAGATTCATGAGGTCATCGGTATTCTGCTGGCCGAGTCACCTCGTATGGGTGTTGTTGGTATCGAAATCAGCAACTTCCGCAACATTAACGAGTCGTGGGGTGCGGAGATTGGCGACAAGCTTCTGAAGGCCTTCGGTGCGACACTTTCGGAAGGCGTGGCGGCGGCAGGAATCGTTGGGCGGCTGGCTGGTGACGACTTTGTGGTCATCGTTCCTGACCCTCACGCAATGTCGTGGATCGTTGGCAAGATTGACGAGCTTTGCCAGAAGGCGATCTATATTGATGGCGTCGAGATTGCGAAAATGTGCCGTATTGGCTACGTTCAGGCCGAAGACGGCGAGAACGCAACCGGAATACTTCGTAAGGCAAATCTTGCCCTTGAGAATGCCCGCAAGAATCAGTCGATCTATCCGGTGATTTATAAGCCCGAGATGAGCTTCCGGGCCAAGATGCGGGTCGAACTGGAAACTGCGATGCGCCAGGCGCTTACCGATGGCGAGTTCTACCTTGTCTTCCAGCCGATCTACTGCAATAAGACGAAGCGTCTTGTCAAAGCCGAGGCTCTGCTGCGCTGGAATTCCAGTCGGTTTGGTCAGGTCTCACCGGCGACGTTCATTCCGATCGCGGAAGAGTCGGACATTATCAACGATCTCGGAAACTACGTTTTGGATGAGACTGCGAAGGCGATTAAGCAGGTCATTGAGCTCACTCGTGATGATCACTTTGCGATCAGCATGAACCTCTCGCTGCGTCAGCTGAAGAATACGGCGACCTTGAATGCCTTTAGCACTGCGGTCGATCGATGGGGAATCACGACTAAGAACCTCATTATTGAGGTCACCGAATCGGCCATCATGCACGATGCCGGCGAGTGTTTGGCGATGCTTGTGCAGCTCCAGGATCGCGGTTTTAACCTTGCGATTGATGATTTTGGGACGGGCTATTCCTCGTTGGCGACTCTGGCAAGTTTGCCATTCGATATCCTCAAGATTGACAAGCGATTCGTTGACGGCATTGCGGTCGATAAGAAGCAGGAAGAAGTCATCGGAACGATCATTAGGCTCGCCCGTGCGCTTAACCTTCAGATTGTCGCCGAGGGGATCGAGACAGAGCCACAGTTCGAATTCCTTGCTGAGAAGGGCGTCGAATATAGCCAGGGATACTTCTTCAGCAAGCCGCTTCCGCTTGAGGATCTTGTTCTGCTGGCGCAGAATGGTAATGACCTCGCCGCGTAAGGTTTGAGGTATTCTCTTACTCCTAACGCGCTCGTAGCTCAGTGGATAGAGCATCGGCTTGCGGAGCCGGGGGTCGGAGGTTCGAGTCCTCTCGAGCGCGCCAAAACCTCTAGATTCACCTACCCCCTTAGGGTATAATTATCTTGTGAATCGACCCAATGTGGATCAGATGGGTTCTATCGCGAGCTTTGCTTGCGCGATTCATTGTGCACTTTCTGGGGTGGCTTTGGGCGCTCTGTCCTCTGCTGGCTTTGGGTTCATCGGAAACCCGATCTTAGAAGTTCTGTTTATTGGCTCAGCGGTGGCACTTGGAGTTTGGGCGGCCGTGCGTGGCTACAAAATCCATCACGTTTGGAAGCCGGTGGCTCTGTTTTTGGCGGGTATGTCCTCGATTGTCCTGGCCCACGTAAGTGAGCCAGGATGGGTGTTTTCGGTGATCGGCGGCACGTTGCTCATCGCGTTTCACTGGGTCAACCAGCGGCTGACCCTCAGTTGCCGCCGATGAAGTTACATCGAAAAGTCGCCGTAGAGCGTCTGGATGTAGCTCACCTGGCCCATGTGGTAGGTAGCGTTCCAGCCCGCAAATGTCATCACTTCCAGTAGGGTGTACTTGCCCCACGGAAGCTCAACCACCGTGCCGAACTCTGCCTCGGGGAATGCGCGGCACGCTTCTTCGAACTTGTCCAAGTTGGCTTGAGCAGCAGCCTCGCAAGCCTCAAGTGTTGGCATTTTCGCTTTTGCTTCTTCAAAGCCGTCGAACGAAGCGGGGTCAAAACCGCGAGCGGCCAGTAGGCCGGGAACCCAGAGCGGGCAGAGCGCGACTTCTTGCGCTTGATCGAGGGTGGAACGGCCGGAATCCAGGGGTTTCCAATCGAGTTTGTCGGCGGGAACCTTTTTGCAGGTTTCCCAGAAGTGGGCGAAGCCTCGCCGAGTGTCTTGAATGATGAAGTCGATGACGTTCATAGCAGAGTAACTATACAAACGTCTACCAAAACTTGTCAAGGGTCAAGCAAGAAAACCTGTGCAAATTACCTGCAAAAAACTTCGAGCGATTTGTGAGGGTTGTGGTATAATGCGGGTGTGAATTCGTATTCTCGAATTCCGAACTGGTGATTTGGCAATGAAGCGATTTCTTTTTGGTGGGCTTTTCCTCGCTCTGTTTGCGGCTGGCAACGCACAGACCTACTACGTCCGAGGCACATTTTTTCCAGCTCCAGGTAACAATGGTGGCTGGGACGATCTGACCCACCCGCTCACAGATATCGGTGGCGGACTGTACGAAGCAAATTTGACAGGGCTTGCGGCTTTGACGACTTACACCTACAAAGTTGCAACTGCTACTTGGTCGGAAGAGTCTCCCAGTGATATTGTTGCCACCACAGACTCAACCGGAAGTATCAAGATCACTTTGAATAAGAATGCTGCCGACCCAAAAATGTTTCCAAACAGCTTGTTCCGGGCTGGGTTCGATAACAATAACGCGATCAACTACGAGGTCATGGGTAACTTCCCAGATGGCGGCGGGTTCTCTGCTACTCCGACTCCACTTACCTACGACTCGGTCACCAAGAAGTACAGCAGCGCGATTTTCAACCTAACTCCTGCGATGATCGGGCAGAACTTTGAGTTTAAGGTCCGCAAAGCTGGCGATTGGGGAGTGGCTTACGGAAACAACTTCGGCAATCTTAGCGGAAACGTGCAGTTCACGCCACAGGCTGACTGGGCGTATGTGCAGTTCGTGTTCGACCCAACTCGCGGTCAGCTCGGCGCGGTTCCCGAGCCCGCATCGATGGCAGCACTTGGACTTGGGCTTCTGGGTCTGGCACGTCGCCGACGCTCCAAGTAACCTGCTACGTCAATTCATTGAACGCCACTTGATATCAAGTGGCGTTTTTTTGTTTGCGACATCTTTGGTTCTGAAAGCGTAGAGATCAGGGTTATGGCACTCGCAGTCGGCATGGCCGCTCCAGATTTCACACTTAAAACCAAGAACGCAGAGGGGCTTCATGAAGTCACTCTATCGAGCCACAAAGGGAACGACAATGTTGTGCTCTTGTGGTTTCCGGCGGCCTTTACGGGTGTTTGTACCCAGGAATTCTGCGACCTGAGCGGTGGTGTTCATAACCTTCCGGGGGCTGTTGTTTACGGAATCTCGTGCGATACGGCGTTTGCACAAGAAGGTTGGGCGAAATCGGCGGGAATTTCGGTGACGCTTCTCAGCGATTACTCGCACAAGGTCACCGAGGCTTATGACGTGGTTCTCTCAGACCTGGCTGGGTTGGGTCCAGCTTCGAAGAGGGCTGCTTTTGTAATTGATAAGGCAGGAGTCATTCGCTATTCTGAGGAGACTCCGACTCCGGGCGACCTCCCCAACTTCGCGGCAATTATCGAAGTTTTGCAAAGCCTGTAAACCAAACTGCAAATCTTCGTCCGAAAGGGAATAAACTCTCGGACGAAGATGAAAATTGGTCTGTTTATCGCGCTTTTCGGCGACAAGTCGCTTGACGACGCCCTCGACACTTGCGTTGCCGAAGGCATTCAGTCGGTCGAGATCGGCTGCGGGGCTTATCCCGGTGCGGCGCACCTGGATGTGCCAAAGCTCCTAGAGAGCAAGGCGGATCGGGATGCGCTTTTGAAGAAGATCGAAAGCCGGGGGCTGATGCTTTCGGCACTCAGTTGCCACGGCAACCCGCTTCACCCGGTGAAGAGCATTGCCGAGGATCATCACAACGCTTTCGTGAACGGGGTTAAGTTGGCGTCGATGCTCGGGGTTCCGGTTGTTAATGGCTTTAGCGGCTGCCCAGGCGATGCTCCGGGGTCGAAGAACCCGAACTGGGTAACTTGCGCTTGGCCGGATGAGTTCCGAGACATTCTTGAGTATCAGTGGAACGACGTTGTCTTCCCTTATTGGAAGGAGCAGGCAGCATTTCTGAAATCGCAAAACGTGAAGTTTGCGATTGAGATGCACCCGGGGTTTGTTTGCTACTCGAACGACACACTTCTCAAGCTCCGGAACGGAGTTGGAGCGGATGGCGAGTGGATTGGGGCGAACTTTGATCCGAGCCACCTCTGGTGGCAGGGCATCGATCCAATTGCCGCAGTTCGGCAGTTGGCGCAGGAGGGCGCGCTTTATCACGTTCATGCCAAGGACACCAAGATCAACGACTACACGGCCTCTCTGAACGGGAATTTGGATGCGAAGTCGTATGGCGATATCAATGGCCGAAGCTGGGTGTTCCGGTCGGTTGGTTATGGCCACGGCGTCGAGTGGTGGAAGCAGTTCTGTTCCGAGCTTCGCATGGGCGGCTACGACTACGTGCTCTCGATTGAGCACGAGGATGGGCTGATGTCTCCGATGGAAGGGCTGAGGAAGGCTCTGGATGTGCTGAAGCAGTCGGTGATTCAAGAATCCGCCGGCCCGATGTTCTGGGCTCGGGACTAAGCGGATTGATTAGGCCGCGCCGCGGAGCTGTTCTAGCTCTTCGGTAAGGCGGTTTGCGACGCGCTTGGCGCGCATTCCCATCGCTTGAATCAGAGCGATTTGTTCGATGCTGTCGGTGGGAACAATGTAGGGCCAGGGTTCGACGCTGACGCCGGCACTCTGGGCTGCCATAGTCGCGATCTCGGTTGCACCGATGATCAGCTTTTCCTTGGCGTCGAGCTGGAAGTCTTTGGGCCCACGGAGGGCGATTGTCAGTTCGCGAGTGAGATTCCAAGCGGAAGCGAGGCGTCCAGCCGCTTCGTGAATTGATTCCCCGTTGACCGTATGATAGGCGTTCGCAATAGGAATCTGGCGCATGCGCGCAACGGCTGCCGCTGCATCAAACTCCTCGGGGTACTGGCGTGCAACTAGCGCGGCCGAAAGGGAGGAGAACATTGCAAACGATGCCGCGCGAAGCTGCAATTCGGCGTCGGTTAAAGTCAAATCTTGTTCGAGGGCCATCGGAGCAAGGCAACCGATCACGAGGCAACCGAGCGACATTTGCGCTCCGCTGACTACCGAGCTTTTGACCCTGGAACCAGAAATCCATAGATCACTTGCGATTGCGAGCTGGGCAAGGGCTCCCGGTCCAGCACGCTGGATGATCAGCGGCATATTGCTTTCGAAGCCGAGGAATTCGCAAATTGTCCTTGCCGTCCGACTGACAATAATGTCCGAGGCCAGAACTGTGAGAAGTGTACGCGCATCATGTTGCTCCTGCTGGATCAGCAGCATCGCCGCAGTAGGCGGGAGCGGGGTTGCGTGCAACGAGTTCATCGGCAATCTTTACAGGTGCGAGTAGCACCACAGTAATAGTTTCGGGAACCCGAACCGGATTCCACACAGTTTTTCAATTAAGGTATCATAGGAGATTCGAGGTTATCATGAAGGAAGGAATTCACCCAACACTCTATCCGGTTCTTTTTGTAGACGGCGAGCACGAGTGGATCGGCACGTCAACCACCAAGACTGCCAACGTACGTTCGGTCAATGGTGTCGATCACTACGTTATCAACTGCGAAATCAGTGCTTTCAGCCACCCATTTTATACGGGTCAGAAGAAGCTGGTGGATACCGCAGGTCGCGTCGAGAAGTTCATGCGACGATACGGTAACCAAGCCAAGAAGTAAACCCTGGAGTCCCACCTGCTCATGCGCCAGATGCAGCGAAAGGGAATCTACATCACAGCCGCAACGGTCATTGGACTTGTTGCGGCTGGTTATGTTTTTAATGCCCTTCGTGTCCGCCGCGAAGAGGGAATAGCGCTATCCCGTTCCATTTCTCCAGTTTATTGGGCAGATCGCTTCACTGGCAAAGACTACTTTGATCCGGCAAAACGAATCTGGTTTAAGGGCAATCGCGATCGGAAGACGGTCTGCCTAACCATTGATGATGGTCCCCATCCAGTTTCCTGTCAGAGAATGATTGAGATTCTGGCCGAGAAAAAGGTCAAGGCATCATTTTTTCTGGTCGGAAAGCAAGTAGACGGTAACCCGGATCTGGTGCGAATGATGGTTGACGGTGGCCACGAGATCTGCAACCACACCTACGACCACGTGCGGCTCGACAAACTTGGACGCGAAAAGGTGTTTGATCAGATTCACCGCTGCGATGTGGCTGTCGAGAACGCGATAGGCAAAAAAATGACGTTGTTCCGACCGCCAGGGACACGTTATAACGACATAGTTCTAGATGTTTTGAAGCAAAAGGGAGAAGTGCTTGTTTACTACACCTTGGGCGCAAAAGACTTTGTTGGTACTGGACTAGAATATGAGCTCACGCCAGAGCTGAAAAAGCTTCCTAAGACCACACCAAAATTGGTTCATGACTACGTATTGAAACAAGTTAAGCCGGGCTCAATCATCCTTCTCCACGATAATCCGATCACCGCCGAGGCACTCGGGCCAATGATTGACTCAATTCGAGCACAAGGCTATGAGTTCGAAACTAGTGCCGAGATGATGAAGAACTTGCCGAATCCCGTCTACGTGGATGCAAACCCGGCGTCGGGGAACATAGTCGCACAGGCACATTAGTCGCCATAATAAGGAATGCCTCAGCATCCTCACCGCGTTCCTCTTGAGCAAGCCGATCCGGCTGTTTTTGGCTTGATTCAGCGCGAGGAGGTGCGTCAGGAGGAGAATATTGAGCTGATTGCTAGCGAGAACATCGCTTCGTTGGCGGTGCGGCAGGCGATGAGTTCGGTGCTGACGGACAAGTATGCCGAGGGGTATCCGGGCAAGCGGTATTACGGCGGGTGCGAGGTGGTCGATGAAATCGAGCAGCTGGCGATTGACCGGGTTAAGGAGCTTTATGGTGCCGAGCACGCGAACGTTCAGCCGCACAGCGGAGCCCAAGCGAACATGGCGGTCTACTTCGCCTTTTTGAAGCCCGGCGACACGTTGATGGCGATGAACCTGGCGCATGGCGGGCACCTAACGCATGGCTCGCATGTGAACTTCAGTGGTCAGTTCTACAATATCGTTCCCTATGGCGTCGACTCGACATCGGAGATGATTGACTACGATGCGTTTCGAGCGGCGGCTCTTGAGGCGAAGCCGAAGATGATCGTGAGTGGGGCGACGGCTTACTCTCGGCAGTTCGACTTTGCTCGTATTCGGTCAATTGCAGATGAAGTCGGCGCGCTTCATATGTGTGACATGTCGCACTATTCGGGACTGATAGCTGCCGGAGAGTATCCTTCGCCGGTTCCGCACTGTGATTTCGTTACTTCGACGACGCACAAGTCGATCCGCGGCCCACGTGGTGGGATGATTCTTTGCAAAGAGAGATACGCGAAGGAGATTGATAAGAGTGTCTTTCCTGGTATTCAGGGCGGGCCTTTGATGCACGTAATTGCCGCAAAGGCTATTGCATTTGGCGAAGCGTTGCAGCCCTCATTTAAGGATTATCAGAAGCAGATTGCGTTGAACGCAAAGTCTCTGGCGGCGGCGATGGAGAAGGAAGGGTTCCGCGTAGTTTCGGGCGGCACGGATTCGCATTTGATGCTGATCGATCTTCGGCCATTTGGGGTGACGGGCAAAATCGCGCAGATCGCTCTGGACGAAGCGGCGATTACAACGAACAAGAACTCAATTCCGTTCGATCCCGAAAAGCCGTTTGTGACTTCGGGAATCCGCCTCGGAACTCCGGCGGTGACCACTCGGGGTATGAAGGAAGGGGAAATGGCGGAGATTGCGGCGCTGATCGCTCAAACCCTACGGGTTCACGACGA
This sequence comes from Fimbriimonas sp., assembly GCA_965248555.1. Lineage (GTDB taxonomy): Bacteria > Armatimonadota > Fimbriimonadia > Fimbriimonadales > Fimbriimonadaceae > Fimbriimonas. Next base: position 786,458 of record CBDFJP010000002.1, on the reverse strand, counting down.
TCCGGCGGGATTGGCGGCGGTTCGGGCGAAGACCATTGAGCTGACGAAGCGGTTCCCGATCCATCTCTTCTAAACCTGCCGACTCGGCACCCAGGCCGTTGTTCTGCCCCCGATTTGCTCCCGAACGATTGACTGACCGTCAATGAGTTCGTCGCCTTTTGCGCCGCCCCAGCGGTAGTGGAAGAGCCAGTTGGTGGGGAATTTTTCTTTGTCGGCGCCGACTTCGACGGCGTGGGAGATGACGGTATTGAGGGCTTGGTGGAGATGGTCGGCGTCATTCAGACTGAGCTCGCGGCCTAGTCGCGAGGGGCGGATTCCGGCCATGAAGAGGACTTCGTCTGCGATCCAGTTTCCTACTCCGCAGAACAGGGACTGGTCGAGGAGAAGGGCTTTGATCGGGGCAGATCGGCGCGAGACAGACTCGTATAGATCGGCTGGAGACGGAAGGGCAGAGTAGCAGTCAGGGCCCAGCTTTGCAATTGCGGCGTCTTCGCCGGGCGAGGAGCAGAGCCAGATTCGGGCGAGGCGACGCCCATCGGTCATCACCACCTGGCCGCCGTCTTCGGCGGCGAGGAGCATTTTGAGGAACTTGGGGCGACCTTCAGCGTCGTCCATGGGGGCTTGGCCATGTTCGCGCAGGCGGATGGTGGATGCTCCGATTTCGCGTACCCAGCCAGCCATTCCAAGGTGGCCGAAGAGCCAGGGTTTGGTGTCGAGTTCGAGCCAGAAATATTTGCCGATTCGCCCGGTACCGGTGACGGTTCGTCCAACAACCGCGTCCCGAACAACCGCCGCCGGAGTCTTTTTGAGGACGATTGAGTCCTCGGCGATTTCGGCATCGACAATGCGCCGCCCGGTCAAAACTCGATCAAAAACGCGGCGAACAGTCTCAACTTCCGGCAACTCTGGCACCGTATAAGGATACTGGAGAACGAATGGAGCGAAGCGATTACACAAAGGGAGAATTGAACGAAGGGGATCTGCTTCGAGACCCATTCGAGATGTTTCGGGAGTGGTTCGGCTCGGCTCGAGAGCAGGGCATTGTTGAGCCCGAGGCATTCTGCCTCTCTACCGCAACCCCCGACGGACGCCCGAGCGGGCGAATGTTGCTGCTTAGGGGGGTTAACGACGGATTTCTGTTCTACACGAACTTCTTATCGCGCAAAGGGGGCGAACTTGAATCTAATCCTCACGCCGCAATGACCTTTTGGTGGGGAAGCCTCGAAAGACAGATCCGAATCGAAGGCGAAGTGCACCAAGTTACCGCCGAAGAATCCCAGGCCTACTTCGACTCAAGGCCTCCCGGAAGCCGTCAGGCGAGCGCGGCGAGTCCGCAGAGTCAGGTGGTTGCCAGCCGAGAGGAACTAGAAGCACGTGTTCAGGCGGCGGGAACCGACCGGCCCGATCACTGGGGCGGGTACCGCCTCGTTCCGCATACCTTCGAGTTTTGGCAAGGAAGGCCATCGCGCTTGCACGACCGTTTTAGGTTCACGCTGACCCCGAGCGGCTGGAAGATCGAGCGGCTTGCGCCTTAGTGCTTGAACATGATTCCCCACATCGCGACGAGCGCGGCGAGCGAGACGATTCCGGCAATCCAGCGAAAGTAGGGGTCTTTGCGCTGCCAGGCGCGGAATACATCAAGAAGGCCAAGCAGGGCAAGGATGTATCCCAAGCCGTCGGTGAAAATGATGAGAAAGATGGCCAGTCCGCTCCAGAAGAGAGAGGAAATGAGCCCGGCTTTTGAAGGTGGGCCCTGGACGAGATTTTCCCCGCGAGGGTAGTGAGCATAGTTCTCTGTGGGTGGCACCACTGCCTTGGGAGGGAGGTCAACTAGCCCGAGCTCTGGAATGGTGTGGGCAAGAACGCTTTCGCCTGCGGGTGTGACGCGAACTGTTGACCGAGGACTGACCCGACCGTCTTTCGCCCAGGCAACGAGGGTTTCAAGCTCGACTGGCCCGTACTCATCTCCATTGCTACCGACCAAAACGTAGGGCATTTGTTATCTACGGAAAATCGGTCCGATGAAGATGCGGAAGCCCACGCCAATGATCGTCGCCAAAATCGCGATGATCAGGGCCGCCCAGCCACCCTTTTGGTCTTCTTCTTTGGCTTTCCAGCCAGTCTGAATCGCGTACGAGCCGAGGACGATTGAAAGGACGCCAATTGTGACTCCGACGGCGATGGTGGCAATCGAGAGCGCAAGCGAGATCAAGAACGGTTTCCACCCCTCATCGTTATAGCTCCGCATCATTGCGGTCATGTCTTGTTGAGCGTAACTTGGCCGGCCCTCGTAGCCTGCCATTGGTGCAACGGTTCCTATCGAAGGGACGGGCGCAGCAGGGAAGAGGTTTGAGACTTCTGGCATCGTGCTGGCCTGAAGAACCATTCCGTTTGACGCGTTTCGGACTTTCGAGGTTGGGACAACTCGGTTGTCTTTGACCCACTCTTGCAGGGTCGGCAAATCGACGGGTCCATACTCATTCCCGTCGGTACCCGTCACAAAGTATTGCATCGGTCAATTATGCCCGGTTCAAGCAGAAGTGTCAACCGTTTAGGCTGCAAGTGATTCCGCTTCAACCAATTCTCGGAGATCTCCGGTGAAGGCAGTTAAGTCGGTTTCAAAGAACCGACGACTCTTTCGGATTTTTGCAATCGGCCACTCCCACCACTTCAAAGCCATCAGTTGTTCGACCACCGGTTCCGAGAATCTCATCCGAATCAGTTTGGCTGGGGTGCCGACATACACGCCGTAAGGAACGCAGTCGCGGGTCACCATGGACTTGGCTCCGATGATACATCCATCACCGATCGTGACACCTCCGGCAATTGAAACTCCTTCTCCGATCCAAACATCGTTTCCGATGGTCACCGGCTTCTCTTCGACAACATTGCCAAGGACGTCCAAGCCTCGGATATCGCCTCGACTCAAGGGGACTCCAATGACTTGGGCAAGTGGGAAAGTGGAGGGGAACTGGGTGGGGTGTTGCTCGTGGGTCACGCAGTGGAAGTAGGGGCCTACCGAGCAGAATGCTCCGACTTGAATTTTAGATCGTCCAAAAAGAAATCCGTGATCAGAAATGTAGGAAAATCGCCCAAGGTCGATCTGGCCGAGAATCGTGGTGGTGTGGTCAACGTAGCACTCATGCTCTTCCGACACACGAAAGCAACGCATATTCGGCGGAACCGATCCTTCTGACCAGGAGATAATCACGCCAAAATTGTCGGCTCAGAATCGGAAATCTGAACCTCCGGTCAGTTGACCGGAGGCACGACTTTGGTGATTCTGACGTTGTCGCCTTCGCGGGCGAGGTAAATCGACGCGGCGCGATCCTTGGGCCAGGCAGAGGGATCCGTGAGGTTGATGAGTTCTTTGGGGAACTTGAAGGTTACGAAGCGGGGGACCGTGTTGACAAGAACCCGGCCGGTGTCGAACTGCTTGGCATAGAGAACGCCGTAAAAAACTCCTGTCTCAGCGACCCAGTTGCGCTTGCAGACCTCGAATCGCTCCTGCATGGCTTCTGGTTTGTCCTCTTGTCTCGGAATTTCCGAAAGAGGCGTGATCACTTTGGTTGCGCCCTGCAGGGCGCGGGTTGGGTTGCGGATGCCCTTTGTAGAGTGCAGTTCAAAGTGGAGATGCGGGCCGGTTGCCTTTCCGGAGTCGCCGACATAGCCGACCAGTTGCCCCGCCTTGACCCGGTCTCCGTGTCGGAGGACGGGCGAAAACATGAAGTCGGGGTCGGCGAGGTTGTCACCGGTTCCGGGTGTGTCGTTGTTGAGGTGAGTTCCGAGGCACTTGTAGCCTTCGTCGCCGTAGACCCAGAAGGTGTTGACCTTTTTGCCGAAGACGCCGTCGAAAGGGGCGACGACCGGGGTCATCTTGCGGGCTCGGATATCAACGCCGGTGTGCCGGAACGAGCCGCGGCTTTCGTTATAGTTGTTCCGCCACTCGCACGACCCAACGACGGGGAAAATGATCTTGAGTTCCGCCATTCCGCCGGGCAATTGGGCGTTTGTGTAGGGGGCCACCGGGGGCGGAAACTTTCCATAAGACGCCCAGGTTTGTGCGGCGATCAACGCCGGTATCAAGCATCCCATCTGTTTATTAGTACCCGATTTGAGCCTGAGAGTTCCCTGGTAAAATGGTCAGGTGAGTCTTGAGGTCCTGATCTCCGAAGCCGACGTTGCCCGCCGAACCAAGGAGTTAGCCGCCGAAATTGCCGCCTCCATTCCTGCTTCCGTTCAGCCGATCATTCTTTTAGGAATCCTCAAAGGCTCCGTTCACTTTCTCTCCGATCTTTCCCGCGCTCTGTGGGCTTTGGGCCGAGAATGCCAACTCGAGTTTATGCAAGTGAGTAGCTGGCATGGTGAGATGGCAAGCTCAGGAATCGTTCAGATCAAGAAGGACCTGGATAGCTCCATAGAAGACCGTGATGTGGTCATTGTGGAAGACATACTCGACACCGGTCGAACCTTGTCTCACCTCAAAGAGCTTCTTGCTGTCCGGCGCCCGAAGTCGCTTCAAATTTGCACGTTGCTCAGTAAGCCCGAGGCTCGGATTGTGGAAGTGAATGCAGAAATGCTCGGCTTCGAGATTCCTGATAAATTTGTGGTAGGATATGGGTTAGATTACGACGAGCGGTATCGCAACTTGCCTTACATCGCCGTCTACCACCAAGACTAGTGTCTTCGTGAATCCCCCTTATCCCACTCAACGGACTGATATACGTCTATGAACCCAACATTTCGACAACGCCAGGGCGCAGGTGCCGCTGGCGGAAACAATAACAACAATCGTCGCCGTCGCGGCCCTCGCGGCAACTCTACGGAGGGTCTGCCAAAAGGCGACATGCAAATCGATCCGGAGCTGCTACCGGAGACCGATTTCAGCCACTACGATGACATGCCCCCGGCTGAGCTTCTGAAGCTCGCCAAAAAACACAAGATTTCTGCCGATCTCCTCAAGTACGAGGTCATTGAAGCTCTTCTGGGCAAAGTGAATGCCGAGAAGGAAGCCGTTTACGCCAAGGGAATCCTTGAGATCATGAACGACGGATGGGGATTCTTGCGAAAGGACAGCTATCAACCTTCGCCAGAAGACACCTACGTCGGACAAACCCTGATCAAGAAGCTCAATCTTCGAGGAGGGGACATCGTTTTTGGCCTCTGCAAGCCACAGAAAGAAGGCGAACGCTACCGAGGGCTTTTCCGAGTCGAATCAGTTAACAACCAAGGACTCACCACTTTCACCGCGAAGGCGCGAAAGAACTTTGATGAACTGACTCCACTCTTCCCGGACGAAAGACTGGTGATGGAAACCAGCCCTGACAACATTCCGACGCGAATTGTTGACCTGATTTCTCCGATTGGAAAGGGCCAACGGGCCCTCATCGTTTCGCCGCCAAAGGCCGGAAAGACGACGATGATGAAGTCGATTGCCAATGCAATCGCCGCTAATCACCCCGAGGTTTTCTTGATGGTTCTGCTCGTTGACGAGCGACCGGAAGAGGTCACTGACATGCGCCGATCCGTCCGCGGACAGGTCATTTCGTCAACCTTCGACGAGCCAGCCGAGAACCATATGCGGGTTGCTGAGCTCTGCATGGAGCAGGCTAAGCGGCTTGTGGAGAGCGGACGAGACGTTGTCATCATGCTCGACTCCCTGACTCGCCTCTCACGAGCTTCGAACCTTACGATCAATCCATCGGGTCGAACCCTAACGGGTGGTCTCGATCCTTCAGCCTTGTACCGACCAAGAAGATTCTTTGGAGCTGCTCGAAACATCGAGGAAGGCGGATCGCTCACGATCATCGCGTCGGTTCTGGTTGACACTGGTTCCAAGATGGACGAGTCGATTTTTGAAGAGCTGAAGGGAACGGGTAACAGCGAAATCATCCTCGACCGGGAGCTTTCGGAGCGGCGCATCTGGCCTGCGATCGACGTCCGTCGTTCGTCGACCCGACAAGAGCAACTGCTGTTCAACCCGAACATCTACCAAGGCGTCGTTCAGCTACGCCGACTTATGGCCAAAGAGCAGAATTCGATGGAGGCCACTGAGCAGTTTATCAAGCTCATCAAGCGAACGCCGAACAATGCGGCGTTTATCGAGAGCGTAATTCAGCGCACGAGCGCTGCAGTCTAGGTTTGCAGTGATCGGTTTGCGGTTTGCGTTTTGGATTCCGCAAACCGCAAACTGTCAACCGTCAACCCTCTTCCGTTCCAACATCTCGCGAATCACGGGCGGAATGGACACCGCCTTCCGCTCAGACCCCATCAGGACGTGCCACGAGTAACCCTCGGTGGTCACAAGCCCTGTTGATTCGTTCAAAACGCTGTAATCAAACCGCATCGCAGCGCGCTTGACTTCGCTTAGCCAAACTCGAACCTGGATCCAGTCGTCGTACTTCACCTCGCCTTTATAGCGTGCGTGAACTTCGACGACAGGCAGAAAATAGCCCATCTGTTCCAGCTCTTTGTAGGCAAATCCCCGATCCCTGCACCACTCGCCGCGTGCTTGCTCGAACCAGAAAAGATAATTGGCGTAATACGCATGACCCATCTGATCGGTCTCGCCGTAACGGACGCGGATGCGAGCCAAAGATTCTGCTGAAAAACTATCCATTTACACCAAAGACGGTCTCATTCAAGAATCTACTTCACCGATTCAAGATTATTACCTGGGCGCTTATGAAGCGGGTAAGGAAGTACGACCTTGTATGATTTTACACGAGCTCCTGACTCCGAGGCTGAAACTCCGGCGATGGGAACTCTCGGACGCGGCGGCGGCCCTGTCCGTCTTCGGGGACCCCGCAGTCCAATGCCAACTCCGGACCGATGGCAAGTATGTTCGAACCGAAGTAGAGATGAAACTCGCTATTGAAACACTTATTAGCCGTCCTCCTAACTGCGTGAATCGGGGAGAACTTGCGATTGTCTGTTCGGATCCTTCAAGGGCGATTGGTGGGATCACTTGGAATCCCATTGACTCGCCGTCAAAAAGCGGTCTGAGCGCAATTGAGATGTCTTGGATGCTCTCAAGCGAAGTATGGGGGAATGGGTACGGAACGGAGGCGGTTCTGTTCCTGCTGAGAGACATGATGCTGCAAATCGATCAGCCTATTGAAGTAGTTTCGGTGTGTTTTCCCAAAAACGAACGTGCGTTTGCGTTGGCTCACAAGATCGGTATGCACTTGGCGGGAGTTACGCAAACTTCGACCGGCACAACCGTTGCGGTTTTCCATACAGTTCTGCATCCTGCCGTCGCCGCCAAGGCGGCATGAGCGGTTCGGTGTGCGACAATCTTTAGATGTCCGACACCCTGTTTGAAACTGAGCGTCTGGTGATGCGCCATACGCAGGACCTAGATATCGAGGCGGTGTTTGCGATTTATGGCGATCTTGAGGTGATGCGTTACCTGGGTCGTGAGCCCAAAGCTCTTGAGAGCCTTGAAGAGGCGCAGGCGATGATTGATCGGAGAAAGGCTTTGCGAGAGCAGTTTGGCGACGCAATGGGTAGCTGGGGGATTGTCGAGAAGGAGTCGGGGAGATTCATTGGTGCGGTGCTTTTCAAGCCGCTTCCGGGCGAAGACGGAACTACTCCTTCGGGCGAAATTGAGATCGGTTGGCACCTTGGACGGACATATTGGGGCAAGGGATACGCAACCGAAGCTGCGCGGGCCTGTCTTGCCTACGGCCTGTCGAAAAACCCGACTTTAGAGCGAGTGTTGGCCTGCTTCTATCCCGAAAACACCCAGTCCGAGCGGGTGATGATCAAGCTCGGCATGACGTTTTTGGAGTCAACCAGCCGCTTTTATGGAGTTCCTCTCAGCGTTTACGAGATCCGCAGGCTAACTAGCTAGCCACTAGCTCGCGCAAGTGATCTTCGCCTACTTCGGACAGGGTATCCGCCATTTCCAGGAAGCGCGAGTAGATCTGCTCGAATCGCTCCGGCGTGAACTCGTAGCCGAGCTCTTGGAGGCGGTGTTTGAGTCCGTGCCGCCCTGAACGAGCGGTCAAGATGATCTCGCTCTTCGCGGCTCCAACTAGAGAAGGATCGATGATTTCGTAAGTCGAGCGATCCTTTAGAACGCCGTCTTGGTGGATTCCGGAACTGTGGGCGTAGGCGTTCGCACCAACCACGGCCTTGTTCCGCTGAACTAGCATTCCGGTGAGCTGAGAGACGAGCCGGGAGGTGATCAGCAGTTGGGTTGTGTCGATTCGTGTGGCGATATCGAGCACGTCTCGGCGGACGTACAGTGCCATCACGACCTCTTCAAGTGCGGTATTTCCGGCTCTCTCGCCGATTCCGTTGATGGTGACTTCGACTTGACGGGCACCGCCCATCACACCGGCAACGGTGTTTGCGGTCGCCATTCCGAGGTCATTGTGGCAGTGGCAGCTCAAGATGGCTTTGTCGGCGTTGGGGACGTTGTTGAGGATGCCCGCCATGAGGTCGCGGTACTCGTCGGGGTAGGCGTAGCCGGTGGTGTCGGGGACGTTGATGGTGGTGGCTCCGGCTTTAATGACTTCCTCGACGACCTTATAGACATAGTCGCGGTCGGCGCGCCCAGAGTCTTCCATGAAGTATTCGATGTCGTCGGTGAACTGTCGCGCGCACTTGACGGCGTTCACCCCGGTCTCTAAGGCTTGCTCTTTTGTCATGCGGAGCTTGTTGTCGAGGTGGTTCTGCGAGACTCCGAGGCCGGTGTGAATTCGGCGCCTTTCTGCAGGAGCAAGGGCTTCGGCGGCGACTTCGATGTCCTTTTGGCGAGCTCTTGTCAGTCCGCAAATGGTGACGCCTTTGAGCTCGGTGGCGAGAGTGTGGACGCTTTCAAAATCGCCCGGAGAGGAGATCGGGAATCCGGCTTCGATAATATCGACTCCGAGTCGGACAAGCTGATGTCCAATCTCGAGCTTTTGAGGCAGCGACAGCCGCACGCCGGGGCTCTGCTCGCCATCGCGAAGGGTTGTATCGAAGACAAAAAGCCTCTGGTTCATATCTATCTGGATTATAACAGGCGAGAGGTACAATTCAGTTCAATATGACCTCCGTGCTGGTGAACCTTTCTGCAAATGCCGACCAAGTGTCTGAGCCTTGGATTTGGCGGATCAGCCGGGATTTTAATGTTAAGGTGAGCATCGTCAAGGCAAATGTGGACGCAGATTTTGGCTACATGCAGGTTGAGTTGAACGGGGAAGTGGAGGATATTCAGCGGACGATCGCATGGCTGATGACCACGGGGCTTCATGTCGAAGCTCTTAGCCGTGCCGTAGGTGCTTAGCCAAAACTCCCCAGTATTGGGGAGTCGGTGAGCGTAGCGAACCGGTGGGGTTTTTGTAGTCGCCCCAGAAGTTGGATGAGGCAAGATGATTGAACTTCCCTACGAAAAGCCCGAGGACTTTGAGGCGTTCTGGCATCAGACCACCCAAGACGCCCTCCATCACCCCCTCAAGGTCGTCGACTGGCAGTTCAGAACAACCCAGACCGAAACACACGAAATCGACACATTTTCGTTTGAAGGAATCGACGGGTCGATCAAGTACGGCTGGCTCGCGTACCCCGAGGGGGCAAGGGGACTTCGGTCCTTTTTGTGGCTTCCGCCTTACGGGCGAGAATCAAAACTTCCCGACCAATACGGCACCCGCTCGGGAATGGTGAGCATGAGCTTCAACTTCCACGGCGAAAGCGCCTTCCACCAGGAGGCGTATCGCCAGGAGCGTGGCTATTTCAGCCACGGGGCCGATGAGCCGGAGACGTGGATTTTCCGCCGAATGTTCCAAGACGCGGTGATCGCCTCTCGAATCCTACAGGCCCAAGTGCAAGTCGACGCCGATCACATCGGGGTGAGCGGGATGTCCCAGGGAGGCGGAATGAGCATTTGGCAGGGCGCGTGGAACCCGATTATTAGCCGCGTCTGCGCCGACATGCCGTTCCTCAGCACCATCGGGAACACCCTCCTCAAGAGCATCTATCGATACCCGCTCAAGGAGCTGAAGGATTTCATGGATACGATTCCAGTCGGAGAGGCTCGGGTGCTGCACACCCTCAGCTACTTTGACACAGCATTCCAGGCCGAGCATTGCACAATTCCCACCCAGGTCAGCCTAGGACTCAAAGACCCAGCGTGTCGCCCTGATACCGTGCGCGCCGTTTATAACGCGCTCCGGGGTGAGCGGAAACTCTTGGAGTATGACCATGGCCATGACTATCACCCTGAGATGGTTGCAAACAACCTAGGCTGGTTCAATTCATAGCTAAGAGTGGTAAAGTTTGCTGCAAATGCCCTGGCACGCTGCGCTCGCAGGATTAGCAATCATGTCGCCCTTTAATCAGATTCTCGAACCGCAGCGCAACATCTGGTTCACGGCTCCGGCGAAGGATTGGAACGAGGCCCTACCGCTCGGAAATGGCAAGACGGGTGCCATGGTCTTCGGGACCTTAAACGAAAAAATACAGCTGAACGATGGGACGTTTTGGGCCGGTCATCCTCATGATTACAGTAATCCTGAAGCGCATAAGAGTCTGGCTGATATTCAAAATCTGATCTTCGCTGGTAAGGAAGATCAAGCGACTGCTCTCGCCTCGAAATTTTTCATGGGATCACCACCATACCAAGCAGCATTTCAGCCGATTGGTGATCTCTTGATTGACACCCAGGAAACTGGTCCGATGAACGAGTATGTCCGCCACTTGGATGTCAAGACTGGGATTTCAACGGTGTCGTACAAGGTGTCGGGTACTCATTTTCTCCGAGAGTCTTTCGTCAGCGCTGCAGACGGTGTTTTGGTTCTTCGAATAACTGCCGACAAACCAAACGCCATTTCTGCAACAGTTTCCCTCGTTGGTCCCTATCAGACTTCGCTGAGTCACCATGCCGAGGCGCTTCTTGCCACCGGCCAGTGGAAAGACGACGGCCAGAAGCGAGCTTGGACGGCCAATTGGGACAAGCCGGGAATCAAGTATGCCGTCGGCCTTAAGCCAAAACTGCTCGGCGGCACACTTACCGTGCGACCTAACGGATTCAGCGTAGCGGACGTGAACGAGCTCGTGCTGATACTTACCACAGATACCAGTCATATCAACTTTCAGGACATCAGCGGAAACCCTGATCCCAAAGTTATAGAACGTGTCGATCGTGCCTCGAAGAAGGGTTTTGCAGAGCTCAAAGCCCGGCACCTCAAAGACATTTCAAAGTATCTCGACCGCGTCAGGATCGACCTTTCCAAGACTTCGGACTCGAGTTTGCCGACTCCCGAGCGCCTGGCGGCGTTTCGCAAGAACCGAAATGACCCAGCACTCGCGGCACTCTACTTTAACTATGGTCGCTATCTGCTCCTCTCGTGCAGCCGGCCGGGAGGGCAACCGGCCAACTTGCAAGGCATCTGGAACAAGGACACCGGACCTGCTTGGGGGAGCAAGTACACGACGAATATCAACCTGCAGATGAACTACTGGCCGGCGGAGGTTACGAACCTAATTGAGACCACTGCGCCGCTCTTCAGCCTCATTGATGATTTGCGCGTCACAGGCGGAAAGGCCGCCAAGGACTACTATGGTGCTAAAGGGTGGGTGCTTCACCACAACACTGACCTATGGCGAGGTGCCGCTCCGGTTGACGGTGTCTGGGGCATCTGGCCGATGGGCTCGGCCTGGTTGGCTCTGCATTCGTGGGAGCACTATTTGTTTACCGGCGACAAGAAGTACCTCAAGGACAAGGCGTTTCCGCAAATGAAAGGCGCGGCGGAATTTATCCTCGACTTTTTAACAGAGGGTCCCGCAGGGAGCAAGTCTGCCGGGCGCCTTGTCACAAATCCATCTCACTCGCCAGAGAACACGTTCATCAAGCCCGACGGCACTCGCTCCCAGTTCACTTCCGGAGCGACGATGGATCTACAGATTTGCCGCGAGTTGTTGCAGAGTTGCCTCGCTGCCTCAAATGAGTTAGGGCATCCTAAGGATGCTTTTCTTGATCAAGTCAATCAGAAGCTATTCCTACTTCGTCCCGTGCAGATCAGTCCCAAAACAGGACGTCTTCAGGAGTGGGTTGAGGACTACGATGAAGCCGAACAAGGGCATCGGCACATGTCCCACCTGTTTGGTTTGCACCCAGGAACCCAGATCACCAAGAGCGGGACACCGGATCTTTTTGAGGCAGCTCGACGATCTCTTGAATACCGGCTAGCCAATGGCGGCGGGGGAACTGGCTGGAGCCGCGCCTGGCTCGTCAATTTCTTTGCGCGCCTCGCTGATCCGAAAGGCGTGCAAGAACATCTGGATTTGCTCTTCATCAAGAGCACTCAGAACAACCTACTCGACTCCCACCCGCCATTTCAGATCGACGGCAACTTCGGAGCTACCGCCGGAATCGCGGAGTCCCTCGTTCAAAGTCACGAGACCACCCCAGAAGGTATCCGCATCATCCGAATCATGCCTGCATTGCCATCAACTTGGACAACCGGCAGCATCAGCGGAATCAAAGCCCGAGGTGGGTTAACCGTTGAGGTGAACTGGCGCGAATCGCATTTAGATGTTCTGACGATGAAGGCATCGAAGCCGATTAAATTCCGTCTCCAAACCCCTCGGGGAGAGCAAGAGGTCACGCTGAAGGCAGACGAGACGATTACCGTTCGCTACTAGCCCCAGGAGTCTGACCAGCGGTGATCAAACCTAAAGTTTTGAGGTTAGAACCAATATGATCCACTTTGTGACAGTCTTGGACATGTTCGATTACATGAACGAGGAAGCTAACAGCGTGGTGACTGGATTCGAATCCGTCGAACTCGCGATCGAGTACGCCCGCCGCAGAACCCGCGCTTCTGTAGAGGAACAGCGAACACCAAACATGGAACCAGAGGTCCTCAAAAGTCTGTGGTTCAGCTTTGGCGAAGACTGTCTGGCCGAAGGATACATCGGCGGAAGGGAAGTTGACTACTTTATTGCGAACCCCGCGCCCAAGGACACCCGTCCTGAACTCACAGACTGGACCGCCCTAGAACCCAAAAAGCCGAATATCATGTTGAAGCCAAAGATGAACCGAGATATTGACATCGATCCGGAGTCGGGGGAAGCGTGGCGATACGGTCCGCCATACTCTTGGAACGAGATCGAGGATTACCTTCAAAGCAAGGAAAGGCGCCCGTACGGTCATTTCCGTCCGGAGGGGCAGCCCTTATTGTGTGAGTTCTGCGGCAAACGCACCAAACGCATCTGGTGGAGTAGCCGCGTTGGAACCTGGGACTCGCTGTGCGGGAGGGCGGGAGACCTGGAAATCTGCATCAAGTGCAGGGCCTGGTATCCCGCCGAAGTCACGATCATTAACTGAACAGCCGCTATTTGTCGCCGAGGACTTTCACTAACTGGGTCGCACCGCCCAGCCAGGTCAGTTCAGGGGTCAAAGACCTCGCCCGATGACCCGATACGACCCACGCGGTTAACAACGCGCTCCGGGGTGGGCGGAGCCTGATCGAATATGATCACCGGACGACGACTTCCCCGGAATGATTGAGAAGAACCGGAGCTTGTTTACTCGGGACTAGCCACCAGATACGGGTGTAAACAAGACGCTGTGAAGGTCCGCTGATTTTCCGTCAATGCCGATGATTCTGCCATCGTTCAGGATGAATCTAGGCAAGAACTTCGCGTTGGTTCCGTCTGTGAGTTTGAGGTAGATCGGCTGAGAGGCCTGGGACTTCCACTCCACGGCAAGGTCTTGACTGTCCTTGTAGTCAGACCCGGCGACGAGCCCACTCTGGGAAATCGCCGATGGGGCAATGAAAGCATGGGGGACTGGGAGAATGACCCTAGAATACGCAGAAGGCGCATAAATCGACCCCGCCGCCGCCGCAACTCCTGCGGAGTTCATTTTGCCACCTGACGCAATGGAAATTGGGCTTGTGTCCAGGTAGCTTCGGTAGATGTGGGTGTTCCCGAGAATCGCTCCGTTGTTTGCGATCTGGTAGCCATCCGTAGCCGAGTACAGCGACGGCGTCGCGGCTGCACTGGACCAGTGGTATCGATTTGTAAAGCTTGAATCGCTTCCGATAATCTCTCCGCCATCGTTGATGCTGTGAGCGAAAGTTTTTCCGCTCATACTGGTCGACTTCGGAAGTTTGATCGGATCAGCGGTTGGGCTGGGCCAATAGGCCGCTTCGGAGCCACTGAGAGTGGCGTTATCCAGGCTGATATAGCCAACGATAGCTCCGCTCGCGTTCATCCCACTGGGGCTAGATGCCGGGAAGCCCGCTAGGTTTTTAAGAGCTACCGACGTACCAGTTGGTGACGGCCAATAGCATGCGATCCCGTTCGTATTCCCATAGGTGCCAACCATCTGGCCCGCTTCGTTCACCCAGGCTACGAAGCCGTTGGAACCATCAGGACCGACGATCGTGGTAAGGGTTCCCGTGATCGATCCTGTCGTTCCGGTGGAACCAGTAGAACCAGTTCCTGAACCTCCGCCGCCGCAGGCGAGAATGACGCACGCTAGTGCCAAGACGGCGAGGACGGCAGGAACCGATGTTGGTTGTTTCATGAGCAAATCTCCAGTGAGGGTTCATTGCCCTTTGTGGCATGAACACCTTCTAGTTAACTTACTTTGAAGGCAGTCTGCGTGACGAAATTAACGCTAGAGTTCAATGTTGTAGCGAAAAAGCTCCGATGGCTAACTGCCGACGCACTTCTTGAATTCTACACTTCCGCCCACCACAGGAAGGCTCAGTCTAGTTCCGGCCAAATCGACCGTCAGTTTCGTTCCTGGCTTGGGCCACAGAGTGAACTCGCGGTCGCTTGAGAAGATCATGAGGCCGATCTTTCGTCCGGCGGGGATGATTTGGTCGTCGGGCTGCAAGTCGAAGGTGAGATTGACGAACTCGCCAGGCTTGAGGGGAGTGCCGCGCTCGAACGAACTGTAGTTGCCGCCGGACTTGAGTGAGCGCCAGTTCTGAGGGTCGGCCCAGCCGCGTGTGATCAGATTGTCCAGTAGTGGTGCGCCGTCCTTCCAAGGTAGCTGAACGAGGCAGACGGACACGTTTGCCGCCGAGACGCTGGAGGCGAGTTTAAGGGTTACCTTAATTGTTCCGGAGATGTGGAGCGGGGCTTTCAACTCCTGAGTCGCGAACAGGAGTCTGTTTTGGGAAGAGGGAAGCTTTGCAAGCGCCGGGGCTCCTAGGGAAACATCGTCCGTGAGTACCGATTTTGTGGAGGATGTGTTGGCGGTGGTTCCCAGGGTCCCGATTGAAGTACCCTCCCCGGAGGGATACAGCGAGACGGGCTTGGAATCTGGATTTGGATAGTCGGAATACTCGGTTGGGGCACCTCGGCGGCCAGCAGTTTCCCGCACGATGTACGCCTTTGGCCCTTTTTCGACGCCGTTTTGGACGCCGTACAAGAACCGCGTGAACCACTTGTTCTGCATCTCAAAGGGAGGATCGCCGCCGTGTCCGCCTTGGTGGAAGTATTGGATAAGTGGAACCCGGCCCTTGAGGGCCTGGCTGATCCGAGTTGCGTGCTCGGGCACGACGTTCCAGTCGTTGAAGCCGTGGGCCATTAGCACGGCGCACTTGATGTTTTTGGCGAAGTTCAGAAGGTCTCGGTCGGCCCAGAACTGGTTGTAGTCTCCGGTCCTCCGATCCTGGTTTGCCGCAAAAAGACCGTCTCGGTAGAGCTTGATGCCTCGATCTCGGTTCGCGGGATCGCCGCTGTTGACGAAGTCGAAGAGTGAATCAACGTCCTCTCCCAGATAGCCGCCAGGGCTACGGACGAGGCCGTTTGAGCGGTAGTAGTGGTAGTAAGAAGTGTTTGGAGAGACGGGGATGATTGCCTCTAGCCCCTTGACTCCGGTCGTCGCTGCGGCGATGGGGAGCGTTCCCTCATAGGAGGTGCCCATCATTCCGACCTTGCCTGAACACCATTTGGCAAAAACTTGGGTCGTTCCGTCGATGGTGGTGAACCCCTTGGCTCGTCCGCAAAGCCAGTCGACTACGGCCTTTGGAGCGAATCTCTCCGGGATTCCTCCGATGGTGACGGCTCCGTTTGAGCGTCCCGTGCCGGGGGCTTCTGAGTGAACAATGGCGAATCCCCGTGGCACCCACTCTCTGATCATGGAGCGAGAGATGACAGTTCGATTTGGATCGAACTTGATATTGGGGTGAAATGTTCGGGCAGGTGGGACTGCACCAAGTTCCTGCTTCACATCCCAGAGGTCGGACGAGCCGTCGGATGTTCCGGCAAAGTAGGGGGACGAGTGGTAGAGGACGGGAACCTTCAGACCTTCGGTCTCGGTCTGTTTTTGTCTCGTGACGTCGACAAAAACTCGGTCTTTCTTACCGTCTTGGTCGGAATCGAATTCTGTTTCAACCCAAAGAGCTTCCTTTATCCAGGAGTTTTGATCGGAAAACGCGGCGACGGGCTGAGCTTGGCCATCTTTGAACTCTGGGAGGGCTTTCGGGGTTTGTCCGCAAAGCAAGATTGAGGAAAGAATGAGGTTGTTTGCGAGCACGATTGATTATGCCCTAGAGTAGTTCTCCCGCTAATCCCCACTGGTGAGCGGAAGTAGCTCGAACCCTCGCGGTTCGGCCGATTCGATCTTTCGATGCCTCAAAGTGCATCATTGTGTACTCGCGGGTGTAGCCCTGCATCAGGTTCAAGTTTCGAGGGGAAGTGCCTTCGACGAGCACTTCATACTCGCCCCCGACTCGTTCCTGATTGACCGAGAGAGTCACCGAGTTTTGCAGAGCGATTAGCTCGGCGAGGCGAGCCTTCTTAACCGAATCGGAGATTTGACCATCCCAAACTGCTGCAGGGGTTCCTGGTCGCGGGGAGTAGGCGAACATGAACGCCCAGTCAAATCGGAATTCGTTGACGGCGGCGAGAGTGGCTTGGTACTCCTCTTCCGTCTCGTCGGGGAAGCCGACGATGAGGTCAGTTGTGATCCCAACTCCGGGGATCATGTCGCGTATTTCGTGAACGATCTGGCGGAAGGATTCGAGGGTGTAGAGCCGCTTCATTCGGGCAAGCTCGGAGTTTGAACCGGCCTGAAGCGGCATATGAACCTGCTCCATCACTTGCGGTACGTCGCGAATGACTTCGATGAGGTCTTTGCGGAAATCGCGCGGGTAGGGTGAAGTGAACCTTATTCGCTCAATTCCTGTGACCTCGGCGACCTTGACCAGAAGCTCTGAGAAGGGAACTTTGCCCTCCATCATGTTTTTGCCGTAGGAGTTGACGGTTTGCCCCAGGAGGCAGACTTCCTTGGTTCCAAGATCGGCCAGGCGTTTGACTTCGTCAAGAATCTCTTCCGTCGGGCGGGAGCGTTCGCGTCCCCGAGTGGTAGGAACGATGCAGAAGGTGCAAAATTTGTCGCAACCGTACTGGATCGGAACGTGGGCTTTGAGCTTCCCTTCGCGGCCGACATGGCGTGTAGGTAGGTGGGTTACCACTGCCCCGCGCCGCTCGGGAAGGTCGATTCTTGAGGCAAATTGTGCGCCTTGAAGGGCCTCTTGGACCAGAGCCGGAATCTCTGCGAGGTTTCCGGTGCCGACCACGAAGTCGACATGGGGTGCTCTTCGGCGGATTTCTTCGGATCGAAGTTGAGCCATACACCCGCAGACTCCTATGACCGTATCTGGGAATCGATCCTTGAGAAACCTCAATTCGCCAATAAGCGAGAACGCCTTATCCTCGGGCTTCTGCCGCACCGAGCAGGTGTTCAAAAGAACAACTTGAGCCTCACGGATCGAGCCAACGGGGGAATATCCAATTTGCTCCAGATACAGCGCAATTTGCTCGCTATCCTCTTCGTTCATTTGGCAGCCCCAGGTCTGAACAAAGTAAGTCCCGGTCCGGCGGAGCGAAGCGGGCTGTTCAAGAAGGCTCTTTGGCGAAAGAAGTGTGCTCACAAGAAAAAAGCGGGGAACTTCTAGGATACCTGTCAGGTTCAAATCAGCATGGTTGACTCTTCAAAAACGTATACTCAATCCATGTCATTTTCTAAGCTCAATCGCGCGATCATTCTCTGCGCGGCCCTTGGTCTGTTTGTCGCAATGGTTCTCTCGTTCCAACACGCCTTCGGCAAGGAGATTCCGTGCCTTGCAGGTAAAGGCTGTCTGCTTGTGGCTTCGCACGCATCGTCTTACGTGGGCCGGACGCCCGTCGCCTACTTTGGAGCTTTTGGATACTTTGCGATCCTTGCTCTCGGGGCAATCCGCGCTGCGCTAGGGAGCACTTTTAAGAGCCAACTGGCGCTGTTTGGCTTCTTGCTGAGTGCTTTCGGTTTCGCCACAAGCTGGTACCTGCAGTACGTCTCCAAGTTCGTTATTTTTGCCTTTTGCCCTTGGTGCTTTACGTCGGCGATCATCATGACGGTGCTGTTTGGACTCCACGCAAAGCTGTACTCGATGGTTAACAAGGCGGCGGAATCGGAGGAAGCTTTACGAATAGACACTGTTATCGCAGCCATCGGTGTGGCGGTGGCGATGGTTGCTAGCTTTGGGCTGATCAGTACGCAAAACAAAATGTTTGCCGTGAATGAAATCGTGTCTGAAAAAGCATCGGGGCAACTGGTTGCGCTTCCTGGAAACATCTTGGGGGATCAGTCCGCGAAGGTTACTCTGGTCGAATTCGCCGACCTATGTTGCCCCGCCTGTCGGAAGGGTTTCCCAAAACTGATGGGCTTTAAGCAACAGTACGGCAACAAGATTCGTGTCGTGTACCGCCACTTTCCCTTGTTCAAGCTGCCCGGCCATGAAATGAGTCCGCTGGCTACCGTTGCCTCGGAAGTTGCCGCCGAAAGCGGAAAGTTTTGGCAGTTTGCTACAGCATTTACATCGAGTGAGGAAGTTCCCAAAACCCCGGATCAAGTTTTTGCCATTGCCGAAGGCGTTGGGGTGACGCGGGAATCCATCGAGAAAGCAGCCGCGGACTCCAATTCTGCAGCGGCCCAGAGGGTTTTTCGAGATCAGCAATGCGCGATAGAATCTCTTAAGATTGAGGGAACGCCAACTTACTTCCTCCAATACGGCAGCAAGACGAAGAAGCTCGATGGTGCGGGGTTGGCCACCGAGATGAGCAACCCCGAGGTGTTAGCTCTACTGAAGTAATGGCAAAGAAGCCGACTGTTTTGGTTGCGATGTCCGGCGGAGTGGATAGCTCCGTTGCGGCGGGCTTGATGAAGCAACGCGGCTACGACGTGGTCGGCCTGACGATGCAGATTTGGCAGGAAAGCCAGTGCGATCCGCGCCATGCCGGATGCTGTTCTTTGGGTGCGGTCGAGGATGCTCGTCGGGTAGCTCGGGTGCTGGATATTCCTCACTACGTTTTGAATTTCAAGGAGGAGTTTCGTAAGTCGGTCATTGACAATTTTGTAGATGAATACGCAAAGGGCCGAACCCCGAATCCTTGCGTGCAGTGCAACCGGCACGTCAAGTTCGAAATTTTGATGCAGAAGATGAAGGAGCTGGGTTGCGACAAGCTAGTGACAGGTCACTACGCCCGTATTCGGCGGCGGGGCGATCAGTACCGATTGCTCAAAGCCGTTGGGAAGGAGAAGGACCAGAGCTACGTGCTTTATATGCTTGGGCATGAGCAACTCCAGCATGTGATGTTCCCGATGGGCGAGATTCGGTCGAAGGATGTAGTTCGCGAAATGGCGCGATCCTTGGGTCTTCACCTTGCCGATAAGCCAGATTCGCAGGAGATTTGCTTTGTTTCAGAGGCGGGCGGTTACAAGGAGTTTTTGCGGAAGGCTCGACCGGAGCTGTTTGGGCCGGGAGCGATTCAGCTTGCTGACGGTACGCAGCTGGGCGTTCATGATGGGACGGCGGATTATACGATTGGTCAGCGGCGAGGGGTGAAGGTTGCGTCGAAGGACGGCAAGCCGATGTATGTGATCGATCTTCAGCCTGCGACCAATACCGTCGTCATGGGTTCTGAGAAGGATTTGTTGCAGAGCGAAGTCGTTTGCGAAGATATGTATTGGGCGGAGGTTCCGACTGTGCCGATTAAAGTTGAAGCAAAGATTCGATACAACATGATCGCGGTTCCGGCGACGCTTTATCCCTCGGGGAAACTGGTTTTTGATGAGCCAGTGAAGGCGGTGACTCCGGGGCAGATGATGGTGGCTTATCGGGGCGCGACGGTGGTTGCGGGCGGCCTCATTGCCGACGAAAATCGGACTACTCGGATGGAAAGAATCCTTCCAGAACTAGTGAGCGCATAAAGTTGGAACTGCTTGGCACATAGGAACATAAGCCTTCATAATGATCACTCTCGCGGCTACCTTGTTGCTAGGACAACTCAAGATCGACCACATCGTCCCCGAACTAACGGGCGACCAATGGCTGAACACCGAGAAGCCGATCAAGCTCGCTGACCGCAAGGGCAAAGTCACTCTAGTCCACTTCTGGACATTCGCCTGCTACAACTGCAAGAACAACCTTCCGGCGGTCAAGCGATTGACGGAGCGGTTCAAGAAGGACGACCTCATCACCATCGGCGTCCACACCCCAGAGATCGAGATTGAGAAGGATTTCAAGAAGGTCACCGAGCAGACCAAAAAGCTCGGGATCGAGTATCCGGTGCTGTTTGACGGCAAACTAGAGAACTGGAACGCCTGGAAGCTCGACTGCTGGCCGACCCTATTCGTGATCGACAAAAAGGGTCGCTTCCGCGCCGGCTGGCGCGGCGAGCTGAACTACAACGGCCAGGACGGCGAGACCAAGATTCGAAACGTTGTCATCAAGTTGTTAGCTGAGAAGTGATTAATCATCAGTAGGGCGAATTTTGATCCAGCTGGTCGGGTTCCGGTCGACGAAATAGCTTGCACCATATATCCTTCCCCGATCATGTTTTGCAGTCATCGGAGGAATGAACTTTTCAGTTTTGAGATTCGCGTTTCCTTTTAGGAACTGGTATCTACGCTCTGTGCCGGTCGTACATCCCAGGCTAAGCAGGAATGTCAGAAAGCCTGGGTGCCACCAGTAGTTTGAGTGTTGCCAAAGTCTGGGATGGCCCTTGAAATGCTTGAGAGTGATGTCGGCTGAAACTGGGAACGCCGACCGATCTCGAAACAACGACTCGTCACTCCTAACGAAGAATTGTAGGTTTCGAAGTGGATCAGCGAAGATATCGCCAGTGTAAAGAAAGTTGTACCAGTTAATTCCAAACGAAGCCGCTGCGATCGGAACTCCGAGCTGATTCGTGACATCTTGATTCTCGTGGTAAGCATGTCGATCATCATAATAAATTGACCAATCGACGACCTGATTGTATTGGGTAAACGTGCTCTTTGCTTCGTTGGTGTTAAACAACTGTCGGACTTTCCGAACTGGAGAACCAGCCGTGATTAAGGTGCAAAAATTATCGGTCAGATAACCTGTATTGACCCTTTTTTGTGCGCCGGAAGGAAGATCCGCAGTCCCAGTATAGAGTGATCTTATTGCTTCGGTTGTAAGTGACGTTCCTAGGCTGTGAGAAAGGACAATGACTCGGTCGTAGGGTTTTCCGGTGCTTGAGGCCTGGGTACAAACTTCGTGTATTTTTGTTGCAATGATGCCAATTGCCTTTTGGCGCGCGGAGAAAAAGACCTGATTTTCGTTCCGCTCCACGTAGATTTGCACGTCTCCGGCAAAATTCACAGTCCACCACTGAAACAGCCGATAGACGCCATAGATGAGTCCTGCTGATAGAGATGCGAGGCATATTGCCGGATTGATGCGAAAAGCAGGGACATAGTAGCTCACAACCTGAATCATCATTGAGGCGCACAGCACCACTCCAGCTCTACTCCAAGTATCTCCAAGTACATCCTTGTCCGCATCCTGAGTCGTTGCCGTGATCGAGTCTTTGATCTTCATTCCGATAAATCGATCGGAAAGCTTCCATGCCTGACGTGTAGCTACGATGAGGTAAACGAAACAGAGCGCCGCGAGAATCGATGCCGACAGACTTCCGAGTGATTGGGCCTTGAACGGTTCCACAAACCTCTGATAGTCATCCAGAGAAAGCCGCGGCACCTTCGTGTTAACTATCAGGTGCTTGTACTGCTGCCACTGAAAGACAATTGTGTTATTGACGTGCTCGTTGCCGAGCACTGGAGCATCGACGAGATCAAACTGTTTGGAGGCATTGATCGCCACCATCCATGCCGCTGCTAAGGCAGCAAGACCGAATACCAACGCCCCGCAAAGTCCCAATGCTTCGGAGGTGCGCTTCTTCCAATTTTGCGTCGCGATTGTAGGAATGAAATTGAATAAACACTTGAAGGTGAATAGGAGGGCTCCTGGAAATGTTGTCAACCCGTTGAATGTTGGAGCCCAGAATGCTTCGTGGATGTCGAGTTGATATTTTGAATGTGTAGCATCTTCGACTTCGAAGCTCCGGGAAGTTGATTCAACAGTTGTTGGTCTATGTGAAACGGTGTATATTTCAGAGGGATACGACAGCAGAGCTTCGTGAAGCTCCCCAAGCATTTGATAACGATCTTGCACTCCCATGCCATGCACAAAAAGGACGGCGACTTGGGGAACCTCACACCCGCTACCGTAGGGCGAAGAAGGATACTCAGGAGCCCTTTGCGGAAAGACGCTAAATTGCAATCTTCGGATACTGCGAACAACCAGGATAACTGCGATCAAAGGCATCATAACTAAGGTGATGTGAACAACACTTCGGTACCGATCTGGTACCCAATACTCCAGACATGCAAAGCCAATAACCGCCAGCCATGCGATAAGGATCGACACATGGTTCATCGTCGAGAAGGAAGCCGTCTCAAACCCCGGATCGCGACTTTTGGGATCATTGGCCTCTGCCAACTCCCTCCGGAGGGCACTTCGCGCACGCAAGAACATGACGAGCAGTACGGTCGTGAGAAACATGATAAGTCCAACTGCTCGAATTGCCATGTCCTTGGTTGTGTAGATATCTGCGAGCATGGCTGATATGAAATTCATGAGGAGTCGTTTCTCGGCGAAGTGCGACATTATAGGGCCATATCCTGACCATTGCAACTGGCAAAATTGCCGAGTAAAGAGAGATATCGCCAGTCTCTTCTCAACGATTCTTGTAACCCAGCCCTTAACTTAGGCGTAAAATAAGCCTACAAGGAGAAGTGATGAGCAATAACAACGATAGCGATTCCAGTGCAGTTCTTTACCTTTTGGCTGGGGTTGGCCTCGGCGCGATCATCGGCGCGGCCGCAGGGATGCTGTTTGCACCAAAAGCCGGTAACGAAACTCGCGACGAGCTGAACGATAAGTTCAAAGAACTGAAGACCAAGACCGAAGAGTGGATCAACGAGCAGAAGGCCAAAAAGGCTGTTGCCGACGCTCCCGAAGAGCTTGGCGTCTAAACTAGCTGTATGACGTCGGGACTCGCCGGCTGGAGAATTGCGCTATGGGTGGTGATTGCATTCGCCACCCTGGCGTTTTTGTATGCGGTTCGCGGGATTCTCTCGCCGTTCATCCTGGCGTTTCTGATCTCTGCGATTCTGCATCCAGGCGTCAATAAGCTGGTTTCTCGAGGATGGAAGCGAGGGCGGGCCTCGCTCGCATTGATGACCGTATTTTTTGGGTCGATCATTGCGCTTTTGGTGCTATTGACTCCGGTTGTGACTCAGCAGGTGGGCGGCTTCAAGGACCGGGCCGAGCAGTTGGCTCGGACGGTGGCCCAGCCGAATCCGAACGATAACTTCTTCATGCGCGGGGTGCCCGAGGTTCGCTTAGCGAATGCCGCGCGGAAGGATCCTGTCGATGCCTTCTTGGGCCGATATTCCGATTTGCTTTCTCAAGCAAATTTGCCAACGAGCAAGCGCGGGCTGATTGCGCAGTACATCGAGCCTCAGCGCGGGCAGATTCAGACGACTTTGCAGGGAGCCTTGAAGGCGAGTGTTGGAGTCGCAAGTGGCCTGGTGTCCCAAGGGCTGATGCTGATCTTCGTGCCTCTGCTTGTTGGGCTGATTTTGCCGAACGCCGATGACATCAAGAAGCGACTGTTTGGTGTGATTCCGCCCCAGCTGAGAACTTCGGCCGAGGGGATTTCTGAGGATATTGGTGATGTCTTTAGCAACTACCTTCGCGGCGTCGCCATCGCAGTTTTCGGCTACATGGCGTTCATGGCGTTGCTGTTGTCGCTTCTGGGCGCGCCGTATGGGATTCTGCTCGGGGTGCTGTTTGGTGCCTTGTATCTGGTTCCTTATTTGAATGTTGCGATCGCCGCGACAACGCTTTTTGTCCTGACGGGTTTGAGCGGAAAGTCGGACTGGTTGATGATCCATTTCAGTTCAAGTTGGGTTTATGCGGGGGTTCTGGTTGCGGTCTACGCGGTTTGTCATTTTGTTTTTGACAGCGTGGTGTATCCCCGGTTTGTCGGGAATGCGGTCGGGCTTCATCCGATCCTCTCGATGTTCGTCATTTTCTCCGGTGGAGCCCTGTTCGGTCTCCCTGGCATGATCCTGGCGTTTCCGGTCGCCGGGTCGATTAAGGTGCTGCTTGACCGGGTCATTCGATTCACCAACAGGACAGACGGGGAACTGATCCTGCCCGAAGTTCCGTTGAGGCATAGAGAAGTGATTTCATGAGCCTTGCCGCCCTTGCGTATGTTTTTGCCGTTGGTCAGCCGGTTTCGTTCGATGTAAACGTTCAGTTCGAGGGCTGGATTCCGATTTTTGGGGGACGAGAAGGGAAGGCGAATGTCAACATGACTGTCGTCGCAACCGCTCTCAAAGCCGACGAAGTTGAGTCATACATTTCCAAGATTGATGCCGAGGCGTTCGGGGTGGTTTTGCCGCTGAACAGCACCAATGTTGACCAGTTCTTCCCGAAGGCGACGGCAATCTTTGATGCAACTGGAACCGTAACCAAGAACTCGGCGCCTGCGATCAAGATGCCAGCGAAGCTCCCCGGATTAGACTCTCAACGGCTTCCAGAGATCAGTTTCCTGCCGCTCTCGCTCCCGAAATCTGAGATCAAGGAGGGCGAGTCGTATTCATTCAGCCGAACCTACAGCGCGCAGGTCTTCAAATACACCGCGACCCTGGTGACGCTGACTGATGTCGGAGCAGATCTAAAGATCAAGCTGGTCTCAACACGAGATGGGTTTGAAGATGCGTACGGAAACGCACTAGAGACGGAGAAGGGGGCGAAGAAGAAATCGCATTCCGAACTCGACGGCTCAGGAACTGCCCACTTCTCAGAAACTCTCGGCTCGTTTGACACGGTCGAAGTTGTCACCACTGAAACAACCACAACCGAACCGCTGGCTGGCGGAAAGCAGGCCACCAAAAAGCTCAAAACGACACTCAAAATCAAGCGACAAACTCCATGATTACCACCCTCCTGGCCACCACTTTTTTGCAACCTCAAACGTTGCCCGTCGTGAACCCGGAGGAGTTGAAGCGGCACGTTTCATACTTGGCCTCGGATGAGCTCAAGGGCAGGGGAACTCCTTCGCCGGAACTGATCAAGGCCAGCGAGTACATCGCGGCGGAGTTCACAAAACTCGGGATTCTGCCCGGAGTAGGGAAATCGTTCTTTCAATCCACCAAGTGGGAGCGGGGGCGCGGAGCGGGTGAGGAGGTTCGTAATGTGGTTGGCCTTCTGCCTGGCTCTGACCCTGTTTTGAGCAAGGAGTATGTCGTTGTGTCGGCCCACTACGACCATCTTGGTGAAGCCAAAGAGGGCGCGGATAAGGTATTCAACGGTGCTAATGACGACGCCAGCGGCGTCGCCGGAGTTCTGGGTGTTGCCTCGGCTATCGCCAAGTCGAAACCGAAGCGATCCGTCATTTTTCTAACCTTTTACGGCGAAGAGAGGGGGCTCGTTGGCTCGACGTTCTACGCCAAGAACCCGGTTTTTCCGCTCAAGAACACCGTTGCAATGCTCAATATCGAACAGATTGGACGAACCGACGACAGTGAGGGACCGAGGGTTGGCGAGTGCAACTTGACGGGCTTTAACTTCAGCACCATTGGGCCAACCTGCGCCAAGGTAGGAAAGGAGGTCGGAGTTCCGGTGATTGAGCATCCGGTGTACTCAGCGCCTTACTTCATGGCGAGCGACAACGCGGCGTTCGCCGCTGCCGGAGTTCCAGCTCACACCTTTAGCGTGGCGTATGAGTTTTCCGATTACCACCGAGTTGGAGATCACGCCGATAGGCTGGACTACGCCAACATGGCAAAGATCGCCGGCATGATCGCGGCTTGCACCCTCAACATCGCGAATTCGAGCCAAGTGCCAAGTTGGAACAAATACCAAAAGCGCACCGCTAGGTATATCGAGGCCTACGAAAAGTTGCAGGGGAAGGCGCCGGTAAGCCAAACTAATAAGGGTTCATGACCGGAACCCATCAGAAAGTGCTCGTCGTTGATTTTGGCGGGCAGTACACCCAGCTCATCGTTCGCCGTGTGCGCGAGCAAGGGGTGTACAGCGAAATGGTTCCTTGGACCACCGCTTTCTCTCGGATCGAGGCTGAGAAGCCTTCCGCTGTAATACTAAGCGGCGGCCCTCGCTCGGTTTTTGAAGCCGACGCTCCGACGTTAGACTTTTCTTGTTTGGCAGGAATTCCGGTGCTAGGAATTTGCTATGGCCAACAGCTTATGGCTCATCAGCTCGGCGGAAAGGTTGTCGAGACTTCGCATAAGGAGTACGGCCAGCGGGCGTTGACGCAGAAAGATGGCCTGGTCGCGGTGATGGACGATCCGCAAGTTTGGATGTCGCACGGCACGCAGATCGAATCCGTTCCGCCGGGATTTGTTGTAACGGCTCAAACCGATTCTTGCCCGGTAGCGGGGATGGAGGATGTTACCCGCCTGCGCTTTGGGGTTCAGTTCCACCCCGAAGTCACCCATTCGCCGTCCGGAAAGGCACTTCTGAAGGAGTTTTTGGATCGAGCCGGATTGCACGGTGATTGGACGACGGAGAACTTTGTCGAAGAGGAAATCGCTAAGATTCGCGCGATGGTTGGGCCGGAGGAGAAGGTTCTTTGCGCGGTTTCGGGTGGCGTTGATTCTTCCGTCATGGCGGCTTTGTTGATTCGGGCAATCGGCGATCGGGCGGTTTGCGTTTTTGTTGACCACGGGTTGCTTCGCTATCGCGAGGCTGAGCAAGTGATCGAGACGTTCGGAGGTCACTTCCACGCGAACCTGAAGGCGTACTATGAGCACGACCGATTCTTCGGTGCGCTTGCGGGGAAGAAGGATCCTGAGGAGAAGCGCAAGACGATCGGCGAGCAATTCGTGCGAGTCTTCGAGGACCATGCAAACGAGCTTCAGGGGTGCGATTGGCTGGCGCAGGGGACTCTGTATCCAGACGTAATCGAAAGCGGTTCGCCGACGGCGGCAAAGATCAAGACTCACCACAACGTGGGTGGCTTGCCGGATTGGATGCGCATGAAGCTGATCGAGCCTCTTCGCTGGCTGTTTAAGGATGAGGTTCGTGCTGTCGGGCGGCTACTGGGATTGCCCGATGAGATGGTCGACCGGGAGCCGTTCCCGGGACCGGGACTCGGGGTGCGGATTTTGGGAGAGGTGACTCCTGAGCGAGTTCGCATGGTTCAGGAGGCTGACTGGATCTTCCGTTCTGAGCTTCGGAGGCGGGATTTGCACAAAGGAATTTGGCAGTCGTATGCCGCGCTTTTGGACGTTAAGAGCGTCGGGGTCATGGGCGACGAGCGGACCTATGAGCAACCGATAGTTCTTCGAGCCGTTGAGAGTGAGGACGCCATGACTGCGAGGGCGGTCAACATTCCGTTCGATGTTCTGGAACTTGTCGCGAGCCGAATTGTGAACGAAGTGAACGGCGTGAACCGCGTGTTCTACGACCTCACCAGCAAACCTCCGGCTACGATTGAGTTAGAGTAGTTGGTCCCAGAAAGTCTTCGGGCATGAAATCCTTAGGCGTTGCCAATAGGACTGGGCAGAAAATACGAAACTTCTCGTGGACACCCCGACCTGTGGCGATGGTTAACGCGGAGGCAAAGAGGCCGAATACGATTCTGAGAAGTGCTCCGGCTTTGTTGAGCATCAGGCAAGTAAAGGCGGCTCCCATGCCGCTCGTGATTCGGAAGTAAAGGCACTTCCCGTAGTTGTAACGAGCGACCGCCCGCCATCGGTTCTCCTTTGAACTCGACCCCAATTCGTGCGTGAACTCCGCTCTTGGATCGTAAACAATCCGCCCCTTCTGGTTCAGGCGGTGGCAAAGCTCGGTGTCCTCGCAGTACAAGAAAAACCGCTCATCAAAGCGAGGCTCGGCATCGCGACGAACCATGAGGCATGCACCCATGACTTGCTCGACATCGCTCGGACGTTCAGGGGAAAGAAGACGAGTTCGCCAATACGAGCGACCGAACCGACGTGCCACTCCGTCGAGAAAGAACTGTTCGAGAAACACTGCCCCAAGAGTGAGGCGACCAGCCACGGATTCTTGCAACGACCCATCTGGGTTCAAAAGCCGCCCTCCGGCGGCGATCACGGTTGGATCCAAAAAATTGGATGCCAGTTGGCTAATCGCTCTTGGATGCGCATAAGCATCCGAGTTGAGATACAGAACAAGATCGCTCGACGCTTGGACGAGCCCAAGGTTGTTTGCGCGGCCAAAGCCCAGATTGCGAGAAGAAAGTAAAGAGATTGAACCAGGCAGGAGTCGAGGCATCGACTCCCGAAGCATCTCGACTGAGCCGTCTGTTGATGCATTATCAACGACTATCACCTGCGAAACCCCCTGGCCTACTAATGCCTCCAAGCATCGCTTGAGCTGCTCGAAAGTGTTGTAGCTCACGATGATCACGGTCACGGTCGGTGAAACGGTTTCCAACGCAACTAGCGTACATTAAAACTGTTAACAAGCTACAATAGAGGATTCATGGCAAATGCAATTCAAGTGACCCAGGAGGGCTTTGACAAGCTGAAGAAAGAGCTTGAGGAGCTACAGGGGCCGGTGCGGATGAGGGTCGCCGAGGCGATCCGTGAGGCGAAGTCGCACGGCGACCTTCGCGAAAATGCGGCTTATCACGAAGCCAAGCTCAATCAGACTCGCCTAGAGGGGCGCATCAACGACCTTGAGAAGGCATTGATGTACGCCAAGATCGTCGAGCGCAACAATGATGGCGGAGTCATCGCCCAGTTGGGCTCGGTAGTCACAGTGTTGGACGAAGAATTTGGTGATGAGATCGAAATCACCCTCGTCGGTTCGTTTGAAGCGGATCCTGCACAGGATATGGTTTCCATCGGATCGCCGCTGGGTGAAGCGCTTCTCGGCAAAATCGTCGGCGACATCGTTGAAGTTGCGGCTCCAGCGGGTACGAGCCGGTATAAGATTCTTGCGATTGTGAGCTAACGATGAAGCGCCCCCTGCTCGCCCTGCTTTCGGTGGCAACCCTGTGGGGCTGCAGTGGAGTCGATGCGGGCGGGTTGGCGGAAAAGCCGGTCAATCGACAAATTGCGAGCCAGATGGCGGAGTTTCTATCCCCGTCGTCGACGGCTTTGCCGAACGGGCGGCGTCGGCTCTCGCTTGGAGAGCCAGCAGAGCGTGCGCTGACCGTCTTCCCCCGCCCTTCCCGAGGATTTCCAATCGAAGAGGCCGTTCCAGGCTTGCCCGAAGGGTTCAAGTCAGTGGGCTGGGAATCCAATTCCGACGGATTCGGTGCCGTTATCTACGAGAACCAGATCGTGTTGCTGATGCGGCAGTTCGAGGCATTGGATACGGAGCAGTTTGCTCAGCTACTGGAATCTGTTGAATCAGCAAACTCGTCACTGAACTACGAGATGCGGGTGGCGAACGGAGTGGACTACTGGTTTGGAGCGGATTCAAACACCACGCAAGTGATCTCCCGAATTCCGACGAAAGGGAAGGCGTATCAGGTGACCGTTTCACTCGGAGAATCGCATCTCATGCAGGCCATGGGCCTTATTCCGCCCGCCGGAGAGGTTTCGACGATTGGAAAGTAAAGTCATCGTCATCCCGGCACGAATGGCTTCGACCCGGTTTCCAGGCAAACCCCTCATTGACCTTTGCGGTAAGCCGATGGTGCAGTGGGTTTATGAAAAGGCGGTTGCATCCGACGCAGCTCAGCGTGTCCTTATCGCGACTCCCGACCTGGAGATTTTTGATGCGGCGGTTGGGTTTGGGGCAGAGGCGGTGATGACGAGGGGCGATCATCCGACAGGAACAGACCGAATTGCGGAAGTTGCATTGAAGGTTGAGGCGGATGTTTACATCAATGTGCAAGGCGATGAGCCGCTGATTGATCCGCAGACAATCAGCGCGGTTGCCGCACCTTTTCGAGATGCATCGGTACAAATGGTGTCGGCTTGGGCTGCGCTTCCCGAAAGTTCGGAGTCAAAGCCTGCCACCGTCAAGGTCGTCACTGATTTGCAGGGGAATGCACTTTATTTCAGCCGACACGGAATTCCCTTTCCCCGGTCGGCAAGGCAAGAACCTCTAAAAGGGCATATAGGCATCTACGGCTATCGCCGAGAAGTTTTGCTCGCCTACCCGAGTTGGAAGCAAACCCCGCTTGAGCTCGCCGAGAGCCTTGAGCAACTTAGGTTCATGGAACACGGTGTGCGAATCCGAATGGTCGAAGTGAACCCCTCTGGGCCAGGTATCGACACGCCAGAGCAAGCCACTGAAGTTCGCGAAATGATGCTCAAATAACCTATACTTAGCTACCTGGGAGACGCAACGGCGCGACGCCCAATTCTGTTCGTAACAATGCGCCCTCCTCTCGATATTCCGCATGACTGGGAAGACACGGACGACCTCCATCGGCTGTTCACTAAGCTGCGCGAAATTCGACCCGAAGCGGACATAAAAAAGATTCGTTTCGCCTATTTCATCGCCGAAACGGCGCACGCCGGGCAAACCCGCAAGTCTGGCTTGCCATACATTCTTCACCCCGTCGCCGTCGCTGAGATTCTTGTCGACCTAGGAATGGACGACGCGACCGTTTGCGCCGCCCTGCTCCACGACGTCGTCGAGGACTCCGAGATGTCGCTAGAGCAAATGAGCGATCTGTTTGGGGAAGAGGTTGCCCACCTTATCGACGGAGTCACCAAACTCGCCCTAAAACCTCTGGAAAACGCGACCACACGCCAGCGAAAAGCCGCCGAAACAACCCGAACCGCCGAGACTTTGCGAAAAATGCTCCTGGCGATGGCAAAGGACTTCCGAGTCATGGTCATCAAGCTCGCCGACCGCCTTCACAACATGCAAACCCTGGACGCAATGGAACCCGCCAAGCAGGTTCGAATCGCGACGGAAACCCTTGATGTATATGCTCCACTAGCCGCCCGCCTGGGAATCTGGCAGATGAAGTGGCAGCTCGAAGATCTGAGCTTCAAATACCTTCATCCGAGCGAATACGAGGACATTTCGGGCAAGGTGAATCGTAGTCGAAACGAACGTCTTGCTGATATTGAACAAGCAATCGTGATGATCAAGGAGCGGATGCAGGAACGGGGAATTCGCGTCACCGAGATTCGCGGCAGGCCGAAGCATCTGTATTCGATTTACAACAAAATCGTGAAGCAAAACGTGGCCTTCGAAGAGATTTATGACCTCCTCGCGATTCGCATCATTCTTGAAGAAGTCTCCGATTGCTATGTAGTCCTGGGCATCGTTCACGAGATGTTTACGCCCATGATGTCGCTCTTCTTTGACTACATCGGTAACCCGAAACCGAACGGCTATCAGAGCTTGCATACCAAGGTTTTGGGTCCAGGCGGAACTCCGCTCGAGATTCAAATCAGGACGACGCGCATGCACGAGATCGCCGAGTTCGGGGTGGCCGCGCACTGGACATACAAGGAAGGCGAGAGAGCTGAGAAGGAAGTGGCGACGTTCTCCAACCTTCGCCAACAGTTGTTTGACTGGTCGAGCGACGCTCGGCTCTCCTCCGACTTCCTTCGATCTCTCTCCACGGACCTCTTTGCCGAGCAGGTTTTTGTGTTCACACCAGGAGGCGATGTGATCGATATGCCACTGGGCTCAACTCCAGTTGATTTCGCATTTCGGGTTCACACGCAGGTGGGAATGACGTTGGTGGGAGCGAAGATCAACGGCGCAATCGCGCCGCTTTCGACCAAGCTCCAGAACGGGGACGTGGTCGAGATTGTCAACCGCTCCAACGCCACGCCTTCGCTCGACTGGCTCGAGTTTGTGCGCTCCGCCCACGCTCGAAGCAAGATCAAAGCGCACTTCAGAAAGCAAAGTCGAGAGCAAGACGCGAGCCGCGGAAGGGAAGCCTTGGTTGCCGAACTGAAGGCGCAGGGGCTTGAGCCGAAGCAGTACGTCGGGGATGAGAAGCTCGAAAAGCTCGCCAAAGAGTTCGACTCCACTGAGAATGGGCAGGATCTGCTTGCAAAAATCGGAAGCGGGTTGCTGACGGTTCAGAAGGTCGTCAGCAAGATTCGCGGTGAAGTCGCGGCGGCTCCGACCGGAGACCGGATCGAGGTCTCGAAGACCCGAGAAGGCCGGCTCCAGCTTCATGCGGCGGGAATGAAGGATGTCCTTTTGGCCCGGGCAAAGTGCTGTGCTCCGATTCCCGGAGACGAGATCGTTGGGTATGTTTCTCGCGGCCGTGGAATCATGATCCACCGCCGCTACTGCCCTCACGCCATGAAGATGGAGGAGACGGAGCCAGAGAGACTACTGCGCTTCCATTGGCCCTCCGATGGCGCTGTCTACAGCGTTTCGATCAAGGTCGTCGCAATCAACCGACAAGGCCTGCTCATGGAGGTCTCAACGATCTTTGGTGAGTCCAAGACCAACGTCTCCGCAGCCAATATTCGCACTTCAAGCAACAACACCGCCGAGATTGAAGCGACGATTGAGGTGACCGACACGAGTCAGCTCTCGACCGTTATGGCAAAAATCGCCAACTTTAGCGACGTGATTTCGGTGCTTCGCATCAACAGTCGGCTTCGATAGTCCGTAGGAATAGCTATTGAACGAGATTCTTGAAGCGATCACCAACATGAGGGAGAACTTGCGTCGCACGGTTCTGACCTCCAGCGGAGTGATGGCAGCGACGATCGCGGTCGTGCTTTTGGCGAGCATCGCGATCGGAGTTCGCAAAGATTTCACCGAACAAGTCCAGGACCTGGGTGTGAACACGCTCATTGTCATCCCCGGAAAACTCAGCGGAGGTTTCAACTTTAACCTTGGCGGCGCTTCTTATCTCAAGCTCGCGGACGCCGAGCGCGTTGCCAAGATTCGCGGAGTTCAGAACGTTGGCGCATGGACCTTTGTGGGCGGCGGAGCGACTTACGAGGGCAACGAGGCGGCTAGCTTTCTGGTCGCCACCACGCCTAGTTGGTTCCAGATGAAGAAGTTCGAGCTTGCCGAAGGCCGGATCTTCGGCGCTAGCGATGAGCAAAAGGATGTGGTCGTCATCGGTTCGATTGCCAAGTCCGGTCTCTTCGCCGAGAAGCCCGCATTGGGTAAAAAAATCAAGATCAATGGCAGGCTCTTTGAGGTGGTTGGGGTCACCAAAGATGACACCAAAGATGATTCGCTTATGTCGATGGGGAGCTTTCAGAACCTGATCTACATCCCGTACGCCGGGCTCCATAAGCGAGTTGCGACATCCCAAACGGACCGTTTGCTGATTCAGCTCGACTCCAAAGTCGAGCCAGAAGCCCTGATCGGAACCCTCAAAGCCGAACTCGGCAAGACCCTCGATCAGGAACAATTTGACATTCTGACCCAGAAAGACCTGCTCAAGGTCGTCTACAAGTTCACAGACATCCTCCAGTGGCTCTTAGTCGGTCTAACGGGGATTGCGCTGTTTGTCGGCGGAATCGGAATTCTGAACGTCATGATGCTCTCGGTAGGCGAGCGGACTCCGGAGATCGGAATTCGCAAGGCACTTGGCGCCACTCACTCGTCGATTTTTCGACAGTTCCTTGCCGAGAGCGTAGGAATTTGTCTGCTCGGCTCTCTTGTCGGCTTGCTCTTCAGCGGCTTCTGCTGCTTCTTGCTCGCCCGGTTCTCGCCAATCAACCCCATTGTGACCTGGCAGACGATCGGCGGCACTCTGGCAGCGTCACTCGTAACCGGTATCCTCAGCGGGATCGCGCCCTCAATGAAGGCGGCAAGGAAGGACCCGGTACGGGCGATCCAGAATCTGAGCTGAAATCTAGAAGCGGGAATTCAAAGATTGCTTCCCGCTTTCTGCTTGCGTCTTTCTGCTACTTCGGCGACCAAACCGGCGTCGCTCGACACCACGACTCCAGCAGTTTCCCAACCTTCCCAAGCGACTCTGCCGAGCACTTGTCCGGCGTATCGTCCAAAGTGTGCCACGGCTCGTAGTCGAAGTCGATAAGGTCGACTGTCGGAATCCCGGCCGAGTTCATCGAAAGGTGGTCGTCCAGAATCTCTGGACCGAACTCCATCGGAAAGGTCTTTTCAAGCCCAACCTTCTTCGCGTGTCGATACAACGCAACCGTCACCTTCTGAGCTTTGCGATGACTGTTAGGCTCCACTGGAACCCGAAGATCCTTGTCGCCGATCATATCAAGCAAAATTCCATAGTCGGGCTTAGGCACCTTCAGGTTGCCCGAGTAATGCGCGGCTCCAAGAAACATCTCTTCCAACCCTGGCCCAAGGTCTTCGCCATCAAAAAATGCATAGCAAACACCAAGGCCCTCGGGCAGAGCCTTGGTGTGTCGCATCAGTTCCAACAGCACCGCAACACCCGAAGCCCCATCATTTGCCCCCGGAATTGGCCTAGCGGCGCGCTTCGAGTCATACTCCTGATCAGCCGAAGGCCGCGTATCCCAGTGAGCCGAAAGCACAACCCTCACCTTGGCCCTCTCCCAGTTCTGGAAGGCAACAACGTTCCACATCTCAACCCTCTTCTGGGTCTTCGACCAGTCGTGGGTGAATGGCTGAAGCTCGGCCTTATCGCAGTTCTTCTTCGCCTCTTCCAGGATCATATCACGGCACTTAATGTGAGCAGCCGATCCAGGTGTGCGGGGCCCAAGGTCGCACTGTTTGGTAAGCCAGTTCCAAGCCCGAACTTGGTCGAAGTGATCCGGAGTCTGGGTTAGCGTAAGGTAGCCGAGAAGGAGGGTTTGGATGACCATCGGAATGTTTGTGAGTGTACGCTTTTTCCGCGAACAACTTCTCCAATGGTAGGACGAACAACCCGGCTCGGAGTTTTGAATTCCCAAATTCCGTTATAGCCAAATCCGCCCTTTGCTAGGCTGGCTGGCATCGCGACCTTATATTTCTTCTCGGAGTCCAAGGGCCCCAGTTCGCCAATACTGACCGACAAAACTCTTTGCCCAATCGGCTTCGAAGGATCGAAGCTAATCTTCGCCTCGCTCACCTGCAAAAAGCTACTGAACGGGGAAGGGAAGAAGCTGACGCTTTTCTCGAAAGCCTCTCTCAGTAGCTTGCCCGTCAGCTCGACTAGCCAAAGCTCGTCCCCATCATAACTCAAGAAGCCCGATAGGTCCTTCCCAGAGGACTCCTTCAGAAGCCCATCTGCGATCAGGGCGATATCCGCCCCAGCTTCCTTGCAGAACAGGTCGGCGACTGTCTGGCCAACCGCAGAATCCGTGCCGAACCCTGCCGCCGCTAGGGCAACAACGGTGAGGGCTATCAGGTTCCTGATCAGTTTCATCGCGCTAGTAATTGACGTATCTCTACAAACTCTGTTCCATAAAACACGAAAGCCGAATCTGGATGGTTCCAGATTCGGCTTCCTTGCCGTGAAAAGAAGGGTTTTAGCCTTCGACGCGGACGCCCATGGAGCGTGCCGAGCCAGCGATGATGTTCATCGCCATTTCTTCGTCGTCGGTGTTGAGGTCCGCCATTTTGAGCTTCGCGACTTCGCGGAGCTTTTCGCGGGTGATAACGCCAGCCTTGTCGGTCTTGGGGTTAGCCGCGCCTTTGTCTAGACCGATTGCTCGCTTGATGAGGTCAGTTGCCAGGGGCTGTTTGACCACGAAGCTGTAGGAGCGATCTTCGTAGACGGCGATTTCGACGGGGAGAACGAAGCCCATTTGCGGAGCGGTTTGCTCGTTGAACTTCTTCAAGAACTCCATCATGTTGATACCGGCTTGTCCGAGTGCAGGTCCAACGGGGGGCGACGGGGTTCCCTTACCCGCCGGAATATTCAGTTTGATATTGCTTGTGATTTTCTTCGGCATGGTTTCACCTTTTGGGTGTTTGCGGCGCAGCAAGGGAAGCGTTTGCTTTGTCGCGAGCAAGGAGTATACCTTGCGGTCGGTTTTTTTCCCTCACCCCCAACCCCCTCTCCCATCAAATAGATGGGAGAGGGGGCTTTCGGAATAATCTTCTGTCTCCGGTGGTCATGATCATTCGGTGGGCGTAGGGGAGGTCGGAGGCGGCTAGGGCTAGGGCTATGACTAGGTCGTCGTGTCCGCATTGGGCGGCGAGGGTGATGTGTCCGGTGGCGCTTCGGGTGGCTTCGAAGTTGTCTAGTTCTTCGCGAAGGGGTTTGTAGTCGGGGAGTTGGATGTGTTCTCTTTCGATGAGTTTTACGAGTCCGTCGATTAGCTGGGGCTTATTGGTGGCGGTGATGGTGTGGTCTTTCACGGATTTGGTTTTGAGTTCTTCTCTTAGCCAGCTTGTGATTCCGTCTCCGACTCCGGTGGTGTCGCAGACGATTCTGGCGTTGGGGTAGCGGTCGGTTATTGACTTCACCCATTCGATTTGTTCTTTCCAACCGGTGCGTTGGAGGCGGTCGGCTTCTAGGACTGATGCCCGGGTTTGGTGTCCGCGCAGGACGACGAGGGCGGTGTAGTCGTGGTACCTTGCCCAGTCGATGGCGATGATGTCGGGGCCATCGATTTCGGACTCGGGTTCGAGGTGCACGCACCGCTCGACGGCTTCGCGGGAGAAGACGTAGCCGTCGTGCTGGACAAATTTGGCTTCGTACTCGGTTTGGTAGGCACTAGCGCTGAGGAGTTTCTTTTGTTTCTCTAGGAAATTAGCGATGACCATGGGGTTGTCGGAGCTTGGGCTTTGGAGGCTGAAGAACTCGTCTTTGTCGTGGTCGGTTTTGATGCCTTCGGAGAACTGTTCGTAGAAGTGGTTGGTGCCTTTGGGGGTGCTGATGAGGGTCAGCTCGCCGTCGGTGGTGGCCATCATGGGGCTGAGCACTTCGTCGATGACTTCGCGGGTGACGAAGGCGGCTTCGTCGACGGCGATGTGGTCGGCTTCGTCTCCGCGTAGGTTGTGCTTTTGTCCGGCGCTGCGGGCGCAGATGGTGTGGTGTCCGATGGTGATTTCCATGTCGGAGTCCCTAAACGTGGGGATGTCGATGAACTTTTGGAACCAGAGGTCTTTGTTGAGCAGCCGCTTGATGAGGCTGACAATTCGTTTGTAGATCATCTTCGCTTGGGCTTTGGTGGGAGCGATGATGAGCTGGCGGCGCGGTTTGTCGTCAGTGAGTTTGCTAAGGATTTGGACGGCGCAGGCGTCGGTTTTGCCCCAGCGTCGTCCGCAGGCTAATACTTTGGTTTTGGCTCTTGCCTCTAGGAAGGCGAGTTGTCCGGGGTGGGGTTTCCAGATGGGAGAGAGCCAGTCGAGAAATTCTTGCATGCACTTATAGGCAATGTTTTGGGGGTTTTGTCAACCTGATTGGTGGACATTATTCAGTCTTTGGTTGGGGGTTTGCAGGCTCTCGACATAAAGGTCGGCCCGGGATTTAGCCTCGGGATCTAGGATCCCGAGGCATCAAGAGCTGAGGGACATCCACAATGTGATGTGTAGAATGAATCCGGTATCCCCCATGAATATAGGTCGACTGGTAAACCACCGAACGCTTCTACTCGGGGCTGGATTCTCAAAGAATTTTGGAGGATATCTCGCGAATGAAGTTAATGATATGTTGCAGATTGACCCAAACATCACAGGCAACAAAGGGCTCCGGCAACTGATTCGAGACGATTACAACTATGAACACGCATTGGCAGTCGCTCGCCAGGGTGGATATACGCAAGATGAAGTACGGTTGTTGAGCGAAGCGATCGTAAATGTGTACAAAACGCAGAATGCCACGCTAGTAGACCATTTTAACCCGCACTATCAAGCTTTCCAGACTACGTATCCGACGCGTACACTCCTGCAACAGATCACATCAGGTAACTGGGCCGGAGACGGTCAAAATGCGGCATATCTATTCTCGTTGAACCAAGATAATCTGTTGGAATCGCTTCTAGTCTCCACTCACACTCAGTCTAACCGCCAATACACGCTTCCGGGTATTCGACATAAGGACTGGTTCTTTGCATGTCAATCACCAATAGGCGATATGGAACGGTTGAATTCAAAAATAGATGTACAAGATGATGCTGGCTCTGTTAGCCGCTTAGACTGGCTTAATCGAGTGAATCTAATCAAGTTGCATGGCTCAGCGGATTGGCAAAATCAAAACCATGACCTGCTTGTTATTGGCGGTGAAAAAGAACTGTTTATCAAACAAAGCCCGTTGCTGACCGCATATCACGAAGTATTCAAATCCGTTCTAACAACTCAAGGTATGAGAATTTTGATTATCGGCTATGGATTCATGGATTCGCACATCAACGACATTCTAAAGGAAGGTATTGATGCAGGACTCGGTGTCTGGGTTTGGGGATATGAGACGCGCCAACATTGGGATAACTTCATGATGGGGCAAGTTGACGGCAAGGAGTGTGTAAGACACGGTACCGCCATTCGCAAACACGCAACCTACTTTAATCCGCCCATGCCGACTATACTTCGTGGGAACTACTTACAAAGGAGGCCGCTACACCCGATACTTGATTCCTTCTTTGCTTAAGACTAAATGCGGGTTGCCTTAACGATTCGTCCCAACTCTCGGATGCCTCGGGATCGATATCGTGGGCCAACCGGGGATTCGGTGTGGTCTGCTAGATTACGGATTTTTAGCCTCGGAATGGGTATCCCGACGCATCACGATGAGCTAGTTGTAAAAAAGCCAGGAAATGTACTATAGCTTTTGATGCCTCGGGATGAGTATCCCAAGGCATCAAAAGCTAGGCAAGGTGATAGAATCTCGACATGGATTTCGACCAGTGGAAAGGAGTAGTGGATGGTCTTGTTGACACGTCGCGCGCAAATCCAAACTGGTTGAGCGCACAATATTCCGCAAACCAAAGTCCAGTCGTTGTCGCTCAGCTGATTCGAAACGGACATGCTCCTCTTGTTCCAACACTGCCGCCAGTGCAGCTTGTTCAATCGACGCAACATCAAAATCAGCTTCAATTCAGGTGTCGGTCATGTGGGTGTCCCGAATTTGTCTGGGATATTCTGCCTGGAGCCCCTGCGCCGAGCAATGCTCCTGGCGTGATTCTGGCTTTGCTCGTCTCAATCCCGCTGCTTTGCATTCCCGTTGCCGGTGTGATCATGTTCTTTGGCTTCTGGCTTCTCGCCGCCCTCGTTATGGCTACAAACCGGCCAAAGCCAGCTCAGAACATCCGACGCTGTCGAGCCTGCGGCTTCTCGCAAGTCTAGCCATTCTAGCACTATAAAACTACTTCAATCGCCGGTCAGTCCAGCTAAACCACGCGTAATGCAAGAACCAACCTTTGATGCC
The DNA here is from genome assembly GCA_965248555.1 of Fimbriimonas sp. Taxonomy (GTDB): domain Bacteria; phylum Armatimonadota; class Fimbriimonadia; order Fimbriimonadales; family Fimbriimonadaceae; genus Fimbriimonas. The sequence continues at coordinate 746,897 of CBDFJP010000002.1, read as the reverse complement.
TCGGGATCCTTGATCCCGAGGCTAAGTTTCGTGCCTATCGGGCGAAATGCAGCCTCGTTAACAGTGCTCGGTCATCGAGAGGAGTATTGAGGCTTTCGGCATGAACATATGCTACGGATTTAGCCTCGGGATCGCGGATCCCGAGGCATCATCAATTGGAATTCTCTAGTCACTGCTAAGGGCGGCTAAGATGGCAGGGCAGTTAAGTTGCCAGCCTTCCAGTTGCATTCCTTGTTCGTGCCAGTAGGCGGAGCTCCATTTGTAGAATGTTGGCCACTCTGCTAGTTCGCCTCGAACCGGGTTGGTGTGGATGTATTGGATCTTTTGGAGGAAGACTTCTTCGGTTCGGATTTCTAATCCGCGAAAGGACTCTTGCCAGATTGTTGAGCGATTTAGTCCGGCTTGGGCTGCGAGTTGGCTTCGTTCGAATTCGTTCAGCAGTGGATTGATCTTCTTGGTGATGTTGCGCTTGATCGACTTCATCAGCTCGGAGATCGTTGAATCCTCGTTTGGGGTGACCAGAATGTGGAGATGATGTGTCATCACGACGAAGGCGTGAAGGGTGGCCTTGTAGTAGATGGCATCCGCGATGAGGCTCTCCATCACGATAGTTCGGAGTTCTTCGCGCTTGAAGAGGTAGGCGAAGTCGAGGCAGGTGGTTGTTACGAAGCAGGTCGCGCCGAGGTTCTGGGTGTTTTTCCAGTGGCGGTACCTGGGCTCGGGTGGCATGGGAATATTGTATCGTCTCGCCTTGTTTGGGGGTTGGGAGTTTTAGCCTCGGGATCGCGGATCCCGAGGCATCGGGGGCTGTGGATTGGTCGGCTCGGTTGGGGGTGGGCTACTTTAGCCTGCGGGATCGCGGATCCCGCAGGCTAAAGTCTTAAGCACATAGTGATTCTAAAAGACCGGGAAGTTGGACCAAGATGGTGAGCCGTCGGATCCGGCACTTGTGGTGATGCGAGTTTGATTTGTGCCGTCCGGATTCATTGTGTAGATTTCCAGATCGCTACTGCCGGAGACGACATTGCGAAACGACCCAAAGATGAGTTTTGAGCCGTCGGGCGACCAGGACACCATACCGTCATTTGTGCCTTGCGTTAGTTCAGTAGAGTTGGACCCGTCTGCGTTGATAACATAGATGCGCGGAATTCCGAAACCGCGCATCTCGAATGCGATTTTTGAACCATCTGGGGACCAGGATGGGTTTGGATTGGTTCCGACTACCGGCGAACCCTGGATCGGTGCTTGGCCGGTTCCATCGGGGTTCATTGTGTTTAGAGTTACAGGTGTTGCGTAGCCGATCTTGGTGCCATCTGGTTTCCAGAATGGCCATTTATCATTTGACGCGTTGTTGGTCAATCTCGTTAGATTTGAACCGTTTATGTCTACGACATAGATTTCGGAGTTGCCGTCTCTGTTGCTCTCGAAGGCTACTTTGGTGCCGTCTGGGGAAACTGCAGGTGACCAATCTGTGGCGGAGTTGTTGGTCAGCCTGACCTGATTGGAGCCGTCTGAGTTCATCACATAGATTTCAGAATTTCCGTCGCGGAAGCTAACGAAAACAATCCTTGAACGATCTGGCGTCCACTTCGGATTGTTGTTCGAGGAAGTTCCGCTAGTGAGCTGAACCGGATTGGTGCCGTCCGGTTTCATCACGAAAATCTGATCAGTTGCTCCGACGCGATTCGACGAGAACGCAATTAGGGTGTCGGACAAATTGTTGCCTCCGCCGCCGGGAGTTGTTGAAGAGCTTCCACCACACGCGAGAAGCACGAAGAGTAGGGAGGAACCTGAGACGACGGATGCTAGGCGAGCTGGAGATATGCGGTTGGCCATACTTTAAGTCTGCATAGGTTCGATTACCGTTCAGGTGGAGAATTAACGGTACAGATAAAAAAAGATGGGACGCGAACCCTCCATTCGCGTCCCTAAAACACTAACCCCTTTCGTTGTTAAGTCTTATTTTGTTTTTTCTAACCCTCCGGTGTAGCGGCCGGAAAGCTGGTTTTTAGGCGGCCTCGTCTTGAACTTGGACGTCGGTGGCTTGTTCGGCACTACTCATATCCCAGTTGTCGCAGTCCAGCCTTCGGCAGTAGATCATTCTCTGCTTTCCGGCGGTAGCGGTCTCGACGTCTGCGATTTGTGCGAATCTGCATTGCAGGCACATTTCTGGTTCGAGCAGTTTGACAACCTTCATATTTCGTCGTGACATCCGTATCACCCCGGCTTCCTTGGTTCGCTTCCGTGCGCCCTTAGTCAGCTCACCCAGCAATTTCCCTACCTGGCAAGAATGTGGCACGGTAGGTTTGCTGGGTTTAGTTAGCAGTTGGGAGTTAGCAGTGGGGAGGGGAGGGGAGTTTCGCAGTTTCGCAGTTACACAGAGGGTGGGGTGGGGTGGGGTTGGGGCGGTTCTCCGTTCACAATATTTTCATGCGCATCAACTACCGCGAGCGTGTCCGCCGGATGCGGGCTTTGAATGCTTGGGCTTGGACTTCTTCGGAGGGGTCGCTTCGGGAGGGGTATGGAGAGCGGCCTCGGATGCCGATTGAGCTGGTGGTTTGCCCTTTGGGGAAGGAGGTGAACCACGGGGGGATTTTGCGGCTGGCGGAGGCTTTTATGCTGGAGCGGGTGTCGTTCTCTAAGGAGTCGGATGAGGCGGAGGATTTTTCGGGGCATCGGGGGGCGGATCAGTGGCAGCCTTGGGGTTGGGCGGATGAGTTTTCGGCGGTGGCTTCGGCTAAGGCGGCGGGGCGGCAGTGCGTGGCTTTGACTCTGAATGACCGGGCGGTGGCTTTTGATGCTTTTGAGTTTAAGTGGCCTTGTACGTTGGTGGTTGGGTCGGAGATGATGGGGCTTCCTTCTTCGCTGGTTGATATGTGTGATGGGGTGGTGGCGATTCCGATGTTTGGGGTGATGGCTTCGCTGAATGTGGCTATGGCGACGGGGATTGTTGTTCAGCACATGGCGCGGTGTTATGCGGATGAGGCGGGATTTCAGCCTTTGCGCGAAGAGTCGGCTCGGTTGTTGGGCTAGGGCGGTAAACTGCCTTTTTAATGGCTGAAACAGTTCTCGTCCTTGGCTCCGGGCCGATTCGTATTGGACAGGGAATTGAGTTTGACTATTCGTGCGTTCACTGTGTTTGGACTTTGCGCGATATGGGTTACAAGGCGATCCTTGTTAACAATAACCCCGAGACGGTTTCGACCGACTTTGACACCTCTAATGGCTTGTATTTTGAGCCGGTGACTCTGGAGGACGTGATGGACGTCATTGCGCATGAGAAGCCGATTGGGGTGGTTTGCCAGTTTGGGGGGCAGACGGCGATTAATTTGGCGGAGGGGCTTGCTTCGCGTGGTCAAGCGGTTTTGGGGACTTCGCCCGAGGCGATTGCGGCGGCGGAGGATCGGGAGCAGTTTGATGCTTTGCTGGAGAAGCTGGGCGTGAAGAGGCCGCAGGGGCGGGCGGTTCGGTCTTTGGCGGAGGCTCGGCTCGTTGTTGAAGAAGTGGGTTATCCGGTTTTGGTTCGGCCTTCGTTTGTTTTGGGTGGGCGGGCGATGGAGATCGTTTTCTCGGAATCTCAGCTTGAGGGGTTCTATAATGAGGCGGAGGCGGCGAACCCTGGTCAGCCGGTTTTGGTGGATAAGTATTTGCTTGGAAAGGAGGCCGAGGTTGACCTGATTTCGGACGGGACGGACGTTTTGGTGCCGGGGATTATGGAGCACATTGAGCGGGCGGGGGTTCATAGCGGCGACTCGATGGCGATTTATCCTCCGGTTTCGTTGTCGGCTTCTGAGATTGATCAGATGGTGAAGATAGGGATTGGCGTGGCTCGGGAGCTGGGGGCGAAAGGGCTGGTCAATATTCAGTTTGTGATTGTGGATGGCGAGGCTTTTGTGCTTGAGGTGAACCCTCGGGGCTCGCGGACGGTGCCGTTTTTGAGCAAGGTGACGGGGATTCCGATGGTGGATGTGGCGACTCGGTGCATGATGGGGGTTTCGTTGGTGTCGATGGGTTACTCGACTGGGTTGTGGTCGCTGGGAACTGATGGTCGGGCTTATTCTGGAGAGAAGGGGGCGAAGTGGGCTCCGATCTTTGCGGGTGGAGTTTTGGACTCGGCTCCTACGGGGCCGTCGAGCGTTTATGCGGTGAAGGCGCCGGTGTTCTCGTTCCAGAAGCTGCGGAAGGTGGAACCTTCGCTGGGGCCGGAGATGAAGTCGACGGGTGAGATTTTGGGGGTTGACTCGACTTATGAGGCGGCGCTTTATAAGGCGTTTGTTGCTGCGGGGGTTAATTTTAAGGGCGACGGGGCGGTTTGTCTCACGGTTCGAGATCAGGATAAGGATCAGGCGGTGGATATTGGGCGGCGGCTGTTGGCGGCAGGGCGGCGGGTTGTGGCGACTCCGGGCACGGCTTCTTATCTTTCGGCTCGGGGGGTTGAGTGCGAGGTGGTTCAGAAGATCCAAGCGGGATCGCCGAACTTGCTGGAGCTGATTCAATCGGGCGGGGTTTCGATGATGCTGAATACGGCGTCGTTGACCGAGACGAGCGAGAGCGAGGCGGCGCGCATTCGGCGGGCATGTATCGAGACGGGGGTTCCTTGTGTGACTTCGATTGATACGGCGTCGGCTTTGGTTCGGGCTTTGGAGATTTATGATGACCCGAGTCAGAGCACTTGCAAGCGGCTGGACGAGTATTTCGTTTTGGCGTAGAGACTGGTGAGCGTACAGCGGTTGGCGGAACTGGGAAATGACGGTGGATTGGCTCGGGCTAATTTTTGACTCGCCCGGGGACCTTCGGTCGGCGCGTTCACAATTCGTTGAGCAGTACGTTACTTTGGCGTAGAATGGAAGGGTGAATCCGCTCTTGGATGATGCGACGACAAGACAGAAGCTCAAGGCGATGGCTTTTTTGGCGATCCGAGTTGGCATGGGTGTGGTTGCCTGGTTTTGCTTTAAGGGCATCGGAGATTCATTCGTCCAGGCTTCGAAGGGCTCTGTCTCAAGCGCGGCCCGTGACAGTTTGATGCTGGGTCTGATCATCGGCGCAGTGTTGATGTACAAGTATCTTGAGGATTTGGTCTTTGTTTCACGACACGGGTTTAATGTTTCTCGGTGGTTTGGTACCGGGTTACGGCGGCCGTGGCAACGGTTTCTTCCGAATCTGATCGGGACCTTCACTGGGTTCAACATCGGGGAGGTGGTGCAGGGCAAATATTGGAAGTTACTCACTATATTGCCTTGGGCTATGGTTTGGGTCGCTTTGGCGGCTGGCTGTTCGCCGGTGCTTCAGAGGGTCAGAAGTGTCCGAAGGAAGAAGTTGTTTGCGGGGGAGGCGAGGAATATTGAGCGAATGATGCGAGATGAGGAAGAGCTTTGAATCGTAGTTGCCCTGGGTTGAGAAGTCGATGAAAACTCCGCAGTGGTGGTTTTTGGCAATCTTGCGGCTTTGCTTGGTTGTCGGGGCTATCGGGTTCACAGCAATTGGGGAAGTGATCCAAAAGAAGCAGACGGGCTTCGTGGGTTACGGAGGGTTGTTCTTGGTCTGTGCTGTGTTCGTACTGGGGTTGCCCTGCTACCGAATTCTTGATTCGAGGTTTTGCGCAAAACACGGCTTAGATGTGTCTCGCTGGCTTCGATATGGTTTGCTCGGCACGGCTCACGGGGCCACCCGTTGGATTTTCTTAACAGTCTTGCTGGCTAAGTTCTTGGCGGTCCCTGAGCGTGGATGGAGCGTTTTGCTGCAGATACCTGCCCTCATTGCATTGTCTTTCGCGCTTCACTCGGGATATCCTGGCCTCGAATCCTACGGCGGTGGGGTTCGATATCGAAACTCTGAGCGAGCAAGAAAGCGGGCAAGAAAGAAGGGAGGGAAGGCGTGGGGGTGAGTTTCGGACTAGTTTATACAGCGATCAGGCTGGTATTTTGTGGGATCGTGCTTGGCCTGCTCCGTTGGGCCTACGTAGCGGTTGGAGTACCGGCGAGTCAGTATGAGCTACGAGGAGCTGTTTGGATTCTCGCTGCGATCCAGGCAGTCTGTCTATTCTGGTTTTGTCTTGATTCAGATAAACGATTCGCTCGCCGGCGCGGCTGGAACCTCGGTCGATGGATGCGGGCTGGCGTTCGATTGAGAGGGTTTCGACTTTGGCCTCTTAGCATCCACAGCTGGATCATCGTAGGGTGGATGGCGATCAGGCTGACACAGCGGTGGGGGATTTTGGACGTCCTAGCGATTTTGGCGTCGCTACTTTTTGTTAGCTTCGGAAGAGTCCGAAGCGAGTCGCGACTAATGCGGATCAAGCAAGTTAGAGTGGATAAGGACAGCCTCGAAGCTTCCAAAAGTTCGGTCCGACAATAAACCGAAGGTGACCGGTTTGCGTAAGAGTTAGGCAGTAGAAGGCTATGGATCGAGAGTTTTTGGGGGTTGTGGATGGCACTTGGGGGCAGTTTGCGGGGGTGCGGTTTGGGCGGGATCATGAGCATCGGAGGGCGGATTGTCCGGATTTTCAGCATTGGCTGGTTGCGCCGGGGTCTTGGCGGCTTGATCGTCCGGGGTTGAAGAGCGAGAGTGGGGGGCATCATATTCGGTTTGAGCCGTTTGAGAGGTGTCACCGAATTGTGTGTCGGGATGGGGTTGGGTTGAGTTTGCGGCTGTATCGGTCGGCGGAGACGGAGCGGTTGCGGATTGGAACTTCGCACGTTTGGCGGATTTCGCGTTTGGCGGATGAGGGGCGGCTGGATGCGATGGCACTGGACTGCTTGTTGCAGGACTTGCCGGTTGCGCGGAAGCAGAATCCGCCGCCTTGGTTGCAGCGGGTTTTTGATCATTTGCATGATGATCCGGCTTCGAACTGGACGATTGGGGGGTATTCGGAGTTTGCGTCGATTTCGCCTAGCCAGCTGATTCATGAGTTTAAGGCGCATTATGGGGAGCGGCTTTTCGAGACTCGGAATCGGCTGCGGGTTGAGCGTTTTTTGGAGACTCGGGAGAGTGCGGCGGAGTTGGGGTTTTATGACCAGGCGCATCTGGCTCGGGAGACGCGCAAACGGCTGGGGACTTCGCCGCGATCCGCTGTTTTGTACAAGCCTTCTGGGTGGCCGGCGGGCGATAGTTAGTGGATGGTTGCGCTTGTTGTTCTTCACTCGCTCGTCTTAGCTCTTTCGCCCGAACAGGAGGTGATGGCGGCGACCGTGGACTATGTGGAGGCGGTTCGCACTTACAACATCCCGAAGATGGGGACGTATTTTCATCCGGCTTACCTTGAGGTTTCGCCGCGCGGGACGGTTGAGGATAAGGGGGAGATTCTGAAGTCGTTTGACTTACCGGCGGAGAAGCGGTTTATGGCTTCTAGGGTTGATCTGAGCGAGTGGAAGATTGCGTTTCCTCGGAAGGATTTTGCTTCAGCGACGTTTAAGCAGGCCTATACATTCGTTCGGAAGGAGAAGGAGTTTAAGATCAATTTACGGGTTTCGGCGACATGGGTTAAGGAGCGTCGGAGTTGGGTGATGACGTTGCAGCAGTCGACGATTCTGGATGCTCCGCCGGTGAAGCCGGGGGGTTAGGATCGTGTGGGATGGCCAGGCACTGCGGATCGTGCCTGGCCCTGGATCGACTAGCGTTTTATCAGGAACTCGAAGGCGGTGCTGATGTCCTTCATCGAGTCTCCGGTCCAGCCGTGGCCGCCGAAATATACGAGAAGCTCGGTCTTGCCGCCCGCGTCGGTGAGTTCTTTCTTGGCCTTGGTTGCCCAGAAGATGCGGGTTACTTGGTCGTTCGGCGATTGATAGAGGAAGACCCTTTTGCCTTTTGCCGGTTTCAGGTCGGTTTCGGGGCGGAAGACGGACATGGCGATGAACGCCCCTTTGACTTCGGGGAGGGTGAGGAGCGAGGCGAGGGCCGGCGGGCCTCCGGAGGACCAGCCCATGACATAGACATGTTCAGGGTCGATTTTGGTTTTTGATGATGCGTCCTTGATGACATCCCGAACAAATTCTTCCGTTGTGAATGTCGCGTTTGCGGGTTTGGATTTGGTGGTTGGCCACACGATCCTCTCATCGCTCTTATCCCAGACCGGGGCGATCATTTGGGCGAAGGCGATGCCTTTCATTTCGGCTGTGTAGAAGTAGACGTTTTTGATCCAGGGGGCAAAGTCTGCGGAGCCATCGCCGCCGGGCATGATTACGACTAGCTTTTTGCCGGATGGAGGCGTTTCAAAACCACCCTTTGTAAGTTTGTAGTGCTTATTGCTGTCCCCTCCGATGTTGACATCTTCAACTTTGATGGCGTCGATTTCAGGGTCGCCACTCGATGATTCTTTGGTTCCCGGAGCGCTCTGTAGACCGGACTTAAGCGGTGTGTTGTCGGGGACGTATTCGACTTCGAGGTCGTCGAACCAGACGGTCCCTTTGCCATACATTTGGAGGTGAACGCTGATATTTGTTGTCCCGGCGGGAACGGCGGTTACGGATTCGTATTGCTTCCAGTCGTGGGTGAGGGGTTTTCCGCCTGAGGGCTCGGCGACATAGGTAACGAATTCGATTTTCTTTGAGTTCTGATCGTCGTTGAAGTAGACCGCGACGGTGGCTTTCATGGCTTGGTCTGCTTTGACCCAGACTCTGGTTCGTAGTCTCGTTGTTTGGCTTTTGGAATAGATTCCCATTTGGCCAAGGAGTTGGACTGGGAAATAACTGTCGTGCGATTTTGAGAATTTGAGGCTTGAGGAACCGGACTTGAAAGTTGAGCTGTCAAGTTCGGTTGTGACTCGCGTGTCACCGCCGCCAAGTTGGCCTTCTTGCCAACCTACCTTCCCGTCCTCGAAGCCGGCGTTCTTGATTAGATTGGCCGACTTTAGGGGCGATTGGGCGAGAAGTTTGGTGGCACCGAATGGTGCCAGAAGTAGAGCAGCGAGGCCAATAGCGACAACTGTTCGGAAGGACATGGAAGAGTTGGAGGGGAGTTGATGAGAGTTCATTTTGACTAGTCTCTGTTTGAGGGTCTGGAAGTCGCGGGTCGCGCCGACCGAGTTGACGAGAATAGGTTGTTTGGGTTGTTGGATGAGTTGGATGAGAAGCTTGGCGAAGTCAGCAGGGGAGATTGAAGTGGAGCTAAGGGCCGCTTTGTCGGCGATCAGCTCTCGCATCAGGCTCCAGTCGCGGCGAGCGACATACATCAGGGGATTGAACCAAAAGAGGGCTTCGCTGAAGTAGAAGATAAACGTCTTCGCATTATCGCGTCCGGTCACGTGAGCCATTTCGTGAGCGATGACGGCTGCGAGATCGTTGTCCCTGATGCGGGGGATCAGGGCTTGGGGGATGAGAATTGTGGAGTCCGATGCGCCCACGACTGCCGGCGAGTTTAGAATCCTGGTTTCTCGGATGGCGACTTTGCTGGCGACATTCAATTTTGCAATAGCCTTCGAAAGCTGGTGAATGGCTGCGGGTTCTTCAATAGGGTGTGACCAAGTCGCAAACTGCCCGGAGAGATAGAGTTGGAAGCTTCGAAGAATGAATAGAGCGATGGCGAAGAACATCCAGACTGCGGCGAAAGTGAGGACTAGCGTGGAGTTGGAAGTCAGCCAATGGAGCTCGCCGCCGGCATAAATGATGCCTAGGCGCCGGGTGAGCGGGTTTAAGCTTTGGAGTGGCTCGATATTGAGCTTTAGCTGAAGGGGCAACAGGATGAGGGTGAAAATAGTGGGTCCGCTCGCAACGGCGAGTAGCCAGGCGGCACTTCGGTCGCCGGCATCGTAAGACTTACTCACTTTTGCGCAGAGGGCTAGGATCGATAGCAGAGCTGTCGAGAATAGCGTGGATAGAGTTAGCGCGTAGATGAAAATAATCATGAGTTCTCCTCCTCAAACTTCTCGATGAGTTCCTTGAGCATGTCTATTTCGGATTGGGTGATGGAGTTGGACGTACTGAGGTAGCTGGCGATTGGGTTTAGGGAACCATCAAGGCTGGTCTTGACGAATTGATCTATCACTTCGGAGAGGGTTTTGGACTGGCTCGAAGTGGAACGGTAGATCACACCTTCTTCCGATGGAGCGCGTTCGACGTAGCCCTTGGTACAAAGCCGTTCGAGCATTGTTTGGACCGTTGTTCTTGCAAGGCCCTTGGGTTTTCCGTAGCCTTCGTAGAGCGTCCGAGCTGTGGCAGGTTGCACTTCTTGAAGATGCTTTAGTAGGGCGAGTTCACTTTGACCGATTCTCATTGTTGTCTACACGTGTAGTCACTATACAGCAAAGTTGACTACATGTGTAGGCAACGGGAAAATTTCTTCAAAATTGTTGTGCCAGTTCGTTTAGGCTGAAAAAACCATCCCTCGTCGGGCACTGGTCATAATCAATTCATGATTCGGGTTGGGTTTGTGGGGGCGGGGCGGTTGGGGCGGGTTCATGCTCGACATTTGATGCGGCTTGGTGATGTCTCGGTGGGGGCGTTTGATGTTTTGGCTTCGGCTGCGGAGTCGTTTGCTTCGGAGGTTGGGGGGGCGGCTTTTGGCTCTTTTGAGGAGCTTTTGGAGAAGAGCGACGCGGTTGCGGTGGTGACTCCGAGCGACTTGCACGCTGACTTTGCGGTTGCCGCTTTGGAGGCGGGGAAGCACGTTTTTATTGAGAAGCCGGTGACGCTTTCGACAGCGGCGGCTTTGCCCATTTCGGAGGCCTCTTTGGCGCGGCCGGAGTTGGTTTGTACAGTGGGGCAGGTTCTACGGTGGTTCCCGATGTATCGGCGGGCGCATGAGTTGGTGAACGCGGGGGAGATCGGGGTTCCAGCGGCGCTGCGGATGTCGCGCGGGGGCGGGCTTCCTGGTGGAGGGCGTGGGTGGTTTGAGGATCACTCGAAGTCGGGCGGAGTGTTTATCGACCTCGGGGTTCATGATTATGACTTCTTGCTTTGGACCTTCGGGCCGGTTGTGGAGGTTGTGGCTCGGTCGGTCGGGGCGAAGACTGGTTCCGGGGCGGATTATGGGTTGGCGACTTTGACTTTTGCCTCTGGGGCGGTGGGGCATGTGGAGTCGACTTGGATGGATGGGGACGATCCTGGGATGTCGTTTGAGTTTTGCGGGTCCGGTGGGATGCTCGAATGGAACTCGCGGACGTCGGGGACGGTTCGAGGGATGGGGCGCGTTGACGGGCACTTTATGCCGGATGATGATCCGTTCTTTGGGCAGATGAAGGAGTTTGTGGGGGCGATTCGAGAAGGGCGTCCGGCGGCGGTCTCTTTGGCGGACGGGGTTGCGGCTTTGCGGGTTGCGGAGGCGGCTTTGGAGAGTGCGCGGTCGGGTGGGCGAGTTAGTCTTCGCTGATTTTTGGGACGACCTAGTATCATTCGGTTGTGAACCGTTGCGGGAATTGTTCGGCTGAGTTTGATTCGCCGTATTGCCCTTCGTGCGGGCAGAAACATCAGGAGGGGTTGCCTTCGTTTGGTCAGCTGGTGCAAGAGGTTCTTGGGGCGGTTTTTTCTTACGACGGCAAGCTTTGGAGGACGTTGCGGGTCTTAGTGGCTCAGCCGGGGGAGTTGACGGTGCGTTATGTTGCCGGGCAGCGGGCTTCGTATATTGGGCCGCTTCAGTTGTTTCTGTGGTTACAGGCGATTACGTTTGCGGCGCACACGGCTTACTTCGATTCAGATTCTGTTCGGGCGAATCACAAGTCGTTGGCCCTTTTGGGTCTTGGGGTTTGGCTGGCGGTCGTGCTTTGGGTCGTTGGGGCTCGCGAGAGGAGGGGGTTCGTTCATGCGTTGATTGCGGCGAGCCACTTTTGGTCGTTCTTGATGGTTTTGCTATTGGCTGAGTACGTTCTGGCGCTGCCGCTTTATCGGTTGCTGGCCGCCGGAGGTTTGGTGAGTGGCGAAGCGCCGGTGGGGCGGTGGGTTACGGGCGTTGCCGTGCTTGTCATGCTTGGGTATTTGTTTATCGGGTTAGGGCGGGTTTATGGGGCGTCGGTCGGGCGTTTTTTGTTGGTTGTTTCGGGTTTGGTTTTGGGGCTTCTTGCTGTCGGGAAGTATCTGTAGGGATTTGACTGATTAGTCTTCGTGTTCGCAATAGTAGAGCTTTGCTAAGTACATTGTAACTTTGAAGCTAAGCAACCACTGAAATCCAAAAACTAAGAGTACGGCGATCAAGCGTGGAATTGAGCCGGCGAGGCCAGCGGTGTCGAAGAGCCAGTTCTCAAATGGGTCTAGTGCTTTGCCAAATAGAGTCCGAATTACCGTGAAAACGAGCATCCAGGCGATCGTGCGAACGAACAGGGTTGAGAACTCGAGCGTCCAGCCGGCCCACTTTCGAATCATGGCGTTGGCTCCGCTCTCGGGTCGTTATTCAACTCGCCGACTGCGACGGAGATTTCCATGAGTTTGATGGTTCCGAGAATGGCGACGCACGAGGCCGCCGCGTACCAGGGGATGATGATGAGCCAGCGGAGGGGTTGGGCATGGTAGTCCAAGTAGGCTACTGTTGGAAGGAAGATGAATCCGGTGTACTTGAGGATGATATCGGTAATGAGGGCCCAACAAGCGACAAAGACGAATATTGGTATGCACCACATTGGCGCAGTGAGTATTTTGCGCAGGGTCATGTCGGTAAGTATAACGTGGTTTGGCTACGCCTCGCCGTGCTTCGCACTGCTTCGGCGGGTGGCGGAGCGGGGCTCCACGCTCCTGGACTCCCCCGGTTCGCCTAGGGCTCACCGACCCCTCTTGGAAAGAGGGGTATTTGCTGGTTCAAAATTACCTCAGCCCGACCGGTTCGCTACGCTTACCCTCCACTTAAAGGTTGCGTTTGGGGCAACCTTTAACGAGTGGGGAGTTTTGGGTTAGCGTTCATAATGGATGGGTGGTTTCCCCAGAGGTTTCGCAGGCGATTATTGAGGCAGTTCGCGGCTCGTCGTTGACGGGGTTTGAGTTGCGAGGGTTTGCGATGGGGCAGCTTGATACTTTGGATACTTACAACTGGAGCGGGATTTATCGGCTGGAGGGGGCGATGTTGGAGCTTGATGCTTATGTGGGCGCGGCGACGGATCATACGCAGATTCCCGTGGGGCGCGGGGTTTGTGGGACGGCGGTGGCGGAGGATGCGAACCAGGTTATCGCGGATGTTCGGGAGTTGACGAATTATTTGGCTTGTTCGACGCAGACTCGGTCGGAGATTGTTGTTTTGATTCGGCGCGGGGACGAGGTGCTGGGGCAGATTGATATTGACGGGCACACGGTTGGAGCTTTTGATGCTTCAGATGAGGCCCTTTTGACTTCGCTGGCGGTGATTTTGGCGGAGAGGTGGGAGTGAACCGGTTTGATGTGATTGTGGTTGGGGCGGGCCATGCGGGGATTGAGGCGGCGCTTGCCTCGGCTCGGATGGGGTTGCGGACGGCTTGCGTCACGATGCGGAAGGATCGGATTGGGCACTTGCCTTGTAACTGTTCGATTGGGGGTCCGGCGAAGGGGCATATTGCTCGGGAAGTGGACGCTTTGGGCGGGCAGATGGGGGTTACCACTGACTATGCTCTGACGCATATTCGGCGGGTGGGAACCGGGAAGGGGCCGGCGGTTCAGACTCTGCGGGCGCATGTTTGTAAGGATTTGTATCCGGTTTTGATGCAGGGCGTTTTTGCCGCTCAGCCGGGATTGACGGTGATTGAGGCGGCGGTGGAGCGGGCGCTTTGGACCGACCTGGGGGTGAAGGGGGTTGAGCTGGCGGATGGTTCGGTTATCGAAGCACGTTCGGTTGTTTTGACGACGGGGACGTTCCTGAATGGTTTGTGTCACGAAGGGAAGAAGCAGACGGTTGCGGCTCGGCACGGGGATGCGGCGGCGGTGGGGCTGTCGGCTTCTTTGGCTTCTTTGGGGGTTCGGCTCAGGCGGTTTAAGACGGGGACGACGCCTCGGATTGCGCTGTCTTCGATTGATTTTTCGAAGACGGAAGTGATGGAGAGTGAGGGGGATGCGGGGGCGATGAGCTTTTTGCATGACCGTTCGTTCCCCGAACGGGAGCTACTGCCTTGTTGGCAGACTCATACGAACCTGCGTACGCATGAGGTGATCCAGAATAATCTTCAAGAGAGCGCGATGTTCAGTGGGCAGATCGAGGGGGTTGGGCCACGGTATTGTCCGAGCATTGAGGACAAGATTGTTCGGTTTGCGGACAAAGAGTCGCACCCGGTTTTTCTTGAGCAAGAGACTTGGAACGGGGAGGACGTTTATGTCCAGGGGGTTTCGACGTCGCTTTCGGCTTGGGTTCAGGAGGAGCTTCTGAGGACGATGCAGGGCCTGGAGAATATGGTGATGCTCCGGCCGGGGTATGCGGTGGAGTACGACATGGCGGACCCGCTGCAGTTGACTCCGCAGTTGATGAGCAAGCTCTGTCCGGGGCTGTTTTTGGCTGGGCAGTTGAATGGGACCAGCGGTTATGAGGAAGCGGCGGGGCAGGGAATTGTTGCGGGGATGAATGCGGCCCGGTGGGCTCGGGAGGATGAGCCGGTTGAGTTTTCGCGGACGAATAGCTTTATAGGGGTGATGGTGGATGACCTCACGACCAAGGGCGTAGAGGATCCTTATCGGATGTTGACGGCTCGGGCGGAGCATCGTTTGTTGCTGCGGCATGATAATGCGGATGAAAGATTGACGCCATTGAGCCGGCAGGTAGGGCTGTGTGATGACAAGCGATGGGCGCGGTTTGAGGCGAAGCAGGAAGTGATCCAGAGGGGGCTTTTTGCTTTGGAATCCAATCATGTTTCGATTGCGGATGAGGAAGTTTTTGGGGAACTGGGGCTGAATGCTTCTAAGCAGAAGACGTCCTTGTTTGACCTGATGCGAAGGCCGGAGATTGGGCTGGCGAAGGTTGAAGAGATTGCGGCGAAGATGGGAGTTGAACTTGGGATTCCTGCGAGCGGCGAGGCGAGGGACCAGATTGAGTTGCAGGCGCTTTATAGCGGGTATGTGGTTCAGCAGAAGCGGATGGCGGAGAAGGCGCAGAAGCTGGATGAGCTTCGGATTCCGAATGATTGGGATTACGAGAAGGTGAACAGCTTGAGCTTTGAGAGTAAGGAGAAGCTGAGCAGGATTCGGCCAACGACGGTTGGTCAGGCTTCACGGATTCCGGGGGTTAGGCCGACGGATATTGCGTTGTTGATCGGGTACCTGAGAGGCCGGGTCGGAGGGAAGGTTTGAGGGGCTGGAAGCTGTTTTGGACCTTGTACGGCTCGGCGGTTGCCATCGTTATCTTCACGGGAATCTTTGCACGGTATTCGCCTCAGGGGCGTCGGGCTTTGAGCCTGGTGAACCCAGTAAATCTTGCTCTGTCGGCGGTATTGCTTGCGGTGTTTGTGGGTGGGT
The DNA here is from genome assembly GCA_965248555.1 of Fimbriimonas sp. Taxonomy (GTDB): domain Bacteria; phylum Armatimonadota; class Fimbriimonadia; order Fimbriimonadales; family Fimbriimonadaceae; genus Fimbriimonas. The sequence continues at coordinate 731,574 of CBDFJP010000002.1, read as the reverse complement.
TTGTTTGGCTGAATAAGCTGATGGACGAGGAGCAAGCGCGGCGCGGGAAATGACTTACGACGAGGCGCTTTCGTATATCGCCAGCTTGGCCCCGAGGGGTTGGCGGCTGGGGCTGGATCGCATGGAGGAGTTTGCTCGGCGGGCGTCGCTTTTGCCTTCTGCGCAGAGGTTCATTCATGTCGCGGGGACGAACGGGAAGGGCTCTACGACGGCAATGATTCAGAGTGCGCTGGTTGAGCAAGGTTTCAGCTCGGGATCGTTTTTTAGTCCTTATGTGGTGGAGCCGAGGGAGCGGGTTCAGGTTGGTCGTGAGTACATTTCGGAAGGTGATTTGGCGGCGATTACGGCGTTTTTGAAGCCGATCGGCGAGAGCTTGAGCGAGACAGAGTTTGGCGGGGTTACTGAGTTCGAGTTTAAGACGGCGATTGGGCTGGAGTGTTGGAAGCGGCACGAGTGCGAGTGGGTTGCGCTTGAAGTTGGGCTGGGTGGTCGGCTGGATGCGACGAACATCATCACTCCTGAATGCGCGGCGATTGTGAGTATTGGGCTGGATCATGTTTCGATTCTTGGGAGCACGGTCGAGGAGATTGCCTTTGAGAAGGCGGGGGTTTTGAAGCCGGGGCGACCGGGGGTGATTGGTGAGATGGTGCCGGAGGCGCGCCGGGTGATTGAGCGGCAGGCGGACGAGGTGGGGAGTCCGATTTGGCGAGCTGGAATTGAGATCGGGTACGAGTTGAGGCCGAACGGGAAGGTTAGGGTTCAGACTGCTCACTCTCAAATCGAGCTTGAGCCGAGTTTGTTTGGGGCGATCCAGCACCACAATGCAGCGGTTGCTTACGCGGCTTTGGAGCTCGCGGGGGCGGTTAGGGATCCTGAGGGGATTCAGCGGGGGTTTGCGACGGCTTCGATTCCGGGACGGTATCAGAGAATTGTTCGGGGTGAGACGGAGTGGATTTTTGACGGGGCGCACAACCCGGATTCGGCAAATGTGTTGGCGGCGATGCTTCGGCAGGACGAGAAGCGGAGCCTGGTTTGCATCACGGGGATGCTGCAAGGGCATGATCCGGAGGAGTTCTATCCGAAAATTGCGCCGTTTGTGGAGGAGTTTTGGCTGGTGCCCGTGGATAATCCGCGCTCGATGACTCCCACAGAGCTAGATAAGACCCTTCATGGGTTGGGCCTGAAAACGAGAGCATTTGACAGCACAGCAGCCGCCATAAAGGCGGCAGACCGTGCAGAGGTTACGGAGGGGTACCTCGTTTCGGGGAGTTTTTATGCGGTTGGTGAAATTATGCGGCTGCTTCGATCGGCTCGGTAGAGACGCCAGCATGTTTGACTTCTAATACCAGCTCTCGAATTTCCGGTCGTTGTCGTAAAATTTTAGTGACAAGCCCGATTTCTGCACTCATGTCATTGAACGTTGCGCTTGGCATTGGCTTGACTTCGCCTCGCATATAGAGCACCCCGTGCATGACGTACAAATCTGAGCGAGTGATGTCGATTCCTCGCCGAGCGAACTCTGCTCGTGCGATTCGCTGTCCCCTAAAGTCGTTCTGATCTACCATGACACCAATGGTTTTCCAGGTGCGCTCGAGTTGACGACCTGGTAAGGAGTGTAGCTAGTAATCGAAACCAGTATTCGTATCAGAGGATTTGGACCTTCTTGGGCTGCTTTGGTTGCTCGTAATTCAGCCGAAGCACAGGTTCAATTTGCTGGTAAATATGCGGTGTTCAATGCATGAGCGGTGCCAAGTGGGGTTCGGTTCGACTTTCCAACAAAATTGCGGGGTGAATTTTTGATTCGTTTTGCTTTTGGCAATCGTCAAAGAACAATAGCAAGATGAAACCTGTGTTGATTAGGGTGGGGGTGAGGATACCGCCGCAGATGTGGCGCGATACGATGATACGTATCGGCATGCCCTCCATCGCCCGAATCAACACGGCCCAGCACATTGCGTGACTGGGCTGTGTGCGTTTTGGCTTGTTAATCGTGAATTAAAATGGCAATCCAAGAAGTATTAGTTTTGAATAGCAACTATGAGCCGCTCAATGTGTGCCACGCCCGCCGGGCGATGGCTTTGTTGATGCTGGGTAAGGCGGATGTTTTGGTTCAGCGGGATGAGCCGATATTGACGACTCATGGTGAGATTGATTCTCCGGCGGTGTTGCGGATGAAGTATTTGGTTCGTCGGCCGCATCCACAGTTGCGTTTGTCGCGCCATGCAGTGCTGGCTCGGGATAACCATGTTTGTCAGTATTGCGGCGTTAAGGCGAAGGAGATGACGATTGACCACGTGGTTCCGCGCTGGGCGGGCGGACCGCATACTTGGGATAACTTGGTGGCTTGTTGCCGGCGTTGCAATCTGAAGAAGGCCGATAAGACTCCTCAGCAGGCGAACATGAAGCTGGCGCGGAAGCCGAAACGTCCTTCGTTTGTGCCGTACTTGTCGTTGCCGACATACATGAAGGCGCAGGGGCGGGATGAATGGCGCGACTTTTTGCCGTATTTCCCCGAACTTCAATCGCTGCCGATGGCATCTTAAAATTTTTCCTCGGTGGGTAATCCCTCCGGGGGTAAAATGTTGAGCTTAAATGATCCCCAGGGAAGGGTCGGATCTAGCTCATGGATGCATTGTTAATTAGGGGTGGAAGGCGGCTCTCGGGAGTCATCGAGGTCGCGGGGAGCAAGAATATCGCGCTGGCGGTTTTGTCGGCGGTTCCGCTCGCCCAGACTCCGGTTTTGCTACGCAATGTGCCGGTAATTAGCGATACACAGATCAAGGTTCAGCTTTTGGAGGCCTTTGGGGCGAAGGCTGAGTGGCGGGGGAGTGACTTGCACTTGGACTGCTCCGATTTACATTCGGCGGAACCGGATGAGGACATGGTTCGGCTCATTCGGACGTCTTTTTATATGCTTGGGCCTTTGGTGGCTCGGGTTGGGTCTTTGCGAATGGCGGCTCCGGGGGGATGCAAGATTGGGGCGCGGCCGGTTGATTTGCACTTGAAAGGGCTTCACGCTTTGGGCGCGAAAGTTGAGCTTGACGGCGGAGTCTATGAGGCTTCAGCGGGTGTTCTTGTGGGGGCTGAGGTTTATTTGGACATGCCTAGCGCGGGGGCGACCCAGCACATCATGTGTGCGGCGAGCATGGCAAAGGGGACAACCACGATTCAGAATGCGGCGATGGAGCCGGAGATTGTGGCTTTGGCGAACTTTTTGAGTTCGCTGGGGGCGAAGATTTCGGGACAGGGGTCGTCGCTGATCACCATTGAAGGTGTCGAACAGCTTGGTGGGTCGGAATACAAGATTCCGGCGGATCGGATTCAGGCGGGGACATTCTTGATCGCGGGGGCGATGACGGGCGGAAACGTGACGGTCAAGGAGATTAACGCTGACGACCAGACGGCGGTGGTCAATAAGCTTCGAGAGGCAGGAGCGGATGTTGAGACCACGGAGACTTCGGTGACGGTGAATGCTCCAAATCGGCTTCAGGGCGTTAACATCAAAACAATGCCGCATCCTGGATTTCCGACCGACGTTCAGCAGCCGATGGCGGCGGCGCTTTGTGTTGCCGACGGGGCTTCGGTGGTTGAAGAGACGATTTATGAGTCTCGCACCGGGCACTTGCCGGAACTGAGCCGGATGGGGGCGAATATTCGGCAGGAAGGGCGGTCGGCGTTTATTGTTGGCGTTGATAAGCTTCGCGGGGCGAAAGTTCAGGCGAGCGACCTTCGGGCGGGGGCGGCTTTGTGTTTGGCGGGGTTGGTTGCAGAAGGCGAGACGTTGGTGCAGAACATCCATTGGATCGACCGAGGCTATGATTCGATTGAGCGAAAATTGACCGAGCTTGGGGCGGATGCATCGCGAGTTCAGGAAGGTTAGAAAGGTAACCTAGGGTTAAGTTGAGATTTGTTCCCCAGTTAGGCATTGACCTTGGAACCGCGAACCTGTTGGTGTACCGGCGCGGAAAGGGCATTGTGCTTTCTGAGCCGACGGTTGTTGCGGAGAGCATTACGACGGGCAAAGTGCTTGCGGTTGGTAATGACGCGCGGGAGATGCTCGGTCGGACTCCTTCAAATATCCGAGCCGTTAGGCCGATGAAGGATGGGGTGATTGCGGATTACACGATCACGCTGAAGATGCTTGAGCACGTGATTAAAAAGACTTGTGGCACGCGGTTGCCGTTCAAGTTTGCGCCAACGACTCTGATTTGTGTTCCGGCGGCGGTGACGAACGTCGAGCGACGCGCGGTGATTAAGGCGGCAAAAGAGGCTGGAGCGGGGATTGCGATGACGGTTGAGGAACCGTTTGTAGCGGCGCTTGGGGCTGGCTTGCCGATCAATGCTCCGGGCGGGAATATGGTGGTGGATATTGGTGGTGGAACCACGGATATCGCAATTCTTTCGCTTGGCGGAATTGTGCTTTCTTCGAGCATTCGAGTGGCGGGGAACAAGATGGACGAGGCGATTATTCGCCATGTTCGGAACGCCTATAACCTGATGATTGGCGACATGACGGCTGAGGATATCAAGATTAAGGTTGGCACCGCTTATCCGGCGACTCAGGAAGCGCGGATGGAAGTGCGGGGTCGGGACATGATTCATGGCTTGCCGAAGACGATTGAGATTTCTTCGATTGAGATTCGCGAGGCTTTGAACGAGCCAGTTCGGCAGATTGCGGAGAAGCTGTGCCAAATTTTGGAGGAGACTCCACCGGAGCTAGCGAGCGACGTTATCGAGCGAGGAATTACTTTGACGGGTGGAGGGGCGCTGCTTCGGGGGCTTGATCGGTATTTGCAAGACGTAACCCAGGTTGATGTTCGTGTTGCCGAGAATGCGCTGACTTGTGTGGCGACTGGCACCGGAATGGCAATTGAGAATTTGGACGAGATTCGGAATAGTGGAGCTTTGACATCCTTATGAAATTTGTTTTGGTTCTGCTTGCGTTCTGCCTTTCGTGGGTTGCGGTGGCTCAGGATCAGGGGGAGTTTCGGAAGCCGACGACCAAGGAAGTGAAAGTTTCTGCGGCTCCGGTGACTCGCGCGGAGGCGCGGAAGGTTTTGGACCGGGCTTGGACGGTTTTGGCGAAGGGCTTGAAGCTTAAGGGAGCGGCTCCGTTCAGTTTGGTGGCGGACGCTACGCCGGTGACTAAGAATGAAGTTTTGGCGGAGTTTGCTCGGCTTGTGACCGTGAGCGCTGCGGGCTACAAGCGAAGCCCTCGTCCGTCGCGCTTTGATGCCGCTCGTTTGCGCAAGGATGGCGATTCGGCTCAGATGACCGCGCTGGTTTCTAAGGGGCTTGTGATGCCGCTTGGGCCGTTGGTGACGGGGAAGAATGGGACGATTTCGACGGTGGAGTTTGGGGATGCGGTTGGGGTCTTGATGGCCCGGCTTGCCGATCTTTGCCATCTGCCTAGCGGGCAGTATTCGCCAAATTTGATTCCTGGTTAGGCTCGTAGCCACACTTGCATGTAGCTCTTTCCTCCCGCATTCCACTCTCGGTAAGGGATCAGGGTGGTCGTTTCCTGGGCGTATTTTGGGTCTTGGTCGAACTCGTACAGCGCGTCCTCCTCATCGAGTTGCCGGAGAGTTTGAACTTCAAGTGTCGGGGCTCCGGCTGCGGTTCGTTTTGAGCCGAGGAGGATTTCTTCGTTGAGGTCGAGGGTGAGGCGTTGGGGGGCTTTGGCCTCGTCGCCGGACTCGGCGCAGTAGATTGTGGGGCCGTATTGGATGGCGACTCGTCCGAGGTTGTCGAGCACTTTGGGATTGGAGGAGACGATGCGAGGCTCCATTTCGAATTCGAGGGTGAGAGTGCGCTCGCCTTCCCAGACTTCGTCGAAGACGGCGAAGCCTTCTTCGTACTCAGCAGGCTGGGCATCGGGGAGGGTGGTGGTGACTTCTTCGGCCCAATCGGGGATTCGAAGAGCGAGGCGGAAGCGGGTGGGCTTGGCGGCCTTGATCTTGATTTTGGCCTCGCCTTTGTGGGGGTATTGGGTTTGAATCGAGAAGCTGAGGCCGTTTTCGAGTTTGAATTCGCACTCGATGGGGAAGGTGATGTAGAGGGTTTTGTTGTCGGCTTGCAGGGCGTAGTCGGTGATCGAGGCGATGAGGCGGGCGATGTTTGGCGGGCAGCAGGCGCAGCCGAACCAGGGCTGGCGCTCGGTGTTGGCGCGGCTTTCAAGGGGGTTATCGTAGAAGTATTTGGTTGTGTCTAGAGAGGTTCCGCTAAGGACGCCGTTGAAGATGACCCGCTCGAGGACGTCGAGGGGATCGGTCGAGGGGTTGGTTTCAAAGGAGCGGCGGGCCCACATTGCGAGGGCGATTCCAGCGCAGGTTTCGGCGTAGGCGTTGAGGTTGGGGAGGTCGTAATCGGCGGTAAAGCCTTCGCCGTCTCCGGTGGAGCCGATTCCGCCAGTGACATACATGCGCCGTTGGGTTAGATTGTCCCAGATCCTTTCGAGGGCGCCTCGAAGCTCTTGATCCTTTCGGCGGGAAGCGGAGAGTTCGGCGGCGGCGTAGAGGTAGGCGGCGCGGACGGAGTGGCCGACGATGGTGTCTTGGTCACGGATCGGCTTGTCGTCTTGAAGGTATTCACCGAAGTACTTGCCGTCTTTCCATTCGCAGCAGCGATCGAGGGCAACGATACAGTGCTCCGCCGGGTTCTCGAACTCTTTCTCAAAGGGCGAGGGGCGTTGACCTCGGTAGTCGATCATCCAGTCGGCGAGCTCGGCGTACTTTTTGTGTCCGGTTTCTTGGTAGAGGCGGTAGAGGGCGAGCTCGATTTCGGGATGACCGCATGAACCGGTACGCTTTGCGGGGCCGAAGGTGTCCATGATGCAGTCGACGGCTTTGATGGCGATAGGCATGAGGCGGGAGTCGCCGGATTGGTTGAGGGCGATGCAGGCTTCGATGAGGTGCCCGAGGCAGTACATCTCGTGCATGTGGGTGAGGTTTGCCCACTTCCAGTTGGGCTTGTTGAGCTGGACGAGGGTGAAAATGTAGCCGTCTTCGGCTTGGGCGTTGATGATGACCTGAATGGCGGTTTCGATCGCTTTGGCGACTTCTGGGTTGGGGTTCAGAACTTGGGAGTAGGCGGCGGCTTCGAGCCATTTGTAGAGGTCGCTGTCGTTGAATCGGTAGCCGGTGTGGGTTCCGGACTTGCCTTCAGCGACGTCTAGGAAGTTTTGCAGGCGTCCGGTTTCGATGATCTGCTGCCATTGGTGCATCAGACCTTTTTCGGCCAGATTGGTTTGATACTGACCCCAGAACCCTCCGATTGAGCTGAACTGTTTGAGGGGAATGGCGGCTGGCATCTGATAGAGATTACCGCCTTAGTGCGTCTTTCTTGGTGGGAGGGCTTTGATCGCGGTGTAGCTGGTTTCTTCTAGCTCGGCGATAGCTTGTTGGACCGCGGTGAGCTGGTCCATGAGGGTGATGGTTTTGCCGAGGGACTCGGATTTTTTGGCGATTTCGGCGAGTTGGAGGATGAGTCCGCAGACTCGGGCGAGATCTTCGGAGGCTGCTGCGGCGGCTGGGTCGGAGGCGACCATACTTTCCCACTTTTTGCGCTGCATTCCTGCCGGGCGATATTGACCGTGGAGGGCGAAGACGACTTCTCGCATTGCTCGGCGGATGGATTGCTGGACTTCGCGGTGGGTTTCAGTGCCGAGGACATTGATGGAGGCCTTTGTGCTGAGCCACTCTTTGACTTGGAAGTAGGATGTGGCTGCGGTTTCGAGTTGTTGAGCCAGGGCGGGGTGGATTCTTTCGTTCAGGGTTCCTTGGTAGGAGTATCGGCCGAACTCACGAATCATTTCGATGTAGTGAGCCTGGAGAGCGTCGGTTCTCGTGCGCCGAGCCTCGCTGCGCGCCTTGAGCCACTTGAACAGATGATATGTGACAAAGCCGGCGATGAGGATTGGAACGATTCCTAGTCGTCCCGAGAATTCGCGCAAGACGAATATCAAGATGAGGAGAATGATCAGAAAGCAAACCAGCGAGATGACCCAAATTGGTCGCTGGCTCTGGGCATCTTCTGTTGCCTCGGCTTCGCGCAAGAAGGCCGCGAAGCGCACCATTCCTCTGCCAAGCCGAGCCACATCTTAGTTTAGCTTGTTAGGCGTATTGGACGATTCCGATTGTGGTTCCGTCGGGGTCGGTGAAAGATGCGGACCAGCCGACGTGGGGGACTTCGCCTTTGGGGTCGCGTTGTTTGCCGCCGGCTTTCTCAACTTTACCGAGGGTTTCTTCGATGTTGGCGACTTTGAACCAGAGGGAAGGGGAGTCGCCGGGGACGACGGATTCGCAGACCATGAGGCCGCCGATGTGCTGGCCGTTCATGGAGAAGGCGTCCATTGCGCCGGGGATGAATTCGCTCCATTCCCAGTCGAAGACGGACGAGTAGAAGGCCTTGCCTTTGGCAAGGTCGGTGACCTGGATTTCGACGTGGCAGAGGCTGTGCATCTGTTCCATGAGTTCAATTTATCTGGTTTGCATCTTTGGTGGTGCGACTGAGATTGCGAAATTCAGACGGGGTTGTACCGAATTGGCGTTTGAACGCTCGGCCAAAGGTGGTGGTGTCGGCGAATCCTAGCTGGTCGGCGGTTTCGGTCGCGGATTGCGCTTCAAGAAGCACTTTTGCGGCAGTTAGCTTGGTTTGGGTTGCGAATCTTAGCGGCGTTGTGTTGTAGGTCTCTTTGAAGATTCGGAGGAGGTGGTATTTGCTGATTCCGACGTGAGTGGAGACGGAGTCGAGGGTGATTTGGTTGAGCGGAGTTTGCTCGATGTACTGACGGGCGAGCTCCATGTGGGTGGTGAGGTCGGTTCTCGTGCGCCACTTTGCCGCGCTGAGCTTGGCCTGCATGAGGGCTTGTCGGCACGGGGGCATAGCCGAATGATACAGGAGTTCGGTTACAATTTGCATGGCGATGCGGCGGAGATATTGGCTGTGGGCGGGGGTTTTGGGGTTGGCCCTTGTTGGGTCGCTTGCTCTCCTATTGCTAAGGGCGAAGAAGCCTTTGGTTCCGCCGAGTATTCGCGCTGTGAATTCGGCAGACTTGGCGGGGTCGGCGGCGCTGCAGTACGCGGCGAAGAAGTATCAGCAGCGCGGGGCGAAGTACGTTTGGGGGACGAATGATTGTTCGGTGTTTGTTTCGGATTATTTGCTGAGGCAACCTCGGCCGCCGAAGACTCGGCTGACAACTTGGAGTCTTGATCAGATCGACGTGGAGCCGCATGGGCTTACAATCGTGTTCAAGCCTATGCCCGGAGATGTGTTGAATTATCGGTACCGCTCGAGGAAGAGCAACGAAATTGCGGGGCACTGCGGAGTCGTGGTTAGCAAGCCGGACGGGCTTTGGGTGGTCCACAATAGCGTGAATCGCGGGTTGGTGATTCAGAAGTTGGCGGGGTTTTACGCGACGGCCCAGGCGATGGGGATTAGCAAGTTTGATGTCACGATTCTGAGGCCAAAACGGCTTTAGCGGGGAACTCGGGTGCTCCAGTTGATTTCGTCGACTCCGGCGCGCATGACGACTTCGGCGAGCTGGCCGGCGTGTCCGGCGAGGTGGCGGATGTTGAGGATTTGGTGGTCGAGTTTTTCGATGCTCTTGTACCAACTGAAGCCGCATTCGGGGGTTTCGATGTCGAGCTTTTCGACCCAGCCGGTGATGTTTTGGTCGATGAAGTCCAGGTATTCGAGGAGCTCGGGCTGGGTGAAGGGTTCGACGATTGGCGGGTTTTTCCAGAGGTCAGTGCAGTCCTTGTGCTTCTCCCATTTGACGAAGTCGTGCTCCGTTTGCATGGCGTAGAGGTGGGTGTAGAAGAGGGCGTGGTAGGCGATGCGCCAGAAGGTTCGGGGATGCTCGCCGCCGAGCCAGACTTCGGGCGGGCACTTTTCGATAGTCTCGCGGAGCATGGCGAGGGCGGCTCGGTATTGTCCGGTGAGGGCGCGCTTAGTTGGGTCGATCGTAGCTGACATAGGCGAATCTCTTGCTGTCTGGTGCCCACGAGGGCACATTGATCGTACCCTGGCCGCCGAAGAGGCTCATTAGGGTTCTTGTCTCGCCGGTTTTCATATCGCGAAGCCTGAGTTGGACTTCTTTGTTGGCTGGGTGTCCGATGACGGATTTGTCGTAGCTGAGGATGACCATTTGTTTGCCGTCGGGGGAGAGGTGGGGGAACCAGTTGCCGTACACGTCGTCGGTGATTTGGGTGAGGTCGGAGCCGTCGGGCTTGATGCGCCAGATTTGCATTTGGCCGGTGCGGTCGCTGTTGAAGTAGATGTACATTCCGTCGGGTGAGTATTCGGGGCCGTCGTCGAGGCCGTCGCTTGTGGTCAGCCTTTGTTCTTCTCCACCTGCTGTGGGAATCGTGAAGATTCCGTAGCGGAGATTTCGTTGAGCGCAGTAGGCGAGGGTTTTGCCGTCGGGCGACCAGCCGTGCCAGAAGGATGGGGCGTTTTCGGTGATGAGTTTGGGTTCGCCGCCTTCGATGGGGAGTGTGTAGATGCGCGAGGAGCCGTCTTCGTGGGTTTGGTCGCTGATGACGAGGGTTTTGCCGTCGGGGGAGATTCCGTGGTCGTTGTTGCAGTTGATGGCAAAGCCGGTATTGATCGCTTTGGGGGTTCCACCCTTAGGGCTGATTTTATAGAGGCGACCCTTGGAGTTGTAGATGAGCCACTTGCCGTCGGGTGTCCAGTTTGGGGCTTCGATATGCTCGTCGAAGGTGCGGACGACGTGGTGGGCTCCGGTTCGGATGTCGGCGATTTCGAGGTGGCTTCGTTGCATGCTTTGCTCTGCGCTTGACCAGATTGCGAGAACCGCCAAGGCAGTCGTCATGAATTCACATTACCGCCTGGGTTCGGCGCGGTAGGAAGTGGAATGCTGAATCATGCCTCCGAAGTTGAAGGATTCCTTGCGGATTGTGATTGAATGCACGCTGTTGGCTTGTTGCTTGGGGCTCGCTTTGGATGTGGTGACGGCGAATGTGGGGGTGGAGTATTTTTCGGTTCACCACCCGCATGTGGTTGATTCTGATTCGCCTTGGGTGATGGCCTTGATCTGGGGGATCGGGGCTTCTTGGTGGTTTGGCGCGATTGCGGGCGGGGTGCTTGCGGTGCTGAATTGGCGTCGCGAGGTCGTGGTGCCGACCGGTGTGATTCGTGGGTGGATGGTGAGGGCTTGTGTGGTTCTGTGGGTGGTGATGATCTCGATTCTGGTCGTTTCGTATGTTGGAATCGGGTTCTTACCGATCAAGGTCAAGGATGCTCAGTTTGAACACAACCGCAGACTCATATCCGTGGCGTTCACGCACATGACGGAGTATGTCTTAGGTGTGATCGCCCTCATCTTCGTGGGCCGGAAGCTGCTTACATATGGCGTGACTACCAGTTCCAACCATCGTCGCCGTTGAGGGACTGGATGTAGTTGAGTTGGCCGGAGTGATACCAGTTGTGGAGGGCGACGAATCGGCAACGGGCGGCACGGGTTGATTCACCGTGTTCGGTTTGGACCGTTCCAGCAAGGGTTTCTTCGGTCATGTTCTCTACTCCGCCGATGAATCGGTCACGGCAGGCTAGGATGCCGGCGACGACGGCTCCTTTAGTCTGGAAATCTGCGGGGGCGGTGATCCAGCCGTCGTCAGCCCAGGGGGCTGGGTTTTCGTCTCGGATGGTTGCACCAATGTGATCATTTACGACGATGATTTCGTAGATGATGTCGGCGGCAGTGCGCGCCTTTCCGCCCAGGGACTTTACGATCAGCTCTTCCGGCATGGCGTTGAGGTCTTTCTCTAACAGGGAGAATGAGCCTTTGAGGTTGTCGATGATTTCTTGCTTGGTCATGCGGAAAGTATAGCGGGTAAGGTTCAGGAATTATGATTGCTGTCGTCGCCTTGCTCACGTCACAAGCTAGTTTCAACACAGAAGCTCTGCTCAGAGAAATGTATGATCTGGATCGGCTGACTCGGCAGTCTAGGTATGGCTATCGCACTGTTGAGGCGAGTAGTTTTGATCGGGCGTCGGTTTCACCGAGTGCCGAGAGTTGGTTTGCGAACGCAGATTATGGCAAGTATCTCCGGACTGAGGTGAACGAAGGGCGCACTGAGTATGTGATGGGCGACTTTGAGGGACCGGGGGCGATGGTTCGGTTTTGGTCGGCTAATCCCAGGGGAATCGTCCGGTTTTACTTCGGAGGCTCCTCGAAGCCTTTGGTCGAGGAGAAGATGGCTGATTTGCTCCAAGGAAAAGTGAAGCAGTGGGGCGACGATTACTCTTACAACTCGGCGCGAGGAACCAATCTCTACTTCCCGTTTCCGTTTGCGAGTCGCCTCAAGGTGACCGTCAGTCCTACGGAGCCGAGCGAGCGCCTCGACGGGCTGTATTACCAACTGAATACTCGGCTGTATGATCCAGGGACGCCCGCTATGGACTTTAAACCCCGAGATGAATGGGGTCTTGTTCCGAGACGTCCATTGCCCTTGACGTCTTCCCACGGGCTTGAAGGAATGCAGAAAATGAATATGGCTCCGGGACAGGCGAAGACGGTGGAGTTCAAGGCTAAGACTCCGAGCCAGATTTCTCAGGTGGCGTTTGAGATTCCTAATGGGGACAGCCGATTGAAAATCTCCGATCCGCGGAGTTTGGAGAGCCAGATGAAGCACATCGAAGTTTGTGTGGCGGTGGATGGGCAGGAGACGATTCGGGTACCTCTGCCGGACTTGGTCGGGGCGGGAATGTTGCCAGGAAAGCTCAAAACTTTGGCTTCTTCGGTGGAGGGGAATGTGGTTGCATTTAACTTGCCGATGCCGTTCAAGCATTCGGCCACCATCATGCTAGTCAACCATGGAGTGAATTCTGTCACGGTTCGGATGAAGTCCCATGTCGAGGAAGCACCACGGACCGACTACATTCTTCACGCCCAGTGGACCGCTGATACGGGTCGAAGCCGCCCGATGCGGGATATGAACTTGGTCAACTTCTTCGGAGAAGGCCGGTATGTGGGGACGGTGATGCATGTTCAGAACCCGACGCAGGCTTGGTGGGGCGAGGGGGATGAGAAGGTTTGGGTGGATGGCGAGCGGTTTCCGAGCTGGATTGGGACGGGGACGGAGGACTATTTTGGGTACGCGTGGTCGAATCCGGAGGTGTTTTCGAGGCCGTATCACGGACAGGCTCGTGCGGATGGGCCGGGTTGCGGCGGGCAGATCGGGAACGTGCGCTGGCACGTGATGGACGACATTCCGTTTAAGAAGAAGATTCGATTTGACATCGAGCAGTGGCACTGGGAAGACGTACCGAGTCGGTTTGATATGACAGCGTTTTGGTACGCGAAGCCGGGCAAGTGGACGGCTCCGGCTCTGGACTTGGAAGGGTTGAAGATCATCGAGGGTCCGAAGCCGCCGGTTCCGGTGAAGGGGGCGATTGAGGGCGAGACGATGCGGGTCGTTTCCGTGAGCGGGGGGAAGACGGAGCGGCAGGGGTTCGCTGGGCTTTCGAGCGGAGAACAGCTTTGGTGGAAGGAAGGGAAGGATGGTGATAGCCTGGTTCTGGAGTTTGATTCGGGGGCTGCGGGGAGTCGGCGGTTGTCGGCGAACTTGTGCCACGCTCGGGATTATGGGGTCCAGGAGGTTTTTGTTAACGGGGTCTCGTTGGGAGTTTTTGACTTCTATAACCCGGACTTGGTTTGGAAGGTGCTTGACCTTGGGAAGGTCAGTTTGCGAAAAGGGAAAAATGAGCTACGCGTGGTGTGCCGAGCGTCGAATCCGAAGGCGAATCCGCCGTCGCGGATGTTTGGGCTGGACTATATGCTGATCAAGTAGCTACTGCTGAAGGGGGCGGATTTCGATGGCGAAGCCGTAATCGGCGCCGAACATGGCGGCGGGGTGGAGGGAGGCGATTTGGATCGCCTCTTCCATGGTTTCAGCTTCAATTATGAAGACTGAGCCGAGCTGCTCTTTGCTGTTGAGAAGGGGGCCTTTGCTTGGCTCCTGTTGGGGGCGGATGACCATCGATTTGTTGTAATGCTCGACGCCCTCTTCTACCAGCACCTTTCCAGTTGCCCGGAAAGGGACGCATTGGGGCATGCACTTGCCGAGGATCTCTGCCTTGACCGCCTCGGGGGCGGCGTCGAAGTCATCCATGTTGAGGTAGCCGAGGCAGAGAAACTTCATTTTTAGAACTTGTATTGCTCGATGTTTTCTTTGGTGAAGGTCACGAGCTTTCCGGCGATGACGGTGTTCTTGTCTTTGATTTCGAACGAGCCCTTACCGGGGACTTCGAACTTGGTTCCGACCTTGGCTTCGAGCTTTTTGGCTTTGATCTGGGTTCCGAGGTAGCCGGCGACAATTCCGATGTCGGCGGGATCCCAGAGTTGGAATTTGGCGACGACTCCGGCTTGGACGGCTTTGCGGAGTTCGTTCGGAGTTCCTAGGCCGGTGAGGACGAGGCCTCCGCTTTTGGCGTTCTTGGCTCCGGGGGCAGCTTCTTTCTGGGTGAGGACCTGGGCGCAGGCGGCGAGGCCGACGGAGGTGGGGACGATCATTCCGCGCAGGTTCGGGTGTTTGGTGAGGAGGGCTTCGCACTCGGTGGTGGATTTCTGGGGTTCGTCGTCGCCGTAGACAGTTTCGACCAGCTTCATCTTGGCATACTTCGGCTCGGCGAGGGTTTTCTTCATACCTTCGATCCAGGCGTTCTGGTTAGGGGCGTCGCTGGTTGCGCTGAGGATGGCGATTTCGCCTTCGTAGTTGATCTGCGAGCCGAGAAGCTCGACTTGCTCGGGACCGACGGTGGTGAAGTCGATCGGTAGGACTCCGACGGATCGGTGGGATTCGTTTCCGGTGAGGTCGGCATCGGCGGTGATGACGATCACGCCTTTTGCGGTGACCTGATCGAGGGTTTCGTTGAGGGCGTCGGGGCTGTTTGCGGCCAGAACGATGACTTCTTCGCCGCGCTGGGCTTGGTCTTTGATGACGGAGATTTGGGAAGTTGCATCGGCGGCGCTGGGGGCTTGGGAGGAGAATTCGATGCCGAATTGGTCCGCGGTTGACTTGAAGCCGGACTCAACTTGGGCGAAGTAGGGGTTGCCTGCGCTCTTGGGGATGAAAACGAGCTTGGTCTTTGCTCCGGCGGCGGGAGCGGTGGATGCAGAAGACTTGCCTTCGCTTTCGGTTTTGGTGCTTCCGCAACCCAAGATGAGTGCGAGGGCGACAGCGGGAAGGGAGATTCGCAGGTGGGAGTGTTTCATGATGGGTTCCGTTTTGGGGATGGTATCCGTATATTGATTCGTTTAGCAAGGACTACGCAGATGAGAAGCGCGCCGATGATGGTCATTTGGTATTCGGCGGTGATGCTGGCGATGCCCATGGCGGTTCGTAGGAGGGCGATGAGGATGAAGGAGAGGAGCGAGCCGAAGATGTTGGCGGAGCCGCCTTGGATGAGAGTTCCGCCGACGACGACAATGGTGATGATGTCGAGTTCGGCCCCGGTGGCGAGGTCTGGACGGGCCAGGCCGAGGCGGGAGAGCATGAGCATGGCGGCGATGCCGCTTAAGGCTCCGGCAAGGATGAAGGTGGAGCGGATCACGCGATCAACCGGGACTCCGGAGTAGAGGGCGGTGCGCTGGTTTGAGCCTATGGCGAGCACCCAGGCTCCGAAGACTGAGCGGTTGAGGATGAGGGTGAACAGTGCTGTGAGGAGGAGAAGAATCCAGAGGGGGATGGTGAGTCCGGCGAAGGTGGAGGTGTCGATGCCGATGAGGTTGGCGGGGATTTTGACGGAGGTTGGGCCGAGGAGAGCTTTTGCGGCGCCACGGTAAATGGCGAGAGTGGCGACGGTGATGAGGAAGGAGGGGGCTTTGAAGAAGGTGATGAGGAGGCCGTTGAGGTAGCCGAGGAGGGTGCCTATGAGGATTCCGGCGAGGATGCCGAGGGCCGGTGGGATTCCGGTTTGGAGGAGTTTGGCGGTGAGGCAGGCCGTGAGCACCATGTTTGAGCCGACGCTCAGATCAATTTGTCCTGCGGCGATGACGTAGTTCATCGCTATTGCGATGATCCCGAGCTCGGCGAGAAGGGTTGCGGAGTCTCGCAGGTAGGCAGCGTCGAGGAAGTTTGGCGAGAGCCGTGAGCCGATGAAGAGCACGATGAAGCTGAGGACTAGGGGGGTGATGTTCTTGCTCATACCGCGACTGCCTCCTTTTTGCGGCGATAGCCATCGGCGCAGACCATGGCGAGGAGGACGAGGCCGTAGACGAGCATTTGCCAGTTGGCGTCGATTCCGAGGGTGCTGAGGCTGACGGTGATTGCAGCCATAAAGAACGCGGCACCGACGACGCTACTGATTCGCCCGGCTCCGCCGGTGAGCTTGGTGCCGGCGATGGCGACGGTGGCGATGACGGTGAGTTCAAAGCCGCTTCCGGCGGTGCCGGGTTGGACTTGGCCGAAGCGGGCGACGTACATGGCTCCGGCGATTCCGGCCATGAGTCCCGCGAGGGTGAACGCGAAAAGTTGGACGGAGTAGGGGGAGATTCCTCGGCGGATGGCGGCTTCGGGCTGGCCTCCGACGGCGTAAATTGAGCGTCCGAAGGGGTGGTTTTTGAGGAACCAGGCGGTGGCGAGGGTGAGGATAAGGCAGAGGATTGCGATGTAGCTGATCGTCACGCTTCCGATGGGGAGGCCGTTGTTTGAGAGCTTGGTGAGGGAATCGGGAATCGAGCTTCCGGTGATGGTTTCGCCGTGGCCGATGAGGAAGGCGAGGCCCCGGTAGGAGGCAAGGGTTCCGATCGTGACGATGAGGGGCGGGAGTTTGGCTTTGGCGACTAGGAGGCCGTTTAGGCCTCCTAGGATGAGGCCGCTGAGGGCGGCGACTAGGAAGCAGATGGGAAGTGGGAGGTTTGGATTTGCTTTGAGGGCGACTCCGACGGACATTGCGGAACAGCCCAGAATCGAGCCGACGGAGATGTCGATGCCTCCGGCGACGATGACGACGAACTCGCCGAGGGCGACGGAAAGGATGAGCGGAAGCCAGAGGAGGATGGAGTTGAGGGCGTCGGCGGTGAAGAGGCGGGGGCTGGCTGCGTACGCGACGGTGGTTAGGACTATGAGGATTGCGAGGCGGAGCTTCACGCATCACCTCCGCTAGCGAGGGAGATGATTCGTTCTTGGGTTGCTTCGGCGCGGTCGAGGGTTCCGACGATGGTTCCACGGCGCATGACGGCGATTCGGTCGGAGAGATTCAGGACTTCGGGGAGGTCGCTGGAGATGAGGATGACGGTGACGCCTGAATCTGCAAGCTCGCGGATGAGCTGGTGGACGTCGAACTTAGCTCCGATGTCGACACCTCGGGTCGGCTCGTCGAAGATGATGAGGCGAGGGGTTTTGAGGAGGGATTTGGTGAGGACTACCTTCTGCTGGTTTCCGCCGCTGAGCTGACCCACGGGCTGGCCGGTGGAGCGCATGGCGGTTTTGAGCTGCTCGAGGATGGGGTTAATCGCGGTTTGTTGGCTTTTGGGGTTTAGGAATCCGGCGCCGTTTGCGAAGGATTTGAGTTGGACTAGGGAGGCGTTGTCGAGGATCGAGCGGTCGAGCATGAGTCCGGCTCCGCGACGGTCTTCGGGAACGAGTTGGACGCCTTGATCGATGGCTTCTTTCGGGCTTTTCGGTGAATATTGTTTGCCGCATAGCTCGGCGGCGCCCGCTGTTGACGCAGTGATTCCGAAGAGGGCGCGGGCGACTTCGGTACGTCCGGCCCCAACTAGGCCGGCGATGCCGAAGATTTCGCCTTTGCGAACTTGGAAGGAGACATTTTGAAACCCCGGGCCGGAGAGATTGTCGGCTTTGAAGGCGACTTCGGCGGGTATTTCGCGATAGGTGTGCTGGGATGGGTCGATGGTTCGCCCGACCATGTGCTGAACGACTTCGGCTTGGGTTGTCTCGCTTGTTTGAAGGTGGGCGACTAGCTCACCTCCGCGCAGAACGGTGATCTCGTCGGCGATTCCGAAGACTTCATCGAGGTGGTGGGAGACGAAGGCGATGCAGCAGCCTTGATCGCGCAGGGCGCGCATGATTTTGAAGAGGCCGCTGGCTTCGGTGGGGGTGAGCGGGGCGGTGGTTTCGTCGAAGATCCAGACTTTGGCGTCGTGGGCGAGGGCGGCGGCGAGCTCGAGGAGCTGTTGGTCGGCGATGGAGAGGGTGCCGGCGGTTTGTTTGACGTCGAGGGTTGACCCGAGTTGGGCTAACAGCTCGAAGCTTTTTCGATGGGCTTCGGGCCAGTCGATTCGACCTTTGCGCTTGGGAAGATTGCCAGCGAGGATGTTTTCGGCGATGGAAAGATCGGGGAAGGTGAGCGGCTCTTGGTGGATGAGGGCAATTCCGTGGGCAAGTCCATCGCGGGGGGAATTGAGTTGGAGGGGAGTGCCGTCCAGAAGCTGTGAGCCTGAGTTGGGTTTGTAGAGACCGGCGATGACTTTGCCGAGGCTGGATTTTCCGGCACCGTTTTCGCCGGTGATAGCGTGAATTTGTCCGGGTTTGAGGTGGAAATCGACGGAATTGAGGACTTGGAACTCGCCGAAGGACAACGAGATTCCCAAGGCGGTGAGGCCCCGTGCGCTTGAGGTCGAAACGGCGGTGTTCTGCTCCAAGAATCCCTTCTGTGTTTGGAAGATAAATATAGCATATGGGCGGAACCGCACAGGCTATTGCAATCCATTGAAGTGTAACGGTTTGTGAGTTTGTGTTACAATGACAGAAAATGTTAACACGGCAGCCATTGGCAGTGGGAGAGCGGCAGGACGAGATCATGCTGAAGGTTTTGGCGCAGCGTTCGGTGCGGATTAAGGACCTTGCGGTTGAGTTTGGGGTGAGTGAGATGACCATTCGGCGCGAGCTGGATCACCTGGCTGAACTCGGGCAGTTGGAGCGGGTTCATGGTGGGGCGCGGCTTTGCCAGCATGCGAGCGAAGAGGCGAGCTATCAGCAGCGTTCGCTGGTGCAGGCCGAGGCGAAGGAGCGGATGGCGTTGGCGGCTTTGGAGCTGATCCAGAATGGTGATTCGGTGGGGCTTGATGCGAGTACAAGTGCGTTGGCACTCGCCCGGATTCTTCCGGCGAGGCGGGTCCAGGCGATCCTGACCGGGCTGGATTCGGTTGAGGCGGTCATGAACTCGCCGATTGACTTCTTTGTTTGCGGCGGGTTTTTCCATGCTAAGGCAAGGTCTTTTGTTGGGGCGGCGGCGATTGATGCTTTGAATCGGCTGCATCCGGATAAGGTGTTTTTCTCAAGTGGAGGGTTTACGCCGGAGGATGGGTTTACTGATCCGAATCCGCAGGAGGCGGATACCAAGAGGGCTTTGCTGCGAGGCGGGGCGTTGAAAATTGCTTTGGTGGATCACACGAAGTTTGGCCGACGGGCTTTGGCGAGTGCGGCGAATTTGGACGAAGTGGATGTTTTCATCACGGATCGCCAGCCTTCGGAGGAGATTCGGGAAGCACTTGAACGAGAGGATGTTCGGCTCATTGTCGCCGAGTCGAGGGAGCAACAGTAGAAATGCGACAAGCTGAACTTTTCGCCGCGCTTGATCGGCAGTGTATTGAGACTCCGAGCTGGGGTTACGGGAACTCGGGGACACGGTTTAAGACCTTTGCGGCACCGGGGGCGGCGCGGACGGTATGGGAGAAGATCGACGACGCGGCAGAGATTCACCGGCTGACGGGGATTGCTCCTTCGATTGCGCTTCATATTCCATGGGATAAGGTTTCGGACTACTCGGCGATGGGTTCTTACGCCGCCGAGCGCGGGATCAAGATCGGGGCGATTAATCCGAACGTTTTCCAGCGCGATGAGTACAAGCTGGGATCGATTTGCAACCCCGACGCTGGGGTTCGCAAGATGGCACTTGAGCATCTACTTGAGTGCGTCGAAATCATGAAGCAGACGGGTTCGAAGGACTTGAGCCTGTGGTTTGCGGATGGGACGAACTATGCGGGGCAGGACGACTTGCGGCGGCGCAAGCGGCATTTCCGGGAGGCTCTGCAGGTGGTTCACGACGCGCTTCCGAATGGCGCGCGGCTGCTGTTGGAGTACAAGTTTTTTGAGCCTGCGTTTTACTACACGGATTCGTTTGACTGGGGGGCGGCTTTGTCGCACTGCGTTGCGCTGGGGCCGAATGCTCAGGTTTTGGTTGACCTGGGGCACCATGCTCAGAGCACGAATATCGAGGCGATTGTGTCGTTTTTGCTGGATGAGGGCAAGCTGGGCGGGTTCCACTTTAACGCTCGGCGGTATGCGGATGACGATTTGATCGTGGGGAGCACGAACCCTTATGAGCTGTTTTGCATCTATCACGAGCTGGTTTCGGCGGAACGGGATTCCGGAACACTAGCCAGCCGAACGGCGGCGAGTGTGGCTTACATGATTGACCAGAGCCACAATATTGAGCCGAAGATGGAGGCGATGTTGCAAAGCGTCTTGAACTGTCAGGAAGCGTATGCGAAGGCGTTGCTTGTGGATTCTGCGGCTCTTCGGGCGGCACAGCAGAGCGGAGACGTTCTTGGGGCGCACCGGGTTTTGAATGACACCTTCCGAACAGATGTTCGGGAAGTGCTTTCCGAGTGGCGTTTGGCGCGGGGGCTGGTGGATGATCCGTTTGCGGCGGTTCGGCCTTATGCCGAAAAGGTGGCTTCTGAGCGGGGCGTTGCTGAGGCGGGCGGAGGGTATCCGAGTGAATAGCATGCTGAAAATCGAGAATCGTTGGAATCGTTCGGAGGCTCCGGCGGGGGAGGGACTGGAGGCACTGGTTTATCGGTCTCGGCTCCTGGGAAGCGATCGGAGGCTGGTGAACATTTATGGCGGGAATACGAGCACGAAGGCTTTTGGCAAAGATCACTTGGGGAAGGACTGCCGAGTTTTGTGGGTGAAGGGCTCGGGGTCGGATATTGCGTCGATTACGGCTGGCGGCTTTGCGGGATTGAATTTGGATGAGGTGCTTCCGCTTTTCTACAGACCCGAGATGCCTGACGCTGAGATGATTGAATATCTCGATATGACGGTTTACGAGCGCGGTCGGCCTCGGCAGAGTATTGAGACTTTGCTCCACGCTTTTGTTCCGGCGACGCATGTGGATCATACGCACCCGGACGCGATTATTTCAATTGCTTGCACACCGAACGGCAAGGCGATCATGAAGGAGATCTATGGCGAGCGGGCGGCTTGGGTGGACTACATTCGGCCCGGCTTTACGCTCAGTCAGCAGATCGGGGCGGCGGTTCGCGAGAACCCTTCGCTTGAGTGCGTGGTGATGGGCAAGCACGGCTTGGTCACTTGGGGCGAGACTTCGGAGGAGTGTTATCACAACACCTTGCGGATTATCGGTGAGGCTCAGGTGTATCTGAACTCGCTGTCGCCGTTGGCTTCTGAGGCTTCTGTTGTTGAGGTTGTGGAAGATCGGGATTCGGTTCTGGCGGCGGTTCTGCCGACTCTTCGCGGGGCTCTTGCTAAGTACGGGCCGGCGGTTGTTCAGATTGACTCATCGTCGGGAGTTCTTGAGTTTGTGAACTCAGGGCATGCCAAGGAGCTTTCGCAGGTGGGGGCGGCTTGCCCGGATCACTTGGTGCATACCAAGATGGTTCCGATGATTGTGGAGTGGACTCCTGGCTCGGGGGTTGAGGCCTTGAAGGCCGAGTTGATCGCGAAGGCTGAAGCTTTTGCTGTGGCGTATCAGGCTTACTTTGATGCTCACAAGTCGGAGGGGCAGACGATCTTTGCTCCGACTCCTCGGGTGATTTTGATTCCGGGAATTGGGATGATTTCGGTGGGGGCGGACGCTCAGGGGGCGGATGTGGCGAACCAGCTTTATCATCGGGCGATTGTGACGATGAAGAATTCGGCGCGGATGGGCGGGTTTGTGTCGCTTTCGGCGGCGGAGTCGTTCGGAGTTGAGTATTGGCCTTTGGAGCTTTATAAGCTGAGCCTGAAACCGGCTCCGAAGGAGCTGGCGGGGAAGGTGGCGTTCGTTACCGGAGCGGCGAGCGGGATCGGGCGGGCGATTGCTCGGAAGCTGGTTTCAGAGGGGGCTCATGTGGCGGTTGTCGATCGCAATTTGGACGGTGCCCAGAAGGTCGCTGAGGAATTGGTTGCTCAGTTTGGGCATCGACGCGCGGTTGCGGTTCATGTTGACGTGACGAGCGAGGAACTTGTTCAGGCGGCGTTTCGGGCGACGGTGCTGGAGTATGGCGGGGTGGATATTGTTGTCAATAACGCTGGAATTGCTTCGAGCGCGCCGATTGAGGAGACGTCGCTGGAGACTTGGAATTTGAACCAGAGCATTCTTTCGACGGGCTACTTCCTAGTCTCTCGAGAGGCGTTTTCTGTATTCAAACTGCAGGGCGTCGGCGGGAACCTGGTTTTCATATGCTCGAAGAACAGCCTTGCGGCCGGAAAGAACGCGGTGGCGTACAGCGCCGCGAAGGCCGCCGAGCTCCACATGGCTCGCTGCCTTGCAGAGGAAGGAGGGGCGTTCGGAATTCGGGTCAATAGCGTGTTGCCGGATGGAGTGCTTTCGGGTTCGGGAATCTGGGATGGGACTTGGAGGGCGGAGCGAGCGGCGACCTATGGGTTGCAGCCCGACCAGCTTGAGGAGCATTACCGCAACCGGACTACTTTGAAGGTGAATGTTCTTCCTGAGGATATCGCGGAGTCGACCTTCTTCTTCGCCAGCAAGGCGAGCGCGAAGACGACGGGCGGGGTTTTGACTGTGGACGGAGGCGTTCCTACCGCCTATGTCCGCTAGACGCGTTGCGGTCGACTTGGGGGCGAGCTCGGGCCGCGTTGCGGTTGGTGAGATCGTTGAAGGTCGGCTGGTGTACGAGATCGTGCACCGGTTTGAGAATCACCCGGTCGAGACTCCGAATGGGCTGGTGTGGGATTTCGACATGCTTTTTGAGGAGGTCTGCAACGGGCTCGTGGCGGCGGGCAAGTCGGGTGAGGTGGCGAGTCTGGGCGTCGATTCCTGGGCGGTTGATTATGGACTGATCTCGGACGACGGGGACATCATGGCGGATATCTACTGCTACCGGAACTCCCGCACTGACGGGGTTTTGGAGCGACTCACTGAAGCGGAACGGGAGATGATCACCAGCCTTACGGGGCTTCAACTACTGCCCTTCAACACGATTTTCCAGCTCAGATGCGCGTCGGACGACCTTGAGGGGGCGGATAATCAGCTGTTTCTGATTCCCGACATGCTTCACTACTTATTCACCTACCGAAGGGGCACGGAGTTCACCAACGCGAGTACAACCCAGATGCTGAGTCCGGTGACTAAGCAGTGGGTTCCGGAGCTTTTGGAGTGGTGCGGGGTGTCTGAGACATTCATGCCAGAAATTTTTGAGCCGGGAACGAATCTTGGAGAGCTTAACTGGCGATTCAAGTCGGCTGAAGGACTAGCGAAGACGGAAGTGATCCTGCCTGCGACTCACGATACGGCTTCGGCAGTATTGGCGGTTCCGATGGAATACCCAGAAACCTGCGCTTATGTGAGCAGTGGGACGTGGTCGCTCGTGGGAATGGAATTGCCATCGACTTTGATGGAAGGAAATCGAGGGTGGTCAAACGAAGGGGGGGCTTTTGGGACGACCCGGCTGCTCAAGAACATGATGGGGCTCTGGATTCTTCAGGAGTGCGGGCGGTCTTGGGGGACTTCGGACTGGGATGGGCTCGTTGACTCTTGCCGACCATTCTTGGAGACGGCGACATCTTTTGATCCTGATCTGCCGGAGTTTCTTGCGCCGGGGCTGGATATGCCGGATCGGGTTATTGCGGAGATTGGCGAAGCGGGTCGGTCCGAGATCGTGGCTTCGATTATGGTGAGTCTTGCTAAGAAAACAGCGAGCTTGGTAGATGAGGTCGGTGAGGTGACCGGGCGGAAGATCACCACGATTCATATCGTTGGCGGAGGCTCTCAGAACGGGGTTTTGAACCAGCTGATTGCCGATTTTTCGGGGCGGAAGGTTGTGGCGGGGCCGGTGGAGGCGACGCTGATGGGGAACTTGCTGATGCAGTCTCATGCCGCAGGCGACCTGGGAAGCGATACAATTCGGGATGTGGTTCGGCGAAGCTGTGAGTTAAGAGTCTTTGAGCCGAAGCCATGAACATTCAGCTCTTCATCACCTGCCTGAATGACGCGCTTTTTCCGCGCACGGGGATTGCGACGACGGAGATTTTGGAGCGGTTGGGGCATACGGTCAGCTTTGATCCTCGGCAGACTTGCTGCGGTCAGATGCACCTGAATTCGGGTTACACGGAGGAGGCGGTGAAGCTCGCCGAGCGGTGGCTGGATATCTTTGAAGGTGCGGAGTGCGTTGTTTCGCCGAGCGGGTCTTGCGTGGCGAATGTGCGCGAGATGTTTGTTCATGCCGGTGAGTGGTCGGGCAATTTGCGGTTGGTCGAAAGGGCGAAGGCAATGGAAGGGAAGCTGTTCGAGCTGAGCGAGTTTCTGCTTCGCTTTGGGGGGCTGGAAGTGTTGAAGCCGTACTTCCCGCACCGGGTCACATATCACCCGACTTGTCATGGCGCCCGGGCTTTGGGCTTGATGGACTCTCCTGAACAGTTGCTTCGTCAGGTTGAAGGGCTGGAGCTGGTTGAGCTTGGTGAGAAGTGGCAGTGTTGTGGCTTTGGGGGGACGTTTAGCGTGAAGAACGCGGATACGAGCTCGGCTATGTTGAGGGACAAATGCGATCAAATTTGTTCTCTGGACGTGGAGTACTGCGTGGCAGTGGACAACAGTTGCCTCATGCACATTGGCGGAGGGCTTCGGAAGGACGGGAAAGCACCTAAAGTGATTCATTTGGCCGAAGTGTTGGCTTCGCGGAGGGCGGAGTGAGCGGAGGCGGAATTCGACCCGCGATGTCGTTTTCGGACGCGGCGCGCCAGACTTTGAAGGATCGGACTCTGAGGGCAAACCTTGGGTTCGCAACTCGGACAATCTGCGCGAAGCGGGAGCGGGTGACGGGGGAGATTGCGGATTGGCAGGAGACTCGCTCGATTGGAGCGGCTCTGAAGGATCACGCTCTGGCGAACCTAGAGGAGAACCTCCTGCTTCTTGAGGAGCGAGTGGTTGCGGCAGGTGGGAAGGTTCATTGGGCCTCGACTGGGGCGGAGGCGGTGGAGATTGTGGCTGCGATTGCCAAGTCGCACGGCGTGGACGAGGTGGTGAAGATCAAGAGCATCACCAGCGACGAGATCGAGCTTAACGAGGGGCTCTTGCGGCATGGTGTGAAGGCCCTTGAGACAGATTTGGCGGAGCTGATTTGTCAGCTTGCGGATGATTCTCCGAGCCACATTCTAGTTCCGGCGATCCATAAGAATCGCGACGAGATTCGGGCATTATTTGAGGCGAAACTGGGGGCAAAGATTGATTCTTCGGAGCCGGCGGTGCTGGCTGAGGTGGCTCGCCTGCACCTTCGCGAGAAGTTTTTGAGCGCGAAAATGGCGGTCAGCGGGGCAAACTTTGCGGTTGCGGAGACGGGGGCGGTGGGAGTTGTGGAGTCGGAAGGGAATGGGCGAATGTGCCTGACTTTGCCTCCGGCTTTGGCGACGATTGTGGGGATCGAGAAGGTTTTGCCGAAGTGGGAAGACGTTGCGACGCTGATGCGGTTGCTGCCACGGTCGAGCACCGCCGAGCGGATGAATCCATATACTTCGATTTGGACCGGAGTGACGCCGGGGGATGGGCCGCAGGAGTTTCATTTGATTTTGCTGGATAACGGGCGAACCAAGGTGCTCGCCGATCATGTGGGTCGGCAGACGTTACGGTGCATCCGGTGTTCGGCTTGTTTGAATGTTTGTCCGGTTTATCAGCGGGTGGGTGGTCATGCTTATGGAAGCGTTTATCCGGGGCCGATTGGGGCGATTTTGACTCCTCAATTGCTTGGGATGGAGGATAAGAACGCGAACACTCTGCCGTTTGCGAGCTCGATGTGTGGGGCTTGTTATGAGGCTTGCCCGGTTAAGATCAATATTCCGGAGGTGCTGGCTTACCTGCGGGGGAAGGCGGATAAGAAGCCCGTTGAGGCGTCGGCTTTTCATGCGGCTTTTTGGGTGATGTCGAATCATCGCCTGTTTTCGGCGGCTCTGAAAGGACGTCGGCTGGGGGTTTCTGCGGCTTCGGGATTGGGGTTGGTGAAGGGGTGGACGGACTCGCGGGAGATGCCGGAGGTTCCGGCGGAGTCATTCCGCGACTGGTGGAGGAAGCGTGGGCAGTAGGGAAGAGCTTCTGGCGCGGATTCGGGCGGCGGGGGCTCCGGCGGTTGCTTTTGAGCGCGCGCCGGTGGTTCCGCAACCGGTTTCGCTTGACCTGTTTTGCGAGAGGGTAGAGGATTATCGGGCGGTCGTTCACCGGGTTTCGGAGGCTGATTTGGAGGGTCTTATTGTTTTACTTTGCTCGGGAAAGCGGTGCTTGGTTCCTGGGGGCTTGCCGTTTCAGATTCCTGGGGCCGAAGAGGATCGGGGCTTCTCACATCTTGAACTGGCGGAGTTTGACACGACGGTTACCATGTGCGCGATTGGGATTGAGGAATCGGGGACACTGGTTCTGGACGCCGGGCTGGGTCAAGGGCGACGGGCGATCACCCTCATTCCCGATCACCATATCTGCGTCATTCGGGAGGATCAGGTGGTCGCAACTTTAGAGGAGGCATTCGCCCGCCTCGACGGCACGAGACCACTGACGTTCATCAGCGGTCCGAGTGCGACGAGCGATATTGAGCTTGTGCGGGTCGAGGGTGTTCATGGGCCGCGACGACTAGAGGTCGTGGTTATTTGTTGAATAGGAGCTTCGCGAAAGCTTTGAAATCATATTTCTCATGCATCAGCTGGTTCATTTTCACTGTCAGTGGGATGTTGGTATTCCAGTTCCAACTTGTGCAGGAGTAGATTGGTGCTGTCGGATCACTCTTGGAGACGGGGAACTTGCGGAAGGTGACGACGGAGTAGCCAGGACCTGGATGATTCAGCTCCTCGATGAAGTCATCATGATTTGACATTTGGTTGAGCTCGACTCGAGGGTGCCAAAGGTGGACCGGCGCGGCAAGAACCGCCTCAGAGGAACCGTTTCGAATCTCAATGAGCAAAGCGGTGCGCTCGTCGTACTCTTTCTTGATTGCCTCCCGAAGTTTGACGGCGCTCTCATCGTCACCGACGGTTTGACTCATTGTGACCTTGAAGTTCAAGTCGCACAAAGACTGCATTAGTTCGAGATACTCGGCGAGGGAGCGTCGGACAAAGAGAGATTTGCCGTCCTTGGTCTGAACGGCGAGTGAGAGGCGTTTTTCGCCTTCGTATGCCTCGGGCACAAAGTCGAACTGCTCCTCGCCGCTCTTCCCGACCACAGATTCGGCAGGGATCGTGTAGCACCGCTCGCCCTTGATCGTTGCTTCAAGTCGTTCGGTTCCGTTGTTGGGTTTGAGGATCGGAACGATGGTGGGCGTGGCAAAGCCGTTAATGGTTTGATAAACGAAGGAGACTCCCGGAACCACTTTGGTCCATGTGTTGGGTTTCTGGCCGGCTCGGGCGACAAAAACTCCCCAATTGAGGGCATAGGAGTGGAGGCCAGGCTGGGGGTCGTGTAGCTTCGCGTCGACCAGCCTCCGGCGGCCAAGAAATGCCGGAGGCAAATCAGGCTGGAGCTTTTTCATCTCCTGGATCATCTTGTCAAACAGCGCGTCGATCTTCGGCAGAGCTGCCCGAACGTCCGAGTTGATGTTCATTCCCTTGCGAATCATCAATTCCTCGTAACACGAATTCGGAACCGACGCGGAACTCTGGCCGAGCAACGAGGTTAAAAGGACCGAAATGATCACCGAACACCTTCCTTTCGAGTCACTAGCCCGTTTTCAGTGAGCATCACTTTGTCGGGGTCAATTCCGGTGAATCTCTTTAACACCTTGTCTGCCGCGCTTTGCAGTGCTTTGAGCTGAGACTCGTCCGTGAGGGAGGTTTTAGCAAACGCTAAGTAGCTTGCCATTGTCACCATGTACTCATAGAACTTTTGCTTTTCAATATCGGCCACCTTTCTCAGCTCGGGCGTATCCATTGTGAGTTGGATTGCGGCTACAAGCAAGTTGGCCGCTTGCTCGGTGGGTGCCTCGTTCCGCAACTCGTAGGTTGCGGCTACGAAATAGGCCATTGCGGCGGCCATATCATTTGGGAGCTTTGCATTGGCGGCTTCTTTTTCGTAGGCCCGGATCGCGCCCTCGAAGGCTGTCTTGAGTTCTTTTCTTTGGGCCGAATCTTGAGTTAAGGAGTCGACAAAGAGGGGCATGAGCACACGTGTCTTGGTCGGAACAAATCGTGTAGCGGGTTTGGCGGGGGGCTTAGGTTTGGCCGTGGTTGGCGAGCTGGCTGTGGGCTTGAGTTTGCCGCCGATATAAGCTTCTTTAAGTTCGTCTGTGGACATTTTGTCCAGTTGCGCCTCGGAGTATCCCTTCCGCTTCAAGCCGGTTTTGTAGATCAGGCGCGAACTCATGCTGTCCCACGTCATCTTGTTGAGTGTGGCACTCATGGGGTTGTTGAAGTTCCAGTTTCCGTAGCCGCTTTGGAACTGTGCGTGAACGGCTGAGATTCCGAGGGCCAACAGTATCGAGGCGACAAAGCAACGAGCGTTCATGGGTGAATCATATCACCTTTGATAGGGAATGAACAGTGGTGCCCAGGAAAGGACTCGAACCTTCACCTCATTGCTAAGACTGGCACCTGAAGCCAGCGCGTCTACCAATTTCGCCACCTGGGCACAGGCGGAGACAGATTTTACCCCGAAGCGCTCGCGTGAGCTCTAACGTGCTGTTAATCAATCTAGAGGATGGAGACGTCCTGGACGCCGTTTCCTCCGAGACCATTTGATGTTGTAAAACTCGTCCAGGTTGCACCGCCGTCAGTCGATTTCGCGACACCCGAGCCGGTTGCCGCATAAATGATCCCGTCATTGACTTCTGTATCCAAAACCGAATTGCTTGGAAGGCCATCTGCGGTGGTTCGGTTGACGAAAGAGGTGCCCCCATCAGTGGAGATGGATAATCCTCCGAACGTGGAAGCAAAGATGATGCCTCCAACTACAGTCACCCCAGACACGAAATTGGAACCCAGCCCCTGAACTGTTGTCTTGGTCGTCCAACTGCTTCCGCCGTTTTCGGAAATTGACAAGCCGTTCGACGTACCGGCATAAATTGATGAATTGGCAAGCGTCACACAGTTGGTTCGGTTACTGCCCAGACCATCCGTCTGGCGATAGTTTGTCCAAGTCGTACCTCCATTTGCCGAGATCGAGAGCCCGTCAAAAGTGGCCGCGTAGATGTTAGGACCAGAGACCACGACTTGGTAGACCGTATCGTCGGCAAGACCGTCGGCGGTTGTCTGAACTGTCCAAGTCAGACCTCCATCGGTTGAACTGGCCAGCCCGCCACCTGTTCCTGCATAAAATTTTGATGTTGTGAGATCAAGGTCAAAGATGACATTGGCGGAGGCACTACCGAACGTTTGATTTACCCAGGTGCCTCCGCCATCAAAAGAGATCGAGATTCCTCCGGTGGTGGCAGCATATAAATGCCCGTTGACTGCGTCGACTTCGTAAACCTGGTTGGAACCTAATCCGTTAGACGTACCGAACACGCCCCAACTTGCCCCGCCGTCGGTTGATGCAGAGACCCCGCCTGGATAGGATGCAGCAAATAAGCGCTTTGCTATCGGCGTGGTGCCTCCTCCTCCTCCGCAGCCAATCAGGAGCGCGAAAAAGGAGAAAGGTATAAGCCGATTATGAAAAGTGAGTCCCATTGCCCAGTATAGACCTTCTCCTGTAGGAATACTCCTGCGGAAAAGAAAGATCCACATCCTTTCTAGAAGGGTCCCGAGGTTGTCTTACTTTCAGAGTCGTTAGTGAGCTTCGGCGCAGGCTTTGCAGTAGGTTTTTCCGTCCTTTTCGACAGCTTTAGACGCCTCGACCATAGTGGCGCAGGCAGAGCACTTCTTCTGATCTGTTTTCATCGCGGAAGAAGGGGCTGTCTCGGTTGAGGTTGCGTCGGAGGCTCCGCATCCAACGAGGGTACAGGCAAGGGCGAGGATTGGAATGAGCAGTTTCATACATCTGTGCCTATGCCTAACCATGCTGAATCGTTCCTTGGTCCGTCAGAGTTTGACAACGAGCTTGTCAACAAGTTTATCCACACCCTTGGTCTCTCGTACTAGTTCGAGGATGAGGTTCTTTGCCTTCTGGGTTGCGACTGTGCCTTTGAGGGTGATTGTCCCGGCTTCGGATTCGACCGAAAAAGTGCTTGTGTCGACGCCTTTTCGGAGGTTGAGGACGGTGTTGACCTTGGCGGCAAGACCCGCATTGCCGAGGGAGCGCGAGCCGCTTTCGGCGAGCTTACTCGCGTCCTTTTTGAGGTCGGCTTGGTCGGCGGCATTGCAGCCGATGAGGAAGGGAAGGAGGAGGAGTCCTTTAGGGAGCTTCACAAGAATAGTATGCGGTAATCGTGCCGTCTCCGTTGCAGATGTCGGGCTGGCGGGTGAAGCCGGATTTGAGCAGCACCCGGTGGGAGGCGGTGTTGTCGGGGTCTACGGTGGCGACCACTTTACTTGTCCATTTGTGTTGGAGCGCATGCCTGGTCAGGACTGAGACGAGTTCGGTTGCCAGTCCTTTGCCCCAGTACGGCTTCTTGAGGGTGTATTTGATCTCGGGGTTGGGGATGCCGTCGGGGTGGGTGAGGCCGATGAAGCCGATGCTGTCTTTGGAGTGTTTGTCCTCGATGAGGAAGAGTCCGTAACCCCTTGTTTGGTAGTTGTCTTCGGTGATTCCGATCCAGCGGCGACAGTCTTCGGGGGAGATTGCGGACGAGTCGCCGACGAAGCGCATCAGTTCGAGGTCGGAGTAGACCTCGAACATCTCGTCGTAGTCCTTTTCGGAAATGCGTCGGATGTTACACCGATCGGTTTCTAGGACGGTCATGCCCGTTTGAAGAAACGTTTGTTGACGACGGTTCCGGGTTCGTGCTTTCCTCGAACTTCGATGGTGACGGCGGTGCCTTGTTTGATGTCGGCGCGGAGGAAGGCGAAGGCGATTCCGGTGTCGAGGAGGGGGGAGACGACTCCGCTGGAGACTTCGCCGACTTCGTCGTCGCCGAGGTAGACCTTCATTCCGGGGGCGATGAGGCGCTTGGCTTCGAGCTTGATTCCCTGGAGTTTTGTGCTCGTGCCCTCCTCGCGGGCTTTGTTGATGACTTCGGAGCCGTTGAAGGTTTTGGTTTTGCTGATGACCCAGCCGAGGCCGGCGGCAATGGGGGAGAGGTCGTCGGTCAGTTCGTGGCCGTAGAGCGGGAGTCCGGCTTCGACGCGGAGGGTGTCGCGAGAACCGAGTCCGCAGGCGACTACGCCCGCTTCGAGGAGCGCATTCCACACGGTTTCGGCTTCGCTCTTGGGGTAGATGAGCTCAAAGCCGTCTTCTCCGGTGTAGCCGCTACAGGCGGCGATGCAGTCCACTCGGGCAATCTGGCAGTACCGGACATCGAAAAGCTGGGCACTTCGAATCTCTTCTGGCGAATCCGATAGACTTGCAATGATCTCTCGCGCCTTTGGTCCCTGGACGGCGACCATTACCGTCTCGTCGGTCTCGTCGTCCATCTCGATTCCGTCGGGGAGGAACTGTCTGACCCAGTTGAGGTCCTTTTGGTGGTTGTCGGCGTTGAAGACAATCTCGTACTCCTGCTCGTTGATGCGGTAGACGATGATGTCATCGACAACTCCGCCGGCGAGATTCGGCATGAGCGAGTATTGGCCCTGACCGTCGCCGAGCTTGGAGACATCGTTCGTCGTAATCTGCTCCAAAAACTCTGTGATACCTTCGCCGATGAACCCCACTCGGGCCATGTGCGAGACGTCAAACATCCCTGCGCCTTCACGAACCGCCTTGGCTTCGGCGATGATGCTGGCGTACTGAACGGGCATCTCGTAGCCAGCAAAAGGCACCATGCGGGCGTTGAGCTTGAGGTGGGCTTCGTAGAGGGGAGTTCGCAACATTGCGGCGTCGGACATGCCCCTAAGGATACCGGAGCGGTCGGGTTTAGCCCTCAAAAGCAAAGACCGGTTCGGGGGTGTGGTCGATTCCGCCTCGGACGATGTCTTCGGCCATGGCGAAGGCGAAGATGCTGAGTTGGGGGTCGGAGTCGCGTTTGGCGTGCTCGCGGAGGGCTTGGACGACACGGGGCTCCATGTCGGGTACCCACTCGCAGACGTGGAAGAGGCCGTGAATCGCTGACCGCCGACCGACAATTGAGGGGGCTTGGAGGCATTCGAGCAGGGCTTGACCGCCTTGGCGGTGGGGGAGGTGTCCGCCGAGGACCACGCCGGCTTTGTAGACGGTTCGGGCATAGTCGTCCTCGGCGTCCCAGATGAGGCCTTTGATGGCAGAGACGGCTCGGGCGTTGTCTTCTTCGGAGTCGATGTAGGCCGGAAGGTCCTCGAAAAGGTCGAGAACGCACCACTGAGCGGAGCGTCGCCAGGGGTGCTTTCGGTCTTCTAAAATTTCGCACAACGCGGGGAAGTAGGAGGTTCGGAAATGGGAGACTTCGACGAATTCGTGGGCGGCGTTTGCAACGTCGCGATCTTCGCAGTAGAACAGTTTCAGGATGCTCAAGGGGTCCAGATTACGGACTTCGCCGCTGTAGCGAGTCGGTTGTTCTAGCGCTTTTGCTATGGTGAACTGACGATCGAACAGCGGCTCGGCACATTTTTTGAGCGCTTTCAGCATCTCAGGCTCGGTTGCACCTCGGGTTTCGTGCCAGAGGGCAGGGCAGCGGCCAAAGACTCCGAAGGGGGTGCGGGCGATTTCGACTTCAAAGGTCTCGCCGTGGGCTTCGAGCGTGGTTCGGCCCGTCCAATCAGATGCAAGGACGTGGTACTCGTAGCTGACTGGGTGCGGGGGCCAGTGGAACTTGATGCGGTGCGGCGGATTGATCGCCTTCGTTCCGGAGCGGGAGGCGGCGCGCGCGACGTAATCTCGGATGCCCTGGACGAGGGCATCCGAGTCAAACGGTTCTTCAACGCGCTTGTGCGGCATGCTCAACAGTAAAGATACCGCTACTTTGCCGTCGTAAGGTGTGCCGGATACGGAGCACCCGGTTTGTAGCCTGCCCAAAGGAGGCGGTTGAGAGAATCGAAATCAGCGCGATCGACCTCTGAGAAGTCTAAAGTTTTTGACCACTCAGCTAATTTTCCGCTATCAGGATTCTTTTCGTTGACATCATATTTGGGTTGGACGACGTTAAACGGGGTCAGGTCTGCCGTCGCAGAAGCCGCCATGATCATTGGGGGGGCGATTGCGTCGTACTGGCTGAGGGGAGCGGTACCGAGGATGAGGCCCATTGTGCGGAGCATTGATGAGGTGGCGTAGTGCGTCGAATCGACGACTCCTCGGCGAGTGTATGGGGAGATGAACTGGGCGACGGTTCGGTGGGCGTCCACATGGTCGGGGCCGTCCTGGGCGTCATCTTGGATGACGAACATGGCAGTCTCTTTCCAGAAACGTGAGTGGGAAACGGCATCGACAAGCCGACCTAACGCAAGATCGTTATCGGCGACCATTGCCTTTGGAGAATAGGTTCCCGGACTGAAGCCGTGAGTGTGGTCGTCGGGGAGGGCCATCACCATCAGATTCGGCAAATCCCCCGTACGCTCTGCCTCTCGAAACTCTTTAAGGAAGTCGTCAATTTTTTCGGTGTCACGTCCACCACTGGCGAAAATCTTCTCCCAACTGGCGCTGTAGCCAAACTTTTCTGGATCAGCTTTGATTTCTGCCGATTCCAGCGAATCGTGATCTTCTTGTACGTCGACATATTCGCCGTAGACTCGGGCCTTGAGGCCACTTTTTCTAGCTTTGGTCCAGATGTATTCTCCGGGCGAGGAGGTCAGCCTCAGATCACTCTTAATTTGAGAGCGGCGCGAATAGCTCAGGACCCATTGCTTCTCGCAGTAGTCATTCGCGTAGGCGGCGTCGGTCCATTGGTGGCCGCACTGCGAGCATTCGCCGTCGGCGAAGAAGTTGTCGAAGAGGAGGAATTCGCTCGCCAGCTTGTGTGCGTTGGGAGTGACTTGCTCGCCAAAAATGCAGAGTGAAGGGTCGCCGTTGCCTCTTGGTTCATCGCCCAGAACTTGATCGTAGGTTCGATTTTCCTTGATAACATAGATGACGTGCTTGATCGCCTTGAGGGCGGTCAATACAGGCTTCTGCTTTGCCAGCAGCTCGTCAGCCTCTTTTTTCCGCGCCAGGGCACCGGCTTTCGCAACCCGGGTGTATTCCGCCAACTGAGCTGGATTGGGGACATCTACGATTGCTATTCGACCTTTCAGGAGGTTTGAAATGTAGCGGTAGGGCACGCCGTATTGCTGACCTCTGATTCCGGCCCCTTCCAACGAAACTCCTTTGCCGGCATTCGGTCCATATTCGCCTTTTGCGGTACCAATGATGAGCTGCTTGCCGTTTGGGGTTTCGCGAACGAGTGTTGGGTAGCGATCCGTTGGAATGTGACCGAGAAGTTTTTGCGAATTACCCGCGACGTCGACAATTGCAACGCTGTTGTTTCCAGCATTTGCGACGTAGAGGCGCTTTCCGTTGGTAGAAAGGCTGATGCCTACCGGGCTTGTCCCGACTGCTTGGGAAATGCCAAGCCCAACATTAACTTGTGCTTTCACAGAGCCGTGTTTAATGACCGAAACATAATCTCTGCCCGAGACGGCCACGAATAAGCGACCATCTTTCGAGTATTGAAGGGCGGAAGGCAGCGGGCCCACTTCGACGAAGTGTTTCATCGAAAGTGTCTCTGTGTCGTAGATCGAAACCGACCTATCTCCCCAGTTTGAGATCGCCAGTTCTGATCCATCGGGAGAGATTGCCAGCCCGTAGGGTCGGTACCGTAATCGGCTCCTTTGGATGATTTTGAATTCGGCGTTTAGGACAAGAATCTCGTCAGACTGGATGTTGAGGACGTAGATTTGTCCGTTGTAACGAACTATTGAAGACACAAATCTGTCTGTCGGTTGGATGGAATCGGTGGTCCACGAGGTGTTCTGTTCAAGCTTCTCATTGGAGAATGAGAAGCGATGGATCATCTCGCCCGACTGTGGCTTTCCGGCGGAGGCAAGAATATCTTCCGGCCTCGATGCATCGAGCCCTATCCAAGCCGTAGGGACGGGCACTGACTGTTGGAGTAAACCAGTTTGGAGGTTAATGAGATTTAGGGAGTGGTCGTGGAATCCGGCGGTATTGACGAGTGCAAATTTTCCACCATCGAGAAACTCGACGTTTTGAGGAAAGTCGCCGGGGAGGTCTACAACCTTCCCGGCGGCCTTAACTGACCACCCGTTTGGCAATTTGTACGAGCCATCGTTTTGGCGTCCGACGGTGCTGGCTTGACGCGCGGCGAAGCCTACGACCCCAACCAGCATGACCGATACGCCGAAAAAGATAGCCCGGCGGAACACCATTATCGGTCGCCAGGGGCCTTTTCGTCGGGTGTCGGGTTTGCAGACGGAGCAGCGGGGGTTGGTGCCGTACCGGTTGGAGGCGCGGCTTTTCCTTGCGCAGGAACCATGACGACCTGCTGAGGGCCGGATGGCGCCTTTTCGGGTTCCGGAGCGGGTTCGCCACATCCGGCTAACAGGAGGGAGAGAAAAGCAGTGATGATGAGTAGAAGCGATTTCATGTTTACAGAGATGCCTACCCACTAGGATGGGTAGGCAAGATTTGTCGGTGTTTTAGGGTTGGTAGTCGGGCCTGAAGAGCGGAACGTGACACTGGCTGTCAACGTACGTGATTCCTTGGAAGGGAATACCGGTCTTTAGGTAGTTCGGATCGGCAACGAACGGATCGGTTTGCCACCCGCCAGTTCCGGTTGGTCGTGACTTGGCGTGCCCATCTGCATAGACCCAGTTCTGGCTTTTTGCGAATGACCAGACAGTGCTGTAATCGATGTTGCCCATCTTTGATTGCGTCCCGTTTGCGATGCCATCTGGGGTGTGTTGATCTTGTCGATTGCACGAGCTGGCAGAACCGAATGTTGCGCCCCCGCCACTAAACGTGCAAGCTGCGTTAGGATCTGCGCAGATCAGGAACGGGTTGGAGTAGGTGTAGCCAACAAAGTTAGCCGACCCGAATCCTGGCCACCAGGCTGGGGTCGTTGCAACCGAAACGACCGCCGTGGTCGAGTAGGACGACATGAGGCCGTTCATGTGGTAGGCGGTCTTCATTGGCTTTTTCGCTTGGTTCGCGGGCGAATAATCAAAGCTTGTTGAAGTCGTATCTTTTGCACCGGGCATGGTGAAAATGTCCGTACTCTTGATGTAAGGCATCACGAGGTTTGCAGGCAGACCCCAGGCACCTCGAACTCGGCTGGTGCATGCCTGGGCGTTGTGCGATGCGCTCCAGTCTGAAGGCGTCAACACTCGCGAGTTGAAGTTCCACAGACCGTCAGGGTTGGCGGCAGAGATGTTGCAGTCCCGACCGGCTTGCTGAGGGAACAGGTCATCCGCATCGGTGGAGTAGATCATCGTCGCCATACCAATGTTCTTGGTATTCGACAGGTCTTGGGTCTTCTTCGCGGCAACTTTGGCTTGGGCAAAGACAGGGAAGAGAATTGCTGCGAGAATTGCGATGATCGCGATGACCACCAGCAACTCGATGAGAGTAAATGCTCGATTTTTCATGATTCCTCGTCTGTGAGGTTAGCGAGGGCATGTTAACACTGGGTGAAGATTTTGTCAAGCATTTGTTAAGAAAATTCTTGTACTCGAAACTCAAGGGTGTTTCCATCAGTATCAATCGAAACCTTTTGACCCTCTCTAAGCTCGCCTTTTAGTAGCAATGTGGAAAGCGGAGTAATGATTTCAGTTTGGATCGTGCGTTTGAGGGGCCGGGCTCCATAGATGGGATCGAAACCTTTGATCGCCAACCCAGTGAGGGTTTGTTCCGAGATCACCAGTTCGATTCGTCGCTCTGCCAATCGCGACTTAAGTGCCTCGAGTTGGATCGTCACGATTCCCTTTATCTCGTTTTGGGTGAGAGGGCGGAAGACGATCATTTCGTCGAGTCGGTTGAGGAATTCGGGGCGGAAGTGGGCTTTCAGTTCTTCGAGAACTAGGGGCTTCACTTCATCGAAACTCGGGCCACTGACCGGGTCGCCGTAGTGGTGGCTTCCGATGTTGCTTGTGAGGATGATGACGGTGTTTTTGAAGTCCACTGTTCGGCCCTGGCCGTCGGTGAGGCGGCCGTCGTCAAGGACTTGGAGGAGGACGTTGAAGACCTCGGGGTGGGCCTTTTCGATCTCGTCCAGGAGGATGACCGAATAGGGACGTCGCCGGACGACTTCGGTGAGTTGGCCGCCTTCATCGTAGCCGACGTAGCCCGGAGGGGCGCCGATGAGGCGGGAGACGGAGTGCTTTTCGCCGTACTCGCTCATGTCGATTCTTGTGAGGGCTTTGTCGTCGTTGAAGAGGAGCTCGGCGAGGGCTTTGGCGGTTTCGGTTTTTCCGACTCCGGTGGGGCCGAGGAAGAGGAAGGAGCCGATGGGGCGATTGGGATCGCTTAGGCCGGACCTGCTTCGCCTCACGGCGTCGGAGACGGCGATGAGGGCTTCTCTTTGACCTACAACGCGCTTTTCGAGCTGCTCTTCGAGGCTGAGGAGCTTCTGCATTTCGCCTTGCAGGAGGTTTCGGACGGGGACGCCGGTCCACTTGCTGACGATGTCGGCGATGTCCTCGCTGTCGACTTCTTCTTTGAGCATTTTGCCGTCAGCCTGGAGGGTTTTGAGGTCCTCGGAGGCGGACTCGATGCGCTTATTGACTGCGGGGATTCGGCCATATTGGATCTCGCCCGCTCGGGCTAGGTCTCCGGCGTTGGTCGCGTGTTCAAGTTCGGTTTTGAGCTGTTCGAGCTCAGCTTTGCCTTCTCGTACGACTTCGATTTGGTCTTTCTCCTTTTGCCAGGTGGCGCGGAGTCCGCTACCTTTTTCGCGTAGCTCGGCGATTTTCCGCTCGACGCCTTCTAGGCGTTCTTTGCTGGCATCGTCTTCTTCTTTTTGAAGCTGTTGTTGGCTGATTTGGAGTTGGACGATTTCGCGTTCGACTTCGTCGATCTCGTTGGGGACGGAGTCGATTTCGATTTTGAGTTTCGAGGCGGCTTCGTCGATGAGGTCGATCGCTTTATCGGGCAGGAAGCGGGCGGTGATGTAGCGGTTCGACAGAGTAGCGGCGGCGACGAGGGCGGAGTCGGTGATTCGGACGCCGTGATGGACTTCGTAGCGCTCCTTGAGGCCGCGAAGAATCATGATGGTTTCGTCGACGGTTGGCTCATCGACGAGCACCATTTGGAACCTGCGTTCCAGGGCTTTGTCTTTTTCGATGTACTGGCGGTACTCGTTGAGGGTGGTCGCTCCGACGCACCGGAGTTCGCCCCTGGCGAGCATGGGCTTGAGCATCTGGGCAGCGTCCATACTGCCTTCGGCCTTCCCGGCTCCGATAAGGGTGTGCATCTCGTCGATGAACAGAATGACTCGGCCCTCGGCTTTTTTGACGTCGTCGAGCAGGGCTTTGAGGCGTTCTTCGAACTCACCACGGAACTTGGATCCGGCAACCATTGCGCCGAGGTCGAGGGTGATGACGCTTTTGTCTTGGAGGCTTTGGGGGACGTCGCCAGCGACGATTCGCTGGGCGAGTCCCTCTACAACGGCGGTTTTTCCGACGCCTGGTTCGCCAATGAGGACGGGGTTGTTTTTGGTCCTTCGGCTGAGAACGTGGATGACGCGGCGGATTTCTTCGTCGCGTCCGATGACTGGGTCGAGTTTGCCGCTTCGGGCTTTTGCGGTGAGGTCTACGCCGTATTTTTCGAGGGCTTGGTACGATTCTTCGGCGTAGGGGTCGTTGACTTTGCGCCCGCCTCGGATGTCGTCGATGGCCTTAATGAGGTCGGTTTCTTGGACTCCGGAGGCGCGGAGTTGCTTGCCGACTCCGCCGGGTTCTTTGCTGAGGGCGAGCAGGAAGTGTTCGGTGGAAATGTATTCGTCTTTGAGCTTCTCGGCTTCTTTAAAGGCCTCTTGGAAGATTGTGTTCAGGCGGCCCGTCATGCTTGCGCCGTAGCCGGCTGAGTCGGGGACTTTGGCTTGATTGCCGAGATACTTTTCTAATTCTTGCTTGAGGGGCTGGATTTCGACGCTGAGTTTTTGGAGGAGCGGCTTGATCAGGCCTTGTTCTTGATCGAGCAGCGCGAGCATGAGGTGCTCGGCATCAATGGCCTGGTGCTGATACTTTTCGGCAACGGTTTGGGCGCCTTGAAAGGCGTTCTGAGCTTTGAGAGTGAGTTTATCGAATCGCATATGAGTCTTCTATTATCAAATCATTGTACGTTTCTATGCTCAGTTGTGTTGCGATGTCGACGGTTCCTTGTGGTGTGATTGAAGGACGAGGGGATTGTTGAAACCGATTCGTGGCGATGTCCGTTTTGGTTGGTATTCATGAAGCAGAGCGTTTTGCATTGGTTAGCCGTGACAGCAATCTTGATCGCATCAGCGATGCTCGCGCTGTCGGTGGTGCTCGATCCAACCCGGCTACTCGGGGCGTTCCGGGATAGCATGCTCATTGCGGCTGTCATCAATGTCGGATTCGGTGTGTTTAGTGGTTACTTGGGCGGGCTGATCAAGTTTCTGGACTCGCGTGATTCGGTGGAGCTTGCCGTCTTGTTCGGCGTGAAAATCGGATTGTTTGTCTTTGCTGCGCTGATGATTGTCTCGTATGTGCTCAAGTGCTTTGATCAGCCTCCGACCGCCGCTCCAGGCAAGATCATTCTCGCACCTTTTGCTGAACCTGGCCTCCTCTGCATCTGTTGCGATCCTACTTGGCTCTTGGTTCTCAACGATGTGGGTTCCGCGGGTTCTTCGAGGAAGGACCGCAAGAAACTTGAGAAGTATATCGAGGACTGCCGGAAACGAGACGACGAGGATCGACGCTGGAGGACGTGAGTGCGGAAGGGGGTAGTTCGAGGTCAGAGTTGGATTCAAACGGGGTGGCCTGGTTTGGTTATCCTGTTGCTGTCGGCTCTACCGTTCGGATTTTGTTGGCTGATCGGCGGGCATGAGGCAATTGTACGTTGGGAAATGGGTTTTCGGCCTTTGGTGTGGATCCCGCTTTGTCTAAGTGCCAGCGTGAGTTTTGGGCTAGCCCATGCTATCGTGAGAAGTGATCCCGAAGTGCGGGATTGCAGGTCTTGGGAACCGAAGGAGTCTGTTCTCCACGGAGTTGGTCATGCGGCCGTTATGATGGTGGCGGGTTTTTGGATGAGAGGTGAAGGCTATCCTCCGGTGGAGTTACCGCTCCTCTCGGTCGTGCTTCTGTATGCAGTTGGGCAGGGCCTCCCACTGATCAAGGATTACATGCGTGGTACTTTTAGAGTCACGCTTCTTTAGATGCTGAGAAAAATGAAGGTGAACCAATCGCCCCCATCATCCAAAACTGAACCCAGCGAGATGGGCTACATTGGCGGGCTGTTCTACCTGCTTCCTACGGTGGGCTGTGCAGTGATTGCGGGGCGACTCACGAAGGCGGCCTTGATCTTCCAGGTTTCGGCTGCGGTTGTTCTAGCCATCTGCTACGGTATCGCTGTTGGCCTCTCGCTCGTTGGTTTCGCAAAAGACCACCAGGCGCGTTGGATATCACCAGTTCTGGGAATTGCCATGACCACACTCTGCGGGCTCGCTGGTAGGGTCTGCTTTGAACAGCCACACTTGGGCGTCCTCGGTGCTGGAATGATCATTCCAGCGGTCTGGCGACTCCGCTCGTTGTTCCGATAACGGACGCTACCCGGCGGACGCGCCGGGGTTACTTGAAAATGGATCAAGAATTGAAAAGAGACAGCGAACGAGGATTGATGAGCCTGCGGCTCGCCAGGTGGCTATTGGGAATATTGCTATTTCTGTTACCCGTCACGCTGGGAATCGGTTTGCTTGGTGGCCATGTCAAGGTTCTCTCTGGCTATCGGCATAGCTTGCCAGCAGCGATTGGCTTGAATGCGTTGATAGGCCTGTTTTGGTTCTACTTTGCATTGATTCGTAGGTTGATTGGGCAACCTGAGAATTTCAAAAAGGCTTTGATTTTTGCCGTGAAGTTTTCGGGCGGTATGTTCCTCGTCCTCAGTCTGATCTCGTGGCAAATTTGTCAAACTAAGGAGTCTCCGGCGATGGCGGCGGTTTTTCTCCATTTAAGCCCG
This sequence comes from Fimbriimonas sp., assembly GCA_965248555.1. Lineage (GTDB taxonomy): Bacteria > Armatimonadota > Fimbriimonadia > Fimbriimonadales > Fimbriimonadaceae > Fimbriimonas. Next base: position 690,300 of record CBDFJP010000002.1, on the reverse strand, counting down.
CTTTTGATCTTGGTCATTGAACCTTGTTTCACTTTTCCGACGTTTATCGTGTTCCTGAACAAGCTATTGCTGGGTCATCTGGAGGAGCCTGTGATCGTTCTGCGGCGGAAGAAGCCGTGAATATCAAATGCACCCCCGACGCCCCCGTCGGGCGTCCGGAACCCGATGGGGGCGTCGGGGTTATTTGCCGATGCAGAAGTCGCGGAAGATTCGCTCTAGGAGGTCTTGATCGGCGGTTTCGCCGGTGATGAGGCCGAGCTCGTGGAGGGCGGAGCGGAGGTGGGTGACGAGGAGATCAGGGGGGTGGTTTGCGGTGAGGCCCAAGTGAGCGGTCTTGATTGAGCTCATCACGGCAGTCAGGTGCTCAGTGTGGCGGCGGTTGGGAACGAGCCCGCTGATGTCTCCCGACCATTTTTCAAGCTGTCTGACGAGCTGATCGAGTCCGGCTCCGGTGTAGGTCGAGACGGGAATTCCTTCGGTCGAGGCGTGGAGATCGGCTTTGTTCGCGACCAAGACCACGGGGGCGTTGAATTGGGTGAGTTCGTTTTGATCCTCGGGAGTCAGGCCAATGGAGCCGTCGAAGACGTACCAGATGAGGTCGGCTTGAGCCGCCATTGCGCGGGCACGCTGGATTCCGATGGCTTCGATCTGGTCGCCGGACTCGCGCAGGCCGGCGGTGTCGATGAGGTTGCACTGGAGTCCGCCGAGAACGCAGGTCTCCTCAACGTAGTCGCGCGTGGTTCCCGCGATGTCGGTGACGATGGCGCGGTTGATGCCGAGGATCCGGTTCAGAAGTGAAGACTTTCCGGCGTTGGGTGGGCCGACGATGGCGATTCGGATTCCTTCGCGGATGAAGCGGCCCTCGTGGCCGTTGATGATGAGCGGGGTCAGGATTGTGCTGATTTTGGCGAGGTTTGCGGAGAGTGCTTCGGTGTCGACTTCGCCGATTTCTTCGCTGAAATCGACGCTCGCTTCGATGGCGGCGAGGGAGGAGAGGAGCAGGTTGCTTGCCTCCGTTACTTGCTTCCTGAGTCCGCCTTCGCGCAGGTCATTCGCGATTGACATCTGGCGGTCGGTCATGGCTCGGACAGAGTCGTTCACCGCTTCGGCTTGAGAAAGGTCTAAACGCCCGTTCAAAAACGCTCGTTCGGTGAACTCGCCGGGGCGAGCGAGGCGGGCACGGTTTTGTTCGAGGACCGCGATGAGGGTGGCAACGGAGGCGGGGGAGCCGTGGATGTTGAGCTCGGCGGACTGCTCGCCGGTGTAGGAGTGGCGGTGGACGAAGAGGACGAGGAGGCCGTCGTCGCCGTTGGCGAAGGTGCCGTAGTAGGCGCGATGAGACTCGGGCTGCGCAGGGAAGTTGTTAAAGACTCGATCAGCGACCTCCCAGGATTCGGGGCCGCTGAGGCGGATAATCGCCACGGCTCCGCCGGGGGCGGTGATCGGGGCGCAGATGGTGTCGAACGGGGTCATGGTAGCCCCGCCTTCCAGGCGGCTCCGGTTTTCTGGGCAGTGTGCTCACTTGATGCCTCGGGATTCAAAATCCCGAGGCTACGTCCGAGTGATTTTGTACACTTTGCGCACTCGATACAAAATGGCTGGCTGTAGCCTCGGGATCGAGGATCCCGAGGCATCAGGATGATCTCCTCGCTACAAACCTTAGCCGCACATAGTCGGCAATCCAGATTCCTTGGTCGTCGCAGAGGGATTGGCGGAGGAGGTATTCGGCGTGGGCGACGGCTTCTTCGGCTTCCTCGGGCGACAAGCCAACGAGGGCGGATTTGCCAAAAGTGGCGTACCAGCCGCGAACGCCTTCGGGCAGAGGCGTTGGGCGGTGGATGATTTCGGTGGAGTCGACTTCGAAACCGGCGGTACTAAGTCGTTGACGAAATGCCGTCTCGGTGGGATAGTTGTGGGGGTAGCGGTCGGTGATGTCGTAACCTAGTCGCGCGACTCCGGCGAGCAAGGCGGTGCGAACTGCGGCGATGTTTCCGTGGCCGCCGAACTCGCCCACGAACCGCCCTCCGGGCTTCAAGGCTCGGTGAACTCCGGCAAGGACCGGAGTGTGGTCGGGAATCCAGTGGAGCACGGCGTTGGTGAAGACCGCATCGAACTCACCCTCAAAGGTCAGAGCCGTCGCGTCCATCACCCGAGCGTCCAAACCTCGCGACACGGCGTCTTCTACCATCGAAGTGGAAGAGTCCACTCCGACCACGGAAGCCCCTTTTTCGACCAGTGAAGCGGTCAGAACGCCGTCACCACACCCTAAATCCAAAATTCGCAAGCCAGAGACATCCCCGAGCAAATCGAGCACGGAAGCTCCATAAAATGCGACAAATCCCGCATTTTGTCGATACTGCTGTGGATCCCAGGTTTGCGTGCCCATGTTAAAGAGGCTACCAGACCCCTAAAGAACCAAATCCGGATTCCAATAACCTGAATAGGCACCCCAGCAATCGTGCCAGGTTCTTACCTGGCACACTCCCTAGCTGTGAAATTTGTCATTTTCCATCTCAAATCTCGGGCCGCCGTGTGGAAATACCTTTGTGAAGGCGGTTGAAAGAGAAAGTGAGGGGTGGGTTATGCCAATAACAACGACTGTAAGAACTGAGGGTGCAAGCCGTTCAGTTCGACTAACAAAACGCGAAATTGAAGTTCTTAGTTTGATTGCACAGGGGCACAGCAGCAAGGAAGCGGCTGACGTTCTGTATGTATCCAAGCGGACGGTTGATTTCCATCTTGCCAATATTTACGACAAGCTTCAGGTTAATAACCGAGTCCAGGCGTTCCGCGCCGCAACTCGACTAGGCCTGATTCCGTTCGAGCCAAGCTTCGGCCACGCTCGCGGCGACGCTTGATCCACGACTGATTGCTCAATCGCGAACGTGCTCTTTACCCATGCGGTAGAGGGCACTTTTTGCTTTTGGGGCATACTATTTTGGTGTCTCGGCTCACTTATCTTGAACCTGCCAAAATCGAACTTCGCCGCCGCGAAGGGTCGCTATTTTTGGATGTCGAGATTGGGGGGGCTTGGGTGGAGAATGTTCGACTGGTTCGGGCGTTTCCTTTGTCGCATACCGATGCTTTCATCTCGATTCGGGATGAGGATAACAAGGAGTTTGGGATTATTGAGTCGCTTGCGGCTCTGGATAACGAATCCCAGAAGCTGGCCCATGAGGAGCTTGATCGGCGGTATTTCACCCCCGCGATTACAAGGATCAAGGCGCTGAAGAATGACGCTTCGATGTGGTGGTTTGATGTGGAGACCACGCGGGGGGCTTCGGATTTCTATGTGCGAAACTGGCGCGATAATGCGCATGAACTGACTCCGGGCCGATGGCAGATTACTAGCGTGGACGGTGGTCGGTACGAGATTCTGAACTTGGACGAGCTTGATGAGCGCAGCCAAATACTTATTGAGCAGCTTCTTTAGCGCGCTATATCCGGCTAAGTGCGCGGTGTGCGGCTCGATTGGGTTTGAGGTGGTTTGCCCCAGGTGTGAGCAGGAGCTGATTCGGGAGGAGTTGCACTTTGTCCAGCCGATAGCCCACGTGGATGAGGTTTGGGCGTTTCATGCCTACGAGCAGACTGCGGCGGAGATGGTCAAGTCGCTGAAATATCACCGGGAAACTGCGCTGGCCCAGCGGATGGCAGGGGATATTCTCGACGTTTTTGTGGCGCACTTTGAGACGGTGGATTTCATTGTTCCAGTTCCGATTCATCGTTCGCGGCTGGCTTGGCGGGGGTTCAACCAAGCGGCGGCGCTCTGTGTTCGGCTGCCGGCTTCTATGGTTCGGGAGGGATTGGTGAGGACTCGCCGGACGACGCCGCAGGTTCATCTGAGTGCTGAGGAGAGGGCGAACAACCTTGAAGGGGCGTTCGAGGCTTTAGCGATCCCCAAGGGGTGCCGAGTGTTGTTGGTGGACGATGTTTTCACGACTGGAGCAACCGCCAGCGAATGCGCTCGGGCGCTCAAACTCGCTGGCGCGAGCTATGTCGGCGTGGCTTGCTTTGCGGCTAAGCGGAGGGATTATCCCGTCGCGCCTGCATCGCCTGCATATGCCCCGCCAGAAGGAGGCCAATGAAGATCATAGAAACAATCACCATCAGCCCGTTCGGATACAAGGCACCGGCGATGAACCGAGGGATGAACATTAAGAATGTCACGACTGCGGCCACCAGGGACGTGATGCGTCCGACTCGCTGCTTCCCCGATTTCCATAGGTAAAGAGAAAACAGCTCGACTAAACCGATTGAAACTCCACCCACGAGGGACATCATGTGGTGCTTTGACATGTACGCCGCGATTCCGAGGCCGATGCAAAGGAGGGCGTAGCCGACGGTGGCGACGTTGATGGTTTTGGTCATGAATGCAGTTTACTTGGTCTGTATCGGGCCCACAAACGACAAACGACCAACGAAAAGCGGCCCAGCGACCGACTATCATATATAAAGTGGTTATTCCGACTTGGTGGCTCGTGATCTCGGGGTTGTTCTTTGTGATCAACCTGGTCTTTTTCTGCGTGCTGATTTTTGCGCTGATGAAGGTTCTTGAACTGAGCAAGGAGCTGAAGCCGAAGGTGGATCGCATTTCGGACCGGCTGGATTCGATATCGGCCAAAGTGGACGACATTGCTACCAACGTCCAGTCTACAGTCAAGAATGTTGGCGAGAAGACTTCTACTGGTGCGGATTCGTTGGCAATGATCGCCCAATTAGGATCAGCGAATTTCGGGCGCTATGCTCCTGCACTGGCGACTCTGGGAACGGTCGTGAAAGCGGTTCAAATGTTACGAGCGTCTGGAATCAAGTTTCCTTCGATGCCGCGTCGGCGTCGCCGCTCAAAGTGATTTGAGCATTGATCGGTGGGGCATTCCGACTTCCTCGAACCAGTCGCTGATGCACGTGTAGCCGAGCTTTTCGTAGAAGGGAATCGCGTAGTGGCGCGAGCAGAGGATTACCTTTTCGTAGCCAGCGGCTTTTGCTTCGGCTTCTGCAAACTCCATAATTTCTCGCCCAAGGCCACGTCCTTGGCAGTCTTCGCGCACGGCAACTTGGCGAATTCTAGCCAGCCCGGATTCTTCCTGTGTGAGGCAGGCGGAGGCGAGATACTCTGGATTTCCAGATTCGCCGCACTCGCAAACGAAGTGCCGCTCGGTCGCCTCTGCGGCGAGTTGTTCGTTGGTGTACTCAAGTCCTAGCGGCAGGCGGAGTACCTCGCGGCGAAGCTGGATCGCCTTGTCGTACTCCGCCGAGCCGTGCCGAATCTCCTTGAATTCCACAGTCTGAGATTACCAGCGGCTACTTCTTCGGCTTCTTGGCCGGAGCTTTCTTTGCGGCTGTTTTTTTCGGAGGGGCTTTTTTTGCGACCGCCTTTCGGAACGGCTTGCGAGTTGATGGGCCCGCATCCCGTTTGCGCTGTAGGATTTCTGCTGCTTCAGTTGCTGTCACTGTCGCAGGGTCTTTGCCCTTGGGTAGGGTCGCGTTGGTCTCGCCGTCGGTGACGTAGGGGCCGAATCGGCCGCTAAGGACACGTACGTTTCCGGCGCAGCCTTCTAGAGTTCCGAATTCGAGGATCGGACCAGCGGCGGCAGATTTTCTGGCGCCAAATGTCTTTGGCTGGGCAAGGATGACTTCAGCTTCCTCGGGGGTCATCGTCGCCCCGGCGCGCCAGTCTTCGATCGTTCGACGCTCCTCGCCTTTCTCGACATAGGGGCCAAATTTGCCCATCTTGAAGAAGACATCTTTGGAAATTTCTCGCGGATAGGAGCAGAGGATGTTGAGGTCTTCTTGGGAGAGCTCTTTTGGATTCGCGCCAGCGGGGAGGGAAATCCAGGTGGGTTTGACCTTGTCTTCGATCTCTTGCTCGGTTCGCTCGGCCTCGAGGTAGTAGCCCTGGCGGAACTTGAGGAGGAGGTTGCGGCCGGTTTCTGGGTGGACTCCGATGGACTCGGCACCAGCGGCTTTTGAACTGAGTAGTTCTACGGCTTTGGCGACGGTGAGGTCGGCGGGGGCGAGGTCGTCGGGGACGTTTGCGTACTGCTTTTTGTCGCCAAGTTGCAGGAAGGCACCGCCGTCCTTGCCGTTGCGGACGATGATGAGTTCGCCGGACTCGGGGTGATTCCCGATGATGGGGGCAGGGAAAGGAATCTGGGCTTTGCGCTCTTCGACCATGGTCTTGAGGCCGGGCTTGGCCTCGGTTCCCAGGAAGAAGGACTTTAGGTAGTCCTTCGCGCTGGCCTTGCCTTCCGAGACTTCGTCGAGGGTCTCGTCCATGAGGGCGGTGAACTGGTAGTCCATGACCTCGCGGAAGTGGACGTCGAGGACTTCTATCGCCATGAATGCGCGCCACGTGGGGAAGAGAGTTTTGCCGCCTTTGCGGACGTAGCCGCGATCCACGATGACCGAGATGATGGAGGCGTAGGTCGAAGGGCGTCCGATGCCGAGTTCTTCGAGCCGCTTAATGAGGGTAGCGTCGGTGAATCGGGAAGGCGGGGAAGTGTGGTGCTCAAGCGCGTTGAGGTCGAGCAGGTCAACGGCTTGGCCTTTTTGCATTCGGGGCAGGAGCTTGTCGCCGCCGTCGTCCTCTTCGTCTTGGCCTTCCCGGTAGACGGCGAGGAAGCCGGGGTCGAGGATTTGGGAGCCGTTGGCTTGGAAGGTCAGGTGGCCTTTGTCGCTCTGAACGCCAATGAGAGCCTCGGTTCGCGAGACAGTGGCTGGGATCATCTGGGAGGCAACGGTTCGCTGCCAGATGAGGTTGTAGATTTTGAACTGGTCGTCGGTGAGGTGTCCGCGAACTGCCGAAGGGGCGCGGTTCACATCGGTGGGGCGGATCGCCTCGTGAGCTTCCTGGGCGTTTTTGACTTTGCTTCGGTAGGCATTCGGCTTGCTCGGAAGGGCGGATGGATAGTGCTTGCCGATGTAGCCACGGATTCCGCTCAGGGCTTCGCCGGAAAGGGTGAGGGAGTCGGTTCTCATGTAGGTGATGAGACCGGTGGTTTCTCCGCCGATATCCACGCCTTCGTAGAGGGTTTGGGCGATGCGCATCGTGCGGTCGGCGGCAAAGCCGAACTTGCGGTTGGCGTCCTGTTGAAGAGTGGTCGTCATGAACGGAGGCGAGGGGTTCATACGTCCCTCCTTTTCTGTCAGACTTTCGACTTCGTAGGGCTTCGCCTTTTGGGCAGCGCTGGCGAGGGAGGCTGCCTCTTCGGCATTGACCCAGAGAACATCACTTTTGGTTTTTCCGGTCAGCGCATCGAAATCTCGGCCTTCGGCGAGGCGTTTTTCATCGACGAGCTTGAGGTCGGCGCTAAACGAGCCTTCTTTGACCCTGAACTGTGCGCGGAGGTCCCAATATTCGGCTTCTACGAAGACACGTCGCTCCTGTTCACGCTCGACGACGAGCTTGACGGCGGGGGATTGAACTCGGCCTGCGGAGAGATTTTTGGTGACCTTGCTCCAGAGGACGGGCGATAGGGTGTAGCCGTAGAGGCGGTCAAGAATTCGGCGGGTTTCTTGGGCTTCCACCAGGTCCATGTCGATCTCGCGGGGCTCTTTGATGGCCTTTTGAATTGCGTCCTTGGTGATTTCGTGGAAGGCGATTCGGCTGATTTTGACTTTTTTGGCCGGGTTCAGGGCTTCGAGAAGGTGCCAGGAAATGGCTTCGCCTTCTCGGTCTTCGTCAGTCGCGAGGATTAGCTCCTCTTTCGACTTCAGCGCGTCTTTCAGCTTTTTGACCTGCGCGGCTTTTTCGGCGGGGACTTCGTAGAACGGCTCGAAGTTGTTATCGACATCGACGCCGTAATCGCTCCACCATTTCTTCTTGAGTTCGGGCGGAAGGGCCCGACCATTTGGGATCAAATCGCGGATATGTCCGATGCTCGCAAGCACCTCGTAATCCTTTCCGAGGTATCCGCCGATGGTTTTCGCCTTAGCGGGCGATTCCACGATGACCAGTTTGGTTGCCATAAATTCCTTTTGAGTCTACGTTGCCGCGAATAGATATGATGCCGCGTTTGCGGGGACACCGTACCCAGTTTTATTAAAAGGTTGCAATTCTTTGGAATGTATGTGGGGGTTAAGCACGTCTATTAAGGGTCTATGGTCACGCTTTTGCTCGGTGCCGGGGTGCTGGATGCCCAATATTTTGGAGTTTATCTCCAGGGTCAGCGGGTTGGTTATGCTTTGTATGATTCGTCGTCGGTGGTTTTTGCGGGCAAGAGCGCAGAGCGTTCTCACTCTCTGACGAGCTTAAAAATTGGGCTGATTGGGTCGGAGGTTGAGATGAAGGTCGAATCCGAGACGATTACAGTGGCGAGTCGACCGGTAAAGATGAAGTTTGTGACATCGAGCGCAGGGAGGACTCAGACGGTTGAGGCGCGGTTTACGGCGACGTCGATTGAGGCGAACGTGAACAATAACGGTGCGGTTTCGAAGTCGATTCTGCCTTTGCCGAAGGATGGGTTGATTTACGACGACCCGGTGACGGCACTTCAAGCCCAGCCGGGGATGGCGGGCAAGGAGCTGAGTTTCTACATTTTTGATCCGAGTTCGGTTGCGTTGATGAAGAACCGGGCGTTCTATGGGGAAAAGGAGGATTTGGATGGCGTCTCGTTCACGCCGATAGTTGTGGAGGACCCTCGGCTGACGACCAAGGTCTATCTGTCGGGCAAAGGCGATATTGTTAAAGTCGGAACTTCGATTGGCGTTGAAATGAAGCCTCTTTCGAAGGCGGATGCGCTGGCTGAGATCAAGGATACGGGCACGCGACCGGACCTTGCGGAGGTCACTTCGATTCGTCCGACTCCGGCGATTGCGAATCCGCAGAATTCGAAGTTCTTGAAGCTGAGGCTTTCGGCGGATAACCTCAAATCGGTGCCATCCGGCGATTTTCAGAAAGTGGAAAAGGCCGATGGCGGATGGTTGGTGAGCATTTCTCAGCCTTCAGCTCTGCCGGCTCTGAGCATTGCGGCTTGCGCCAATGCGCAGCCCGCATGGCTGAAGCCGAGCCACTTGATTCCGAGCGATCACCCGAAGATGGTTGCCTTGGCGAAAAAGGTTGTTGGTTCGACGACTAACTCGGCCAAGGCCGCGGAGGCGATTCGGGGCTATGTGAACTCGATCATGACTCCGGATGCCGGAATCGGCATCCTGCGCGATGCCAACGAGGTGCTGAAGACCAAGGTGGGGGTCTGCCGTGATTATGCGATCTTAACCGCAACTTTATGTCGGGCGGCTAAGCTTCCGACAAAGTTGGCGAGCGGCCTCGTCAGCTTCGATGGAACGTTTTACTATCACGCCTGGGTTGAAGTATTTACCGGCTCGAAGTGGGTTCCGTACGATAGTATTCCAAACGCGCCGGAATTCAGCGCAACCCATGTTAAACTATCTGAAGGGAACGTTGACACCGCTTTTGCGTTTACCGTTTTGTCGGGCGCAAAGATTCAAGTTTTGGAGCAGAAGTAGATGAGTGAACAAGAACGTAAGACGAGGAATGTCAATCCGGCGAAACGGAGGTCGCTACTTCAGTGGCTGATTCTGGCGGTGTTCTCGACAAGCTCGGCGCTGTTGTTTGCACAGTTTGGACGCGAGTGGCTTGAGGTCGGCGGTAACTGGGTTGCTACCAAGCTTGGTGCGCCTGCAGAAAGCATTTACAAGGCTCCGGAAGGTTTCTTTGGGTTACTTCCGTTGGTGGGCGCAGGAGTTCTGGTTGGTTGGTTTATAGCCACGCTTCTACTGCGCTTTGTGGAGAAACTTGGGCAACGGTGGGATAAGACGGATGATAGCGAGAAGCTCACCTGGTTCGTAGGGACGCTCATCGGCTTTCTTGTTGCCACCTTTTTCATCAACTTCTTCTTAGCAATCATTCCGAACAAGGTGGTTGTCGCGCTTGCTGTTGCGGGAATCGGAATCCTTTTCACCGCCCTCTCGGTCTACGCGCTTCATACGATGAAGGAGTCTTTGCCTTGGTACCGGGGCAAGGTTCGGGCCCGTCGGACAGGGATCAAGATTTTGGACACGAACGTCATCATCGATGGTCGGGTCTATGATGTCGCCAGGGTTGGGTTTGTCGAAGGTCAAATCTACGTTCCTCAGTTTGTTCTTGAAGAGCTGCAGTACATCGCGGATAGCCATGACGCGCTTCGCCGCCAGCGGGGGCGAAGAGGGTTGGATATTTTGAAGCTGATGCAAGCTGAGTTCAATATTGAAGTGGGCGTGCATGACCGGCTCGCTCCTGAGCAAGGCGATGGGGTGGATTCTCGGCTTGTTAGGTTGGCGACGGCTCTTGGCGGAGACCTGGTGACCAATGATCACAACCTCAACCGTGTCGCGACATTGCAGGACGTTCGGGTTTTGAACATCAACGATCTTGCGCTTGCATTGCGACCGAACGTGCTCCCACAAGAGCACCTAGAACTCAATATTGTGCGCGAGGGGAACCAGATCGGACAGGGCGTTGGGTACCTCGAGGACGGCACGATGGTGATCGTTGAGAATGGCCGGGCGCATATCGGTGAGACGCTTGAGGTTATGGTCACTCAGGTCATTCAGACCGAGCGCGGGAAGCTCATTTTTGCCGAGGTTGAGGGCGAACCGGTCGACGGTCGCGCCCGAAAGCCGCGCCGATGATGAAGCTTGGGGCGGTGATCCTCGCCGCTGGCTCGGGTCAGCGTTTTGGGTCGGACAAACTTGCGGTTTTGCTGAAAGGCAAGCCCGTTTGGTGGCACGCTTTCGTTGCGTTTCGAGATCATCCGCTTGTTTCTGAGGTGTTGGTCGTTTGTAGCGATTCTAACTATCACTCGGTGAAACAGTTGGTTGGGAACGAGGGGGAAGTGCTTCTCGGCGGGGATACGAGGGTCGCTTCAACGGTGGCGGGGCTGTGGAAGGCATCGCAGATCGGTTGCGAAGGACTGATGTTTCACGATGGCGCGCGGCCTTTTGTGTCCGCGGACGTGATCACTCGGGTTGCCGAAAAGATTTTTGAGCGGAAGGCAGTTGCGGCGGCGATTCCGGTTGTGGATACGGTTAAGTCGGTCGATGGGCCAGAGATAGATGAGCATCTGGATCGGTCGCATCTTGTTGCCACGCAGACTCCGCAGGGAGCACCAACAGAAATGTTCGCACTGGCGATCACGCAGGGGATTGAAGGGGTGACGGACGATGTTCAGCTTCTGGCGAAAGCGGGGTACCGTACTCACCACGTCATGGGCGATCCGGCAAATTTTAAGATCACGACGCCAGAGGATTTGGCTCGGGCGCGGGCAATGCTCGGCTCGGAGAGCCGGACGGGGCTCGGGTACGACATCCACCGATTCTCGGCTGATCCAGCGCGACCTTGTTGGTTGGGGGGCGTGCTATTTCCGGGGGAAGTCGGGCTGGAAGGGCATTCTGACGCGGACGTGGTGATCCACGCGGTGGTGGACGCTCTGCTCGGGGCGATTTCGGGCGGGGATATTGGGGTGCTGTTTCCCAATGATGACCCGGCAAACAAGAATCGGGCATCTTCTGAGTTCTTGGTAGAGGCTGTCCAGCGAGTGCATCGGGCGGGGTGGACGGTCAATCATGTTGACATCGCAATCCAGGCCGAGCGGCCCAAGATCATGCCCCGAGCGGTAGAGATTCGGGAGAGATTGGCCCAGTTGATTGGAGTTGAGATTGAGCGGGTGAGCATTAAGGCGACCACAAACGAGGGTCTTGGGGCGATTGGGCGCGCAGAAGGGATTTCGGCGTTTGCGACGGCGTCTGTTAGTCGTTGACAAATCCAATTTGCCAGGGCTTGGCGATGTTCTTGTCAGTCACCAAGTCAGCTTCGTTCCAGTCTGAGCCATTGCAGTAGCGAGCATCCATGCCGATTTCTCTCGCCGCTAGAACGGTTGCGGCGACATCGTAGAGCTTCTCATTCATCCCGTAGAGGCTCTTGAACCAGCGGCGGACGGTGAAGGCTCCATCGACTACGAAGGCGCCGCAAAGTCGGGGCTTTCCGGTGACCTTCTCATCCATTAATCGCAAGGCAGAGTCATTGACGCTGATAAGCTCGTGCGGCAGGGTTTGGGTTGGTTCGAGAACCGGGAGCCGCTCGCCGTTCCAGAAGGCACCTTTGCCCCGCTCGGCGCAGAGTTCGATGCCTAGTTCGGGAAGAACGATGCACCCGAGAAGAAGCCCTTCGGAGTCCTGGAAAGCCACCGAGATTCCCCAGAGCGGATTTCCGGAGGCGTAGTTCGAGGTTCCGTCGATGGGGTCAACAAGCCAGATCCCTCGCTCGGAAGGCAGTTCCCAGCCCAGCTCCTCGCCCCAGAACGCCGAACCAGGGGCTAGCACAGGCAGAGATAGGCGAAATGCGCGCTCAACAGCGACATCTGTGCCTGTCACCACGCTTCCGTCACCCTTGATATTGATCTCCTGGCGGAGGGGAGTGGAACTTGCGAACTCCCCTTGCTCACGAACAATGTTCAAAAGGGAAGTTAAAGTGGGGCTCATCTGCAAGGATTATGACCGCAACCCTTGACCCAGCGGGTTAAGAAGGCGGTATTATATAAGTCCGCGAGCGGGCATAGCTCAGTGGTAGAGCGACTCCTTGCCAAGGAGTAGGTCGCGGGTTCGAATCTCGTTGCCCGCTCCATTTCTATTTTACGAGCTCGTAGTAGGCTTCGCCCAGAGTCGTAATCCCCGAATCGGTTCCTGCCATCCAGAAGAGGTGTCCATCATCGGTTACGTGCTGGGCGACGACGATCCGACCTTCGGGCAACATGTAGGGCTTTCCGCGAGTCTGGTCCCGTTCTCGCCAGGCGTCTCCGAAACTACCCCAGTTGTCGACGCAAATCAGACACCTGTCGATAGCCTTGACAATCCGATTAATGGCTTGTTCGGCACTGACTGATTCGCCTTTTGCCAACAGTACACTTGTTGCGCGGTGGGCTATTTCGACCGGAAAAGTAGTGGTTGTTAGGTTTAGTCCCAGTCCGACGACGGGAACACCGTCAACCATTTCAGTTAGAATTCCGCCTACCTTTTTGCCTTCATAGACAATATCGTTCGGCCATTGGAGATGGAGGTCAAACTCTTGGGCGACGACGACGGCGAGACCCATTCCGACCAAGTAAGGCGTTTTGTGGCTGTGAAACTCTTCGAAGCGAAACGACGCAGCTAGAGCAGTGCCAGGTTCGAAGTGCCAAACACGATCTAGTCGACCGCGCCCCGCGGTTTGATTGTCCGTCCATACGATTCCCGCGTCGCACTCTTTGATTACATCCTGAGTCGAGGTCGCCTCAGACACATATAGGGTTGGCTTAACAGGGGGATACATAGTTACTACTGAAGTTCTAGATGAAAGGAGAGTGACGGTGCGGAGTGGGTGAGGGCCCCGACAGAGATGACATCAACACCGGATTCGGCAATGGCTCTGACGGTGCTGAGTGAAACCCCGCCGCTGGCTTCAAAAACGGCTTTACCGCGATACTCTTCAACCACTTCGGCCATGACGGCGGGGAGCATGTTGTCGAGCAAAATCACGTCTGCACCCGCCAACACGGCCTCTGAGACCTGTTCGGGGTGGTCGCATTCGATTTCGATCTTGTAAAGGTGCGAAATCTTCTTCCTGGTGGCTTCCACTGCGGACGCGATGGAGCCATGCGCGCGGATGTGGTTGTCCTTAATCATCACCGCGTCGTAGAGACCCATTCGGTGGCTGTGACCGCCACCGCATCGGACGGCGTACTTCTGGAGGTGCCGCATCAGCGGAACTGTTTTGCGGGTGTCGACGATCTTGGCTTTTGTGCCTTCGACGGTCTTCACAAAGCTCCTCGTCAGCGTGCTGACTCCGCTGAGCATCATGAGGTAGTTGAGGGCGGTGCGTTCGATTTGAAGGGCGCGGTTGCCTTCTAGGCAACCTTTTGCCACGATCGTCCCGCTTGAAACGACCGTACCGTCGGAGACCAGGCACTCCGTGTCCTCGCCGAAAAGGTGAGCCACGATTCCAACACCGCAGGCGATGCCCGTTGCTTGAGCCTCAATGTACCAATTTACCAATCGCCCCGAGGGGATCGCGGACGACGTTATGTCGCCGGAGTACACGTCTTCATGGAGTGCGGCCTTTACATGATCTTCCCAACCAAAAGGTTGCGGTTCCTGCCACACATTTCTCATCGAACTGCCTAATTTACCAGAAAACAAGGGTATCGAATTCTGATGTGGTGCGTCCTATCTACGTGCTTTCTGTGCTTCTCTTAGCTCTGACCTCGCCTGAGGCGAAATCTGCGAGTTTGTCCCAAATCTCTGCGATGCTTGCTACCAAATCGAAGCGACCGGCGATCGTAGTTTCGTCGGGGCGAACAGAGTATTTGGTGGACGACGCGATCTCTGATCCTGATACTTTTGTAGATCCCATCGCTAAGCTCGGCTCGATTTTGCAGCGTAGCGACATGTCCATTATTCGCCCCACAATTTTGCCGGAGACGAACTGGGGGATTTTGAGGTCTTTGGCGGGCGGAAGTAGCTCGGCGAAGGGCACGGAAGAGGTGATTCCGGAGTCGGCAGTTAAGAAGGGGAAGTTGACGTTTACGAATGTGGCTGGTTCGTTGGTAAATCTGAAATCTATTGCGCCGCTTGCGCTTGATAAGAAGATTCAGCTTGCCGGATATTTTGAGGGAGTTAGTAATTCTCCGTTCAAAGTCGCGATTTCTGCGCCAAACGGAGTTGACGGTGTTATATTTGCTCAGTCTCTCGCCACCGCCCTGGGCGGGAAGTTTAGGGTGACCGAAAAGGTCTGGTTCGTAGAATTTGATGCGGCGGCTTGGCGGCGCGGGTTTGCTTCACTGTTCAGCAAGGCTCAAGAAGGCTTGCGAAAAGGGGCGGCAATGAGTGCCCAGCCACAATTCGACCCGTCGAACGGGCCAGTTTATGACTACCAACCTCAGATGCCTAGCCTAGCGCAGTCCAAGGAGAGCCGGGAGCTGGCTCTGGCTCTGCTGAACCAGACAGTTGGGGCGTTGAATGATAGTCTGATTGAGCAGACCTTCGCGTATCCCAATACCGTCACACGATTGAATCTTAACAACTATCCGGCACTCAAGCGTCCGGTTGGCGATTTCATTCGCACTTTGTTGCCCAAGGCAAACTCGGGGGCCAAAGTGACGAGGCCGGGGCAGGGAAGCGTGACCTTGCCGCCGAATATTTTGCAGCGAATCGACGCCAATCGGCCAGGAGAGCTTGTTATCGAAACCAACTTCCGAATCTCGGTTGAGTTGAACCTGACGGGGCCGGTTGGAGGCGATAGCCGAGAGCCGATGAAGCTTCAGATACTCTGAAGTAGCCTAAGCGCTTTGCGATGCGGAGCCGGGATCGCTCTTTCTGAGATTTGGCTCAGACTAATGAGGTCGAATTCATCTAGCCTACTGCCGAGCCGAATGAGCTTCACTTCGGCGGTGATGCGGTGGTTGGTGACAGTGAAGGTGAATCGGCCGAGGTCCTCTACCCAACCCTCACAGGGGGGCGAATCGGAGGTGGGGAGGATGTTCATTCCGCTCCACCAACCACCCTCGGTTGGCTTGGTGAGATGAACGGAATCGCCGACGAGGAGTATCCAGAACGTCTGATTCAGTCGCTTTATGGCTGCTTTTTCTGCGGCTTGCGGCAATTCGCTCACGAGTCCTTTTAGGAAGGCTTTGCAATCGAGGTTGAGGGGACAGCCTGAGCAGCTTGGGTCGCGGGGCGTGCAGACGGTTGCGCCTAGTTCCATGAGGGCCTGGTTCCAGTCTCCTGGCGCGTCGGCACACAAGTTGTCGGTCGCCCATTCCCAGGCGTGCGTAGTAAGCTCCGGGCCGCTTGCGTAGTTGCCGACCAGGCGGGCAAACACTCGCTCCACGTTGCCATCTACGAGCGGCACGGGATTATTCTGCGAGATGGAACTAATGGCTCCTGCTGTATAGGCTCCGACGCCCGGGACCTTGCGCCAGTCGCTGACATCCGTCGGAAAGCCCTCCGTAACAACATAGCGTGCGCCTTCGAGCAGGCTCTTCGCCCGCCGGTAGTAGCCTAGCCCTTGCCAGAGTTGTAACACCTCGTCCTCGCTCGCCAGGGCGAGCGAGCCGACGGAAGGGAAGCGGGCCATCCAACGTTCGTAGTAGGGGATGACGACGCTGACTTGGGTCTGTTGGAGCATCACCTCGCTCACCCAGATCGCGTAGGGGTCCTTGGTTCGCCGCCAGGGCATCGGGCGTTGATTCGCCCGAAACCATGGGAGAAGCTTTGCGTGAAGGCTATTCAAGCCCAATCTCGGCGAGAACGGCTTCTGGTTCTTGGGCGTCGGTGAGCGCACGTCCGATGACCAGGTAGTCGGCTCCATCGGCGATGGCCTGTTGGGGTGTTCCGACTCGTTTTTGGTCGTGAGTTGGGCCGCTAAGGCGGATGCCCGGAGTGACGATGATTCCTTGCTTGCCGATCGCTTCGCGGATCGCTTTGATCTCGAAGGCAGAACAGACGACGCCGTCTAGCTGCAAGTTGATTGCGTCGGCAGAGAGCTTGACCATGTGCTCCTCGATGGACCGATTTACGCCAAGATGTTCGGTGAGAGTGGTTTGGTCAAGCGAAGTCAGGACCGAAACCCCGACTAGCAAGGGGCGTTTTTCGGCCGAGTAGGCGTTGGCTTGCTCGACGGCGGCGCTGAGCATGGCAGGGCCGCCAGTGAGGTGGAGGGTCATCATCCAGACGTTATGCCGTGCCGCTTCGCGCACCGCAAGTCCAACCGAGTTGGGGATGTCGTGGAATTTGAGGTCGAGGAAGATTCTCTCGGCTCCGGCGTCTTGGAGCTTGTCGATGCAAGAGAGTCCGTTGGGGAGGGTCAGTCCGTGGCCGATCTTGAAGGTGTTTACCCAAGGGCTCAGTCGTCGGACGGTGGCAATTGCCTCATCGAGGTTGCCAGTGTCGAGGGCGCAGATAACCTGTCGTACCATCGAACAATCAGCGTACCCGTTTATTGTTCTGGCGCGACTTGTGAGGCCACACGCTTTAACTCGCGGCTAACAATCGTGGCGGTTTTTGCGTCCATTGCAGCCAGCAGAGCGGCGGATTTTTCGGCATCCATTTCGTTGAGAACAGGCGCGAGTTCGGTCGGCGTCATCGTCTTCGTGATTTTCACCAAGCCGTCCGTAGGAATCTCGTTCCAGACGGTCGCGAGCTTCACGGCACCTTCTTTGTCGTTCAGCGGAGTTTCGGCTACAACAGGTGCCTCGGCAGATTCTTTTGGTTTTGCCGGAGGCGCTTTTGGCTTGACGTCTGGCTTCTTTGCCGCAGCGGCTGGCTTTTTGGGCGAAAGCCCGGGAATGTTGATCTTGCCGATCTTAGCCAAAACCACAACGGCGACTGCGGCGAGGACAAGCACCACCACGAGGATGATGACAATCATCAGCCCCTTCATCTTTGGTTTCTTGCCTCCTTCTGCCATTATCGCCCGTTAATTTTCGTGATAATTTTCTTCACGTAGTTTCTAGTTTCGGCAATATCCGGAATCCCTTTAGCCCGATCCACCTTGCCGGGACCAGCATTGTAGGCGGCTAGGGCGAGTTCGAGGTTACCGGGATAGCGTGCGATCATCTGCTTGAGGTATTTGGTTCCGCCGGTGAGGTTGTCGTAGGGGTCGAATGGGTTGGTCACTCCCATCTCCTTGGCAGTGTCAGGCATCAGTTGCATCAAGCCCTTTGCGTTAGTCTTGGAGACGTCGTTGACGTTATAGTCGCTCTCGGCTTCAACAACCGCCCGAATCAATTTTGGGTCGACATTCTGTTCGCGGGCAACACGTGCGATCATGGCTTGAATTTCAACCTTTGAGGTCGGCTTTCCTCCAGCGAAAGGGTTAAACGGCTCGACGACACCTGGGAACTCATCGTCGCCGTGCAGGTCGATTCCGCCGGAGCCGATATTGCCCTGGATCCGTACGGGAGGCCCGGCGGCCTCTTTCATCTTTGCCTTGAAGGCCTCGGGGTCCTTGACTCCCATCCGGTCGCGAATCTCGGAGATACGCTGTTGGATGGCCTCGGGGCCTTTGAGCTCGAAGTTAATATCGAAGCTCATGCCGCCACCCGCCTTTGGGTAGCAAATTCGTCGAGCGCATCTTGTTCGCGCTTATCGAGAACAGTTTTGAACTCGGCGTGGGCATTTTCTCTGAGTTTTTCCATCACGGACTTCTCTTGCCGCTTTTCCAGCCAGACGGCTCTGGCCTCATCTTCTTCCTCTTGGAGGGTGTAGATCAGCAGGCGCTGTGCGCGCTCGTTGTCATCGAGTTTTTGGAGTCGGATTTCGAGTTCCCGGCGTTGGGTGAGGTCGTCGGCGCCCATTCCGAGGTAGGTTCGGCGGGCTATGTCGATCTCATTCAGCTCGGCCTCGGCTTCGAAGCGGGCGGCCTGCTTTTCGAGGAAGTGGTCTTTCGCCCACTTCTCCTCCATTTCTCGGTATTCCAGCACGCGCTGGAGCCGAAATTGAAACGCTACGTCCGCCATACATGGTGTTTATTGGCGGATTTGCGAATTCTTGAAGGGCTTTGTTAGGGTTTTGCAAGAGCGACGAGTGCGTCGCCGTCGACTCGGCAGAGCTTCCATTCATACATAAGCTTTGCGCCCATGGATTCGTAGAAGTCGATGCTCGGCTGGTTCCAGTCCAACACGCTCCACTCGAAACGGGCATAGCCGTTCTCGATGGCCTCCTTGGCGAGAAATTTGAGAAGGGCTTTGCCGTAGCCTTTGCCGCGATGTTCGGGCTTGACGAAGAGGTCTTCGAGGTAGATTCCGGGTTTGCCTTTGAAGGTGCTGAAGTTGTTGAAGTAGAGGGCGAAGCCGACCGGCTCGCCCTGGTGCCAGCAGATGACTGCTCTGGCTTTGGGGGTCTTGAACAGCCATTGCTCGAGTTGCTCATCGGTGATGATGCATTCTTCACGAAGCTTCTCGTAGTCGGCCAGCGCCTCTATGAGGCGGCGGATGATGGGGATGTCTTTTGGGGTGGCGGGGAGGATTTGCATTCGGCTCTTGAGTCTTTAGTCTTGGGTCTTGAGACGTGCGAGCAGAGACTGCTTCACCTCGGGCCAATCCTCCGCCATGATGGCGAACCAGGCGGTGTCGCGGAACTCGCCCCAGGGGGTGAGTCGGTGTTTCTTGAAGACCCCTTCGGGCTTTGCGCCGAGTTTAAGGATTGCGGCTTTGCTGTGCTCGTTACGGTTGTCGGCTTTGAGGGTGACTTTAACGCAGCTCAGGGTCTCGAAGGCATGGGTGAGGAGCACGAGTTTTGCCTCTGGGTTCAGGCTTGTGCCGCGGCGCTCCTCGATGTACCAAGTCATCCCGATCTCGACCTGTCGGTCGACTTCGCGGATATCAAGGTAGTTGGACATTCCGAGGAGTTGACCGGAATTGAGGTCTTCGATGACCTGGCCGTGGATGGTTTCAGTGTCGAGGATGTAGTCGACAAACGGTTGCCAGCCGCTCGGCCCGTCGCTGGTCGGCACGCAGGTGACGTAGTATTTGAACGTGTCCAGGCTCGTGATTCCGGCGAGGAAAGGTGCGTCCTCTCGAACGAGAGGACGGATTCGGATGGTTGGTCCGGCTAAGGCGGGGAAGTGAAACGGCACCAGGCAAAGTTTTACCTGGTGCCGTTTATTTTTTAGGGGAGTTTATTGGGGTCGAAGCACTTGCCCGGGCCGACGAGGGCTGTTTCTTGCGCGAGTGGACGGCAGTCGCCCGTGCAGTCGGCCCAGTCCATGCTCCACGGGGCGACATTGTCGCCTTTCCGCTCCAGCACTTTGCTCCATGACGATGGCTTCACGTGACCATCGACGAAGGTCATGATCGTCATTTTGCGGTATCGGAAGGCGTTCTCGCGCGTGTATCCGCCGGTCCACTGGTTCGAGCCGCAACTGAGGTTAACGTCTAGAGATTCAAGGAGGTTGGTGAAGTTGTTGGTACCCGGAACGAGGTCAGGGTCTCCGCCGGTGAAAAACGCGAAGGTTTCGGCAGGAAGCTCCAGGGCGGTTGCGACTTGAGCGGGGATGTTTGTCGCCTTGGTGAGGCCGTCGTAGTTGTAGCTGTAGTTTCCGTCATTACCCCAGTTTGTGTTCGTCAACTGTTCGGGGCCGTCCGGGCTGAGGGGGCAGTCGAAAATGTTGACGTTCTTGGCGTAGGGACCGTAGAACCAAGGCCAGTTGGTCCATGCGCGCATGTTGGTGTTGGCTCCGAATCCGTTGCTTGCCGGAACGTTTTCCCCGGCGAGGTTCTTATGGAAGACGTCCTCGTAGTCGCCGAGGTAGAGCACCATCGCGGTCGAGATGTTCCGCATGTTGCTCAGCGACTGGGTTCCTTTTGCGGACTCCTTTGCCTGAGCAAAGACCGGGAAGAGGATGGCGGCGAGAATCGCAATGATTGCGATGACGACCAGGAGTTCGATAAGGGTGAACGCTCGTTTCATGACTACATCGGTCAGGCGTTGCTGACCGGATGAAACGATACTAGGGGTTTATTAATGGAGTGGTATTAACAAAGTTATGCTGCGTGTTTAGGAGTGCCCCCGATCGCCTGGGGCACTTCGAAGTGGCTGCGGTGACTACATCAACGACATCGGCATGATGACGCAGAAGTAGCTGGACTCTTCGTCGCCGGATTTGAACACCGCCGGGCGGGAGGGTTCGGTCATTTCGACTTTGACTCCGGGGCCGCTGATGGGTTCTAGGGCGTCGAGGACGTATTTGCCGTTGAAAGCGATTTCGATCTCGCCGTTGGACGAGATGATCGGCAACTCTTCCTTCGCGTCGCCTTTCTCTTCGGAGCGGGCGACGATGGTGAGGGTTTCTTCTCCGCCTTTGAACCGGATACGGTTGGCGCTGTCTCGGGCGACGATCATTGCTCGCTTGACTTTTGATCCAAGTTGATCGGCTTCGATGGACCAGGTTCGGGTGGTTTCGGCAGGAACGACGCGCTCCCAGTTGGGGTAGGTGCCTTGAAGCAGCTGGGTAACGACCTTAGCTGAGCCAGCATCGACTCCGACGCGACCGGCGCCGAACTCGAGCTTAACCTCGACGTCATCGGCAACGGGAAGGGCCTTGATGGCCTTGAGTGCCTTTTCAGGGACGACGGCATTGACTTCACCACCAAGACCTGGCTTGGTGATTTGCCGAACTGCAAGACGGTGGGTATCGGTTGCGACCAACAACAAGCGATCACCCGTGTAATTCAGCATCACACCAGTCAGAAGTTGTCGGTGTGGATCGGTCGAAACCGCAAAGATGACGGAGTCAACTGCCGAGCGGAGCTCGCCAGCGGGAATCTTGAAGTCGCTTTCGCCGCCAAAGGTTGGAGCGTCAGGGAAGTCGACGGGATCGAGGGAGTGAAGTCGGTACTCGGATGCTCCGTGGGTGAGCAAGACGTTGGTGCCGTCCGAGGTGGAGAGGCTGACATCGCCATCAGGCAAAGAGGAAACGATGTCCACGAGAAGTCGGGCAGGAACGCAGATTGCGCCTGGCTCTTCGACAACGCAAGGCAGTGACCTTTCGACCCACATGTCACCATCACATCCAACGACGCGGATGGTGGTGTCGGTCGCCTCGACTTTGAGGGTCTGGAGGATGTTGACCGAGGTGCGGGTCGAAGCGGCCTGGCCAGCGGCGCTGACGGCTTCGAAGAACTCTTTTCGTGGACAGGTGATTTTCATCTGATTGGTCTTAGCCGGACATCGGCAATTGGTATTGAAGGTAAATCGGTTCGGGAGCGCCCTGCTGCATTTCCCCGGCTCGCGCGTAAATCTTCATCAGGATTCGAGCGTGGGTTTCGTCGGTGTAGGCTCCGTTGTCGTCGTTTTGCAACCGGGTGACGGTGGCGCGAAGGGAAGTCATGTCTGCTTTGAGGGCAGGGTCGTTTGCGGCGGCCGATTCGAGTTCGGCGTTCAGGTCTTCGGCGAGCTCTTGGCCCGCGTACATATCAACAAGTTTGTTGTAGATGGTGTTCATTCTTGTGTGCCTCCTAGCTTGTCGCGGAGCGCCCTACGTCCTCTGTATAGGCGAGATTTCAGTGCCGGAACACTGATTTTCAGAACCTCCGCGGCTTCCCGGGCTGCCATCTCTTCGAGATCACAAAGCACTAATGGCTCCCGGTATTCTGCGGGAAGCTCAGAGAGGGCTTGCTGGACAGTGATGCGCAGCGTTGACTTCTCTTCGGTTCCCGCGATTGATGCGTCTGGGGGCAGCTCCATGAGTTTGTGCTGCCGCATTTTGTCGATGCAAAGGTTCCTTGCGATGCGGAATAGCCACGTGCGAAATGCTCCATCTGCGCGGAGTTCGCCAGATCGGCGAAGCACGCGGAGGAAGGTTTCGGCAGTGATGTCTTCGGCATCAGAACGGTTGCCCAGCATCCTGAACGTGTATCGGAAAATCCTTTCTCCGTACAGTTCATAGATTCCACCCAAAGCCCTGGTATCGCCCTCGTTGAGGGCGGTAAGCCAGCGCTTTTCCTGGAGAGAATCGTGATTGGTTTCACCGGGCATGATATAGACGGAGCGACATGTTGGAACGTCGCAAAACAACTTCCTATTGTATCACTTCTGGTGAGGTTGCGGAGGAATGGCGAGCAGAACTGATTTAAGTCGATGAACTTGCCCAATTTGTGGTGTATGCATGCATTCTTGTAGCGACATCAATTCTGGGGTCGGGGAGCGCTGTTGCAAAAACTTCGGTCATCAATATTGTAGAGTTGTAGGAATGAGTGTTGTTGGTTCAAGACGACTGCAGATTTTCGTTAGCTCGACCTACCTTGATCTTCAAGATGAGCGGCAAGCAGCCGTCGAGGCCATACTCCAACTTGGGCACATTCCAGCGGGAATGGAGTTATTTGCCGCCGACAACCGTGCGCAAATGGAAGTGATCAAAGAATGGATCGACGAATCAGATGTGTATATGCTGATTCAAGGTGGGCGGTATGGAACGATAAATTCTGAGACGGGAAAGAGCTACACGCATCTCGAGTGGGAATATGCCCAATTCAGGTCCAAGCCAAGTTTTGCTTGTAGGCTTGAAGATAACTATGTTGCAGAAAAGGCACTAAAGTTGGAAATAAGTGGCAAGGGTCGCGGCTCGGAAGTCAAAGATGCCGTCGAAAGTGAGAAGTTTGCAAAATGGAAATCAGAAATAGCATCTACCTTGGTAAAACCGATCTCAGAAGTAAAAGACGTCAAGATCGCAGTTCTTAGCTGCCTTCCAGTGTTAGAACGTCGTTACGGAGACGAACTTAGCGGCTGGGTTCGTCCGTCCGGCGTTGATCTAGCCAAGATTTCAAGCGAGCTGGCAGAGATGAGTGCGCAGAACAACGCTCTGCGACTCGAAAATACTCAGCTTCAAGAAAGGGCAAAGCCTCTGATACGCACATTTGAAACGCTCGCCGCAGAACTGTCGCGTTCCGCTGGCTTCACAATTGTCATGAGTCAAAGCGAAGATTTTTTGTGGGGAAGCTATTTGACAGACGAAACCAAAGAAGTCTTAAATCAGATGTCTTTTTACGATCTGATGCAGCCTGGGACGGATGGTCGAGGCTATCGAGTGTTCACTTGGTCAGAACTAGGAAAAAAGTTTGTCCTGTGGTACGAGGGACTCTAAATTTTAATATATTTCGTATCTCGTATTCCGCCGCTTCGCTTCGTAACCGGCATCTTCGATCAGCCGCTCGAACTCCGTTGCATTCAAGATGAATTTGTTCCCAGCAGCGGAGACGACGTTTTCTTCGATCATCACTGAGCCGAAGTCGTTGGCGCCGTAGCCGAGGCCCATTTGGGCGATTTTGGGGCCCTGGGTGAGGATGGAGAGTTGGATGTTGTCGAAGTTATCCAGGAAGATGCGCGAGACAGCGAGGGTTCGGAGGTAGTCGGCGGCGGTTGACTTTGCCGGAATCTGGAGCATCGTGTCTTCGGGCTGGAACGACCAGGTGACGAAGGCGCGGAAGGGCTGGCATTCGTCTTGGAGATCGCGGATTCGGCCGAGGTGCTCGACGCGGTCTTCAAGGGTCTCGACGTGGCCGAACATCATCGATGCGGTACTTCGGATTCCCATCGCGGAAGCGGCGCGCATGCAGGCGAGCCACTCGTCGGTGGTGTCCTTGTAGGGGGCGATGATTTTGCGAACTCGGTCGACCAGGATTTCTCCGCCTGCTCCGGGGATGGAATGAAGGCCGCTGGCCTTGAGGCGCGTAAGACACTCTTCGAGAGTGATCTTGCTGATATGGGCGATGTAAATGATCTCCGCTGGGCTGAGGGCGTGGAGGATTACCGACGGGTACTCGCGCTTGATGAGCGAGAAGATGTGCTCGAAGTATTCGATTTTGAGCTTGGGATTGAGACCGCCCTGGAACAGGATTTCAACGCCGCCCTTGTCGACGGTGTCTTTGACCTTGGCGAGAATATCTTCGTCAGAGTGGAGGTAGCCCTCTTCGTGGCCGGGAGTGCGATAGAACGCGCAGAACTTGCAGCGGACCCAGCAGACGTTGGTGTAGTTGAGGATTCGCCCAACTATGTAGGTGACGACCTTGGGGTCGGTACGCTGCTGGCGGCGGAAACTGGCGAGGGCGGCCAGCTCAAGTGGATTGTTGTGGTGAAAGAGGAAAAGAGCCTCCTCGGCGTTGATGCGCTCGTTTGCGAAGACCTTCTCGGAGATCGAGTCGATAGAAATTGTTTCGAGCAGAGCCATCGGAACTATTCTACTCCGAAAGTTTCAGAGAAGTTTGAAAGTTCCTTTTACGCCAGGAGTGCTCGTGCGGGCTCGGGGTGGTTTTCGATGACTTCCAGTCGCTGGATGGGCTTCTTGCTACGATCTTGCTTTGCCCAGAGCACGGGTAGCGAGAAGGCGAGGGCGTGGTCTTCGCCAAAGACTCCGAGGACGACTTGGCGGTATTGGACTGCACGGTTGATGAGTGCTTGGTGCTGGTTGCGACGAGTGGCGCGGAGTTGGCGCTCCTGGGCGAAGGCTCGGTCGCGAGCGTTGAATGCCTGTCGAAGCACCTTGACTCCTTGCTCAAACGTGCCGAAGTTTGTTCCATCGGGCATGATAAGCGGTCGAACGGCATTGACTTTGCGCCAAACCGTGAGCATGGCATCGACAGAGGCCATGAATTTTGCTTCGTTGGAGCGTACGTCGGGGAGAGCTGGGAGGAGCTTTGCGAACGAAGAGTCAGGGTAAAGGCCTCTTACTAAGAATCCGAATCGCTGCATCAGCGAGCGCATGTTTTCTTTGTAGAGTGAGAGTTCGGCACTGGCTCGATCGCGAGCTACGATCACACGATCAATCTCTACGGTGAGGTGGTCAAACTCGACGGCGGCGTTGAGGAAAGCTGTGCGGTCAAACTCTCCTTTGAGAACGATTCCGGGGGCGGAGAGGCCTTGGTTGGCGGTTGTCCAGTGGCTCAGAATGCGGTCGAATATGCCCTTGGCGTCGCTCAAATCCAGAATTGTCTGTCTCATCCTTGTGTCGAATACGATACCCGTTGGTATGAACCAAATTCGTGCTGTTTTTGCCACAATTCATACTGTTTCGGATGCGATTCAATACGGTGGAATCGCGTAAACTCAGGTTCAAATGCGCTACTGGCTGATGAAGTCCGAACCGGACACATATTCGATTGATGACTTGGCAAAAGCGAATGAACCAGCGATGTGGGAAGGGTGCCGGAACTATACGGTTCGCAACTTTTTCCGCGACTCGATGGCGGATGGCGACCTCGCCTTTTTTCATCACTCGAACGCCACTCCGAGCGGCATTGTTGGCACGATGCGAATCTGTGGTGACGCTTTTCCCGACCCCACTCAGTTTGACCCTTCGAGTGACTATTTCGACCCTAAGGCTCCGGCCGATGGGTCGCGTTGGAGCTGCCGGAATGTGCAGTTAGTTCAGAAGTTCAAGAGGATCATCCCGATGAGCGAGCTACGAGAGACTCCGGGACTCGAGGGGATGCTGGTACTGGCGCGCGGCCAGAGGCTTTCGGTGATGCCGGTGACTGAGGAAGAGTGGGAGATTGTTCACTCGCTCAACGGACTCTAACTTAAGAACAGTCCCGATTACATCGGGACTGCCAAAAAGCCCCGATCTGCTCGGGGCACTCCATAAGTGATCTCAATACGACTTCGGAGCGATGATCTCGGTCTTGGTCTTGAGGATGGTTCCGTTGACGTTGATGCGAACCGTGTACTCGCCGGGCTGAGGGCGGTTGAATCCTCGTGCTTGCCAAGTGAGTACGCCAATTCCGCGCTTTTTGAGCGGTGCTGTTTGGGTGTCGTTCAGGATGATCGACTGCTCGTCGCCCGTCGCACCTTGGTAGGTCGCCGTAATAGCTGCGTTCTCGGGGAGGTCCTTCGGAATCCAGACGTAGATTCGAATTGCCGAGCCAGTGTTTGGCGAGCCGCCAAACGTGTCGCCATCGAGAGGCGAACCGGTATCGAAGGCGGTAAAGACGGCAGGGGACGCTCCTAAGATCACAGGCTCCTTTGGCGCACGATCGGTTGAGTCGGCAACGAAGTTCTTTGGCATTCCTTCAAGGGCGGAGATGTCGATCGTCCAGATTGACCGGCCGTGGGTTGCCACGACGAGGTCCTTCATGCGGGGGTGAACCTTGAGGTCGTGAACCGCGACGGTGGGGAAGTTTCCTCGAATTCGGCTCCAGGTTGCGCCGCGATCCGTTGAGAATCGCAAGGACATTTCTGAGCCGAGGAAGAGAAGATCGGGGTTTGTCTCGCCTTCTTTGACCACGTAAACGCTGTCATAGTCGGGTAGCGCTCCGGCGAGGGACTTGAAGGTCTTTCCGGCGTCTTCGCTGACGTAGACATAGGAACGGAAGTCGTTGTTTCGGTGACCGTCGGCGGTGACGTACAGGCGATCCTTCTCCCATTTCGACCATAGCACCCGGCTAATCCAGGTGTTGCTGGGAAGGCCAGTCAGCTTCGAGGTAATGTCGGTCCAGGAGGCTCCGTTGTCCAGGGAAATGTTCACTTGGCCGTCGTCCGAGCCAGTGACATAGCGACCAGGAACCAGGCGCGATTCATCGAGGGTGATGATCGTGCAGTGGTTCTCGGCACCCGTGGATTCGATGTTGATACTGAGCCGCTTACTGAGTTCACCCGATTTGATCTTGCGAGGGCTCATTGTGGTGAGGTCCGGCGAAATCGGCTTCCAGGTGTCGCCTCGGTCGATCGACTTCATCAACCGGTTCGAGCCGATATAGATCGTCTTTTGGTCATGCGGAGAGAGCATGAACGGGGTACTCCAGTTAAAGCGGAGCGTCTCGCCCTGTATCGAGGGTCGAATTGACCGTCGTGCGCCCGTCTTGCGGTTCAGTCGAGCGGTAGCGCCGCCCTGGCTCTCGCTGTAAACCCACTCGGAGTTTTCCTTGTCGACTGCCATGTGGAAGCCGTCGCCGCCGTTAAGGTTGGTCGCATGCCACGGACCAATGGGGCCGTTTGTCGACTGCGTCGGCAGCCCCCAGCTCCCATTGTCTTGCAGGCCCCCATACACCCAATAGGGGAACTGGCCGTCGAAATCGACGGCGTAGAACTGACCGAGCGCGAGTTGGTTGTGGTGTCGCCAACTCTTGCCTTGATCTTTCGACGAATAGATTCCCCCGTCGCAACCCGTGAGGAGGTGATTCGAGTTTTTGGGGTCAACCCAAAACGTGTGGTGGTCGGCGTGGGTGTTTTGCCCTATGATCTTCCAGTCCCGGCCTTGGTTCTCAGTTACCAACAAGTTGAGACCCCCAATATAGATTCGATTCGGGTTCACTGGGTCGATGGTGGGGTTGCTGAAGTAGAACGGGCGGGGATTGAGCATTCGCACGAAGGACCAAGATTCTCCTCCATCGCGGCTCATGAAGATTCCGCCGCCATTCATTTGGCTTCCGGGTGGAACAGTTTTGCGCCAAGCTTCGGGGTCAGCGGGCTTTGCCGGAGGTTGCTGAGTCGGTCGCGAAGGTGCCTGACCGCCTTGTCCACCCTGCTCGGCGACTATTTCGCCATCACTCTGCTCGGTCTCGCTTGAGAAGGGGTTGTTCGGATCTTTCGGCGGAACGAACTCGACCGTAGCGATCATAATCTTGGGGTTTTTAGTGTGAATGCTGATTGCGCAGCGACCTACGGTCGTGTTTGGAAGCCCCTTTTTAACAGGCTTCCATGTTTCGCCGCCATCGGTGCTTTTGAAGATTCCACCTTCCAGACCGCCGCTTGCCATGACGAACGGCCGGCGAATACGATCCCATGCGCAGGCGAACATCTCGCGTGGATTATTGGGATTGACATCGAGGTCAATGATTCCAGCACGATCGCCCCGACTCAGGACAAGCCGCCAGGTCTTGCCGCCGTCGGTCGACTTGTAGAGTCCTCGCTCTTCGCTTCGGCCCCAGAGGCGTCCGATTGCAGCCACGAATACGACGTCAGGATTCTTGGGGTCGACGTAGATTTCGGAGATGTGTCGAGTTTCGCGCAGCCCCATGTGCGCCCAGGTTTTGCCGCCGTCAACAGACTTGTAGACGCCATCGCCCCAGGCGACGGAATTTCGGCTGGACTGCTCGCCAGTACCGACGTAGACGACGTTTGGCTTGGACTGGCAGATTGCCACTGCGCCCATGCTGACGGAGTTTCCGTAATCGAAGACTGCATCAAAAGTATCGCCGCCGTTTTGGGTTTTGAATAGTCCCCCGCTGGCGGTGGCCACGTAGAAGAGGTCGGGATTTGCTTCGGAGACGCTGAAGTCCATGATGCGACCACCCATGTTGGTCGGACCGAGTTCGCGAGGGCGGAGGGCGTCGAGGATCATCGCCAGATTTCCTTCGCTCTTAGGGCGCGGAATCGGAGTCTGTGCGCCCGAAACTGCGGGCAGGGAACCAAGGACGGCAGAGAGGGCAAGCAGTTGCCGATAATGCATAACGAGGCTTTTACCTTGTTCTAGGGTCAAATGAGTTCCAGTACCGGAAAGAATTTCATCCAAGACCTAATGTTTCGTGCGAAGTTGGACGAAAATGGGATTAGAGCTTTAAGGAAGCGTCTGTCGTTATGAACTTGGAACAATTTACGGTGTTGCCCTCCCTGCTATCTGGTGCAGGCGTTGTGGCTTTGATCTGGGGACTTCTTGATAAAGGGAATTCCGGCAAGGCGGCCACTCAGACATTTCTTGGAGATTCGTCCGAGGAAGTCTCTCGGCTCCAGGCCGAACTTGCGACGGCGAAGGAAGAAGCCGAAAAGGTCGCTGACCTGCACTCTTACACCCGTCAGCTTGAAGCAAAGCTCCAGGTTCTAGAAGCCGCAACCGCAGAACCGGGCAGTGAAGAGCACGAGATGCGCGTCAAGGTGCTTGAGCAACAGCTCAGCGAAAAGGCCGCACTTGAGGCAAAGCTTGCAGAGACTCAGCAAGAACTGTTTGACCTGAAGGCAAAGATTGAAATGCAATCCGCAGTGGCCGCTCCGGTCGCCGCTCCAGTTGCAATCCCAGTGCCGGTAGTTGAAGCTCCGAAAGTTGTTGAAGCCCCGGTCGTCGAAGAGATCGTTGCCGAAGCTCCGAAGGTTGAGGAAGCACCGAAGCTCGAAGAACCGGTTTCGCCGTTCGCGGCTGAAGTTGTTGCAGAGCCAGAAGTGGCCGCACCAGCACCAGTAGCTGCTCCGGCTGCAGCGCCAGCACCTGTAGAGATGGAGGTCGTGCAGAACGACAACCCAATTCCTTCGGCACCACAGCAGTTGGTCGCATCCGGCGGAGTCGCAGCTGCGGCCAAACTTGAGCCGGTTGAGGATCGACCTGCTCTCCGAATCGAAACGGCTGCCCCAGTTGCAGTTCAAGATAACCGCGACCCGCTTGAGGACATCGACGGTATCGGTCCGGTTTATCAGCAGAAGCTGTATGAGGCTGGAATCAAGACGTTCGCTCAGCTTGCCGCCGCTTCGCCAAGCCGAATCACCGAAGTGATTGAGCCGCAGAACTGGCAGCACATCGACGTGATGAAGTGGCGAAGAGAAGCCGCTCTTTATGCCGCAGGTGAAAAATCGTGAACTTCTCATCTAAACAAATCAAATTGATCGCAGGCGTCGCCCTTCTGGGCGGAGCCTTTGCGCTCGGAATGGGCCCTGCGCCGGAAGCACCAAAGCTAGCGAAGGTCAAAAAGGGTCCCAAGACACCCGAAACCGTTGGTCTGGTCGATATGACTTACCCGACGGATGAGAAGAACTTCGGCGAGGGAACTTACGTTTTTGAAGGCCAGATTGGCAAGCATAAGAAGGTTCAGGTGCTTTTCGATGACCGTGACCCGGTCACGATGGACGCCGACTCTGACGGCGCGTATCGGTACGAGGCGCAAAAGGTCAAAGCCGGCGAGCACAAGATTGTGGTCAAGGTCTCGGATACCAAGGACAAGAACGCAAAGCCGGAGACTGAGGAGCTAGGGTTCAAAGTTTCCAAGGCACCGCAGAAGGAAGTCGTTGCCAAGGCCGACCCCAAGAGTGGAGCTAAAGTTGCGAAGGCCGATGACGACGAGTTGCCCGCGAACCTCTTGCCGAATGACGATGGTTCGGATGTTGCCTACACCAAGAGTTCGGATCTAGGAGCTGACGACGTCGCCAAGAAGGACAGCGTTGTTGAGAAAGAAGCTCACAGTGCTCCAGAGCCAAAGAATCCTGCGCCGACGAAGGCTCACACGACGAAGCACTCCGATATTAAGGTCGCGCCGAAGCCCGCTGGTAAGTTTGTGATTAGTTCGCACACCAACTTCAACGTGGTTCCCCATGGAGTCATCAAAGTTGGCGGAAAGGGCAACCCTGGTGACAAGATCATGCTGCTGGTCGATGGCAAGCCATCGATGCGGGGCACGGTCAAAGCCGACGGCCGCTGGAACTTCCCGGTCAAAGTCTCGATGGCTGGTTTCCGAAAGATCACCGCTCAGAATCTCAAGAGTCGGCAGATTGCCACGGTTAAGCTGAAGATCAAGTAAGTTGATCTTGGTTCAACGCCCCTCGTGAACCGAGGGGCGTTTTTGCTTCGCCGGGTCGGTAAACTCCATGCATGGACTTTGCCCTGACGCAAGAGCACGAGTTGATTCGTGAAATGGCCTACAAGTTCGGACAAAACGAGGTTCTTCCGGGCCTTGCCGAGCGCGACCGCGAGCACCGAAGCGATGCTTCGATGCTGGAGAAAATGTCGGAGGGCGGGATCATGGGCATCTCGATTCCGGCGAAGTACGGCGGGTCGGATACGGATTACATTTCCCTCGGAATCGTTTGCGAGGAGCTTGAAAGGGCGGATTCGACGGCTCGGGTCGTCATGTCGGTTCACAGCGGGTTGCACTCGTTGACTTTGTTGCAGTGGGGAACGGAGGAGCAGAAGGATCGCTGGCTCCCTGATCTTGCAAAAGGCAACCGCTGGGGTGCATTTGGGTTGACCGAGCCGAATGCGGGTTCGGATGCAGCAAATTTGCGAACCACGGCGACTCGCGATGGCGATTCCTACATTCTCAATGGCGAGAAGACTTGGATTTCGCTGGCGGATTACGCGCACCAGTTCTTGGTGATTACCCGGCTGACCAACACCGATGCAAAGGCTCCCTATGCGGCGTTTATCGTTGACAGGAACACACCGGGCTTTTCGAGCAAGGCCCTGAAAGGGAAGTTGGGCGTTCGGGCGGGGAATACGGGACAGATTATCTTTGACAACATGCGGGTCGATAAGTCGTGCATGCTGGGCGAGGAAGGTGACGGGTTTAAGGTCGCGATGTCGGCTCTGGACCATGGCCGTTACACGGTCGGCGCGGGGGCAGTAGGGATTATCACCGCCTGCCTGGACGCCTGCACTAAGTATGCAAACGAGCGGTCGGTGGGCGGCGAGGTCATTGGCAAGAAACAGCTTGTTCAGCAAATGATTGCTTCGATGGTCAAGGGGCGCGACGTTGGGCGATTGCTGTACTACCAAGTCGGCTGGATGAAGAACAACGGGATTCGGCACACGCGCGAGTGCTCGATGGCGAAGTGGGTGAACTGCGAGGCGGCGTTTGACGCGGCGAATAAGGCGGTCGAGATTCACGGCGCCTACGGTTTCAGCGACGAGTTTCCGGTGGAGCGATACTTCCGCAACTCGCGCGGCGCGATGATCTATGAGGGGACGCATGAGATTCACACGATTATGCAGGCGGAGTACGAGCTGGGATATCGGGCGGATAAGCCGATTGCTCGGGTTTTGCCGACGTGGCCGGTGAAGTGATAGAATAGTCCCGTGAAGGACTGGTGCCTTGGGAAGTGGGGGGAGATGACGGCGTTCAAGCGGATCATCTTCCTTCTCATGGTCGGCGGCGCGGTACTCTTCGCTTCATTCCCACCCACCCCGCCAGCTTCTCCTGGAAGCGGACTGGTACTTGGGGCATTACTACTCCTACTTTCCAGTCTAGCGGTTCCCGGTCCCCATGTCGAGTGGGTTGCCCGACTAGTGAGCCTTCCATTTGTTGCGGTGCTGGGAGCGAATGTCGCTGAACTCGGGAAGATTGTCCTGCAAGGTGAGTTTGAAATTCAAACTTGGAAGGAAGCTAAAGGTCTCGCGTTTCTAGTTCTTTACCTGTACATCTTCGGTTCAGTTCTGGTGAAGGGAAGGCTTCCATCCGAGGTCGCAAATATGTTTACTAGGCACCCAAAGGCCGATTAAACCTACTCCACCAGCTGAGCAATCCGCTCGAGCCCTCGGTCGAATGACGTGCCGAGCATTTTCTCCATATTCATCAGGACTCCGAAGAGCTTGTTGATGAAGTTGTTCGTCCCCGACATGATCCAGCTGAGCTTTGTCCCATCGGCGGCGGGTTCGAGCTTGAAGTCCGCGCGGGCGGAGGATTTGAAGGGGCGCTCGAACTCGAGAGCGACATCGACCGCGTCGTTCGCCACCGAGCGAATGATCGTACATGAACCTGCGCCGGTCTTTTTCCCGTCCCAGCGGTAGTAACCCCCCTCGCCTGTTGTCTTGTCCCCGTAGGTCAGAACTGCCGTCGGTTCTGCTTCGAGCCAAGGCGACCACTTCTCCCAGTTTCGAAACTCGTTGACTTGCTCAAACACCTTTTCGGGCGAAGCCTTGATTACTCGTGACCTCTCGAATCGGTAGTCGATCGGCCGAGTTTGCACGTAGATGAGGAACAAGACAACGGCAAGAATGAGAATCTGCAAGACGAGCATGATTAGATATCTTAACAGAAATACAACCTAAGTGGGTTTGATCTCTACAGAGATAAGGTGGATCGGCTGGTCGCCGACATTTTCGAGGGTATGCGGAGGGAGAGGGGTTTGCCAGGTCACGGCTCCGGGCTCAATCTCTATGCCGGATTTGCAAGAGTCAAACAGCACCTTCCCCTGGTCGTCGCGGCGAATGCAAGCCGACCAGGAGAAGAAGTAGTTAGTCGATGGGTTTTGGTGCGTATGGACTGGAACCGTCTCGCCGGGGAAGATTTTGGTCTCCAGAACTCTAACCTGGTCGTTCTCCATCAGGAGCTTGTGGTGATTGGGAGCGGCGACTAAGGCGTCGAGTTCGGGTGGCCATTCGGCAGACATGCTAGCAAGTTTAGCGGGTAAAAGGATTGCATGGCTTTGGTTCCGCTCCTGTTGATGTCTGGTTTGTTCGATGACTCGCTCAAAACGAAGGCTGAGAAGACGAACTTTTTGGAGACTTCGACATATGAGGATGTTGTCGGGTTTTGCAAGGCACTGACGAGCAAGTATCCGAAGAACACCAAACTTGGCTATAGCGGAACTTCGGCCAAGGGCCGCCAGATTCCGCTTGTGACCATTGCCGAGCCGATGGTGAGTAACGCGCAAGAGGCTGCCAAAACTGGAAAGCTTGTCATTTACGTGCAGGCCAACATCCACGCGGGCGAGGTGGAAGGGAAGGAAGCGGCCCAGCATCTGATGCGCGAGTGGGTGCGCGATCGCGGTTTGCTGAAAAAGGCGATCTTCCTCGTCCAGCCGATCTACAACTGCGATGGAAACGAGGAATTCGCCCCCCAAGCCAAAAACCGTCCGGGGCAGAACGGTCCGGAGATGGTTGGGCTCAGACCTAACGGACAGGGGTTGGATTTGAACCGAGATTGCACCAAGACCGAATCGCCCGAAATGCAAGGCGCACTGAAGAACATCTACTCGTGGAACCCCGACGTGGTGTTCGACCTACATACAACCGACGGGACCAGGCACGGCTATCCGATGACCTACGGCGGCCCAGGGAACCCGAACGCTCACCCGGACCTGCTGAACTATGCCTTTAAGGATTTCTTCCCGTCGGTTCGGCAAGAGGCGCGCAAGAAGTACAAACTCGAACTTCAGGACTACGGGAATGGATTCTTTGAGAATGGGAAGTGGCGATTCGAGACCTTCGCTGCCGATGCGCGCTACGTCACCAATTATGCTGGGCTAAGGGGTGCGTTGCCGATTCTGAGCGAAGCGATGGTCTACGAGCCGTTCGATATCCGCGTGCGAGACACCGAGCGGTTTGTCAAGCTCTGCGTTGGCAAGATCGTCAAGGACGCCAAGAAGGTTAAGGCATTTCATGCCGCTTCCGAGGCTTCGATTGTCGGGGCAAACCTGGCGACCCGGTTCCAGATGACATCGCGGGGCGAAGAGGAAGTTTTGCTCGAAAAAGGGCTCAGCTCCGGGACCAGAAACAGGGGGCCGGTGCGGGATATCGAGGCGGTGAAGATGCCGGTGTTCGACCGCTTTGTCGGTTCGACGTTCGCCGCAGTGCCGTTCGGTTACATCATCCCCGACTCCGAACCTAAGCTAATCGAGCTTCTGAAACTCCATGGTCTTAAGCTAGAAATGATCGACGGTCTGGATCAAGAGCCGCCCAAAACGAACCCGCTGGAGGCATTCCGAATCAGCAAGCGCACTGAGGCGCGAACGGCGTTTCAAGGTCATAAGCTCATCACCCTCGAAGGTGAATGGCGGCCTTGGAACCGGCCGATTCAAGGGATACTGGTCCGTTGCGAGCAGCCGCTGGGGCGCGTGGCATTCGAGCTTTTGGAGCCGAGCGCGATGGACGGCGCGACGGCTTGGGGCGTGATCCAAGATTCATTCACCGAGGACACCTGGCACCCCGTCGCCCGCGTAATCCGACCAGTAAAGCTCAAGATGCGCCCGCTTTGAGTTTAGGGCGGATACACTAAAATGTATGCGCCTTCGCGTCTTTTTGTTTGGTCTGGTTCTGAGCGTGCTTGTCGCCTGTGGCGGCAGCGGAGGTTCGGGGTCGACGGCCATGTTCAAGGGAATCAAGATTAGTCCAGATTCGATTACGATCCGTCCCGGCGAGGCGATCCAGCTTACCGCTGTCGTTGATGGCGGCGACCAAGCAGTCGAGTGGAGCTTGCCAAACCAAGGCACGACCCCAGAATCGCCATCCGAGGGCACCTTTGTCGAGCCCGGGAAATACAAGGCTCCTGGTGCTTCTGGGAACTATACGATTCGAGTTACTCGGGTCAGCGATCGAACCAAATACGCCGACGCGATCGCCCACGTTGAGTCGGGCTACGTCATCAACATCACCGCCACCGGCGGTTCGAATGTCGGCTACGGCGGCACCAAATCATTCAGCGCGAGCGTCGTTGGAGCGCTTTCAAACGCCGTCACCTGGAGTGCTGAGGAGGGAACCATTTCGGCCGATGGTGTGTATACAGCTCCTTCCGGACCCATCGGGACCGCTACATTCACTGACCTTGTCACCGCCACGAGCAAACTGGATTCTGGGAAGAAGAAGACCTTTACCGTTACCGTCGCACCTCCAATCGAGATCGTTGGCGCAACGTCGATCCATTACGCCCTTCCTCAATCTCGACTGACCTTCAAGGGCCTCATCGCGGGCGCGGCAGCGACCAGTGGAATCAATTGGAGTGCAACGTCTGGCACCATTACGGCTGGCGGAGTTTGGACGGCGGACAGCACCAGTCTCGGAAACTTGACCGTCACCGCCACTTTGGCGAGTGACCCTACGAAGTCTGTGACGACCGTGGTTAGCATCCAAAGCAGTTTCGACGTCCGTTTCAAGTTCCAAACCGGCGGAGATATTGTCTTGGCTCTTCGACCCGACAAGGCACCTCGCCACTGCGCCAATCTGGTCTCACTGGTGAATGAGAAATTCTACGACGGAATCAAGCTTCATCGGCGCGAAGAGGGCTTTGTGGTTCAGTGGGGTTGTCCGTTCACCAAGACGCTGCCGCTCACTGACCCTAGCATTGGCACGGGCGGGCCGGGCTACACCATCAACTTTGAGGCGAACGACCTGAAGCACCTCAAGTATTCGCTCGGTATGGCGCGTTCGTCAAGCCTTGATTCGGCGGGAAGCCAGATTTACGTTTGCCTCGCGGATGCGCCGGCACTCGATGGCAGCTATGTCGTCTTCGGCGACGTTGCCAACGGGCAATCGGCTATTGACGGAATCCAGAAGGGCGATACGATCGTTACGGCTACTGTTGAGCCGATTCCGACGCCTTAGGTTCTAGCACCACGGATTCCTTCTCGCCGGAAGAGCGGAAGTAAATCTTGCCTTCTTTCACCTCGGCGGTGAATGCGGCGGCTTTCTGGGTGGACTCTGGCTGGACTCCGACGGGACGGTTCATGATCTCCAGGACGTCAAATCGGATCTCCTGCCCTGAAACGACGTAGGTTCCTTCAAAGGGAATGCCGCCGTCTTGCAGAAGAAATGTCTGGTTGGCACGAAGTTCCAAAATCACTCCGGCCAGGGCTTTGGCGACTTCCTCGTTCTGAGAACCCATCGCTTTCCAGTCGCGCGAACCCTCCCATTTTCCGGTCACCTTGACGCCAGAACCGCACCCCACGAGCAGGGCGAAAGATATACTTAGGCAGATGGCCGCCTTCACGTCAGAAGTCTACTCGTCGATGGGATTGAACGATTCGGAGTATGCACTGCTGACCGAACTTTTAGGGCGAGATCCTTCCTACACCGAGCTCGGAATGTTCGCGGTCATGTGGAGCGAGCACTGCGGCTACAAGTTCTCCCGCCCGGTTTTGAACCGCTTTAGCAAGTACAAAGAGGCGATGGAGGGCGAGGGCCTCGAGAACGCCGGAGTGGTGCCGCTGGGCGACGGATTGGGGATTACGATGAAGGTGGAATCCCACAACCACCCATCGTATGTGGAGCCGTATCAGGGCGCAGCGACGGGCGTTGGCGGGATTATTCGAGACATTTTGACGATGGGCGCGCGGCCAGTTGCTATGCTGAACTCCTTGCGATTTGGGCCGATTGAAGACGGAAAAGCTCCCGATGCGATTGTCCGGAAGAATCGCTATTTATTTGACCACGTCGTTGAAGGGATTGCGGGCTATGGCAATTGCGTCGGAGTTCCGACGGTTGGCGGTGAGGTTAATTTTCATCCGAACTATTCCGGAAATCCGCTCGTGAACGCGATGTGCGTCGGGGTTCTTAAACTCGATGAAGTCACCACCGCCGCCGCCAGCGGCGTGGGGAATCCGGTCATCTATTTGGGCTCGTCTACAGGGCGCGACGGAATCCACGGAGCAACTTTTGCCTCTGAGGCTTTTGGCGAGGATAGCGAGGCGAAGAGGCCGAATGTTCAAATCGGTGATCCATTTGCTGAGAAGCAAGTGATTGAGGCCACTTTGGAGGCTTTGGCAACCGGGGCGATTGTTGCGATTCAAGACATGGGTGCGGCGGGACTGACCTGCTCCACCGTCGAGATGGCGAGCAAGGGCGGCGTTGGAATGGAGATCAACCTCGACCTTGTTCCGATGCGCGAGAACGACATGAGCGGCTACGAGCTGATGCTGAGCGAGAGCCAGGAGCGAATGATGGCGGTCGCGAGCAAGGGCCGCGAGAAAGAGGTCATCGACGTTTTCCACAAATGGGGAGTTCATGCGGTGGTTGTTGGCTATGTCACTGAGGGTGAGATTCTCAAGGTCACTCGGTTTGGCGAGACGATCGCCGAGCTTGATCCGAAGCTCCTGACCGACCACTGCCCGGTGTATCACAGCGAGCAGATTGAACCGGAAACTTTCCGTCAAGCGGCCCTTTTTGATCCTTCTCAACTTCCCGCGCAAGACCACCGAGAGGCACTTTTGAAGCTTCTCAGTTCGCCAGATATCACGAGCAAGCGATACGTTTTTCAGCAGTACGATCAGCAAGTCCAGACTCAAACTGTTCGTTCTTCCGGAGCGGCGGACGCCGCCGTCATCGCCCCTAGCGGAGCTAAGAAAGCCTTCTCTGTCAAACTCGACGGCAACGCTCGCTGGACCAAGGCTCACCCTCTGCGGGGCGGACAGCTCGCGGTTGTCGAATCGGCGAGAAACGTCGCCTGCACCGGTGCGCGACCCGTCGCCGTCACCGACGGCCTCAACTTCGGAAATCCCACCTACCCTGAGGTCTACTGGCAGTTCGCCGAGGCCGTCGAGGGCATCGCAAGCGCAAGCGAAGCGATGGATACGCCGGTGATCAGCGGAAACGTCAGTTTCTACAACGAAAGCGAGCTCGGCGAAATTCCGCCCACCCCGATGATCGGCATGGTCGGCGTCTTGGATGACCCATCCAAGGCCCTTGGGCTCACTCCTCGCCTCGGCGACACTGTCGCTCTGCTACGAACTGGACAAGCACCGTCTGACCAACAAGGGTTGGGAGCAAGCGCATACTTGGTCGACGTGATTGGAAGGGAAGATGGCTACCCCGAGGCCCCCGATCTCGCCGCCGAGAAGCGGCTTTGCGCCGCCCTGGCCGAGCTTGCGGCATCAGAAGCTGTCGCAAGTGCCCACGATGTCAGCGACGGCGGCGTCGCGGTTGCCCTCGCCGAGATGGCAATTTCCGCCGGACTTGGAATCACCGCCACCCTTCCGAAAGCTGATTTTCCCACCGCCGAGCTATTCGGCGAGTTCCAAGGAGATGTCGTAGTTTCGACTTCCAACCTAGCAAAGGTTACGGATATTGCAAAATCCCAAAATCTTCTGGTAATTCAACTAGGAAAAGTCACGACTGAGCCATATTTGAACCTAGAAGGCACGTTCGGAAACTTGGTCTGGAGCCTTGAACAGCTTCAAAATGCGTATGAAAATGCGATTCCGAAAATCATGGGCGCATACGAATTGGCATAGAATATGAGTTGGGCTGATTTACTTATGAAGTCAATGCGATTATTGGTTACGGCGCTTTGCGCCATTGCGCTGAGCAGTGCGTTTGCTCAGACACAGACGGATGCGGAAAACGCAGCCAACGTGAAGGTAGTGGCTGCTGCGGAGCAGTACAACAGGGCCACCGACAAGAAGTTGGCCCTTGGTGATGCGATTGCTGCCTTCCAGGCGATCGTGAAGGAATTCCCAACAAGTGGTTCCGCGAATGGCTGGCTGGGTTTCCTCTTCCTCAAGAACAACGAGGCTGAAAAGGCTATCGCTCCACTGGAAGTTGCTTACGCAGCTAACAAGAAGGACACCGAAGTGCTCAATAACCTCGGCAACGCCTACTTCATTGCTGGTCAAAAGGACAAGGCGCTTCTGCGATACAACGAGCTCATCGTTGTCGGAGACCCAAAGACTTCCTACGAGCCTTACTACAACCTCGGCAACATCCACATCCAGAACAAGGATTGGGACAAGGCCATCTTGATGTTCAACAAGGCCAGCGAGAAAGCCCCTCGCAACGCATTTGTTGTGAACAACCTCGGGGTCGCCCAAGAAGGCGCTAAAAAGTACGAAGCCGCGGCAACCACCTTCAGCCGAGCTTCGGACATGGATCAGAAGAACCAGACCTACGCTCGAAATGCAGGCGCGCTGCTTTACCGACTTGGAAAGCACTCTACCGCCGCCACCTACTTGGAGCGAGCCCTCAACAATGGTGCTCAAGACAAGCAGGTCGTTCTCGCCCTTGGCGATTGCTACGCAAGAGCCCAGCGAGTTGGCGACATGGAAGCCCTGTACGGCAACTACGCCTCGATGTTCGAGTCGGATTTCACCTACAACTACAACCTGGGCGTGATGAAGAAGGCGAAGAAGGACTATGCGGGAGCCGAAATGGCGTTCCGAAAGGCCCTTGCGCTTCGAGACACCGACCCGGCAACCCTTGGTAGCCTCGGCGTCATCCTCTTCAACAAGGGCGAATATGCTGAGTCTCGAGAATTGTTCGAAAAGCTGATGGGGATTGACCCAAGCATGAAGAACAAGAAGAACTTTGCCGCTGCTGCCGCTCGGTCGGGTGACGTCAAGTCCGCCATGCCGATCTGGATCGAAATGCTCAAGGCAATGCCTTCGGATGTCGAAACCAGGCTCCTGGTTGCTGATGCCGAATACGAAATGGGTAACACCAAATCGGCAATGGCTCAGTACAAGGCCGCTCTTGCTAGCAAGCCAAACAGCGCGATGGCACAGGACGGAATTGGTCGATGCAACCTTCGAGATGCCAACTATCCTGGCGCAGAAGTCGCATTCCGTGCCGCAATTACATCGGATTCCAAGTTCGTTCCGGCGTACAATAACCTTGCAGTCACGCTTGAGAAGATGAACAAACGAGCCCAGGCGATCGCAGTCCTCGAAAAGGCCGCCGCGATTGATCCGAACAACTCGGATGTTGCACGCAACCTCAAGCGCATGAAAGCAGCGGGTTAATTGCGAGCGTCCTTAGTTCTCAATCTGCATCGAGAAGATGCCGTCGAAGCCGCCCAACGGGCGGCTCGTTGGCTTTTGGATAGGGGGTGCGAGGTGGTTTCCGAAGATCGAGCCGCTGGGCGGCTTGGGCTGACTGCCGTTGGTCCCACGGAAGTCGCCGATTGCGACCTCGTGATCGCCTTCGGCGGAGACGGCACCATCATCCGCGCCGCCCACCTCTGCTCATTGAAGGGAACTCCGATTCTCGGTGTCCACTTCGGACGCTTTGGCTTTGTGACGCAGTGCATGCCCGAGGACATCGGCGCGGTGCTGAGCGCCTTCCAGGACGGCGAGCACCGAACCGAGCGACGGATGATGTTGGAAACATCGCTGGTGCGCGGTGAGAAGGCCGTCGCGACGATTCACACGCTCAACGAGTCGGTGCTTCAGCGCACGGTAACGGACCGGATGCTCACCTTCGATGTCGAGGTCAATGGGCAGATGCTGACCAGCTATCCGGCGGATGGCGTGATGGTTTCGACCCCAACCGGCTCTACGGGCTACAACCTCTCGGCGGGTGGCCCGGTTGTCGACCCCGGCGTCGAGGCCCTTGTTTTGACGGCATTGGCCCCCCACACCCTCTCTGCGCGCCCGTTGGTACTAGGTGCCTCTTCGGTGGTGAAGTTGAGACTGAACTCTGGCGGAGACGCGGTTTTGAGCGGGGACGGGCAGACCAGGTTGCACCTACTTCCCGGTGATTATGTAGAAATTCGCCGTTCGGAGCGCACAACCAACCTCGTGACCATCCAAAATGAAGACTTCCTTTACAAGCTGCGCAATCGCTTGTTCTGGAGCCAGAGCATATTGGGAGAGAATGAGTAGCACGGTCCTCACTGTTAACGAACTGCGGGTGACATACCCCGTGAACAAGGGCGTGGTTCACGCCTTAGACGGCGTTTCGCTGGAGGTTAATGAGGGCGAAATTGTCGCGGTCGTCGGCGAGTCCGGTTGCGGGAAGACGACCCTGGCGAAGGCGATTTTGGGTCTGCAACCGACTTCAGGCGGCTCAATGGTCCTCGGTGGCGCCGAGGTGACGAAAACGACGAGCGATATGGCGTCGCGAGTCGGCATGGTTTGGCAGGATCCGTACGCTTCTTTGAACCCACGATGGACGGTCTCTCGCTCGATTGCCGAGCCGGGCGAGCTGATGAAGACATCGGTTGACGTGCCTGCTGTGATGCGACAAGTTGGGCTAGATGAACGGTTCACTGATCGGTATCCGCACCAGCTGTCGGGTGGTCAGCGCCAACGGGTGGCGATAGGGAGAGCTTTGGCCCTGCGTCCGCCGTTGGTGATCTGCGACGAGCCGACGTCGGCTTTGGACCTCTCGATTCGGGCGCAAATTCTGAACCTGCTGAAGGATATTCGCACTGAGCTGGGTTGCGCGTTTCTGTATATTTCGCACGATTTGATGACAGTTCGCTTCCTTGCCGATCGAATTGCGGTGATGTATCTTGGGCGGATTGTTGAGACCGGCCCGACGGAAGAGATTTTTGCTAACCCTCGACACCCTTATACTCGCGCACTCCTGGAGTCTGCGCCGACGCTTGATAAGCTCGGATACCTGCCCGAGCCGCTGGAAGGCGAGCTACCTGACCCCAAGGACGTGAAGCCGGGTTGCCGCTTTGCGGATCGCTGTGTCCACCGCCAAGAAATCTGCTCGCAGATTAAGCCTGACGCGATGACCGACGGCGAGCGGACATTCTTCTGCCACAATCCGTTTTGATCGACATGGAATCCGTCAGCTACGCCCGCCAGAATTTCGACCGAGAGCTCGAGGGCATGGAGCATGAGCTTCTGGAAATGGCGAGCTGGGTTGAAAAGATGGTGGCCGATGCATCAACTTCCTTGGTAAAGCTCGACCCGGTTCTTGCCCGCGAGGCGATTCAACAGGACGACGCGATTGACCAGAAAGAGCTGGTGATCGAGTCTCTGTGCATGAAGATTATTGGGCTTCAAAACCCGATGGGGGCCGACCTGCGGCACGTCGGAGCGACGCTGAAGATCATAACCGATCTGGAGCGCTGCGCCGACCTCGCAGTGGACCTCGCAAAAGCGACCCTCAAGATTGAGAAGGAAGCCGGGCGAACCGACATCATCGATCTAGGCAAGTTCGCGATTCTCTGCCGCAAGATGCTCCACGACGCCATGGAGGCGTTTGTGCGGCGCGACTTAGAGCGGGTTGAGCTTGTGGGTGCTCAGGAGAATGAGGCGGACAAGATTTACCGCGAACTCCGGGCGCAGGTGTTCCTGCTCATGCGCCGCGACCCCGACTCCGTCGTCGCCCACGGCTGGCTTTTTCAGGCGATCCATCATCTTGAGCGAATCGCAGACCATTCGGTGAACATCGCGGAGCGGGTTCACTACATGGTTACGGGTGAGCTGAAGCAGCTGGCTGGGTTTGAGGAGCAGTAGGAGCGTTATTCGTGGCGATATCGGTCTATCCCAAATCGGTTGGGTCAGTGTCGAGTGCCTCGACTCGTCGAACGTGAGCAACAAAGTCTGGAATCCCGACTATCCAGAGCATTCCGGTCACCATGATCGATCCAACGATAATGGCAGCGGACTCCGCTGCCACGGAGGGTCGCATTGGGAGGGGCCATGACCAGAAGTTGAAACCGACAATCGTACAGATTGTCGAGCCGAGGAATGCCGCGAGAATAGATGATGCGATCCAAGGAAACAACTCGAACCGCGCTTTGCGCGTAAGTCTTCGATGAATTCCGATCCAGCAACCGACATAAGTTGCGGCCCCGATGATCAATGACGAGGTTGAGTAAACCGAGAACCCTAGCAGAGTCCCCAAAAACGTCGTCAAGATTAGCAATTGAAGGCCAACTATCGCGATGCGTTTCAAGGTTGTGGCAACTCCAATTCTGGTGCCCAGGGAGGGACTCGAACCCTCACGGTATTACTACCAAAGGATTTTAAGTCCTCTGCGTCTACCATTTCGCCACCCGGGCAACGGAACCAAGATTATATCGGAAATTCGCCCTGAAACACCGTGATGGCCTCGCCCTCGAGGGTGATCGGCGAAGACCAGGTGTCGGCGGATACCCAGACGGTGCCGCCGGGATTGCGGACTTCGATGCGGCCTCCGCGCTTGCGGCGACGCATCCAGTCCACTGCCGCCGCAGAGGAGCCAGTGCCGCAACCCAGCGTCTCGCCAACGCCTCTTTCCCAAATACGGATCGAAAGTGCCTCGCCGTCCCTTGCCGCCCAGATGACGCTGGTGCGCTGGGGGAAACGGGGATCGACTTCGAGGCGCGACGAAATCGCCCGGAACCCTTCATCGTCGGGCAAGGACCCGACGGGCAGAACCACATGGGTTGACCCAGTGGACAGCGCAGACCCGGCTAGAACCACCGACCAATCCGAGTCTCGCGCTGCAAAAATCGTTTCATCGAAAAGCTCTCCGGCAATGATCGTCGGTACGTCCTTGGGATCATAGGAAGCGGTGCCAATGACCGTCTTGATCAGGGTTCCCTCAACGGTCACCGGAACAGTTCGACCCAGATGAAGAATGTTGAACGAAGCCCCAACCATCCCTTGATCGAACCCAAATCGCGCCGCACAGCGCAGCCCGTTGCCGCAAAAGTCCTCCGTTCCGTCGGGGTTGAACATTCTGAGGGTCAGGTCAGTGCCCCCGGTGCCTACGAC
Organism: Fimbriimonas sp.; assembly: GCA_965248555.1. Lineage (GTDB taxonomy): Bacteria > Armatimonadota > Fimbriimonadia > Fimbriimonadales > Fimbriimonadaceae > Fimbriimonas. Next base: position 645,999 of record CBDFJP010000002.1, on the reverse strand, counting down.
CAACAAACCGTCTCCGCCAACCCCAAAATGGTCGCGGCACATCATGATTGCGAGCTCGGACAAATCCCCGTCATATTCGGAAGCGAGGACGAGAGGGAAGTGGTTCCCGATGGACTGAACCTTCCAGAACCTCAATTCATTGGCTCCCACCAGCATTCGGCAGATTTCATCACGGCTTCAAATAATTTACCGTCTGGCGAGATCATGGGGAGCCACCAGGCGGCGGGGCGGCGGTTCGCGTTCTCGAGTCCGGTGCTACTGATGATCGCCTCTCGGATCAGTTTGAGACGCTTTAGCTCTGCCTCGATTTCGATCTCTCGCCGTCGCTCGTGGGCTCGCATCACCGCCGGATCTTGGGCGGCTTCGCGCTGCTTGCGCCCCAGTTTGGCAAGTGCCCCGCGTAGCGAATCGCGCTCGGATTGAAGCAATAAGATTTTTTGCGTGAACCGAGCGCGGGCTTCCATATCGGCTTCGCTCGCGAGCCGATCATAGATGTTGGATCGGAAGTGCTCGCCTTTTTGTCGTTCTAGAGCTTGCCATTCCCCTCGAATCTCGCGGAGCCGACCGTAGATTCGGTGCCGCTTTTCGTTCAGGTCTTCAACCTCGCGCGACAGCACTGAGAGCTGGCGTTGCAGAACCACGTACTCCTGCGCTTGTGTGCTCCAGGCTCCGCCGACAAGCTTTTCGAGGTACTGGACGAGGTCTACGGGCTTTTTAAGCGTTCCAAGGCGCGCCAGCCGCTCCTTCTGCTCCGCGCCCACCGCCCGCCAACGCGCGGCGAAGGAAGGGAAGCAGACGTCCTCCGATCCGAATGCGAAGTGCAGCGGTTCGGGGAGCTTGAACCAGCCTTGACTGCCCTCCAGCGAATCCCAGAGCTGGTAGCGAATTCTCAGGATCGGATTGATTTTAAAGTCCAGGGCTTTGTGAAGCTCTCGCGAGGCCTTGACGTAGGACGACGCGCCTTCGTGAAACGCGAAGACGAACTCTCGTCCGAGCATTCCGATCAACGTCACTGCCTTTCCGACGAGGATGCAATTCGGGCCGAACTTCCCCTCGATCAACTTCGCGAACTCTTCGAGGGAACGGATGGGGGTTTTGAAGGAAAGGAACTGAGGTCGGGGGGTGTTGATGACGATTCCCCGGTTTCCGATGCGAATCGTGCCTCGCCCGATTCCAGGAATCACGAGATCGAACGGAATCGCTCCGGTGCCAAACTTTGCGAGTCCATAAAGCCCCGGATAGCCTTTTATCGCGTGGTCATAGGCGGCCCGAGCTGCGGGGTTCTCTATGAAAGCGCGAACCAACTCGAAGCGAGGCAGAGCGCAGGTTGTGGTATTAAACCGCAGCAGCTCGCTGGTCTGGGCGGATTCCACCGGCACTGGCTGGTTTGCCACGTAGGAATAGATGCGCGGCAAGAGGTCGCGGTAGACGCCAGAAAGGTTCTGCCCGTCGAGTTCGGCGGAATCGCAGAAGAGCGCATTGAGCTGGTCGCCTTTCTTGATGGCCCGATCCAAGCCCTCCCCGCCGAGAGAAGAAGTCGATTCATTGATCGCCCATTGGAGGGTCTTGCAAAGTTCTCTGCTTAGGGAGTCCGCTTTGACTTCAAGGGTGATGGGGGGTTGCTCGTCGAGCGAGACGATTCCGCGCCATCCCCAGGCTTGGGTGGCCTCGTCCAGGAAGCCCTTTCGTATCTGACTCAGCCTGTCGAACCGCAAGCCAGCTTTGATCAGAGCGTCCTTTGTGATAACCGTCTCGGAACCAAAGAGGCACGAAAACTCTGCCGCCGCTGACCAGAGGGCCTTGGTCGAGCCGTCGTTGTGGGGAAGCGTCAGGAACTGGTTGCGCGCATGTTTGGTCCCGGGTGCTTTTGCGAAGTAGTCGGTGTCATGCACTCCGCCCACGAATCTGACTCCGGCTTTGGCGGCCTCAAGGGCCAATCCCGCTTTCATCGGCTCATCCCAAAAAACGGTTTGGCCAAGGGCCAACAGTGGAGCTCCGGGCGCGACCGTGCTGAGCTGTTTCACAGCTTCTTGCAAGGTCATACAATCCGGTTCGCTCATCCGCCCCTATTCTCTATGCCGATTCTTCGTTCGGGGTTCCAATTTACCGTGAAATAGGCTCGGGGCGCGAGACACGAATCGGAACGGTAACAAGTTCAGAGGCCTGGGCGTCTGATACTTCGGAATGGTTGTTCTATTGGTTGCGCTGGCCCTTGGACCCGGGAACGCTCATTCCGACTATTTTGCACAGCTCCAGCCGACCGACTTCAAGGCCGTGCGAGCCATCGTCTTTTCAACTCCCCAACCATCCGGCGATGCGGGCTACCCAACTGGGATGGTTCGAGCCACCGAGCCGAACATCGCCAACCGTATCCCTGCCAACAAGTGGCTTGCTAGGCTGATCATGGCCTCGGATGCGAGTAGCGATAAGTTCCACCGCGTCGAAACGCGGATTGTGGTTGACCTGTCGGATGGAAACCGCCTGGTGATCACGCGAGACGGAATTGCTCAATTGCTCTTCAAAGGCCGTCCCAAAACACCAGCCACATTCGAGCTTGTAAGCGCAGACGCAGCGAAATTCGGGACCGAAATCGACCAAGCCCTTAAATCCCGCGGCTAAAGCCTCTCGGTAAGTTGTCCCAGCAACTCATCATGCCCAACATAGAAGTGTTGCGAGAACTCGCCGGGCTTGAGCCAGACTAGGGCTGACGGAACTCCGTGCAAAACCACAGAGGCGACTTCGTGGGCCTGGGCCGTAGTCACCGCCTCGCCCGAAACTGAGGTGATCATCAGGTGAAGCAGGTCCTCTTCACCCTCAAATTGGTACCGATACGCCCCCAAAACCCCGCCAAACTCGTTTGGCTCAAGACCGACGTTGATCAGCGCAAACTGGTCCGAAGGGCGCTCTCGCGAGGCGTCAAAAACCGGGAGCTTAATGCGAGTTTCGGTGCGAATGCACTCCAAAATCCGCGCCATGACGCGGTTGCGCTGGTCGATCTCGGCGGGAGTTGGAGCAAGGGGCATCGGATAGGAGTATACAGTCGAGTATGAGCGAGTACACCGTTCCCGCTGGAACCCGAATTGGGCATGTCCACCTGAAAGTCAGCGACATCGAGCGATCGCTTGACTTCTACTGCGGAGTGCTTGGCTTCCAACTCACTCAGCGGTATGGAGAGGACGCCGCTTTTGTTTCCGCCGGTGGGTATCACCACCATATCGGCCTGAACCAGTGGCAGAGCAAAGGCTCGATGCCTGCGCCCCAAAGGGCTCCAGGGCTGTTTCACGCGGCGATTTTGTACGCAACGCGCGAGGAACTGTATGAAGCTGTGAAGCGAGTGGAACACCTCATCGAGGGCTCAGCTGATCACGGCGTCAGTGAAGCGTTCTACCTCAGCGACCCCGACGGAAACGGCCTCGAACTTTATTGGGACAAACCCGAAAGCGAGTGGTCCAAAGACGAAAAAGGCGACCTTGCGATGTACACAAGGTCGCTTTGACTGTTTCGGCCTATCCACCGCGGGGCGGGGAGGTGGGCGCTGGTGGACCGCCTGCTGGAGCAGAGGGAGTTGGCGAAGCAGGACCGCCGCTCAGTTGGGCTGCCAAGTCCGCTGGCACTTGCTTGCCCGCCTTTTGATAGGCTTCCTCGACCTTTTTCTTCTTGGCTTCAAGAGGCATTGGCGAGTTCATATAGAACTTGGCTTGCTCTTCGACCGACATGCTGTCGAAAACCGCCTTTGTCTCTGCTTCGCTCCCTCCAGCCGGAGCGTTTCCTACGTTACATCCTACGATTGCAAGAGGAGCAATGATCGCTAATATGTGCTTTTTCATGTTTCTTTCAAGAAATGCGGTGCTGTTTCCTGAATGTGAACAGCACCGCGGCTTTTAGTTATTGATTGCCGGAGCTCGCCATCGAAGTGCCCCACCAAACCCACAAGGTACCTGCGTCACTAGCTGGTGAAACAAATGGAGTGTTGCTGCAGTTCGCACACTTCCACATGTTGCCATTGGTTGTTCCGAGGCTTGCGCTCACCATTGCTCTTTGCTGCAAGTTCTTGACGTGAGTGTCAAAGAATAGCGCGTTGGTGCTTTGTCCGAACATACCCTTGTAGTTAGCTCCCCAAAAAGCAGGACCGTTAGGATTACCGAACATTACTTGGTTATCAACCGGTCCGTCGGTAAGCATGATTGCCTTCGAAACGCTGGTAAAGGTAGCACCGTTTCCAGCGCCTCCAACACCGTTCAGTCCATCGCCGCCGCCCGGCCCGGCAATGATATTCGGTCCAGGGTGCGAATAGCCTCCGGTTCCGCCGCCGTTAGGGCAACCGTTCTGCTTGTAACCCCACATAATAGGATTGAGCCAGTAGTCAGTAGCTGGGTAGATGTCATCCCAGTTGTTAGCCTTTCCACGAGTTCCAGCCGGAAGTCCCACGCATGGATCGTCTGGGGCCTTCGCAAACGTGTCTCCGTAGTATCGTCGGTGGCCAACAAACATGCCTTGCTGGACCGAACCGATGGCGTAGGGCGATGCAGGGCACTTGTTAATCTGAACATTCTTCATGTACGGATTTGTTTTGACGGCAAACACGTATGTCTCCGATTCAGTTTCGAAGACAGGTACGTCGGGCAGCAAGTCATCGCTGTCACTCGCATAGAGTGTCGAAGCTGTACCGATTTGCTTCAAATTTGAGATGTCGGCCGCTTTCTTTGCAGCCATTTTCGCCTGAGCGAAGACTGGGAAGAGGATGGCGGCGAGGATTGCGATGATCGCAATCACGACGAGGAGTTCGATGAGCGTAAACGCTCGATTTTTGTTCATGGTTGTTTTGTTTGCTCCTGAATGGAATTCGCTCGGCGTTGAACCGAATCCCCTTTTGAAACGGCAAGGAACCGTGTCTTGGGGGCAAGCGAGGATTTCTTTGCGCTGGGAACCAGCACACGGGCTGATCTCGGTCGCAGTTTGATGATTACCGGTCGGTCGGAGACCGTAAAACGGTCGCCGGAGATGATGTCAGAAAGTCCCCCGCTTGCGAGCCTTCGCACGCTTGTTGGAGGGCGGAGAGAAATTGTTTGTTCCACATCGGAACGGTTGTAGGCGACCAGGACGGCGTCTTTGTCGCTTGTGCGGTAGTAGGACCCGGTCTTAGTTGAATCGTTGGTTGAGTCAAACGCGACGTTTGGAGTCCAAAGTGCCGAGTTCGTCTTCTTCAACGAGGCGAGCTTTTTGTAGTAGCTCTTCATGTCGTTGGCTGGGGTCGCCATGTCCCAGGCCATGCCGCGCCGGTTGTCCGGGTCGGCTCCGCCTTCCATACCGAGTTCCTCGCCGTAGTACACGCTTGGCGCGCCGACCCAGGTGAACTGGATCGCAGCGGCGAGTTTTTGGAGGTCCCGATCGCCGCCTGCCTCGGTGAGGAAGCGAGCAGTGTCGTGGCTGCTCAGCAGGTTCATCATGTTGTTGCTCACCTGCGGGACGTAGCTCTCGTGTACCTTCATGAGCTGGTTTGCAAACTGCGTCGAAGTCGTCGTGCCTTTGGCGATGAACTTGAGACAGGCGTCGCGGAATTGGTAGTTCATGACCGAATCAAACTGATCGCCCTTGAGCCATGGATTTCCGTCGCCCCAGATTTCGCCGATGATCCAGACGTTGGGGTTGGCCTTCTTGACTACCGGGCGCATAGTGCGCCAAAAGTCAGAATTGACCTCGTTAGCGACGTCGAGGCGCATTCCGTCAAGAGCCACGTTCTTGAGCCAGAACTGCGCCATATTGAGGAACCAGTCCCTGGTGGCCGGGTTGACAATGTTCACCTTCGGCATGGAAGGGAAGCCGTACCAGGCTTCGTAGGTCTTACTATCCCCGCTTACAACCGGGAACGTTTTTGGGAAGTACCAATCCTTGTACTTGCTGTTCTGCCCTTTTACTGCGAGGTCTTTGAAGGCGAAGAACCGGGGCGAGGTGTGGTTGAACACGAAGTCCATCACGGTGTGGATTCCGCTCGCCTTCATCTCTTTGGTGAGCGCAATGAACTCTGCTTGGGTGCCGAACTCCTTGTCGGGATTGTAATAGTCGTCGGCCTCGTAGCGGTGGTTGCTCGGGCTTGCAAAGATGGGGTTGAAGTAAACCGTTCCGACTCCCAGATCCTTCAGGTATGCCAGGTGCTTGCTCACCCCGGCGACGTCGCCGCCAAAGCGGTTGCCGTATGTCGGTTTAGCATCCCATGGCATCACATCCGTTGGGTCGTTCGAACGGTTCCCATTTGCAAAGCGGTCAGGGAAAATCTGATAAACGACTGTTTGCGGCACCCAACCCGGGGTGGTGAAGACCGCCGTTTTGGCGGGATTGACGGAGAAAGCATAGGTCGCCTTGGTGCTACCGTCTGTGGTTTCGAATTGATAGTTGAGCTTTGATTTGCCGTCCCAAGGAAGCTCGGCTCTCCAATTGGAATAGAACTCGTCAACCGGAAACTCTTTTGCGCTGACTGCCACTTTGCCAGAAACTACGCGCACTGACTGAAGATCAGATGGTCTCGACCTGAATTTAAGCTGAACCTTGCCGTTGTAGAAGTTAAAGTACGGCGCGAGCGGTTCGTGAAAGAGCGCGCTTTTCGCAGTTTTGCTATCCGTTCGGCTCGCGGCGGTCGTGTAGTCAGGCGGGGTGATGAAGAGGATGGAGTTGATATTCCCGCCTCCGTCGTCTTCGTTCTTTCCGGCCTTTGGATCAGTGATCCATTGATCGCCATTCTTGACAAATTTGTACTGGTGCTTGCCCAGGCCGAGTTTGAGGTTCGTGGTCCAAGTTCGGCCATCGGGTCCAAGTTGCATCGGATTGGCGTCTTTGTTCCAGTTGTTGAACGTTCCCGCGACGCTTACGGTCTCCAGCTTTTCGTCAGCCACAAAAACGAAGCTGTGAAGCACATCCTGAGCCAGGATCATGCCGACCAGTATCATCGCTTCACCCCTTCGCGCATGGTGCTGTTGCGCACACTGAGTTTCGCGGGGATGATCAGCCGCCGATTTGCCGGGACATCCTCGTCATCGATAATCCGAATCAGCCGCTCGACGGTTTGCTTTACAAGGGCCGGAATATTAAGATTGACGCTGGTGAGTCCACCACCTACAGCCTCGCAAAGGCTCGTGTCATTAAAAGATGCTAAGCCGAGATCGTTCGGAATCGACAGCCCTTTCTCTCGTGCAGCAATCGAAACGCCGAGTGCCATGAAGTCGTCCAGCACGACAACTGCATCCGGTCGATCTTCTTTCCCCAGAAACTCACTCGCCGCACGCCGTGCATTTTCGCTCCCGAAATCAGCGTGAAAAACGAGATGGTCAGTCTGCTGACCCCGAAGGGCTCGCTGATAGCCGGCAATTCGGTCGTCAGAAACCGTGATTCCGGTACGAGCCCCGAGAAAGGCGATTCGCTTATAGCCCTGCTCAATGAGGTGCCGGGTGAGTGCCTCTGAAGCGAGGACGTTGTCATTGTCGACGCTATGAACTTCGCCAGCATGGAGCGGGTTGCCGATCAAGACGAACGGGAAACGATCTCGCTGGAGCTTGATAATCCGATCATCCGAAGCCTCCGACTCGACAAGGATGAGCCCGTCCACTCGGCGACTTCGGAGCATTTCATCGTAGATCGCCTCGTGCGAGTAGTCGCTAATCGCCGAATCAACGCAGAGGTGAAAATCTGAACCGGAAAGCTCATCAACGATCGACGAAATGAGATTGGCAAAGAATGGATCGTTCGATATTCCGCCTTGGGGGCGCTTGATGACCAAACCAATCATCCCCGCGCGCTTGCTTCGGAGCGCCTGAGCCCGAACGTCGGGCCGGTAATTGTTTTCCTCCATGATCCGGAGAACGCGGTCTCGAATCTCACGCTCGACCCGAACATCACCCGACAACACGCGCGAAACCGTGGCTTGTGAGACCTTGGCCAACCTAGCTATATCGCGCTGCGTCACCCTCATTGGTGTTTCCTTACGACCCTCGGAACGTCCCGTGAATTCGTATTCACAACAATCATAACACAAGAATACGAATTCACAACAACTGTTTTTGTTCCAAACCCACAAAAAAACCTGAGAAGTAATCTTCTCAGGTTTTCTGAATCTGGCCCGAAGGCAAACAGTTGGAGTTTAGAGGTCGATGCGCTTGCTGCTACCGCTTCCGCCGTCGTTGCCTTCAAGAATTCGCTTCACGAAGGTAACAAGCTCAATCGGGTTGAATGGCTTGGTGAGATACATATCCGCACCATAGTGATAGCCCTCAAAAACGTCCTTATCTTGCGCTTTCGCGGTCAACATGATGACCGGCAAAGCCTCGGTTTCGGGCTCGCGGCGGATCGATTTGAGAACCTCAAAGCCGTCCATGTACGGCATCATCACGTCAAGAACCGCCATATCTGGCTTCTCCGCCTTGATCTTTTCAAGCCCTTCTTTTCCGTCAAAAGCGGTCACAACCGTGTAACCCTGCTTCTCAAGATTGACTTGAATCAGGCGAACAATATGTCGCTCATCGTCACAAACAAGAATTTTTTTCGGCATCCAGATTCTCCCAGGTCGTGCCTGTTCTGCGGGTGAATCATACCACGCATTTGCCAGGTGCATCTAGCGGTTTTGGTGTTAAAGGGACAAACGGCGCGAAAAGGTATCCTGTTTTGGTGAAACTTTGCCGTTTTGAACTGAAATCCGAGCCAGGGACAATTCGCTCAGGAATGGTTTACGACGGAAAAATTTATGAGACCGATGGCACCGAAGCCATCGGGGTTCATGAGGCCGCCGACGTCCGGCCACTTGCCCCCGTTCCAACTCCGACTTCAATTCGGGTCTTCCGAACCGACCTTTCTGAGACCGGATTTGTTTACGCGAATCCTGCGGCGGTCATCGGGCCAAGCCTGGTGATTGAACTACCGGATACGGCTACCGATTACGTCGTTCGCTCCTACCTCGGAGCCGTTATCGGAGGAACTGGTTACCAACTGGGTGAAGAAGAAGCCGAAGCCGTCTTGCTGGGATTCACCCTTGTCAACATACTTTCTTCAGGGAGTATTCAGAAGAACGACGGTGCGATAGTGGGCCGTTCGCAAGATTTTGGGATCATGGTCGGTCCCGTCATTACGACGCCCGACGACCTGGACGACGTAATGACTCCGACCGAAAACGGAATCATGTACAAGCTTTCGGCGTCAATCAAGGTCAATGGCGACGAAAAGGGCTTCGCGAACTTCGAGGATTTCTCACTCTCGATGGTCGACGCTGTCAAGCTGGCTAGCGAGACTTGCACGGTCAAAAGCGGCGACCTGCTTTGCCTTGGCCCAATCTTCGAAGATGATGCTTGCGTCGTGACGAAGGGCGACGAATTTCAATTTTCAATGGAGCGTCTCGGGATGCTCTCGACCAAACTTGGCTAACACATGAGTGAAATAAATAAAATCACGCTGGACAACGGCGTGCGGATTCTTGTCGAAAATGTCCCCTACGTCCGCTCTGCGGCCATCGGGCTCTGGTGCAAAACTGGCTCGCGCCACGAACTCGAGCATGAGGCGGGGATCACCCACCTCATCGAGCACATGCTTTTCAAGGGCACTGAGCGGCGCACTGCCAAAGAGATCGCAGAGTCGATTGAGGGGCGCGGCGGGATGCTCAATGCTTTCACCGACAAGGAATCAACGTGTTACTACTGCCGAGTTCTTTCCGATGACGTCGCCAACGGCGTCGATGTGCTTTCGGACATGATGCTCCACTCCAACTTTGACCCCGAAGAACTCGAAAGGGAAGAGGAAGTTGTTTGCGAGGAGATCAAGCGCTCGCTGGATGAGCCGAGCGACCACGTTCATGAGCTTCACCTTGGCTACCGATGGGGCAATCACCCATTGGGCAAGCCGATTATTGGGACCGAGGAGTCCGTCCGCTCATTCCGTCCGACCCACATTCGCGACTACATGGATCGTCGTTACCGTGCCGAAACGGTGCTGCTGAGCGTTGCCGGGAATGTGAATGTCGACGAAGTGAAGGCGGTTGCCGAGAAGTATCTGGGCAAGATTCCTGCCGGAGTCGAGGCGACTCAGCCTGAAAGACCCGCCGGAAAGGCGGTCATCAACGAGATTGCCAAAGACACCGAGCAAGTTCACTTCTGTATTGGTACCGACGGAATTTCGGTTTACGACGAAGAAGAAATCGCCGTCATGAGCGTCCTCGATTCCGCCCTGGGCGGATCGATGTCCAGCCGACTCTTCCAAGAAATCCGCGAGAAGCGCGGCTTGGTCTACTCGGTTGGTTCTTACACTCTAAACTACGGCGCCGGCGGCGCATACACCGTTTATGGCGGAACGAGCCAGAAGCACTGGGAGCTGGTCAAGCAACTTGTTCGCAAGGAGTTTGACGATGTCATGGCGAACGGCCTCTCGGCCGACGAACTGGATCGAACCAAGAAGTCTCTCGCCGGGAACCTCGTTCTTGCGCTTGAAGGGATGAACTCGCGAATGATGCGCCAGAGCCGGAACGAGCTGAACTATGAGCGGCAAGTCACGGTTGATGAGGCCCTAGAGAGACTCAACAAGGTCACCAACGACCAGATCAAGACTCTGGCGAATCGAATCCTCGGCGAAGACAAAGTCAGCGTCACCGCAATCGGCCCTTTCTAAAGCCTTTTTGAAACATGGAACTAGAAGCCACTCGTGAACTGATCCGCGCCGCCGCCAATACTTGGTCGGAGGACGATCTGCTCAACGAGATGGTTCACATTGTCCAGCGCGAGACCCACGCCGACTCCTGCGATATCCTCTTTAGGGATTCGCAGGACGGCCTAATTCTTCGCGCGAGCACCGTCGTGCCCGAGATGGTGGGTCGCCTCAAGCTTGGAAAAGGGATCGGCATCAGTGGGCAGGTCATTACTCAGGGCGAGGGCGAATATGTCTCGAACAAAGCCTACGAACACCCAAACTACGCCAAATACCCCGGCCTCAGCGAGCACGAATCCGGCGCAGTCGCCGTCGTCCCGCTCCGCCATGTGACTGGCCACCTTTTCGGCGTCCTTCTGCTACGCAGACACAAACCCTGGCGATTTTCCGCCCCAGTGCGAAAGAAACTGGAAGACTGTGGAACGAGCGTCGCGATGGTGTACAAGTCCTTCCGAGCCGGGTTCCAGGTCGGTGCTCAGTCTAACCGCCTCGGAGCCTTGAGCGAAGTCACCCAGCGAATGACGAACTCGCCCTATTTGGACGAAATTCTTCAGCTTCTGGTAAACCTCACCGCCCAGCAGTTCAACTACAAAGTCTGCACCGTCCGCCTCATCGACGAAGCCGGGAAGGAGCTGGTCCTTAGGGCTACCCAGGCCACTGTGAAGGCGTACCAGCGTAAACGGGCAATCAAGATCGGCGAATCCATCGCCGGTAGAGCCCTCGAAGAAGACCGCCCGATCATTGTGCGCGACGTTCAGACCGACAGCGAGTACATCGGCCACGATCTCGCCGTCGAGCAGGGCCTAAGGAGCATGATCTGCGTCCCCCTGAGCATCGCCGACAAGCCCGTTGGTGTTTTGAGTTGCTATACCGAAGAAGTCCGCGACTTCTCTGCGGACGAAGTTAAAGCCCTCGAGACCCTAGCCCAACAAGCGGCCCTCGCCATCGAAAACGCCAAGCTCCAAGTTCGCGGAACGCTGATGCAGGAGATGCACCACCGGGTGAAAAACAACCTCCAGCAGGTCGCATCGCTCCTCCGCCTCCAGCTCCGTACCGCAAACTATAAAACCCTCGAACAGGCCCTCAACGACGTCCTGACTCGAATCCTCACCATCTCAGCGGTTCACGATCTCCTGAGCCGTGAAGACCTCGATCACGTCGGGCTGAAAAGTATCGCCGAAGCCCTGGTGCATCACCATCAGAGCTCGCTTTTGATGCCGAACAAGAAGATTTCGTTCGTCGTGCGCGGTGATGACTTGAAGCTGAATATGAATCAAGCAACCTCAGTCGCGCTGCTCCTCAACGAACTGATCAGCAACGCGATTGAGCACGGTTTTGAAGTCTGTAGCGAAGGTGAAATCCACGTTACGGTCGAAGAAAAGGAAGGGAATGTGAACCTATGGGTGAGTAACAGCGGCGACAAATTGCCTCCCGACTTTGACCCCAACCAGTCCCGAAGCCTCGGCCTTCAGATCGTCGAAAACCTCGCGAGGTCCATGAACGGAACCTTTTCCATTCGAGACGTGTTAGGTTGGACGGTCAGCGAGATCAGCTTCCCGCGCCAAACTGGCGAATGACCCTGTAAATATTGCCAGGCTCTGCCATAATTTTGAGCATAAAGATGAACTTTTTTAACCCCGATTCGGAGGCCCCAAACAGCGCGATCGAGATATTGATGGTTCCGCTGTTCTTCCTATTCGCAGCGCTTTTTGCATACACCGTCGCCAATCGATACTTCGAGGCCGAAGGCAAAAAGCCGAAGTGGTTTCCCGCCGTCTGGGTTCTTCTTGGCTTGGCCGTGCTGTTCGGGCTTCAACGATTCATGTTCACGTTTGACATTCTATACGCCCAAACCCTCGTGACGGGCCGAATTCGCTACTCCCACCATCTGGGGCTAATCCTGCCGATTGTCACTTGCATCATCATTGCGATTAAGGAATTCAACCGCAAACGCGCCGACTCGGAGCGGCTCTACTAGGCCCACCTAGTAAACTTATCTGCACAATGACGACTGCGAACAAAGACGTTCCGGTTCAGCCTGGACTTACTACGACCGAAGCTCCCTTCATCGAAGAGCGAAAAGCAGCGGGCGAACTTTACATCCAACAGCCGTATGAGCTGTATTCAGAGGCAAACCACGAAGCCTGGGCCGCCCTCTTTGCCCGAATCAAGCCCCGCTGGGAGCAGTACGCCAACCAGCACTTCATGCGCGGAATCGATTCCCTGTGCCTCGACCCGAAACGAGTTCCTCGCCTGGATGACGTCAACCAATTCCTAAACCCCCTCACCGGATTCTCGGCTAAGGCGGTCGCTGGCTACGTCCCGGCATTCCTCTTCTTCGATTGCCTCCGAAACCGTGCCTTCCCAACGACGATCACCATACGGCGCGGAGACAAGCTCGACTACCTCCCCGAGCCAGACATTTTCCACGACATCGCCGGCCACGTGCCGATGCACACCGACAAAGCCTTTGCCGACACCCTGGTCCGCTTCGGCGACCTCGCCCACCTCGCCGCCGAAATCGCCCAGAGTATCAAGGACCCCGAGAAGCAGGTCAAAAAGGTCGAGAGCATCATCAAGGCGATGGCGCGCTTCTTCTGGTTCACCATCGAATTCGGCCTAATGAAAGAGCCGGGCGGCATGAAGGTATACGGCAGCGGCCTCCTTAGCTCCTACGGCGAGCTTGCCCACTGCATCGAATCGCCAGACGTCCATCGATTCCCTATCCAGCTCGAGTGGATTATCAACCAGTATTTTGAAATCGACCACTACCAGCCCCTTCTTTTCTGGGTGGATAGTTTCGATCACCTCTTCTCCCTCGTTGGCGAGTTGGAGAAATGGATGAAGGACGGCAAGCTCGACAACGTCTCGCCCGGCGAGCCGCTGGTCAATGAGGAAGACCTGAAGAGCTTCATCGCCGCAGAATTTACGACTCAATCGGTAGACTAGGAAAAAGCAATGCGTGTAGAAATCTTGATGCCCGAGCTCGGTGAATCTGTCCATGAAGGAACGGTCAGTCGCTGGTTAAAACAGGTAGGCGACACCGTCAAGGAAGACGAGCCGGTAGTCGAGATCATGACCGATAAGGTCAACACCGAACTCGGTGCCCCATCGGCCGGAGTCCTTGCCGAGATCACCATCCCCGAAGGCGCACCCGTCAAGGTTTTTGAAGCCATGGGCTTTATCGAAACCGACGCCTCTGCCGCTACAAGCGCACCGGCTCCGACAGCCAAAAAGGAAGAAGCCCCCAAGGCCGAAACCCCAACCGCAACCGAACCCTCCACGCCCAACTCCCCACTTCCAACTGGCGAAAAGCGCTGGTACACCCCCCTTGTTCGCGCCATCGCCAAGGATAACAACGTCTCTGACGCCCAACTCGCCACAATCAGCGGAACTGGCGAAGGCGGACGAGTCACCAAGAAGGACCTCGAAGCCTTCCTGGCTGGCGGAGGTGCAAAGCCGCAGGCCAAAGCTCCAGAATTCAAGGCCCCTCCCGCAACCGTCGCAGGGCCCGACCAAGAGGTCACCCCGCTCGCCGGAATGCGAAAGATGATCGCCGATCATATGATCAAGTCATCCCAGGTGCCGACCGTCTCCACCATCACCGAAGTCGACGTGACCAACATGGTCCACTTCCGCGACAAGAACAAGGAGACCTTCCTTGAGACCTACGGCGTCAAGCTCACCTACACTCCGTTCTTCATCAAGGCCCTCACCGAGGCGCTCGTCGAGTTCCCGCTGATGAATGCCGCGCTCATGCCGGATAACAACATCGTCAAGACCAAGGGCGTCCACATGGGAGTCGCGGTCGCGCTCGGAGCCAAGGGCGAAGGCGGACTCATCGTCCCCGTTATTCGTGACTGCCAAGCCAAATCCCTGATCGACATCGCCCGAGACCTCGACGGAATCGCGAAGAAGGCGCGCTCCAACTCGCTCTCCGTCGCCGATGTCCAAGGCGGAACGTTCACCCTCACCAACCCCGGAACCTACGGCGCCCTCTTCGGAACCCCGATGATCAACGCTCCCCAAGCCGGAATCCTCGGTGTCTACGCCATCAAAAAGACCCCAGTCATCATCGACGACATGATCGCCATCCGGTCGATCATGCACCTTGTCCTCACCTACGATCACCGGTTGATCGACGGAATGTTGGCGGGCGCGTTCTTGGCAAGCGTGAGGGACAAGTTGGCGAAGTTCGACTTCTTTAAGTAGGTCGGTGCGGGATCAACTTCCGATGCCTCCACAGTCGTACTGTGGAGGCATCGGAAAAGAACAACTACCCTTGCAACCCATAGCAGGTGGATTTCGTCCCATGATGTATGGTGCCGAATAGAGTCTATGATCGATTCGTTCTGGCCGTCATCGGCGGGTTCACATTTTGCGCCGGCTTCTGGGCCGTGATGTGGCACTGGCCATGGCAGAATTTCGGTGGCGAATCCGGAAGCGTTTGGTTCTGGCTATTCATGAACGCCTGCAACCTCGGCCTGCTATTCCTTGGCATTCCAACCGTGATTTTGCTCTTCGCCGATACTTTCACTGCAAAAGAGCAACGATCATGGAAACCTCTAGCTAAGTACATTCCGGCTTTTCTGTTCAGCCTTTCGTCGCCGTGGATGTTCCATCCGATGATCTGGGCGATTACCTTCGTCGGGGCCTCGTAGCCTTGCGTGGAGTGCGCGATGCCAGTCGCGCTTTTGCTTGCTCACTATGAAGCTTTATACAAAAAGCCAAAGACTTGGTTGACATTTTGCCTCCAGCGTAGCTAGTAAGTGATGATTCAGTATCTACACTTTGCTAGTCCAGACGCACCCCGAAAAGACTGCCCATTACTGCCCAATTCGAGACGGAAATCCGAACAAGTCGAACCTAAACTGCACAACAAACCCTACACACGTCCAGCCCTTACCTCAAATCCGACCCGTCGTACCCGCCAGGGGTCAGGTTCGGATCAGCAGAACCGAAGTTCGCGTTCACCGACATCTGCGACGCGGCAAAGCTCTTCGAATGCCCGTCGACAAAAGTCAAATTCCGTCTGCCTTCTAGGAAGCCAACGCCCATCGAAAAGCCCGTGTTCTTTCCCCAAGGCCCAACCGGCCCGGTCGGGCCGAAATTATGGGCATTTACCCACTCGAAAACCATCACCTTCGAAGTCGGCTGTGAAACTTGAGTGAACGAAACCGACTCACAAGTTCCAACTGGGCAAGGCCAATCGCCCGCCAACTGGAATAGCGAAGTCACCGACGCCAAGTAGGAGGGCGGTCGATAAAGTGAGGATACGTAAGAATAAGAGGTGTCATTAAACGACGACCGTGATGCATCCGAAGGGCAATAAAGCAGGGCCGAAGACGAATCAGTATCGTACTGGCTCGTCGCCCGGCTCTTCTGAGCGACGCCAAGATACGGCATGATCGGCCAGCGGAACCGCCGCCCGGTCCAAAGCCCGGTCACGTTGGTATTCGGAAGCATGTCATCCGAATCCGAACCATACAACTGGAACGCCATTCCGATGCTTTTCAGGTTCGAAAGGCAAGCCGTCTGCTTCGCCGCCTCCTTGGCGCGAGCAAAAACAGGGAAGAGAATCGCCGCCAAAATTGCGATAATCGCGATCACAACCAGGAGCTCAATCAACGTAAAAGCACGGCGAATCTGCATCGGGGGAAACATAAAGATACCTAAGCAAACGTTTGGGGGTCGAAATCTCGTCAGAAACAGGTTATAATCGGCGTGATCCCCAATGTTGGGGAGCATCGGAGTAACAAATTGGCAGGAGTCGCATTCAAAGGCGTAAGCAAAATTTTTGGCAAGGACGTCAAAGCCGTCAACGACTTGAACCTTGAGGTCAAAGACCAAGAGTTCATGGTTCTCGTCGGACCCTCGGGTTGTGGAAAAACGACCGCTCTACGCATGATTGCTGGATTGGAAGAAGCCTCCTTGGGCGACATTATGATTGGCGAAGTTCGCGTCAACGATGTTCCGCCAAAGGACCGCGATATCGCAATGGTTTTCCAAAACTACGCGCTCTATCCGCACATGAATGTGTACGACAACATCGCCTTCGGCCTTCGACTCCGAGAGCTTAAAGGCTTTTTCTGGCAACTGGCTAACGCTTCAGAAGCAAAGAAGGTGAAGGAAGATATCGACAACCGCGTGAAAGAAGCGGCTCGAATGCTGGATATCGAAAAGTATCTCACCAGGCGGCCAAAGGAGCTTTCCGGTGGTCAACGACAGCGCGTCGCCCTCGCCCGAGCAATCGTGCGAAAGCCAAAAGTCTTCTTGATGGACGAGCCACTTTCGAACCTAGACGCAAAGCTCCGCGTTCAAACCCGCTACGAACTGATTTCCCTCCACCGAAAGCTCGGAATCACGACCGTGTACGTGAC
This sequence comes from Fimbriimonas sp., assembly GCA_965248555.1. Taxonomy (GTDB): domain Bacteria; phylum Armatimonadota; class Fimbriimonadia; order Fimbriimonadales; family Fimbriimonadaceae; genus Fimbriimonas. The sequence goes on along the minus strand of CBDFJP010000002.1, from coordinate 628,948 downwards.
CCACGACCAGGTCGAGGCAATGACAATGGGCCAGCGAATGGCAATCATGAAGGACGGCGTTCTTCAGCAGTGCGATAAGCCCGAAGAGGTCTATTCTCACCCAGCGAACAAGTTTGTCGCTGGCTTCATTGGTTCGCCACCTATGAACTTCTTGGATGCGGTCATCAAAGACGGTCGAGTCGACGCCGGCGCATTCTCGCTGCCCTTGCCAAGCGGTCACCCGGCCATCGCAATGAACGGCAAGCGGGTGACTCTCGGCATTCGCCCCGAAGAACTCTTCGACAAGGCATTGCCAACCAACGTGCCAGCCACGCCAGATAACACGATGAAGGCCCTGGTTGACGTCATGGAGCCGCTCGGGCACGAGTACGTTGCTTACCTCCAGGTCAACGGAACCAAGCTCGTGGCTTCGATCGACAAGGAGACCAAGCTTCGGCCGGGCTCTGAAGCGGATATTCTGGTGAACCTGGATCGGCTCCACATCTTCGACGCTGAGACGGATCAGGCGATTCGATAAGCATTGGACGCCCTCTGGAAGCAGAGGGCGTTTTTGCGTCTGGCGGGTACCCTTTAGGGCGTGATTGATCGCTACTCCACCGCCGCAATGAACGACATTTGGTCCCAGCAAGCCAAGTTCGAGAGGTGGCAGGAAGTTGAGGTTGCGATCTGCGAGGGCTGGCACGAGGCGGGGATCATTCCTGCCGCCGATATGCGTGAGATTCGGGAGAAGTCGGCTTTTACCATCGCTCGCTGCGACGAACTGGAGCTTGAGACCCGGCATGACCTCGTGGCCTTTGTTCGCTGCCTTGAAGAGAATGTCGGCCAGGCGGGCCGGTGGATTCATTACGGCGTCACCTCTTACGACGTGATTGATACCGCACTTGGGATGATGCTTCGCGACTCCTGCTCGGTTCTTTTGGAATCGGCAGGGCGGCTTCGTGATCAGATCGAACGGTTGGCGGAGGAGCATATTGATACTCCGCAGATTGGCCGAACCCACGGCATTCACGCGGAGCCGATTACGTTCGGGTTTAAGTGCGCGAATTGGCTCGCTGAACTGGATCGGAACATTGTTCGGATCAAGACCTGCCAGGAAGAGCTTTCTTACGGCAAGATCAGCGGCGCGGTGGGCATTCACGCAGTCGTTTCTCCGGAGATGGAGAAGTCGGTTCTTGCCCGTCTTGGACTGAAGGCCGAGCCTTCTTCGACGCAGATTATCAACCGCGACAAGCACTCTCAATTCATCAACGTTCTCGCCGTGATGGGCGGCGGGCTGGAGCGAATTGCTACCGAGCTTCGGAACCTTCAGCGCACAGAGATTCTTGAGGTTCAGGAGGCGTTTGCGGCGGGGCAGACCGGTTCGAGCGCGATGCCACACAAGCGGAACCCTTGGAACTCGGAGACGGTGGTTGGTCTCTCCCGGCTGTTGCGCGGTCATGCAGTGTCGATGCTGGAGAGCGTTTCGACTTGGCATGAGCGCGATTTGACCAACTCGTCGTTGGAGCGAATCGTCTTCCCCGATGCCTGCCACTTGGCGGACTTCATGTTGAACCGCATGGCGCGGATTCTGACGGGACTGAACGTTTACCCGGAGGCGATGGCGGCGAACCTTCGTAAGATGGGCGATCTGGTGTTCAGCGAGCACCTAATGGTGGCTCTGGTTGGGAAGGGTCTGCCACGGGCGGCGGCATACAAGGTTGCGCAGCGCAATGCGGCTCTCGCCTGGGAAGGCAAGGACTTCAAGTCCTCGGTCGAGCAGGACGAGGACGTTGTTGCGAACTTGACCAAGGAAGAAGTTGAGCACATTTTCTCGCTGGAGCATCACTTACGACACGCGAAGCACACGCTGGAAGCAGTTCGAGCCGCGCGATAGTTGTGTGTGTAGAGTTTGTGGGGCAGGTTAGGTTCAATTGTCCCGAGTTTGGACGAAATGATGGGCAGTAATGGGCAGTCATTTTGTGGAACTGTTCGAGTCGCGTGTGTAGAGATTTAGGGGCGCATCAGGTTCAAAGTGTCGACGGTTTGGCGTCCCGGATGGGCGCGAAAGGGCGCGGAGTGAGCGGGTAGGCACAAGTGAAGTTTTGGCGGCAACGCAAGTTGTAGGGTCGAGAGTTTTAATCATCGTCTACTAGGCAACGTCTGGGGGAGTTTGTCAACCTAGTTCCGGAAAACTGCTGGAACAGTTTCGGTTTTACGACTACATGCTTCGGGAGTGCTGTCTTTTCTCGCTAGACATCCTCCACACATTTTTCGACTTGAGCAAGTGGCTCGGAGAGCGGGTTGTAGATCTAGCCTGCGGGATCGAGGATACCGAAGCATCAAAAAGTGCTAGGTTTGTGTAGAATGCTGGATGGTGATGATTGTCAGCTTTCTACTTGTCAAAAGCCTTGCACTAGGATTTCAGGGGCAGGGATTCGAGGTTTTCGCGCCAGCAAAATCCGTTATTCGAGGGATGGGTGTCGGATTTAACCTCGGTAACACTTTTGATTTAAAGGCGAACTCGGCCACCTTTGCCGATGCCAAGAAGGTCATCGACTTGTACCGATCTGCCGGGGCAAAGCACATTCGCATTCCGATTACTTGGATGGACATGTTTGAAGGCGACAACCTCGCCGATGAAAAGGGAAATCTCAAGAAGGCACATCCACGGCTCGCCCAGCTTCAAAAAATCGTTGCTTACTGCACGACGAAGAATCTGTACGTCATCCTGAACACCCACCACGAGCACTGGTTGAAGAAGAACTATGACGGCTCAGCGAAGTTTGATAGTGCATTTTCGAACCTTTGGACTGGGATCGCGAATCAGTTCGAAAATTCGTCGAACCTTGTCGTCTTCGAGGTACTCAACGAGCCAGAAGGGAAGATGGGAGACTGGTCCGGACCCGTTAAGCCTTTTGACCAACAGGCAATCGCTTATACGCGGAGGATTAACGAGATTGGCTATGCGGCAATCCGGAAGACCGGTGGAAACAATACCAAGCGGACTGTGCTTATCATGCCTAATGGTCAGGGGAATCACAATATGCTCCAACCCGACTACCCCGACCGTTCCTTCTTACCGGGCAAAGGCAATGACCCGTTCTTGGGCGTTTCGGTTCACACCTATGATCCATGGCCGTTCTGTGGTCAGGATGGAAGCAATGCTAAGTGGCCGGGTGAAGCGGCAATTGTTGAGCCTATCCGGAAGGTTATCAGGCACGCACAGTTGCTGGGGGTAGGCATTCACTACGGAGAGTTCGGAGTGGGCCGAGACAAGGATCAGAGCCTGAGGAATTCGCCAGAGGCGAAAGCGTTCTATCAGGCAGTTAAGAAGACGGTTGTCGGTGCTGGCGGAGGGGTGACGCCTTGGGACGATCGAGGCTGGTTTGGCTTGATTGAGCCGAGTGGGTCGGGCTACCAATTCAAGTTTAATCTGTTCCCAGAGATGGTTTCCGCGAAGTAGCTCGGCATCAAGAGAGAACCTTAGCGGATTAGTCGATCACTTTCAAGAGCTTGTATTTGCCGGATGGATAGACTCGCACCAGGAATCTGACCGAGCGCATGTCGACTGGTTGGACGGGTTCTTCGGGGCGTCGGTAGGACTCGGCGAATTTGGGGTCGAAGAAGGTCGCTTTGCCGTAGTAGAGACCAGCGCGGGTGTCGTAGAAACTGAATCTACGTGTGAACACGCCAACTGCGCCGTTCTCAATTCTGGTGGAAGCGCAGTACATACTGGGGAGTCGGCACATGATGGGATCAGGAGGGGTCTTGCCTCTAGCGGGTTCGACGAGCTCGAACTGTTGGCGCATTGGATCAACGATTGGATTAAGGATCGTGGCTCTTATTCCAGACGTGTTTCGGACGTAGACCTTCAAGGAGGTTTGGTCGTTCGAGATTTTGAAGCTAAACTCGAGGCCATCGGCGGGTTCGGGCAGGTAGGGCAACATTTGCTGATGTTACCAAGAAGTGAAGTGGGGAGGTTTGGCATCTCGCAGATCTTAGAGAAGTGCTTTGAGCGCCGATCTGCGCAAAGAATTCTCGCAAGCTGCGGGTCAGTTAAGAGGGAGGGAATCAGTCAAGAATCTCTAAGAGCTTGTATTTGCCGGAGGGGTAGACACGGACTAGAAACTTCACGGAGCGCATGTCGACGGGTTGAACAGGTTCTCTTGTTGGCCGCCAAAGATTCTTGGATATTGGATCGAAAAAGGTCAACTTGCCAGAATAAGTTCCGGGCTTCGACCCAATGAAGTTGAAACCTTTCGAGAGTTGGGCAACGTTGTTAGCTGCAATCTGGAGCGAGCTACCATATTCGGAACTCGGGAAGCAGTAGATCATGCCCGAAACACTTTTGCCGGGACCTACTTTGACCAACTTAAACTGTTGCTCACACGGATCCCCAACCGGGTTCAGAATTCTAGCTGGCTTGCTGGCGGTGTTTCGCACATAGATTTTCAGCTTGGTTCGATCATTGGAAATCTTGAATGTGAAATCTAGTCCATCTCCCGGCTCTGGTGGATAAGGGAACACTTCCACATGTTACCAAGCAGTGAGGCAGATTGGATTGGTAAGCGATTACGACAGCCCCCCGGTTCGCTGAAGCTCACCGACCCCCGACAAGCGGGGTGTGCGAGCTTACGGCTTGACCATCGATACTCGGCGGACGCTCCCCTTCCCAACCCTCCCCCCGTTAGCTTCGCGAACAGGGGGAGGACTCTTTGTTTACCAAGCGTAGTGCTCGGGGGAGGTTTTGAAGGCGGGGAAGATGGCGTCGATCTTCTCGTTGAGTTCGGCGGTGATTTCGATTTCGAGGGCTCGGAGGGAGCCGTCGAGTTGTTCGATGGTTCGTGGTCCGATGATGGGGCCGGTGACGAAGGACTTGGAGAGGGTCCAGGCGAGGGCGACATCGGCGGGCTTTTCACCGATGGCTTCGCACAGGTCTTCCCATTTGGTGAGGGCGTCGCGGTGCTTCTCGATGGTCAGCTTAGACTGATCGTTGAGGCGTCGTTCGCCTTCTTGGGTCTTGATGACTCCACCAAGGATTCCGCCCGCGAGCGGGGACCAGGGGATGACGCCGACGCCGTAGGCTTCGGCGGCAGGTCCGACTTCCATTTCGATTTCGCGTTGGAGAAGGGAATACTTGGATTGCTCGGAGACCAGCCCCATGATGCCGCGTCGCTTGGCTTTCTCGTTCGCCTGGGCGATGTGCCAGCCGGCGAAGTTGGAGGAGCCGATGTAGAGGACTTTGCCCTGCTGTTTTAGGATGGTGAATGCTTCCCAAACCTCTTCCCATGGGGTGTCGCGGTAGATGTGGTGCATCTGATAGAGGTCGATGTAATCAGTCTTGAGGCGTTGAAGGGAACCTTCACAGGCGCGGCGGATATGGAGGGCGGTGACGCGGTTGGTGTTTGGCCAGCCGTCCATGTTTCCGTTGCCCATGTCGCCGTAGAGCTTAGTGGCAATGACGGTCTTTTCGCGGCGATTTCCGCCTTTGGCGAACCAGTCACCGATGATCTTTTCGGTGATGCCTTCGCCTTTTTGCCAGCCATAGACGTCGGCGGTGTCAAAGAAGTTGATTCCGTGCTCGTGAGCGCGGTCCATGATTGCGTAGCTTTCTTCGGGGGTGGCGTGGGGTCCGAAGTTCATGGTGCCGAGGCAGAGGCGCGACACTTGGAGGCCAGAGCGGCCTAGGGATGTATATTTCATCATCCCTAGTCTACGCCTGCGCTTAACGGTAAATCACAGTTTGCCGTTAAGGATGGCGTCAATTGCCCGAATCTTGGGGGTGTCGGCCTTGGTGAGGTCGTCGGTGAGGCCCCAGGTGCCGTATTGGGTGTCGTAATTAGTGGCTCCGGCGATGAAGTAGTTCATGAGCTCGCCGTCCCCGGATCGCCAGGTTTTCCAGTATTTGGCCATGATCTGCTCCATTCTCGGGTCGAATTGGGAGGCTTTTTTCGCTTGAATGTTCTCGGGGCCGAAGGTGTCTGGGCCAGCTTCGTAGCAGAGCCACTTGACGTTGTACTTCTTCATGATGTCCTGGTGCTCTTTGAACTTTGCCCATTTGGGCATGTCGTCGACGGCTTTTTCGAGGGCGTTGAGGATGTCGTCCTTAGTGGCGTTCGGGTTGCTTTTTGTGGTTTGAGCGTTGAAGTAAGGGGCGCCGGCGATGGCGTAGATGACGTCGCTGGGCTTGGCGTAGTTGTGGGCGATGTAGTTCATGCCTTCGTAGAGCCAGTTTTCGGGCCAGACGACTTGGGTGCAGAGGACGGGCCTTACCCTTGATTTGAAGTCGGGGCCGTAGACGGCTTTAAAAGTATCGGAGATCTCGGCGGTGCGTTTGCCGATGCGGCGGGCGGGCCATGTCCATTGTGAGCCTGGGCCGTCCCAGCTCATTTTGGGGTCTTTTGCGGCTTCTGCTTCGGCGATGTTTTTGTTGTAGGTGGCTTGTTCGAAGCCCCAATTCCAGACTTCGTTGCTGTATTCGATGTAGAGCTTGAGGGAGGGATCAAGACGCTTTTTGCAGAGCTCGGCGAGGTTTTTGACGTACTGGTCGTTGGCGTGGGCGGGGACGCAGATCCAGGCGTCGGCTTTGATCGTGTTGGAGAGATCGATCATGGTTTCGTAGGGCACGGCTCGGCCGTTGGCGTAGCTGGGTGTGGCAGGGGTTGAGCGTTGTTCCCAGGTTTGTTGGGTGTTGCCATTGGTGTGGCCCCAGTCCATGTAGCGGATTGTCGTGAACCGCCGGACGTGATCTAGGAAGGGCTTGTAGAAGGTGTCGGTCGGTTGAGTGCCGGGACGCATGATTTTGAGGTCGCGCACGCCGCCGTTGGTGTTGGTGAAACTGAGCATAATCTGCTCGAACTCGTTGGGTGGGGTCATATCGACGGTCCAGGTGTCGCCTGTTTTCTTGAGGTTGGAGATAGTTGCGGCACTTGCGACGGCTTTGATTGTTGGAGTGCCGTTGCACCTGAAGGACATCTTGTAGGTGCCGCCGAGGTTCTTGACGCCGTTGAGGGCGGCGAACGGGACGACGCCGAAGTCTTGCTTCGGCCAGCCTTGGGCGTCGAGGTTGGTGATTGCTACCCAGGGTTTGTCAGGTGTGCCGAAGGCTCTGGCAGACTTCATCACATCGGCGAAAGGCATGGATCGCATCCAGTCGGCGATGCCTTCGACGTTGGCGCCGAGGGGGGCTTTTCTCGGAGGTGCTGGGGTTTGGGTTGAGCAGGATGCGATGAGGCAGGCGGCGACGAGCATTGCCGTATATCTTACGCGGTTACGGTAGGAATTCGTAGACTCTGGCGTACTGATCTTCATAGCGGATTTTGACTTTGGGGTCATCTTTGAGGGCGTCTTGGACGGCGGGCATGGAGAATTTATGGGCGATGAGCCAGCGGGTTTTGAAGAGTTGGGGGAAGACTTCGGAAATGGGCTCTTCGACTTTGAGGTCCTTGGGGTTGCTGGGGCCGGTCTCGCCGGGGATCCGTTGGTTGGCGTTGAGGTTCATCGCCCAGTACTTCTCTTTCGAGAAGGTGAATTGGAAGATGGGGTCCATGCCGCCGAAGAAGCGGTTATGCTGGTTCCAGAAGAAGAGAGGGCCGAAGTCGGACCATAGGGCTTGGCCGACGATCTCTCCTTTTTGAGTGTTGGCGATGAGCCATTCGTTGGCGCCTTGGAAGTCGGTGGCGTTGAGTTTGTGCTTGCGAATGTGGTGTTGCCAAACGAACCCGCCGACGGATGTAAGGGAGTTTCCGGCGAAGATGAGGGCGGCGATCAGGTTGAGGCCACCGGTTTGGCGGACGAGGAGGAGGGAGGAAGTGATGAGGAACGGGACGTATTGATCGACTCCTCGGCGGGTGATGAGCATGGAGATGCCGATCGCTCCGAGGGAGATCAGAAGGCCGGAGGCAAAGGCATGGCCGTCCTTTTCACGCTTTGACCTGAGAGCAAAGAAGAGGGAGGCGACGAACATGATCGTGGGGGCGAGCATGGAGCGGACGAAGTAGGTGGGGTCGACGGGTGCAAGTTCGCTACCGAAGTTCGGAATGATGCCTTGTCTTTTGGCGACCATGAGGTCGATGAGTTGGACTTTGAAGAGGGCGAGGCCGTCGGGAATTCCAGGACGCAATACGGCTACCGTTAGGGCGACGAGGACGCAAGAGAGTTCGATCCAGGCGTTCCACTCGCGCTTCATCATTCGGCGGGTCAGAGCCGTACTGAGAGCAACCAGGATGACCATGTAGCTCAGGGTCGGGTGGACGAAGCCGAGGAGGGCGGAGGCGAAGAGGGCCACCCAGGGGGCTTCGGTCACGAGGCCGGAGAAGACTAGCAGAAGTAGGACGGAGGAGAGGGCTTGGGGGCGAACCGTCTCCATCCGGGTGAAAAATGACATGCTTCCGAACATGACGGCGAGGGCGTACCACTGGGAGATTTTAAGCCTGACTAACGCCCATCGGGCGATCATGACGTGGAGGAAGAGCAGGAACGCGGGGGCAACACCGAGAACCCAGACGGGGTCTTTCAGAATCCAGAGCGGGGAGAGGAGGAGGTGAAAGCCCCACCACATATCGCTGTTGTGCTGGCTGATGACGCTGTAAGTCGCCCAAGGAAATGGGCGGAAGCCGGGGCCTTTTTGCCAGTAGAGCTTGCCGTGACCGAGGTGGTAGAAGTTGTCGAAATCGTAGTTGTACTGGCTGTACCAGCAGAGGAAGGCGATGATCGCAATAGAGGTGAAAAGGAACCCGACAAATCCCTTCATTTCACGCCTTTCACATTCCGGAGGAGATAGGCACCGAGGGCGAAGCAGAGTGAGCAGAGGATGAACACCATCGCGTAGCCGGCAACCTCGTAGTGGACGACGGGTTTGGCACCGGGTTCCGTTGAAGGTAGCATTCTTGAACCTGCCGCAGCGATTAGTTTTCCGGCAGGGTATGCGACAAGGGATTGGGGCAAAGTCATCGCTATATGCCAGACCGCCATGTCTTTGCCTGAGTCGGTTTCGGACGGGAGAACGTCTGTGCCAAGAGCATAATCGACGGAGATATAGGCACCGTATCCTAGGCCAAAAAGTGCTCCGACCAGGAGAGCCATCGGCATGTTATGACAGAGCACAAACAGTGGGGCAACGATTGCGATCAGCGTGTTCGCAATGTAAACCACCTGCTTGCGTCCGATCTTATCGCTAATTGCTCCGCCATAATAGCCGCTGATCGAGGAGACAATCAATATGATTCCCATGAGCATCGGGGCGGTGTCGTCGACCTTTGCCTGTTCGACCCCTACGACGTCGACCAAGTAATATTTGATGTAGGGCGAGATCGCGTAGAAGCCCATCATAACAAGGAACCGCGTGATCCAAACCCAGGCGAAGTCGGGGTACTTCCGGGGATCAATCCACAGACTCTTCAGGTAGGGCACCCACTCGATCTTTTCCGCGCTCTCTTGGTGACGCTCTCGGATGGCGCGGGTACTGAGTCCCACAAGAACAAGAACGATCGCGATTACGGCGTACCGTGTTTCCGTTGTCTTAAGGAGCATTCCGACGCCAACCGCGCCGAGCAGGGTTCCAACCTGCGTAAACAGGGCCATAAATCCGGATGCTTTGCCGTGTTCGCTCTTGGGGACGACGTCGGGAATGACTCCCATAAAAGCTCCAGATGCGATGTTGTTGCCAATCTGGACCACAAAAAAGCTGAGAAGGTAGAGGTTGAATGCGTTAGGCAGAGACTTATTCAACTTGACGCAGGCAGCCATTCCAATCAGGCCGAGCACGTTTACAAGAATTCCGCCTTGAATGTATGGCTTTCGACGGCCGGACCGATGGGTGCAACGATCACTAAGTGCCCCCGAGATGAGGGGTACGAGCAGCGCAAAAATTGCCCCGAGTGCAGTTACTTTTCCGAGCGCTTCGACTTTGCGGTCTGGAGCCAGAATTTCCATATCTCCCGGCAATAGAATAAGCAGAATTGCGCCCCAGTGGAAGTTGGTCGCAAGCCAGTAGACCGCGATGGTCATGTGTTGGAAAACCGTTAGTGGGCCATCACCGTACGGAGAAGATTGCGGCTCAGAATCGCGAGGATTATTGGATTCCATTTACTTGTTCCGCAGAGCGTACTCGTAATCTGGAATATCATCGACGTCGAACGCAAGTTCCGCTGGAGCATATCGGACGGCAGCAATTTTGCAGCCGATGACCGATTCGATCTTGGAGACGACTTCTGGAACGGAGATGGCTTTGAACTTGACCTTGAGGAGGAAGCCCAGCCCAAGGATTCCGGCGAGCTTGGATACGCTCTTGCGGTTGTCTACAACCTGCTGGATTTGGGGGAGGGCTTTAATGAAGACTTCGGGCTTAAACAGGTATGCGCAACCGACGGTGTATTCGCCATCGCGGAGCTTGGCGAAGGTGCCAGTTGCGGCAGGGAAGCGGTCGAGGTACTCATCTTTGCTGATCAGCGGAACTGCCAGATCGACGTCGGGGCAGAGGTCGAGGAACTCGTTGAGCACCTTGGTTTCCATGTAGGGCAGGTCGGTGGTAACAATCAGGACTCGGTTGGTGATGTTGCCCATCGCCTTCAGCTCTTGGAGGCCCATGCTGATGTTTTTGGTAAGGTCACCGGTGTCGTTCAGAACGGAGGTGCATCGCCCGCCGAGCTTCTCTTTGACGTCCTGAGAGGCGACCAACACGGTGCGACCGACCCGGTCGCACCCGAGAACGGCGTCGATGACCTTGTAGCCGATCATTGAATCTTGCACGTTGATGAGGGCTTTGAACGGCGTGAGTGCCACCCGTGCGAAATGGTCGTCGATTCGGCCCCCGGCCGGCAGAATTACGTCAAATTTTTCCAATGCTCCACCATTGGGCGCAAAAGCCCTTGGTGTAGAGACGCTCTAAATGCTTGTTAAGCCGCAACTTGGGTTGCATATTGCGCCAAGGATTTTGCGAGTCGGTAGCAATCGAGGAAGGATTGGGTTGCCTTTCTGGAGTGGTAGCCGATGCTCATGTGCTGGTGATGGGTTTGAAGCAGGCCGGTGATGGCGTGCTGCTTGACCTCGGAGACGTTGCACATCAGGATCGCAAACTCGTGCGTTCCCATCTTGTAGATGCGACTCCACTTCCCGAGTTTGGATTGAAGGTTCGCGACAAAAGCGGCGGCATCTGCGGCGGCGAAGGAGTGATTTATGACAATAACTCCGCCGGGATGGGCGGTGATGGAGACCTCGAGATCGGCGGTGCGAAGATCGTGCTCCCAGGCCCGGAGGGTGTGGGCACCGGTTTGGGTGTCGGTCCAGGCGTCGTTTGCGAGCCCGAGCATGCGACGCTCGATCCGGTTCTTCTCTAGTTCAGATTCGTACACATGCATGAGGAGGGAAGACACGAGTTCGAGTTCAGGAAGGCTTTGGGTGAGACATTCGTCTTGAACGGCGGGATCGATGGCGCAGAGAGTTCCGAAGAATTCGTGTTGGTGATCGTAAAGCGGAATTCCGACGTAGGCGGCGATGTCGACTTGTTGGCCAATCGGTGCCTCGCAGTATGCCTGGACTGCCCGGGAGTTTGGGGCGATGCGTGGGCCCTCGCCGCGTAGCATTCGGCTACAGAAGCTGTCGGACCATTGAAACACCTTGCCGGGCTTGATGCCGTAACAGCGATCCATGGAGTCAAGAACGATCCAATCCTCACCATTTGCTCGAGTTACCATCCAGAGCGACATTGGGTGTCGGTGAGATAGGTAATTGAGCACTTCTTGGCTGGCTTTGCGAAATGCCGATTGATCGATTGAAGGAACGGACATACGACAGAGAATTCTCCTAGTAAATGTATCGGCATTTGGATTGTCAGAATTCAGAGAATCTGTGTTAAGATTGCGCGTTCTTTGCCGATGCGAGCGTTTCGAGTAGGTCGATCGTCTCATCGAAGCCGATGCAAGCGTCGGTGACGCTTTGGCCGTAGACCATTCCGGGCCCGATCTTTTGGGCGCCTTCGACGAGGAAGCTCTCGATCATGAGTCCCATGATGCCGTGGTTCTCCTGTTTGAGTTGGTCGATGACTGAGTCGACGACGAGGGCTTGGTTACGGTGGTTTTTGTTGGAGTTTCCGTGGCTACAGTCGACCATAAGGCGGGCGGGAAGGTCGTTTTTGAGCAGAAGTTCGCGGGCGGCTTGGACGGCTTCGCGGTCATAGTTGGTGCCGGTTTGAGTTCCGCCGCGAAGGATGATGTGGCAGTCTTCATTGCCGCTGGTTTTGAAGAGGGAGGAGACGCCTTGCTTGGTGATACTCGGGAACCAGTGGGACTGTTTGGCGGCGATGACGGCTTCGACGGCGCGTTGGACGTTGCCTTCGGTGGTGTTTTTGAAGCCGACGGGCATGGAGAGGCCGCTGCTGAGTTCGCGATGAACTTGGCTCTCAGTAGTTCGAGCTCCGATAGCCACCCAGCTGGTGACGTCCGCGATGTGTTGGGGCAATTGAAGGTCGAGGTACTCGCTGGCGGTGGGAAGCCCGAGCTCGTTGATGTCGAGGAGGAGTTTTCGGGCAAGTCGGAGGCCCTTGTTGACGTGATAGCTCTCGTCAAGGTCGGGGTCGTTAATGAGGCCTTTCCAGCCGACGCTGGTGCGCGGCTTTTCGAAGTAGGCGCGCATTAGGACGATGAGTTTGTCCTCGAGGCGGCAGGCGTGTGGAAGGAGTTTTTCGGCGTATTCAAGGACGGCTTTGGGGTCGTGGACGCTGCAGGGTCCGACGACGACTACCAGGCGACTGTCGCGGCCATGAATGGTGTCGGAGACGGCATTTCGAGCGTCGGCGACTCGGCGGGCGATGTCGTTAGTGAGCGGCATTTCCTCGTGCAGAATCGCCGGAGGGATCATGGGGCGGGCGTCGGTGATTCGGAGGTCGTCGGTGAGGCGCATGGTGGGTGCCGCCCAAACATCATCGTTCGCTCGGAGGTTCGATTATATCCGATTTGAACCTATTCAGGGATTTTGGTGAACCACCTGCAATTTTCGGCGTACAATGCATTTGATGAAAGCCATCGCACTCGTTCCTGCACTCGCAGTGGTTGCACTTGCCGGAGTTATCTTCGCGCAAGACCCGCCGAAGGAGTCTGCAAAGACCACGAAACTCGACTTCAAGAAGGACATCGTTCCGATTGTCAAGGCTAACTGCATTAGTTGCCACAACAAGGACAAGCACGAGCACAACGTGATGTTTCCGGACAACATGACTGAGGCTGAGGCGCTCAAGAACGCCCGGCTTTGGCGAAGCTCGGCGCGTGAAGTGAAGAAGGGTGCCATGCCGCCAAAGAATAGCGGAACAATGGGAGATAAGGATCGTGAAAAGTTTGTGGAATGGGTCGAGGCAAAGGTTCCTCGTCCAGCTCGTCGCCCAGGTGGTGAGCCACCAAAGACAACTGGCGGCGGGCACTAAGCCCTCATCGAAAAGCTGAAAGCGGTGTCGAATGGTCGACACCGCTTTTTTTGGTAAATTTCTCGTAAGTTGGGAACCTGGGGTTGCATTGCTCCCGTACAGCCGAATAGCCAACGCCAATGTTGGTCCGAGGAAACAAATATGCCTATCTTGTCCGGACTCGTTTTTGCCGCTTCTGTGGCCGTTTCTACCCAGGATGATTTGATCAACGACAAGCACTATGTTGTTGTGAAGTCTGGTGAGCAAGGGGTTGGAGCGGGCTCGGGAACCTCGACCGGAACTGGTAGTTCGGAGGGTGGAAAGGCGTCTCCGCCTGCGGTTTGGGAAGCTCCATTAAAGATCGAGTTTGATCAACAAGCTCCAGCTAGGCTCTCCGAAGTGCCGATCATTGGGAATCTGTTCCGCAGTGCGGCTTCGAGCCAACTGTCGCAGATGCCGGAGTTCGCGAAGCTGGTTTCGTGTTCGTTCGTTGATGCGTCTTCGACCGATGTGCTCAAATGGCTTTCGAAGCAAGGGGTCAATTTTGCTGGGGCGAGCGATTCAATGCCAAAAGGAAAGCTCTCGTTGAACTTGAAGAATATTCCTCTGCATGAGGCACTAGATTCAATCGCTGAGGTTTTTGGTGGATCTTGGAATGTGCGCGGAAAGACGCTCATCTTTAGGTCTGGACCAGCATTCAGTTTTGCGACGTCCTCGGCTCCGGCCATTGCTCCATTGCGAAGCCGAGTTGACCCCAAGAGACCTTACGAGTTCCCGTTGCCGGCGCTGCCGCCGATGAGATCAGAAGGGTATGAACTCAAGATCGATGATAAGGCAGTGAAGGAGCTCGCAAAAGTTCGCGAAATCGGACCCGCATTTTCCAAGGAGGAGTTCGCGAAAATGCAGAAGGAAATGGCGAAGGCTCATGATGAAATGCGAAGGGCCCTCGATCACAGCAGGGCTCAGGGCGGTCAGCTTGCCTTGTCTTTGCAAGGCCAGAACCAAGACTTTGGCAAACTGATGAAGTCTCTCTCCGACAAGCAATGGGAGCTCCATAAAAAGCAAGGATTCTTAAAGTTCTCTGACCTTACTGAGGAGCAGTCAAAAATCATCTCTCACTATGGAAAGAGAGCAGGAAGCGTCACGATATCCGTTAACATTGATGGAAAGACATTGACCCTGAAAAACTAGCTCCGCGCGGCCCTCGCTGAACAATTCACGCGAGGGCCTTTTTGTGTCTGGAGTAAGCTTGTAGGTATGAACTCTTGGGTGAAGGTCGCGGCGATTTCAGGGGCTCTAGCGGTGGGGCTGGGGGCTTTTGGCGCGCATGGTCTCAAGGCTCACGCAACTCCCGAGGGGTTGGAGACTTGGAAGACCGCGGCGCACTATCACCTGATTCACTCAGTTGTTCTGCTCGGCCTGGGGTTGGCTGGGGTGCCGTTTTTGTGGGCCAAGCGACTGATCTTATCGGGAATGATAGTTTTCGCCGGATCGCTTTATGTTTATGTGCTGACTGGGGTGAAGTTCTTTGCGATTATCACCCCAGTCGGTGGTCTCTGTTTGATCTTGGGCTGGCTAAGCTTATTGCTTCCTGAGCGACAGTCCTAAGGTGAGGCAAGGTTGTTTCTTGGGTCTTTGGGGTAGGACCCCTTTGGCTTGAACCTCTGGCTTGCCGCCGTGGTACCGGTTGCGGGTTGAGCTAAGTTTGCCTTGATGTCCTTCGCGTAGGCAATGGCGGTCGCGGGGCGGGTAGCTTGGCGCCCAGGTCTTGTAACAACGGCGAGGTTCTGCCGCGGATCCTTGGGATAGGATATTTTCACTTGATCCTTGGTTCCAAGGTTTGCAACGACGGCGGAGAGAAGTAGTGTTCCTAGCATCGCAATAACTTCTACGAAAAGACCGTATTGCGCTGATGATCCTTAACAGGTTTCACGGAACGACCGCACCGAATTTTCGCGTGCGGCGCTGGAACTCTTTCACGGCATCTAGCAAGTGTTGCTTGGAGAAATCTGGCCAGGGGTCTTGGGTGACCCAGAGTTCGCAGTAGGCACCTTGGAAGAGCAGGAAGTTGCTCCAGCGCATCTCGCCTGCGGTTCGGATCATGAGGTCGGGGTCAGGCTGGTGGGGATTGTAGAGGTGGGCGGAGATGAGCTCCTCCGTGATGTCCTCGGGGTCGAACTCGGCGGCAATGAGGTCTTTGACGGCGTCGACGATCTCAGCTCTTCCGCCGTAGTTGACGGCGAGAGTGAAGACGATTCCGGTGTTGTTGGCCGTCATCTCCATGCCGGTTTCGAGTGCGTCGCGAAGCCCGGCGGGAAGCTCTTCGATGCGGCCGGTGAAGTTGAGGCGCACGTTGTTGGTGTGCATGATCCTCAGCTCTTCGCGCGTGGCCTTTTCGATCAGGGTCATCAGCCCTTCGACTTCCTCAGAGGGCCTGCGCCAGTTCTCGGCGGAGAATGCGTAGACGGTGAGGTATTTGACGCCGAGGTCGCTTGAGTTGAGGAGCGCGCCACGGAGGGCCTTGTAGCCTTCGCGGTGGCCAAGGAGGCGTTGCCACCCCTTCTTCTTCGCCCAGCGTCCGTTGCCGTCCATGATAATGGCGACGTGTTGGGGCAGAGCCTCAAGGTCGATGCCTTGCTCTTGCGCTTGAACCTGAATCTTCTTGAGCTTGGTTTCCATACCTTCGTAGGAACCGAGCTTTAGACCTGCATCAGTTCTTCTTCTTTCTTCTTGCCAAGATCGTCAGCTTTGGCGATGTAGGTGTCGGTCAGCTTTTGAACTTTCGCTTCTCCGCCTTTCACTTCGTCTTCAGTGATTTCTTTTTTCTTTTCAAGACCCTTGATGGCATCATTGGCGTCTCGACGGACGTTTCGGATCGCGATTCGGCCTTGCTCGGTTCGGGCGTGAACCTGCTTGACCATGTCCTTACGGCGGTCTTCGGTCATGGCGGGAAAGATGAGGCGGATTCCGGTGCCGTCGTTGTTGGGGTTGATGCCGAGGTCGCTCTTGAGGATTGCGCGCTCGATGGCGGCGACCATGTTCTTCTCATACGGCTGAATCATCAGCTGTCGAGGTTCCGGTACGGAAACATTTGCGATCTGGGTGACTGGGGTCTCGACGCCGTAGTACTCGACATGCACGCGGTCGAGGATGTTCGGCGCGGCGCGACCTGTGCGATAGCTCGCGAAGTCGTGGATCATAGCCTCAAGGGCCTGTTGCATTTTGTGTTCTGCGTCTTGCAGGGTGTCGTTTACGCTCATGATTGTTCGTCTCCTACGAGGGTTCCCGTCGGTCCGCCACTGAGGGCGTCGAGCAGGGCACCTGGTTTGTGAAAATCGAGGACGATGAGGGGGAGCTTGTGCTCCTCGGCCATCGTGAAGGCGGTTTGGTCCATGACCTTGAGGCGGTCTTGAATAGCGGTGTTATAGCTGAGTTTGTCGTACCGCTTGGCGTTGGGGTTCTTCTTCGGGTCGCTGTCGTAGACTCCGTCGACTTTTGTGGCCTTGACGATCACATCGGCATCTATTTCTAGGGCCCTGAGCACAGCAGCGGTGTCGGTTGAGAAGTAAGGGTTACCGGTTCCGGCAGCGAAAATGACCATTCGGCCTTTTTGAAGGTGGCGCATGGCGCGGCGCTTGATGAAGGGTTCGGCGACGGCGGCGATGGTGATCGCGCTTTGAACCCGGACCTCAACGCCTTTCTTTTCGATTGCCGAGAGAAGGCCGAGTGAGTTCATCAAGGTTCCCAGCATTCCCATTTGGTCGGCTACTGAACGGTCAATTCCGCCTTCGGCCGAGAATGTTTCGCCCCGAATGAAGTTACCGCCTCCGACGACGATCGCTGCTTCGATTCCGGCCCGATGAACCGCTGCAACTTCGTTTGCAATGTAGTTCAGAACGTGGGGGTCGAGACCAAATTTTAGGTCTCCGGCAAGAGCTTCGCCGCTGAGTTTGATAAGTGCTCGTTTGAAGGGACGTCTACCGCTCGCCAAGATGGGGAGAGTGTACCTCTGGCAATTACTAGCTCAGGACGCGCATTTCCGCTTTTGCGCCGTGGCTACCAATTTGAGCAACGAGCATTTCGGCCTTCATGCGCGGGATGCCTTGGAGGAGGGTCACGGGAGTCTCTTCAAGCATGTCCTTCACTTGGTTTCGGTTAAGGGCCAGCATGTGCTGGAGAACCTTGATGATGTCTTCGTCCTTCTTTCCGCCGTCGACCAGAACGAGTTCGTAGCTTTGGTTGTCATCCACGACGGCATAGCCTTTCGGCAGCTGTTTGGTTGGTTTGCCTTCTTCCTGGGTGATCGGAATTTCGTGGTTGCAAGTTTCGCAAATCAGGAGCTCGGTCTTCTCGGAGTAGTAGTTCAGCGAGTTGCAGAAGCCACATCGCACCTGCTCGACAGGAAGAACTTTTCCATCTTTGATGGGGATCAGGTGGTTGCAGGCCACGCAGGTGACGTCTTCGTTTTCGGGCTTTGCAACAAGCTCATTGCGCTCAGTGCAGATAGGGCAATCGATCGGGAACGACTTCACCTCGCGGGTCTGGAGTGCGACATAGATGCCGTATCCGATCAGGCCGAAGGCGGCAAGGGCAAGCACCCAGCCAAGTCCGACGAACATCCCGTCGCCTTTGTACTTGAGGAATAGAAAGGCAAGTGCTCCAGCTAGCACACCTCCGCCTATGAAGTAGAAGGCTCGCTCGCTGATGAGCTCGATGACGTCGGAAGTGCGTTTTATTCGCATAACTGTATCCAGTGAATATAGCTGATTCTTGCGATTCGCACAAGGGGCTAGTGAAGCTCGTTGTCCTCTTTTGGCGGTTCCTCTTCATCCTTAACAGGAAGGATCAGGATGTCCTTTTCGCCATTGACGATTGGCGTGAAGGCGTAGTCTTTGCCGAGGGCGGTCAACATTTCCATCGCGGTCATTTGCGTGAAGTTAAGCTGGACGTCGGGGTTCTCGAGTCCTGGGGCAATGGTGATATTGACGTGTGCGATTTCGCCAATCAGTTGGATGGCGCTGTGGAGCTTGGCAACCTCCATGATCGCATCGTATTTCTTGGTGTCGTTTTTGGGTGCGGGCGGCGGGTTCTTCGCGGGGTCAACCGGCGGGACGGCTTGCGGGGTGACCGGGTTGGTTCGCGGTAGGAGAGGGACGTCCGGCGTTGCGACACGCTTTGTGTTGACTGGGGCGGGCTTCGGTTCTATCGTGGGCTGGTTTCGAGTTGCGGCGAGCACGGCGGTGGAGATCACGGCGATGCAGACGGCGGCGTAGCCGAGCCAGTGGATCGGCTTGCGATCTACGGTGATGGGCCGGGCTTGGAAGACCGGAATTTCGCGGCTGGGGACCGTTTTGCCTTGAGCTTTGAGGGCTTGGACCGTTTTGATGCGCCGCATCAGCTCCTGCTGGTACTTGGGGAACCGGTGCTCGAAGTCGTAGACGGCGTCAGGAGTGTCGTTCTCCGCAATCGCCCACATGAGCTCGTCGATATCTGGTGGAATTGGCATCAGAGTTCGGGCTCCTGTTCAAAGTATTGGCGGAATCTCTCCCTGGCTCTATACAGCCGAGTTTTTGCCGCGTTGAGGTTGATGTCCATCGAGTCGGCGATCTCTTGGAGGCTAAGTTCTTGCCAGTAGAAGAGGGTGATGATCGCGCGGTCTTGGGGGGCGAGCTTTTCCATGGCGAGTTGGACTCGCGGATCGGGTTCGTCGCCGCCTTGGGGCGGGGCGGGGGTTTCGGCGGCGTGGTCAAGGTCTAGGGGCTTGTTTCGGAATCTGCGCTTTCTGGATTCTTGGATGGCGCGGTTCACCGAGATTCGGAAGAGCCAAGTGCTGAACTTGCTTTGTCGGTTGAACTTTGGGAGGTTTCGGTAGACCAGGGCGAAGATCTCTTGGGTCGCATCGGCAGCCTCTTCGGGGTCGATGAGAACGCCCCGGGCGAGGTTGAAGACGCGAGTGTAGTACCGCGAGTAGAGGGTCTCGAAGGCGGCCTGATCTCCAGCGACGAAGCGCTCGACGAGGATTGTATCCTCGTCGAAACTTCCCGCTGATTCATAGATCATCGACACCATTCTCACCAAGTTCTGACGCGCAAATTATGGCGAAGGTGACTCCGTTTGGATGCGTTTGGCAAATTCGCCAGGGAGCTGGGTTCCGGCGTACACGGTGAATCCGCCGAAGATCAGCACGACGAGGGCTAGGGCGATCTGCCACTTTCGGAAGATTTGCACCCACCCGATTGCCATGAGGGTAGCAAACGCGCTGAGGGCAGGGAAGAGGTAGCGGGCCTGGGCCTGGAAGTAGGTGTTGTTGAACATCACGAACAGCGCGACGGTGAGTCCGATGAGGCCGAGCGTGATCGCGCCGAGGCGTCGGTTCTCCTTCCAGTTGTTGCGGAGCCACAGGACTCCGCCGCCAAGGCCGAGGAAGTTGAAGAGGATGATGGCTTTGTAGAGGAGGTTTGGGTCGGTGCTGCTGTTGGCTTTGCCACTGGCGTTGAACCAGATGTCCATGTAGCCAAAGACTCCAATGAAGGAGCGGGCGGTCCAGTATCCGATCCAGTTGATCCAGTATTGAACTTCGGGGGAACCTGCGCTTGGTCCGGCTTCGATCGCGCCGAGGATGGCGGATTTTTGGGCGGAGCCAACGAAGGCTTCTTTAAAGGCGGATTGGGCAAGGGGGTCCCCGTAGAGGGTGAAATTTCTTAGCCAAATAGGGAAGCCGAACAGTAGCACGGCTATGCATAGTGCAGCCACGTAAAGCAGCGGTTTCAGTTGAGCTTGACGATAGCCTTGAATGCCCCATAAGATGAACGGCAGTAGCAGAATTAGTGAGCTCGACTTTGTAGCAAAACTTGCGCCAACTAGCACCCCAGTAGCAATAATGTGAATTGGTCTTGACGGTGCCCTGGCCATACCCGCAACACTCCAGGCGATCAAGCCCACGAGCAGGGGATCATTGGAAATCGCACCGCTCAAGGCAACGTTTAGTGGCAACAGTGCCGCAACTGAGGCGGCTACAATTGCCAATTCTTCACGTTTTGTCCCCCACAACGCGGCAAAGAAGGCCCCAGCGACTCCTATTGCTCCAACCAGGCAGTTGAAAAGCCGAATCTCGCGACCGAAAGACTGGGACCCGACATCGGTCTGACCAGTGACCTTTGCGATCCCTGCGGCTAACCCGTAGAAGAGCGGCGGTTGGTGACTCTGATAATCCTCATACAAAGTAGGCGACTTCGGATCAAACACCGGTAGCTTGCCCTCCTTTAGCAGATACCCAATGTAGTTTGCGTGTTGACGCTCATCCGGCGCGCCGATGTCTTTTGAATATGCCGGACGGCCGTCTGGCCCGCGCTGGTTGAGCAGAATCCCGCCCGTCCGGTACGGCGTGATCATCGCGAACCACGCCGCGAGACAGAAGTGGGTGATCATCAAAATGACTAAGGAAATTCGCGCAAATTTCGTTGACATGAGCAATCTCTGTGTATGATAGCTTTAACTCACTGCATAAGCGAGGGAATTAGTTATGACAACACTCATCGCCCTGTCCGCGTTCGCGGGATTTTTGGACACTCCAAGCAAAGGCTTCACCGACTGGCAGACGGCTTTGGCTGGTAAGAAGTCGGTTTCGGCGACCGTTACCGTCAACGAGATTGGCGGCGGAGCGAGCAGCTACAAGATCGACATGAAGAAGCCAGCTTCTTTGCGGCTCGATACTGCTGACGAGACCATCGTTGCCGACGGAACCAACATCACCGTTTTCTCGAAGAAAGACAACATCTTTTACAAGAAGCCACAAACAACTGAGGAACTTAAGCTGACCCTTAATGAGGATCAGTACGCAATGTTTAGCGGCTTCTTTGGCGCGGCTCTGAAGCCGGTGAAGACGGTTGACGCGGGAACCAAGACTCTCGGCGGTGAGCAGGTCAACGAGGTCAAGGCGTTCTTTGACAACTCGGGCAAGAAAACGACTTCGTTCTATGTCTCACCAGACGGCGTTGCTCGACGAGCGCAGCTCACGGCGACCGCCAAGGGGCAGACTAAGCCAAAGCAGCTCGTTTTCTCAGCAAAGAACGTCGTTGTCGATGGAGCGGCGGTTGATACGCTTTTCGCGTTCAAAGCTCCAACTGGATCAACCGAGATGTCCTATGAGGACTTCTTTGGCTCCCGCTGGGTTTACGACTTCGAAGAAGCGAAGATGATCGCGGCGAAGACCAACAAGGGCATCTTTGTTGACTTCATGGCAAGCTGGTGCGGACCCTGCAAGCGAATGGCGGCTGACGCGTTCGATACTCCAGAGTTCAAGGCGTTTGGCAAGAAGGTCGTATTCTGCCAGATCGATATTGACCTCAACCCGACGCTTGCAGAACAGTACGGGATTGACGCAATTCCGCACGTTTTCGTTCTCAAAGCAGATGGAACTAAGGTCGGCGACATCCTGGGATACGGCGGTCTTAGCGGCTTCATGACCGAGATCGGCGGCATCATCAACTCGCTCTGATTTCATAGCAAGTTGGGACAACCTCCGGGCGTTTGCTCGGAGGTTGTTTCGTTTTTAGAGCTTTTTGAACCTGAAACGCTACTGATCCTTGGGTATTCTCCGAAGTAATAGTTGTACTGCGACTGGAGAAAGTGTGAGCGCGAAAACAGGAAGTGCGACCGCCGAGCGAGCGGAGCAAGGGCAGGGTAGCCGTCGACCGAGCGAGTTGTTAACTCGCGACGATTGTTTGGAGCTTTTTAAGCAGCTCTATCTTGCCAGATATTTTGATATCCGTCTCATCAAAGAGAAAAAGCGTGGACGCCTTCGGGGAACGCTTTATTCGTCCCATAACCAAGAGGCAATTCTTGTTGGTTCGCTTTTTGGGCTTCAGTCGACGGACTGGATTAGCCCGATTCACCGTGATATGCCGGCATTCTTTTTGAAGGACATCCGGGGCGGCTGGGATAACGATTCACGGCTGGGAATGACCATCGAAGAAGTTTGTTGCCAAGTTTGGGGCAAAGTCGGCTCTCCGGGTCGCGCACGGGATAACTGGTCGCACATCGGCTCGAAGGCAAACAAGATTATTCACTCGACCTCGATGCTCGCCGGCACGATTCCAGCCGCGGCGGGGGTGGCTTATGCCGACCGAATCCAGGGCGGGAACTGCGTCGTTTTGACCTATAACGGCGAAGGTTCGACGGCTCAGGGGATTTTCCATGAGGCGATCAACTATGCGGCGGTTCACAAACTTCCGGTGATTACCATTATAGAGAACAATCATTGGGCTTACGGAACTCCAACTGACCTAGAGTCTCCCTTGGAGGATTTTGCGGATCGGGCGAAGGGCTTCGGAATTCCGGGTCTGATCGCAGACGGGCAAGATGTTTTTGATGTCTACGACAAGGTGATGGAGGCAGTTGAACACGCACGAAGCGGCAAGGGGCCAGCGATTGTGGAGTGCAAGACGTTCCGCGCTTATGGACACGGCGACCACGACGACGACCGAGCGGCGAAGTACCGCCCGGCGGAGGAAGTCGAGAAGGGCCGTTCACGCGACCCGATTGCGGTTTGTCGAAAACGGCTGATTGAGCTTGGGCACCTGACGGGCGATGCCGCGACGAGCTTTATGGCTGAAGGCAAGGGAGCCGGCGAGGCGACCAACGAAGACTTTCCACCTGAGGTTGTGGCTTACCTGAATAAGGGCATTGAGGCGGCGATTGCTTCTCCGCTTCCCGAGGCTGAAGAAGGCGCGATGTGGGTCTTCAAGGAGAATAACTAATCATGGCGGCAACAACGGAAGCTCCGGCGGCTTTGAAAAAGAATTATCTGACGGCTCTGAAAGAAGCTCTCGATGAGGAGATGCAGCGGAACAAGCTGATGCTCTGTCAGGGTGAGGATATCGGGCGGCTTGGCGGCGCATTTGGCGTTACCGACGGTTTGCAGGCGAAGTACGGCGAGGATCGTGTGGTCGACATGCCAATCTCGGAAGCGGCAATCATTGGCTCGGCGGTCGGAATGGCGTTGAACGGCATGACCGTCATGGCCGAAATGCAGTTCATCGACTTCATTTCGTGCGGCTTCGACCAGATCGTTAACATGATGGCGACCTACCACTACCGTACGGCGGGAGAGGTGAATATTCCGGTCGTGGTTCGTGGCCCGGCGGGGGCTTATGGCGGCGGCGCTCTGTATCACAGCCAGATGAACGAGGCGTGGTTCTGTAACTCGCCTGGTCTAAAGGTTGTGTGCCCTTCGACTCCGTATGACGCTAAAGGGATGCTGAAGGCGGCTCTGCGCGACGGCAATCCGGTCATTTTTTACGAGATCAAGGAGCTTTACCGAAAGCGCGAGATTGAGGAAGTATTACCATCTGAGGACTACATTGTTCCGCTTGGCAAGGCGGCGGTTCGGCGGGAAGGGTCGGATGTGACTCTAGTTTCTTACGGGCAGAACGTTTATCACTGCCTGGATGCGGCGGCGGAGCTTGAGAAGCAGGGGATATCGGCTGAAGTGATTGATCTGCGGTCGCTGGTTCCTTTGGACGAGGAGACGATTTTTGCTTCGCTGGCGAAGACTGGGCGGGTGATCGTGGTTAATGAGGCTCCGATGACTTGCGGCTTTGCCGGCGAAGTTGTTGCGCGGATCACAACGAAGGCGTTCCACTTGCTGGACGCGCCTCCTAGCCGGGTGACGCGAATGGACACTCCGGTGCCTTGGGTGAAGCCGTTGGAGCTTCATGTGTTGCCTTCGGTAGATAAAATTGTGAACGAAGCTGTTCGGCTAGTTAAGTTCTAGTCACGGTGCCACCAGCCCGTGTTCAGCGAGGTGGTGGCTTTCGTGTCGAACTAATCTTTCCGTCAGTTCAGTAACTGTCCAAGTGCGATGGCCTACCGTCAACTTGTGTAGTGGATCGGCAGCGTTCGTTAGTGATTCCCAGAGTTCAGCATTTCTAACATACTCTGCTGTCAGCTCGGACCATTCCGTTTGAAGTAGACCGGATGACTCCATTAGCTTCAACGGATGAAGTTTGACGGTCGCCCGTGCTCTGCCATTGATGATCGCTTGGATCAGAGGAAGCCACGATCGCTGGCAGGCGACAAAATCGGCCAGGGTGCGGTGCATCGACTGCCGACAGGCCTGCGCCTGAGGGTCAGGCTGTTGCTGTGGTATTGCGAGCAGGAGTTCCACATGCTCATTGGCACGCATGATTCCGAACTATACCGCTTCGCCGAGGTAGGCGGCGATGACCTTTGAATTGCTCCGAATCTCGGCGGGAGGGCCTTGGGCGATTTCTTCGCCGTGATCCAGAACCAGGATTCGCTCACAGAGGTTCATGACGAACTTCATGTCGTGCTCTATGAGGAAGACAGTGACGCCAAGGACATCGCGGATCTTCTTGACCATCTGGAGCAGCTCCATTTTCTCCTGAGGATTCATTCCGGCTGCAGGTTCGTCCAGGAGGAGGAGTTTAGGTTGGGTGGCCAAGGCTCGGGCGATTTCTAGGCGGCGTTGTTTGCCGTACGGAAGGTCGCGGGAGCGGGTGTTGGCGACGTCTTTTAGATCGACGAGATCAAGGAGCTCAAGTGCCTTCTCCTTTAGTTCGTCCGTCTCTTTGATCGCCGATGGGAGGTAGCAGAGGGCGGAACCAAGGGTCGTCTTGTGGCGGAGAAAGCCGCCTACCACTACGTTTTCGAGCGAAGAAAGCGAGTGGAAGAGTCGGATGTTTTGGAAGGTGCGGCAGATGCCCTGCTGGGCGATCTTGTTGGACGGAGTACCGGTGATGTCTCGGCCGTCAAAGTTGATCTTCCCGCTGGTCGGGGCGTAGACGCCGGTGATGAGGTTGAAGCAGGTGGTCTTTCCGGCTCCGTTAGGACCGATCAGGCCGAAGAGGTCGCCCTTGTTCAGTTCCAGCGAAACAGAGTTCACGGCGACGAGTCCGCCGAACTTGATGGTGGCTTGGTCGAGTTTGAGGAGGCTCACGCCGCCACCTCCGTTTCGGGAGCCTTCTTGCCCAGTAGCTTTTGAACCCAACTCCACGAGAATTCGTGGTGGCCAAAGATTCCTTGCGGGCGGAGGAGCATGAGGACTACGAGGGTCACCGCGAGTACGGGCATTCGGAAGAGCGCGCCGTTGATGAGTGACTGGAAGGCCGGGATCATGACGAGAAGTTTCGCCATGACAAACGCGACAACCGCTCCGATTGCGACTGAGCCAAGGTTACGCATGAGCCGCTCTGTTCCAGCCCCGTGGAAGGTCTCCTGGACTTTTCGTAAGAGCACCACAGCCACAATGATTCCGATAGCGACGCCCAATGGAGTGCCCATTTGGACGTAAGGCAAGTCACGCATTTTCTCAGGAATGAGGAAGAGCACGATTGCAGCGATCGTGGTCCCCGTGATTGACCCGGTTCCGCCAAGGACGACCATGGTGAGGATCAGGAACGACGTGTCCATCGAGAAGTCTGGAGGGCTGACGAATGCTTTGGTGTGCGCGTAGAGCGCACCCGCTGCTCCGGCAAAGGCAGAGCCAAGGACGAAGGCGGTTACCTTGATTCGGGTTAAGTTGACACCCATCGCCGATGAGGCAACTTCATCTTCCCGCACCGCGAGGAACGCGAGTCCGTGGGCGCTTTTGAGCAGGTTACGGCACACTGCAATGCAAGTGATTGCGAGCAGAGAGATCAAGAATACAGATTCGATCTTGGCGGTGGAGAGACCATAGGCCTCGCCAAGAGACTTCTGGTTTTTTGCGATGATGGTGACGATCTCGCCGATCCCGAGGGTTACGACGGCGAGGTAGTCGCCTTTAAGCCGCAGGGACGGGATGCCGACGATGAGGCCCGCTAGACCGGAGGCGATGGCCCCAAAAAACGCAGCAAGAAGGAGCCAAAGGAGCGGCTTTGTGGCGGCGAGGTCCGAGAACTTGTTCGCCGCAAGGACTGCCCCTGTGTAGGCGCCGATCTGATAGAACGCGGCATGGCCGATCGAGAATTGGCCGGTAATCCCGTTGATGAGGTTAAGGCTTACAGCCAGGGTGACGTAGATGCCAGCCAACGAGAGGAGGAAGCGGTAGTACGAGCGGTCTGCCCCTTGCATTAGCTTGTCAAGCAACAAGCAGAAGACAACAGCAACAACGATAGAGATAGCCCGGGTGCCGAACCATTTGCCGAAGTTGAACTGGCTCATACCTTCTCCACCTTGTTCGAGCCGAGGAGTCCGCCTGGCTTGAAGAGCAGGACGGCGATGAGGATGACGAAGGCGATTGCGTCGCGGTAGGAGGAGTAACCGGCCCAGGTGACGAGGTTCTCGGCGACACCCATTAGGAGCGCACCGACGACGGCACCGGGGATGTTTCCGATTCCGCCGAGGACGGCGGCGACGAAGGCTTTAACGCCGGGCGCGGTGCCACTGAAGGGGTCGATGGGGGCGCTTTGGAAGGTGGAGTACATCATGGCTCCGGCTCCGGCAAGCACCGAGCCGAGGATGAAGGTGAAGGAGATCACTGTGTTCAGGTTGATTCCCATCAGAGAGGAAGCGTTGAAGTCGACCGAGACGGCGCGCATGGCGCGGCCCATTCGGGTCTTCATGACTAGGTACCACAGACCGATCATGAGCAAGATCGTGGTGGTGAGCATGATGAGTTTGCCCTTTGGGAGTCGAACCGTAACGGCACTGGTTGAAGCCGCGTTTTGTAGTTTGTCGCGCTTAGCAGTGATCTCTGCCAGAGCCTTGTTGAGGCGGTCGCCTTCGGGAGAAAGCTCGAACTTGCTCTTTTCGAAGGGCATGCGCGCATCGAAGGCCTTCTGAGCAGCGTCGACTTCCGGCTGAAGCGCGGCGGCCTGAGCGATAAGAGCCGGGTCGGCTTTCTTGGGGGTGAATACGAAATCGTCGGAGTAAGGATTGACTTTGGAGGTGATCGCTTGCTTTTTACCTTCGAGCAAGAAGGCTTGCCCGCCGTACTGAAGCAGAAGCGAAAGGCCGATCGCGGTGATCAGTGAGGCGATTCGGGGGTGGTTTCGGATGGGGCGGTAGGCAAACCGTTCGATCACGAATCCGGCAGAGCCAGAGACAAGCATCGCCATGAGCAACATGAGCAGCAGGGTGACCCAGGAGCCAGCGACGGCCGAGCCGCCAGGCCCGAACCCAAGCATCCAGGATGCAAACATTGCGCCGTAGGAACCGAGCATGAAGACTTCGCCGTGGGCGAAGTTGATCAGCTTAAGGACGCCGTACACCATGGTGTAACCCAGGGCGACAAGCGCATAGATGGCTCCCAAAAGGAAGCCATTTACGAGTTGCTGTGGCAGGGTGGTGAAATCCACCACTGCCACATTAAGCGATACGAGGTCTAGCACTCTTTGTTTTTTGCCTTACTTGATTTGGTCTGGGGTGTAGCTGGTTGCGTACTTCTGCCAGTTGTTGCCGGTCTTCGGAACGACTTCGACAACGATGAGCTTCTTGGGCGGGTTGCCGTTCATTCCCTTGAGGGTGATGCTTCCGGAGACTCCCTTGAAGTCGGTGGTGTCTTCGAGAGCGGCGATCAGACTCTTGGAGTCGGCAGCCTTGGCTCGCTTGAGGGCGTCAAGGGTGACCATCATGGCGTCGTAACCGAGCGCGCCCATGGTGGTGGATGGCTCGCTACCGTTGTGGGCTGCCTTCCATCGACCAAGGAAGCCTTGGACTTCGGGGCTTGGATCGAGGTTGTTGTAGTGGTTGGCAAAGAATCCGCCGAGGATGGCATCGCCTGCTCCGGCAAGGATCGTATCGCTATCCCAGCCGTCTCCGCCGAGGAAAACTGCCTTGATGCCAGCCGCGCGAGCTTGCTTTGCGATTGGGCCGACTTCGGTGAAGTAGCCGCTCAGGAACAGAGCTTCGGGGTTAGCCTTGGCAATGTTTGTAAGAACGCCTTGGTAGTCGGTACCTTGCTTGGAACCGGACTCGTACTTCTCGTCAGCGACGATTGAATCGTCTCCGGCGAGCTTCTTGAACTCAGCTCGGAAGCTGTCGCTAAGGCCCTGGGAGTAGGGAAGCGCGTTATCGGTGAGGATCGCGACCTTCTTCTTGTTCAACTTCTCAAACGCGAAGTGCGCCATCGCTGGACCCTGGAATGCGTCGGTATAGCAGACTCGGAAGACGTGGGAGCCTTCGTCGGTGAGGTCGGTCTTCGTTGCTCCGACGGCGACGACGGGAACACCCTTATCGAACGCTGACTTAGCAATCTGGATGGTGTTTCCGCTCGAGACTTCGCCGACGATTCCGATGACGCCTTGGCCGAGAACCTTCTCGGCGGCCAGCTTGGCTTGGTCGGGCTTGGAGGCGGTGTCGCCTTCAACAATCTCGATTTTCTTTCCGTTAAGGC
Source organism: Fimbriimonas sp. (assembly GCA_965248555.1). Lineage (GTDB taxonomy): Bacteria > Armatimonadota > Fimbriimonadia > Fimbriimonadales > Fimbriimonadaceae > Fimbriimonas. The sequence continues at coordinate 600,239 of CBDFJP010000002.1, read as the reverse complement.
CACCTGCTTTGTTGAACTCATCAACCGCGAGCTTGCAGCCGTCGAGTTGGTCAGTTCCCCAAGGCTTGTTGTCGCCCGAGATGCTGGTGACGACGGCGATTTTGATGGTGTCGCCTTCGGCCTTGAATCCTTCCGCGGTTGGAGCTTTTCGGGCTCCGGTAGCTGGGGCTGGCGTGTCGCCGCCCGCTGGCTTAGTGTCTGGGGTGGTTGTGCCCGAGCTTGCTGAGCTGTCACCGCATCCGACGAGAGCGCCGCCGATGATTGCAGCTAGCGCGAGTATGTTAAGATTGCTTCCCCCGATTTTCACTTGGTTTCACCTATGGTTGCCGAGCGGTCCCGGCGTGTTTGGGTTCGGCAAGTATACAGAAAATTGCACCGAAACGTCGTCGGGGTTCGTACAATCTTTAAGAAATGAGTTCTCAACTAGAAGTTTTAGTCGGCGAATGCACTGATCTCGTCAATTCGGGTCAGTTTGCAGAGGGGTTGGCAAAGGCTGACGCGGCACTGGCGATCGATCCCAATTCGGCCGGGGCGGCACTTGGTCGGGCGGTGTGTCTTTCACAACTGGGGAACTCGAGCGAGGCTTCGGCGGCGTTCGACGTTGCAATTCGGCTTGGGCCGGGGGATGCGAAAGCTCGGTTCAATGCGGCGGTGCATGAGTTCAATGCTGGGAATCTGACGCTGGCGCGGTCGTTGGCCACCGAGGCGTTGGATTTGGATTCGAACCACGAAGGGGCGAGGGGGCTGCTGCAAAGGATGCCTCAATCGAATCAGGTCGCCGAATATCCCAGAGATCAGGCAATGGCCTACGAAGTCCAGAACGAAGGACTGCCATTTATCAAGAAAATGGGCAAAAACTGGGTCGTGTTGGGGTGGGTACTGTCTGCAATGAGCGGGCTTTCGTTCATTTACTCTATGATGACGGTTCTTCCTAAGATGGGAGAAATGATGTCGGCGGCTCAGGCTAACGATCAGGCTAAAACTGCCGCGATCCAGGCATCGATGACGAATCCGGTATTGCAGGCCTTTGGATACGCCTTACTAGGGGCTTCGATTCTCTGGATGATCCTGGATTTGATTCATCGAAAAGGGAATATGGTCTGGCTGATCGCACATATCCCGTGCTCCTGTTGTGGTGGAAGCTGGTTGACGATGCCGCTTTATCTGCTGCTCGGGCGCAAATAGTCGTTACTTGTGGCGGCATTTGTACGTTAGAATATTGCAATGCTTTCTGTTGTAGGCGCAATCGTTTTGAGTCAGGGCGCGGCAAAGCCCGCCGTGGCTCCGGTGAAAGACATCACGGCTCCGGTAGAGGTCCCTTTTCGGACTTCGGAGACGGCGATTATTGTTGACGCCGAAGTAAACGGTAAAAAGGTTTCGCTGATGTTCGACACGGGCTTCAGTGGCTATGTCACGTGCGACGCAGGAATCAATCTTGGGAAGCCTGATGGCAAGATGAACCTTCGAGACTTTGTCGGCTCTTTTCAAGTCGATACGGTAAGTATCAAGACCCTAAAACTCGGAGATATGAACATTCCGGTTGCGGGAACTGACGCCTCGGCGGTGCTACGACCTGGGGAAGATAACACACTTGGTTATGGTCAGCATTGCGACGGTCTCATGGGATACGCCGTGATCTCACAGAACATCACAGAGATCAACTTTGAGAAGAAGAAGTTCATTTTCTATCCCAAGAACTACGACATCACGACTCGAAAGCCAGATGGGGTCAAGACGTTTTTGACGAAGTTGTTGCCAACCGGGCATGATTCGATGGAAATGCTGGTGAAGACGGAGGCAGGGAAGTCGCTGACGCTGGCGCTAGACACCGGGAACAGTTTTTATGCAACGACCCATAAGGACGTGCTTGACCGCGTTGGGGTGATGCCCATGTCAAAAAAACCTCCTTATGTTTCACAGGCATTTGTTGCTTCGGGCGCGGTAGATACCTTCAATCTAAGGATGCCAAAGATGTTCATTTTCGGCGTTCCGGTCGAAAGTAGTGTTTGGAGCATCATCGATCTGCCGTCTTCGTCGGCAGAAGGCGACGGCACAGTCGGTTTTGGATTCCTCAAAAACTTCAACTTGACCCTGGACTACCAGAGGCGGCGGGTATGGTTCGAGAACTTCACCGGGAAAACCCACGACGAGCCAGATTCCGAGGCCGGAATGGTGTGCCGTTGGGATACAAACGGAAAAAACTGGGTTGTTGTGTACGTTGTGAAGGGTGGACCGGCGGAAAAGGTCGGTGTTAAGCGAGGCGACCTATTCCTGGGCTTCGGCACCGAAGATGCGCCGAATATCGGCTATGCGCGGATGCGTAAGAAGTTTGAGGGGCCGGAGGGTAGTGAACTCAAAATGACGCTTTCGCGTAAGGGTGAGCTCTATCGGACGAGCGTCAAACTGGCTCCGCTGGTAAACGTTCCGTAGGCGTGTCCCTTCCTTCCAAAATTGCCGTTGAAGCCATGTCGCCCATCACGTTGATGGTGGTGCGGCATCGGTCTAGGAACCAGTCGACGGTGAGGAGGAGGGGGATGTACTCGACGGGGAGGTTGACGGCTTTGAAGACGGCGAGCATCGTGACGAGGCCGGCTTCGGGAATTCCGGCAGCGCCGACGCTGGCGATGACGGACATGATGACCACGATCACCTGCTGACCCATCGGCAGATGCATTCCGATTCCTTGAGCGATGAATAGAGCGGCCATTGCTTCGTAGAGGGCGGTTCCGTCGTGGTTGAAAGTTCCGCCGACCATGATGCCCATGCTGGCGTTCTCGTCTTTGATACTGAGGTTCTCGGTGGCGCATCGGTAGGTGACGGGGAGAGTTGCGGCAGAGGACGCGGTGGAGAATGCCATGAAGAAGGCGTCTTTGCCGCCTTTGAGGAAGACGAGCGGCGAGATTCGGCTGGAGAGCGACATTCGGATGAGATAGAACGCACCCATCACGAGCAGGGCTCCGACGACGCTGAGGACCCAGACACCCATCCCGGTGAGGCTTTCTAGCCCCTTGGTGGCAACAATGCGGGTCACGACGGCGAAGACGGCCAGCGGCACAAGCTCGAACACCCAGTGGAGGATTTTTGAGGTGAGCTGGAAGAAGGCGTTGAGGGTCTTCTGGAAGTGCTCGATGGTGGATTTTAGGGCGGGCTGCTCGGAGTGGAGGAGCATTCGCATTGCCACGCCGAAGGCGATCGCGATGAGGATGATTCCGATAATGTCGTTCTTTTGGAACGGCGAAATGAAATCGGTGGGAACCGAGTCAAGCAGGTGGTTCCAGATGTTGTAGGGCTCTTTGTCCGGGGCTTGCCCCTTTTGTTCAAAGACGTTTTTGAGATGATCACCTGGGCGGAAGACGTTGGCAAAGAGGAGCCCGACTAAGATGGCAACGACTGTATTACTCATCAGGAGCCACATCAGCTTCCCGGCTTTACGGCCGGTGATGTCGGCGCCGATGATGGAGCCGATGACGGCGGTGAAGATGAGCGGGGTAGCGAGAAGGCGGAGGACACGGAGAACAAGATCAGAAATCCATTTGAAGGATTCGCCATTGATTCCCGTCGCCTCGGTGAGGCTGACAAGCGGGCCGAAGCCCGAATGCCACGCATGACCCAAGATCGCGCCAATCAGAAGCGAGAGGATGATCTTGATGAAGAGGGGAATGCGCTTGTACGCCGCCATACCGGGCATTCTACTTTAGAGAATGCCTAGCGACTCCTCGAAGCCGCACATAACGTTCATCATGTGAACGTATTGGGCGGCGCCGAGCTTGCCGTTGATGTCGGCCATGACGTGAATGCTGAGGAGGCTTTCGGTTTCGCCAGGGGAGAGTTCGAGGAAGTAATAGGCGAATGGCGTGCCGGCAGCGAGCTCCTTGTTCCACTCCGAATCGCCGCGCTCGCGGACGAAAAATGATCGAGCGTAGCGTTCGCGGTAGATTTCGTCGAGGTCGTCGAAACTGTCTGGATTACGGATTTTGGCGACGACGTACACTCCACGAACGGAGCCGAGGTCGTGGTTCTCAGTTTGAAGCATGATTCCGCCGTTCCAGCTTGCTGATTGAAGCTCGCGCTCGATGGTCGCTTGGTCAGCATCGGGGAAAGATGTGAGTACGGCGGGGGCTTCGACGAGCAATCCCGCCTCGGCGATCGGGCCGAGAGCGAGGAGGGCAAGGGTTCCGGCGGGGGAGGGAACCCAGCAGTGGTCGGCGCAGACGAGTGGGTTGTTATCGATGAGCTCAATGAGCCCACCCTCTTCCCCTTTTCCAAGCGAGACCGAGCGCGAGCCGAACTCGATACCAGGATGATCGCTGAAGCAGGTTGTCACCCTCGGGTGTCTTCGAAGTAGCTCCGCGATGACGGGGTTGCTTGATCCGGCGGTAATCACTTCGCCAATGCCACCGTCATGGTCATTTTCATCTTGCTCACCTTTTTCGTTTTAGGATCGGGGACGTCCATGTTCATCACCATGTTCATTGAATAAAGCTGACCGTCGGAGACACGGACGACCTGAGTTCCGGTGCCGGTGGAGTTGAACATCGCGCGCATGTCCATGCTAAAGGTGATGGTCGCGACTTTGGTGCCGTTGACGGTGGAGAGGCCCTTGAATGTGTAGAGCCCTTTGATGGGGACTCCACCAGCAACACCGCCGGCGAGTTGTACGTCGCCAGACCACTTTTGGCCGACTTTGATCGCGTCGAGCGGTAGTCCGAGCGAGCCCGAAAAAGTGCCGAAGTTGTTGTCAGTTGGCTTTCCGTACTTGTCGAGAGTCATCGTGGCAACTTGAGGCTTTTGCCCGGGGACGTTTGTGGTCGTCTGTAGCGTCTTATTGCCGTTTGATTTCACGGCTAGAACTTTCACCACGACACCGAGGGTCTGATTGACCGGTTGGGGACCACCAACATTCACGTTCATCTTGTACTTGTAGGTCTGTCCCTTCGTGTATTTTGTGGCGAACTTATACTTCCCCCCCGGCACTGGAGAGACCTGTCCGGCGGAGATTGTGCTGAGGGCGACGAGGGGGAGGAACGCGTATTTCATGCTGTTTTTCAACCTGCGGCTAATGGGGAGATTGTACCGCCGTCGTATACTTGCTACGTTTTGGCGTTTGGTTCAATTGCTTTGGCTCTGCTTTTGGGGCAATCTCGGTTTCAGGAGGAAAACGCCCTTCGGACGGTTTTGCCAAACGACGCGGTGATCTTCGTTCAGCAGGTTCCTGCTTCTTTGGTGGTGATTCAGCTGATTGTGTCGAATGCGAATTCGCCGGACACTCCGGCGACTTACGGCTATCGGCACCTGATGGAGCATATCATTGCCCGCTCTGTGCCTGGGCATGATATTGCGATTGAGACTCTGGGCGGAGCTTTGGATGCGGCGACTTCGCGAGATTCGATGAGGTTCGAGTGGCGCGTTCCAGCCTCTGCTGTTCCAGTCGTTGTGTCCACAATGCGCAAGTTCTTGGATTGGAAGAGCGTTACGAAGGACGAAATCGCTCGTGAAGCGGCGGTCATCGGGCATGAGGTTGAGCTTCAGGATTCGGTGGCGAAGTTCGGAAAATCCGCTTGGGACGCGGTATTTGAGGAACAGGGGCTTTCGATGTTGGGGGACGCTGAGGCCTGTGGGAAGGCGACACCTGAGCAGCTCACTTCGCTTTGGAGAAAAATGGTAATGGGGAGCCAGATCGTGGTTTCGATCGCAGGTCCGGTCGACAAGGCAGCGATAACAAAGCAGATTCGGCCTGAGCTAGAGGGCCTTCCTCGAGGCGGCGCCAAGCAGTGGCTTCCCCGAACGATTTCCGGTTCGTTTGGAACCAAACAACTGGCGGCGATTGTGGTGCCGCCAATTGGTAGTCCGGGTTCAATATCGGCTTTGGTAGCTACATTTGCGGCGAGTAGCAAGCTGTCACGTCCGTTCGTGAGCTACTTACCGTCTGCACGTCCATCCGTGGCGTTACTTGGCTCGGTTGACCCGGCTGAGGAGATCGGCGCGGTTCTCAAAGGGGAGGATCCCGCGGCCGCGTTTCAGGTTGGAAAAGCGTACGTTTACGGTTGGATTCGCGATCAGGTTGCTACTCCGGCGAAATCGGCTTCGTTCTACGGGACGCTTCTTAGCGCAGGGCTAAGCCAGAGGCCGTCGAAGCTCTGGGAGCAGGTCGAGTACGCCGATTATCCGCAGTTTTTGAACTATTGGCGGCAGATTCAGGCGGTGGCGAAGTGATTCTTGCTTTGGTCGCCGCGCAGGTTGTTGCGATGCCGAGGTTGGAGGAGTTTCCCACCAGATCGGGTGAACTGGTGGCAATCGAGGCGCTAATCAAGTTGCCCAAGCTTGAGCCTGGCTTTCGGTTCCGGCTGGAGCAGGCGGCGCAAAACGCCGTGAAGATGACCTCGGTTTACGGTCGTCGAGACATCACTCGAGTCCTGGCTCCCGGCTACCGTTTTCGCATTGATCAGCTTGCAGATTCTCTTCGGATCGGGCTGACGGTGGAGCCAAAGGACATCGGGTCAGGGCTCAGCGTTCTTTCGAGCGTGCTGACTCAGCCGTCGTTTTTGCCAGAGGCGATCAAAGTGGAGACTTCGCCGAGTGTATCGCCTTGGCGGCGGGCAACCAGGGCGTACGATACGGTTCCAATGGAGATCGACCAAGCGCTGCTTCAGGATATTTGGCGGTATGTGGTCCAGCCTTCGAATATCACAGTTGGGGTTCGGGGGCCATTTTTGGGAGGTCAGGCGAGAGCACTTTGGCAAAAGCGGGAACAATATTGGGCGGAATATTTGCCTAGTAAGAGTATCTATGGCAGGTCGCCGAAATTGAAGCTTGAGATCGGCGAGCCGCCGATACTGCTGCTCAGCAAGCGGATTTCGGCTCCTAGCGCAAACGATCTGCTCGACGCAACTTTGCTCGGAGGCGGAAAGGACTCCATTCTTTGGCGAGTGTGCCGTGAACAGCTCAGGATGAGCTACCAGCAGGATGCCTTTTTGATCCCGACTGAGGCGGGCTGGGAGTTTCGGGTTGCGATTGCCGCGGATAAATCGATTCTCGAAGAGGGGGCGATTGCGCGGGTTCAAGCAGCCCTAATGGCTTCGGTCGAGAAGCTAACTGTGCAAGACATGGAGCACGCAAAAGGGCTCTTGCGTGGTTATTTTGAGTTCGGGCAACCGGGCGTGCCGATCATCTTGGGAACCACCGCAGTGACGACTGGTGATGAGAACGATAGACTTTTCCGAGACCTCTACTTTGCTTCTAAAAACGTTTCTGTTTTTGACGTAACCAGCTGGGCAACTTTGCCGAGCCTCGAGGCAACAAAAATACGGCTGAAGACGCTTTTAGAGTCTTCAGCCGTAAGCTTTCGGTAGTTAGGTAGTTAGTTAGCTTATGCTTCTTCCAGAATTGGATCGGCTTCGGCTGCGACTTCGGCTTCTGCAGCAGCAGCGGCTGCGGCAACTGCGGCGGCTTCATCAGCCTTCTTGGTCGATCGCTTCTTGACGGTGGTGCCTTGCTCGGATCCAACCGCACCTTCGGTGAAGTTGGCTTTGATTTTGATGCGTCGGCTGAGATCGCCGTCGCTGATGGTATTCCAGTTTGCGCGGTCGAGAGCCCATTGCCAGCCGATGTCGGCGGACGTGTAGCTGAACTCAACTCCGGCTTGAAGGATGTCTGAGAGGAGGGTTTTGAGGTCTTCTCGGGTGTTGAGCAGCTCTTCTCCGGCAGGGAGGTTCGGTGCAAGGCCGATGTTGACGAGAACGGGCTCGTCGTCCAGAATCGTGTTTTTGGTGATCTTCTTGGGCAACGACTCGGTAATGGCGTCGTTGATGGAGTGAAGATGGGCGGACATCGAGACCATCAGCTTCTCGTTGTCGTTGGGCCAAAGGAAGTATTGGCCTTCGTAGACGGCCTTGGCGTGGCGACCCGTGAGACTGAGCGCGGATGCGACGAGCGCGGCATCGGCGGCAAGAAGCTTGGGGTGGGTTTTTCGGATCTGATCGACGCAGGATTCAAGCTTCGTGAGGTTACAAATGATCAAACTGGGTGGCTCCTTATCGACGCAATACAAAATTGCGCCATAATGTGCCAGTTTACCTCGCCGAAGCACTTCGGTGTCGTACCTGAGATGAGTATGAAAAGGATTCTTTTTGCCCTACTAGGAGCTTCCATGGTCTACGCGTTGGCCGGATGCACTGGCGGTTCCACCGATTCGTCGACTTCGACTTCGCCAACTTCTTCTGCCCCGACCCCCGATGCGGGAGGCAAGAAACTCCGCATTGGTATGGTGTTCGATAGCGGTGGACGCGGGGATAAGTCGTTCAATGATTCGGCTTTTGCGGGGCTTGAAAAGGCTCAGAAAGAGCTTGGGGTTGAAATTCAGACGGTCGACAGTAAGGCTGAGAAGGATTACACGATCAACCTGACCACGCTTGCCGAGCAGAAATTTGACGTGATCTTCGCCATCGGAATTACTCAGGGCGAGGCCCTGACCGCTGTCGCGCCGAAGTTTCCTGATGTGAAGTTTGCGATTGTGGATGCGATGGTAGAAGCACCAAACGTCCGCTCGTTGCTTTTCAGCGAGGAGCAAGGAAGTTACTTGGCGGGCTACGCGGCTGGGCTTGCGACCAAGTCGAACAAGATCGGCTTTGTCGGCGGAAAGAAAATTCCGTTGATCGAAAAATTTGAAGCTGGATACAAGGCGGGAGCAATGGCAGCTAATCCGAAGGTAGAGATGCTTCCGAGCAAGTACACCGAGAGCTGGGATGATACGCAGCTTGGCAAAGAGTCGGCGAAATCGCTCTTCAACGCGGGTGCCGACATCGTTTACCACGCAGCTGGGCGATGCGGAGTGGGCGTTATTGCGGCAGCAAAGGAAGCTGGAAAGCTTGCGATTGGTGTTGATAGCAACCAAGACGACCAGGCTCCGGGCTTTGTCTTGACCTCGATGATCAAGCGGGTCGACGAGTCGGTTTTCCAGACTATCAAGGACGTCAAGGAAGGCACTTTTGCGGCTGGATCGAAGGTGTATGACCTGAAGTCGAACGGCGTCGGTCTGAGCGATTTCAAGAACACGAAGGACAAGATTGGAGAGGACAACCTCAAAAAGATTGAGGCTGTAAAGGCCGATATCGTCTCCGGAAAGATCACGGTTCCGACTAAACTCTGAACCGTTTTGACCTTGTTCTCCGTAGTGATATACGGGGACAGCCGAAAGACCCCGACCAGCAGGAAATGCTAGACTGAACTGGTCGGGGTCTTTTTGTTCGGTGCTTTGCGCCGTCGCCTCGCCAGCCGCTATGTCTGAATCGAACATGACCGCTAACCGCCGATTCGAGCTCTTTCTCATCGGATTTTTCATCTTCATGCCGCCCATCGGGGGGCTAGTTGCGCTCTATCAGGCGCTCCAAAACCCGGTGATGTTTGCCCAATCCGTCGGGCTGTTGGCGTGGTTCTGCTTGCTTGTCGGGCTTCATATCAAGTTCGTGCGGCCGATTTTCCGACGATGGCCGATCGTTCGTGGGTATCGCGAGATTGCGGAGAAGATCAAGAGCTATAAGGGGCGACATGCGAAGCTGGCGGCGTCGGTCTGGCGGACTCGCTTGTTGCGCTCTGCTTATCGGATTGGGTTTGCAATTCTCTCATTGCCGTTCTTCGTAGGTGAGTATCTGCTCCACGGCCACCACTTTGTCTGGTTCATCATGGGCTGGATTGTGGCGGGGTTTGGAATCACGGTTGGCTACCACCGAATTGGGACGCACCCGTCGTTCAAGTGTCCTGAATGGGTCCGGGCTTGCTTGCTCATGATGGGTTCAATGGCGGTTCAGGGGCCGGTTAGCGAGTGGACAAAGAAGCACTCGAAGCACCACGCCTTTGGCGAGACCTCGGCGGATGTTCACTCGCCCTACGTTTTTGAAGACTCCAAACGTGGCATCTTCATCGAGCAGTTTTATGCGTTCATGCACAGCTTCATGATGTGGGCATTTCGGGAGCCGGCATTGCGGCGACCGAAAGGGATGTCCATTGAGAATTGGCGCGCAGATCTGCTGACCAAATCTCCTGATCCGGCGACGTTCAAGTTCCGCGAGGAAGATCGCGGGCACTGGGAAGTGCAGGATAAGAGCGGGAAGATTGTCGCTTCGACCGAGAAGCTGATCAAGGCTCGTTGGGGGCGTTTTGTGGACGTGATCGTTGGAATAGAGCAAGATAAGACGATTTCCACGCTTGGCAATCCACTGATCTACATCGGACTATTGGCGGTGAGCGTCGGGGCACCGATGGTGTTGGGTGGAATATCCATTTGGGAAGTTTTGGCTCGCATCTGCTACGTCAACTGGGCTACGTTTTGTGTGAACTCGGTGAGCCACATCTGGGGCGAACAGCCGTTCCAGGTTCCCGATAACTCGCGGAACAACGCAGTTGTCGAAATTCTGGCTTTGGGCGAGGGCGGGCACAACACCCACCACAAGTCCGAGCTTTGGGCTCAACATGGCGTGTTCGCCTGGCAGTTCGACCCATCCGCAATGTTCATCAAGACGCTTGCGTTCTTGGGCTTGGCGCGCGATTTGAATCTGCCTTCGAGGTCGCAGATCAAGGCCGCTTGGCGCGGCTGGAGACGAAGGGAGCCAGAGATGCAGGGGTATGCCCCTCCGACTTGGGAAGCGGCGATTTCTCCTGCCTTAGTCGAACAAATTTCGACATCAGAAGAAGTTATTGCTTAATATTCCCTTGTTCGTGAACCAGCAATTTGCTAGAATTGCGGTATGCGTACATTTATCTGCGCCACGTTTCTTCTCTGCACATTAGGGTGCGGCGGTCCGGCGATTCAGGCTAAGCAAGTAGCTTTCTCGCTTCCAACTGGTTGGACGAAAGGCGCGAGCGACGATGGTTCGATCGAGCTTGCGATTCCCGCGGGTTGGCGGCAGGGTGTGGATCGAATGATGGAAAGTCCGATGCTTGGGGCGGGAAGTGGGCTGCCCGATTCGGGCGTTCCTCAGACTTCGGATACCGAGGCTGCGAAGGCAATTGAGGGACTCTCAAACTCCATGACTCAGATGTCCAACGAGGCTGAGCAGGAGGAACTCGAGCGGCTAAAGAAGAAGGGCATCATCGTCAACGTAATTACTCAGGGTGCGAAGCCGGTCATTGGTGAAGCCCGAACACGCTTTTATGTTCAGAAGTATTCTCAAGGCGGAAACTGGAATTGGGACGCGGCACATGATAACGAGCGTGAGAAGTATCTTCACAAGCCAGTTGCCAAGGAGGTTGACCTTCCGGTTGGCAAAGTTCACCGCATGGAGGAGACCAAGACGCTTGTTGATGGTGGCGTGTTCAACATCATTAGCTACCTCTTCATCAACGGAAAGGACTTATATGCGCTGCGGTTTGTCACCCAAGAGCAAGCAAGCGTGATTCAATCGATTGAGAAGGAAGTCGCCAACTCCGTTCGCATCAAGTAGTGCCCTTTCTGAACTCGGCGACCTCGGCTTTCATGGCGATGCTGAGGGCGTCGAGTTTTGTCTTCCATTGGGTTTCATGGGGCTCAAGTGCTTCTAGAATTGCCTTTGTGATGACGAAGTTCCTGTACCACTTATGGTTCGCGGGAACGATGTGCCAAGGGGCGTCTCTGGAGGAGCATTTTTCCAGAGCGTCGTCGTAGGCGGCGCTGTAGTCCTCCCAAAACTCTCGCTCCTTCCAGTCTCCGACGGAGAGCTTCCAGGATTTGAGGGGGTCACTTTCGCGTTCGATCAGCCGCTGTTCTTGCTCATCTTTGCTGATGTGGAGGAAGAATTTGAGCACGATTGTGCCGGAATCGGTGAGGAGCTTCTCGAAGTTGTTGATATGCTCATACCGCTTACTCCAGACCTCTTTCGGAGCGATGTCGTGGACTCGCACTACAAGGACATCCTCATAGTGCGAGCGGTTGAAGATGACCGTCTCGCCTTTCATGGGGGTTTGCTGGTGAATTCGCCAGAGAAAGTCGTGACCGATTTCGATTGGCGTCGGAACCTTGAACGGGGCGATTCGAGTCGCCTGGGCGTTCATAAACTTGAGGAGGTGGCGGATTGTACCGTCTTTTCCACTGGTGTCCCGTCCTTGGAGAACGATCAAGAGCGGAGTTTGCCCAGCGGCGAACATGAGTTCCTGGAGCGCAGAAACGCGCTTGGTCATCTTCTCGAGTTTTTGGATGACTTCGTCTTCGGATAGGCTTCCGTGGTCGGAAGGGTCAAAGTCCTTGAGCTTGATTTTTTCGCCGGGTTCCACTTTGGGCATCTGCCCAGTTTAACCTCTAGGCGGCCTTGAGTTGCCCATCGGTCAGATCACGGTAGTGCGTTACTCGGTTTCTTCCGGTGTGTTTGGAGTGGTAGAGGGCTTCGTCTGCCTGCTCGATCATGCCTCTTGCGCTCTCGACGCCGGTGAACGTGGAGCATCCCACCGAGGCAGTGATGTCTCGGTGGGGCCATGTTTCGGCATTGATTGCGGCTCGGAATCGCTCTGCGGCCAGCTGAGCAGCGGCGGCGTCACAGTTATCCAAGATGATGGCAAATTCCTCACCACCGTAGCGCGACGGTCGCTCGTATCGCCTCGCAGTTGAAGTCAAAATGCCAGCAAACTTGATCAGAATCTCATCGCCAGCCTGGTGGCCGAAGTTATCGTTTAGGGCCTTGAAGTGGTCGATGTCGAACAGCAACAGAGAGAACTTATGATCTTGTCTGATTGCCCGATCAAGAGTCTCGTCGAGGAGCTCGTTGAACCTGCGTCGGTTCATCAGGCCAGTAAGACCGTCGGTGACGGCGAGTCGGCGAAGCTGGCGGTTGGCGTCTTGAAGCTTGAGTCGCTGGCGCTCCATGACCTTCATATAATTCTTGATCTCGCGCATCTGTTCGTCGATCTTGCGCTGCGCGAGAACTCGCTCGGTGATGTCAAGGTTTCCGGCTACCGCGGCAATGACTTCGCCTCGCCGATTGGTCAGGCAGACCACTTTGCAGGCGAGGTGGACTTCGGTGTCGTCTGGCTTTCGGAACTGCCAGTCAAACTCGATGCTTTTGTTGTTTGCGAATAGGTTTTCAACCTTTTCTTGGCTCCAAGCCCCAGTTTCGTCTGGATCGAGGACGGTCCACACGGTATTGAAAAACGCCTCATACGCTTCGATTCCAAAGGTTTCGGTAGCCAGGCCGTTCCACTCATGGACAAGCCCCTGGGCGTCAAACGTGAAGCAGGCGACGGGAAGGCCGTTGAAAAGCGCTTCAAATCGCCGGGAAGCGAACTCGAGGCTCTCCACCGTTGCGTGGAGGTCTTCGTGGGCTCTGGTGAATTTCTCTTCGGCTTCCTGCCACTGATGCCTTTCGTCCAACAGGTTGGCAATAAAATGCAGTTTGGCGAGCCATTTCTCGTCGGGTTCACCAACGACAACGTGATCCGCGCCTGCGGTGTACCAGGCAAGTTCGTTTTCAGCGCTCGTCCAGACCAAAACAAAGTGACCCAAGCGATTTGCCGATGACAAGTTGACCAGCGGATTAGCCTCGGGTGAGCCTTGGTCTTGGAGCAGATAGAAGTAGAACCCTTCTTGAGAGAAGTCGTGAAAATCCTCGAATGCTTTGGCCTTGAGGCTGAAGCCTTCGCGTTCGAGGAATGCGGTTGCCGCCGGAATTTCCGACCCAACCCAAAAACATGTTCCTCGCGATACCATCAGCGGCCACTAAGCGGGAGCTGTGCGCTCCCCAAATGAGTTATCAGTCGTTTACTTGCTGATATTTAGGATTTGCCGAAACTTTCTCTCCACGCACGCTCATATTTCGTGTGGACGTATCTGGGGACTCGCAGCAGATCAGGCATCTTTTGAGCTGGCTGAGTCACTTCGGTGAACCCAATTTTATAGTTGGCTCGTTTGGCCGCCTTCGCCACCCGGGGATCATATTTTCCGTTTGGATAGGCGATTGCGCTTACCTGATGCCCCAGTTTTTGCTCCAAAATTCGCATGGAATCCCGCATTTCGTGGTCGAGCTGGGCGTCGGCGAGCTTGGTGAGATCGGCGGGATGGGAGCAGGTTTGGGAGGAGACAGAGACGAGGCCACTTTTGTCGAGCTCGACTAGCTGGTGCCAGGTCATCTTGGGCCTGCCGCTGGTGTTTCCCACGAAGTCGGTGTGGACGAACTGGGCGACCGGGATCCGCTCCTTCTTGAGGATCGGCCAGGCGTATTTGTAGAATCCGAGGTAGTTGTCGGCGAAGGTGATGCAGATGGCGTTTGGGGGGAGTTTAGCCTTCCCTTCGAGGGAGAGCCGGAGTTGTTCGATTGAAATAAAGCTGGCCCTCTTATTTCTGAAGAAGGCGATTTGCTCCTTGAACTCGCCAACGGTGCAGTCAAACCAGAGGCTGGTCTTGTCCCGGACAGGGATGATGTCGTGGTAGGTGAGCACGGGAGTGAGTTGTCCGGCTCCGAGGGCGAGAAGGGAGGCGAGGATCATCGGAGGTGGTCGGTCCCGTTGAACTTTTCCAGCACCCAGACATCATGTTGCCAGCGAAGTTCGGTAATGGAGGCGTTGTCGAATTTGAACGATCTGCTCGTCTCTACAGGTGCGCCAATGAGGCGGCAGAGAATGACCTCTTTGGTCATCCCGTGCGTGAAGATGGCGGTTGATCGTGTGTCGAGATGGAGGTCAGACGTGATCGAAGCGATGCGATCCATGACTTCGTAGGCACTTTCGGCTCCCTTGGGTTTGACCGTGAATCTGCTCTCGCCGCCCTCACAGGCCTCGTCCCAGGCTTGGACGAGTGCAGGAATGGGGGCACCCTCTAGATAGCCGAGAGACCGTTCTCGAAGTAATGTGCTCGTTTCGAGAGGAACGCCGAGGGCGACGCTGGCAAGCCTTGCGGTTTCCGCAGCGCGCTGGCTGTCGGACGAGATCATGCGTTGGACAGGGTGTCTGACAAAGAACTCTGCGACTTTGATAGCTTGCTCGTGCCCAACCTCATCCAGGGGAACATCGATGTGCCCCTGTGCGAGGTGGTTGACGTTGTACTCCGTCCGGCCGTGGCGAACGAGATACAGCCTCATTTGGGAAGCTGTCTGAATATCATCCTTGAACCAGTCTTACCGCCCCAAAGAACCGAGATCGTGGCTTTTTGGAAGTCGGCGTCGGTGGCTTTGTGGATATTCATGAACTTGTTTGGGTTCCGGTCGGCAATTGGGAACCAGCTACTTTGAACCTGTATGACGATCCGGTGCCCCTTTCGGAAGGTGTGCATTGTTTCGTTGAGGTCAAACTTAACTTGGGTCGGTTGCCCTGGAACGATTGGAATTGGCTTCTCGAAGGACTTGCGGAACTTGGCGCGGAATATGTCGGATCTGACCATCATCTGGAATCCTGCCATGGACTTCTCCTCGGCTCCAGCGGTGGTCTCGGTGGTGTCCTTTGGATACTCGTCGATGATTTTGACGACGAGATCGCAATCGGTTCCGGTGGTTTTGATCCAGATATCTGCAGTTGGTTTTCCGACGATTTGCACGTCGGATTCCAGTGGAGCGCTCCGGTATGCCAATACGTCGGCTCTCTTCTCGGCCCATGCTTGGTCATGAATGAGCCAATCTCCGGCGGCTCGTCGGCTGGTTTGCCAATCTTCCAAGTACGGCGTCGGGTTGGCAGGATCGCTAACGTAGTCATCGTGGCCTGGCTTGTTTTCGGGAAGCCATTCCAGCGACTTTTTGTCGTCGAAGTATAGCGACTTTTCTTTCAGCCCCTTCGGCGGCCACTGGGCAAAAGTGTGCCACTTGTTCGCGCCGGTTTCGAAGATATTGGCTTCGGCGGTTGTCGTCGCTTTGTTATTCAGGTATCTCTCAAAGAACGGGAATTCGATCTTCTCGCGAAACGTCTCAGCAGAGTTTTGGTTGAACTTGACTTTTCCCAGCGAGGCACCGGTTCCACCGGAGAATCCTCCGTGGAGCCACGGTCCCATCACGAGGAAGTTGTCGGTTTTGTTCTGCTTCTCGCCAGCCTGATAGAGGTTTAGCGCACCCCAAAGGTCTTCCTTGTCGAAAAAACCGCCGACAGTCATCACTGCGCACTTCACGTTTTTGAAGTTACGCGTGAGTGAGCGATCCTTCCAATACTGATCGTAGGTGTCGTGAGGGATGATCTCATTTGTCCAGTAAGGGATGAGGCCCTGATAGTGTTGTTTCTCGAAGTTCGGAAGAGCACCCGTGTCGAGGAAGAACTGGTAGGCGGACTTGTTTCCCCGTTCTATGACGGGCCGTTGGCCGCCACGGGGTACATCGAAGCCTGAACAGAAGTCGAAGGTTTCTTGAAGAAAAAGAGCGCCGTTGTGGTGGCAATCGTCGCCAATGAACCAATCACTGACGGGCGCACCGGGCTCCACTGCCTTCAGCGCCGGGTGATTGTTGATCGCCCCGATTCCGGCGTAGAAGCCGGGGTAGGAGATGCCCCAAAGACCGACGTTGCCGTTGTTCTTGGGTACGTTCTTGATCAGATAGTCGACGGTATCGTAGGTGTCGGTGGTCTCGTCGAACTTCTCGCCCGCCTTGCGCAAGGGGCGGACGTTGAGGAAGTCGCCCTCGCTCTTGCCCTTCCCTCGCACGTCTTGGTACACATAAATGTACTTCGCGGCGGTGAGATAGGTTGATCGCCTTCGCGGACCAGTGGTCGGCGATCCCGCCCCATAGGGGGTTCGCTCCATGAGTAGCGGGGACTTGCCGTCCAGGTCCTTTGGCACCCAGGCGACGGTGTACAGCTTGGTGCCGTCGCGCATCGGAATGTTGTACTCGTAGGCGTCGTATTGAGAGGCAAAGCCTCCCTGGGCCAGGAAGGCAAGTGCGAGCATGCTGGTCATGTTAAGCGAATCTTACCGCCAGAAGGGCTGTTTTCCGGTTGCAATCGACTTAACATTGTCGCCAAATGGAGTCATGGTGACGATCTCGGAGGCCTCGAACGGACCTCGTTCGGCGGCGATCAGGGTACCGTCGGGTGAAATTGTGGGGTTCGAGTATCCGCCACTCGTGGTGAGTACTCTGCTTTCGGTGATAAACACCGAAATACCGCCCGACCCGTCGTCGATGATGCTACCGTCGTACCTTCGCAGGTTTCCACTTGCATCGACGGCAATGAGGTAGACATTAACGTCGGTCGAAGAACTAATCGCGAGTTGACTTAGACCTACAGCGTCTTGGTCGATGACTGTACCGTCCAGCGTTGAATGCCACCCGGTAGCAGTTGCCACTGAAAGACCAAGCAGCGGCCGCTGGGCGGCGGTCCACGAGCCGATGGCGATCTGATCGACGCTTGAGGACTGGGAGACGACTCCCGTAGTCGTGTTCACATTGAACGCACTCAGACCGAGGCTGGGGATGACAGCAATGAACCAAAGAAGGTCGAGTCCGGTCGCGGAGTTGTTGGCGACCGCTGGTGCGAGCGACCAGCGGGGATGGAAGGGACCATCCGGCTTCGGATTCGTGGTTTCGAAAAGATCGACGAGCCCGGAGCCGTCGGGAGCGCAGGTGAAGAGAGTGGCTTCAAAACCTGATTTGGTTCCGGCAAAGGCGAGCTTAGTTCGGTTGTGATTAGGAACGGGCGAAGACATTGCGCTGAAGAGTCCCGTTCCATCAACCACGGTCTGAAGATCGCTTCCGTCGCCGGACATCGATTTGAGAACTGGGCCATCGGCGACAAAGAAGATTCTGCCAACGCCGGTGGCTCCACCGCCGGTGACATTCACTGGAGTCGCAGGGCTAGAGATGCCATTGACCTGGGCAATCACTGCCCCAACTCCCCCGGCGAGACCAACAATCGCGGGTCCATTGACGCCAAGAAGCCCGTTTCCGCTGGATACCGTTAGGTTGACCGAGCCTGGCGAAACCGCGACCAAGTTGAGGTCAGCATCTCGGCATTCCACCAACAAGTCCTTGGTTTCGTTCACCGCGACGCTTTGGTTGGGCGGTACCGTTACGGACTGGATGATTGACTGAATTGTGATGTTCCCAACATCGCCGCCATTGAGGGTGAAGTTGACATCTGCGGCCCCTGATGCGACGACCGCCCCGGCACCAGCGGGGTCGGCGTAGAAGGCAACATCGACGAGCAACGTCCCCTTGCGAACCTGGCCCGGCGAAGTGTAACTCTGTGTATATCCAGCTGGGTCGGCATTGCGGTCAATCGTGAATTTGTAGTCGGTAGTGGCATCGATACCGGCGAAAACGGTGATGACTGCGGATTTCGCGGACGAAGGGGCATCGATTGCACGGCTGCGAGCGGGCCAGTTGATCGAAAGTTTGACCGGAGTTGTGGTGCTGCCGGTTGTAGCAGTGGTGCTCGTTGTCGATGTCGTGCTTGTGGTGGATGTCGTCGAGGTGGTGCTGGTTGTGCTGGTGGTTCCCGCTCCACCGCCTCCACCGCCACCACAGGCGATGAGGAGAGCGCAAAGGATCACGAAGAGAATCGGAACCAGACGGGACATATCCTTTATGATGCTCGATTCCCTAGCAATTTCGGCGGGTGCACCGCGTAGAATCTCGGATATGCGATCATTCCTTCTCTCGTTTTCGGTTAGTGCGTTAGTCCTGCTCGGCTGTTCGGGCGGCGATACTTCGAGTTCAGCTTCGTCCGCGTCGGAGGCTCCCGTGGCGACAAAGTCGGACTTCAAAGTCGCTCTTTTGACGCCTGGCCCGGTAAACGATTCTGGTTGGTCGGCAATGGCGTATGACGGTTTGCAGGCGATCAAGACGGACATGGGGGCTGAAACCAGCAACCAGGTCGCACAAGGGAATGACATCAAGGAGTCGATGCGCAGCTACGCGCAGAAAGGGTATAGCCTGGTGTTTGGGCACGGCTTTGAGTACAACGAGCCGGGTGTACAGGTCGCCAAGGACTTTCCGGATACCGTGTTTGTTTCATCTTCTGGAAGCTCTACCGCCAAGAATGCAGGGGCGATTCGGTTCTATTTGGAGCAGTCGTTCTATCTGGCAGGAGTTCTGGCCGCGAACGTCAGCAAGAGCGGAACGGTTGGAATGGTGGGTGGACCGGATGTGCCGAGCATTCGCTCCACCTTCAAGGCCTTCCGCGCAGGAGCCGAGGCGGCGAAGCCGGGAGTGAAGGTTTTGGAAGTCTTCACCGGAAAGAATGACGACGTCGCAGCCGCAAGAAACGTTGCGGAGACGATGATCAAGGGCGGCGCGGACGTGCTGATTCATCAGGCAAACGCGGCGGCGCAGGGAGTGTTTACGGCTTGCAAGGAAGCCAAGGTTTGGGCACTTGGGGCTAATCTGAACCAGAACGACAACGAGAGCGGGGTGGTCATCGCCAGTGCGACGATTTCAGCCAAAGCCGCTTTCCTTGAAGTTGCAAAGCTGGTGAAAGATAAGAAGTTTGACGGAAACGTTGTTCAGCTTGGGATGGAGAAGGGGGCGATTGACTTCGTGGTGAACGAGAAGTTAAAGTCCAACATCCCGGATTCGGCGATGAAGGTGGTTGAGGCGGTGAAGGCCGACATCCTGAGCGGCAAACTCGTGGTCCCCAAAGACAAATTCTAATGCCTGGCGCACTTCTGGCAGCCGAAGGGGTTTCAGTGAGCTTCGGCTCGCTGAAGGCACTTTCTGACGTTTCGATCCGTTTTTTGCCGGGAGAGGTCCACGCCGTTGTCGGCGAGAACGGGGCAGGGAAGTCGACGTTGATGAACGTCCTCGCGGGGTTTCTTCCGGCTTCTTCTGGTTCGGTTAGTCTGGATGGAGCGGTCCTGACCGGCAGTGCTCCGGGACATCGGGCGGCGGGAATCGAGATGGTTCACCAGCACTTCCGCTTAGTGCCAGCTTTTTCTGTAGAAGAGAATTTGCGGCTGGGGCTAATGCGTTCCGGCGGGTCGATTGAGGCTGCGGTGCGGGTTGCTGAGTCGCTTGGGTGGGCTTTGCCGTTGCAGACGCTGTGCTCGGATTTGGGAGTTGGAGAGAGACAGAGAGTGGAAATTCTCAAAGCGCTAGCTACCTCGCCACGGGTGATCATCTTCGATGAGCCGACAGCGGTTTTGTCGGAGGATGAGATATCGGGGCTTCTTAGGACTCTTCGATCGTTGGCAGATCAAGGTCTGACGATCATTCTGATTGCTCACAAGCTCGCTGAAGTGTTTGCGGTGGCGGATCAGATCTCCGTGCTGAAAACCGGGGTGTTTCGAGGGTCAGTCAGGGCAACCGAAACGTCTCCGAAACAAGTGGCTGACCTGATGGTTGGGGAAGAAGTTGCCGTGCGGCCTAAGAGCCCTGCGGTTGTTGAAAAGCAGTTCGAATGCCGCGATCTGCGGGTTCAGGGCGGTTGTCCGATTGATGGTGTTAGCTTCTCAGTCGGGTTCGGAGAGGTGCTGGGAATTGGTGGCGTTGACGGGAATGGGCAGGTGGAGCTTGCCGAGGCATTGGCCGGCATCCGGACTTCTGAGGGTGCCTTGACTCCGGTTCGCTCGGTTGGCTATGTGCCTCAAGATCGGCAGGTTGATGGGCTGGCGCTGTCGATGTCGATTGAGGAGAACATTCAGATCGCGGATGTTGTGATGACTGGGGCCGAGGCGATTCGCTCGTTTGATGTCAAGGCTCCATCACCGCGTGCCTTGCTGAAGTCGCTGTCCGGAGGGAATCAGCAGAAGGTTGTGCTGGCACGCGAATTGGCGCGGCAGCCCGAGCTGTTGGTGGTCGTAAATCCGACGCGCGGACTTGATGTCAAGGCGGCGCGGTTTGTGCTTCAGCAGATTCGAGATGCCGCCGGTAATAGTAGCGCGGTTGTGCTGATTTCGACGGATCGGGATGAACTGGCCGCAGCCTCTGATCGCACACTCTATTTATCGAAAGGGAAGTTGCTTGAATCCGCGGCGGAGGCGCTGACGGCATGAAGGCAGGGTTTATGGGCGGGTTGGGCCTATTGCTCATTCTGCTATTGGGTCTGATCATGGGGGGAGTTCCGGTGTTTGAGGGGCTGAAACTATTGTTTCAGGGCGCTTTTGGAGATCGGTTTGCGGTGTCCCAGTCTCTGGTACGCGCGACGCCTTTGTTGCTCGCGGGGCTTGGGGTGATGGTGGCTTGGCGGGCGGGAGCCTTTAATATAGGAGGCGAGGGTCAGCTAGTGGTCGGGGCACTTTTGGGAGCGGTTGTGGCCAAGCTTTTGACCGGTTTCTCTTCGCCGCTGTTGGCAACCGTTCTCATTTTGATCGGGAGCTTGATCGGCGGCGGGGTTTGGGCGGCAGTGGCGGCTTGGCTGTCGGCGAAGCGGGGTGTGAACTTGGTCATCTCGACGATTCTGCTGAACTTCATCGGGCTACAACTCCTCGTGTATGCGGTGGATGGGCCTTTGAGGAGAGCGGGGCAGTCGGCTCCGATGACGGATCAGCTACCGGATGCTTGGATGCTTTGGAAGCCGTCAAGGCAAACGGACCTGCATGCCGGAGTTCTCCTTGCCGTGCTGGTCGCAGTCGTTATTGGTTTCTATCTATTCCGCACCCGGGGCGGCTATTTGCTTCGCGCAACGGGTGCGAATCCGCGTTTTGTAAGAGCAAATCGATTTGATGCTGAGGCGATTCGGTTCCGAGCGATGCTTTTGAGCGGGGCTCTATGCGGGCTGGCGGGAGGCGTTCAGTATTTGGGAATCAATGGTCAACTCACCTCGTCGTTCTCTCAGCAGTATGGTTTTTTGGCGATCCCAGTGGCTCTGGTTGGGGGATTGCATCCAGGGGGAGTTGCGGCTTCCAGCCTGTTCTTCGGGTCGCTGTTTGCTGGCACGTCGAACCTTTCTAGGTTTGGAGGCGGCGGGAGCTATTTTGTGTACGTGATTCAAGGGCTGGCGGTGCTGGGGTTGCTGGTCTACCGCTCAGTTGAGGGGCGAAGGGAGGTCGTTGCGGCATGATCGATCTTGTTTCGATTCTTCGCTATGCTGCCCCAATCGGGTTCTCCGCGGTCGGCGAAACCGCCGGACAGCGGGCGGGGATCATCAATATTGGTCTTGAGGGAGCGATGCTGGCGAGTGCGTTTGCGGCGATGAGGGTGAGTCTCTCAACCGGGAGTCCGTGGCTAGGGTTGGTCGCGGGTGCGGCGGCAGGAGTGGTTCTTGCTCTGATTTCGGGGTTGCTGACCATACACCTAGCGCAGGACCAGGTGGTGGTGGGCACGGGGCTGAATCTTCTGTCGTTCGGACTGTGCGGAATGTTCTTTGAGCGTTCAAGCGGGGCGACGGGGCAACTGTTGTCGCTTCCGGCATTGCCGAAGGCATTCTGGGGTTTGGATTGGGCTTTGGTGGCGTTGGTTCTGGCGGCTTGTTTGACCGGTTTTGCGCTGTTTCGGACTGATTGGGGATTACGGGTTCGGGCGAGTGGCGAATATCCGGCTTCGCTGGAGGCGGCGGGTTACTCCGTTTCTCGGACGCGCTTTGAGGCAAGCGGTCTCGCCGGATTGTTGGCGGGGCTTGGCGGGGCGTATTACGCGATCGGGGTGGCCGGGTCGTTTGCACCGGACATGATCTCCGGGCGGGGGTTCATGGCGATCGCGATGGTGACTTTTGCTCGCTGGAAGCCGATTTGGGGGCTGGTTGCAGCATGTCTGGTGGGATACTTTGAGAGCCTGCAATACCAACTTCAAATGACCCATCAAGAGATCCCCAAGTCGTTACTGATCGCGTTGCCTTATGCCGCGACACTTCTGGTTTTGGTGTTTTCCGGAAAGGGCGCAAAGGCTCCGGCGGCGCTGGGCGAGCCGTACAAGGGGATGCGATGACGACCCGAATGACTCGCACGTTGACCTTTTCGGCAGGGCACCGATATTGGTTCTCGCACCTCGCGGAAGCCGAAAATCGGAAGATGTTCGGCCCTTGGGCGTCGCCGTTTTCGCATGGTCACAACTATGTTTTGCACGTGACCGTCGAGGGAGAGGTGAACCAAGCGAACGGGATGATCGTGAACATCAAGGATGTTGATGCGGTTCTCAAGTCTCAGCTTTTGCCCCAAGTCGTCAACCGAAGCCTTAACGATGAGGTGCAGCATTTTGCTACGCATGCCCCGACGGTAGAGAACATTTTGGGCTACATCTGGAGTGAAATTCAGCGAATTGGACTGCCCGTTGAAGCCCACCTAAAAGAGATCAAGCTCGAAGAGACTTCCACGCTTTACGGAGAATATGACGGAATGAGGACCACCCTAACACGTATTTATGAGTTCGCCGCGAGCCATCGCCTACATGCCCCTGCCCTTTCGCAGGAGGAAAATTTGAAGTTGTTTGGGAAGTGCAATAACCCAAACGGGCATGGGCATAACTATATCCTTGAGGTGACGGTGAGCGGTGAGCCGGAAGCGCAGACTGGCATGATCTGCTCGATTGATGAATTAGATGCAGTGGTCAATCAGCAAGTGGTGGATCGGTATGACCATCGAAACCTGAACGAGGATGTTCCGGAGTTTTCGGGAAGGGCAACTACAAGTGAGTTAGTATCTATGGAGATATTTGCTCGGCTTAAGGACAACGTTCCGGCTCAACTGGAGCGCGTTCGACTCTACGAGACGGCTCGGAATATGTTCGAAGTCCGCCGCTAGTCGCCGCCGCAGTCCTCGTTCCACGCCTGCAGGTATTCGGCGACGCTCCATGCCTGCCAAGGGCAGCCGTTGGGTCGATGGGGCGGGTCGCCGTCGTAGCACTCACTGATTCCGGCAAGGCCACTCTCGCCAAGCATTTCGATGGCGTGCTTTAGAGTTTTGCGAAGCACAGGAACATCGCCCCCAAAACGAGCTTGAGCGGAAATGTAGGGACCCATCAGCCAGGGCCAGACGGTGCCCTGGTGGTACGCGGAGTCAAGCTCCGTCATCGATCCTTCGAATCGACCGATATAGCCGGGTTCGCTGGGGCCGAGAGTTCGGAGCCCCACGGGAGTGAGCAGGTCGCGCTCGACGACGGCAAGTGCCCGTATCGCGTGATCCTCACGACAAGGCGAGAAGGGAAGCGACATCGCGATAACCTGATTCGGGCGGAGCGAGGCATCGCCGGGTTCGATGGTGTCGTAGTAATGCCCTCTTGCCTCGTGCCAGAACTTCTCTTCAAAGCTTTTGGAAGCAAGGTTCGCCATCGTTCCTTCGGCGGACCAGTCCAGTTCGAGCTTGGCCTTTAACCAACAGGCGACGCGAAGCAGGTTGATCCAGAGGCCGTTGATTTCGACGGGCTTACCGTGGCGCGGAGTGACTACCCAATCGCCAATTTTGGCGTCCATCCAGGTGAGCTGCAGGCCCGGCTCGCCTTGAGTCAGAAGGCCATCGGCGGGGTCCACGACGATCCCAAAATCCGTTCCATGCCGGTGGTGCCAAATGATCTGCTCAATGACCCTCGCCATTTCGACTGCGAAGCCGTCGTCCCATTCGGCGAGAAGGGTTTTGTAGATTGCGTTTCCGAACCAGAGGGTGGCGTCGACGGTGTTGTAGTCGGGGATTTCACCCTTTTCGACGAATCGGTTTGGAATGAGGCCGTGGCGAAGCTGGGACGCGTAGTCGCGCAGAATCTGGCGCCCTTCGGAGATGTGTCCGGTTTGCAGACAAATGCCGGGGAGGGAGATCATGGTGTCTCGGCCCCAATCACTGAACCACGGGTAGCCAGCGAGAATCGTCGTGCGAGACTCGGTTTTTACCAAGAATTTCCCCGCCGCCTCTTCAAGCCTCGAAGTGAGCGAAATAGAACCGAGCTTCGATTCAGGAGGGAGATTTGTAGCAGGACTCTCGCCAACTCCCGCGCCCAGCGTTGCAGATTCGCCTGGTGCCAAGGTGTAGACCAGCTCGCAGGGGCAAAAGAGATCGTCCCGAGGATCAAGTCCCCGCTCTAGCTCGCGCTGATGCTCGAAGCGGTAGTACCAACCGGCGACGGGAGAACGCATTGCGGCGGGGTGGGAAATTGTGAGCTCGATTCCGTCTTCCTCAATCACCGTTTGATCAGAGCCGATTTGGATGGATTGAGGGTAGCTTTCACGCTCAGAGAAATTTGCATGAAAATCCCGGTGGCAAACGAGTGGGTTCAGGGTGATTTCGATGGGCTTGGTACCGAGGTTTTGGTACTCGACCAGTACCGTATTTTCACCCTGAACTATGTAAACCGTCTTCTTAACCTTCAGCTGCCCGCGTCGATAAACCCAAATCGCCCGGTCCGAGACCGAGAAGGAGTCGAGGTGTTCGTAGCCGTCGGGATGGACAGCGCCTGGGTACTGATTTGAGCTTAGGTTGACTTTGGTCGAGCCCATTTGGGCGACACCATCGATTCCAGCGAGCAGTAATCGCCGATCCGTTGGTGGGTGGATCGAAGCGATGAGGAGGCCGTGGTAGCGGCGGGTATTGATTCCGCTGGCGGTGCCCATCGCAAAGCCGCCGATTCCGTTTGGGAGTAGCCACTCGCGCCGAGTTGAGACAGCGAGGTTTCTGCACTGCTGGCTATTGAGCGAGTAGATCATTCTGCATATTAGTTTGGCGACTACGGCCGGATTTTTGTTGGTTTACCAGCACGCCCGGCGGATCGGTTTTGCAACAGACTCAAGACTTGATCCATCCGGAACCGCAATCCGAACTGGTACTCGTTGGGATTTTGGCGGTAAATGATGACTGGCTCGACGGGTCCCATCACTTGCGAAATGCGGAACTGGCGGTCGAACCAGCCTTGGGTTGGGTCATAGCGCCACATGAAGCTGACCTTGGTTGCCTTGCCGAAGATATCCCCCCGTAGCGAAACACCTTGGTTGGAGTTGAAGAGATCGGCGTCGTAGAGCGGTCTGCCAAGCGTCTTGTAGCCGTAGACGGCAGCGCTCAGTCGGGTGTTTTCGATTGGTTCGTAGGAGACGCCTGCTTCGCCACCGAACCAACTGTACATTCCGGAGTCGATGTGCGCTCCGCCGTCGAGGCGAATGCTGGAAAAGAGCCTGCCCGACTGCTTGTAAGGTGGCGAGATCGCGGCTGTCAGGAGTCCCCGCGGAACCGCTTTGTCGCCGCCTTCCTGAAAGAGTCCTGCGCGCCATTGAGTGATATACGAGTATCCGTTTGCAATGCCGCTCCTTTCCTGAATTGCTTCAATTGGCTTGCTGTAGAGCTTCTGGAGGTCGCTTTGCCGGCCGAAGCTTGCAATATTGAAGCTGGTTGCCAGTTGAAATGTATCGCGCGGTGCTGACATGAAGTCGTTCTGGCCCTCGATGTCGGAGGTGTAGATGTTGTTGAAGTAGGAGAACGGGTTTCGCTCGCCGATGTCGGACTGAACTTGAAATTGATTGGCGGAGGACTTTTCGTAGGGGATGCGGGAGTTAGAAAACGTTGTGATAAAGGTCGGCGGGAGCTTTGGGAAAGAGCTGATGCTGGTTGTTAGGAGCTGTTGGTCGCCGCTGAGGAAGTTGCCGTCCCAAGCGATGCCGAAGCCGTCGCGCTGGCGATAGCTGAGCTGTGGAATTCGGGTTGCGCGCGCTCGGCGGTCTAGCGAGAAGCTGGTGGAGGGGATCTTGGGAAGCTTGGTGCCGAAGAGCGACATCGTGAGGCCTTTGGCAGTGCCTCTGCGACCGGGATCGACTAAGAGGTGGTCCATTTTGAGAGAGTAGAGAGGCCGCCGGCCCTTGTCGGTGGTGGCCTCGACGATGGCCAGATCCCACTTTGCGCCGGTTCGGGTTGCTTCTTTAGCGGAGAGGTAGAAGTTCCCGATTGCAATCTTGAACCCCTTGGCTTTTGCCGTAGGCGTTCCGGCGGGAAGGTCTGGTGCCCAAGTCACCCAGAGGTCGTTGGCTTCGATAGTGCCGTCCGGGTCGATGATCTTTACGGCTCCGACCGCCTTCGCCTCGTCGGGGCCAAGCGTGTATGTCTCGTTACCTTCGGTGATCTGCAACGGCTTGGGGTCCTTGCTGGACTTTCGCACGATGAGCGTGTCAGTGACGATCTTAGTGGGGCCAAGCTCGGCTTCAACTCCGCCGCGATAGATCACGTAGCCTTTTTCGTTGTCGACGGCGATGTCGTACGCCCGAATGTAGATGTCTTCGACCTGGCTTTGCTGATAGCAATTCCACGCGGGAGCCAGGTCAAAAATGGGAAAAGGCATAAAAAGTCAGTTTACCGACGAACGAACCACCCACCTCGTCACGTCCTGTTGTACGATTGAGGGAAATCAGATGGCTTTTTCGACAACACTAGAGCTCAGGGTTCAGGATTGCCACCTTGTTCTGCGCGCCCGAGAAGGCGATCAGGACGCGGTGACGAGACTAATTGATCGGCATCGAGTAGGGCTCATTAAAGTTGCTGCGAACATTTTGCGAGATTCCTCAGAAGCCGAAGACATTGCTCAGGAGGCATTTTTGAAGGTGTTCAATCAGCTTGAGGCCCTGCGGGATGACCAAGGGTTTAAGAGATATCTGTACCAGATTGCAGTTCGGCTTTGTTTTGACCGCATGCGAAAGGTTCGGCCTGAACCTCAGTCCGAGGTTCGGGGTGGGGTTGCAAAGCGCGATGATATTGAATCGAGGGTTCACATTGAGCGGGTGCTGGCTAAGCTTCCGACGGATCTCCGGACGACATTGGTTCTGAGAGAGATTGAGGAGTTGGACTACAGCGAAATCGCAGAGATTCTTCAGATTCCGGTGGGAACGGTGCGATCACGGCTTCATACGGCACGCGAGCGATTCCGGGCACTTTGGATGGACGAGGTGTTTCGCTAATGCTTCGTCTTAGGTGCTACCTGTTTGGAAAGATGATCCGCGAACGGCGAGATCGGGTGCTTTCAATTGCTGAGAGAGACTTCTTGGATCGCCATCGACTTGAGTGCATCGACTGTCGGATTAGAGAGGCGACGACAGGCTGCTCGCTGGATTTTTTGAAAGGGGCGGCATTGCAGGCTCCCGAAAGCCTTAGTTCTCAGGCGATTGCGGAGACGGTGGAGTCGCGACGAAAGCTTAGAACGACATAAATCTGCGATATATTTGGGAGATTCCCAAAGTTTGCTGGACTGATGGGTCAAAATAGGCGAAGGCTCAATGAGTGCGTTCGATCAGCTATTAACCCGCTACCGCGATCTGTGCGCATTGGAGGCCTCTGTTGGCCTGATGAACTGGGATCGCCAGGTCTTCATGCCGGTAGGCGGTGGACCAGCGAGGACGGAGCACGTTCGGAGACTTTCGCGAATGCGGCACGAGCTGCTGACTTCGGACGAGATGGCTAAGTACGTCGATGGCGCGTCGCGATGGGCTTCGGAAGAGGAGCAGGCGCAGATTACCGTTCTGAAACGTGAAATTGACCACGCGATGCGTATGCCGCTCGAGTTGATTCAGCGCAAGTCGAAGGTGAGTAGCGACGCCTACGATGTCTGGCGAAAGTGCCGGCAGGACGCTGAGTACCCGCCATTGGCACCTTACTATGCCGAGCTGTTTTTGATTGCCAGAGAAACTGCCGAGGCACTTGGTTACAAGGCTCACCCTTACGATGCGCTGATTGACCTCTACGAGGAGGGTTCGACTCACGCCGAAGCGACTGCGACGCTTGGGGCTTTGAAAGAGCCGGCGATCAACCTCGTCAGGGAGATTCAGGAGCAAGGGCGGCATATCGACTCTTCTTTTCTTGAACGGAAGTGGGACCAGGAACGGCTCAAATCTGTGATGGAGCGAGTGATTGGCCAAATTGGATTCAATTTAGATGGCGGTCGGCTCGATATCTCCACCAACGCTTTTTGCACTCATCAAGGAGTTGGCGATGTTAGAATGACAACTCGCCCAAGTTCCCATATCCGAGGAATCGTCTCTTCTACACTTCACGAAATGGGCCATGCGCTGTACGAACAAAACCAGCGATCTGACTGGGAGGGGACTCCGTTGATCGGGGGAGTTAGCCTTGCAGTTCACGAATCGCAGAGTCGGACTTGGGAGAATGTTGTGGGGCGGAGCCTGCCCTTTTGGAACTTCTTTTTGCCATGGTTCCAAGAGGAATTTTCCTTCTTGGGCGATTTCTCGACGGAGGAGTTTTATGCGGCCTATTCAAAAGTCGAGCCGGGGTTCATTCGGGTTGGTTCAGACGAAGTTACCTACAATCTGCATATTCTTATCCGGTTTGAACTTGAAGTTGCCTTGATGATGGGCGAACTTGACGCTAAGGACCTGCCGGAGGCGTGGGATAACAAGTACGACGAGTATCTGGGTGTGTATCCGCTGGATGACTCGGTAGGATGCTTGCAAGACGTGCACTGGGCGCGCGGGGCAGTTGGCTACTTCCCGACGTACTCGTATGGAAATCTGATTGGGGTTCAGATTTGGAATAAAATGAAGTCCGAAGTCGAGGGTGTCGACGAAATGATCGGGAAGGGGCAGTTCCGACCGATCATGGATTGGTTGGTCGAAAAGGTCTACGGCTACGGCCGCCTCATGCGGCCCAAGTTCCTGGTTGAGCATGTTACTGGCACGGCGATGCAACCACACTCATGGCTGGATTACGCGGACCAGAAGTTCCGCGCAATCCATGGATTGGTGTAGGGCTTACTTCTCGGCGAGAAGTGTTTCTAGAGCCTTTTTCAATTCAGCACTCTCGACGGTGTCTCTTGGCGAGAAGCGCATGACCTTCTTTCCGTCTCGAGAGATCAGGAACTTGCCGAAATTCCACTCGATGTCGCTGTGGTTGTCGGTTTGCTGCAGGAGCCACTTGTACAACGGGTGAGTGTCTTCGCCTTTCACTGAAATCTTGCTGAACATCGGGAAGGTGACGTTGTACTTGCTGCTACAGAACGTCTTGATTTCGGCTTCGGTGCCGGGCTCTTGGCCGCCGAAGTTGTTGGCGGGGAAGCCGAGGACGACGAGGCCCTTGTCTTTGCTTGCTTCGTAGGTCTTTTGCAGAGCTTCGTATTGCGGGGTTAGGCCGCATTTGCTTGCGACGTTGACGACGAGGACGACTTTGCCTTTGAATTTCTTGAGGCTGGTCGGCTTGCCATCGATGTTGTTCATCGTGAAGTCGTAAAGCGAGTTCGCGGTAACGGGGGCCACGGCGAGCATGGCGTAGATTGCGGCGGCAGAGATCATGGTTAGATGGATTCTACGCCATGATCGGCGGCATACTCTCTACAGATTTTGGAAACTCTCTACTTTATTCGGATCGGCGGGACGGCGATGGGCGGGGTTGCCGGGGCGTGTGCGGCACTCGGAGATCAGGTTTTCGGGTCCGAGCAGGACTTGTATGAGCCAATGAAGTCCTACTTGTCGAATGCTGGTGTCGAGGTGTTCCGTTCGTTTGATCCGGCTCACATGTTGGGTTGTAAGCCGACGAAAGTCGTTGTTGGAAATGCGGTTTCTCGCGGGAACGAGGAGCTAGAGGTGGCACTTGAGAAGAAGCTGGATTGTATCTCTTTGCCGGAACTGATTGGGGAGCGGTTGATTGGGAAGAAGACTTCAGTGGTGATCGCGGGGACCCACGGGAAGACGACAACGACGGCAATGACTGCGGCTGTGTTGGAAGCTGGCGAACTTGAGCCGGGCTTTTTGATTGGTGGCGTTCCGGGGAACTTTGATGTCTCTTGCCGTCCTGGCGGCGGGTCGGTTTTTGTGATTGAGGGGGACGAATATGATTCGGCTTACTTCGACAAGCGATCAAAGTTCTTGCATTACAGGCCGGACATTGCGGTGGTGAACAACATTGAGTTCGACCACGCAGACATCTTCGATGACCTGGAGGCGGTGAAGAAGTCGTTCCGGCTGTTCATTCGGCTGGTGCCTCGGAACGGCGTGGTTTTGGCGAACGGCGATGATGCGAATGTGCTGGAGGTTCTCAAGGTTGCTTGTTCTCCGGTGGAGACCTTTGGGTTCTCGGACGGATGTTTCTGGCAGGTTCGGAACTTTGTGGATACTCCAGAAGGGGCGAGATTCGATGTTTGGCGTGACGGTGAATTCCTTATGTGCCTCCACAGCGCGGCGAACGGTCAGTTCAATGCGACAAATATGTTGGTTGCGGTCGCAGTCGGTCATCGGCTAGGGATGACGGTCGAGCAGATTGTTGCTGCGGTGCCAAGTTACAAATCTCCGAAACGGAGAATGCAGGAGGTTGGCGCTTGGCGAGGAGCGTTGGTGATCGATGACTTCGGGCATCATCCGACGGCGATTAGGGAGACGCTTTCGGCGTTGTTCGCCAAGTACCCGGGCCGGCGAGTGATTGCTTGCTTCGAGCCTCGATCTAACACGACGACTCGGGCGTTTTACGCAAAGGAGATTGAGGAGTGCTTTGCGGGGTGCTCTGCAGTGGCGTTTGGGGCTCTGGATCGCCCCGAGCGGTATTCGGAGGCGGAGCGGCTAGATACTGCGGGGATTGCGCGTCGGATGTCGGATGGCGGAGTTCCTGCAATGGCGATTTCGGTTGACCAGGGGAGGGGAAAGGATTGGGGCCGGTTCATTTTGCAGTGGCTCGAGGGAGTTGTTCAGCAAGGCGACTTGGTGGTGAGCTTTAGCAACGGATCGTTTGGAGGACTGATTGCAGAGTTACGCAGTTCCGAAGTTGCCTAGTTGCTAAGACGATTTCAGCCCTCAACATGCAACGTCTTTTCGTGGGTATAGATGACAGAGCCTTTGGGAGAGCCTTTGGTGCGGCGAACGTATTTTTTGAGAGTGTAGTCGACGGCGACGAAGCCGGCGTGCTTTTGGTTTGAGTTTTGGACGGCGATCTTGGCGGCGAATTCGAGAACTTCGCGGGGGGTTAGTTCGGGTTTGTTGCTCGTAGGGACGAGCACGTGGGCAGAGGTGTGGCCGCGAACGTGGAGCCACCAGTCGTTGCTTTTTGCGATTCTGAGGGTGAGGTAGTCATTCGCTTCGGCGTTTTCGCCGTAGAGGACTCGGTGATTCTTCGGGCCGACGAGCTCGCGGATTCGGTGCCCCTCGAACGGCTTGACTTGCTTGCCGTCGGCAGCGCGGTGGGTTTGGGTGAGGAGGAGACGGCGGTCTTTGATCTCGGCTTGGCAGGCCTCTAGCTCAGCTTTGGCGGTTGCTTCGAGGGCTTTAAGGAGGTAGCTGTCGAGATCGTATTTGATCGCTTTGAGTCTCTTCAGTTGGTCTTCGAGAACCCCGATTCTGCCTTTTGCTTTCTTGGCCTTCTCGAAGAGTCGGAGGGCGTTTTCCTTTCCAGATTCTTCGGGGACCAGCTTGATCTCGAGCGGGTTGCCGTCGTAGTCGGGGAGCGTCGTTGTGTTTGATCCGGGTGGCAGGTTGGCGGCGTAGGCCATGAGGAGTTCGGCTTGACGCTGCCAGAGTCCGGCGCGGCCACCCATTTCGATTGCTTCCTTCAACTCTTGGATTGAGACTTCTCGGGCGAGGATTGCGGCTTCGAGCTGGGCGACGAGGGAGTGCTGGGCGGTGTTGAACTCGTGACTGTGGATGCGTTCGCGGTATGCCTGCTCGCAGGCGATGGAGAAGGCGTTTTTGTCGAGCCAAGCGGGGAATTGATCCGAGAGAGAGACGGGATAGGCACCATCTTTGAGGCTGAATCCGGGGTTCCATTGCTCGCCCGACCGCTTGTATTTGGAGTGGACGTTTGGCTTGGTGAAGTTGGTGAGGTCGGGCTTGGTTGGGTCAAGAACCGGGGGCCAGAGGTAGGGGGTGTTTGGGAGGATTGGGCGGGAGGATTGGGAGTCGCGCACCCATTTTGCGGCGGAGAGGATGCGATTGTCGCCGTCGAGGAGGATCATGTTTGAGTGCTTGCCCATCAGCTCGGCGATGAGGCGGTGATCGCCGAGTTCCAGCACGAGGACTCGGTCGGAGTGCTTCATGGTCACTCGCTCGAACTTTTGGCCGTCGAGGCGGGCGCGGAGGGTGGCGCAGAAGACGGGCAGCTCTCCGGAGTTTCGGGGGCGTTGGGTGACGAAATGCACTCGGAAGAACTCGGGGTGGCAGCAAAGGAGGAGCTGGTGGGCGGTGCCTCGGTGGTAGAGCTCGATGACGATCGTTGTGGCGTTTGGCTGACGGACGCCCTGGACCTTTGCGCCTTCGATGGCTTTGATTTCGTCCGCGATTGCGGCGAGGCAGAGGGCGTCGAAGGGGATTGCCATTTCTAAAGTTGGAAGTTGGAAGTTGGAGGTTGGAGGAGTTGCTGGTTAGTGATTACAAAAGCCCCACCGGTTCGCTACGCTTACTATCCACTTAAAGCTTGCCTTTGGGGCAACCTTTAAGCGGACCCTTCCCCAACAAGTGGGGAGTTATGCGGTTACAGCTCTATCGTTCGAAAGACATTCTCCCTGGTCGAATTGCGCTCCATGAATAGGACCTCGGGGGTGAGACCTTCTAGGCTGACTTCTAGCTCGCCGTTGTTGGATGACATTTGCATCCAGAGAGTGGCGAGCTTTTGGGCGGCTTTTTCGGGCTTGGTTTCGAGGGGGATTTCCTCTCGGAGGGTCATCACGGGGTGCTCGGCTCCGGAGAGTGTTGCGGTGTGGCGGTGGAGGTGGTAGTCGCCGTCGAAATCCATAACGTAGTATTGATCCTTGTCGGGGGTTGCTCCTAGTTCGGCAAAGAGACAGATGGCGAGAGCGGGAGCGGATGAAAAGTCGTTAAAGGCGGCTTTGATCGGCGAGGAGACGGCGGTGACGACGCGCTGGATGGTGACATCCTGCTCGCTTCGGGTGTAGCCCTCGCGGTGGGCGAACTCCATGGCGGCGGTTCGGATTGCCTCTACATCGGACTGCTGACCCAGACCAGCGAAGGCAAGGCGGTCGTAGATTTCGAAGGTCTTGGGCGACTGGCGACGGTAGGTGAAGATCACGATACCGGCGTCGAGGGTGACGGCGAGGACGGCGGCACCGCGCTCGATTCGGCCCTGGATGTACGCCACCCGGTTGTTCATGCCCTCTTGCCAGTCGTATGGGGTTAGCATGGTTTGTTCTACGCTCCGATGTCGCTTCTTGCGTGCATCCCACCGAATTCTATCTGGTTTAGAGCCTCGTAGGCTTTGGCTCGGGCTTCTTGTTGGGTTGGAGCGGTGGCGGTGACGGCGAGGACTCTTCCGCCGTTGGTCTGGAGCTGGCCGTTTTCGAGCTTCGTTCCGGCGTGGAATAGCTTGATGTCTTCGGGGAGGTTTTTGATCGTGATCGGTTTGCCTTTTTCGTAGTCGCCGGGGTAGCCGCCGGAGGCCGCAACAACGGTGACGGCGCTGTGCTCCAGTCGTTCGATGGGTGGAATAGGTTCTCCGGCCGCGCAGGCTCTGAGGGCTTCGGCGAAGCCTTTTTCTAGTCGAGAGAGGACGGATTGGGTTTCGGGGTCGCCGAAACGGACGTTGTATTCAAGGCACATCGGGCCCTTTTTGGTGAGCATGAGGCCGGAAAAGAGGACACCACGGTACTCGATGTTGTCCTCTTTCAGGGTGTCTAGGATGGGTAGGACAATTTCCCGTTCGGTTTGTTGGATGATCTCGGACGTCACCCAGTCGACGGGGGAGTAGGTACCCATGCCGCCGGTGTTGGGGCCTTGGTCGCCGTCGTTGATGCGCTTGTAATCCTGGGCGACGGGAAGGGAATAGATATCGGATCCGTTGGTGATGGTGAGGAGGCTGAACTCACGGCCCTCGAGTTTTTCTTCGAGAACAAGGGTCTTGGCGGCTTCGCCAAAGGCTTTAAGGGTGTCGATTCCGGCTTCGGCTTCTTCGATGGTTTCGGCGACGATGACGCCTTTTCCGAGGGCGTTGCCGCTGGTTTTGAGGGCGAGTTTTGTGCCTTCGGCGTACTTGGTGTGGGCGTAGGCCTTTGCGGATGCGGCATCAGAGAAGACTTGGTAATCGGCGGTGGGAACTCCGGCGCGCTTCATCATGGCTTTGCAGAAGGCTTTTGAGCCTTCTAGCTGGGCGGCGGCTTGGCTGGGGCCGAAGCAGAGGACGCCGGCTTCCCGGACGGCGTCGGCTAGACCAGCAACGAGGGGGTCTTCCGGTCCAACTACGACTAGGTCGACTTTGCGCTCTTTGAGGAGCTTGATGAGAGAGTGGAAGTCGTGGGTGGGAATGTTGACGCACTCGACGTCCTCGGCGATTCCCGCGTTTCCGGGGGCGCAGATGACCTCCGCTTCCTGGGAGAGCTTCCAGCAGAGGGCGTGCTCACGCCCTCCACTACCGACGACTAAGATTCGCATTCGCCGATAGTTTGGCATTTTTTTGTCTTGGGTCCTGAGTCTTGGGTCTTGAGAGAGGAGGATTTGAATCCAAATCAAGTCCTGATCCGTATTCTCTCTTGATGAACTTGTTTCTTGCACAGGCGGAAGGTGGCCCTGGTGGGGCCGTTGTGGGGCTACTATGTTTTGGATTATTGGGACTTTTCCTGTTTTTCAGCGGCGTGTTTGTTGTCGGTCAGCAGCACGCCTTTATCATCCAGAGGTTCGGAAAGTTCTCTCGGGTTGCGAGAGCAGGGCTGAACTTCAAAGTGCCGTTCTTGGATATGGTGGCGGGGAAGTTGTCGCTGCAGATTCGGGAGCTTGATATTCCGGGGCAGTTTAAGACGAGCGATAACACGTTTGTCACGATGATTCTTCGGGTTCAGTACTCCGTCATTCCCGAGCGGGCTTCGGATGCGTTTTACAAGCTCCAGTCTCCTGAGCAACAGATTAGTGCGTTTGTGCTGAACGTCGTTCGCGGCGAAGTTGCAAAGATGCAACTTCGAGATGTTTTTGAGCATCAGGACACGATTGGGTCGGCGGTGAATGAGCAGCTTTCGATGTCGATGGCCGAGTTCGGGTTCTTGATCCGGAATGCGCTGGTGAACGAGGTTCGGCCTGCGGACGAGGTTGTGACGGCAATGAACCGGGTTGTGGCCTCGGAGAATGAGAAGACGGCGGCAAAGAACCAGGGCGAGGCTCAGAAGCTTCGAACGGTGCTTCATGCTGAGGCGGAAGCCGAAGCGAAGCGATTGCAGGGTGAAGGTATTGCTGCTCAACGCGAGGCGATTGTAAAGGGGCTCTCGGTTTCGGTTGATAGCCTGCGTGGCGCGATGCCCAGTGCAGACCCTCAGACGCTGATGAACTTGGTACTGATCAACCAGTATTTCGACGCCATGCGCGATATCGCTCAGGGCGATAAGGCGAAGGTGATCTTTGTTCCGAGCGGGGCGGGGGCGTATCGCGATGTAAGCGATCAGCTGTTCCAGTCCTTCGTCAATGCGGCAGAGACGTCGAACGTGCCTGTTCCGGCGGCACTGAGCAAAAAGAAGACGGGTGATGAGGTGGTTGTGCCGCCGGTTTCGCCCGGAAACTAAGGGCACCCCAAAAGCTCACTTGAGGTTTGAGGGCATCAAACCTCAAGTGGCTTCTGAGACACCCGTTTTAGGTTCAAAATTACTTCAAAGTTGCCCTGAGATTTGCACTGGGCATTTGCCAATAACTCTACATGTAGCCGTTCCCGGTAATTGTTTCGGGGCGCAACATGGAGAGTTTTAATGCCACTATACGCTTACAAGGCCATCGAACCCGCGACGGGTCGCAACGTCTCGTCGACCATTGAGGGGGAGAGCGAACAGGCCGTTGCCGCTAAGCTGCGGGAGCAGTCGCTTCACATCACTGAAATCAAAGTGACCAAGGCGGCAGGCAAGAAATCGTTTGGCAAAGGGAAGCTGAAGCCCAAGTCGCTCGTTCTGTTCTCACGACAGTTCGCTACGATGATCGATGCCGGTATTCCGATTTTGCGATGTCTTGAGATTTTACAGGGTCAATGTAAGGACCCGATCCTGAAGGAAGCTATTGAGACGATTACCGTAGACGTCAAGGGCGGTATCACCCTCAACGAGGCGCTGGCCAAGCATCCGCAGGTTTTTAACAAGCTGTACGTCAACATGATCAAGGCGGCGGAGCTCGGTGGAATTTTGGATGTCATTCTGGATCGCCTTGCGGGCTTTCTTGAGTACGAAGCGGAGATCAAGGGCAAGATCAAGGGCGCGATGACGTACCCGGTCCTGGTTTTGACCGCTTCGCAGGTGATGCTCTTTGCAATGTTCACCTTCGTTCTTCCCAAGTTCAAAGAAATTTTCAGCGGTATGAACGTCGAAATGCCGTTCATCACCAAGACTCTGTTCTCGATGGGCGACTTCATGCAGGCGTATTGGTGGATGATGCTGATCGCGGGTGGAATCGGGTTTGCCTTCTTTAAGAAGTGGGCGAAGACGGACGCGGGTCGATATCGCGTGGACTACTGGAAGCTCCGAATGCCGATTGTTGGTGAATTGACTCTCAAAATGAGTGTCGCTCGATTTGCCCGGACGTTTGGAACCCTGCTCAACTCGGGTGTTCCGATGATTCGGTCGCTGGAGATCGTTGGCGAGACTCTGGGTAACGAAGTTTTGAACAAGGCCGTGGAGGGAACCAGGTCGAGCCTTCGTGAAGGCAACAAGCTCTCGGTTCCGATGACCGCCTGCAACCTCTTCCCAACTCTCGTCACCACGATGATCGACGTGGGTGAGGAGACTGGTCGTTTGCCAGAGATGCTTGTCAAAGTCGGCGACTTCTACGACATGGAAGTTGAGTCAGCAGTAAAGGGACTCACCTCGCTCATCGAACCGCTTCTGATCATGTTCCTGGGCGGCGTTGTGGGATTCATCGCGATCTCGATCATGGTTCCGATGTTCGGAATCGTCAACCAAATTAAGTGAAAAACGCACAGGATGTGCCGCGACTAAAAGATTCAAGGAAGGATATGCAACCAAACCAAATGAACAACGACGCCGAAGAGCTGGTACTCCGTTACCTGGACCACCCTCGGCCGGAGCTGAAAGACCTGATCATGGTGACGTACACCGGATTGGTCGAACGCACGGCAAGGAAGTTCTCGGGAATCGAGGCGTTTGAAGATTTGGTTCAGGTGGGCTATATCGGGTTGCTCAACGCTCTTTCCAAGTTCGATCCGACGGCGGGAGTTCGCTTCAACACCTACGCGACGTACTTGGTTGCTGGTGAGATCAAGCACTACCTTCGCGATAAGTCGCAGACGATTCGCCAGCCGGCTTGGTTGCAAGAGCTTCGGCATAAGGTCAACCGCGCAGCGGCAGGATTGCAGACTGAGTTGAACAGGGTTCCGACGGAGCGAGAGATTGCGGACGTCTTGGGTATCAGCGAAAGCTCGGTGCATGAAGTGATTGTCACTCAGGACTTGCTTCGGGTTGGCTCGCTGGATTCGATGCAGAACGCGGAAGATGACACCGAGAGCGAGATCGATAAGATTGATGCGGCTCAGTTCTCGCCGGAACAGCTTTCCGTGGAGGATCGAGTGGTTCTTGAGGCAGCAATGGGGCAGTTGCGAGATTTGGAGAAGCAGGTACTGACCATGTTCCACTTCGACGCAATGAACCAGACTGAAATCGCGGGCAAGCTGGATATTTCGTGCAACTATGTGTCGCACATTCTGCGACAGAGCCTTTCAAAGCTGCGGAAGATTTTGACCACGGAGGAGAGCAAGGACCGAATGCTTCGTCGGCAGGAGACTTCGGGCGAGAACGACGTCATCGACGCGGCGAGCGGGGCATATACCGAGGCGTATTTCAAGACTCGGTTGGAGGAGGAGCTTCACCGAGCTTCGTTTGAGAAGTCAGTTGTGGCGTTGATGCTCGTTGATTTCCAGGGCCTCGAAGGGCTTCGGAAGTTCTATGGCGAGCAGTCAGTTCTCGACTTTTTGGCGGATGCAGCGGAGTTCTTCCGAGATAATGTTCGGCGGCTGGACGTGGTGGCGCGGTACGGCTCGACAGGGTTTGCGATTATTCTGCCAAGCGGCGGAAAGAATATCCAAGTCGTGAAGGACCGTCTTCACAAGCGGCTCATGGATTGGGTTTCGGGTCGATATGGCTCAACCGGGGCGATCCAGACCCTGATCGGCGAGGCTATCTCACCGGTTGATGGGCGAGGTGCCGTCGAGCTGACTTCGAAGGCGCACGGTTTGATGGCCGAATCGGCCCGGCTCGCGGCTTAGTTTGAAGCCGTAGCGACGGCGGTCCAGCGGACGGGTTCGTAGAGATACGCACTCGTCCGTTGCTCTTTTGTCCAGACCAAAACGTATTTGTCGATAGGAGCGACGTAGGCATTACCGTCGGTCGTGATCTGCCCGCCAGTTCGGAGGTTCTTGACGATTGTCGAGCCTTTCTGCCTCACAACTGCCACCGAACTTCCGTCTTTGAGGTCGATGGACTTGGACCGGGATTCAAAGAGGTTCTTTCTCAAACCTGATCCGAGGTCGATTTGGCCGACGATGTAGGTGTTGTAGCTGGTTGACTCGAGGAAGTAGCCGCCTCGGAAGTAGCTGATGAGGTTGGTTCCGAGGGGTGAGAACTCGAAGGAGCTTGTGTTGTCGGCATAGCTTCCGAGGCCCCAGGTGCCGCCTTCGGCGGAGACCACCGAGAGACGATCTTTGACGAGGAACAGCCTATCGTCGATGAGCTTGAGGGCGGAAGTGAATCCCTTGAATCGTCCGAGGAACTTCGGTCGGGGGTTGGGCTGATTCAGGTCAACTTCGATGAGAGCTTCGAGCCAGGATTTGCCTTCTTTATCCGTCCATCGAGGTAGGAAGTAGCACTTGGAGCCAAGGCGCAGGGAGCCGCTCAGAGCGTCCGAGTCCTTCTGGCGTTTGCCAGTTTTGAACTGGTCCAGTGTCTTGAGAATCTCGTCGCGCGAGAACGCTCTTGGTGAGACCGCGATGTCACCGAGCTTGGTGGAAATGGCGTTTTTGCCATCACGGATAGTGAGGCCCCGATGATCCCAGACTGCCCACCGTTGGTCGCGGCGGAAGGCGATGTGTGGGACGACTTTTTCAGCGGTGGGATCGGTTTCGGAGTCGAAGGAGTATGACTTGCCTTCAACCTCGACGCTAATCTTCTTTCCCTCGACTTTAAGAGTCGGAAGGGACGGTTTTTGCGTCTGAAAAACTGCGGTTGCGACGACAAGCGGAAGCATAATAGAACTCTAACTCAATGGATTGTCCGGATTGCCCCCGATATGACGCTGACCAAGGCCGTTGTCGCGACGGAAAGATGAATCCCTTGAGAAAAGAGACGGCGGTACAGGTCGTACAGATTCACGGAATTCGTTCGATTTGCACTTTTAACGCTTTTCGAGAGGAATTGATTCACAACCGGCTGTTGACGGATGAGGCGAGGAAGACGAACCGGATCAAACCTTGACGCCCTTCCAGTGCCCCTTTCGCCAGGAGAATCCGCACAGAAAGCCCTGGACACCCTGAGTGAGCGACATCGCCAACCAGGCTCCTTTTGCGCCAAGGGCTAGGCCGATGGGGAGTTTAATTCCGAGGAGGAGAGGCGAACCGGCGGAGAGGGCGAAAATTGCCGCGAGGGGAACGCGCATGAACCAGAGGGCGATGATGCTGATCCAGAGCGGATGCTTGGTCTCTCCGGCACCCTGGAGGCCGCCGTTGAGCACCATTGCGAGGCAGAACAGTGGCTCGGTGATGCAGAGAAAGCGGACAATGGAGACGAGCTCTGATTGAACGTCGGGCTTGGAGCCCACGAGGGTGTGGGCGAAGGCGGGGACGGTGAAGTAGATCGGAGCGGACACGATGGCGGCGATGAGAAAGGCCACAAGTGCGCCGATCCAGCCGATGGACTCGGCGCGCTTGGGGTCTTTTGCTCCGAGAGATTGCCCAACTAGGGCGGAGACTGCCGCGCTAATTCCGAACGCGGGCGCAAACATGATCATTTCAATTGCGAAGCCAGTAGTCATGGCGGCAATGGCGGCTTCGCCGTTGCTTAGGCTGCTGAGGACCAGCGTGAACACAAGCAGGGAGAGAGTTCGGAGAATGGCTTGGAAACCGGAGGGGATTGAGATTCGCAGGATTCTGGTGAACCAGTCCATCCTTGGCGGCTTGAGTGAGATATGAGCCTGCAGAACGGAATGGCGGGCGTACCAGATGTAGGCGAATAGCGATACGATGACGCTTGAAGAGAGCGAGATTCCGGCTCCAACTAGGCCGAGACGAAGGTGGTAAACGAGCAGATAGTTCAGGGCGATGTGGATTGGAACTTGGATTCCGGCCAGGAACATCGGGGCGACGGAGTTGCCGATGCTTCTCAGGGCGGCGGCGAGGGTCTGGTTGATGCACATCGCGGGGAGGCCGAGGGAGTATGCCCAGAGAAATTGGGTCATCATCTGCCGGGCTTCGATTGACTTTTCCGGTAGGATCAGGTGGGCGGCCAAGGGTGCGGCGGAGGCGCAGATGAGGGCCAAGGCAAGGCCGACGTAGACCGAGACCCGGATCGCCTGGTCGGCTCCGGTCTTGACTTCTTTGTGATCCTCGGCCCCGTACGCTCGGCTGATGATTGCTCCGGCTCCGATGCCGACGGAGAAGGCGAGCGAGAAGAGCATGAAGATGACGCTGACGGCGGCGCCATGGGCGGTGAGAGCGGCTCGGGGAAGGGTTCCGATGAAGAACCTGTCCAAAAGTGCGTTGATGACGTTGAGAAGGTTGAGCGTGACAACCGGCCAGCTGAGAGCCCAAAGCGCCTTGGCGAGGTTTTCGGCGGGCTTTGGCGGTGTCATGATTGGCTAAACTAAAGGAATGAAGCTGTGGTTCCCGGTTGTGTTTGGGTTGCTGGCGGTGGGGTGCGGCCCTGAGCGGGGGGCGAATGTTGACTTCAAGGCCTCGCCGCTCAAGCCTGGAGGCGATATTACCTTTTCCAAGGCATATACCGGGGAGCCGGCACTCATCTATATTTGGGCGACTTGGTGTGGGCCTTGCCGCCAGGTCGCTCCGAAACTGAACGAGCTGAAGCGGAAGTATGACGGCAAGGGGATTTCGTTCATCGCGGTTGCTCAGGACGAACCTGATGCAGTCCGGAAATTCGAGCAGGCCATGCCTCACGACATGGATGTGGTGATTGATTCGACATTTACGCTCTCAAAAAGCCTTGACACCAGTGCGATTCCGGTGATCGCGGTAGTTGACGATCAGCACAATACGGTGATCGCGCAGGCCGGCGTGCCCACTGACGCTTATGCCTCGATTATCGCGGCACTTGATGCAGTAGCGAAGAAGTAATGTTGTGGCGTGAGAGCTACAGTCCGACGGTGATCCGAGATCGGATCAGGACTCCATTTTCGGACGAATCGTTGGTGTATGTTGGTTCTTATGCGTTAGAAGCAAGTCGCGAGGTCGAGATTTGGTGGCGGCTTTTTGAGCAGGAGTTACCGGGGTTCTTGGTAGAGGTGGTGCCAGAAAGTTTGCGCGACGAAGTTATCGCTCTACGGGCACCGTCGAGGCACTCGCGGATACGATTCGACTCGGCGGCCCTCGGAGTTATTGATGAGGTTGAGCCACATCGAGCCTTCTGCGCGGTCGTGCGCGCGGGCATTGCCGAACTCGTTGTCATCGGTCCTCCGACCGAGGAAGTCTGGGACGAAGTTTGCCAGCTCTGGCGCGAAATCAGAACTTGATGGGGCGGGGGCTGTTGAGCACTCTTGCTTGGGCAGGTGGGCGGAAGCTAAAGTCGATGCTGTTTGCGGCTTGGGTCAGCCGCTGGCCAAAGGTATCGAGCGGGAAACTGATGGTTGAATCAACCTCTCGCAGTTGGGCACCGACCATTTCGCGTTTGTAGATACGGGCGGTATCAAGTTGCCAGAACCCGTTAGTGTCTCTTACGAGGTCGAATCGGGCGTAGCGACTGTTATCTGGGAGAGCTTGCCAAATGGTCTGCGTGTCGCCAGAGACGGCTTCTTCGCCCTGGAATTGGAGCCCGGATAGCCAGTCGCGAGAGCCAACGGAGCCAGCCATACCGGATTGGAGGGCTAGTGTAAGTAGAGTTGAGGGGACGCCTTGGACTGGTTCGCGCATCGAGTTGACGAAGTCTCTTCGGTAGTTGGTATTGCGCGGATTGAGCTCCGTGTCGTATTGCGAAACGCTATATTCGTTGCGGGTTGGGTCATATGCCCAGACTCGGCGACCATCCGCGACGATGCGCTGCATGAGCGTCGCGCCTCGGTAGGTGGTCAGTTCGGCTTTGGCCAGGAGTCCACCGACTGAGGCATTGTCGTAGAGCCGTAGGGCGCTGATGTAGTTTGTGGTGTTCGCGCCAATTTTGTCGGCAGTATCGACCCGGACGACGTAGGAGTACGCCATGGGATTCATCGGGTCGACGATGTGCATGTTGTTGAATGCATCGGTGAGCTGCGACCGGCATTCAAGATCAGTCATCACGCGAGGCATTTGGGAAAATGCGCCTGACGCGAAGAGGGCTAGACCGGCGATCCATGCAACTTTCATGCTCAATTCCATTTGAAGGGTCTACCGAACATTATGTTCCGCATGTTTCGGCGGACGGTGGGTCTAATGGGCTAAAATATTGGCTTACAGCATCAATCCCTTGGTCAGGGAGGTTTTTCTCATGGCAGAACGTTACGAAGATTCCTATCTCTATCGCTTGCGGCACTCCGCCGCCCACCTGCTCGCTCAGGCCGTTACTGAGCTTTATCCCGGCGCAAAACTGTCGATTGGACCTCCGATCGAGAACGGCTTCTACTACGACATTGAATTCTTGGAGCCTTTGCGTGAGGAGGATTTACCGGCGCTTGAGGCCAAGATGAAGGAGCTTGCAAAGCTGGATCAGCGGATTGAGCGTTCAGAGGTCTCGAGGGAAGA
This sequence comes from Fimbriimonas sp., assembly GCA_965248555.1. Lineage (GTDB taxonomy): Bacteria > Armatimonadota > Fimbriimonadia > Fimbriimonadales > Fimbriimonadaceae > Fimbriimonas. Next base: position 556,693 of record CBDFJP010000002.1, on the reverse strand, counting down.
AGCTCGGGCTCTGATACTTGATTCGTCGATTCCGTGCATGGGTCCTGAAGTGGCAGAGTACAAGTTGCAACTTTTGGACGCGGTTCCCGAAGGCGAGAAGATTAGCTTCTACAACCAGCAAAGGACGGATCGAGAGGGGGTTCAGCATCGCTTCTTAGACCTCTGTCGGGGTCCTCATGTCGACTCGACCAAGGAGATCAAGGCGTTTAAGCTCATGTCGATTGCCGGAGCCTATTGGCGCGGGGATGTCAAGAACAAACAGCTGACGCGAATCTACGGAACTGCTTTTGAGACCAAAGAAGAGCTTGAAGCGCACCTCGAAATGATCGAGGAAGCAAAGCGGCGCGACCACCGAGTTTTGGGTCGTGAGCTTGGGCTGTTCATGTTCTCGCCGCGAGTCGGCGTCGGGTTGCCGCTGTGGCTTCCCAAGGGTGCTCAGCTTCGCATGACGATGATCGACTTTTTGAACAAGGAGCAGATGCGGCGGGGTTACTTACCCGTCGTTACTCCGCACCTAGGGAATTCGAAGCTGTGGGACGTGAGTGGACACACGATCAACTACAAAGATAAGATGTTCCCGTTCATGGTGGATGAGGAGAAGGAGACCTTCATCCTCAAGCCAATGAACTGTCCGTTCCATATCGAGATCTACCGAGCTTCCTTGCGGTCATACCGAGATCTTCCGGTACGACTTGCCGAGATGGGGACGGTTTATCGGTATGAGCAGAGCGGGGAAGTTGCCGGGATCATGCGGGCCCGTGGGTTTACGCAAGATGATGCACACCTGTTTGTGCGTCCGGATCAGTTGGTCGAGGAGTTCACACTCGTTGTCGACTTGATCCAAACGGTTTTGGGAAAGCTCGGGTTAACTTCGTTTAGGGCTCGCGTTGGGACCAAGGATCCGACTTCGGATAAGTACATTGGGCACGAGGAGAACTGGGAGTTGGCGACCAACGCGATTTTTGAGGCTTGCCGGGTTAAGGGGTTGGACTACGAGGTCTCGCCGGGGGATGCGGCTTTTTATGGTCCTAAGCTGGACATCGTCATCAAAGACGCTCTCGGACGCGACTGGCAGATGGGCACGGTTCAGGTTGACTACAACTTGCCGGAGCGGTTCGAGCTCGAGTACATCGGAGAGGACAGCAAACCTCACCGCCCAATCATGATCCACCGAGCGCCGTTTGGTTCGCTGGAGCGGATGATTGGGCTACTCACCGAGCAGTACGCTGGAGCGTTTCCGTTCTGGCTATCGCCTGTTCAGATCGCGATTCTTCCGATCGCCGATCGCCATAACGAGAAGGCACACGAACTGTTTGTCCAGCTAAGGGACGAATATGGCTATCGATGCGAGGTTGACGACCGTCGAGAGACGCTCGGAAAGAAGATTCGGGATAACCAGATGCAGAAAGTGCCGTACATGCTGATTCTAGGCGACAAGGATATTGAAGCCGGGACTGTGGGAGTTCGGAGCCGGGAGGAGGGCGATTTGGGTGCGATGACTCTGGCGGATTTTACTGGCAAGCTCTGATTGATTTGGATGCGGCTGACCCTTAGACTCGGCCGCATCCAGTAGCACCCAACCTAGTCTGGCGCGATTGCGCCTTCTCCAGCACCCTTCTTCGGTGTTCCGGAAGGGGAAGCAGCTGCATCTTTTTTGCCTTCCATAGGGCCGTTGTAGTATCCGGGAGCATCAACTTTTGCTTGCGGATCAACTTCTCCAGACCCACAACCACAAGCGACTAGGCTCATTACGACGATTAGAACAATAGCTGAAAATTGTTTCATGTTTAATTAGAAGCCCTCGGTTGAAGACACCGAGGGCATACTATCGTCCTTAGCGATCAATGGTGAAGAACTTCATGTACCAACGTCCAGTGCTATCCTGTTCCAGGTATCGCTGGCTGTTGCCTTTGACGAACTTTGCGTGGCTGTCGAGGTAGGCAAGGTTACTTCCACCCTTGTACAGCGAAGCGGCCTCGCATCCAACAGTGATGCCGAATCCTCCACCGTTGATGACACCAGTGAAGCCATCGGTGAGGAGGGCGGTTCGAGCGGTCTCTTGAACCTCGGTCAGGTTCATCGTGGAGTTGCGACTCAACCGACCGTTGGTCGGAGTGCCTGGGAGGTATGAACCTGCGAAGTAGTAGTCAGGGTCAGCCTGCGTACCAGCAGCCGTTCCTCCAAGGAATCCAGCAGACCGAGTGTTGAAGGGAACCGTGAGTCCGAAGTGTGAGTGAACCCACTTTACCGGTACCCACGACGCCAATGCGCCAGCACCGTCGCAATCCGGAAGTTCCGCTGCCTTCTGCCACTCATTTTGCGTCCAAAGTGGGTTGAACTGGAGACCAGTCGGTGGAACGTATCCAGGATCGCCTGTCACGCCGGCGGGGAAGACTGGCTTGCCGTTCTTCATGTACGGGTCGAACAGCTGTGGCCAGCTGACAATATCGTTGCGCTGATAGATATTGCCAGTAGCCGCATCCGCCGCCTTAACGAAGTATGCAGGAAGCACATCGTCGGCATCAGTGATGTAGAGGATTTGACCGATTGCGTTTTGCTTCTGGTTGTTCAGAACCTGGGTCGCCTTCGCGGCGACTTTTGCCTGAGCAAAGACCGGGAAGAGGATAGCGGCGAGAATTGCGATGATGGCGATGACCACCAGCAATTCGATGAGTGTAAATGCACGATTTCGCATGTTAATTGCTCCATACCGTGGACAGTTCCGCGGTAGGTGTGCACATTATATCAAGAACTCTGAAATTTTCAATGGAAAATGTGGAATTTCATGTCCGAAACGCCTGGTCGTGAAAGGCGGGGCGTAGTTTGAGCAGTTTTTGGTTCTCAGCAGATGGGTGGACTCGGTTCGACAGCAGGATTGCGAAATGTCCGGACTCTGGATCGATCCATACGCTGGTTCCTGTGAAACCGGTGTGGCCGTAAGACTTTGAACCCATGAGTGTTCCCGCCGAAGACCCAGTTTCACTCTTTGTGTCCCATCCCAGACCCCGGGTGCTTGCCTCGCTCTGCCGGCGGGTGAACTCGTTTCGGACAGCCTGGTCGACAATTCTTGGTTCCTTGGAGCTTATGGTGGCTACAAAGTGGGTCATGTCATCGAGCGTCGAGTAAAGGCCAGCGTGGCCTGCGACACCGCCCATCGCGGTCGCTGTCGGGTCGTGGACTTCGGCCTGAATGTATTCCGGGTCGTTTCCGTACAACTTTTCCGAACCGATGTCGCCGTGCCGTAGGCGGCGCATGGTTTTGCGCCACTCCTCTGTACGTTCGGTTGGAGCGCAGTTTTTGAACTGAACCGGAGCGGTCATCGTGGGATGGCCGAAATTGAAGTAACCCGTCTGGGTGAGACCCAGCGGGATAGCTACTTTGTTGCGGAACACCGCATCGAGGGGTGCTCCGTTCACCCGGGTTAATGCCTCGTCCATGAGAACCATGCTCAGGTCGCTGTAGATTGTTTTGGAGCCAGTTGGATAGGTCAGCTTCTCTTGGTAGATTTGAAAGAGGACTTCGGCGCGGGTCCGGCAGGTCTTGTAATAGGCGCGAAACGCGATGAGGCCGGAGTTGTGGACCATCAGGTTCCGGAAGGTGATTTTGTCCTTCTCGTTGACCGCAAACTCCGGAATGAGTTTTGCGACGGGCCAATCCAATTCGAGCTTGCCATCTTGGACGGCGATCATGGTGAGCGTCGTAGTGGAGACGACTTTCGACACGCTCGCCATATCCCAGAGAGTGTGTTCGTCGATGGCTTTCGAGTCCGGGCAATAGGTTTGCCGACCGACATAGCCTCGTTCTTCACGCCCGTTGCTCCGGACATAGAACGCCGCGCCTGGGAAGGCACCGTCGGCGATTGCTTCGTTAAGAAGTTGCTGGAGCTTCGTCATCGTGGGGGATAAAGAGAAGGGAGAGGACACCGGGGATGCCAAAAAGGAGGGCGAGCAAGAAGGTGGTGATGTAGCCGAAGTTCACGACGAAGACACCGCTGAGAATTCCGGCGACGGCGATGATGGAGCCTCCGATTCCGGTTCCGATCGCGTAGTGGGCCGTAGGGTAGTTGCCGCGCTGGGCGACGCGCATCAGATAGACGGAGTAGCCCGCGTAACCGAGGCCGTAGCCAAACTGGTCGGCGAATTCGATCACCGAGATGACGATGAGGCTGGTGGGTTGCAAAATAGCGGCGATGAGATAGAGAGTGATAGGGAGGTGCATCAGGATCGCGATTGTCCAGAAGCCCTTTTTGAGGCCAATCTTGCTGACGAGGTAACCGCCAACGATTCCGCCGCAGATAATTCCGAGCATACCGATTGTCCCTTTCACGAGGCCGATCTGGGAGTTATCGAAGGCAAGCCCACCGCCTTTAAGCGGGTCTTTGAGGAAGAGCGGGACGGCTTTATTCACCATCGCTTCGGCGAAGCGGTAGAAGAACATGAAGCCGACGATGGCCCAGATTCCGCTTTGGCGAAAGAATGTGGCGAGGGACGCGCCCATTTCGGAGCCGACGAGGAGGCGACGAATCAGCAGATACAAAGCACAAGCTAGTGGAGCCGCAACGAACAATTGAAGTATCTCACCTTGAATTCCAGTCAGTGAAGTTTCGATATGGACAAACTTCGCTGGCGATTTGAGAATCCACCCTTGCCATCTCTCATTGTCCCCGGCGAACAAATGCAGCGAGATCCGCATGAGGGCACTTAGGGCAAAATATGTGGAGCCATAGAGCCCCAGGATTGAGAATGTTCGAGCCAGGTTCGGCTTGAATTCGAGCCGTTGCTGTTCGCTTGGCTCGGTGTCGGCGGGTGCATTTGGCAGATTGTTGCGTGAGAAGAGCGCGAGCACTCCGTAAAGCAACGCGATTCCGAATAGCGAAATTCCCCAGGCGATCGGCGTGCTGAGGCGGCGCTTGAGTTCTACGCCACTGAAAGTGTCGGCCGGGTCGGTGGATGGGTACGTCGCGGGCGACCAATTGCCTTTCTCTGGTGCGGTTTCTCCGGTTGCTTGTTGTCGATAGAGGCCGAGGTTGATCTTCTCTTTACCGGTTCGGACAACTCCGTTTGTGAAGGCAACGCCACCAATGTCTCCCGTGATGGAGATGGGTTTGTCCTGATTGTCGAGAATCTTCTTGCCGCCTTCGGTGACGAGTTCACCTTGATCAACCCGGACGCTGACCGAGTGTACAAACGAAGCACCCTCGTCTGACTTCTTGGCCGATTTGGTGTAGGCGTCGGTCGCGGTCTTTAGGTACAAATTGCCACCGGTGGAGATCTGTCCTTGATTGAACGACATAAGCTGTCCTGCTATGAATGGGACCAGCCCGGCGGCCAAGAGTTTGCCAGCGCGGAAAGAGGCGGTTTGGATTCCGGCGAACCGCGCTTGGATTTCCTTTGTGAAGGCAAGCAGGTAGAAGCCGTCTGTAGCGATGTTGGTGAGTGCAGAGCAGAATCCGGCGGCTGCCATAAAGATCAGCGAGACTGCGAACGCTTTCTCGGCCTGCAACACCAAAAAGGGCAGAATTGCCAGAAAACAAGTTAGTGCGAATTGGCCGCCAAGCACCCAACGACGCTTCTGTGCACTCAGATCAACCAAGGGACCAAGCAGAAACTGAAGTCCCCAAGGCAGAGCAAGCAGCGACGTCCACTTGGCTACCTCCTCATTAGGAATTCCAAAATCTTTGTAAAACAGCGTCGAAACATCCTGAATGAGGACGACCGGGATCGCCTGAAGCACATAGAGGACGGGAACGTACTTCCAAGGGTTTGGGCCAGAGTCTGGGGCGACGGGCTGGATATGGACTTCGGTGTCTGCGCTCATCGGAGGTTTAGGAGAGCATACATGAAAAGTGCCCAGCCTTCGCTGAGCACTCTCCTTCCAAACCCACCGGACCCGTTTTTGGTCAGTATCCAGTGCAATTAATTTATTTACCGTTGCGGGCAGTCCCACCCTTGTTTGGGACACCTTTATGTTAGGCGACTGATCGTGCCATTCGGCATGAATTGTGGTTGGAACTGGTGATGGTGCGGGGCTGATTCTAGTTGTACTACCAGGAAACAGATGCGCACGGGGGCGTCCGCGGACCGAGCTACTGCCAGGTTTGATCTTGGGCGGAGTAGTCGGCGTAGTCGATGGTTTCGTAGAGCTCTTGGCGGGTTCGCATCTTGTCGATCCAGCCTTTCTGGCTTCCGGTTGCCAGCAGGTCGGAATAGAAGTCTTCGACGGCCTTGAGCATCACCCGGAGTGCGGTGACGGGGAAGATGACCATGTTGTAGCCCAAGTTCTCGAACTCCTTCGCGGTGATGAGAGGTGTTTTGCCAAACTCAGTCATGTTAGCAAGAAGCGGGAGGTCGATGGCTTTTCGGAATTGCTCGAATTCTTGCTCGTTGGTGAGACCTTCGGGAAAGATGGCGTCAGCTCCGGCCTGGATGTAGGCTTTGGCTCGTTCGATTGCCGCCTCAATACCCTCGACTCCGTAGGCGTCGGTTCGGGCAATGATGAGGAAGCTTTTGTCTCGTTTGGCTTCGGTGGCGGCTTTGAGCTTGCTGACCATCTGAGCGGTTGGGACGACGGCTTTGCCGTCGAGGTGGCCGCACCGCTTAGGGTTGATTTGGTCTTCGAGGTGGATTCCGGCGAGTCCAGCGCGTTCCATTTCGATGACGGTTCGCACAGTGTTCCACGTCTCGCCAAAGCCCGTGTCAGCATCGGCGATCATGGGGATTGGGGCGACTTGGCAGGCCTGGGCGGCGGTGTTGGCGAACTCGTTGAGACTGGCGAGTGCAATGTCGGGGACGCCGAGAAGGTTGTTGGTAATCGCTCCGCCGCTGAGGTAGGCGGCCTTTGCGCCTTGCTTGTAAGCGGCGAGGGCGGTCAGGGCGCTGAATGCGCCGGGCATCACGACGATCCCCTCCTTCATCTGGTCTCGGAGAAGCTGTCCAGGGGAGTTGAGGGGGGCATGGATCATGGCACAAGATTACCGTGAAGACCCGGCGGTACGAACCCGCGCAGATATGCAATGCTGAGGTTAGCGTCGCGTTTGCGACTCGGAATACATGGCAAACCCAACGGGATCTCAGATTCAACAAAACTACATCAAATCGATCAAGGATCCGCACAAGAAGCGATTCGCCGAGAGCTACATCGGGTGGCTTATTGCCGGAAAGGCAAGTGCGATGCCGGACAAGGGGCGGCTCACGACGGAAACCGCGAGGGTGATGATGACAAACATGGACTCCTTGGGCTAACCAAAGAGTCCACTGAGATCGGGTTAGCGCCTTGAAGTGCGAACCCAGTCTCGGTACGCAAGTGCGAGAACAAGCTGTACTGAGCGTTGTTCTCGGGTCGTAGAGTCATCCCCCTTCGAAGCCATCAGAGGGCTCGAAAGAATCGCTTCCGCAATTTTATTGACACTCGCCTTTTCATCGCTGCGAGCCTGAACCTTTGAACGGCTGTAGACCACATGACCTTTTGCTACGTCAAACACGTAAGCCGTAACCGTCGCTGTCGAAATCGTCTTCGGTCCCGCATTGACCCAGACGCTTCGGGTGTGCCAAGACACCTTTCCATAGAGAATTCGATCAACCTTCGCAGCGCGTCCGAATTTTTGAAGCTCAGTTGCAGTTGGCCATATGCCTGGGTTTGGTTCCGCCAATCCGGCTGACGTCCATGTCGCGGCGGCAGACTCCTGCGACAAGGCGCTGTATCCGGCTCGGGTCAGGACTTCGTCAGCGACCTGGTTGGTCATGGTTCGTGATGTCACGTTTCCATTGGCGAAGAGCCAAGGGAAGGACACGGCCGTGCCTTTGGCAACCGGGGCGTGGTTAGGGAGGGTGACAAGTGTAAGTGCGATGGCTAGGTTTAGCATTCGGGATTTCCTGAACCTACATGTTGTGATGGAGTGAATTCCGGGAACAAGTCCGCTTTTGAGTGTCCGCTAAACCATGATTGAGGTTAAGACTCTTGTCAACGAAGAATAGGACTATCTAATTGGGAATTGAACGCGCAAACTGGAATTGGGGAATTGCAGAGTTGGAATACTTAGGCAGGAACTAGCGAAAAAATGAACTCAGAAAACAGCTTGATACTGGAAACGCCTCACATGAAATTTGTGAGGACGATTCGTGACCCGGCTCGGCGTAAGTTCGCTCACGACTATGCCGAATGGCTTGGTGCAGGCAGGGTCGGTATCGTGCCGGATCGCGGCAGACTCTCGACGGATGCGGCACGGCTGATGGTGTTGCAGATCGAGGCAATTGGGTGATCCTATGGCAAAACGTGATTTGTCTCCAAGAGAAGAAGAGATTGTCGAGTTATGTGTTGAAGGACTCACTAACGACGCTATTGCCCACAAGTTAGATATTAGCGTTGGAACCGTAAACACATACTGGCTTCGAATTAGGCTTAAGGTGGGAGGCAGTGGCCGTACAGATACGGTAGTTCGGATCATCAAGGAGCGAGCAGAAAAGGCCCTGCGAGACGCTAACGTTGAGCGGGCGAGCCTACTCGAAATGGTTGCCGAGCGTGAACATCACGTCGTGGAGTTACGGGCAGCACTTGCTCTGTTTCACCTTGCGATGGATCAGATCAAATCCACCGTTTGGGCGACTGATACCGACTTGGTGATCAATATCTTGGCCAACGGGGAGTTTCCTTCAACCCACTTTGGCGTGAAATGGGAAGTAGGGAAGTCTGTATACGAGATTTTCAAAACGCGGGATGCAGAGGATCCAGCGATCAAAGCTCACCTGGAAGCGTTAGAAGGGAAGGAGAGCGAAGTTCGGCTCGGAGGGGATTTCGCGAGCATGGTATTGCGCGTTGTCCCGCTGCAAGATGAATCCGGTGAACACATGGGATGTATCAGCATCTTGAACAGCGTTGGGCAGGACAAACTCTAGCCGAAAAATCTGGTTAAAGATCGGCTGAGAGCCTCAGCGGTAAAGTTGACAAGAGGGATACTATCGTCGTAATCCATGCGAGTTGGGCCGACTAGGGCGACGACGCCGACTTCGCTGGGGCCTATGAGATAGGCCTTGCGGATGACGGAGAAGCGGTGGAGTTGCTCGGCGCGGTTCTCTTTGCCGATGGTGACGACGTCGGCTTGGGGCTTAACGGCGTCGTAGAGGATGTCGGTCTCGTCGAGCTCGCGGAAGAGGTCGGCGAGGGCACCGGTGTCGCGCTGGAACTCAGGTTTTGCGAAGAGGTACTCCTCACCCTCGGTGATGAGCTTGCCCCTCGTGAGCTGACGGGCGATGGCGCGCACTTGAGTCCAGATCAGGTTTGTGAGCTTGTCGGCAGGAGCGTTTTCGGTAGCCGAGGGCGTCTTGCTCTTGGTCAGAGTTTTGAGGTCTTTGCCGATCAGGTTGAGTTGGAGGGTGGAGTTTGCGCGGCCAACATCCTCGAGAGTTAAGTTCGACGGACACTCGATCATCCGGTTCTCGATGTGACCGTTGCTGAAAGCCACCACGAGCAGGGCTTGGGTCGGGCCGAGGGCGGAGATGAGGGCAGTTCGCACGGTGACCCCAAGGTCGCGGGTGGTGGTGGCGACTCCGAGTTGCTGGGTGGCACGACTCAGGACTTTGACGGTGTCTCGAAGCAGGTCAGTGAGGGCTTCAGTGTCGTCGGAGGCTTCGCGGATGTTCCTTTGGCGGGTCTCGTCGATTTCTTTGGCAATGACGAGTCGATCGACGTAGAAGCGGTAGCCGCGGTCAGAGGGGACTCGCCCGGCGGAGGTGTGAGGTTGCTCTAGGAATCCTAGTTCGGACATCTCGGCGAGTTCGTTTCGGATGGTTGCCGACTTGACGCCGAGGTCGTATTTTTGGGTGAGCATCTCAGAGCCAACTGGTTCGGCTCCCCGGACGTACTCGATCACTATCGCGCGGAGCAGGGACTGCTTGCGAGGATCGAGGTCTTGCATGTATCTAAAGTATAGCGGGGAACTCTACGAGAGAGTTCCCCGCCAATTCGAGTCGGGTCGCTTACTTCCCGGTGTAAGGCTTTGTTGGCTTGCTGGCGGCACCAACGGCACCTTCTTTAACTCCAGCTTTCTTTGCCTGAGTCTTCTCAACAAACTTCTTGAAGCTGAGCTTGTTCACTCCGTAGTACATGCCTCGGAAGCCTCGCGCTCCGCCCGAATCTGTGAGGTGGCAGTAGTTGCAGGCCTTCTTTTCCTTTGCAGCAAACGGCGGCTTGGCTTCGGCTTGGAACGTCGAGGCGGCAACGACGCCGACAACTGAGAACAGAGCGATCACTTTCTTCATGGTGTAACTTGACCCGTCAATAATGACGAGCCAAGTTTATCCATCGGTACGCCGAAACGCAACCTTTACATTCCAAATGGGCAACCGGACTGCTTTTTCGAAGGAAATCCGGACAAATTCACTTTTAGAATAGGACCGCCATGCCCAGGTAGCGAAGCTACGAGTTCCTTCAAGGTTTCCTGGCTATAGCCTTCCCACATTTGCGCAATTTTTCGATCATGAGCGCATGTGATCGCCATGTCGAGGCTCCTTTTAGCCCCGAAGGCGTTGATCACGCTCAGTTTTGCATCGGCAAGTAGCGGCACCGTGAGTTTAATCTCTTTTGCATAGGTTTTGGCTGTTGCCAGATCAGCATCGGTGATTGCAACCACGTTGACCTTCTTACCGAACATAGCAGGGAGCTTGTTGAAGTCGGGAGCGGACTTGGGGTTGTGTGGGCAGCCCTTCTTCAGGAAGATCACCACCGTCGGTTTGGCGGCAAACTCCTTTTGAGTGTAGGTCTTTCCGTCCGTGGCCTTCAGTGAGAAGGTCGGGAGCGGCTTGCATGCTTCCTGGGCAGAGGCAAATGCGACGACGAGAGGGAGGATGAGCGTGAGTTTCTTCATTTTGAGTTTTCCTTTTCGGGTTCGGGGAAGGTGCAGCCTGATGTGGTGACCTTCGGAGCGGCGGGCGAGATGTACTCCTTAGCGGGGATTCCGGCAAACTCGGCGAGTTTGCTGCTGATCTCCTGGAGCATCTTGATGTCGTAGCCTGGATAGGCCTTGTAGATCGTTCCGTCGGGTTTGATCAAGGCGGTGTAGACGCCTCGTTCAGCTTTGTATAGCTGGATTGCCTTTTGGTAGGGGTCTTCGATGATTCGGAATCTGGGCTTGGTGCCCTTCTTCCAAAGCAGAGCCTGTTCGTGGTTCGCGTTGATGATTCCGACCACGCTGATCTTGTCGCCGTAGAGATCGACAAACTTGTCGACGAAGTACTTGGCGCCTAGACAACACGGGCATTGCCGTTCGATGAAGAAGATAAGGAGAGGCCTGTTGCCCTCGGTGAGCTTCTTTACCGAAACCTCGTTGCCTTCGGTGTCCTTTAGGTCGAACTCTGGGGCTTTGACCAAGTCAAGGCTCCTTGCGTCCTTCCACATCTGATCGGTGACCGGATGATTCTTCTGCTCGCGCATCTGGAGGTCGCTCAAGGCTTGTTCATTCTCGATTCCCAGTTTTGGATCAAGGGGCGAACTAGATTGCTGGCATCCTAGAAGCACTAGGCTTGCTACGAGTACATGTGGTGTTTTCATGTGGGTTGTGGTGTTGGCGGCCCGTTTCCGAGCCGCCTGGAGTCTCACAAGCGATGCCTCCGAAGAGACAGGCAGCATCCGTGTTGCACGTCGCCTGCGTCTGTCGAGGGTTCGAGCAGAGTCAGAGCATGCCGCCCTGACACTGCTGGCTTGCGACTAGAAGCCGCAGCCGGCGACAGCCTCCTTCGGAAAGGCCGAGACATCCCATTTCTTGAGCGTCTTGCCGTGCTTCACAACGATCTCGAGCGCCTCGTTCATCATGCCGCTGCTGTAGCCATTCCAGAGCTTGGGAAAGCGTGGGGCGTCGGTTGTGGCAACGACAGTAAAGTCAAGACTCCGAGTGGCCCCACATCCGGAGATGACCGTCTTCTTGTCATCTGGAATGATCGTGAATTTCGCTTTCAAAGCCTTTGCCTCTTCCATCGCCCCTTTCTGATCGGAGTTTACGAATGCAACGACCTGAGCCGAATCGCCAAGATCGCCTACGAGCTTGTTGAGATTCTTTGCCGCATCAGGATTGCAGGGGCAACCCTTCTTCAGGAACACAACAACCGATGGTTTCTCGCAAAGGAGCTTCTCGGTCACATTCTTTCCGTTTGATGCTGTTGAACTAAACGCAGGAACTGGATTCTTGCAAAAGGCCAGAGCCAGAATAAGAGAAACCATTAGTTCGTCCTCCCTTCATTACGAGGGTCGAACGAGCCAGCGTAGATGTTCTTTGGCAGATCCCGCCACCAAAGCTGGCTCCACTTTCCGAACTTGGCGTGGCCGTCGGCGTAGGCGTAGTTGGCACCTCCCGAAAACGCTCCAAGCTTGATCTCTTTGGTCTCGTTCTTGGTGGAGTCCCAAGTTAGGTTCTGCATGAAGCCACTGGTGGTTTCGGCTGGGGTTCCCCAGTTGAAGCCATGGAAGTGGTCCCTTGGGGCTACGTCGTCTCGAGCAAGAACCACGTAGATGACGTTCGCCGGGGAGGGAAGCGACGTGACTGTAGCGTAAGTGCCACTTCCCCCGTACCCGCCACTCATGAACGCGCTGAGTAGGTAGCTAGACCAACGGTAGTTCCATCGAGAATCGCCGGCAGGAGTATCTGGGGTGGGCCGTTGGACGCCGACGGGGGGCCAAAGTGTGCTCGCGTCACCAGGTGATCTGAACATGTCGAAGTTCTTGATGTAAGGCTGGCACTGCATAGGCCAGTTGTTGCCCTTACTTGGGAACGAGGTGAGAGCATAAAAGTCGTCGTTATCGGATGCATACATCATCAGGGCCGTCCCGATCTGCTTCTGATTGCTCAGGTCAACAGTCTTCTTCGCGGCAAGTTTTGCCTGGGCAAAAACCGGGAAGAGGATGGCGGCAAGAATTGCGATAATCGCAATGACGACGAGTAGCTCAATGAGCGTGAATGCTTTTTTCATGAATTGCGTAAGTTCCGGTCATGGGCAACTTGCGGGCGCAAAGGTGCCTTGGACTTCAAAAGGAGGGGAACTTACGCCTGGTCGGGCGGAGGGATTGGCGGATGGCTCGCCAGTGACACCATCGACGGGAGCTGTGACTCGCAAACGAGTCGCTCGACCGGAGAGGTTTCGAGCAGGATTGGGACGTCAGGGACAAACCACACAAAGGCGACGTTTGTCGACTTTGAATCGGAGTCCTGTTTTGACTTTTTATCTTCGCAATGGCACTGCTTGAAGGCGAGTTCACCCGGCTTAGGAGCCCGGTCAATTTCCTTCAGCACGAGGTTGCCTTTGGCATCCTCTACTGCAATCAAAAACTGGACCTTTTGAACGGCAGCGGTAACACAATGCTTTCCGGGAGCAGAAATACTTACACTCCCCAGAGCGGAGCTGAAAAGGACCGAAAGTGCCACGAACAAGGCGATTAGCCCGCGTGTCCCAATCCTTTCGACGTGAGTCAGCACAACATAAGTCTACTCCAGGCAAAAATGTCAATCGATTGATTCTGGCCCACGTCGTACAATCAACCTACATGGTTCGGCTCAAGGATGTTGCCTATTTGGCGGGATACGATATTTCGACGGTCTCGAAAGTGCTTCAGGGCGGAAATATTCACGTTTCGGCGGAGGCGCGCGAGCGGATTACCAAGGCGGCGGCAGAGTTGGGTTATAGACCCAATCTTATGGCCCGAGGGCTCAGAACCAGGCGCACTGGGGCGATTGTCTTGGGCTTTCCCCGGTTTGATAATCCCGTTTACCCTGCCCTGACAGCGGGGGCGGAAGAGGCGGCCGAGACGCTTGGAGTCGCGCTATTTGCCTATAAGTTTCCCGAGAGGAATTCGAACGACTCGCTCCTCAATTTGGTAAGGCAGGGGAGGGCAGATGGGATTCTTCTGGCTGACGACTTGCCTGAGGCGGACTTCTTGCAATTGGCAAAAGCGAACAACGTTCCGGTGGTGACGTTGAACCGGCAGTCGGGCGAAGAAGCCGTGTCGGTGGTGCTTGATGATGAGGCGGGGTTCTCGGTTCAGGCGAGCTATTTGGCGGGGTTGGGCCACGAGCGGATTGCATTTGTGGCCGTTCACCCGGAGAGCATTGCCTCGGGATTCTGCAGGGCGACGTTTTTGGATACTTTGGAGTCGTTGGGCAAGAAGGTCGACGAGCGATATATTCTCAGTGGAAATTTTGACGGAACGGACTCCTCACTGACTTTGCAGGAGCTTTTGAAGTTGGATCCATTGCCGACGGCGGTGGCGACGGGGAGTATGACGATGGCGATGCGGCTGATTCAGGGGCTGGTGTCCCACGGAATCAAAGTTCCGGAGCAGATTAGCGTGATTGGGTACCACGACACTCATCAAGCGGATTGGATTACGCCTGGCGCGACGACGATCCGAATGCCAAGCTACGAGCAAGGGCGGCGGGGAGTTGAGCGGTTGTACGGCCTGATCAACGGGGAAAAGGGAGAGCAGCAGGAGATCGTGAGTTCGCCGATTATGGTTGTCGAGCGCGGTTCATGTTCACGATATGCAGAAATCCCCTAGCCTTTGAGCTAGGGGATGATTGGTTGCTTACTGCGGAGGTCGCACCCCGCGCGCTGGCGGAGTGTTTGGAGTAACCCCAGCGGGCTGAGCTGGCGGGGTGGGAGCACTTACTGTCCCGTCTGGCTTGGCTCGGCCAGTGGTGTCGATTGCCTTTTCCCCCTCGCACCCTACGAGGGAGAAAATGACGGCGATTGCGATGAGGCCCTTTCGGAGCATCAGTTGCAGTCCCAGTTTGTCGAGTTACCTGGGCACCATGCCGATGCCTTCTTGGCGGCAAGGGCACTGAATGCACTGCTCTTAGCGTGACCGTCTGCGTAGGCGATATTGATCACGTTGTTGTAGCGGCCCTTCTGGATGTCCGGGTACGTCTCTGGGAATGCATTTCCGGTTTGGAACCATCGGCAGTCCACTCCGTCGGTTCCGACGGCAGTTGTGACACCCTTGGAGCAAGCGCCGGCGATGTAGTCGATTCCCCCGTAACGAGCAACGTCGACCATGTTGTATTGGTACAACACGACGTTTCCGCCGTTGATGACGAGCACCTTGTCGGCAATGCTATCCACCGCAGTCGTGCTGAGTGGCCAACTGTGGGCTGGGTCCCAGATGGGGGTGCCCATGATGTTCCAGTTGATTCCGTAGTTCGCTAGGCCAGGGTTTCCGTTTGCGTTGATGCCGCCTGGACTGCGGAAGATTTGCATGTTCTTGTGGTAAGGGAAAGTCAGCTGACCGTATGTCCACCAAATCATGGTCGGATTTTGGTCGTCGTCGCTGGTCCAAGTCCACGCGTGATCTTTTCCAAGCTGGTCAAAGTCGGGCGGCTTGGCAACGCTCACCGGAATTGGATCCTTGGTCAGACCCATCGCGAACACATCGTCGCTGTCGATTGCGTACATCTGTTGCGACAGCCCGATCTGCTTGAGGTTGCTCAGGTCAGAAGTTTTCTTGGCGGCGAGTTTCGCTTGGGCGAAGACAGGGAATAGGATTGCGGCGAGGATCGCGATAATCGCGATAACCACCAACAGTTCAATCAGCGTGAATGCTTTTCGATAATTGCTCATTTACTCTTCCTCGAGTTCTTGTTTGAATGTTAATCTCTTAACCTTCATCCGAGTTCGTTTGCAGTGTAACACGGCAATTTTCGTATCCGATGAAGCGATTTGCAGTCAAACGATTGATATTTCAACGGATTTGAACCTGGCCGAGAATCGCCCATCCGTCAATCGTTTGCAGTTGGTTGGCAAATCGGATGTTTGGATTCCCGGTCAAGGGGTCGATGATTCCTAAGGCCAGACGGTAGGAACCCTTGAGTTGTCCGGTTGAGACTTGGGCTTTGGCCTCGAATCCTCCTGGAAGCCAGCTGCGAATATCCCAGTTGGTGTCGCTGGTTTGGACCGGTCTATTGTCTTTCCCGACGAGCACAAGCTGAGCTTTCCAGGGGTAGTAGAAGGGGGCAACGCCTTGGTTGGCACCACGAAGGCTAATCGTGAGTGAGCCGCCTTCTACTTCAGTTGTGGCACTTGTAAGACTATATTGATAGCCCATTTTCCTTACCATTGCGTTCATGTTGCTTGTCAGCTCTGGAGTGGCTTCAAGAAGGGGAGGGGAAGCCGGTCCGATCCAAGAAAAGTGCGCTTCGTCGATCGCACGCATCGTGGTTCCGAGCTTTGTCGTTGTGTAGTCCTTGACCTCGGCGGGCACCATTTCGCCACCGCGAGGCGCGATTGTCCAGCTATCGGCCTGGCCATTGGCCTTCATGTTTGGCAGGAACTGCCAGTCTTCGGGCCCAAGAGTGTCCTGGGGGATCATGTCGTCGTGCCAGCCGAGGCCCTGGAAACTTGCGACGGGCTGAATCGGGTTGCGGGCCATCAGCATCTTGTTCGGGAACGCCTTTTGGTAGGCACCGACGACTTGTTTTTGAAGAGCCTCTGAGGCGAACATTTCGAGCCTGGGCCAGGTGTGCCATTCTCCCCAGAAGCCAAGGGTTCCGAGCTGAATGAAGCCGACACGAGGGCTGGCGTCATAGCGCTTGCCCATTTCCTGAATCAGCTTGAGAACGCCGCGTTGGAGGTAGGGATTGTTGTAGTCGGGCGAGTTTCCACCGCCGTGGTCGGTGTAGGGAGTCGACTTGAGACCCTTTTTGAGAAGCCAGTCGGGGATGCCGCTGGGATCGCCAGGGTAGTCGAGGATCAGGCGGAAGACGATTCGCTTGCCTTTTGCGGCGGGAAGCTCCCATTTGGACTTCTCCCACTGCTCGAAGGCGAATTGGCCTTCGGTTGGCTCAAGCTCTTTCCATGAGACGTTAAAGTACGCCATATCGTAGGGCACGTTGATTTTGGTTTGAGGGACTACGAAGGGCGCCCAGCCTTTGAGTGGATTGTCGAGCGGCCCGTCGGCGGGGGCGAATTTCCAGTTGTAGGTTGTGAAAAGGGCGGTGGTGAGAGCAAGTGAGATCATGGCGTTTAGAAGTGGTCGAGGGGGCGGAAGGCGTTGCAAGAGACAAATTGGTGGGCTTCGGGTTGAGGCATTTTGAGGCCGAGAACCATGCCGTCTGGGGTGTGGCGGGCGGGTTCTTGGGTGAAGCCTGGGATAGGGATGTAACTCATCGTCGAGCCACTCTGGGTGATGAGACCTGAGATGTCTCCGCCAAAATCGAGGATAGTCGTCTTCCCCTCGTCTTGGTTGTAGACGATGTACCCGCGCTGGTCGGCGCGGATTTGGTGCCTTTTAAACCGTTGTTCTGAGACCTGTTCTAACCAGCCCTTGCTTCGGATCAACTGGAATGGCGAGACGTGTTGAGTCTCGAACAGTTGGGCGGCACTTAAGGCGGCTGGCTTTGGGATGATCTCTCCGCTAATTTCCCACTCGGGCTTGCTGAAGCTCTGATAGCCGTGCTTTGCGTAGTGGGCCGGGATTCCGGTGTAGAGAGTTGAGAGATCGCAGTCAGCCTGCATCATGGCATCGTTCGCCTTGGCGAGGAGCGCGCTCGAGACTCCCTGACCCTGATGCGATTTGAGGGTGCTGACGTTTGCGATCCCGCCCAGCCGTAGGGGATGGAAGTCTTCGCCCATGATCGGCAAGACATAGATCATCACAGAGCCAATGAGCACCCCCACATCGGTTGCACTCACCGCGATTCTGCTCTCTGGAGACACGCCGCGCCAGACTCCCTCGAAGACCTCTCTTGGCTCACCAAAAACCGTGGTCCACAGTTCGATTAATGGCTCGAAAGCCGGATCGGTGTGAACGTGAATCTCCATGGGGGTGCTTGTATTGTATGTTTAATGCTTCATCAAGGCAGAAATCAATCGATTGACTTTTGTGACGTAACGTTTCGGAGCGTCTCCCCTCGTATCATTGAGGCTAGGATGTCGAAATTAAAATTTATCGTGCTCGGCGCGGGTGGGCGCGGTCAGACCTTTTCCAAGTGGCTGGAAGCCGAGCTTGGCGCGGGTTCGGTCATCGCGGTCGCTGACCCGAATGTTGCCCGGCGAAAACTGATCGCCGAGGCGCACGGGATTCCGGCAGAGATGTGTTTTGATACTTGGCAGGAAGTTCTTGCTAAAGAGAAGTTTGCCGATGTGGTGATCAATACCACAATGGATCAGGATCATATTGGCTCGGCGACTACGGCGATGCGGGCGGGTTACCATATGATGCTGGAGAAGCCGATGGCAGTCACTTTAGATGACTGCGTTGAAATCGACCGAGTTCGGCGGGAGACCAATCGGATGGTCATCGTTTGTCATAGCCTGCGATATCACTCCGCCTACGAAGAGATTCGCCGCATTCTTAGGAGCGGAGCGATTGGAGAGGTACTGAGCTATGACCAGCTTGAGGCAATCGAGCATATCCACATGTCTCACTCGTTTGTGCGCGGGAACTGGGGGCGAGAGAAGGACTCGACGTTCATCTTGATGGCGAAAAGTTGCCATGACGTTGATATTTTAGTGGACATGGTGGGCGACGATGTGGAGAGCGTTTCGTCGTTCGGCGAGCTTTCTTACTTTAGGCCCGACAACGCGCCTTTGGGGGCTCCGAACTACTGCTTGGAAGGGTGTCCCTCTGCTTCGACTTGCCCCTATGAGGCGTCCAAGCTGTACTTAAACAAGTCGTATTGGAGCTTCCATGCGGGGTTTGATTTGATGTCTACCGAGCAAGCTCGGGATGCGCTTGGGTCTTCGCCTTATGGAAAGTGCGTGTTCAAGGCGGGGAACGATGTGATGGATCACCAGGTGGTCTCGATGAAGTTCCGAGGCGGAGCGACGGCAACTTTGACGGTCACGGCGTTTACGCCGCACGGTGGCCGGTTCGTCCGAGTTCACGGCTCCAAGGGTTATCTCGAAGCTCGAATTGATGAGCGCAAGATCGACTACTGGCAGTTCTGGGAAGCGAATAAGAAGACCACAATCGATGTGCCCTCTGCGGATGGGTCGCACGGAGGAGCGGATTCGACAGTGATGAAAACCTTGATCGAGGCGATTGAGACGAATAATCCAGGTTTGATCCAGACGGATACGGCGACTTCGCTCAAGACCCACCGGGTTGTTTTCTGCGCGGAGCAGGCTCGGCGAGAGAATCGAGTCGTCGAAGTTTCGGCGTTGCATAGCTACATCTAAAGGGTTCGCCCTCATTTTCCGATGATAACCCCGTGCTCGTGCGGGGTTATTTGCCGTTTGACGGTGGCACAAAGGGATTGGAATGAGCGCGCAGCGAGCCTATCAGATTCAGCCGGAAGAGCAACACGAGACGGAAGTCATCTATCTGGTGATTCCGCCGACAGCCTCGCCGATGTACGCGCCTCGGCCGTATTCATTTGCAGAATCCCTTGCGCTCTTTGGGCTTGAACTGAAGCACCGGACGCGCACTTTGGCGGACAGCGGACTGGCGCTGTGGGGAGCTGTTGCGGTAGTGGCTTGTGTCGGATACTCCGCGTATACGCTGAAATCAGCGGCGGGCATCGACCTTTTTCCAACCCAGCACATCGAGTCGTTTGCTCCGGTGAGCGGGTTCAATCGCTGGTAAAGTCGACGACTTTGCCCCTTGGTGTTCCGATGGTTTCGCCGCTATCCATTGCTCGGTTTCCGTTGACGTAAACGGCCTCGATGCGGCCCGTGAATGTTTCGCCATTATAGGGTGACCAGCCACATTTCGAGTGGAGCGTGGCTTCGTCCAGTTGGAAGGTTTGACGGGAATCTATGAAGGTGATGTCTGCGTCATTGCCCGGGGCGATTCGGCCCTTGGCCCTCATTGAGTAAAGCTGGGCGGGGGTTTCGCAGAGCATTTTCGCGATGGTTCGGTAGCTGATCCGGCCCTGTGCGGCGAATGTGAGCAGGACGGGGAGCATGGTCTCGACTCCGGGCATTCCGCTTGGGCTGGCGGGGTAGGGCTTTGCTTTTTCTTCGCTCGTATGGGGGGCGTGGTCGGAGCCGAAGACGTCGAAGAGGCCCTCCTGGAGTGCGCTCCAGAGCGCGGCGTGGTGCTCCTCGGAGCGGATTGGCGGGTTCATTTGGGCCTTGGTTCCGAGGCGGTCGTAGGCATTTGGCGCGGCGAACCATAGGTGTTGGGGAGTTACTTCGCACGTGACGGGGAGGCCTTTTCGTTTGGCTTCTCGGATGAGGGGAAGCTCATCGGCGGTGGAGATGTGGAGGATATGGACCGGGCGGCCCGTCTGTTCACAGAGGCGGATCAGCCTTTCAGTGCTGAGGCGGGCGCTTTCGGAGTCTCGGAGGAAGTGGTGTTCGTGGGCGGTTGGGTTGGCTGAGATCAGGCTCTTGCGCTCGATGTTTCGTGATTCGTCTTCGCTATGAAAGGCAACTCGTCTGGTTCCGTGTCGTAGGACGTTCTCGACATCTTCATCGGTGCCGACCAGCAGATCGCCCGTGCTTGAGCCCATGAAGACTTTGATCCCGGGTGTTCCGGGGAGGGTCTCGTATTCGGCGAGGTGCTCGGCGTTTTGGGGTGTTGCGCCGAAGAAGAATCCGAAATTCACCCAGGATCGTCCGGTTGCCCGTCGCACTTTGTCGGCTAGGGCCTCCGGAGTTGTGGTCTCTGGCTTGGTGTTGGGCATTTCCAGGAAGGTGGTGATTCCGCCGTGCAGCGCGGCGAGCGAGCCGCTGGAGATGTCCTCTTTATGCTCCAATCCGGGTTCTCGGAAGTGAACCTGAGTGTCGATTCCGCCGGGCATGACGAGGAGGCCCCTGACGTCCATTTCGTCTTCTGCTGACGCTTGAGCAAGTGAGCCGAGTTCGGCGATTTTGCCGCCTTTGATGGCGATGTCGGCTTCATGGATGCCATCCGAGCTAAGAATCTGGGCGTTGCGGAAAATGATGTCGAAGCTCACGACACTATTTTGAACCATGAAAGATTGCCGAGAATGAAGTTATGCCGTTCTTGTCAATCATGGTTGGAGCTAGCTTGGCGAATTTTGCCGAGAAGCCGATTGCCTCGCAGCTTGAGGAAGGCGCAAAGATTGCCGCCAAAGGGAAGGGGATCGAGCGCGTTTTGGGGCTCAACCGGGTCGTTTTTGGGACTTGGTTTGATGGTGAGCGGAACCAGGACGTGGAGTGCGCGGTGATTCTTACGCCGGGCCTATTGTCTCGTTGGCTGGGGCATCAGCAGGCTTGCGGTGCTCTGGACGCTCAGAAGAGCTGGGAGCGGTTTGCTTCGCAGTCGAAAGGTAAGACGCTGGTCTTTGTACGGCTTGCGTCGCTGAATACCATGGATTTGACAGACGGAGATGAGTCGGAGACGGGGCAACCGGGATTGTTGGATGAGGTTTCGGTTGGGTTTGGGCAGATGTCGAATCGCCGATCGTTACCTGCGCAGTTTGAGCCGATGCCGCTCAAACGGGTTCAGGATGTGCAGGATCGGCACGCGCACGATGTTTTGAAGACGACCTGGGACCAAGTGGCTTCGCGGGTGGTTGCTTGGCCGTCGGCTCCGGCGGGTGATTCAGATTCTCCGATTCGTTGGGGGAAGAACCGGCTCGTTGGGTTCATCGGCGAGCTCCCCGATGTTTCAAACTTGAGTTTCGGGGCATTTCGGATTCAGACGGGATCCGTGATCCGAACGGTTCGATTTGATATGCCGAAGAGTTAAACTCTCGGCGTGAAGATTGCGACTTACAATGCCGCTGGCTCGCGGGCGCGGCTCCCTCGGATTTTGGATTGGCTTGAGGCAGAACAGCCCGACGTTTTGGCGATTCAGGAGACAAAGGCAGAGAACGAAAAGTTCCCTCGGGCGGAGATGGAGGCTCTGGGCTATCACATCGCTTTGAACGGGCAGAAGGCTTGGAACGGTGTGGCGTTGCTGAGTAAGACTCCGATTGAGGATCAGCGCAATGGGTTTGGTGATCCGGAGACGCCGGAGGATGCTCGGATTGTTTCGGGAGTGATTCAGGGCATCCGAATCGTCAACACATACGTTCCGAACGGCAACACGGTCGGCTCCGAGAAGTGGATTTACAAGATGCAATGGTTGGAGCGATTTCGGGATTACGTGTTCCAACAACCGAAGGGCGAACCAATGATTTGGCTGGGGGACATCAATATTGCGCCTCAGCCGCATGACGTTTATGATTCGGCCAAAATGCTTGGCGGAGTTGGACATCATCCTGACGAGTTTGCGCGGCTTTCAAAGATTGTTGAGTACGGACTGATCGACGTTTTCCGGCTGCACGAGTTTGGCGGGGGGCATTACTCGTATTGGGAGTTCACGGTTCCGCAAGCGGTGCAGCGTGGGATTGGGTGGCGCATTGACCACATCTATGCGACAGAGGAGTTGGCAGAGAAGTGTACGAGCTGTGTGATAGACAAAAACGCTCGGCTTCTTGAGAAGCCGAGCGATCATACGTTTGTGGTGGCCGAGTTTGAAGTTTGAAGTCG
The DNA here is from genome assembly GCA_965248555.1 of Fimbriimonas sp. Lineage (GTDB taxonomy): Bacteria > Armatimonadota > Fimbriimonadia > Fimbriimonadales > Fimbriimonadaceae > Fimbriimonas. Next base: position 534,275 of record CBDFJP010000002.1, on the reverse strand, counting down.
GAAGTTGTTTTCTTCCGACTTCAAACTTCCGACATTAGTCGTTCATGTGCTCTAGCTGATCAGCGAGCGAGCCCTTCTTGCTTCGCATAAAGGCGAACACGAGGGCGAGGATCGCGACCAGGGTGACAGAGCCGCCTTTGAGGAGATCACTTGTCCAAGGCTGAATCACAACGCCGACGATCAACAGCGCAACGAGGTTCATAACCTTGATGAGCGGGTTGAGGGCAGGGCCGGCGGTGTCCTTGAACGGATCGCCGACGGTGTCGCAGACGACCGCGGCCTTGTGGGCCTCGGTGCCTTTTCCGCCGTGGAGGCCGTCTTCTATGACTTTCTTGGCGTTGTCCCACATTCCGCCGGAGTTGGCGAGGAGGACGGCCATGAGCTGACCGCTGGCGATTGCGCCAGCGAGGAAGCCGCCGAGGGCCATTGCGCCGGAGAGGTTGTACTCAACTTCGCCGACCATGACCGGAGCCTTGCCGATTCCAAAGCCAAACGCGACCGCGATGGGCAGGAAGATCGCAAGGATTCCGGGGCCAAGCAGTTCGCGCTGAGCGGCGGCAGTGACGATGGCGACGCAACGAGCGTAGTCCGGTTTGGTCTCGCCCTTGAGGATGCCTGGCATCTCTCGGAACTGGCGTCGCACTTCCGAGATCAGCTCGAAGGCGGCTCGGCCAACCGCGTTGATCGCGAAGGAACTGAACAAGAACGGAGCCGCGGCACCGATGAGGAGTCCGAGGAACACCTCGGGAACGTCGAGGCGCAGGCCTTGTACTTCAAGGTGTGATGACTCGACAAACGACTGGAACAGGGCGACGGCGGCGACAACCGCGGTCGTGATCGCAAAGCCCTTGGTGAGAGCCTTGGTCGTGTTTCCGGCGGCGTCCAGTCGCTGAAGAGAGGTGGAACCGTAGTCGTTGTGGCTCTCGCCAGACATTTCGAAGACGCCTTGAGCGTTGTCCGAGATTGGACCAAAGGTGTCCATCGCAAGGATGTACGCCGTTGTGGTAAGGAGTCCGAGGCCGACCAGAGCAATTCCGTAGAATGCCATGATCATGGAGCCGTAGACCGCGGGCGGGAACAGGTTCAGCGGAACCAGAAGCGCGGCGACGATGGCGAGCACCATGAAGACGCTCGACTCGAGGCCGTAGGCGAAGCCCGAAATGATCATCGGAGCCGGGCCAGCGGTGGCGACTCCGGCGACTTCTTTACAAGGTCGCTTCGACGCACTCACGTAGTAGTTGGTGAGGAACTCGACCATGATCGCCATGATGATTCCGAAAACCACCGCGAGAGCGAACTTGTACCAGGGAACCTTGACGGTCTCGACTGCGGCGGCGCTTTCGATCTGGATCGCGGCGGGCACAGGCGCGTTTGGATCCTTTTCTTTGGCGACGTCGGCGGCCTTCATTTCTTCGACCGACTTGCGGAAGAATGTGATGCTCTCTCCGCCCTGGAACTTGTCAGGACGGTCTACGCCGGGGGCGGAGACCAGGGCGAACTTGTCTTCGCTAGGCGAGTAGTAGAGGTTGACTGCTTTGGTGTCGAGCTTCTCAATCTTTGCCGACCCCTTTTGAGCTTCGATGGCCTTGACGCCCTTGCTGAGCTGGTCGTCGATCTTCTTCGGTTCGCCGGGGCCGAGCCAGATGGTTTGACTGCTGTTTTGGGCCGGTTGGCCTTGCTGGGGGGGCATTGAAATGTCGACTTTCAATTTAACGGCTGCGTAGGTTGTATCGAACCGCTGGGCGACTGTCGTGTATTTGTTTGTCTGGAAGTCCTTTTCGTCGAAACTTCGCGTGACGGCGTAGTTGAGGGCAGGGAAGGAGCGACTCTTGATCTCGTCTTCGGTGACTTGCTTGAAGCCGGCAAGGCCCTTTGGCATCTTGAGTCCGGTGCCCGGAGTCTGGAGGAGCTGCTTGACGTTGTCAACGTCGGACTTATCGTCAGCTTTGAGTCCAAGTGCCTTCGCTTGATCGCTTTCGAGAATGTCTTTCTCGGTGATCTCAGATTCCTTCTTCGACTTCGCTTTGGCAAGGTCGGCTTGAACCTGTTTGACAGTTGCCATCACCTTGGTTTGGGCGGTCTGGGGCGTCAGGATTTCTCGCATCGAGACGTTGTTTAGCAGTCCTGCGGACAGCACAAAAGCTCCGATGGCAGAGATCAATGCGGTGAGACGGAAGCCGCCAAGGATTGGCTTGAGCGGATCGCTGTCGAGGTCGTCGTTTCCTTTGACGCTGGAGATTCCGGCCATGGAGGCGACGATTCCGACGCCGCAAGCGGCGAGGGCGAAAACGATGAGCTTCGGCCAAGTGTTTCCGTCGAGCACGGTGGAGGTTGCGGCACCCAAAACGATGGTGGCGACAAGCATAACGACGTAGGATTCGAAGACGTCCGCGGCCATTCCAGCACAGTCTCCGACGTTGTCACCGACGTTGTCGGCGATGGTCGCAGGGTTCATCGGGGAGTCTTCGGGGATTCCTGCTTCAACCTTTCCGACGAGGTCAGCTCCGACATCGGCGGCCTTGGTGTAGATTCCGCCACCAACGCGCATGAAGAGCGCGGCGAGGGAGCCACCGAAACCGTAACCGACCAGAAGGGTCGTGGCTTGGGAAGGGAAGACGAGAAGGATGAGACAGGAGAAAAAGAGGCCGACGCCGATGGTGACCAATCCTGCTACGGAGCCGGATCGGAAGGCGATTTCGAGGGCCTTCTTGTTCGAGGTGAGGGCTGCGTTTGCGACTCGCGCGTTGGCTTTGACCGCCATGATCATTCCGGCGAACCCAGAGAAGTAAGAAGAGGCAACTCCGATGAGGAACGAGACGCCGACAAGCGCGGCAGTCATTCCCATTCCCTTGTAGTACAGCCCCGTGAGGGCAAGTACAAGCAGTCCGACAAACGGGATCATAGCCCGAATTTGCTGGCTGAGATAGGCTCTCGCGCCATCTTCGATCGCGCCTTGCACGAACTGCATGCCCTCGCCACCCCGCTCTTCGAGCATGAGCCTTTTGGCCATGAAGAAGGCGGCAATGACGCCGACGACTCCAAGGAGACCGGCTACGAGCAGGATGAGCTTATCGCTAGATGCGAACTTGAGGTGGACGTTTTCGCCTTCGGCGGCAAAAGCCGAGGCGGTAGTGACGAGACCTAGAATAAGGGAAATGAATAGGCGGTGCGCGCTTCTTTGCGCGACGGGTTGCTGTTTTGACTTCATGAGTGTTACGAACTCCCTGAAATCGAACGCTTCTGCGCGGTGAAACCCCACGCTTGGCCGCTGACCTGGAATCGAATCTAGTTTACCAGGGCAAAAGGTGTGCCAGTTGGCTCGGCGGCAAGCTGAAACTGATGCAAGCAACAATAATGCTCAAAACTGGTCGGGGCGACACGATTCGAACGTGCGACCTCATGCTCCCAAAGCACGCGCGCTACCAACTGCGCCACGCCCCGACATTAGGGAAACAAGATAATACCTTTTCTGAAACGGAATGAACAATCCGCGCGTCCATAGGCACAGAAGGATCGTATGTTGAGCACACTTGCCGCCGCCGCCGCCCTCGCCGCTCCGACCTCCACCGAGGTCACCGTTTACAACCAGGGCATGGGCTTCATCAAGGAAGTTCGCGCCGCAAAGCTGAAGAAAGGGACGCAGTCGATGCTGGTCGAAAACGTTGCCCAGCTGATCGACCCGACCTCGGTGGGCTTCAAGTGCCTCTCGAATCCAGGCTCGGTTGGAGTGCTGGAGCAGAACTATCAGTACGACCTGATCTCGCCGCAGTCGATTTTGGCGAAGTCGGTCGGGAAAAAGATTCGCCTAACCCGCGCGATCGGGATGCAGAAGGAGACGGTGACTGGGACGCTGTTGAGTTCACCGACATCGGTTGTGAATACGGGAAATGGGCAGGAATATTCTTACAACGGACTCGTGATTCGGGCCGACGACGGACGGATTATTCTCTCGCCGGAAGGCGAGATTGACGTGATGGAGATGCCCGAGGGGCTGATTTCTACTCCGTCTTTGATCTGGGAGTTGGATAGCGATAAAGAGCAGGATGCGCAGATTGAACTGAGCTACCTGACTGAAGGGATGACTTGGAGCGCGAACTACGTCTTGACCTTGGATAAGGATGCGACTGCTGACTTGCAGGGCTGGGTTTCGTTGAGCAATTTGAGCGGAATGTCGTTCAAGGACGCTACGTTAAAGCTGTTGGCTGGCGAAGTTAACACACTCAAGCCGAAGGAACAGTCGTATGCCGACTCTTCCCCAAGAGTGGCGTTGGCTAAGGCCGGTCGCGGCCAGATGACTGAAGAATCGCTCTTCGAGTACCACCTCTACACACTTCAACGACCGGCAACCGTACGCAATAAGGAGAACAAGCAGCTAAGCCTGCTCACCGGCGAGGACGTACCAGTCAAGAAGCAGATCATATTTGATTCGATGGCAGGCTACGACGGCTACTACCCGGACGAGGGCCAGGTCGGAACCGGGCAGCTATCCCCGCTGGTCAAACTCAAGTTCACGAATGACGAGAAGTCGCACCTCGGAATGCCGTTCCCGGCGGGCAAGGTACGAATCTATTCGCGAGACAGCAAGGGCTCCGTCCAGTTCCTCGGCGAAGACATGATCAAGCACACGCCGAAGGACGAGAAAATCAGCCTCAATGTGGGCCGCTCGTTCGATATTCGAGCAGATCGAAAGCGCACCAACTTCACCAGGGTCTCCTCCCAACGAGTTCGCGAGAGCTTCGAGATCGAGGTTCGGAATCGCAAGGCGGTTGCCGAGACGGTTTACCTCTACGAGCGGCACTGGGGCGATTGGAAGGTCACCGACAAGTCGGACAACTTCGTGAAGGAAGACGCTTCAACGGTGGTTTTTGAGCTGAAGCTCAAGCCGGGCGAAGTGAAGACGGTTAGCTACACCGTCGAAACGAAGTGGTGATCCCCTTCTAGACCGCGAGAGAGCAGCGCTTGCTTTTGTGAGCCTTCCGGTTTCAGCCATACGTTTGGCTGAAACCGAACACCAGTCAGAACGGTAGCTTACGCTGCCGCAGTCTAGATCGTGTTCTTCTCAAACTTGATGCTCACGCTGTTGATGCAATAGCGCATGCCGGTAGGAGTTCCGTAGCCGTCGGGGAAGACGTGACCGAGGTGGCCGCCGCACTTGGTGCAGGTCACCTCGACTCGCCTCATGCCGAGAGTGTTGTCTTCGTGCTCGGTGATTTTTGACTTATCAAGTCCCTCATAAAAGGAAGGCCATCCACAGCCTGAATCGAACTTGGCTGTGCTGGTGAATAGGACTTCGTTGCATCCCGCACAGCGGTAGAGACCGTCGCCCTTGTGGTCCCAATATTCACCGGTGAAGGCGCGCTCGGTGCCTTTCTCGCGCAGGACATGAAACTGTTCGGGGGTGAGAATTCCGCGCCACTCTTGTTCAGATTGCGGTAGTTCGGTGGAAGGAAGTTGGTCCATGCAAACTGCTTACGCGCAAGGAGCCAGAATCATTCCACGCAAAAAAAGAGACCCAGCCGAAGCTGGGTCTCTTCAAATCATTGATGATTAGCCGATCAATATCGACCGCGTCCGCCGCCGCCGCTGCTGCGACCGCCGCCGTAACCACCGCCGCCACCGGATCGGCCACCGCCGCCCCCGCCGTAGCCACCGCCGCCACCGGATCGACCGCCACCGCCGCCGCCGTAACCGCCGCCGCCGCCCGAGCGACCACCGCCGCCGCCGTAGCCGCCACCGCCGCCCTCACGAGGACGATCTTCCTTTGGGCGAGCTTCGTTGACACGAAGGGTTCGTCCGCCGAGGGTGAAGCCATCGAGCTTTGCGATAGCTGCGTCGAGCTGATCTTCTGGAACGTCGAGGAAGCCGAAGCCTCGGTTCTCAACGATTCGTGGGTTGCTTGGCTGGAACTCAGCCGCTGCGTCTAGCAGCTCATCTTCTGTCGCCGAATAGGACAGATTGCCAATATAGAGTCTCTTTGTGCTCATTTCTTTCTCACGTTGAATGCTTGTCCGGAATCTTGAGAAATGATGCGTATCGTTCTTCGAGAAATCTATCTTAAGCAGGCAACTTGAAATAGTATACCAACAACCCATAAATTTGACCGAATAGTCAGCCGATGATAAGGAGGGGAACCTCGGGTTCTCATTTGGCAACGACATGGTATTGACGGGTGAACATTTTCTGAAAGAGGGGCTGATTACGCCCGAGCAGCTCACCGATGCCATGACAAAACAGCGGGATTGGGATGGAAAAGAGTCCATTGCCCGCATCCTTGTCCAACTCGGATATGTCACCGAGCGCGACCGAGTAAAGTGCCAAGGCAAAGTCTGGGGAGTTGCATTCGCGGACGTAACCGAGATCGTTCCTCGGCCAGAAGCCCTGCAGATGCTGAACGGGCATAACGCCCGGAAATTCAAAGCTCTGCCCATGGAGCGCCAAGGAAATCGCCTTTTGGTGGCGATGGTCAATCCGCTGGATATCTTCGCGATTGACGAGATTCGGCTGGTGACTGGGCTCGATGTTGAGCCGCTGATTGCGGTTGAAGGCGACTTGGTCAATTGCCTCGTGCAGTTTTATCGCAACGAAAGCGAGGCACTGGCGGGGGTTCTTAAGGATTTTGACGACGACCAGGACATCGATATTCAGAAGAAGATCGAAGAGGTTGAAGATGAGGCGGATGCTGATGATGCGCCGATTATTCGCCTTGCCAACCTGATCATTAACCAGGCGATTATCGACAAAGCGTCAGACATTCACATTGAGCCACTGAAAGACGGAATGAGGGTTCGGTACCGAATCGATGGAGTCATGGTCGAGGGAATGCACTTTCCAAAGAAGCTCGCGGCCCCGCTTTGTAGCCGCTTTAAGATCATCTCAAACATGGACATCGCCGAGAAGCGAGCTCCGCAGGATAACCGAATTTCGATGACGATCAGTGGGCGAGACTACGACTTCCGAGTCAGCACCTTGCCGATGATCTTTGGCGAAAAGATTGTTATGCGTGTTTTGGATAAGGGCGGAATCAACGTCGGCCTGTCCAAGCTCGGCTTCCTTGAGCATAACCTGATGATGCTGGAGGACATGTGCTCCAAGACGTACGGAATTATTCTGGTTACCGGACCTACTGGCTCGGGTAAGTCGACGACGCTCTATTCGATCCTTAACGAACTCAATACGGGCGATAACAACATCATCACGATCGAAGATCCGGTTGAATACGAGCTTAGCGGGATCAACCAGTGCGGCGTCAACGTCCGCGCGGGGATGACCTTTGCGGCAGGTCTGAGAGCGATGCTTCGACAAGACCCCGACATCATCATGGTTGGTGAAATGCGTGATGGCGAGACGGCAACGATTGCTATGGAAGCAGCGCTTACCGGCCACTTGGTTCTTTCGACGCTTCACACCAACGACGCACCCGCCGCTCCGACGCGACTTATGGACATGGGAGTCGAGCCGTTCTTGATCTCTTCGTCGGTCATCGGAATTCTGGCCCAACGGCTTTGTCGCGTGACTTGTGCGAACTGTAAACAGGCTTATGAAGTTCGCAAGGAAGACATTCTCCGATATGGTTTTGAGCTTCCTTATGGAGTGGCAAATGACGGCAAAGACGTTGTGACCCTTTATCGAGGGGTTGGATGCGATAAGTGTAAGAAGACTGGCTATAAGGGCCGAACGGGCATTCATGAGCTGATGGTCGTCACCGACGAGCTGAGAGACATGATCATGAAGGAAGCCGCAGCGCACGATTTGCGGCATAAGGCGATCGAAGTTGGCATGAAGCCGCTTCAGGCGGATGCGCTGGCGAAGGTGCTTCTTGGAGTCACAACCTTGGACGAAGTGGTTCGCGTGATTTACGCATAAGTAGTTTTACGAGTTAGTGTGGAAAAAGGATAGAAGACATGGCAGACGATTTTAATTGGAAACAGTTTATTACCGAAGAAAAGGATTTGACTCCGCTTCAGGAGGAGGGCGCAGTTTATAACCCTGTTACGGGCGAACCTGTCATGCCGGCGGCTCAGCAGACGCCTACGGTGTCGCAGGATGTCCATACGCTAGACGTCAACGTTCCTAAGTTCACTATCGAGGTCGAATCTGAAGTTGCGGGCTACTCGGCGCACGAGCTCAAGAGTCCGACTGATCACCACATCGATGACATTTTGCGCATGGCGATGGAGAAGAAGGCTTCGGATATTCACATCACCGTTGGTTTGCCTCCAATGATTCGCCTTGACGGCGAAATTCAGCCTTTGCCCTTTCACCCCCTGACCCCGCGCGATGCGCGGCGGCTCATCTACGATGTTTTGAACAACGAGCAGTTGGAGCGGTTTGAAACGACTCACGAGTTGGACTTTGGCTACTCGGTCAAGGACCTAGCTCGGTTCCGCTTTAACGTTTATATGCAGCGCGGCTCGGTCGCGGGTGCGCTTCGATCTATTCCCACGAAGATTCCCGCATTTGAGACCCTTGGCCTGCCACAGACGATTCGTGAGATGTGCAAACGCACTTCGGGTCTTATCCTTGTAACCGGGCCCACTGGTTCAGGAAAGACTACGACGATTGCATCGATGATTGATGACCTCAACGAGCACTTCCCTGGGCACATTTTGACCATTGAAGACCCTGTTGAGTACATCCACAAACACAAGAGATGTATGGTCAACCAGCGCGAGCTGCACCATGACACCTATTCGCTGGACCATGCGCTTAGAGCAGTGCTTCGAGAGGACCCCGACATCGTTCTCGTCGGTGAGCTTCGAGATCTTGAGACCATTGAGGCGGCATTGACCCTCTCTGAAACTGGTCACTTGGTTTTTGGAACGCTTCACACCCGAAACGCTCCGGCGACGGTTGACCGAATCATTGACGTTTTCCCATCAGAGCAACAAGACCAGATTCGCGTTCTTCTGGGCAACACGCTTGAAGGCGTTGTGGCTCAGCAGCTGCTTCCCAAACTTGGCGGCGGACGATGCGCGGCGATCGAGATCATGCTCGGTACTCCGGCGATCAAGAACCTCATTCGGGAAGGGAAGACTCACCAGATGTATTCCATTTTGGAAATGTCGGGCGGCGTTGGAATGCAGACGATGGACAAGGCGCTTTGCGATCTTTATCGAGGCGGATTTGTCTCCTTTGAAGAGTGTCTGACACGGGCGATTGATAAGGATAACTTTGCGCGGCTGGCCAAGGGTCAGGCGGCGTAGAAGGGCCTTTTGAAATCAGGAAAGATGGGGCACAAGCCCTACGGTGAAAGTGAATGCCGCCTCACCTTTCGGTGAGGCGAATTCGCACTTAATTTCGGCGATCAATTGGTTGACTCGTTCAACCTGGGCCGGTGAAAGCCTTCCAACCCACCTTGCAAACGTCACGTTAGCGATCTCTGCACTCATGGAAACGTCGTTTAGCTCGCCTTTTGCCAGTTCAAGTGCTCCAATCGCGAATGCCAATAGTGCTTCAGAGGAATCCTGCCGCTGTGAGGAGCGACTCAGTTTAATATCAGGTGCGCAAAGAGAATAGACGGTTTCGCTGCGGTGGTTTGCTGTGCGTTTGCTGCAGATCCGAATCAAGCCGCCCTGCTGCAAAATCTTGAAGTGATAATGCAAAGAGTGCGTACTCTCGCCAATTTCGCTCGCCAACTCCGAAATCGCCGCTACATTGCGGAGGCGGAGTTGCTCGACAATCTTCAAACGGACTGGGTGACGCAAAATTCTGGCACTGTTCTTCATTTCTTATTAAAAAATTTTACCAACTACATCGGGCGAATGCATAATTCAGAAGATGATTTCAACAGCCGTCTTACTCGCGTTCCAGTCCCAGCCGAATTTACTCGGTAAGTGGAGTGGCTCATTCAAACCAGGCTCATCCACGATCACGATTCAAGTCGAGATCGCAAATCAACAGGGCTCTTTAGTAGGAACTGGCAGAAGCCCGCAAATGGGTGATGAGACAGTGAAACTCGAACAACTCAAAATCGAAGGTGAGACACTCTCCTTTGGAGTGAAAGAGGTTGGACTCAGGTTTGTTGGGACCTATGAGCGCGCATCCGACACGATCATTGGAATTATCACTCGAAGAACGACCATTCCACTCACTTTGAAACGAGGCTGGCCAGATGAACCGCGCAGAAGGACCCAAACTCCAAAGCCCCCGTTCTCCTACACTGTCGAAGAGTTCAACATCTTTCAGCCTGATCAAAGACGGTTGGGGGGAGTCTTTTGGTCACCAAAACAGCCACGCGAAAGTCTTGGGGTGGTCCTCCTCTGCGGAGCGGGAGCACTTGACAGGAACTGCACGGCTTTCGGGCATAAAATGTTTGAAGTTCTTGGAGATCAGATCGCTCGTGGCGGCTTTCATTGCGCTGCTTTCGATAGTCGAGGCGTCGGGTCTAGCACCGGGGTCTACGCCAGTGCATCACTTACAGACCTGCGTGATGATGCAGTTGCAGTAGGGAATCGCCTCAGAGCTAGTGCAAAGTTGCAACGCATCGTGTATCTCGGTCACTCGCAAGGGGCAGACGTTACCCTTTTGGCATCTGAATCTGATCCCAGCAGCGCTGGGTCCGTACTCCTCGCACCGGTGGCACTCAGTACCGAGCAAATTCTAAAACGCAGAGATACCCAACTATGGGAAAAAGTCAAAGCACTTCTTAGCCTAGAAGAAGATCAGCGGCAAGAGTCACTAAATTCGGATCGTTCCACCGACGCCGAAACAATTCGCTCGCTCTTTTCGGAACGCTCATCAGTTGACGCAATGAAGTTTGACCTACTCAATCACCTCGGAAGAACTCCCACTTTGGCAATCTCCGGGGGGCTCGATCTCGAATACTTTGGCAAAGACAGCCATGAGGCACTACGCAAGAAAGAATCCGTTAAGGCCGAATATCTGCCCAACCTTAATCACCTCCTACAGCCTGCCAAGCAGGGACAAGCGTCAAATTATGCCGAGAATCCAGTCACTATTGATCCAAACGTCTTGCGCAGTGTCGTGAAATTCTTGCGAGAACGGTCGAAATCAAACAATCGTTCGAGTTCCGGGCTTTGAGGTCGGTATCGAGGCGAGCCAATCCGGGACTTCTTCCGGGGCGTAGCTCGTAGCTTCGACTGTGAAGGCGCTGAAGAGGTTTGGCAGGTCGAGCTCGTCTTGGGACCGGTTGATGAGAACTCCGTAACCGACGGGTTCACCGCCAGCTTTCTGGATTGCGTCTCGGCTCTCGAAGAGGGAGCGACCGGTGGTGAGCACGTCGTCGACGATCAGCACTCTTGCTCCGGGCTGAAGGGTTTTGCCTCGGCGCAGAGTTTTTTCGCCGTTCTCCGACTCGATGTAGACCGCTTGGAGGCCCATTTGCCGGGCGACTTCGAAGGCGATGATGATTCCGCCGGTTGTTGGTCCGGCGACGAACTCGATCCCCTGTGCCTTGAAGTTCTCTGCAATTTCTCGGCAGAGGGCGACGAGGACTTCGGGCTGCTCAAGCACTCGAAACTTCTCGAAGTACGTGTCGCTGTGGCGTCCGCTCGTGAGGACGAAGTGACCTTTGAGGATCGCTCCGGAAGCTTCAAGAATCGCACCAAGGTCAGTCTTCATCTTCCGCCTGCTCCTTTTCGGGGCGCATAAAGGGGAACATGAGGCATTCTCGGATGGTGTTTGAACCGGTTAGGAGCATTGCCATGCGGTCGAGACCGATTCCGCAGCCTCCGGTCGGCGGCATTCCGCACTCTAGGGCGTAGAGGAACTCTTCGTCCATTGGATGCGCTTCGTCATCACCCGCTTCAGCTTCGCCGACTTGAAACTCGAAGCGTTCGCGCTGATCGATAGGGTCGTTGATCTCGCTGAACGAGTTGCAGACCTCGCTACCCAGAACGTAGCCCTCGAACCGGCGCGTGAAGCGAGGATCGTTGGGGTCCTTTTTGGCGAGCGGGGAAGTTTCGAGGGGGTAGCCCACGATGAATGACGGGTGGATGAGAGTCGGCTCCACGTATACTTCGAGGAGCTTTTCGAGGAGTCCTCCGAGGTTGCGCTCGTCGGCAGGAATGACCTTTTTGCCGGTGACCGGGTTGACGCGAACGCCATCCCCAAGGGCCGCGACGGCTGTGTTGAGGTCAAGAAGGTGCTCGCGGGCGACGCCGGTGTGCTTCGAGATTTCATCGAGCATGTCGATGCGCGCCCAAGGCTCGGCGAAATCAACAGTGACATAGCCGTCCTGATGCGGGAGGTCGACTTTGGTGTCCCCGAAGACAGCCAGAGCGACGTACTTGAAGCAGTTTTCGACATGATCCATCATGTCTTCGAGGTTCGCGTAGGCCTCGTAGAACTCAAGCAAAGTGAAGTCGGGATTGTGCTTGTAGCTGACTCCTTCGTTACGGAACACGCGACCGACTTCGTAGACCTTAGGAACGTCTCCGCAGATGATTCGCTTGAGATAGAGTTCAAGGGAGATTCGGAGCTTGACCTCGACATCGTAGGCGTTAAGGTGGGTCATGAATGGACGCGCCGCAGCCCCACCAGCTTCCATCTGTAGGACCGGAGTTTCGACTTCAAGGTAGCCCTGACCGTCGAAGTAGGCTCTTACGGCCGAGACGATTCGGGCTCGGTTGAGTAACTTCGCGCGACCCTCTTTGCTCGACATTAGGTCCAAATGGCGGTGGCGAAGTTTGGTTTCGACATCTTGGAGTCCGTAGAACACATGCCCATCCTTTTCTTTTCCAAGCGGCAACGGGTGCAGAGCCTTGCTCAGCGGGTGAAACGACGTCACGTGGATGGACTGCTCGCCGGTCTTAGTGACGAACATTTTGCCCTCGACCCCGATGTGGTCGCCCAGGTCTAGAAGTTTGTAGACCTCATAGAGATCGTCGCCAAGCTCATCCTTACGGAAGTAGCCTTGGATCTTGCCGTCGCCATCGCTCACGTGGGCAAATCCTGCCTTACCCATGTCTCGGTAGGACACGATTCGACCCGCGAACGAGACTTCGCGCTGATCCTCAAAGTTCTCCAAAAGGGCATCGGCAGAATCCGTGAGTTTCCATTTCTCGACCCGGTAGGGGTCGAAGCCTAGCTCTCGCATTCGGGCGAGCTTGGCAAGGCGGATATCACGGATTGATTCTTCGGTGCTCATTGGAGAAGGTGTAGTTTACTTGAGGCAGAAATAGAATCGCCCTCGCCTGAAGGCGAGGGCGATTTCGGAATGCAACGCTCTGCTTAGAGGCAGGGCTCAGCGATTCCGTTTGGAATACCGCTGACGTCGAACGGCAAGTTGTAGACTCGAGCGGTCGTTCCTGCGGTACCACCGCACAGGTGGCTTGCACCATAGCCGCCATCTTGAGCAGTGGTGGTGAATTGGGCATTTCCACGGAACACCTTGGCGTGGGTGTCGGCGAAGTTGAGAATGATTTGGCCGCTGTGTCGCGCCGAACCTGGGAAGCCTTCTCCTCCGAGACCAGTAAGGTTAGTGGTGTATCGGGTGAGGATTCGCGTTTGATACCCTGCCTTTTCTGCAGCCGTCATCTTTGCGATGTCTGGGTTGTTCCTACCGGGCAAAACGGCTTGGCCGGTTGCAAACATGATTGTTTCGGCAGGAAGGTCCATCGCAGTTGCGCTCACAACATTGTCGTCTTGAATGGCGCCCAGCGAAGGATCTTCAAAGACCGCGAAGTTAGGTACCACACCTGCGAACTGGATATAAGTTGCATTTGCGACGCTGGTTGCTCCGTTATAGAACGGCTTCAACCCGCCGGCAGCAGTCAAAAAAGCTGGCCAATCAATTGCTTTCGGTTCGGCAACGTCAAGAATGATGTCTCGATTCTTGGTGTACGGCATGTGCGCGTCATATACCGAATAGACTTCCAAGCCGAGCGTGGTCGGTACCAAGTAAGCGCTTTGCGAGAATGTGTCGTCAGCGTCTGCCTGATAGAGGGCAACTGCGGTAGCGTTCTGCTTGAGATTGCTGAGGGTTGCGGACTTCTTCGCGGCGGCTTTTGCCTGGGCGAAAACAGGGAAGAGGATGGCGGCGAGAATCGCGATGATTGCGATAACCACGAGCAGCTCGATGAGCGTGAATGCCTTTGTACGGGTCATGTGTATGTTCAAGTTCTCCTAAAAGAATTTCTATGATTGCGGATCGACAACATTGTCAGCCGTATTCGACCCGAAGTGCATGGTAACAGAAATGGCAAGTGTTATGCCAGTGTTAAGGAAAAATCTCAAAGCAATCGCTTCGGCTCCCCCTAAGACCAGCAATGATGCTTGGTAAAATCTGTTCTATGCCCCAAGAGTCGTCGGTCGAGCGCGTCTCCGTACTCGGGCTTCCGATTGACCGTGTGTCCCTGAGTGAGACGGAGCAAATCCTCACAAAGTTCCTTAGCTCTGAACGAACAAATCTGGTGTTCACGGCAGACTCGAACGCATTTATTTGCGCTGAGCATAGTCCGGATTACCGCCGATGCTTTGATGAAGCCGCGTTAATTACTCCGGACTCAGCGGGACCAGTTTGGGCTTTGGATCAGCTCGGAAAACCGGTTCCTGGGCGGGTGAGTGGGGTTGACCTCGTCGAGGTTCTGTGCAAGATTTCGGCGCAGACTGGTGCAAAGATCTTCCTGCTTGGTTCTGAGCCTGGCATTGCGGAGGCAGCGGCTACAAACTTGTCTACGAGGTATCCCGGTTGCAAAATCGCTGGCTTTCGAGATGGCTATTTTGGGTCTTTGACGGATGCGGAGGTGGCAGCCGAGATTGCATTGCTTGAGCCCGATATTCTCGTTGTGGCGATGGGGATGCCTCGGCAGGAGATGTTCATATTGGATACCGCTTCGATCATCAGGGCGAAGATCGGAATTGGTGTCGGAGGATCGCTGGACGTGCATTCGGGGAAGGTTAAGCGAGCGCCAACGTTGCTCCAGAAGTTACGAATCGAGTGGCTTTGGCGGATCATTTTGAACCCAAAGAAGCTCGATAAAGTGCGAAACCTGCCGAAGTTCTACCTACGGGTGCGTAGAGCGAAGAAGTGAAAATCTACACCAAGGCGGGAGATCAGGGCGAAACCGGGCTATTGGGAGGCGATCGGGTCTCGAAGTCAGACCTGAGAATGGACGTCATCGGCACTTTGGATGAGCTGAATGCTTGGCTTGGTGTCTGCCTACTTTGTACTGGACCTCGGGAGGTTTTGGAGACGCTTCAATGGCTACAAGACGTGCTATTTGAGCTTGGATCGGAGTTTGCTTGTCCACCGGACGGGAAGTTCGAGCTTGCCTCGATCGTCGATTCCGACACCCAACGGCTGGAAGCAGAGATCGATTTGATGATTGCGAAGTTGCCGGAGCTGAAGAACTTCATTCTTCCCGGCGGCACTTCCCTGGCGACCAATTTGCATATCGCGCGAGCCGTTTGCCGGCGGTTGGAACGGTTGCTGGTAGCACTTTCGGCGCACACAAAAGTGCGAAATGAACCGTTATGCTTTATCAATCGTCTTTCTGATTGGATATTCTGTAGTTGTCGCTTTGCGAACTTCGATTCTGGAGTCGCAGATGTCCCGTGGAATAAGAGAGAAAAATGATTGCCTGTACCGTTGCAATGATCTTCATCACCCAGCAGGGTGACCAAGCCGCCGTTCCCACCGTGGCCGAAGTAATTCAGGGAGTTTCCAAACACTACCTTGGCGCAGAGTCGTTCGCGGGAACAATTACCCGGACCCAAACTGTCGCCGATGTAAAGCGAGTTTATGTCACCAATCTCCAAGCTCAGCGGCCGAACAAACTTTTTCTGAGCCAAGAGTGGTTGCAGCCAAAGCCAGGCGAACAGAGCCGATGGACAGTGATTTCGGATGGTGCTCAGTGGCGGTACGACGCTCCTCCGTCGGAGAAATTTGTCAACGCACCACCGCAGTTTGAATCCACCGCAGTCGAAGAGTCTGCAACTGGCGTGAAGCGAGTTCTTAAGTTCAATGATTTCCTGAACGGAGCACGGCGGAGCCTTGGCGATCCTTGGAACCCTTACTTGCAGTTCCTCATGCAGTCTCCGGGAGAAGGGAACAATACCTCCCTCCGCGCTTATGTTGACCGAATGCAGAAGCTCTCGGTTGCCCCGCGTAAGCTCAAAGACGGAACGGACGGTTGGGCGCTAAAGGGGATTATCCAGTGGGGCGCAAAGTTTGCCGGCGAAATCAAATCGATCGGGGTTTCGGAAGAAGTCGATCGTGTAGAGACTTTCCAGATGCTTGTGACCAAGGATTTTGATATCGTAAAGGTTCAAACGGTCGAGTCATTGCAGATTACGCCAGAAGGTAGCAATGTGCCAACCCAGCTTAACATCAGCACGATTTGGGAAGGGGATATCAAACTGAACTCTGACCTGAATCAGGCGTTGTTCAAAGTAAACTGAACGAAACTAGACATTTTAGGGTAGATTGAAGAGGCAAGGCTCATGATGACGTTTGCGGAACTTAAAAAGGGAATGTCGGCGAGGATCGTCGAGGTTCCTTCGGTGGGCGATGACCATCGCCGACTCATGGAAATGGGTCTTGTAAAAGACACCGAGTTCCGCGTTATCAAAGTAGCACCCCTTGGCGACCCGATTGAGATCGATCTACGCGGTTATCGGCTGTGCCTTCGCAAGCAGGAAATGACCGGTTTTGGCGTCGAAATCTTCTAAGCGCATCGCCTTTGTTGGCAACCCGAACGCAGGGAAGACAACCTTATTCAACTCGCTAACTGGCTCGCGTCAGAAGGTTGGCAATTATCCTGGTGTGACCGTTGAACGGGTCACCGCAGATCGCCGCGTTGGTCCGTTCGATTGCGAATTCATCGACGTTCCGGGGCTGTACTCGCTCACCCCAACTTCCGAGGACGAGGCCGTCGCCGTTCGGGTTCTTGAGGAAGACACCGACCTCATTGTCTGCGTCATCGACGCCTCTAATCTCGAACGCAATCTCTATTTGTACTCCCAGATCGCCGAGTTGTGGCGACCGGTGGTCGTAGCTTTGACGATGACCGACCGAGTGGAGCAGGCGGGCTCGACCCTCAAGTTAAACCGCCTACAACGGCTGCTTGGGTGTCCGGTCATACCGATGGTGGGACATAAGGAGAAAGGCGTTAAGGAGCTTTTGGCGGCGATTGAAGTAGCTTTGGAGAATCCGACCGAGCCGACCTTGCTCTCCGATATTGGGGCATTGCGCGATCTGCAAGTCGAACTTGCGCGTCGGGGCTATGACCAGAAGATTGGAGACTTACGGCGCGAAGTTCTTGACCCAGCGTCGGTAATGATTGTGCCGTTTGCCGAACTTCAGCCAGTCTGGGATCGAGCTAAGGATGCGGCGGAGAATGCGGCTTTCGCCGATCCATCGGCTCGGTACGCTTGGACGGCGCAGGTTCAACGGGAGTCGATTGTTCAGCCCGGGGCCAAGCGACCGGCAACGCTGACGGACAAGATTGACAAGGTTTTGACCCACCGGTTCTTCGGCCTGATCGTTTTCGTCGTAGTCATGTACTGCGTCTTTTTCTCGATCTATAAACTTTCCCAGCCGTTCATGGATTTCATCGAAAGTGGGTTCGGCTGGCTTGGTTCGGTTGTTTCTCCCCCGCTTGAGGGGATCCCCGTTCTGCAGAGCTTTGTTGTCGATGGCCTGATCGCCGGGGTGGGTGGGGTGGTGGTCTTTCTCCCCCAGATTCTAATTCTGTTCTTCTTCATTGCCATGCTTGAGGGAACGGGCTACCTGGCCCGGGCGGCGTTCTTGATGGATCGATTGCTCGGGTGGTGCGGGCTGAATGGGCGCGCGTTTATTCCGCTGTTGTCCTCGTTTGCCTGCGCGATTCCTGGCGTAATGGCGGCGCGGGTGATGCCCGACCCTAAGGCTCGGCTGGCGACGATTTTGGTTGCGCCGTTGATGTCCTGCTCGGCGCGTTTGCCGGTGTACATGCTGGTGATCGGGACATTCATCGAGCCGCAGTACGGCGCGTTTTGGGCCGGATTCGCGCTGTTTGCTATGCACCTCTTAGGGCTGTTTGTAGCTATCCCAGTCGTGTTCATTCTCAACCGTGGAGTCCTGAAAGGCAAGAAGTTACCTTTCATGCTTGAACTTCCGCCCTACCAAATGCCTCGATGGAAAGACGTCTTCCTCGGAATGCTGAACAGAGGAAAGGTGTTCTTAACTACGGCTGGCACAACGATTGTAGTGATGTCGGTGATCATTTGGAGCCTTACCTATTTTCCAGTGCGGAGCGACATGAACGCAACACCCTTTGAACCTAGCCGACAACAAGCCGAAGGTTCATACATGGGACAGATTGGCAAAACAGTTGAACCTATTTTTAAACCTCTGGGATTTGATTGGCGCGTTTCAACGGCTATTCTGAGTGCCTTTCCCGCGAGAGAGACAGTCGTCCCATCGCTCGGAATTCTCTTTGCTCTGGACGAAACGGATGACGAAGAAGATTTGAAGGACTTGTATTCAGGAAACATCCCTCTAGGTGTGCAACTGCGCGAGGCCAAGTGGCCGGACGGACGAAAGCTGTTCACTTTGCCAACATCCATCGGACTGATGGTCTTCTTTGCGCTTTGCGCGCAGTGCCTTTCAACTCTAGCCGTTGTTCGGCGAGAAACGAATTCGCGCAAGTGGCCATTGTTCATGTTCACGTACATGACCGTTCTCGCGTATATTGGAGCCTGGTTGGTGCAATGGATCGGAAGCCGGATATAGAGTCGAATTACCCACGTGAGGCAAAGCCGGAGCCGATTTTCGAGGAGCCGAAGACGTCACTAATGACTCCTATTGTGGTGGTTGGGATGATGGTCTCGATTGTTGCTCCGGCTGGGTTGACGTCAAAGAATTCCGTCGTTGTCGCAATTCTCGGCCTCATCCTCCTCTGGTTAGCCTACAAAATCGTCTGGGTTGAAAAACAGTTTTGGGTTTCGAGTAGTGAGAACGATGGACCTCAGAAGGAGTCTTTACAGTCCGTTAACGAGTTCGAAGAACACTAGCTCCATGACCGTCATCGAACAGATTTTTGACCTCTTCAAATACCACGGCGGCTCGCTCTACTTTGGGGAGCAAGTGACCGAAACTGAGCATGCGTTGCAGGCTGCCTCATCTCGCGCAGCAAGCTGGAGCTCCCGATGAGTTGATCGCCGGTGCATTGCTCCATGACATCGGGCATTTGATGCACGGGCTGGGCGAAGATATTGCCGAACATGGCGTTGATGGAAAGCATGAAGATGTTGGTGCGGAGTGGCTGGAAGGGGAGTTTCCTCAGGTTGTGATTGACTGTGTTCGGCTTCACGTTGCCGCAAAGCGGTACCTGACCGCAACCGACCCAGGTTACTTAGAAGGGCTTTCTGCAACGTCGCTGGAGAGCTTAAGGCTTCAGGGTGGACCGTTCTCCGATGAAGAAGTCGCCGATTTTGAGCGCTCTGAACCGAACTGGGAGATGGCAATCCAGGCTCGCCGGTGGGATGATGAGGCCAAGGTTGTTGGTCTCGAAGTTCCGGCGGTCGAAAGTTATCGGGACTTATTGGAGCGGATCTGCCTGGTTTGAACTCTGCTTAACCGCAGCCTGAAGAGGTCTAATCTAAACTTGGGTTTATGAAAAGCGAGAACAAGTTCATCAGTTGGATTTTGTCCGCGTGTGTGTATCTAGTTGAACTGATGTTTGTGGCTGGGTTTATGGGAGCAACTTGGTTCCTCTCTTCGCGAGTGATCAGTAGCGAAGTTGCAAGAGGATTTGCCTTTGGAATCGGACTGATGTTCTGGCTCTGGTTGCATCGAGCAATGAATGTGCTCCGGGCATGGGAGCATTCGTCATCAGATGATCTCACCACCGAGATGGAGAAAGCGACAATGACAGTGAAGTACTACGAGCGAACCCGCAAGTTTAAATCAAAGCTCGAGAACAACCAAGTAGTTTCCGACTCAGACTCCAACTCAGATTAAGGCTCGATCATTTGGGCGATGACATCTTCTTCCTCGGCTTCCGGAGTCGTAGTAATGGTGTGTCTTGGCATTGGTCTCGCAACAGTCTGAACTGCCTGCGCCTTCTCTCGGAGAGCCATTTGCTGATAGCGTTCTTCCGCACCGGGCGAGACGGGCCAGACGGTGTTGGCGGCCCAGTAGCTGTCGAGAAACTCGCGCCAGACGCGGTCGTAGACGGCGATCGTCTGGTCGGCGAGGTTTGACCAGTGGAAGTCAGATTGAAGCCGCTCCTTAGCCTTGATGGCCATTTCGCGCGTGTGCTCGGCGTCGCCAAGGGCCTGACGGACTCCCCAGGCCAGCGAAGCCGGATCGTTCGCAAAACTCGTTGTCCCAGTGACTCCGTGTTGGACGATCTCTTTGAGGCCGCCAGCATCGGAAGAAACAACCGGAACTCCTGCAGCCATCCCTTCCAGGGCAACGATTCCGAACGGCTCGTAAAGGGAAGGGAAGACGGCGACATCGGCGCAACGGTAGAGCTCATGAAGCTGACGGCCCGACATAAAACCGGTGAAATTGACGCTCTCTCCCAGCCCCGCCCAGCGGGTGAAACTCTCAAATTTGTCGCGCACACCGCCGCCGACGATGAGGAACTTGGTTTTCGGCTCTTCGGCGAGCACAGCGTGGACAGCATTGAGCAGGACTTGAATGCCTTTCTCACGGACAAATCGACCAACATAGATGACGATCTTCTCTTCATCGTGGGCGAAGCGACGGCGCGTTTCGAGCCGCTCGGCTTCGCTCCAGTCGAACTCAAACTTTGCCGAATCGACGCCGTTGAAGATCACATCTACTTTGTCCGCCGGCGTGTTGAAAAGTCGCACGGCTTCGCCTTTCATGAACTCGGAGCAAACAATGAGCCGCCATGCCTCGTAGGTGAGCCAATACTCCTGTTCAGCAATGTACTTACTGATATCGCTAAAGATTCCGCCATGGCGTCCCCATTCGGTAGCGTGCAGAGTGGCGATGATGGGGAGCTTGTATTCGTACTTCAGGTTCCGCGCGGCTTCGAGCGAGAGCCAGTCGTGAGCGTGGAAGACGGTCGGCTGCCCGCCAGGACGCCAATCCTCAAGCATCGTTCTGACGCGACGGTCTGTGGCCTGGTTGAGAAGCTGGATCTCGTGGACGAAGTCCTTTGGGTCTTCATCGAGGTGCACTCGGTGGACATGAACCCCGCTCTCCTCAATCTCCTCATCGGGAGCTTTTGGCGTTGACTTGGTGATGACGTGGACCTCGATGTCCTTCTTAACCAGCTCCTGCGAAAGCTCGTGAACGTGCGGACTGATGCCGCCCACAATACGAGGCGGGTATTCCCAGGACAGCATCATCACGCGCATGGCGTTAGTTTATCAATCTTCGCCGGGCCGCATGCCGTAAATTAGCTTTACGCGCATGATTTCTTCATCCAGGTCGATTTCGAGGATGAACTCATCGACGAGAGGGATCATGATTTCGCCTACGAGGACGATTTGGTGGGCGGGGTAGTCCTCAATGTCGGTGACGGTGCCGAGTTCTTCGCCTTCTTCGGTGATGACTCGTAGGCCGATGAGATCTTCGATGAGGAATTCGTCGTCCTCTAGCTCCGGCTCTCCTTCGGCTTCCATGTACTTCCACTGGAGTGCCTCGGCCTGGTTGATGTGATCCACTCCTTGGAGAGTGATTAGCGGACGGTTTTTGTGGATCTGGAATTTCTGAATAACGTAGGGCTTGTCTTCAATGAAGACCGTATTGCCCTTGTCAAAGCGGCTCTCGAAGTTAGTGAGGGCTTCGACTTTGACTTGTCCTCTCAGGCCGAATGCGCCGACGATCTGCCCGATCCTGACTCGTTCTTCAGGCATTTGGGACTCCGAAATGGAAAAGCCCAGGTTGAGACAACCTGGGCTTTGGAACCGTGGACAAAACCATTACTCAGTAACGATTTTGACGTATGCCTTTTCTTTGCTCTTTGAAGCAATGGCAGAGACGACTTGGCGGATGGCGGAGATGACTCGGCCACTCTTGCCAATGACCTTGCCAACGTCTTCTTGTGCAACTCGAACATTAAAAGTTCTGGTGTTTCCTTCCAGTACTTCGTCGACTTCGACGCTATCTGGCTCGGAGACCATTTGCTTGACGAGCTCTTCTACGAAAGGGGAGTAGCTCATAAATTACTCAGCTGCCGGAGCGGCTTCGACGGCGGTCTTCTTGCTGATGGCAGCGGTTCGCTTGTCGAGGAACTTGTACTTGGGCTTCTGCGAAGGTCGCTCTTCGAGGAACTTCGGAAGAATCTCCATCTTGTTCAGCAAGTAAGCGGCGGTTTCGGTAGGAACAGCGCCAACTCGGAGCCAGTGCAGTGCGCGCTCCTCGTCGATGCGGATTTCCTTTGGCTGAGAGATCGGGTTATAGATTCCGATGTTCTCAACGAAAGCCGAATTGCGGCCAGCTTCGCACTTAGTGACGACCACGCGATAGAATGGGCGTCCTTTGTTTCCGAGTCTTTGAAGTCGAATTTTTACCATGGTTCCAGTTTGGTTTTATCGTCGGCGTTGGAGCTTGCTCATCCGGCTCTGCATCTTGGACATCTGTTTCATGCCTCGACGCATTTCGTACATCTGTTTGATCAAGTGGTTGACCTCTTCGACCGATGTACCCGAACCCGCAGCAATGCGTTTCCTTCGCGAACCGTTTATTATATCCGGGTTTCCTCGCTCTTTGCTCGTCATGCTCAGGATGATCGCTTCAGTGCGATTGATTTGCTTGTCGTTGATGTGCTCCATCGCGTCCTCGGGCAGGGAAGCGGCGAGGCCGGGAATGAGTTTGAGCATAGATTTCATCGAGCCCATCTTCTTCATCATCGTAAAGCTCTGCAGCATCATGTTGAAGTCCATCTGGCCCTTGCCAAACCCTTGCTCCATCGACGCCATGTCGTTGGCATCGAATGCTTTTTCGACTTTTTCGATGAGCCCAAGCACGTCTCCCATGCCAAGGATTCGCTGGGCCATTCGGTCGGGGTGGAAGAGTTCGAGAGCCTCGACCTGCTCACCAACCCCGGTAAATCTAACAGGTACGCCAGTCGCTTGTCGGACACTGAGGATCGCGCCGCCCCGGGTGTCGCCATCCAACTTGGTAAAGATCGCACCTGTAACATTGACGCGAGCATGGAAGGCTTCGGCAACGCTGACGGCCTCCTGACCTGTGGTTGCGTCGAGAACCAAGAAGGATTCGTTAGGATTGACGGCCTTGTAAATCGCCTCGAGTTCATCCATCAGCTCGCCGTCGACCGTCGTTCGTCCGGCAGTATCGACGATCAGCACATCGTTGAAGAGATACTTACACTTGGCAAGAGCCTCCGCCGCAATGATGGGCGGCTTGGTGCCGTCCATCTTGGTAAAAACCGGAACTCCGACGGATTCCCCAAGAACTTCGAGCTGCTTGATCGCCGCTGGGCGAGCGATGTCGCAAGCAGCGAGCATTGGCTTCTTTCCCTGTTCAATCAGCCACTTGGCGAGCTTTGCGGTGGTGGTGGTCTTTCCAGACCCCTGAAGGCCACACATCAAAATGACTGTAGGAGGCGCCGAGCCCCAATTGAACTTGACTGCCTCGCCGCCAAGCATCTCCTCCAACTCGTCTTTGACGATCTTAATGATCGTCTGATCCGCATTGAGGGATGAGAACAGTTCCTCACCGACCGCCTTCTCCTTAACCCGAGCCATAAACTGCTTAGCAACGCCGAAATTGACGTCCGCCTCAAGCAAAGCAACCCGAACTTCGCGGAGCATTTCGTTCACGTCGTCTTCGTTTAATTTGCCTTTTCCGCGCAAACCCGCAAAAACACCCGAAAGTCTTCGCGTTAAGTTGTCAAACATATAGTTAAGAGTGTACCGACGCTGCAACGTTTACGGTTTATGGAACGAATAATACAGTGTTGGCTTCAAAGAAGAAGGGACGCTCAATATGGCCACGGAGAATGTAGAAATGAAGAAAGCCACGTTTTGGATGCTAGGTGTCGCCGCAACCGGCGCCCTTGCTTATGCGTTTGCAAAGAAGCTGCGCGGAGCCGAGTCTTGCCCGGCGGGCAAAAGCTGGATTGATGCCTGCGACGAGGCAACAAAAAGCCTCCAGTTGAAGCTGGAGACTTACCAGAAAGCAAGCTGATCAGAAGCTCTTGACGATGTCGAATCGGAATCCGCTGACCTTGCCGAAGGCATTTCCAGGCTGAACGCCCTGGATCAGGCCAAGTTTGAGCCACATTCCTTCGCTCCAGCTTCCGTTTTTGAGCTGGTTCGGCCTTTGCAGAGGAATAAGAGTTCCTAAATCAAACGCAGGCTCAAACTGCTTCACCCCGAACTTGTCGGCGGTGGAAGAAGGGAAGTAGTAGAGGTTCAGCGAGAAGTTGAACTTCATAAAGCCGGACGCATCGAAAGCCGCCGGAATGTTGATGTTCGTCATTCCGTAAACCCCCGAACCCGGATCGGCGCCTCCTGAGACGTCCGTATCGACGCGCAGTTGGCGCGTGAAGTAGAGGCCGGTTGTTGAACTGAACCTCGAAGACACTTCACCTTTGTAATTAAAAGGGTATTCCGGCCCGCTGAAGCTGGTGCGCTCGTATCCTGCGGTGAGCATCTGGGAGGTGCCAAGTTGGCTACTCGTCGCCTGAATCTTGAAATTCTTCGCTGGAAAGAAATCGAGCGCGATATTTGCCTGCTTGTCCTTCATGTTCGTCGACAAAACGCCGTTTAGCTTCAGATTGGAACCGAACGGCATGTTGAGACCTACTTGGTAGACGCCAGCGGTGGAGCCGTCAGTGAGCTGGGCGGTGGGCTGGAAGCCGAGGAGGGAGAAGGATTTTGGGGTGGAGATCGTGGCCGGGTCGATGTCGCTCGCGGCTCCTTGGATCATCACAGTTCCGTTGTGGCTTATCGTCGGCACTTCGGTGACCGCTTCCGCCAGATACACGAGTAGCTCGTCGACTTTGGAGTCGAAAACGACGGAGACGACTTTGACTGACTTGCCGCTTTTCAGAACGGCGGTCCAGGTTCCGGCGTTGGCAAAAGTCGGGTCGATTGTCACAACGCCTTTTTGAACGACCGCCATAACGCCGCGCTCGGCGGACGGTTGATAGACCTGCACCAGTTTTGCGGGTTCGGATTGGGCGAACACTTGGCTACCAAGAATCGCACAGCCAAAAAGAGCGAGAAGTTTCATCGCTTCATCATAGCTGGAGAGTACTCAGAATGCAATAATTATTCTTTCTGATAATCATTATTATGACTCTTTCTAGACTCTGACGACTTCGATGCGAGTTTCCTATTCAAAGCTCTACAATCTTAAATGCGTCACTGCTTAGCGGATTCGTTTCTCAGCCAGAGCGAGCAGATATTGCCCGTAGTGCGTCTTCTGGAGCGGTTTGCTGATCTCGATGAGGTGATCGGCGGTGATCCAGCCACGCCGGAACGCGATTTCTTCCGGACAACAGACCATGAGGCCCTGCCTTTGCTCGACCGATTCGACAAACTGGGAAGCTTGCAGCATCGATTCATGCGAGCCGGTGTCTAACCAGGCATACCCTCGCCCCATGACCTCAACGCTCATCGAACCTTCTTCGAGGTACAAGCGGTTCAAATCCGTAATCTCCAGCTCGCCTCTCGCCGAGGGCTTCAGGTCTCTAGCCTTGGCGATCACCGAGTTGTCATAGAAATACAACCCAGTCACCGCGAAGTTTGATTTAGGTACTTTAGGCTTTTCTTCTAACCCAATCGCGCGACCATTGGAATCGAACTCCACCACGCCATAAGCCGACGCCTCTCGAACCGGATAAGCAAAAACTGTGGCGCCCGACGCCCGCTGGTCGGCGTTTCGGAGCAAGACCTCAAGGTCGTGACCGAAGAAGATATTGTCCCCAAGCACCAACACGGCGGGGTCAGAACCCACAAAGTCTGCTCCGATATGGAACGCCTGGGCCAAGCCGTCTGGCGAAGCCTGAACCTCAAATGTCAGAGAAATTCCCCACTGAGAACCATCCCCAAGTAGGCGAACAAACGCCGCTTGGTCCTCCGGAGTCGTAATCACCAGAATCTCCCGCACCCCCGCCAGCATAAGGACGCTGAGTGGGTAGTAGATCATCGGCTTGTTGTAGATCGGGCAGAGCTGCTTACTAGTCCCAAGAGTCACGGGGTACAGCCGCGTACCCGATCCGCCCGCCAAAATGATTCCTTTTCGCGCCATCAGCTTCGCCCCGCGTAGTTGGTGTCAAGCCATTTCTGATAATCGCCCGACTTCACATCGGCGACCCAAGAGTCGTTTTCGAGATACCACCGAATCGTTTTTCGGATTCCAGTGTCGAACGTCTCCGTCGGCTCCCAGCCGAGCTCGTCGCGGAGCTTTGTGGCGTCAATCGCATATCGCCAATCGTGTCCTGGCCGGTCTGCCACATAAGTAATCAGTCCCGAAAGGTCGCCTCGACCGGTTTCCTCTCCCATC
Source organism: Fimbriimonas sp. (assembly GCA_965248555.1). GTDB lineage: Bacteria > Armatimonadota > Fimbriimonadia > Fimbriimonadales > Fimbriimonadaceae > Fimbriimonas. The sequence continues at coordinate 507,874 of CBDFJP010000002.1, read as the reverse complement.
AATCGGCAGATTGTTTTCACAACATCAATGTTCTTTTGCTCCGCATTACCGCCGATGTTGTAGGTCTCCCCTTCCCTTCCTCGGTCGACTACCGCCATGATCGCCGAGTTGTGATCGTCAACGTAGAGCCAATCGCGCGTGTTTAGCCCCTGCCCGTAAACCGGCAACGGCTTCCCTTCCAGGCAGTTCAGGATCATAAGTGGTACCAGTTTTTCTGGAAACTGACGGGGACCGTAGTTATTCGAACAGTTGGTGATCGTCACTGGGAGCTTATAGGTGCGGTTATAAGCCCGAACAAGGTGATCCGAAGCAGCTTTTGAAGCTGAGTAGGGGGAAGAGGGATCGTACGGGGTCGTCTCCACAAAAAGCCCTTCTTCGCCCAGCGAGCCATAAACTTCGTCCGTCGAAACGTGATGAAACCTGGATACCCCTTTCTGCCGGGCGGCCTCCAAAAGGTTGAACGTGCCGACGATGTTCGACTGAATAAACTCGGCGGGTCCGGTGATCGATCGGTCCACATGCGATTCTGCCGCGAAGTGGATGACCACATCCGGCGCGTAGTCGTTTACCAAAGCAGAAGTCGCGGCAAAATCGACCAGATCTAACCTAGAAAACTGATAATTGGGCAAAGACGAGACAGGAGACAGCGACGCCAAGTTGCTCGCATACGAGAGCTTGTCGATGCAATGAAAGTGATCGTTCGGCCGCTGGGCGACGAACTTTACTAAGAAATTTGAGCCGATAAAGCCCGCTCCACCCGTGACCAGATACTTCATAAATGGGAAATCCCCTTGATTAGTCGGTTTATGCCGCATGAACCTAAACCGGTAAACTACCTATTATGTTCCTTGACGAGGCCATTGTAGAGTTCACCTCGGGAAAAGGGGGCAGCGGTGCGGTCGCGTTCCATACCGAAAAACACGTTCCGCGTGGCGGCCCAAACGGCGCTGACGGCGGGCGGGGCGGCGATGTCATCCTCATCGCCGAGCGCGGGAAGCGCACTTTGTACGATTTTAAGCTCATGGATCACCATGAGGCCGAGAGCGGCGTTCATGGCCTGGGAAACAAGCGCGGTAAGAACGCGAAGGACATCATCATCAAGCTCCCAGTTGGGACGGTCGTGACCAACGTTGAAACAGGCGAGCTCCTGGTTGATCTCACGAAGCACGGCATGAAGTTCGTTGTGGCAAAGGGCGGTCGTGGCGGACACGGCAACATGCACTATGTCAACTCCGTGCGCCAGGCTCCTAACTTTGCCGAAAAGGGCGGCCCGGCAGAAAAGGTCAAGGTCAAACTTGAGCTTAAGCTCCTCGCCGATGTTGCCCTCATTGGTCTCCCAAATGCCGGAAAATCGACACTGATCAGCTCGATCAGCGCAGCAAAACCAAAGATCGCCGACTACCCGTTTACAACAATCGTCCCGAATCTTGGAGTTGTTAGTTTCCGAGATACGACGTTCACCGTCGCCGACATGCCAGGACTCATCGAAGGTGCATCCGAGGGGATTGGACTCGGACACCAGTTCCTCAAACACGTCGAGAGAACCCGGGTTCTGGTTCACGTCGTGGATATTCTTCCGATTGACGAGAGCGACCCCGTAGCAAACTACGAGCTTATCGAGCGAGAGCTTGAGAAGTACAGCGAAGAAATCGCCTCTCGTCCCAGGTTGATCGCTCTCAACAAGATCGATATGGTTCCGCAAGAGACGATCGCCGAAACTGTCGAAAAGTTCGAGAAGTTCGGCCACCAGATCTTCCCGATTTCTGGATTCACCAACCGGGGTCTGACAGACCTTCTGAACGCCATGACCGACGTCGTCGAAGAAGCCCTCCCTGAGAGCGAAATCCCTGTCTTCATGCCCGCGCTCGAGAAGCAGGGCGAAGATCATTGGGAGATCGTAGAAGAAGAAGATTGCTATCGAGTTGTCGGCAAACGGCTGGAGCGCATGATAGCCATGACCGACCTTGAACGCAAGGACGCCGTTCGGTACATGCAGCGTCGACTCGAGCGGATTGGAGTTTTGGAGAAGCTCCGGCTCTGCGGAGCCCAGGAAGGCGATACCGTCGTGATCGGCGAGTTCGAGTTCTCCTACATTGACGAATCATGAGAATCGGAATCCTTGGCGGCAGCTTCGACCCCCCGCACTTGGGGCATCTTCGGCTCATCGAGTCAGCTCTTCAAGAGCTAGAACTCGATGAAGTGATCGTGTTGCCCGCCAACAAGAACCCCTTCAAAAAGGGCCGGCCAGGCGCAACCCCTCAGCAACGGATGGAGATGGTGAGCTTGCTGGCCAAGCAGAATCCCAAGATCATGGTGAGCGACATGGAGATTACGCGGGGCGGGCTCAGCTATACCGTGGACACCCTCGGCGAACTCCAGATGGTCTATCCCGGCGAGTATTGGTTCATCATGGGCGCCGACGCCCTCAAGGGATTCGGCGAGTGGAAAAACCCTCAGCGCATCCTCCGCCAGTGCCGTCTTGCCGTCGCCGCAAGGCCCCCAATCGTCCAAGAAGAAGTTTTGCTCGGTCTCGAAGACTACATCAAAGAGCGAGTTGACATCATCGAAATGCCCCTCATCGACGCAAGCAGTACGGACATTCGCCTCAAAGTTCAGCGCGGAATGCCGATCGGAAGCCTTACAACTCCCGAAATCGTCGACTATATTAAGAAGAACAAGTTGTACAAATGACATCACAAGAAACCCTCGAACTGATCCGCAATGCGGCAGATGACATGAAAGCCGAGCGCATCGAAGTGCTCGACGTGCGGGCCAAAACCTCCATCGCCGACTACTTCCTGGTCTGCAGCGGAACCTCGGATCGTCACGTTGACGCCATCGCCGACCGCGTTGCAGAAAAGCTGGTTGAGCATAAGATCAAGCCCTTGCGAACCGAAGGCGAGAGAAGCGGCTGGATTCTGCAGGATTACGGCGACGTGGTATTCCATGTGATGAAAGAAGAACAGCGGCAGTTTTACGACCTTGAGTCGCTTTGGCAGTCGGCTCAGGTAAACACAGACCTGGTGTAAACCCGCATGGATCCGAGCGCGCATGTTGCCGAACTAAAAGCCGAAATCGCCCGTTTGGGTGCAAAGATTTCGGCTTCTTCTGACCACGACATCGTCGAGGCCCTGAAGTTCAAAAAGGACGCGCTGGAGGCGGAACTGGTCGAGGCGATTCAGAAAGTCGAGGCAGAGGCGGCGGTTGAAGAAGTCTCGGCGGAGCCGGTTGTGGAGCTTGCTCCCGCAGAAGTAGAGAGACTGATCCGCGCGGCGCGGGCGCATTTTGCGGCGGATCGAAAGCCAGCTTTGCGCGAAGCGCTCGCGGAACTAGAAAAGGCCGCGCCGAACCATCCGGATGTTCTGGAGCTCAAAGCCGACCAATTGATGGCGGCAAAGGACTTCGTGTCGGCAGTTCCAGTGCTGAAGAAGGCGCGAAAGATCGCCCCAAAGAGCAAGTCCATCGAAGAAAAGCTCGCCCAGGCGAGCTTGAAGGCGGCGTATGCGGGCTCCATCGAGTCTCAGCTGCGGGCCGGCTTGTCAGATTCGCCTTTTTTGGGCGAGGGCGACATCAAGGCATCTGCGACTTCGGCGACCTTTGTCTCCCTCTTTCTGCCCGGCTCGGGGCATCTATTTATTGGTCAAACCGTCAAGGGAATCGTCTACCTCTGCTTCTGGCTGCTCTCGATCATTCCCCTTCTCATTTTGGTGAAGAGCGAGAGCGAGCGGGCGGGTGGGGCCAGGCAGTTCGACTTCTCCATGCCCATGATCTTCCTAGGCTTCATCGCGCTCATGACCTACATGATCGCGCTGTTCGAACTAGGCGCCATCGCCAAGCGCGGAGGCGCAGCCAGGCGCGAGCCTCCGAGCCGCCCCAAGCCGCCCGTCGATCTGCCGTTTGAGTGAGCCGCGCTAGTTTGCGGAGCTATGGCACCGCTCTCAACAGGCGACTTTAGTCGCCGTGTATGCTGATTACGATCCCCGCTCTCGCCGTAGCTCCGCGATCAGATTCTGCTGACTCGCCGTCAGCGTCAAGTCGCTTCGCGTTCGCTCCAACACTGCCCTAAGAGCATCCACCGCCCGCCGAAGTCCATTCGTCAACGAATCCGGAAAGTCGAAGGTGACAAGCTCTTCGTAAATCGCGTCCATCTGAGCGAGAATCCTTTCCGCCTCCGGCATCTTCCCTTCCCGAATCAGGTCCAGCACAAACCGCCGAACCTCGCTGGCCGCCTCACAGGCCCCGTGGAGGTACGCCATCGTCTGCGCTCCGAGCGCAACCGGCGAGGGCAGAGGCTGATCCTGGACAATCGCCAGCACACATGCCGCCTCCACCATCTCCTTCTCGGTGTCGTGCAAGTACGAAGGGTTCAGAGTTGGGTGAGAGGCAAGCAATTCCCGTACGGCACGCGCTTCAGCCTGAGCCTCTTCTAAAAGCGAAAACGCCACATCGAACTGATGTCGATGAATGTGCCGGATCGACTTTGCGCTCAGTTGGCCCAGTTTTCGGCACCGGACCAGCACCTGCTCCCGCGCATCATGCATCGCCTGCGCGTCAGCGCGTAATTCTTCCCAGTAGTTCACATCAGCTTCTGACGATTCAGGCTGACGAATCGCCGCTCGCCAATAATCACGTGGTCAAGAAGTTGGATATCCAGAAGCTGGCCGGCCTCCTTTATTTTGGCAGTTACCTCGATGTCTTCGGTCGAAGGTTCAGGGTCGCCGCTCGGGTGGTTGTGAGCGACGATCAGACTCACCGCGCCTTCGCGCACGGCCTCCCGAAAGATCTCGCGTAGGCCAACGATAGAGGCATTAGCCGTCCCAATATGGATCGTCGCAACTCGCAGGATCACGCTCTTGGAATCCAGATAGATCGCTACAAAATGCTCTTGCCGCTCGTGGCGCAGGTCATCGAGTAAGTCGGCAACATCCTGAGGGTCGGTGATGGTCTCAATTTCCAACTCCCCCTTCCCGGCTACCCCAACTTTGCGCCCAAGCGTAAACATCGCCACCAGCCGCCTCGCCGTCGCCTCGTCAAGGTCAAACGACCGAGCCAGTTCGTCTGCGGATAGATCAGCAAATTTCCGAAGCTTCCGCCCCGCCAGCATCATCTCCCTCGAAACCCCCAGCCAGCGGTCAACCTCCTCGTCGTCCTTGCTAACGGCGTAAGCAAGAAGCTCCATCGGGAGCATCGCCTGCATTCCCAGAGTCTTCAGCCGAGCAAGGGTTTCGCTCGCCATCAGCTCACCGGCAGAGGCGTCATGAGCTTGAGCCCGCCTTCTGGTTCTACCCATTTGTTATCGGTTTTCAGCAGATTGATCAGCTCCTCAACGCCGTTCTCTTGAGGAATGTTGTTCTTGACAACGTCTCGTTTTCGATACAACGTGATCTTTCCGCCTGCGGCTCCGACATAGCCATAATCCGCATCCGCCATCTCGCCGGGGCCGTTCACGATGCAGCCCATCACGGCGATGTCCAGCCCAACAAGGTGCTTCGTCGCCTCTCGAACCTGGTTCAGAACGATGGGCAGATTGAACTTCGTTCGTCCACACGAAGGACAGGCGATGTACTCGACCTTGGTTTTTCTCAGCCCAAGGCTCTGCAAAATGTCGTAGCAAACCGGAATCTCGTTCTTCGGATCCTCGCTCAATGAGACGCGAATCGTGTCCCCAATCCCTTCCATTAGCAGAGTGGCAATGCCAGCGGTCGACTTGATTCGCGCATACTCCCCATCCCCCGCCTCGGTCACCCCAAGGTGCATCGCGTAGTTCATTCCTTCTTCCGCCATGCGCTTGACCATCAGGCGATTCGCGGCGACCATGACAGGAACTCGCGAGGCCTTGCAGGAGATATTTAGATTGGTATAGCCGTGCTTCTCACAAAGCCGCAAATACTCCAGAGCCGACTCGACCATCCCGTCCGGAGTGTCGCCGTAGGTCACGAGCAAGCGCTCGGAGAGCGACCCGTGGTTTACCCCCACCCGCATCGCCCGATCAAACTTCTTACAAGCCTCTATGACCGGCACCAAGCTATCTTCAATCGCCGCCAGTTCCTGAACCGATTCCTCGGAAGAATATGCAAGCTCCTCCCGAAGCCGGGCAACCTCATCCCCTTCCCTGCCGCGAACATCAACCGCATCACCTGAAGCCTTCTTCGCCCGCGAGCCGTGGCGCACAAAAACAAACAGCCCTGGGTTCAGCCGAATCTCGTCAACGTGCTTTGCTGCTTCAACGGCAATGTCCGTCCCCTGGTGATGAACGTCCGCCGTCAGGGGCACATACTGATATTGCTCAGTCACCTTGGCGCGTATGGCTTCCAAACATTCTGCTTCCCCAAGCGAGGGAGTTGTCACCCGAACCAGTTCGCATCCCGAACGGTGAAGGTCAATGATCTGCTCAACGCAAGCCTCAACATTCCGAGTCTCCTCCGTGATCATCGACTGCACCATCACCGGATGCCCCGCACCGATGGTCAGAGGTCCAATCCTACAGGGAGTCGTCTTGCGCCGAGGATACGTCGTATCGAGATTCATAGGCCTAGCAATAGTTTGGCACGTCCCAACAATTCATCACTTTCAGAAAAAACTCTTCCAAATCACAAACACACGGCGTATAGTGAAAACAAGACGACGCCGTCCCCGAGGTTTCCTGCAAGGGCAACCAAGACGGGCAACCCGGTCTCGACGCCGCCCTTAAGACAAATCCTTGCAAAAGGGGGATAACTAGGTGCAGCGATATACGCCCGAAAACATTAGAAACATCGCCGTTGTTGGTCACGGAGGTTCCGGAAAGACCATGCTCGTCGAGCACATGCTCTACACCGCCGGGGCCGCCGACCGGGTTGGCTCGGTAGAAGCCGGAAACACCCAGAGCGACTATGACCCGCTTGAGATCAGACGCAAGATTTCGCTCTCTTCCAGCGTTTTGCCGCTAGAGTGGCAGAACACCAAAATCAACCTGATCGACGTTCCGGGGTACCCCGATTTCATTGGCGAGCTACACTGCGTCGCCCGAGCCGTCGAGGCGTTCATCCTGGTCGTGGACGCAAAACGCGACCTTGACGTCGGTTTCGAACTCGCCTGGGAGGTCGCCGAAGAGTACGGTCTGGCCAAGTGCATTTTCGTCAACAAGCTCGAACGAGATAATGCCGACTACGAAGGGCTCATGGAGACGCTCCACGAGCGCTACGGCCGCGCTGTTGTGGGAGTTCAACTCCCAATCGGCCACCAAGCCGCCTTCTCCGGCGTTCTCGACTTGCTTCGCATGAAGGTCTATAAAGGCAAGGATCGCGGAATCGAGATTGAAGACATTCCGAGCGGCTACGCTGCTGACGCCGACTACCGTCGCGAAAAAATGATGGACGCCGCTGCCGAAGGTGACGACGACCTCGCCATAAAGTACCTCGAAGGCGAAGAACTCACTGAAGGCGAAGTGGAGCACGGGCTTCTGGTTGGTGTTGAGCACGGTCGCGTCGTACCTGTCATGCTCGGCTCTGCCCTCAGTGGGATCGGAGTCATGACCCTCCTGGACCACATCGTCCACGAGCTTCCCTCTCCAACCGAGGCTCCGAAGGACGCCATGGGTGTCTCCATTCACAAGTCAGGCGAACCCGCCATCGCGATGAACCAACCCGATGGCCCAACCTCGGCCCTGTGCTTCAAGACCACCGCCGACCCGTTCGTCGGCAAGATTAACTTCTTGCGCGTCTTCAACGGCACAATCCGACAGGACGATCACTTGGCCAATGTCAACCGCGAGACTGATGAGCGCGTTCACAACCTCTTCTTCCCCCACGGAAAAACCCAAGAGCTTGCTCCGGTTGTTGGAGCGGGAGACATCTGTGCGGTTGCCAAGCTATCGAATACCCATACCGGCGATACGCTCGCTTCGACAAAGGCGAAGGTGTTACTCGAGCCAATCCACCTACCGGAGCCGATCTACCGGATCGCCATCACTCCCGTGACCAAGGCCGACGAGGACAAGCTTCCAGGGGCGTTGGCGCGCCTCATGGACGAGGATCCCACGTTCCGGGCTTTCAGAGACGCCACCGTACACCAGGAGATCGTCGAGGGGATGGGCGACATCCATCTCGACTCGATCATCGAGCGGCTAAAGTCCAAGTTCGGAGTCAATGTGACCATCGGCGAAGCGAAAGTCGCCTTCCGCGAAACGATCCGAAGCAAGGCAAAGGCTCAGGGCCGCCATAAGCGGCAGACCGGCGGTAAGGGCCAATTCGGCGACTGCCATATCGAAGTCGAGCCGCTCGGGCGCGGCGAGGGCTTTGTCTTCGAGAACAAAGTCGTTGGCGGAGCGATCCCCAAGAACTTCATTCCTGCTATCGAAAAAGGCATTCGCGAGGCAATGGAGCACGGCTTTGTGAGCGGAAATCCGGCAACGGATTTCAAGGTAACCGTGTACGACGGTTCGTATCACGACGTGGATTCCAGCGAAATGGCGTTCAAAACCGCGGGGGCGCTGGCGATTCGAGAAGCGTTCGGCAAGGCCGATGCCGTCGTACTAGAACCAATCCTTGAAGTCGAAGTCGACGTCAACGACGAGAACGTCGGCGATGTTGTCGGTGATCTTAACGGTCGCCGAGGTCACCTATTGGGCATGGATCCCATATCTGCTGGAAAGAGTCGAATCCGGGCCACAGTGCCGATGGCAAACATGACCAAGTACGCGCTCGAACTTCGCTCGATCACTAAAGGTCGGGGCCGATTCCGCCAACACTTCGCCCACTACGCCGAACTCCCCTACGCCGAACAACAAGCTCTGGTGACGGAGTACTCAAAGAACCGGGCCGAGGGTGCTGAGATGCACTAGGTATGTTGGAAGTTTAACTCAGGCCGCCCGAGCCGAGCCCATTGCTTCGTCGGCGGCATCAACTTCCACCATGATCTGGGTCGCAACGGCGTCGATCTGGTCTTGCGACAGGTTCAACCGAGAGAGGAAGCTCTCGCCTTCAACATGCCCCGGAATTCCTGGCATTGCAGGAAATCCACAATGGTACGCCAAATGGTTTGCCGCAGCGGCAACAAGCGTCGACTCGTGACAAACCGTGTCTGCGTCGGGATTATCGTGGTGACGAATCGCAGCAGTCATCAGCGTGCTTAGCTTCCACTTTTCGGCCAGATGCCCCCCGATTTCGGAGTGGTCAAAGCCATTCACGATTTTCTCGGCCTCGCTCAAAGGGATACGCTTTGCGTTTGCGGCTTGGACTGCTCTCACAAGCTCCGCCTGTGCAAACTTGTCCATGGTTAAAATACCGATGTCGTGCATCAGCCCAGCGATGTACATCTCCTCTGCGAGACCAACATTGACATATCGCATTAACCCGCGAGCACCAATACCTACCGCTAGTGAGTGGCGCCAAAGAGCCAAATGGTCAAACGCTGGCTTTTGACCACGACCCGAGAGAATTTGCTGATACGCCAGAGAAATCGCGATCGACCTAAGCGTATTCATACCCAGAACGCTGAGCGCACGATTAACCGTAGTAACGGACTTCAATCCGTACATCGATGAGCCAGCAACGCGGATAACCTTTGCCGCCATAGCCGGATCCTGCTCAATGATGTGCTCTAAGCTACGAGCGGAGATATTGGGATCCTCATACAGCTTGAGAATCTTGATGACCACCGTCGGCAAGACGGGAAGGTTTTCGCTTCGAGCAATTTTGAGAGTCAGGAGTTGAAGATCCACTGAATATATATCCTTGGTATGTTAAGACTGAATGTTTAGGCGGCTACCGAGTGAAGTGCATCGTCGACGTTGTCAACTTCGATCATGATTTCTGAAACGATGTCGTCAATTGTCTTTTGCGGAAGATCGAGTAGCGACAGATGATCAAGCCCCTTCGGGTTGCCTGGAATACCCGGCATGGTCGGGAATCCAGAATAGTAAGCCAAGAAGTTCGCCGCACTCGCAACTTCGACTTGCGATTTATATAGGGCCTCTTTTTCAGGCTGTTCGCAGTTCCTTATCGTGTGCGCCACAATCGCACTCAGCTGCCATTTGTCAGCTAACAGACCGCCAACTTGACGATGATCAAATCCGAGAGTTCGCTTCACTGCCTCAGCGATCGGGATGACCTCCGAAGAAGCCATCTGTATCGCTGTCTTGAGCTCTTCGGCGGCAAACCGATCAAGAACCAAATACCCAATATCGTGCATTAATCCGGCGACATACATTTCCTCAGAATGCGCAGGATTAACCCTCTTCATTATCGCCTTAGAGCCAATAGCAACCGCCAGCGAATGGCGCCACAAGCCTTGATGATCAAAACTCATTTTTCGCTTGCGATCTTGAACAAGCTGCTGAACGGCGAGCGAAAGTGCCATTGAGCGAATCGTATTCATTCCCAGAACGCTGAGAGCTTTGTTGACCGTATTGACGTGCTTCACTGCATAAATCGAAGAACCAGCGACTTTCATGACCTTCGCCGACATTGCAGGGTCCTTTTCAATGACCTTCTCGAGACTTCGAACGTTCACATTGTTCGAGTTGTACATTTTCAGAATTTCGATGACAACCGTGGGTAGCACGGGCAGGTTTTCATTTCTCGCGATTCGGATTCCTAAGCTACCTAGATCAAGCACATTTACTCTTCGGTAAACGGCGAATAAATACTTAGGCGGCGCGGCGACTTCCGAACTCACAATCTGCCATGTCAACCTCGGCTTTCACACATTTGCGGACTCTTTCTATGGATTCTGCTCTTAGGCCAAGTTTTTCGATGACATCCAACATGTCTTCTTTTCCCGGCACACAGGCGACCGAGGGATAGCCAAGCTCATACGCAATCTGGTTTCCCGCGGCAACCACCAGGCTCATCTCTGCGGTCTCGGTGTCCTCTAACGGTGAATCGTGAAACCGGACAGAATTTGCAATCTGCTTACTCAACTTCCATGAATCAGCCAGAACTCCGCCGACTTGAGCATGAGTGAATCCATGGAGCCTCATCTCAACTTCGGCAAGCGGAAGGGCCTTTGCCGCCGCTGTTCGGATCGATTGGTCCAGTTGGACAGGGGCGAAGCGCTCAAGAGCGAGAATCCCGATGTCATGGGTTAGCCCCGCGATGTACGCCTCGTCCGAGTTAATGTCGTTTACCAATCGCATAATCTCCCGGCTTGCGACTCCGGCGGCGAGGCAATGTTGCCAAAAAATAATCCTATCGAAGCTCGCCACGCTCCCCCTCGTCGTCATGAATTCTTGGTAGGCGAGGCTTACTGTGATGTGCCGCAGTTGATTGAGTCCAATCACCGAGATTGCTCTTTGAACGTCGTTCACAGGCGTATTGCCGTAGAGAGACGAACTCGCGACTCTCAGAACCTTCGCAGCGAAGCCTGCGTCGTGGATGATAACTTGCTCCAGAGACTTCGGGGTCGCCTCGTCTGCGCCGTACATCTTCAGAATCTTGAGCACCACGGTCGGAAGCACGGGAACGTTTTCGCTTCGCGCAATGCGGATTGCTAATGTACGGAAGTCCATCTCTGCACTATCGGCTGCGCTAGTTTGCCGGTTCTGGGTGAAGGCAATATTTTGCGATAAATACCGCAACGCCTCTAGTGACTTGAGCGTCATATACTCATATAATTGAAGGTGTTACGATCATGGCAGATTACTACCAAGTTCTAGGAGTTCCACGGGGAGCGGATGAAAAAGAAATCAAATCTGCCTATAGAAAGCTCGCCCGGAAGTACCATCCCGATGTAAATCCGGGCGACAAATCCGCAGAGTCTAGGTTCAAAGAAGCAAGCGAAGCTTACGAGGTTCTCTCTGACCCTGAAAAGAAGGCCCTGTACGATCAATACGGCTCCAATTGGGAAGCCGTGCGAAACAACCCAGGGGCTGCTGACTTCGGTGGAGCCGATTTCGGAGGAATGGGCGGCTTTGGCTCGATCTTCGAGCAGTTTTTCGGCGGCGGTGGAGGCGGTGGTTTTCGACCGCAGGATTTCGAGGTAAGCCAGCCTAGGGACATCGAGCGCGAAGTCGAGATTTCCTTAGAAGATATCGACAAAGGTACGACACGAACCCTGACTTACCAAACCATGGATGCCCAGCGGACTCGGGGAGACGTAGCAACGGTTCCGACGACCAAAAAGGTTGAAGTCAAGATCCCCGCCGGGATTCCGGACGGGAAGAAGCTTCGGGTTCCCTCGAAGGGTCATGCCGGCGTGAGCGGTCGAGCGGGTGATCTCTACGTATTGGTTCGATGGGCCAGAAACGACAAGTTCAAGATGGTCGGCGAGCACCTCGAGACAGATGTACCAGTCTCCTATACCATCGCTGCCCTTGGCGGAGAAATCAAGATTCCCACTCTGAGAGGCGTAGTGAGCATGAAGATACCTCCTGGAACTCAGAGCGGGCAGGCATTCCGCCTTTCGGGACAGGGGATCACAAGACTGTCTGGAGGCCGAACGGACTTGATGGCACGAATCAAGATCACCGTACCCAAAACCCTTTCGGAACACGAACGATCATTGCTTGGTGAGTTGCAGGGCTTGGAGGCGGCGAAATGAGACACGAGAACCAGCCGGTGTACATGATCGGCGTCGCCGCTCAGCTCTGCAATGTCCACCCTCAGACGCTCCGGCAGTACGAGCGCCTCGGACTTGTCATTCCATCTCGTGCAGGAGCCAAGAACCGCCTCTACTCTGAATCCGACATTATGCGCGTTCGCCGAATTCAGCGCCTTACCCAAGAATTAGGCGTTAATCTCGCCGGAGTTGAAATAATTTTACGGCTACTGGATGACATGGAAGAGATGCGAACGGATATGGAACAGCAGATGAATGACTACGCCGCTGAAGCCGAACGGCGAATCACGGCAATGTTCACGAACTCTAACATGCCGATTCGGAAAGACGAATCTCTACTTCCGGTTCCGAATGTGGTGATCAGAAAGCGTAGCGAGCTATAAGTCACCCCACTCCTCAGTCGAAATTCCAGCTTGACGAAGGATCGACCGCAGAGTTCCGACCGCAATCTCTCGATGCTTCGGAACAATGACTACCTTCCTCGACATCCCCTCCTGCTTGACAAACTTAACGTGGCTTCCTACCTGGCTGGACTCATCAAATCCTGCCGCTAGAAGCTTCCTTCTTGCGTCTGCGTAGCTAAGGGGATTAAGCGGCGCCAATCTCGACCTCGAAAGACCGAATGACTGGTGCCTCAGTCGGCAGAGGCGGGGTCAAGTAGAGCTGAACTGCCTCTCGAAGCGATTGAAGAGCCTCAATTTCAGTAGGTCCCTGGCTTGCAACATCGTAGTCGAGACACTGGGCCACATAGAGCGACCCTTCCTGCCAAATGGAGGCTCTCAATTTCATCACTTCTTAAATTCTAACACAGATTTTTCGAGGACTCACCTTCCGCGCCGAACCGCCACCGTCCCCATATACCCTCCCAGCATGTACGGAAACTTGCCTGGGGTGGCGTGGTAGTGAAAGCCGCGCTTCTCATCGTAGTGAGCGTTGAAGTCGTTGAGCTTGTTAGTCGTCAAGTCCTTCGCCATCACCTCATCGCTCTCATACGGCCCATAAACCGGGAAGCCGTCTTGACCGAACCCAATCACCGGCGAGTGCCCTTGCCCCTTATCAACAAACGGCGTATTCACGCAGATGGGGTATTTGTGATAGTGATACATCAGGTCGGGGCTGGGATGCCCGCAGCACCGATCCATGATCCGAGAGGCGTCGTCCATTCCGGCATCGAACGGGTTGTAAAACACAACTCCATTGACCGCAAACCCAGTCGGCCCCATGTTCAGTGCCCGGTTCGCGTTCCGGTCAGTCATCGCAATTGCCTTGTCGTTGCGTTTGGGATCGACCGGAAAAGTCATTCTCACCCGTTGCTCACCAATGTAGCTCGGATTGTATCCCTGTGTCCCGTAGTTGTCCGGGAACCGCGCTGTTGGGTGATTTGGAATGTTCTTTGAGTCCACCTGAACGGTTCCGTTCCCGGGGAAAGTGATGACTAAATTATCCAAAACTAGGCTAGCCTGGGTGACCACCTTGCGGTCATAGTCCATAAACCCTTCCTTCATCACCGAGTTCATGGTGCCTGCAAAGATCGACGAACTCCTGTACAGCAACTGCTTGGAATTCTTGTAATTTACGACCAGTGGGTAAGTCACCTTCTCGTTACTCAAGGCGATGTAGCTCCAGAGCCCGCCGAGTTTCACTTCCGCTCCTTTTACCGCCGGTTCGGCAGGCTTTGATGTCGGCTCCAACCTGCCGTCCGTCGATGTTTCTCCTTGTACGAGTTCAAAGTCGTCGACAAAGAATGACGTGTACTTGTCAGCACTGGCCGCTCCGTTGGAAAAGCCTACGGTCAGGCGAACCGAGTCGACCTCGACAAATGGCAGAAGCTCTTCAAACTCGTAGGTACGCCAAACGCTTGCTCCGTTTTTAAGGCTGTTCCCGTTGATCGCAAAGTCCGCCCGATCCTTTAGCACCTCTCGATAGATGAGCCGTTCGGCGGTGTCCATCGGGTTCTTTCCGCCTTTGGCTAAGAAGTCCATCCGAATGTAGAGCTTGTCGTTGTCGACGGCAAAACCGTCCTCCGGTCGCCCTCGGAACGTGAACTTCACCCACTTCCCTTTCCTTTGGTCAATTCCAGTGACGAGCTGGCTCACCGATCCGCTGTTGCCCTTGCCTGCCTTGAGATGAACCCCGTAACTCGCGTTCTCGTCGGCGTAGCCAACGTAATCGCGCGTAGCAGAACCAGCTAGCAAGAACTGTAGGGGAGCTTTTGACTGTCCTTCAACCAGCTCGAAGTCAGGGTTCTGGACCAGGTTGGCGGATCCGCTGAACAAGAACGCTGCGGCACAGATCGCTGTCATCATCACAGCTTAACAATATCTGACGAAGATGTGGAACTTGTTTGGATAACAAAAAAGCCCCGCTGAAGTTTTCAGCGGGGCTTCTGGTGTCGGGCACCTTAGATTTCGTCGAGGCTGATTTCCTCGCTCGCCATGTCGGAAAGCGATGGGAAGTTGAGGCTCTCGAACTCGTCGTCGAACTCCATGTCGTCGGACTCGACGAGGGCCTGGAGCGATTGCTCCGCCCACGATCCGCGTTGGACGTTGACATCGATCTCTCGATACTCCTTGACACCCGTTCCCGAAGGAATAAGTCGACCAAGAATGACGTTCTCCTTGAGGCCGACGAGGTAGTCGCGCTTTCCTCGAACCGCCGCCTCTGTAAGGACGCGGGTCGTCTTTTGGAACGATGCGGCCGAGAGGAACGAGTCGGTAGCAAGCGACGCCTCGGTGATGCCGAGCAGAATCCAGGTTGCGGTTGCTTCTTTAGGATCGCGCTCCACATTCTCGCCACTGATTGGATCAATGTACTTGATCTTCTTACCGGATCGAGCGGCTTCCTTGACGGTCTCGTTTGCCTTGGCAAATGCGAATCGGTCAACGATCTGGCCTGGGAGGTAAGGCGTATCGCCCGGCTCCTTAACCTGTCGCTTTCGCATCATCTGGCGGATGATAACTTCAACGTGCTTATCGTTGACGTCAACACCTTGGCTCTTATAAACGCTCTGCAAGTTCTCGACGAAGTACTCGTGAACAGCGGCGGCACCGGCAAGCTCCAGAACCTCGTGTGGATCTCGAGGACCTTCGGTGAGCGGGTCGCCCTTAATGATTCGGGTTCCCTTTTCGACCGGAAGCTTTCCGAGTGGTGGAACGAGGATCGCGTAGATCACGTTGACCTCGGTCACCTCTGCCTTTCGCAGAATCGCAAGGATCGCGGTGGTGAGCTTCTGTCCGACGGCCTTATGAAGTCCACCAGCGTAGCTACCGTTGCTATCCGTCGCCCAGTTCTGAACGTCGCTAACGTAGGCATCCTTGAGCGGGCCCGTCACCGGAACCGTTGCATTAATGACCACGAATCGACCGAACGAGGACTCTCGGATATCTTCGACCACACCCGAGACCGGGCAGATGATCGCCTTACCACGAGGTTGTCGTCGAGCTTCGAAGATTTCCTCAACGCGGACGATACCGGACGATTCACCCGTCCAAGAGTAGAAGAACGTCTTTCGTGACTTCTCCCACAGCTTGCGGCTATCGCTGTCGCTCTTATCGGCGGCCTTTGCAGCAGCTTTGCTCAGCCTTTCGGCCTTTCGCTTCGCCTTCGGATCTTCGATTTCCTCGATGGGAACTTCGTTGTTGATCGTCATCGGCGCTGACTCTGGGTTCTGGAAGAGCGAACGAACGATTCCTTCCTGAGTTGCAAGCAACTTGGTTGGGTCGAACACCTTCATGTCGTTGTCCGTTGCCATCGCAAAGTCCTCCATGAACTGGCGGATGAACTTACCAGTCTTGTACTGGTTCGTTCGAGCAATGGTAGCCGATCCCGCAACACCACCCGTGTGGAACGTACGCATCGTAAGCTGGGTTCCTGGCTCACCAATCGACTGAGCGGCGATGATGCCAACCGAGACTCCGACTTCGACCAGTTTATTTGTCGAAAGGTCGATTCCGTAGCACTTGGAGCAAACGCCCTGGATAAGGTCACAGTACAGCGGCGAGCGAACCTTCGCGGCCAGCAAACCGTGCTCGGTCATCTCAAAGCCGGCTTCGACGTACTTCTTGATCACCTTGTTTCGAGCCTTCTCGTCCTTAGCAGCTTCAATCGCGGAGTAGAACTTCTTCTCGATTGCATTAAGCGCCTTGCTGGTCTCAACCGAAATCGGCTCTTGATACTGAGTCAAGGACTCTCCGGTATCTGGGTCGTTGATGACTGACAGCGCAAGTCGAGCAACCATTCGGTCGCCAATCGACTCGATCTGCTCGCCCATCGAAACGATTCGGTGAGCAACCATGCCTTCAGCCGTACCGCAATCCAGAGCCTTGACGATAACATCCTGAGCGACGTCGCAAAGGCGTCGGGTGAGGTAGCCAGCGTCTGCAGTTCGGAGCGCAGTGTCCGCAAGTCCCTTTCGTGCACCGTGAGTGGTCACGAAGTATTCAAGCATCGACAGTCCACGGTGGAACGAATTCTTAACCGGAAGCTCGTAGATCGTTTCGTTGAACTGGTTCAACATCAGACCACGCATTCCGGAGAGCTGCGCGAGCTGCTTGATCGAACCACGAGCACCAGAAACGGTAACGATGCTGAGCGGATTGAACTGGGTCAGACCCTGGACGATTTCTTTACCGATAACGTCGTAGGTTTCTTGCCACAGCTTAACTAGCGTGCCCTGCATTTCGTTAAACGCGAGCATTCCTCGGCGGAACTGACCAAGAATCTTGTTCGAACGGTCGTCTGCGTCCTTGATGATCTCATCTCGTCGAGCAGGCGGGTCCATGTCGGTGATCGCAACGGTGAGACCGTACTTGGTCGCCCACTTGAAGCCCATGTCCTTCATGTCGTCGAGGAACTTGATCGTTGCCCCAACGCCAGATCGCTTGTGGATGACCAAAATGATCTCCGCAAGAGCCTTCTTCGTTAGCTCGACGTTCAAGTGGCTCTCGGCGTACCGAAGTGGCCAAGGAAGCGCGGAGTGGAAGATCACCTGACCCGGAGTCATAACCCGGATGATGTTCTCGTACTCCATGTCCAGGGCTTCCATTTCGGTGAACTCCTTCCCTTCTTCGTCGACCGAAGTCACGTTCTGATACTCTTGACCCGTAACGCTGTCGCGGAATGCGACCTCGGTGTCCGGCCTAAAGACCGGGCGAGTGAGCTGAACCATGACTGGCTCGTTGAGCTGAAGTCGCTTCTCAACCGAAGGTGATTCCAGGTTGAAGATCACTTCGTTCGGGTTTGCAAAGACGTAAGGAGCTGCGTGCTTCTCAGGCTTCGATTTGTGGTCGGCAATCTGCTTATCCAGCTTCGCCTTGCCTTCAATTGACATGAAGGTCAGCGCGTAGTTACCGAGAACGATATCCTGCACCGGCGCACACGTTGCACGTCCGTCCGAAGGCGTAAACAGGTTCTGGGTCGAGAGCATAAGCACTCGCGCTTCAGCCTGCGCCTCAGCCGAAAGCGGGACGTGAACAGCCATCTGGTCACCGTCAAAGTCCGCGTTGTACATGTTACAAACCAGCGGGTGAAGCTGGATCGCCTTTCCATCAACAAGGATCGGCTCAAACGCTTGGATACCAAGTCGGTGAAGGGTCGGAGCGCGGTTCAGAAGGACCGGGTGCTCCTTAATCACTTCCTCAAGACCATCCCAAACGGCAGGATGCATTCTGTCGATCATGCGCTTTGCAGTCTTGATGTTCTGCGTAATGCGCTTTTCGACCAGCGTCTTCATCACGAACGGCTTGAACAGCTCAAGCGCCATTTCCTTCGGAAGGCCGCACTGGTGCAACTTAAGGTGAGGACCGACGACGATAACCGATCGACCAGAGTAGTCGACGCGCTTACCAAGAAGGTTCTTTCGGAATCGACCCTCTTTACCCTTGAGCATGTCGCTGAGCGACTTGAGCGGGCGGGCATTGGAACCAACAACCGGGCGAGCTCGGCGACCGTTATCGATCAACGCATCGACGGCTTCCTGCAGAAGTCGCTTTTCGTGGTTAATAATCGATTCCGGAGCGTGAATCTCGATGATCTTCTTCAACCGGTTGTTTCGGTTGATGATTCGTCGGTAGAGATCGTTAAGGTCAGAAGTGGCAAATCGTCCGCCATCGAGCTGAACCATCGGGCGAAGCTCGGGCGAAATGACCGGAACGACGTCCTGGATCATCCACTCAGGTCGGCTCTTGGAGCCGATGAGAGCCTCAACAACTTCAAGTCGCTTGATCGCACGTGCACGTCGCTGTGACGTCGTCATAACGATCTCCTGTCGAAGCTGGCGAGCGAGTGACTCAAGGTCAACCTTATGAAGAAGCTCCTTGACTGCGTCGGCACCGATATTGGCCCGAACGAGCGGGCGAAGATCGCGCTCCATGCGCATGCCAACACCGTCGAGAAGCTTAGAAACTGCTCGGTACTTGTCTTCGTCGATCAGTTGGTTTCGCTCGAGCTTGCCGAGGATTTCCACGGCAATATCGAGGTCCTTGATCCGGTCGTCGCAGTCTCGGTACTCGGCCTTAATTCGGTCGTTGACCGCCTTGGATCGCTCTCGAACGTAAACCTCGTCGTACTCGTCGCCGTTGTTCTTCATGTCCTCGGCAAGGCGGCTCAAAGACTCTTCTTCAAGCTCGCGCATTCCGAGCTGCATGTGCATCTTCTCGATTTCAACGGCCTTGCGCACCGCAGGAAGAAGCTCCTGAATCTGCTCGGACTCGATGTCGATGATGATAAAGCTGGCGAAGTAGATGACCTTCTCAAGCAACCTCGGGGAGATGTCGAGGATCAGCGAGAGCGGCGAAGGAACGCCCTTGAGATACCAGATGTGGCAGATCGGAGCCGCGAGCTCGACGTGGCCCATTCGCTCGCGTCGGACCTTGCTTCGCGTGACTTCAACGCCGCAGCGCTCGCACACGATTCCCTTGTACTTGATCTTTTTGTAACGACCACACGAACACTCCCAGTCCTTGACTGGTCCGAAAATCTTCTCGCAGAACAAGCCATCTCGCTCTGGTTTAAAGGTTCGGTAGTTGATGGTCTCCGGCTTCTTGACTTCCCCATGCGTCCATGAGAGGATGTCCTCCGGGCTTGCGATTCCAATTTTGATTTTGTCGAACAGACTAACGGCTGCCATGATTTCCTTTTCGTGTTCCTTTCTCTGATTAAAGCTGCGAGTTGTAGTTCCGCTCCGTTTGCAACCGGAGCGGAATAGTATTAGTTAAAGAATCCGACTGAACGGGCGAGTCGCATGTCGTCCCCACCGCTGAGTTCATCTAGATCCTTGAGAGGGAGTTCCTTGTTGTTTTTGTCCTCAACGCTGACCTTAAGACCCAGCGAGCGGAGCTCATTGACCAGAATCTTGAAGGACTCGGGAATGCCCGGTTCGGCAATGCTCTCGCCCTTAACGATGCTCTCGTAAGCGCGAACGCGGCCAACAACGTCGTCCGACTTGATCGTCAAAAGCTCCTGGAGGGTGTACGCCGCGCCATAAGCCTCAAGCGCCCACACTTCCATTTCTCCGAACCGCTGTCCACCAAACTGCGCCTTACCACCCAGCGGCTGCTGAGTAACAAGCGAGTATGGTCCAATCGAACGAGCGTGAATCTTCTCGTCGACCAAGTGCTCAAGTTTCAGGATGTAGATAAGACCAACCGTGATCTTATTCGGCAAAGTGTCGCCGGTCAGACCGTCCCGAACAGTTGACTTACAAGTGTGCGGATCGAGACCCGAACGCTCGTACACATTGTGCTTCAACTTTGCCAAGAGGTTGTTGTACACGTCATCCTTAGCCTTAAACGTCTTCTCGTCGATTTCCAACTCAAGATCTTCGAACTCGAAGTTCTCGGCATCCACATCCACCAGTTCTGAAATCGGCTTCACCGGAGGTGCCGCAAGGATTCGCGAAACCCTCTCAAGACCGTTAACTCCCAAAGTACGGAACTTAGCTTCAACCTTGGCGAACATTGCGTCAATACCGTCTGCTTTACCAAACGGAATATCAAGTTGGAGTTCGGACTTGATGTAGCCATCAAGAACTCGTTGTTGGAAGTGCTCGCCCAGCCGCGCCATTTCTTCAAGAACTTCGTGCTCGGTCGCGCCTTGGAACGCTGGGCACTTGTACTCGACACCGAGGTGCTTTCCGACGTACCCAAGGTGGGTCTCAAGAATCTGACCGATGTTCATTCGCGAAGGAACACCTAGCGGGTTAAGCACAACATCAACCGGCGTACCGTCCGCAAGGAACGGCATGTCTTCGGCGGACATAACACGGGAGACAACTCCCTTGTTACCGTGGCGCCCTGCCATCTTGTCACCAACCATCAGCTTTCGCTTCTGAGCAATGAAGACCTGAACAGTCATGTTGGTACCCGCCGGTAGCTCATCGCCAGGAATCTGGAGAAGAGGCTCCTCGGTTCGGTCGCAGATCAGGCGATCGCGCTTCTTAGACTCTTTATAGATGTAGTTGATCGAAGGCGAGAGATACTTGTACCGGCTGAAGACTTTAACGTCAACAACGGTTCCCTTTTCACCGTGCGGAACTCGAAGCGAAACGTCACGGGTCTCTTCGGCCTTCTTACCAAAGATCGCGATGATCAGCCGCTCTTCGGCGGTCATTTCGACCTGACCCTTAGGAGCAACCTTTCCAACCAGAATATCTTCCGGTCGAACTTCAGCACCGATTCGGATGATTCCGTTCTCGTCAAGGTCCTTCAGGGCATCTTCGCCGACGTTTGGAATGTCACGAGTGATTTCTTCTGGTCCAAGCTTGGTGTCAACGGCTTCCGTCTCGTACCGCTCGATGTGGATCGAGGTGTAAACATCGTCCTTGACAACCCGGTCACTGATGAGGATCGCGTCCTCATAGTTGTAACCGTTCCACGGCATAAACGCAACAACGATGTTCTTACCAAGAGCAAGCTCACCCTTATCAACGCAAGGTCCGTCGGCAAGCGCGTCGCCTTTCAGAACGTATTGACCAAGGTCTACAACTGGTCGCTGCGTGAAACAAGTCGACTTATTCGACTGCACCATGTGCATCAAGTTGTAGTTATCAAGCTGACCATCATCCTTTCGGATTCGGATCTCGGTAGCCGAAACATACTCAACTCGGCCTGGGTTGTGAGCAACAACCGCCGCTCCAGAGTCAACCGCCGCAACGCTCTCATATCCAGTTCCAACCACCGGCTTGTCGGCTCGAAGGCAAGGGACAGCCTGTCGTTGCATGTTCGCGCCCATCAGAGCACGGTTCGCGTCGTCGTTCTCAAGGAACGGAATGAGCGCGGTTGCAACCGAAATAATCTGAGCAGGCGAAACGTCGATGTAGTCGATCTTTTCACGAGGAACGGTCGGGTAGGAAGCACCTTGAAGAACGCCGCCAGCGCATCGAACCTGAATTCGCTCGTCAAGGAACAAGCCAGCCGCGTCCGTCTTAATGTCCGCCGGAGCAACCAAAATTCCATCTTCCTGCTGAGCCGTCAGGTAAACCACCTGGTCCGTGATATGCCCTTCGGTCACCTTTCGGTATGGCGTCATGATGAAGCCAAACTCATCCACACGAGCGTGCGAGGTGAGCTGCGAGATCAGACCAATGTTCGGACCTTCTGGAGTCTCAATCGGGCAGATTCGACCGTAGTGCGAACGGTGAACGTCGCGAACTTCCAGCTTTGCGCTGGATCGCTGAAGACCACCAGGTCCAAGCGAGGAGAGACGCCGCTTGTTGGTGATTTCCGACAGCGGATTCGTCTGATCCATAAAGGTCGAAAGCTGATTCGAGCTGAAGAAACTCTTGATCGACGCCGAGATCGGCTTGACCGAGAGGATGATTCCCGGAAGCAAATTCTCCTGATCTTGCGAAGTCATTCGCTCTCGGGCGACCTTCTCCATTCGGACGAAACCAAGGCGAAGCTGCGACTGGAGAAGCTCTCCAACCGAGCGAACGCGCTTGTTCTTGAGGTCATCAATATCGTCTCGATCCTTCTCACGATTGACGTAAGGCGTCATCGCGATCATGATGTTCGCAAGGTCTTCAGCGGTGAGGTTTCGGACATTCAAAGGAATATCAAGACCGAGCTTCTGGTTCAGGAACCGGCGACCGACACGACCGAGGTCATACCGGCGAACGTCGAAGAACAAGCCATAAACGAGCTGCTTTGCCGCATCTTCGTTAGCCGCCTCGCCTGGTCGCATTCGCTTGTAAATGTCAAGGAGAGCATCTCGCGAGTTGTTGGTTGGGTCAGCTTCAAGAGTTGCATCAACCAAAACCGGAACGTGCCGAACGTCAAGCGTCGGCAAGTCCATAGCCACGATTCGCTTAGCGACGGCAGAGTCAATCTTTCCACCGGTGGCAATCACCAATTCGCCGCCATCGACGATGTCGGCCAAAACTCGCTTGCCAACCAGATCCTCTTCCGATGGCTTCTCAAGAGTCACGATCTTGGACATCGCAACCATGATCTCCTCGTTGGTTCCCAGCGGGGTCGCCGAGAACACTTCGATCTCAAGCTGATCCTTATCAAGTGCCTTCAGAGTCTCGGCAGTGACGTTGGTGTTAATGTCAAGAAGAACTTCACCGGTCGAAGGATCGATGGCCTTTTCAACCGTTCGCTTGCCAATCGAATCCTTGAGTGCGCGCTTTCGGGCGCCGCGACCGTCGGTCTTCATCTTGCCCTGATCGTCAACCATGTAGAAGCCATACAGAGCCTTTACAAGCTGGGTGATCGGGAGCTTCTTGGTCTGCGAAATCTGAGTTCGGACAACAAAGTTGCCATCAGACTCGACTTCAAGCCACGGACCCTCGTTCGGAATCACACGAGCCGAGATAATGACCTGCATCGCAGAGTCAACGCCTTCTTCGAAGTAAAGACCCGGTGATCGCGAAAGCTGAGAAACGATAACTCGCTCACGGCCGTTGATGATAAAGGTTCCTCGGTCGGTCATCAAAGGCAGATCGCCAAGATAAACCTCGGACTCAATAACCTCGCGCTCTTTTCCGCCAAAGCGAACAATCGCCTTGATTGGAGCTTCAAAGGTGATGTCGCGGTCGCGACAGTCCTGAATCGAATACTTCGGCTCGCCGAGCGAGAACGAGACAAGCTCGATGAAGTTCGATTGGGTGAAATCGTAGATTGGGGAGAACGTTTTGAAGAGTTCTGAGAGTCCTTCTTCGACGAACCAGCGGTAGGAATTCAGCTGGAGCTCGATAAGATTTGGGACTTCGATGTGGCGGTCAATTCGTTTGGAAGCAGCTTGGATAACTCTCATTCAGACTCCGGGGCAAAAACCGAGGAACGTACAGTCTATCCGCTAGACTGCCCGGAGTTCAACGCTAACCTTAAAATTCTATCGCAAACTACGCGTTTTCATTCACTCTTTCTTGCAAATTCTGGTTTTGCGACCGAATATCGTCCAGAAGGATCGATTGCTGGTTCAGTTGCTCGCGCAAAAGCCGCATTTCCTCGCGCATTTGCCCCATTTCAGGGTTGCTTTGCGGCTGAATCAACTGATTCTGGGCGTATCGGTCCGCCATGTTCTGCTGGTGCTTGGCAAGAATCGCAACTATCGGGATCATCAAAGCGATGATCGGGACCATGATTCCAAGAATATTCTCGATCTGCATACCAGTTATTCTCCCACACTCAGACGGTCTCGAAGCTCACCCTGCGCCTTTACTTCGTGACGAAGTGAATCCACATTCATCGAAAGCGAATTGACCGAATCCCGAAGATTTTTCAGTTCATGATAGATCGGAGCCAAATCTTGTGCCGGAAGCTGCCCCGGTTTACCATGGATCATTTCCGCCATCTTCCGCTGGTGGCTGGTAAGGATTGCTATGATCGGAACTCCGAAAATCATTGCACAGGCGATTAAGGGTGCCAAGTCTCGTGGTTCCATATTTCCTATCCTTTACCGAAACGCTCGTCCATCCGTTGCAAATTAGCCAATTCGGCCCTTTGTCGACGTACTTCCTTGCCGCTCTACCCGCATCGTCGCCGCCTTCAACGCCCTGCCAACTGACTTAAACATCCCCTCGATCACGTGATGATCGTTCGACCCAGCCAACTTCCGAATGTGCAAGGTGAGCCCCGCGTTAACGGCAAAAGACTTCCAAAACTCTCGCACGCATTCGGTCGATAGCTCTCCAACTTGCTCCCGTGTGAACTCGACGTCGGTATAGAACCCGCCCCTACCGCTGATGTCGACCACTGCCTGAACCAGAGCCTCGTCCATCGGAACGACTGCAACGCCGTACCGTTCAATCCCAGTGTTAGACTCCAGGGCGTCGTGAAACGCTCGCCCAAGCACGATCCCAACATCCTCAACCGTATGGTGATCGTCAATAAACAAATCCCCCTCGGCTTCGATCCCCACGTCAAACTGACCGTGAAACGCAAGCTGTTGGAGCATGTGATCAAAAAATCCGATGCCCGTCGAAATATCCTGCTTCGAGCCGCCATCCAGGTCAAGAACGACGTGAATTCGCGTCTCCTTCGTCTCCCGATCAACCTCTGCGAACCTAACCCCCGGCGTCGACTTGCTCATTTCAGGTTAAGATTACACCTTAGGGAGTTGGGAGTTGGGGGTTTGGAGTGGGGAGTTTTGAAATCACGTCAATATCAAAAACTGCTCTGCCGAACTGCAAAACTGTGCAACTTCGAAACTTTTCTCCAAACTCCCCACCCCAAACCCTCATCAAGATCGGGTATATTTCCATGTTCGCGGGTTCTCTCGCGCATTAGCGACTTAGAAATGGCAACTTATCGAGGAAGAAAGACAGACATCTGCCGCACTGTCGGCTACGACATTTGGGGTCGACCAAACAGCCCTGTAACCAAGCGCCCATACCCGCTCGGTCAGCACGGCCCGAACCTGAAGGATCGACGGCAGTCCGAATACGGCGAGCAGCTTTTGGCCAAGCAGGTCATCCGCCGCTACTACAACATGCTCGAGAAGCAGTTCTCGAACACGTTTAAGAAAGCTCAGCGAATGAGCGGCAATACTTCGCTCAACTTCCTTCGTCTCCTCGAACTCCGACTCGCAACCGCAGTCTGGCGACTTGGATACGCAAAGACGATCTTCCAGGCCCGACAGATGGTCAGCCACTGCCACATCTTAGTTAACGGAAAGGTTGTCAACATCGCTTCCTTCCAATTGAAGGTCGGCGATGTCGTCGAAGTCCGAGACCGAAAGTCGAGCCGAGACATCGCTCGAAACAACAACTACGAAGGCGCTCCAGTTCCTGCGTACATCGAGGCAAACGTTCAGGGAATGAACGGAAAGATCATCGCTCTGCCCGAGCGAGAAGACTTCCCCAAGTTCTTCCAAGAGCAACAGGTCGTCGAATTCTACGCTCGTTAATCCCGAGCACCCATACAAGTCGCAAACTCCTCCCGGTTCACCGGGAGGAGTATTTTGTTTCAGTTCTCCCCTCTTAACTATGGGGCTTTAGCACCGCACTCCACCACGGGCTCTACCCACGCAGGAGCGTTTTACCGAAGCCGCCGAGCAACGGCTCGATCTGTGCATTCAATCGCAATCTTCGTCGCCACCAAAGCATCATCCGGCGATGCCAACGCTCCGACTTCGCCCGACGTCATATACCGAGCGAACTGCTGGTACATCCCGTCAAAATTCTTCTCGCTGGAACCCTCGGCTCGAATGACTTCATCCCCGGTCCGAGCCTCAAGAACATAACCGTTCCGGTCATACCGCGCAACTCCGCCCGTCCCAATCAGTTCGTAAGTGAAAATCGACTGCGGCTCCCGAGCCGTGTGACCATAAGTAAACGAAACCTCCACCGAGGCCGTAATTCCACCCTCTAACGACAAGTGGCAACTCAGATGATCCGGGGCGTCGTACTTAGCCACCCACGCCCCAAAACCATCGGCAGAAACGACTTCCCTTCCAGTCATCCAACGGATCAAGTCGATCTGGTGAACCCCGCAATCAATCAGCGGCCCACCCTCAAGCATCCTGCCGCGCCAAAGCGGACTCTCAACCCAGGCACCAGAAGAATCCTGCACCCACTGCCCATGCAGATTCCACAGGTACTGCATCCGAATATGCCGCACATCTCCGATCACTCCATCCCGCAGCCATTTCTTCAGCTGAGCCGCCACCGGCGAGAACCGATAAACCAGCCCGACAAAGAACCCATTCCCCGAGTCCTCCATGACCGCGATCATATCCGCCGCCTCGTCCTCGTTCACCGCAATCGGCTTCTCACACAGAACATGAACCCCATGCTGGGAAGCCAGCATCACGTTGTCAAAATGCGAAGCCAGAGGCGAACAAATCGCCACCGCGTCCATCGGCTGAACGAAGAACTCTTCGTCAGACTCAAACGCCTGCCCACCGAAGCGCGACGCATAAGAAGCCGCCCGCCCCGGAACCGGATCGAACAAACCGACCAGCTCAAAATCAGAACACCTCCCGATTGCCGGGAGGTGCCCAAAATCGGCGACGGAACCACAGCCCATCAAGCCGATGCGAAATGCCATAGGATTTAGCTCTTGTAGCGACCAGAAATCGAATTGGTCACCTTGTTCTGCATTGCAGGGCCATTGGTGCCACCCGCGCCAGGATTCTCGCCCGGCTGGTTCCCCGAGCCCTTGGTTGGATCGTCGTAGCTAGAGACCGTTCCCTTCGACTTGCCGCCGTTATCCTTTCCGAGGCGAGTGCCGCTATTCGCGCCGCCAAAGCCGCCGTTCGAGCCCTTGTCGCCCATGTACCGAGGCATCTCCTGGTGAGGAGTTGTTGCCGATATGAAGCTGTCAGGAGACTTCAAATGACAACCGCTGAGCATCACGCCCATTGCCAAACCCAGAATCGCGATCCGTGCGTTCATTCCCATAAGTTACCTCAGAACGAGACATCCACCTTTTCTTCGTTTCCAGTCTCACTGCTCTTGTAGAGAGCGTCGAAAATCGCGTTCAAGATTAGGCCATTTGTGCCCGGAACAGGCGACTCCTTACCGTTCTGAATCGCATCAATAAACGCGACAACTTCCGCGGTATGCGGAGACTCAACCTTCGGAACATTCTTCGGCTTCAGGTCAAACAACTGCTTGTTCGATTCATTGTATATCTCAATCGGATCGTCACCCCAAATCCGCACGTTTGCACCTGCTTTCGTGCCAAAAAGCTGGGTCTTCATGATCTCGTTCTCGCCCTGGTTTGCCATGAACGAGCTCTCCAACGACACCACCGCCCCGTTCTCAAATTTGATCATTCCAACAGCGAAATCCTCGACCGTAAACTTCGAGCGATCGTAGTCGCCAAAGTTGTTCGTCAACTCCGGATTCTTGCCCATCATGTCCCAGGTTTTCCCGCTCGCCGAGACCGGTTTGGGATATCCCATCAAAAACAGCGTGAAGTCCAAAATATGGACACCAATATCAATCAGCGGCCCGCCACCCTGCTTTTCCTTGTCAATAAAAACTCCCCAACCCGGAACGCCGCGCCGCCGGAGTGCCTGCGCCCGAGCGAAGTAAATCTCGCCCATGTTGCCAGCCTCGATGTACTCCTTCATGAACCGTCCAGGTCCGCTAAATCGGCTCTGCAACGCCACCTGGAGAATCTTCCCCGACTCCCTCGCCGCCACGCACATTTCCTTTGCCTCCGCCGCATTCATCGCCAGAGGTTTCTCACACAACACGTGAATCCCCGCTTTCAGGGCCTCAATTGTCGGATCCTTGTGAAACTTATTTGGGGTCGTGACCGAAACCGCATCGATCTCGCCCGAAGCGAGCATCTCACGGTAATCCGTGTAAACCTTCTTGATCCCAAACTTCTCAGCAGCCTCATTCGCCACCTTTTCATTCAGATCAGCGACAGCGACCATCTCGCACTGCTCAGGGATCGTTGCGTATCCCTTCATGTGCGCGCCCTGAGCGATGCCGCCCGCCCCAATAATTCCAACTCGTACTTTTTCAGCCATGCAGGTTCAAGATTACCCACACCAGGTGTTACAATTCCGTTATGCAAAGCGTAGCCACATCAGTCGACAGCTATCTCGAAGAAGTCCCGGCAGAACGCCAGGAAATTCTGCGCCAAGTTCGCACACTAATCAAACAGGAGATTCCAGAACTCGATGAATCGATGACATACGGAATGGCCGCCTACACCCGCCCTGGGGAAGATGACCCCGAAGTCGCCTTCGCCAGCCAAGCTCAATACATCTCGCTCTACTTCCCAGTTCCGGTAGTCACCGCTAAACGGCACCTCCTGAAAGGACTCAACTGCGGAAAATGTTGCGTCCGCTACAGTTCGGTCAAGAAACTGGACTTAAATGTGGTCAAAGAACTCTTGCAAGAAACCGTCAAACAGTATCGCGCTTAGGCTCTTCAAACTCCATATCCTGAGCATCCTCAACCAAGTCCGCCGAATCCTTCTCCTCGGATGTCGGTTCCTCGGCGTACTTGCGCGCGAGCAAAGTTCCACCGACGGCAATGGTCAACAGGACCCCCCAGAACACCGCCTGCGGCATGTGTGGAATGCTCGGCGAGTAAGCACTTGCCGCCAAAAACGAGAGCTTCACACCGACCCACGCCACCAGAGCGTAGGCGACATGATCTAAAACTGGATAGCGATCAAGGATCCGCACGAAGGCACCCGCGGCAAATCGAAGCAAAACGATCCCAATCACCGCCCCAAACAGCACCACCCAAATCTTCGTTTGGTCGTTGTTGATAAACGTGATTCCCGCCAAAACCGAGTCAACCGCAAAAGCAATATCCGTCAGCTCGACCGCAACCACCGTCGGCCAAAAACCCTTCCCGACCGGCTTCACTTCCTTCTCCGAAGCCGCCCCGACAAAGTGCTTCACAGAAATCAGGATCAGATAAGCCGCTCCAATCGCCTGAAGCCACCACTGCTTTAGAATGATCGTCGCAAAAAGAATCGCGACTAAGCGGAAGAAAAACGCCCCGCCAAGCCCATACAGCAGGGCCTTCTTTTGCTGTTCTCGCGGCAGGTGCCGCACCATAATCGCCAAAACCAGCGCGTTGTCACCCGACAGAAGCCCTTCTAGCACCACTAGGGCTAAGACACTCGCAATGTCCTTTGTTTCAACTAGCTGGTGAAAAGGGAGTTCCATCGTTCAAAATATCTGAGTGCCAACCTACGTCTACGAATGCTCAGCCTGCAAAAAAGTGTTTGAGCTCGAGCAACGCATCACCGAAGACCCCATCAAGGACTGCGAATGTGGCTCCAATGGTACCGTGAAACGGATCATCCAGCCCGTCGGCATCGCCTTCAAGGGTTCGGGATTCTACGTGAATGACAGTTCGTCGGTTTCGTCGACCGCTTCGTCAGCTCCGGCGGAGAGTTGTACCGGTGACAAGTCAAGCTGTGCTTGCAGCACAGAATCGTAGCGCGACTTCCTCAACGTTTTATTTCCCGGGAGCTCGGTGCCACCGGGAAAAGAAGCTCCGCTTATCGAGCGGCTCGTCGCCGGGCAAGAACTGCAAGGCCACCTACAAGTCCAATCATCGTAATTGGCTCGGGCACTGGGGTCATCCGAAGATTGCCCGTCATTTCCAGTGGACCGCCATCCGAAATCTGTCCGAAGTCAGCATCGAATTCTTGAATCGCGAAGTTGCCGCTGGTTCCCGAATAAACGAACTTGTTGACCCTAAACCAGCCGGTCAGCGTATTCGAGCCGCGATTTTGCCAGGAGACATCTAGACCAGCAAAGCCCGGATCGGCAAACGAAGCCCGTTGTGCCTGCGGATACAGTCCGGGAGTCAGTGCGACGCCAAGCTTGTTGGACGCGAAGTCAACTATCGAAAATGTGTTGTAAGGTACACCCGAAGAAGTCCCGAGCAAGAACCTCACATAGGAGGGTGCGCCTGCCGTTTCCGTGACCACCTGTGGCAGATAAAATCCAGGTGTCGTTGGAGTGTAGGTCGTGGTCCAATTCTGCCCATCTCCGATCCATTCGCCAGGAGGGCTATTAAGCGTCAGAACGATTTGTGATTGGGCGGCGGAGATTGCACAGATAGAAAATGAAAGCAAGCCGACGAGAACCTTTACCATAAACCTAACTTATCACTTTAGATTTTTGCAATGCAAGCCCTTTGATGCAGTAGCAAGATTTTATCACCGAAGAGAAGAAAAAACCGGTACTACTTACCAGGTTCAAATTCGTCGCGAAAAGCTCGCAGTGCTATCCCAGCCGAAGAGTCGTTAAAAGCCGAAAGTTTCGATATGACGGTCTTCGGATCCTTCGATCCTGCCAACTCAACCGCCATCGCCGCCAGAGACCAATGCTCGATCTCACGTTGTCCCCGCTCGCGCTTGCCCATCGGGCTCGACTTCAGCCACTCAACCACTTTCGCCGGCTCCACCGTTTTCTTCGCCTCGGCCTTCACCGTCTCGTACTGATCCACTTCGTCAAGGACCTGAGCATAAGTCTCGTCGATAAACGCCTCAATATCCGGAGCGTCACTATTCGCTGCTTCGTTCTGAATCATCTTTGTAACAGACCGCCGGACCGCTTGCTCGTCCGCCGGCGGATCGAGCGGCTTGCCTAACGCCCAAACGCCCAGCGTCACCGTCACCGCCGCCGCCGTTCCGGCACCGACGCCGATCCATTTCAAAGGCAAGACTCTTCGCCGCGGAAGCGATTGCCCCCAAGAAAACACCTCCAACGGCTCCTGTACGCCGCGAACGACGACACGACCCACCTTGGTAGCCAGTGGAAGCGCCTGAGACTTCACTAAATCCAACACCATGCGCGACGCAACAACACACCCGGCCTTGGCTTCCCTTTCCAATCTGGCGCAGATATTGACCGCATCGCCAAACACGTCGCCATCCGTGACCGTCACCTCGCCCGTATGCACCGCGTACCGGTGCTCAAGCTCATTCATCATCGGAATCGCGGCCAGACAGGCCCGAACCGCCTGGGCAGGACTCTCAAAGAGACAAAGCAAGCCGTCGCCGGTGGATTTCACCACCACACCGTCATGAGATTCGACCACCGCCCGAAATGCCCGATGATCGTTAGCAAGCGCAGTAAGGGCGCCCGGCTCATCGGCTTGCATCCGAGCGGTGAAAGCCACCGCGTCGGAGAGCACAACCGTTCTCAGAACCTTTTCCCCCACCATAACTCGTCAACCATTTTGAACGAAAATTCTTACTAAAAGTTCGTCTACATATTCCCTTCTCGCCCCGACGAATAACCTGTGGAAAACGATGCGCATAAAATTATGAAAATTACTGCTTGAAATCTATCCCTAGTGGTGGCATACTGTTCAAGCCACTATATCTAGTGGATATCACGGAAGATCGATGCATTGCCCCTCGTGCGGAAACGAAGACCTCAAGGTGCTCGACTCGCGTCCAGGTTCGGACGGAGAGTCGATACGGCGACGTCGCGAGTGCCCGTCCTGCAATCGCAGGTTCACCACGATCGAACGCATCGAAAAAGCAAGGCTCTTCGTCATCAAACGAGACACCAGCCGCGCCGACTTCAACCGTGAAAAAGTCTTCGAAAGCATGCGCCTGGCTTGCGGGAAGCGCCCAGTCTCTATCGAGACCCTGCAACTCACCGCGCAAAGAATCGAAGAACAACTTCAGAAACAATTCGACAGCGAAGTGCCTACTAAGGAGATTGGTCGCGCCGTAATGCGCGAGCTATCCACCATTGACACTGTCGCCTATGTCCGTTTTGCGTCGGTCTACCAAGAGTTCGAGACCGTCGCCGATTTTGCCGAAATGGTTGAGACCGTGCAACGAGAAGAAGCCCTCAATCCTTTCCGGCATTTGCAGAAGGAACTCATCACCATCCCAACTCAGGAAGAGAAATCATGAAAATTCGACGCTACTTTACGCAATCTGGTCAAAACCCCTACGCTGGCATCAACTTCGAGCCGCGTAAGAGCGAGATCCGAAACCCCGACGGCTCCACCGTCTTCCTCATGGAGAACGTCATGGTCCCGTCCGGCTGGAGCCAAGTAGCGACCGATATCCTGGCGCAGAAGTATTTCCGAAAAGCGGGCCTTACCCCTGGCAAAGTTGGCGGAGTCGAATACGCCGGCGAAAACGCCTCGGTAGTCACCCCCGAAAAAGAGTGCGAAACCGACTCCCGCCAAGTCTTCCACCGCCTCGCCGGGTGCTGGAGACACTGGGGCGAGAAGTTCCACTACTTCGATTCTTCCGATGACGCCCAGACCTTTTACGACGAGATGGTCAACATGCTGGCCCGACAGGTCGCTGCGCCAAACAGCCCTCAGTGGTTCAACACCGGCATGCACTTCGCCTACGGCATCACCGGCTCGGCCCAAGGCCATTACTACGTCGACCCTCGCAACGGCGAGTTGAAGAAATCCGCAAACGCCTACGAGCGACCCCAGCCCCACGCCTGCTTCATCCTCTCGGTAAAAGATGACCTCGTCAACGAAGGCGGCATCATGGACCTCTGGACCCGCGAAGCCCGAATCTTCAAGTACGGCAGCGGCGTTGGCACCAACTTCTCAAAGATCCGCGGCGAGAACGAGCGGCTCAGCGGCGGCGGAAAATCCTCCGGCCTCATGTCCTTCCTTCGAGTCGGCGACCGATCAGCCGGCGCAATCAAGTCCGGCGGCACCACCCGACGGGCCGCCAAGATGGTCTGCCTCGATATCAACCACCCCGACATCGAAGAGTTCGTCAACTGGAAGGTCAAAGAAGAGCAAAAGGTTGCTTCCCTTGTCACCGGCTCCAAGCTCAACCAGCGCCACATCAACAACGTGATGAAGGCCACCTACGTCGACGGAACCGTCAACGCAAATCCGCGCACCAACAAAGCTCTCTGGACCGCCATCGCCGAAGCCAAGCTCGACGAAATCCCAACTAACTACATCCAGCGCGCCATCCAATTCGCCGAACAGGGTTACACCAGCATCGAGTTCCCCACCTTCGACACCGGCTACGAGTCCGAAGCCTACATCACCGTTTCCGGCCAGAACTCCAACAACTCCGTAAGGGTCAGCAACGACTTCTTCAAGGCCGTCGAGAACGACGCCGACTGGAACCTCACCGCCCGCACCAGCGGCAAAGCCGTCAAATCCATCAAAGCAAAAGGCCTCTGGGACGACATCTGCCAGGCCGCCTGGAACTCCGCCGACCCCGGCCTCCAATACGACACCACCATCAACGAGTGGCACACCTGCCCCGCGCACGGCCGCATCAACGCGTCCAACCCGTGCTCGGAGTACATGTTCCTCGATGACACCGCCTGCAACCTCGCCAGCATCAACCTCGCCACCCTCTACAACCGAGAAACCGGCAAGTTCGACGTCGAAGGCTACATGCACGCCATCCAGCTCTGGACCGTCGTGCTCGAAATCAGCGTCCTCATGGCGCAGTTCCCGTCCAAAGAAGTCGCCCAGCTCAGCTACGACTTCCGAACCCTCGGCCTCGGCTACGCCAACCTCGGTGCCCTGCTGATGCAGATGGGAATCCCCTACGACAGCCCCGAAGGATTCGCCATCGCCGGAGCCCTCACCGCCGTCCTCGGAGGCGAGAGCTACGCAACCAGCGCCGAAATGGCCAAGCAACACGGCCCATTTCCTTCCTACCAGCCGAACCGCGAGAACATGCTCCGCGTCATTCGCAACCACCGACGAGCCGCCTACAACGCCGCCAAGTCGGAGTACGAAGGCCTCAGCATCCTCCCCCTCGGCATCGACCAACTTCTCTGCCCCGGAGACCTCCTTCACGCCGCCCACAAGTCGTGGGACAAAGCCCTCGAGCTCGGCGAGAAGTACGGCTACCGCAACGCCCAGGTGACGGTTCTTGCGCCCACCGGCACCATCGGGCTCATCATGGACTGCGACACCACCGGTGTTGAGCCAGACTTCGCCCTCGTTAAGTTCAAAAAGCTCAGTGGCGGCGGATACTTCAAGATCATCAACCAGTCGATCCCGCCCGCCCTCACAAAAATGGGCTACGACGGAAAACAAATCGACGACATCATCGGCTACACCGTCGGCTACAAAACCCTCAACGGTGCCCCGCACATCAACCACGAATCCCTCACCGCTCGCGGGTTTACAGAACAAGAACTCCAAAAGCTCGAAGCCGGCCTCGAATCCGCCTTTGAACTCCAGTTCGTCTTCAACAAATACACCTTCGGTGACGACTTCTGCACCAAGGTCCTCGGCTTCACCGAAGACCAAATCAACGACTGGTCCTTCAACATGCTCGTCGAACTCGGCTTCACAAAGGCCCAGATCGAAGAAGCCAACGAGTTCGTCTGCGGCTCCATGACCGTCGAAGGCGCCCCGCACCTCAAAGACGCCCACCTCGCCGTCTTCGACTGCGCCAACCGATGCGGAAAGAAAGGTCAGCGCTTCATCAGCGCCGAAGGTCACATCCGAATGATGGCCGCCGCTCAGCCGTTCCTTTCCGGAGCGATCAGCAAGACCATCAACCTCCCATCCGAAGCCAGCGTCGAAGACGTCCACAACGCCTACTGGCTCTCCTGGCAGCTCGGAATCAAGGCCAACGCCCTCTACCGAGACGGCAGCAAACTCAGCCAGCCGCTCAACAGCAGCAGTTCCGACTCAGCTGCGGCAATCCTAGAAGCCACCTTAGACCTCGACATGGGCAACCCATCCGAGGACCTGCTGACAGCTGACAGCTCACAGCTGACGGCTCGTGTTTCCCAACACGCCGAGATCGAGCGCATCGCCACCAAACTCGTCTACCGCTACATCAGCAAAAGGCGAGTCATGCCCGGCCGAAGAAGAGGCTACACCCAAAAGGCCCGCGTCGGCGGACACAAGGTCTACCTCCGAACCGGTGAATTCGAAGACGGAACCCTCGGCGAAATCTTCATCGACATGCACCGCGAAGGCGCCGCCTTCCGGTCGCTCATGAACTGCTTCGCCATCGCCGTCTCCCTCGGCCTCCAATACGGAGTCCCGCTCGAGGAGTTCACCGAGGCGTTCGTCTTCACCCGCTTCGAGCCAAACGGCTCCGTCCATGGCCACGACAACATCAAAATGTCCACGTCGGTCATCGACTATATCTTCCGCGAGCTCAGCATGTCCTACCTAGGCCGAACCGACCTCGTGCAAGTCAAGCCCGAAGACCTCCGCTCCGACACCATGGGCAACCCAAACCAGGTCATCGACTTCGATGAAGAAGAAGAGCAAGGCGAACTCGAGGACCACGTCCCCGGCTCCGCAAGAAACGACCATAGCAGCGTCGGCTACAACGCCAACAGCACCGCCGAACAAGGACAAGACCCACTCCCTTTTGAAGGCGGGCGAGCCCTCGGTTCGCCCACCGACGCCCTCATCCGCAACCAAGCGAATAACGTCGCCGTCTACGAAGAACGAGTAGTCAGCGGCAACGGCTCCAACGGCCTGGGATTGTTCGAAGTCTCCGAGTCTCCGTCCCCAGCGACAAACGACAAACGACAAACGACAAACGTAGCCTACATGTCCCCGGCCTTGGATGAGACTGCCGCTAGAGTAAGAGAAGCCCGCCTCAAAGGCTACGAAGGCGACCCATGTGGCAACTGCGGAGCGTTTACATTAGTACGCAATGGAGTATGCTTAAAGTGCAACAGTTGCGGCGAAACCAGCGGGTGCTCATAGAGAAAATGATATGGAAATCCTGACGGCTGGAGACATTAAGGACTACCTAGAGCAAGTTCAGCGTTTGTCCCTCCGAGATCCGGCATTTATCTGGTGGTACAGGGGGGTTGGCAATTCTGCCCACTCCCTAGTTCCTTCCTTATACAGATCACTTAAGCCAGAGGTAGAGCTACTAGCAATCCAGCAAGAGTTGATCACCGAGTTCCAAGCAAAGAGCCTACTTATGGATCATGGCTCAAGTGGAAATGAGCAAGCATGGCAGTCTCTTATTCATATGCAACACTACGGCATTCCGACTTACATGTTGGATTGGAGTACTTCACCACTCATCGCGCTTTATTTTGCCCTATCATCATGTATCGCAACTGGAACAACTTCGCCCTGCCGAGTGTTTTGCCTAAAACCCGAAAGCTGGAATCGGGAAAAACAGCCGTCGTTTAGGAGCGAAATTTTGAGGCCTTTAAGCAGGCTTGATGACTACGCACTGGCGCCATCCAGGGTAAATGGAGATTCGCCAATTGCCTTTTTACCTCCACACTCGAACCCTAGGGTTCAACGTCAACAAGGAGTATTCGTAGTGTTCGGGAAATACAAGAACACTATGGAAAGTATTGATGCTGCAGATAACATTGTGGCAATCGACATTCCAGAAGATGCGGTACCTAACTTATTTTCAACACTGCTCCTATTAGGAGTTTCCGCTACTTCTGTATATCCGGATCTCCACGGACTATCATTAGAAATGAGATACAAGTATGGAATTTGATCAATCAAAAATTCAGGTGCTCGTACATGAAGGGCGAAGTCTATCCTACTGGTTTGAATCCCGAGAAGAGATTGACTTAGAACCAAAAATTCAGCGCAAAGGAATCGCTTGGTCGGTTGCCGAACAGGCTTTCTTAATTGACTCAGTTATAAATGGCTATTCCATGCCACAAGTTTTCCTGCTCGACCTCAACTCCGGCTTTCGTTCGCTAAGTAGTGGTTCTTTTCAGTATGCCGTAATCGATGGACGGCAGCGCTTGACCGCACTGTTTCTGTTTCTCTCTAACGGGCTAGCTCTGAACAAGGAAATCCGGTTCATTGAAGACGAAAGCATTCGTCTAGGTGGACTTCGCTATTCAGATTTGCGAGCAGAATACCCCAAAATTGCGCGGAGAATCGAGCAGTATAACCTTCCGGTTACTGCAGTACGTACAAATTCAGAGGCGAGGGTCAGGGAACTGTTCCTGAGGCTCAATAGTGGTAAGCCCTTAACTGGTGCCGAACTTCGGCACTCTTACGGAACTCTAATCACGTCCACAATCTCAGCAATCGCCGCGCATCCATTCATTTCTGAGTTTGCGAAAGTTAGCAAGAGTCGAATGCAAGATCACAACCTTGCAGCCAAACTCTTGATTCTTCAACTATTTGGCCCCACCGACACGGACAAGCGGTCTTTAGATCGATTTGCCTTAAACGAGTACGCGCAAACACCTGAAGCTATCGAAGATGCACAAATCTTAGTAGAGTTCACTCTTAACGAATTCTGCTCAGGCTTTGAGCAGGGCGAAACATCAATACAAAGCGTTGGGATTATTCCAATATGGTTCTTACTTTTCCAAGAACTGCGTGCAGAATATGGCTCCCATGTTACCCCCCGATACTTCGCCGACTTTTTGAAGAACTTCACGGAAATTAGGAAGTCGCTAGAAGTTAAAAGCTTTGGGCAAACAGGACCCCACCGAGATGAAGTATCAAACCACAT
Organism: Fimbriimonas sp.; assembly: GCA_965248555.1. GTDB lineage: Bacteria > Armatimonadota > Fimbriimonadia > Fimbriimonadales > Fimbriimonadaceae > Fimbriimonas. The sequence continues at coordinate 470,009 of CBDFJP010000002.1, read as the reverse complement.
TATTAAAGAGCTCGCCCGCTTTAACGTCATGAATCGCTCGGGAGACAATAAGCACAGCATTGCCGAAAGGGTTAAGATCGCTAGAGCACTTTTTGCTATTCATTGGCTAGCCGAAGATCTGAGTTTTTGACAAGCCACTGCGTAGGCTGAGTAAGGACTTGAGTGGCACTGACAAGCGACCACCACCCGAGCCAATCGCCATCCGCCCGTCCAGCTTGTCAGTGTTCCTCCATGCCTCCAACCCAAAACTCCCCGCTCGTTGGGGAAGGGTCCGCATAAAGGTTGCCCCAAAGGCAAGCTTTCAGTGGAGGGTAAGCGTAGCGAACCGGTGGGGCTGTGGTAACTGCGAACCAGCCCAGCAACCTACCACCGATCCCGCCATTTCACTCGCCTCAAGAGCCTGACCCTTTACAGCGCAAGTGAAAACATCGGAGGTAAGATTCGCCCAATGTGTTGTCCAAGTTTTCCAGCCGCCGGCAAGATCGAGCAAGGCTCGACCGATCTCAACGGAATCACCACGTTCAAGGGAACCTATCAGATGTTGCCGACGAATGCGGGAACATCGAACAGAATCCTGGTTATTCGGCTTCCGCTACTCAAAGAGCCACCAAGCGACATCTCGTTCTGGCTGCAAGCAACCCCAAACACCCCGCCGCTCCTAACTGTTTATAACGTCAAGATCAACGACAAACCCACCTACGATCCGCCCTTCACCCAAATCGACTTCAACGCAGAGATTCTTGGTGGAAGCAAACAAGGTTCAGACGCAACATATTGCCTGGAATTTCTTATCGTTGGCCGCAAAGCTCAACCCTAGACACTAGGCTCGACCACTTCAAACCTGCCAGAAAAACAGAAAGGCAAAGGTTAGAACGTTCCAAGCCGCGTGGCTGTACCGGAGCCACTTGGGCATCACCGCCGGGTCGGTCTTCCCTTTCTTCATCTCCGAGACCATGAACGTGCTGACGCACATCTCCAGCGGAACAACCACGTAGCCGACATAAGCCTTCACCATTGCCCCCGCCATCTGAGCCTGAATGGTTGCGTTGATCAGCAGCCCGCCCCAAACGATCGCCAGAACCATGGCCAACACCCAGAACCGACTCGGATTCTGCGCACTCACTAAGGGAGCATACTCAAACAGCAATTTTCCGCAATCAGGTTGACAAACCCCGAACTTCTTGTACTAGTAGTTGATGATCACATTTTCCAACACATTCGCTCAGCACTTCAGCCAACGCATGGCGAAACCAGGTTCAACCACTTCCGCCATTACCTCCGAAAATCCGCCAAATTCCAACCCCGTTGAACTCACTTCCGCCAAAACCGCTAACACCCGCACCCGCGCCCTTTCGCGCCCAACTTTCAAACCAAAATCAGAAACTTTGAACCTAACGCGCCCAACTTGCTCTACACACGCAACTAGCTCTTAGAAAAGACGCCCGCGACCCAGCCGTCTTCCTCGACATGCTCGATGTACCCCAGCCCCTGCTTCTCGGCGGCTTTTTGAACGTCGGCCCAGTTCTGGACGATGATTCCGCTGACGATCCACTTTCCGCCAGGACGAAGCGCGTAGGCCGCGTCGGGGGCGAGGTTGATGAGGGTAGCCGAGATGATGTTGGAGACGACAATATCCCACTCAGCCTCGAACTGGAGCGAGAGAACATCACCAACGGCAGTGAGCACTTCAACGCCATTGCGCTCAAAGTTCTCCTTGGCGACTTCGATGGAGATCGGATCGATGTCGATCGCGCAGACTTCGCCCGCGCTGAGGAGCTTAGCTCCGACGGCAAGAATTCCCGAGCCACAACCGAGGTCGAGGACGTCGACGCCGGGGGTTACATACTTTTCCAGGAACGCGAGGCAGTTTCGAGTTGTTGGGTGGTCTCCGGTTCCGAAAGCCTGACCGGGATCAAGAACGATCACCTTGTCGGTTTCGGAGGCGTCGAAAGTCTCCCAGGTGGGCCTGACGACAAAGTTTTGGCCGACGCGACGGGGTTTGAAGAACTTCTTCCACTCGTTCTCCCAGTCAACTTCTACGAGCGGTTCGGCACTCACTTCAGTCACGCCGAGTTCAAGAAGCGCCTTTTTGAGGCCCTCGATTTGAGTCTGAACTCCATCGACATCGACGTAGCACCCAGTGATGGCTTCCCTTTCTTCAAGGGTGTTTTCGATCCCAAAATCTCTAAAGACTTCGATGACTGGCGACCAGTCGGCGGGGGCGGGCGACTGGTGCGCCTTAATCAAAATCCAATTCATTTTTTCTTTCCAAAAAGCCCGCCAAAGAGGCTGGACTTGCCGTCGGGCACTTTTTCACCGCGAAGCTCGGCGAATTCGCGGATCAGCTTTGCCTCGCCTTCGCTCACCTTTTTGGGAATGACGACGTTGAGTTCGACAACGAGGTCTCCACGGCGGCCGCCGTGGATGGGCGGGAGACCTTCACCTTTGAGCGTCACTTTTTGTCCGGGCTGGGCGCCGCTGGGGATTTCGACGCTGAGTTCTTTGTCGATGCCGTCAATCGACATCTCGTCGCCTAAGATGGCTTGGCTGACCGTGATATCGATTCCGGTGAGGACGTGTTGGCCGCGACGGACGAATGGGCCGTCTTCGGCGACATGGAGCACGACGTAGAGGTCGCCCGGGCGTCCGCCACGGGCTCCGTCGGAGCCGTGGCCGGGCATATGAATCGTCGAACCGGTCTCAACTCCTTGCGGGATGTTGATGAGAACTTTGTCGGTCGAAGGGCGAACTCCTTGGCCCGAGCACTTGCGGCAGGGGTTCGAGATCACGAAGCCGTAGCCGTTGCACTTGGGGCAGGCGGTTTGGGTTCGGACTTGGCCGAGGAAGGTGTTTCGTACTGCCGAGACAACGCCGGCGCCGTTACAGCCGGCGCACTGGGACGGTTGCCCGCCGCCTTCGACTCCGGAGCCGTTGCAGTCGGAACATTCTGAGGCCCGATTGACTTCGACTTCTTTTGAAAGACCATTGATGACGTCGAGGAGTGAAATTTCGATGTCGAGGCGGAGGTCGTCGCCTTCTTGAGCCATGGTGCGTCGGCGACCTTGTTGGCCTCCGGCGGCTCCGAAGAACATGTCGAATAAGTCGCCGATTCCTCCGCCTCCGGCTCCGCCAAAGAAGGGGTCTTGGGGCATGCCTTCGGTGGTTCCGAACTGGTCGAATCTCGCGCGCTTATCAGGGTCGGACAGCACTTCGTACGCCCCGGAGACCTCTTTGAACTTCTCCTCGGAGGCCGGATCACCCTGGTTTACGTCGGGGTGGTACTTTCGGGCGAGTCGGCGGTAGGCCGACTTGATTTCATCTGCGCTGGCGGAACGCGATACCCCCAGCACCTCATACGGGTCCCGTTGGGCCATTGCGCTTTACTCCGTTTCGGCGTCGTCTTCTAGCGACGCTTCCTCTTCGGCGATGTCGCTGAGCGAGAGAGTGTCATCTTCGGCGGCTGGTGCTGCCTCGGACTCTTCTTCGCCTTCTCCGGCGAGGTCGGAGAGGCTAATCTCTTCGTCATCGGCGGCAAGGGCGATTGGATCGGCGTCCTCGAGACCGATGGTCTCGATGAGCACGGCTTCGTTCTCGTCGAGTGCCGGAAGGAGCATTCCAAATTCGCCAGCAACAAAATCTTCGGCGAGAACAATGCTCTCAACGTGCTCACCAACTGGTTCGGCGACTTGGGCGAAGGTTCGCGGCTCAATCTTTCCGGCGGCGATTTCTGCCAGGGCGATGGTCAGCGGGTGTCGCGACTCAATCTGCACGAGCGGAAGTGCGCCCTCTCGGAGCTGCTTGGCTCGCTTTGCGGCCAGATTCGAGAGCACAAATTTGCCCAGGGGATATTCGTTGAGGATGTCTGGTGATGGCAGCATGGGACAAAGTACGCGAACTTCTAATATACCCTTTACTCCTTTGCTAAGACAAGCATCGCTATAACAGGATTTTTGTGGCCGTAATTGCGTAGAATTGGAACAGAGCAATGAGTGCAACCGCTGTAGCATCGGCAACCAAGATTCGGCTGAAGGTTCTGCGTCAGGACGGCGCGGGTAAGGAGCAACGCTGGGATACGTTCGAGGTTCCCTATGTGGATAAGATCAACGTGATCTCGGCTTTGATGCTGGTTCAGCGCAAACCGACGACGACTGAGGGCAAGAACGTCGCACCTCCGGCCTTCGAGGCGGCATGCCTTGAAGAGGTTTGCGGTAGCTGTACGATGAACATCAACGGCGGAATTCGGCAGGCTTGCACGGCCCTGATCGAAGAAGTTGGGGTTTTGGTGGGTGATACATACGAGGTCATTCTGGAGCCGATGAAGAAGTTTCCGCTGGTTCGGGATCTGATCGTTGACCGTTCGAAGATGTTCGAGAACTTGAAAAAGGTTCGGGCTTGGGTACCAATTGACGGCTCGTTCGACCTCGGCATGGGTCAGCCTCAGGATGACCATGTGCGGCAGTTGCGGTACGCACTTTCGCGCTGTATGACCTGCGGATGCTGCATGGAAGCTTGCCCTCAGATCAACGAACGGTCGCAGTTTGTCGGTCCGGCGGCATTGGGTCAGGCGTTGCTGTTTAGCACACACCCGGTTGGAAAGACTTTGGACGCCGAGCGATACGAGTTTTTGACTTCGGACGACGGACTTAGCGGGTGTGGCAACGCACAGAACTGCGTGAAGGTTTGCCCGAAGCAAGTTCCTTTGACCCGTGCGATTGCTCAGTTGAACCGAGATACGACGGTTTACAAAGTTAAGAAATGGCTTGGAATGTAACGGCCTAGCCCGTTCGGCAGTCCGGCAGGGCTGTATCCAACTCCTCATCCGTTAGGGCCTCAATTCGTGCGTACTCTGCGGCTCGTTCAGCGGACAGTTTCTTGCGTGTATCGCGTCGAAGCTTTCCTTCGAGGAACAAGATTTTCTCTTCTCTGGTTTCACAAATGAGCCTGGGGACTTCGATAGGTTTTCCGTTAAGGAGGGCTACCATCGTAACTCGCGCAGTGTTCGCGTGCCGTTTGACGCCGTGTTTCAGGTTCTCGGTCCAGACCTCGACCATGATCTCCATGGACGTTCTTCCGACGAAGGTTACTTGGCCGGTGAGGGTCACAAGCTCTCCGACTTCGATCGGCTCGTGGAAGTCCACTTGGTCGAAACTGGCGGTAACGCAAGTAGTGCCAGAGTGCTTAGCAGAGGCGGCGTAGGCGCAAAGGTCGATCTTTGCAAGGAGTTCTCCTCCAAATAGTTTCCCGAGGAAGTTCGCCTCATTAGGGCGGATGACCTCCGCGATTGTGACTACCGTATCTGCCGCGCGCTTTCCTTGCATCACCCAAAAGCATACTTGGAACCCGGATTTCTTGACAGGAATTGTTCAGCCTTTAGCAAAATGGCACGAACCCTGCAACTACTCATTCCCATAAGGCACGGAAGCCTTCAAGGATGAACAAAATGAATCGATGGATCGTTTCTCTCACTGCACTCTTCGTCGTCGCAATCGCAACCGCTCAAGACTCCAGCATCGCTTTAACCGGACTCTCAAACGACACGACTTGGGCTCCGAGTGTTGATTCTCAGACCGCGACCAATTTGTGCGACACCAAGCCAAACTGGTGCCCTCCGACGATTCCTGGCTCTAACCCAAATCCCAATTGCCAAGCAGTCCCCGAGCCGGCCAGCATGGCGGCAATCGGAATCGGCGTTGCCGGCCTGATCCGCCGCAAGAAGAGTAAGTAAATTTAAGGTCTCGCTTCAAGACCCCAATAACGGCTCCGGTTTCTGATCCCCGGGGTCGTTTCTCCTTTTGAGGTTCACCAAACCGACGTTCACCGAAAGGCCGAAGAGGAGGATCGCGACTCCGACTCCCTGGACCCAGGCAAGTCTTTCATGAAGAATCATCGCGGCAAAGAGTGTGGTGAGCACAGGCACTAGAAATTGATGGAGCGAGGCGACGCTCGCCGGAAGTTCGGCAACGCCTCGATAGTAGAACACCATCGCAATGACTCCCGAACCGAGGGCGATTTGGGCGAAGTTAACCCACTGCCAAGTGCTAAAACTCGCCCAGTTTGTGCTCATCGCGGCACTCCAGCCGTAAAGAAGAACGACAGGAAGTCCACCGAGCATCGACATTGTGAACAGCGGGAGTGGCTTGATGTGTGCCGATACAGGCTTGGCCAAGATGACCGATGCCGCCCAGGCAAACGCGCTGAGAAAAAGCAGCAAGTCACCAACCAGCCGCTCATGAGTTTCTTTCGAGACGGTCAAGGCTCCGGGCCGACCAAGAACGACAAGAGCGACACCCGCTAGGGCGACAACCGAACCCAGAACCCGCGCAACTGATTTGGGCTCACGCCCCAAAATCATGCTCATGACTCCGACCATGATCGGGTTGGTGGCAAGAATGATCGCCGACTCCCCCGCGGGCGCGCGTTTCACTCCTTCGAAGAAGAGCACCATGTAAATTCCCATGGAAAAGAACCCGGTCAGCAAGACCACTAGGCGGTACTCAGAAGGAATCTTCAGGGACTGCCGAGTCGCCAAACAGATCAGAACCAACACGGCTCCCATCAAGAAATAGCGCCAAAAAACCACCGCCGCCGGAGCCATCACCGGGAAAACCAGCTTCATCGAAACGAAATTGAAACCCCAAAACAGCATCGTTATCAGCAAATAGGGGTTGGGTCGGGGCATCTGTACATAGTATGATGCCCTCTAAGGGTTATGAATACCGACTACGCACAAACAAACTTCGGTGCCGCAAAGCGATTTCGATTGATCATCCGGGAGGGTGGCCAAAGCCGCGAAATGGGTGGAGACGACGTTTCCATCGCTGTAGGAATCGTGGACAACATCTTCATGAATGCCCTGGAGACCAACACCAGCGATATCCACCTTCAGCCTGAGCGAGACCAACTTCGAATTCGGTATCGCCAAGACGGCATCCTCCACTCCGCCGGAGAACTGCCTTTGGAGCAAGCCCAGAACGTTTTGGCTCGACTCAAGCTCGCCGCTGGGATGAGAATCGACGAACAGCGAGAACCCCAGGACGGCCGTATCGACATGGAATACATGGGCCGCCGCCTCTCATGTCGTGCCTCTTGTTTGCCATCGATGAACGGCGAGAAAATGGTCATGCGTATTCTCGACCCCGCGGCAATGAAGGTCGATCTGGGCAAGCTTGGAATGCCGGAAGACATTCTGGTGAAGTGGGAGCGGGCGATTTCGGCTCCTTATGGATTGATTCTGGTCACAGGGCCCACGGGTTCCGGAAAGTCTTCTACCCTCTACGCGTCGCTCAACACTCTTGATGCCCGTGTCCGAAATATCGTGACGGTCGAAGACCCGATCGAGTACGAGTACGAGAAGAATATTGCGCAGGTGCAGGTCACGGAGCGAATGCCGTTCCCTCGAGTCATGCGCTCGTTCCTCCGCCAAGACCCCGACGTCATGCTCGTGGGTGAGATGCGCGACCCTGAGTCGCTCAAGATTGGAATTCAGGCGGGTCTTACCGGCCACTTGGTCATGTCAACTCTCCACACCAACAACGCGGTTGAGACGATTGGACGTATGTTCGATATGGGTGCCGAGCCGTATTTGGTTGGTGGCGTTCTGCTCGGCTCGCTGGCCCAACGGCTTGTGCGTCTCAACTGTGGCAAATGCCGCCAGCCGTATAAGCCGACGGCTGAGGAGATTTTGTTGCTCAAGTTCACGCCCGCTGAACTCGAATCAGGCAAGTTTATGAAAGGCGCTGGTTGCCCAGAGTGCAAGAATACGGGTTACAAGGGACGAATCGGCATCTTTGAGCTCATCCTCGGCACTCCTGAGTTTCGGGCGGCGGTTGCCCGAAACGTCACCTTTGCCGAGCTAAACGAGGCGGCCAACTTGCAAGGCTATCGAACCATGCTAGAGGACGGGAAGGCCAAAGCGGCCGCAGGATGGACGACTCCGGCCGAAGTCATGCGTGCAGTCATGACTGCGGCACTCTGAGGCCGTTGTGCAATCGTGTCGGAATCGAGGATTCCGACCGATTTGTACATTTTCCAACCGTGAATGGTGCGAACCCAAATATCGTCGCTAACTGAAACTCCTGAGTGCCTGTCCGCACTAAAGCCTTTTCTTCGGTAGGTCATCGTCGATTTCACGCGGCATCGAACGTATATCCCGTCTTCCTTGTAGCTCAGCATTTCGTTGTTAGCAACGAATATCTTGGAAATCATGTCGATGGCTTTGTTTTGGTAACCGAGATAGAACTCCCGGTTGTACTCGCTTCCGCCTGACTCCACCCATTTGAAGTCGCTGGTCAGCAATTTGCCCATGCGAGGCACGATTTGACGCGGATCTGCAACCGAAGCTCTGGCAATGAGTTGGTAATGACCCTTGATTTGAGCCTGGAGAAGTGCATCCGCCCGCGAAACGGCTGAGGTGGCAACAACTAATCCGAGGAAGAGCAATTTGTTCATACAAACCATAAATGCACGGATCGTGCCTATCTCTGCCGGTCGCAAGAAAAGTATCCTTAATGATTCGCGTTCATGCGCCTGACTCGAGTAAAGCTATTTGGATTTAAGACGTTCGCCGACCGCACCGAGTTCTCTCTCGAAGGCGGAGTGGTTGCGGTCGTCGGGCCCAACGGTTGCGGGAAGTCTAACCTCGTCGATGCGATTTTGTGGGGGCTGGGCGAGGGCTCGATCAAACACCTTAGAGCTTCCTCGTCGCAGGATGTGATCTTCTCAGGGGCTCAAGCTCGGAAGGCAGTCGGCTTTGCCGAAGTTTCACTTTGCTTTGACAACGAAGACGGGACGCTACCCATCGACGCCACCGAAGTGTGGGTTACTCGTCGCTTGACCCGTGCGGGGGATAGTGAGTATTCGATCAATCGACAGTCGTGTCGACTTCGCGATGTGGTCGAGTTGATGGCCGACTCGGGGTTGGGGCGGGCAGGCTACGCGATTGTCGGGCAAAAGGAGATAGACCAGGCTCTTTCGGCTTCGGCAGAGGATCGTCGGGCTTGGATTGATGAAGCGGCCGGAGTTCAGCGGTATCGAACCCGAAAAAATGAGTCTCTCCGGCGACTCAGTGCGGCTCGGGATTCGTTGGCGCGTGTGGACGATATTCTGCGAGAGTTGGAGTCTCAGCGTGAACCGCTGGAAGATGAAGCTGAGCAGGCGAAGAGATACAAATCACTTTCAGCCTCTCTCCAAGAAGTAGAAATTGGCTTGCTCATTCGGGACCTATGTCTTGCTCTCAGCGAACTAAAAACCCTGGAAGAAAAGCTCCGAAGTTCGGGGGGGGTTGTTGAAGAGGAAAACCGACGGGTGGAGGACCTCGAAAAGCATCATCGGGTTTTGCAGACTCAGATTCAGGAGCTAGAGGCCTCGATGGAGCAGGCGCGGCTGGCACAGCAGACAGCGGTCACCGGCCTTGAGCGAGCTCAGGCGAACGTCAAGGTCCTTGAGGAACGCCTTTCGTCGTTGGCAAACCAAGAGAAGTCACTGGAAGAGGATTCGACCTCCGTTGAACGACGGCTGAAGGAGGCAACTACTGACCTGGAAGAAGCTCGAACCGAGGCCGAAGCGTCCCGAACCGCTCTCGAAACAGTGCAGTCGGATTCGGGTGGCGCGAGTTCTGAAGCCAAAGAACTCTCGGCAAGACTTTCGGAGCTTGAGAAACAATTGAATGAGGCGCGAGAGCAAAAGGTTCGCCGGCTGAAGTGGGAAGCGGAGCAAGAAGCGAGTGCCGAGCGAGCAAAGCTCCTCCAGCGCGAAATCTCGGGAATTGAGAAGTCCTTGCCCGATCTTCATGACGGCATTTCGGGGGCTCAGAAGGAGTTTGATGAAGTTGAGGCTGGGCTGAAATCGGTTAATGACGAGATTTCTTCGCTTCAAACGCGCATTGCCGAGATCAGGAAGGTCGATGAAGACGAGGCGGCTCGGCTGAGGAATTCGCTCGCGGAGCAAGCAAGCCTTGAAGGGCGTAGGCGTGGCATTGAGGCAACTCTCGATGCGCATGAAGGGCTTTCGCAGGGCTCGCGTGCAGTTCTTGAGGCCGCCGAAAGGGGCATCTTACAGGGCAAGTATGAGAGCGTAGCGGATGCGATTGAGGTTGATCGCGAGTTTTCGCTGGCCATCGAAACTGCGCTGGGAGCTTCGGCGAACGACCTGATTGTCGACCACGAAAGCGATGCAAAGCGTGCGGTGGGTTGGCTCAAAGAGAATCGAGCGGGGCGATGTACGTTCCAGCCAATTCCGCTCATGCGCCCGCAGGAGCCATCGAGCGAGTTTAGGCGAGTGCTTAACGAAAAGGGCGTCATCGGTCGAGCTAGCCAACTCGTGGAGTGCAAGGACCGGATTCGCCCAGTCATCGACTCCCTTCTCGGTCGAGTCATTATCGTCGACACTCTTGACGACGCGCTCAGACTTGCAAAAACGAGTGGCTGGAACCGCCTCGTGACGGTCGACGGTGAAGTCGTTCACAACAGCGGCGCGGTCACCGGCGGGCAGAATCAACGGCAGGGATATGGAATTGTCCAGCGGAAATCTGACCTTGCAGAGATTGAGAAGGAACTTGAGGAGCTTGCGAAGCTCGTCGCGGGTGCGGATAAACGAAAGGCGAAGAGAGCTCAGGAGATTGAGCAGCTTCGGGCCCAGATTGGCGAGCAGGAGTTGGCGAGGCGCGCGGCTGAGGAGCCGGTTAAGGAAGCTCTTCACTTCCTGAGAGCTTTGCAGGATGAGCTAAAGGATGCCGAGCGGCAGCTCGGGAAGGCTCGGGGTGAGTTGGAGCAGATCCAAAAGGCAGCGGGGACGAGTATTGAGGATGTTGATATTCCGGCGCTGGAGTCGGAGCGGGATGGAGTGATTCATCTGTTGGCGTCGAAGTCGGCGGATGCGGAACAGGCGGAGACCAGGTTGCGGGAGGCGCAGGAAAGAACTCGGAGTGCTCAGACTCGGCAGTATGCCGCTGAGAAGCGGTTGGAGTCGGCACAGGATGCGGAGAAGCATCGGGGGCGACGGCTGGAGAATCTTGGGCCGGAGCGGGAGAAGGCTTCAGCGCAGATTGAGGTTCACCGCCAGGAGGCGGAGAAGTTTGAGGCAGACAGAGGTCATGCGATGGTTCGGTTGACTCACCTCAGCAAGGAGCGGCGGGAGAAGCAGGAGGAGGCTCAGACGGCGGCGGATCAGGCTCGGCAGGGGCGGGAGAATGTTCTGGCGCTTGGTCAGGCGAATCATCAGGCGGAGCTGGCTCGGGCTCGGGCGGAGACTCGTCGCGCAACTACTGCGGAGCGGTTGATGGATGCTTATGGGCTTACTGAGGAGGATGCGGTGGCTCAGGAAGGGGTTCATGAGATTCCGGATGATGCTCAGCAGCTCGCGGGGCGGCTGCGGCGCGAGATTAAGGCGATGGGCGACGTCAATGTCGGGGCCATTGAGGCTTATGAGCGGCTGACGGAGCGGCTGGAGTCGCTGGGCGCTCAGCGCGAGGATACGATGAACGGCATTGTTCAGGTCGAGGCCTCGATCAAGGAGCTTGATAAACTGACTCGCGATAGATTCGTCAACACGTTCAACTCGGTTCGCGATAACTTTGCTGAGATGTTTACGCGGCTGTTTGGCGGCGGGTCGGCGGAGCTTTCGCTCACCGAGCCGGATAACGTCTTGGAGACGGGTGTCGATATTGTTGTTCAGCTTCCGGGGAAGAAGCGTCAGCCGTTGCAACTTCTTTCGGGCGGCGAGCGGAGCCTTTGTGCTTCAGCGTTTTTGTTCGCTTTACTGCGGCACAAGCCAGCACCGTTGGTTGTTCTCGACGAGGTCGATGCTCCGCTGGACGGGCGGAATGTCGAGCGGTTCGCCGAAGCTCTTTTGGAGTTCAGTCAGACGATTCAGTTCATTTGCATTACGCACAACCCGACGACGGTGGCCGCGGCTCCGGTTCTGCTCGGGGTGACGATGCAGGAGCCGGGGGTTTCGACATTGGTTCCGATGCGGTTGCCGGGCTCCCCCCCAACAGCCGTTGCCGAAGCAGTTCCGAGTGTCGCAACTCTTTCACCCAATCGGGCCTAGCGGGTAACGTCACGGGACGATGTCTTTCAACGGCCTTGGCTTGCATCTCGGCAACCTGTCGCAACTCTCGAACGCCCTAACTCGGTCGATTTCGCCGGAGAACTTTACTGGTGAGAAGGGGAAGGGCGGAAGGGCGACGACGGGCACCGGCGAGAAGTGCGCACGCGACCTCGGGCAGGGGTGGAAGATTTCGCCTTCGGTGAAGATTGGGCCGGGCGAGACTTTTGAGATTGCGAATATTGAGGGGTCAGGCGCGGTTCAGCAGATGTGGATGACGCCGATTGGGCATTGGCGATTTAGCATTCTCCGGATCTATTGGGACGACCAGGAACAGCCTTCGGTGGAGTGTCCGATGGGGGATTTCTTTGCTTGTGGGTGGCAGAAGTACGCACAGGTTTCGTCGCTTGCGGTTTGTGTGAACCCGGGAAGTGCGTTTAACTGCTACTGGGAGATGCCTTTCCGGAAGCGGTGCCGGATGACGGTGACAAACATCGATGCGACGGACTTGATTCTTTACTATCAGGTCAATTACACGTTGACCGAGGTGCCGGAGGATTGTGCGTATTTTCACGCGCAGTTTCGGCGGACGAACCCCTTGCCTTTCAAACAGGACTACACGATTTTGGACGGAGTTGTGGGGCAGGGGCAGTATGTGGGGACGTACATGGCTTGGGGCGTGAACAACAATGGCTGGTGGGGCGAGGGCGAGATCAAGTTCTTTATGGACGGGGATCGCGAGTTTCCGACGATTTGTGGGACGGGGACAGAGGATTATTTCTGCGGGTCTTACAACTTTGACGTTGGCGGGCAGTATCAGGAGTTTACGACGCCTTACGCGGGGCTTCCGCAGGTTCTGCGTCCGGATGGAACGTATCAGGCGAATACGCGGTTTGGGATGTACCGGTGGCACATTGTGGACCCGATTCGGTTTGCGTCGGATTTGCGGGTGACGATTCAGGCGTTGGGGTGGCGATCGGGTGGGCGGTACTTGCCTTTGCAGGATGATATTGCTTCGGTGGCGTTTTGGTACCAGACGTTGCCAACGGCTCCTTATCCGGCGTTGCCGGATAAGGATTACCTAGAGGTTTGTTAGGGGGCGGCTGACGTAGGGTTCGTCTTCAGCGGACCAGAAGCGCCAGGGGAGTAAGTCGCCTTTGCCGGGGGCGAGGCCGATTCTGGTGCCAGATCGGATTTCTGCGGGAGGTTCGCCGGGTTCTAGCCAGAGTTTGTCGTTGGGTTGGGTGAGGTCGAGGGCGTATTGGGACTGGTTAATTTGGAGGGCGGCGCAGAGTTTTCCCGGGCCGTTCAGGAGGTCTTGGTCTCGTTTGGCTTTGGGTCTTCGTTCTTGCATGGTTTGGTGGCCTTCGAGGGGGACAGCGGCGCGGATGAGGATTGCTCCGGCGATGCCTTGTTCGAGGGCGGTGACGCAGATCATCCAGTGGTTGCCGTAGGTGAAATAGGTGTAGGCAAGGCCGGGCTTGTCGAACATCACTCGGGTTCTGGGCGTCATGCCTCGGAAGGCGTGGCAGCCGGGGTCGGCGGGGCCGTAGGCTTCGGTTTCGACGATTCGGGCTCGGAGTCCCGGCATGACGATGTGTTGCCCGAGGAGACTTCGGGCGGCTTGGAGGAGTTCGGCGTCGGAGGGGTGGGTCAAACGGTACAAGTGTATCATTGCTCTAATGGCGGCGCAGGACTTGATTGGGACAGTGGCGGTGGCGATGGGGGCTTCTTGGGCTTCGGGGTCGCGGCTTTATGCGGCGGTGGCGACCTTGGGGTTGGTTCAGCACTACCGTCTGACTTCGTTGCCGGGGGAGTTGGGGCGGTTGGACCATCCTTGGGTGATCGGGGTTGCGGTGCTGCTTTTGGTATGTGAGTTTGTGGCGGACAAGGTGCCTTGGTTCGACACGGGATGGGATGCGGTTCATTCGTTCATCCGGATTCCGGCGGGGATTGTGCTGGCCTCTGCGGCTTTTGCGGATTATCCGGGCTATGTTTTGGTGATTGCGGGGCTGGTGGGCGGGGCGTTTACGCTGACTTCGCACGCTGGGAAGACGGGGACGCGGTATGCGCTGAACCACTCGCCCGAGCCGGTGAGCAACTGGGCTCACTCGGGGGTGAACGATTTGACGGCGGTTTCGGTCGTGGGGTTGTCGGTGTTCTTTCCTGTGTTGGGAATGTTGTTGGTTTTTGTTTTGGCGGGGTTGGCTTTTGTGGTTTTGCGAAAGGGGCGGCGGGTTTTGAAGGGGGAGTGACCCGGCTGGTTCGCAATTACAATACTCCCCACTCGAAGGGGAGTTTTGAGTTTGCGGCTACTTGGTTTGACCAAGCCACTCGATGTCTTCGCCGTTGGCGATGAGGATTTCGTGGAGCTGGCCGAGGTGGCCGTGGAGGTGGCGGAGGGAGAGGATGAGGAGCTCGACGCGGGTGACGTTGGGGTACCAGGTGAATCCGCAGGTTGGGCTTGCGAGGTCGAGGGCGTCGAGTCTTTCATCGATCTCTGAGTCGATCAGGTTGACGACTTCTTCGAGTTCTTGCTTGGTGTAGGGGTCGTTGACGGTGACGTCGTCGCCGTCTAGGTAGGTGTTTTCTTGGATGTGGCCCGGCCACGTTTTCCAGCTCTTGAGATCTTCGTAGAGGTAGAGGTGGGCGTAGGCGAGGGCGTGGTAGGCGATTCGCCAGTAGTTTCGGGGGTGTTCGCCCTCTGTCCAAACGTCGTCGGGGCAGTTTTCGATCGCCTGGCGGAACATCGCCATTGCTGCGTGGTGTTGGCGCTTGAGGGCTTCGCGGACTTCTTGCATTTGCGAAGAATTACGGGTGGGCGGGGAGTGAGAGTTCCCTGCTGGGCTGGTCAGAGATTACAACAGCCCCACCGGTTCGCTACGCTTGCCGGCTCCCCGACGAGCGGCGAATGGTTCGTTCCTACTTCCCGCCGGTCGTCGAAATTCCTTGTATGAACGTCTTCTGAGCGAAGAAGAACAGGAGGATGATGGGGAGGGTGAAGAGGGTGCTGGCGGCCATGAGCTGCATCCAGTTGACATAGGGGTTGTTGACGAACTGTTGGAGGCCGTAGGCGAGGGTGTACTTGCTGGAGTCGCTGAGGTAGAGGAGGGGGCCAAGAAAGTCGTTCCAGGTTCCGAGGAAGGCGAAGAGGGCGCAAGTGGCGAGGGCGGGCTTGCTGAGGGGAATGATCAGACGGAGGAAGATGACCCACTCGTTGGCTCCATCGACTTTGGCGGATTCGGCCATTTCTTCGGGTAGGGTTTTGAAGAATTGGCTGAGGAGGAAGACGTAGAATGGGGTTGCGCAGAAGGCGGGGACGATGAGGGGAAGATAAGTTCCGTACCAGCCGAGGGAGCGGAAGAGGGCGAAGTTGGGGATCATCGTGACCTGGCCGGGGAGGGCCATGGTGGCGAGCATGACTCCAAACCACATTTTGGAACCTTTGAAGTTGATTCTGGCGAAGCCGTAGGCAACGATTGCGCTGCTAACGACAGAGGCGACCACTATGCAGACGCAAAGGAACACAGTGTTCCGTAGGTAGACCATGAAGGGGATGGTCTCGAGGGAGTCGGGATAGTTGTTCCAGGCGACGGGATGGGGGATGAGGCTGGCGAAGGAAAAGCCTTGCGTGGCGGTTCCCTCTCCTTTGGTGTAAATTTGATCGTTGGTTTTGAGCGACGTGGAGATCATCCAGACAAGCGGGAGCATCGGGGGGATGCTGAGGCAGACCAGCGCGATGTAAGCGAGAATTTTGTTATAGCGAGTCATCGAAACCCATCTCCTTGCGCTTTTTCAGCTCTTTCTTTATGTTTGCTTCGAGTTCGTCGAGGGCTTGTTTTGGAGTTAGCGAGCCTCTTAGCGCGGCGTCTTCGGCTCGCTGAAGTTCATCGAGCAGGTAGGCCAGGTAGCCGACAGGCGGGTAGGGGTGGCAATTGGGGCCATCAAGAATATCGATGAAGGTTTGGAAACGCGGATTCTCTTTGACGTACTTTTCGAACGTAGGAGAGTGAGCAACGTCGGGGCTGAGGGGGAGCCAGCCGCCCCAGTTTTCGTACTTGGCGGCGCGGTCGGGCTGGGTGAGTCCGCTCCAAAACTTGAGCCACTCGAATGCACCTTTTTTGTTCTTGGCGGCGGCGGGAATGATCATGAAGTTTCCGCCGATGCTACCGGGGAGGGCGCGACCGCCTTCGGGCGGCGGGATGGGCCAGACTCGGTAGTCCATCTTGGGTTTGTATTTGCGAATCTCTTCGACGCGCCACTGTCCATCGTAGGTGATGCTGACGGCGCCGTCGATGAACGGCCATGCGCCCGTGCTTGAGCCAGTGTTTTGGCTTGCCCAGAAGCGTTGCGCGTTCTCGAAGCCGACTGATCGTCGCTGCTCGACCATGGCGGTGAGGGCTTCGACCATATCGGGGGTGTTAAGTCTGAGTTCCTTGTTCTTGTCGTCCCAGAAGCCGGTACCCCAGGCGTAGCAGTGGGTTTGGAGGGAGGCGACGTTGAGACCCATTCGGGTCAGGGCTCCGCTTTTGTCGCGCTTTTCGAGCTTCTTGCCCATTGCGACGAGTTCGGAGAAGGTTTTGGGCGGCTTGTCGGGGTCGATTCCGGCTTCTCGAAGATGGTCGGCGTTGACGTAGTAGCCGAAGAGGTCAGCTCCGATGGTGATGCCATAGGTCTTCCCTTTGTACTGACCGCTTTCGCGCACGGAGGGATAGGGGACGGTTTGGAAATACTTCAGCTCCTCGGGAGTCATGAGGGTTTCGAGGGGCGTGAGGAGTTCAGCGGCTGCGAGGGGCGCGAGGCCGCCGTTCCAAATCGACATGACATCGCAAGGGTCTCCGCCGGTTGCGCTGAGGATGAACTTGGTTTCGGAGCCGGTTCCAGTGACGAACATTGGAACGACTTCGTATTGGGTCTGCGACTCGTTGAACTCTTTGGCAATGTCGTAGACGACCTTTTCCCACTCTCCGCCCCAGCGGTGCCAGAACTTGATCTTTTCGCGCCCTTCGTAGGGTGTCGTTTTCATTCTGGCGGTCAAGATAGGGTAACCAAAGCCCGCCAGGAGTGCCAACAGGACAAGCGGCTTGACCTTGCCAAACCAGAATTTGGCGTTATGGGAACCCCACTGGTTAACGGCCATAATGCACCCACCTCTTTTGCGTTCGGAAGATCAATCCGGTAGAGACCATGACGATGACGAAGAGCACCCAGGCCATTGCGCTTCCGTAGCCCATGTCCATGTACTTCCAACAGCGTTTGAACATGTAGAGGGCGTAGAAGAGCGTGGAATCTTCGGGGCCACCGGAGCCGTTCGAGATGACGAAGGCTTGGGTGAAGTATTGGAACGTGCCGATCACGCTCATGACTAGGTTAAAAAAGATGACCGGGGAGAGCATGGGGAGGGTGATCATTCGCATCTTGCGGAATGCGCTGGCTCCGTCGAGGGTTGCCGCTTCGTACAAGTACTGTGGAATGTCTTTAAGGCCGGCGAGGTAGATCACCATCGAGCCCCCCGCGGCCCAGACGGCCATGAAGATCAGGGTCCAAGGAGTCCATTTGGGATCGCTGAGCCAGGCGGGGCCGGTGACGCCGAAGATGGTGAGGATTCGGTTCACCATTCCGACCTGCGGATTGAGAATCCACATGAAGATCGAAGTCATTGCGACAGTCGGGACGATTGACGGGAGGTAGAAAATTGTGCGAAAAACCGCAATTCCTTTGACATTGAGGTTCAACAGGAGGGCGAGGGCGACACCGACAAAAAGCGTGAGGGGAACGGCGACCAGGGCGTAACGGAGCGTGACCCAGAGGGATTTGTAGAAGAGATCGTCATTGAACAGCATCATCTGGTAGTTCGCCAGGCCGATGAACTTGGGGGGCTGGACGATGTTGTAGTTGCAGAAGCTGAGATAAAACGAGCGGAGAAATGGCCAGAGGGTGAAGACGAAGAAGCCGATCAGCCATGGCGAGATAAACAAATACCCCGTTAGATTTTCTCTCGCCTTTGGACTCATGGGGCGTTAGCTTAACAGTTATTGCCTCAACTCCGCAAGGGTGCGAGGTTTGATACTGGGTTTCAGGTTTTTAGGGTCAAAAACCTCACACATTCCGTAAGATAAGTCCATGCATTCTGCTGTTTTAAGTTCAACTGGGCTCCCTCAGAGCCAAGAGTTACGGCTTGTTTCGATTTTGGAGAAGACTCCGCGCTTCTCGCCTTGGGGCGTCAAAGGGTGGAAGGCTCCGAATGGGTTCAAATTTCAAACGATTGACCACGGCAAAGTGCCAGAAACGGTGCTTTCTCGGGACACTGACCACTCGGCGGTGGTGATTATCGAGCGGTACTCGAACCTGGTTCATGTGGACAATTCGCACATCGTTTTGACCAATGTGCGCGATGTGGTGCCGACTTTACGGGTGATTTCTTTGCGGAACGTTGAGGAGCACACGGCTCCGATTGCGACGCGGTCGCTTCAGAACTCAACGTTCTTCCCTTTCGTCAATCGTGCGGAGTTGCGGGAGTTGGTTCCTGGAATGCCTCGCGAAATTTGTGCTTTTTACGTGCTGGGCGATCAGTATTACGTTTGGACTTGGGACAGCCAGACGGGGATGCGGAGCCATCATGAGATGTCTTGGTTCAATCGAACCCACCCGGACATGCTGACGGAGTCGATTACGAAGCTCACCCGAGACCCGATTTCGGGGGTTCTGATTGGTGAGGGGAGCAATATTCCGCCGTTCGTGCTTTCGCCGGATGGGTCGAAATTGACGGGCTTTTTGCGCACCTACGATCAGCTGACGGGTTCGGTGACGAATCTGTCGCTGATCGAAAGGTGGCGCGAGCGGCTTGGTTCGGAAACCGCCCGCGCTAGGTTGCTTTAGTGCCGCTTTTTGGCCTCAAAGAGGCGGCGGAGCTTGAGCTGCCGCTCGGTTGGGGCTTTAATGTCTACGATGCGTTGGACCTTTCGGGTTCCTTCGCCGACTTTGACGTTGATCTCTCGGGTTTTATCGCCCTCTTTGATGGTGACTTTTAGGATGTCACCGGGCTTTGCGCTCCTTTGGAGAGCCCGAAAGAGGGTGGTTTGGGCGCGGGCGTTGTCCCCGGTGACGTCGGTGCCATTGATCTTTGTGACGATAGATCCTTGGGGGATTCCGGCGTCTTCGGAGAGGGAGACTCTGGGGGCTTTGTCCTCAAGGCTAACTCTTAGCGAGAAGGGGATTGAGCCAAATTTTTCGTCGACGGTTGCGACCTCTTTGCCGATTTTTGCGAGTTGCTTCTCGACGGGAAGTTCGCCTGGCTTCATGATCACGTCGTCGTAGAATGTGCCCATCATGTAGCCTCCGAACTTGACGAGGTGGCGGCGTATGTCGCTCTCCTCGAAGCCAGGTTTGTCGTCTTTGCATTGGTCCCAAAGGGCGAGTTCAACGTCGTCGAGGCTATGTTTGCCGTTCGTCAAGTCAAGCATCTCGATGTCGAGCACTAGGCCACAGAGCCAGCCGGTGTCGTAGTAGCTCACTTGATACCCTTGGCTGTTGCCTCGGCCGTTAGCGGCGTCACGGACTCGATAGCTCGACTCGTAAGGCGAAACTTCCATCCGAGCTGGCCGGTTTCGAACCGCCGTCATATTCTGGACTGCGTCGGCATAAAGTTTGGAAATGGGATCGGGGCTACGCTCGTTCTTTCCATACCAGCCGTAGCGGCCGAGGAGGGTGTGGGCGTAGTAGTCGGTGACGCCTTCGAGCCACCAGAGGGCTCCAGTTTGGGGCTGGGTTGTGTAGTCGAATGGGCCAAGGATCTTCGAGCGAATACGCTTGACGTTCCAGAGGTGGAAGAACTCGTGGGAGAGGACGCCGACCGCGCCGGGCCCGACGCCACTCGAGAGGCTGATCTCCGTGCTCGAGAGGTGTTCGAGGCCGCCTGCGCCGTCCGGAGCGTCGTTGACGCTGAAGTGCCAGACATAGCGGTCATAGGGGACTCCGCCGCCGAAGAAGTCGCCTTCCATATCGGTGACGAATTTGCAGGCTTTGATGACATAGGCTCGGTCAACATCCTTTTTGGGGACGCCTCGGTAGGCAATGTAATGGGTTTTCCCGAAGGATTTGTAGGTGTCGAGGGTGTAGTCGCCCCAGGTGACGGGATTATCGGCGAGGACGTCGTAGGTGGGAACTTTGTAGAGCGCGGTGTTTCCGCCGACGGGGTTCATTCCCGTGATGATGGGCGTTCCGGGGGCAAATTTGAACTCGACGGTGCAGGGTTCTTGGGTCCTGCCGACGGGGTACATGTAGAAGGACGGGCCCGAGAAGTGGCCGGTCTTGTTTGCGTATTGGACGGGGATTTCGTAGCTGATTCTTGCTAACTTCCCTTTCTCTGCGGCGACGGTCCAGGTCGTGATGATCGGGTTTGTACCCGTGCTGGTGACCATGGCTCCGCCAACGGCTTTGACGTCGGTGACTCGCTTCCACACGTCGTCATAGCGGTAGGAGCCGGGCGCCCAGTTGGGGATTTGGAACTCGACTTTGTCGGTTTTGGCAACGACTTCGAGCTCGACTCTCAGTTTTGTTTCATTGGAGCCTGGATAGACGGTGTATTTGAGGTCGGCAAGGCTGGTTGCGGCAACGAGGGAGAGTGCCGCAAAGATAAATGCTCGCATTGCGCGAGTTTAACCCGAACAGTACCAGCAATTCTACGCGCCAGTGGCCGAAAACTCTTCGTGGAGGTCTTCGGTGCGGTCGGCGTGGGGGGCAAGGGTGTTGTAGACGCCTTGGAGTTGCCTTCGTTGTCGCCTTCTGACGAGGGCGTCACGGGCGATTTGGAGTGAATCGAGGGCTTGCTCGTTCTCTTTACAGGCGAGATTGCCGTGTTGATAGGCTTCTAGCTTGGCAATGAGAACGTCGATCACGTCTTCGGCGCGGACTCCGTTGATACCGACATCGGGCGGGAGGCCATTTTGGAATTTGATCGAGATGAACTCGCTCTTGAACTCATACGGATTAGTTAGCTGAACTCCCATAGCCCTATTGTGCTCCAGAACTGTTAAGGGCGAACAAAGAAGTTATCCACATCTAGTTTTCAGGTGTCGTGAACTCGGGTTTGTAGCCTTCGAAGCTACAGCCGCTGGTATTGGCTTCGGGGGCGTACTTTGAGTCGAAGGGGCGTTCCTTCTCGCTGAGGAGTTTTGCCAATTCGGAGTTCATTTCCGCCAGATAGCTTCGGCTGTAGCCGGCCCAGCGCTTGACGATGACACCACGGGTGTCGACGAGGTTGCAGTAGACCGAGGCCGGGAACTGGTACTCCTGCATGACTTCGACTTTGGGGTTGCTGATGACGGAGTAGGGGACTCGCAGGTCGCTCTCCCACTTAAGGGCGTCTTTTTGTTCGGCATCGGTAACAGCGATGAACTCGATTCGACCCTCGAAGTGCTTGTAAAGGGCTTGCATCAGCGGCTCGGCATCGAACGAGCAAGGGCAACCCTTTTTGACGGCGTAGATGACTTGGGGCTTGGGTCCGGCGCCGCCGATGGCGGTGACTTTTCCGCGCGTGTTGGGGAGTTTGAAGAGCTTTGCGGTTTTGAGGTTGAGCCGTTTGACTTCGGCAGCCATTTCGAGCGTGACGGGGTGCCGCGGTTTGGAGAAATCGAGGGTGGGATCGACCTTGCCTCTTGAGTTTGCGAGCGTGACGACGTTGTAGGTGAGGTAGGCGAAAACCAACCCAATTCCGACTCCAACGACTTTTAGGGTGCTCACGGTAATAGTTTATTCGGTGGCGGAAGCCTGGCGCGTCCCTAATAGAAACTACAGAATGTTTTGGTGAAGGGGTTCAGTTGGGCTTGCTCCGCTTCATAATCTTATGTTGGAAACGCACATCCGTTTCGCTCTTTCAAACGTATGTAGAAAGGCGGGCGCAAGCGCGGAGGATATTTGAGTTCAAACGTTCTCGTCATCGACGACGAATCTTGTATTTTGAAAATGATGGAGTTGGTTCTTTCCAACTCTGGATACAACGTCACAACCGCGAAGAGCGGAAGCGACGGACTTGCAGCATATGGCAATGGCGCCAATTACGATGTTGTGGTCTCGGACTACCGAATGCCGGATATGACCGGGATTGAGGTTGAGCAGGAGATCATTCGGCGCGATCCGGCTGCGAAGGTGATCATTGTTTCGGGCTTTGGCGGATGCGATACCGCGCTGGAGGCGATGAACCGGGGGGCTACCGACTTTTTGCGAAAGCCATTTGCTCCGGAAGCCTTGCGCGATGCGGTTCGGGCGGCGATTGAGCGAGACGATAAGCACACTCCGATTACGACGGTTTCACGCGAATTTTCGCGGCGGAACGTCGGCGGGTTCAATTTTGAGCTTAACGAAGAGGCGGTTGATGACATTTACGGCGACCTCACCTGCACTTTTGAGGTGATGAAGGAGAGCGATTCTCCTCGATACGTGAAGGTCATTTTGCCGGCAGTTGTGCAGGAGTTGATCAAGGCTTATATTGATGCCGACGAGGTTCCTTGCGGCAAGCGGTTTTTCCAGGCTCTGTGCGAATTTGAACTTGAGACACATTTGGCTGACGAGAAGTCCATCCCGGCTTCGGCCCTCTTGATGATTGACCCGTTGCTGAAACGCCATACTGAATGGATTGACCGAATGATGACGGTTTATCTTGCGGACTAATTTATGCCAGCCAACACTCCTGGAAAACTGAAAATCTTTTTGGGCTATGCGCCCGGCGTTGGCAAGGCCAAGGTGATGATCGAGGAAGCTCGGCGGCGTGTGAGCCGGGGCGAGGATTGCGTCATCGCGATTATCAGCGACGGCGATCGGTTGCTTTCGGACGATTTCAGCGCTGGGCTACCGACGATTCCGCCTCTGGTTTTTCAGTACGGCGGAGTTGAGGGTCGAGAAGTCGATATTCCTTCGATTCTGAAGCGGGCTCCGCATACGGTTCTGGTCGATAACTTGGCACACGCGAACGTTCCGGGCTCGGCGCACGAGAAGCGTTGGCAGGACGTTGAAGAGCTACTCCAGAAGGGAATTCATGTTCTGGCGACGATGAACGTCGAATCGCTGGAATCGTTGAACGACGATATTTTTGAAATTACGGCTCGGCGGGTCTCAGAGACGGTTCCGGATCGGCTTTTCCATCACGCCGATGAGGTGGAGCTGGTAGATGTGACTCCGCAGGCGTTGCGGAACCGTGTGAAGCGCGGAGAGATCGTTCCTGAGGCTCAGGTTGAAGCTGAGCTGGCTGGGCGGTATGACGAAGTTAAGCTGAACGCCTTGCGCGAGATGGCAATGCGCGAGATTGCGGGGCGAGTTGATGAGGATTTGATCGCTTGGCGCAAGCGGGAGCGGATTGCTCGGCCCTGGCAGACTAGCGACCGGGTTTTGATTTGTATCACTCCGACGCGGTCTTCGCTACGGCTGATTCGGCGAGGCTGGCGCCTTGCGCAGAAGATGCAGGGCGAGGTTAAGGCGGTATATGTTGAAGAGCCTAAATTGCCGGAGACTGCCGCTCGAATATTGAAGGACGACTTTATGCTCTGTGAGCGGCTTGGGATTCCCACCGTGACGTTGCAGGGCGATATTGCTTCGGCGATCATCAAGTATGTTCAGGAGAACAACGTAACTCAGATCATTTTAGGCCACAGCGACCGGACGAAATTGCGGGACTTTTTGAAGGGCTCGTTGCTGGTGGATTTGGCCAAGCAGTTAAAGACGGTTGACATCCTTGTTGTTGCGACCGAGCACGATCACGCTGAGTAAGTAAACTCTTGGCGATGCCAAAACTGATTCTGGTTCGACACGGACAGTCACTTTGGAACGTTGAGGACCGGTTTACCGGTTGGGTCGACGTTCCGCTTACCGCCAAAGGCGTAGACGAGGCGCTTTCCGCCGGAGGGCGGCTTAAGGGCGTGGGCGTTGATGTTGCCTATACGAGCGGCTTACAGCGCGCCCAACGGACTCTCGATTTGATTCTTGAGGGGATGGGTGTAACGGTTCCCATTATTCGAGATGCGGCTTTGAACGAGCGGCATTATGGAGATCTTCAGGGCTTAAACAAGGCGAAGACGGCGGAAAAGTTTGGAGACGAGCAAGTGAAAATCTGGCGTCGGAGCTACGACATTCCGCCTCCCAACGGCGAGTCGCTGAAGGACACTGCTGCTCGCACGCTTCCCTTCTTTGAGCGGGCGATTCTGGGCGACATTGCTCAAGGGAAGGATGTTTTGGTGGTTGCGCACGGTAACTCGAACCGATCTATTGTGATGCAGCTTGACGGCCTATCGGAAGCGCAAGTTTTGGAGCTGAACTTGGGCACGGCTGTGCCTTTGGTCTATGAACTGTCAGTTGACGGCAATGTTCATTCGAAGAACATCCTCTAATCTCGGTCAACAAAAAAAGCCCCTCCAAGAATCTTGGAGGGGCTTTTCTCTTTGTCAGCCTTAGCGGTCGACGAAAAGGGTTGTGCTGACTGACGGATTGCCAGTTGAGCTAACCGTTGCGGTGACTGTGGTCGAGAGGTTTCTCGGTACACGTCGCGTTCGCAGGAGTACGGTTCCCCTGGTTTGGCCTGCACTGACGGTGAAGTCAACGGTGGTCACGCCGGTGGGGAGGAGCAGGAGGGTCGCGTTCGAGAACGTGATCTTTCCTGTTGTCGTCACCGCCGGAGCGCGATTCAGCGTCACTTCTACAGTAAGCACTCCACCTTGCTTGATGCGATTGCCAGGAATCAGCCTGATCGATTTCACCTCAAGTGCTCGGATCGTTAGCGAGGCGGTTGCTGGGGTCAGCGTGCCGGCTTGTGCTGTGATCGTAGCGACTCTGGTTTCCGATAGAGCCGGAGTGCCGATGCTGAAAGTCGCCGTGGTTGCGCCAGTAGCAAAGGCAAGCGGGTTCGGAGTGAGGGTCACACCAGCAAGATCAGAGGCGAGACTCACTTGGAACCCAGGGATTGCCGGAGCGTCAATCGTGACAGTTCCAGTTGCGCTGGTTCCATCGTTGACTTCTGTCGGGTTGATTGTCAGGCGGTAAGTCAGGGCTTGCACCGTGACATCCTGGAACTCTCCGATGGCCATCGAAGGTCCGCGCCATGCGGTGATTCTCGCAACTTCGTCGCCGGTGAGGGCGAACAGGGCTTGCAGAGTCACGTCAACGCTGGTCTGACCCGCGGGAACAGTCACTTCTGTGATGATGTTGCCGAGGCTGTCGACCGGGTTGAGGAGGTCTGGGCGGCTACTGTTGAGTTGCACCCGAGCACCACCAGCGGGGGCTGCGCTGCTCAGAGTGATCGTGCCCGATGTTGTTCCGCCGCTTGGAATGGTTGTGGGGTCAACGATGAACCCATTGACCAAGATCGCTTGGACACTGAGACTTGCTGTGACCGGACCATCGATAACCACCGCGCCTACCTTTCGTTCAGCTCGGATGAGTCGATTCACGTTTGCGGGTTCAAATGGAGTTTGAACAGTGAACGTTGGCGATTGCCTTGCACCGGCTGGGATCACGACCTGTGCAGGAGTGATCGTGTATCCGGCAGGATTGCCGTTTACGCTGAGATCAACAGTCATCGCGGCACCCGCTTTACCATCAAGAGTCACTTGACCGATGGCTGTGCCACCAGCGGCGACGGTTGACGGGGTTAGGGTCATCGAGTTGAGCCGCGCTGGGGTTACACCCAGAGTGGCTGTTCTGGAGACACCTAGCAGCGTTGCGTTGATCGACCCTGTATCGCTGGCTGTTACACCATTGGTGTCAATGGCAAATGAGGCCGTTGTTGCACCCGGAGTCACGTTAACCGTGGAACCTCCTGGGAACGTGAAGAGGTCGGGGCGATCTGTCGTAATTGTAACAATAGCGCCGGCTGCCGGGGCAGGAGCATTGAGAGTTACAATTCCCGACGACGAGTTTCCACCGATTAGGCTGGTTGGATTAAGAGCGATTGTCTTCAGCCACGGAGTGATCTGGAGCGAAGCGATCTTGATGTTTCCGCCGTAGTCAGCTCGGACGTTGACGGTTTGGTTTCCTGTGACAACTCGACCGTATACCTGGAAGGTTGCGGTTGTGGTTGCCTCGGGAACGGTTACGGTCGTGGTAGTGAGCGATGAAGCTGGTTGGAATGATGCAAGAGTTGCATTGTCCAACGTTAGCGTAATCGTCGATCCACCAGTCGGAGCCGGAGCTGAGAGAGTGATTGTTCCCGTCGATGACGGTGGGCTTGCAAGTCCGGATGGGTCTCCACCAGGGATGGAGGCCGGATTCATCGTGAGGTTCGAGATGAGAGGCAAGGACTCTCGCCATCGAAGAAGGAAGCCGTCTCTGTGGTAGCTGATCGCGCCAGCACTAATTACATTGACGGGAAGTTCATTACCGCCGTTGGTGAAAATGTAAGCACTGCCTTCATTTTCTCGGCCGTTTGCAGATGGAGGTTCTGCGCCTTGTTTGAATGCGTGGGTCGTAATGAACGCTGCATCGAGTCCGCCAGTTCTTCCGGCGGAGTTTGGACGATCCGTGGGAGTGCCCGTTGAACTGAATACAGTGTACTTGCGCCAAGTGTCAACCCACCCGAATGTCCAGACGTCTCCACCGTTGTCTACATACGGAGCAAAGATGCCTTCATCGAGAATTCCGCCGATGAACGTTCCTCGAACGAGATTACTCGCATCGGGGTTGAGAATCAGAAGGAATGCATCGTTCGTACGGGTTTCAGGGAGATCCGGCGAAGTGTATGCCGCTCGGAGAGGATCTTGCATTGGAACCGATCCGCGATTAGTAATCGCATTCGGCTCAATAGGGTCTGGGAAGGTCGGATTCAAGTCATACGAAGCACTGGCTACACCGGTGATGTAGGCATTGCCACGGGGATCAACCGCGATTCCGGACGCATTGACAGATCCGTTGTTTCGCAGGTGCGTTGAATAGAGGATGGTCGAACCATCAGCACTGATCTTGGTGACCGTGATGTAGTTTGAACCGGAAATGAAGTCCTCGCCGAACACGCCGCGAGTCCGGGGGAACTCGAACGATGGTGATCTACCAAGAACGTACACGTTGCCAGCGGGGTCAGTGGCACAGGTGGTTCCACCGATGTCCGTACCGTTGGCTGCATGGGTTTTGAAGAATCCTTCAGTAACGTCGTCTGTCGCACCGCCTAGAAGCGATGACCAGATGATGCCGGAAGATGGAGAGTACTTGCGAATCCAGATGTCCCTGCCACGTTGAAGTCGGCTGTTTGTGTAGCCTCCTGCGGTGGTGTCGAACACGGGAGATGCGCCAGCGGTGTCGGAGTTGCCCGCCGCGATCAGAGTTCCATTCAGGAAGAAGTTACCATCCTTATCGAACGACGAACCGGTGATTGTCGGCGTTGCCGCACCGCCAGTTTGGATGTAGCCCGAAGCACCGCCGAAAACGCTAAAGAGGTTTGTGGTTTCGGAGTAGTCCATGGACAGATAGAACGCACCCTTGTTTCCACCGTTTCCGAGTTGTACGATTCCAGGCGTAGTTGGACAAGAACCAGCAAGTAGCAACCGTACGGTTGCACCCGGGATGATCGTCGCATCCGGTCGGATGCTGAACGAGCGGATGTTGGTGATGGTCGGAGTGACCACAGAACTACCGAGACGCGTCATCGCCAACAGACTTCCATTGAAAGGAGTCAGAATCGTGGTCGCCGACTTCGTTAGCCGCATTACCCAGATGTTTCCCGCATTTGGCGTTGGAACAGTCTGGTTGGGCGGGAAGTTGTTTGAGTTGGTTTGGCCAACAACCCACACGTTTCCGAGTGGATCGAGTTGGATGAAATTACCTTGCTCGTCATTTGAACCCGAAATCAGGATTGAATAATCGTGGTTGTAGGCGTCGCCTTGGAGCCGCGAAATGAATGCATCCTTGTTGGTTGCAACTGCGAAGCCGAAAGGCCCGAACAGGATTGGATAAATTTTGGACTTGGTGTAACCAGTGAGGTACACCGAGCCAGCGGAATCTGCGGCAACACCGCGGACTTCGTCGTAGCCTTGGTCGCCACCGTAGTAGGTGCCGTAAACCAGCGGGTCGATAACGAGTGCCTTGGAGTGGTCGTAGGCGCCGACTTCAAATCCTACATGGGTTTCGTCAATCTTCTTAAACTTGACAGGAACCGAAACTTGCTTTCCGCCGATCATCTGATAGGCGAAGAGTCCTTGCTGGTACTTTGCGCCGAGCACGGTTCCAATTTCCAGTCGATGAGCATCGACGACTTTGAGGGAGGATGCGCCCTTAAAATTGAGGTTGATCGACTTCGCGTCAGCGCCTGGCTTGACGATAAAGTCGTAGCGAGGAATCTTGTTTTCGAAGTAGGCAATCGCATCAACACCTTTGTAGATGCCGTTGAGGCGAACCCGGTCGAAGTTCGTTGATGTAATAGAAGCTTTTTTGTCGCCCAACAGGAATTGCCGAACGCCAGTCGACTTCTCTCCAACCGCCGAGAACTTCTCAGCTCCCTCGAACAACATTCCAACGGTATGCCCTGCATACTTGTTGGACTTATCATTCTTCGTTCGGTTGTACTGGAAGACGAAGCCTTTTTTCGAAATCCAAAGATCCATTCCGTTGGCCGAGCCAGAGAAGAGAGCTTCAGAATTCCATTGACCTTTATTTTGGGTAAACGCAGTTCGATTGAGCTGACCTTTGAAGTCGGTGGAGGTTGGCTTTGGGGCCACCTGTGCACCGACGACTGAGGCCAAGCCCAGCAACAACGCACCACTCAGTGCTGAATTACGGATGGTATTCATTGAAGACACTAACAAGACACCTCTATTGCATCCTTTCGACTACACAAAGGTGCCCGACAATATCGGGCGCACTTCGCCTAGCTCTGCCATTATATTGCAGATTTGCGCCCCGCGCTACTGTCTGACGCAAATCCCTCAACATTCTCAATGTTTTTTCTACTTCCCCCGCATTTTCTACAGGGGCTTTGAACCTGCAACCCGGTAGAAGGTGCTTGGCTATGTTGTGGAAGAAGAAGGGGGCGTTTGATGAGGTAGCACCGGGCAGTCCGAGCGCGGTGAAGCTTGGTGTGTGCGCCGCATCGGGCTATAAGCAGTTGGTGATTTTGCCCAATGACCCGATCTCCCAGGACTTTTGCACTAAGATCGACTCGCTTTGCAAGGATGCGTCGGCACAGGAAGCGACGGATCAGACTCTGGAACAGGTAGCCGATGTCCTGAACCAAGTTGTTGAGCACTTCAGCACCTCTCAGCGGAAAGCGATTGAGAAGTCGATTGAGGCCACGTACGATAGCCTTCGTGAAGTTCTTGTGTCTTTGGATGGCGCTGTTAACTCCGGAGATGCGCTTGAACAGGTTACTGAACAGTCTTCGGCACGAATGACACGGTTGCAGGAAGCCCAAAGCTTTGAGGAAATCGTCAAGGGACTTCAGGAAGAGGTCAAGGTTCTCTCATCGGCGATTCAGGAACACAAGGAATCTTCCAAGGTAATTCGAAAGGTTTGCACGGCGCAGATTGATGACTTGCGGTCGAAGCTTCGGGTTGCCGAGCGTGGAGTGCGGACCGACCATTTGACCAAGTTGAGCAATCGATCGGCTTTTGACTTTATGCTCGCTACTGCGATCAACCGGACCGCTCTTGGTGAGGAATACCACCTCGCAGTGCTCGACCTCAATAACTTCAAGCACATCAACGATGCTCACGGACACCTTGCGGGTGACGCAGCCCTGACTTTGTTCGCTCAGCGACTGAACGAGACGTTTGGCGTTTTTGGCGGAAATGGGACTCAGATTGCCCGGCTCGGGGGAGACGAATTTGCTGTGGTTTTCAAGGGGAACAAGCTTCAGCTTGAAGCGAAGTTGGAACGCGTGAACAGCATTTTGGAGAAGAAGCCTTTGCAGTTCAAGACCGCGATGATCAAGCTTTGCGCTAGCTATGGAATTGTTCAGATTCGACCGACGATTACCGCCGAGGCAGCGTTCCATGAGGCCGATCTTCGCATGTATAACTGCAAGCAGGCGCAAAAAGCCGCCTAGAGGGTCGCTTCTTCGATTGCGTTGAGGGCGGCGATTTGCTGATTTGCCTTTCGCAAGCGATCACAGAGGATCTGGCTGAGATTGAGCAATGCTCGAACCGCCATTGCAGGTTCGGTTCTTAAAAGGTCTCGAAGGGCTTGTTCGGGGATTTGGACAACCGTGCAGTCTTCGGTCGCAATGACAGAACCTGAGCGGCGCTTTCCGTCGAGAAAAGCGACTTCGCCAAAGGGCATGGGCGATTTCAGGTAGCCAATCACGTCTTCGGCTTGAGTTCGCACTTCGGCTTTTCCTTCTGCCAGAATCATCAGGTCGCGGGAGTCGTCGTCGTCGAGCATCATGTATTCCCCGGTTTTGAAGTACCGGAGCGTCGAGATCGCTGCGAGCTTATCGTTGAAATCCTCAGAAAACCCGGCGGCCAAATAGCTCTCGGCGATGATGCGGCGAACGTCCATAAACGTCTCATTATAGATTGCAGCTGTTCCCATTTATTGCTAGACTGGATCAATGGCGAAAAAGATCGTCTTCCAGGGCAAAGGTCACGTTGAACTACTCTCCTTTGAACCTGCGGCTGTGGGAGAGGGGCAAGTCCGATTGCGGACAACTTGTTCTTTGATTTCCACGGGCACCGAGGGGATTTGCTTCAACCGACTTTTTGCGCCTGGGACACACTGGGATGGCTGGGTGCAGTATCCATTCGCGACCGGATACTGCACCGTAGCAGTAGTTGCTGAGGTTGGTCCGTCGGTTACCTCAGTAGCGGTTGGAGACCGCGTTTTTGCCAGGGTCTCCCATGCTTCTGAGCATGTGGTTAAACCCTCTCAGATCTTCCCTATTCCGGACTCGGTGCCAGACGGTCAGGCGATGTGGTCCGCGCTTTCTATGATTGGCTCTATGGCGTTGCATACGGGCGACATTCGGCTGGAAGATGACGTTGCGATTATTGGCGCGGGGCCGATTGGACAGATGGCCCTTCGGTGGTGCGTTGCGGCGGGGTGCAACACGATCATCTGTGATCCGGTGCGGATGCGGCTGGATATGGCGATGGCGGGGGGCGCGGGCGCGGTTTTCCAAGGCGCGGTTGATGAGTTTGGGCCGGAGATTGAGAAGCATTTTGGTTCAAAACCCCGGATTGTGATTGATTCCACGGGGAATGCGCCGGTTTTTGCGGCGGCTTTGCCGCTTGTTCGAAACTTTGGCACGTTGGTGCTTTTGGGTGATACTGGCGACCCGAGCCAGCAGTGCCTAACGCCGGACGCTTTGCGGCGCGGGGTTCGGATTCATGCGTGCCATGTCTCGCACGAAACTTCCGACTGGTACGAGGCCAGGATTCACCAGCAGTTTTACCGATTGCTTGCAAGTGGGCGGTTCTCAATGGAGGGGCTGAATACGCACCAGTTCTTGCCTGATCAGTGTGTTGAGGCGTATGCTGTTACTACCGAAAAACGCGCGGAGACGATGGGCGTCTGGTTTGATTGGGGCAGCACCGCGGGCACCTAAGTGGGTTCGTAAACAAAGTGTCCAAGGCTAGTCTCCACCCGACGGTAGCAGATACCATTGTTCAACACCCAAAAAGGCAACTGATACAGCAGAGTCTGCCGCCAGACTCTGCTGTCCCATGGCCAAGCGACGTAGTAAGTCGGGGCCATTTATGATCCTCCGATTACTTCTCTTCTTTGAACTCGGCGTCGATGACGTCTTCGCCGTCTTCCTTCGGAGCTTCCGTGACTCCGCCTTCGGCTCCGCTTGCGGCGTAGAGCTTTTCTGCGATCGAGTGGCTGAGCTGTTCGAGGTCGACGTATGTGGTTTTGATTTCTTCTTCAAAACCGCTGACGACGGCCTTTCGGACGGCTTCGATTTTCTCGGTAGCTGACTGGCGGGTTGCCTCATCGACCTTGTCTCCGGCGTCGCGGAGGGTCTTTTCGGTTTGTGAGGCAAGGCTATCGGCCTTGTTCTTCAGCTCAGCAAGCTCCTGGAACTGCTGGTCGGCTTCGGCGTTCATTTCGGCCTCGCGAACCATTCGCTCGATCTCGTCGCGATTGAGATTGCCCGAACCAGTGATCGTGATCGACTGCTTAGCCCCGGTTCCCTTCTCCTGAGCGCTGACGTGGAGGATTCCATTGGCGTCAATGTCGAAGGTGACTTCGATTTGCGGTACTCGCGCCGGTGCGGGAGGGATTCCGGCGAGGTGGAAACGACCGAGCGACTTGTTGTCGCGAGCCATTGGGCGCTCTCCCTGAAGGATGTGGATCTCAACTTCCGGCTGGTTGTCAGCGGCGGTTGTGTAAACCCTGCTCTTCTTGGTCGGAATCGTGGTGTTGCGGTCGATGAGCTTGTCAAAGATGCCGCCTTGGGTTTCGACACCGAGCGACAGCGGGGTGACGTCGAGGAGAACGATGTTCTTGACTTCCCCGCCGAGGACTCCGGCCTGGATCGCAGCACCGATTGCAACAACTTCATCCGGGTTAACCGAACGGTTTGGCTCTTTGCCAGTGAGCTTTTTGACGAGCTCTTGAACCTGGGGCATTCGTGAAGAACCGCCGACCATGATGATCTCGTCGACCTCGTTCGCCTTGACCTTCGCGTCTTCAAGAGCCTGGTTGAACGGTCGCTTGACGCGCTCCATGAGGTCGCTCGTAAGCTCTTCAAATTTGGCACGGGTGAGGGAGTAATCGAGGTGCTTCGGCTCGTTATCAACCGCCGTAACGTACGGCAGGTTGATCTGGGCTGACATCTGGCTACTCAGTTCAATCTTGGCTCTCTCGGAGGCTTCTCGGAGCCGTTGGACGGCTGCGCGGTCCTTGAGGAGGTCGACGCCTTGGTCCTTCTTGAACTCGGCGGCGAGCCAGTCGACGACTTTGTTGTCGAAGTCGTCTCCACCGAGGTGGCTGTCGCCACTGGTCGAGCGGACTTCGAAAACGCCCTCGCCGACATCGAGGACGGACACGTCGAAGGTTCCTCCACCAAGGTCGAAGACGAGGATGGTTTCGTTGGCCTTTTTGTCGAGGCCATAGGCCAACGAAGCGGCAGTCGGCTCGTTGATGATTCGGAGAACCTTGAGGCCCGCGATTTCGCCAGCGTTCTTGGTCGCAGTTCGCTGGGCGTCGTTAAAGTAGGCGGGAACCGTAATGACGGCTTGGTCAACGGTCTCGCCGAGATAAGCCTCGGCATCGGTCTTAAGCTTTTGAAGAATCATCGCCGAGACTTCTTCGGGGGTCAATTCTTTGTCAAGCGCGGGCACAAAAGCGACGGTTTGACCGTTCTTTCCGGATTTGAGCTTGTAGCTGATCCGGCTCTGCTCGCCTGAGACTTCGCTGAATTGGTGGCCGATAAACCTCTTGATCGACGAAATTGTGTTGTCGGGGTTGACGACGGCTTGTCGCTTGGCCGTGACGCCGACGAGGCGCTCACCGTTCTGCTTAAAACCGACGACAGATGGGCAGGTTCGGGAGCCTTCGGCCGTGGCAATCACGACTGGCTCACCGCCCTCCATGACGGCGACGACGCTGTTGGTAGTTCCTAAGTCAATTCCTACTGTTTTTCCCATGTTGGCTCTTACTTACTATTATGGCGTTAAACCATTTGAGTCTTAGACACTCAAGTAGCTATACGATAAGAATACCTCGGGCGTTGCAAGTCCTTCTACGCACATGCGACGAGCGGTACGATGAAGTCGTATTTCAGGACAATGACCGAGCCATATTACTTCCAGGAATTCATCGAACTCGCTCATGCGAGTCGTCCATTGCTTTCACTGAAGCATGAGGCGGAGGAGTGGGTAGATTTGGTGCTTGCACTGCTCTTTCCGGAGTTGTGCCAAAGCTTGGATTGCGAAGATCGGGTAGTGAAGCAGAAGATCGAATCGATCACGAAGCTATCGGAATCGTTGTCGAAACGAGTTCAATCGTCTGCTTTTCCACCTGAATTGCTCTTTGGTTCATTGCTAGCCATTCGTGAGACGCTCGTTATGGATGCCAACGCAATTCTTAACGGCGATCCAGCGGCGACCTCGCTCGATGAGATCATTCTCTCATACCCCGGATTTCTAGCGACTGCCCACTACCGCCTCGCCCATTTTCTCCATCAGCAAGGCTTCAATCTTGTCCCAAGAATCATCACCGAAAAGGCGCATCGGGAGACGGGAATCGATATTCACCCGGGCGCGAAGATCGGCGAGCGGTTTTTCGTCGATCACGGCACCGGAGTTGTGATTGGTGAAACAACGGTCATTGGCTCTGGCGTAAAACTTTATCAAGGCGTAACCCTCGGTGCACTTTCGATTTCGAAGGAAATGGCGAAATCGAAGCGGCATCCCACCATCGAAGACGAAGTTCTGATTTACGCTAATGCAACGATTCTCGGCGGCGAAACTGTCATTGGACGAGGCTCGATCATCGGCGGAAACGCCTGGATCACCGAATCCGTCGCCCCTGGCTCCTTTGTGAAATACAGCCCAAAATGAAATACAACAGCATCCTCGAAGCAATTGGCAACACTCCGCACGTGCGGCTCAACCGGCTCTTTGGGGATCGCTGTAACGTGTTTATGAAGCTCGAACGCCAGAACCCCGGCGGCTCGATCAAGGATCGCATCGCTCTAGCGATGATTGGGGCGGCCGAGAAGGATGGTTCGCTCAAGCCAGGGACAACGATTATTGAACCAACTTCTGGGAATACGGGAATTGGATTGGCGCTCGTGGCGGCGGTTAAAGGTTACAAGTTGGTTTTGGTGATGCCTGAGTCCATGTCGGTTGAGCGACGCCGGATCATGGCGGCTTACGGAGCTACCTTTGATCTGACCCCGAAGGAAAAGGGCATGAAGGGGGCAATTGAAAGGGCCAAGGAACTGGCCGCCGAGACCCCGAATAGCTGGATTCCCCAGCAGTTCGAGAATCCGGCGAACATCGATGTGCATCACCGCACTACGGCACAAGAAATCCTTGCCGACTTTCCGGACGGTCTTGACGCCATCGTCACTGGAGTAGGGACGGGTGGGCACATTACGGGAGTCGCGGAGATATTGAAGCCCAAGTTCCCTTCCCTACAGATATTTGCGGTTGAGCCGGCCAAATCTCCGGTCATCTCGGGCGGTTCTCCGTCACCGCACAGGCTCCAAGGAATCGGGGCCGGATTCGTTCCCGCAAATCTGCATACTGACATTTTGGATGGAGTCATTCAGATCGAAGAGGCTGAGGCTTTTGAGTTTGCTCGCCGCGCCGCGGCAGTGGAGGGAATCTTCATCGGCATCTCTTCGGGGGCATCTTTGGCTGCGGTGGCGAAAAAGCTTCCTGAGCTTCCGGATGGGGCAACCGTGCTGACCTTCTGCTACGACACTGGTGAACGCTATCTGTCGATTGATGATCTTTTCGCGGCGTAGCATTCATTTTTCGACTGCAAACTAGGCGCGTTTCAACGGCGGCGGTTAAACTTGGCATTCACTATGAGTGCCGCCACTGAATCACATCTTGACCACAGCAAAGCCGACGAGCGGAACGGCCTTCCGGGTTCGATGCCTCGCAAAGTCAATGTCCTGATGATGGGGGCGGGGAGCTTCTTCACCAACTCCGTGCTGCGCGACGTGGTTCTCATTCCAGACAATCAGGGCGGCGAGTTGCGGCTTTGCGACATCGACGAGACTCGGCTCAAGCTGCAGATGACTTTGATGCAGAAGCTGATCGACACCGTCGGTCAGGGTGAAAAGTGGAAGTTGGTTGGTTCGACAAACCGACGCGAGCTGATGAAGGGGATTGATTATGTGGTCAACTCCATTGAGGTCAGCGGGACGGAGTGTGTTCGGTTTGACAACGATATTCCCCTCGAATTCGGGATCAGTCAGAACATCGGCGACACCCTCGGCCCCGGTGGACTCATGAAAGGAATGCGCACGATTCCTGTCTACCTCGACATCCTGCGCGACATGCGCGAGCTTTGCCCCAAGGCGATCATGCTTAACTACACCAACCCGATGAGCATGATGATTCTGGCGGGCGCGAGGGCGGTGCCGGAGATTCAGCAGATCGGGCTTTGCCACTCGGTTCAGGGAACTTCAAGAATGCTCGCCGGGTTTGCAGAAGTGCCGTATGAGCAGGTTCAATGGCAATGTGCGGGCATTAACCACCTTGCGTGGTTCACCGAGTTCAACGGCCCGGATGGTCAGTCGTTGTATCCGAAACTGATGGCGATGGCGGCGGATCGGTCGTCGGATTTTGCTACGAAAGAGCCTGTTAGGAGCGATATGATGCTCCACTTCGGAGCGTTCATCACGGAATCCAGCGGGCACCTTTCGGAGTACCTTCCCTACTACCGCAAGCGCAAGGAGTTGCTTGATAAGTACACCGACACCGGCTACCGAGGCGAGGAGTCATTCTACGCGAACAACTGGCCGACCTGGCGGAAGACGGCTGACGAGAACCGCGACAAAATGATTTCCGGCGAGAAGGAGCTTGACCTCAAGCGGTCGTTTGAATACGGCGCCTGGATTATCGAATCCATCGAGAAAAATCAGCCGATCGTGGTTTACGGAAACGTCGCTCCGAACCAGGGTTTGATCTCGAACTTGCCGCACGATGGCTGTGTCGAGGTCGCTTGTCTCATCAACCACAACGGGATTCAGCCGACAAAGTTTGGTCGGCTTCCTTCGCAGATGGCGGCGATTTGTGATTCGAATATGCGCTACTTCGACCTCGCCGCGGATGCGGCGGTTCAGAAGTCGAAGCAGCATGCGGAGTGGGCATTGATGCTTGATCCGCTGACCTCGGCGGTCTGCTGTCCGGCAGAGGTTCGCGAGTTAACGCGGCGGTTGTTTGACGCTGAAGCCCAGTTTTTGCCGGGCTTTGCCTAACGACTTACCCCTCTCCCATCTATTTGATGGGAGAGGGGTCGGTGAGTGTAGCGAACCGGGGGTGAGGGAGCTGCCTTACTTCACGCCGAAGGTCACGGTCACGACCGCGGTGATCGACTTCTCCTTGCTGCTCAAGTCGTTGAAGCCTGAGTCGTAGATTTCGAAGTCGTAGCGCGGCGTGATTTGAAGCGGGGCCATGCGGACTCCGCGCACGTCGCCGACTCCGGCGCCGGATTTACTGGCGACTTCTTCGGCTCGCTTGCGGGCGTCTTCAGCCGCAAGGCCGAGGATTTCGCGCTTTACATCGCCGATCTTGGTGTAGAAGAACTGCGGAGTTTCGGAGACCAAAGGAACGCCTTGGGCGATCAAGTCTGTTGACTCGCGGCTGATTTGCTCGACTTCGTTGACCTTTTCTGAGCGGACGGTGACGGCTTGAGAGACGTCGTAGCCCTTGATGGAGCGATAGCCGCCGTTATCGTAGCCGCCTTCTTTCTTTTCTTCGTAGAGGGCGGTGGTTTGTACCGCGCCGACAACAATCTCTTTTTCGGTCAGCCCCTTGCTCTTCAGGTAGTCGCTCAGCTTGGCGATCGCGGTTTTGACGGCTGAGTAGCCGTTGCCCATCGTGTCCGAACGGTAGCTGATTCGCCCAGTCCAGGCGATCATGTCGCTGTCGATGTCCTTTCGGGCTGAGCCCGTAACTTTGATTTCTCCCCCACCCCTGGCCCGCACGACGGCGTTGCCGAGTAGCATTGTCGAGGCGATCACCGCAAACGCGATGATGCCGGTTCCGATGAGATTTCGATTCGAATTCTCTGACATTTTGTTCCTTGCTCTATGGGGACGAGCCAGGTAGTGGTTTCGTTTCTAGGGTTTACATACGCTCGGGTGCGCTAACGCCGAGCAGGTCGAGGGTTTCTTTGAGAGCCTTCTTTGTCGCCTGGCAGAGTTGGACTCTTGCGGCGGAGAGGGCTTGGTCTTCGGAGATGACTTTGCAGTCGCCGTAGAAGCCGTGGAATGCTCGAGCGAGTTCGATGGCGTAAGTCGTCAGGCGGTGGACGCCGTAGTCCTCGGCGGCGCGGCTGACTTCGTTGGGAAGGTCGGCGATGCGCTTGATGAGGTTTTTCTCTTTGGGGTGGGTGAGGAGGGCGAGGTTGGCTTCGCCTTGTTCCCCGGCCTTTTCGAGAATCGAACAGATGCGGGCATGGGCGTACTGGACGTAGAAGACGGGGTTCTCGTCGGATTGCTTTTCGGCGAGGTCGAGGTCGAAGTCGAAGGTGGTGTCGTGCGAGCGCATCAGGTAGAAGAAGCGGGCGACGTCTTTGCCGGATTCGAGTTGCTCGGCTTCGGTGCCTTCGGGCTTGAGCTTGGTGCCGATCTCGCGCATGAGGTCGATAAGGGCGTAGATGTTGCCATCGCGCTTTCGCATCGGGGCGGGCTTGCCGTCCTTGACGAATCTGACGAGCTGGTAGATTTGGACTTCTAGCCTCTCGCGGGCTGCTTTGAGAGCCTTTTGGCAGGCGGCTTTCTCGTTTTCGTCGCGGTAGAGCTTGGCGTCGAACTCGTCTTGACAGGGCTCGCCGAGTTCACTTGACTCGAGGAGCATGGCGGCGACGACGGCGGTGAGGCGACCAATGTAGCCGTGGTGGTCGGGGCCGAGGATGGTGATGAGCTTGTCGGCACCAGCGGGGCGGTTGAACTTGTCCTTGTGATACGCGACGTCGCTGGCAATGTAGGTAAGGCGGCCGTCTTTGCGGAGGAGGACACGGTCCATGTCGTCGCCGAGTTTGGTTGACCGGAGCCACAAAGTCTCTCCCCCAGAATTGGGGGAGTCTGTGAGTCCCGATGCCAATCGGGGCGAACTGGTGCGGGCTGTGGTAGCTGCAGAAGACTCAGGCGACTCCAACAGCCCCACCGGTTCGACCGGAGTCTCACCGACTCCCCCATTCGGGGGAGTTACTTCCACATTGCCTTCGTCATCTACGTCGGCGGTTTGGGACTCGACGATGACGTCCTCAATCTTGCCGCCCTTGGCGAGCTTGAGTTTGGTTCGGTTGGGATCGGTGTTAGCGATTCCTTTGGCGGCCAGGGATTCGATCTCGGCGGCAACCACGCCAGAATCGTGGAGGGATTGTTCGGAGAACCAGGTGTCGTAGGAGACGCCGAAAGCAAGTAATGCACTTAGCTGTCGATCTATCATAACGTCCTGACTAAGAAGCTGAAGATTTGCGGTTGATATCTTTCGTGATCGATCCGAAGGCTGCACTTTTGCGAGCTCTCGCAGAACCTCAGCTAGATGGGGAGCCTCTGACACAGCCGCCACGCGAACATCCTTGTGCAGAAACCCCTGCTCAATACTTATGGCTCCATCGAACGCTCCAACCCAGTGAAGTGGATCACTAAGAACTCCTCCAAGCTGCCTCGCCACGTCGTGTACGTAGTCTCCTTTGTATCCTTTCTCAGGAACTGGCTCTCCTTTGATGAGTGCCCGAACAGACTCCGCAAACTGCCGCATTTGCTCGGAGTTGACGCCGTCGTTGATGTAGTACTCGCGGTGGACGGTGTGGCCGGCGGCTTCGAAGATGTTGCAGAGGGTGGAGCCGTAGGCGGCCCCTCGTCCCGAGCCGATGGTGATGGGACCGTTGGGATTGACGGAGACGAATTCGACGTTGATCTTGAGCGGGGTCTCGACCGGATTTTGCTTGGCTAGCTCGTTATGGCCCAGGGCGTTGATTGTCTCGACGTAGCTGGCGACGAACTCGGCGTTGAGCCTGAGATTGATAAAGCCAGGGCCGGCGATTTCCACAGTCTCGATCGCGGGCTCAGCATCGAAATATTGGACCAACATCTCTGCGAATTCTCGAGGGTTCTTACCTGCGACTTTCGAAGCCACCATCGCGATGTTGCAGGCGAAGTCGCCGTGCTCAGGGTTTTTGGGGTCGGCGATTTCGATACGGGTGTCCAGGACCTCGCGCGGGAGGCGGCCTTGCTCAACGAGATCAGACAAGGCGGCGCGGAAGACGGAGGCAAGGAAGGTTCGTAGCAAGGCAGTAGTTTACTTGGTTGGGTTGGGAGTGGGGAGTTGGGAGTTTTGGGGAGGCTCGCGGCGCTAGTCGGTAGAGGGTACGAGCTGGCTCCCAACTCCAAACTCCGAACCCCCAACTGATTGGCATGCTTTTTGCCCCAAGCCCAATGGGGTTTTTATGAAAGGTGCTTTTACGCCGTCGGTTTTGGTCGCGCTCGTGTGTGGGGCGTCGGCGCAGGTTGCGGTGAGTCTAGACTCGCCGGGGTTGGAACTGCAGCCGATTCCGGAAGGGGTGCGGACTCCGCCGGATTTGGCGCTATCCGATGCGGGGCTGCGCGAGGCGCTGTCGGTTCATCGCAATTTCGACTACGGCCGGCGAGCGCGGATTGACTTGTACTTGTCGGAGAGCGATCGCTTTCAGGCTTCGCCCGCGCCGGTTCCGAACGATTTGAACCCGCCTCGGGCTACTTCGGATCCGATTCCGGTGATGGCGTCGATGGTTCCGGGCGGAGTTTTGGCGGAGCGGGCGGTGGCCGAGGCACCCGCACAGCCCGTAGTTGAGCTTGAACTGGGCGACGAGCTGGCGCAGATGTTTGGTTTTTGGGCGGAGACTCGTGAGGCGAAGGTGACGCTTTTGGGCGCCCCTCCGCGCGGCTCGACGCCAGAGCCGGCCTCTGTGGCGGCGCTGGCGATCGGGTTTGGCGGTCTGATTCGGGCGCGGCTTAGGAAAGCTGGGCGGCTAGGATCGCGGCGGCGGCGC
The DNA here is from genome assembly GCA_965248555.1 of Fimbriimonas sp. Classification (GTDB taxonomy): domain Bacteria; phylum Armatimonadota; class Fimbriimonadia; order Fimbriimonadales; family Fimbriimonadaceae; genus Fimbriimonas. Next base: position 429,335 of record CBDFJP010000002.1, on the reverse strand, counting down.
TGAGGGCTTCTTCGACTTTAGTGGCGTCTCGGCCTCCGGCGGTTGCGAACGCGGCTTGACCGCCTCCCCCGCCTCCGGCGATTTTGGCGACCTCGCGCAGGATATTTCCGGCGTGGGCTCCTTTGGCTAGGGCGTCGGGGCCGACTTTGCACATGAAGGTGATTTTTTCACCGACGATTGCGCCTAGCGTGACCTGGTTTGGCTTGCCGTTGGCTTCGTTGTCGATGGCTTGGCTTGCGACTTTTTGGTCGGCGTCGCCGAAGTTTTTGACCCAGAAATCGACGCCGTTGATGCTCGTCGCTTCCTGCCGTTCGCTCCCTCCGCTCATGGCCGCCATCTCGGCTTTCTCGCGCTTTTTCCGCTCTTCTTTGAGCTGTTCGAGTGTTTTTTCGACGGCCTGGACGATCTCTTTGGGGTTAGTCTTGAGGAGCGTGGCGGCGGCTTTTAGTGTTTCTTGTTGCTCGTTTACTAGCTTGTAGGCGGCTTCGCCACAGATGGCTTCGATTCGCCGTACTCCGCTGGCGGCGGAGGACTCGCTGACGATTTTGAAGAGGCCGATTTCGCCGGTGGTGCGGACGTGAGTTCCGCCGCAGAGCTCTTTGCTGAACTCGCCGATCTCGACCATGCGGACTTTGTCGCCGTATTTTTCGCCGAAGAGGGCCATGGCTCCTTTGGCTTTTGCTTCGGCAATGGGCAGGTCGGCGTAGGTTGTTACGACGGTGTTTTTGAGGATTTCCTCGTTGACGGTCTGCTCGACCTTGGCGATTTCCTCTTGGCTAAGGGCTTTGCCGTGGGTGAAGTCGAAGCGGAGGTTGTCGGGGCCGTTGTAGCTTCCCGCTTGGTTCACCCCGGTTCCGAGGTGGTGGCGCAGGGAGGCTTGGAGGAGGTGGGTGGCGGTGTGGTGCCGCTGACCTGCTGCCCGACTGGTCAGCGTCACAAACACTGACGCGCCAAGATAAGAAGCTGCAACGGCCTTGATCGCATCATCCGGCTCCAGGTCTTGCCATTCATTTAGCTGCGGGCTGACAAAGTCTAGACCGGATTCTTTAGTCGGCAGAGGTGACTTGCCTTTCGCGGCTCTGTTTCCCTTCAGAGCGTCGACACCGGCTCTATCTTGCGGGTCATATGGACCCATTGCACGTATCCAGTTTGGGGATGAACGAAAACTACTCTTCGGCACATCGAATCTAATGCCCCCTTCGACCATTAAGTAGCCTTCATCCGAATCCTGACCGCCACTGTTGACATAGAATGGGTCGTGCTCGAGCCTTAAGAAGAGGCTGTAAAATCCTTTTCGATCTGACTCGACTACAGTGGAGCGATTCTTAGATATCAGGACGCCAGTAATCGTGGTTTGAAACACCTCACCCGGTTGGTAGGAATAGGGATCGTAGCACCGGCCGTCGTTTAAGGTTTGTTCAATGTACTGCCCTGAGTCAGCCACGTCACCATAAGCTGATTTCTCGCCTTGTGCCCCACGACTGCGGTCTTGTGCCTCAGCCATCGCGCGGTCAAACCCAGCAAGGTCAACCGATATTCCATTCTCATCACACAATTCCTGCGTGACCTCAAGTGGAAACCCAAACGTATCGTATAGTTGGAAAGCGGTTTGGCCGTCAAGGGGCGATAGAACCCGCTTGGCTAGCGTGAGAGTCTCGTGACGGGCTACCGCTTCACCAACTGCTAATTGGCGACTGATATCCTTGATCCAAAGCGGCTGATCAGCAACTTCCTCGAGTCTGGCATAAAAAAACTTGAACCAAGAAGCAGCAGGAAGTAGTCCCTCCATTACCTCTAGAGCATTTTGGAGCGACTTGCCGGACGACAGGTACACAAATTCTTGAAATGCAAGATCTTCTCTTGTTTTAGATGGTTTGGATGCAACGAAGTCTGACAGAAGTCCAAAACTACTTTGCGTCGAGTGGTAAATCTGTTTTGCCAATTCCGCTTCGAGTCTATCGACACCATTTCGGAGCGTCCGTCTAAACAGCGTTTCTTCACTCTTTAATGTTTCGATGATTATTTCTCTGCGATCTGCTAGTTCCCTGTAGTGACCACCAAAGGTTTCGAAGACGGCCTCAGCGACGTTGTGCATGAAGAGATCGTTGAAGCCGAGGGTGCGTTGGCCCTTGAGGACGGCGCGGCGGATGAGGCGGCGGAGGACGTAGCCTCGGCCGTTGTTGGCAGGGAGGATTCCGTCGGCGATGCAGAAGCAGGCGGTGCGGATGTGGTCGGCGATGATGCGTCGGGCGGCGGTTTGGCTGGTCAGAGATTCCGACAGCCCCACCGGTTCGACCGGAGTCTCACCGACTCCCCCATTCGGGGGAGTTGTGAGTTCGTCGAGCTTTGCGAAGATCGCTGAGAAGGCATCTGTCTCATAGACGGACTTGTAGCCGTTCAGAACCGCGACGGTGCGTTCGATGCCCATTCCGGTGTCGATGGAGTTGAAGGGGAGGTTGGGCATTCCGGTCTTGACCCAGCCCTCAGAACCCTCGGTTCCCTGCCATTCGTATTGGATAAAGACGTCGTTCCAGATTTCGAGCCAGTTCTTGTCGGAGTCATCCTGCAACCAATCCTCAACACCATACGGCGCAGAAGGGGGATCGCCGGCGCCTTGCCAGTAGAACATCTCGGAGTTGGGGCCGCAAGGGCCGGGGGGCCCTTTGGTGAAGGAGCCGGCGGGCCAATAGTTGGTCTCGTCGCCGAGCTTGAAGATTCTTATCGAAGGATCTAAACCTGCCGCAGAAAGGTGGGCGGCCCAGCAGTCGTAGGCTTCTTGGTCTTCTTGAAAGACGGTAAAGCTGAGGCGGGAGGGGTCGAGGCCGAGCCATTCGGGCGAAGTTAGGAACTCCCAGGAGTAATCGATGGCTTCCTTTTTGAAGTAGTCGCCGAAAGAGAAGTTGCCCAGCATCTCGAAGAAGGTGAGGTGGCTGTCGTCGCCGACTTCGTCGATGTCGCCCGTGCGGACGCACTTTTGGGCGGTAGTGAGGCGGGTTTGAGGCGGATTAGCTACTCCTCGGAAGTAGGGTTTGAACTGAACCATTCCCGCGCCGTTAAAGAGAAGACTTTCGTCCAGGCGTCCGGTGACATCATAGGGGATGAGCGAGCCGGAGTCGTGGATGAGGTGGCCTTTGCTCTCGAAGAACCGGAGATATTTCTCGCGTAGCTCTCGAACGGTCACAATCGGGCGGGACATGCCCTATAGTTTATCGGTTTTCGGTTCTCGGATTTCGGTTCTCGTACCGGTCTTCGGTTTTCGGTTTTTGGTTTTCGGTTGGCGGGCTAGGAGTATATGCGGCGTTTCCGATTCAGCACCGGCACAGATTGGGGGCGACCCGACTTTCTCTATGTAGTATTCGCCGCCTTGCGGGCAAGTCGGTAGCCGACGAACATATGCCGGACAAATGTCGCCGAACCCCACCGGCGTGCCCGGGAGGGCTTTTCGGTCAAATGCCCACTGATCTATCGCGGAGGCGAGAATTTGCAGATTGCAGAAGCACGTCTGACGTGGGTGGGTTCCTCGCATGTCAACAAGGTTCTTCGGATAGCTGAGCATTACGACCGGGGCCACGACCGCCAATCCCAGCAGAATCCAAGAAATCTTCATGGCATCACATGAGGAGCATCGCCTGTTGAGTGCGAGCATCGGGGATTGTTGCCAACTTGTCCGAGGACGTAGACGCCTCCGTCAGGGCAAGATGACTTGGTCTTGATGTAGGGGCCGATCACGTCGCTCCAATTCGGTTGAGTGCCGTCTTTTTTGTGCTGATCCATCGCCCACTGCTCCTTTGCGGACGCCAGTTGGGTCATGTTACCGATGCAGGTCGCCCGGTAAGACGACCCGAGAGGCTTAGTAAACGGGGGCGGCTTTATCAGCCAGTAGAGAGCGCCGATGAGAGTGGCTAACAGGATCGCGGAAAATTTGCTCATGGCAGGACATGCAAATCGGGCGCAGCGGCGAATGAGCATGAAGGCTTGGTTCCGACGGCGTTTGGTGCATAGGTTCCGCCGAGCGGGCATACGGGGGTGTTTCTCAGGTTAAGGCCGGCTCCCGCGATGTCGGTAAGCGCACAGGCATCTCCCGAAGACTTTTTGGTCTCCATCGCCCACTGATCCTTGGCCGATTCGATTTGCTTCAAGTTGTTGATGCAAGTTTTTTGACGGGCAGATGATCTTGCGGTGATAAAGTTCGGCACGGCAATCGCCGCCAGAATCCCAATGATCAGAACTACGATCATCACTTCGATGAGGGTAAATGCGCGGCGGTTCATATTCATGTTATCGGTTTCATGGATTGGATTCTATAAATGAAAAGCCCTGTCCAAGAGACTTGGACAGGGCTTGCACGATTTCCTAAGCCGGAAGCTTACGGAAGGACGTGGAGGTCAGGCGCTGCAGCCTTGGCGCAGCTTGGCTTGGTTCCGATGGCACCGACGGTGTAGGCGGTTGCGGTCGAAGGGCAAACTGGGAAGGTTCGCAAGTAGGTTGGAGCTACGTCGCCCGAGGTACAAGCGTCACCGCTCGACTTCTTGTTGTCCATTGCCCACTGCTCTTTTGCAGAGTCGATCTGGGTCATGTTGCCCAAGCAGCTTGCTCGGCGAGCCGATTCTCGTGCCTTCACGAAGTTCGGGACGGCGATCGCGGCCAGAATTCCAATGATTAGGACGACGATCATGATTTCGACGAGGGTAAAGCCTCGATTTCGTTTGTTGTTTCGCTTCATAGTTGGTTACTCATCACCCAGTCTGATCCGGGATGCTCCCAAGCAAAGTGTTGGTTCCTTACTGCGCCGTCTTTAGGTCTAAGCGTAAATACTAGCTTTGATTTTTTGACTGCTCGGTCAGGCTTTGCACCTTGCGATAGAAATATCATTGGCACTGCGGGTCGGAGTCTTTATAGGTTTTCTCGTGATCTGCTTTTTGATTCTCTGCGATCACTTGGAACGTCGTAGAATATTGCTTATGAAGAAATTCGTTTTGCCGTTTGTTCTGGTTGGGTTGGTTGCGGGTGCTTCGGCGCAGATGTTTAAGCCTTCGAAGGCGGAGCAGATAAAGGCGGGAGCCGATTATGCGGCGGAGATTCGGAAGAAGGAGAAGATTCTGCCGGACAACGATCCTCGAGTTGTTCTGCTTCGACAGTTGGGCCAGCAGATTTTGGATACCCGAACGCCGAATGAAAAGAAGAATGAACCTTGGAAGTTCACATTTGATGTGATCGACTCGAAGGAAGTGAATGCTTTTGCCGTTCCTGGGGGACCGATCTTTTTCTTTACGGGGCTGATTGATAAGTTCCAGACAATTGACGAGATGGCGGGCGTTTTGGGCCATGAGATCATCCACATTCGGCGTGAGCACTGGGCGAGCGCGGTGAACTCAGCTCAGGAGAAGGAAGCGGGCTTGCTGATTTTGGGTTCTATTTTTGGCGTTAGCCAGAAGCAAATGACCGTTCTCCAGGCCATCAAGCAGGTCGGCGTTGATGTCGCCAACGGTCGCGGGCAAGAAAGGGAGTCGGACGAGTACGGGTTCCGCCATGTTGTTCTTGCTGGATACAACCCAGAGGGAATGGCGAAGGTTTTTGAAATGTTTCGGGCGATGAAGGGATCGGGATCGGCTCCGGAATTCCTCTCTACGCACCCTGATGACTCGAACCGGATTAACAAGATTCGCTCGCTGGCGGCAGACACTTTGAAGCGAAACCCTGGTCGTGCCTACCCGGCCCTGAAGCCGCTTCCTTTTGAAACTGAGGCAATGCGGAAGGCTAAACTTCCTAAAAGCCCTATTGGCGGAACTGCGAAGCCCGGCGAGCAGTCGTAACGATTGTGAACCGTGGTGTTCGGCTTGCAGAAGCCGCTCGCAATAAAAACAACCCCAAAGCCATCCGCATTGCGGCGGCGCTTGGGGTTGCTTACCTGCTCTTTCCATTCGACTTTTTGCCGGATTTGATGCCGGTGGTTGGGTGGATTGATGATCTGCTCGTGATTCTCGGTGTGGTTGGCTACATCCTAAATTTGCGCCGCAAATCAATAGAAACCCGGTAAGGCTTCTTAAACGGATTATCCTCAATTAAGGCATCTTTTGATCGGATGCCTGAACAGCACGAACAAGCCCTTGCCGACGGAAAGCTCGCCCTTGAGTTGAGTAGCCGTGTGCCTCATCGAGCGATTGAGCTCGCCAAATCGGCGATAGAATTCTCGAATCCGGGGGACTATCAGACTTCGGCTTATGCATTGGCCGCGTTTGGGTCGGCCTACGCCTGCCTCGGACGGCGCGAGGACGCGCTGAAGTACCTGCATGAGGCGATGGGCGTGGCGTTCGAGCTTCGCCTGACCTATGTGATGGGGCGGATTCATCAGACTCGCGGATGGCTTTCGCTTGAGGAAGGCAAGCCAGTGGAGGCGTTTGGGGATTGGCAGAGCGCGCTGGAGTATTTCCGTCAGGTTCGCGACATGCGCGGGATAGCCTGGATTTTGATGCACTATGCGGAGAGCTATTCGACGCTAGGACTCGTGGATCATGCGATTCGGTGCCGTATTAGCGCGCTGGAAATTGTTGATCAGCTTGGCGATCGAGAAGCTGAGGACGATCTGCGGGTCTCTTTGGCGCAGGTTTATATTCGCCGAGCTTGGGCTCGGCAAGAAGCTCAAGAGACGGGCTACGCGATGGTTGACGCACAGATTGCGACTTCCCTTCTGCTGAAGATTCTGGAGCAGAGATCGTCGGAGCTCTCACCGCACTCTTATGAAGCGGCGTTTCGGACTCTAGGAGAGGCTTTCTTGTTGCAGAACCGTCCGGCAGATGCCTTGCCGAACTTGCGGCAGGCGGCGGAGGCTTCTACGCGGCTAGGTGGCTTTAGGACTGAGGCGCGGATTCACGGATTGATTGGCTACGCGAAGTATATGCAGGATGACTTTACGGCGGCAAAGGACGGGATTGTGGCAGCAATCATTCATGCGCCTTCGTCAACTTCCGCTGAGGACTTGGCGAGCTTGCATCGATGGCTGGCAGAGGCTTGCGAGCATTCGGGCGACTACCAGGGGGCGATGCGGGCGCTTTGGAAGGCACTCGAGTTTGATCAGCGGATTCAGAGTCAGCGCTCGGATTACTGGGCGCATATGCACGATTTCACCATTGGGCTGAACGAGACACTTTTGGACGATTCCCAGGTGATGCTTCACGAGGCGGGATGGACATACACAGAGGACCAGATTCGGGCCCACTGCGGGCATCTGTCGCTGATTTCGTCGGTGGATGCTCAGACCGGGGTGCTGAACCGGACGGAGTTCATGGCCCAGCTGGCTTCCCTATCTTCACCCGTGGTGGCGGTTTTTGATGTCCGGAATCTTGATTTGATCAACGGCCGGTTCGGGCGAAAAGTAGGCGATGAGGTGCTGTCGCGAGTGGCTTCGGCGATCTCGGTTGGGCTGCCGAAAGGGGCCATTGTGGGCCGATATTCGGGTTCGGAGTTTATTGTTGCGGCGACTGAGCTTTCGCCGGAGCGGTTCGAGAATGCTCAAGCGGCGATCGCTGGTTTTCCATGGATGGCGGTTGATCCTGACTTGGTCGTCCGCGTCGATCTGCGGTTTGTGAGACCGGATAAGCCCTTTCTGCTGGCGAGCTAACTCCCTTCGTTGACCACGTTCTGTGCTCGATCGAAGCCCTGTTCGACGAGGATTTCAATTCCGGCGACGGCTTTCTTGAGGAGTTGCTGAATGTCGACTCGCTCCTCGGGGTGGAATTTTGAAAGGACGAAGTCGATGGTGTCCTCCTTTTTCTCGGAGTGGATTCCGAAGCGGAGGCGGGGGTAGTCCTCGGTGCCGATGAGGGCTTTGATGCTTTTATGTCCGTTGTGCCCGGCTGCTCCGCCTTTTGGCTTGAGCTGGAGGCGGCCAAGAGGGAGGTCGAGTTCGTCGGCGATGATAAGGAGGCGGTCAGGTTTGAGGCCAAATTCCTTCAGAAGCGGCGCGACCGCTTGCCCGCTCAGATTCATGAACGTCATGGGTTTGGCGATGCAAATTCCGGTTCCATCGATGGAGCCGAGGCCGTAGCGAGACTTGTGCTTGGCTTTGTCGAGCTTGATCCTGTGCTTGTCAGCGACGGCGTCGATGACCTCGAAGCCGATGTTATGCCGCGTTCCCGAGTACTCGGGGCCGGGGTTTCCTAGGCCTACGATAAGCCACTCGACATTAACGGGGGCTTGCGGCTTCTTGCGGAACATTTGGAGTTGCCTCGATGCTGGCGTTAGGGTTCCAGCGCCCCGTCAGGCACATGAAGAAAATGAGTATTCCTAGTGCAAACCGATACCAGACGAACGGGACAATCCCGCGTTTTTGGAGGAAGCCCATGAGCCACTTGATGCAAGCGTAGCCGACAATAAAGCTCACCACTGTTGCCACCAAGGTTGGCACCAGCAGGTTGCCTTCCTTGAGGTGCTTGAACTCTTTTGCTCCTTGGTACAGACCGGCCAGAGCGATTGCGGGCACCGACATCAGGAACGACAACCGAGCCGCCGAGGCGCGATCAAATCCGCCGAAAAGTGCACCGGAGATCGTTGCCCCGCTACGGCTCACCCCCGGCAATAGCGAAACACATTGCCACAAACCAATCTTGACCCCATCCTGGTTAGTCACCGAGTCCATGTCGCGGTTTTTGGCGGCGAATCGCTCAGCGAGAATCATCACGATTCCCATGAGAATCATGGTCGATCCGATCACCCAAAGCGACCGGAACGGCCCTTCGATGTACTTCTTCAGGGCGAGTCCGAAAACGGAAATAATCACAGTCGCAATCACAACCGCCCAACCGGTGCGAACTTCAACAGTGTCCTTTGGACCTCCTCGGAACGACTTAAACCACGCAACGGCGGCCTTCGAGAGGTCGGACCAGAAATAGAGGACGACGGCTAGAATTGCCCCGAGCTGTATGATGGCAGTGAACGAGGTCGGAGCTGGATCCCAGCCGAACGCAAACGGAACGAGGTTGATGTGAGCGGTTGAGGAGACCGGCAAAAACTCAGTGACACCTTCTACGATGCCGTAAACGATTGCTTGAAGAATGTCCATCTATTTCGCGCCGAAAACCCTGATGATCAGCAATCCGGCTGTACAGAGTACCGCTGCGGCGATGTAGAGCACCCAAACGGTTTGCCTTTGTGAGAGGCCTCGGGCGAGGAGTTCGTGGTGCATGTGCCGCTTGTCGGCCTGGGTGATCGGAACTTTGTTCTTGATTCTCCGTACGACGACGTTCATGGCGTCAATGAGCGGGAGTCCGAAGATCAAGAGCGGCATGAAGATGGCAGCGGCGGCGGCGGTTTTAAGGGTTCCAACGACGCTGAGACACGCGAGAGTGAATCCGAGAACGTAGGCACCACCGGTTCCCATGAATATCTTTGCCGGGTTGTAGTTATGCCTCAGGAACCCCAGCGAAGCCCCGGCTACTGCGGCGGCGAGGATGGCGACGCGAGGCTGAGAGCCAAAAACTGCGATCAAGGACAAAGTTGAGCCCGCGATGGTGGCGATACCGGCGGTGAGACCATCGATTCCGTCAATGGTGTCCATGGTCTTGGTAACCACAAAAATGTAAATGGCGGTCAGCGGGATCGCGGCCCAGGCGAGCCAGATGTATTGACCCGTGAAGGGCATGTCGAAGCCGTAGATGTGAACTCGCGACAACTTCCAGTCTTCGGGGTTGTTGTAGAAGAACTGGATGGCGACGCCGGCCAAAAACAGGATTCCGGCTTGGAGCTTAGCTTTGTATTGGTAGAGGTCATCCAGCGCGCCAACGAGCATGAGGACTCCGCCGATGAGCAAAATTCCGATGACGTACGGCTTCAGCGGCTGACCGCTGATCAAAAACGCCGAGACGACGGCGACGAGAATTCCGGCGTAGATGGCAAGGCCGCCCCATCGAGGTATCGGCTCGGTGTGGACCCGGCGGTCGTCCCTGGTCGGGTCATCAACCGCGCCTTTATGGATTGCGAGCTTCCGAACGTATGGAGTCAAGACATAACTAACAATTAACGCGATGATTCCGGCTGTGAAAGGGTGTTTGAGACCTTTCAGCGAGTCCTGAATGGCGGCCATCAGGATCAAAGGCTCACCATCACGAGGTCTTTTTCGATGTACCGATAGAGTTCCATTCCGGATTCGCGGAAGAGTTCGAGGGAGAACTCATCCGGGTAGTCGCCTTCGTAGATGACGCGCTCGATTCCCGCGTTGATCAGCATTTTTGCGCACATGTTGCACGGCTGGCAGGTGACGTAGATGGTGCTTCCCTGGCACGGAGTTCCGATCATTGCTGCTGATAGCAACGCATTTTGCTCTGCGTGGAGTGCCCGAATACAGTGTCCGGCTTTGAGGCAGCCTTGGGGCCAGTCGGTCGATCCGCCTTGGTCGGGGCAGTGCGAGATTCCGCGCGGGGCTCCGTTATATCCTGTGGCGAGGATTCTGCGATCCTTAACCAACACCGCGCCTACGGAGCGTCGAGGGCATGTGGCGCGGGTTGCGACGAGATGGGCAATCTCCATGAAATATGTGTCCCAACTCGGTCGCTCCTGCATTTCCCTCTGATTATGAAGCATGAGCAGATAGAATGACCCTATGCTTCTTGCTTCAATTCTTGCCGCCGCAATGCAACAACCCTTGAAGGTCTCCATAGTGAAGACGGCGACAGGTTATCAGCTGATGCGGGGGACTCAGAAGTATTTCATTAAGGGAGCGGGTGGATCAGGGCGGATGAAGCAGTTGAGGGAAGCCGGAGGGAACTCAATGCGGATTTGGGGCTCGGATCAGGCGGAGCCGGTGATCGAGGAAGCTCACCAGAAGGGAGTTTCGATCATGTTTGGGCTGTGGTTGGGGCACAAGGAGTACTTCGATTACAAGGATCCGAAGCAGGTTGCCGAGCAGTATGAGAAGGTGAAGGCGGACATCCTCAAGTACAAGGATTCGCCCTCGGTTCTGTTGTGGGGGTTAGGGAACGAGATGGAGATCGGGAACGATATTCCGGAGACTTGGAAGGCGATTGAGGCTCTGGCAAAGATGGCGAAGACGGTCGACCCCAACCATCCGGTCTCGACCGTCGTGGCAGATATTTCGCCTCAAAAGATTGCGAATGTTAAGAAGTATTGCCCTTCGATCGACGTGTTGGGGATCAACAGCTATGGCGGGCTAGCGACGATTCCGAAGCGGCTGAAAGAGGCGGGTTGGACTAAGCCGTACATCGTCACTGAATTCGGTCCCAGCGGACCGTGGGAGGTCGCCAAGACTCCTTGGGGCGCGGCCTATGAGCCGACTTCAACCCAGAAGGCAAAGAAATACGCTTCGGACTACCAGAAGGCAGTTTCATCTCAGCCCGGATGGTGCCTAGGGTCCTACGCTTTTTTGTGGGGTGCCAAGCAGGAGGAGACGCCTACTTGGTTTGGAATGTACTTGCCAACCGGGGAGCGGACGGAGGCGATTGATGTGATGATTCGGTCCTGGAGCGGGCACCTGCCCCACAACTGCTGCCCGGAGATCGATTCGTTTGAGTTAGACATTAAGGGTCAAGAGGTTGCGGTCGGCTCCTCGTTAAAGGCTTCGGTGACGTTCCATGACCCCGACTCCAAGAATTTGAAAGTTCGGTGGGAAGTTCGCGACGAGACTCCGACACGGAAGCACGACGGCCAGGATGAGAAGGCGGGCGGTGTCGTAGAGGGCCCGTGGCAAACAGCCGAAGGTGGCATGCTTGAGTGCGCAGCACCCTCCTTTCCTGGCCGCTACCGGCTGTATGTCTTTGTGAAAGACGACAAAGGATCTGCAGCTTGTGGGAACTGGCCGTTTGCGGTCCGGTGAGTAAAAAAACAGGACCGCCTTCCAGATATGGAAGGCGGTTCTGAACCTAAAATTGGCTGCCGCTGTAGGACTCGAACCTACGACCCAGTGATTAACAGTCACTTGCTCTACCGACTGAGCTAAGCGGCAATTGGAGCGTCTAATTTACCCGCCGTCTATTTGTCGGGTCAAGGGGCGGGGGGAAATAGGGGAATTTGTGGCCAAAGAGAGCCGAGTCTGCCCAAAGGTGGCAAACTTGGCCGGCGTTATGGCCCGGATAACGCCCAATTCTCGGGAGCGGGGTCCCTAACTTACGAAAGCACAAACTTCCCTACCCCCCCCCCATCCGGATTTACAAAGTAGATCGGGTGCGGTGGCCCGAACAGATATGCCGTTTTGTTGCTCCAAGAGCTAGGCACATCAGCTTGACCAGTCAAACCTAGGAATCGCCTTCGGGTGCTAACATGAATACAGAAATGCGCGGAACATTGAGTTCGGATGTCGCTCTCTCCTCCCGTGTTCGCTACATGCGAAACCTCGCCGGGCATAAGTTTCCCACCGCCGCCGACTCAGCCGAACTCATCGAGGTGATGAACAAGGTCACCGCCGCCGTCAAGCTCATCGATCCGTCCATCGTCGTCAACCGCTCTGTCACCGCCAAGGAACGCGAAAAACTCCTTGCCCAACGGCTCATCTCGCCAAATTTCCAGTGGTCGCTCCCGGGCCGAGCGGTTCTCTATTCCAAAGACAAAGCCCTCAGCGTGCTGATCAACGAAGAAGACCACATCCGAGTCCAAGCCGTCTGCGACTCCGATTCAATTCAATCCGCCGAGCTAAGAGCAAAAACCTTCCTCGAACGCCTCGAAGCGCAACTCCGATTCGCAAAATCCACCCAACAGGGCTATCTCGCAAGCTCGGTTTACAACAGCGGCGAGGGAAGGAGATACTCCACCATGATGCACTTGGTTGGTCTTGGGCACGATGACTCTCGTGGCGAAGTCTTCGACGCCCTTCTCGAGAAAAAGATTACAGTTCGAGGGCTATTCGGCGAAGGCTCGCGTCCCATAGGAGCGTTCGCCCAAGTCTCGACAACACTGGCCACTTTAGGGGAGTTTATGGGTGCCATTGACTACCTCACGGAGCGCGAGCGTGAAACTCGCGAGAACCTCGAAGTCCCAAAGCTTCGCCGCAAGGCGAAGGAAGCACTCGAATATGTTCGCGCTAGTCCGCGCATCTCACTCCCCAATGCCTTCCGAATCCTCGGCTGGCTCCGCTGGGCGGCGGCGAGCAACCTGGAAGGATTCCCACCAGACTTGAGACGGATTGATACTGCCCTCAGCAGTCTTGACCTGCTGATGCACGAAAACGAGGAGTACGCTGATGGAAAGCGAGCAGATACTTTGCGCGAGCTACTTCGTCTTTGATTCCGGCACGAACTTGCATGCTTTTGCACGCTTGGCCAATCCGCCTGCTGTCTCAAGTCCATAAAACTTCTGCGCGCTGACCGTCTTTGGACCCAAAATTTCTGAATATCTTGGTTCTTCGCTTCCGTCGTTGCCATACCGAACGCCGTAAACAAGCTTCTGTCGATCGGCTCGCCTCAAACACTCTGCGTAGCGCGCACTGGCGCTCTTACTGATTTCAATTTGACGCAACAGTAACGCGGGCAGAACCCTCGTCCGCACGATATTCTCCGAGGCGATCATCAGGGATCGACGGGCTACCGAAGACGTCATCATCATGGTGCCAGGAGACGCAAACCGGACGGAATCCAAGACAGCGGTCGCACGAACAGCATCGGCGACGGCATCGTCAACCATCCCGTTAGCCAGCTCTGCATGAGCAACATCTGTTAGTTGCGCTGCCAGTCTCATCGTCGATTCGATGAGTTGCCCCTTAGGCGACTCTTCAAGATCCTCACCATGAAAACTGGCTTCGATCGGGAGGAGCTTGCCAGCTTGGCTCATACGAATCCAATCGTCCGAAAGCGCTCGCAGGTCAATGGAGCTGATCGGTCTTGATGTTAGTCGTAGCGGAAGCATTCGCTGGTAAAGGGGCACATAGGCGTCCAAGCGTCGATCCACTCGCAAATCTAACGGCACCGGAACAAACGACTCTCGAAAAACTGCTCGATCAACAGCCAGCCCAGTCGCCGAACACAACCCAACCCCCGCAAAAATCCTGAAGAAAAGCCCCCGTATTTCTCCCATGTAGAAATCATCGGGTGAACCTAGGTTTGTTCCTTAGGTTAAAGAACAATGAAGATTTAGACCTAGTAAACTTCAATTTTCTTAAAGTCTGTTTGAAATATTCTATAATAATTGTGTTGGGGGATGAAGAAACCTCAAAGAACATTAGGAGAAATAGAAATGAACACCTACGTGCAGTCTTGGGAGTCGAACCTTGTGATGGAAATCCGCAACGGCAATGCCGATGCATTCCAATCGCTCATGGACACCTACCGACCGATGCTGATCGGCCTCGCCCTTCGCAAGCTGCACAACACCGACGACGCCGCGGACGTCGTACAAGAAACCTTCGTCAAGGCATTCCGCAGCCTCAAGGATTTCGACACAACTCGCCCGCTTCGGCCATGGCTGACACGAATCTGCATGAACTGCATCGTGGACCTCGCCCGACAGCGAAAGAACGCGACCGAGTCAATCGACAACCACGAATACTCGCTGAGCGACAACGGCGAGACAACCGAGCGAGCCGAAGGTGCCTTGCTCCGAGGTCAAATCATGGAAGCCATCAAGCGGCTCCCATGGCGATACCGCCAAATCATCATAATGCGGCACTTCGAGCACATGGACGTCAACGAGATCGCCGACCAGCTTCATAAGCCGGAAGGCACGATCAAGAGCTGGCTCTTCCGAGCCAGAGCGATGCTCCAAAAAGACCTCGAACCCTCCTTTGCCTAAGAGGAGAAACAAAAAAACGGGGATCGCAAATGCGATCCCCGTTTTCATTTCTGAGCCTAGTTCAGACTAGAAGCGGTATCCAACACCAATGGTGATGAAGTTCCCGCTGTCTCCGCCGCGCTTCAGCTGCCAGAAGGTTGCATCAATGCTGACCGCGTTCTGCAACGGATACGAAGCCTTCACACCAAAGTTGATGTCAATCTTGTTATCAGTGCTTGATCGGTACAGACCAGCGAACGCTGAGAAGCTAATTGCTCCTTCGCCCTGTGACGGCATGTCTTTCCAATACGTCAGGTTAAAGTCGTTCTTGCTGTCGAAGCCGTCGCCACCCAGAACGCCGAGTTGAAGACTGGTGTCCTCTCCCATGTACCATCGGTAATGAAGTTGCCACAATGTGGTCCCGTCAACACGAGCCTGCGAGAACCCAAGAATGGATTCCGCCATTTCCTTGGTCCCGATCATCTTCTCTACCGAGAAGCTGTAGCCGCTTGCGTCAGCTCCGCCGCCCGAAGCTCGGGTGAACGGGTTGTAGGTGAAGTATCCACCCGACTTACCATTCTCCATGGTGAAGTCCTTCTTCGATGCCGCACCGAATTGTGCGTTTGCGGAGACAGCCATCATGGCTGCTCCGAGAATGATCACTTTGTTAAGGTTTTTCATAGTCCCCTCATCCTAAGGAGACGGTCTAACCGCCCCGTCAGATGCACGCATTGTACGCAATTTTGCGAGGAACGCGCAAGAGGTATTCTCATAAGTGTGAATGAACCTGAGCGCACGTGTACTTACGACCCACTACACGAACTCATGGCTCGGTTCGAAAATGTCAAAATTTCTGACTCTTCCGTTAATTCCTTCGATGGCCTCACAATTGAGGAGCAGCTCCAGAAGCACATCGTCGACGGAATCAAGAAAGGCCTAGAGGCCCGCC
Organism: Fimbriimonas sp.; assembly: GCA_965248555.1. GTDB lineage: Bacteria > Armatimonadota > Fimbriimonadia > Fimbriimonadales > Fimbriimonadaceae > Fimbriimonas. The sequence continues at coordinate 413,680 of CBDFJP010000002.1, read as the reverse complement.
TCGATGAGGCGCGAAATACCTACACGCCCCTCCAGATCATCAACGACCTCCTCCTCGCCGGAATGAAAACCGTCGGCGAGCTCTTCGGAGCCGGCAAAATGCAACTCCCCTTCGTGCTCCAAAGCGCGGAGGTGATGAAGACCGCCGTTCGCCACCTCGAGCAGTTCATGGAGAAAGAGGAAGGCTCTGAAAAAGGGTCCATCCTCCTTGCGACTGTCGCAGGCGACGTCCACGATATCGGCAAAAATCTCGTCGACATAATTCTCACCAACAACGGCTACCGGGTCGTCAACATCGGCATTAAACAGCCCATCTCTGCCATTATCGAAGGCGCCCAACAACACCACTGCCAAGCCATCGGCCTAAGTGGCCTCCTTGTCAAAAGCACGATCATCATGCGAGACAACCTCATCGAGCTCAATGATCGCGGTTTGTCATCCTATCCGGTGATTTTGGGCGGTGCCGCACTCACCAGGGGCTACGTCGAAGACGACCTCCGCGCAATCTACAAAGGCACCGTCTTCTACGCCCAAGACGCCTTCGAAGGCCTTCGCCTCATGGAAGAAATCGGCTCCGCCCCCGCCGCCGAAGTAACCCAAGAAGAAGAAACCTACCCCGAGCGAGTCCGGTCCCACCGAGTCGACGCCCTCGACCCTGTCCTCTACACCTTCGACGGCACCCGCTCCCCCATCGAACCCCTCTCCCAAAGCCCCGAACTTCCCTTCTACGGAGCCCGCGCCGCCACCAAGTTCGACATCTTCGAGCTCTACAAATACATCAACCCCATCGCCCTCTTTAGGGGCCAGTGGCAGTTCAAACGCCAAGAAGGCATGGGCAATCTCGAGTTCAACGAATGGCTCGAAGCCAACGTCCGTCCCACCTTCGACCGCCTCTGCCGCGAGCTTGGAAACGTCATGCAACCCAAGGTGAAGTGGGGCTACTTCCCTTGCCACAGCGACGGTAACGACCTCATCATCTACCACGACGATTCAAAAACTGAGAGATTAAGATTCACCTTCCCTCGCCAGCGAGATAGCCGCCGCCTCTGCCTCTCCGACTTCTTCCGCCCCATCGGCACCGAACCCGACACCGTCGGTTTCCAGGTCGTCACTGTCGGCCCCGCCGTCTCCGAGCTCGAGCGCAGCCTCTTTGCCAAGGGCGACTACCAGGACTACCTGTTCACCCACGGAATGGGCGTTGAAACCGCCGAAGCCCTCGCCGAATACTGGCACCGCCAGGTTCGCATCGAATTGGGAATCGCCGACCAAGAACCCGACGAAATGCGGCTGCTATTCAGTGCCAAGTACCACGGAGCGCGCTACTCCTTCGGCTACCCCGCCTGCCCAAACCTTGAAGATCAGGCGAAGCTCTTCGAACTCTTACAACCCCAAGACATCGGAATCGAGCTCACCGAAGAATTCATGCTTAACCCCGAGCAGTCCACCAGTGCCATTGTCGTCCATCACCCCGAAGCCAAGTACTTCAACATCCGCTAGTTGACTGTCAGCCAAATAGCGACATCAAAAGGCTGACTTGTATCGCGTCAAACTAGGTGCCAACCTGTAGCTCAGCGAGGAGCCGAGTGCTCCTCCCAGGAGCTCTTCATGGCAGAACCTAAAACCCTTTCAGAATTGTGTGCAGAAGCATGCGACGACTGTGCTTTGCAGTGTAGCGGAAGTGCATTCCAGGGCGAGATGATGGGTGGAATGGAGCTTGCGGCGAGCCTCGGCAGAGTATGTTCAGACGCCTGTTCAAACCTTGCAACTCAGCTTCGGTCCGGCCAAGTTGCAGACAAAGACGTCTGTGCTACGGCTTGCCTCAAGTTCATCCCTGAAGCCGAAAACTCTTTCAGGCATCTGGACTCTTTCAAACAATCCGCAGCTGCAGCGAAGGCTGTGGTAGAACGAATCGGCGAACTCGGCAGGGTCGAAACGGTGGCGAAGTGATTGCCCCCTACTACCGATGTCACTCAAAACAGGCTTTCGACCGGCTGATTCAAGAAGTTCGCGAATCTTGCATCTCTGCCGCCCGGGAATGTAGGCAATGCGCCGAAGAATGCCGCCAATTCGGTGGCATGTCGAAGAGCATTCGCATCCTCCATGTATGCGCAAAGAGCTATGAGCTACACGCCGAGCTCCTTGCCGCCGGAAACCACACCGCGACGAAAGAGACAATTGCGATGAGCGAGTTATGCGCTCTCGAGTCTCGTCGAATCATGAGGCTCACAGAGACCTGGTTCGGCATCACTCCCTTATCCGTCCGGTGCCTCGAGCTATGCCGACAACTAGAGCAGTGTCGGCAACGACCCGTTACACCCCAGGAACTGAACCCATGAATACTCAAGAACAACGAACTTACGACACCGTCTTCCAACGACCACTGACCCATAACTTGGGTTGGCGCGATGTGAGAGACCTGATGAGCACTCTTGGCACGGTTGAAGCCGAGCACAACGGGAATGCTAAAGTCACTTTGGACGGCAAGGTGATGGTCTTTCATTCGCCGGTGGAATCGGATTTACTTTCGGTTGAGCAAGTTATGGAGCTGCGGCACCTGCTTTCATCCGTTGAACAGGGTGCTCCGGAACCGGAGGATTTTCATGCGCTTTTGGTGATGAATCACGCGGGGGCGCGGATTTATCGCACGCAGGTTGTTGACGAAGTTCCGACCAAGGTTGAGCCATACGATCCTGACGGGTTGCGCCACCATGTTCACTCTGTTCATGACTATTTCAAGAACGCTGAAATGGCCAATCAAGACGAGTTTTATGGCAAGATTGCGACGAACCTTGCGGGGGCAGACCGAATCGTCATCTTCGGCTCGGGAGATGGTTCAAGTAATGCGATGGGGCGGTTTGTATCTTGGCTGAAACAGCACAACGAGCTGCTGTTCTCCAGGGTGGTGAAAACTCAGCGAGTTGACATAAGCCACACAACCGAATCTCAACTGTTGTCCAAGGCTCGTGAAGCGTACGCAAGTCTAAAGTGATTGTCACATCGCTGCACTCCGCCAGCTTCATTGCGTGTGGCATTTTGTAAAACTCACTTACAGAACCTTTTCATTGATTGGAGTCCATTTGGATAGACTTCACAGAATGAAATATTGGATCACGATTCATCGGCCTAACGGCTGGGACGGGCCAGTGGAGCATGATGCTTCGATGGGACAAGCGATTGATGCGGTAAATGATGAGATGGTCGCGGCGGGCGTTCGAGTTTTTGTGGGCGGGCTCCGCGATCCAGAGACGGCGGTCTCGATTCGGCGCAGTGAGGATGGTTCGCTGGCGGTTTCTTCCCGGGCCTATCTTCAGGCCTCGGATTTTGTGAACGGGTTTTGGGTTTTGGAAGTCGCAGACGAGGCAGAGGCGGTGATGTGGGGCCGCAAAGCGGCGGCGGCTTGTCGGGGCGGCGTCGAGGTTCGGGCGTTTCACTGACGGTTGGCGGTTCTCGGTTCTCGGTTCTCGGTTTTCGGTTCTCGGTTTTCGGAACGGATTGTGAGGGTCATTCGTTGTAGATGACGAGTGGTTAGCATGCAGTGCGGTAGCCTGCGCGGTGGGGGGCGAGAATGAACCAGGACGAAGCGGAGAGGCGGATTGGGCGGCTGGAGGCGGAGTTGCAGGAGCTGCGGGCCCGGTTCTCTGCCCTTGAGGCGCACTTAACGCCGCCCGTTTTGCCTCAAGCGCCTGAACCCGTCTGGAAGGTTGAGGACCCGGTTCCGGCTCCGCCGCCCGTGATGGATTTGGTCCCCAAAGCTCAGCCACCGACGGTGAAACCAGAGCCGATGACTCCGATTTGGTTGCGGGCTGCGCCCGAGCCTCCGGCTCCTCCGACGGCGATGAATCACGATGAGATTGAGTACAAGCTCGGAATCAATGGGCTTTTGCGCGGCGGGGCGATCGTGGTTCTCGCGGCGTTCCTGTTCTTGGCGGCGGTGATGATTTCTCGGGGGTACGTGACTCCGCCGGTGCAGTTTGCAGGGGAAATTCTACTGTGCTTAGGCTTCATCGGAATCGGTTTTTGGAAGCGCGACGAGCGGGAGGAGTTTGGCCAGTTGATGGTCGGAATTGGCTCGGCGGGCCTGTACGCCAGCTTTGCGGGCGCCCACCTTTACAAGCACCTTTTTGAGGGCGAGACTCTGGTCTCTTTGTATGTCTTGCTCAGCTTTTTGAACCTAGGATTTGCCCATTGGCGAGCTTCAAGGAGCTTTTTGGCGATTGGAATGCTGGGCGGATTTGCGGCGGCGATTATGCCGATGAAGGAGTCGAAGGCGGTGCTCGATGCGTGCCTTCACTTCCTCATTCTCATTCCGGCGATGTTTATCACCTTGAAAAATCGCTGGTATTCGATGGCGGTTTCGGGATGGATGGTTTCTTCGATTGCCCTGGTTCCTCTGCTGAATTCGGATGTGGGGACCGTGGTTCGGATGGGGGCGCTTTACGCTAACACAGGGGTGGCATTGTATGTTTGTTCTCGCCTGTTTGTGCCGAGCGAGTTTGACAAGCATGCGCTGCTCCCGGCGGCAATAGTGTTTGTCACGGGGCTGGTCGGGTTCGCGGTGGAATACCAGGCCAACGGGACATTGCACTTGCTGGTTTTGGCGGCTGTGGCGGGCGGGGTCGGGGCACTTCTTTCTGCCGAGGAGAAGCCTCGGAACTCGATTTGGCTCGGGGCGTTAGTGGCGGCGGCGGTGTTCGTTCCGATGGGTTATCGGCCGTTGGTGGCGGCGTATTTGTACTCGGCTGAGGCGATTTTGTTGGGCATCGCAGCTCTGCGGTGGCCAGCTGTGAGCTTGTTTGGAGTTTCGCTAGTCACTTACGCGCTCGGACTGATTGCTTATGTCTTACGGCTTGAAACTATAGGGCTCTGGAATTCCTCCAACCACTCGGCAGAGGTTTTACAATTGGGGCTGCTGGCTGCTTCAGTTGGATTGATTATCCGGTTCTGCGTTACTCAGCTTTCTAAGGATGTTGCAGATTGGGCCCTGTTTTTTGGTTCCCTGAACCTCGTCGGACTCTTTATGCGAGCATTTGGAGTCGTTGTTCCCACTGCCGAGTTCGGGTTGAATGGGGAGGAGAGTCCCCTTCTAAGTTTGGCGGTTGCCGCCTTGCTGACAACATCTGCTGCGATAAAGTTCCGACGGCTCGGGTTGCTGCTTTCTGCTGGGCTGTTGGGCGTTGTGTCCACTTCGAGTGCGCTGATTCGGGAGCCATCGTCGAGCCCCCAGTGGCTGACTTTGGGGCTTTTGTTCCTAACGGTTTTGAATGCAGTGATGGCGACGGTCTGGGTTGGAAAGCACTGCGAAGATGGGATCGCCAAGCCAGTTCGGATGGCATTTGGGGCATTGGTGTCGGTCGTCTTTGTTCTCGCTTTGCAGGTTGCCGGAAACCATCAAGTTGGCTCATTTAACGAAGACACGATTGTCTATCTGGGGATCGGGATTCTGACCGTGGTGTGGACGGGATTGGCTCTGCGGATGCGCAGAATCGAGACGGTCTCGCTCGCTTGGGTTTCCTGGATATTTTGTATTGCGGTTTCTCTCGGAGCGAAGGGGGTTTATCAAGTCGATTGGCTCGCACCTTCGCTGCGAATCGTTGCGTTGGGCTCTTTGGTGGTGCTGTATACAATCACCCCAAGGAAGGAGAGCGACGAAGGGGCGGTGACGGTGCTTTGTGGTTTTGCGGGTTGGATTTTGACCGATCTGCTCGTGAGCTGGGCTTTGACTCGGCGGCCGTTCGAGATGAACCATGTATCGGCGACAACGGCGAGTTGGGTGGTTTTTGCGGTCGTTTTGATCGTCGCCGGTTTCCGGCTCGACCGCCGGTTCCTGCGGTATTTCAGCTTGGCGGTGTTTGGACTGACGTTGGCGAAGGTGGTTCTGATCGACCTCTCGGAGCTAGATTCCCTGATTCGGGTCGGAATTTTGTTGTTGCTCGGGCTGGGGATGATTGGTGCGGGCTATTGGTACATCCTTTGGCACCGGAAAAAGCCAGGGGCCGCGGATGAATCTTAAGAATCTTCGCTGAGCTCGGAACCCGGCGGAACGCCGGGGAAACGTTGGTGGGCGGTGCGGGACTTGAACCCACGACCCCTTCGGTGTGAACGAAGTGCTCTACCACTGAGCTAACCGCCCGGGACAAACACATTATACCGAGCGGATACTCGCAAGTTTGGCTGGGGATCTCGCTCGGTACGATGGAAGGCGTGAATTGATGATGCTGTGCGCCGCACTTCTCGCCGCTACGCCTGCCCAGATGCAGGGGATTCTGTTTGGAAAGCCGATTTCGTTTGACCATGTGAGCTTTCAGAAGTTCTCGGTCAAGGCCAAAACCAACTGCAACGGAGTTTCGGATGTGGCAGATACTTATGCCTTAACATTTCAAAAAGGCGAAAGCGCGATTTACGATCAGGGAATCAAGTTTCATTTGAACGTCAAGACCGGGGCAAAGCTAGATCAGTTGAGCATTGTTCAGCCTTCTGTAAAATTTGGGACACCCGAGTACACGAAGGTGATCCATGGACATTCGGCGGGGGCTTCGTGTGGTCGGGGAGCGATGGCGGCATTTGTCGACGGCTTTGGGCGCAACGAGTGCGCAAGTGACCTCATCAAGTTCAAGCTCTTTGTGAAGTCGGCTGGAAACGGGATGTACAGGGCATCGATTTACGGCTACAACTCCGAGTTCAAATCGGGAGTTCAGGGGAACTTCACTTTTAGAGTCGAGAAGATATAGACTAGCGGCATGACCGCCTCTGAGCTATGCGCCTCGCTGAACGCCCTCTGGCCCGAGCTGGACATGGCGAAGACGGTTGACCGGGTGATCGCGGGATCGCCTTCGCAGGAAGTGAATGGAGTGGCGGTTTGCTGGATGCCCTACTCTTCGACTCTCCGAGAGGCGGCGGCTCTGGGGGTGAACACGGTGGTTGCCCATGAGCCGACATTTTTTGACCATTGGGAGTTGAAGAAGGAGGTCGGGCACCCGCGATTTGAGGCGGCGAAGCGGGAAAAGGAGGCTTTGATCGCCGAGCTTGGGCTGACGATTATTCGGTGCCACGATGTTTGGGATGCAATTCCGGAGATAGGGGTGCCGTTTGAGTGGGGTCACTTTTTGGGTCTTTCTCGTTTACTTCGGAGCGAGCGCTATTTGAATGTTTACCGAGTAGAGCGGCAAACGGCATTGGAGTTTGCTCGATATTTTGCCTCGCGGACTTCTCCGGCTGGACAGTCGTGCGTTGAATTTTATGGCGATCCGGAGCGGATTATTGAGTCGGTGGGAATTGGCACTGGCTGTTGCAGCGAGGCAATGCGGCTCTATGATCTGGGGGCAGATTTGGCCGTCAGCGTCGACGATATTGCCCGGGCATGGATTATCGGCGAGTACTGCAACGACACCGGTTCGCCGCTGATTGTGGTGAATCATGGCGTGAGCGAGGACTGCGCGATGGGATCATTGCGGGACAAGATTCAGGAACTGGCGCCGGAGATTCCGGTCTATAGGATTCAGCAGGGAGCGAGTTATCGCGAAGTGTTTGCTTAAGCGGCCTTTTTGTCCGAACTCGGATTAATCCTCTTTTCGAACGCTTCTTTGCTGAGAGGCTTATCGTAGAAATAGCCTTGACCGGTGTTACAACCCAGATTCTTGATGATTTCCCGTTGGGCGTCGGTCTCGACGCCTTCGCCAGTGACGTCGATTTTCATCGATTTTGCCATTGCCGAAATTGCTTCGACGATGGCTGTAGCACCTTCTTCTTCACCCAGGCGGCTTATGAACGCGCGGTCGATTTTGAGGGTGTCGATGGGGAAAAGGCGAAGCGTGGAGAGCGATGAGTATCCGGTTCCGAAGTCGTCGAGCGCGAGCTGAAGCCCAAGCTCCTTGAGCATCTTCATCTTTTCGATGACCTCTTCTCTATCCTCCATGAGTGTCGACTCAGTGATTTCGAGTTTTAGGTTTTTGGCGGGAAGTTTTGTGCGGTCTAGAATCTCGTTCACCCGTTGGACAACGTCAGCTCGTTGGAGCTGTCGGCCCGAGACGTTGACGCTGATCTGAAAATCTGGTGGATACCCGGAGTCGATCCATTCTTTGGTTTGGCGACAGGCTTCTTCGAGGATCCAATATCCGATCGTGATGATTTCGCCGGTGTCCTCGGCGACCGGAATGAATTCGGAAGGAGGGATTTGGCCGTTTACTGGGTGATTCCACCTTGCGAGGGCTTCGGCCCCGACCGTCTCGCCTGTTGCCAGGCTGATCAGCGGCTGATAGACGACCGAAACTTCATTGTTTCGCAGTGCGCTCTTCAGCCCTGTTTCAAGCCTGAGGCGGGCAAGAGCTAGGTCTTGCATGTATTCGTCGAATACCCGATACGCGTTTTTCCCTTCGGCCTTTGCTCTGTACATCGCGGTATCCGCTTGCTTGAGCATCGTGACTGGGTCGATTTCGCCCGAGTGGGAAAAACTTACCCCAATGCTTCCACCAACCTGAACGTCGCGACCTTGGAGCGCAATCGGCTCTTGAAGGCTCACTAGGATTCGTTCGACGATCTGGGTCACCTCTTGCAGATCGGAGACTTGGGTGAGGAGGATCGTGAATTCGTCACCACCAAGTCGCGAGACGGTGTCACCAGGGCGAACGGTTGCGATGAGCCTTTCCGAGACCGTTCTGAGCATCGAGTCTCCCATGTCGTGACCCATGGTGTCGTTCACGAGTTTGAAATTATCCAGGTCGATGAACAGGGTTGCCAGCCCTGAAGGTTCGCGCTTGCATTGCCCGACGGCGAACTCTAGTCGATTAATGAAAAGGGCGCGGTTGGGCAGGCCAGTCAGTTTGTCGTGAAGAGCAAGGTGTTCGAGCTTTTTGGTTCGCTCGTCCACTTTGGCTTCGAGCAGATCGTTGTAGGAGCGAAGTTCTTCTTCGCTGGCCCTCAGCTCGCTGGCGTCATCGTCGAGCGAGATCAGAAGGTTGTTGATGGTTTTCGCCAGTTGACCAAACTCGTCTGACCCCGGAACGCTTACGCGTATTCCGCTTGAGTGTTCAAGCTCGCTCAGGGGTTTCAGCTGGGTTGTTATGAGGTCGATTTTCCCGAGTACCCTCTTTTCGAGAAGCACCACGAGCAATAGGATTCCGAGGGCGCAAATCAGCACGAAGCTAACCATCGCCGCTTTTGCCGCGGCTAGTCCAAGGGCGGACTCCCTTCTGCCGAGGAATACCTCGACTTCAAGCTTTGTATGAGAACTGAGTCCCTCGACAAATGCCAAACCCTCAATACGATCAGGGGAGACGTGGCTTAGCGCAATCCCCGATTGAGACTCTGATCCCCCGAGGGCAATCTTTACGTTTTGTTGGGTGGTGGACGAAATCTGGGACGTAAAAGAGTCATCAATAGCTCGGCAGAAGATGAGATGTCCTCGCGATGGTCCGAGGCCCCCCGACTTATGTATCTCTCGCACAGAGACGAGCAACGGGACCCCTTTCTCCTGGATGACTCCGTGGACGCCCGACTTTGCGTCGATCCCGGCCTTAAGAATTCCTTCCGAGTGGAGGCGGTTAATCAGCTCCTTAGCGGGAAGATTTGCCCGCTTATTTTGCTTCTTGGAGGGGACTTCGGTGGCATGTACGAGCCTGCCGTGGACATCTACCAAGCATAAGTAATTGACTCCCATCGTTGCAAACGAGACCGGATCCATATTCGACTGGAGATAACCGGGGTTTCGATCCTGCATGAATTGGTAAGTGTCGTCCCAGTTTGCCCAGTCCACCGACTTGTTGTGGAAGTCGTAGAATCCCGACTTGATGGCCCTTACGACCCTGTCTACATCTTCTCTTGCTCGTCGGTCTTCAAGCTCCTGAAAACTGGAAACAACACCTCGGCCCGACGTCAGCCAAATGGCGGGAATGCTCAGCACGATCAGTGCGCAAATAGAACCCAAAATTGTTGCACGAAGTTTCAAAATGCCATTGCCCTTGCCTCATTATTGGAAGCGAGTGGGGTTTCCGTATGATGACCAGTAGGAAGGCTAGAAAAAAGTTAGAAGCTACGGAATGGACAAGAAATCTTGGTGGGCGGTGAGGGATTCGAACCCCCAACCCTCTCGGTGTAAACGAGACGCTCTACCGTTGAGCTAACCGCCCTTATTTTTGACCACATCAGGTTCAAGCGGAGGCGCTTTTCACGTGCTACTGAACCTTTGGATACCCTCCGAGCGTATATACTTGGAGTGCCTCCCCTTTCGGGTGGAAGGAATGAAGATACCCGAAGGAATGCCGATAATGAATATGGGAGGTTGTGGAAATTGATACAAACGCTGTACAATGGCGGTTCCAGGATGAAAAATGTGCTCACTGCCCTGGCGCTATGGATGGCGCTGTGTGCCGGAGCTTTCGCACAGGTGCGGAATGCGACGGTGTCTTACACCTACTTTGGCGTGCAGTTGCGCGGGTACCGAGTAGGCGAAGAATTTATGATTCCGCTCGATCGCATTATCGAGTTGGGATGGTCTGCCACTAGTAGCTCGGTGGGGGCAAAGATTTCCGCGGAAGGCAAGTCTTACCAAGTTTCGACGCGCCAGATCGACGGTTACGCCTGCATCGCTTTGCGGGACCTGCTCCAAAAAATGGACGGGACGAGTAGCTGGATTCCGGGCGGATATGACGCGCTCGAGGTGGTTAGCACGGTTCGCTCTATCTCGGTAAAGGCGGGCGAGCTCTCGGTTCAGGCAGGCTTGAAAATTCGGCCAACCGTTTCCCTGATGGGGTCTAACGATCCCAAAGTAGTCGTTGACTTGGAAGGTGCTCGGCTTGGCAAGGACATCGATCTTAGCCTTGATTCAACCGCAAAAGTGAGTCAGTACCGGCCAAATACCGTTAGGATTATTTTGAATCTTCCTTTCGACGCAGTGTTGCCCCAGGGTCAGATTCCCAATTCTCAGCGGATCACCATCGACTTTAATCCCCAGCAGCGAGTTGATGTCGCTACGGTCAAGGTCGATCCTCCGAAGCCGAATCCACCGAAACAGGATCCCACGCCACCAGTAGTGGTTCCGGCTGGTGAGATTGGAGTCCAGAAGCGAAACGAAGACGAGATGGCTACCGAGCTTTTCGTCACGGTTCCTAAGCCAGGCTGGAAGGGGATTGCGACGATTCGCCGCCCATCGCGCGATGTAGTTGAGATTGCCATGCCAACCATGAGCGCAAAGCTCGCGGAAGTAGAAAAGGGACTCAGCCAGCACATCCGCTGGGTTCAACTCCGCCAGGATACGGGGCTGACAATTCTTAGTTTCAAGCTTGCTGGCCGCATGGGTGCAGTTCTTGATCCAGCTCCGGATGGCTTCAAAATCTCATTTGTCCATCCATCAGGCAACGGAAGTTTGAAGGGCAAAGTTGTTGTGATTGATGCCGGCCACGGAGGGAAATTTCCCGGCACTGGAAACGGTGCCTATACCGAGAAAGTGCTGAGTTTGGCGACCGCGAAGGCTGTCCAGAGGGCCTTGGAAGCCGAAGGGGCGCAGGTTATCATGACCCGCGAGACGGATACCCATTTCCGCGATAGCCTCGCCGAAGACTTGATCTACCGAGCCGATGTTGCCAACCGAAATAACGCAGATATCTTCCTGTCGTTCCACTACGACGATCCGGGCGGACGCAATACGCCACCGAGCGGAACCAAGTCGATCTATCATGGAGGGCGTGACGCGGATAAGTACCTCGCTGAGTGCATTCAGGAATTCATCAAGTCTGAAGGCCCCCTACCGAACCTTGGCGCGATCGATGACCACAAGTTTGCCCATGACAGCGGATTCTCGGTTCTCCGGAACTCCAAAATGCCGGCAATCCTCATGGAGTGCGCCTTCGTCAAGAATCCTAATGACCGAAAGGTCATTCTTACCGAGCAATTCCGCGATGGTATTGCAAAGTGCGTGGTAAAAGGTCTTAAACTATTCTTTGGACAAAAATGAAAACGTCTCGCCGTAGCTTTCCTTGGACGATCATTGCCACCGCCGCCGTGGCTGGCGCGAGCTTTGTCGGTATCGCGAGCTATGTGAACGGTAATCGCACTCAGCCTTTGGCGGGTGAAGAGATTCCGTTGGCGATTCAGGATGTCACGCCTCCAACTCCCGATCAGGTGAAGCCTCGGGACGAGAACTCGGGTTCCCACCCGACTGTGAAGCACGACCAGATCGTCGAACGAGTGACCGCTAGTGCGCTCAATCGAGCAGTAAAGAACGCGGGCTTTGATAACGCGCGGGTCATCGGGCTTGATGTCGAGAACCACACGGCGACAGTCGACATGAATTCAGCGATCATCGATTCGCTTGGATCAACCGGCGAATCCGAGCTACTCGAAACACTGAAGAATGCTTTGAGCAAAGATAAGCGGGTGAAAAACTTCCAGATTCGAATCGATGGCGAAGTCCAAAAGACCCTGGGTCACAGCGACCTCAGCGCGCCGATTTCGGTCCGCTAGACGCCTTATTGAGGCCGATAACGGCCATCACAACGCCGTAGATGCCAAGAACAGTCCAGAGGAGTGCCCAGCCAGCGGCGGGGATCCCGGTCGCTTTTGCCAGCATCGCGGCGTCGGTGTTTTCCGCCCTTGCTCCGGTGAGGATCAGAAGATCACGCAGCGACTTGAAGCCGTTGATACATTGCTGGACGCCCAGGAACTGGGCGACGAGTAGGATTTCGTTCGGCTGTAGCCTTGCGGCGAGCACGAGAAGGAAGACTCCCCAGAAGAGCCCGATGGGCCATCCGACGATGTCGCCTCGCACCCAAGCGACGTTAACCAGGAGAATAACAATCCCGAGGATTTGGCACCACTTCCTCGCCGATTTCTCGTTGATCGAAGAGCGAACCATAAAGGCTCCGAAAAGCGACGCTCCGACGTATCCGGCGCAATAAATCAGTGGGACGAATCCGCCCATCGTGGTCGTAACCCCTTCGGCGTTTCGGAAGACGACGATTTTGTCCACGCTTCCGCCCGTGAGAACCGCCGCCAAGGCGTGAAACATCTCGTGCAAGTGAGTATTGAGATAGTCAAACGGCAACAGGATTCCGCGAACGACCGGAATGAACGGCAAGATGATCGACGCAACGACGGCAATCAGGAATGCGTTAGTTGCCGGATTTCGCTTCAACAGCTTCCCTCTTCGCGGCCCGCTTCTTTCCAAAGTAGTCGTACAGCATACAAACCAGTACGGCAGCAAACGCGCCGCAGATCCAGCCTAGGACCACCTGGTAGGGATAATGGACGCCATTGTAGACCCGGCTAACGGCGACCAGGAGGGCCAGAATGAGCCACGGAATGCCGCCCCATCGGAGGGCGATGAGCATGCAGATGGCAACCGCGAGCATATTGGCACTGTGCGCGCTCGCAGTTCCGGCAGAGTCGGATCGTCCGATTCTGAGGATCAGGTCGTCAAGCGCCGGATCGTTGCAGGGCCTGGGCAAAGGAATGGTCTTTTTCAAGATGTTCGTCAACAAATCGGCAATCGGCCACGCAAGCAACGCGCAGACCGCGCCCTTGCGGGTGTCCTTCCCGGCGGCGATCATTGAGCCGAGGCAGATGAGCAAAATGATGCGCACCCACCACTGCTGAAGGCCCTCGCTGAAGAAGCGCATGGAACCTTCTAGGCCGCCAGACCATCTATTGATCCAGTGGAACACCGCGCGATCAATTTGTTGCACGCGCGTAGTGTACTTTGACGACGACGATGAACTGGCTTGCGACCTGGCTATCTCGGAAGACTTGGTTCCTCACCATTTACTGGATGAGGCGGCCCTGGATGCGCCGGATGCACATGGCTCCCTTGCGCCTGATGCCCGCCTCGCGGCACTCCGGCTTCCTGGAGAGCTATCGGAGCCAGAATAGGTTGGCGCGGCGGATCGGGCTACCATTGTTGAAGACCACTTATCTGTTTCTGCTGGCAGTTTTTGCATTGCAGGTCACCTATGTGGTGGCGATCAAGATGTTTGAGAGCGGCTGGCTGACCCCTCCTCAGCTTGAGGCGCGGCGGATTACGGATTGATTGGCGTAAACGTTGACCAGTCGCCGATGTACATCACTTCTTCTTCGAGCTCGACACTGAACTCCTTTTGCACTTTGGTTTTTGCGTAGTGGGCTAGGGACCTGAGTTCCGTCGCGGTTGCACCGGCAACGTTGAGGAGGAAGTTGGCGTGTTTTTTGCCGATCATCGCGCCGCCGAGGCGGAAGCCTTTGAGTCCGCACTTTTCGATGAGGAACCCGGCAGGGACGACGCTGTTCTTGCGCATCCCTTCGGTAAGGCCCTCAATTTCGTTAGCAAGTTTAGCGTCGATGACGTTTTTGAAGAAGCTTCCCGCGCTGGCGCTGGGGGGTTGTTTGCCGATGCGTTGGCGCTGGTATTCCCGTGCTTCGTCGTAAGATTTCTTTTGCTCGCCGCGCGGAAGCCGGAAACGGGTTCGGGAGATGACGGCGGATCGGGGATTCTCGCAACGTAGAACGGAGTCTCGGTACTTGAACTCCATCCATCTTGGATCAACCCATTCGGCCTTCCCATCGGTGACGACCTCGAGTTCGACAAGGAACTCACTAATATTGCTCCGATAGGCTCCGGCGTTGCTGACAAGGGCTCCACCAACAGTGCCGGGGATTCCTACAGCAAACTCGAGACCGACAAGGCCAGCTTGGGTGGTTTTGAGCCAGAGGTCTTGGAAGGCGGCTCCGGAGTCGGCGGTGACGAGGTCACCGTCGATGAGTATTTGCTTTGTTTGGTTGAGCAGGACGAGGCCCTTGACTCCGTCATCGGAGGCAAGGAAGTTTGATCCCCAGCCGAGGGGAGTGACTTTGATGCCCTCTAGCTGGCACGCTGCAGCGATCTGGATCAGTTGGTCGGTCGAGCTTGCCTTAGCGAAAAGCTCGGCATCGCCCCCGGCTTTGAGGGTGGTGAGCGTCTTGAGCGGCACCCTTCTCGCAACGGTTTCCCAGTTCATGCCTGCCCTCCAACTCGGCTGAGGGGTTGTTTGGGTTGGGAGATGCTGGGGTCGATCAGGTAGAGCGGTACGAGTGTTTCGGGAGCGATTCGGGCAACCAGATTCAATAACGAAACAAAGCGTTTTGCGTGCGGATAGGTAGGATTTTCGATGCCAGGCCCGAAGCCAACATGTTGGGCTGATGGAAGCTCAACGGAGCGGATGACTTCCCTTCCCATCTCGCGGACGAACCACTCGCCGCGCTTGCTGGGGAAGACGACGGTCTCTTCCAGCGAGATCAAATCGAATGCCGAAGCTCCGCCACATTTGGCGCCCGCCGACCAGGCAAGGGTCTTTGCCAGGGTGACACCCACTCTTGTTCCCGTGAAGGAGCCGGGACCGAGATCGGCTAGGAACAGGGTTCCTTTCAATACTTCCAACCCGGACTCCTCAAGCAATGCCAGACAGGCATTCGATGCCTCCTGCCGCGACTCCCGCTCACCTGAAAAGAGCAACTCGCCATCGGCGCCAAACACCGCCACAGACACTATCGGGCTACTTGTCGAGAACGCGAAAATCACTTCTTCTCATCGAGTCGGATCGAGTTGATGAATTTCGTGAAGACCTTCTCTTCTGCCTTGAAAACCGCCTTGTTTGTTTGCACGTACGAGGCAAACATGTACTGCGGATTCAGTTGGGCGATGAGGACATCGCACGTCATCAAGTCTTCGCCCTTCTGTGAGACGCCGAACCGCCACACATATTGGCGTTGCTGCATGTCCTTGCGAACCGGAACTAGGCGATCGATTCGACTCACTGCGCCTTTGAAGAGCTTGGCGGTTGCGGCGGGTTTTTCGGCAAACGACTTGGTCAACGGGGTGATCTTTTGGGTGTAGCAGTCAAGGATGACGGTCTGGCTGAGGCCGGGGACGGTGACGCTGGCCGAGCCCTCGCCGAGCTTGGAGGCAACACAACCCTTTGGCAACCTCAAGACGTAACTCGAGCCGCTGATCAGAATCGGATGCGAGACCGGAGTTGGAACCAGCTCGCCCGGGAACTCCTCAGCGATCTCGATCTTGCGCTCGACCGGAACAGTCTGCTTCTTGGCCTCTTTAACCTCGGTTTCCTTCATCGTGCCGAGCACGCTGGTCAGTTGAGATTCGACGGAGGGAAAAACGTCGCTCGGCGAGGAGAGTAAGAGCACCATTTTGCTCTTGGTTTTTCGGAAAAACACGCCGCGAATCGTGGTCTCGTTTTCCTTTTTGCTTTTGGTGAAAACGAACGGAGCACCGAGAGCCTCGACCGTCCATTGCCGCTCAACGGTCGAGCCGGAGCGGGTGAGAATGTCTTTTTGTGCGGCCAAAAAGCCGTCGGAATCGGTTGATTCGTCGATGACATAACCGACATCGAGTTTGCCGACCACTTTACTATCCTTGATCGGCACCTTAGCCGAGATCACTAGGTTTGCGTCTTTGTCGTTTAGTTTCCAGACCTTTGGGATCTCGAGGATAAGGCCGGCTGGCTTGATTTCCACCTTGCGCATCGGCTCGGTTTGTTGTGCGCTGAGCGCGAATGCGAGGATGGGTAGCAAATTCATAAACGTCTCTATCGATTATGGACGCCTGGGCGGGCTGTTAGTTATCCCAGGTTGGCGATCTCGTCGCCGACGAGGCGCAAAACTTTGCCGCGATGGCTAATTTGGTGCTTTTGCCCAGCGGTGAGGTCGGCCATTGTGCAGTTTTGTTCTGGGAGGAAGAAGACGGGATCGTAGCCAAATCCGCCTCCTCCGCTGGGCTGCTCAGCGATGAGACCCTCGCAGGTCGCTTCAAACACTTTGGCGGAATAGCCGGGGCCGATGAGGGCGACATTGCAGCGGAACCTCGCCGCCCTAGTTTCTGCGGTTTGTAGCTTTTCAAGAATCATTGCCATCTTCTCGGAGAAGGGCAGGTCTTCGCCGCCGAAGCGCTTGCTGTAGAGCCCAGGCGCGCCGTCGAGAGCGTCGATTTCTAGCCCGGCGTCGTCGGCAACGCACCATTCGCCAGTAAAAGCAAACGCGGATTCGGCCTTGATCCGGGCGTTTTTGTTGTAGGTCGTCCCAGTCTCTTCAGGTTCCGGCGCACCTTCGTAGTCAGCCAGAGTCACGATTTCCATTTCTGGAAATCGTGCGCTGAGGATCGTGACCATCTCCCCCGCCTTTTTGCGGTTGTGAGTGGCGATAACGAGCTTTGAGATCATAGACCGAGGACTTCGCGCTGGGCGGCGAAGAGCTCGTCGCAGCCGCCTTTGGCAAGCTTGAGCATTCGCCCGAGTTCATCGGCGGCGAAAGGCTCGGCCTCGGCGGTGCCTTGAACTTCAACAAACTTCCCGGCTCCGGTCATCACGACGTTCATGTCGGTTTCCGCAACCGAATCCTCGTCGTAGTTCAAGTCGAGAACTTCGTGACCCCGATAGATTCCGACCGAAATGGCGGCGATTTGATCTTTGAGGACATCCTTTTTAAGAAGCCGCTTCCCTTTCAGATGCTCAAGAGCATCGTAAAGTGCCACGTATGCCGCAGTGATGGAAGCACAGCGAGTACCGCCGTCGGCGCGGATTGCGTCGCAGTCGATGGTAATCGTCCGCTCGCCGAGATTTTCGAGGTCAACGACGGCGCGCAGTGCGCGGCCAATTAGGCGCTGAATCTCCATCGAACGACCGTTGGGCTTCATGAGGTCGCGATTATTGCGCTGCCGACCTGAGCGTGGGAGCATCGAATACTCGGCTGTGACCCAGCCCTGTCCCTTGCCTTTCAAAAATGGCGGAACGCGCTCCTCAACGGTCGCGGTGACCAACATGTGGGTATCGCCCAGCTTGAGCAGACAGGAGCCTTCGGCGAACTTGGCAAAGCCTCGTTCGAAGGTGTAGGGGCGTAATTGGTCGGGCTGGCGTCCGTCGGGTCTCATTCAGCAAAGAGGCTACCCGTTACGACGGGCAGTTCGGGTGCCAAGGCGTTCGTCCGGGGACGAGCGGAATCGGGAATTGGCGCATGAGCTGTACTCCCGAGTAAGGAAGTCCGCACGGATCCTTCAATAATGCACCCTTTGAGAGCCACTTTGCGTGGCCGTCGAAAAAGGTGTTGTTGACTCCCCCAAGCTGTCCGTCGAGCCACATCACGGGTGGGGTCGTCGCGGTTTTGTTGTAGAGGTTCTTTGGTGGTTCGTACCAGGAATCGTTGTAAACGCCGTTCTTGAGAGTGACGACGACGATGGAGGCGACTTCGTCAATTGCCGTGTAATTCAGCCCCTCGGCGGCGCGATTGGCGACGTAGGAGCGAGGAACAAACGGACGACCAGCCTGCCCGTCTTCAAGCGGATTTGGGGTTTGGAGCGGGTCGCTAGGCGAGCGAAGTACGTCGCG
Organism: Fimbriimonas sp.; assembly: GCA_965248555.1. Lineage (GTDB taxonomy): Bacteria > Armatimonadota > Fimbriimonadia > Fimbriimonadales > Fimbriimonadaceae > Fimbriimonas. Next base: position 395,349 of record CBDFJP010000002.1, on the reverse strand, counting down.
GTTCTTGAGATACGGCTGAATCTGGTTCCACCATCGGTTCTCGATCGTCGCGCCGTACGGCGTGGGAGCCGTTCGGGAGAGGTCAACGGCGTGACCGAAGAAAAAGATCGTGTCGTCCTCGTCGGCCATGTACATCATCAGTCCGATTCCGAGCTGGCGCGTATTGGAGAGGCAGGCGGACTTCTTGGCCGACGCTTTGGCTTGGGCGAAGACTGGGAAAAGGATGGCGGCGAGAATCGCGATGATCGCGATGACGACTAAGAGCTCGATCAAGGTGAATGCGCGTTTCACACGCAAATCTTATCACGCTACAAAGAGCAGATATAGTTAAGCTTCGATGAAATCCGCAATTGCGTTCGCAATCATCCTAGGCGGCGGAGTCGCTGGAATCGGTGTTGGCGCAGCGATCGGTTTCACCTTCCTCTCCGACAACCACGAGCTGTGGCAGCTTCTGTTCCTGTTTTGGGGTCTTGGCGCCGGACTTTGGATCGGCCAGAAAATGGCAATTCGGTTCACTCGACGTCGCACCAGCTAGCGACGTTGCCAACTTCAACCGAGTATTATATTGATCGCAAGACCAAGATTGGAGAGATGGCGGAGTGGTCGATCGCGCTTGTCTTGAAAACAAGAAGCCTGCAAGGGCTCAGGGGTTCGAATCCCCTTCTCTCCTCCAGATTCTTACTCCTGCTTGAAGTCTCCGTCTTCTAGCTCAACTGCTTGGGTTCCTTTGATCCCATCGATTGTTGAACCGTAGCCTGAAACTAGCTCGGTCATCCCGGCTTTGGCCAAAACTCGATCTTTGTGCATCACGACCTCTAATCCGTGGTCTTTGTCCCACGAGGTTTGAAACTCGAAGCCGACGAAGGCGTGATCCTCTAATCCGCTCCCGTCCAGCACAATTGCCACTAGTTTGAAAAACTTGTCGACGGCGACTTCCGCGTTAGGAATCTTGGACTGGATCATTTTCCAGTGGTCTTCGTACGGTCCGCCGTCTTCTACTTCCTCTTGCAAGAATGCTAGTCCCTGGGCTTGCGCGGAAGCAAGTTTGGCTCTCAGCTTTTCTTCGACGGCTTCGGCGTTGGCGAGGAGGAATTCCCAGGCATTTTGCCGCAGTTCGCTCGCCTCGGGGTTTTTGTCGAAAATGAAAACCGAGACGTTGGCGTCTACGACTCTAGAATCGACCCCGGAAGGCTCGATTGGGTACGACTTCTTCGGCAACTTATAGGTGTGGAAGTCTTGATCGAACACCGCGTACTCGGATACGAAATCCTTTAGGAAGGGCTTTGGAGTGACGAAGAACCACCGCTCATCGGGGAACTCTTTATCGGGTTTGAACTGCTTGAGGAAATCGCTCATTTCAGGTTCGGCGGTAGTCGCACCGAACAGCCCAGTCTTCCTTTCCATCCGGGTGGATGTTGGTCATTTCGTAGTGGAGGGTATCCCCGTTTAGCTTCAGATCAAAGCGCCAGCCCCATTCGGGTCCTTCGCCAGCGGAGTATTTTCCCGTGACGGAGAGAGAGTCATCGCCTTCCCATTTCCCGGTCATAGTCATGACGTTGGGATTCTGATGCCAAGAGTCGACCCAGCCGACCTGGACCGTTCCACCTTTCTTGTTTCCTGCTACGAGCAGCACTCCGTGGTGGATCACATCGTCATGGCTCCACCGGTATTCGATTTGAGCGAACGTGCCCTTGGGACCCGTTTCTACGTGCAGTGAAGAATTAGAAGTGTAGGGCTCTTTTCGATCCCATGGCAAGGACAGTGACGAGGCTCCTTCCCACCAACCGGTGGCTTCTTCCAAGAACTTTGGCGTTGGCATGGCGGTAGTATATCTGCGCCGCCATGCTTCGGGTATTACTTTCCGAGCAGTTTCTGGACAGCTGCAAGGCGGTCTAGCTGAACTTGGAGTTCGGCGGAGAGTTTGTTGAAAACCTCCACTGCTTGGTCAGTGGGCCTCGTCATTCCGCCTTGGGCGTTGCTAAAGACTCCAGCGAGCTTGTCGTTGAGCCTGATCGGGTAGTTCAGAGGATCCTGACCGCTCTTGTTTTTGGTCTGATAAATGGCTTCTTCGATGCTCGTCAGTTCTCTAACAATCTCATCTGAAGGCTTCTTGTCGCGAAGTTCGCGGCAGGTTTTGACGGCGCGGTTTGCTTCGGTCAGCCTTGCGGAGACCTTTTGGAGGAACTCGAACTGAGCGACGAGATCCTTGTCGTCGCCGACGGATCGCGGGTCGCGGAGCCACTTGAACTCATGAGAGGTTTTGACCCCGTCAATCGTGGTTTCCAGCGTGTATTTTCCGGGGGGAGCCGAGATGGGCGACGGGAAGCCTGACCAGAGGATCATGCCTGGTTGGGATTCCCAAGAGGGGTATTCCAGCCACATGGAAGTTCGTTGGAATCCTTTCTCAGTTGCCGCTGTTCTCTTGCCTACTACAGTTCCCTTTGCGTCTTTGACGACCATTTCAACCGCCTTTGCGGGCGAATCGAGATAGTAGGACACGACGAGCCCCGAGAGCGGATTCGCTCCGACCTCGGAAATCGGTGCGCTTGCGCCGCCAGGTCGGCGGCGACGTCCGCCACCGCCGCCCCAGCGGGCAGCAACCGGGTCCTTTGGCTTAAACACTTGCGTCTTCCCGCTTGCGCCTAACTGCTGCAATGGCGAGACATCATCGAGCACCCAGAAGCCGCGCCCGTGGGTCGCGGCGATCAGGTCGTCTTCCTTCCAGGCAAGGTCGTGAACCGGGGTCACCGGGAGGTTGAGACTCAGGGGCTGCCAGTTCGACCCGTTGTCGAAGCTTACAACCACTCCCCTCTCTGTGCCTCCGTACAACAGCCCTTTTCGGCGACGATCTTCGCGGATAACTCGGAAGAATTCATCCCCTCTCACGCCTCGTACAATCGGAGTCCAGGTCGAGCCGAAGTCAGTCGTTTTGTAAGCATAGGGTGCGTAGTCATCGTTCTCGTGGTTATCCACGGCGGCATACGCGGTTCCAGCGTCGAATGGCGACGCTTCGATCATGCTAACCAGCGCGTTCTTAGGCATCTGATTCGGCGTGATTTCTTTCCAGCTTTTGCCGCCATCTCGGGTGACATGGATTCGCCCGTCGTCCGAACCAGCCCAAAGAACGTTCTTATCCTTTGGCGATTCGGCCAGAGTAAACACTGTTCCGTAATACTCAACACTCGTGTTGTCCTTGGTGATCGGCCCGCCTGATGGGCCCATCGTGGACTTGTCGTTCCGAGTGAGGTCAGGGCTGATCTTCTGCCAGCTTTGGCCCATGTTCGTGCTCTTCATCACGAACTGCGAGCAGGTGTAAAGCACGTCAGGATTGTGCTGCGAGAAGAGGATGGGATAGGTCCATTGGAACCTGAAATCCGCGTCCTCCGCTCCGTGACCCATGGGGTTGTTGGGCCAGGGGTCGACGCTTCGGCTCTGGTTGGTTCGGTGGTTGATCCAGGAGAGGTCTCCGCCGTAGGAGCCGCCAAAGACGATATCGGGATCGTTGGGCTTGACGGCGATATAGCCGCTTTCGCCGCCCGCAGTTCCGGTCCAGTCATCAGGGCCGATGTTTCCACCTGATTTTCGGCTGACGATTCGGATCGTGCTGTTGTCTTGTTGCGCTCCAAGTATCCGATAAGGGAAGGCGTTGTCGGTTGTCACATGGTAGAACTGCCCGGTCGAATATGCCGACTCGGTCCAAGTTGCTCCACCGTCTAGGGAAACGTTGGCACCGCCGTCGTTGGCCTCAATCATCCGCTTAGGATCGTCGGGCGAAATCCACAGGTCATGGTTGTCGCTATGCGGGGTGTTCAGCCCTTGGAAGGTCTTCCCGCCGTCGGTCGAGCGTCCAAAGCCGACGTTGAGAACATAAACCTCGTCCTTGTTTTTGGGCCCAGCGTAAACGTGGGTGTAGTACCAAGCGCGCTGCCGCCAGTTGCGATCCGAGTTGACGAGTTGCCAAGTTTTTCCTGCGTCATCGCTACGGAAAAGGCCGCCTTCGAGGGATTCTACAAGGGCGTAGTAACGGCTTGAATCGACAGGCGAAATACTGACGCCGATCTTGCCAAGAATTCCTTTCGGGAGCCCTTTGGCTTGGCTGAGGTCATCCCAAGTCTCGCCGCCGTCGGTTGACTTCCAGAGCTTGGAGCCGGGACCGCCGGAATTCATGGAGAAAGGCGTACGCCACGCTTCCCAGGTTGCAGCAAGCACGACTTTGGAGTTGGAAGGATCAAGAATGAGGTCCACGGCACCTGCCTTTTCGGATTCAAATAAGACCTTGCGCCAACTTGCCCCGCCATTGGTAGTTTTGAAAACCCCCCGCTCGCGGTTAGGGCCATAGACATGGCCAAAGGCCGCGACGAGCATGGTGTCGGGATCTTTTGGATCGATGACCACGCGTGAAATCGTCTGGCACTCCTTTAGACCGATGTTTGCCCAGGTGTTTCCGGCATCTTTAGAGCGGTAGAGTCCATCTCCGTGCGAAATGTCGCCTCGGATATCCCTCTCTCCGGTTCCGGCGACGATGATTTCCGGGTTGCTAGGAGCGACGGCAAGCGCGCCAACTGAGGCGGTGCCAAACGTATTGTCACTCACTTGATTCCAAGTCGAACCCGCGTCGGTGGTCTTCCAGACTCCGCCGCCAGTGGCTCCGAAGAAGAACTCCTTCGGTCGTTGAACACTCCCCGCGACAGCGAGCGAGCGCCCGCCACGGGCAGGACCGATGTTTCGCCATGTCATTCCAGAGTAAAGTTCTGGATCGACCTGACCCAAAGAACCACTGACAAGGCCAAGAAACAGAGCTGCAGAAACCAGCTTCAAGGTGCGATCACCATGTCAACACCCTTGGGAAGCGGCGCGCCCATCAGGTTTTGAACGAAGTACTCGTACATCCGCTGAGTGAAGTAGTTCTGCATCGGTCCGAAACCATGAGCTTGGCCGGGCATTGACATGAAGTCGAACCGCTTATTCGCCTTGATGAGCGCATCCATGAGGCGCACAGTCCCGGCGTAGTGAACGTTGTTATCCATGTCCCCGTGAACCAAGAACAAGTGGCCTTTAAGGTTCGCCGCGAGCTCGGCGTTGGTCGGAACTTTGATATCGAACTTGGTGCCTGTAGTGCCGTTTCCGCTGTCGAACTGCGGGTCGTCCCGGCCGAGGAAGTCCTCGTCGGGCTTGGCGTCTGCCGCCTTGGTGGTGGTGGTCACCGGGACCTCCTTGAGGCCGTGGTGCTGCTCGCTCCAGTTCTGGTTGTACACGTTGTTATCGTGGTTTCCGGCACTAGAGACGCCGACTTTGAAGAAGTCGTTGAACGGCGGGAGCATGAGCGCGGCGGCGGTCATGAAGCCTCCACCAGAGTGCCCGAAGATTCCAACCTTGTCGATGTCGATCCAAGGGTTTTGGGCGGCGAGCTGCTCGATTCCGGCTTTCTTGTCAGAGAGGCCGTAGTCGCGCAGGTTGTAGTAGCCGTAGCTGTGGTAGGCATTGGATCGCGCCGGATTTCCACCTCGGTTTCCGATTTGGATGACGATGAAGCCAAGCTGAGCCAGCCGCTGGTTGCCAGCGGTGGCAGAGAAACCGGTAGTCACCGACTCGGTTTGGGGGCCCGGATAGACATTTGCGATGATCGGATACTTTTTGGTCTTATCGAAGTCGAACGGTAGCCACATGTTGCCGTAGATGTCCGTCACGCCGTCGGCGGCTTTCACCATGAAGGTCTTGGGCATCTTCCATCCGGTTTGGTAGAGGCGGGTGAGGTCGGTCTTCTCGAGTTCGAGAATCAGCTTCCCTTCGTTATCTCTGAGAACGGCGCTCGGTTCAAGGTCGGTCCTTGACGAGACATCCACCGAATAGTTCTTTGAAGTAGTGAGAGTCGTGTTGTGGTCCGAATCGCCCTTGTCGAGGAGGGTGAGGTCCTTGCCGTTCAGTTCCACTCGGTAGAGGTGCCTGTAGTATGGGTTCTCGTCGTCCTCGCGGCCGTTCGAGTTGAACCAAAGGCGACCCTTTTCGGGCTCGACATCGACGAGATTGTTCGCGCGGTATGGGCCGCTGGTAATGGCATTTTTGAGCTTGCCGTCGTTGCTGTAAAGGTAGAAATGCCCCCAGCCAGTTCGCTCAGACCACCAAATGAAGTCTCCGCCGGGCTTGAGGTAGCGGATTTGCTGCGACTCAAGGAACGCATTTTCCACTCCTTCGGTGATCAAGATCGTCGTCTTTTTGGCCTTGACATCGTAGTCGCAAACTTCCATATTTCGCTGTAGCCGGTCCCTTCGTACGAATCGGATCACATCTGAAGAAGCATCCTGGAAGTGCATATCCATCGCCCGCTGATCTTTCCACTTCTCGATTTCCATTTTGGAAATCGTCTTGGTTTCGGGTTCAAACACCCAAGTTTCCTGCTGGGGAACGTCCTTCTCGCCGGGCATCGCGTACTTATACGTCATGAGCGAAGGGCGAGGGAGGTTGAGGCTGTTGACGAGGAAGAGGTCTTTGACTTTTCGCTGATCGGTGCGTCCTGCGTAGAACCGTTTGGAGTCTTTGGACCAGGTTCCCCCGGCGCGAACGCGCTGTTCGGTCGAGTTGGAGCCGCCTTGTGTTGTAGTTCCGTCTTGTTGGAAAAGCTGTTGCAATTCAGCTTGCTCCGACCGCGAGCCAAAGCTGTAATCCTTGGCGCCATCCTTGCTCAGTTGAACCGGAGGTTGCTCTTTCTTATCCACAACCGCCACATAGTAGAGGTTGTGGTCCTGAGCGTAAATGAATGCACTCTTGTCGGGCGACCAGTTTCGGAAGTCGCGCGCCGCGGCTCCGCCGCCGGGTCCCCGGCCGCCACCAAAGCCGCCGAACCCACCACCGCCGCCAGTGCGCCCGATGTACGCTGGGTCAGCCGGAGGTTCTGGGGCAGGAGGAGTCTCTTTGGGTTTTTCGAGCTTCTTGAATTCGTCCTTCTCGGTGTCGTAGCTAAATAGAAGGTTATCGACAGTGAACTTGATGAGCCGGTCATTTTTCTCATCAAATGTCAAAGTTGTGAGTGGAAGATTGGTGGTGTCGTAGGGCTTTTTGGTGTATTCGCTGAGATACGCCGCCATCTTCGCGGAGTCGAATAGCGGCTCCTTTTTCTTTGCTTTCGGGTTCACTCGCCAGAACTTGACGCCTTTGCTGTCCTTCCAGGAATACCAAAACTCGTCGGATTTGTTGATGAAGTTCGGCGAGAGTGAGGTGCTGTAAACGTACTGACGGATGTAGTTTCCGCCGAACTGGTTCATCAGCTTCCAGTTGGCTTCCGGCTTGTCTTGGGCAACAACGGCTCCCGAAACCCCGAGAACAAGAATCAAAGCGAATAAGCGCATGAAGCGCAGTTTAGTTTAAATGCCGTTCAAATTTGCAACTGGAACTGTACCGCTGTTACAATTCGTATCAACCGCCATGCTTCGCGCTTACATTGCTCTATCGCTCTTGTCACTCGCACTTTCGGCCAACGGCCAAGAGTTACCCCGCCGTGGTGCGCTGGGGCTTCAGATGGCACCGCTGTCGGTAGAGGAGGCAAAAACAAATGGTCTAAAGGCGGGAGTTAAGGTGACCGGAGTTCTACCGGGGCTGACGGCAGAAGCTCTAAAGCTCGCTCCGAATGATCTCTTGGTCAGTTTCAACAAGAAGCCGATGACAACTTCGGCCGATGTGGTTGCCGTGTTGAGAACCCTTAGAGCAGGCGAACCCGTGACCTTCGTTGTCAAACGAGGTGGTCAGCCCATCACTCTGACCACGAAGCTGATCGAAAAACCCAAACAAAGGGCCGACGAGTTTGAAGTGGTGTACACCCATGTGGTCAGCAAAGGCAACCGGATTCGGGTGATCGCGACTCACCCCAAGGGCGATGGCCCCTTCCCGACCCTGTTCATGATCGGCGGGATCGGCTCGTACAGCATGGACGGAGAATACAAGGCGGTGCCCTACGGCAACATTTTGGAGCCGATCTCCAAGGCTGGCTACGCCATCATCCGAACCGAGAAGCCCGGTCAGGGCGATAGCGACGGGCCCCTTTACACCGATCTCCTCTTCAACGATGAACTTGATGCCTATGTGCAATCGCTTCGGAAAGTGAAGACGATGCCATTCGTGGACAAGAACCGAATCGCGGTATTTGGGCACTCGATGGGCGGTGCTTTTGGACCGCTCCTTGGTGCCGCGGAGCCAGTGAGAGGAATCGCGTCGTGCGCGACGATGTACAAGAGTTGGATTGAATATAACCTGGAAAACTCGCGCCGCCAGTCCAGTCTCGCAGGAGCCTCGGGACCCGAAGTTGACAAACAACAGATCGATCTCAGCAAAATTCTGCACTACACCTACAACGACCAACTCTCACCCGCGCAGATCATCAAGAGGTATCCGAAGATGAAAGCGGCAGTCATGGATACCTACCCAGACGGCAAGACATACTCCGGAGTCGGGATCAAGTTCTTCCAGCAACTTTCAACCTACAATCTTCCCGAGGCGTGGGTGAAGGCGAACTGCCATGTGCTTTCAATGTGGGGCGAGAACGATTTCATTGCTACCGGATGGGATCAGGAAGAAATCGCTAACTGCGTGAACGCATCCAAGCCTGGATTTGGCGAGTTCAAATTGCTGAAGAACGCCGATCATGGCTTCTTCCAAACGTCGTCGTTCAAGGACAGCATGACCAAATGGGGCAAGCCGGGCAACGTGCATAACCCTGAGGTCACCTCGGTTCTTCTCGGCTGGCTCGGCCGCATTCTCAAATAGCCGCCACGTAAGGTAGCGTGAGGAGTATGCGAGGCATTGCGCTACTCGTCACTGTTCTCTCGTCATTTTCCGGATTGGCAGCGGGGGTTCAGAAGGAGGTTTCTGCCCAAGACGTTGTCTGGAACACGCCTTCGGTTGATGCGGCGGGGTCAATGCCGATTGGCAACGGCGAAGTTGTTCTAAATGCCTGGGTCGAGGCTGCCTCGGGCGACATTGTTGTTCTGATTGCCCGGACGGATTCCTTTTCCGAGATTTCGCGAATTTTGAAGGTTGGGCGGGTTCGGGTCAAGCTCTCACCAAACCCGTTCATGGGCAATTCTTTTGAGCAGAGATTGGACCTCTACAACGGTCGGATTCTTTTTCGCGGGAAGGATGCGTCGCTGAGTTTGTTTGTGGATTCGGATGCGCATGTCGTTCACCTGAAAGGAGATTCAAAGGCGGCTTTTTCAATTTCGGTGAGTGCGGATAACTGGCGCAGCGCGGATCGGGTTTTGCCAGAGGCTGATTTCAATTCGGCTTGGACCGCCAGGGGTGCACCGTTTCCGCTGGTTGAGTCGGCGGACGTTCCACTTGATCGCGGGGCAAAGAACCAGTTCGGGTGGTATCACACGAACCGGAAATCCATCGTTCCGACGATCTTGAGTGAGCAGACCTTGACCGGGCTGAAAGGTGCTTTTGATCCTTTGTTAGGTCGCACGTTTGGTGCGATTTTGTCTGGGAGCGGAATGGTCGCCGATGGGGCTGCGCGGCTGGTTTCGAGTGCGCCAACCAAGAACGTCGATGTGAGCATCGCGGTTCATACGAACCTGAGTTTGAGTTCTTGGGAGTCTGAAGCAGCAGCTTTGCTGGGCCGGTCTCCTACGACTACCGCCGAGAATCGGACGAAGGCGTGGTGGAACCGCTTCTGGGAGCGGTCGCACGTTTTTGTGGGCGAGAAGCTGTCCAGCAAGGCGATTCCGGATAACGACTTCCCGATTCGGAGGGGACAGGACTCTAATGGTCAGAACGTGTTTCCAGGCGGTATACGTGACTGGGGGTATTCGGGCTCGGCAGACCCAAAGGCAGTTGAGAGTGATTTCGGGCATTGGCTAGACAGCATGGATTCGGGGATGCAGTTTCATCCGAAGAACTTGACCCTTCGGGCCAGCATCACCCCCAATGAGCTGAAACCAGGCCGCATCTTTGACAAAGTCACGGCGGGACGGAACGACGGATTTCTGTTTGACACCTACCCTGGCGACGGGCTTCGGCTCATCGTTGGCGACCTTGAGCTCTCTGCAAAGAAGGTGCTCGAAGCTGGCAAAACCTATCGGGTCGAAGCGACGTACAACTCAGAAACAGGCGAAGCTAAGATTTTCCTGAACAACAAACAAGTCGCCGCAACACAGCCGGAGAAAGGCTCGCACATAACGCGCGGCTACACTCTCCAGCGTTACGTCCAAGCATGCCAGGGACGGGGAATTTATCCGATCAAGTTCAACGGCGGCTACTACACCGTCGAGCCCACCGCCATGGGCCGAAAATCGAACCCCGATTTCCGAAACTGGGGCGATGCGTTCTGGTTCCAGAACGTGCGGCATATGTATCACCCAATGCTCGCAAACGGCGACTTCGACATGATGGAGCCGTTTTGGAGGCTTTACGAAAACGCGCTTCCGCTCGCCAAGAGCCGGGCGACGAGCTATCACGGAGCCAAAGGTGCCTACTTCCCCGAAACAATGACCCCGTTCGGGACCTACGCGGGAACCGACTACGGCTGGGATCGCACGGGCCTCAAGCCAAATGAAGTCCAGTGTCCATGGTGGGATGACGCCTGGAACCAGGGGCCGGAGCTGGTAAATTTGATGCTCGATCGGTATGGCTACACCCAAGATCAGGCGTTTTTGACCAAACGAGTTCTGCCCATGGCGGACGAGGTTCTTGCGTACTTCGACACCCGATTCAAGCGCGACGCGAACGGAAAGCTGCTCATCGATCCGACCCAAGTGGTTGAGACCTACTGGGAAGGAGTGCAAAACGATATGCCCGTCGTGGCGGGTCTCCACCGAATCTTGGATCGCCTAACCGCTCTTCCAAGCGGCCTAACTGCGAAGCAAAAGGCGACCTATAAGCGGCTGGCCGGAGAGCTACCAGTCCTTCCGCTCGAAAGCCGAGACGGAAAAACCCAGCTCTCCCCCGCCGAAAAGTATGTGAAGAAGGAGTCGAACGTCGAGAACGGCGAGCTCTATGCAGTGTGGCCCTTCGGAACCGCATCTTTGGCGAGGCCAAAGCTTCTTGAGGAAGCGAGGAACGCCTATGCAACCCGCAAAAACCATCTGGACAAGGGGTGGGGGTACGACGGGAATGTCGCCGCGATGCTCGGAATGACCGACGAAGCCGCCCGAATCCTGAATGTCAAAGTGCGAAACTCGCACCCTGCGTACCGTTGGCCCGCCACGTGGGGGCCGAACTTCGACTGGCTCCCTGACCAGAACCATGGGGGGAACCTGCTCAACCAGACCCATTTGATGCTTCTTCAGTGCGAGCCGATGGAACTTGGTGGGGCGATTCGACTGCTTCCGGCTTGGCCAAAGGATTGGGATGTCAAGTTTCGGCTTTTCGCGCCAGGGAACACTGTCATTGAATGTGAGTATTTGCGCGGAAAAGTGACAAAACTATCAGTATCACCCGAGAGTAGGCGCAAGGATGTTAATTTTCCCCAGTAGATAAAACAATTCCTATCACCGTTGCAAATCCTTCGCCGAGCGGTTAAACTCGCCTACGATGATCGTTGCTTCCTTCGTCGTTGCCTGCACTATTGCGCCTTACGAACTGCGCGTCAACGCGATGTCAAACCCGCTCGCGATCCAGGGCTCGGAGCCGGAGTTCAGCTGGAAGCTGAAAGCAACCGACGCCAACCTCAAAGGGCTACGCCAGAGTTCTTACCGAATTCTGGTTGCCACAAATCCGAACCTGTTGAAGCAGGAAATCGGCGACTTGTGGGACTCGGGTGTGGTGAATTCCGCCGCGACCTACGGCGTCAAGTACGCAGGCAAGAAGCTCCAGGCGAAGCTGAATTGCTTCTGGAAGCTGCAAGTTTGGGATCAGGACGGCGTGGCGGCGGCTTGGTCGAAACCGGAGAACTTTGCGACCGGGCTCGACCGCTTTAGCGCAAAGTGGATCCATGGCGATCGCCCCAAATCCCCCGAATCTCCGCTGGATGGTGCTCGATGGATTTGGTCGGACGCATTTGCCGGTGACCGAACTCCGGCCACAACTCACACTTTCACCCACTCTTGGAACATCTCGGCAAAGGGCAAAACCACGCTCTACATCACCGCCGACGACACTCTCGACATCAAAGTCAACGGAAAATCGGTTGCGCTGACGGGGCAGGTCAACAATTGGCGCGAGCTCAAATTCGCCGATGTTTCATCGATCGTCGTCGCCGGAAAGAACTCGATCCAGGTTATCTCTTCCAACCTTTCGGTTGGCCCAGCGGGTCTGGTGGCAACTATCAAGACTGAAGTCGGCAACAAAACCGAAATCGTGCAAACCGACGGCACTTGGCTCGCCGACGGACGACCGGTTCGTGACCTCTTCCCATATGGACGCGGCTCCTACGGAGCCATCGGCGGACTCAATGTGGTCGCTCCTGCTCAGTACTTCGCCAAGCCGTTCGAGGTCAAAAAAAAGGTCTTCCGCGCAACCCTCTACGCCTCCGCCCTCGGAATGGCGGACCTGACCCTCAACGGAACGAGGATCACCGACGACCTGTTCACCCCAGGTTGGATGGACTACAACAAGCGCGTCCAGTACCGTGCATTTGACATCACAAAAACTCTTAAACCCGGCGCAAACTCCCTTGGCGCGATCCTGAGCCAAGGCTGGTATTCCGGCTACGTCGCCTGGGGCTCCCAGCGCGAGCACTGGGGCGATACTCCTCAGCTTGTGATGCAGGCCGAGATCGAATACACCGATGGCAGCTCCGAAATCATCGGCACCGATGAAACCTGGAAATACGGCGAAGGCCCGATTCGGGACGAGCACTTCCTCCACGGCGAAAAGTACGACGCAAACCTACCAATCACGACTAACAAGAGCGCATTGGTCGCTCCGAACCCGACGATTCCGATCGACGCCTTCGACGGCGATCCGGTTCGAGAGTACACGCGCATCAAGGCCAAAAAGATCACCGAGCAGGGTGACGGCAAGTACCTGATCGACTACGGTCAGAACCTCAGCGGCTTCATCCATCTCAAGGTCAACTATCCCGCCGGAACTAAACTCACCATTCGCCACGGCGAACGGCTGGACAAAGACGGAAAGCTCTATACCGAGAACCTTCGGCTTGCGAAGGCGATTGATACCTACACCTGCCGAGGCGGCGGCGAGGAGTGGAACCCAAGGTTCACATTCCACGGCTTCCAATTCATCGAAGTTTCCGGAGTCCCTACCCGGCCAAACGGCGACGTTTTTACCGCCGTCGCAATTTCTTCCAGCACTCCCGAAAGTGGAACCTTGAAGACCAGCGACGCGATGCTCAACAAGCTCGTCAGCAACGCATGGTGGACTCAGAAGATGAACTTCGTGGACGTTCCGACTGACTGCCCGCAGCGCGACGAGCGGCTCGGCTGGACGGGGGACGCCCAGGCATACATCCGAACGGCGACCTACTACAGCGACGTCCAGGCGTTCTTCCAGCGATGGCTCGTCACCCTGGATGACTCGCAGAGCGCGGATGGAAACTACCCCAAGGTCGCTCCGGTTCTGAAGGGGCTGGACGATGGCGGACCGGCTTGGGGCGACGCAGGAGTGATCTGCCCAATGACGATCTACAACGTCTACGGAGACAAAACTCTACTGGCTCGGCACTACCCACAGATGAAGAAATTTATCGAATTCTGCCGAGCACGCTCGACGCCAAAACTCCTGCCCCCCAAGAGCTATCACATCTTCGGAGACTGGCTGAGCATTAACGCCAACACCCCTCCGGATGTCATCACGACCGCCTACTTCGCTGGAAGCACCAAGATCGTCGCCGATGCGGCGCGGATTCTTGGCAAGCGAACCGAAGCGGCCGAGTATGACGAACTTCACGAGAAGATCAAAACCGCCTTTCAGTCGGCGTACATCGACTCTGAAGGCCACGTCAAAGGCGAGACCCAGACCGGCTATGTTCTAGCTCTGTTTTTCGACCTGATGCCCAAGGAGCTTGAGACCAAGGCCGCCGAACACCTGGTGGAGAACATCAAAGCGCGAGACTGGCACCTTTCAACGGGCTTCGTCGGAACACGTGACCTAATGCACGTCCTGAGCAAGATCGGCCGCAACGACGTCGCCTTCCGGCTCTTGCACAACAAAACCTTCCCTTCATGGGGCTTCCCTATCGTCAACGGAGCGACCAGCATCTGGGAGCGATGGGATGGCTGGACTCCTGAGAAGGGCTTCCAAGATGTCGGAATGAACTCATTTGCCCACTACGCCTACGGCGCGGTCGTCGGTTGGATGTTCGAGAAGATTGGCGGCATCAAGGAGGTCAAACCGGGCTTCGAGGAAATCCTGATCGCTCCTGCGATAGACCCAAATCTGACCTCGTCGGATTGCGTCTACAAGTCGGTTCGGGGGGATATCAAGACCTCTTGGACCGTCAAGAAAGGCGTCTTCGCTCTATCCGTCGAGGTTCCGGTTAACGCGACCGCGAAGGTCGTATTGCCCGATGGTTCTGAGCATCGTGTGGGGTCGGGAACTTACTCGTATTCAGTGCCCGTGGTCAAGCCGTGAAAATCGGCTGACCCCACTGATCCAGCGGGTTGGAGTAGATTTCTAGCGGCTCGGGGAGTTGGGTGAAGCGTTGGCGGTCGACTTGAACGGTGGACCAGTCGAAGGCATACATGGGAGCGCCTTTGCGCTTGAGGACGTGTTCGACGAGCTTTGAGCGGCCGTGGGCGCGGGTGTCGCGTGGGGCTTCGGCTTGGGCGACCATGATATCAAGGTCTCTGATCAGCCGCTTTGAGCGACCCATTTCTTGCCAGCCATAGAAGAGCGAGGCGGCGGGGTCGATGTTGTGGTATTCGAGGTCGACGGACTGGAGCGCGTCGTGTTCCCATCCGACTTGCTCACTTGCCATGTATTCCTCGCAGATCAGCTTCTTGGCGACCCAATCGAGACGGTCGCCCATTTGCATGGGGTCGGACTCCAGGTCGTTAAGGGTCCTTTCCCACTCCGCGAGAATCCAGTCCGTTTGGTCGGACTCGCCCTTGAAAGCCTGGCAGGCCTCCATGTAGCGACTCTGGAGGTCGAGGGCGGAGACGATGGAGCCATCGATAAGTTCGAGGAGCCACTGGTAGGAGTCGTCTCGGCTAAGCTCTCGAAGGGCGATCAGCGGCTCGGCGAGGAGGAAGTCATGGGAGATCAAGCCCGTCTCGCAGGCCCGTATGGCCAGCATGGTTGTCCCTATTTTGAGCGCGTAGGCGTACTCGTTTTGGTTTGCTTCGCCGAACAGCAAGTGGAGCCGGGTCATGCCGTTTTGGCTGTACATCGTCTCCCACTTGGGGTTCACAATGGCACGGTTAAAGCGCACTTTCGAGGCGATTGTGCGGAGGATATGATCTGCTCGTTGCGAGAGCTGGAACTTCATCGAAGGATCCGGAGCGACGCCATACACGTGCGAAACCCAGATGTAGTCGATTGGGTTTTGGGTCATCTGCTCGTAGCTCGGAGCGTCGCCCTCAAACAGCACATGCCCACCAACCCGCCCAACTCCGGCGAAGACCTGGCGCGTGACAAGGAACGGAATTAGCAGGTGCAAGGTGCCGTTCATCAGCTCGCCCTCGGCTCGGACGAGGTAGTTTTCGTGGCAGCCGAAGGTGTGTCCGCCGAAGTGGTCGACAGAGTTGTTGTAGATGGCGCAGTCTTCGGCAAGGCCGAGGTCATGGAGGGCTTGGACAATGAGCCTTTGCCCGGCGCGATCATTGGCCACCAGGTCTTTGAGAGACTGGCACTCGGCAGTGGCGTATTCGAGGTGAGAGCCGACAGCGTCGACGTAAAGTCGGGCCCCGTTGAGGAGGAATCCGCCGCTTTCGGCAGGCTCAAAGACGTCGTCGCGGGCGTGGTGGTCAATCAGGCCGATTTTTCGATCATAAAAGAGGTGGTCTTTGATCTCTTCGACGACCTGCTCGGGCTTTCCGAGGTTCTCGTCGGCGACAAGGCACCCGAACTCCGTCTCAACTCCGAACACCCGCTTGTCCATGTTGTTTAATCTACGTTATTCAAATCGATTATTTTCGGTTTCGGGGCTTTTTCTGCCTCGACGGCCTTGAGGTCTTCCTTCGTTCCCGTGATGATGTCGGGTCCCTCGCCAGCGGCTTTCTCCCACACGCCTTTCTCGGCGCGTTTGTAGGTGGTAAACCCCTTCTTGGCGGCTTTGTCGGCGTTTGTTTCGTTGCCGACTTTGAAAGTGGCCTGGCTGACGACCTTTTTAACATCCAGTCCGCAGTAGGGGCAGAACTTGTAGGGTTCTGCTCCGATGTCTTGAATGACTTCGATGCGGTTCGGGCACATGAAGCAGTCCCGATCAACGGGTTCGTATTCGTAGATGGGCATCTTTGTGAGTTGGAAGTTGGAAGTTGGAAGTCGGAAGAGGTTGAGTTCTTAGATTTTATCCTGTATCCACCTGGCGTGACCGTCCGCATAAACAACCGCCCGACCGCCGGGGCCAAGGATGAAGCCTAGCTCAGTCTCCGCGGGCTTGTCGATATTGGCGGCATTTCCTCCGGCGAAGCTGTAGTTGAACTGATCCAGGCTTTTTCGGTCCTTCAGATAGGGCATAAGGCGATTGACGAAGTTGTCACCGTTCGGGAGCACATCGTCCATGTCGGCAGCGTAGATGAGAATTGCCGTGCCGACCTGCTTTGCCTTGCTGAGGGCTTCAGTTTTTAGTGCGGCGATCTTCATTTTCTCGGCGAGATCGTGGTCGAAGGGGCGGATTTCGCGGAGGAGCAGAGCTCCGTTGTCGATGTAAGCGAGGGTTTTGCCTTTGTCATCAAGCGCGAGAGTGTAGGACGCTGGGCAGATTTTTGTTGACGGTTCGAGATAAGAGACTTTGGCACCCGCTTGCTTAGGAGCCTTGGCCTTCGGGGCTATCTCAGGGAGTCCCAACTTTGCCATGGAATCATCGCTACTAAGCGCGAAAACTGGAACCGAGAACCCTCTCCAAAGGCTCATCCAGTCGTCTTTCGGTAGGGTTCGGAATTTCACTTCGCCATTGCGCCTCTCGAATGTGGCCTCTTTGAAACGTTCTGGCCCGCTCTCGGTCGTCGTTCCGAGGAACTTGATCGTGTCGTTGTCGTACCGATAGGGAGTGTAAAGGTACAGCTCCGGCGACACTTTGAGCGGCTGTGGCGGCTTGCCGGGAGCCAGTAACGAAAACTCTTTGTCGGAAACTTTTGCGAGCACAAAGGGAGCCTGAGGTTGGTCGCCCAAGTAACTGATGCCGGATTCGACGATCTTTGTCGGCCAGATCGTGCCGTTGTCCAGGTTGTAGAACCCCTGAATCGCTGGGTTCGCAGAATCTTGGAAAAAGACGTGCATATTGTCGCCCATCACCGCGATTTCGGCGCCCCGCGACAACCCTTTCACGCGAATCGGAGTGGTGCTGGAGGTAGCTACGTCGTACACAAACCACTCTGGGACGGCAGGTTCATCCGTAATTCCCCGAAAGACGGAGTTGGAATCGAGTCGCGAAAAGACTATTTTCGAGCCCGTCGCCGAATATTGAAAGGTAACGACTTGTCCACTCGACACCGCCTTCGCAGGCCCAACCATCCAGGCGCGGGTTTCGTCGCCGAAGACTTGTTGGGCGTTCGTGATCGCGGTGGCAAAAAGGGCGGCGAGGGCGAGGGTTGCCTTCATAGTTTTAGTGACGGAGCGAGGCTACTCATCCGTTCGGAGAGTTTCGGGAATTTTTATGGTGTCGCCGACTTTGAGGCCCATTTGCTCGGCGAAGCCGAGTTTAAGCTCGATGACGTAGAGATACTCGCCTTTGGGATCGAGCATTGTGTCGTCGTGCGGCTTGCCTTGGGCGATACTGACGATCTTTTTGGCCTTGTTGACGTAGGCGATGTCGAGCCCGAGAATGGTGTTGTGCATCCAGAAACCGTGCTTTCCGTCGTCGGGCTGGGCCTCGGGGAAGACGAAGATCATGCCCTCCTCGTCCTTGACTTCCCTATCCACCAGGAACATCATTCCCTCTTGCCGCTTGCTCGGGTTGTCCATGATCCAGAGCTTCATCGTGCCTTTTGGAGCGGGAATCTCGATGGTTTTGAGGTCTTTGAGCTGGTTGATGCGTTCGGGGTTTGTTCCGGTTGGGGTTAGGGTTGGGGTTGGGGTCGGAGCGGCGGGAGGGGAGACTTCTGTCGCGGATTTGTTGCAGGCGACGAGGAGCAGAGCTAGGGCGATCGCGGACGAGGACGTCCCCGTTACCGTTCGGAGTCCTTTCATGCGACCTCAATCTTCGGCGCAAAGGCGAGCTTCGTGGCCTCGTAGTCGGCGATTTGGGAGTCGTATTGGAGAGTGGTGCCGATGAGGTCGAGTCCGGCGATGAGGGCGAGCTTGGTGGCTTCGTTGATCTCAAAGCTGAGGGATTCGCCGTTGATCAGAACGGTTTGGTTGGGGAGGTTGACGGTTACTTCCGCCCCAGAACCCGCCGCAACGAGCTTGGCGTGGTCCGTGGGGTTCAGTTCAATGAGCAGGAGGCCGCAGTTGGCGGCGTTGCCCCGAAAGATGTCGCTGTACCCAGGAGAATCCGCATCTCGTCGAGAGATCACGCATGCAAAGCCCGCCTGCTGGATCGCCCAAACTGCGTGTTCGCGCGAAGAGCCGCAGCCGAAGTTCGTTCCAACAATCAGAATCGACGCCCCAGCCGCCTCGGGTTGATCCAAAGGAAAATCTGCGCCGCGAACGTCGCTGAAAACCAGCTCGCCGTATCCGGCTTTCGAGACTCGCGATAAAAATCGGGCGGGAATGATTCGGTCCGTGTCCACCTGATCCTGGTTCAAAACTGCAATCTTGCCCGTATGAGTGGTAAATCCTGGCACGATCCTAGTTTGTCACATCGGCGCTTCCCGGTAACATCGTTAGCTCACGATGCTCACCCCCGAACTTCCAGATTATTTGCGACTAGCCAAGCGCGGAAAGGCGATTCCGGTCTATCAGGACATCCTTGCCGATGTCGAGACTCCGGTGAGCGCGTACTGGAAAATCTCGCATGATCAGGTTCATTCGTTCCTTCTTGAGTCGGTGACGGGCGGCGAGCAGGTGGGGCGATATTCGATTTTGGGTGTCCGCCCCAGGAAGATTTTGCGTTCAAAGAATGGCGATCTTCGGATCACGGATGCTGACGGGACGACGGTTTCTGCTCTGGAAGTTGGCGAGGATCCGCTCGATGTTTTGAAGCAAGAGTTGGCGGCCGTCGATCCACTTCCCTTGCCCGGAATGAAGCACTTCCTGGGCGGAGCGGTGGGGATGATGGGCTATGACATCGTTCGGTACTTCGAGAAGCTGCCGGATACCTGCGTGGACGACCTCGGAGCCGAGGATTTGGCGATGATGATCTGCCAACTGGTCGTGGTGTTCGACCACGTGAAGCACATCATTCGGGTGCTTTATGTCGCGGACGGTTCGGAGGGTGACTATGCAAAGGCTCAGGAGGAGATTTCCTGGGTGATCGCGCGGCTACGAGCTCCTCTTCCAGCTTTGCCGGAAGAGACGAAGTCCGAGCCAGTTGTGAGCATGAACCAGACCCAGCAGGAGTTTGAAGATACGGTCACGCGCATGAAGGAGTACATCGCGGCGGGCGATGCGTTCCAAATGGTGCCTTCGGTTCGGTTCAACGTGACCGGAGTCTCGCACCCGCTCTCGACCTACCGTGCGTTGCGGTCGATCAATCCTTCGCCGTACATGTTTCTCCTAAGGTTCGAGGACTTCGAGATGATCGGAGCTTCACCGGAGATATTGGTCTCGCTACACGACGGAAAGGCGCGGGTTCGGCCCATTGCGGGAACCAGATGGCGCGGGCAAACTGAGGAGGAAGATTTGACTCTGGCGCGCGATCTTCTCGCCGACGAGAAGGAGCGAGCGGAGCATATTATGCTCATTGACCTCGGTCGAAATGACCTCGGTCGGGTATGCAAATACGGTTCGGTCAAGGTCAATGACCTGATGGTGATCGAGAAGTACAGCCACGTCATGCACATCGTCTCGGACGTTACCGGAGATTTAGCTCTGGACAAGGACGGATACGACCTCATTCGGGCAGCATTCCCAGCGGGAACCGTCTCAGGTGCACCGAAGGTGCGGGCGATGCAGGTGATCGATGAATTAGAGCCATCTCGTCGAGGAGCGTACGCTGGTTCGGTTGGCGTAATTGGTTTCGACGGCAACGTCGATCTCTGTATCGCCCTGCGGACGATTTTCAAGAAGGGTGACGTGGGCTATGTTCAGGCGGGGTGCGGTGTGGTCTTCGACAGCGACCCGTCGTATGAATACACCGAGGCCTGTAACAAGGCGCGTGCTTGTTTGAACGCCTTGAAGCAGGCGAACGCGGGGCTTTAGGATTGGGGTTTGGGGTTTGGGGTTGGAAGGTAGAAAAATCGTCCCTCTAACTTCCAACCTCAAACCTCTAACTTACAACTGGTACAACGCCCGATACTTTGCGCCCAGTCCGTCCAAGTAATACTTCGGATTCATCGCTTCGCCGGTGGCAGTTTTGATGAGGTCCTTCGGCGTGTGCTTTCGGCCCTGGCTGTAGATGTTCTTCTGGAGCCAGCTGAGGATCGGCTCGAATTCGCCTTTGGCGATGAGCTCGAACGGAAGCGGGACTTCCTTCTCCAGCGCGTCCCAGATTTGGTAGCTGAGAATGTTGCCCATCGAATAGGTCGGGAAGTAGCCGATGGAGCCCATCGACCAGTGGACGTCTTGCAAGCATCCCTGCGCGTTGTTCGGCGGGCGAATTCCCAGGTACTCCTCGTACTTCGCGTTCCAGGCTTCAGGAAGGTCCTTGACTTCCAGCGAGCCTTCGAGGATCGCACACTCAATCTCGAATCGAACGAGAACGTGGAGGTTGTAGGTCAGCTCGTCGGCCTCGACTCGGATGAGCGAAGGCTCGACCTTGTTGATCATCCGCATGAAGTCGCCCAGTTGGATGTCCGCGATCTGCGGGAATGACTCATGGAGGTTCGGAACGAAGTGCGACCAGAATGCCTCACTTCGCCCAACAATGTTCTCCCACGTTCGGCTTTGGCTCTCATGGACGCCAAGCGAGACTCCGCCAGCAAGCGAAGTCAAATCCCAAGCCGCAGGCGAACCCTGTTCGTACATTCCGTGCCCAGCTTCGTGGAGCGAGCCAAAAATCGCAGAGCCCAGGTAGGGCTTGTAGCGAGTGGTAAGGCGAATATCTCCAACCGACCAGCCGGTGCAGAATGGGTGCGGAGCGGTGTCCTGACGGCCTCGGTTGAAGTCAAATCCGATCTTTTTCACGATCATCTCCGTGAATTCGGATTGCTTTTGTCGGTTCCACTCGCCGTAAAGCCGGGAATCGTCCACCGGACCAGTGGCCTGAATCGCCTTGACCAGCTCGACTTGTGGCCCCTTGATGGCCTCAAACATCTTCTTCCAGTCGGCGGCGGTTGCGCCTTCCTCGTACTGGTCAGTGACCGCGTCGTAGATGTGATCAGTGAAGCCTAGGTGGTGGGCTTCTTCTTTCACAATCTCGAACATCTGCTCGAGGGTGGGGGCAAAGCTGTCGAAATCATCTTGGGTTCGCGCTCGAACCCACTCTTCATGCGCGATTGCCGAGAGCTTTGTTTTTCGAGCAACCAGCTCCGAAGGAAGTTTGGTGGCCAAATCTAGGTCTCGTCCAATCACTCGGAGCAAGGCAATGTCGTCTTCACTTGAGGCTTCCGCCCTAGCACCGTCGAGGGCTTTGCGAGTTTCATCAGCGATGAAAATCTCGTGGTGCATCTTGGAGAGGCACTCCAAGTGATTGGCTCTAGCCTCGGCTCCGCCTCGCGGCATATAGGTCTGCTGATCCCAGTCCATCATTGCCATCGCAGCGCCCAGGGCGTTCACATCGCCCATCCTTTCCTTCAAAATCTCAAGTGAAGATTTCATATTTCTAAGTCTACCAACCGAACTAATCAATAAATTCATCATCAAACAATCAAGTTGGATGCAACGCACCCGACGATTAGAAAGTAAAAAGGCACATATGGAGCGAAATCGAATGCACAGAATTCCTCACAAGGACCCCGTGAGCGGGGGCGAGCTGTATATCAGCGAGCTCACGAGCGAGGAGACCGGGATCACGATTCGGGGGAACTTTGAGATTCCTCGATACGCAAAGCTTGATACCGAGATGCTCGATTTCCTTGAAGTCTTTCTGCGCTGCCGGGGGATGCTAAACGGCGTTGAGCGCGAGCTTGGGATCAGCTACCCAACCGCCCGGGCAAGGCTCGATACTTTGCTTGGTGCCCTGAACTTAAGCCCTATTGAGGCCCGCGAGCGCACCGACAAGAACGCCGACAAACGTAAGAAGATTCTGGAACAGCTTGAGAAAGGCGAAATCACCGCCGACGAAGCGAAGAAAAAACTGGGGGTTCTAAATTGAAAGAGGAGATCAAACGAATTAACAAACTGGTGGCCGAGGGCAAGTTATCGCCCGAGGACGCCGCAGACCTGATCGACGCCTTTTACACATCGGCGTCCCAGGATGGCGACATTCCGCCTCCGCCTCCACGCGAGGCTTATGAGAGTGCTGGAGCAACCGAATATGCAACTGATTCACGCCCACGCGATCCGTTCAAAAACATCATCGACTCCATCGAAAAGCTCGGCAAAGAAGTGACCGAAAAGATCGACTGGAACGAGGTTTCGGAGGGGGCACGGTCGTCTGCCAAAAAGGGTCTTGACGCCCTGAAAGCCGGTCTCAAGGACGTCAGCAAGGGTCGATTTGATGTCGGCTGGCTGTTCAGCACGGCAACTCGCGAGCTTCGACTTCCCTTCACCATCACCGACGGGCAGAGCCTTTCGGTAGAGAACGGCTGTGGTGACATTTCGATTGTCGCCGACTCCGTGGAGTCCTACGTGGTTGCAAAAGCCAAGGTTCGTGGTGCAACGATGGAAGACGCAAAAGCCAAGGCCGACGTGTACACCCTCGTCGTTGAAGGCTCGGAGCATGGTGTAGTCATTCGCCAACCTCAGGTGAGCGGTCTTGAAGTCGATCTCGAGATTCATGTCGCGGCGACTCCTTCAGTGGACGTGAAGTCGGATACGGGAGACGTGATTGTTCGAGATACCAAGAACGCTTGCCGGATCAAGAGCACGGACGGGGCGGTTGACGTTCGAGGCGTGAGCGGGGTTGTAGAAATCATCGTTTCGGCGGGCGATGTTTCGATCGAGAACGGCACCTCACCGAACCTGTACATCGAGAACAAATCGGGCGACGTGACCGTTCGAGAGTGCGACGCAAATATGAACTTGCGCTGCTCAAGCGGAAACATTTCCGTGCTGAGTTCGAAAGGCAAGACCATCGCCGCCGAAGCGGTTTCGGGCAACGTAACCGTCGATTTAATCGAACCAGTGAGCGGAACCGTCAACGTGCGAACTGTCAGCGGAAACGCCCACGTTCAGGTCGCCGATGGATCAGACGCTCGGGTTGCTCTGACGACGCTACGAGGAGTGACTTCGACCGACATTGAACTCTCAGACCGAGCGCAAAATGATCAGCGCGTGACTGGACGGCTCGGCGACGGCACAGGAACCATTGACGTCAGCGCCGTCACCGGCAACGTCGAATTGCAACTCCGTCGAGTCTAAGTTAACGGCTTTTTACGAATCGTCGCCCAATCGCGTGGAAACTTACGCGGTGTGGCGGCGATTTTTTTGTAGATGGGAAAGACGCGTTCGATATCGGTTCCCGGGAGGGTTTGGGTCTCAACTGAAACCAATTCCAATCCAAGTTCCTTAAGCGATGCCAATTCAAACGTATCGTTCGGCGTCCGCATCGGAATCACCAATCCGCCAATCCGAACCACCGTCGCCGAAAGCTCCAACTGAATCCCCAGCGGAGCCACTGCCCGACCGGTCGCCACATCAAACTTCTCCCTTCGCCCCCAACCTTCCGCCCGATCGTTGACGATCTCCAGATTTGGTAGCGGATGACGAGCCAGGAAGCCGAGCATCTTCCCGCTCGAATCCAAAGCCGTCACCTTCAAATCCGGCCGGGCGCACGCAAGCGGCCACGAAGGAAAACCGGGTCCACACCCGATATCGACGACTCTCTGCCCATCGCCAATCAGCGGCGAAAGCAAAAGCGAATCCAAAAAGTGCCTTGCTCCGCACTCCTCGCGCGGAACTCGGGTCAGGTTCATCACCTGATTTCGGTCGTAAAGGTCGCCCTCGAACACAGAAAACATCGAGATTTGCACCGGCGAAAGACTCAAACCAAGCTCAGAAACCGCCGAAATCCAATCCACTGGCACAAGTTTAGCTTGCAATTCACCAACAATACACTTATGATTCTCGCGCTTGTACTTATGAAGGCGGTCCGAGTGACCCAGCTCCCCGGCTACCCCGCCACCCCCCAACCTCACCCATATGCCCTCAGCGGCGACGGAAGAGTCGTCGTCGGACAGTTCGCCCCCGGCAATGCGTTTATTTGGCGAGGAAGCGAGATTTCCAAGTTCAAACCAAGCCCGGATCAGTCGGTTTTGGACATCTACGCCCAGGCCGCGAACCACGATGGCTCAGTCATCGTCGGCAAAGCCGGACAAGCGTATCGCTACAGCCGTGCAAACGGTTTCCAGCTCCTCGGCAAGCTCAAAGGCGATATTGATTCCTTCGCCTACGACGTCAGCGGAGACGGTGCCGTTGTCGTTGGTTACAGCCAAGCGCGCACGTTCAACCGTGCTTTTGTTTGGCGCAAGGGGGCAGGAATGGAGGAGATTCCGACTCCGACGGAGTACACGAGCAGCATTGCACTAGCCATAAGCCAGGATGGAAAGGCCGCTTGCGGCATCACCACATCCGGCGCGACCGCCCGGGCGTACCGAACCGATTTTCGAGTCTCTGAGCTGCTTCCTATCGGAAAAATGCACACCGACTCGGTGGCAAACGACATGAATGCGGACGGTTCCGTAGTCGTAGGCGCGGTCTCCGGCGAAGATTCAAGCAGTGCCGTCTATTGGAAGGCAGGACAGATTTACACGCTCCCGAACCTGGGTCGCAAGACTGCCGTCGCGAAGTGCATCACACCAGACGGCCTCTACATCGCGGGATACTGCGGCGATGACGCGGTGATTTGGCACGAAAAGGAAGTCATTCGACTTGACTCGGCGGCGAAGGGCTGGCGGTTTGAGAGCATTAACGGTATCGCCCATGTGGGAAGCAAAATAGTTGTAACTGGCTGGGGAAATCATGGCGGTAAAGATGTCGGCTACCACGCGGTTCTTAATGAATAGCAACCAAAGGACTGGAAAACGTGTATAACCTTTCCATGCGACGAATTCTAGCCGCCTCTTCTCTCTTCGCCCTCGCCCTCGTTGGCTGCGGCGGGCCGTCGCTTTCGGGCGATTACACTGTCGACGCTGGAAAGATGCCGCAGGGCATGAAAGCGGTAGCGAATTTTTCGGGTTCAAACGTTCTGATCAAGATGGAAATGCCGATTCCGATGGGAGACAAGCCGATCAAGATGGAAATGTCAGGGACATACACTCTGTCTGGCGAGAATCTGGTGATGGATATCACCAGTACGAAGCTGGACGAATCAAGTGTGCCCGCTGCTCTGAAACCAATGTTGGACGCGAACAAGGGCCAGATGGACCAGATGAAATCGAAGTCCACAGGCACGGTCAAGTTCGAGGGCGATGTGGTGACCTATACCGCCAAAGACGAGAAGGGCGCGGACGCAAGCATGACGATGACCAAGGTTAAGAAGTAACCGAACCCGGACGGTCCCGCCCGCACTTGCCTATTTCGCCCAGCCGTGTTGTCGCAGCCAGAACATCATGTTCGCTGCCCACGGGTGGGCGTTTTTGAAGGGAGCCTTATCGGTCAGCCCGATTCCGTGTTTGCCTTTGGCAAACACGTGATACTCGCATTCAACGCCAGCCTTGCGCATTGCGGCGGCAAAGAGTTCGGAGTTCTGGGGCGGCACCGCGTCGTCCTCTTGGGTTGTCCAAAGGAAGCAAGGCGGAGTATCTTTGGTGACCTGTTTCGGCAAATTCATCAGTTCGGTGAGCTTTGGATCGGGCTTTTCGCCGAGGAGCTGTTTGCCCGAGAACTCGTGGCCGTAAGGCTTATCGAACGAGGTGACAGCGTAACAGAGAATTCCGAAATCGGGTCGGGGGGAGAATGAATCCACCGCTTTCATCGTGGGCGAAGTGTCTTTGAGGTCGAGTCCGTAAGCCTCAACAGCTGAGTGCACACAAGCCGTCCCCGCCAGATGCCCACCCGCCGAGGAGCCCATGATCCCGACGGTGTTATATCCGAGTGATCGCACCGTTCGGATCGCACGCTGCGCATCCGCAAGCATGGCCGGGTGGCGGTAGCCGTACTGCCCCAACCGGTAGCGAAGCACATACGCCGCGATGCCGTGCATCGCCAGGTACTCCGCGTAGTCCTTCCCTTCGTGATCGGCCAGCACCCAATACGCCCCACCGGGGCAGACCACGATGGCGGTCTTCGACGGTTTCTCGGGCAAGAAGGCGGTGAGGGTCGGAACATCGTTCTCGCCCTGCCCAGCTGCATAGGGAGCATCGCCTTCCCAAAGCCGGATGGTCATCGCGATGAGCGCGGCAGTTATCATGTGTGCAGAATACTCGGAGCACGGAGCCCTGCTCCGCCATGCCGCAACGAAAGTTGCGGCTACAACGTCCTTAACCTAGTGGAAGAGCCGCAACCAGACCTCCAGCAAGCAATCGAAAAGCTCACCACCCAGGTCGAAGCCCAAAACAAGCTGCTCAAAGAGTTTGTAGAAAGCCAGACCCACTTCGGCAAACGCCTCATCGCCGGGCTATGGACTGGCCTCGGAACAGTGCTCGGCGCCACGGTCGTCGTCTCCCTCCTCATCCTTATCCTCAAACCCCTCGCCCAAGTCGACTGGGTTGGGCCGATTGTGAACCGGGTGATCGACTCTCTCGACCGCCGCCGCCCAGTGACTGAGCCGCCTGAGGCGGGCAAACACCTTCCCAGAGCAGAGGCCATAAAGTAAAAACCCGGACATTCACAAAAAAGTATTTGACATTTGACTCGGTTTCTGATATGATCCCTGTAATTGGGACAGGTCGTCTCAGAGTCGTGAGTGATGATATCGATTAGGCTGTTTTTCTTGGGCTGTGCTGTTTACGGCGGAGGGTTGTGCGCGCAAACAATATCTTCGCGCAGTTCGACTTTGCAATTTGACTATGTCTACGGCTTCGGCGTGGACACCCATACTGGAAGCCCGACAGTCACCGACAATACTCTGCTCGCAACCGACAATGAGTCCACAACCTTTACCGGATCAGCCTCGGGCAACTGGCTGGGTGATCATCCGTATGGGTCTGATGTCTTTGTGCTCGCCTCGCACTCATACGACGTCGCCGGTGGGCCAACGAACTTCAGTTCGATCAGTGCGATCGGCTCGAACCAGGCCACGGCCTCGGCAACTGGCTTCGGCGAAGCAAATATGGGAATCCGGAACCCCGGTAACTCGCTCCAATTTCGGTTCAATTTGCAGAACGCGACCCCCTACACACTTAATGGGCACATCACAATGCCTGCCGCCCAAGCAAGCATTTTCAGTGTTGTCTCGTTAGAATGGTTTGACGGATTTACGTGGGCAAACATTAACAACACGGGATTTTTGCCCGGCAGTCAAGGATCGTTCAACTATTCCGGCACACTGGCCTCCGGTGAGTACCGCCTGACGAGCGTCATGGGCATCAACGCAGGCAGAAACGAGTCGTGGCAGAGCGACTACCAATATCGGCTAGCACTGGTGCCAGAGCCAGCTACCGTCATTGCAATTGTGGGCTCGTGTGGTTTCTTGCTAAGGCGTCGCCGAAAAGTCGAACTCTAAACCAGTGCGTTGCTCTTGGCGGAGCGATACACTGTTTCTATATGTCTGAAGAGAATCAGATTCCATCACTGCCCTCCGATGACGAGATACAAGCTCGGTTTGACGAGATCAAGGCAAAACTAGCACCAGTTGCCGAAAACTCCGAGCTTGATGCGCGGGTCGAAGCGTTTCTGGGTCAGGAGCCTGTCGGCCCAATTCCAACCGAGATGGAACAGGAGGCCGACCGAGTGCAAGCAAAGCTCGACGGCATCGATAACCGCCTGAATAAAGCAAAGCAAACCTACCAAAACACAAAGCCGAAGCCAAATTCGGTTTCGGGAGGTTTGGACCAGAAAACCGCTCTCGGCATGGGGCTTGGCTTGTCGATGGCTTACACGATTATCGGCGCTCCCCTCGTCGGCTACGGTCTGGGATTGCTCCTGAACAAGGCAACCGGAAACCCTGGTTGGCACATCTGGACGACTCTGATTTTCAGCGTGATCGCCATTGGCTGGGTCGCAATGATCGGTTCGCGCAACAATGACCGCCTATAAAGAATGTTAGCTACATTTATTCTGGTCGTTATTGCAACCGCACTTTTTGTCGCGGGCTCTATTTGCCTCGTCCGATGCCTCGGCCTAGGAAGTGATGGCAAAGCTCTTTCTGCTGCTTTGTTCGCGGTAATCGGGCTGTCTCTCAAGTTCCCGGCCGTGTTGATTGCATTAAAAGTTGCAAAAACTGGAACAGGCGCAGAGAGGGGTGGCGCAATGGCGGGGGTCACGTTGGTATACTTCTTTTCCGTTGTTGGAGCATCCATCTATGGATTCCGACAAAACCGCAAAGACCAATGACGGACCTAAGCCAACTGAGTGGGATTACCATCGCGAACGCCCAAGTATCGTTCCTCGGATGGGCTGTTTACTTCACGGTCGTTCTCCTTGTCATCGTTTATTTCATCCAGCAAGCCCGCAAGGGTTACAACGGCCGAGTCTTTACCGCCGGCCCCGCACGGCTCGCTGAGCAGCTTTACCTCTTCCTAGAGAACATGGCAGTCGGAGCAATTGGTTCCCACGGTCGCAAGTATCTGCCGATGCTCGCCACGTTCTGGATGATCATCTTCGTGAGCAACGTAGTTGCTCTCTTCATGCCTGCGTCGCCGACCACGGTTCTCGGTTTCAACTTTGGCCTCGCCCTTTGTTCGATCGGCTACGTTCAATACGAAGGCATCAAGGCGAACGGCTTACTCGGTCACGTGTCGCACTTCGCTGGTCCAAAGCTCGGGCTTGCGCTGTTGCCAATCACAATCATGATCTTCATCATCGAGGTTTTCTCGGAGATCATGAAGAACATTTCGCTTTCAATTCGAATCTTCGCGAACATGAGCGGCGGTCACGCGGCTGTCGAATCCATGAACAAGCTCGGCGAGCCAGCTTTCCTGCCCGTTGGAGAGTTCTTGCTTCCTCTCAAAATCCTGACCTGCCTGGTCCAAGCCCTGATCTTTACGCTTCTCACCTGCGTTTATCTCGGACTGGTTACTAGCCACGATCACGGTGACGAGGCCCACGCGCACTAAACAATTTCTAACCGCAAACAACAAACAAACACTAGGAGAAACACGAAAAACACATGAACATGATCGGTCTCGGTCTCGCGATCCTGGGCGTCGGCCTGGGCCTCGGTATGATTGGTAATGGTGCGCTACAAGGTATGTCGCGACAACCAGAAGCAATCGGTAAGCTGCAGGTTCAGATGCTCATCGCTCTGGCATTCGTTGAGCTGATGGGCTTCTTGACCATCTTCGCAACCAGCGGCTTCATCACCAAGCCCTGACGCTGCACACTTTTCGTGCCTGCGGTCATCCCGCAGGCACCATGACCAATACCAACTAATGGCTGAACAGCAATCATCATCGAAAGGAAGCGCCCTGCCGGGAATCATCATTGGAGCAGTCCTGATGTTCGGCGGTGTGTACCTCGATAAAGTTCTGCACGTAGCGCATGAAGCAGGTGCAACCGAGCACGCAGGTGGCGAACACGCCGCTCAGTGGACGGTTCCGTTCCTGAACAAGCTGGATGAGATGGGCCTCCCTCTCAACCCAGGCATCACTATCGCTACGCTTGGAGTTCTTTTCATCGTCATGCCGGCGGTGAAGTACTTCTACACCAATCCGCTTAAGAACGCCATCGACGAGCGAAACCACAATCTGGAATCGACCTTTAATGAAGTCGAAGCTCTCCGAAACGAGATGACTTCGATGAAGGGCGACTACGAGAAGCGGATCGCTACCACCGAGGCAGAAGCTCGCGAGAAAATCAACGCACAAATCAAGGAAGCACAATCCCTTCGACAGAGCCTGATGGCAGAGGCGGCGGCTAAGTCCGACGCACTCGTCAAGCAAGCTCAAGAAGAGATCGCATCCGAGAAAGCAAAAGTTCTCGGCGAACTGCGAACCCACGTCACCGACCTCTCGCTCACTGCAGCCGAGAAAGTCGTTGGCGCAAACATGGACACCGCAGCCAACCGAAAGCTCATCGCTGATTTCATCGCCGATCTTGAGGTGAAGGCTTAACGTGGCTGGAGATCGCGTCGCAAAACGGTACGCCCAAGCAGCTTTTGAAGCTGCGAAAAACGCTAAATCCGTCGAAATAGTCGGCGCCGATCTGGCTGGCCTTCAAGCCGCTCTCACCGGAAACGGTGACCTCCGCGCTTTCCTTCTTAGCCCCAACCGGGGCAGAGACGAAAAGATCGCGCTCTTCGAGAAAGCACTTGGCGAAAAGGTAACCGCTCTCACAAGCAACCTTGTCAAGCTGATGCTCGAAAAGCGACGCGAAGAAGAGCTTCTCACGATCAGCGACGAGTTCACAACTCTTCGCCGAGCAGACGAAGGCATTGTTCACATCATCGTGACCAGTGCAATCGAGCTCACTGATAGCGAAAAGAAGCAGATCGTCGAGAAAGTTAGCGCAAAACTCGGGCGCAAGTCCGAAGCAGAATTTGCCGTTGATCCCACCCTTGTCGGTGGTGTGAAAGTGGCATACGACAATTTCGTCATTGACGGCAGCGTCAAGGGCTCGCTCAAGCGAATCCGCGAATCGCTCCGACAAGACAACCTGAAACAGGCATAAAGAACATGGCCATCCGACCAGAAGAGATTACAGACATCCTCCGCAAGCAACTTGAGTCATTCGACAAGTCTGCGAAGACCGACCACGTTGGCACCGTTATCCAAGTTGGAGACGGTATCGCCCGCGTTCACGGCCTTCCCGACTGCCAAATGGGTGAGCTCCTTGAGTTCCCTAACGGCGTCGTTGGCCTTGCGCTCAACCTCGAAGAGGATTCGGTCGGTGCCGTTCTTATCGGCGACGACACCTCGATCATGGAAGGCGACCCCGTTAAAGAAACCGGAAAGATCATCCAGGTTCCTACCGGAAAGGCTCTTCTTGGCCGCGTAGTCAACGCACTTGGTCAGCCCATCGATAACAAGGGGCCAATCGTTACCGACACCTTCCAACGGCTTGAGACCATGGCTCCCGGCGTTGTCGATCGACAGCCAGTTACCGAGCCGCTTCAGACCGGTATCAAAGCTATCGACGCGATGATCCCAGTCGGACGAGGTCAGCGAGAACTCGTTATCGGCGACCGACAGACCGGTAAGACCGCGATCTGTATCGATACGATCATCAACCAGAAGTCGACCCACGAGCCAGGTGGCTCGCCGGTTTACTGCATCTACGTTGCTTGTGGCCAAAAGGCTTCCAACGTCGCCCGAGTTGTTAAAACCCTCGAAGAGAATGGCGCGCTGGAGTACACCACCATCGTTCTTGCTTCCGCTTCCGACTCCAACGCCGAGCAGTACCTCGCTCCGTTTGCTGGCGCGGCAATTGGTGAGTTCTACCGAGACAACGGCATGCACGCTCTGGTTATCTATGATGACCTTACCAAGCAGGCTCAGGCTTACCGCGCAGTTTCGCTCCTTCTTCGACGCCCGCCAGGACGAGAAGCCTATCCGGGAGACGTTTTCTACCTTCACTCACGCCTTT
Source organism: Fimbriimonas sp. (assembly GCA_965248555.1). Classification (GTDB taxonomy): domain Bacteria; phylum Armatimonadota; class Fimbriimonadia; order Fimbriimonadales; family Fimbriimonadaceae; genus Fimbriimonas. Next base: position 363,480 of record CBDFJP010000002.1, on the reverse strand, counting down.
TGGAGCGAGCTGCTAAGGTCTCCGACGCCCGAGGCGGCGGATCGTTGACGGCTCTCCCGATCATCGAAACCCAAAGCGGCGACGTTTCGGCTTACATCCCGACCAACGTGATCTCGATCACCGACGGTCAGATCTACCTCGAGCCCGACCTCTTCTTTGCTGGCGTTCGCCCCGCAATCAACGTTGGTATCTCGGTTAGCCGTGTCGGTGGAAACGCGCAGATCAAGGCGATGAAGTCGGTTGCTGGAAAGCTTAAGCTCGAAATGGCTCAGTACCGCGACGTGGCTGCCTTCGCGCAGTTCGCTTCGGACCTCGACCGATCGACCCAGCTTCAGCTGATCCGAGGCCAGCGATTGACCGAGCTCCTCAAACAGGATCTCGTTTCGCCAGTCAACGTTGTTGACCAGGTCATCGCGATCTTCGCTGGTTCGCAGGGCGTTCTTGACGAACTCTCCAACGAACAGGTTAAGCCGTTCGAAGCCGGACTTCTCAAGTTCATGCACGAGAAGTACAGCCAAGTCGTCGAGTCGATCCGAACTTCCAAGGCAATCAGCAAGGAAGCCGAGGATCAGCTCAAGGCCGGAATCGCAGAATACGCAGCATCTTTCGGAAAATAAATGGCAACGCTTAAGCAGATTCGTCAGCGCATCCGCGCCGCAAAGAACATCCAGCAAATCACGAAAGCGATGAAGCTGGTTGCCGCCGCGCGCCTCAAAAAGGCGACGGATCGGGTTTTGGAAGCTCGCCCCTACGCCGACAAGCTCAAGGACATCATGACCAGCATGTCGGCTTCAGGTGCATTGCCTCCGCACTCATTGCTGACCAATCGCGAAGTTCAGAATGTTCTGGTCATCGTCATGACCTCCGACCGAGGTCTAGCCGGTGGCTTCAACACCTCGATCCTCCGAAAAGGCGTCGAGTTTGCCAAGCAGAACGAAGGCAAAGGCGTCAAGGTTCTTGGCTACGGAAAGAAGGCCAACATCTTCTTCGCCAAGCGCGGCTACGACATGGTCGAGACCTTCTCGGCTCCGTCGGCCGGTGCTCGGCTCGAGGACGCAGTCGCGATCACCAAGAAGGCTCGGGCGATGTTCGAGTCGGGTGAGGTTGACGCGGTTTGGGTGATCTACTCCAAGTTTGTCTCTGCCGTGAAGCAGATTCCGACTGTGGTTCAGCTGCTACCAATCGAAGCTCCTGCGGATGTTGAAACAAGCGGCGGCGAGGTGGCCTTCGAGCCTTCCGCAGATGTCGTTCTCGACACCCTCCTTCCCCGCTACTTCCAGACTCTCGTCTGGCAGTCTATGCTGGAATCCACCGCCTCGGAATTCGGTGCTCGAATGAGCGCGATGACCGCCGCCACCGACTCCGCCGGAAAGATGATCCACACCCTCACCCTCAAAGCCAACCGAGAGCGCCAAGCCGCAATCACCAAGGAAATCTTGGAGGTTGTTGGTGGTGCCGAAGCTCTGAACGGCTAAGTTCCTTTTCTTCGATAAACGCCCTTGTGTTTCCACAATGGCGTTTTCTTTTGCCAAGTAAACTAATCGCATGACCACTCGCCTGAACCCCGAAGGCATCCCTCGCAATCAGTTGATGTATGCGCTGGGGAATCGGGAGATGGTAGCGTTTCGGCGGAAGATGGATTCTTGCTTCCTGTGCTGTCGGCCAGATGTGAATGAGGCGGGGCTTTGCCGGTATTGTTACTCGGCTCTGGACACCCCGGAGATCCAGGCGGCGGTCCGCTGGACCAGCGGAGTTGGGCCCTGACCATGCCGATCCTCCCATTGCTGACGGTCATCCTTCTTAGCGTTGTACTTAGCTTTGCAGCGACGAAGTACTTGGCCGACCGTCGAGCCAAGTACCTCGCCCACGTCGAATACTGGGTGCTCAGCCCGGGAACCAAGCTCCCCGACTTGACCGAAACGATGGCGGCCGTCATGCAAAGCCCCGCGATTAGCCCCGCCGAAGGCCTCCTCTTCTCGGATGTCAGGTTCAAAATCGGCCTGATTCTGGCGAACAAGAACAAGAACGCCGAGCTACTGACCCGCCTTGAGTACCGCGACGCCTTCGCCCGCGCCGGAAGCGCGATCCGCGTCCAATACACCAGCGAAACCAAGCTCGACACCAAAAAGCACCTCCAATTCTGCGTCCACGTAGCCAACTCTCTTGCCACCCAAGTCGGAGCAATCAGCATCCTCGACGTCGTCGCCGACCGCCTCTGGCCCCTGCCCGAGTTTCAAGCCTTCCTAACAAAAGCGCACCAAGCCACCAGCTACGACGACCACGTAGAGATCACCCAAGAGGACGACTTTTCGTTCTGGGTGCGGGGCTTGCAAAAAGTCGGCGTCCCCGACATCCTCACCTACCCCGTCGAAAAAGACAAGGTCCTGCTGGCAAAGAGCATTCTGGAGCAATATGCCCGCGCCTCTTGGGACGGAATGGAACCCCAAAACGAGCCGATCGTGGAGTACGGCGACCAGTTCATCCTGCTGAGAACCCCGCAAAAACCTGGTATCGAATCCGCCCGATTATTGCGTCGCCAGGTTCAATGAACCGTGATATAATGAAACCTCACGTTGTTTGTGAGGTTTATTATGTCAAGGCTTCGTTATCTGTTGCTCGGTTCCGCGTTCATTGTCGCTGGTGCAAATGCCCAGTTCACGGCTTCCCATGCGGGGCCGCTCAACTCGGTCGGGATATTCGGTGACCCCGCCAACCAGGGCTTCTCAGCTACCTACACCGGTCCTTCAACCATCTTCACCTCGCTGCACTACACGGCATCGCTGACCAGCAACATGGCGGGAACTTGGGAGGCCGATTCATCCTGGGACATCAATATTCCTGGCTCGGGCTACGGCTACAGCATCACTCCTTCAGATTTTGGAAGCTACACCGGAACCGTCTCGGTTGACTACAACATGAACGGCCTCTACTGGTTCAATTCCGGCGACAGCGTCGATTTCACCACGTTCCAGGAGACCGATAACGGCGCGGGCGCAGACGCGACTTGGACAAACTCTACGTTTGATTACAGCAACTCCGTGTCACACGTGGCAAATCTCGGCACGTTTTTTGGAACAAACACGCTGGTTCTGGATACCGCTGGAAGCACTGGAATCTCCGATACTGAACTCGCGGTTTACACAACCTCTGGCACCCTCGTCGCCTCGAACGATGATAACGGGGCAAGCCTTCTCAGCTCGCTAACTCTCACTGGGCTGGCCAACGACAAATACATCCTTGTGGTCGGGAGCTTCGATAGCTTCTTCACCGATGGTTATGCAAGGGTCGGTTTCGACGCCGGAAGCTACGGCTCGTACAACCTAAACGTCAATGGCTCCAGCTTCGGAACCGGAAACCTCGCCTCCGGTCAGTTCAAAACCTACACCTTCGAAGTCGTTCCCGAGCCGGGCACGATGGCAGTAATTGGCCTTGGGATCGCGGGGTTGATCCGGCGCCGGAAGAGCGCGAAGTCGTAGGTGAGAACACGTCAGTAAACAAAAAAAGGCGAGCTTCAAGCTCGCCTTTTTTTGTTGATACACCGAGTTTACTTTCCGGCTTTCGCTGCGCGAATTCGAGCGGTTGCCCGTTCAATTTCCATAATCGCATCCTCAGAGGCGATGGATGAATCTTCGCCTCGCAGAGCTTTGCGGGCTTCGTCAAGAACCTTCTCAGCTTCGCTGACATCGAGGTCAGAAGCCAATCGGGCTTCATCAGCCAAAACTGTAACTTTGGAAGAATCGACTTGTACAAACCCACCGCCTACATAAACGTGGTTCCGGTTCCCGTTCTCGTCAAGAAACTCCAAAATTCCCGGCTTCAGCGCCGAAACGACCGGGACGTGGCCCGCCCAGACCCCGAAGTAGCCGTCCACGCCGGGCGCGATGACCGACGTGGACTGTGCCGCGACAACTTCGCGGTCGGGTGCTACGACTGACAGTTCAAATGTGCTTGCCATGAGGGTTACTTAGCTAGCGGCCATCAGCTTCTTAGCTTTCTCGTGGACGTCGTCGAGGCCACCGCAGTACAGGAATGCCTGCTCTGGGTAGTGATCGAGGTTTCCGTCAACGATTTCCTTGAACGAAGCAACGGTCTCTTGGATCGAAACATAGCGGCCCGCGTTTCCGGTGAACTGCTCGGCAACGAAGAACGGCTGGGAAAGGAATCTCTCGAGCTTCCGGGCTCGACCAACGAGCTGCTTGTCGTCGTCCGAAAGTTCGTCGATACCAAGAATCGCGATGATGTCCTGGAGTTCTTTGTATCGCTGAAGAGTTCGCTGAACTCGCTGAGCGACTTCGTAGTGCTCTTCGCCAACGACTCGTGGGTCGAGGTTCTTCGAGGTCGAAGCCAGCGGGTCAACCGCCGGGAAGAGGCCCTTCGAAGCGATGGATCGCTCGAGGTAGACGTAAGCGTCAAGGTGCGAGAACGTGGTTGCCGGAGCAGGGTCAGAAGGGTCGTCTGCAGGAACGTAGACCGCCTGAACCGAGGTAACTGATCCCTTGGTGGTCGAGGTAATTCGCTCTTGAAGAAGTCCCATTTCCGTAGCCAGCGTAGGCTGGTAACCAACAGCCGAGGGCATTCGGCCAAGAAGCGCCGAAACCTCGGAACCTGCTTGAACGAATCGGAAAATGTTGTCAACAAAGATCAGAACGTCGGATCCGACTTCGTCGCGGAAGTACTCGGCCATCGTCAGAGCAGTAAGAGCAACGCGAAGTCGCGCTCCGGGAGGCTCGTTCATCTGACCGAAGACCATTGCCGTCTTATCAAGAACGGACTTCTCGGTGCCGTCCTTGTCCTTGAACTTGGCTTCCTTCATTTCGAGCCAAAGGTCGTTTCCTTCACGGGTTCGCTCGCCAACGCCAGCAAACATCGAAACGCCCGAGGCTTCAACCGCGATATTTCGGATGAGTTCTTGGATCGTAACCGTCTTACCTAGACCAGCACCTCCGAAGAGACCGATCTTTCCACCCTTGTTGAACGGGATCAGAAGGTCGACGACTTTGAGTCCGGTAGGAAGAAGCTCGATCTTAGTCGACTGTTCTTCAAAGCTTGGCGGCTTGCGGTGAATCGGAAGGCGAGGAGCGTTATCAACCGGAGCACCGTTGTCGATTGGCTTGCCGAGGAGGTTAAAAACTCGACCCAGGGTGTCATTTCCGACGGGGACCTGGATAGCAGCACCAGTGTCCACAACTTCCATCCCGCGGACAAGTCCGTCGGTGGAAGCCAGAGCGATGGTTCTCACGAGGTCATCGCCAAGGTGCTGGGCGACTTCGCAGGTGATGTCCACGCCACGGGCGGCGTCGGTGATCGTGACGGCATTGTAGATCTTCGGGAGTTGCCCTGAAGAGAATCGGCAGTCCACAACCGGACCTAAAACTTGGATGACTTTTCCTGTGCCAGGCATTCGCTCTTGGTTCCTTGTCAAAAATGACAACTTGGCGTTATCCGCCAGGGGAGAAGTATACCTTCCCCTGGCGTCGTGTCGGTCTCACGCCGACACAATTGTTTAGTTAGCTTTTGCGTCGCTTTCGGGCAGCCAAGCCGGCCAAGCCCAGCCCGAGTGCCACCATGGATGCGGGCTCAGGGACAGCCGCAAACATCGTAGGCGCGAGGGCACCGTTGAGACTTCCGGAATTCTGCTCTGCCCAACTCGTTCCTGAGTCGCTGAGGGTCAAGTTGAAGGTGTAGAAGCCGTTGTTCGCAGGCACCGATGTGGAATTGTTTTGGAAAATTCCCGTCAGTGTTCCAGAGACTGAACCGCGATTGGTGCTATCAACATAAAATCCTGTCGTTGGATCCAAGACTCCGTTTAGGCCCGACACCGAGAAGTTGAGACTGTAGTTTAAGAATACTCCGCCCTGGCCTCCTCCTCCATTGTCGTTGGTTGGCCAAAGTCTCGCGAATGATTCCGCGCCTGCATTGGAACCCACAATTGAGACGTCGAGGGTGCTATACCCGCCAGTTGCCCACGCTCCGGTTGCCGATGTTCGCGAGGCCGCGAGTTCGTCATACAATTGGATGAAGCTGTCGTTGGTGTTGTTAGGATTGCCCCAGCCGCTGTAAGCCCCGTGGGTCGCGTCAGTGGTGTACCACCAGGTGGTCAGAAAGACGTTCGAATTCTCGAACCCGGCCGACATGTAACTGGTTGGAGCTGAGTTACCAAGGAACATGCTTCCGTCCCGAGTCTGCAGGGTCCCGCCTCCAATGGCGTTCGTTGCACTTTGCGCGTCGGCCAACGAAGCGTATTTAGTGACAGTTCCTGAGTATTGGAAGTAGTCAGTGGAAACAGCGAACTCGCCCATTCCGAAAGATAGTGTTGCAAGCATTGAGCCCGCAAGGATTGCCAAACCTCGAATATTCATGATTTACTCCAAACTGCCGATAAAGGCAGAGAATGCTGGCAAGGTTGCCAGCTACCTCAACTTACTATAATTTGTGAGATTTTTTCAGTTTTGCTAGCAAATAGATTGCACGAACGAGCAAATTTGCGAGGTGTAGATGCTGGCCCCGGTTTGACCCAGGTGACCAGCATCGGCGGATTGATCTGGCCTAGAATTTGCCCCAGAGGAACTGGTTCGTGACCTCGTGGTGGTAGATGATCTCACCCGTCTTGACCCTTGTTCCGAGTTCCTTCGGACTTCGCTCTGCGGCGGCGAGCTTTCGGTCGATGTACTTCTCTTTGTTATCCTCACCCAGGAGCTCTGACATGAACACGGACTGCTTCATGTGGCGGATCGCATCGTAGATGTTGTCCGGCAAGAAGCGGGTTCGGGTTCGGCGAGTCTCGCTCGTGATCTTCTCGGTCATCGGCCCCTCGAGGCCGGTTCGGAGCAAGGTGTAGAACGCAAGGTAAGCGTTCGCGTCTGGAGCAACCGTTCGACACTCAACCCGCGCCGACTTGGCGTTGCCAAGCGGAATCCGAATCATCGAAGTCCGGTCAACGGCACTCGACTTGATCTGGTTTGGAGCCTCGTAGTGAGGATCCAATCGCCGATACGAGTTGACGCTCGCATTGAGGATCAAGCAGATGTCGTTCGCGCTGTTGAGGATTCGATCGACAAAGTCGATCGCCATCGGGCTCAGCCCGTCCTCGCCTTTGGCGTCGTGGAAAAGGTTCTTGCCGCTCTTATCCGAGATCGACATGTTAGTGTGCATTCCGCTTCCGTTGATGCCAACCATCGGCTTCGGGAGGAAGCTGGCGGTGAGACCCATCGTGCTGGCGATCTGCCTTGCGGTGAGCTTGTAGAGCTGGATCTGGTCAGCAGCAATAACCGCGTCACTGTACTTGTAGTTCAACTCAAACTGGCTTGGAGCAACCTCCGGGTGGTCCTTTTCGTTTTCAAACCCGAGTGCGCGCTGAGCTTCAGCGAGTCGGTCGATGAACGTTCGCAACTTATCGTTGGGAAGAGAGTGGTAGTAACCACCGCTCGAAACAACCTTAAAGCCTTCGCTCGAAGAGAAGTTTTGCTCGGCACTCAGACCTTCAAAGAGGAAGCCCTCGACTTCAACCGCAAGGTTGAAGTGCCAGCCGTTCTTCTTGACCTGCTCATCGGCATACTCCTTGAGGAGTCCTCGGAAGTCGGAGCCGTATGGCTTCCCTTCTCGGTCCTGGATCAAGCCGAAGACGATGACCTTTCCGGGTCCGAACACGTCCGACGGGAGCCAGCGGAAGGAGCCCCAGTCGATGGCAAGCCGAAGATCAGACTCGCTGACCATGCTGAAACCTCGGATCGAGGAGCCATCAAAGGTGAGGTTGTCGTGACTCGAAAGCAGGAACTTCTTGTCGTAATCCAGCATGTGGAAGCGGCCCTCAAGGTCGCTAAAGCACACCGTTACCGCCTTGATTGCCTTCTCTTTCTCAAGATAGCCCAGGTAGTGCTTCTCGAGGTCAGCAAGCGGCACGCGGTCGAGTTGCTTCTTCTTCGCCTCTAGGTTGAGCTCTTCGAGTTTGTCGTAAGGAATTTCAAGAAATGTTCGGAGTTCCGCCATTGCAACCCAAGTTTATCTTTAAACTTTGGCGATTAACAATAACTGGGCAGGAAAATAAAATAAACCCGCACACCAAATTGTGTGCGGGTCTAATGTTGACCTCCGATCTTACTTGATCTTATGAACAGCCGCGATCACGTCCTCTTCAGACGGGATGCAGAGGAGCTCCAGGTTGCGGGCGTAAGGCATCGGAACGTTCAATCCGCCAACCCGAATCACCGGAGCGTCCAGATCGTCGAAGCAGTCTTCTTGGATTCGAGACACAATCTCTCCACCGAAGCCGCCGCTTCGCCAGTCCTCATAAGTCACGACCGCACGGTGGGTCTTGCGGACCGACTTGTAGATCGTCTCCGTATCCAGCGGTAGCAATGAGCGAACGTCAACGACTTCGCAGTCGATTCCGTCCTTCGCCAGCATCTCCGCCGCCGCCAGATGAACCTGGGTCATCCGCGAATAGCCGATGAGAGAGATGTCCTTCCCTTCCCGCAAAATCTGCCCCTTGCCGATCGGAACGGTGTAATTGATGTCGTCAGGAATCTCGCCTTTGACGGTGTACAAACCTGGGTTCTCGTAGAAAATGACCGGATTGTCGTCGGCAATTGCCGCCTTCATGAGGCCATAAGCATCCGAGACCGTCGCCGGACAAACCACCTTCAGGCCAGGAACGTGGGCATACCACCCGTCCATGCTGTGCGAGTGCTGGGCCGAAAGCTGCTTCGCCGCGCCACCTGGGCCCCGGAAGACGATGGGGCACTTCACCTCGCCGTTGGTCATGTAATGCACTTTGGCCGCGTGGTTGATGATCTGGTCCAGAGCCAAAATCGAGAACGACATCGTCATGAACTCGACGATGGGTCGAAGCCCCGCCATTGCCGCGCCGATTCCAATTCCGGTGAAACCGCACTCGGTGATCGGGGTATCGAGAATTCGATAGTTGTAGTTCGCCGAGCGCGAACCGAACTTCTCGACGAAGCCACGAGTGACCTTAAAGGTTCCCTGGTAGCGCCCGATGTCCTCACCCATGATGAAGACCTCGGGGTTCTTTTGCATCTCTTCTTCGATGCTCTTGGCGAGGGCTTCGCGGTATGTCAGTTCAATCGGCATTAGTGTCCTGCCTCCGGCTTCATGTCGGAGTAAATGTTGTCATAGACCTCGTCGGCCTCGGGGAATGGCGACGCTTCGCAGATTTCGTAAATTTTCTCGACGCGCTCGATCAGTTCCTCATCAATCGCCTCGTACTTCTCCTCAGTGAGGTAGCCAAGAGACATCATCTGCTTCTTGAGCCGCGCAATCGGGTCGCGCGTCCAAGCCAGTTCTTCCTCTTCCTTGGTTCGATAGAGCTGTCGATCGTTGTCGGCGGCACCGTGACCCGAATAGCGGTAGGTCATGATCTCGATCCAAGCCGGGCGTTGCTCTTTGCGGCACCACTCGACGATCTCGGTCGCCTGTCGCTTCATCTGGATGACGTCCATACCGTCAAGCCTTTCGGATCGAATATCGAACGGCAGACCGCGCTTCCAAAGCTCTTTGTCAGCGGCGTGATACTCAAGCCGAGTTCCCATCGCGAACTCGTTGTTCTCGATGACGAATACACACGGCAGGTCGTACAGTGACGCCATGTTCAGGGTCTCGAACACCACGCCTTGGTTGGCCGCGCCGTCGCCCATAAAGTTGATACAAACCTTGTCCTCGCCTCGGTAACGAGCTGCGAAGGCCAGACCGGCACCAAGCGGGATGTGCCCACCGACGATTCCCCAGCCTCCGTAGAAGCCGTTCTTTGGATCGTAAATGTGCATCGATCCGCCCTTTCCTCCGGCCGTTCCGATCTTGCGGCCCATGACCTCACCCAAAACGGCTTCTGGCGGGGTGCCGAGGAGAAGCGCGTGGGCGTGGTCACGATAGGCGGTGATGACGTAGTCTTCACCCTTTCGGATTGCCTTCATCCAGCCGACTGCGAGGGCTTCCATGCCGATATAAACGTGCATGTAACCACCCGCCTTTCCGGCTCGGTAGGCGACGTTGCACTTTTCTTCAAAGTGCCGGATGAAAAGCATATCACGCAGGTGCTCTTCGAGCTCAGCTGCGCTTTCGGTGATCTTGTATTCGGCCTGTTTTGCCACTGTTGATCCTCTGGTTGTCCCGGTATTCCTACGCAGGCGCGTGATCGGACATCGGCGTCCGCGACCGGGAAGAGGATACCAGAATGCCCTCAGGCACTATCGAGCCTTAGCCACGGCTATGTCAAACTGATGCGTCCCCGGGGAATTTGCAAGCAAATTGGATCGAGATGACCACAAACAAATACTTCGCGAAACTTGACCCTCTCCGGCTTCTGCTGGCCACCCTTGTCTTAGTCTTCCACTATCTGTATTGGGGGCCACGGGCCGGAATTCAGGGCGTCGCTTCATCAAACCATTGGCTACTCTTGCTCGCATTTGCGGTGCAATTTTTCTTTACAATCTCCGGTTTTGTCATCGTCCAATCTGCACATGGAAGAACCTGGCTGCAGTTCTTGTTTGCTCGAACCAGGCGTCTTTGGCCAGCAATCTTTGTGTGCGCCTCCGTCACATTTGTCCTACTCAAACTCATGCCAGCCGAGACACTAGGGGAGCAATCGGCAACATTAAAAAACCTGCTCAAATCAACATCTTTGTGGTATTTGGTGAGAAACGGATATGTTGATTGGTCGTATTGGAGTTTGACAATCGAACTACGGTTCTACGCACTTGTTGCCCTCATCTTGGCTCTAAAACTCAAGCCGAACACTGTCCGATTCATTGTGATCAGCTATGTTGTTGCTCGCCTCGTTTTAGAGGCCATTCCGTCGGCACTTTCGGAGTCTATCAAGGCTACCGATCCCCTCCGCCACTATGGCGGATTTTTTGCGCTCGGTGCCTTCTGGGCCGACCTTAAGGTCGACAGGATTTCCGAAAAGTCTTGTTCTGGAACCAAAGCATGCATCGCCCTCTGCTTGATCTTGACCGCGTTCCAATTCCGCTACGATTTCAATAGAATTGCCCCAGCAGGATGGAATCACCACTTAAGCTACTATGTCGGCGTTTTGTCAGCACTTGTGCTACTAGCAGTCCTGTGTACTTGCATGTCCAGCTCTGGGCAACGGGGTTCTCCGTTGGCGCAAGCATGTGGTTCAGTCAGCTACCCCTTGTACCTCGTTCACCAATTCGTCGGATACGCACTCATCTTCTTTTTCAGGCAGTACACGTCGACGATTCTACTCCCAGAACTCCTGGCGACGACGCTAGTTATAGTCGGCGCGGTCTTTCTCGATAAGCTGGTAATCCCCAGCGTCACACACCTGTTTGACTATTTCGCCAGACCGATTAAGGCGCGGATATTCTCAAAGCAACTCAAACATACTTGAGAATAGTCTTTTAAGCCTGTTGAGCATTGAGACACTGAAGGACACGAAACTTCGACGGCTCAGCGAAGACTTTGGGTGACATACTCATGCAACGCCGTTATGCTCAGTGTTTGCTCCTCGAGCGACCTCTCATCTAACGGGTTCAAATTATCTACCGGAGTCGCGGAAAAGGTAGCCCCAAGTCCACTTTGGCCCCCCAGGAGCACCACTCTCAGTTCAAGTTTCTGCTCCAAAACGTGATCCAGAAGCCGAGCAACGAGGTGTTCGCCGCACCGCCGAGCCAGGTAGTCCATCTCCTCAAACTGCTCCTTCTCGCGCATTTCAACCCACGGATTGATGTAAACAATCGAACCTAGATCGTATTGGATTGCCTGAAACTTCGTTTGAAGTCCAGCCCCAAACCGCCGGAGCTCCCCGTGCCGAAGACCAGCCAACCGCACCAAACCGGCCAAGCGCATCGAGCCAGATTCATACCGATACGGGAACCCGTATCGCAGAGCCAAGTTCGGAACCGGAAGCCGAAACCCGTTCCCCCAAGGCCACGCGAGGTTAACCGGGTCGAGCCCCTTGTCAATCCGCCGCAGGTTGAATTCCTCCTCATGAAGCAGATTCACCGAGTCGTCAATAAACCGCCGCAGCTCGTCCTCACCATCCCCTTCCGGCAAGCACTCCGGCAAAGAACCCAGCGAAGAAGGAGGCACCGTCCTAAGCTCCGCCATCCGCTCCCAGACCAACCCGTGGTCGAACTGCCGCCCGACCAAAGGCGTCAACTTCTTCGTCTTCAAGAGTCCAAGCTTCGCCGAAACAACCTTGAACTCGTCCGGAGTCAATTCTTGCGCCGGAGCCTTTATTGAACCGCCCAACGAAAGCAACGACAGATGAAAATGCAACGACCGCTCCGGCGGATCCCAGCCCAGAGCCGACACCGTCAGCGGCCCCTGACGTAGCTGCCCTTCCTCCGGCGCGAGCCCCAGAAGCATCGCTTCTGGCGTCTCGCACTCAGGAATCGACACCCGAGTCAACGAAGAAACTTCACCAAGCCGAACAAACCCCTCAGCCCGCCGAATCAGCGACTCTGATTCCGGAGTGCCAAGAATTCCCTCAAGAATAATAAGCATCGACTAGTCCGCGATCAAAACGCCCTGACCAACCGAAACCGTTTCCAACTCGCCAACCGGGTCGCCAAAGGCATTTTTTTGAAGTCCTTCCGGGATCTCAAGCGGATACTCGCCCGTGAAGCAGGCCGTGCAGAAGCCGTCGGTCGAGTTGTTCACCGCCAACCTTGCCCCGTCCACGCTCAAAAAGCCCAACGAAGTCGCCCCAATGTGTGCGGTCAGTTCGTCATGCGTCATCACCGCCGCCGCAAGCTCTTTCTTGCTCGCCATGTCGATACCGTAGAAGCAAGGATGCTTAATCGGCGGGGCCGTGATTCTTACATGAACCTCGGTCGCGCCCGAATCAAACATCATCTTCACGATCTGCTTCGTGGTCGTGCCGCGAACGATCGAGTCATCCACAAGTACAACCCGCTTCCCCCTAAGGTGATCTTCAAGCGGCGTCAGCTTCATCCGAACACCAATCTCTCGCATCCGCTGATCCGGCTGAATGAAGGTGCGATGGATATATCGACTCTTCATCATCCCCTCGCGGAACGGAATTCCGGAGGCTTTGCTAAACCCCAGTGCGGCGGGAATCCCGCTATCCGGCACCGGAACGACAATATCTGCCTCGACCTGATGCTCATCAAAAAGCCGCTCACCCATCCTCACTCGCGCCGAGTAGAGACCGGTTCCAAACATGCGCGAATCTGGGCGGGCGAAGTAAATGAACTCAAAGAGGCACATTGCCTCTCGTGGCGAGTCAACACCAGGCACAACTCGCAGCCCTTCCTTATCAATAACGGCGATCTCTCCTGGTCTTAACTCCCGATCAACGGTCCCGCCGATTGGACCGAATGCACAGCTCTCTGAAGCGACCATATATCCCTTTTCTCCAACGCGACCAACCGCCAGAGGGCGAATTCCATAAGGATCGCGAAAACCGAGAATCGTCGTCGGAGTCTGCACCACCACCGAAAACGCTCCCTTACAACGCCGCATCACTTCGCGTACCGCTTCCTCGACGCCGTTCTTCAGGTTTCGAACGATAATTCGGGCCATCACTTCGGTGTCCGAAGTCGAGCCAAAAACTTCCCCTTCTGCCTCCATGTCAGCCCTCAGTTGAACGGCATTAATGAGGTTTCCGTTGTGAGCAACCGCCACTTCGCCGATCTGGGTCTGACAAAAAATTGGCTGAGCGTTTCGCAGCGCACTCGCCCCGGTAGTCGAATATCGTGTATGCCCCACTGCCATCTCTCCGGGCAAAGATTCGAGAGTTTCTGAGCTAAAAACCTGGTTAACCAGCCCCATCCCCTTGCGCATTCGGACTCTCGAGCCATCCGAAACCGCCATCCCCGCCGACTCCTGTCCCCGATGCTGAAGGGCAAAGAGCCCGAAGAAGCAAGTGCTAGCCACATCCTCGCCCGGCAGATAAACCCCAATCACCCCGCACTCTTCCTTCAGAGTTTCGCCGTCGAGATCGGGATTGTGCATTGTCTAAAGGATACCGGAGTTGGGTCAATTACCAGGCTTCTACGAACTCCAACTTTTCTGACACCCTTACCAGGGAAATCTTCCCCCGTGTTAAGGAAAACAGAAAGTGTGAAGGTAACGAGTAGCACGGGCATCTACACAACTCAGGGAGCATCCCAACCGATTGGTTCGACCCCGCCTCCGGGCGCAGGAACGCAGCCGATTGGTGGCACGCCACCACCGACTCCTCCGGTAACGCCGGGTCTCGGGGCGCGGGTCGACCTGAGCGCATAACCTACTCCAACCCTTCGGGCTTGGCAAAGTAGGAATTGCGAATGACCGCTCCCCTCTCCTCAAGAGGGGGGCACAACAAAAAACGAGCAGAGGCAATGGCGCCCTGCTCGTTGTTGTTTTACCTGGTCTAAATTCTTAGACGTTGTAGGAAGGCTTCTTCAACCAAGCTTTTGGAATCGGCTTGAGGCCACAAGCGACTTCTGCGAACATTGGCGACTTGAGAACATCGGTCGCAACCACGAGCTTGACCATCGAGCCACCGTTCTTCAGGTGAACAACTTGGAGGTTCGGGTGCTGGGTGCGCTGCTTGTGCGGTGCCTTATACTTCCAACCCTGCGAGTGAGTGTTGCGGATGTACTTCGCAGTCGTGTTTCCTTTCTTACCGCTAACCTGACAAATCTTAGCCATTGCTCAAATCCTTTGGCGTCTCAAAGACGCGAATAAACACTATACCTCAGGAGTCTCGGCCTGGGCAACCATCGCCCTCGATCTTTGCAACTGCCGCATTCCCCCAACCGCCAGCCACAGCAGGAACAGGCCGACTAGTCCTGAAACCACACCGGCTACATTTGCATGGGTCGGTGCGAAAAACCGGCAGAGCGCTGTCCACATCGAAGCCGCGATGGCGGCCCTCATGTCGCCCTTAGACCACAGCAACACCAGCAGATATACAACAGCAGATATCGCAGCACCGTAAAGCGGAACCAGGACCGAAGCTACTGATACCGGGGTAAACATCAAGTACTCCTTGTCCGGATTGCCCATAAGCAACCAGCGATATAGCACCTCGACCAGTGTAGGTAAAAACGAGATTGCCGCCGACAGCCCTAAAAACCACTTCCAGTCAGCATTGTCCCCAAGCCACTTCGCAACCGTCGGTGTCACGCAGACAGCACTCAGCAGGGACAAACCGAGAGCGGAGAACGCAAACAGATCGAAGCCCTGAGTCTTCATTTGGTTGTAGAAAAATGTAAGACCCTGCGGATACTCGATCAGAGATACGATTCCAGCCACGATCGCGGGAATGCCCGGAATCGCCCAGAGCCGCCAGCCCCGGATTCGACCCGTATGCTTCAACTGGTCGAAAAAAGAAAACTCCCCTTTCCAGACCAAAACTGCAATCAGCGGCAAGACCGAGATCATTGCCGAGGCGATGGTGTAACCGAACGTATTCTGATACCCCGCCCGGTTCACAAGGTGTGCCATGGCGTAGCTGGATAGCAACTCAGCGACGCAACTGACCACAACGAAAAACCCAAGCCGAAACCAACCCCGCCTACTGAACTCCGGAAACTCGATCACTTCAGACCATTGTACGACGCCCGCCCAGGATCGGTGTCACAATTTCTACAGATGAAGCGCGTCGTTGTCTTAGGTTCAACCGGGAGCATTGGCACCCAAACCCTCGACATCATCCGCCAGTTCCCAAACGACCTCAAAGTCGTCGGCCTCGCCGCCGCCCGAAACGCTTCTCTTCTCGCTGAACAAGCCGCCCGCTTCGGAGTCACGGAAACGGTCCTGTATGAGCGCGACGGAATGGACGCCCTTATCCGCCTTGCCACACTCGAAGAAGCCGACATCGTCGTCGTCAGTGTCGCCGGAGTCATTGGCCTGCTTCCCACCTTCGAGGCCATCAAAGCCGGAAAGCAGATCGCACTTGCCAGCAAAGAAGTCCTCGTCGCCGCCGGCGAGATCGTCATGCCGCTCTGCCACAAGCACGGGGTCACCATGACCCCCATCGACAGCGAGCACAGCGCAATTTTCCAATGCCTCCAAGGGTATCGCCCGGATCAAATCAGCGAGCTCATCCTCACCGCCAGCGGCGGCCCGTTCCGAGGTCGCAACCGCGATGATCTCAAAGAGATTACGGTCGAGCAAGCCCTCAACCACCCGACCTGGAACATGGGCGGAAAAATCACCATCGACTCCGCCACCCTGATGAACAAAGGCCTCGAAATGATTGAGGCGAAGTGGCTGTTCGGGGTCGAAATCGACCAGGTCAATATCTGCGTTCACCCCCAATCGATCATCCACAGCATGGTCAAGTTCACGGACGGCTCTGTCCTGGGCCAGCTCGGCTGGCCCAATATGAGGCTACCCATCGCCTACGCGCTTCTCTATCCCGAACGGCCCCCGAACGACCTCAAGAACTGGGATCCAACAGATTCCCCCCAACTCACCTTCGAAAAACCCGACGAGGCAACTTTCCACTGCCTCGCTCTCGCCCGCGAAGCCGCACGAATCGGAGGCACGATGCCCGCCGCGATGAACGCCGCCAACGAGTCGGTAGTCGCCGCCTTTCTTGAAGGAAAATGTGGGTTCTTACACATCGCCGACCACGTCGAAGCCGCAATGCAGGAACACAAAAGCAAACCCGCGACGTTAGAAGATATATTGGAAGCCGACGCCTCCGCCCGACAATTCATTAGCACCCGCCTAAACTCATGACAATCCTCCTTTCTATCGTCACCTTTATTGTCATGTTCGCGATCTTGGTCGCCGTGCACGAATGGGGTCACTATCTCGCGGCAAGGTTCTTTAAGATGGCGGTCTCCGAGTTCTCAATCGGCTTTGGACCCAAGATGAAGAGGTGGAAGCAGAAGCTAACACGGATGCCAAACGAAGATCAGGTCACCACCGATTTCAACATCAGATCAGTTCCTCTCGGCGGGTTTGTCAAGATCGAAGGAATGGAACCCCAGCCCGACGGAAGCGAAACTCAAATTCCGCACGGCTTCTACAGCAAGCCTCCGCTTCATCGCATCGCGGTGCTCTTTGCCGGACCTCTTTTCAGCATCATCTTCGGCGTGATTGTCATCTTCGGAACAATCGCCGGCTTCGGAGTCGAAAAGCCATCGAACATGGTTGAGCAACTCAAACTGAAATATCCGGCGGTAGAAGCTGGAATTAAGCCTGGAGACAGGATTCTAAAGGTAAACGGCGAGTCAACCACTGCGCCCTTTGCTGCTACCATCGCGATCCGAAAAACGAAAGGAGAAGCGATCAATCTTGAGGTAGATCGTTCTGGAAGCATCCTGAAATTTTCTATTCCAACCAAGCTCAGCGAGGAAGCAGTCGATCTGCTTGACAGTAATGGGCTTCCCACCGGGGAAAAAGGAAAAGTTCCCCTCCTGGGAATCGTCTTTGGCGCCGAGCGTGTTCGCCTTCCGGTGACTCAAGCCTTCACGACAGCGCTTGAGATTCCAATCATCTCCGTCGAACGCCTGGTCTACCGCCTCAGCCAGCCCGCCAAGATCATCGAAGAGACAACCGGGGTCGTTGGCATGGCTGCAGTGACCAATAAAGCCGTCGAAAGCGGACTTGAAGATGTGCTCTCGATTTGCGGAATGATTTCGATCTCCCTCGGAATCACGAACCTCCTCCCTATCGGAATGCTTGACGGCGGCCAAATTCTGCTGGCAATCGTAGAACTATTCAACCGAGGAAAACGACTCAGCTACAAGCTGCAAACCACCTTCCTCACCGCCGGAATGGCGTTCCTGCTCGTAGTCTTCCTCCTCATCACGCGGCAAGACATCATCCGGTTTGTGCTGCCAAAGTGATTCTAGTTAGTAGTTAGCAGGAAGCAGTTCGGATGCCTCGGGATACTCATCCCGAGGCTACTCTCGTATTCTCGGATGCAAGTGGTTGACTTTTGCCCCGAAACTTCGCCTAGTAAGTGATGAAAGATAATTCTAGATCGCGTCTGCTTCAGCACCGCTCGAATCAGGTGGCTCCAGCCGCCGTGGTTCCACCCGCGCCCCTCTCCCCGCCCCAAATCTGCCCCGACTCGCACCCAAGTCAGCGCAAACAGGTGTAACGATTTGCGCCAACAGTCGCCAACTTTGCCCCATATCCAGAATCCGTTGAACCTAAATGCGCCAACTGCACCAACCCTGCCCTTTCCTGCCCAACTTTTGACAAATCGGAGTCACATTTGAACCTAACCTGCCCAACAAACTCTACACACGTCACCGCAATATTCTCCTAACTGCCAACTGCAAACTGTAAACTGAATCCGTGGAGAAAATTCTTCTCGCCGCCCCCCGAGGATTCTGTGCCGGAGTCGCGTTTGCCATCGAGGTCGTCGACCTCGCCCTAAAGGCCTACGGAGCACCGCTTTATGTGCGACACGCAATCGTCCACAACGAGTGGGTCGTCAAATCCTTCGAGGCGCGAGGTGTCATTTTCGTTGAAGACGTCAACGAAATCCCCGACGGTATGCCCGTCGTCTTCTCCGCCCACGGCGTCTCGCCCGAAGTCCGGCGAGTGGCCGCCGAACGAAACCTGACCATCGTCGACGCAACTTGCCCGCTGGTCACAAAGGTTCACAACGAGGCGAAGCACTACGCCAAGAAGGACTACTTCATGATCTACATCGGTCACGAAGGCCACGTCGAAGCCGAAGGCACAATGGGCGAAGCCCCCGACCGAATGGTCCTCGTCGAGACTCCTGAAGACGCCGAGAAACTAGAGATTCCCCACTACGAAAACCTGGCGGTTCTCTCCCAAACTACTCTCAGCGTGGATGAAGTCATGGCAACCATGGCCGTCCTTCAACGCCGATTCCCGCACCTCCAAAGTCCACCTAAAGGCGACATCTGTTACGCGACAACCAACCGACAGGCTGCGATTAGAGCAATGGCCGCAGAGTGCGATCTGTTCCTGGTCGTGGGCTCAACAACCTCCTCCAACTCAAACCGCCTCCGCGAAGTCGCCGAGCAATTCGGAGCCGAAGCCCACCTGCTTATGTCGCCCGATCAGATCAAGCCCGAGTGGCGAACCAACTACAAATGCGTCGGAATCTCCAGCGGTGCCTCTACTCCGGAAGTGCTAGTAGAAGAAATCATCGGCTCCCTCCTCGACGGCCGCCCAATCCCCGTCGAAGTGGTTGAGACGGTCAAAGAAGACATCAACTTCAAACCCAATCGGGATCTGATCGACTTAGCGCAGTCACGCTAAGTCAGTTCCCGTTCTGCCGATTTCGATGCTCGCGAATAAATGCCGGAATATCCAGATCAGACTCTTCGATGAGATCAGGTGTCTCTTCGATCTTCTTGTCGAACATCTTCGCGCGAGCCTCAGCAACCACATCGGCGCTGGTCACCGAAGGAATCACGGGATTCACGGTATGCCGAACCGGCACAACCGGCTGAGCAGCCGACTCGATTCGTGCCCGGCTCGAAACTGCCGAAATTGGATCAAATCCAGTTGCAAGAACCGAAATGCGAACGGTGCCTTCCATCGAAGGATCGATGACCGAACCGAAGATGATGTTGACCTCGTCTTGGTCGCAAAGCGACTGGATGTAGATCATCGCCTCGCTCGTCTCGGCGAGCGTCAGGTCGTCGCCGCTGGTGATGTTGACCAGGACACCCTTCGCGCCGTCGATTCGTTGCTCAAGCAAAGCCGAAGAAGTTGCAGCCTGCGCAGCTTGAACCGCGCGGTTCTCGCCGACGCCGTAGCCGATACCCATGATCGCCGGACCTGCATCCTTCATGATCGTGCGAACGTCGGCAAAGTCGACGTTGATCTGACCAGGGATGGTGATAATATCGGAAATGCCCTGAACGCCTTGACGAAGAACGTCGTCGGCAACACGGAAAGCGTCATGGAAAGTAGTCTTCTTCTCGACCACGCCGAGGAGCTTCTCATTAGGAATCGTGATGATCGTATCGACCTTTCCGGTGAGGCCAAGCACACCTTCGTCGGCAAGTCGCTCCCGCTTTGGACCTTCAAATCGGAATGGCCGAGTAACCACAGCAACCGTCAAAGCGCCCATTTCTTGGGCAACATCGGCGACGACTTGAGCCGCGCCGGTACCGGTTCCGCCACCCATTCCTGCGGTGATGAAGACCATGTCGGCACCTTCGAGAACCTTGCGGATATCGCCCTTGCTCTCTTCGGCGGCGTTGCGACCAACTTCGGGATCGCCTCCGGCACCAAGGCCGCGAGTTAGGTTGACGCCGAGCTGAACCTTTTTAGTGGCAGGCGAAAGGTCGAGAACCTGGACGTCGGTGTTCATTGCGATGAACTCGACACCCTTGATTCCGCTTTCGATCATGCGCTGGACGGCATTGCTTCCGCCGCCACCCACGCCAACTACCTTAATGATCGCTGTATTCGCCACCGTAAAAAACCCCTAAGCTATCTAGTTTAACACTTTGGATATGGGGATAAGGTGGGGATAAGTGTGGATAACTCTTACTTGCCGCTAAGAATCGACCAAAAACCTCGCACTTTATCCTGCCAACTTTCACCACCGCTGATGGTGGTGAGATCGTCATTGGCTTGCAGAATGAACTGCGCCGCGCCGAGGGCGGCCGCCATTCCACTGGCATCTTTCCCGCCGAGCAGCCTCGGTTCGGCGGCTCGGATCGGGAGTTCGGTAAAGATTTGGCCGAAAAGTTCTTCGATTCCCTTGAGCTTCGCGCCGCCTCCGGTGAGGATAACTCCGCCGGGAACCGACTTGAGGTAACCGCCCTTTTCAACGTGAACCTTCGCGATTCGCCCGATCTCGCGCATCCGGCTTTCGATGATCTCGCAGAGCACTCGGCGCTGCATGGGTCTTGGTCCGGGCTGACCTTGCTGTTGAACTTCGATGGCGTCTCGCTCGGAGATTCCGCCTGCCAGGGCCTGGCCTTCTGAAATCTTGAGCCTCTCGGATTCTTCGATGGAGGCATTCAGGAGCTGGCTCAAGTCGCTGGTGACGTTGTCTCCGCCAGCCGGAATACTACAAGCGAATGCCAAGGAGCCGCCAGCAAAGACGGCGAGATCGGTCTTGGTCGCTCCAATATCGATGCAGATCGCGCCTTTGGCAACTTCGTCGGGAGTCAGGATTCCGAGGCCCGATGCAAGGGGACCGAAGATGAACTGATCCACCTTTCGGTGGTTCAGGGTGAGTGCCCTCTCAAAAAGCTGAACGTGCGCGCCTTGACCGGTGATGAGGTAGCTGTTGACCTCCAGTTTCGAGCCAGGAAGCCCGACCGGATCCATGACCATCTTTCCATCATCAACTCGAAATCCGCGCGGGACGGTTTGGACTTGGAGCCTTTCGGAGGGCAAAAAGCCGGCCTTGGAGTGGTTGACGACCTCCATCACATCCTGTGATGTAATCGTTCGATTCTTAGGGATTATTGGCTTGAAACCCTGCACGGTGACACCTTCGACTTGGGCACCGGAAATGGTGACAACTGCGGCGTCAATCGTCTCCCGCCCTAAATCATTGGCGAGGTGCCGTAGCGCGGTATCGACTATTCTAGCAACTCCGTCGAGGTCAACGATTCCGCCTTTCTTCATTCCCCGGCTATCCAACCGGATCATGCCGCTGATCTCGAGTTTTCCGTCTCCGACGGACTTCGCCGCCAAGGCAACGGTCTTCGACCCACCAAGGTCAATTACGACGCATTCTTTCATTCAGTCACACCTTCCATGGTCTGTTCAATTTGCTTTTCGCGCTCCTTTTTGCGCTTGGTGAGCCAGTCGGTCGCGCGCACCAGCACATACCGACGCAAGAGGCTCAAATTTGTAAAGATTCGCATTCCCATCACGAGGGCGACAACCATGTAGAGGTTGATTCCGATCTTGTCGCCTAGCCAGGCGATAAAGAACGCGATGAGGACGTTGGCGAAGAAACCGCTGAGAAACACGTCTGTCTGGAATTTGCTCTCGTAGGCCGAGCGCAAACCTCCTAGAACGGTATCGAGCCCCGCGAGGCAGGCCACCGCGAGGTACTGCGCAGTGCTGTCCGGCACGCGCACCTTCAGCGCGAGTGCAAGAATTGCACCGAGCAGAAGGGCGATGATGGGGACGAGAATCACTTGGTTGCCTTTGGAACGGATGCGTGTTTCAGCGCAGTTGCCCCCAAGTATGCCGGAATTCGGATGGACTTTTCACGCTGAATCTGGATCATGGTCGGGCTTGCGGTGGCGATCTCGGTCATGATTCCGCCGGAGATGGTGAATCCGTTGTAAAGCGTATCGACCTCGCCGATGGCAAGAATGGTGTAAGGAGCGGCGAGTCGAACCCCATCGACAAGGACAGTCGGTCCGGCACAACGGATCGAGGAAGCACTCATGAGGCGCTGACCGTTCACCGAAATTGCCTCGGCTCCGGAGGCGAAAAGCTCGTTGGTGACCCGCAGAATGTCGATATCGTGGATTAAGTCTTGCTCCCCCGGCATTCCGCCGGCACCTGCGTTGTCCTTGAGAGTTACTTTGACTCCGGCGCCTTCAAGCTCGGTAACTCCTGCAAAAGACTTGGCAGATTGGAGTTGGTCGTTCAAGGTCGCGGATCCTCGACCGTTTTCGGAAAGAGCTTTTTCGAGAGTCGTTGCTCGTTTTTGAAGCCGCTCGACTTCTTCTTTCATGCTGACGTAGCTCGCGTAATCGACAGCGTTGATGCTCACTCGCTGGCGTTGATCGCCGGAGAGCATTCCGAGTCGACCCAAGCGGTTAGCGTCATTGAGCCACGAAACCACGAGCATGAAGCCGAGCAGGGCGCTGAGCCCACTAACGGGGATCACCCACTTTTCGTTATGGATTCGGCTGAACGGGTTTGTCATCGGTTTTCGCAGGTTTGATTGGGCGAACGGTTGGGTTATCGGGAGCCATGAGGTTGAGTTCACGGACACTCTTTAATAACGTCGGACGGTCGCGAAGGAGTCCAAGAAGGGTGTCGATTTTTTCGGGAAGGTTATCGGGTTTGCCAAGGACGACTTTTCCGCCTTCAAGGTCGAGCCGGACGGTTCCAGTTTCAAGAACCTCGACGCTCGCTTTCGGAAGCTTTTCGGCAACGATGGCGCAGGCTTCCGCGATTCGGCGAAAGTCGGTGACTCCCATCAGGGTGGCCGAAGTAACTTTGAGCGAAGGGGCCAAATTGAGTTGAACGATGTCTTTGCCTTGCTCGGGGTCAGAGAAGAACTCGCCATCAACATCAAGAAGCGCGCCGTTTCCGACGGTGGCGACTGCCTTGCGGTAGGTCATATCGAGACGCGCGCCTCCGAAGATGTTTCGACTGAACATGCAGTGCTTGACCCGGCTCTGCCCCATAAAGAACTGCTCAACCGTGGCGGGGTCGAGCTGCATAGCAGGAACTCCCTTGACCACCTCTCTCACCCTATCTAGCCTTAATCGTTCGCTCGGGCGTACACCACTCAAGTTGATGTTTCGAACCGCGGTCAGCGGGCTTTTGTAGCTGGCAACAACCACATTGACGGCGAGGGTGGTCGCAAAGATCGCCGCCCAGTTCACGACTTGTTTACGCTTTCGCATGGCGATCGAACGCATCCTCCACAATGCGGGTGCAAAGCTGCTCGAAAGTGATTCCTGCGGCCCTAGCCGAATTAGGGAGCAACGAAGTTGCAGTCATTCCGGGCAACGTGTTAACTTCAAGGACGAAAACCTCTTCGCCCCGGACGATCATGTCGGTTCGTGTCGCTCCCTCGCAACCCAAAGTTTGGTGAGCAAGAAGAGCGATTCGTTGCACTTCTTTGAGCAAATGCTCGGGCAGGCGGGCGGGGACAATCTCCTCCGTAGCGCCGGGGGTGTATTTGTTAGCGAAGTCATAGCCGCCGGTAGTAGGGCAGATTTCGACTGGCGGAAGTGCTTCGCCGCACAGAACTGGAACTGAAATCTCCATCCCCTTCACCCACTCTTCGACGAGGCATCCGCCAGGGTATTGGAGTGCCATGCGAACGCCTTCGGCGATCTGATCTTGGGTTTGGGCAAAGGTGAGTCCGACGGTGGAGCCTTCGGAGTTCGGCTTGACAATGGCAGGGGCTTGGATTCCGACAGTTTCCTCTGAAGATTTGACAAACTGCCCTTCGGGACACCGGATCCCGACGGCCTTGAGAAGCTGTTTGGTTCGGTTTTTGTCCATCGCAACCGCGCTGGCGTAAATCCCAGAGCCGGTGTAGGGAACGTGCATCAACTCCAAAAAGCCCTGAATCGCGCCGTCTTCGGCGTGGGTGCCGTGGACAGCGAGGAAGGCGACATCGGGGCGAATTGAGCCGGTGAAGTCGATGACATTACCTTTGCGAAGGAGGCATTCGGTGACGTCGATGAGTTCGGCATCGAATCCGGCGGCATTCAGGGCTTTGGCGATAGCGTTGCCGGAGAGGATGGAGACTTCCCTTTCCGAGCTGTCTCCGCCGTAGATGACGGCGACTTTTTTGGTCGGATTTGCGTCTCGCTCAATCTCGCGGATGAGATCGGGGGCGAATTCGCTGATCGTTCCTGCACCCATTCCCACGACGACATCGCCGGCTTGGATGAGCTGTTTGACCTGCCGAGGGAGAAGGTGGCGCGAGGGGATGTAGCGCATCGGCTTGGTGATCCCTTCGGCGATTCGGGCGCTCGAAACCCCGGGGATCGGAGCCTCTCGGGCGGGATAAATGTCGGTAAGTACAACGAAATCCGCAGCGTTTAGAGCGGGCGGGAAATCTGCGATGTGCTCCAAGGTGCGCGAGTACATATGCGGTTGATACACAACCACCAGCCGCCTACCTGGGTATCGCTGCTTGACGGCTTGGATCGAAGCCGCGATCTCGCTGGGGTGGTGGGCGTAGTCGTCGATGACCGTAATTGGGCCCTCAAGAAGTACTTGCAGGCGACGTTCTGCCCCGCCGAAACGCGCAATTCCCATCTCGACTGCGTCGAGATCAACAATGGTGTCATCGTCATTGAGCAGGCTCGCGGCGGCAAGTGCGCCGGTCGCGTTCATCCGGTTGTGGTCGCCCGGAAGATTCAGTTTGAGTAGCTTTCCAGCATCGCTTTCGCTCGCATTGATCCCGAACCCAAACTTGTTGAACGTCTGTTGGAGCCACGCCTCAGAAAGGCCATAGGCGAGGCACTTGACATCCGTGAGTTCGGCGATTTCCGACGCACCCCGATCGTCAGCGCAGTAGACCAGTCCGCCGTTCGGCGGAACCTTTGAGACAAACCTCACCATGCTATCTCGCAAATTCTCGTAGGAGCCGTGATAGTCCAGGTGATCTGGCTCAAGATTCGTGAGCAATACAATGTGCGGTTGAATATCGGCGTACGCTTCGTAGGCCTCGCATGCCTCAACAACTGCGTACTCGCCCTTACCTTCACGAATTGGACCTTCCCAGTCCAGAATCGCGGCACCAACAACGACCAGCGGATCAAATCCGGCGGCGATGAGGCCAGCACCAAGGAGTCCCGTCGTAGTGGTTTTCCCGTGCGTTCCAGTAACGGCGATGACCTTGTAAGGCCTCAATAACCAACCGAGAGCCTGCGATCTGCGCACGATGGGAAGCCCCTTTTTTCGCGCTTCCGCGACTTCTGGCGACCTGTTGAGGTCGACCGCGTCGGTGACAACCAAGGCGCAATCGGCGTGATTGGCCAGAAACTCCCTCAAGGCCGTCGCCGAATGGCCGACATGAACCTCAGTTCCCTCGTCGCGCAGCCTTTCCACCTCGACCGAACCCGCCGCATCCGAACCCGCAACTCCAAATTTTCGATGCCGAAGCATTCGCGCCAGAGCCGACATTCCGGCTCCGCCAATGCCGACCATGAAGAACGAGCGGCAAGCATTGAGCGCATCCGTCGGTGCGAATTCTGCTTCAATCTCTGCTCGTTTTCTCATTTGGTCGCCGCGCGCTTAATCTCGTTCCAAATTCGAATCGTGGCGTCAGGAGCATCCCACTCGGCTAGGCCCCTTTGGGCATGACCAGTTTCGTCGGCAAACCACTCAAAAATCTCTCTTGCGATGTTCTCGGAAGTGGCTTGGGTTTCGCCTTCGCGGAGGTTTTGCGTCAGAACCGAAGCTCCACCAAACGATTCAAACTCCTTAGCATTATGGAACTGATGGTCGTCGGCTGACGACGGTAGCGGAACTAAAATCGAAGGAATTCGCGCCATGGCGTATTCGCTGATGCCACTTCCGCTCCGCGCAATGATGACCGAAGCCCGGCGATAGGCGTCGGCGAGGACGTCGGCTTCAAGGTACGGGCGCATGTCGTAGTTGGGGATTCCATCGACAAGATGCTTGAATTGATCGTACTGCGTCTTGCCAGCTGAATGAAGGATTTCGGCTCCGCCGAGCTTTGGCGCAACCAGGGGCATGACCTCGTTCAGGAACTTCGCTCCGCCAGATCCGCCCAGGACCAAGACGAACTTGTCTTCCGGTTCCCGTTTACCGATTGTCTCGCGCAGTTCTTGCCGGATTGGATGCCCAGTTCGAACCACATTGCACCCCGGAAGTGCATTAGCAGTCGCCCGAAACGTGCTCGTAACCACCCGAGCGTCCTTCGCAAACATCCGAAGCGAGCGCCCCGGAATCGTATCGCAGGCGTGAATCGCCAGCGGAATCCCGAGCTGCTTCGCCGCCCGCATCACAGGCGCGCTACTGTATCCTCCAGTCGAAAAAACCACGTCCGGCTTCCATTGCTGGAGCTTCTTCTTAGCCACCAGTGAAGCCCGAAACAGGCCGACCAACGCCTTAATCCCCGCTGGAGAAAATGGAGAATAGACCGGGCCCGAATCTAGTCCAACGAACTGAATCCCCCGCGCCTCGCAGGCAGCACCTTCCATCCCCCGGCTCGAGCCGATGTAGAGCAAATCGGCTTCTTCCTGGGCGATGCGGCAGACCTCAAGTGCCGGATAGACGTGTCCGCCGGTTCCCCCGCCGGTTACGACGACGCGCATTGGCGACCTCCTTTTCTGCCGCTTCGGCGGCGGTTGACCAGCTAAATCGGTCGCTGATTGCGACCGCGATCCAGAGCGCAAGCAGGCTCGAACCGCCCGCGCTAACGAACGGGAACGGGATTCCAATGGCCGGAATCGTGGCGTTCGCCATCAACATATTGGTACAAGCCTGAATCCCGATCCACCACGCCACCCCGTTCATGAACAGCTTTTTGAACTTATCTTCAGTTCTTTGAGCAAGCTGAAGCAACCTGAAACTGATCCCGCCAACCAGGCCGAGGCAGAGCCAGGGACCCCAAACCCCGCACTCCTCGGCAACGGTCGCCATGATGAAATCGCTCGTAGTTGCCGGGATGAGGTGCTTTGCGCGTCCGGTGCCAATTCCGGTTCCAAGCACTCCGCCGCTCGCCATCGCGAGCTCGGAATGGATGGTTTGGTAACTCTCATCGTTGATATGCTCGCGTTGCCAGCGGTTGGGGTGAACCATGAACCGCGACACACGGTAAGGCTCTTTCGCCACGAACCCGATCAGGCCGATCACCATGATCGCAGAGATGATGAGCTTCGATTTTTTGGTGACGGGAACCGACAGGAACATTGTGAAGGCGGTCATCAACACGACTGAGGCGGTACCAATGTCCTTCTCGTGCTCGATCATGAACCAGGCAAACAGGATCACAAAGCCGGGCCAGAGTCGCTTCAACTTGGGAATCACAACTGCGGCTTCGAGGGTTTTATCCTTCTTGCGCTGCTCCCAAGTCTCGTCCCAATCCTT
Organism: Fimbriimonas sp.; assembly: GCA_965248555.1. GTDB lineage: Bacteria > Armatimonadota > Fimbriimonadia > Fimbriimonadales > Fimbriimonadaceae > Fimbriimonas. The sequence goes on along the minus strand of CBDFJP010000002.1, from coordinate 335,802 downwards.
TTTGGCGGCCAGAGTTGTTGCCAAATACAGCACGGCGGCAACCTTCATGAACTCGGCGGGCTGAATCTGGACGGGGCCAATTTTCAGCCAACGCGTGGCTTCATTCGTTGTTGTCCCCATTTTTTCCACAAGGAAAAGGAGCCCGAAGGCGATTACGATTCCCCATGGCGCGAACCTTTTCCACGTCTCGGGCGAGACGTTTCGGAGCGCAAAAAACGCTCCGACAGACGCAATCAGGGCAACAATTTGCTGAGTGAACGGCTTGGGCAGAATCCCGGCCCCAATTCGCATGCTTTGGGCGTACCCGGCATCCAGGATGTAGAAGAGTCCGACGACACTAATCGTCATCGCTAACCAAAATAGGAGCGTGTCCCCTCGCTTTGCAGTCCTTGCTTTCATCGCGTCAAATCCCTGACGAACTGGCAAAAAACGTCGCCTCGGTGGCGGAAATCTCGGAACTGATCCATGCTGGCACATCCTGGTGCAAGCATCACGATCTCACCCTCCTTGGCTTCCTTCGCGGCGGCGTCAAACGCCTCCTTCATTGTATCGTAAACCTGCCATTTTTGCGAGAGTTCTTGGTTGATTTGCTTGGCGTCTTTTCCGAAGAGATAGATTTGGTGCGGTTTGACTTGCATGTACTCGTTCATGGGGGCGAATGAGAGGTCCTTGTTGACTCCTCCAACCAGAACGTGGACTCGGTCGGTTTCCAGGCTTTCGATAGACGCCACGACCGCCGCCGGGTTCGTGCACATCGAGTTGTTGATGTACTTCACTCCGTTGACTTCCTCCACAAACTGCATCCGATGCGCAAGCCCTGGGAACTCCAGGAGAGCTTCGAGAGCCTTTTTCGGGAGTACGGGCTGGTTTCCGTTCGCTTCCCTTTCCATTCGGTACGCCCCAATCGGTTCCGAATCCGGTCGCTTGACGCTGAGCCATTCGAGCGCGGCAATCGTGAGTGCGGCGGCGGTTTCCGCGTTTCGGATGTTGTGCGCCCCGATGACTTTGAATCCATTTCCCCTCTCCTTCCCCTGGAGAGAGAGGGGGAAGGCGGTAAGAGGAAATTCGCTACTCGCATCCACTCGAACACTGGCCCTCTCAAAAATCTTCAACTTCGTCGCCGCATACTGCTCGAACGACTCGTACCGATCCAAATGATCCGGCGTGATCGTCGTTATCGCCGCCGCGATCGGCGCAAACTCGCGCACCCATTCGAGTTGGAACGACGAGATCTCAGCGACCAAAACTTGGTCAGCCCGAGACTGATCTGCGGCATCGGTCAAAGGCATCTCCGGCAAGCCGGAGCCAAAGATGTTCCCACAAAGAACGGCGTCAACCCCCGCCGCGCGGAGGGCGACGACGGTCATCGCGGTCGTCGTGCTTTTCCCGTTGGTTCCGGTGATCGCGACGATAGGAGCCTTGGATATTCGGAAGGCGAACTCGACTTCGCCGATGACCTTGTCCTTTTGTGCTTGGAGAGCTGGGTGGCGGTGATCGATGGCAGGATTTACCACGACGACCGATTCACTCACTTCCGACGGGAATGGCCGCCCGAGAACCAACCGCGCGCCAAGAGCTTCGGCTTCTACCGCAAGCTCGGGCTTGCCGAGCTTTTCTCGTGAGGTTTCGTCGTAGACCGTGACCCTCGCCCCACGCGAGATCGCCGCTCGGGCGACGGCGAGGCCGCTTCGCCCCAGACCGAAAACCGCAATGGATTGCCCCTCAAACATCACTTTTTGACACTGAAGTAGGCAACCGTAATCGCCAGCATCGAACAAAGGAGCTGGAAGATGGCGAACGTAAACACAATCCGAGTCTCCGGCCAATGAGCCCACCTGGGACTGGTTTTGACCCGCTCGATGTAGCTCTCCGATTCCACCGTCTCACCCTCCTTCAGCTTGATCTCCTCAAAAGCATGGTGGATCGGAGTGAACGGGAAGAGCTTCTTTTTGAAGACCTTCACCGAGAAAACCTGAAGCGGAACCGGAACAAGCTCGCAGATCATCGGAATCGACCATATGAGGATTGGCAAAAACATGAATGGAAGGACCGTTCCAGCCGAAGCCGCCTGGCCAGACTTCTCCGAGCTGACTCCCATGTGAAGCACCCAAAAAGCACCTAGCAAAGCTCCTATCGGCAGCGAACCAACATCCCCCATAAAGACCCTGGCCCTCGGCGCATTCCAGTAGAGAAACACCAGGGTCGAACCCAGCAAGGGCCAAACAACCCACGTTGGAAACTGCAATTGGTCGTACATTCCGCCGAGAGCCAATAAACCAACCAACTGTCCGATGAGAATCGTGCCAGCCAATCCATCCAATCCATCCGCGAAGTTATAAGCGTTAGCAAAAAATAGGATCAGAAATACTCCGAAAGCGATTGAGATCGGAGATAGACCTGCCCCTAGTAGCGGTAACCCCGCCGCAACAACTTGCATCAGGATTTTCTGCTTCCACCCAAGTCCCCGCTTGCCAGGCATGAGTCGCGGGACGAGATAATCATCGACGAAGCCGATCAGTGCGAAGAACGCGACCAAAGTGAGGATTGGGCCCCCGAATATCCCAGTTCCCCCAAACAACCAACTGATAAGGAAGCCGGCCAAGATGATAAACCCTCCCATCGTGGGGGTGCCCTGCTTTGCTGCGTGACCTTCGAGGTGCGAGGACACAGTTTGGCGCGACTTGGCTTTGGCAAGCAAAGCTAGTATTGGCTTGCTGAGAATTGCGCTCGCGATAAAAGCGATCCAAAAACTCTGGAGTTCAGATATCGAGGCAAAGTTGCTCATCGAACTTCACTCAAAAACCTGCTCCAGGTAGAGCGCCCTACTGCCCTTAACCAAAATCGTATCGCCCTCTCCAAATCCACTCAATTCCTCACGAATCGCATCGAGCGATTCAACCTTTACTAGACGATCCGCGACCCCGCCACGGCGCAGGAATTCGTCCTGAATAAGCTCGGTCTCATCACCGTAGACGATAATCCGATCAATCGAGGACTTCGAGAGCCGCCGCCCAATCGATCGGTGCGACTCCTCGCTCTCCTCGCCCAGCTCGCGCATCGTGCCCAAAACCGCCACCCGCCGACCCTCGCACGGAACCTCCTCTAGCGTGTGCAATGCCCCCAAAACCGCGGGTGGGTTGGAGTTGTAGTTGTCCATCACCAGCGTCGCACTGTGAAAATCCCGAATCTCCATCCGCATCGGTGGCAATTCAGCTTTAGACAAGCCAACGCAAGCCTCTGACAAAGAAACGCCCGCCTCGGTGGCCGCGAGAATCGCGGCGGCGGCGTTGTTGGCAAGGTGCCGACCAACCGTCGGCATCACGGCTTCCCACTTGGATCCATCCAAAACTCCGCCAATCCGCGCCGAAGTCCAACTCAAAGCCTGATACTCGGTCACCTGGCAGTCCGCATTCCCGCCCTGGCCGAAAAGTCGAATTCGTCGATCCCCAGCAAGAGCGATCAAATTCCCCAGATACTCGTCTTCGGAATACAGAATCGCGGTTCCATCGTCTGGGAGTGCCTCAATCAGCTCGCCCTTGGCGCGTGCAATTCCTTCGCGCGAGCCGACCATTTCGAGGTGCGAGTAGCCGATGTTGGTGATCACCGCGATGTTCGGCAAGTTGAACGCCGCCAAATGCGCGATCTGACCGAACCCACGCATCCCCATCTCGGTGATCGCGACCTTCGTCGAAGAGGTCATTTCTGGCCAAAGGAGCGGCCCAGTGAACTCGCTGTTTCGATTTCCTTGCGTCTTCAGAACCCCGCCGAGAGAGCCACAGGCAGCGGCGCAGAACTCTTTGGTCGTCGTCTTTCCGGCGCTTCCTGTGATTCCAATCACCGGTCCGCTAAACTCAAGACGAAACGAACGAGCCATATTGGCGAGTGCCTGAACAACATCAGGAACCAAGATGGTTGCCCCGGCGTCTCGCCGGGCATCGTCCTCAATCAACGCCGCGCTCGCACCCCGAGCAAAGGCATCAGCCACAAACGAGTGCCCGTCAACCTTTTCGCCCTTTATCGCGACGAAGAGATCGCCCGGTCTAACTTGACGGTTGTCGGTAGCGAACCCGGTAACTATGGCGTCAGTGGAGGCGACACCTTGGAACCGGCGGGCGAGCTCACTTAGCGAGTAGTTCACTCAGGGCCTCCCGAGCGAGTTCGCGGTCGTCCATGTGAATCTTTTCGTGCCCAATGATCTGATAATCCTCATGCCCTTTTCCGGCGATGGCGACGGTGTCGCCGCGCTTCGCGGTCTGAATCGCCCTTTTGATCGCCGACGGGCGATCCGCAATTCGCTCATAAGTAAACCCGTCCGGCAAGCCCGCGCAGACCTGGTCGAGGATGGTTTCTGGGTTCTCTGTTCGTGGATTATCGCTGGTCACGATCACAAGATCGGAGTTTTGGGCGGCCGCAGCGGCCATGAGGGGACGCTTCGTCGCATCTCGATCTCCGCCACATCCGAAGACGGTAATCAGTCTTCCATCCGTGACTTCCCTCGCGGCCTCCAACAGCTTTTCGATTGCGTCAGGAGTGTGGGCGTAATCAACAATCACCCCTATCCCGTGGGGATTTTTGATGCCTTCAAACCGACCGGGAACTGGAGTCACCGAAGGAATGCAAGAGGCGATTTCGGCCAGAGAGTAATCCAAAGCGAGAACGGCAGAGATCGCGGAGAGCAGGTTTTCGACGTTGTAGGAGCCGCCCAATTGACTCTGAATCGCCACCGTTTCACCTCGGAAACGGAGTTCCATCTCGATCCCATCAACTCGCACCGCGGTCGGAACTCCGACCAAGTCGCTTTCCAGCCCAAAGTGGGTTCGATACCCGATCTTTGGCGCGGGTAGCTTTCGAGCCCATTCGGAGCCAGTTTGATCATCCAAATTGAGGCAACTGGTCAACTGCTTCGTTGAAGGGAGATTTCCAAAGAGTCGGAGCTTTGCCGCCTCGTACTCCTCCATCGACCCATGAAAGTCGAGGTGATCCTGCGTGAGGTTGGTAAAAACCGCCGCGTCAAACTCAAACCCTTCGACTCTCTTCTGCGCCAACGCGTGCGACGAAACCTCCATCACAACCGCTTCGCATCCCGAGGAGTGCGCCTCAAGCATCAGGTTGTAGGTCTCGATGACGAACGGCGTCGTATTCGCCAACGGGCGCAATCCGGAGCCGATTTTGAACCCGAGAGTACCGATATAGGCACTCGGCAAGCCCAAGGAATCGAGAAGTTGCTGGACAATCCAAGCCGTCGTGGTCTTCCCATTCGTCCCCGTGATTCCCACCATCTTCAGGTCTCGAGTTGGGTGCCCGTAAAGCGTGTCGCATAGTCTCCAGAGGGAATCTTCGTAGTCCTTGAGCCAAAGTGCACATGGAGCTAGCTCAACACCTTCTCTCGAAAAGACGACGACTCCTGCCGCCCCAGCAGCCAAGACTTCGGGGATGAATTGGTATGTATCCGTACGAGCCGAGGGCATCGCGACAAACAAATCGCCAGGGCGAACCTTGCGCGAATCCATGCAGATCCGAGCCACTTCGGCGTCATTGCGAAGAACACAGTCTTCGATTCCTGCAAGCGAAACAAGCTCCGAAATCAGCATGGCTCACTTCGCTCGCGGAATATTAAGCCGCTGAATCACCGACTTTGCAACCGTCGTGAAGACGGGCCCAGCAACGTCGGCCCCGTAAATCTTTCCAGCCTTTGGGTCGTCGATCATGACCAAAATCACGGCCTGAGGATCGCGCGCCGGGATCATTCCGACGAAATTTGACACATACCCCCGGTTTTCTCCCTTGGAGAACTTCTGGGCCGTACCCGTCTTTCCGCCAATTCGGTAGCCGGGAATCCTCAAAGTCGAACCTGTTCCAATGGAGGACATCACGCGCTCCATGCATTCAAGGGTGTAGTCGCAAGCTGCCTTCGACAAGACTTGCTGACCGTCTCGAATTGGGCGTTCAACACCGTTGACACGCTTCACGATTCGCAGAGGAACCCGCTTCCCATCGTTGCCAATTGCGCTAAATGCGCCTGCCAAGGCAATTGGAGTAACGCTCATCGACTGTCCGAAACCTAGGTTTGCCAGTTGGAGAGCAGGGTTTCCGGGGTCTTTGACCGCGCGGCTCCTAATCTCACCTTGCAACTGCAGGCCAGTCTGAGTTTGAAGCCCAAGGTCTTTCAGGTAGTCAAAAAATCCGTCAACACCGATGCTTCGAGACCAAGTGGCGGCGGCGACGTTGCAACTCTTGGCGATCGCAAGCGTGGGATCAACGGTTCCGTGCGCGCGGTTTCCGTGGTGTTCATCGCAGCGGATGCGAGCTTTAGTACCAATCATCATCTGCCCCGTACAGTTCACAAGTTGCCCTTCGGAGATTGTCCCGTCGCTAATCGCCTTAGTTAAGGTAAGAATTTTAAAAGTCGAACCCGGCTCGAGCAGCCCGGTGTAGGCGGGATTCTTCCCGTCGATTGGAGAAAGACCTTCCTGGTTCGGGTCAGCAACCGGCCAAGAAGCGACGGCGAGGACATCCCCGGTTTTAGGGTTGGTGACAATAGCAGTGCCGCTGGTTGCGTGGTTCTTCTCCACTGCCCGGCGCACCGCTAGAGTTGCGGCGGCTTGAATTTCGCTATCGATGGTAGTGACCACTTTTGCCCCGTCGCGCTTGGTCACCTCTGGTGACTCGGATCGCATGGGCAAAAACTCGCCGTTTTTGTCCTGAAGCCCCGTTTGCTTGCCATCCCGCCCGCCCAAAATGTCATCGAGAGAGTATTCAAGACCAAACCGCTGAATATTTTCCCCATCTTTTCCACTGACGTGTTGTCGTCCAATTAGGCCGCTGGCCAGCGAGCCCAGGGGATAATTCCTGGCCGACAACTCAGTCAGAGTAACACCAGCCGCGTCAAAATCCTTTTTGACCTGCGCGACCTTCGACATTTGAAACTCACTCAGATTGATCGACCAATCTCGGCCGCCCTTTCGCTGATCCGAAAACTCATGGGCCGGAATCCCCGAGGCTTCCGCGAGTGCAACCGCAAAGCCCGGAGTGTGCGGGACTTTCCCGAGGTCGAGCTGGAGCCGCCACTGTTTGGCATCTTGAGCCAAAGGCTTGCCGTCGGCAGTCTGAATCGTGCCGCGCTTAGCTCGGGTCGTCTTCGTGACTTCGTACTTGCGAACATCGTTAGCAAGGTCAATGGTCTTCTGCTTCTCAAGAACCTGCAGCTTGACCTGCGACAATGCGGTTCCCCCGAAGAGGAGCAGCATGCCCATCGGGGCGTAGTTCAGCTTTTTCTTAGCGGCTCGCGACATAGGTCTTCGTTTGCTCGAGTTGAGACCAGCCTCGCGAACGTGCCCAGTCAATGACGTCCTTTGCCGAACCATCGACCGCGCTGGCGGTGCGATGCTCAAGCTCACTCTCTCGAACCTCCGTCAACACGGGCGAAAGGGACTTAATGGATGCGCGCTGCGCTTCCATCATCACATGACCCGAGATTGCGGCGACTACGTAGCTCGCCACGAATACGATGGCGAACACCCAGGAACCCTGGACAACCATGTTCAGAACTCGGTTCTGTTGCCTCTCTGAGACTTTGACTCTGACTTTCGATTTGGCTCGGCGGCTGACTTCCTGTCGGCCCCGAGCGATTGTTGTTGCACTCATGATTTCACTTCCCTGCGAATCACCCGGAGCTTGGCTGAGCGGCTCCGCGCGTTGCGACCAATTTCTGCCTCGGATGGAATCCTTGGCTTTTTGTCTACTAAGACAAAATCTTCTTGCGCAAGCTCTTGATAAGCCCGCTTGACGATGCGATCTTCACCGCTGTGATAGCTAAGAATCGCGAGATTTCCGTTATCGGCGAGCATTGAGGCGGCGTCCAAAATCGCCTCTCTCAACCCATCGAATTCGGCATTTGTAAGAATTCTAATTGCCTGAAATGTCCTTGTAGCTGGGTGAATTCGCTTCTCCCGGGCGTTCACCGGAATCGCCGCAAGCACGCATTCGATCAAGTCATTCGTCGTTCTCAGCGGTTGCTCTTTCCTTCTGAGCAAAATCTTCTGCGCGATTCGATGCGCCCACTTCTCGTCGCCAAAATCTTCCAGAGCATCTTGAATAGCCTGTGGAGACATTCGGTTGAGCAGTGCGGCGGCTGGCTCGCCCTTCGAGCGATCCATTCGCATATCGAGCGGGCCATCTTCCTTAAAGCTAATCCCCCTCGCCGGATCTTCGATCTGAGCGGAGTTGAGGCCGAGGTCAAGCAAGATTCCATTCGGGCGAATCCCGTACTCAATCAAGACTTCCTTCATGTCACGAAAATCGGAGTGGACGAGGTGAACCGTCACGCCTTCCGGCTTCCCGACTCGCTGCCGCGCGATCGCGAGCATCGACTCGTCCCAATCCAAACCAACAAGGATTCCGCCGGGGCGGATTGCATCAATGAATCGCATCGAATGCCCGGCTAGCCCAAGAGTTCCGTCAACGACAACATCTCCCGCTTTCAGCGCAAGCGCAGCAAGAATCTCGTCGACCATCACCGGATCATGAGCGTAGGTTGCAGTCATTTCGACACCCCGCTTCGCAGCTCACGAATCGTCCGTTCTTCGTCGTAGGCGTCCTTTCGGAGCGAGTTCAACTCAGCGGCTTCCGTAGCTCGAAACTTCGAGGGCGACTTCTGCCAAAGCTCATAGTCGCTGGGCGACATGATCAAAAACTCTTCGCCATTGGCGATCATCACGCACTTGCCAACGATTCCGCTCCACGCGCGGAAGTCGGACGGAATGAGCAATCGGCCAGCGGCGTCAACCTTTGCATCGCGCGCATTAGAGAGATAAGCCATGCGGTACTTCGATGCCGAGCGGTTGCCGCGAGAGAAGGTCTGTTTAATGTCCAGCTCTTCTTCCTCAAAAACTTCCTTCGTGTACACGCGGATGAATTTCTGGATGTCTTGAACGAGCTTCACTTCGCCAACAAAGGCTTCTTTTAGCTCTTTCGTGAGGAGAACTCGACCCTTGGTGTCAACACTGCAGGGCTCGTTGAGGTTGATGGATGAGCGAGCGGGCGCAGGTTTCTTGCTCATCGTATCTCCTTTCACATCGAGTTATTTTGGGGATAAGGAAGGGTCGCTCCGCATCCGTGCATCGCGACCCTAATTCTTCAGATTGGCACCCCAGCCTTTCCTGCCCCTGCGCCATTCCTTGGCTTTGGTGTGAATAGTATAGACACTACTTTCCCACTTTGCAACTACTTTTCATCACATTTTTTGCAAAGTTTTCCACAGGTTATTCAATAAGTCGAAATAGGGGTAATTGTCTACTCTTAATTGATTGATTTATGTAGACATATGTGCGCCCTTTCAAATTCTGAGTTCAAAAAGAAGTGAGGTGGAAAACTAGGACAGGTGCGATTGAGTCCTCAATCACACCTGTTTTATACTTGAAAAATCGCAACTGTGGGAAGAATTCCCATAAAGAGTCGCTAAATGAGATGTTTTCGCTCACGCGAAATCTGGTTGACCAAAATCGCGACTGCCCAAACGCCCGCCGAGATGATGGCTAGGGTTGCAAGGAGGGTCACAATCGTAGGCATATCAAGCTCCATCCTAGTGTTTCCGTATGCTCGTGCCAAGGAACCTGGTAGCTTCCCCAGAAAACCGCGCGGAATTCGCCACAATAGATATATGAAGTCCCTACTGCTTGATTGCCTCGCCGAGCACGTTCTGGTCTACGACGGTGCAATGGGGACGCAGTTGCAAGCGGCTGGACTATCCCCCGACGATTTTGTGCTTGATCCGAACAGAGATTGGCAGGGCCAGCTCGGACAGACAGCCGCCCGTCTCAACGGAGCCTCGCTCGACGGCTGTAACGAACTCCTCAACCTCACTCGCCCCGAAGTCGTCGCCGGAGTCCATGCCGCCTACCTCGAAGCCGGAGCTGACCTCATCGAGACAAACGCCTTCGGCACGATCAGCTATGTATTAGGCGAATACGATATCGCCGAGCTGGTCTACGACCTCGCGCTCGCTTCAGCCCAAATCGCCCGCGAGCAGGCCGATAAGTTCTCCACGACCCAAAAGCCAAGATTCGTCGTCGGCGGAATCGGCCCCGGAACCCGGCTTGTCTCCCTCGGCCAAGCCTCCTTCTCGGACGTCGAAACCAGCTTCTTCGACGGCTTCCGGGGGATGATCGAAGGCGGCGCGGATGCACTTCTGGTCGAAACCACCCAGGATCTTCTGATGGTCAAGGCGTCCATTGTCGCCGCCGAGCGAGCCCTAGCCGCCTGCGAGAAACGCCTCCCGATCTTCGTTCAAGTCACCATGGAGCAAACGGGCACAATGCTCCTCGGCTCCGAAATCGGAGCGGCACTCAACATGATCGAGGCTTTCCCTTCGGTCGTCGCGTTCGGCCTCAACTGCGCCACTGGCCCGGTCGAAATGGCTCAGCACGTGCGGTTTTTGGGACAGAATTCCACCCGCCCCATCGCCGTCCAGCCCAACGCCGGACTCCCGATCATGGAGAAAGGTCAGGCCGTCTACAAGTTGTCACCCGAAGAGCTCGGCCAGCACCACCTGGAGTTTGTCGAAAAGCACGGCGTCGCCCTCTGCGGCGGCTGTTGCGGAACCACGCCGGCGCATATCAAAGCGGTCGCCAACGCAGTGGGCGGCCACAAACACACCGCCGACGCCCACTGGATCAAAGTCCGCCAGAGCTATCCGGGCTTCGATTTCTCGACCACCAACCCCCAACTCCCAACTCCAAACTCGCTGGTCGGAATCAGTTCCCTCTACCAATTCCAACCCTACGAACAAGACACCAGCTTCCTCATCGTAGGCGAAAAGACCAACGCAAACGGCTCTAAAGCCTTCCGTGAAATGCTCGCCGCCGAGAACTGGGAGGGCCTCACCGAACTCGCCCGTGAACTTGAAGCCGAAGGCTCCCACGTCCTCGACGTCTGCACCGCCTACGTCGGGCGCGACGAGGAGCGGGATATGCGAACACTTCTCAGCTACTACAATCGCCACATCCAGGTTCCGCTGATGATCGACTCGACCGAGGTCAACGTCATCGAGGCCGCGCTCCAGACCGTCGCCGGAAAGCCGATTGTCAACTCCATTAACTTCGAGGACGGCGAAGATCGGACACGTCGCGTTTTGGCCTTATGTAGAAAATACGGCGCAGCCGTCGTGGGCCTAACCATCGACGAGAAGGGCATGGCAAAGACCGCCGACGAGAAGTTCGGCATCGCCGAGCGGCTCATCGCTCGCACGCGCGAGTTCGGGCTGCCCGACCACGATCTGTTCATCGACTGCCTCACCTTCACCCTCGGCTCCGGCGACGAAGAGTTCCGAACCTCGGCAATCGCCACCATCGACGCCATCGCCATGCTCAAACAGCACTACCCGCGTGTCAATACAGTCCTGGGCGTCAGCAACGTCAGCTTCGGCCTCAAACCCGCCCTGCGCCAGGTGCTCAACAGCACCTTCCTCCACTTCGCCCGCGAAGCCGGCCTAACGAGCGCCATCGTCCACGCCAGCAAAATCCTCCCCGAAAACAAAATCGAGCCGGATGTTTGGAAGCTGGCGACAGACCTGGTTTACGACCGTAGGGTTTTTGCGGAAGTCTAACCCCTCGCCCTCAGCGGAATATGTTCCCAGAGCACCGATTGTGAGTCATTGAAATCGAACTTAAGCCATCGTATTTCTTCTAAGCCCATCTGCTGAATTTGGTAGCCATCCGCCCCAAAGTATCCATGCCTCAATTCTACTGGGCCGGATTGGCCTGCTTTGGCGGAAACGAAGAAGCTATTCTTGGGTCTAGGTTTTATGTCGAGCACGATGTGCCTAATGCCACTACCTGGATATTCAAGGGCCTTCTTCCTTGATACAAGATATTCTCCGACCTTGACCGATCCGGTTACAGGCACCTCGAACCATGCCGAAGACTTGCCGTTGGGTCGATCGAAGGTGAAGTGTACGGCCATGTCAACTACAGACGGTTTCACTTTCGCAAGAAAGAGGGTGTGATTGTCTGTGGATGCGGTTTGTGTTGATTCATTATCAAATCCGAGCGACGTCGGGGAGTATCCATAGCTCAAATTCTCCATCTTTGAAAATGCCACTAGCCGGTTAAAGTCTTTAGCCTTGTAGAAAGCTGCTTGTTGCCCCGAATACCAGTTGGAAACATCGGCGGTAAGCGTAGCATCCGGCTTTCCGCAACGTCCCAACATTCAATCGTGCCGTCAAGGCGGCAAGCACCCTCAACTTTTGCCCAAGCACTGCCTTGCGAGGTTCCTTTGGCCAGGTCTATCACAGTCGCACCTTGAACTGAGGGTTTGCCGTAAGCCTCTTCCCACGTAGAAGTCGGCTCAGGCTTAGTCTCCACGACGAGGGCACCGGCCGGCCTCGTACCCATTTCTGAGGCTCCGATTGGAATGCGAGATTCGCCGGCATTCTCGGATTGAGCTGACGAACCTGTTGCAACCTGCATCCGCTGACTGGCTATGGGATGGAGATTGCTGATAGAGATTCTATAGTGAAATTTTCCGTCCTTCGGTGAGGGTTGCCCAGGATGCTCAATCGATGCACTAAAACCGGGATCACCCTCGATATCAAACACGACGTTTTGCGGGGGCAAGGGAGATCGCGCAATCTCATGCTGGTTACAACCCAAAATTAGGACAGGAACAGTTAAAGTCCATGCCAACAGTTTCCTAGGTTCCATAACCATAGTTTACGCCACCTCGACAAAGAACCGGTTAAGATTCGGATGATTGACCGCCAACTCTTAGATGCGACTTGGCGTCCCGGTAAACTCGTAGATACATTTATGAAGGTTCTAGTCCCCATCAAGCGCGTTGTGGACCCTTATGCGAAGGTGCGCCCGTTGGGCGACGGGAGCGGGGTGGATACAACGGGAGCGAAGTTTGAGATCAATCCGTTTGACGAGATCGCCGTCGAGGAGGCCGTTCGGCAGAAGGAAAAGGGAGCGGTGACCGAGATCATTGTGGTCTCGATCGGTACTGCCGCCTCGGAAGAGCAGCTGAGGAAAGCCCTCGCCATTGGCGCAGATCGGGCGATTTTGGTGGAAACCGACGCAGTTTTGGATTCGCCAGGCGTGGCTTCTCTTCTTAAAGCGGTCGTTGACGCCGAGCATCCCCAAGTCGTACTGATGGGCAAGCAGGCCACCGACGACGACAACAATCAAGCGGGCCAGATGCTCGCCGCCAAGCTCGGCTGGGGTCAGGCTACCTTCGCTGCTAAGGTGGAACTAGGTTCAACCGCGACAGTAACACGGGAAACCGACACCGGCGAGCAGACGCTCCAACTTCCCTACCCCTGCCTCATCACGACGGATTTGCGATTGAACGAACCACGCTACGTAGCCCTGCCCGGAATTATCAAAGCGCGCTCCAAGCCGCTTGAAAAGCGCGCGCCTTCATCAGTACCTGCACCAAAAACCAGCATGGTGAGCGTCGAACTTCCCGCCGCCAGGCCCCCGGGACGGAAGGTCGGCTCAGTTGAAGAACTTGCGGCCGCGATCAAAGAGCGAGGTGCCCTCTAAATGAAACTTCTCCTCATCGCCTTCTCCCAAGCAGATGCCGCCCAAAGCGGCGGATTCATCCAAGCTCTCGGGCTCGATGCCGACTCCATCCTCGTCGCCAGCCAGCCTGCCGATGCCTTCGCCGCCTCGCTCGCCGAAAAGGCCAAGAGCTACACCCACATCGCCACCGTCTCGTCGATGCAGAGCAAGGATGCCCTCGCGTACCTCGCCGGAGTTCTGGACTGCGCAATGGTCACGGATGTCATCGGCGTCAACTCGCCAAACAGCTTCCGCCGACCAATTTTCGCCGGCTCCATGATCGCCACCGTCGAGACCGAGGGCCAAGTGGTACTCACGTTCCGCCCAAGCGGATTCGCCAAAACGGAAGGGCCAAGCGCAACCGCTTTTGATCAAACCAGCCCAAGCAAGGTAACCGTCACCAGTGAAGCCAAGCGAGGCACCGGACGGCCCGACCTAGGCTCGGCAAAGATCGTCGTCTCCGGTGGTCGCCCGCTCAAAACTGCCGAGCAGTTTGAGTCGGTGATCGGTGGCTTCGCCGACGCTCTCGGCGCCGCCGTCGGCGCAACCCGCGCCGCCGTCGACTCCGGAATCGCGCCAAACGAACTCCAAGTCGGCCAGACCGGAAAGGTCGTTGCCCCCGACCTCTACATCGCCGCCGGAATTAGTGGCTCCACCCAACACATGGCGGGTATCAAGGATTCTAAGCTCATTGTGGCGATCAACACCGACGCCAATGCGCCGATCTTTGAAGCCGCCGACCTCGGAATCGTGGGCGACCTTTACGCCGTCCTTCCGGAACTCCAAAACCTGCTGAAGCAGTAACCGTCAAACATTAACATGAAATCCATTCTTCTCGCCGCATTCGTCTTCATCGCCGCCCTAAGCCAGGCGCAGGGCGAAACGATGATCGAAATCAACGGCGAGAAAGTGTCTCGCGCCGATTACGTTCGGCGGATGGAATACCTTCCCGGAATTGGAAAGGTCACTCGCGATGGCAACTTCGTCGAGGTTTTTCCAGGACTAGCGACAGTTGATTTCATCATCAATGAGCGGCTGACTCTTCAGATTGCCAAAGAGCGCGGCGTTGATCCATCGGCCGCCGAAGTCGACGCAGAGCTGGCGATGATCCAGCGGCGGGAACCGGGGCTTCTGGAGCGATTCATGGCGACTGGTCGCACTAAAGAAGAGTACCGAGCCGTAGTGCGATACAACATCGCCCAGTTCCGCCTTCAGACCGAAGGAGTATTGGTGACCGACGCGGAAATCAAAAACCTGTACGAATTGGCCAAAGACGTGAGATTCACACGCCCTCCAATGGTTCGATTGAGGGTCATTGCGGTGAATACCGACGCCGAGTCGAAAGAGGTCGATAATGAGCTGAAGGCGGGCAAAACATTTGCCTCGACTGCCACTCTTTTGAGCAAAGACATCACCAGTCGAATCGGCGGAATGTACGGCGATATCCCTCTCGATCAACTGAGCGCAAACGTCAAAGACGCCGTCACCAAGCTCAAAAAAGGCGACACGACACCGTGGCTAAAAAGTAGCGAAACCTTGATGGCCAAGTTTTATGTCGAAGAGGTTCTGCCGCGAACCGTCCGCCCCTTGGACGCTGACCTCAAGGAAGACCTTCGGCGCGAGCTGCTGGTTCGCAAAGGTTCGGCCAAGAATGATGTTTCAAAAATGCTAAAGGAAGCGCGGCAGAAGGCGAATATCAAGATCGCTTCGCCGGAGTTTGAAAAGGCATATAAAGATTCGATTTTAGACAAGAAGCCTGGTTAGTATTGGGGAGATACACTAACCCCCAATGCTCGTCCTCGATTGGCCGTCTTCCGAACCTGTCCGTCCCGGCTCTTACGGCGTGGGAATCGAAGGTCTAATTGCTTATCCAGGTTCGGATCAACTGACCAAAGACGCAACAGTCTACGTCCCCATCGACCAGCCGTTCACCAAGCTCAGCATCATCATGGATCTCCTGCTCGGCCCGCACGGGTGCCCATGGGACCGCGAGCAGACGCATTCGACCCTTAAGAAATTCCTTCTTGAAGAAGCCTACGAGACCATCGAGGCGATTGATCAGAACGATGCCGATGCCCTCGCCGAGGAGCTTGGCGATCTGATCCTTCAGCCCGTCTTTCACATGCGCCTTGCCGAGCGGGCGGGTTCCTTTGGGTTCAGCGAACCCCTCAAGAGGATCACCGACAAGCTGATCCGCCGTCACCCGCACGTGTTCGGAGAGACCTTGGTCGCCGACTCAGACGAGGTCTTGAAAAACTGGGACAAGATCAAGCAGACCGAAAAGTCGCGCTCCATCCTCGCCGGAGTCCCCCAAGCCCTTCCTGCGCTAGCCCGTGCTCACGAAGTCAGCAAGCGTGCCGCCCGAGCAGGATTCGAGTGGCCCGACTTCGACGGCGTCCTCGATAAAGTCCTCGAAGAGGTCGCCGAACTCAAAGAAGCGATCGAACAAGGCGAGAAGGACGACATTCGTGACGAGATCGGCGACCTGCTCTTCACCATCGTCAACATCGCCCGCTGGCAAAAAGTCGACGCCGAAGACGCCCTCCGCGTCATGCTCAACCGCTTCCAATCAAGGTTCCAAAACATGGAAGAATGCGCTGAGAAGCCCCTCCATGACCTCTCAGCCCAGGAGTGGGATGACCTGTGGAACCAGGCTAAAGAAAGCCAGAAACAAGCCGACTTAAACCCTTGAGGACCGTATTTTTACGGGGTCAAACGGCTTGAGTTTTCGCATCAATCACAACACCAACGCGCTGGGAGTCCAGAGCCAGCTCGACCGAGTCAGCCAAAAGCTGACCGATTCAACGAGCCGCCTGAGCTCGGGCTTGAGGATCAACAAGACTTCTGACGACCCTGGCGTCGCCATCACCGCCGACGGAATCCGCACACGGCTCAAAGCCCTCGAAAACGTCAACCAAAACGCGCAGGACGCAATGAATATGTCCAAGTCGGTCGACGCCGCCTTGGGCGAAGTCAGCCGCCTCCTCAGCCAAGGCCGCGCAATCGCCGTCCAAGCCGGAAACTCCGCCGCTCTCAGCACCACCCAACTTCAAGCCCTCAACGACGAAATCACCGCGATCATCGACAGCGTCGACCGAGTTGCGACGGGCACAAAGTGGGGCTCAAAGAACATTCTCGATGGCACTTCCAGCCTCGATGTCGCGGTAACAAATTCGCTGGCCGCAACTGGCATCAACTTCCAAGGGAGGCTCAGCGGAGTCCCGCTTGCCGCCGGCCTGATCACGCTCCAGCAGATCGTCGTGGCGATCAAGGAGCGAATCGACAATGACGTCACGTTCGCGTCTTCCGCCTCGGCTGTAACCAGCGGCGCGATCAGCATCAACGGCGTTTCTTTTACGGTTGACGGTAGCACCGATACCGTCCAGTCGGTGCTTGACCGAATGAACGCGGCGGCGGCCCAGACTGGCGTTGAGGCCAGCTTGGTCGGCCCTGCGGGCGCACAAGTTGTCCGTTTCGAGTCGCTCCAAACCGGCTCGCGCTTCCCAATCAACCTCTACGACCCGACCGGAGTCTTCAGCACAGTTCCTTCTCCGGCCAAAACGCTGGTTGGAACGGATTCGACCGCAACCGCCCAGATTCCAACCGAGACTGGCGTCCAAAGCGTCGCGTTTCGCGGCGGTAGGTTGCCCGGTCAAAATGGGCTATTGATGACCGACGTCGACGGAAATTCGATCATAGTTGGACCCAGTAACGGCACGGGCCCGCTTCTCGGCGGAATTTCGGTTGCCCAAGTAACGGCGGGCAACCAGACCCGGTTCCAGATCGGAACCGAGTCCGGCGACATGCTCGGCATGATCCTCGGCGATACCCGCGCCTCCAAGCTGGCTTCTGGCGTCGTTGTCGGCAAGACCCTCTCCTCCGTCGATATCTCGGCGAGTGGTGGACCCCAAGAGGCGATGCAACTCTTCGACGCGGCGATGGACGAGGTGAACTCACTTCGCGGTCGAATCGGCGCATTCCAGACTCACACACTGGAATCCCGAAGCAGATCACTAGCCGTTCTGAATGAAACCCTAAGCTCGGCACAAAGCGATCTGATCGATACCGATGTCGCCGCCGAGATGACCGAGTTCACGAAGAACCAGCTCATTCAGCAGACTGGCGTAGCGATCCTGAGCCAAGCCAACCAGATGCCCCAGCAGATTCTGAAGCTCCTCGAATAAGCTCCTATAAGATATGTTCCCGACATCCATCCTTTCCCTTGTCTTAATCTCTAGCGATCCGTATCGCTGGAAGCCAGCTGATCATCTAGGAAAGACGCCCCGTCAAGTCGTAGCGATTGGCCCGGAAAAATGGTTTCAGCTCAGATCGGATAAGCCTGGCAATCTCCCTTATGGTGGAGAAATCGAAGAGTTCAGTGTTGCGCTTCGCCTTGATAACCACGTCATCCTGATGTCGTTGCCCAAAATGCGCAGAAACTGGATACTCCAGGCTGAGGGACTGGCACACGCCTTTGCCGAGGATACCGCCATGCTTGGCTCGCTGCTCTTCAGCGGTACTAGATGGAGAACCGAGGGATATTCGAACCACCTCGATGCAAATTTGGCCGTGCGAAGGTGGTTCAGCCAACACCCCCCCAAGGGCTTGTGCTCCAAGTCCCCACGCAACATTCTGAAGAGCATTGGTACAGAAATTGTGCTGCTACGTGCAGACGAGCGGCGCAAGCCCGACCCAAAGGAAGTTGCGCTAGCACGACGAAACTTACAGGGTTCATTCAGTCGACTCGCGAAACACGTTCAGACTGGGAGCGAGATGGATGTACAAGTCGCGGCGATTTTTATCCGCTCGCTCCCGGTGTTTACTGAGTAAATCGTCAGGTTATGCGTGATTGAATCTGCGACATAATCTATCCTAAGGTTTATGGCGCGCGGAGTTGGAAAAGGGCTGAGTCAGATGGCGGGTGGCGGAGAGGAGCCCAAAATTGCTGATATCGCAGTTGAGCGAATCATCCCGAACCAGCGGCAGCCGAGGCGACACTTCGACGAGGACGCCCTTCAAGAGCTGGCGGACTCAATACGAGTCCACGGAGTCCTCCAGCCGATACTTGTCCGCCCGTTGGGCGGCGACAAGTACGAGCTCATCGCAGGGGAACGGCGGTGGCGGGCATCGCAACTCGCCGGACTGAAACAGATTCCCGCAATCGTAAAGTCCGCCGCCGGACAGGAGTCACTAGAGCTCGCGATCATCGAAAACGTCCAGCGGGAAGACATCTCGGCTTTTGAATCCGCTCTGGCCTACCGCGCTCTCGCCGACGAATTTGGGCTGAATCAAGAGGAGATCGCGATGCGTGTGGGCAAGACGCGGTCCTCGATCAGCAACACCCTCCGCTTGCTCAAACTCCCCGAGGAAGTCCTTCAGGGCCTCCAAGAAGGCGTCATCACCGAAGGCCACGCTCGCGCCCTCCTCGCTCTTCCAACTGCCGAAAAGCAGCTCGCCGTCTACGAGCTGATCCTCATCAAGGGCCTCAGCGTCCGCGATGTCGAGCGCCTTTGCAAAGAGCCCTCCAGCGACCCCAAACCGCCGAAGAAAGCCGAACAAAAGGACACCTACACCAAGCAACTCGAATCGGCTCTCAGCGAGCGCACCGCGCTCCCAACCAAGCTGAGCCGAGACGGCGACAAAGGCAAGCTCACCATCGAATTCTTCTCAGATGACGACCTCCAGCGCATCCTCGACCTGCTCGGAATCCAGCTTTGAACTGGCGAATCGCTCCGATGGAGCCAATGCACCTCGAAGGCGTCGTCGCGCTCCAAACCCTCTGCTTCCCGCCGCCCTTTGATCCTGGCTTACTTTGGAACGAAGAGCATCTGAAAATGCATCTCGAACTTTTCCCCCGAGGGCAGTTCGTAGCTCTAGATGGCGATCTCGTCGTCGCGAGTTGCAGCAACACTCTGATCTCCGAGGAGAACTGGATTCAGCACCGCTCATGGGACGAAACCGTCGGCGGCTATTTCCTATCTACGTTCGATCCACAGGGCACGACGGTCTACGGGCTCGACATATCTGTGCATCCCGACTACCGTCGACAGGGGATCGCAAGGGCGTTGTATCAGGCGAGATTTCAACTTGTCAAATCTAGATTCACCCGCTACGGAACCGCTTGCCGCCTCCCAGAATTCGTTCATAATCACTTCCCTACTCCCGAGCTTTTTGCCTCGGCGGTGGCCCGAGGCGAGGTTACGGATAGAACTTTGACCCCGCTCCTCAAGATGGGATTGACGATGACCGACGTGCTGACGAACTACATGGACGACCCCGAATCCGGCAACGCCGCCGCCCTTTTGGAGTGGCGACCGTGACCATTCGTGCCGCCGTCGCCAACTGGAAGCTCCAGCCCCTACGAAGCGATGCCGCCTTTTGGAGCCATGCCCAAAAATTCCTCATCGAGGCCGATGACCGCAACGCCCAACTCGTCGTTCTCCCCGAGCTATTCTGCCTCGAACTCCTCCAACTAGCCCCGAAAGTGAAGGCCGAGGACGCGCCGAAGTACCTGATCCAGTACGCCGACGCCATCGAAGAGTGGCTGAGCCGTATGGCGCAAAACTCGGGAATGGTGATCGTTGGTGGCTCACACCTCCGCGAGCTTGACGGTGAAATTTTTAACCTCTGCGCGATCGCTTATCCCGACGGCTCGATCTATTTTCAGCAAAAGAACAAGCTGACCGTGTATGAGCGAAGCGATTGGGGAATTATTGGCGGAACCGGCATCCAGCCGCTACCGGGCAACCTTGGCGTCAGCGTCTGCTACGACTCCGAGTTTCCTGAAGGACCCCGAAAACTCGCCGAGGATGGAATGCTAATCCACGCCGTGCCCGCTTGGACGGAAACCCGCCGCGGATTCCAACGGGTGAGATGGTCCTGCCTGGCCCGCGCCGTAGAGAACCAAGTTTTTGTGCTTCACTCCTCGCTCGTCGGCGATATCGGCCGAGAGCCGGTGCCCGAGAGTTACGGGTCAAGCGCGATTATCGCACCAAGCATGGCCCCGTTCCCGATGGAAGCAGTTCTGGCCGAAACGCCGCTGAACGAAGACGCGCTCGTCGTCGAAAATCTGGACATCGACGCGCTTTTTGCCTGCCGAAATGAGGGCGAGGTCACGAACTGGAAAGATCGTGACCCCGCGTGTTGGGTTCTTGGCGAGCGCCCCAAGGGCCGCGCGCCGTGGCAATAGTTTAGTGAGTTACGATGCGAGGAAGGCTCTTCGCTTCGTCAACCCACTTTGCAACTTCGGCCTCAGAAGGAACTCGATTTGAGAGGTTCTTCTCGGCGTTGACTTCGGCCATCTTTGCCGCGAGGTTGGTTGCGTTGCGCTGAGCAAGCTCAGGAACGGTATCCACCCCAGAAGCCTCCAAAAGCTCGGAGAACTGACCAGCAACGCCCTTGATGCGGAAAAGGTCGGCGTGGTTCACCCAGGTAAGAATCTTTCCACCGTCGATTCCGGTCTTCTCTTCAATCGCCTTTCGGCCTGCTGCCGACGCGCCCTGCTCCAAAAGAGCCTCTACGGTCTTGATGCCAGCAGCTTCGAGCTTTTCGCCGAATGCCGGGCCGATGCCTTCGATATCTTGAATATTCGCCATGCGTTCCTTGTGAGTGGGCGGCATGTGCCGCGCTTCAACCTTATTCTAACCCGAAATTCTCTTTGGCGCAAGCCGGGCCTACGACTTGTTGTAGCTGATCAGCGTAACTTTGACTTTCGACCCATCTTCTGCGGGTTCGGCGATCATCATGACGCTACCGTTCGCCTTCGTCATCCCCAAGCTGGTCCCTACGCCTTTCGCATCGGTTTTTCCATCCTTAAGCTCGTTCTTGTAGAACTCGGTCACCTTCTTGGTGTCGTCCTTGGTAGTGAAGTAAACAACAAACTTGGTTCCCCCGTCGCCGCGCTTCAGGACTTCGTTCGAGACTTCCGAGCCACCGGGATACGCCTTCAATTGATGAACCTTTTCTAGCTCGGCGAGGGATGTTGTCTGGTCGAGTTTTGATTCTTCTGGTCGGTCAACCGTTGAGCTCAATTCCGGTGGGCTGTTTGTGCTGATTGTGGCTTGCTCCTCTTTGGCGCAGCCAACCAGGGCAAGTAGGAGAACAGCAAACACGATTCGCGGAAGCACACTATAAGTTTGTCACACCGAACAATCGATTGCCCACACGCGCGGTTTGGTAACCTCTGCGGGTGGGAAATGGATTGTTGAGTTTGGGAACACTGATGGAGCAGGAGATTCGCGAGCAACCTTCGTTGCTCGCGGCAAACTCAACTTCTTATTTTCAGCAGTTTCAATCCATTTTTGCGGGGCAAACGCCTTTTGACATGGTTCTTCTCGCGGCGCGAGGATCGTCCGACAACGCGGCGCTTTACGCCCGGTATCTCTTCGAGATTCACCTAGGAATCCCCGTTTCCCTTGCCGCACCAAGTGTGATCACCCGCTACAACTCCCAGCTCAAGTTTCCCGGTCGAACCTTGGCGATCGGAATCAGCCAGAGCGGCGCGGCACCAGACGTCGCCGAATTCCTTGCCTACATGAACGAGCAAGGGCATACGACGCTTGGAATCACAAACACCGCTGGCTCTCGCCTCACCCAAACCGCGCACTCTTCCGTGCTACTCTCTGTTGGCAAAGAGAACTCTGTTGCCGCAACAAAGACCTACTCTGCCACCCTCACCGCCCTCTACCAGCTTGTAAGGGCCCTGGGTGGCTCTCTGGGCGATCTTCCCCTGCCCGATGCGGCTTGGCTAGAGAAGTGCCACGATGATGCCCTCATCGCCAGCGGCCCGGTCAACCGATGCAACCCGGTCTTCGCTCTCGCCCGTGGCTATGGCTTCTGTACCGCACTAGAAACGGCCCTCAAGCTCATGGAGTGCGCGCTCGTCCCGTGCAAAGCCTACAGCGCCGCCGACTTCGAACACGGCCCGAAGGCCCTCGCTGGCCACGGCTCCGCCGCCATCAGCTACTTCGGCGCCATGCCCGGGCTAAGGGATCAGGGTTGCGAAATCATCGAAGTCGACGCCCCCGACGTCCCCGCCCCGGCGGCTCCCATATGGGACATCGTTTATGGGCAGTGGCTGGCCCTGCACGTCGCGCGATCCAGAGGTTTGAATCCTGATAAAGCAAGGCACCTGAACAAGGTGACCGAAACTCTGTAAGAGGGTAGCCCCGCCTTCCAGGCGGTTCCGTTCACCGTCTGGGAGGCGAGGTTACCTTAGCTCTCCACCCCACACTCCCTACTCCAAACTACTGCGAAAGCTTTTCCCACAGATACCGAACGATCGTCGAGTACACGTGCGGTCGCGAGGTGTCCTTCGAGATCGAGTGATCGTCTCGAGGGTAGGTCATTAGGTCGAAATGTGAACCAGCTTCGATGAGCTTTTGCTGGAGCCGAGCGGTGTCTTGGTAAAGCACGTTGTCGTCCAGCATTCCGTGAACCAAGAGCAGGTTATTTTTCAACCCATTCTGAGCGTTGTAGACCGGCGAGGTCTTCTCAAAGATTTTCTCTTTGTCTTCCTTAACAAGGCCTAAACGACGCCGCGTGTACCACTCGTTGTAGCTCTTCCAGTCAGTTACGGATGCCACCGCAACGCCGGCATGGAACTCACCCGGCTTCGTCAGCAGCGTCATACAAGTGAGGTAGCCACCGTAGCTCCAGCCCCATATTCCGACGCGATCTGGCTTCACAAAGCCCGTAGAAACCAAGTATTTCTTGGCATCGACTGCCTCGTCGGCGTCGATGATTCCCATCTTCTTGTAGTAGCCGCCATTGAAGTCGCCATCGTAGCCCCAACTGGAACGGAAATCGACGCATAGAACGACAAAGTCGAGGTTCATCGCCATATAGTTCTCTACCCAACCACTCCAAGCCGCCTTACCGCTGTCGGCATAGATTCCGCTGACCACCGCGGGGTGCTTCTTAGTGAGATCCAAGCCTGGTCGAGTCATCATCAAGGCGTGAATCGAGCGTCCATCGCCCGTGGGGAACGAGACTTCCTTCACGTCTGCCCACTGAATCTTTTTGAATTCAGGGAGCTGGGAGAACGTAATCCGCTTCTGAACTGGCTGAACCGCGTAAAGCTCGTTATTGACGTTGCGCGCCGAAGCCATCGTTGCGATCTTTTTCCCATCCTCGCTCACCAGCGGAAGCTCCGCCCAGTTGAACGCCTTCTGGGTCGAATACCCACCCGGCATCACGATATGCTCTTTGCGCTTGCCGTCCGGCTCTTGAACTACGATTTCTGTCGTCAGCGACGAGTGCGCCGCCGTCACCAGAACAAGCCGATCTGAGTTCTTGGGTCGCATCCAGTTGCCCACGTCGTGCAGCTCAAAATAGACCGGAGTGATGTCCGAGCCGTCCGGATTCATCTTATAGACCGCCCGGTTCGTCAGCTTCCCTTCCCGAATATCGGTGCCAAAAAGTATCTGCTTCGAGTCCTTTGTCCAGGCAATATCGCGCCAGTCATTGATCGTATTCGCCGGAGCCTCTTCCTTGTAAACGTCCTTCTTTTCCGCCGACTCGGGGTCAATCACCGAGATCGTGTACTTCATGAAATCGTCGCTGATCCAGGCAACTGCGAGCTTGGTTCCATCGGGTGACCATGAAAAGCCCTTGAGCCAGATGTAACGAGGGATGTCCTTTACGAATTTGATCACGCCGCCATCCGCGGAAACAACTCCGATTTGGTTGTCCACTGGCGTATCGCCGTTCCACATTCGGGTGATCGGCACAACCGTCGCCCGATCCTTCGAGAAGTCCATCATTTGGTGGCTTCCCATCTTGCTGCTATCACCCCAGACAACGCCGAGGTGCTTGCCGTTGGGCGAGAACTCGAACTGTTCGATGCTCGTTCGCGGCTTGCTGAGAAACGTCAACTGCTTGGTAAAGCCCGTCTTTCGGTCCATTCGGAAGACGTTGGTGCCGTTGCTATAAGCAAACGACTTGCCGTCTTCGGTGTACTGCGGACCGCCGACGCTACTTGAACCATCGACCAAAGGTCGAAGTTTAGAGCCGTCCGGCTCGCAGAGCCAGGTTCGGCCTTTATAGGAGAACATCAGTTCACCACTGTCCGGCGCCCACTGGGCACCGCTGATTCCGCCGTCATAAAGCAGACCTTCCGCCTTCTCTTGCTCGGTTCGCGAGTCATCCTGACGGGGCAAATCGACGATCTTGGATGCCTCGACGATCATCTTCGGCTTCCCGTTCGGAAAGTCAACAACGTACAGATCGAGCTTACGAACGCCGGTCTGGTTCCAGCCAAAGACGATCTTCGAGCCGTCCGGCGACATCGCCGGAGTCGACGGAGAACGCCCGTTGATCAGCGGATATTGATAAAGCCTCTGAAGCGAAATCTCGGAAGCCGGCAAATCTTTGCCAACCGCAAACCCGCAAACCGCCAACCCAATCAAGAACAAACTCTTACGCATTCAACAACTCCTGTGCAACTTTCACGACGTTCGGAACCGTGAAACCAAACTCCTCGAACAGCGCGGGAGCGGGGCCGCTAACACCGAATGTGTCGATTGAAACCTGCGCGTCTGAATACTTCGCCCATCCGAACGAAGTTCCCGCCTCAACGCTAACTGTCTTGACTCCTTTTGGCAGGACTTCCCGCTTGTAGCTTTCCGCTTCCCGCTCAAACAGGAAGTGGCTCGGCATACTCACGACCCGCGTCGGAACTCCCGCCGCCTCAAGCTCCTTCTGGGCTCCCAGACAAAGCTGAACCTCGCTTCCCGTGCCGATCAAGATCAACTTAGCCTCACCACTTGCCTCAGAAAGCACATAAGCTCCCTTTTCCGCCGGGTGATTCTTCACCTCGCTGGGAGTGACGACGGGCAGGTTTTGCCGCGAAAGAATCAACAGCGTCGGCGTGTGCTGACTCTCCATCGCTACCTTGTAACCAGCCGAAGTCTCATTCCCGTCCGCCGGGCGGAAGGTGTTAAGGTTTGGAATCGCTCGCATCGCCGCGAGGTGCTCAACCGGCTGGTGGGTCGGTCCGTCTTCGCCAAGCCCAATCGAATCGTGAGTAAATACGAAAAGTGAAGGGCACTCCATGAGGGCCGCGAGGCGGATCGAAGGCCGGCAGTAGTCGGTGAACTGAACAAACGAACTCGCAACCGCCTTGAGCCCATGGAGCTGAAGGCCGTTACAAGCCGCAGCCATCGCATGCTCACGCACTCCGAAGCAGAAGTTCCGACCCGTTGGGTTGTTCTTCTGGAACGGCGTCTCGCCATGGATGTGGGTAAACGTCGACTCCGCTAGATCGGCAGAGCCGCCCATCAGCGATGGAATGACCTTCCCAAGCGCAGCAAGAACCGCTTCGCCGTTCTTGCGGGTCGCCATTGCGTCAGTAAACGAGGGCAAAACCTCTTCCCATCCCGCCGGAAGATTGCCGTCGATAATGAGCTGAAGCTCGGCAGCCTCCGCCGGATATTCTGCAGCATAGGCCAAGAAACGAGCCTCCCAGTCGGCGAGTCGAACTTCGCCAGCCGAGGTGGCGTCCATTCCCAAAGCGACATCGGAAGGAACGTAAAACGTCGGTTCCAACGGAATGCCAAGGGCCTCTTTGGTAAGTTTCACTTCATCTGACCCAAGTGGCGAGCCATGGACCTTTGCCGTTCCCGCTTTATTGGGTGATCCAAAGCCGATCGTCGTTTTCACCATAATCAGCGAAGGCCGATCGCTAACCCGCCGAGCTTCCTCGATGCCCTCGGCGACCGAGTCTGCCTCATGACCATCCACCTCGGTAACGTGCCATCCAAACGCCTGGAACCGCTGTTCAACATCCTCAGTGAACGCCAACTTAGTCGATCCATCAATCGAAATCATGTTGTCGTCGTACAAATAAATCAGCTTTCCGAGGCCGAAGTGCCCCGCCATCGACCCCGCCTCGCTCGAAATCCCCTCCATCAGGTCGCCGTCCGAAACGATGGCGTAGGTGTAGTGGTTAATAATCTCGTGCCCCGGTCGGTTGTATTTCGCGGCGAGGTGCGCCTCGGCAATCGCCATTCCAACGCCGTGGGCGAACCCCTGCCCCAAAGGCCCGGTCGCCATCTCAACGCCCGGCGTCAAAGTATTCTCCGGGTGCCCCGGAGTTCGGCTATGGGGTTGCCTAAAAGCCTTGAGGTCCTCAATCGACAAGTCGTAGCCCGTCAGGTGCAAAAGCGAGTACAACAGCATCGAGCCGTGACCCGCCGAAAGGATGAAGCGATCTCGATCGAACCACTTTGGGTGCTTCGGACTATGCTTCAGATACCGATTCCAAAGAGTGAAAGCCATCGGCGCCGCTCCCATCGGAAGGCCAGGGTGGCCGGAGTTGGCTTTTTGCACGCCGTCAATGGAGAGCCCCCGAATGGTATTGATACACTTTTCGGTAAGCACAGGATCAGCAACTTTCACAGCGTTAAGGGTACCCAGACCTGCTGTACAATCTAATTATGTTCTCGCTGGCTTTGGCTTTCCAGATGGCAACCGCTCCGGCTTGGACCGTTGGTCCGAACCTACAATACCAGTGGGGCGGAACCGACTACCTGCCCATCGGAGTTCAGTGCGCGTTCGACACTGACCTCCTCGGCAAGGCGAAGACGGCTGGAATCTCTGACTTTGATGTGGAAGTCTCTTCAACCACCTCGTGGAAAGCTGTCGCCGAAGAACTCGCCGGGCGACGATTCTTTATCAGCTCGAACACCGCTATCCCCGCCGCCACTGGCTTTACCGTTCAGCCTCAGTCATACCGAATCAATGGAATTCGCAATCCGCAGTCCATCACCGTCCCGCTTCCCGGAGCGACCAAAGCCTTTGTCGTTGTCGCCCTCACCCGAGATGCTTCGGTGATCAGCCAAAGAAGCTACCCGGTCGTGAACGGGGTTCTTAAAGCCGACCTGAAGGCCGCGCGGGATTCGGATCAGGTAGCGCTGGTCTACCCTCAGGGCGAATCCATGGAGATGGAAGACCTTTGGGAGAAGCTCGACGAGCGGCGCGACGCGGTTCTTCGCCAAATTCGAGCCATGGGCGCCCAATCTGGTCTGCGCGGAATCATCAATCCGCTTGGAACGACCCCCTACTTAGCCGCCCAAGACGACGGTTTTGTCCCCACTAGCCCGATGTTTCAGCGCGAATTTGCGGACTTTCTGGAGCAGAAATATCGTAATCTTGCAACCCTCGTGAAGGCCTGGCAACTGCGAGGAGTCGATTCAGACTTCAACGGAACAATCAACGACAAGGGCGAGATTGTTGAGAGCAACAATTCGGACCACGGCGCGTTTGTTTTTGCCGCCAAGCTCGTTCCCCTATGGAATGGAACTCGAGGGGTAAATCTCATGTTGAACCCGGTGAAGGATTCGACCTTGTTGGTCGAGCAACGAAAATCCACCTACTGGCGAGACCTCGCCGAGTGCATCTCGATTGCCCGAGCCCGGCGCGTCCACCGTATCATGCGCTCGCTTCGCAAAGAGTCCACGGTGCCAATTTTGCAAGAGTGGACTGGCTGGTCTTGGTTTTTCGAAGCTCCAGAATCGGAGCTTTCGGGCCTCACAGTCAAGGTTCCCAAGCTCAACCCCTCAGGGATGCTGAGTAGTGTTGCCGGTGTTCTCTCTTCCTCCCTTCGCACCCGCCGGCCTGCGCCGCTTGTGGTGACCGACATCGCCCCGACGGCGGAGAATCTTCAGGCAAACATTCTGGATGAGCTAAGCGGCCTCGGAGTTCGCGGAGTGTTCTTGCGAGCAACAACACCAGAGCAGTTTGGCCTCATCAAAGCAGCGAAGCCGCTCACGGCAGAGAATCGCCCTATGGGCTTTTTCTATCCTCAAAACGCCTTCAACCCAGCCACGCCGCGCAAGATCGCCGGAAACTATTGGTCGTTGCCATCTCCACTGGATGGTAACCGCATCGACCTCGGGCCGGAGATTCGGTGCTACGCGATCAATTCGGGCGCCGGAACATCGTATGTGATGTGGAGCGAGCGCACACCGGCGCGGATCGAGTACCGCTTCCCCGAAGCCAAATCCGCCCTCATCCGAGGCGTCAACAACACAATTCCCGACGTCACACCCTCAAAAATCGGAATCATCATGACCCTCGACACCGTTCCGGTCATCGTTTCCGGCACGACCGAACCACCTGTACCCGAGATTGAACTGGTGCGAATGGATCAAGTCGTGACGCAGCTCCTGGAATGGGCCGATTCAGAACACCGCGACATCACGACCGAAATTTACGAGTTTCGAAACTACCCCGACACCGCTAAAACGAACCCGTACAAAGCCCTCCAGTCGGCTCAGAAGGTCTATCGAGCCTTGTCCGCCGCTGGAGTAGGGTACAGCTGGCTCGAGTGGGAGCGCTCAACGGACAACACGTTTAGCGAAGTGGTCAGTGACGCAGGGTGTAGCAACGGCTCCTACCTCGCCGCGCGAACTCCGTTCGGTGAGCAAACCGGTCGTATTCATGCGGCACTGAGCGTGACCCAGAAGTCGACGGCAACACTTGATGTGTGGGTTGCGGCGCGAATTCCAAACCCGTCCGACCGAGCTCGAATCCAGTTTCGGGTGGGCGGGCAGACCATGCGCCTGACTGGCGAACCCGTCAATCAGTACGGCTCAGGCTTCGGCTGGTACAACATCGGCAGCACCCGTTTGCCGTCCACCAAATCCGAATTCCGGGTGGAGTTCACCGGAGTTACGTCAACGGACGTCGCGCTGGATGCGGTGCTATTTACGCCTCAGCCCGTCACTCCAAACGGTACATTTCTGCCCCAGTTCGTGCTCCCCAAGGCTCCTAAGAAGGATCCAAAAAAGGGTTCGGACGGTCTTTGAAACTCGCTTTATGAAGTTCTTCGGACTCGGCGTAACTCGCCGGGTCCATTGTTGCTAACCCGTAACAGCACTCCTGCCGTTGCATGCGAACCGCCCAGCCCGCGTCGCCCCAGCTGTAGTGCCACCATTCGTCGCGGCAGTTGCTAAACCCCGCGCCGAACATCGCCTCGATGAGAATCTTCCTGTTCTTATCGGCTTCCTCGGTGAGGCCGAGCGAGAAGGTCGGAGCGGCACCGAACCGCCCGTAAGGCGAATGAACATCGTACTCCTCGCCTAGTTCGTTTACCAAAAAGACATCCACCGCCGCCCCCGTGCAGTGGCCCGGAGGAGCCTTCTGGTTGGTTGGTGCGACCCAGCGACAAACCGTTCTTCTGAGCGCGGTGTCGTCCCGTTCTGGGAAAGCGATTTTGGCGCAGTTCCAAATGAATTCGTAAATTCTCTGTTGCCGCTCGAATGGACGCCAAGCGTCGATCACCCCAAAGTAGTAGCCTTCAGGCAGGGCCTGGGATGCTTGATGAAGCATTTCACAGACCGTTTTGCGAAGGAACGGGATGACGGTTTCCCGCAAAATTTGGACGTTTGGGCACGCCTGTCGAATCTCAACGAGCGGCTCGCCGTTCTCGATCTCCTCGATTAAGTTGAGGAGACGTATCGGCTCTGGACGACCTTTCGTCCGATCCCATTTCACCCTCACTTAGCCGTCACTTCCACGACGTCACCGGGCTCCAAAGCAAAGTCCTTCTGTTTGCCACTCTCGATGTCTGCATACTTAAACTGAACTCGCTTTTTGGTTCGGTTTACGATCGAATGCACTCGTATCGTCACCTTCTTATCCAGCAGCCCTTTCACCGCTTCAATCGCCCTAAACAAAGTGAGCTGTTCTGTCCACTCCAAATTCTTCGGTTCCCGAACCAATCCGGTCACTGTCACCAACGGCACCGACGCCTTCAATTCGACCCGGACTGTGTCGCCAGATCGAACTGGAACCGAGCCGTCCTTCGCCAAATCAAAAGGCCCAAGAACGATGTCGCGCACGATGAATATCCTTTTCGCATCGCCCTTCGACGATACTCCGCCGACTCCCGCCAGCGCATCCCGAAGGGTCATCCCGTCGCGCAGATCAACCGCGCCCGCCCCCACTACTCCACCCACAACGTTGAGCGAGCCGAGGGCCGTCTTAACCGGAATCGAGATCCGATCTCCGGGACGAACAGCAAACTTCGCCGAAGCCCCCCAGCCCCGAACATCCGTGATCTGCGCCTTAGAAGGATCGGCAAAATCCAGCAGCGGAACCGTCGACGCCAAATCCGCCACCGTCACCCCACTTGCCCGGCGAAGAATAATCGGCTTGGCAACCGACCCACCGACTGCGACCCCGGAGTGCTTATCTGCCGTTAGCTGAATCGTAACCTCATCCACTCGTCCCAACCGCTCGCGCATCGCGATAAGCAACGCATCTTGAATCTGAAAAGTATTCCGGGTGATCACATTCACCGACCCTAGCCCAGGAACCTGGATCGAACCCGATTCGCTGACCCGAAACCGCCCCGATAGCTGGCTTTCAGAACTAAAAGAAAGCACGACAACATCGCGCGCTTGTGCCACTACAACGGGCGACTCAGAAAATGCGGAACTCGCTAACAAAAACAGAGCGAGAATGGTGCCGCAAGCCGGACTCGAACCGGCGACCCAAGGATTTTCAATCCTTTGCTCTACCAACTGAGCTACCGCGGCACTAATTGTACGTTGGCGCGGATGACGGGACTTGAACCCGCGGCCTCCGGCGTGACAGGCCGGCGCTCTAACCACTGAGCTACACCCGCGAACGAAAGGAAAGTATGACAGACGTCTCATGTTAAGTCAACCCCTTCTGACAGTATGCCCGCATTTATGCGAGCGATTGGCCCCCATCAATAAACAACTCGGTTCCTGTAATGTGCTTCGCCGCATCTGAAGCGAGAAACGCAATTGCTTCAGCAACATCTTTCGCCTCCGCAGATTGCCACCCGGTCAACGGCATGGAACCTTCAGGAAATTTCTTCGGACGTCCAACCGGCCCCTCGCCCCGCCACTTCGTCGTTTCGTGAATGTTCGTATCCACCGAGCCTGGGCAGACCGTATTCACCCGGATCCCTCGCGGGCCGAGTTCCACAGCAAGGCTGCGTCCGAGAGCCATCACGGCGGCCTTTGATGCGCAATATGGCGAAGCCCCAGCCCACGAAAAACTGCGCGAACCGTTGATCGACCCGACCAACACAACCGAGCCGCCAGACGCCTCCAAGTGCGCCACCGCCGGAATCAAGTAGTTGTAAATCCCGACAACATTCACATTGAACAAATGCCGCACTTCGTCCGGGTGAATTGTTTCAATCCGCCCCATCGGGCCATTTAGACCCGCCGAGAGAACCAGCGTGTCCAAACGCCCGAACTCCTCTATGAACCCGGAAACAACCTCAGCCGCCGCTCCAGAATCCGAAACATCGGACATATAAGTCTTATAGGACTTATAGGACATGTACGCCTCGTCCAACCGCTCAGAAGAAAGGTCAACCGCCCCAATCGAAGCCCCACGCGAACCCAGCAACTGCGCAGAAGCCAATCCAATTCCACTCCCCGCACCAGTGATCAAAGCAGTCTTTCCGGTGAAATCTAAGGTCGTGGGATCGTTCATATGAGTTTGCGCGTTGTGATACAATAGAGAGACAAAATTTTGGGCACCGAAAAAGGGGTGGCTCTAGGCCGCCTTTTTTGTTAATCGGAGCCCTCAAAAAAGGGGAACAAGCAGATTATGGACATCATGCAGCAGCTAAATCAAATCGCACAGGAGCGGGATATTCCAGTAGAAGACCTCGTCGTTGAGCTAGAAGAAGCGCTGGGTGCTGCCTACAAGAAGTATGTCGGAGCCCGAGGTGAAGTGAATGTTAAGCTTGACACCTCCAAAGGCTGGACAGCGCAGGTCGAAAAAGAAGTCGTAGCGGTTGTTGAAGAGCCGAGCTTCCAAATGAGCCTCACTGAGGCTCGAAAGCGCAACCCGGAAGCCGAAGTCGGCGACTTCATCCCCATGGAGGTCGACCCGAACCGCTTCGGTCGAATCGCCGCTCAAACCGCCAAACAAGTTCTTTCGCAAAAGCTCCGCGAAGCCGAAACCCGACGCATTCACGACGTTTTCGCCGAGAAGATGGGCGACATCGTTAGCGGAACCGTCAGCCGCCGCGACGACCAGAACGTCTACATCCAGGTTAACCGCGTTGAAGCCGAGCTCCCCCGCCGCGAGCAAGTTCCAACCGAGCGATACGCCCCAAACAGCCGCATGAAGGTTTACGTATACAAAGTAGACGACAGCCAACGCCGCCTCAAGGTCATCGTCAGCCGAACTCACCCGAACCTTCTTCGCAAGCTTTTTGAACTCGAAATCCCCGAAATCGCCAGCGGAATCGTCCAGATCAAAGCCATCAGCCGCGAGCCAGGACAGCGGTCCAAGGTCGCCGTCTTCAGCGAAGACGAGCGCGTTGATCCAATCGGCGCCTGCATCGGACCTCGCGGGGCGCGAGTCCAAGCCATAGTAGACGAGCTCAACGACGAGAAAATCGACGTTGTTCCGTTCAAGGAAGATCCAAAAGAGTTCATCATCGAAGCCCTCTCGCCTGCCAAAGTCAACTCAATCAAGTTGACGGAAAAGCAGAACGAGCGCGGAGACATGGAGAAGCACGCCTACGTCGTGGTTCCAGAGATGCAACTCTCACTCGCCATCGGCAAAGGCGGACAGAACGTCCGACTTGCGGCCCGGCTCACCGGCTGGACTATCGACATCCGTAGCGAGGCTCAGGCCGCCGCCGAACGGGGAAAGGCGTGAGGTGATGGCACAGTATGTCAACACACACGGTCACCAGAACCTGCGTTTCATGTCGAACTAAACGCAACCGAGCCAGCCTCATCAGGCTCGGCGTCAGCACAACTGGTGATCTGCAACAATGGGGCGGAAGTGGGCGAAGTGCCTACTTCTGCCCCTCAACAATTTGCCTCGAAGGGGCATTGAAACCCGGACGGCTTGCGAAAGCCCTTCGCCACGCCGTCTCTGCCACATCCCTGGCAACCATCAAACAAGAATTAGCATGCAAACTGGAGTTAAGCCAATGAGTTACACCATCGCCGACATCGCGACCGAGTTCGAAATCAGACCCGGTCAGGTCTACACCGTCCTCAACGACCTGGGACTAGACCACGACGGCACTTCGTTCGAGGGCGATAACGACACCATCGAAATGGTCAAGGAGTCCTGCCTTGAGCACATGGAGTCGAAGGTCATCACCCTGAAGCCAAACTGTACTCCCCGCGACATCGCGAACGCCCTCGGCGTTCCGCAAGCCGAGATCCAAAAGAGCTTGATCAGCAAGTTCAAGATCATGAAGGCGATCGCCAACCCACTTACCGAAGATGAAGCCGGGCGAATCGTTACCTCCTACGGCTTCGAACTCGCCCTTGCCGAAGGGCCGAAGCCAAAGCCAAAGATCGACCCGCGTGCCGCCATCAAGGTCGGCGGAGCCGTCAAGCGACCACCGGTCGTCACGATCATGGGCCACGTCGACCACGGCAAGACCTCCCTGCTCGACTACATTCGAAAAGCCAGCGTTGCCGCAAAAGAAGCCGGCGGTATCACCCAGCACATCGGTGCTTATCAGGTCGATCTTCCCGAAGGGCTCATCACATTCCTTGACACTCCTGGCCACGCCGCCTTCACACAAATGCGAGCCCGAGGAGCCCAGGTCACTGACATCGCCATCCTCGTCGTTGCCGCCGACGACGGAATCATGCCGCAGACCCAAGAGGCGATTCAGCACATTCAGGCCGCTAACGTCCCCATGATTGTTGCCGTCAACAAGTGCGACAAGCCCGGTGCAAACCCAGATCGCGTACTCCAACAGCTCACCGAATACAACGTCATCCCCGAAGCCTTCGGCGGACAAACCATCACTGCCAACGTCTCCGCCCTCACCGGCGAAGGCGTTCCTGAACTCCTAGAGCTCATCATTCTGCAAGCCGACGTCATGGAACTCAAAGCTGACCCACGCGGAGAGCTAAAGGGAACCGTCGTCGAGGCCAAACTTGAAAAGGGTCGCGGCCCAGTCGCTACTCTTCTCATCGAAGAAGGAACCCTCAAAGCGGGAGACACGTTGGTCGTCGGACACACTTTTGGACGAATCAAGGCAATGACCGACTTCCGAGGAGAGAAGATGGACATCGCTGGCCCTTCGGCGCCAGTCGAAATCCTCGGCCTGAGCGAAGTCCCCGCCGCCGGAGACAAGATCGAATTCTTCGCCGACGAGCGCGCCGCTCGTGTCGAAGCCGAAGGCCGAGTCTCCAAGGCTCGCGCCAAGGAATTCACCAACGGCGGACGGGGCATGACCCTTCGAGACCTCCGAAGCCGAATGCAGGACGACGGCATCAAGAACCTCAACCTCATCATCAAGGCCGACGTGCACGGCTCGGTTGAAGCAGTCAAGGGCATGCTGGAGAAGGTCAAGAA
Organism: Fimbriimonas sp.; assembly: GCA_965248555.1. GTDB lineage: Bacteria > Armatimonadota > Fimbriimonadia > Fimbriimonadales > Fimbriimonadaceae > Fimbriimonas. The sequence continues at coordinate 300,913 of CBDFJP010000002.1, read as the reverse complement.
CGATGAAGTCGAAACCAAGATTATCCTCAGTGGCGTCGGACAGATCACCAAGGCAGACATCGATCTCGCCGCCGCCTCGGACTCCATTGTCGTCGGCTTCAACGCCCGCGCCGATGGCGAAGCCAAGAAGGAAGCCGAGAAGCGAAAGGTCGAAATCCGAACCTATTCGATCATTTACGAACTGATCGAAGACATCGAAGCGGCCGTCAAGGGAATGCTCGCTCCGAAGTTCGAAGAGCAAGAGCTCGGCGAAGCGGAAATCCGAATGCGACTCCAATTCTCCAAGAAAGGCATCGTCGCTGGTTCTTACATCACCGAAGGAAAGATCACGAGGAACGCCAAGGTTCGCGTCTTCCGAGGCAAGGACCTCATCCACGAGGGCGAAGTCGCCACGCTCAAGCACTTCAAGGACGACGTCCGCGAAATGACGATGGGCCAGGAGTGCGGTATCACCTTCACCAACTGGGAAGACTTCCAAGAAGGCGACCGAGTCGAAGCCTTCGAAATGGTTCAGATCAACGCCTAAGCCAACGACCTCCTCGCCAACCGGCGAGGAGGTTTGGTAATCTGCGCCCATGTCATCTGGTCGCCAGCACGCAACCCAACACCTCCGCAAGCTCCTTCAAGACGAAGTCAGGCTCAAGAAAGAACAGGGATATAACGGCCTTGATGGCTTCAACGAGAAAATCAACGGCGCAGACTTCTTTGAACTGCATCGACTCGAAGAGCAACTGGAGACTCTTCCTGAACCCGACGGCCTCAAAGAGCGCGAACCGCTCGATTGGGTCATTCCTAATCCTGGTGTTTCCCCCTGGAACCCTTCCGAAGCGGAACTCCAAGATCGCATTACCGGGGCTTGGTACGGCCGCATCGCCGGCTGTATCTTGGGCAAGCCAGTGGAATGTCACGAATTCTTCGCTCGGCCAAAGTCTCTGCGCGCTTTCCTAGAAGCAACAAACCAGTGGCCCCTCACCGACTTCGTGATCCATGACGATGAGTCAATGCAAAAATTCGCAGGGCATGTTTGCTACTTCGTGCCCTCCACCAAAGGCAACATTCGCTACGCCCAAAGCGACGATGATCTGCGCTACACCCTCGCCGGTCTCCGCATGCTCGAAAAGAACTCCAGTGTAACCCCACAACGGGTCTACAACTATTGGGCAGCCCACTGGCTGATGAACCACACCTTCACCGCCGAGCAAGCCACGATCTCGAACGCTTACGCCTTTGGGAAGCCACAGGGCTGGCTCCATGACCACGCCACCGACGAGGCAATGGCAGCCATGCGCCAGTGGAGAAACCCTTACCGCGAGTGGATCGGCGCCGCCATCCGGGCAGACGGCTGGGGCTACGGCTTCGCCGGGGATCCCTATCGAGCCGCTTGCGCCGCGCAGCAAGACGCCAAACTCACGCACGAGCGAAACGGCGAATACAGTGAGATCTTCTTCGCCGCCTGGATATCGGGCGCTTTTAGATTTTCGTTGCACGAGTCCTTTGACATCGCCCTCGGCCTGATCCCACCCCAATCCCGACTCGCAATCACGGCGAGAGAAACCAAGGCTTTCTGCGAGTCAAATCCGACTTTTGATCAGCTTCTAGACTTCATTGCTGACAAAACAGGCCACTACAACGGCGTCCATGCTATCAACAACGCTGCGGCCTGCGTTGGTGCGGTGTTCCTAAGTGGCGGAGATTTCGAGAAAGGGATCACCCAGGCCGTAATGTGCGCCCTAGACACGGATTGCAATGGAGCTACGGTCGGCAGCATTCTTGGAGCCAACATCGGTGCAGCCAACTTCCCGGTCGAAAAATGGGTCAAGCCGTTCAACGACACCATCGACTTTGAATACGTTGGCGAAGAGCGCCGATCGATCACCGAGGTAGCCCGATGGACCGCTGAACTGTGGACCAAGCTGAATAGAAAGTAAACTGTAACCATCAGCCCATTCCTACTTACAATCCTCGGCCCTACCGCATCCGGAAAATCGTCTCTCGCCGAGGAACTGGCTGAACTGCATAACGCGGTCATACTCAACGGCGACGCCTTTCAGATGTATCGAGGCATGGACATCGGTACAGCCAAGCCATCGGACAAGCAAAGGTACGAGCTCCTCGACCTCAAGAATCCCGACGAAGAGTTCGGAGTGGGCGAATACGTCCTCCTCGCCGCCGAGCGGCTTCAGCGCCACTTCGACCAGGGCCAAAACGTCATCCTCTGCGGAGGAACCGGGCTCTACATCCGCGCCCTCATCGAGGAGTACCAAGACCTCTCCCCTGCCCCGTCGCCCGAACTACGCCGCGAGTTGAACGAGCGCCCCGAAGACGAACTCGTCGAGCAACTCCGATCCGAATTCCCCGAGATAGCCGAGAAGACCGACCTCAAGAACCGAATCAGGGTCACACGAGCCCTTGAACGGTGCCTCGCCCCAAAAGACAAAATCAAGTTCAGCATCCCTCCGTTCCAAAAAAAGAAGGTCGCAATTGTCCCAGAAGTCAAAAATACTGAACTAAACATCCAACAACGAACGTCTGTTATGTTGCAAAATGGCTGGGTTGACGAAGTTAAGACTCTTCTTAACAACGGATACCGACCAGGAAACCCCGGGTTTCGCGCGATTGGATACTCGGCAATTGTCGACTTCCTCCACGGCGATCTCACCGAGGAAGAACTGATCGAGACCATCGAAGCGGAGACGAGGAACTACGCCAAGCGGCAACGCACCTGGCTACGATCCGAGCCTGACTTAGAGGTCTTTGGCAATGGAATCGATGCCTTGGGCGCAACCCAAGCATGGATTCAGAGTATGCATTAAAGGATATTTGAAATGGGTAAGGCAATCAACCTGCAAGATATGTTTCTGAACCAAGTCCGCAAGGAAGGGGTCAGCGTTACGGTCTATCTCACCAATAGCGTTCAGCTTCGCGGCAACGTCCGCGGATTCGACGCATTTACGATTCTTCTGGATTCGCCCGGCAAGCCAACGCAGCTGGTCTACAAGCACGCCGTCGCGTCCATTGTCCCCGCCAAGACCGTCGGCACCTACCGCGCCCCCGGCGAGCACGAAGAGCATCACAACGATTCCGAGTGAGCATTCCCTTCACCAAAATGCAGGGGATCGGTAACGACTTCGTCGTCATCGACACCCTGCGCGATACCGTTTCTTTGACCGGCCTACCGGCATTGGCGCGGTCGGTTTGCGACCGCAAGTACGGGGTCGGAGCCGATGGGCTGATTTTCGTTCTTCGTCGCGATGGACAGTTGGAGATGGCCATGCTCAACCCCGATGGCTCGCTCAGCGAGATGTGCGGGAATGGTCTGCGCTGCTTCGCCCGACTCGCAGTGGATCGGGGTTATGCCTCGGGGACTTTCCCTGTTCTGACCGGGGCTGGTGAGTTGACGGTGACCACCACTGGAATCGCAGGCGTCTCGCCTGCCTCCGAAGCCGAGGGCGAGGCTACTTTCCCCAAGGCTTCAGCACTTGAAAGCGAAAGCGCGGCTGGCACCGCGCACGCCATAACCATTGACATGGGCCAAGCCACCTTCCCTCTCGGAAAAGCCCTCATCGACCTCAACGACGGCTTCAAGGCCATCCACGTAAGCATGGGCAACCCCCACATCGTGCTCATCACCGATAACGTCGACGCGATCCCCCTCGAAGAACTCGGCCCTCAGCTCGAACACCACCCCCTCTTCCCCCACCGAACAAACGTCCACTTTGTCCAAATCCTCAGCCGAACCGAGATCAAACAGCGCACTTGGGAACGCGGAGCCGGAATCACCCTCGCCTGCGGCACCGGCGCCTGCGCCTGCGCCGTCGCCACGTTCCAATTGGGACTAACAGAAAGAATAATCCTCAACCACCTCCCCGGCGGAGATTTGGACCTTGAATACCTAGAGAGCGGCCACGTCCTCATGACCGGCCCCGCTGAGTACGTTTTCGAAGGCACGCTCTCCTAGTTAACGGGAAGAGCAATCGCCTTAAGAATGTTCTCGATCTGTAGCCAGTTCAGCTCACTAAAGCCAAAGGTCAGCGGAAGCCCACGTCCATTCGCTGCGTACGATGGAAGCATGTATCTGATGACATCAAGTTCTGTCTTGGATGAAAATGGGTAGATCGCAACATCTGGAATGGCTGACAACTGCTCGCTCGGGCTGCTCGGAGCAACCGGATATGGTTGGCCTGGCTTCACCTTTAAGAGCATTTGGATCGGCAACTTAAGATTCCGCTCTCCTAACCACTCGCCATAAACGTCTGCCGATTTTGTCATCTCAACCAGCTGCTTGATCCAAGCCGTGTGCTTCGTTTTACGAAACTCTCGCCACTTTGCCCGAACTGGATCCATTTCAACGATGAACTGAGTGCCGTCGTAGGTCGCAGTCTCGCCTCGTAATTCGTCATCCGGATAGAACTTCGTTCGCAAATCCACTCGAAAATAAGTGTTCTCCGGTGCAACATCAACTGGGTCAAACCCCGTCAGTCTCAGGAATTCCAGACGATCCGAAAGTTGGTAACCAACCTCGTTCAGGAATCGCATCGGGTTATGCCCACCGTTCGGTTCGACATAGCCGAAAAGCGTCGGGTCCGCGATCATCACTCTCTCAAACCCACCGACGGCGAGCACCTCGCGGATTCTCTTCTCCGAAGCGAAATCCGCTAAGTAGGTTCGAGTTTCTAGTGGCGCGGAGTAATCATTCAGAAAAGTAGACCCATTCAGTTGGGCGATGTCAGCACCGCTTTGGAGAAGAATATTGAGGTTGACCGGTCTTTGAGGTGCCCATTCTGGATCGAATGGTCGAATCACCAAATCCAGCTTGACCCCGGCCTTCGCCGCTCTCTCAACCGCTTGACGGGCAACCGCCGGTTCAAAAGCCTCGATCGCTACCCTTTGGACGCCATACTGTTTCGCCAATTGGAACGCCTGATCAATATCTGAAGAAGTTCGAAACTTGAACCCACAGGCAATCAAACTCGGCAGTTTTGCAAGCGGCACAGCAGGCAATTGCGGCCGAGCAAAAGGTTCTCGAGCTTTCAATTCAAACGGGAATCCCAGATGCCCGGCACCATACATGCCGAGCGGCTCGCCGTTTGGCTGAATGTACTGGTAGCCAAAACTGTAGTTTAGCGACAGCTTGTCGTGCTTGATGGGCTGCGAACGATACATCTCATCGTGTCGCCGCATAAGACCTTTAACACTCGAATTGATGAGCTCCGGCGAGACTTGTAAATCCTCGTAGGAGGGCAATGCTTCCAGCATCGCCTCCAATTTTTCGCCAACCTTCACGGGCGAGTGCGTGTCAAACGGTATCCGAGCGAACATGCCCCCTTTGCCCAAAGAATGCCGCCACTCAGATTCTTGAGTCCGCACACGTCGTTCGGCTTGGGCAAACCAGAGTGCAGCCAGCGCGCGGTTGGTTCCAATCCCCTGGACATCACGAGTGAGATGATAGCTGTCGCCAATCTTTCGGTAGGTACTTCCAAACGCGAGTGCAAGTGCTTTCAAAATACTTAGCGCAGGAGCACTGGAACCTTTCGCCGACAACTTTCGAAGCCCCACCCGAGGATCGCAAGAAATGTAGAGACCTAAGCCAGTGCCGGCCTTCTGAACTAAGTCGGCGACCGTGGTCACACCAGTCAAACTTATCGAGACTTTCGGAGAGAGTTGGTCATATTTCAAGTCCGAAGGCTTGAGGGCGTTGGGAATGATCGACTTGAAATCGATCCCGAAGCAATCGCTTCGCTCCTCCTTATCCTCCGAACTTCGCGTGATCTCAAACTCGTTGTTGTGCTCCGGAAGCATGTACCCGTCGCTTTGGGTGTAGCCGTTCTCGTTCGCCAAATAGAAGTTGTAGCGGACGTTTTTGAACACCCGGACCCGAAAATTTCGCATCTCGTCAGCAGAGAATTCGCCTTTGGTATTCCCTTTCCACTTCCCGTCTTTCGTGAATTCGGTCTTCGTCCAGTTCCACCTTTCTCGCAGGAATATCGATGTGAAGACCTTACGTTGCTCCGCGTCCAAGTCTCCCCAGCCGATTCCCTTCTCTACAGCAGTCTGCAACTGCGACTTGCTCAGAGTTGTCATCAGGTAAAGGATTTTCGAAGACTCTTCAAGCCCGTCGTAAAAATTGGCTTCGGCTGGAATCTTCATAAGAACCTGCTCGATCTTCTCCGGGACAAACGCTCTAAGGCCCGGCAGGTCCCGAGCGACTAGCCCAAAAGTCGCAAATGAGGGCGAGACAATCTTTGTAGAACGCTGAGGTTCAAAACAGATAGAGGCTGTGCTGGAAAAACTTGCGTCAAAGACGGACTGGAGCGTCGTTCGCTGCCCAAACGAAACAGCGGTTAACCCACAAGCAAAAAGAATGGCAATGCGCGGCATCTGTACCGCACATTATAGTCCGCTTAGGCGGCCTTGCTAGCCCGCTCTAGGAACTGGACAAACTTATCTCGGGAGTCGCCGTAGAAGTCGATGAACTCGAGTCCGTTTCCGCCACGATTCGGGTTGTCATGCGCAACCATCGCCAGCGCAGACATATCTTCACCGTCGACTTTCATATGAAACTCGACAATGGAGCCCATGGCAACGACAGGCTGTACATCAACCCATGCCCCGCCCAGGCTGACGTCCTTCGTCACGCCTTGGCTCAAAGAAATCACCTGCGAACCCTTCATGTCGCAGACCGAACGGATGCTGACTGCGGCTTCCACTGGGTACCGAGGATAAACTCGGCGATCCACTTCGGCAACATGAGTGCGTTCAATGGTGAGCAAAAATCCTGCTTTATACGGCTCGACCGAGACAGCGTCTGCTTCGCCCTTCAGCACCGACTCTTCGCGGTGCCAGACCAAAACCACCGACTGCGGATAAGCAATATCTTGGGTGCGAATATCCTTTGTAAAAATCTGCAAAGGCTGATCTTTGACACACAGACCATTCACCGCCATAGGGCGGCCATCGATCATAAATGCCACAATCACCGGGGTGTCCGGCGGCAAGTGCTTGGTCATACCTGGATTCGACACGTCTTACTTATCGGTATTCCACACAAAAATTTAGAGCAAATTATTGTGCAAAAAACCGCTAATCCCGACCATGGATTGCGCGGTCGATTTCGCGTTTGGTATCCCGTTTGGCAATCGTTTCACGTTTGTCGTAATCCGCCTTTCCACGAACCATCGCGATCTTTACTTTCGCTTTGCCCTTCTTGAAGTAAATCTCCAGCGGCACAATCGAGAACCCCTTCTCCATGCTTTTTCGCTCGATCTGGATGATCTCCTTGCGATGGAGCAACAGCTTCCGGTCCCGACGTCGCTCATGCGCGAAGTACGTCGCCTTGTCGTAGGGCTCAATGTCAACGTTCATCAGCCACATCTCGTCGTTGACGACGCGACAATAGCCGTCCGTCAAGTTCCCTTTCCCATTGAACAAGCTCTTGACCTCACTGCCGACCAAAACCATCCCAGCCTCGAACTCTGCGAGGATGTGATAGTCGTATCGAGCCTTCCGGTTCTGGATCGTTTTCGGTCCCGTCGCCTCTTTTTTGGTCTTGGCTTTAGCCACAAAATCAGTTTACTGTGCCAGGTCTGCACTTTCTGGGAGCAAATGGCACCCTATTTGGGTAATTTCTAAGGATATGTCGCGTTATGCGTATGCAATTCTTCTGAGTCTCGCCGTTGCTGGGTGCAACAAGGGTGGAAGCACTTCGTCTGCTGCAACCGGAGGAGGTGGGCCGAGCCCAGTTGCGGGCACCGTGAAGGAACTGAAAATCGAAGATCTAGAGCCAGGATCCGGCCCCGCCGCCGAGAACGGCGACTACGTTTTTGTCCTCTATCGGGGAACCCTCATGGACGGAACTGAGTTCGACGGTAATATGACCGCCGAACGGAAGCCAATCGAATCCAAAGACCCGTACAGCCTTGCCATCGGCGCAGGGAGCGTCATTAAAGGCTGGGATGAGGGACTTGTTGGAGCCAAAGAGGGCATGGTTCGACGCTTAACAATTCCTTCCGAAAAAGCGTACGGTTCGGCAGGTTCGGGCGAAAAAATTGGGCCAAACGCGGATTTGAAGTTCGATCTCAAAATCCTAAAAGTAATCAAAAAGGGAGTATCGCCTGAAATAACCGCGAAAACCACCGAGCCCGGCACCGGTGCTGCTATCACCGAAAACAGCAAAGTCGTTCTGAAGTATACCGGCACATTTCTAAATGGAAAGGTTTTCGATAAGCGAGACACAATTCCTTTGACTCCGGTCAAGAGCCTTGTCAACGGCTTCGGAGACGCGCTCATCGGGTTGAAGAAAGGCGGTAAGAGAACCATCACCTTCCCTCCCGGCTCGGCACAATTTGTCGGTGTGCAAGCTAGCCAGTTCATGGTGATCGAAGTCGAAGTTCTGGACGTCCAGTAGTTCTCGCTTAATGGAAATAACTGGCTCCGTTGATATCAATCACGGAGCCAGTTAAGTATTCCGAGCCCTCCGAAAGCAGAAAACTGGCTACCTGAGCACAATCCTCAGGCGAAGCCATTCGTCCCGCCGGAATTGTTTCCAGAATAGCGGGCAGCCGATCCTCCATCCCATCGCGTGACATCGATGTATCCACCCAACCCGGCGCAATGCCGAAAAAGCCAATCTTTGTCTCGGCATACTCCACTGCCAAAGAACGAGTCATGTTGATCAGCGCAGCCTTCGAGGCGGCATAGGCGGAAGCCCGAGCTTCTCCCCGAAACCCGACCCGGCTAGCCACATTCAGCACCTTCCCGGTTCCCTGCTTTTCAAACTCTGCGACCGCAAGGCGCATCAACTCACAGGGAGCCTCAAAGTTAATGCGCATCATTCGCGCCTTAGATTCCTCAAACGCAGGCGAAGAGAATGGAATCTGCTCGTAGATTCCCGCGTTGTTGACCAAAACATCGATCGAAGCCATCCCGGTAGCTTCCCGCCATAGCCCCTTGGTCTTTGCTGGCGACATCAAATCCACTTGAATCACCCCCAAACACGCCTCGCCAAGTTCATCCGAAAGGACACGAGCTTCATCCACAGCCCGAGTGCAGTGCAAAACAACCTGCCACCCATCACGCACCAACCGCCGCGCAATCGCCGCTCCGATCCCCCTCGAACTCCCCGTGACCAATGCCGTTTTCATCAACAAAGAGTCTAACCCGAAAACCTTTTGCCTCCTTCGCACGTTATCACTAACATGATCAAAACGTCGCTGCTGTGCGCCACCTTGGGCATTGCCGGAATTCTCGCCCTCCATCCGGCCAAGCAAACCCCCGTAAAAGTAGTGACTCCCGAAAAAGTGACTTACGCCGAGCACGTCGCGCCGATCATCAACAAACACTGCATCGGTTGCCACCGCCCCGGCGATGTTGCTCCTTTCTCCTTAGTCGGATTCGACGCCGCCAAAAAGCAACACGCGATGATCGCAAGCGCCGCCGATGCCAAGCGCATGCCGCCCTGGAAGGCCGTGGAAGGCTACGGGGAGTTCAAAGGCGAGAACCGGCTCTCACCCACCGAGATCGCAATCCTGAAAAAATGGACTTCCCAAAGTGCTCCCCGCGGAGATGCCAAAAAGGAGCCACCCACTCCCGTATTTCCGAAAACCGAATGGTCCCACGGCACGCCCGACAAAGTTCTGCAACTTCCAAAGCCGTTTGAACTCGAAGCGGAAGGCCCCGATGTTTATCGCAATTTTGTCTTTGACCTCGGCAACACCGAAGATGTATTCATCAAGGCGATGGATGTTCGCCCTGGCAACAAGACAGTTGTCCACCACGTCATCGGGTTCCTCGACGCTTCTGGTCGCTCGGTCGAGCTCGAAAAAAATAGCCCCGACGACCAGCCCGGTTACGGCACCAGCGGTGGCGGAATCGGCCTGATCCCTTCCGGCGCACTGGGCGGCTGGGCACCAGGAGTCATGGTTCAAGAAACCGAGCCCGGCGTCGCCTTCAAAGTCAAGCCAGGCACCAAGATTGTCCTCCAGGTTCACTATCACAAGTCGGGCAAGCCCGAAAAGGATCAGACCAAAGTCGCGCTGTACTACGCCAAAGAGAATATCGAGCGAACAAGCGAGATTTTCTGGGCCGCAAACCCCATGTTCCGCATCCCCGCCGGAGCCAAGGCCCACGCCGTCAACTGGACCACCCCCATCCCCGCCGACGCCACGATTTACACCGTGATGCCCCACATGCACCTGCTCGGCAAATCCATGAAAGCCCATATCGAGACCCCGCAAGGCAACAAAATCCCCCTCGTATGGGTCGATAGCTGGGACTTCAACTGGCAACTGGTGTACACCCTCAAACAGCCCCTTGAAGTCAAACGAGGCTCAAAGTTGGTCATAAACGCCGTATACGACAACAGCAAAGAAAACCCCAACAACCCCAACGATCCACCAAGACCGACGACGTGGGGCGAGCAAACGACCGACGAAATGGCGTTGCTTGTAATAGGATATTCCGCCAACGGCGGCAAGCTAAGACAGAGATTCGGAAACTAGCTCTTCGCTGGCTCGCGAAGAGCCAGCTTCTTTGCTCTGACCCAAAACGCTCCAATGGCGAACAACGCAGCGCCACTCGCTCCGAGCCCCAGCTCAATCAATTTGGTGGGAGACTTTGCCGCCCCTTTTGCCGCCGCGAGTGCGGGCTCGTCCGAACTCGAGTAAAGCGGAAGTTTCTGCACAAACCCGTCCTTGTCCCTCACCACCAACGACCCAACCTGGTCGCCCGCTTTGAATGGCCTTTGCCCATTGCCAACCTCAACCGTCGTCTCAACCCGGTCGCCGCTTCGATGAACGCAAGCATAAGCCGTCTCCCGAAGCTCCACCCCGCATTGCAATCCAGCCGCCGAAACCGTCTCCGGCGGCAAAGCCCCCTTCAACTGAGCAATCGAAACCTCGTACTCCGAAAACGCCCAATCCAGCATCTGCATGTGGTCCGCTTTCCACTTTGGCGCGTACATAAGCGAGTCGATAATCCGCATCCCGTCGCGCGTTGCGCTACCCACGTAGGTATGCCCCGCCGGATTCGTATAGCCCGTCTTGATTCCGTCGGCAGTAGGGTCAAGCCACAGAATCTTGTTATGGTTCTCCATCAGGCGATCCGCAAAGTTCACACTCCGCTCGATCACCTTTTTCTTCGTCTTCACAATCTCCCGAAAATCCTCGCGACGCATCGCCTCGCGCCCCATGAGGCAAAGGTCGTACGGGGTGGTGGAGTGATCAGCCCCATGCAGCCCGTTCGGGTTCGAGAAGTGCGTGTTCTTACAACCAATCTGAGCCGCTCTCGCGTTCATCAGCTCCGCAAACGCCGCATTTGAGCCAGCAATATGCGTTGCCACCGCGTAGCAACCATCATTCGCCGAGCGAAGCATCAGCGCGTAAGCCATATTCTTCACCCGCACCCCTTCGCCGGGTTTCAGGTTCAGACTCGCCTCCCGCACCTTCGTCACGTCTGGTGGTGCGATCACGACATCCTCAGGATCGCACTTCTCCAGCATCAGCAACGTCGTCATGATCTTCGTCGTGCTGGCCGGGTAGCGGGGAGTGTTGGGATCACGGCTCCACAAGAGCTTTCCGGTCCTTTCCTCGATAATCGCTCCGCCGTAACACGATGTCGCCCGCAACGGATGCGGGTTCTCAAACGCCCCCGGAGTGCTGATCGCCACCGCAATCGCGGTCGCCGCAAACGTCAAGAATCCTCACCTACTAACAGTGGCGTTTCATCGTGAGCAGTGGGCGGCAATCCAGTCAATTCCAACTTTGGCAAGCTCTCCTTATCGGGCAAATTGAACTGGTGCAAGAACTGCGCCGTTGTGCCCCACAAAACAGGACGACCCGGTTTATCTAAACGTCCAACCTCGCAGATCAGGTTCCTTTCGGCAAGGATTCGCACCCCATAATCGCTCTGAACACCGCGCACGGTTTCAATATCGGCAACCGTAACGGGTTGGCGATACGCAACGATCGCCAAAACTTCCATCACCGACCGGCTCATCTTCGCCCGTTGCGGCTGAAGATAATTCGCCACCAGCTCGGCGTACTCAGGCTTGGTCGCAAACTGATACCCCCCCGCCAGCTTCACTAGCTTGAGCGCTCCGGTCTCCCCATGCCGCTGCTCCAGCATCTCAATCCCCTGCTCCACCGTCCCCTCAGGAACGCCCAGCACCCGCACCAAATCCGCAATCCGCACCGGAGCTTCGGTGACGAAGATGAGGGCTTCGAGTTGGTCAACTAGATTCATTTCTTGGCGAAAAGCACCTCTTCGCCTTCTAGTTTAACCGCTGCGGCCCCCAGCCGGATGAGTTCGAGAAGCGCGAGGAACCAATAAACAGCATCCGTACGAGTGAACTCGCCAACGAAAAGCTGCTCAATCCGTTGGTAGCTCGGCTTGAGCGCCAGCAAAACGAACTTCATCTGCTCTTGAATCGACTTTCGCGGCTTCGACAGAAGCTCAACCGGCTCCGGATTCGCCTTTTTGAGCAACCGCTCAAAAGCCCTCGCAAGGTCGCCCGCAGTGACTTCACCCACGTCATACGGAATCTCGTAGAGATCAAGCTGTGGAGTCGCGGTTCGGAAGAACAGCTTAGTGCGCTCCTCATGCCCATCCAGGAGCCGCTGGATTACGTCGGCGTACTCGTAGGTCGTCGGGTCTGGCAGGGCGGTCGCCTCATCCATCTCCGGCTCGTCTTCCTCGTGAACCGGCAGCAGTTGCCACGCCTTCTTCTCCAACAGATAAGCCAACACCGTCAGAGCCGCCGCTGCCTCGTCCAGATTCGTCTCCGCACTCTCCATCAAATAGAACAAGTACGCCTCGCAAATCGGCTCCATCGGAACCTCCAGAAGATCAACTTTGTGCTCCCGCACGCATCGAAACAGAGTCGCCAACGTCCCCTCAAACGCCGGAGTCTGCACCAAAATCGGCGGCGGAGCAACCACGCCAAGCGTGTTCAGGTTAGGATTCTCGGCAAGGGCGCGATTTGCCACGCAATAAAGACGGACAGTGTCCAACGTCTGATGCAAATGTGGAAAAGTCGATCTCGCTTCCGACTTCTTACCTCCAACTTCCAACCGAAAGTGGAGGTGCCGAGCGGATTCGAACCGCTGAATATCGGTTTTGCAGACCGACCCCTTAGGCCACTTGGGCACGGCACCTCGTGGGAACATCTATTATGGCACAGCCCCTTTGGAGTGCGCGATGCAAGTCGCGCTTTCGCTTTCAACTTCTACAAAACGTCTGGTTAGAACCGTAGCGAATAAGCCATTTCGGCTCCATTTCCACCAAATCGAAGTAAGAACGGCGACTTCGACCGAAGCTCCGCCTTCGCCACCCACCAGCCCACAACCACCCCCGCAAGCACATCTGGTAGTCGGTGAGCCTCCGTCTGAACCCGCGACCAACCAATCAACGCCGCGCCCCCGTACCACCAGCCTGCGTTCTTCGGGTCGGCCTCAGCCGCCATTGTCGCAACCGCAAACGCGCCTGCCGTGTGCCCGCTCGGAAACGAGTCGTTCGAGCCGCCGTCGATTCGAGGAACGTGAAAGCCATCCTTCAGCCCCCGGTTCAGAAAATATGTCGAAGCCAACGCATCCGCGCTCCGAAGCGAAAATTCTCGGTCGTGCGAAGCCAAAGTCCCCGCGGCAAGGAACCCATAGAATCCTTCGTTCGAGAGAAAGTTGGCGAATCCATCATCCGCCCTAGAAACGCAGCTCAATCCACCCAAAAGAACAACACAACCAAGACAAGCTTTCACTTGACCCATTGTATCCGAGTGCTGAAGACTCAAGACCAAAGACTCAAGACCTCCCGCTACGGATAAACTGAATCAGATGGCAAGCTCCTTCGGCACCCTTTTCCGCATCACCACCTGGGGCGAATCCCACGGCGGCGGAGTCGGAGTCGTCATCGACGGCTGTCCCCCGCGCCTGCCAATCAGCCTCGAAGCCATCCAAGCCGAACTCGACAGACGACGCCCAGGCCAGAGCAAAATCACCACCCAACGCAAGGAATCCGACACCGTACGCATCCTCAGCGGAGTTAATGAAGACGGTCTTAGCCTCGGAACTCCCATCTCGCTCCTAGTGATGAACGAGGACCAGCGAAGCGGCGACTACAACGAGATGAAGGACAAGTACCGCCCTTCCCACGCCGACTTCTCATACGATCAGAAATACGGAATCCGCGCCTGGCAGGGCGGCGGTCGATCATCCGCCCGCGAAACCATCGGTCGCGTCGCCGCCGGAGCCGTCGCCAAAATGCTCCTCGCCAAGCTCGGCGTCGAGGTCATCAGCTACGTCGAAAGAGTTCACGAAATCGCCACCGAGATCGATCCGCTCAACGTCACCCTCGAAGACGTCGAATCCAACATCGTCCGCTGCCCGGACCTCGCCACCGCGAACCAAATGATCGAGCTCATAGAAAAAATCCGCAAGGAAGGCAACTCCATCGGCGGAACGATTTTCACCGTCGTCAATGGCGTCCCCGCCGGCTGGGGCGAGCCGGTTTTCGACAAGCTCGAAGCGGACCTCGGCAAAGCAATTCTGAGCTTGCCCGCCTGCAAGGGAATCGAATTCGGCGGCGGATTCGGAATGACCCACCTCACCGGCCTTGAGGCCAACGACCACTACTACAGCGTCGCCAACGACACCGAGATCCCCGACGTGGCAACCCGAACCAACCATTCCGGCGGAATTCAAGGCGGAATCAGCAACGGAATGCCCATCCTCCTCCGCTCCGCCTTTAAGCCCACCGCCACCGTTCTGCGCGAACAACCGACGGTTGACAACAAGCACCAAGACACCACCCTCACCGGCCGTGGCCGCCACGACCCCTGCGTCCTCCCGCGCGCAGTCCCCATGGTCGACGCAATGGTCGCACTAGTTTTAGCCGACCATGCCCTCAGACAACGAGCCTTAACAAACTTCTAACATTCTTTTGGTTTCATAATGATGTGGCAGTTCTCGAACGACGACTTGACCTTAGACGCACCATGAGCGCCACAACGCCCCCAATCACACTTCCAAAGATCGTCGCCGAGGACGTGAATTTTCACTACGGCTCGTTCCACGCGCTCAAAGACATCAACGTCAGCATTCCCGAAAAGAAGGTCACTGCTTTTATCGGCCCTTCGGGTTGCGGAAAATCCACCTTCCTCCGCTGCCTCAACCGCATGAACGACCTTATCGAAGGCATCAAGCTCGAAGGCAAAATCACCATCGACGGCTTCGACATCTACGACCGTCAAGTCGACCCCGTCGCCCTCCGAAAACAAGTCGGAATGGTCTTCCAAAAGCCAAACCCGTTCCCGATGTCGATCTACGACAACATCACCTACGGCCCCAAGCTTTACGGAAAGCGAGGTAAATCCGAACTCGACGGCCTCGTCGAAACCTGCCTGCGCCAAGCCGCCCTTTGGGACGACGTTAAAGACAAACTCAAAAAGTCCGCATTAGAGCTCTCCGGCGGACAGCAGCAACGACTTTGCATCGCCCGAACCCTCGCGGTTGACCCAAAAATCATCCTCATGGACGAGCCCTGCTCGGCCCTGGACCCCATCGCAACTTCCCGCATCGAAGACCTCATCTTTGAGCTAAAAGAGAAGTACACCATCGTGATGGTCACCCACAACATGCAACAGGCCCAACGCGCCAGCGACTTCACCGCCTTCTTCATGCTCGGCCGCCTGGTCGAGGTCAACACCACCCAAAACATCTTCCTCTACCCCCAAAAGAAAGAGACCGAAGACTACATCTCCGGCCGCTTCGGCTGAGACCTTGATTTGGAGTGCGCGGTGCCAGCCGCGCTTTCGCTTGCTCGGTTGACCAAGCTGTACTGGAACCTGACTAAGTACACTATAGGGAATGCCCAAACGCGAAGCGCCTGAACTTGAACGACTGCATGTGCGCATCGCCCACTCAGGACTCTGCTCACGCAGAGCCGCCGAGAAGCTCATCCAAGAAGCCCGAGTCGAAGTCAACGACTCCGTCGTCGTCGAACTCGGCACCAAAGTCGGCCCCGACGACGTTGTGAAAGTCGACGGAATTACGATCAAGGAGGCCAAGCTCTACACCCTCCTTTTCCACAAACCCGCCGGAGTTGTGACCACCCTTTTTGACCCCCAAAATCGCCCAACCATCAAGCGATACCTGCCGGACTACGGCGTCCAGCTCAAGCCCGTGGGTCGCCTCGACAAAGACACCGACGGACTCCTCATTGTCACCAATGACGGCGAACTCGCCCTCCGAGTCACCCACCCCCGCTACGGCCTCGAAAAAGAGTATCAAGTGATCGTGAAGGGCTATCCCCAAGAAAAAGACATCGATAAGCTCCGCAAAGGAATCTTCATCGAAGGCGGCAAAACGCAGCCAGCGCACGTCGAATTTGGCTTCGTCGATGACCGCAAAGAGACCACCTCCTTCCGAATGACGATCAAAGAAGGCCGCAAACGCCAGGTTCGCCTCATGTGCGAAGCCATCGGCCACGATGTCGTCAAACTCACCCGAATCCGCATCGGCCCATTCCTTCTCAAAGGCCTCTCGCCGGGCGAATGCCGGCTACTGGGCAAACAAGATTTGGACAAATTGCGTAAGCTAGTCGGACTGGATGTCTGACGCCAATGTTTAAGGAGCTCACCAAGCACCAACGGTTCGTCCTAATCATCGCCTGGCTCGGCTGGGTGTTCGACGTCATGGAGGCGTCATTCTTCGGCCTCACCAAGCAGGCAATGATGAAGGAAATGCTCGGCGCGGCTGAGTATGCGCGCATCGGAACCGAGTGGGAAGGCCGCATCCACGGCGGAATGATCATCGGCTGGGCTCTGGGAGGCCTCATCTTTGGGATCGTCGCCGACCGCTGGGGTCGCGGCCGCACGCTTCTCCTCACCGTCTTTATCTACTGCATATTCACCGGCCTCACTTCCCTTTGCCAAACTCCCTCGCAGGTTCTCGGAGCGAGATTTCTGACCGGGGCAGGCATCGGCGGCGAATGGGCGGCTGGCGCGGCACTGATCGCAGAAACCGTTCCCAACGACTTTAGGGCAAGGGCGGCGGCGTTTTTGCAAACGGCGGCGGCTTTCGGGTCGATCATTGGCGTTTTTGTCTCCATCGCCGCAGGAAATACTAATTGGCGCTGGGTCTATGTCGCGGGAATATTGCCTGCCGTTTTGTGTTTTGTTGCTCGGTTTAGGTTGGAGTCTGGAGACAAAACTCCCCAGAATGGGAGAGAGCAACAGATACCCCTCGCCGGCGAGGGGTCGGTGAGTGCTAATGAACCGGGGGAGTGGGCGGCTGGTTACCAGTCCTCGGATCACACTATCGCCGATTCGGCTCAACCACTCAACTCCCAACCCCCCACTCCCAACTCCCAACCGACCAACCCCCTCCTCCAACTCCTCACAACCCACCCCTACAACCTCCGACTCCTCGCCGCCGTTCTCATCGGCGTCGTCGGAATCGCGGGCGGCGGAATCCTTCCCTTCTGGCTCCCGAACCTCGTCAAGGACGCCCTCCCGGGCGCGACGGACGCTACCATCGCCTACTACAAAAACCTCACGATGATTGTGCTCCATCTCGGCACCCTCGCCGGAGTTCTGATCTTCCCACCGCTCACCGACCGCTACGGCCGCCGCCCTCTCTTCGCCGGATTCTTCATCGCCAGCGGTCTGATGCTCTACCTCACGGCAACTCAAGCAACCACCCTCACCCTGCTCTTCCTCCTCCCGCCGCTCACCAGCTTCTTCGCCCTCGGCGTCACCGCCGGCTTCGGACTCTACTTCCCCGAGCTATTCAGCACTCAGTTCAGAGCCACCGGAAGTGGGATCGCCTACAACAGCGCCCGGATTCTGATAGCGCCGCTCCAGGTTTGGATCGGCACGAACGCCAAGGCTAACGGCGTCGGGCCAACAATTGGCCTCGTCGCGATGATCTACGTGATCGGTCTGATCGGGTTGAGTTTCGCTCCGGAGACGAAGGGCAAGAAGTTGGAGGCTTGACACGTTTGGCTCCCTCGGCGAGCAACGCTCCCGAGGGCATCACCGACCAGTTTGTAACCACCAAACTTCTTGTTCTGATGCAAAAAGGCGATGCGAATCCTAGATAGAACTGCTGCTCACAAGCTGAAAAACCACACCGCACACGCTACCAGCGTCGCCCCAACTTCCCAAAATCGCGTCAGCGCGGAGTTCGAGCGGTGCGCCGAAAGCGAAAAAATCGGCACCAGAACGAGCGAAGTACAGAACGCAAATGTCGCGAAGAATGTGAACGAGCAAAGCGCGACTGCCAGACAGATCGCCGATGCCACCGTTACTAAGGGTCTCTTTGACCCGAATTTCATCGATTCATCGGAGAAAAGCAGTGGCTCTACGGACAACCTAACGACAGTCGAAAACAAACAAGCAGAGACAATAAGAAAGAGCCCAGAAAAGAAATCGTCGATCCCAGTTCCAAACATTCCCCCCGACGTGTGCGGATGCGGCCCCGCAATCGCTGCGACCGTGGAACCGACCGTCGCCCATGTCCCGAGGGCTATCGTCCACCACCTCCCCTTCGCTAGCTCCACTCGACGAGGCTACCTTGAAAATCAACTTCTTTCAAGAATTGTTGAAAGTTGTCGGCATGCTGGTCAGGTTACTCCATGTCCCGAACCCCGCGCGAAACACCCCCAAAAACCAGCCACAATCAAGCACCCCCAGCCGTCTGTACAAAAGCCCGAATGCCCCAGAACTTCGTCCACCTGCATAACCACACCGAGTATTCGTTGCTCGATGGCGCCAACCGTATCCCCGACCTAATCCAGCGTGCCGCCGACCTCGGCATGCCCGGAATGGCGATCTCGGACCACGGCGTCATGTTTGGCGTCATGGAGTTCTACATGGAGGCCAAGAAGAAGGGCGTCAAGCCGATCCTCGGCGTCGAGGCCTATGTCGCCCCGCGCGGGATGGACAAAAAAGACGGCCGCGCCGACCGCGAAAATTTCCATCTCCTACTTCTGGCAAAAGACCTCGAAGGCTACCGAAACCTCTGCAAGCTCTCCTCAATTGCCGCACTGAAAGGCTTCTACGGCAAGCCGCGCGTGGACCACGACGTCCTGCGAGCACACAGCAAAGGTGTTATCGCAACCTCAGCTTGTTTGGGTTCCGAAGTATGTCAGGCTCTGATGAAGGGCGAATACGACCAAGCACAGTACATCGCGGGAATGTACGCCGAGATGTTTGGACAGGAGAATTTCTTCATTGAGCTCCAGGACCACGGCCTCAAAGAACAGCACGACATCTTCGAGCCGCTCTGCAAAATCGCCCGTGAGCTGAAGCTCCACACAATCGCCACCAACGACGCCCACTATCTCTGCAAGGGCGATTCCAAGGCCCACGACGTCCTCCTCTGTGTCCAAACTGGCGAGCTCGTCGCCAACACGAACCGCATGAAGTTCGAGACCGACGAGTTCTTCATCAAGACTCAGGACGAGATGGCGGCCCTCTTCCCCGAGCACCCCGAAGCACTCGAAAACACTCTGAGGGTCATGGAGATGTGCAACGTCGAGCTCGATAAGAGCCGTGCGCCGATGCCCCAGCCGAACATCCCGAACGGCCTGGACAGCACCGCCTACCTCCGCCAACTCTGTGAAGAAGGGCTCCTTAGACGCGCCCGAAACCCAGAATCGAAACTCGAACGGCTCAACTTTGAACTCGGGATTATCGAAGAAACCGGTTTCGCCGACTACATGCTCCTCGTCCGCGAGTTCGCCCAAGAATCCCGAGATCGGGGGATTTTCTTCGGGGTCAGAGGCTCGGCTGCTGGCTCGCTAGTCGGCTACACGCTCGGCATCACCGACGTCGACGCCGTCGACTACGACCTCACCTTCGAGCGATTCCTTAATCCCGAGCGAATCTCCATGCCGGATATCGACATGGACTTCGAGGACGCTCGGCGCGACGAGATCATCAAATGGGTCACCGAGCGGTTTGGTGAAGACCACGTCGCCCAGATCGTCACGTTCGGAACCATGGGTGCCAAGGCTGCGATCAAGGACTGCGGACGGGTCCTCGGCTACACCCCCCAAGAAACCGACAAAATCACCAAGCTCATCCCCGGCGTTCCGGGAATGACGCTGGACAAAGCCTTCAAGGAAGTCACCGAGTTTCGCGAGACTATCAAAGGCGACCCCCGAATCCAAAGCCTTTTCGACACCGCAAAATCCGTTGAAGGCATGGCCCGAAACAGCGGCGTTCATGCCGCCGGAATCGTTATCTCCCGCGACCCGCTGGTCGACTACGTTCCGCTGTATAAGGGCAACGACGGGCAAGCCGTGACTGCCTACGAGATGGGAATCCTTGAGAAAATCGGCCTTCTCAAAATGGACTTCCTCGGCCTCTCGAACCTCACCGTTCTCGCCAAGTGCGTCGCCCTAATCCGCCAAAGCCACGGCATCGAAATCGACCCCCGAAACGCCGATGAAGCTGACCAAAAAACTTGGGACATGCTTGCCCGAGGCGAGACGACCGGCGTCTTCCAGCTAGAAGGCGGCGGCATGACCCGCTGGGTCACCCAGCTCAAACCCAACTCCGTCCGTGAACTCGCCGCAATGGTAGCCCTCTACCGCCCCGGCCCGATGGGCGAGATTCCAAAGTTCATCGACTACAAGTTCGGACGCGCGAAACCATCCTATCTCGACGAGCGCATGGAGCCGATTCTTCGCGAAACCTACGGCATCATCGTCTACCAGGACCAGGTTCTCAAGCTCGTCCAAGCCCTCGCTGGATTCAGCCTCGGAAAGGCCGACATCCTGCGCCGCGCGATGGGAAAGAAGGATCTCAAGGAAATGCAGCGGATGCAGGTCGAGTTCCTGGATGGCACTCGAAAAAACGAAATCCGCGACGAGGACGCCAACAAGGTCTGGGAGCTCCTGCTTCCCTTCGCGGGCTATGCCTTCAACAAGGCCCACGCCGTCTGCTACGCAATTCTTTCACACCAAACCGCGTTCTTAAAAGCCAACTATCCGGTCGAATACATGGCGGCCCTTCTCGCCGTTTACCGCACCAAAGAAGACCGAGTAACGGCGTTCATCGAAGAGTGCCGTCGCATGAAGATCACGGTTCTGCCGCCGGACGTGAACGCCTCCGAAGCCGACTTTAGCATCGAAAAAGCAAAAGGCAAATCGGTGATCAGGTTCGGGCTAGGCGCGATCAAAGGCGTCGGAGATGGCATTGTCGAGGCGATCATCAAAGACCGAAGCGAAAACGGCCCGTTCACCCACCTCTTCGAGTTCTGCGAGCGAATCCGGCCGTTCGGAATGAACAAAACCGCCCTCGATTCGCTCATCAAGTCCGGCTCGCTCGACAGCATCGACGCCAACCGCGCCAAACTCATCGAGGTCGCCGATGGCGCAATGGTCTTTGCCGACAACCTCGCTAAATCCAAAGCCGCTGGTCAAGACTCCCTATTCCTCGGCGAAGCCGAAGACGTTACCGCCACGAACTACCCAATCATCCCCGAAATCGACGCT
Organism: Fimbriimonas sp.; assembly: GCA_965248555.1. GTDB lineage: Bacteria > Armatimonadota > Fimbriimonadia > Fimbriimonadales > Fimbriimonadaceae > Fimbriimonas. The sequence goes on along the minus strand of CBDFJP010000002.1, from coordinate 279,421 downwards.
TACGGTCGCTCCGAAAAGCTTGCGTTCGAGAAGGAAGTCCTCGGAATCTACGTTTCCGATCACCCGCTCCGAGGGCTCGAAAGAGTCCTTCAAAAGGCCGCGACCAACACCTGCGCCAGCATCGAAGAAGCCGACGAGGGCAGCCGAGTCAAGCTCGCCGGAGTCATTGCGTCGACCCGAACGATCCTCACCAAGAGCGGAAACAAGATGCTCTCGATGACCCTCGAGGACTTCACCGGCGTGACCCGATGCATCGTCTTCGCCGGAACGCTCGAAAAGTTCTCCGGAACCCTAATTAAGGATCAGGTGGTCACGATCACTGGCGAGGTAGTCGTCCAAGAACGGCAAGGCGAAAAGACCTCCGAGATCAGACTCTTCGAAGCCAAACCCCTCGAAGGCTCGCTCGATATCGACCTCCAAAACCTCGCCGATCAGAGCGGGCTCTACGTCAAAATCGCACGTTCAACCAAGTCCGACCTCAGCACATTCCGGAAAATAATCCAAGACCACCCCGGCGACCACGAGGTGTTCATCCAGATGCTCCCCGAAAGCGACTACCTCCCCATCCCGCTCGGAATGATGGTCAAGCCGAGCGACATTCTCTGCACTGAGCTACGCAAGCTCTTCGGAAAGGAAGCCATCGAAGTACGAAGCCACGCGGAACCGGGAGCGTTCTAGGCGCGTTAAACCCATACTGGGTAAATTATGAGGGTGAAATTGGTTCGTCTCGTCTCTGTGGTCTCGCTCTTCACGATCGCCACCGCCGCACTCGCTAAGGATGAGTTCGATATGAAGGTCGCCAACGTCGAGATTCTGCGCGACCGCGCGATCCAAGACGAACTTGGCGTGACAGAGGGGCAGCGCAAGACCCTCAATGGGTTCGCCGAAAAGTTCAACTCGGCAAACAACGCGAAAATCGCCGAGTATCAGAAAGCGAAGAAACAGCCCGATATGGCCTTCCAGAAGTTCACTTACGATCAGTATGTGAAGATGCGCGGCTCAGTCCTCGGCGCGCTTTCCGATGGTCAGGTCAAAAGACTTCGAGAGGTCACCATCCAAGCCGCTGGCCCCCGAGCGATTCTTGACAAGAACATCGCCACCCGAATCGGTCTCACCGACAAGGACTACACCCTCATCCGCACAACCATCGTTGGGTCGGACCAGAAGATCGCCAAGATCAAAGGCGACGTGGGTGCCGTCATCCGCAAGAAATACGAGAAGACAGCAAAGCCCAAAACCAAGGAAGAAGCCGAAAAGCTCAACAAAAAGGTTCAGGCCGACATTGCTTCCGAGATGAAGAAGCACGAATCGGAGATCAAGTCGATCGTCACCGCTTCGGACGCGAAGGTAAAAACTGTCGTCAAACAAGCCCACCTCGATAAACTCAAAGCACTCTGCGGCAAGCCCGTCCAGCCCAGGGCCAAGAAATGACCCTGACCGAGAAGTTTTCCCAGCTCTCGGCAAAGAGTGAGAAGGCTCTCGTCTGCTTCTTTACTGCGGGCGACCAGCCTCTCTCGGATCTACCGCGCATTGTGGCTCTTTTGGAACAGTCCGGTGCAGACGCAATCGAGATCGGAATTCCCTTCTCTGACCCATTCGGAGAAGGGCCAACTATTCAGGATTCTTCTCAAAGGGCCTTGGAAAACGGAGCTTCCGTATCCAAGATTCTCGAAGCAATTGCCCAGTGCCGCGCTTCGATTCCCCTCGTAACAATGGGCTACTACAACCCCGTTTTGCGCTGTGGACTTTCTGGGTACGCCGCAAGATCGAAGGCGGCAGGTTGCACCGGAACCATCATCAGCGACCTCATCCCCGACGAAGCAGACGCCTGGGACGCCGCCTCGCTCGAGGCTGGTCTAGAGACCATCTACCTCTGCGCCCCGACCTCGACCTCAGCTCGAATCGAGCAAGTCGCCCGCCGCTCGACCGGCTTTATCTACGCGGTTTCGCGAACCGGCGTGACCGGTGCCGAAAGCGCCGTCCCACCCGAAGTGAAAGACCTAGTTGCACGGGTTCGAGCGTTGACCTCAAAGCCCGTCTGCGTAGGATTTGGAATTTCCAAACCCGAACATGTCCAAATGGTTTGTTCCGTGGCAGATGGAGCCGTGGTCGGCTCGGCCCTGGTCAAGTGCCTCCACGAAAACTGGCGAAGCTCCGATGGTGAGCAAAAAGTCTCCAAGCTGGTCAGTGAGCTTAAGGCCGCTACAATCTGCTGATTCAACGCTACTCCATCCACGCGGGATAGGCAAACATTTTATTCTCTGCTTGCACGGTGCAGTTGCTGAGAATGAATCAAGCGAGTGATCTCTGCAAGAGTAAAGCCAAACTCTGCTTTACTTAACCTAGTACTCTTCTCGAGAGAGCTAAATCCCACCTCTTTTATAGCATCCAATGCACTTATCTCAGACTCTTTCATCAATCGGACTACCTTGGTTATTCGAACAAGATTTACGAAATCTAAGAACCCCATTCCATGTGACAATTTGAATTTCCTGGAGAAATGGTACATCGAGTACCCGCTGTACTCAGCCGCGACTGCTGTCGACCACTTTCCCGAAGGGTCAGCGATCACTGCCTCGCAAAGTCTTGCAAATTCTCCGCTCGGAAGATGTAGCCCAAACGTGGCAGCGACTGAACAGTTCGATCGGGTTGCCCGGTCGAGTAGCGAGTAAAAAAGAGTCGCAAATCGAAAGTAAGACGACCTGGAACCGGCTGCTAGAAAGTGCAAGATTTCTGAGTAGAGCGGATCCGATGCCAGGTCAATCGTTGAAAGACTCGGTCCTCGCGCCGTCGCCTTCGAAAGCGCAGCGCGACTGCTCTGAACCAAGCTAGCAGTGGACATGAACAGCGTGTGGCACGTCCCTCGCCCGAAGATCGTTGCATACCGACCAGGGCTATACAGCACGGTCGTCCCGGGGCGGACCAGCATACATTTTCCAGTTGTTATGTTTTGAAGAAATGACGTGCCAGAAATTCGAAGGCTCGTCACACTTGAATGTTCAGGAACATAAAAGTGAAAGGCGGAAGGTGCGCTAGAAACTGTAATGGAGCTGAATGCCTCAATCGATGGGAAGTCAGAGGGTACAAGCCTTTCAACAATAGTGTTTGGGATCGGCTTTGTCGAGCGCTCGCGCAAATTACTGACCAAGTTGACAACTTCCATTTGCACCTATAATGATTAACTCCGACTGATTTCGAGAATCTTAACACTATCTGAATATAAATGAAAGGAGGTATTCTTCCAAAATAACACTGGGGAGTTTCAAACACAACTGATCGTGACGGCTACAAAGATTCTGAATCAGAATCTGGGACAGTCCCAATATTTCCGCCTATATAAAGCTCTGATACGATTGCCGAGCTTTTAGCCTGGTCAAAGGGCAAATCTCAAAGTTATTCAAGTCTGCTCAAGTCATTCTGCGAGATAAACTCATAGGGTGAAGCCCGTGATCGCAATCGACGGCCCGGCCGGAGCCGGGAAGAGCACTGTGAGCAAGCTCATCGCCAAGGAGCTCGGCCTCAGTTACCTCGACACCGGCGCGATGTACCGTTGCCTTGCGTTCAAAGCCCTCGCCGCCGGACTCACCGTCCAAGAAGGAGACAAAGCTGCGGAGTTGATGAGCAGCATACACATCACCTTTGGCATCGGCGAGCCGCAACCCGTCTTCATCAACGGCGAAGACGTCACCCAACACATCAGAACTCCCGAAATCGGCGAAGCCGCAAGTGCCCTTAGCCAATTCACCCCGGTCCGTCAGAAAATGGTCGCCCTCCAACAAGAGATCGTCCAAGGCGGCGGAGTCATTCTTGAGGGTCGCGATGTCACCACTGTCGTCGCCCCCAACGCCACGCTCAAGATCTATCTCACCGCCAGCCTCGAAGAGCGGGCCAAACGCCGACAGCGCGAGTTCATCGAAAAAGGAATGGAGGCCGGGTTCCAAGACGTGCGAAACCAGATCGAACAACGCGATCATCGCGATATCAACCGCGACGATTCTCCACTCAAAGTGGCCGAAGACGCCGTCGTCGTTGAGTCCGCTGACCGATCCCCCGAAGAAGTCGCCGCAAAAATCATCTCGCACCTCAGACCCAAGTTGCAGTAAACTCCCCAAGTTCCCGACCTCCAGGCACGGGACACCTGTGTAAAAAAATGGGAGCATTTTCGGGACCCCGCGACTGGGGCAGACTTCTTACGGCAATGGTGACCCCGTTCGACGCGAACGGCGGAGTAAATTTCAAGGAAGCACGGCGACTCGCCGCTTACTTGGTCGATGTTCAGAAAAACGACGGACTCGTCGTTAACGGAACCACCGGCGAATCTCCGACCCTCTCAGAAGAAGAAAAATTCCGACTCCTCTCTGAAGTTCTCGAAGAAGTCGGCGACCGAGCCGCCGTCGTGTTCGGGGCAGGCTCCAACGATACCGCCGACTCCGTTTACTGCACCAAAAAAGCCACCGAACTGGGCGCCCATGGAATCATGATCGTGAACCCGTACTACAACAAGCCAGGTCAGCGCGGTCTGGTCGCGCACTTCAAGGCGTGCGCCGAGGCGACTTCCCTTCCCGTCCTGGTCTACAACATCATCCCTCGGTCGGCGATCAACTTGGAAACTCCATATTTGCTTGAACTTGCCAAGATTCCAAATATCGTTGGCGTCAAGGAAGCGAGCGGCTCTGTGCCTCAAATCAGTGATGTCTGCGGCTCAGCACCCGAAGGTTTCCGAGTGTATTGCGGAGACGATGCCCTAACCCTGTCCACTCTCGCCCTCGGCGCGCACGGCGTCGTCAGCGTCGCCGGACACGTCGTGGGAGCCCAGATCAAACAGATGATCGAACTCTTCCCGACCGACCCAGCGGGTGCGGCAAAGATTCACCACGAGATCATGCCGATCATCAAGGCGTGCTTCGTCGCGCCAAACCCAGTTCCGGTCAAATGGATGCTCTCGCAGCGCGGCTACGAGAGCGCGCCGGTTCGTTTACCGTTGGTTCCGCTCGATGAGACGGAACTAAACGTCATCAAAGCCGCGTTCAAGGGGTAAAACCCCGCTTATGATTCGCCGTCTGCTTTTCGCCCTCACCCTCTGCCTCGCGGCGGGGGCCTGTCAGGCGTATCCCGCGTTTTATGACGTGCTGGTCAAGCAGTACGCCCTCGCACCGGACTCAGCGGCGGCGAAGGCGAAGTGCCAAGTTTGCCACGACGGCAAACCGCCGAAGCTGAACCTGTTCGGGAAGCAGGTGAAGCCCGCGCTTCCCGCCGACTACACGCTGACTCCGGCCGTGCTCGATAAAGTCGCGAGCCAGGATGCCGACGGTGATGGTGTTTCAAACGGAGACGAGCTGAAAGCTGGCAGCCTTCCCGGAGTAAAAGACACTTCAGCCGCTCCCCCCTCCGGGGCGAGCAACGCCTCCGGCGACCTCATTCCGAAGCACTCGATGCACCCCGCGATGGCGCACTTCCCGCTCGCCCTCTGGGCAGTCGCCGCATTCTTCGAGCTCTTCGGCCGCTACCGCAAGCAAAAACTGTATCACGATGTCGCCATCGCCAACCTTGGCCTCGGCCTCGTGGCCTCCATCTTCACCATCGGCACCGGAATCGCCGCCATGCTCCGCCTCGGCTACTGGCCTCTCACCGCGAACCCAATGATCATCCATCTGGCTCTCGCCTCTGGAAGCACCCTTCTTGCCCTCGGCGCCTGGTCACAACGCAAAAAAGACGGCCTCGGATTCCTCGCCCTCCTCTGCCTCAGCGCGGGTTCAGTCCTGCTTGCTGGGCATTTTGGCGGGGACTTGGTTTTTGGACAATAATTTGGAACAGAAACACCAGTTTCTGAGTTAATATCTATATGCAGGCTGTGTAGCCAGCGCCGAGTTCCGCCTTTCAAAAAGCGGGAACGGGGGACCCATAACTTGGGGTGAATTCTTGGGAAACCGAGAAAGGGACGCTCTTGGCCCTAACCCGTCAGCTAACCCCGTAGGCGAACGAGAGATGTAAAGCGCGAGCAATCATCCCCCGGTTCACAGTTTGGGACGCCATCGCGCGCCCCTTGCACCTCCTGGTCGGGGCTCTGGGCTTTACCGCTCGGGGCCTCGGTTGTTTTGGGTAGAGGTTTTTCGGATCGGCGTAGGCGGAAACCCTCCAATCTCGGCGAGAATCGGCTAAAATCGCGGAAACTATGGTGAATTCCGTTCTCCTTCTCGCGAGCGTCCTTTGGATTCAAGCACCGACCAACCTAACCGCAATCGTTCCAAGCGCCCTCGTTTCTAAACCGGCGGTTGTTCAGTCGACGGCGCTAAAGGCCCTCGACCACTCGGTCTACGATTCGTGGAAATCGATTCGAGGGACGACGATTTCGGACGACGGGAAGTGGATCGCCTACGCAATCGCCGCTCAAGAAGGCGATATGGTTCTGGAAGTTCAGAACACCTCCACTGGCGCAAAGTTCAGCACCCCAATCGGGCAATCGCTCACGCTTCCGCAAGGGACACCCATGAACCCCCGAATCACCATATCGGGAGACTCCAAATTTCTGATCGCGACCGTGAACCCAAAATGGGAGGAGTACAAGAAGGCTCGAAAGGACAAAGCAAAACCTGCCGACGCGCCGAAAGCAGGAATGTTGATCTTCGATTTGACAAAGGAAGTCCCGGAAAAATTCGAGAAAATCTCCAGTTGGCAAATGGCTCCTGAAGACAAGGGTTACCTCCTCTACAAGCCCGAACCAACCCCAGCACCTCCTACGAAAGAAGAGGCCAAGCCGGAGGAGCCTAAGAAGGATGCTCCCAAGAAAAAGGCAGACCATAAGGCGGGCGAGACGTACACGCTCCGAGAACTAGCCACCGGAAAAGAGACGAAGTGGGAAAACGTCACTTCGGCGAGCTTCAGCAAAAACGGCGAAAAACTCGCGCTTGCCATCAGCACGAAGGATGGCGCTGAGGATGGCATTATCGTGGTTGACCTAAAGTCAGGAGCAATGACAGTGGTCACAAAAGCTCTGGGCCGCTACCTGCGAATGGCCTTTGACGAAGATGCGAACCAGCTTGCATTCGTCACCGACAAAGACGACTACGCCGCCAAACAGCCGACAAACAGCCTCTACATTGCCGCCATCGGAAAGCCCGCAAAACTTGTCGCGAAGCTCGGAACCAAAGAGCTTCCCAAGGACACGATGCCCGCCGCCGGAACTCTCAGTTTCAGCAAATCCGGCAAGCGGCTCAGGTTCGGTGTGACCTCCAAGCCGACCCCCGAGCCAGAGGTAAACCCTGACGAAGCCGTGTCCCTCGACGTCTGGCACTACAACGACGAGCGATTACAGACGGTTCAGGTCAACCAGCTTGCCGCCGACCGAGCACGAAGTTTCGATTTCCTCTATCACATCGGTACCGACAAGCTGGTCGGGCTAGAAACAGACGAGTTTTCAGGCTCATCAATCTCTTCCGAATTCGACAACGACCTCGGCCTCTCGATCTCGAACAAGGCATACCGAAAGCAGTCCTCCTGGTCCACCGGAGCCCAAGACATCTACACCATCAACCTCAAAACTGGCGAGCGGAAGGAGCTGGCGAAAGCCACCGACGCCTCGCTCGTGCTTTCGCCAAAGGGCAAGTACGGAGTCGGTTACGAGGAGTCAACCAAGAAACTGGTCTCTTATGAACTTGCGACCGGAAAAAAGGTTGTTCTCAACAACGACCTCCCCCCAATTTGGGACGAGTTGAACGACGTCCCCGCCCCCGCAGGTCAGCTCGGATTCGCCGGATGGACAAAAGATGAGGCCCGAATCCTCGTCTACGACGCCTTTGACATTTGGGCCGTCGACCCCTCTGGAAAAGCGAAACCAGAGAACATAACCGGCGGCTATGGGCGAACGCTCTCGCTTCGTTTTCGACGGCTTGGCTTAGATCCCGACGAAGTTTACGTTGACCTCTCCAAGCCAATGCTCCTGAGCGCGGTTGATACCGATTCGATGGATTCTGGCTACTACAAGCTAGAAAGCGGCAAAGCGCCAGAGAAGATTTTGATGGAGTCCGCCCAGTTCGGCGGGGCTGCAGGGCTTCGCGGAGTTGTCCAGAGTTCGGTTTCGAAGGCAAAGAACGCCGACAAAGTGTTCTTCACCCGCCAGACCTTCCGCGAGTTTCCTGATCTGATGCTCGCCGACTCGCCCTGGACATTTGCAAATCGCAAAAAAATCACCGATGCCAACCCTCAGCAAAAGCAGTACTCATGGGGAACTGCCGAGCACATCACCTACCGGTCGAACGACGGTGACGAGCTCCGCGGAATCCTCTATTCACCCGACAAGGTGGATTACATCAAAAAGCACCCGATGATCGTTTACTTCTACGAGCGAGATTCGGAGCTTCTGCACACCTTCCGAACCCCCGCTCCGAGCGCGTCAACGATCAATATCCCACTGTTCGTTAGCCAAGGCTATGCGGTTCTGGTGCCGGACATCAAGTACAAAACCGGCTATCCAGGCGAGAGCGCCGTGAACTGCATTCTTCCGGCGACACAGGAGGCTCTACGACGAGGGTTTATCGACCCGAAACGGGTCGGAATTCAGGGTCAGAGCTGGGGTGGGTACCAGGTTGCTTACCTTGTAACGGAAACTGATATGTTCGCGGCAGGCTGTGCCGGAGCACCCGTCAGCAATATGCTCAGCGCCTACGGCGGAATCCGTGGCGAATCCGGCAACGTGCGACAAGGTCAATACGAGTTCGGTCAAAGCCGGATTGGCGAATCCATCTGGGAGGCGCCGCTTCGCTACCTGGAAAACTCACCATTGGTGCATGCCGACAAAGTGAAAACCCCGCTGCTCATCATGTCGAACGACAAGGACGGCGCGGTGCCTTGGCAACAGGGCATCGAATACTTCACCGCCCTGCGGCGGCTGGACAAGCGGGTTTGGATGCTGAACTACAACGGCGAAGCCCACAACCTCGTCGAGCGACGCAACCGCAAGGACTTCAGCGTCCGCCTCTCCCAATTCTTCGATTACTACTTGAAGGACGGCCCCCTGCCAACTTGGATGGCCGAAGGCATTCCGGCGGTGAAGAAGGGCCGAACGATGGGAACCGAGCCCGCAGGCGAGAAGAAGTCGGGCGGCAGACGCTGATCTCCATAGGCGCGGCCAGGCTAAGAATCAGCGTATTCCCGACGGTTCACTGAGATCATCAAGAGTAGATGACCTATACGTCCTATAGGTCATATATACTTAGCCCCATGCACAAGATTTCCGCCGTCGGCTTCCCTGAAATTTCCACCGAGGAAGGCACCAAGCTCGTCCTCGCCCTCGAAAACGGCGGAGTCGACGTCTCCCACCGCTGTGGCGGAAATGCGCGCTGCACCACCTGCCGCGTCAAGTTCCTCAGCGAAGAGCCGCCGATGGGCGATGCAGAAAAAGACTGCCTAGTAGAAGACGGCGTCCTCGGCGAATTCCGCCTGAGCTGCCAGATTCGCGTTGATCGCGACATGTCCGTCGAAGTCCTCCAGCCCGTCAGCACCGCCACCTGGGACAACCCAGGCGGCGATGTTGAGGCCTGAAGCTCAGTTCGGATACAAGTGAATTCCCTTGAACGTCACCCACTCGTAAGGACGGGCGATCAGTTCCACACGATTAAACGCCTTGAAGTCTGACTTAGGATCAAACTTGCCCGAAAAGGTTAGGGAGCCGCGCAGCTGCCCACTTTTCGGGTCAAATTTCGGAGGCGTGTAGTTGTCCAACTCATACGGCTTACCCTTGTAGTCATATGCACGTCCTTGCACATCGTAGTTCGACCACTTGGTGTCAAGTGAATAGTGGACAGCCCTCGTGCCGGGAGCAAAATCTATCTGGGTCAGGCGAAGATCATCACGCTGGCTATTCCCCGCTGACTCAAAGGTGATCCCTCCGATCACCTTCCAAGGCCCCGTCGCCACCCCGAACTTCATATCCGTCTGGCGCAGAGTCTTGTTAGCCCGGAAGCTCGCCATGTTGATCGAGCGATTATCATTCTGCACCCCATACGACTGATACACATTCCAAGACGACGGCTGAGGAACCTGCACAATCGACGTCGGAAACTCGGCGAGTTTCTTGTCAAAGCTGATGTGGCCGAGCATCCGTCGAACGTCGCCGCTTTCAGGTTTGAACCCAAGTGGAAGCGAAATCTTCGTTTGTGCCGAAGTGGGAGCCGAGCCGTCGGGTTGCCAGATTCGATCACGGCCGTCGACAATGCACTGCATAAACTCAAGCTTGATCGTCACTCCGCTTTTCAGCTTGACGGGGCCATAGAATGGCTCGCCGGGGCCGAAGGACATAGCCGCAGGAGTCGGCTCACGCTCCGCCGCTTCGACCTTCTCCCGCTCCTTCATCTCCTTTAGTTCGTCCTCCGTGGGCTGTCGTCCAACTCTCACCTCTTCTTCCTGACGACTCTTAGTGACAAAATCAGCCACCGTGGGTTTGCCCAGCTGGGTTTCAAGCTGTTTCGAGGCATTCTCCCAGCTGCTGTCCGACACATAAACCCGGTGCTTTCCGCTCGGAACGTGAAGCACAAACACCCCGCGCTCATCCGTCACCGCCACCTGCATCATCGCACTAGACTCGGGCCGGGAGGGACCGTAGACTCCCATATACACTTTCGTCAAAGGCTTCCCGTTCTCATCTCGAACCGTCCCCGTGATCGTCGTTGCAGGTTCCAGAGCAATGTTGATTCCAGTCACTTTGCCCGCAGTAGGCAATGAAACACCCTCCACCGCCCGCACCGCAATCTCTCTTTCTTGCTGAGGCGTCAACATCGCCGTCACGTTATACTTCGCACCCGAGAGCTTGGGAATCGTATAGTTGCCGTCCGTGTCCGAGAGGACGGTACCCCAGGAACAAACGTCGGCGCGTAGTTGGCTGTTCTGAATCTGGGCCGCAATTTCTATCCCCGCCATCGGCTTACCGTCCATCGTCACCCTCCCCGAGATAGACGAAGATGGATGAACTTTCACGGTCTGATTGAGAGCGTGAGCCGCGTCTGTCCACAACTGCCGCCCCCTGTCCGTCAGGGTCAGGTCTGGATCGCTGACCCTCAAATACGCCGCCGCGTTGTCCGGCACTCCCTCCATCACAAGCTTCGAGCGATCGATCAGTTTGATGGGAAATTTTGACTGCAACTCCGCCGGGATTTGCAGATCATTACCTGCATCCGGCGCACCCATTTGCAGATTGATCATAGCGATGTCGAAGCTAGGAAGCTGCGCCTCCGGCTTTATGCCTTCGACTTTTGCTTCGATTTTCCGAGTCGGCCTGGCATACATTCGAGAAACCTTGTCATATTGGAGTGCCAGTCGAGCAATCGCAACATCCCCGTTCGTCATGAATGCGACGACTTGGGCGACCGCCCCTGAAAAGTCTGCTTCCCGTACAAAAACGTGAGAATCATCATTGCCAATCTTTTTGCCCACGAGTTTTGAGTCACGAAAACTCACTATCCAAGCCTCGTGAACTTTCGATCCGGGACGACCCTGCACTACCACGTTCACATCATAGCGGTCGCGCACCACTCCATCCGGCCCCGTGATCGGTAACTCCGATTTCGGCACCGGTTTGCCGAACGCAAGAATAGCAAGTGACGCGACTGAAACGATGCCCAGCAGGATCATGACCTTTGCTCGAAATCTCAGCATCCCGACTCTGCGACCATTGTGGTCGATGATCGCCTCAATTCTCTGCGACAACGACGACTTGCGTCCGACCGTCGAAAAAGCCACGCTCGGAGCGTGCTTTCGCGCCCGCTGATGGTGGTTCAGGAGGCACGCGGCGTAAGCCCTTGGGTCGGCTCCGGCGGCCAGGACGGACTCGTCGGAGAGAGTTTCGCTGACTGCCCGTAGCCGTGCGGCAACCAGCCAGAACAGAGGATTTGGCCAGCAGAGAGCGATTATGAGGCGAGAAAGATAAAGCCACGGGAGGTCGCAGTTGGCGAGGTGTGCCCTTTCGTGCTGGAGAACAAACTCTCGCTCATCGGGCGAGGTCGTTCCCTCCCAATCAATCGGAATGAACAGAGTCGGTCGGAATAGACCCGCCACAAACGGCGTCGTAACGGACGGCTCCGAGACGATTCTCAAACTCCCTTCCGAAGACCGAAGCTCACCGCGACGGCGAATCTGGCGGATTTTCAGCGTTCCGAAGAGAGTCCAAAGCAGAACCAAACACGCCCCGATGGCCCAGAAGTCGACCGATCTCAACTCAAAACTGGCCCCAGTCGCCTCTGTCACCCGCTCCGTTGGGTCTAGATTGCCACTCGGCAATGGCTGAACAAACTTCGGAGCCGCGACCGTCACCACCGGCCGGGCCGAAACATAGGTCGAAGAGTACGGCGTGTATGTAGTACGCGAATAATCCAACTGCGGTTGAACAAAAAACAGCCCCGCCCCAAGAACCAGCGCACTTCGCCCAATCACCCTCTGAACCGCCGGACGCATGCGAAAGGCCCACATCAACAGTAGCGCAAAGCCAAGCAGCAGCCCAGACCGAACCACTCCCAACAACAAGAAATCGTATGTCACTTCGCCTCACCTCCGTTCTCGTTAACCAAAGCCCGTAGCCGCGCCAGCTCCTCGTCCGAAATCTGCTCGTTTTCGATCAAGTGCGCCACCAGCCCACTGACCGAGCCCTTGAACATCTGGTTCACAAAGTCAAGCGACGCTCGCTGAGTCACGTCTACCTCTTTCACCAACGCCCGAAAGTAGAACGTCCGATCCCGCTTCTCGTGCGCCACCGCACCCTTGTCCTGCAACTTCCGCAACAGGGTCTGAACGGTGCTGTGGGCAATCGGCGACGCCGCCGACAGCCCATCGGTAATCTCCCGCGCCGTCACTTCACCGCGATCCCAAAGGACCCGCATAATACTCAGTTGGACCTTGCCAAGTTTGATCGACATTGTTTTACTCCACTAGATTTACCAAGGTAAACGAGAGCATTGTATCACAGATTTTCTTGATGTCTAGAGCCTCTGCCACTCTTTTTGAAACTTGATGCTTCCGAAACTCCCCGCCCTAGGACCCGCCGCTCCTAACCTAACCGGGTATCCTCTTAGGTTCAAAATGAGCTTTAGACCGCGCACGCACACCTGCGGCGAGCTTCGCGCATCCAACGCGGGCGAAACCGTTACTCTAAATGGCTGGATCCACCGGGTCCGAGACCTTGGGGGGCTTTGGTTTGCGGATATTCGAGATCGCAATGGTCTTGTTCAGATCGCCCTCGACCCAGAAAAATTTGAGAATCGAGCGGAAATCCGCCCCGAGTGCTGCCTGGAAGTCACCGGAGTCGTCACCCTGCGCGACGAAAAAACGAAGAACGCCGAGATGCCCACCGGCGAAATCGAGGTCGTGCTAACTTCGTACACCCTCCTCAGCCCGGCAAAACCCCTTCCTTTCCCGGTCAGCGACGAACAACAAATGGCCTTTGTTTCAGAGGAGTTGAGGCTTAAGCACCGCTACCTCGACCTGCGACGCTCCTACATGTATCGCTCGCTCGCAATGCGATCAAGTGCGAACCAGCGGCTGCGGAACTTCCTTTCCGCCCGCGGATTCCTCGAGGTCGAAACCCCCATCATCACCAAATCGACCCCCGAAGGCGCGCGGGACTACCTGGTCCCTTATCGACAAGAAGCCGGCCTCTGGTACGCCCTGCCCCAGTCGCCACAGCAGTACAAGCAGCTCCTCATGGTCAGTGGCGTCGAGCGATATTTCCAGATCGCTCGCTGCTTCCGCGACGAGTCCTCGCGCGCCGACCGCCAGCCCGAATTCACCCAGCTTGACATCGAAATGTCGTTCATAACCGAGGAAGATATTCTTAGCCTCAACGAAGCAATGGTGAAAGACGTCGTCAATGGCCTCATCACCGAATTCAAACTCGACAAGGAACCCGTCGGCGACTTCCCGCGCATGACCTACGCCGAGGCGATGGACAAGTACGGCTGTGACAAGCCCGACATCCGCTTCGGTCTCGAACTTTTCGACGTCACCAGTATCGTCAAAGGCTCCGAATTCGGAGTGTTCGAAAACACCATCGAAGCTGGAGGAATGATCCGTGGCGTCCGCTATCCCGGCGGCTCTGGGCTATCCCGAAAAGAAGTCGGCGTCCTCGAAGACTTCTCCCGCGAGTTCGGCGCGAAGGGCATGGCGTCGATTGCGTTCCTCGAAGAAGGCGAAGGCGTCGCGCTCCCCGGTGGACTCATTGCCAAATCTTCCATCAACAAGTTCTTCACCCCCGAGCAGCTCCAAGCGATCGCTGATCAGGGCAAAGCCGAAGCCGGAGACCTCTTCTGCTTCATCGCCGACGGCTACGAAGCGGGCAATAACGTCCTCTACCGCCTTCGGCTCGAGATTGGCGACCGCTGCGACCTTCGCGATCCGCGCAAGCTCGCCTACATGTGGGTCACCGACTTCCCTCTCTTCGAGTGGGATGCCGACGGCCAGCGCTGGTCCGCAATGCACCACCCGTTCACCGCCCCCAAGACCGAGGACATCCCCCTCCTGGCTTCAACTCCTGGCAAGGCGCGGGCGCAAGCCTACGACATGGTCTGCAACGGCAGCGAGTGTGGCGGCGGTTCGATCCGAATCAACCAAAGCGATCTCCAAGCCCAAATGTTCGGCCTCCTCGGCATCGACGCGGCAACCCAAGAAGAGCGCTTCGGCCACCTGCTCGAAGCCTTCAGCTACGGCGCCCCTCCCCACGGCGGAATCGCCTGGGGCATGGACCGCCTCATCATGCTCCTCGCCGACACTGAGAACATCCGCGAAGTCATCGCCTTCCCCAAGACGGGGCCCGGCATGGACCCGCTGATGAACGCGCCGAGCACGATCGACTCACAGCAGTGGGCGGAGCTGGGCCTCAAACGGGGGTAATTATGGCCTACGAGTGGTTCGAAAAGGATTGGCTAGACAAGCTCATCGAGGACTTGAACTACCCGGCTCAGGTGCCAGAATTCCTGATGTTCGATTGTGTCGCCGTCCTGTTGGCCCAGGCTGCCCACGGAAGAGTCAACTATAGCTTTAGCGACGACATGGGTCGTGACGACTACGAGAGCGAAGCTGTCAGTAGAGTTTGCCGGATCACCGAGCGGCCGTTCCCAACCATTTATCCAAGCGAAGACAGGATCACTTCAGTCTCCGAACTGCTCGCGTTTGTAGGGGGAATGGCAATCTACTCTGCAAAGCCAGAATCGGAGCCTTATCGTGAACTAATCCGAACCGCTATTTTCGAGACGGTCATCAACCATAAGCCAGCCGACCCTAAAGTGCAGCGAGAGTGCCTCGTTGCACTAAGCACGTTCTTTCACGGGTTTGAGGCAATTGCAATGCGCTCAGATAGGAGTTAACCGTGTTTGAGCTCGTCCCACTCCAAGTTGCCAGCATAACAATCTTGGCGAGTGATGTGGAAGGCTGGGAGTACGGGATGCGGGATGAGAGCGAATGGAACAATCCAAAACTGCCTTGGTGGTACGGTCGCGAAGTTGAACGTGAAGAACAGCGACTCCAATACTGGCTGAGGAAAACCCCTTGGGGACCGAACGACGAGTTTCCAAAGTGGGTGGCCTTTCAAACGGCGTACGCACTCGCACTCACCACCGACGGCTTGGCTGCTTACAGAGTCCGAACCGTTCCTCAGAGAGTTGTTCCTAGAGACTACTTTGAACAACTGGATGATCCAGCCTCGTTCGAGGCTGGATTGAACTGCTACGTTTCAGCTTACAAAGCCCTGTTGAACAGTCTTTGAACGCAGGCTTAGTCGACTACTTCAACATCAACCGCCGGAACCATGCCGATGCGGGCGCCCTCAGCAAGCAAGAGCCGAATCGCCTTCACGCCTTCTTCGCCCATATCGCGAGTTCGCTCGTTGACGTACATCCCAACGAACTTGTCCGAGGTCCCCTCGTCCATTCCGCGGGCGTACTGGAGCGCGTGACCCAAGGCGTTCGAGCGATTCTGCAGCCCCGCCTCGATTGACTCGCGCATGCAACGGGAGACTTCGATGACGGCGTCGTGACCGAGGTCTTTTCGCACTACATTGACACCGAGCGGCAAAGGAAGACCAGTCTTCTTGCGCCACCACATGCCCATATTGGCGATCTCGTACAAGCCTTCTT
The DNA here is from genome assembly GCA_965248555.1 of Fimbriimonas sp. GTDB lineage: Bacteria > Armatimonadota > Fimbriimonadia > Fimbriimonadales > Fimbriimonadaceae > Fimbriimonas. Next base: position 263,312 of record CBDFJP010000002.1, on the reverse strand, counting down.
CTGAGTAAGTGAGCTGGCTTTCGTGAATGATCAGACCCGCGACGTAGTCCCCCCGCTGAACCGCCGGAACGATTTCGTCAAAAGGAACGACCTCAAACTTGAGGTTCGCATTGGTCCCAAAAGTGTCCTCAAAGAACAGGTTCAGTTCAAGAAATGCGGAGGTGAGCTTGCCGGGAACCGCAATTGTGATCGTCTCCAAAGAAGCAACCGAAATCGGCGACGCCGCAACCACCATCGGCCCGTATCCATCGCCAAAAGAGCCGCCGTGCCGAAGCAAAGCGTACTTATCCGCCACATAAGCAAAAGCGTGAACGGAAATTGCGGTGGATTCGAGCTTGCCCTCCATCGCCCAATCGTTCAGAGTCTGGATATCCCGAAGGATGTGCTCGAACTGGAAATTGGACTTGACGGTGCCGGATGCGAGGCCCCAGAACATGAAGGCGTCGTCGGAATCGGGCGAGTGGCCGAGGCGAATCGTTTGCGCGGCGGTAGTCACATCTATAGTCTACGTCCCCAACCGCGCTAAAATAGCGTGTGGCGCGAAAACCAACCCTGAGCCCAAGCCGGATCACCACGTTCCTCGCGTGCCCAAGCAAGTACCTGTGGACATACATCGACCCGCGCGGCAAGTGGTACCTCCGAGCCAAAAGCTACTACTCGTTCGGAACGACGTTGCACAAGGTGATGGAGCGTTTCCACGACGAAGGCGACCAAGGCGTCACCACCGTCGGCGACGCCCTGCGAATCTACGAAGAAAGCTGGATTGACGCCGGTTTTGCCTCCGCCGAAGAGATGCAAGAGGCTTATGGTGAGGGAAAAGAGATCGTGGCCGCGGTCATCGCCGAAGAGGAAAACGCCCGACGAGAGTCGGGAGTGAGGACTCTGGCGGTTGAAAAGTTGCTTAAGAGAGACCTCGGCCCATTTGAGCTGATCGGGCGAGTGGACCGACTGGACGAATACCCTGACGGCCGAATCGACATTGTCGATTACAAGTCGGGGCGAGCCTCAGTTACTGAGGCGCAGGTGAAAGATGACCTGGCGATGGCCTGCTACCAACTTTTGGCGCGAGCCATGTTCCCCGATCAGCCCGTCACAGCCACAATTCACGCCCTTCGCGCGCAGGCCAAGGCCACAACTTCCCTCTCCGATGAAGAACTCGAAGAGTTCGAGCGGGACATCCGCCAGATCGGCGAAACCATCCTCTCCGCCACCATCGACGACTACTCCCCCCGCCCCAAGCCGCTCTGCGAAGGCTGCGACTTCCTTGCCCTCTGCAAGAAGGACCCGAGGTACGAATGACGCCGCTACCCCGCGAATTTGGAGCGAAACTCGGGGCCTGGGACCCCGTCAACGGCTGGTCGCCCATCCATTGGGCCAACACCTACGTCCAAGAGTCAATCTCCGGCGTCTCGCGCCTCCTTGTCGCCCCACAAAGGCCATTGGAGTTCGTCAAAAACGTGCTCGACATTTACGGCGAGCGGTTCCGCCTCGTCTACCTCCTCGTCACGCCACCCGACGGCTACGACTTCGCCCGCTACGAAATCGATTCCCTTTCCCTCGAACAAGTCCAATCCTTCCTCACCGAGTTCGGAGATTTCCTCGGACGCGACGCCCGCCACCACATCTGGCTCCACGCTCTCGACGGCGGCGGAACCATCATCTGGGACGAGCACGATTGGGTCTATCTCTACGGCCATCTAGGTTCGGTCACCCAACTTTTGCAAGACCGAAACTTCTCCGAAGGCAAGCCAGAAATCCCCTTTCCCCACCTCCACAGCGAGGATCCGGAGCAAAACTTAGAGATGCAACGGCTCCTCGCCGCCCTCCCTTGGGTCCAAACACCGGTTTCTAACCCGCAATAATCTGTTCTTGCAACCTACCGCCAGGTTCGTCGTAAGTGTATAATCAGCGTCAAACTGCGCGGATATTAACCCAATGAAAAGATTTCTCAACTGGCTAAAAGGACTCTTCAACAAGACGATGGACAAGTTGGAGGATCCGGAAGTGATGCTGGATCAGGCCAAAAAGGACATGCAAGCGGCGCTTCTTAGCAACCGCGAGAAGGCAGTCCAGGCGATCACCCAGAAGAACATGCTCGAAAATGAGCTGAAAGCCCAGCAGAACAAGGCCGCTTCACTTGAATCCAAAGCCACCATGGCCCTCAAGCAAGGCGACCGCGCGCTTGCAACCCAGTTCATGCGCGAGAAGATGAATATCGACTCAGTCGTTGCCTCACTGCAAACATCTTACGACTCCGCCGTCGCCACCGTCGAGCAAGTCAAAGTCGGCATCAAACGCCAGGAAGAGGAAGTCCGCAAAAAGACCGCCGAAGCACTCGCCCTCAAGGCTCAGTGGAAGTCCGCTCAGATTCAATCGTCCATCAGCAAGGCCCTCGACGGCCTCTCGTTCGAGAACGAGTTTGAAGGGTTTGGAGCTGTCGAAAACCGAATCAAAGAGAAGCAATCCGAAGCCGCTGCTCGCGCCGAAATGGGCAACGAATCGCTGTTCGGCAAGATTCAGCAAATGGAGTCCACCTCCCGAGACCTCGAAGCCGAATCCGAGCTCGATAAGCTCGAAGAAAAGCTCGGCCTCAAGCCGGTCACCGCAACCGAGTCCGTCACTCCTTCCGTTAGCGTCGTCGAAGGCGGAGCCGCTCCAAGCGTCTCGGCTAGCGAAGCCGAAAAAGCGCTTGACGATCTCGAAAAGCGACTAAATAGCTAACCTGCCACATGACACAGAGTTGGAGCGGGCAATCGCCGACTCCAACTTTTTTGTGCATTTTGGAAGCAACGCGCGTAGAGTGTGATTATGATCAAACCAATTCTCGGCCTTCTCATCGGAGCCGTCCTCGGATTCGGCTATCACAAGCTCATGGTTCGCTGCAACACGGGATGTCCAAACATGAAATACCCATTGCTCCCCGTGGCAGTTCTTGGGGCAATTGGCGGTGCCATCGGCGCCCGAATCAAGTAACCTAAAACCATGGCGTCTGCCGAGTTGATGCGTCTTCACAAACTGCACGAAATTGACCGTGCAATCCTTCAAATTCGGAAGCGCGCCGCCGCAATGGAAGAGGGCGTAAGGCTCCAGGCCGCCGCCGAAAAGGCGCGCGCCGACTACGCCGCCGCCAACGCCAAGTACCACGAAATCCACGGCGAACAGCGCGACCTGGAACTAGCCAACCAGCAGATTTCCGACAAAATCAAAGCCATCGACAAACAGCTCTTCGGCGGCTCTGTCAGCAATCCAAAAGAGATCGAAGCCCTCGAACACCAGAAAAAGACTCTCGAATCCACCCAGGACAGGAACGAAGAAGATATTTTGGGCTACTGGGACGCCGTCCCACCCCTCAAAGAGGCTGCCGAAAAAGCGAAATCCCAAGCCGAAGCCGCCATCAAAAAATTCAACGACTGGAAGGCCGGTGCCGCCGAGCAGAAAGTCGAACTCGAACGCCGATTCAAAGAACTCGCTGCCAAGCGCCCCGAACTCGCCAAAACCATCAGCCCCGCCCTCTTGGGCCGCTACGACTCAATTCGCGCCAAGCACCACGTCGGAATGGCGGAAATAACCCACGAAAAAACCTGCGAAGAGTGTGGCTCCACGATCCCCGAAATGGTCATGGTTCAGCTCATCGATGACAAAGTCGTCGTCTGCGAAGGTTGCCACCGCATCCTATACTACACCGGCGGCGTGATATGAGGGCTCGCTATCTCCTGCCGATTCTCGGCCTGCTCGGCTGCGCCAAATCCCCCCTCACCCCCGACGCCGACGCGACCCGCCTGATCTTCCGAATGTCCATCGACGGCCAAGTTCGCTCCGACTACGTTTACATCTTCGCGATCCGAACCAGCACCGACCTCAACCCAACCACCGAAGGCCCTCTTCCCGTCGTCGCCTTCCCCACCAATAACGGCTTTCTCACCGGAAACGCAACCCATTTCGTCCGCTGGACCCCCGAGACGCGCCAGTACACACTTTACAAATTCACCGACACTTCCCTTTCGTTCTACAACGCCGTCGGAATCCCGCTCAACTCTGTCGACGTCACCACCGGCTCAAAAACCCTCGGCTTCGAGCTATCCATCAACCAGCTCGCCGACAACCCCACCGACGCCAAGGCCCTCCAATCCATCCAGGTCAACCTGCTCACGATGAACCGTCTCCTCGACCCTTCCAGCGGGTCAAGCCGCATCATCGACAGCCTCGGAAACAACCAAAACATCGCCGAAATCAACTCATTCGTCAGAATCCCCCTCGCGACCTCGCAGGTCTACGACAACTCCCGATTTTCATTTCTTGAGCCAGCAACTCAAGACACCAACGACCCCGATCTCGACATCCGCGACTGGAGCATCGAGGTGCGAAACCAGTGAAAGTCACCGTCCTCGGCGCCAACGGAATGCTGGGTACCGACGTGGTCAAGGTACTCGAAGCGCTCGGACACGAGGTCAAAGCCCTTACCCGCAAAGACGTCGATCTCACCGACCCGCGAACCATCAACGACTGCAAATGGCTCGCCAAAAAGAACGCCGACTGGGTCGTCAACTGCACCGCCTACACCGCCGTTGATAAAGCCGAAGAAGAACCCGAAATCGCCTTCGACGTCAACGAAGAAGGGGTCCTTAACCTTTGCGGCAAGCTCAACGGAGGCCCACGCCTGATCCACATCTCCACCGATTTCGTCTTCGACGGAACCGCCTCCAAACCCTACGTGGAAACCGACGAGACAAACCCACTGGGCGTTTACGGACAATCGAAGCTCGCCGGCGAGCACTACGCAGAGGCAATGCTCGACGACCCGATTATCTTCCGAACCAGTTGGCTCTTCGGCCCCGCCGGAAAGAGTTTCCCGCTCACAATGATCAACGCTCACAGCGACGGACGGAATCTAAGAGTCGTCGGCGACCAGATCGGCTGCCCGACCTACACCGTCGACCTCGCTACCGCAATCGCCTCCGCCATCGAATCCAAGCTCGCAACCGGCATCTACCACGCCTGCGGCTCCGAGGCAATGAGTTGGCACGAGTTCGCCGAGCGGACTCTGAGTACCTACAAAGGCGAACCGATCACCCTCGAGAAGATCGGAACAGCCGACTACCCCACGCCTGCAAAACGCCCCGCCTACTCAGCCATGAGCACCGCCAAACTCGCCGCCGCCGGCATCAATCCGTGGCGTTCGACGACTGAGGCGATTGAGGAGTTTGTGGAGCGCCTGCGGCGGATGGGGACGCTGGCCTGACCGGCTCTGTGCGGACCAGCCAATCAAGGGCCTCGCTCCTCTCCGCCTTAGAAATCAGTGCAGCAACGAGCATTCCTCCAAGCCAAAGCACGACGAAGTTCTGCGCACTGCCAAGCACACTCGCGATCCCGCCGTTGCGCCAATCGGAAACATTGAAGCCCCACGAAGCTATCACGCGATTATCAACGACTATTGTTTGAACTCCGAAGTGAACAAAGCAACAGAGTAACCCGGCAACGACCAAATAGAGCTTGAACCCACTAATCTGGGATGGACTAAACACGATTTTCCTCCTTTCGCCTCATTCTTGCAGGCTTGGGAGAATCCTCATAGAGCCAGCTGACAAGCAGATAAACACCCACTCCTCCGCAAGCGAGAACCACAAATTGTTGGATCGAGTGCAAAATGGCATAAGACCCCAGCGAACTCCAATCCACCACGCCTACGTCGAAAGAGCGGTCGAACCTAACATGAACAAGCGATGAGACTGCCGCACATATCAGTACGTATGCAACCGTTCCCTTCGGAAAGTTCTGCCCTGATTTCACTTTTCCATTCTATCACCAACTTTCACGGAGAAAACCCGAGTTGCTGCCCTGTGGGTAGAATCACTGCGTAATGAGCGGAATTCTCGCGTTTTCGATGGTGTTGGCTGGACAGTCTTCAGTGACCGCAACGGTCTCCATCCCCGTCTACGACTTCGACCACAAGACAAACGCGGTTCGTGGCGGAGTTCCTACGAAGCTCCCCACCGGCTTCAAAGACGTCAAACCCGGAACCGGAAAGCTCGAATCCAAGTTCGGCACAATCTCCTTTAGCCTCAGCAAAAGCGGCCAACCTATCCCAACCCCCCAACGCAACCCCGAAGCCAAGAAAGGCGAAGAATGGTCAACCATCCGACTCGTGAAGTGGATCGGCTGGCGCAACACCAAAGGCACCCAAGAATTTTACAAACTGAACTGGTCGAGCTACAGAGTCAACGCGGTGCTATCTCCGAAAACCAAGAGCGACCTCCCCGAGCTACGCAAAGCACTAGGCGTTCTTTGCGATAACTTGACGTTCTAGGCGTTCTTCCGAATGACGCGATGCTTCGCCAAATGTAGTTGTTTGCATCTGTTTCCGAAGTACCAAGAATGCTGTCATCATAAGACACGGCATCGGCCATGCACCAACCAAGATTCCAGCCCGGTCCTTCAGCATTTGCAATGTCAGGATTTGAAGAAACACAATCAGTCCCAGCGCTATCAAGCATATTCTCAAGACCAACTCGCCGCTGACAACAAGTGGCTTGACGACCGCGAGGTTCGCCAGCTCCGGCCTTAAGTTCTGGTGACCAGCGAAGTTGGACTCCGGAATTCTCGAAACAAGGTTAACTAGCCGCTTCTCGCTCTCGGGGTCCGGTGTAGACATGTAAAGCGTTTGATTACACAAGTCGAGCTTCACAATTGATCGCATCTGGTTGCCAAACACCTGTTTGATAATGCACACACGCCGCGGATTGCTCAAGGGAATACTCACATTGTGAAGTTCTCCACTGAAACTAAGTTCGGAATCCGAAAGTGTGAGCCAACCGGCATCCTGGTAGGAGTTTTGCATGGCATGCAACAACAGTTGCGAACTCCCCAAGTTGAGTCCAACAAAGACATCGCCTGTTCCCGGAGCGAGCTTGATTAGTCGACGAAACGCAATTCGTGGCCCAATCGAGAGGCAGCCTCCCATCCACCCAATTGCAAGAACCATTGCTGGCAAAGCGATCACCATTCCTGGTAGTCCCACTCCCTTTGTCGGGGTAGCTTCCATGAGCAACATCGATACCCCGATCACGCCTAAAAATCCGCAGAGAGCAGCGAGGCTGACCCACATGTGACCTCGCCATAAGTTCTTTAATGGAGCTACCCAAACACTCTGCTGCTCTTTGGACTTCCACTTGACCGGACAGTATCCAATCTTCATTTCAGTTTCGGTTCAAGAATCCGCGTCCAGATCGCGTAGCCCTTTGCGTTCATATGAAGCATATCCGAGCCAAATAGCGAAGAATCCGGACGTCCATCCGGCCCGAGCATCGCGTCCCAACAGGATACGAAGTCGGCCCGGGGCTGGGTTGCGAGGAAGTCTTTGATAAGCTGGTTGCCATAGATGTACTTCGCCCGTAAATGCCAGCGCGACGGGCTCGGCTTCATGGCACAGTACAGAATCTCCACCGAAGGAAGCTCCTTGCGAACCAAGCCGTAGAACTTCTTGAAGTTCTCGAACACCTGATAAGCGGCCGTCTTCCCTTCCGCCAAATCATTCTCTCCGCAGTAAACCGCAATCTGCTTCGGCCTGTACGCAGTAAACACCTTGTAGTCCCGAATCAGATGCCCCAACCCCGACCCGCCGTATGCCCGGTTCAAAACGTACTTACCCGGAAATGCCTTATCAACCGTCTTCCAGTTCGTAAACGTGGAAGACCCAATAAACAAAACCATCCCGGGCTTCGGGGGATTCTTAGCATCCGCCAAGCGCCAGGCATCCAGTTCCTTCTGATACACATAAGGCGGCACTTGACCCAAAACAAAAGCGGTTAGCAGCATGAGTCCAGGTTACCGTAAACAAAAAAAGACTCCCTTTCGGGAGCCTTCTCAAAGTTTAACCGGGCGACAAGCCTTTCTCGCGGCACCCTGCGGTGCAACTACCTCAGCCAAGACGTAGCTTAACTGCTGTGTTCGGAATGGGAACAGGTGTTTCCTACGCTTTATGACCACCCGGAAAGTGGTAGGGATATTCGATTGTGATAACCGAAGCCCTTTGAGAGCCGCACATGAAACAAGAAGCACATCAAGTAACTTTATAAGAGCTGCATAAGCAAGCCCTCGGACAATTAGTATCACTCACCTTAATCCATTACTGGACTCACAGCCGTGACCTATCAACCTCGTAGTCTTCGAGGGTCCTTACAAATTTGAGAAATCTAATCTTGGGGTGTGCTTGGCGCTTAGATGCTTTCAGCGCTTATCACGACCAGACGTGGCTACCCAACGTATGCTCCTGGCGGAACAATTGGTACACCAGAGGTCTGTTCATCCCGGTCCTCTCGTACTAAGGACGACTCCCCTCAAATTTCTTACGTGCGCAGTGGATAGGGACCGAACTGGCTCACGCCGTTCTGAACCCAGCTCGCGTGCCGCTTTAATCCGTGAACTCCGGAACCCTTGGGACCTTGTACAGCCCCAGGATGCGACGAGCCGACATCGAGGTGCCAAACCATGCCGTCGCTGTGAGCGCTCGGGCAAGATCAGCCTGTTATCCCCGGGGTAGCTTATATCCGTTGAACCCTGACGCGCCCACGCGCAATCAGAGGGTCACTTAGCTCGACTTTCGTCCCTGCTCGACTTGTCTGTCTCACAGTCAAACCCACTATATACCTATACGCTCAACGGCTGATTTCCAACCAGCCTGAGTGGATCTTTAGGCGCCTCCGTTACTTTTTCGGAGGCGACCGCCCCAGTCAAACTACCCGCCTGACAATGTCTTCGAACCAGATTATGGTCCAAGTTAGTGAATCAGATGCAAAAGTGTGGTGTTCCATTGGTGCCGAAGCTCCCACATACGCTCTGCATTTACACCCAAGTCACAATGTCAAGGTGTAGTAAAGCTCCACGGGGTCTTTCCGTCCTACTGCGCATAACCCGCATCTTCACGGGTACTACAGTTTCATCGAGCTTCTCGTTGAGACAGTGCCATAGTCGTTACACCTTTCATGCGGGTCGGTATTTAGCCGACAAGGAATTTCGCTACCTTAGGACCGTTAGAGTTACGGCCGCCATTCACCCGGGCTTCGATTCAATGCTTCGGTTTCCCTAACATCTCCTGTTAACCTACGGGCATTGGGCAGGTGTCAGCCCCTATACTTCGGTTTTCACCTTAGCAGAGACCTGTGTTTTTGGTAAACAGTCGCCATGGCTGCTTCGCTGCGACCCCTTGCGGGGCGCCCCTTATTGCTAACTTACGGGGCTCATTTGCCTAGTTCCTTAACGAGAGTTCTCTCGAACGCCTGAGTCTCCTCGACTCATCTACCTGTGTCGGTTTACAGTACGGTCAGATATACAATTAATGCTACGGGACTTTTCTAGGCCCCACGCAATCTCAGTTCGTTTGCTCCGAAGAGCGCCCTTCCCCGGCCCCGCTCTTTTGAAAAACCCCCTTAACAGGAGTTAGAGTTTCGGCCTAGCCCGCAACAACCAACGGTGCGGGATGAGATATTGTGAAGCGTCCTCCCCTGGCTCGTATACCTGGGTCTGGAATGTCTACCAGATGTCCATCGGCTACGCCTTCTGGCCTCACCTTAGGAACCGCCTAACCTCCGTATGACGAACATAGCCGGAGAAACCTTAGATTTTCGGCGGAAAGGATTCTCACCTTTCTTATCACTACTCATGTCTGCATTCTCACTTGTGTACGCTCCACTGTTGCTTCCGCTACAGCTTCACTGCATACACAACGCTCCCCTACCGATCGTATAAATACGATCCCAAAGCTTCGGAAGATAACTTTAGCCCCCATACATTTTCCGCGCAAGATCACATTCGGCCAGTAAGCTATTACGCACTTTTTAAAGGGTGGCTGCTTCCAAGCCAACCTCCTGGCTGTTTACGCGATCTCACATCGTTTCACACTTAGTTATCGTTTAGGGCCCTTAGCTGTTGATCTGGGTTGTTTCCCTTTTGACGATGGATCTTATCACTCACCGTCTCACTGCCTTGCTTAATTTCATGGTATTCGGAGTTTGGTTGGGTTCGGTAATCGGGTAAGACCCCTAGCCCATTCAGTGCTCTACCCCCATGAAACATACAAGACGCTGCACCTCAATGCATTTCGGGGAGAACCAGCTATCTCTGCGTTCGATTGGCATTTCACCGGACTTACCACAGCTCATCCCGAGATTTTTCAACATCAATGAGTTCGGTCCTCCATGGTGTGTTACCACCACTTCAACCTGGCCATGGCAAGATCACGCAGTTTCGGGTCTAATAATGCTGACTAGACGCCCTATTCGGACTCGGTTTCCCTTCGCCTCCGTGTCTGAAACACTTAGGCTTGCCAACACTATTAACTCGCAGACTCATTCTGCAAAAGGTACGCCGTCGCACCTGAATGGATTACTCCATACATTGTGCTTCGACTGTTTGTGGACACGACGATTTCAGGTTCTATTTCACTCCCCTACCCGGGGTTCTTTTCACCTTTCCCTCACGGTACTGGATGCACTATCGGTGACAAGATATATTTAGCCTTACCGAGTGGTCTCGGCAGGTTCACACGGGGTTCCTCGTGCTCCGTGCTACTCAGGTGCCACCTACAAATTGTTTACGTGTTTTTATATACGGGGCTATCACCCTCTACGGCCGGACTTTCCAATCCTGTTCTATTAACTGTAAATTTTGTTTTTCCAACTTCTCCTAATCAAAGTCACCTTTCGATGATCTTGATTAGAAGGGGTTGGTGGTGGTCCTACAACCCCAACAGGCAAGCCTGTTGGTTTGGGCTTTTCCGCTTTCGCTCGCCGCTACTTACAGAATCTCTTCGATTTCTTTTCCACTGGTTACTTAGATGTTTCAGTTCACCAGGTTCCCTCTACATATCCTATTTTTTCAGATATGAGTGACTAAACATTACTCTAGCCGGATTTCTCCATTCGGAAATTCTTGGATCAAAGCTTTTGTGCAGCTCCCCAAGACGTTTCGTCGCTTACACGTCCTTCATCGGTATCTTGTCCCTAGGCATTCATCGTCGGCCCTCTTTAGCTTGCTTTACGCAGCGCTTATAGAGTTGCTCGATGCGCTTCTTGTTTCGCTATGCGGCTTTCAAAGAACTTCTTCTTCGAGTGAGAATTGTGCTAAGATTGCTCTTCAGCGCCCTTCTCTCTCTGTTTCGCTTTTCGTTTTTTCAACTCAGCGACAAACAGAAATGATACCAGCGGCCGCACCCAATGTCAACACCTGGTTAACATTTCTTTGAAAAAAGGTGCTTCTCGCTTCCCTCACTCGTCTTGTATTCTTTGGCTGTCAACCGTTCTCTCAGTAGGGCGCAGGTTCAAAGCTGGGACGGATACTGGTATTAGCTGGTGCATCTACCTTCTACATGCTCCCCCTCGAAGTCAGTTGTTCTTATCCTTTGGATTCGGAACGAATCTTACTAAAGGTGTAAACGCCGCCTAGCCCGCAGGAGCTAAGGTGGATGTAGATCAAATTTGACCACTGATCCGCCATCCACCTCGGGATCAGGATTATGAGACAGAGCCCGACAGCGGCGGACGGAAGGATTGCGTTCCTACCTACTCTTGAGACTGTTCGAAAGGTTGAGTACGTAGACAGAATTCCGCGCCTGTGAAGCACGAAGTACACGAACGCCACGACTTCCATCGTGATCAGGGCCACCGTGTGTCCTGCTTCGAGGCCCATTTTATAGATGTAGAGATGCCAGATCAACGCCGCAGGCATCGTGCACCATGTGTTGATAAGCGGAACCAGAAACCGCCTCTTGGGCTGCCCGTCAAAGAGCTCTTCCATTTCACCAATCCCTCCGCCTTTGATTGAAGTTATACTCCGGGGCCGTTACTTTGCTGTTTTCGGTTCAGCTTTTTGCCACTGTCCGGCAGCATGGATCCATTGCGACTGTAAACTACCGACATGCCACTGCCTGTCTTGCGAGCCTCAAAACTTGCCGAACTTGAGGCGAACCCCCTCAGCATCAACGCCGAGCAAGTCTCGGATTGGCTGATCGAGTTCCTGAAGGCGGAAGTCACAAAGCGCCGAGGCATGAACAAAGTCGTGCTCGGACTCTCAGGCGGAGTCGATTCTGCCGTCGTCGCCTACCTCTGCGCACGCGCTTTCGGACCCGAAAACACCTACGCTTTCCGAATGCCGTACAAGATCAGCAGCCAAGAAAGCCTTGATCACGCCCAACTCGTCATCGACGACCTCGGAATCCAGGTGCGAACCATCGACATCACCGGCATGGTCGATGGCTACACATCTCAATACGAAGACGGAATCTCCTCCCAGCGTCTCGGAAACGTCTGCGCCCGTTCGCGCATGATCGTCCTCTTCGACCAATCCGCCGAAGTCGGCGGAGTCCCCATTGGCACCGGAAACAAATCCGAGCGCCTCTTTGGCTACTACACCTGGCACGCCGACGACGCTCCGCCCATCAACCCGCTCGGAGACCTATTCAAGTCCCAAGTCTGGGAGGTCGCCCGCGCCCTAGGTGTTCCCGAGGTCATCATCGACAAACCCGCGACCGCCGACCTTGTCAAAGGCCAAACCGATGAAGGCGACTTCGGAATCAGTTACGCCAAAGCTGACCGAATCCTCCACTACGTCGTCCAAGGCTACGGCCGCGAGCGGTTGATCAGCATGGGCTTCCCCGAGGCCGACGTCGATATTGTCTGGAAAAGAGTTAGCGGCACCCACTGGAAACGCAAACTCCCCACCGTCGCCATGCTCAGCAACACCGCCATCAACGAGTACTACCTACGGCCAGTGGATTTCTGAAGAACTCGCAAATCCTTCATACCGTCCGGCGAGATTCCAAAAGTGGATTTGTAACCTGAGTGGCAACTAGAACAGGTCGCCGTGTTCACCTTACCAACCGACCGCGTGATCGCTTTTCGACTAATCCCGCCGCCCTCACCCGTCTCGTATTCCTCCAGCACCTTCTTTGACTTAAGGTCAATCAGCATGAACTGCCATGTTTCAACACCTGAGCCGGGTCGAACCTTTTTCATCGTAGTGATGAAATCTGGCTTGGCTCCGACGTCAAACATCGGAAACTTCTCTTTTACAAACACCGCTCCCACTGGGAACTCGACACTCTTCACGTGCTCAAGGGCGATTTTGTTCGCATAAGTTCGGATTCCCGCCAGTGCGTGTGGGCCATGCGTAGGTCCTGCGCCAGCCCGAGTCGCCACTGAATCCGTGCAGAGAACCATGAATTGCATCGATGCGTATCGAAGTTCTTTGTGAAGTGGCGTCAAGCCCCTGTAGTCGAGTGCCTCCTGCAAGGTCATCGGCTTAGCGTCAGTCGGAGCCGCAAAACGCACGGCCAGGCAGTACCCAAACCCCGCTAGCAAGCCGATAGGAACTCCTCGATTCATTCTTCAATTGTAACGCCGAAAGACGAAATCCTGATCCAAATCGCTTGGCGGCCGAAAAACAAAGCCCCGACTTCATCGGGGCACTCCATACTGAAAACTACAGCCCCGACAACCCGGCCACCGCATCCTCAAAGCTCGACCCTTCAGCCTTCGCCTGCCGTAAGAACTTGTTGATCCCATCATTCGAGTCAATCGCCTTATCCGTTAGCGGCCGGGCACCCTTCTTATACGCCCCAATCGAAACCAGGTCCTCGACGTCGTTATAAGCCGCCATCAGTTCCCGAACGTCCGTCGCCGCCTGAATCTGCTCCGGCGAAACCACGAATGGCATCGTTCGCGAGAGGCTGTTCAAAATGTCAATCGGCGGATAGTGCCCCCGCGAGGTCAGTTTTCGGTTCAAAACAATATGGCCGTCCAAGATACCGCGAGTGGCGTCTGCGATCGGTTCATTAGTATCATCGCCATCCACCAGAACGGTGTAAAGAGCCGTAATCGCACCCTTCGGCCCCATTCCCGCTCGCTCCATCAATCGCGGCAAGAGAGCAAAAACTGAAGGTGTGTACCCCTTCGTTGAAGGCGGCTCGCCAATGGCGAGACCGACTTCCCGTTGCGCCATCGCAAACCGAGTGACCGAGTCCATCATCAGCAAGACAGATTTGCCCTGATCCCGGAATCCCTCGGCCAGAGCCGTCGCCGTCAACGCCGCCTTGATACGAACCAGAGCCGGCTGCTCGCCCGTTGCACACACGATGATCGACCGCTTCAGACCCTCTTCACCCAGGTCGTTTTCCATGAACTCGCGGACTTCCCTACCGCGCTCACCAACCAGGCAGATAATGTTGATCTCCGCCTGACAGTTTCTGGCAATCATTCCCAAAAGCGTTGACTTACCAACGCCCGAGCCCGCGAAGATGCCCATGCGCTGCCCCTCTCCAAGGGTCAAAAGGCCATCGATCGCCCGAACCCCCGTCGCCAAGGGCTTCTCAATCATGCGCCGAGTCATCGCATTCGGCGGATTCGCCGTCACCGGATAGTAAACATCCGCCTCAATCGGCGGACCGCCGTCCATCGGCTGACCTAAACCGTCCAAAACCCGCCCCAACATCGACTCCGAAACCGGAACCGACAAAGATTGCCCAGTGGATTCCACCAAGTCCCCCGCCCGAATTCCGCCCAGGTCGCCCAAAGGCATCAGCAGAACCGTGTTGTCTCGAAATCCAACCACCTCAACCGGAATATCGCGCTTCTCGCCGTTCATCCCGTCGGTCTTCACATGGCACAAATCGCCAACGCGCGCAATCGGCCCGTTGGACTCAATCACCAGGCCAACAACCTTACTCACCCGCCCCGAAAGGCGGTAGGAGGGCGCATTCATCGAAGCGAACTTCAATCGCGTAAACCGTGGCTCGCGAATATGGATCATGCCGCGTTTCGGAACTCGTTGTCGATCAGCTCAAGCCGGGTCTGCACCGTGGCATCAATGATCCCCGCGTCGGTTTCGACCACCACACCGCTATGAATCGAGTTATCCTGCACGATCTCGATATTCTCCAGCTCTCTTGACTGGAGCATCAACTCGTCCCGATGGCTCTCAAATAGCGCAAAATCCGCGGGATTTATCATGATCCGCGCCCGTTTTGCGTGGGTAATGTGTTGCAAAACGTCCTTTGCGATCTCAAGCGCGTACTGTTTATTGATCTCAAGCTCTGCCGCCAATACCTGCCGAACGACCTCCATCGACATCTCGGTCAAAACCTCTTCCGACTGCTCGAACCAGTTGATCACCGCCTGCTCAAACTCCTGCCGAAGGATCTCCCACTCCATCAAAAACTGCTTCGCTTCAATCTTTCTCTCCGCCTCAGCTTGGTTCTGAGCCATCTGTAACCCCGCCCGGCGACCCTCAAAGTTGCCGACCTTCTGCCCGTTCTCGAATCCGGCGTTGTAGCCGTCCTCGTACCCCTTCTCCTTAATCAGCTCAACCTGGTCGGTGAGCCGAGTCGAGAGCCGACGCAAATTTTCATTCAGCTTAGGAATCTGCCCAAACAGCTTGTCTTGGTTCAACGGACCAGATGTATCGTAAATGACCTTAGACAATCATCTCCTCCTCGCCGCCTCGGCTCAGAACAATCTCGCCCGACTCCTCCAGCTTGCGGATGATCGCAACAACCTTCTGCTGACCTTCCTCCACAACCTTGGTCCGAACCGGTCCCATGAATTCCATATCTTCCTTCAGCATTCCAACCGCACGATCCGACATATTCTGGAAAATCTTCTGGGCAACCTCAGGCTTCGAGCCCTTCAGCGCCGTCGCAAGATCCTTCATATCAACCTCACGCATAACCGCCTGAATCGCCCGGTCGTCGAGCTGAATAATGTCCTCAAAGACGAACATCATGCCCTTGATCACATCTGCAAGCTCCGGCTCGTTCGACTCCAGCATCTCCATGATCGTCCGTTCGGTCGTTCGGTCAACCCGGTTAAGAAGGTCAACAAGTGCCTTCGGACCGCCCGCCTGCGTCATCTCCTGCGAAAGGACACTCGAAATCTTCTTCTCCAAAACTGCTTCGACCTTCTTGATAACTTCCGGCGGAGTCTGCTCCATCATCGCAATTCGGCCCGCAACATCGCCCCGAAGCTCCAAAGGCAGTTTCCCAATAATGACCGCCGCACTCTGCATCGGCATATAGCTCAGCACCAGCGCAATCGTCTGCGGGTGCTCATCCTGGATAAAGCTGATGACCTGGTGCGGGTCAGCTTTCTTCAGGAACTCGAACGGCAACACCTGCATCGCCGACATGATCTTGCTCAAAATCTCGTTCGCCCGGTTCGCACCAAACGCCGACTCAAGCACCGCCCGAGCATTGGCAATACCACCCTCTGCAATGAAGTCTTGGGCAATCGCGAGCTCATAGAACTCGTCGATGACCGCCTCCCGCACTTCCGGAAAAACCTTCTCCATTCGCGCAACTTCCAGCGCCATTGCCTCAATCTCGGAGTCTGAGAAGTGCTTGACCACTTCGCCCGAGATCTCCGGCCCGAGGACCATCATCAAGACCGCCGCCTTGGTCTTATTTGGTAATTCTTTAGTTTTTACTGCCATATCCTTAAACCTCTGCTAGCCAAGTTTTGATGAGCATCGCCGTTGGCTCAGGTCGATCCTTAGCCATCTGCTTGATCGCCGCCAAGTGAACCGATTTCTTCTCCGCGATCTTTTCAACTTCCATCACTTCGCCATTATCTCGGTAGATAATTCCTCCGTCAGCAAGCTGGGCAAGTTCGGCTTCGGTGTACTTCGACAAGTTGGCGTGCAAGTCCTCTGCGTGCTGCCCAGCAGGCACGAGGCCCGGCTGTTGAGCCCCCACCATCGCATAATTCGCCGGAATCTGGCCATTGACCAGAGGCACACTCACCGTCTGCCCATCCGCCAATACAATCGAGGTCGTATGCGCAACTGGCTTCATCTTGCCCAGTTGCTTCACAACCATAAAGCCAATCACGAGCAGAGCCCCAATCGGCAACAGAGCCATCATCTGCTGCATCTTCGCGCTCGATTCAGCCTTTGCAACTGAGTCCGTGACCGCTGCCCGAACAGTCTCATCAAACTTGACCGCAGTTACGTTGGTCTCCAAAACCGTCTCCTTATTCCGCTTCTCAGAGTCGACAAACTTCTGAACCTGAGCCACAAACTCTTCCGCCTTTGCCTCTTCCCCTTCCGGGAATCCTGAAGTGTTGGCTGCAACGTTGATCACCATCGACTGAATACTGCCGACCGCCTTGTTAGAATGAGTCTCGATCTGGGTCTCGTTCGGCATCAACTGCTCTACACGAGACTCATAGTCGCCGCCATACTCCTTGTCCGAACTTGAAGGCGCACCCGCCGCACTATTCGCCTGAGTGCCAGATGGCCCGCCAGCCCCCTTTTTCCCGCCGCCCATCTTTTCGACCATCGACTTCAAAGCAACGCCTTTCTTGACAATGCTCTCAGTCTTCTTGATCTCGTTAACATCAAGGTTCACCGTCGCCCGGACGCTCACCCGGGTCTTGCCCGGTCCAAAAATCGCGTCCAAATTGTTCTGAATTCTCTGCTCTTCTTTCCGAGCAACCGACTGCTCCAATTCAATCTTCGACGACGCCAAAGCGTCCGTGGAACTCGAATCGCTCCCGCTGTACAAAGGAATCGACTTCTCGTCCAAAACCACGACATTCTTCATGTCCATGCCGTCAAGCGAGTGCGAAACAAGCATCGCAATCCCCTTTGCCTGGTCCCTTGTGATCGAGCCATTTCCGCTCGTGATCAAGTTGACCGAAGCCGAAGGTGGTCTCTGCTGATCGCCAAACGGAGATGGATCACCCAACGTGATATGAACCCGCGCCGAACGAACCCCAGGGTTCGTCTCAATCGACTTCGCAAGCTCGCCCTCCGCAATCGCCTTCAACCGCTCGCGCTCCTTTGCCGGAGTATCCGAAAGGCTCATGTCCGCCAAATTCTCGTAGCCCATGTGCGCCGACTTTGGCACCTTGCCCGCCAGCGTGAGCTTGTTGCGCATCTCCGCAACTTTGTCCGAAGGAACCTCGATCATGCCCGGGCTGTCGTACTTCGCCGGAACTCCCATTCCCTGCAACGCCTCAACAATCCCCGCCTTGTCAGCATCCGCTAGACCCGAGTAAAGCAAGTCGTACTTGGGACGCGAGGCGAACGAGAATATCCCGCCCAGCAGAAGGACAAAAAGCATCACCCCGCCCAGCGTGGTATAGCGCTGCGTCGGGCTGGACTCTGTCCACCAATCTTTCAACCGATCAATAAATGCCATTGTTGGGTTCCAAATAGGAAGCCAACGCTAAGTAGATGCCCTAAACCTGCATTCTCGAAAGCTCTTGATAAGCCTCAAGAACCTTGTTCCGAACCGCCATCGTCAGCTGCAACGAAGTGCCAGCCTTCTCCATAGCGATCATCACGTCCTGAACTTCTACCTTGCGTCGACCCGTCATAAAGTCCTCTCGCAACCCTCCGGCTTTCGCCTGAGAGTCATTGACTTCTCCGATGACGTCCATCAACATCTGGGCAAAATCACTGCCCTGGCCCTTCCCCGCTGACTGAGTCGCAGTCCCAAGCGAACCCTTTTCAAGGGCCTGCTCGATTGCGGGGTTGGATGAAATCCTCATTTACTTCTTTAGGTTTCGGTTAGGCTTTGCCAATCTGGAGGGCGGAATTCATCATTCCCTTCGCAGTATTGAAAGCGGCGATATTCGCCTCATATGCCCGGCTCGCGCCGATCATATCCACCATCTCGCTAATCGGGTCGATATTGCTCATCTTAACCATCCCATCTTTGTCATGGAACGGGTGGCCCGGTTCGTACTTCATCTGGAACTCGCGCTCCATGTCCTTTTCCACACCATCGATGCTCACCCCGTTTTCTGTCGCCGTCAGCACAACCGCGCGCCGCCGATACCCCTCTTCCCCCGGTCTTGCGACCGAGTTGGCGTTCGCTAAGTTACTCGAAATCGTATCCATACGGAACCGCTCAGCCGTGAGGCCTGTGGTGCTGTACTTCATCGCGTCTGCAAGTGATCCTATTCTCATCTAATCCTTACCTTCCTTCCCGAATCACGGACTTCAACCCGCTGAAATAGCGGCTCGTCATCTCGGTCAGGGCATTAAATCGGTGCTCAGTCTCGGCAATCGACATGACCTCGCGCTCAAGATCGACGTTGTTCCCGTCGAGTCGGATCGAGCTATCCTGGCTGGAATTGCGAGCCTTGCCGCGCATAAACGCCTGGTCAATTTCATCGCCATCGCCCGCCATGGCTTCTTTCAGCTGCAGGTTAAAGTCCATGTCCTCGCGCTTGTAGTTCGGCACGTTGACATTCGCCAAGTTCTTCATCAGCATCCCCTGACGCTCCGTCGCGAGGTTCATCGCCTTTCCCAGGCGGTCCGATGTCGGTCCAAAAATGCTATCCAAATATGCCACGGCTATTCCCTTCCGTGCATCCCTGCGCTGTTTCGAACCCATCCATGGGTCCGCTACCCTGGTTATCGGAGAGGTTTCAGATTTCGTGAGGGTTTCATTGCCTAATGACATTCCAGAACCCGGCTTCAGGTTCAATCTGCAGAAGAAATAGCCATCATCCAGTTGTATCGCCAGTTTCCTAAGTTTTCGTACACGTATTGATTTGGGGAAGTGTCAGCTTTCGCTATCCATTTTTTAAAATTGGATTCTAGCTGGTTATCAAAACCTGGGATTCTTCCTCTGGTAGCTTGTCTCAACTTCGTGGTGTAGTTAAGCAAAACACTGAATTCGTGGCCCTCCGTCCCGCGATCTGACTCAATGGCACGCTCTAGATGAGCGATTGCAGTGTCGTATGAGGTTCGAGCCCGACCCTGATCAGTGGGAAGCGAGTACAAAGCGTCCTCCATTAACATTTTGGCCAGGGTCGTCCAGGTGAATGAATGAGCATATTTTTCGACTGCAACTTTTGCGAAATCCAACGCCCTTGGGATCCTGTCAAAATCGAGTTCCAAGAGCGCCCGCTGTTCCCAATACCGACTGTTCCAACCAAACAGTTCTTGAGCATCCTCAAACCAGCTGGTAGCCGTGTGCTTAGAAAGTTTGCGAACTACAAATTTGTGATTGAAAAGATAGCGAGCTACACGAGCCTCAATGGTGCGGTTGTAAACGTCGGACAACTCCATTCGTTTAGAGAGCGCTTCTGCCAAACTCAGCATTGTATTGTAGATATCTGGCTCGGTCTTTTTGTCATCTGCAACCTCCGACGCAATGAATCTATGTCTTGGTACCAACCCACCCTCACGCAACCTCAGAATTCCAAAAAGTGGGCCTCCTTGGGCCAACGCGTTCGTGGCATCGTTTGAAGTCACCCCGGCCGCGTCAAGGCCGACCGAAAGTGGTATCGCGTAGCCGGCCTGGTAAACAAGGCAAGACAAGTAGTACAGCTTTTGTAACTTCAAATCCTTAATGCCAAAGTACTCGCTAGTTAACTTGTCCCTGAGCTTCCCATTTTTCATCATCAGCAAGCCCACTAACAACTGACGATCTGCACGCTTTGAAAACTGCATCTTGACCTCGGCATCTGAGAAGGCCTCCAAATCCCCCAATCTTCCAGCCGAACGGTACTTAAGAATTAAGCGATCTATATCCCTTGCAGCGAGCGTCGCCATGGCATAGGGGTAGTCCCTTTGGGCACAGTACTGCCGCGGAATGTCTTTGAGAAGCTCGTCCACTCGAGACTCCCTTTCCGTTGCGACGAAGCAAACGGGAAGTTGATTCTCCGCGCAAAACTTGACAAAAAAACCAAACTCTCGACTCTGATCAGAGCCCCCGTCAATCAGCAATGCCAATTTACCGGTGCCCTGGGCTACTCGTTGCAGGACTTCAGCATCAAGGCGCTGGCGATTTGCAAACAGAAAGACATTCCAACCCCGCTTCTTTAGATCCCAGCCCAGTCTTAGCAGTGCCGTAGATTTTCCACACCCTGGGGGTCCGGAGATCGCGTGAAATCGCGGCATGCTAGTCCCCGGAACGAAGAAATTCTCGATATCTTCTAAGATCTTTTCCGTTGACAGGAATCTAACATCGTAATCGTTTGCGATGTTCCAAAGCTCTGGCTCGTCCCCATCATAAAAATCATGCTCTTTGCTGGGCGGCGACGGGTCCTCAACAAAAGGACGCCACTGGGCTAAAAATCTCTCAATTGCCTCCGGCTCACCGGACTTCCGAAGCGCCTCTGGCACTGAGACACCGCGCTCCGCCCTGGCCTCGGGTAGATATGTTTCCAACTTAGCAAAGAACTGCTCGGCGGTCATGGGCAGGATCACCATTCGTAGGTCTCGGAACATCTTTTCCTTCATCTTGCTGAGCTGTGGATTTACCAAGATGGCAGGCAGTCCGGTGTTTCTGGCACACAGACTCACCTGGCTAATCATGTGATCTAAGTCGAACTCGGCACTCATTGAGGTGCCAATCACAATAAATGTCTTTTGCTGGTAGATATCTCGAAAGGTAGTATGCCAGGACTTCTGATGACGGTTCGCACTCGCGTATTGTGATGTGGACAGCACGTAATGCGGAAACTCATCAACGGAACCTGCAAAGCCATGGAGGTGTACGATCTGAGTGACTTCCCCAGAAGAATCTATGTCTTTGAACTGATCCGAGAATGTTATCGTATCGTACTTTTTCTTAGATTTCCGAAATGCAGATTCAACTGTATCGTCTAGATTTAGCGTCCAGACTCGTTTGAACCCGAGCTCACATAGCGCTCCGTGCCACGAAGCTACACAGTTAGTGTAATGGTGCTTGATGAATCGGTGCGCCTGCTTGTTCGCAGATTCAACAGACAACAATAACTGGAATATGTCCTTTAAATCCGCATCCTCATCCAATGGCAAACTATCTGAGGTGAACTTCTTAATCAATTGTGACTTTAACTCCGCAGCATCCAAAACTCTTGCTCCGCTAAGAGTCGTGCAACCTTTCGAGGCGCCTGCTCCTAACAAAACTTCGACATCACCTGAAATCACGTGGGACGCGAGTAACTTCCAAAATGATTCCTGGACGGAAAAATCTTGTTCTTCGAGGGGTAGCTCACTCATGACAAAATATTACCAAATTTCTAACATCGTCTGATGTTCCGCACCTATCAATACAAGTCGCCGAACTCCGCACACCAATTCAGAATTCAGTTCTTGGCCCCGACTCCGTTCTAAATGTCGACGATTCTCCAGACCTCGCTGACATCTTCCAGCTGCACTCCCTCAACAAAGTCACCGTGCGCCCTAGTTCAGTGAAACCATCGTGATATCCTCAACGCAACCCCCTGATTGAGTCTAAACTATGCCCGTGAAGCCCTCTGAGCGAAGCGAGCCCACCCTCCCAAACAAGCCAACCAACCCGGCCCACCACCCAGCCGGGGCGGGAGGGCGGGAACGGGCGCGATCAGAATGATCGCGCCAATTGCAACTTGGTGGTTGACATTCGCCCGATTTCGTTGACTAATGTATGACAATGAGAATTATCTACAACCGCGTAGCCCGCAACGCTTCCCACACCACCCGTTACAGAAATATCCGTCTCCTTCCGCCCAAGTTTGCAACTCCAGCTTCACACATTTGCGCCAACAGCCGCGAACTTCGCCCCCAAACCGACGCCTCTTTGAACCAAAATGCGCCAACTGCTCCAACATCCTTGTTCAAACCAGGTTCAGCGACTTCCGCCATGACCGCCAAAAAATGCCCAAATTCAGCACCGCTCCGAACCTACTTTCGCCAAAACCGCCAATCCCCCCAACCGAAAGCCTAAACCTACAGCTTCCGCCCCGCTTTCTTCACAAACACCCAGCAAAGCGCCCCCGGAGCCAGCATCGAACCCAACGCCGAAGTAATCACGAAATACGGATACCGACCCAGCAACAGCCCCACCCCGCCGCCAACAATCGCCGACAAAATGCAAGCAAAGCCCAAGAAACACCCGTCTGTCTCACTCTCTGCCGCCCTCCCGAGTTTCTGGGCATACATGTAAAACCCAATCGCACTCGCGAGCCAGCTAAAGCCAAGAATGAAAAATGCACTCCCAGGGCTTAGGAATCCTGGCATGGCTACACCGTTGCCAATCGATACAGAATCGCCGCATAGATCCGGCTCATCTTGTAAAGCGACTCGACCGCAAGCCGCTCATCGGTCTGGTGCGCCTCGCCATCGCCCAGCCAGCCGGTGCCGATCGAAATCGTATTTGGAACCGCACGAGCATAAGTGCCCCCGCCCATCGTCTGCGGCTCCTTCATGTCGCCAGTCTGCTCGCGATAAACGTCAACAATCGTCCGAACCATCGGGTGATCAATTGGGAAGTAGAGCGACGGCGAATCTCGCTCCACCGCAACCGACCACGCCGAACCCAGCTTCTTCATCTTCGCCTCAGCCAAAGCCAACAGCTCTGACCCCTTCCAAGTCGCCGGGTACCGAACATTCGCCAACAAATGCGCCGCGCGACCGGAGAATGAAACAACACCAATGTTACAAGTCAGATCCCCCGTCGCATCATCCCGACCATGAATCCCTAGCCCAACACCGCTCGGATGAAAAGCCTCCAGGAACTTCTCATAAAACTCCTGGTGCGAAAGTGGGCAAATCGCCAACAGCAACCGAGCTACCCGGGTCGCGGCGTTATCGCCAAAGAACGGCGTCGAACCATGCGCCGCCTTACCAACCGCCTCCAAAACCAACTCGTCGCCCGACCAAGAGAACGAAACATTTCGATCCCAACTATCAGCCAACTTCCCTTCGACGTGCGAACGAACTTCGGCACCCACCGAAACAACCGCCCGGCAAGAGTCAATCACTATATTCGGCCTCTGCCCGCCCTCAAAAGCCGTCAACTCAAAAGGCGCACCCGGAGTCCGAACCGAAACAAGCAAATCACCAATCCCCTTCTCGCCATGATAACAAGGCCAACCCGAATCCGGTGCAACGCCAAAAGTCGGAGCTTCCTCCGTCTGCACATACCGCTCAACACACCCAAACCCGCTCTCCTCGTCACACCCAAACGCCGCCCGGAATCGAACGCCGAGATCAGGAAAACAAGACTGGATTGCCCGCAAGGCAAAGTAAGAAGCAATCGTCGGGCCCTTGTCATCCACCGCTCCCCGTGCATAGATGTAGCCGCCGTCAATCTCCGCCCCAAACGGCTCATGCTTCCACCCCGGCCCCACCGGAACGACGTCCAGGTGCCCCAAAGTCATCACCAGCCGCTCGCCAGAACCAAAATCGGCGTAGCCAAGATGACCTTCCAAATCAGTCGTCTTCATCCCGTGGCTCTGCGCCAGCCCAAGCATGTAGTCCAGTGCCTCTCGGTTCCCTCTGCCGTATGGAGCATTCGGTTCGGCAGCACCTTCGATGGTGTCGATTCGCAAAACGGCTTGAGTGGTTTCGAGCAGTTCCTGCTCGTGGACTTTCAGCCAAGCATGAAGTACTTCGACGGGGTTAGACATTCCCGGAGTTTACTTTGATTGGATGGACGGCACTAGGTGCAGGCGGTTGAATTCGCACCCGCACCGTCCGAAGTATTAATACCAAAACTGGGACACCTACCACCCGGTAAGGTTGACAGGTCGAGCGGCAAAGGGCCAGAACCTGGTATCTACTACAGGATATGTCACTCGAGCGCGCCCTCACCTTGCACCGCAACTATTTTCGAGTGGAACCCAAAGCGGCGGTCTTCGCGCCGGGGCGAATTAACCTCATCGGAGAACACACCGACTACAACGGCGGCTTCGTCATGCCCTGCGCCATCGACCGTGGAATCTGGGTCGTCGGAAGGATCGTGGACGGCGAATCCAAGCTTATGTCAGACTCAGCCGGGCCCGGAAAGCCGTTCGATTCGGCCAACACGGACCGCAAGCCCAACGGCTGGGCAAAGTACCCGGCGGGAATGGCATGGGTGCTTTCTGAGCCCTTTGGCGCGATGCCAAACATCGAGGCAACCGTCGTCAGCAACCTCCCAATGGGGAGCGGGGTGAGCAGTAGCGCAGCCATGGAACTCGCCTTTGCCAAGCTTTTTCAAGCTCTTGTCGGCTTCGAAGCCGACCCAAAGCAACTTGCGCTGTTGGGACAGAAGTGCGAGAACCAATACGTCGGGGTCAACTGCGGAATCATGGACCAAATGGCCTCGGCGTGCGGGAAAAAGAGCCACGCAATGTGTCTTGACACCCGCTCACTGGAGATCGACTATGCCCCTGTCGATCCCGCCCTGGCCGTCGTCTTGCTCGACACCAAGAAGCCGCGAGCCCTGACCGACTCGGCATATAACGAACGCCGATCTCAATGCGAGGCAGCGGCTAAGGCGATGGGAGTACCTCAACTTCGAGACGCGAACCTAGAATTGCTCCTCGCCAAAAAGGCCGAGCTCGATGATGTCACCTTTCGACGAGCAAGGCACGTCGTCACCGAAGATGCGCGCTCCATGGCGTTCAAACAAGCCCTGGCAAACTCGGATCGCAACGGAATCTTTGCCATGATGAAGGGCTCCCACGACTCGCTAAAGGACGACTACGAAGTCTCTTGCCCCGAACTCGACGCCATGGTCAACGCCGCCTGGCTCGCCCCTGGCGTCTACGGCGCAAGAATGACTGGCGCTGGCTTCGGCGGTGCCTGCGTTGCCCTCGTTGCCCTAGAAGAAGTCGACGCCTTCGCTGAAGCAGTACTACCCTCCTACAAGCGTGCGACCGGGCGAGACGGCGAAGCGATCGTCTGCGGTATCGATGACGGCGCGCGCATCTTGTCGTAGTTTATTGCTACTTTTAGCATCAAAAAACGGATCATTCCGGCAAATCTGCCGTGCTCAGCCCGATGAAACTAGAATCGGAGTCCCATCACAAATGAGCGCAAACGTCACACTTCTCCCGGCCGCAAAGATTCAAGCAACTCTTGAAGCCTATCGCATCTCTCAGTCCGATCTCGATACTCTCAGGGCCTACGGACCAAAGCTTTTCGCCGACATGGACAAGATTGTGGATGCCTTTTACGACCACGTCGTCACCCTTCCTGGAGCAGCTGCAATTGTTGAGGGTGCGGGATCAAGCATCCCAAAGCTCAAAAAGACCAACCCCGACTATTTCCGGCACATGGTCTCCGGAGAAGTCGGTGCAGACTATTTTGAGAGCCGGAGAGTCATCGGAGCCGTTCATGGTCGAATTGGGCTCGCTCCTGATCTGTTCTTTGCCGGAATGAGCACCTACGTCCAGGAGCTGTATCCCAAGGTGATGGCCGATCACAGGTTCAAGACGGGCCAAGGAGTCAAGGTCCTCGTCGCTCTCGGCAAGCTGTTTAACCTCGACCAATCGCTCATTTTGGAATCCTATATCGAGAATGGCTTTAAGGCAAAGGTCAAGACGCTTGCCTCAGAGGCTTCGACCGCCCTCACTGCCGTCGCATCCGATCTCACCGCCAACAGCAGTGAGATTAAGGTCACGATGGACGGCCTAGGCGAAGTCGTGTCGCAAGTCGCCCTCGCAACCACTTCCCAAGCCGAGGCAGCCCAAGACGTAGCCCTCAGCACCGACGCCTTCGAGCGGGGCATCGGTGGTCTCGAAATGAGCGTTCAGCACCAAGCGACGGCTGTCGAGAGCGCTCGCCAAGTAATTGATCTGACGGCGGCTTCCATGACCGAAATGGAGAAGCTTTCGGTCGAAGGAGCGGGAATGCGCGAAGGACTGAGTGTGATCGAACGCGTTGTCGAAGCAGCCCAACAGACCGCCGACAAAGCCTCTGAAATGGATACACGATCAAGGGAAATCGGAACGATCATTCAAACCATCGAGTCCATTGCCAGTCAGACTAATCTTCTTGCGCTCAATGCCGCAATTGAGGCCGCCCGGGCCGGGGAGGCGGGACGCGGATTTGCCGTGGTCGCCGACGAAGTGCGGAAACTGGCCGAAAGCTCCTCGGAAGCAGCCAGCACCATTTCGCGCCTCATCAAGGGCGTGCAACAGAGCAGCGTAGAAGTCGACACGGCTATGAAATCGACCGTGAGCAACCTGCAGGAAGCGATCGCAATTGCCAACCAGTCTTCGTCCCTCTTCGATCAGATCCAAGAGATGACAACCAAAGTAGTCGGACGCCAAAAGCAGCTGACAACCAGCATTAATCAGGTCGCAAATGCCAGCGATGAGACGGTTGAGCATCTCTCGACCATGAAGGAGGCTTCCGGCTCGATAGCCGCGCAAATGTCAAATGTCGCCGCCGCTGCCGAACAGAACTCCGCTGCCGCATCCGAAATGAGCGCAGGCACGGTTCAATCTCTTGCCCAGCTTGATCGGTTCGTAGCTGAAACCGAGCGAATTCACGACTTTGTCGAAATGGTTCGCAACCTCGAGCGAAGCGTTTCTGGCTCCGACCAAGCCCCGCCAGCGATGCGAAAAGCAGCCTAAGCAGGCTTCAGACCGCGCGCTATCCGCGCGCGGTCAATTGCCTCTTGAGGCACGGCTTTCTCGAACGACCGAAAGCCCGCGAGCTCAAATCCGTGCTTATCGGCCCAAGTCATCGTCTCTTCGACTTGAGCGACGCTAACCTCTTTCCCGAGCGTGAAGCTCTCCAGCCGGCCTTCGAGCGCAAGCATCATGGTCTCGCTCATGCAGGCGTAAGCCGTACCTTCCGGAAATCCGAACTGGATCCGGAAATTGGGGTTCCCAGGAACCTTCACCACTCCGCCCTCGATGACCAAAACATCCGGCCGCTCGGCGGCAACCTTTCCGCTCACATCTCGTGGACGAGAAACGTCGCAGACCACAGCTCCCTGCTTCAGGTGCTCTGGGTAAATCAGGTCGGCACCAGCGGAGGTTACGGTGATGATCACATCGGCATCCTTGATATCGCCCACATTCACCGTCGCTCGAGCGCGGTCAAGCTCGTCGGCGATAAACTGTGTCCGCTCTTCATCTCGACCGACCACGATGGTTGAACCAAACTGCGGCGCAAGCATCCTCGCACAAGTTTTTCCAATCGACCCAGTGGCCCCAACAACGCCAAGCGTCGCATCCTTGGGGTCAACTCCCACGAGATCGGCCGCCTTAAGTGCGCCCTGCACTGCGGTCGCAATCGTATAGCTATTCCCCGTCGTAATCGGGAATCCTGTGCGTTTTTGAACCGTCACTCCGCCATCGCCGACGACCGAAGTAAATGCCCCCAGCCCCATCACCTCGGCCCCTTCGGCCTTGGCAAGCTCGGCGCACTGTTCAAGCCGCTCGTACACGCGCTCCAGGGGCAGCTCCTTCATCATCATGTCTGGCGTCAATGGGCAGATGATGAACCAACCTTCAGTGGTTGCCCCAGTTTTCGAGACAACCCCGTCTACAAACGACCCAATAAACGGCTTTCGAGAGCCGTAAACCTTCTTGATCACCCACTCCGGGAAATATTTGGCGATGGGGAATTTTCGCGCGGCGTCTTTCGCCTTCAGCGGATGGATAACGAACGCAAATCGGTGCAATGTGGCTCCTAAGGTACCTTACGTCGCTGATCTGCTATGCGTTGAGCACTATCACGTTCGGCTTCCAATCCAGCTTGGCCAAAACATCTAAATACTCATGCTCGGAAATCTGATCCGGATGCTTACCCAGGTGTGCGACAATTACCCCCTGCATCACATTGGTCGCAAATGTCTCTCCGTTAATCACGGGCGTCGTCGTGATCGCCTGCTTCACCCCCGCACCCTTCAGGAACTCCAAATCCGCCGCGCGGAGTGTTTGGGTCAAAATCGTCTTTCCCCGGAGCTGTTCAGGCATGAACCGCCGGATATAGTGCCAGTCCCCGCAAATCAGATCGGCTTCCAGGAAGTACTTCGGAAACTTCGGCGTCCGTTTCTCCTGCTTCTCCCCAGTGGGATAGAACCACTTGAACGGCAGATTCGTGATGATTGGCAGCAAAATCGAACCCAAAATCTTAACAGCTCGGTAAGAACGCACCGGAATCGGCAACCCGATTCCGAAGAGGAAGTCTCCGTAAACCACCGACGCACCCGAGTGATCCAACGCCTGCGCCATTCCGAACCGGTCAACCGCACTCACGATCAACGCCTTCTTCCCCTTTAGTGGAAAAATCCCCTCCGAAGTTAGCTGCTCAATCGCCTTGCGCTCAAGCGTGTGCTTCAGGCCGCCGCCATCCACGACCGGAGTCTTCACCGCTCCTCTAATCAGTGCCTTGATCTCGCGGAAGGCAAACTTCTTCTCCTCTACCTGGAGGTAAATGTCTGCGCCGCCAACGCCCAAGCAGTCCACCTTTCCATCAAGCTCGGAAAAAAGCTCCCCAAACCGCCGCATATCCCCATCGGTTCCGCGCCTCTCCAAGGAAATAGTCTCGCCCAACATCTCAACCTCAGCGACCTTGTCGCGCTTGCTGGTTCCAAGACTGATGGAGACGATGCGTTTCAAAATTCGTTCTTCGCCATTCGCTGTTCGTTCGTTGTTTCGATCAAATCCCCTCCGCAAGCAGCAAACCGCTCACCGCTGACTAAAATACAGCTATCGCCTCGATCTCAACGTCAACTCCCCGAGGTAGCTTCAGCACCGCCACCGTCGACCGCGCTGGTGGACTCTCCGGAAACTTGCTCCCATAAAGCTCATTCACCGCCGCAAAATGGTCCATCGAAGATAGGAAAATCGTCGTCTTCACAATATTCCCCCAGCCCAATCCGGCCTCGGTGAGGATCGCGTCCATGTTCGCCAGAACCTGTTCGGTCTGAGCCGCCACATCCCCCTCCACCTGGGATCCGTCAGCTCGAAGCGGAATGGAGCCGCTCATAAACAGAAAATTGCCCGAAGCCTTCACGGCTTGGCTGTACGGACCGATAGCGGCGGGGGCGTTTGACGTTGAGACGATTTCGCGCGTCATAGCTAACAATGTTACCGAGTCAGGAACGAATTCCTCGCGGAACGGCTTATAATGAAAAAGGTGAAGATGCGAAGACTCCTCCATATCGTGCTCTTCCTAGCTCTGGCGATCTGCCAGGTGCCGGGAACCATGGTGGTGGGTCAATGCGAAATGGCCTGTTGCAAGCCAAAAATCTCTTCCCAGAAACAGATTCTGGAAAAAGACAGCTGTTGCTGTGCACTGACCGTGATCCACAAGCACGTTGCTAACGATGCAGCGAGCCCCGTACCGATCACTGGCGATTTTGAGATTCTCGCAATTGCCTCACCGATCGAATTTGCTACTTCAGAAGCCGTTCTAGTCAACCGCGCGCCGATTCCACACGCCCAGGGGCCACCTGGCGGCGGGATTGCTCCGCTTCCCCCGAGCCGCGCTCCGCCTGTTTCCTGACGAACCCACTCGTCAATGGTGCCTCGCGCACCCATTCCCAAAAAGGAAACAGAAATCATGCTTAATACCATCAAGATGGGCGTCATCGCCCTCCTTCTCGCCGTGACAACCGCTGGCTTCGCTCAGCACAAACCAACCAAACAGGCTCCCAAGTCCAAACCCGCTGTCTGCGGAAACAAGGCCTGCGCCAAAAGCGGATGCAAAGACTGCAAGTGCGGGGCAAACTGCATGGGCGGCAAGTGCGCTGCTCACGCCAAAGGCCAGGCCTGTCAAGATTGCTCTTGCGGCAAAGCCTGCAAGGACGGCAAGTGCGCTTCCTGCAAGAACGACAAGTGCAAGACCGGTTGCGCCGATTGCAAGTGCGGAGCCGCCTGTAAGGACTCCAAATGCAAAGACTGCAAAGGCGGCGAGAAGTGCTGCGGAGCAGGTGCTAGCTGCTGCAAGAAGAGCTAACTAGCCTCCTGATCAAAAACTCCTCGGCGCATTCGCCGAGGAGTTTTTTTGTTGGGGAACCAAGTTCCGACTCGGTTGCGTAAGCACTCCAAAGCCACTCCGCTGGCTAGGGGTAACCATGTATTTGATTGCGAGTTTAGTTTTGAGTTCAGCCAGGATCGAATCTGTTGACGTTGTCGTTGCAAAGCTAAAAGCAACCATCCAAAAGGCAAACGGACTTAGTTACTCCGCCACGGTCTACGACGTCGCAGAAGGCAAATCAGTGCTTCGCGAAGTGGTCAAAGTCAAGGCAATGCGTCCGAACATGATCGCGACGCAGTCTGACCTCCAAGCCTGGTTTTCGGATGGCGTCATCAGCTACGAAGTGCGCCCGAAGGAAAAGCAATACTTCCTGTTGAGTGCCGATCCCAAGGGAGCTTGGCTTCCGAGCGGAACCGGATTCAACGATTACATGGCGCCCTCCTACTACAAGCCGGGCTTTGTCCGTTCAAACGCGGTGGTCTTTGAGGGCAAACCAGCCATCACACTTGAGTTTGACGAACCTGCGGTCCCGGGACTCACCCAGCGAATCTTCATCGACCCGCTGACGTACCTCCCGCGTGGCTGGGATCAGCTGACCGCCGGAACAGGCATGAAGGTCGTGTTCAGCAGCATTGACCTCAAAACGATGTACCCAACAGCCACATTCAGGTGGACGCCACCAGACGGCTATGTGGATGGCTCCAAAGTAAAGCGAACTCCGACCCTGATCCCGGTCGGTCGGACAGCTCCAATGCTCAATTTTATCGACCCTGGCAAGAGGCCGCTCAATATGACAAAGCTGGCTTCCGGAAAGAAGGGGCTTTTAGTTGTGTTTTGGTATTACGGCTGCGGGCACTGTCAAGAAGAGTTTCCGGTTCTTCAAAAACTGTACCGAGAGACCAAGTCGAAAGGGCTGGAGATTTTGCTCGTCAACGAGGGCCGCGATCCTGTGTCGCTCATCAAGGCATTCGTCAAGAAGACCAACATGAACATCAAGATCGCGACCAACGGAGCAGAAGCCGTCAAGAAGTACGGCGTTGAGATGTACCCTTCAAACGTGCTTCTCGACTCCCAAGGCAAAGTTCGATACAGTGCCTCGGGATACGGTGAAACTCAGTTTGCCACTCTGCGCGAAGCGATTCGAGCACTTGGCGTCGACTAGTTCGCCGCTTCGTCTTCGGGTTCCATGATCGGAGCGATGTGCTCTTCCCGTTGCTGCCGCTGATACTCTGCAATCTCGGTCAGCTCAGGATTCTCGACGAACTCGAATTGGTCGAATTCGTGCCGCCCGAACGACTCCTCGAAATGCGTGACCCTGGCATGCAGCTGAGTGACCTTCTTCTCGACCAACCCATAATCCATCGAGTCCAGGTAGGCACCACTACGAAACTCGCCGTGGTAGTCGGGGATGTCCCTCGACCGCCGAATTCCGGCTTCCAGCGCCTTCACACCTTCAATTCCGAACTGCGACAAAACGACTTGAACGACGTCTCGGCTATGCTGTCGCAAGCCAAAGACACCGGCTCGGTGCAGGATCTTTGTGAACTCGTCGTAATCCGGAATGATGTCGTGAGCGGGCATCATGAAGTGCTTCACGATGTCATACATCGCCGCCACGCCTTCTTCCGGGAAGTAGTACAAGATCAATCGCGACAACTCTAAAAAGAAGTTGTAGTGCGCGGCTTCATCGATCGCAATGAGGCGGCAAGCTTGCCCAAGAACCGGGTCGGTGTCGTCGGCTCCGTCGATCTGCTTTTCGCCCTTTGCCACCAAGCCGAGATTAAGGTAGTTGACCTGAGTCGCACGCTCTTGAAAGACGGTGTAGAACACCATTCGGAACGGTTCGTCCCACGGAAGGTGCCATTCTTGACCGCGAAGTCGATAGTTGTATTCGTGCAACCACTTCTCGCTTCTTCGGCCCGAGAACAGCAAGACGTTTCGCCAAAGATCGGCGTGGCGCTCTTCTTCGCTTCCCCAGCGGATATAGAACTGCGAGCGGCCGTAGCTCTCACGGATGACGTTCAAAACCTTGCTGACGTAGTCGGGGATGAACTGCTCGACGGCGTAGTAGCCTTCGACGATTCGCATAGTTGAATCTGACAAATCACCGCGAAGTTCGCGCCAGTTCAGAGATAGGTCAGCGTTCCAGTTGCGTAACTCCTGCGAGCGCGCGATGTACCAGCGATAGAAGCCAGCAACCGAGCGCTCGAAGGCGTACCACCGTTCTGCCTGAGAAAGCATTGCAGTTGCCAAAGCTATTCAAGATAGCTGATTTTGGTGATAAATCACCCGGTTTCAGGCTTTGAAACTGAGTGTTACTGTGTTGCTGTTGACTGTTCCACCGGCGTTCTTCACTTCGACACGGTAACTTCCGGTATCGGCGGGTAGCGAAGTCGTTTTCGAGTAGGTAGGGCTGGTCGCGCCTGAGATGGGGTCATAGGCACTTGTTGACGTGTTTAGCTTGTACCACTGGTACTGCAGGTTTGCCCCGGTAGCCAGCACTGCAAACCCGAATGCGCTGCCAGTGTCAACAACCTGGTTAGTTGGCTGGGTGGCAATAACGGGAGGAATCAGTTCATCTAACTTTCCGCCGCAGGCGAAAAGAGTTGCGATGAGCGGGAGGGCGGCGAGGACGGCGACTTTGCGAGTCATGTTGCTAGGTTACCGGGTTTTTTGTGGTTCTTTGGCACCTAATTTGGGGTGGGCGTGTGTAGAGTTTGTTGGGCAGTTTAGGTTCGACGGTTTTAGATTTTGTCTGAAAGTTGGGCAGTAAAGGGCAGTGGGTTTTTTCGGGTGCGTGTGTAGAGTATTTTGGGCGCGACAGGTTCAATCGAGGTGTGAAATTTGGTAAAAGTTGGGTGCGAAAAGGCGCGCTTTGGGAAGCTCCGGTTGGCGCAAGCGGTTGAACCTGGCTTTGCCGACGTCGGTGCGTGTGGTGAATTCGCGGGTCGGCATTCGTTGGTCGCTTGTCGCGGGAGAGGATCTGAGTGTTGTGTCGCGTTTTGCGTCATCACTTACTAGGCGAAGAAGTAGGGGGTTTGTCAACCTAGTTCGACAGTTCTAGGCTCGGGAATGAAGCCCGAGGCACCAAAAATTCCGGCTCCAGACGGGAAGCCGGTGCGAATCTAACTCCTATCTGAATTCAGCCGAGGAGATTTCGGCTCGAAAGAACTCGCCTTCGTCGAAGCGACTGGTGCCGTAGTGCCATCCCGCGCTGATCTTGGTGGGAATGGTATAGCCGCCGAAGCTGACGTCATTGCTAAGATCTACGCCGAATCGGGCGAAGTGGAAGATGGTGTTGTCAGGGTTTCCCCACCGATCAAGGGAAACAGAGATTAGGCTTCCCATCTCGTCGATAGCGAGTGTTAGGTCGGTATCGTATCCTGCGATGGTTCGCCGTACGGATACAGACGTATCCGTGAGTTCTTTCCAGAGAATGTCGGGGTTGAGTTGGGCGGTTGGTAGGAGCGAGAATTCGGTCGCCATTCGCCCCGCAGCCGAGCGGGTTGTGTCGGAACCGCTGGTGGACATGACGGGGATCAGGCCGAGAATTTTCCAGTTCATCTCGCCTTTTCCATCGATGAGCTGATCGTAACCGCTGATGCTGCCAAGGCCTTTGACGACGTGGGCTTGCCAGACGAAGCTTTCGTTGTTTCGGACGACTTGGGTCGCGGTGAAAGGCAGCCAATCTCCGTTGAGCTTAATCTCACCTGCCATTTCGAAGCGCATTGCGCTGGCGATCGGAGTTCCGGGGGCGATGGCTCTGGTGAGATAGTTTCGGGCGGCGGGCGGAAGTTGTTCGATTGTGATTGGATCGAAGGCCTTCGACGGAGGGGTTTCCATGTTCCATAAGTTCTCAAGAGTGCTCATGTCCTTTGCTACTCCGAGGTTTGGGAGTTTGGTGGAGAGAGTTTTTACTGACACGCTTGAGTTGGACAGTGAATACGAGACTGGTTGGGCGCGGCTTTGGGGGAGCACACTCGGGGAGTGATGAAACAGATGGAACGAGAGTCTTTGGTACGTAACGAGCTTGCGAGCACCGGATTGATGTTGGGATTGGTTTACCTGGCACCAGGTCAGATGAAGTTAGAGAAGCGACCTAAGGCGACGGTGATTGAGCCGAGTGATGCGGTGGTGAAGATGGTGAAGACGACCATTTGCGGAACGGACTTACACATCATGAAGGGCGATGTTCCTTCCTGTGCGCCGGGGCGGATTTTGGGGCATGAGGGGGTTGGGATTATCGAGTCGATTGGCTCGGCGGTTTCGCAGTTTAAGATTGGTGATCATGTTCTGATCTCTTGCATTACTTCGTGCGGTAAGTGTGATTTCTGTCGTAGGCAGATGTATTCGCATTGCACGACGGGCGGGTGGATTTTGGGGAATACGATTGACGGGACTCAGGCGGAGTTTGTGCGGATTCCTTATGCTGACAATAGTCTTTATCATGCTCCAGTAGGGGTTGATGAGGAGGCGCTGGTGATGCTCAGTGACATCATTCCGACTGGATTTGAGAAGGGCGTTTTGAACGGCAAGGTGAAGCCGGGCGGGACGGTGGCGATTGTTGGTGCCGGGCCGATTGGGCTGGGCGTAGTTCTTACCGCACAGTTCTTTTCCCCTGCGAAGATCATCGTGATTGACATGGACGACAATCGGCTGGCGGCGGCTTTGCGGTTGGGTGCGACGGATGCGATTAATAATCGCGACGGTCAGGCGGTTGCGAAGGTGATGGCTCTGACCAATGGGCTGGGAGTTGATACGGCGATTGAGGCGGTGGGGATGGCGGCTTCGTTTGAGACTTGTCAGGCGGTTATTGGCGTTAGTGGTGTTATTGCGAATATTGGGGTTCACGGCGAGAAGGTTGACCTTGAGCTGAATCGGCTTTGGGATCGGAATATATCGATCACCACGGGTCTAGTTGATACCGAGAGCACTCGGATGCTGCTGGCGATTGTGAAGAGCGGCAAGATTAACCCTTCCCTTCTGATTACGCACCACTTTAAGCTGGCGGATATTGTTTCGGCTTACGAGACTTTTGGACAGGCGTCGAAGACTAATGCTTTGAAGGTGATTATCGAGGCTTGACCAATTCTGAGTTTGGGGGTTGGCGGTGTTGGCGCAGTTAGGTTCAAAGGAGCCTCCTTTTGGGGCAAAGTCTGCGACTGTTGGAGCAAGTGGCTGACCCTGTTTGCGCCAACTTGGGGAATGGTTGGCGAATGTGGGCTGGGGTGTCGGTAAAGTCGGTGCATTGGGGTTCAACGGGGTCGCTGGCTGGGCGAAAGTTCGGTGCAGTCGGTGCTTTTGTTTAACCTGGCTTCGTCGACTTCGGTGCGTGGGGTGAATTCGCTGGTCGGCTTTCATTGGTCGTTCGTCGCGGGAGTGGTTTGCAGGTTGGGGACGCGTTTTTCGTCATCACTTACTAGGCGAAGAAGTCGGGGGTTTGTCAACCTAGTTCGAGAATTTTTAGCCTCGGGATGAGAATCCCGGGGCCAAAAAACCGATTCCGGATACCGGCGGGCTATTTCTTTTTCTGTGGGGATGTTCGGAGTCGGAATTTCAGGGCGACCTTTAAAGGATGGTCTTCACGACCGTTGTACGTGGTCATGATTGTTGCCTCCCCGGTCACGATGGATTCTGGGCTGTCCTTGGGTCCTTCCAGCTTAATTGGAACATTAACATAACTGACTTGAAATCGGTGGTCAAATGATCGAACGACGATCTTGTCAGACCGTTTTTCCGGCTTGCCGGGGACTAACTTAAGATCAATTTCTCGAATTGGCAAGTAAGCATTAACACTGATCTTAGCCTTGAGCTTTTTCACATCGTACTCAATGGAAAAATTGGCCCTTGGATCATTCGCCGTCAACCCTGCTTTCATCACGGGCACAGCGAACACCTCTCCATATCTTGAGAATGAGCTTGATCCAGTTTCGCAATCTTCAGACGCCCCTTCAGAATCGTCGAAGAAGTCATCAACTCGGGCAGAGAAAAGGGCTTCTGGCTTTAGACTGAGGACCCGTTCGGTTGCAGTTTTTGCAAGTTCTCCATTTGCTTCTGCCATCTGCTTCTGTATCTCTTGGATTTGCGCCTCTGTCATGACGGCCTTCATCTGCTTGAGCTGCTCGGGAGTCAGTCCGGGGAAAGCTTGAGCCGACTTCACCATGTCGCCGACGCACTCTCCCTCAAACCTCATTTCTCGTGATACGGAGGAACTCCACTGCCTGGGCTGCGGGGGGTTGCTTGCTTTGCACGTGGCGATTACTTCAGCTTCGAGAGTCGTGAGGCCCGCTTCCCAGTCTGTAACCTCAATCGTCTTTCGAATCGTCCCCTTCCATTTGCAACGATACATCACTTCGGTGATAGGAGTCATGAAGGCGCTGATGATCGAGGAGGCACTTGGGCCGGTGGCTGCACCGGCAACCCCTGCCGCAGCTCCAACCGCGTCCAAAAGGTCCTGTTTCATCTCGGTAGCTTTGATTTGCGGAGTCACAAGAACGGTGATGCTCTTCTTGACTGGCGTTGCGCCAATCGCGGAAATCTTCTTCGGTTGGGGGGCACCTTCAATTGTGCGTTCGGCCACTCCGTCGTCGTCTGTGACCACTTTGTTTGCCACTCGCTGATTTTGCTTCCAGTAAGCCACCCGGTTTACGCCTGTGTTGTTGAGGAGTTCCCATTCGGTTTCGACGCCGCCCAGAGGGCCGGATTTTGGCATGTCGATGTCGACTCCGAGACCAGTGTAACCCATCATTACTCTGTTCTCCTTTGCCCAGTCGAGGATTTTGTTCCCATCAATTCTGAACTTTGCCTTCAGTGCTTTTTGCTCGCCGGCAGAAGTGTCTTTGGTTCGCACTAGGGGTCCATTTCCTTCGACAGTGATTTCTCCAGTGAGACAGATGTAAGTAGCCATCACCTTGGTGAGGCTAGAAGCGATGTTGAAGTACCCAGCGACGGTGTTTTTGCTCTCGATTGTTTCGGCACTGACTCCGGCGGCCTCCGCGAGTTTGTCCATGATCTTAGGAGCCAACATATTTTGAAGGTTTACATAACCGTCTTCAAAGGTTCCGGAGATAAGCGGTGCTTCTTGAGTTTCGAACAAATCTAACGTAAGGTATGTCTCCTCCTTCTTGAGGCTCTTCAGTCTTTTCCATAGGCCTCGCTGGATTTCGGTGGTTGCCACTCGCCAGAGCAGAAAGGACTGGATTGCATCCAGCGTATAGCCTGGAGTGTTTATCGCACCTTGATTGGCTGGTCGAGAGGCCCCGAGCGCATTTACAAAGGTCACCAAAGCATGATGTGAGTGGCTTGAGTTCATTCGAGCACTCCAGACGTAATCTGAGAAGACAGCTTTTGTGTCCACGGTCATTCCCATGTGGGAGAAAAGATAAGCAAGGCCGTCTTGAAATCCTTCGATCGGGCCCGATTGCCCATTTAGGAACATCTGGTGGAGCCACTTGATCTCGGGCTCAGAGATGAACATGCCGAGCCTAAAGTCTTTGTTCGCCGGGACAAGCTCTTGTCCTTTGATGTCTCGGATCGAGAAACCAATCTCAGTGAGCGCCTCCCGAATCGCTGGCGCACTTTCTGAGGGCTTGTCATTGATTTTTGCAGCGAGCGTCATCAACTTTAGCGGGCTGTATGCTCGGGCCTGTGCAAGACCGCTGGCGCAGATGAAAACGAAAGTAACGGCTCCGAGTATGCGCGAAATGCGAATCTTCGTTGATCCCATACTTGATAGTCTACAACTTTGACCTGGAGAATCCAAGTAACCGACACCAAATCTGAGTTTGTTGTTGGCTTTGAGATATCCACTGAGTGCAAGTTCGCAACTTTTCTGGCTCGGATACAGAAAAACACATCAAATCAATGTCATGGGTTCGTTCGACTCAACATATAATTCCGTTTATGGAGAGCTTTTCGCGACGAAATTTTCTGTCGGGAGTGGTTGCGACGTCAGCGTTTAGCTTTCAGGATGAGACTCTTTTCAAGATTAGCTGCATCACGAGGGAGCAGGCCGTTTCAGCCGACGACGAGAGGTATTGGGAGAGGTTTCGAGAAGCGTTCTTTATCCATCCAGACATCATCGTGTTTAACAATGTTGGTGTGAATCCGCCTCCCCGGGCGGTTGAAGAAGCACTGGCGCGTGAGAGCCGTCGGGCGGCTTCGGACCCAAGTTTTGTGATGTGGCGTCAGCAAGACCGCGAGTTGGAGCCAGTGGTTAAGGATCTTGCCGCCATTGTGGGCTGCAAGCCTGAGGAGTTGGCCCTGGTACCGAACGCGACCCATGGCCTCCATACTGTCATCTCCGGCTTAAAGGCTGGGATTGATAGTGAGTTCATTTTTGGGGCGGAGGAGTATCCCAGAGGTTTGTCTGCTGCGAACCAGCGGGCACGTCGGGAATCCACGAAGCTCGTCTCATTGCGACCCTGGAATTCCAAAGTTGATGATGCGACAATTGTTTCCGAGTATTCATCAGCGTTAACTGCTCGGACAGCCCTCATCGTAGCGTCTGAGGTCACCTACTTGTCTGGTCGACGACTTCCGCTGCCAGAGATCAATGCGCTAACTTCCGGGGGACCAACCTTGGTTCTTTGCGATTCGGCCCAATCAATTGGACTCTTGGATTCGCATGCCGCATCTGACGTAACTGTGGCGAGCCTACACAAGTGGATGATGGGGCCAGTTGGCACTGGGATACTCGTTGTGCGAGAGCCGCATATCGGCAGGATTTGGTCATTACATAGCTCCGATGAGAACCTTGCCGAAAGTGTTGAAAAGTTTCGACAGCTAGGGACGCACTCAACTGCCCCGTACCTGGCTCTGAAAGAAGCCCTCGAGCTGCACCACCGACTAGGTGCGAAAACGAAACTCGACCGCCTGCTATATCTTCGCACTTTGATCGTGAAGAAGCTAGAGGGAATGCCACGGATTCGGTTCGTGAGTTCACTGGACCCTTCGAAATACATGCCCTTCCTAACGCTGGAAGTCGAAGGAGTAGGTGGGGCGACCGTGGCTTCTACGTTGATGAAGGACTACCGGATTCACGTCACAACAGCCAATCGGGCTGGCATTGACGGAATCCGGATTTCTCCCAATTTGTTTACTAGTCTGTCCGAGATCCAGGCACTCGTTAATGGTTTGCAAGCTATAGCTCAAGCGGTGCGCTAGAAGATACTTAGACCGGCTTTGTTCCAGTCGCTTAGGAATCGTTCTAACCCGGAATCGGTCATGGGGTGTTTGAACATCATTTCTAGGGTCTTGAGGGGCATGGTGGCGACGTGGGCGCCGGCTCGGATTGACTCTAGGACGTGGAGGGGGTGGCGGACAGAGGCGACCAAAACTTCGCTGTCGAAGCCGTAGTTGTTGACCATATCGACGGTGTCGCGGACGGCGTCCATTCCGTCGGCTCCGTTATCGTCGACTCGGCCGACGAAGTTGGAGATGTAGGTTGCGCCAGCTTTGGCGGCCATGAGAGCCTGGCTGACGGAGAAGACGAGGGTGACGTTGGTGCGGATTCCTTTGTCGGTGAGGGTGGAGACGAGCTTGACGCCGTTCTCGATGAGGGGAACTTTGACGACGATTTGGGGGCTCCAGCTGCTAATTTCCAGGGCTTCTTTGAGCATGGTGTCGTAGTCGGTGGCGACGACTTCGGCGGAGATTGCGCCTTCGGGCATGATCTCGCAGATTTTGAGGACGACCTCTTTGAAGGGTTTTCCGGTTTTTGCGATGAGGGTTGGGTTGGTGGTGACTCCGTCGATCACGCCCCATTCAGCGGCCTTTTTTACCTCGTCCAAATCACCTGTATCAACAAAGAGCTTCATCGCTTTGCAGTTTACCGTTTGAACGGTTCATACTAGGACTTAACATCATGGCCAAAGATATTCGGCGAATCGTTGCTACCGACTGTGGATCGACTACTACCAAAGCGATTCTGATTGAGCGGAATGACAAGGGCGAGTATCGCCTGGTTGCCCGGGGCGAGGCTCCGACGACGGTTGAGCGGCCGTTTGAGGACGTTACGATTGGGGTTTTGAACGCTCTGACCGAGCTGGAAGAGATTACCGAGCAGACAGTTCCCGAGGGTTATGCAGCGGGTCGGCGGACTTTGATTAAGGACGGGACGGTTCATCGGCTTTCGAAGGATGATGTGCCGACTGGTTCTTCGAGCGGGCCTTTGGATGGGTCGGATTATTACGTTTCGACTTCTTCGGCAGGCGGCGGATTGCAGATGATGGTCGCGGGCGTTGTTAAGGCGATGAGCGCTGAATCGGCGGAGCGCGCGGCACTTGGCGCGGGTGCGATTTTGATGGACACGTTGGCGGTTGATGATGGCCGGAAGGATTTCCAAAAGGTCGAGCGGCTGCGGCAGTTGCGACCGGACATTATTCTCATGTCGGGCGGAACGGACGGTGGGAACGTTGACCGGCTGGTGGAGATGGCGGAGGTTATTCGCCGAGCGGATCCTAAGCCGCGATTTGGCGATATGCAGTTGCCGGTTATTTTTGCGGGGAACGTTCAGGCTCGGGAGAAGGTTGCGGGCGTTTTGGGCGACGGGATTGCCACCAAGATTGTTGATAACCTGCGTCCGGCACTTGACGCTGAGAACCTTGGTCCGGCGCGGGAAGAGATTCACGAGATGTTCTTGGAGCACGTTATGCAGCAGGCTCCGGGATATTCGAAGTTGCTAGATTGGGCTTCGTTTGAGGTCATGGCGACTCCGAACGCGGTTGGCAAGTTGCTGAACGAATACGCTCGGCAGGAGGGGATTAACGTTCTGGGCGTGGATATTGGGGGCGCGACGACGGACGTATTCTCGGTGTTTGAGGCGACTCCGGGCGGGGAGCGGATTTACAACCGGACGGTTTCGGCGAACCTGGGGATGTCTTACTCGATTTGTAACGTTTTGAAGGAGGCGGGGGTTGAGAATATTGCTCGCTGGCTGCCATTCGAGATTGACCCGGCGGAGGTTCGGAACCGACTGCGGAATAAGATGATCCGCCCGACGACGATTCCGCAGACTTATGAGGATTTGTTGATCGAGCACGCGGTTTCGCGCGAGGCTTTGCGGTTGGCGTTTGAGCACCATAAGTCGCTGGCTCGGAACCTTACGGGTTCGGCTCAGCAGCGCGATGTTGGGCAGATTTTTGACCAGGAGTCGTCTGGTTCGACTCTGGTTAACATGATGAAGCTGGATATGGTTATTGGATCGGGCGGAGTGCTTTCGCACGCTCCGAACCGGGCTCAGGCGGCTCTGATGATGATGGACGCCTACCAGCCAGAGGGCATAACGATGCTGACGGTTGACTCGATCTTCATGATGCCGCACCTTGGTGTGCTTTCTGAGCATCTATATGATGCGGCGAAGGAGGTCTTTGAGCGAGATTGTATCGTTCGAGTTGGTACTTGCATTGCTCCGACGGGAGTCGGCAAGCCGGGCGAGCACTGCGTTCGGGTGCATGGCTCAGGAATTGATGAGTCGGTTGCGTTTGGGGAGATCAAGGTTGTGCCGTTCATGGATTCCATGGGCGATTCGATCACGGTTGAGCCGGGTCGAAACTTTGACGTTGGTGCCGGAAAGGGCAAGCCGGTGACGGTGACTAAGTTTGATAAGGCTCGGGGCTCGCGTAACCAGACGACGAACCTGATTGAAGGGACGGTTGGGCTGATAATCGACGCTCGAGGTCGGCCATATAACGTTGAGCTCGGAACTCCGGGGCGGATCGAGGCTTTGCGGTCGTTCTTGGCTGCGTTCGGGTTGCCTTTGCCGAAATAAAAATAGTGATATGCGACGCGATCTTGAACTCAAGATTTTCAGAACTCCCGAGGCGGCTCGGGAGGATGAATTGAACGAGTATCGTTCGCTATCTGGCAACGAGCGTGTAGCAATTTTGATCGAGATGTTGTGGAGACATGGACGAAATCGAACTGAGACCGGAATGGATCGAACTATTACAATCACTCACCACACACGAGGTTGAGTTTATTGTGATAGGCGCATTTGCGCTTGCATTCAATGGTATCCCTCGCTATACGGTAGATTTGGACCTGCTGTACAAGCCCTCGTTGGAGAATGCGGAAAAGTTGCTTCGGGCTTTGCGTGAGTTCGGGAATCCAGTGGTTGGACTGACACCGACCTCGATGATTGAGCCACATTCCACGATCACATTCGGGCGAATCCCGGCGAGAGTCGACCTTCTCAACTGGATTAGTGGATCGAGTTGGGATGATGCTGATTCAGACAAAGTTAGGGGCCTCCTTGGAGAATTTGAGGTTTGGTACATCAGCAGAAGGGCGTATGTTGCGAATAAGTTGGCGTCGGGACGACCCAAGGACTTCGTGGATGCCGAGACCGTACGAGAGATGTATCCAGAAGAGGGACTCTAGCGAATGATACTGGCTTTTGCTCCCGCAGACATTTCCTACCAAGGTTTACTTTTCGCTTATGGGCAGGTTGAGGCTTTGCGGTCGTTCCTGAATGTGTTTGCCACAGTCAGGTTTCCCCGGCGTTTCGCCGGGGGAAAACTAATTGCTTTTTCGGATACCCCTCGCTGACAAGAAGGCGGCAATTTCGTCGAAGTCGAGATCTGCCCAGCGCCTTTCAGGGTTCTAGATGGCGCGAGCTTTTCTGATCCAGGCTACGCCGCGAAAAAGCTAGGCCATCTAGCGCTTGCCGCCATTGCTGCTCCCCTTGCACCGGCGCAAAGGTCGATAGCCTTTTGTCAAAAAGCTTTGATAATTTTGTTAAATCACGAAATGTGATCTCGGTCACGAAGTGCTCGATGACCTGACCAGTAGTCTTGTCGGGTTGGGGGTTGTAGGTTTGCTACAACCCCCAACCTAGGACCTCATCGAAATGAATTCACTCTCTAAGATCACGCTATTCACCTCTTTGTTCGCGCTGTCGTCAGTTGCCAGTGCCAACATCATCAACGACGGTAGTTTTGAACAGGTTAGCCTATCGCCTGGCACCTATGGGAGCTATTTCGCCGGTTCAACATTGGGCGGCTGGAACGTTGTTGGCAACCCCAGTACCGATGTTCTGCTCATCCAAACGAGCTTTCCACAGCCAGGTGGAGGCATTAGTCAATACAATGCCCAAAGCGGGTTCAACTCGGTTGACCTGACGGGTAGTTTCGGAAGTTTGACTTCCGGAGTGCGCCAAACAGTAAGTACTGTGTCGGGGCAAACCTATTTGCTATCCTTTTGGGTTGGGCGGGCGGTTAGTTCGAACAATAACAGTTCTCTGGTAGGGCCAGTCAACGTGGGATTGCAAATCAACACCTTAACGCCGACTGTCTTTACAAACAGCGCCACCACACCGGCGGGTTCTGTCAACTGGCAACAGTTCAGCACTACTTTTGTGGCAACCGGCCCAACTACGCTGACGTTTCTTAACGGGAATGCTAATAATAATGGCTATGCCGGCCTGGACAATGTCTCACTTGAGGCGGTTCCCGAGCCTGCGACTCTTGCATGCCTGGGCTTAGGCGCTGGACTGCTGCGCGCTCGACGTAAGTCACGAGCATAGTCTAGCACCCCTAACCCTTTCCCCTTTGTCCAGATCTGAATCGGGAAAAAGGGGGAGAGGGACCGGAAGTTAAACCCGCTTCAGCAACGTGATTCGGCCCTGCGGGACCCATTCGGCGACGACTATATCGG
The DNA here is from genome assembly GCA_965248555.1 of Fimbriimonas sp. Classification (GTDB taxonomy): domain Bacteria; phylum Armatimonadota; class Fimbriimonadia; order Fimbriimonadales; family Fimbriimonadaceae; genus Fimbriimonas. The sequence goes on along the minus strand of CBDFJP010000002.1, from coordinate 218,981 downwards.
TTTTATTGATCCACGCCGCGCCGTGGGGGTGGATGAATTTTCCGGGTTGGAATTTGTCTTTGGATTGGCCCCTTAGCTTGGATGGGTGGCCGTCGCCTAGCTGGGCTACGGGCTTGTTGTCGACACCGAGGATGGTGATTCGGCTTTCTAGGTCAGGGATGAGCATGAGGCCGCTGTTGAAGTGGATGCGGCAGGGCATTCGGACGCCTTCGGTGACGAAGCCTTTGTGCTTGCCGTCGAGGTCGAACATTTGGAGGCGGCGGTTGCCACGGTCGGCGACGATGAGCTGGGGTTGGCCGGGGGTTCGGTGGTCGATCCAGAGGCCGTGGGGGCAACTGACTTGCCCAGCTCCGTTTCCGGGGCCGATAATGGTTCGGACGTAGGCGCCGTCTTTCGTGTATTCGTGGATGTAACTGCTACCGTAGCCGTCGCCGATTAGGATGTTCCCAGAAGGCAGGAAGGCGACGTTGGTGGGGTTCCAGCCATCGCGGTTCTTATACTTTCCAGATTCCTTCGGGTAGTCGAGCTCCCAGATGACGCGGCCGTTAAGGTCGGTTTTGGCGACGACCCGGCGGTTGACATCGCAGATATAGAGGAATTCATCGCGGCCTTCTTTGCGGAGGTCGAGGCCGTGGGCTCCGCCAGCCCACTCGGAGCCGAAGGATTTGACGAACTTCCCTTTCGGGTCGAATACGCAGATGGTGTCTTTACTGATGCTTCCGGAGCCGACGGTGTGGGCGATATAGATATAGCCGTTTTTGTCGGTGGTGACGCCGTGAGTATCACCCCATGCAAGGTTTTTGGGCGGGACGAGCCAGTCGTGGTACGTCTCGTACGTATGGGCTTTTTCGCCCAGGATGGGTCGAGGCGTGGTTTGGTTGGCTTGGCTCATGGATGCTAGTCCGACTCCAGCGGCTCCAGCGAGAAGGTCTCGGCGTGTCATTGGGGTTTAGTTTCGTCCTTTGGGGGTCATGGTGTCAATGGTGATCTTCGTTCCTTGGAATCCGGAGCGTGCGTGGAGGACAATTTGTCCTGGCTTTCCGGTGCTTTGGACGATGACCTGGGCGAGGCCGTTGTAGAGCGAGCGGGTCCAGGTGGGGGCTTTGGCGAGGCCGCCGATGCTTCCGCCTCGACTGAATCCACCGGCTCCTCCGTTGTTTTTGACGATCACGAGGACCTCGTTTTCACCTTGTTTGAGCTTGCCCTTGATGTCGGCAATGTGGGGTTTGTTCCACTCGTCTGTGGTGCTAACGAGCTCGCTGTTCAGATAGACCCAGCCGTTGTCGTCGGTGGGGCCGAGGTTGAGAGTCGACCAAGTATCAGGATTTTCAACCGTGACTACTCGTCGGAAAGCAGCGTAGCTGTTGGGCGGCATGTTTTGGTTCTCTTTCACCTGGGTTGGTTTCCACTTAGTGGAGTCAGGCTTGGCGGTTTGACTAGCGATCATTTGCCATGACCAGCCATCCGAGATGTCCTGGTAGCTGGGTTTGGTGATGTATTGATCTGGTTCGTGGCAGTTGGGGTCGCCGTTGCCAACTCCAATGATGCGTCCAGGGCCCTCGATCTCGAACGTGACGTTTTCGTTTGCGAGAGGATTAAGGAATCCGATGGTGTCGAGACCTTTGACGGTGATGACCGAGAGGTCTTTGGCATCGGCGGTAATCCTGGCTCGATCGGGCTCAAGCCTGAGTTGACCCGTCGCTCCGGTCGTTTTGACTGTGACAACGTTCTTGAGGTCGCCCTTGGTTCCGATGGCGGTGAGCTCGCCGGGTTGGTATTCAACTTCCCAGTTGAGGTGTCCGCCGACGGGCATCTTTTTGCTCCCGAGTGACTTGCCATTGAGCTTGAGCTCGACGGTTTCGAAGTTGCTGAAGACCCAGACGTCGATCTTTTTGCCTTCCTTCCCTGCCCAGTTCCAGTGGGGGAGGACGTGGAGGACGGGTTTGTTGCTCCACCATGATTGGTAGTAGTAGAACACGTCCTTGGCGAAGCCGCAGGTGTCCATGATCCCGAAGTGGCTACTGATTGTTGGCCAGCTGTGCGGGGTTGGCTCGCCACGGTAGTCGAATCCGGTCCAGACGAAGCCGCCGGAGAACCAAGGGCGCTGGAGCTTCCATGTCCACCACTCTTCTGAACCCTCGCCCCAATCGACCTTTTTGTAGTCGTACGAGTCCATGACGTTTTTGCCGTCGTTGGACTTGTACTCGCCTCGGGTGGAGAGCATGCTGGCGACCTCGCTGCCGTGGATGGGCTGCTTGGGATGGTTCTTGTGATAGCTGTCGGCGCCGAAGAGGTTGTAGTTGAAGCCTCGGTTGTCGACGACTTTGTTGGAGCCTTCCCAGACGTCGCCGGAGTTGACGGCTTGGGTGATGGTCCTTGTTGGGTCAAGTTTTCGGGTGAGTTCGTAGAGGGCTTGGGAGATTTGCTCTCCAGCTTTGCTTGTTTGAACGCCCCATTCTTCGTTACCGAGGGACCACATGAAAACGCTGGCATGGTTACGGTCGCGCTTGACGAGCCGCTCCATTTGGCTGAGGCCTTCGGGACCGGCACTGAAGAGGCGGTTCTCGTCTTGGACGAGGATTCCGAGCTTATCGCAGGCATCGAGGAGTTCGGGGGTTGGCGGGTTGTGGCTGGTACGAAGTGCGTTGCAGCCCATTTCCTTTAGCCGTTCAATGCGCCATTCGTTGAGGCGGTCAGGGACGGCGGCACCGACTCCAGCGTGGTCTTGGTGGTTGCAGACGCCTTTGATTTCGGTGTACTTGCCGTTGATGAAAAGGCCCTTATCGGGGTCGAAGACGACACTTTTGAACCCGATGTTGGTTTCGTATTTATCATGGACGGCTTCGCCATTGAGGAGAAGTACGTGGGCTCGGTAGAGATTCGGTGTATCGGGCGACCAAAGCTTGGGTTTGGTGACTTTGGCCTTGAGGGTGTTTTTGTCGCCTTTGAGTTTCATAACTGGCGACTCGGCGACGACTTTGCCCTCGCTGTCGGTGATTTGGAGCTTAGCGGTTCGGGCTTTGGCGGCTTGGGTGGTGATTTCAGCGGTGACGTTGCCATTCACTTCGGGCTTGATGAACTGTTCGTCTTCGACGAGGTAGTCATGGTTGGTTTTGTTGAGCCAGACGTGGCGATAGATTCCGGCGCCTTCGTAGAACCAGCCTTCGTAGACACTCGCATCGACGCGGACGGCGATGACGTTTCGGGCTCCGGTTTCAAGCACCTTGGTGACGTCGACGGTGAAGCCCATGTAGCCGCTGGTATTGCGGGTGATGTACTGTCCGTTGACCCAGACTTGGGCGTCGCGGAAGATGCCGTCGAACTTGAGGACGAAACGCTTTCCGGCGTCCTCTTTGGGTAGCTCGAAGCTTTTTCGATACCAGCCAATTGAGTTCTCAGGGAAGCGGCGACCGATGGCTTTGAAGCCGTGCATGAGGTCGCCTTTTTGGTCGAACGGGAGTTCGACGCACCAGTCGTGGGGAATCTGGACTGTGCGCCAAGCAGTGTCTCCGAATCCGCGACCCATTGCACCATCTTCGATTCCGGCTTTCGCGAAGGCTCCGAAGGAATCGAGGCCGTAGTTGAAATCTTTTGAGGCGTCGGCGGCATGGCCAAGGGCAAATTTCCAATCGTCGTCTAGCGAGACGATTTGGCGCCCTTGAACTTGGTACAGGGTGGCGGCGGCGATGGCAGACAGCACTTTTTAAGCATACACAAAATTGCTCTTGATTTCACGGAACATTTCGCAGATAATGTAGATATATGTCTACTCTTTTTGTCGAAGTCTCAGGGTTGTATCTAGCTTGCCAAGAGCCGGTTTCGCCGGCGGTGGTGGTTCGGAATAAGGTGGTTGTGGATGCTTGTGCGACTTCTTATGCGGCAGGGATTCGGGTTGGGATGGGAGCTGGGCAGGCTCGGGCGATTTTGCATGAGCTGACTTGTTTTGAGTTTTCTTCATCGCTTTATGAAGAGGCTTCTTATTGTTGGTTGAACCGGTTGTGTTCGGTTTCGGATTCGGTGGAGGTGATTGCGCCGCACCAGGCTTTTGTGGATTTGTCCGGGCATCCTGATCCTTTTTTGACTGCTTTAGAAGTTTGTTCTTGTTTGCCATTTGAGTATCGAGGGGCAGTTTCGGCTTGTCGGTGGGTGGCTCGCGCTTTGGCACCATCGTCGGGCTTGATGAATCATCCTCAGCCGTTTGCAGCCTTGGAGGGTTATGGGTTAGATCGTCTTGAGGTTGTGGATTTGGCGGTTCTGGAGCGGTTGGCTTTTCTTGGCTACCGGACGATTGGCGAGGTTCAGGGGCTTTCTTTGGCGACTTTGAAGTCGCAGTTTGGATTGTATGGGCTGACGATTCGGCAGGCGGCGATGGGGATGTTGCATGAGCCGGTGGTAGGGAACTATCCACCTTGCTCGGTTTCTCGGCGGCTCGCTTTTGATGGTTTGTGTTCGGATTCTTCGGTGGTTACGCTTGGACTTGAGAAGTTGGCTCGGGAGCTTGCCCATGCTTTGAGTGAGGGGGATTTAGAAGCCAAGGGGTTGGAGTTGTTTGTTGAAGGGGAGTCGGGGGAGCGGTCTTTGCGGCGGCAGTTTGGGCGAGCTTTGAATTCAGCTTTGCGGATTCGTATGGCTTTGTTGCAGTTGTGGGCGGATATGTCGGTGGCTTCGGATGTTGTGAAACTGCGGGCGGTTGCGCATGAGGTTGGATCGGCTACTCGGCGGCAGGTTTGCTTGTCTGGGTTGGTTTCGGATGCTTCGGAGCTGCCTTCGGAGGCAGTAGATCGGCTGTCACGGAAGTATGGATCATCGGTGGTGGTGGCGGGGTCGACGGTGAAAGTTCCTCGGCGCAAGGAGGTGTTGCGTGTGCTTCGGGCGACTACCGGATGGTACTGACCTCTCAGCCCGCTGGCGCGAGGCGGGGGAATGGTGGGATGGCGAGTCGGCGCAGGAGTGGATTCGCTACGTTTCGGCAGGTTCTCGGCGAGAGGAGTCGTTTGATTTAGGGTTTCGACACTTGCCGTTTTCTTCGGGGGTCGAGGAGTCGGTGGATTATTCGGAGGATTGGTCTTTGCGCGCTCGGAAACTTCGGGATGGGAAGATGAAGCATCCGTTTGTTTCTGAGCCTCAGCGGTCGTATTCGGCATTGGCTTCTGGTTCTTGCGATGCGCCATATGTGCCTTTACATATTGCTTCTGGCTATGACTTTGGAAGAGGGGTGATGTTGCCAGAGGAGGCGGTTCAGTTTGCGGTGATGAACGGATTGCCGGGGCTGTGTATTGCGGATCGGTATTCGCTAGTCGGGGCAGTGGAGTTGGTACGGGGGTGTTTTTCCGCTGGATTGCATCCGATGATTGGGGCTACTTTTGAGCTTGAAACGGGTGGAGAGATTGTTTTGATAGCTCAGACTGCTCAGGGGTATGTTGGGCTTTCTTCTCTGATTACTCGTTGTCACTTAGATGAAGAAAGACTAATGCCAATACTCAGACTGTCGACTTTGTGGTCTTTATGTGATGATCTGGTTTGTTTAACTGGAGGTTCGCATGGGCCATTATTGCCATTCCTTCTTCGTGGTCAATACTCGTCTGCGTTGTCGTTACTTGGGCAGTTTCGAGAGCGGTTTGGGCGGGATCGGTTGTATTTGGAGGCGGACGTGGCATACCAACCTTGGGACATTTCTCATCTACGGGGTCTGCGGCGGTTGTCGGAAGAGATGGAGGTTCCGATGGTGGCAGGCGGGCTGGTGACACATGCTCGTCCGCACCATTTTCCAGTGCAGGAGGTGATCGGGTGTGCTCATAATTTGAGCTTAATCCACGAGGTAAAAGGGCGGAAACCACGGTTTCATGAAGATGGCTTCCCTTTCAGGGCAATCAATGCGGAGCGGTTTCTTCGGACGCCTTTCGAGATGCATGAACTGTATTCGGAGATGCCGGAGTTGGTGTCGAATACCCTTGAAATCCTGTCGAAGTGCGACAAGGATGTGATGCCTTCGCGTACTACTTTACCCAAGTTATTTGATGATCCTGAGAACGCTTTGCGGGAGGTTACTTATGCCGGAGCGCATCAGAAGTATCCGCTGATGACGACGGGGATTCGAAAGCGGATTGACAAGGAGCTTGATAGGATTTGTCGCCTTCATTATGCTGATCATTTTTTGACGATTTGGGACGCTTGTCGCTGGGCATCGCGACGCGGGTATCAGTTTAGTGGACGTGGTTCGGTGGTGGATTCAGTGGTGGCTTATTGCCTTGATCTGAGTCGGATCGATGCATACAAGCATCGGCTACATTTTGATCGGTTTTTGCCAGCGGATGGGACGAAGCGGCCAGATATTGACATTGATTTTCCGGCGAAGAGGCGGAATGAGGTGCGGTCTTATATAGTGCAGAAATATGGGGAGGATCGCGTGGCGACGGTGGCGGCGATTGGGGCTTACTGCACGCGGGGGATCATCCGGGAGGTCGGCAAGGTTTTTGGCTTGCCGGATGCGACGATCAGCTTTTTGAGCAAGCGGGTTCACGGAGGGATTGCTCCGGACAAGCTAGAAGCGGCGCTAGAAAAGCGCCCCGAGCTCAAGGGGAGCAATATTCCTAAAGAGAGATTTCGGTGGGTTTTGAGCCTGGCGGAGCGGATGATGGATATTCCGAGGAATATGCGGGCGCACTCTTCAGGGGTCGTGATCTCTTCGCGGCCGCTCTGTGAGACGGTTCCGGTCATGTGGTCGGCCACAGAGGATCCTAACGGAGGGAATCTCAGGATTATTCAATGGGATAAGCGGTCGGCGAAGCACTACTTTGATAAGTTCGACATCTTGTGCCTTCGGGGGCAGGATGTTGTGGAGGGGACTCAGGACAGGGTGGTGGTTCGGGATCGGTCGTTTGATGTTGCTTCGTTGCCCTCAGATGATCCGGATGTTTATGCGACAATGCGCTCAGGGGAGCTGATTGGGATTCCGCAGTCTGCGAGTCCTGCGATGAGGCAGGCACATATTCGGCTCAAGACGAAGGATTTGGAGGATGCTTCTTTGGTGCAGGCAGGAATTCGACCGGGGGTTGGCGGGGCGGTGAAGCTGAACGAAATGATTGCTCGGCGGCATGGGAAGCCGTTCACATTCTCTCACCCGGACCTGGAGGAGATTTTGGGGATCACCTACGGGATCATCGTTTTTCAGGAGCAGGTTGACCTGCTATTGCAGAAGTTCGCGGGGTACTCGGGAGGCGAGGCGGAGGATACAAGAGAGCAGATTCATAAGCGACGGCGGGAGGATTTTGGGCGGGAGATTCGGGAGAGGGTTTTGGGTCGGATTCAGGCGAATGGGTATGGTTTGCAGGTTGCGGAAGAGGTTTTTGAACTCATTGCGGGGTTCAAGGGGTACGGATTTGCCCAGGGTCACGCGCTGGCATTTGCGGAGATTTCGGTGCGGTCGATTTATTGCCAGCAGCACTATCCGGCGGAGTATTTCGCTTCTCTGCTGGATGCTCAGCCCGCAGGTTATTACGGGCCATGTACCTTGGTGAACGAAGCCCGAAACCGGGGGGTGGCAATTCTTCCTGTTGATATCAACCTGAGCGGAGTGGGTTTTGCGGTAGAGAATGTGAAGTCAGCGATGGACCCGCAGATCGTTGTGCCGAATGGAGGGATTCGGGTGGCTTTGGCGCAAATCAGTGGGTTGAATCGGGAGTTACAGCTTCGTATTGCTTTGGCTCGGCCTTTTGAGAGTGTTTTTGATTTCGCGATGAAGACGAACCCTTCGCGGGATGATTTGGAGCGGTTGATCCTTGTCGGCGCGTTCGATTCTCTCCACGAAAACAGAAGGCAGTTGTTATGGGCCTTGCCGGCGATTTTGGATTATGCGCGGGCCTTCAACACTCCAGGGACGTTGCCACTTGGGGCCCCCATTCCCATGTTGCCAGAAGGAATCTTGGATTTCAACCAGGCCGAAAGGGCGATTCATGAGCGGCGGTACCTTGACCTGGACATCGATCACCACCTCATGGGCTTCGAGCGGGCGCGGGTAGCGAGTAGGGGCGGGGTGACGACGACCGTTGCAAGAAGGCTTGAGCATGGACGCAAAGCGATCGTCGTTGGAAACCCGATCCGGCTCCGATTTCCGCCCACTCCGAGTGGCAAAAGGGTGGTGTTTTTTGATCTCGAAGACGAAGCGGGACTGCTGAATGTCACCTGTTTCGATGAGACGTATCAGCGAGATGGACACGCCATCGTTTGCTCGCCCTATGTCACGATCATCGGCGAGGCTCAAGTACGCGACGACCATGTCGCGTTTCTTGCCAGCCGAGTTTTTCCTTATAAGCCACACATCACGACCCTCCTCGGGGTGCCGGATGCTGCGAAAACGGGGTCGAGCGATATGGGCTGGGGGCATGCGCCATTGCCGATTGTGACTGCGGATTTCTTGGTGGGTTAGGAACTCTACTTGGGTTGCGTTGGCCGAATGGTGGAAGCTTTGTTAAGATGCCGCTCTCAGCGGTCATGTAAGCTAAATGAGCAAGATGCGCCGAGAGCAGGATGGAATGGACTTGGCTCTTTTGGTGGAGCGATGCCAGAAAGGCGATCGCGCCGCCTGGGATCGGCTCGTGTCTCGGTTTTCGGACTATGTGTATTCAATTCCTCGCCGGTATCGGCTGTCGGAAGAAGATTGCGGGGACGTTTTCCAGAGCACATTTCAGTCTCTGTACACGAATTTAGATCGTCTTGAGTCGCCAAATGCGGTTCCGAAATGGCTGGCGGTAACGGCAGCGAGAGCTTCTCTTCATGTGATTCGGGTGAGCAATTCTCGCCTAGAAAATCCTACTGAGCAGAGTGATTTGGACTCGATTCTGGCCGACGAAGATGCCTCGGCTGAAGCGGCGGCGGTGGAGGCTAGCGATGCGGACGCGCTCCGTACGGGCTAAAGGCTTTGGGCGGGAAGTGTGAGACCTTGCTGAATGCCCTCTACCTCTCGGAGGAAACTTCTTATGATGAGGTTTCGGCGAGGCTTGGAATGCCGAGTGGGGCGATTGGTCCGACACGGGCCCGCTGCCTTGCAAAGCTCCGCGCGATCTTAGAAAAACAAGGATTTTTCGCGTGAATGTATTTAATGAATTAGCATAGGCATCTATTGAAATGACGATGAAACGCGACTGCGCACGATATACCGAAGCTCTGGCCGACTTGGCTGAGGGAAAGACCTCGCCGGAGGCGCGGCAGCATGTCGATTCGTGTGTGAGTTGCCAACATGATCTGGCACAGTTGGTAAAGCTTTTTGCCGCTAGCAAAGTGAAGGTGTACAAAGCTCCTTCGGAGTTGGTGGCTGCGGCGCAGGCACTGATGCAGGTGAAGGTGAACCGTCTACATCAAGTTCGATGCTTGCTTCTAGGGGTGGGCGCTCGAAGTGGCAAGTCCGGAATTCAAGCTACGTATGGCGATTCGGTACAGAGTGTCAACGTCGTCTATCAGCCGATTCCTAGCGGTTGGGAGATTGTAGGTCGGGCGCCTTCTGGTTATGACCAGGTTACGGTTTGTGATGAGGCAAAGCCATTGGAGATTGACGGGTATTTTTCCGTTCAGGTGAGGACCCTCGAATCGGCCGAAATCAAGTTTAGTGGCGAGGCTGGGGAGCTGTATCTGCCCCCTGTAGAGGTGCCGGTTGACGGTCACGGAACTCGTTGACCAGCTCGAGTCCGGGCAGAAAGTTCGCTGGAAAAGCTTTAAGGACCTTCGCGGGCTTGGGCAAGAATATTTTCATCGCCTGATTGGATTCTATGGGTCAGATAATGCCCAGCTAGAAAAGCTTGGACGCCACTGGAGAAAGGTGGTTGAGCATGCGCCGGATATCGAGTGGGGGTTTCGGGCGGGTGGTATCTATGAGCGGCTCCATGGGCGATGGCGGCAGAGTGCAGATGCTTTTGTTTTGGCGGGGCGGGTTGCGGATGATCCGGTGGCGCAATGGTCGTTCCAAGTTGGAGCGATTGATAGCCTGGGCCGTGCGGGGGACATCCGTGGAGCGGAGCGGCTAGCCAATAAGCTCAACCGTGAACTGACAAAACTGGACGAGCCGGGCATGGCGGCGAGGGCATTATTCAATCTTGGAAATGTCCTCATCTATCGTGAAGAAATGCGCTCGGCGCGGCGGGTTTTGAATCGCGTTTTGCCAGAGTTGGAGCGGGCGGGGTTTCAGGTAGAGTCGATCTCTGCGCGTCTCGGACTCTCTTCGACGCACCTCTTTGGCGGGAATCCGTGGGAGGCGGAGGCTTTGGCAGTTGAGGCGCGCGATGCGGCGAGAGGCTTGGAATTGGAGTACTTGGCTGACCTTGCTGAGCTCAATATTGCGATTGCATATACGCTGACAAACCGGAGTGAAGAAGCTTTTCAGCGGCTGACTGAGCTGCGTTCCAGATTTGAAGATTCGGAGATTGAGCTTGCGCGCACGGACGAGTATTTGGCCGACGCGCTGCTGAATCTAAACCTTTGGGACGAGGCGAGCGCCCAATATTCGGATGTTTTGACATCTAGAACGCAGACGGTGCCTCTGCACCTGGCGAATCTGCATTACGGACTGGGGTGCGCGAGCGCGAATCTTGGTCAAGAGGCGGAGGCCAAACGATCGTTTTCGACGGCGAAAAGGCTCTACGTCCAAATCGAGAACTTGGTTTGGGCTGGGCTATGTGAGCTACGGCTGGCTGAACTTGAGCGGATGGGTAACCAACGACAGCGTCGGCTGGAGCTGGCGCGGGAGCTTGGGGCAGGATCGCCCTATGTGCTTGCAAGGGTCAATCTTCTTGCAGCTGAGGACAGTCCAGATTTACTGCCCATTGCCAAGCGAGCGATTGTTCGGTATGGCTACTTGGATATCAAGTGGAAGGTGGACTACCTACTTGCGAAGAGTGCTGAAAAACCTTTGCCGCACTTTCGGCGGATGATGCGCTGGATCTTGGTAGATCGACTTCAACGGGGATCGGTTGCAGGGAGCGTTGCGTTCTTTCGGGATAAGGATCAGGCAATATCTGAGTATCTGGGGCTGTTGGTGCGGCAGGGCACGAGAGCCAGCGTTAGGGAGGCGCGAAGCGTGATCGAGCAGATTCGGGCGGTGACGTTGCTTGACGAGATTGGTCAAGGCGGCGCGGCTAGGGATTCGGGCCTCGTAAAGATCGCCGCAATAGCTGCAGAACTTCGGTCTTTCGGCTCGGTGCCGTTGAACAGAAATTCCCGGCACGTGAGCGGAGCAACGAGCTTTGCTTCGGTTCAACGGCGGGCAAATGAGGTTCTGTTGCACGAGCCGTTGGCGCATCTACGTTTACAGACCGGCGAAGCGAGCGGGGTGGTTCTCTGGGAAGGCGAGGGGTCTTTTGCGGTTCTTGACCAGGACCATGTACAAATATTGCCGGGTGCAGCGGACGAGCTTCGGAAGCTTGATCGCTGGTTGAAGTTTGAGCTTGCTTGCGCGGCTCCGGATTCGGATGCCTGTCCTCGGCAAGCCGAAAGGCTCTTGCGGAGTATGGCTGACCTTTTTGAACCCGTTTTGGTGTCGAAGACTTCGAGAGTTTGTCCGGATGGAGCGGCATGGAGCGTGCCTTGGGCGGCGTGCTCGGCACTAAGGGATCAACACAGAGCTTGGCAGGTTGCTTTGCATCCTTGCCTTTCTGGAGAAGCGGAGGCTCGCATGGATTCGCTGTTGGTGTTGGCTGGGGACTCGGAAAATCTGGCTCACACTGAGCAGGAGATTGAGGCGGTGAGCCAGTATTTTGCTCGGGTCGAGGTCGCTAAATCGCGCAACGGAGCTCTGGAGCTGATGCGGGGCAAGTTCGGCTGCGTCCATGTGGTTTCGCACGCGATGCACCGGCCTTTGAACCCGATGGTGTCGGCGATCAAGTTCGAAGATGGGCCGCTTTTTGCATTTGAAATCGCTCGAAGTGGATTGCGGGCCGAGTTGGCGACCCTTTCTGCGTGCGAGATGGGCGCGATCTCGCCGCACAGCCAAAATGAGCCGGACGGGCTTGCCCGGGCTTTTCTTGCTTGTGGTGCTAAGACTGTCGTAGCTCCACTTTGGGAGCTGAATGACTTGGCCGGAAAGCTCTTCTTCACCGCTCTCTACGAGCAATGCTGGCAAAAAAAGTCGTTGCAAGAGAGTTTTTTGCACTCACAATGTATTTGTCGCGATCACTTAGCGCATCCATACTATTGGGCGCCGTTCACCCTTTACTCGGGAACCGAATCATGAAACTGAAATCTTTCCTCCTATTTAGCTCGTTTGCACTGGCAAGTTTGGCCAGCGCGGATGTGCACGTGATCTGCCGATTGGCTCCGGGGACTCCGGCCAATCTAGTGGGGGCGTCTTACGGTTTAGCGTTGCTCGACACGACAGCGGGTGCACCGTTCGCACTATTCAGTGCGACTGATCAGACAGCTTCGACGGCAGCTCGTAACGCAATGCTTACCGACCCCAGAGTTTTGTGGTCCGAAGATGACAACCCTATCACGTCACCCGAGGGTCAGAAGGGGTCGACCCTTCCGGCAGTTGGAGATCGAGCGTTGCTTCAGAATGCGAACTCGTTTTTCTTGAAACAGATTCGTTGGAATTCGGTCGCTGCAGCTACAAGAGGTCGACAGGTTCGAGTAGCGATTTTGGACACTGGGCTATCGCCCAGGATTCCAGCGCTATGGTCGAAAGTGGTTGATTCAGCCAATTTTGTAGAGGGATTCGGAGGCGCGTTTGATCAGCCGATGGGAGTTGATTCAAACAGAGACGGTATCGCTGACCGATTAACAGGGCATGGCTCAATGGTTGCAGGAATCGTTGACCAGATTTCTCCACTTTCGCAGCTGATTATCGCCAGGGTTGCGGACAGCGATGGTCAAGCATCCACCTGGAGACTCATCAAAGGGCTGGCATTTGCTGCAGCAAGCGGTGCCGAAGTTGCCAATGTGAGCCTCGGTACATTAACCCAAATTCCTGCAATGGCCGATGTGATCGACTGGACCACCACGCAAAGCATGACAGTTGTTGGGGCGGCAGGGAATAACGGAGTAAGGGGACTCTGCTACCCAGCAAGAGTCAGGAACGCAATCGCCGTGGGTGGGCTCAATGCTAACGCGACGAAGGCGAGCTTTAGCAACTGGGACGGGCATATAGGCGTCAGCGCTCCAGCCGTTGGAATCGCGAGCTACGATTGGACAGGCGGCATAGCCGTATGGTCGGGTACCTCGTTCTCGACGCCTATGGCTAGTGGCGCGATTGCAGAGTATTTAAGGTTTTCGGCTTCCAAAGGATCTCCTTCCAGAATCAGCAACGCCCTGAGGTCTTCGGTGGCGAACATTGACAGGCTGAACCCTACCTACAAGAGTTCACTTGGCGGATTGCTGGACTGCACAAAGCTGCTTGGGCTCGCCCGAAGGTAATCTCAGTCTGGTTGAAACGGTTATGAAACGTGCCGTTCGTAAGATCAATCTGCAACAGTTCACCCGAAACTGTGGGATACAAATGAAAACTCGAACCACTTTCGCTATCATCGTCGCTGCCCTTAGCCTTAGCTCGGTCTCGTTGGCTGGTCCAGGGGATGGGGACTTGCTGAACCTGCTCCGGTCGGAGAGCTCGCGGACTTCCCTTTCTATATCTGATGATGTCATGCAGAACATCAACAAGGTGATGGGCGAGCTGGATCGCCGCGTAGGCGAACTCCTCAACAAGGCTCGGCCGGACGTCAAGGTCGGCGGATTCTCGATCGGCAAGGCTCCCGACGTTTTTAACGTTGTGGATAAGCTCCAAGGCGAGTTTCGGATGCAGATCGTGAAGATGCTGAACCCGGCTCAGTTGGCGTCGGCCCTGAAGCTCGGAATCAAGGCTGAAGGAAACTTTGCGTTCTTGATGCCCGACGTTGCCAAGGAGATCAAGCTCGACAAGAAGGTGTTCAAGTCGATTGACGGGTATCGAGGCGACTACACGAAGCTCGCTCGGGACCTGGCGAAGCAGGTGAAGGACGGAAAGATTCCGGACGCAGACCGAATCCGGTTGCTCTCCGAGAAGGATACGGAGCTTCAGGCTATGATCTCAAAGCTCGTCACACCAGAGCAACTCGCCCAACTGGCGGCGATGGCGGCGGAGAAATAAGCTGGCAAGAAAAATCCCCTCCCTCAAAATGAGGGAGGGGATTTTTTGTGTTACTTGGTGAGGGTTCCGTTGAGGGTGAAGGATCCGGTTGCTCCGGTGCCTTCAACGGCAGTCATAGTCACATTGTTAAGCGTGATCTGGATGGTACTTGAGGTTCTTGAAACGATGTTCGCGGTTCCTGCGGTTGCCTTCCATGACTTCGAAGCGCTTTCCACATACTGGAAACTGTTTGGATCGGATGCATTTCCAGTGTAAGTGACGTTGGATCCAGGAATTGCGGTGGCGTCGAGCAACAGCGTAAGGGTGCGGGCATTTCCTCCACCAGGGGGAGAGGCGACGATGGACGAGGCACCGCCGACGGTGGACATGAAGACCAGCGGGTTGGCTGGGAAGTTCGACATGATGGCGTTTGAGCCGCTGCCGTTGGTGAGGGTGATCGAGCCACCACCTCCGCCGCCGGTTGATGCGCTCAGGGTGCCGGTGAAGTTCTGGCCTCCAGCATTGATGTTGATGTTTCCGCCGTTTGCGCCGATCTGTCCGCCTACGGTGAAGAGGCCGCTTCCGGCGTCGGTTCCGGAGATGTTGAGGGTTCCGTCTGCGCCGACTGTTCCGGAGATGTTGGTGGTTCCGACGGTGAACGAAAATCCGGAGACTCCTCTGGTCGGGGCCATACTTGGAGCGGTAACCGTAAGGGTTCCGGTTGCGGCTCCCGAAGAGGCGACGGTGAGCGAAAGCGCGCCGTTCTTACTGCTATCGAGGGTCATGTTTCCGGTGTAGGTTCCGGCGAACGGGTTGGTGCTGGAGTTTGAGCTTGATCCGCCGCAGCCGGCGAGGGTGACGGCGACGGCAAGGGTTGAGGCTAGTGATTTTGACTTCATCTGATCCTTTTGCCCTGCGTCGTGTGACTATCGCGCCGCACTCTCGGCAGGGCAGGATCAAGGTATCCACCGTCCGTTTCAGAGGTGTTTCAAGGTCTGGCGAGCCAGGGCGTACCAGGTGCTTCGGGGCTGAGGATTGGGGGTGGAGTTGGGGTTTGGAAGGGATTTTAGGAGGAGGGGGAGGTTTTCGGGGATGATGCCAGGGGCGAATTGGGACGCTTCGTTTGGCTGTTTCAGTTTTGCCAGTGCGTGATAGAGGGTTCCGCAGAGGGCGACGGGGTCTGGCTTTTGGTCAAGGAGAAGTTGACCCCACTTTTTGGTAGCCGCGAGGTCTTCCTCGGTGGCGGCGATGAGAGCGAGAAGCATATAGAGCTCGACCATGTGGTGCCACTGGCGCGATTCTTCGAAGCCGTCGAGCGCAAGGAGGGCGGAGGTCTTTGCTTTGATCGGCTGGTTGAGGAGAAGTTCGGCTTCTGCGCGGCGCTGGTGGCAGAGGGCGATGTAGGCGGGGAGATTTTCTTGGGTTTCGAAGAGATCAAGGGCTTGGTTGGCTTGGATGATAGCTTTTTCGTATTCGCCGAGGAGGCAGAAGCAGCTTGCGAGGTTGATCATCCGCGCGCCTTTTCGCCTTGCTTTTGTGGTTTCTTCGATGGATTCGGTTAGGAGTTGGGCGGCTTGTTTTGGTTCGCCGGTGCTCATTTTGATGAGGGCGATGTTTGCTTTGGCGACGGACTGCAGATCGGGATCGGGGGTGGTCAAGAGCTTTTCGAAGTGGGGGAGGGCGGCGGCGTAGTTGCGGCGGATGTACTCAGTGCTGCCGAGGAGGTTGCGCCAGTTGGGATGCTCGTGCTTTTCCAGGACGGCGGACATTCTCGTTAAGAATCGCTCGACACGGCCGTATCGGTGGGCGGTGATCTGGAGTCCGACGAGGAGCGCGCCTTGGATTTCTGGCGGATATTGGTCAGAATCACGCTCGAAGAGCGCGATGTCGGCTTGGTAGCGTTCGGCGATCTCGCTGACGGTGGCATAGTCGCTGGGATAGTTTTCGGAGATTTGGTCGACCAGCCAGTTTTTGAGTTTTAGATTTACTTCCGGCGTCGCTCGGCTTCGGAGGAAGTGGCGGATGGGCGGGAGGAGTCGGTAGACGCCTTCGGCGGCGGGTTCCGTCACCCAGTTGGAGTTGAGCAGGGTCTGAAGGGTTTGTTCGCTAATGCTTAGCGGTGTGAGAATCTTGCGGTCGAAGTCTTCTTCCATTGCGCTAAGGGCGGCTGCGGCTTGCCTTTCTTCGGGGCTAAGGAGGTCAAAGCTCCACTGGAGCGTGGCTTCGAGCGAGAGGTGGCGGGTGGGGATTGCGTCGTTGCCCGAGCCGAATTTGAGGCTCATCGACTTGCTCCGCAGGCTCTCGGCGAGGTCGCTCAGGGGTCGGTGGCGGGCTTCGGCGGCAATCATCGCGAGACCGAGGGGGACTCCGCCACTTTCTTCGGCTAGGGTTTGGTAAATCTGGTGGTTGGTCTCGGTAAGGGGCTTTCCGGAGAGGAAGGTGAGGAGGTTGATTGCTTCGGATTGATGGGCTTGATCAAGCGAGTTTCCGCGTGGAAGAGACAGGGGCTGGACGGTGATCGCTCGGTCGATTTCCGGGTGGGCGGATTGCGAGGTGATTAGGGTTCTTAGTCCGCAACCACCTTTTTGGTAGCCATTCAAGAATATGAGAGGCGTTTGATCCGCGTTGTCGAGGATGACCAGGATCGAGCTGATTTCTTCGGGGTCTTTGGCTTCTTCGGGGGTTATCGAAAGGGTCTCGGCGAGGGCGGCTTGGAGCTTAGTTTGAGCTTCTTGCTCGCTGGTGACTCCAGTGAGGCTGACCCAGGCGACGGGGATATCTTCGGCGGGGGCGAGTGAGGCGAGCTCGGCGGCGAGGCGGGTTTTGCCCATTCCGCCGACGCCGTTGAGCTGGATTGCGGCGGGTTCTTGGTTGCCGAGCAGGGCTTCGGCGAGAGTAGCGAGTTCGCGGAGGCGACCTACGAAGTCGGAGCGGATTTGGGTTTTGGTGGTCTGGCTTAGCTCTGGTGGGCAGTTTCTGCCGAGATTGAGCCGGGCGAAACTGGCTACGACGCTCGCGGCGGCGCGACTTCCCTGCTGCGTGTAGTGGTCGAAGAGGTCTTGGTAAAGCGACGGCTCGCCGGGGTCGGTGCTGATGAGGTAGGCGAGGCTGTTGGCCCGGTCAGTGGTGGTTTCGAGCTGGCTGAGGGTGGAGAGCTGTTGGCGCGCCTCGCCGCTGGCGGCGATGAGGTCGAGCCACTCGACCTCGTGACCCGGCATGAGCCGCCAGCCGGGCGGGAGGTTCAGGAGGTCGGCTTCGTTGAAATCGACTTCGATGTCCTTGACCTTGACAAGGTCGCCATCGGATTCAAGGTGGTCTCTGATGACGCCTCTGATCGAATGGAGCGCCAGGCGGAGCTTTTGACGGGCGGCTTGGTCGTCGTCGTCGGGCCAGATTTGTTCTAGGAGCTCGGTTCGAGCGATCCAACGGGTTTGGTGTAGGGCGAGGAATACGAGCAACTCCTCGGTCTTGCGGGTGCGGAGTCGGCGGACGACATCGGTTCCAGTTTCTATGCTGAACTGGTTGATGATGTTGACGCGCACTCTAGCAGATTACCGAGCAGCCCGAGGTTTCTGTGCCAGCTTATAGTCAACTTTGAACGACACAGCAGTCTGCCCTTGGCTCACCTTTTCGTTTCTCGTAAACGTTTTTTCCATCGACTGGTCGTTGCCGTTACGAGTCACCGGAATAGCAACGGGTTCGCCTTTTGTCGTCCTGTCGATCATCCAAGCGGCCTTTTGGATGGGGAATTTGAACATTCGGAAAATGGGAACCAGCCCACCTTGAGGGGAGATTCCGACGGCGAGCATGTTCTGGTACGCGCTCGAAAAGTCGTTCAGAACCGCGTCCTGTTTCAGCACAAGTTCATCTTCTTTCAGCCAACCAAGATAGCGAACATTGAAGTGCCCCGGTGACGCCATGTGGACCACCTGCCCGAGGCCCATGCCCTCATTGGCGACATTCCCAACCACCCGTGGCATGATCTTTTTGCGAAGAAACACAGTTCCGTTCTTGACTGGCTCGACCTTGAAGATGTCCTCGAAAAACTCGAGGCGCGACGTGTTTCCTTCGATGCGACCGGTAAAAGGAACGCCTTGGGGTGTTGCTTGCTGGGTCTTCTCGGCCCAGAGTTTCATGTTGGCTTTGAGCACCACGCGGTACTTCCAGTAGCTGTCGGCCCCTTGTTTTGCGTCGACGCTAAAATCGCTCTCGACGGTGCCTTCGATCACCTGGCAGTAGTCATCGAACAGGTTTCGAACTATGTAGGTAGAGGCATCTTGGGCCGCACCTGTCACGCGCTGGCGGAGGTCTGGTACTCCTTCTGCGACAGACTGAATATTGCTTCGAACTTGGAGAGCTTGTGCTCGAGCTTCGGCGGCACGTTGGAGTTGAGGGCTGTCGATCGCCTGTTGCAGCTTTCCAACCGCGAAGCTCTTGAGCAATGACAGGGGCTCGGTGATGATGGTGGTCGCCGAGGCAACGAAAGCGAGGCCTTCGGCGGCGGTGTCGAGACTATCGCACATGGTTGGCATGTTGCGAGTCTTGTTTTCGTACTCGGCAAGTCGCCGGTCCGTTTCGGCGGCATCTCGTGACCATTCGGCGAGTTCAGTTTCGGCCTGGACGACAAAGCCGGAGAGATCAGGGTAACGGTGGAGAGCTACCAACCCATCGAGAGCCGCCTTTCCACTATCCAGGCGAGTTTTGAGCTCGGCTAGTTTTTGCTTTGCAAGCTCAAGGCGCCGGGCGGCTTCCTCCCGGCTCGGTCCTGGACGACGAGCGTGAACGTGCCGAGCAACCGACGCGACCACCGCTTCGGAGTGCTGGTGAAGAGCGCGCATTCTACTTAAGATTTGAGCCTCCGTCTCAACTGGACCGAGCACGTTGAACGAACACTCGATGTTGTTTTGAAGGTTGTAATCAAAAATGACAACGCGATATCGACCTAGTTGTTCGAGGACGGGATAGTTAAACCTGAAATTTCCGTCCTTCGTGGGGGCCACTCGAACTGTTTGGGAGGTGCCGTCCGGGAAGAACACTTTGACACTCACTTGCTGCCCACCGTCAAGCGGTGGCACGGCCTCACCAGTGATCGTTAGTGCGCCCTTTTGAGGAAGCGAATCTGGGGGAACCATGATGGTGAGAGGGGTTCCGGGCTGGGGAGGCGCCATTCCGCCTTGGAGCCGCGCCGCTCCGATGGCGAGTGCGCCCGGCAGTAGAAGGCAAAGCCCGAGCGGGATCGGTTTCATGTTTGTGATTATACGAAACTTCGCATTTTTTCGGAAGTTTCGTATAATCAACTCCATGTTGCTAACTGCAGTTTCGCTGGCCCTCGGCCTCTTGGGACAGGCGTCCGAGCCGCCATACACCAGCTTTGGCTACCGATGTATCCAGGGGATGCCGCTTTTTGAATACACGCTCTTCGATTCAAAGGAGCATCCGATGTGCATCATGACGGACGGCGAAGTTCGGTGGTTCAATGACCCTCGGAACAAGCCGATTAAGACTGCGAAAATTGAAGAAGTGCCGCGCGTCGACTACTCAGCCGAGGAACTGAAAGCGATTGAGAAGGCCGAGAAGGCGCATGAAGCGATGTTTGGCGATATTCCGCCGAGCTTCTTTGGCGGCGCAGAGCTGATCGAGAGGCCGGGGCGAAAGGAGTTTTGCCTGACGAATCGGGATGGGCGGTTCTACTTCTACTCGACCGAGGATGGGAAGCTACTACGGAAGGTGGATTTTCCGATGCCGACACATAAGCGTGGCGGATGTATGCCCATTAGTATTAGCTCAGATAATCGCTATGCAATGATGAATATTTCTGCATCTGAGAAGGCGTTCTTGCTTGATCTTTCGGAGAAGAAAGTTGTGGCTTCTTGGGCTGCACCTTTTTTGAGTTCATTTTGCGTGTCGTTTGATGGCAAGTCAGTTTTGCGGATTATCGGGAATAAGTTGAGTCGGTTTTCGACGGCGGATGGGAAGGCATCTGGGCCGGATGTTAAGATCAGTTCAGACTCGGCAGGGGGTCTTGTAACGGGGAATAGTTCGAATGTCGTGGCGTACACGCTGTACTCAAAAGGGAATTATGCCGGGCAAGAGATTCTTAACTTGGACACCGGGAAGACGATCAGGGTAACCCCTGATTTGGCTCGCTTTGGCGCGTTCCAGTTCACTCCGGACGACAAGTACTTAGCCCTTTGGACGGCTAAATACTTACACTTTGCGGATTCTTCGACCGGGAAGCATGCGTTCAGCCACATCGCTGGTTTTCCAGATGTTTGGGATAATGCGCAGCACTTAGCATTTAGTTCCGACAATTCTAAGCTGATTTTTAAGCCCTCCGAGGGACTGAATCCGACGATGCCCTACTTCATTTTTGTTGATTTTGCGCGGAAGCAGAATCGCAACAAGTTCGATCCGAAGTACTACAAACCAGCTGGGTAGCTCGGTGGGGTCTAGGGTAGCCCTACGGTCGCTGTTTCGACCGTCGCGACGGAGACTTTGTCGCCCTTTGCTTCGATTTGGATAAATGCGGTATGCCCCACACCGTCGATTGTTTTGTCAAACCAGCAACTTGGTAGATCCGACCGCTTCGGAGCATAAGCCACTTGCCCCAGTTTGGCAAGACATGTGTCAATCGAGCTTCCGACTTTGCAATGCTCGGCGATTACACCCTGTAGCTTGCTGATTCGAGCTTGTTCCTCCGGCTTTAAGATACTTGCTCGGTACCAGAAGTATTGAATCCAGCAGAAGAAGAGGATCGGTACGAGGATGATGAGGGCAAGGACGAGTCGGCCCACGGTTCGGAGCGCGGTTTTTGCTCGCGAAGTTTGCTTTGCCATATCTAGCTCGCGGGGCCTCGGAGTTCGGTTCGGTAGTTGAGCAAGTTTATCGACACATCGCACGAAACTATTCCTCCCATGAAGATCATGAACCAGTCCGAAGAGTATCGACTACCTAGAGCAAAGACTGCCACAGAAATAAGAACCCCGAGAAGCGAGTAGGTGATGATTTTTCTGGACGCCTTGGGCGGATCCGGGCGGAATAGCCAGTATGCAGCGAGGGAATGACCACCTAGCAAGAACACCACAAGCAAAATTTGGCGCGTTGCGAAGAACAGCAGGATCGAGGCGGCGATTGCAGCCGTGATCGCTAACCAGAGCATCATTCTGTTCATGATCTTCTCTTGGAATCAGGATACAAGGTTTTTGTGTTTTGGAGACGGCGTTTGATGGCTGGTTCACGATTACGACAGCCCCACCGGTTCGCTAACGCTCACCGACTCCCCAATTCTGGGGAGTTACTAGTTACGACAGCCCCAGCACTCCCTGTCCGCAGTAATCCTTGTTCCCGAATGTCGACACGTTGTGTCCGAAACCGTGTGCCAGCTCCATCAACAACCGGTTGTGGTTGACGCCTTTGAAGTCGATGTAGCGACCGGTTTTGAAGCCGAGGCCGCCGCCGACTAGGACCCAGGGGATGTTTTCCAGGGTGTGGCTGTTGCCTTGGCCGAGCTCGTTTGTCCAGACGACGGTTGTGTTATCGAGCAGGGTTCCGTTGCCGTCCGGCTCCTTGGTTTCGCTGAGCTTCTTGAGCAAGTACGCCATTTGCTCGGCGTACCATTTGTTGATTCGGGTGAGCTTTTCTTGGGCACTCGCGTTGCTGTCGGGCTCGTGCGATAGGTCGTGCTGACCCTCGGTGATACCGAGCCAGGTGAAGCGGGGCTGGCCGACGGAGTTGGTGTATTGGAGCGTGGCGACGCGGCAAGAATCGGCGATAAACGAGCTGACCATGAGGTCGATCTGCAGTTTGCTGATCTTGGGCATGTTGTCGTTATCCCTTCGTACTCCTGGTTCAAGCTGAGGAACCGGGTGGTTGAGGGTTTCGTCCTTATGGGCAGAGATGTCCCTTTCCATCTCTCGAACGAGCTGCATGTGGTCGTCCAATAGCCGCTGATCGTCCTTGGAAATCTGCGACCGGACCTTGTCCATGTCTGTTTTCAGGTCGTCAAGAACCGACTTGAGTAGCTCACGGTCTTTTGACTGGCCGTAGAGCTTGTTGAACATCTGGTACGGGTCGTCGATGGGGGCGATGGGCGTGTTTGGGCCTGCGTAGACCATGCGGGTCCAGGTGTCGGCATGTTCGGGAACCATGACACCGAACTCCAGGGAGCCAAAACGGGTCTTGGTGGCGGGGTTCTTCTGAAGATAGTTCTTGATCTCTTGGTCAATCGAGATTCCGCTGGACCATCCAGCGGGGGTATCGGAGCCGCCCTGGACGTTGCCGGGAAAAAGTTCGACGCCAGTAAGGAGGCAGCCAATGCCGCGCATGTGGTTATCGCCGTCGCCGTGAACGCGGTCACTGACGCCCTTGAGGATCAGCATTTTGTCGCGGTAGTTAGCTAGGGGTTTAAGGGATTCTTTGAAGATGAACCCCGTGCCCTCGACATCTGGCCAGAAGGTGCTAGGAACGATTCCGTCGGGGCTGAAGAGTACAACCAATCTCTTTTTGCGCAGTGGAGCTGGGTTTCCGAAGGCAAAGCTCGGTAGTCCCAAGAGGAACGGCATCGCTGCCGCGCTCACCCCGAGGGTTCGCAAAAAATCTCGCCTTGTGGATTCGTTCATTGTGTTGCCCCCGTCGCCGTCATCATCACGTTCACGATGAGGCTACGGATATTATAGTTGTCTTTTTTGAATTGGGTGACCAGGTTCGGCAGGGCTTCCTTCCCGTAGGCTCGAATCGGCTGCTTTGTGAAGTACTGGAATAGTTTTTCCACGAATGCGGTGTGGCTATCTTCGCTGGTCGCGATGTAGTTCGCGAGGTCGGTTGCGTCGTTGAATTTGACCGTCTGGCCCTGGGAGTCGGTGTAGCTTCCTGTAGTGTCGACGGGCTTGTTGTTGTCGATCAGGCGGAGCTTGCCGATGGCGTCGTATTTTTCGAGGGTGAAGCCGAGCGGATTGATCCTGGCGTGGCACCCGTTACACATTTCCGGCTTGGTTTGTTGGGCAATGCGCTCGCGGGTAGTGAGGTTCGGGTGAAGCGAGGCGGGCTCGGGGGCGAAAGCGCTGGGAGGTGGGGCAAGGATTCGACCCATCATGTTGCGGATGATGAGGACTCCTCGGTGAATCGGGGAAGAGCCTTCGGTGTAGGCGAGACGTGATAGGAGGTAGGGATGGGTCAGGACTCCGGAGCGGTCGGTGGCGGTGACGGGTTGGAATCCAGCGCTGGGGTCGAGATTTCCTCCGTAGAGTTTGCTGAGGCGGCCGTTGTAGAACTGGTTCTTGCTCGTCATGAGCTTGGTGAAAGAGCCATCGGGTGCCCAAACGGCGTCTTTGAGGAAGAGATCGAGTGAGGTTCGGAGGTCGTTGACCACGGCTTGATCGAACTGCGGGAAAGTCTTCTGGCTCTTGTTGATATCGGGGATTTCGTCGACCTTGAGCCAGCTCATGAGGAACTCGCGGAGCTTGGTGTAGGTTCGTGAGTCGTTGACGAGGCGTTGGATGTGATTGCGCTTCCCTTCCGGCGTGTTGAGCTCGCCTCGGCCGGCGGCTTGGAGGAGCTGGACGTCCGGGATTGAGTCCCAAAGTCCGAAGCTGAGTTCGGAGGCCGTTTGGAACGGATCTTTTCGCGAGCCGATTTCGCGATAGAGGAAGCGGGGGGATTTGAGAGAGAGGACGATAACTTTCTTGATCGCCGCTTCGGGAGAGGCAGCACTTGCGAAAGGCTTTTCCAGATAGAGTTGCTCAAGCTCAGGGGTAAGCGGCTGGCGGAATGCTTTGGTCAGGAACAGCTTTAGGCCCTCCTTCAGCTTTGGCAGCCGATTAGCATCGCCTGGCTTTGTTCCGCTTTGTTTGTCCAGGTTGGCAAGAACATACTCGGCGGTTTCGAGGGCGGCGCGGGTGGTGGCTTCGTCCCAGTCTTTGCTGACGGCGTTGCCGCGGTCGTAGCCGATGCTTCGGTCATCGGCAGGCAAGGGGGTGCTGCAAATGTAGGTGTTTTGGTTCCAACCCGGACTGTAGAACTGTGGCGGGATAACTTCGGCGGCCATTTTTGGACGTCGCCATAGAAGCTTGACGAAGGCGGCACCTGGAGGGGTTTTCTTCTTCTTTTCTTCGTCGTTTACTCCGGCCGTCTGCTTCGTAAACTCGAGGAAGAAGGGGTAGTTGCGTCCGGCGATGAGGTAGGTTGAACCCCGAAACTCCGTCTCGTTGAAGCTTCGGACGCGGTTGTCGATGAGCGGTTTGTCGCCGTTTATTTGGAGTCTGGCGTTCTGGTTCGATTGAATAATGAACTCGTACTCGCCGGTTTCTGGGGCGATGATTGAGCCCGTCCAGACGGCCGAGAAATTCCAAAGATCGAACGCGGCGTCGCTGGGGCCCTTCGTGCCGAAATCGTAGTTGATCGTGGTGTCTTTTCGCTGGATGAGGCGGTTTTTGTCGTCCCATGGGCGGCTCTTGTAGTAGTTGCCGTGCATCCCTCCGGGTTCGCCGGTGAGGGCTTGGTGGTCGGGGCCGATGAGATCCGCGAGGGCGTTTCGGAACTGCCTGACCGTGAGCCGTTGCAGAGTGATTCGGGGCGGGCGAATTCGCTCTTGGGCGATCGGCGAGTAGAAAGCGTCGTACATGTACTTCGCGATTTCGGTGGCCTGGGCGGGAGGGGTTTTTCCGCCGGGGGGCATCGATTTTGCGATGTAACTGCCTAGGTCGGCGGGGGCTTTGTTGCCGGTGAGGGGCTTAGGAAATCCGCTTCCGCCGACTCCTTTTTGTCCGTGGCAAGACGCGCAATTTTTAGCGAAAAGTGCCTCGCCGGTAGCCGATGGCTTCGCTGGCGCCTGGAGGGCAACCAGAAGCGGCAGTGACGACGTCGTCAGGAGGAGCAGATGCGCCTTTTTCACCTTGAATCCTATGTTACAATGAGTCAGGTTCGAGTGAGGCAAGAATGACCGTTAAATCACTACTTTTAATGAGCTTGCTGCCTCTATTCGTTTGTGGATGTAAAAGTCGTCCCAGCGATCCGCCACTCACCGCTGACCAAAAGTGGGAAGTACGCAATGTTCACCCAGTTTCGTCGAACGATGCGGCGATGAACAGGGCGATTGATGAGGCACGGAAGGGTCTCAGTAGAGCTTTGACGGCTCTTAAGGACTCCAAGAAGACGGTATTCATCAAAGCCGCTTTTGAAGCTCCCGACGGGGCAAAGGAGCACCTGTGGTTCATCAAAGTGAAGCAGCTCTCGAATGACGTGCTCGAGGGAGAACTCAACAACTCTCCGTTCTTCATCGAAACGATGTCGCTTGGCGACAGGGTGAAAATAAAGACGAGCCAGATTTCCGATTGGGGCATCGAAAACGAGGACGGTCAGCGGGAAGGCTTCTACACCTATCCCGCTGATCAGCGCTGACTACTCGCCAAAAGCGGTGGTGCAGAGGTGCTTCACTTTGCCGTTTTTGAATTGCTTGAGCTTGGTTTCGGTGCCCCAAGGGTCTTCAAAGGTGTAGATGAATTCGCGGGTGCCGTCGCCGTCGAAGTCGCCGACTCCATAGAGCTTGCCGGAGAAGGGTCCGCGCATGTAGCCCCATTTTCCGTTGAATTCAAGGGTCTTGGTGACGACCTTACTTCCCGACATGTACCGGAGAACGATGGCGCAGAAGCCTGCTTCTTTCTTGACGCCTTCGTCGGTGGCGATTACAAGTAGAACCTCTGTGCGACCGTCGCCGTCGAGGTCTGCTTGGAATCCACTCTTTACAGATGGAACGGCCTTTCTGCCTTGTGATTTGCCGTAGGCAACCGCGATTTTCTGATACTCCGGGTTGTCTTTGCTGATCTGAGTCGCTGGGGCAAATGAAGGCTTGCCTGACACAAACAAGGTCAACGGGCCGGGATTTTCGACATCTTTGAGCGTCACCGACTCCATAGGAGGCCCCCCATCGTATTCGATTTCTCCTAGATAGTCGTCTCCGGCCAGCCCTTCGCTCCAGGTTTTGAACGTGAACTTTTTGCCGTGCAGAGACTTGGAGGGGTTTCGCCAGCCTTTACTTGTTTTTTCAGCGACGACGGTTTGGCCAACCGCAACTACGGTCGGGTCAGCAATGGCGAATGCAAGGGCGGCGGTTAGGATCATGGGTTCTCGTTGGAGTTGCAGACTCAAAGCTCTGGAATTTCAGCGTGAACTAAGTTACCCGACCCGATTGGTGATGGAATCAGCGATCGCCTGCATAGCGGATGAATAGCCTGCCTCTAGCTCAAGCTCCGTTATCTGGTTTGTCATGAGCGGAACGCAGGCTTCGATGACCTCTGCCTCCATTACGCCGAGCGTATGGCAAAGCTGTTGATGGGCAATTGTTGCCCGGCCCGAGCAATTGATCACGAATGTCGGCTTCTTTGACCATGCGCCTGTATCGACGGTCCAGTCGAACGCAGTTTTGATAACGCTGCTGACTCCGTGTATGTATTCGGGACTAGCGATCAGTACGGCGTTTGCCGTTTGAATCTGTCGGGTGAGTGCTCCGACGACATCGGGGCTATTCGGGAGCTTGTCGGGATTGAAGGGCGGTAGCTCGGCTAGGATTTCGCTGATTTCAATCTCGATAAGCCTTTGCTTCAGGCTCTGCAAGACAAGGCGGTTTACGGAACGGCTTCGAAGGCTTCCGCAGAGAGCGAGGATCAATCCCACCAGAAGTACCAGACGTGGGCACCGAGGATCGACATCGCGAGGGCTTCGGTGGTTTCTAGGCCCTCGTCGATAATGTCGGGGCAGAGGGAGAACATTTCGAGGGCGAGGTCGGCCGCGAGGTCGGGGTCGGTCACCGGCGTATCGAGCCAGAGCTCGAGGTTTCCGGCACCGATGAGGGCAGGGGTCGCGCCGTACTTCTCGTACCAGGATTTGAGGTGCGCCGTTACGATGTCGTCGTCGGTGATCTTTTCCCAGTTGCCAAAGGCGGCGGTTGCGGGGATTTTCCAAGGCTCTTTCACGGGCACAACGCCGAGATGGGTGGTGGCCTCGCTTGATTTCAGAGTGAAGAATTCACGAACGGGTTCTTGGGGGGTTAGGAGCGAGGGGTCGGGGCGATGACGGTTGAAATTCGAGTCCACAAGCGACTGCTTATGTGCGGCTAGGATGAAGTCGTAGTTAGGATGCTCGGTTTCGGTTGGCGCGGCGTGCGCCTCGGGATCGCGCATCTCGCTGTGCTCTTCGATGTCGGCGAAGATGATTAGCGAGCCGTTGACCTTGGCTCGCAGGGCAAGCCACTGGGCCTGGGCTTGCTCATGAGGGAACTGCTTGAGGGCCAGGTGCCCCGTCAGCATCTCGACCATGCGGACTTTTTGAACCGGGAGCGGCGCGCTGGGTTGCTGAGCGGGACGCGCGACAGCGTGGGTAACCGGTGCGGACGCCTCCTCCTCCTTCCCCTTTTTTCCTTGCAACCACTTCAGCATTGGGTAAGCATAACATCCGCAGGTCGCTCATGGGTAGGGTTTGGGTTAAGAGTTGTTTACTTGTGGCCATTTGCCAGTGCCTTTGTTATAATGCAGTATGGAGCGAGCCCAGCTCAACGGCGTAATCAAGGCTCTGGCTCTCTGCATTGCCATTTACGCAGCGATTGGGGTCATCGTAAAGTTCGCTAGCGAACCGCTTCTGCACACCGTCCGAACCGAGGGGTACTACCATGCCGACCTCAAATGGCTGGCATTTATTGGATTTGGAGGGGTTGTCTCGGTGATGGGGAGGAGCCGGGTACCACTGCTCGTCTTGCCGATCCTGTACTGGATGTTCTTTTCACCAATGATCGCCTGGAGCGGTCCTGGAGATCAGCTTCAGTCGGTTGAGGCGATGACAGCTATCAAGGCAGGCCTGTACCTTGGTGGCATGATTATTTACGGCTATTTGATTTCCAGGTCAATCAGCAGAAGGTCGTCAACACCACTTAAACCCACTCCACTGAACTTATCCGGCAGCGATCCAGTCTAGCCTTTGACGCACCCTTGAAGGTGAGGAGGCAAAGTGAGCTTGGGATTAAGAATAACTTGGTGCATCGTTGGACTGGTGGCGATTTACAACGTCATGGGCATTGTGCTAAGAATTCAAAGCGCTCCGCTATTGCATAACTCTTTGACAGTCCCCTTTTTCCGTCCAGGACGCACCTGGCCGCTGTACTTGTTGTGCGGCGGACTCCCGTCGGTGATCTTTAGAAAATTCCACCCGATGGTCATCGCCTTAGTCCTGATGCTTCCCCAATTCGGCGGCTTTGTCTGGAGCGGCCCTGGGGATGCCTTAGCTGCAGTGGAAGCAATACGTGGATTGCGAGAGACACTACACTTCGGCGGAGCACTGCTTTACAGTTGCCTCTTCGGATATCTAATCCAGAATTCCGAATCAGAAAATTCCGAAGATTGTGCGACTGAAAACTGGAGCCGATGATGGGAATCGAACCCGCGACCTAATCTTTACGAAAGACTTGCTCTGCCACTGAGCTACATCGGCTTATCGGGAAAAGAGAATACCATTTTCGCGGTTCGTTTGTCGTTTGTCGCCTTTCGCGGGGGAAGGTTTGCGATTTGCTTCCTGGTTCCCGCTTGTGACTTCCCTCACAAACCCGGATTTTCAAGGCACAAATCTTGCGAACTTGTCGTCTTATCACTGTCACGCAACGATGCATTGGGGGACGAGGGGAAGGAGCTATGGATTCGGAATCGAGCGGCCAAACACAGGATCAGAGGACGCTGGCGTCCATTATGTTTACCGATGTGGTTGGCTTTAGCAAGCTCACCGCCGTCAACGAGGAGCGCACCATGCGCGCGCTTCATCGCGATTTTGACCTCATTTTCCGCTCGGTAAGCGCGTTCAAGGGCGAAGTCCTGAACACGATGGGCGACGGGATGATGGTGTATTTCCAATCCGCCGTCCAGTGTATGCAGTGCGCGCTTGACATCCAGCAGACTCTTCATGCCCTCAAGATGAGCAACCCGCCGGATGGAATTCTTTCGCACCGAATTGGGCTGAATATCGGCGATATTCACCTGAATGGGCGCAATACGATGGGCGATGGCGTTAATCAGGCCGCTCGGATTCAGTCAATGGCAAAGCCAGATTCGATCAAGATGTCGGCGGAGTTTTATAAGCTCGTCAAGGACAAAGTGAAGATGGACGCCAAGTACGTGCCGGGGCAGATGGCAAAGAATATTCCGGTTCCGATTCCGACTTACGAAGTGGCAGCGATTGACGAAATGCTGAAACTCGCGGCGGCTGAGGCACTCTTCACTCCGCCTAGCGGGGCTGACGGCCCGGCAGGAGCGACGGGGCGAAGGGCGATTTTGATGCTGATGCTTACTTTGGTGATGATCGGGATCGCTGCAGTGCCGATGTACATGATTTCGCAGGCGAAGAAGGGGCCGGATCGATTCGCCGCCGGAAAGTCCAGCGCGGCTGAACTCAAGGCGCAAGGCGAGAAGCTCAAGCAAAATCTTGGCAATGTCGGCTCGAACACGCCAGAAGCCACCAACACTCCAGAGACGCCCGCCCAACCAGGGCCAGCCGCGCCAACGGTGTTCTCCTTGACCCCCGCCGAGATTTCTGAGATCGAGGGCCTACGGAACGCCTATGACTTTGATGGCGCGGCAGCGGTGCTGCAGAAAAACGCCAACATCTCCACGCCCGAAGGGCAAAAGATGCTGGCAAACTACCAGGCTCTGTCGGCGATGAAGACTTGGCTAACCAAGGAGATCGATTCGACGACCCAGGAGAAGCCTTTGGCGGCACTCCTGAAAGGAAGCCAGGCGGATGTTTACACTTCGGCGGGAGGCGTGGTAATCGCTACCGGTGGGCAGGTAACAGATCCGAAAGAGCTTTGGGCGCTGAAGCCAGAGACGATTGATGGACTGGGGATCGCTTGCGCGGCGATGCCGCCTTCGGGCACTCCGGCCCCGGCCGAAGTCACGTCATGGCTTTCCATATTTCGCGAAATCTTTCGGCTGAGCTAGGCTAACCGCCTAGTAAACTGTGGGGTACAGGATCTGCGACGATGCAAGATAACTTCCCTATCCGCAAGGTTGACCACATTCGCCACTATGTTGGAAACGCGCGCCAGTCGGCGTTTTACTACCAGCACGTCTTCGGCTTCAATATCACGGCTCGCCATGGGCTAGAGACGGGGTTACGACACGAAGTTGACTACCTCCTTGAGCAGAACGATATCAAATTGCTCTTCTCTGCGCCAGTGAAGCCGGGACACCACATTGCCGAGGCTCTGGCGATTCATGGCGACTTCGTGCGAGACATCGCCTTCGAGGTGGACGACGTCGATTGGGCGTTCAACGAGGCGGTTCGACGCGGGGCGAAGCCTGCTATTGAGCCGTATTCTTTGGAAAACGAGCTGGGTTACGTGCGGATCGCTTCGATTCATGTCTACGGTGACACGCTCCACACCTTCATCAACCGCGATAACTTTAAGGGCCACTTCCTTCCTGGCTTTGCCGAGATGAACGAGCCGGGCGAGGGCATCGGAATCGTAGAGATTGACCACTGTGTTGGCAACGTCGAGCTTGGGCAGATGAATGTTTGGGTGAAGTGGTACGAGGACATCCTCGGCTTCAAAAACTTGATCTCATTCGACGACAACGACATCTCGACTGAGTACACGGCGCTCATGTCTAAGGTGATGGCATCGGGCAACGGGCGCGTCAAGTTCCCGATCAACGAGCCTGCGGCGGGCAAGAAGAAGAGCCAGATTGACGAGTATCTGGAGTATTTCGGCGGGGCTGGCGTGCAGCACGTTGCCCTTCGGACGGACGATATCGTTAAGACGGTTTCGACCCTGAAGGCGCGCGGAATGCAGTTCTTAAGAGTTCCAAAAACCTATTACGAGGTGCTTTCGGCTCGTGTCGGTGAGATCGACGAGGACATCGAGGTCCTTGCTGAACTCGGAATCTTGGTTGACAGGGACGACGAGGGCTACCTCCTGCAGATCTTTACCAAGCCGATCACGGATCGCCCGACTTTGTTCTACGAAATCATCCACCGCAAGGGCGCGACGAGCTTTGGAAAGGGGAATTTCAAGGCGTTGTTCGAGTCGATTGAGCGAGAACAAGAGCTTCGCGGAACTCTTTAGGCTCTAAACGAATAGAATATAGGAGGCTCTTTGGACTGCCCAAAGAGCCTCTTTTCTTGACCATGAAACTCCTTTCCAGCCTTCTATTCCTCATCTTGACCGCCCTGGGTTTTGCGGCAGGGGAGGTTTCTTGGAAGGTTTTGCGACTGGAGGGGGAGGCCCCCACCGTTACCGCGGTGGTTGAGGCGACCATTCAGCCGGGGTGGCACCTATATTCGACGATCAAGGTTCCTGATGGCCCCTTCGAGACGACTTTCAAAGTCGGGGAGGAACCTATCACCGCTAAAGTCGGGGAAGAAGGGCTGGAAACGAAATATGACAAGGGCTTCTTAAAGGACATCCAACTTTTCGAGAACAAGGGGACTTTTTGGGTTCCCCTTCCAGCGGGCAAAGCACCCGAAACCCTCGACTTCAAGGTTAGGTTTCAAGTCTGCAAAGATGGAGTTTGTATCCCTCCGGCTGATGTACCGCTGTCGCTCAAGGGAGTTTCGGCGTCCGAGACAGTCACCGAGCCTAAGGTCTCAAAGGTAGCTAAAACCGAACCGACCAAACCTGTGAGCACTGAGGCATCCGAGATCGAAGCTGCCAAGAAGGCGGGAGTCGTTCCGTTCATTCTGTTGGCCATTGGCGCAGGATTAACTGCGCTTCTCACCCCATGCGTTTTCCCGATGATTCCAATCACCGTTTCGTTTTTCAGCAAGCAAAAGCAGGGCGGGCTGAAGCAGCCGTTGCTATTCTGCGGCGGAATCATTGGAACTTTCACCGGGCTCGGAATTATCGTCTCGGCGATTTTTGGGGCGACGGGCCTCAATCAGGTGGCGACGAATCCTTGGGTCAACCTTGGAATCGCGATCGTGTTCATTGTCCTCGCCCTTTCCCTTTTTGGGGTGTTTGAGATTGGGCTCCCATCGAAGTTCGTGAACAAGTTTGACGCCAGCGGAAAGTCCGGATGGATCGCGCCGGTGTTTATGGGGCTGACATTCAGCCTTACTTCCTTCACTTGCACCCTACCGTTCGTGGGCACTCTGCTCGCTTCCGCCTCCTCTGGTGGAGCCTTCTGGCCGATCTTGGGAATGTTGGTGTTCAGCACAACTTTTGCAATCCCGTTCTTCTTGCTCGCCCTGTTCCCTTCTGCCCTCGCCAAGCTCCCCCGGTCGGGAGCGTGGATGGTGGTCATCAAGGCGTATATGGGCTTTATCGAATTGATGGCTTCGATCAAGTTTCTCAGCAACTTCGATGTCGCATTGAGGCTCGGATTCTTGACCCGCGAGGTGATCATCGCCCTCTGGTTCATGTTGCTCTTCGGGGCGGGCTTGTACTGCCTTGGGGCAATCAAGTTGCCTAAGGTCGATGACGGCAAAATTGGGCCGTTTAGGACGGCGGTGGGAGTCCTCTCAATACTTGGATCTCTTAAGATTCTGATTGCTTTGGGTGGTGCCTCGCTCGGAAGCCTGGAAGGAATGCTGCCACCTACTCCGTATCCGGGCAAGGAAAAAATGGCTGATAAGTCTGGTTGGACTCGCTTGTTTGTCGACGATTGGGATACCGCCAAGGCGAAGGCAAAGGAAACGGGCAAGCCGATATTCATTGACTTCACGGGATTGTTTTGCCCGAATTGCCGAGTTGTGGAACGGAACGTTTTTACCGACGAACAAGTTCAGAAAACCCTCGGCTCATTCGTGCCAGTCTCGCTCTACACGGATCGGGATGATCCCGCACATAAGGAGAGCGACAAACGGAATCAGCAACTGGAGCAGTCGCTTCTCAAGACGACGACCCTGCCCACGTACGCAGTGGTTTCGCCCGACGGAACTTTGGTCAAAGGTTCATGGGCATTCATAGACGATCCTAAAGAGTTCGACCGTCGATTGCAAGAGACCCTGAAGTAACCAGAGTCGGTTCCCTACTCGGAGTAGGGAACCGAATTGGGCACTAAGCGTTCGCCTTTCGACGGCGGCGTACGGCGAGTCCGAGTAGCCCTGCACCCAGCGTTGCGAGCGTCATTGGCTCAGGAACTGGTGCAGTGACGATTCCAAGGCGGTTGTTGCCGTAGTCAGTTTGGCCACCAGCAACCGAGTAACCAAAGCTCTGGCTGAGGTTCAGGCGCAGGGTGTTATTGACCCCGGTGATTGGGACAAACGGCGCAGATTGCGGATCGGAATAGAAGTAGCTCCAGGGCATTGCGAACTCCACGATCGTCCCGACCCCTGAGCTGCTATAGTCCGTACCCGGGTTGAGAACCGTGACGAAACCGAGCGAAGAAAGCGAACCTGTAAGGTAGCCACTTCCGCCAGGCTTGAAAGCTCGATCGTTCTGAAGCTCGAATCCGATTGAGCCGCTGCCGGTGCCACCCAGTCCGAAGGGGTTAGTGCTGAAGTAGAGGTTGGCGAAGTTGTTGGCCGTGCTCCATCCGTCATTACCGGAACCAGCTGGATTTGCCTTCAGAAGGCCATAGACGTATGAGTTGTCTGACCGAAGGTATACATCGTATGCGACAGTGTGATTTTGATTTGTCGGCGCTCCGAAGTTGGCGGTCGGAGCTGTTGCATTGTACAGGACCGAAGTAGCCGTGGTGGTGGCCCACTCGGCCCCAAGAATCCCATCAACTCCGACCTGAGCCGCTGTGACGGAGGCCAAGCCCGTCAGGGAAGCCGTAATGATGAGTGCCTTTCCAAGATATTTCATTGCTTTGTTCCGATCCCAAAGCAGGGACAATCAAAGTATAGACTCTTCAGCATATTTGATAGCTAGCAAATATATTGATTCGATGAAAAGTACATATGAACATTACAAGATTAGTAACCGAGCAGCCGCAGCAAAGCCTGCATGCTCTGTTCTCAGCACTCTTGGACCGAGGGTGACCGCGTGGGGCTTTAGGAGCTCTACTTCACGGGGGGACCAGCCGCCTTCAGGGCCGACCGCCAAGGTTAGGGGTTGGAGGTTAGAGGTTGGGAGTTGTTTGAGCTCCTTCTCCGATTCGCTGAGGGCGATCAGGTTTGGTTCTCTCATGACTTCGGCGAGCGAGTTTCTGTACTCCACCAGCGGGATTCTGGTTCGGAAGGCGGTTTCGGCGGCTTCCCTTGCCAGAGCTTCGAGCCTTCTTAACTTGTCTTGGAGCTTTTTGTCCTCCCACTTGACGATGCTGCGGTCGGACGGGAAGACGATGAAGTGGCTGACGCCGAGTTCGGTACACGCCCTTACAACGTCGTCGAGCTTGTCACCTTTCGGCAGGGCTTGGGCAATGGTGACGTGGAGGGCTGGCTCAGTGTTAGGGAGATGCTTTTCGAGCGGCTTGGCGTAGCGGCCGTCGAGCTCGCACTCCCAGAAGGTGCCGTCATCCGGCAAGATTCCGATTCGCGCGCCTGAGCGCAGGCGCAGGACGTTGTGGAGTTTATCGAATTCCGCGCGCGGAATCTCGAACGGGGCCGCCATATCTGCTCCGGAGATGAAGATTCGGGGGAGTGCGCGGATGGACATTGGGTTAAATGGAGGTTTTGGGGTGGGGAGTTGTATCCTCGCTCCGCTCGGAAGGCAGGCGAGACGCCCGCGATCCCAGTGGAGTTAACCCCAAACTCCTCACTTCCGCATCGCCGAGCTCCAGATCTGCTCTTTCTGGGTCTGGTAGTTGGTCGTGAGCGCCATTCGGATAGCGCCGAAGACGAAGAACACAGCCACGAAGGTGACGAACGCCCGGTTCGCCCAGTTGGAATCGATGAGCATGCGAAGTCCCTTGATGTTCCCGTACAGCGAGCCCAGCGCCACGAAGGAGAACCCGAGATACATTGGAATTCCAAGCGGGTGCGCGCGCCAGGAGGTGACGAAATCGAGGTGCAACAAAGCCGTCCAGGAAGTCGTGAGTCCACACCCGGGGCAAGGGCGGTTGAAGAGCAGGACACTTGGGCAGGGAGGCAAGCCAAGCTGTTGGTGGGTTCCATGCAAGTGCGGATCTTGGTGCAGAAAAAGCCCCACGCAGGTGACGCCGAGCCACATGAAAAACCAGATCAGCTGGGCGCGGACCTTTAGTTTGGAGTCGGGCTCAAAGAGCGTCATCAAATGCCTCAGTAGGTAGAACGCATTCTGGCTGCAATACGTTGCCGTCTGCGTGGGCAACCGCCATGACTTGGCCCTTGGCGTCGACCAACATGCAGTGATGGCCATCTTCGATGATCGTGTTCGCCACCGGATTTCCGTTTCTCACACGGAAGAGTTCAGCCTCGCTCAGTTCGCGGCTGGGCATGGGCTGAAGTGCTGTCGAAAGGGGGATAAGGCGGTCGAGGGTGGCCTCCTTGGGATGCTGGGCTCCTTCGAGGACGAACTCCCCAACTTGGGTCCTCACCAGGTTGCTCAGATAGGCTCCGCACCCGACGGCCTGCCCCAAATCGTGCGCGATTGTTCGGACGTAGGTTCCGCCAGAGCATTCGACTTCGATGACTGCCTTGTCCTCGTTGAACTCAATCAGGTCAATGCGCTCGACATGAATCTCGCGCGGCTTGCGCTCGATCTCCACGCCGGCCCGAGCGTGCTTGTAGAGCGGCTGTCCATTGACTTTGACCGCGCTAAACATCGGTGGGAGCTGATCTTGAGTACCTAGGAATGATGGGAGCGCGTTGACCAAGCGCGTCAGCAGGTCGGGCGGAATGGGTTGCTCATCAACGGTTTCGCCTTCTTGGTCATAGCTATTCGTGGTTCGTCCAAAGTGAACCTCCGCTCGGTACACCTTGGGTTCTAAGGGTAAAAACTGAAGGAACCGAGTTGCCGGTCCAACGGCGACGACTAATAGTCCAGTAGCCATAGGATCTAGCGTTCCGCTATGCCCAATGCGCTTGGTTTTGAATCGACCGCGCAAAATGGCAACGACGTCGTGCGACGTCATTTCCAGCGGTTTGTCGATTAGGATGATGCCAAACAACGGCGCATTCCCTCGACGATTTGGTCTTCGGCGTCGGTTAGGTCAGTCTCAAAAGTGCAGCCCGCCGCATTCTTGTGGCCCCCGC
This sequence comes from Fimbriimonas sp., assembly GCA_965248555.1. Taxonomy (GTDB): domain Bacteria; phylum Armatimonadota; class Fimbriimonadia; order Fimbriimonadales; family Fimbriimonadaceae; genus Fimbriimonas. The sequence continues at coordinate 182,809 of CBDFJP010000002.1, read as the reverse complement.
CGCCAAACTCACGGGTGACAGCGGCGACATCATAGCCGGCGCGGGAGCGGAGCGAACAGCGGATGATGCCCGGCTTTGCTTCCCGCAGAATCGCCGCAACCTGAACCGTATCGATGCTCAGAAGTTCGTTGACAAATCCTTCCGTGTCCTCATCGGTGGCCTTTGCCCACTCGAAGTCACGGTAGCTGAGGCAAGACCAAGCGAGCCGCTCGTCCATGTCCAGTTTCATGGTTTCGAGCGCATGGCCCAGCAGGCGAGCTGAGGAGAGCTGTTTGCTCTGGAAAATTTTTTGGCTCGCCGTTTCGAGATCAGCCCCATTTTCGAGCAGAATCGCGCTAGTCGACAAGGCATCCGGCGAGGTGTTTCGGAAGCGGAAAGATCCAGTGTCCGTAACGATTCCGGTGTAAAAACAAGTCGACATCGACTTGGTAAGAGTTCCGCCCATTTGTTGAACGAGATGAGTAAGAATCAGGGCCGTCGCCGCAGCTGAAACGTCTATAATCCGCACATCTCCAGGGGCGTGATGGGGAACGTGGTGATCGATTACCGTCAGGCTCGGAAGACTCTCAAAATAGACCCCGGTGTTCCCAAGCCGCTCAATCGAATCTAAATCAACAATGATCCCGAGATCGTAGTCAGTTCCCTTTGGCTCCTGCTGCACCCGGCTGACATTAGGGAGCCATGTTAGATTTCGCGGGGCAGAATGGTGGCAGAGCACTTCAACGTGCTTGCCACGTTGCTCCAAAAACTCAGCCAAACCCAAGGCAGACCCAAGGGCGTCGCCATCGGGATTCAGGTGGGTTCCAATGAGAATCCGGTTAGCTTTGCCAAGCTGCGCCTCAAAAGCGGCGATCAGGTCGGTATCGATCCTCACGAGGGTTGTATACCCTACTGGATGAATCGGCGGTTTGGTCCGCGCTCGATGGCGGCCTCGATAAAGTCGAGAAGTTCGCCTCGAAACCGCTCTTCGGAGAACTTTTCGGCGTGGGCTTTCAGGGCTTCGGGGTCGAAACTCTTCTTCTCTAGGCGGGCGACGGCGGCGACGAGTTCATCGGGAGTCTGGGCGGCGATGTGCTCTCCAAACTCGGGGAGGACGGTCTCCGAGGCTCCGCCTTGGTTGAAAACGACCACCGGTAGTCCCGCCGCCATCGCCTCGACAGGCACAATGCCAAAGTCTTCGTAAGCGGGAAACAGCACGCCGCGAGCCCGGCTAAGAAGAGATTTCAGGTCTTCATCGGGCAATCGGCCCTCAAAAACAATATTGCTACACCCTGCGGCCATTGCCTTCAGCTGAGGCTCGAATGGGCCGGAGCCGACGATGTGGAGCTTGAAGCCGGCTTGCTTGGCGGCCTCGATGGCGAGGTCGAACTTCTTATACGGAATCAGCCGACTCCACATGACGTAGCCCTCAACGTCGCTCACTCGGGGAGTGTCGCGCCACTTTTCGGTGTTCACACACGGATAGAGGGTGTTGTCGACGGGGCGCTTGTAGAACTGCTCCACCCGTGCTCCCGCAGTTCGGCTGTTCGCCGTCACATACGTGAAGTTCCTCGCGGCTTCAAGATCAAGTCGCCGCAAGCGATCCGCGATCTTCTTTCGGGCGAATCCCTCTCCAATCCGACCATCAATCTCTGGCACCCATAAGGCCCTTGCGACGGTGTGGTAGTAACCAAAATGAACTGCTTCGGGCCGAGCTTTGGCGTGGTGGGCGAAGGTGTGCGAAACCGAGACGACCACGTCGTATTCGCTCAAATCGAAGCTCCGATATACATCCGCTAGAACGGGCGAATAAAGATAGTGCTTGGTCTTCGAGAGCGGGAGATTGGAGATCCAGTGACTTCGAACGTCCGCCGATGCCGCCCATTTCATCTTTTCGGGGTTGTATTGGGCAACGTGGATTGGCACGGGGAGAATCTCGTGCATGACCTTCAGAACCTCCTCGGCTCCGCCCATGACGGTCATCCAATCATGCACGATGCACATCTTATGCTTCGCCATGAGGGCCTGGGCGCGAAGTTGGTTTGGAGTCATTTTCACCAGTAAGTTTATCGGTTCAGCGGGAGTGATTCAGCAGATTCACTCAACCTTCGCAGGAGCAAAGCAAAGTTGCCGTAGATGTGATCATGACCGCATTAGCAGTTAAAGATCATGTAGGGTTCTCGATTCGCAGCGTTGACTCGCTAGTGGACGTCGTCAGCATTCTGCGAGAGGACTCAGACCTTCCGGCCGGAACCGATTTGAGCCTGGAAACCGCGCGAGCAATCAAATGCGTTTTCGACAACCTCGCTTGGAGCGATGGCGAAGTGAGCCGAAGCGAAGTTCAGCACCTGCTCAGCATGATTGGGCAATACGAGTGGCTGCGAAACGCTTATCTTCAGGTGGATGAAGTTGAGCCGAGTGCCCGAGGAATCAACAAGATTCCGAACCTCATTTTCCTCGCCCTGGATCACGATGAGCGAAATGGCACTCACTACGCCGCGATGCTGGTGAACAGCTTGGAAATGATCGCTTACGGTGTCATCACCGCCGACGGAGTGGCGACTTTGGACGAGCTTGACCGATTCCGAGAGCATCTCGTAGCGATGCGCCAGTTCTTGCCGAGTACTGGTCGCCAGCGGCGGTCGTGAAGGACCAAGTCTTTCCGACCTCCTTTCCTTTTTCATCGGTAGCCTCGACCGTCACCCGATAGGTCGAGCCTGGTTCGAGAGGTTTCTTGGGCATGATGAAAGCTTCAGCGTGGAGGTGATCGTCGTACCCAGGAAAGTTCTCGTAGGCGTCAACTCGGTTTCCGCCTGAATCGGTTAGCTCAAATTTTTTCACATTGAGCTTTTGCGCGCCTTGACGGACGAACATGATGGGGTAGCCGACGAGGCGAGATTCGTAGGTGTGAAGGCGGAACGGATCTGGAACCTCGCTGTCCTTCCAGAACGGCTGAATATCCTTTTGACCGTCCCCTGGCGAGACAAGCGTTCTGGGCTCATTTGCGACTTCGCCGTCGATAACCAGGATGCCTCCGACGTAGCCGCCGCCCGCCTTGATGCGTCCGCCATTCATCATTGAGAAGCGATGGTACGGCGCATCGAACAACCGTTTGACGGCGACATCAACATCGTCTACACTCGGAACCAGAACCTCCCAAGAGCCGCCCGCGTAGCCCATTCGTTCCATTCGGTCAGAGGGTTCTTTGCCAATGAAGCCAGGCTTGCCTTCGGTTTGGTAGTGCCCACCGCCGGGGTTCCTTTCCATGTAGGCCGCGTGACCCGTGGCGGAGAGACAGAGGCGAGGGTCGACCACTGCGGGCTCGATGCCGCAAGCCTTTCGAGTTTCGTTCAACGACTCCATGACCGCGACCGATGCCTCGGAGGGTTCGGGGAGTTCCTTATAGGCCTCGGGCAAAACCTTGAAGCTCCACTTCTTATCAAACTTCGCCCACCCATTGACGACGATTTGAGCCTGGACCTGGTGTTCGCCCGCCGAAAATGGCTCGGTGGGAACGTACATCAGGCTCTTCGCGAGCTTGCTGTAGGTGGCTTTTTGCTTCTTACCGTCGATCGTAATCGTGGCTCCACTGACCAGGTTGTCGCCCGTGGGCCAGACTTGCCAGACGATTGTCGGCTTCGCCACCAGGAGTTCGTTTTGGGGGCCATGTCCAGACATGCTGATGCTGATCGAATCAGCTTTCAACACAACCAACCCCGCCAAAAAAGCGATCATTTTCCTCTCCCTCATGTATTCTACGTTCTAAAGCCCCGTTCGGAACGTATCATTACACTGTCGAAGGAGCAAGTTTGCCCTACAATTAATACAGGCTTTAGTCCAGACCGATGAGCGCGCAACCACAAACCCTAGGTCAGTACCAAATTATCCGGGAAATTGCGCGGTCGAACGACATTGTGTACGAGGCATACGACCCGCTCATGCACCGTCGGGTGGCGGTGAAAGAGCTTTCGATGCCTGCGGGTTCAACTCCGCAACAGCTTGAGGATCGCGTGAGCCGTTTCCGCCGCGAAGCTCAGGCCGTTGGTAGCCTGAATCACAACAATATCATGACCGTCCACAGCTTCAGCGAGGACGCGGGGCGGTACTTCATGGCGATGGAGTTTCTGGACGGAATCACCCTCCGAAAGGAGATCGACAACAAGGGTTTTCTCTCCGTTGAACAGGCAGTTCAGATTGCATCGGATGTTTTGGCTGGCTTGTCTTGCGCCCACGAAACGGGCGTTGTTCACCGGGACATTAAGCCAGACAATATTCAGCTCACCTCTTCTGGGGTTGTGAAGATCACGGACTTTGGAATCGCCCGGTTGACCTTCCAGCCAAACCTGACGATGGATGGACAGGTCTTCGGGACCCCCTCCTACATGTCCCCCGAGCAAGTTGTTGGAAAAGAGATCGACCAGCGCACGGACATCTTTAGCGTCGGCGTGATGCTGTACGAGATGGTGACCGGGAACAAGCCGTTTACAGGCGACAACGTCATTTCCATCACCCACGCGATTGTCAACTCGACACCTACGCCGCCCAGCAACATCAACATGCCGCTTTGGATGTGCATCCAAAGAGCTCTGGAAAAGAGCCCGGGGATGCGGTATCACAACGCGAACGAGATGCGGACCGCGATTCAGGACGCGATTTCTGCGCCGAAGCCAGCTCCGGCCCCTCAGCAACCGGTTTCAACCTTCGACCCTTACGGAGCTCCTCCCATGGGGCTTGCATCGGCTCCGCCGGTGATCGACCCGTACAACCAGCCCTACACGCCTTACGGAACTCCGAATCCATATTTTGCTCCTGGCTCCCCGCCCCCCATGTCGGGCTACGCTCAGCCGATGCAGGGCGGCTACAACCCATATGGCGCCCCGGCACCGCCTCCGGTATTGTCTGCGCCTGTTCAGTACGGCGCGTACAACCCTTATCAGCAGCCCCAAGCCGGCCAGTACCCGCCGCCGCCGGGGCAGTTCTATCCGCCGCCACCTGGTCCCCCGTTGATCAGTGCTCAGGCAAAGGAGCGCATGAGGCAACTTTTCGTCGCCTTCATCATTTTTGGGCTACTCGCCGCAATCTTGGTAGCAGCGTTTATCGCCGTTACCAACTCGATTCAGCAGAGCCAGGCTGCCGCCAGAAATAGTGTGATCCTCGACCCAAAAGCGTCGACCGCTCCGGCGGTTTCCCCAGGCACGACCGAGCCTGACCCAGCTCCACCAACTGAGAGTAACTCACCAACGGCGACTCCGGAAGCCGGGGCTGCGACTTATAGTGGCCCGGATCCCAAAGAGATTTACGATGATGCCCAGCACGCCACAGGAGCAACCGCGAAAGCTCGGCTCCTGGTGGAAGCAGGAAACGCCTACAAAGAAAGCGGTCAGATGGAGCAAGCTTATGACTGCTACCTTGAGGCTTACAATGTCCAAAAGGAGGCGCAGGCACCGAACCGCGAACTCCGCCAATTGGTGCATCGCATGATCGATGTGACTCCAGCCGGCTCGGACCGACGTCGTGAGCTACTCGCACTTCAGGATCAGCTTTAGAACTTGATCCGCAAAGTCAGGCTGGATTCGACAAGCTTGCCGTCTGTTCCACGCGAGAGAACCTCGACTGAGACGCCGTGTTTGGCGTTGTAGCTCCCCCCGAATCTCACCCAGCGACCGAGGCCGGTTGAGAACCCCAACAGCAACGAGTTTCGCCCCCCGAGGTCGTAGTTGAACGAGAGGTCGTTGAGATCAAGTTCTTCGCCCACGCCATTTGGCTTGCGTAGGGCGACGCTTTCGTAGCGAGTGGTGAGGCGTCCGCTCCGCTGATTCCAATCGAATCCAAGTGCCTGCTGGTAGCCGTTCTCGCGCCCTGGTCCAGGGCCGAGGGTCTGGAAGAGCGCGAGCGACGTGCCGTTGATCCCCCAATGGTCGCCAATGGCGACGCTGAAGCCATAGCCGCGACCGCCGAGGCGGCCGATCAGGCCGGCCTGTCTTCCCTTTCCGGCATCCACGAGCGCGATGCTGAGCGGAAGTCCCTCAAAGATGAGGCTCGAGTCCACCCGCGCTGCGAGAGCGGTTTCGCGCATGATTTGCCCTCCGCCGAACGGCAGGTACTGCTTTCCGATGCGCCAGCTTCCGGGGTCTTCGACGTAGTATTCGTCGAAGAATTCGTTATCGGCGTCATCTCGCACGAAGCTAAACCTTTGGCTCAGAAGGATGTTGAAACCCAGCGGCGAGAGGGTACTCAGGGAGATCGTTGAATATCGATTGAGCGGGCTGATCGCTCTTAGTGAGCCGCCATCGCTGCCAACGTAGCTGAAGCTAACATCCCCCTTGATCCGGACATCTGGAGCCTGGCCCTGGGCCAGCAGAGAGCCCAGGGAGACGGCGGTCAGCGCGAGGAGTTTTCGCATAGGAATTCGACGACTCTGTCGATTGTAACCAGTTGTTGCTCGCTGGTTTTGAGATTCTTAACGGATACCGCTTGTTGGACGAGTTCATCGTCCCCTATGATCACCGCAAAAGTTGCACCGGATCCGTCGGCCTGCCGCATCTGGCTCTTGAGGCTCCGGCGGTCGAGGTCAAGGCTGATTGCCAAGCCACTTGCTCTTCCTTCGCGAGCGATGGTGCGAGCCGTCTGCGCCGCACTCTCGGATGCCTGGACTATGAAGGCCAGCGGCACCTGCGGCTTGGCTTCATGTTGCAAGGCGTCGAGAACCAGCAAGAGCCGCTCCATCCCGATGCCATAGCCGACACAAGGCGTTGCCTGCCCGCCTAACTGGCTGACAAGGTTGTCGTACCGCCCCCCCCCAAAAACGCTTTGCCCCGGCACAAGCGGGTGCTCGTACTCAAATACCGTCTCCGTGTAGTAATCCAGCCCTCTCACGATTTCGGGAGAAACCAGATAAGGAACTTGGGCCTCAGTTAGCAGGCTCTGCAGGTCATCGAACCTCGCCTTCGCGTCATCCTCTAGAAACTCGAGGATCGAGGGTAGACCCTGCAGCGCCTCTTTCTGCTTCGGATCTTTGGAATCCAGCATCCCGAGCGGGTTCTTCTCTATCTTCCCGCGGGTGACTTCATCGGCGTCTAGCAGATAGCTTTTGACGTGGTTCAGAATCACCTCGCGGAACTTGGCGCGGCACTCTTGGCGACCAATGGAGTTGATCTTGACCGGGACTTCTTTGATCCCCAGCGACTCGAAAAAGCGCATTGCGAGTTCAATCACTTCTGCATCGGCGTCGGCCGAGCTTGAGCCTAACAGTTCCGCTCCTAGCTGGTGCAACTCTCGTAACCGGCCTGCGCCGGGTCGTCCGTAGCGGTAGCAGGCGGTGGAGTACCAGAGCCGAAGGTGCGTGCCGGTCGGGCAAAGATTCTTCTCCAGCACTGCGCGTATCGCCGGCGCGGTGCCTTCGGGCTTCAGGGCGATATCCCTTCCGCCCTTGTCCTTGAACTCGTACATCTCCTTATCGACGATGTCGCTCGTTTCGCCCGCCGTCCGTTTGAAGAGCTGGACATCCTCAAAAATCGGGGTTCGGATCTCGCGATAGCCGTAGAGGGTTGCGATGTGATGGTATGCCGATTCGATTTCTTGCCAACGCGCCGCGGCTGCGGGAACGACGTCTTCGGTACCTCGTGGTGCTTGAATCCGCATAACGAGGGATAGTTTACTTACAGCTTCGGCCCTGCATTCCCCGAGATACGGAGGAATGTGTAGATCGTGACGGCGAGACCAATCACACTTGGCCCATAGTCATGTGTGTAGGCGCTGAGGAGCGCACCGGGCAGGTGCGTGAGGAACATGAACCAGAGCGACCACTTGCGGCCCCTCCAAAGCGCGATTGTGAGCCAGATCATAAAGGCGGCGACGAGGAACGCGGTGATGGAGAGCGTCATCGCCGACGGATTGAACCCTTTTGGAAGTCGATCAATCGAGAATCCGGGAGTCTCCGAGACTGCGGCATCCTTCCCTTCCAGGTTAAGCGCCGCCCCAGCCGCAATCGCACCCAGCGCACCGAAGATCACGACAAACCCGCAGCACTGAAAACCCGATAGGCAAGCGAGAACCTGATCGCCAACGAACGGTTTCTTTGATTTACGGCGCCGTGCCACTTGGTAGGGACGTACTAGGATTGCCGGAGGATTCGGGCTTGGTAGCTCACCTGGGCAAGCCGCTCAAGCGTCTCCATCCGGTTGAACGCCTCTTCCAAGGTTGCTCCCACCGTTGTTGCCCCATGGCGGGCGAGCAGGAACGAGTTGTGGTCGGCCAAAAACGGAGCGAAGCTCGCGGGAACCTCGTCGGTGCCAGGGTTGGCAAACGGCAGGAGGGCAGGTTGGCCGACGACGGCAAGCCCCTCGGGGCTATTGCTCAGGTCAAGCGGGATCTCGGCAAAAGCGTAGCTCGTGGCAAACGGCGGGTGAGCATGGACCACGGCCTGAACATCAGGTCGTCCAGCATAGATTCCGAGATGCATCTTGATCTCGCTACTCGCTTTCAGCATCGGAAGTGCCACCCCTTGATCTCGAAAGCCAAGGCGTGCTTGTTGCGAGCCTTGCTGATTTCCGTTTATATCTACCAAAACAAGCTGAGCCGGTTTCAGATGGCCTTTCGCCACTCCGCTTGGAGTACACAGAATGAGATTTTCTTCAAGACGCACAGAGAGGTTGCCCTCGATGCCCCCGATCATGCCTCGCGCCCAAAGCAGCGCGGCGTATTCACAAATCTCAATTCTCAGGCGGCTTTCGTCGGGCACCCTTAAATTATGACCGCGAGCAGAGTTCGTGGGCGATTGCGGGGCCGAGGAGCGAGTCCGCAGGATCGTGGGAATGGTGCTCAAAAACTACTTCCCCATCGCGGTCGATGATGAACACTCCAGCAAGCTGAAGCGGGTCGGCATTCGGCAGTCCGTTGCTATGCCCGGAACGCAGCGCAGAGAGACCCCGCCGCACAACCCGAGCGTTCACAAACTGCCCAAAAGTCGCTCGGCGGAGACCAAATTGTTGGAACAGCGACTTCGTTGGATCTGTAATAACCCGCTGAGGAATTTCCATTCGGCGCTTAAATTCAGCCGTCTCTTTCTGATCACCCATGCCGACGAGCAGAATATTCTCGTTCTTAAACTCGCGAAGGCTCGCGAGTTGTTCGCGGCAGAAGACACATCCGTAATGGCGCAGAAAAACTAAGGCGACCGGTTTGTCCGCGTAGAGCGACTCAAGGCTTACCGACTCGCCAGAGTCGAGGTTGACGATGGCATACGGCGCGCGCACGAATTATCCTACGCCATCGACCTAGGCGCAGTGCGCCGAATCGTCCAACAATTCTCTCAATGGCTTGATCCGCGAGGGGTGTTTGAGCTTTTTGAGTGACTTCTGCTCGATCTGGCGAATGCGCTCTCTGGTGACGTTGAAGTGCCTTGCCACGTCTTCGAGGGTCCTCGGATTGCCGTCCACCAGCCCGAACCGGAGCATGATCACGCCTTTTTCCCGCTCGGTCAGGGTGTCCAGCACAGACTCAATTTGATCTCGAACAATGCTTTTGAACGCCATCTCCATCGGCGTCTCGTCGTCCTTGTTCTGAACAAAATCACCGAGCCCAAGATCGTCGTGTTCGCCCACGGGGGCGTCGAGGGAAACGGTGTTGATGCTCGCTCTTTGGAAGTCGGTGAGCCGTTCTGGGGAGATGTTCAGCTTCCCGCTGAGTTCGCCGAGAGTGGCATCTCGGCCCAACTCTTGTTGCATCTGCCCGGCGACTTTCATCATTCTGTTGACGGCTTCGAGAGTGTGGACAGGGACGCGGATGGTGCGTCCGTAGTCCGAGATTCCACGTGAAATCGACTGCCGAATCCACCAGGTTGCGTAGGTACTAAAGCGGAAACCCCGGCTGGAATCGAACTTCTCGACCGCTCGAATCAGCCCCATATTCCCTTCCTGAATCAGGTCTTGGAGCGAGAGTCCGCGCCCGACAAACCGCTTTGCCACACTGACCACTAGGCGCAGATTTGATTCAATCAGGAGTTGTTTGCATTCAACACACCCGTCGGCGGCGTGTTGGGCGAGTTCTAGTTCTTGATCACCTTTGAGGAGCGCAATGCGCCCAATGCGGCGGAACCACATGTGGACGGAGTCCTCAAATTCATCTTGATGCTCGCCAAACAACGGAATCGCCTCGCCGTCTTCGTCCAATACGACCGGCTTTTGGCGTTCAAGATTTGCTAACGCGATTCTTCGAGCTGGGCACCGTTGCGGCTTTGGCGGCTCGTTCGTCGCGATGGTCAGATTCCCCTCGTCTCCCAACATCGCAGATGATTCCAATACGGTTTCCATCATACGAAACATTTGATGAAAAACAGTGAATTCTGTGGAACTTTTCTGAAAGTTTTGGTGTTATTCGCCGCGCCCGCTTAATCGCCGCTTGAGGTCGTTTCGCTTTGCAATGAGTTCCTTTCGCTTTTGTGCGGCGCCCAGGTTAGTCGGATCAGCCATCAATATCTCTTCCAGTTGCTTGATCTGGCTCGTGAGGAGCTCGACTCGGAGGCGGGCCTCGGCACTTTTGATCACTTCTTCCGTGCGCTCCTGCTGAGGGATGATGGCGTCGATTTCGAGGAGGATCGTCTGAATGTCCTCCGGCAGGTCATCAAAGGAATCGTGGGCTTGAAGGTGCTGGGCAACGAGCCGCGCAGTCCCAGTCTGCCAAAGTTCAGTCTCTTCCAGCAGATGGCTGACTAGGTTTCTTTTGTCGGCTTCCAACCAACTCACAAGCAGAATTTGCTCCGCTTTCTGTAGCGAACTCGCGGAGCGTGTGAGTTTAGGGGCGGCGGGAAGTTCTTCGTTCTTGAGGCCCTTCTGCGCGGCTCGGCGGAGCTTGTTGACTTCCCTTCTGAGGGCAGCCGCGGCCGCCTGGGAGTTGGGAATCGCGGGGTGCTGGCCAGCGAGGCGCAGGATGTGACGTTCAAGGTCGAGCTCGGTCGGCGCCTTTGCAAGCACATGCGTCACTTGCTCCCAAAACTCGTCGCTTTGAATTCCGGTTCGCGACTCAAGGAGCCGGATCTCGAAGTCGAACGGTGTCTCAGCTTTCGCGACCGCTTCCTGAACCGCTTCCGCTCCCTTCTGTCGAAGTAGCGTATCTGGGTCTTCGCCCTGGGGCATCAGGGCGATACGGCATTGGAGCCCGACTTCGCCAAGGATTTCGACGGCGCGCATCGCGGCCTTCTCGCCTGCCTTGTCGGCGTCGTACAAAATCGTCACCTTATCGCAGAACCGCTTGAGGAGCTTGGCGTGGTCTTCAGCCAGCGAGGTACCGAGGCTGGCAACGGCCTCTTTCACTCCGGCGCGGTGGCAGGCAATGACATCGAGGTAGCCCTCGACTAGCACCGCATGACGCTCCTTCATCATTCGGTCTCGGGCTTTGTGGAATCCATAAAGCACCCTACTCTTGCGATACAAAGGCGTGTCAGAAGAGTTGATGTACTTCGGAGTTCCGTCCCCCAAAACCCGTCCGCCAAAGCCAACCAGATCGCCCCGATCGTCTCGAATCGGGAACATGAGGCGGGAGAAGAACTTGTCTCGGTAACCCGTCTGCTGGTCGCCTTGAACTAAGAAGAGCCGCTCGGCTTCGACAAGCTGATGCCCGTCCCTTTTAAGCTGGCTGACCAGGGCCTCGCGCACATCCGGCGCGTAACCAAGTTCCCACTCATCTATGACCGCCTGGGGGATGTCTCGATTCTCGCAGTAGGTCTTCGCCGTCGAGGATTTGTTCAGCTCGTTGCGGTAAAAGATAAGTGCGGACTGCATGGTAGCAAGCCAGCCGTCCCTTTCCGACTTATCTTGAGTAGGGCCTGAGTACGAGGTGAGCTTCACTCCCGCCTGGTCGGCCAGTAACTGGAGTGCTTCGCGAAACTCGAGCCCCTGCGTCTTCATTGTCCAAGTGAAGACATCGCCCTTTTCGCCGCACGAAAAGCACGTATACCGGCCTAGCGCCGGGTTGACATAAAAAGACGGGGATTTGTCGTCGTGAAACGGACAAAGCCCCGTATAGTTTTTTCCAGAACGTTTGAGACGAACGCGCTGAGAGACTAGATCGACTAAGTCGATGCGTCGTCTTATCTCATCGCGATCGTCATTCAACTAACCTAACTTCTTTCTTGGCCTTACTTCTTACCTGCGGAAACCACGATTCCGGTGACCACGTGAGGCGTCTTGCCTCCCAGTTGGGTCAATCGGAACGCGACTCGGCTTCGGGTGAGGAAGCGAATCGTGAAGTTGTTTCCAGCGAGGTCGTACCCATCTGGCTCGTTGATCGGAGCGTACTTGTTCATGACGGTTTGGAAGGTGTTTCCGAACCCAACACCGCGCTTGGTGGAGATGTTTCGGTTAGCCAGGCCAATCGCCTCGATTTGCAGAACGCGGTTGAACTTATCGATGACAAAAGCCAACTTGGTTCCGTTCTTGGTGTATTGCCAACGGGTGAAGGTTGTGGTTTCGGAAGCCGTGTTTCCACCGCCTCCACCGCCTGGGGCCGCACCCCCACTCGGAGGAGCTCCCGCGCCAGAAGAAGGAGGTCCTCCACCGGCTGGTGGGCGCCCGCTGTTGGGTCCGCCGCCTTTTCCTTTTCCAGGGGGCACCATCGTACCTGGAGTTCCTTGTGCGAAATCTCCGACCACTGGTTGCCAGAGAGAACCACTACCCAAGGTGTCGCTTGGGAAAATTTGGAAATTGTCTCCCCCCGGAGGTGTCATGGATGACGACGAGGGAGGAGGAGTCGGGTCACTGAAGCCACCTTGCCCTGGTCGGCCAACTCCGCCACCGCCACCTCGTCCACCGCCGAAGCCGCCTGGAGGGCCACCTTCGCCGCCGCCAGTGTTGCTCGCGCCGCCAACGGTAATTGCACCGATGGATTCAGGGTTGCCGTACATCTGCAACACCTTTAGACCAGAATCGTAGAGGTTGATCCCTGCAAGTCCAGTTTCGGCACCCGAGCCACGAACGGCATAGCGAACTTCGCCGGTTGACTTCTTGGCGGTTTTGCCTTTGGTCTTAATCCGAGTACCGTCGCCGGCCTGAGCGTCCTGCCCAGTTCCTAGCAACGCAACCGCAAAAGCGGCGGTGAGTGCGATAATTGTCGACTGTTTCAAATCTGTTCTGGCCTCCAAACCTAAAAGAACTTCGCAAAGTCCCTGGTTCGGAATTATAGACGATGCTGTGATTGAATTGGTGACACCTCAGACGAATTTCCCGAAGATTCTTGGATTGGAAAGGTACGCTCTGGCGTATTCCCTATTGGAGAAACAAAGAAAGACAATGGCAGCAGACCTCGCAATCAACACCGCCGCTGAGTTCCAGGAGAAGGTCCTGAACTCCGATGTTCCCGTCCTCGTGGACTTCTGGGCACCCTGGTGCGGCCCATGCAAGATGATCGGCCCATCGGTCGAGGAACTTGCCACCGAGTACGCAGGAAAGGCAAAGGTCTTCAAGATCGACGTCGACGTGAACGGCGAAGTCGCCCAGAACTACGGCATCATGAGCATCCCCGCCCTGCTCGTTTTCAAGGGTGGAAAAGTTGTGGATAAGCAAGTCGGCGCGGCTCCGAAGGCGGCTCTGGCTGGTCTGATCGATCGAGCTCTTTAAGCTCGTCCATCGACCTCACCACTGCAACCCCTACGGCTTTTGAGTCGTAGGGGTTTTTTGCTTGCCGCAGATTCGTCTGCCACAATAACAGCAAGCAATTATGAGTGAAATCCCAGCGTCGCCGTCCGAAGAGTCTCCGAGTTCCGGGGTGGGGCGAGCGGGGACGATTATGGTGGTTTCGCTGCTCCTGAGCCGGGTGCTGGGGCTGTTGCGCGATTCGGTGATTAGCGGCTACTTCGGGGCCAACGGAGCGACCGACGCGTACCGACTTGCTTTTCAAATTCCAGATTTGCTCTTTATGCTGGTGAGCGGCGGGGCTTTGAGTTCAGCATTCATTCCGGTTTTTAGCGAGTATTGGCACACGGATCGGCGAAAAGAAGCTTGGAAGGTGTTTAGCACGGTACTGACCATCATGTCGGTGATCGTTTTGGTGTTCATTCTGTTATGCGGATTCTTTGCGTTGCCATTAGCAAAACTGGTTGCGGCAGGTAAGGCTGAAACGGCGCCGGAGCTACTGCCGCAGATTGCTCGGATGAGCCAGATTCTGCTTCCGGCACAATACGCGTTCTTCATTGGCGGATTGATGATGGGCACGCTTTACGCGCGAAAGGTCTTCTCGATTCCTGGTCTTGGTCCAAATATTTACAACCTCGGAATCATGTTCGGTGCAGCCGTGCTCGGTCACGCAATGGGTTACGGCGTGGAGGGAATGTGTTGGGGTGCTACGGTTGGCGCTATCCTGGGCAACCTAGTGATTCCGTTCTTGGTGATTCGCAAGATGGGAATGGAGTTTAGTCCTTCGTTTGATACTTCCCACGAAGGCGTTCGCAAGGTGTTCAAGCTCATGCTTCCGGTGATTCTGGGGCTATCGCTGCCGAGTGTGTTCGGAATGATCATGCAGTTTTACGGCTCGTACTACCCGGAGGGCACGAACTCGCGGTTGGACTATGCGAATAAGCTCATGCAAGCTCCGCTGGGCATCTTTGGGCAGTCACTTGCGCTCGCGGTCTTCCCTGTTCTGACCCAGTTCCGCACGCAGGACCGAATGGATCTGTTTAGGAAGCAGCTTGATTCGACCATGAGGACAGTGATGTACTTAACGGTTCCCGTGAGCGTGCTGATTGCGATGCTGGCACCACAACTCGTGTCGGCGTTCTTTATGCACGGGAAGTTCACTCCGGCTGATGTTCCGCCGACCGCCCTTTGCCTCCGGTTCTTCTGCATCGGAATCTGGGCTTGGTGTCTGCATCCGGTGATCATGAGGGCGTTCTATTCGATTCAGGATACGAAGACTCCGGTAGTTATTGGCACGGTAACGACAGGGATCTTTGTGCTGCTGATTCTTGCCCTTCGGGGCTCGATGGGCTATTTGGCATTGCCTCTGGCGGGTTCGATAGCACCGATGATCATGGTCGTGATGATGGCGGTGGTTCTGACTCCCCGCATCGGCGGAATCGACATCAAGGGGCTGGCGGTGACGCTGGGGAAGGCTTTTGTGGGTTCGCTCTCGGTGGTGGCAGTTGGGGTACTAGTGGCCAACACCTCTCTTGGTTCGCTTGATCACGGGAAACTCGCGACCTTGGGAATTACCCTTGGAGCGTTCATGGTTTCCATGTGGGGCTACTACTTCATCACCAAGGCGCTCGGCATGCCGGAGTCGGCCTATGTGGAGCGGGCGATGGGGAAGATCAGTCGGAAGATGCGGGTTAGCAGCTAGCAACTCGCAGTTAGCAGAAGAGTTTTCTGCTAACTGCCAACTGAGAACTGTAAACTGTTAAGCATGATTACCGGCACGCTTGCCGCTTCGATGATCCTCGTTCAGAAGAACTGGGGGGCGCCCTTGGACGACACGAAGCTCAAGGGAGCCATTGTCGGAGCGGTGGTTACAGATACCAGCGGGAAGGTGCTCTTCGAGCGCAACGGTTCGACTCGATTGATGCCAGCGAGTAACCAAAAGCTGTTGAGCTGCGCGTTTGCACTCAAGACGTTTGGAGCGGAGAAGAAATTTACGACTCAGTTCTTGGTCGGACCCTCGGTCGCGGTCATCAATGCAGGAGGCGATCCGACCCTCTCGCCGGAACGCTTGGCTCCGATCAAGGAAATGTTCGCCAAGCAGGGTGTGAACGCGGTTCAGCTATACCAGGCCTACAAACAGGAAATCCCGGACTCGTGGCAGGTGGGCGACCTCCCCAACCGCTACGCTCCGGTAGTCCATGCATTGACCTTTGAGAAGGCAGGCGTTGAACTCTGGTTCGGAGCGAAAGGGGCCTATTTCAAGCCATACACGCCCCGGATCGAAGTTGTTGAAACTGACTTTTTGAAGCAGGCCTACCGCTACGATGCGCCCCTCGCGAAGCTGATGGTCAAGGCTCAACCCAATGACCAGAGCAAGGCTCTGGACACCCTAAGCGACCCCGATCCTTCTGCTTCGGTTCTGGATTACCTTGTGGGTTCAACCGTCTACGCAAGGGAGGATGTGTTGAAGCCCGCGTACTTGGGTCAGGCGCAGGAAGTTTATCTTGACAGTCCGCCGCTTGCGGAGATTACGAAGACCTGCCTCCAGAAAAGCGACAACTGCCTTGCCGAGCATCTTCTCGCGAATTCTACAAAAGGAAACTCTAAGCTCCTTGCTGACTGGCTCATCAGCATTGGCTGGGAAAGGAACTCATTTAAGCTAGCCGATGGCTCCGGCTTGAGCCGCAAAAACAACGTCACAGCCTCCAACATCGCCAAGCTCCTGAAGTGGAGTTACGACCAGCCAACCCGGCAAATATGGCTGGATTCGCTGGCAAAGCCCGGCGTTGGCACGCTTGCCAATCGGCTCAATGGCACCACTTTTTTCGGAAAAACTGGCACACTTGACATGGTGAGTTCACTCAGCGGTTATGTACAGTGCAAGGACGGTTCACTCAAGATCGTTTCTGTGATTGTTAACCACTATGGTTGCACCACGGGCGAGGCGCAGGGTGCCATTGATAGGTTTATTGAAAATGTTAGGGGATAGCACACAATCGGCATGGGGCTTGCGTATCAGGAACGCCATGACTCTCGCGTTCCCTACCAAGAGCGTTTTTGTACTGATGGCAATCGGCCTGATCGACCTCGTTTCGACCGCCGTGCTTCACTCGCAAGGCAAGATCGTAGAGCTCAACCCGCTCATGCGAGTGTTCATTCTTCAGTCTGAGTGGCTTTTTGCCTTCGTGAAAGGACTCACCATCGGCATCGCTTGGGCGACCATGGCGTGGTACGCCAAGCAGAATAAGGATTTCGTGAACAAGGCCTGCATCACCGGTTCGGCAATGTACGTTCTGATCTGGTGCACCTGGTTTTTTGGGGCAGCGTGATCGCAAGTTGGCAGTTGGCAGTCTGCGGTTAGCAGATTGCTCAATTCGGCCTTCACAGTAACTATTGAACGTTGAATCCGTCACAATGTGTGACTGTGAGTAGGGTTCTCGCCTCTTTTCTTTGCGCATCTGCGCTCGCTTCGCTCGGCTTCGCCGACGTCAAGTACTCGGTTCGGGTGAATCCCGGCGCCAAAAGCCTTTCGATTCGGATGCAGATCGATGGGGCCAAGGAGAGCGAGACGGTGAGTATTCCTGCATGGTGCCCCGGCTTCTACTTCTTGCTTGACTACGAAAAGGCACTCTTTGACGTCAGTGCAGTGAACTTGGCGGGGGCGAAACTAGCGACGAAGAAGCTCGGCAATCGCTCAATTCAGATTTCAAACCCGACAAAGGAACCTGTCGTCGTCACATACAAAATTCAGGGGCTAGACGGCGGGCTCGGCTTTTTCCGAACCCACGTAAGGGCGACAAGCGCGTTCATCAACGGCCCTTCGGCGTTCCTCTACGCCGAGAGCCACATGACCGAGAAGCACTCAGTCAAGTTCAACTTGCCGAGCGGATGGGACATCGGCACGGCAATGGACCACGACGGCGAGGGGAACTACTCTTCGGGCGGATACGACGAGCTAGCCGACCATCCCGTCCAGCTGGGCCGCTTTGTGCGCCGAACTTTTAAGGTTGAAGGAATTCCTTTTGAAGCCCTCTGGGTAGGAGACCCGGCCCCAAACTGCGACGTAGACGCCGAAACCGAGCGGCTGCGAAGGGGCAGCATTCCAGCGATCAAAATGATGAAGAAGGTGCCGTTCAAACGGTATGTTTATCTCATCCACCTCGAGGTTGGCGACTTTGCAGGCGGCTTGGAGCACCGCGCCTCCACAACTATCGCCACTGGAAACGCGCAGACAATCCACCTCGACGAGCTTGCTACTCACGAGTACTTCCACGCATGGAACGTCAAACAGATTCGGCCCAAAATCCTCGGCCCATTTGATTACAGCAAGCAGCAGCGAACGGGCAACCTCTGGTTCTCCGAAGGCGTGACCGACTACTACGCCAAGCTCCACGCCTTTCAGGCGGGACTCACCAGCGAGTCACAGCTTCTGGATGAACTACGTAACGAAATTCGCACCCTTGAGCGCAGCGAAACTCGCAAGAAAATGACCCTCGAAGCGGTCTGTTACAACACCTGGGAGGACTCAGGCTTCGGCGGCTATGGAGATCTGAGCTTCTACAACATGGGCCTTGTCGCCGGATTCGTCATGGACGCCGCGATTCGCCACGAAACCGGCGGAAAGAAGTCATTGGACGACGTGATGCGGATCGCCTACGACCGCTACGCGCTCCCTCAAGCGGGATTTGAGGAGGGGGCACTCCATGACCTAGTCGTCGAAGTCGGCGGCGAAAAGCTCGGTCCGATCTACGACACACTCACTCGCTCCGCGGGCAAACCACTTCCCTACGAAGAGATCGAAAACCTCGGCCTACGGCTGACGATTCCTGGCAAAGAGTACGTCGAACCCCCGTTTGTGGTGAACGACAAGAACACCATCACCAAGGTGGTTGGAACAGAAACGGGGCTTACAGATGGTGACGATGTGATCGCCGTTGAACTCGCCGGAATTGACTCCTTGCGAGTCACCTTCAAGCGAAGCGGCCAACAGAAACAGGTCATCGTCAAAGCGCGAAAGTATAAGGCCACCGACATGCGGCTCACCCGAAACATCCTGGCAACGCCTGAACAATCTGCGCGCCGCGCCGAGTGGCTCAAGGGCTCTGGCGGGTAATCTAGACAAGAAATGAGCGTTTACGTCGGCCTCGATTGCGGAGGTTCTTCGAGCCGCGTCTTGGCGATGGACGATGCCGGTAACGTGCTATTTCAGGGTCAGAGCGGTGCCGCAAACCTTGTTTCGACCCCCGAGGGGCGGCTTCGTCGGAACCTCACCAACGCCGCCAAAGGGTGCCCTAAGCCGGATTTCGTCTGTGGATGCTTTGCCGGTCTCATCAGCCCCCAAACCCGCGAGCGGGGCATCGGAATATTGGAGGACACCTTTGGCACTCCGGCGACTTTTCGGGCTGAGCCAGACTATACCGCTGCCCTTTATGCCTCGCCCGAGGCGGATGTTTGCGTGATCTCGGGAACTGGCTCTCTGGTCTGTTCGCGCAATCAGGGCAAAATCGTTAAGAGCGGAGGTCGAGGCTACATTCTCGGCGACGAAGGCTCCGGTTTCTCATTCGGGCGCGATGCCCTCATGCATTTCCTCAAGCACCCCGAGGACTCGACGACGTATCTACAAGACCAAATTGAGGATGTCTTCGGCTCTTTGGACGAATCAGTTTTGGTCACCGGTGTCTACAAAGCCCCCTCCCCCGCCACCATCTTAGCGAGGCTCGTCAAAGCCGTCGGTCACGATGCCGCCGATGGGCAACAATACGCCATCGAAAGCGTTCAAAAGCACATGGGCGACCTGGCGCACTTGGTTTGCGCACATGTTAAGCGCAACCATCCGAACGCAAAAAGCTTGTCTATTTCCCTCGCTGGCGGCGTATGGAAGGCATCGGCGCAATTCAAAGAGGCTTTTCTGAACCACCTCAAAAAGGAACTCCCGCAAGTTGAATGGGAGTTGCACAGACTTACTCGCCCCCCGCTCTACGGCGCTGTAGAGCTAGCAAAAGAACTAAATCATGGGAACTGAATCTCGCAACCCCCGGTCGTACGGCCTTGACAAAATGAACGCGCGCGAAGTTGTGCGCTTAATGAACGAGGAGGAGCACACCGTTTTCCGGGTGATGACCTCCGCCGAGGAGGCCATTGCGGTTGCGATCGAACAAGCGGCACGGGCTTTTCGAGAAGGGGGACGGGTGTTCTACATCGGCTCCGGCACCAGCGGGCGCATCGCCACCGCCGACGCCGCCGAAATGCCGCCGACCTTTGGAATCGATCCCGAGCATTTTGTCGCCGTCGTCTCTGGCGGCTCCGTAGCCACTAGTCAAGCCGTCGAAGACGCCGAAGACGACCCCGCGGCTTCGATCCAGGCCCTCAACCTCATGGGTTTGAACCCCAAGGACATCGTCATCGGAATCGCCGCCAGCGGCACCACGCCGTTCGTCCTGAGCGCAATCAAGCATGCGCGCCAGAAGGGCGTCTGGACTTGCGGTATCGCGAACAACAAGAACACGCCAGTTTTGACCGAAGCCGAACACGCCATCCTGCTCGACACCGGCCCCGAAATCCTCACCGGCTCCACCCGCCTGAAGGCCGGAACGGCGCAGAAGATGTGCCTGAACCGGATCTCGACGGGAGCCATGGTGCTGAACGGCAAGGTGATCGAAAACTTGATGGTCGATGTAAAGGCGAAGAACATTAAGCTCCGCGACCGATGCGTTCGCATCGTCTGCGAACTTTCCACAGCCACCCGCGACGAGGCAAGTGAGGCTCTAGAAGGCAACGACTGGAGCATTCGCCAAGCCCTCGCCGCCCTAAAGGGCTAACCAAACATCCAGACGGTCGCCCCAAAAACGCTGCCCAGAACCAGCGGCCAGAACATGTACTTCGGGATTAGGTTGTCGCCGTATTCGATGATCATCACGTTTCGGCGGTGGTTGGTTAGCAACAGCGAGTTCACGCTGACGAGCAGGATTGCGCCGTAGATGATGAAGTAGAAGCAGTCGAGGTAGCAAAACGTCGACTGCCCGATGAAACTCTTCATCCCGGCGTGGTCGACGACCACGACGAAGAACAGCGCGGCGCAATAGGACAATACAGCGAACGTATTGAAGCCAACCAACTCAGTTCCCTTCGAGGATTTTCGAGTCGCGATCAGAACGGCATAGAGCAGGGTCGAAACGACCGCCATCGGAATGATTCGGGTTATCAGCGGGCCGCCAAAATTACGCTCAATTCCGATGCAGAAATACAGCTCGGGGAACGGCTTCCCGGGCCGATAATCACCTAGCCCGAACGATGAGTTGTAGACGATGTTGTTGTAATTGAAGCTGGTGTACTCGATTTTCCACCCCTCGGGGCGAAATTCACGGTCGAGGCCGTTCTTGTTCGCGGTCAGAAACGGCTGAGGGAAGGAATCAAAATCCGGAACCAAAATCGCCCCTTGCTCAAAGTTCTTGTGCCAAATTCTGAGCCAGATATCTTGGCGATCCAAGGGATATTGGTGGTAGAAAAACGACTGGCGAAGCAGGGCGTGGAAGTACCAGCCGATGACCGTGTAGCCGTCCTTTTTCGACCGATACGCCTCGGTCACCTGGTACGCCTCCAGCGCCTCGGGGAGGACAAATCCTCGCTCGATATTCGCCGGAACGGAGTCGGCGTAGCGTTGCCAGATATAGCCCGTAACATCCACGTTTGTGCCAGAGGTGAATTCAAGTGACTGGACAAAAAAGCCCGTCGGAACCCTTATCGGGTTCGCGCCGGGTTTCAGATATTTCTTGAGCAGACTGTCGGTGTCCGTTTTGTTGCCGACCAACTCGCCAAAGCCGACGGTATCCCGGTTCCGCTGGGTGATCGCGCTCCAACTAACCAGGATTCCGGCGAGTAGGAGGAGTGAAGAGACAGAAGAGATCAGCCGCCAGCGAGTTCGCCTCTTGGCGACAAGATTCATGGCAAAAACCAGGGCAATCACCGCAAAGATCGTGATGAGGCCGATGGATGCAACCGCATGAGGCTGGTTGAGCCAGTTCTTGCCCGGCTTCACCGTGAGCAAGCAAGCCAAACCCAGAACTGCCGTCGCTCCGCCTTGGAGCCATTGGAGTTGCCGACGACGGCGGCGGTGGAGCTTAACGTTGATCGGCATACGACCCATTTTAGACCAACGCGCTAGACCATCCCGGCTGGTACCCTTTAGGAACCATGCACGACGTTGTGATTGTCTCTGTTGCCCGAACCCCAGTTGCCTCCTTTCAGGGCGGTTTGTCCGACTTTTCGGCCCCTCGTTTGGGCGCTTTGGCGATTGCTGGGGCGTTGTCCCGCGCAGGGCTGAGCGGGGCAGAAGTTGACGAGGTGATCATGGGCAACGTGCTTTCGGGCGGCCTTGGGCAGGCTCCGGCGCGCCAGGCGGCGATCTATGGCGGAGTGCCGGATTCGGTGCCCTGTCTGACCATCAATAAAGTCTGCGGCTCGGGCATGAAGGCGATCATGTTGGCCGCTCAATCCATCGCTTTGGGTGATTCCAATGTGGTTGTGGCGGGCGGCATGGAGTCGATGACGAACGCTCCTTACGTTCTGGACAAAGCCCGTGCGGGGTACCGCATGGGCAACGGAGTCCTTGTAGACACCATGATCAACGATGGCCTCTGGGATCCTTACAACAACTGCCACATGGGCAACTGCGGCGACTCGACGGCTTCAGAACTTGGCTATTCGCGCGAGCGGCTCGATGAGTTCGCGGCGGAGTCCTTTGCCCGCGCCAAAGCCGCTCAGGCGGCAGGACGGTTCGACGATGAAATCGTCCCCGTCTCCATCCCTCAGCGCAAGGGCGATCCTCTAATATTTGATAAGGATGAGCAGCCCGCTAAGGGCGGAGATTTGGCCAAGTTGGCTACTTTGCGACCCGCCTTTAGCAAAGATGGTGTGACCACCGCCGGCAACGCAAGCTCGATCAACGACGGCGCAGCGGCTTTGGTTCTAATGTCCGCTTCTGAAGCAGAAAAAAGAGGATTGAAGCCGCTGGGCCGAATCGCTGGCTACGCAACCCACGCTCAAGAGCCGACTAAATTCACCACCGCCCCGGCGGCGGCGATCACCAAGCTCGTCTCCAAAGCCGGAATCTCGCTTGCCGACGTTGATCTCTTCGAGATCAACGAGGCGTTCGCCGTCGTCGCCCTCGGTTGCGCCGAAAAGGTCGGAATTCCGCTCGACAAGTTGAACGTCAACGGCGGAGCCGTCGCCCTAGGGCACCCCATCGGAATGACTGGCGCGCGCCTGGTGATGACTTCCCTTCTCGAACTCCGCCGACGCGGCGGCAAGTACGCCATCTCCACCCCCTGCATCGGCGGCGGCGAAGCGACGGCGGTGCTGGTCGAGGCCTTGTAAGAGTCCCGATGTCCCTCGCTGCCGAGGGACATCTACGCTAACCAAGAAAAATACACACCCCTACCTCCCAAAGATGATGTATAGTGAATACATCCCATTCGGGAGGTAAACCATGACATTCAAAGGTGACCTCAAGGCACTCATTCTGGCGGTTCTTGCCGACGGCGACCTGCACGGCTACGAGATTCTGAAACAGATTCGGCAGCGTAGCGGGCAGGTGTTCAAGTTCGGCGAGAGCAAGCTCTACCCCGCCCTCCACGCCCTGGAACTCGACGGCTTCATTGCCGCTGAGTGGATCGAGCAAGACGGAAAGCCCGACCGCAAGGTCTACCACCTCACCCCCACCGGCCAGGGAAAGCTTGAAGAGCACCGCGCCACCTGGGCCGAATTCTCCGCTGGAGTCTCGGGCCTGTTCGGACCAACGGAGGCGCGGTCATGAAGCACACCGTCGAGTCTTACTTAGCCGAGCTCGAGTCTCGGTTAAGCCCGCTTCCTGAGGAAAAGCGAAAGGAAGTCATCCGCGAGTACCAGTCGCACTTCGAGGCAGCAGCGGAGGAGCGCGTTCCTGAGCGAGACAGCTTACGGTCCCTGAAAAGTCCGATTCGCCTCTCGGACTCCATTCTCAGAACCCATGGGGTATTCCAAAACGCCGAGAAGTGGCAGGTTAGATGGCTGGCGTTCTACTGCCTGGTCATTGGCGGTCTCGTTGCGTACGTCGTCGAACTGCAGACCCGGAGCCAGGGCGGCATCCGGATTCAAACTGTCCCATTTGGCCTGTTTCTGTCGACTCTGTTCGGATTCGGATGCCTGCCGTACTACGTCAGTTGTTTACAGGCTCGTAGGGTGCTATGGAAGCCCTTGGTGGTCGCCTCTCTCGTCTGTGCTTCGATGGTAGGACTCGGCATTTATGGGATGGCAAGCTATCAGGCGCGCCTGCTCGTTGCACCCTACATGGTCACTGATTGGTCGAAAGTGGATCCCAAGGACCTCGACGACCTCCACGACTCGATTTCCACCATCGTCGGATCAGGCACCCAGTCCGGAGTAGCCGACTTCAAGTACATCTACGGGTTCGTCGGCGCAAAGCTCAGGCGAGGATCAAGGCTTGTTCTTCCTGCCCCGATCGATAAGGGTTATCTCGTACCCAACAGCTCAGCTGAACTGGATGGGCCAATCCGGTTCTCGGTCACTCAAGATGTCAATCTCGCGGCGACAACCTGGAGCGAAAACAAGGATCGGCTCATGCTCTTTGCCAGGAACTCAACGGGGATTCCTGCTGCGTACGCGAGGGGAGAGTCAGTTCCCAGATCCTTCAGAGCCGCTTTCAGCCAAGGGACGATCATATTTAGCGGGCTTTTCCTCGTGCCACTAGGCATCGTCGGCTTCCTGTGCTCCAGGGTCCGCCCGATCGTTCGCCGCCGAGGAGTCGCATGAAGCACACCGTCAGCTCCTATCTCGAAGACCTCGAAGCCCGGCTCCCCCTCTTGTCCGAGTCCGAGAGAAAAAGCATCCTTGCCGAGTATCGGGCGCACATGACGGCTGAAATCGCCGCCGGAACGCCGGAGCACGAGGCCCTTCGGAAGTTCGGTAAACCCGCAAAAGTCGCCCACCAGTTCTACACGACCTACGGAGTCTACGAGCGATTTCGAAAGTGGCAGTACGCAGCCCTGGGCGGCATGGTGCTGTATATTTTGGGACTCAACGAATACGCGTTTGGAAATCCAGTTGCTGTCCTATATGGCCACGTACCGGTCTCGCACACATTATGGTCCCTATCGTTGGTAATCATCGGCCCCATCGGCTACTGGATCATGTGCAATCGGTGCTACGGGCAGAAGTTGCTTCCGCTTATTTTGGCTTGGCTCGTCTTTACTCCAGGGTTTAGTTACACAACCGCAAAAATCCCTCAGCTTTCGTTCGAGTACTCACACTCCGAATTCGCTCAGTTGCCAAAGACGCCAATAGAAGCCCAGGAACTCGCAAGCGCATCTGCCCCGCTTCAAAAAATTGCTGAACTTGCGAACAAAAACACTACTCCCGCAGACTTCGGCAAAAAGCTGTTGGAGCTACAGCCCACCATTCTGAAACAGGCTAGGTTCTTCAACTTCCGCACCGGCGAGCCAAAGACCTACCTGGTGCCTGTCATGACGCAATCGAAAGCCAGCAACGCACCCGGTAAACTCCCACATGCCTCACTTCTTTTTGGGTACACAGATGGGTCAACCACCGCGTTAGGCGCATGGAAGGGTTTCAGTATCCCCGCCGAAAACCTCGCGAGCCTCATTCAACCAAACACTGTCGAGTACAGCACACAGTTAAAGAGATTTACCATGGGTTCAGTTTTAAGCCGGTGGACTACATGGACTAGCTCATTAACCTACTTCCTCTTCATCGCCGCCGTCGGCATCCTTTTCACCTACATCCGACTTCCCCAACGCCGGCGTCGTGCTCCGCGCGGCATTGCTGGGTGAAATTAGGCGATAATCGAAGCAATGGAATTTGGACCGTTGCTTGGCAAAGTTGCAAACCGGGAGCATCTCTCGCTGACGGAGGCTTCGCTTTTCATGAAGCTCCTGATTCGGGATGCCTCGCCCGCCCAAATTGGCTCGGCGCTGACGGCACTGGCGATGAAAGGGGCGACGAATGACGAGATTGCGGGGTTTGCGCGGACTTTGCGAGCCGATTGTGTTCCGGTTGTTTCGCCCGTCAAGAACCATATTGATACCTGCGGGACCGGTGGCGGAGTTTCCTCTTTCAATGTCTCGACAGCGGCGGCCATTATTGCGGCGGCGGCGGGGGCGACGGTTGCAAAGCACGGGAACCGGGCGATTACGGGGCGATGCGGATCGGCGGATGTTTTGGAGGCGATCGGGGTTCCGTTGTGCGAAACTCCTGATGACGCTTCGCGACGATTGAATGAGCTTGGATTTGCGTTCTTGTTTGCGCCGAAGTTCCACCCTTCTGGCGTGAAGACGGGGCCGATTCGGAAGGAGCTACCGTTCCGGACAGTTTTCAACGTGCTTGGGCCCCTCTTGAACCCAGCGGGGGCTCGGCGGCAGATTGTTGGAGTATGGGAGCCAGGGTTGCTTTCGATGGTGGCGGAGGCTTTGGTGCGTCTTGATACAGAGTTCGCCATCGTCGTTCACGGCGAGCCGGGCATGGACGAGATTTCGCCGATTTCGGTGACCCAAGTTCGGGTGGTTGAGAACGGCGAGGTTCGGCGCGAGGAGTGGACTCCGGCGACATTTGGGGCCCAGCCGGTCGAGCTTTCCGCGTTGCTTTCGGGCGAGACTCCGCTGGATAACGGTCGGCTTTTGGAGGAGGCAGTGACCCAGATTGGCTCGCCGAAGTGCCTCGCGGTGTTGCCAAGCGCGGCGGTGGCGGCGCGGCTGGCGGGGCTGGCGGACGACTGGAAAGGGGCGTATGAATTGGTGCGCGAGACCGTTCGAAGCGGGGCATCGGCAAGCAAGCTGGAGAGGCTGAAGGCGGACGCTTGACGATTCTGGAGAAGATTTTTGCCACCAAACGCGACGAGGTCGCGCTGGCTCGGCAGGTGATTACGGTCGACGAGCTTCGGGCACGTTCTTTGCGATTCGAGCCGAGGGGTTTTCGGGCGGCTTTGATGGCTTCTTCGAAGCCAGCTTTGATTGCAGAGGTCAAAAAGGGGTCGCCTTCTCAGGGAGAGATTCGGGCGGATTTTGACCCGGTGGCGATTGCTCAGAGCTATGAGCGGGCGGGGGCGGCTTGCTTGTCGGTTCTCACCGATGTGCAGTATTTTCAGGGGTCGCCGACTTATCTGCGCGAGGTTCGGGCGGCGGTCGGTTTGCCTTTGCTGAGGAAGGATTTTGTTTTCGACCCTTATCAGCTCGATGAGGCGCGGGCTTGGGGGGCTGATTGCGTTTTGCTGATTGTTGCCGGGTTGGAGCGGGGGCTCTTGACGGACCTTTATCATGAGGCGAAGCATCGGCTGTTGGATGTTTTGGTAGAAGTGCATGATGAGGCGGAGACCGAATTTGCGGTGGAAATGGGGGCGGACATGATTGGAATTAACAATCGTGATCTGGGGACGTTTGAGACGGATTTATCAACCACTTTGCGGCTGATTCGCCTGATTCCGGAGGGAGTTCTGAAGGTTTCGGAGTCGGCTCTTTCGACTTCGGAGGATGTTCGGAAGGTACACGAGATGGGCGCGGATGCGGTGTTGATCGGGACGGCGTTCTGTGCTTCTGAAGATATCGAAGGAAAGGTTCGCGAGGTTATGGGTCGGTGACGCGGGTCAAGATTTGCGGGCTGACGAACGAGCGGGACGCTCGCATGGCGATTGAGTTTGGAGCGGATGCGGTCGGGTTTGTTCATGAGCCGTCGTCACCACGGTGTATTTCGGAGACGGATACGGCTTGGCTGCAGAAGTTGCCGCCGGTTCCGATCAAGGTGGCAGTTTTTGGGCGGGTTACCGGGGTGGCTTTTCGGGGGCTGTTCGATTTGGTTCAGGGAGCCGAGTGGGAGGAGTATCCGGAGCCTTCGACAAAGCGGATTCATACGCTGCGCGTTCGAGCCGGGCAGCGTCCAGCGGACTTTGTTCAGCAGACAGTGAACGCTTCGGCTTTGCTTTTGGACGCCTATAAGGATGGTGTTTATGGCGGAACAGGCTTGACGTTGGACTGGGGGTTCGCGGCGGAGTTTGTGGCCCTTGCGGATCGTCCGGTGATTTTGGCGGGCGGCTTGACGCCGGATAATGTGGCGGATGCGGTTCGTAGGGTTCGACCGTTCATGGTCGACGTCTCTTCGGGGGTTGAGGAAGGGGTTGGTCGGAAGGATCTGGGTGCCGTTCGGGCGTTTATCGAGGCGGCTCGGGGGGCGTGAGTTGGGACACGATCCAGATACATCTGTTCTGAGCGGAGCTGGAGAAAGGCTGCTCGTGTTGAAGCAAACTCACGCAGCACAAAAGACCCTTTGGGATAACGAGCACTTGATTGCGCGCGGGAAATCGCAACGGACTCGAGTCAGCATTTTTCCTCGCATAAGAACCAGGTGGGTTCACGCCTGGATGTGCGGGTCGGTTACTTCGAGTGTGGAGCTCAACTATGAAGCTGGCTTGTTTTTCTCAACCACCATGTTCGCTCATCAATGGACGAAGTTGCAGGCTCGTTCGGGGTCGCCAGCGACTTTGAACTTTACAGTCGAAGCCGACCCGATGGTCGCATTAGAAACTTACGGCTTA
The DNA here is from genome assembly GCA_965248555.1 of Fimbriimonas sp. Classification (GTDB taxonomy): domain Bacteria; phylum Armatimonadota; class Fimbriimonadia; order Fimbriimonadales; family Fimbriimonadaceae; genus Fimbriimonas. The sequence goes on along the minus strand of CBDFJP010000002.1, from coordinate 154,612 downwards.
TCATTTGCAAGGGTTGGGGCCAGGGAGCGGATTGAAGACGTGGATGGGACTCCGCTTCTGACCAGAGTTCCGGCTTGGGAAGATGGAGAGATCGGAAGAGGCATCGTGGATCGCTTTCTGTGGAACTCGAAGCTGGCCATTGAAGACGTTCCGTGCCTAGTTGAACTTCTCCGCTTTGCGTCCGGTGAGGTTTGGAAGGGATATCGTTGGCCGTGAGCTAGCATACTAATCAAGTGCCAACGCTTCTGACGAACTTTCTTTGGTGGGCGGATATGTCGCCTCGGTCGATGTTGATTGAAGGGGGGCGGGTGGTGGTGGGGCCGACTACTTCGGAGCTGAGTGGGGGGGAGGTTTTGGACTGTGGGGGGCAGGTTTTACTGCCGAAGTTCATCGACGCGCACTGCCACATCTTGCCGACCGGGCTGGACCTTTTGAAGCTAAATCTCACTTCTTGCGCGACTCAGGAGGAGGTTTTGGAGGCGGTTCGAGAACGAGTCGCGACAACAGAAGGATGGGTGCTGGCGGTTCAGTATGACCAGACCAAGTACCCCGGTGGGCGGCACATTTCGCGGGCGGAGTTGGACTCGATTTCAAGCTCTCGGCCGATATTGCTGAGGCACTACAACGGCCACGCAAGCGTGGCAAATTCGGCGGCACTTGCGGCGGCGAGCCTCACCGAGGACGCCAAAAACCCCGAAGGCGGCGAGTTTGGGCGGGATGCGGATGGGCGGCTGAATGGGCTTTTGCTGGAGACGGCGCACGAGTACGTTTGGGAGCGCACTCCGAGAGTGAGCCGGGAGGAGATGGCCGAGGCGATTTTGGCGGCGGGGGAGAAGATGGCCGACCTGGGGATCGGGACGGCGGCAGACATGATGACCGGGCGGTTCAACCTGGAGGACGAGGTTTGGGCTTACCGCGAGGCGGCGAGGCAGGGATGCCGGATTCGGACTCGGCTGTACGTTCAATGGCGCGAAATTTTTGGCCCGAAGGGGGTCGGTCTGGCGCGGTTGCGGGAACTTGAGGCGTCTCTCGATGACCCGGACCAGACTCGGATTTGCGGGATCAAGCTGTTTGCTGATGGAGCGATTGGCTCGGCGACGGCGGCGATTTATGGTTCGTATTCGGGCCACGATGCACCAGGGCCTAAGGTTTCTCGACATGGGCGAAATACCGAGGCGGAGGGGACGAGTGGGCAGCTGATCTATTCCCCTGGGAAGCTCGCTGAGATGACAAAAACGGCGAGCGATGCGGGGTATCAGGTGGCGATTCACGCGATTGGAGACTACGCGACGGACCTGGTTTTGGACGCTTATGCGGCGACGGGGTGCCCGGAGCGGCACCGACTGGAACACGCAATGATTTTGAGCGACGCTCAGATCGGGCGGATTCGGCAGTTGAACCCGTTTGTGACGTTTCAGCCGGAGTTTTTGAAGCGATTTGGGCACGCCTATCGGCTCCAGCTTGGGGTCGAGCGGACGGCACTTCTGAAGCGATCACGAAGCGTTTTGGATGCGGGGATTCGGCTAAGCTATAACTCAGATCGGCCAATAGTTCCGGGAGATCCCAGGGACGGAATTCGGACAGCGGTTTGCCGCCCCGAAGGGTTTGATCCGCGTGAAAATGTGTCGCTTCATGAGGCGATTCGCGCCTACACGGAGGCTGGGGCGGCGGTTTGCGGTGATGAAAATCTAGGATCGTTGGCGAAGGGCGAGTTGGCGGATTATCAGCTTATGAGTCCGGCTGAGTGGTCTTCGCTGCTTTGAGTTCTTGGTACCGCCGGTCGTCTTCAAGGCATTCCGGCGACCATTTGACTTCCTCGTAAAAGCTGGTGATGAGGCCTTTGACGACCGGCTTCATCTCGGCGTTCATTTCGTAGGAAAGCCACCTTCCATCTTGCCGGGGGCGTAGGATGGAGGCTTCGCGGAGCTTCAGAAGCCGGAGGTCGACGGTGTGGCGGTCAAGGTCAAGAATTGTTTGGAGGTCTTGTATCGTGGAGGGGGTTCGATAGGTCACGCGCATGATCCGGATGGCGATTGGGTCGGCGAAGCACTTTCCAAAGGTCAAGATTCGATCCATTGCTTCTATTGTACGTTTTAGGGCGCTCATTTGTTTTCAGCCCACGACCTCCACGACTTCGCCAGGCTGTAGACTTCAGGATATGTCCGTCCATGTCGTCGACCACCCCCTCGCGCAGCACTATCTGGCCCAGCTTCGCGACGTAAGTACTCAGCCCGAGAGGTTTCGGCGGATTTCGCGGCACTTGACGACACTCCTGATCATTGAGGCGACGCGCTTGCTCATGCAAAAGCAGGAAACGGTGACGACTCCGATTCAGAAAACGACTGTAAACATGCTCGGCGAGGGCTTGGCCGCTGTTCCCATTCTCCGGGCCGGACTCTCGATGCTGGAGCCCGTGCTCGAACTCTTCCCGGACGTCGCCGTCGGCTACGTCGGCCTGGAGCGGAACGAGGACACCGCCGAAGCACGCCGCTACTACATGAAACTCCCCCGCCTCGAAGGCCGCTTCTGTCTCGCATTGGACCCAATGCTCGCCACTGGCGGCTCCGCGGCGAAGGCGATCACCGAGCTCAAGGCGAACGGGGCGAAAAAGGTCACGATGGTCTGTGTCATCTCGGCTCCGGAGGGGATTGCCTTCCTACAAGGCGAACATCCCGATGTGGAGATTTACACCGCGTCGGTGGATGAGAGGCTCAACGATAAGAAGTACATCGTGCCAGGGTTAGGCGATTTTGGGGATCGACTCTACGGCACGATGTAGCCGTGATTGTCTCGTCTGGTCTCGAGTTGGGAGCGTGAAATTGCGCCGCTCACGGTTGTCGCAAGTTCACCCAATTCTCCGAGCTACCACGACAGAAAAGATCGCCGCCAAACACAGAACAACCCCTAAGACATTCCCAATCAGCTGAACAAACCGACTTAGACTCATATTCTGGGAGAACGGATTGCTCAGTTCCGAATTCACTTTCCCGCATCCTCTTAACCCGGCACATCGTACTAACCATTGTCAGTGAGCATCATCGCCGAAACGATTCTCGGAATCATTCTCTTCTTCGCCGTCGTCATCGCCGTCCTCGCCTTCGGCTTCAAAGACGAATGGACACGGCTGCTCAAGTACATCCAGCTATGGCAAGCCGACGACGCGCGGCGCGAAAAGGTGCAGAAAAAGCTTGACGACGACCTGCGTTCCCGACTTCAAGAGCAAGAAATGCTCGACGCCGCCGCTCGTGAGAAGGCCGAAGCCGAGATCGAGCAATCCCTATGAACCCCCAAAACGAACCCCCCGTCATTCCCAAATTTAGACCCCGTAGGTTCAACAGACCCTCGTTCAAGGGCTGTCTGCGCTCCGTCATTCTTGCCGTCGTGCTTCCTCTTTTCGCCTGGATGTTCTATCTCTGGCGCACCGAATGGGTTCCGGCGGGGTACGTCGGGGTCATCTACGACGCAAACAGCGGCCTGCAAAACAAGTTCTACAAACCCGGCGCAACTTGGATCGGCTGGCGGCAGCAGATGTACGTCTATCCCACCCGGTTGCAAGCCGCTGTCTACACCGAAGACCCTGCGGCCGGCGAGGCAAAGACTGCCGACGGGATCATGGTCACCACCAACGACAACGCGAATACGATGTTCGATGTTGCCGTCATGTACCGCGTCCTCCCTGAAAACGTGATTAACGTTTTCAACGCCTTTGGTGCAGTCCCGATCGAAGATATTCAGCGCACGTTCATCCGCCGAGCGGTCAAAGAGGTTGCCAACGAAGTCGGCACCCAGTACGACCTCTTCGCCCTCATGGGCGTCAAGCGAGAGGAAGCGTCCAAGAAGATCGCCGAGAACCTCCGAGCGAAGCTCATCGCAAAAGGCATCACCGTCGAAAGCGCATTCCTAGGCGGCTGCTACCCTTCGCAGGACATTCAGCAAAAGATTACGAGCCGCGTCAACAGCTACGTCGAACTCGAAATCTCGCGCCTGAAGCGTCAAATCGCCGAGATCGACCGCCAAGTGGCGGTCGTCAAAGGCGCCGCAAGTGCCCAAGCCAGCGAACTTACCGCGACCCAGGCCGGAGGCCGCTCGGTCGAAATCCTGAAGCTCGAAGCAGCCGAAGCCGCTCTCGAAAAGTGGGACGGTAATCTCCCTCCCTTTAACGCCAAACCCGGGCAGACCATCGTCATCACGCCCGAACTGCTCCGACAACTAGGAGCCGGAAAATGAAGAAACTCATCCCCCTCGTCGCCCTCGCTAGCCTTGCCCTCACGGGCTGTATGAAGCAGATTCCGCCCGCCTCGGTCGGCGTCCGCTTTGATGCCCGAAGCGGCATCAGCGAGCACCTCGTCAAGCCCCAAGTCGTCTGGCTCGGCCCAACCGAGCGGCTCATCGTCTACCCAACCAGCATCCGAAACGCCACCTACACGCGTAATTCGACCGAAGGCGAGCGGCAGGGCGACGACAGCATCAAGGCATCGACCAGTGAGGGCTCGATCCTGCCGGTTGACATTACCGTCTCCTATCACGTCGAGTCGGCAGACGTCCTCAAGGCATTCCAAAACTTCGGCACCGAGGACTTGGAGCATGTACAAACCGAGTTCATCCGATGGACCACGATCTATGGCCTCAACGTCGTCGCCGGCAGCAAGTCGATCTTTGACCTGACTAGCAAGGACCGCGCCGCGCTCTCGACCCAGGTCAAGGCCATCGTGAAGCCAATCTTAGGCGAATGGGGCCTCACCGTGGACGACGTGTACGTCGGCGAGGTCTATCCAAACGACCAAGTCCGTGCCAAAGTCGACGAGCGAATCGCGAACGTCAACTCCCTCGAACTCGCCAAGGTCTCGTTGGAACGAGCCAAAATCGACGCCGAAACCACGCTGACCAACGCCAAAAAACAAGCCGAGCTCAACCGCCTCCTCGCCCTCCAAGGCGACAAAGTCATCGAGCTCAAACGGCTGGAAGTGCTGAAAAAAGCCATCGAAAAATGGAACGGCAAATCTCCGGTCATCGGCAACGGAACGATTCCGTTTACAAATTTGAGTTTGTGATAATTGCTTAATGGGAGAAATTGATCATGCTAGACTATTTTGTGCGTCTCTCTCCCGTGTTAGCCGTGGGAACCCTGGTCGTCCTATCTGCGTGTGGCGGAACTTACACCAACCTTGACACCAGTCCTCGAACCCTATTTGATACCAAACAGACTGGCATTTGGAACGAAACAGGAACTCGAAGTGCAAAGAACCTAGATCTGACGTTCAAACGCGACGGATCGGTCATCGGAACATCGAGCACATACACCGATGGCGGAACATGGGTCAGGGACGACGTTACTGGAACATACTCCGGCAATGATGTGCAACTCACTGTGAATGGCGAGACGTACAAAGGCACTTTGAACCGTATCCCTTGCGCCTACAGAGGTACCGTCACCCTTCAGGGAACGACTCGTGTCTTTGATGTCGAGTTCCGTCTGCCGTGCTAGTGTCCAGAAAGAAACAAGTGACCCGCCCGCTTCGGTGGCGAGTCCACACCAGCTAAACTAATCCCATGAAGCCCAGATTGCAGGAAGCCGCGCTGCTCCTTGCGATCTTCTTCGACATGGTGGGCTTCACCATGCTCATCCCCAACATCCAGCTTCGCGCCGACTCGCTTCTCGGTACCACGCCGCTCAAAGGCCCTATCATCGGCCTCCTCCTCCAGAGCACCTTCATCATCCAGCTCATCGCCTCGCCCCAGTGGGGGCGGTTTGCCGACCGGGTGGGCGGAAAGAAGATCTTCGTCGCCTGCCAATGGCTCAGCGCGCTGGCGATGCTGCTTTATGGGCTCGCTGGCTCGATTCCAATGCTCTTCCTCAGCCGAATCATGGCGGGCTTCGGCTCGGCGAACATCGCCGTTGGGCAATCCATGATTGTCGCCAGCACCGATGAGTCACACCGCAAAGTCGTCCTCGGTCGCCTGAGTGCCGCAATCTCGGCGGGCTCGATTCTTGGCCCCGCCATCGGCGGGTTCAGTGCCCACTACTTCGGCAACCAGTGGATCGGGGTCGTCGGAGCCATCGTTTCCGCCGCCGGAGGTCTCCTCGTCCTCGCACTTGTGCCCGAAATCAAGCCCGCACCAAAAGAGCAGCAGAAGCTCAAGTGGATCGACCTCAGCTTCTTCCAGAAATACCCCTCGATCAAGCCGTTCTTCTGGATCGCCGTCGCCGCCAGCTTCGCGCTTGCCACCCTCGAAGGCACCTTCGGACGCCTTATCAAAGACACCCTCGGCTACGGCGAGCGCGAGTTCGGCATCATTTTTAGCTACGAGGGCCTCCTCGGAGTCCTGGTCTCGGCCTTCCTCCTCCAATGGCTCGGACGCAAGTTCTGCGACACGACCCTGCTTCGGATCGGCTACATCCTCCAGGGCGTTGGCCTCGTCATCAATCCGTTCATCGCCCCGATGCTCAGCATCGCCCCCGGCATGGTCTGGCTCCTTCTTGCCTCCACTTTTTACGCCATCGGAGCCGGGGTAGTCAGCCCGACCCTGAGTGCCCTCACCTCCAACTCCGTCCCCGACGAAGCCCAAGGCGAGCTCTTCGGCAACCTCCAGGCCGCCCGAACTTTCGGCTTTATCATCGGCCCCATCATCGGCGGAGCCCTGTTCGACATCTGGCACGCCGCACCTTACATCTTCGCCGCCCTCGTTTGCCTCGCCGTCGCCATTGCCCTCCCGGCCATCTGCGCCTGCCATCCCAAAAAGGCATGAACGGAAAAGACCTACGCGTCGAGATGCTCCCCGAGGCCTACTCTCAGGGCTGGTTCCCGATGACTGTGAGCGAAGAGGCGAACGAGGTCGAATGGTTCCAGCCCTACGAGCGATGCCTCTTCCCTATCGATGGAATCCGCGTCTCAAAATCGCTCAGAAAAACCCTCAACTCTGGCAGGTTCCGAGTCACCTTTGATCAGGCCTTTGAGGAAGTCATGTGGGCTTGCCGTCGGCCCAAAGACAACTGGATCACCGAGGACTTCGTCCGGGTTTACAGCGAAGCCCACCGCCAAGGATGGGGGCATTCCTGTGAAGTCTGGCTCGATAACCAGCTCGTTGGCGGCACCTACGGCATCGCGCTAGGCGGCGCCTTTTTCGCCGAATCAATGTTTCACAGAGTCACCGATGCGTCAAAAGTCGCACTCTTTCACATGGTCGAAACTTGTCGCGCCAATGGGTTCGTACTCTTTGATGCGCAAATCATGAATCCTCACCTTGCCTCGCTCGGTGCCTACAACTTCTCGACTCCCGCGTATATGCGTTTGCTGAGTAAGGCCCTGAACATGGAAATCCGTTGGTCGTCTTGACTTTTGGTTCACGATTTGCTATGAATGAATCGGTATTCTAACCAAGAGGCACAATGGCGTCCAAAATCATGACTATCCCCGAGATCGAATCAGCTTATAAGAAGCTGAGCGGCGATCCTAATATGCGCGCACTCTCGGCGGTTCTACGAATCGGTGCGGAGCAGATTGAAGCTCGAGGGCGACTCGGCATTTTCCGAAACCTTGTCTTCATCACCGCCTGCCTGGCGATCCTGTTTACAGTTGTTGCCGCAACGCCACTCGTGCCCCAAAAAATCAAAGCGGCACTTCTGATCTGGGAGTACGTTTCCGTCGGAGTCTGCGTCTTCTCAGTCGGAATCCTTTGGCGAGTGCGTAGCAAGCTCGAAGTCTATCTGGCCGACCAAACCAAGATTCGTGCCCTAATGGTCGAGTACGCCCAGCGCATCGTCGGAGTGCCAAACTTCAATCCAACTCCTTTGTCCGACGAACTCCGAGGCACCCTCAAGGAAGCCTTGCGCAAGCAGGGCGGCGGAAGCTCCGATCTCGAAGCGATTGTTGACCGTAGCTAAAGTATGCTTGCCGCATGATTGCGGCATCGCTTTTTCTCGCGCCAAGCTCCATCCTGATCTCTGGAGGTTTGCTTGTGGATGGTTCGGGTTCCAAACCGCGTCTGGCTGATGTTCGGATCAGTGGCTCCGCGATTGTGGCAGTCGGCTCCCTGATGCCCCTGCGCGGCGAAAAAGTGGTGAATGCGAAGGGCATGGTAGTCGCACCAGGGTTTATCGATGCCCACAGCCACGCGTTCGGCGGAATCGAGAAAGAGCCGACCGCGATCAGCCAACTCAAGCAAGGCATCACAACCGCTGTAGGCGGGCAAGACGGAGGCTGGTCCCAGCCTGTGGCAAAAGAGTTCGCCGACATCGAGCGAATCAAACCAACGATCAATTTCGCCCTCTTCTCTGGTCACGGCGGTCTTCGAGCCGAGGTGATGGGCAAGGACTATAAACGAATCGCGACTCAAGCGGAAATTGAGCGGATGAAGACGCTTTTCGCCGCCGACATGAAAGCTGGTTCGCTTGGCCTTAGTAGCGGCCTCGAATACGATCCTGGTTACTACAGCGACACGAACGAGCTGATTCAGCTGGCCAAAATTTCCAAAGGTGGAATGTACATTTCGCACGTCCGCGATGAAGCCGATAAGGCGATGGACGCCTTCCAAGAACTCGCAAAAATCGGCAAAGATGGCTCTCTTCACGCTCAAATCAGCCACATCAAGCTCGGCAGCAAGGCCGTTTGGAACAAGACCTCCGAGGTCCTAAAGCTTATCGAAAAGGAGAAGCTGACCGCCGACGTTTACCCCTACACCTACTGGCAATCCACAATCGCCGCCCTTAGCCCCAGCCGAGATTGGGAAAATGACGAGATTTGGGTGAAGGCTCTGGATGACGTGGGAGGCCCCGCAAATGTTCGCCTGAGTGCCTACTCTCCGAATGAAAAGTGGGTTGGAAAGAACCTGGAGGAGATTTCAAAAGAGACGGGCAAGACACCCATCAAGGTTATTCAGGAGATTTTGCGTACGACCAACGATGAGGGTCGCCAAAGCGTCGTCGTCACCGCAATGCAAGAGAGCGATCTCATTCAGTTCATCAAGAGCCCCCGCATCATGTTCTGCTCGGACGGCTCTATCGGAGGCAGCCATCCGCGCGGCGCCGGCTCCTTCCCCAGAATTCTCGGTCGCTATGTCCGTGACCAAAAAGTGATCTCACTCCAAGAGGCGATTCGAAAAATGACATCCTTTCCGGCTCAGGTTTTTAAGTTGACCGGGAGAGGCCTCATTAAGTGGCGCTACGTTGCTGACATCGTGGTCTTCGACCCCAAAACCATCACCGACCACGCAACTCCTACCGACTCAAAGGCTCTAAGCACGGGAGTTCGAGAGGTCTTTGTCAGAGGGGTTCATACCTTGCGCCAGGCGAAACTCACGGGAGCGCGCGCTGGCGTCGCAATTCGGCGCGGAAATGGAAAGTTACAGCAGTAGTGGTCTAGGGTCGGGTTGAGAGGATCATTAGCAACGCCTTGGCCAAGACGACTAGCAAGACCACTGCCATCAGAATTAGAATCGTATTCCCAACGTAATGTGATGCCGAAGCCGGCGCAGGCTTCTGAACATCCTCAAGCTCCACCTTCTTCCGATTCATCGCCGCCAGAGTCTGAACCGACCGCAGGCGGAACAGCGGGTTCCCCGGCCCGAGCGGATCGGCATTGATCGGCGAAGCCCGCTCCACGCGGTACAGCGGCTCCTCGAGCTCCCTCAAAATCGAAGCGACCCGAGCTTCATGGTGCTCCTCATGAATCTGATCCAGGGCCTCCGCGACCGACTCCGGCGTTAACCCCAGAGCCTCGGCAACATCGTGAATCGTCACCTTCTCAGTACGACGCGAAACGGCATCTTCTTCGCCATGCAACCGTGCAAGAAGCTCACGCAGCTCCTCGCCATCATGAACGATATCGGCCTCTCGCTCAAACCTGTACTCGCTCACTCACGATATTGTACTAATTCTGGTCATGGGTCGTTGCAAGTATGCTAGAACCCAATGACCACCAACCGCCTCGAAGCCTTTAGCGACGGAGTGATCGCGATTATCATCACGATCATGGTGCTGGAGTTCAAAGTGCCCCACGGCGAAACGCTCGCCGATTTGATGCCTCTGGCCCCGACTTTCCTCAGCTACGTCCTCTGCTTCGCGATGCTGGGAATCTACTGGAACAACCACCACCACCTTCTCCAGACGACCAAAGTTGTCAACGGAAAAGTGATGTGGGCGAACCTGCTTCTACTTTTTTGGCTCTCTCTCGTCCCCTTCTGCAACGCCTGGATGGGTCATTCAGCATTCGCCAAACTTCCAACTTTTTCCTTCGGATTGGTGCTGTTTCTCTCCGCCGTGGCGTTTACCTTGCTGGAGAAGGCGATTATTCGCTACGAGCAGGAATGCGGGGTTCTGGCGCAGGCGATCGGCGAGGGAAAGAAGGAGAAGATTTCGCTTCTCATCTACTTCATCGCCCTGCCCCTGGCATGGATTTACACCCCCCTTGCCGTGCTGTGTTACTTCATCGTTGCTCTAATTTGGATTGTTCCAGACCGGCGGTTGGAGGCTCTGATGGAACAGCGGGAGCGCGAGGAATTTGCTCGAAATAAGACCGAACTGTGAGCGATGCGACCGCGATCTCCCGCCAGATTCGCCCGATGCAATGATCTGCTCGTTTGAGTGCACGTTTTGCGCCGACTGCGTCGCTGGCCCTCTCGGCGGAGTATGCCCCAACTGCGGTGGCGATTTTGTTCGGCGCCCCATTCGGCCCGTCGGTGAGTTAATGAAACATCCCGCCTCAACCGTTCGAGTTCTGAAGCCATGAAGCCCTACATCCCCCGACCGATTAGCTTTCTCAGAGTCGAGCAGTTTGGCGGGTGGCGAATCAAACTTTACTCTCTGCGCCCCGCGACGAGTCCCGAGATCCCGGATCAGATGATCGAATCTGCTCTCCCCGTCCTCAGCACTCATCTACACGCCGAAAAGCCACCGCTCAACGTAGCCGGAACCGATTGGAATCACTTGGAAGATTACAATGTAGGATTCGCAATGCTCCACATCGGCTCCGAAGCCGTCTTCCTCCTTTGCGACTACTGGGTCGGCGAGAACATGCTCAACCACACCGTTTGGATCTCTTCACTCGAAGGCGAGCCAAACTGGCAACCCATCAACGCCAGCGGAACCAGCGTCTGTGTTTGGGAGCTTGCCGTCCAATCCCACGAACGCGAAGCGTGGATCAAGCACGTTTACAATCCGATAGCAACTCCAGACTTTGACGGCTACCTTGTCGACACTCTAACTACGACGATTTAGCGCTTGCGATAAGGTGAACAAAGCGGGTCGCCGATCACAATGTCCTCCCAGCCCACGAACCTTGAGCCTGCATAAAAGCTCTCGGCAAGAGTCCAGCCTTCAGTGTATCGATCAAATATGATTGTCGGAGAACCCACCGCCTGGAGCAGTGGCTCATCGCAGTACCCCTTCACTCCGGTGACCCGGCCGCGAATCAAGTCGGCGATCAGAGACTGGCCGCCAGTTGTTGGCAAGAACGTCCTCGCCGACGTGGAAACCGCCGTCTCGGCGATTGCTCCAGGTTCGAAGCGAAGCATGAGGTAGCCCTTTGCGTCGAATTTCGGATCGTTGCTTCCCCAAGACGCGTATCCCGCAAGCCCACTTGCACGACCCACAAAGGTGTCGGTTCGATCAACCTGCGTGATGATTTTCTTCGCAAGCAGCCGCTGCCCGGCGACCACCAAATCAGCGTCCCAGTCGTTGTACGCCATCTCGTTGATCACCTTGTTGTCAAGTTTCCCCTCTGGCGCAGGGTGAAGCGGCACCTTTTCGGTCTTCCCGATTCCGTGCCCCTCGGCCACGTCAATCAGGAATTTTCCACTCGGCCCATTCTTCTCGGCTTGGAGCGAGAACGTGATCAGCAAGCGCGCCTCCTCCACCGTGTAGCCATCGAGCCGAGTGACGAGGTAGCCACCGTGCTTGGCGTGGCTAAATCGCTCCTTGGAGTCCCAAAACCGATTGACCCAGCACTTGCCTGTAAATCCGGAGTCGTTCAGATTGACCTGGGTGACGTCCTTTCGACTCTCGTACCCAGTTGCCGCGAGTGCCGAATCGAGAGAAGGTTGTTTGTTCGCCATGCCAAAAGGCGCATCGGTAAGCCTTATCGGCATCCCTTTCGTTAGCACGATAAAGTCGATTTTCGGATTCTTTTGCAAGTATGCCAGCAAGGGCTTTTGAACCTGCTCAACGAACTTGGCATAAGGCATCGTCTCGTTGCTAGCATTGAGCGCAGAATCCTGACAGGACACTTTGACCAGGTTCTTGACGCCTCGGCGGCGCATATAGTCCTCACTGATCTCGATCGAGACCGGGCTTGCGGAATTTTGAACCACCAAAACCCGATCCACCATGGCGGATTGTAAACCAAGCACCAGCATCGCCGTTAGCATGAACCGATTATATCAGCCTAGCTCGTCACCGCGACTCGGCTCCCCAACAAGGCTTCCAGAACATCGCTTGCCGAGTAGCTGGTTTCGCCCGCCTTTAGGAACCGAGCAATCCCGCTGACATCGTCTCCGGCGGTGATGAGCGACGGCTCGGCAATGCCTTTTCTCGACTGCGCGAGCCCTATGGTGCCGATCAAGCCGTTGCAAACGCACTTCCTACCCGTACAGTTCTCTGCATCGCCGCCTTTGCGAACGTAGTCCTCAACTGGCTCTGCCGCGCATCGGAAGCCGACTTTTCCGTCGGCCTGACGATATGCCTCCCGAAGGTAGCCAAGGTCACAGATTCTCTCTCGTTCTTGGATGACATCTTCTTCCGAGGCCGTTCCGGCAAGCTGGTACACCTTGAACGGGAAACCCGTCGGAGAGGCTTTGGGGTCGGTAAACACATGAGTTGCGCCCTCCACGCTGGCGCGAACGACTTGAGATTTGAGGCGCGGAGCGATGCCAGACTCGTCGCAAAACGCAAACGCCGTTCCAACCTGGATGCCCTGTGCTCCAAGTTCCTGAGCCGCCTTCAGCCCCTCCGCCGTTCCGCACGAACCCGCTAGCCAAAACGGAAGCCCAAGTTCTCGAAACTTGGCAAAATCAACCTCGTCCCGCTCGCCATAGACCGGCTCGCCAGACTCGCTCAGCTGCATCGCACCGCGCGGCGGAGCATTGTGACCACCTGCCTTCCAGCCTTCCACGATGAACCCATCCGCCGGGGGCGAACACTTCTTCGCCATCACCTGCGCCAAAGAGGCCGAGGCGACAATCGCAAAGAATAGCGGCTTCGAGGGGCATCCGCCGAGGTACTCGCCCGGCTCAAAATGAATCTGGGCTGGCTCCCCGCCCGCAACATCGATCGGCAAGCTACACCCTTTCCCAGCCACCAGATAATCCAGAAGTGGCGGAATGTTGCGCGGAATTCCGGCACCCATCAGAACCACATCGACACCTGCCAGCATCGCCCCGTACAGGGTCGCAATCGTTGGCAACTGAATCTTTTCGAGTAAGTTGATTCCCACGGGGTTCGAGTGACCGCGCTTCGCAAGCCAGACTTCGACAAACGCGCCTACGATTGTTAGCTCCACCAGTGCCCGAGAGGGAGAGAGCGTCCAAATTGGCTTTGCCCGAAACGCCGCTCCTGGGGCTTTTCCGCCTGATATGAAGTAGCGATCCCAGACCCGATCTGCCATCGCCTGATCCGGGAACTGAGCCATCGCCTCGGCGAGGTCTCCTTCGAAGTCTCCTAATTGGAGGCGACGCGCCAAAACGGTATCGAGCGCAGTTCCGCTTACAACTCCTAACTGACCTTGCTTAGAGACAGCGTTAGCGAGCCTCCACGACGACACCGCGACACCCATGCCGCCCTGAATGACCTGTGGCAACTTCATGCTTTCCTAGTCTAGCGGCACTTTTGCCAGCAACGCTCCACCGCGGTCGGGATGTGCTTAGTAATGACTACAGCTACTCTGCAGCGGCTTCAAATGCCGCTTCAAGCGGCCCGACTTCGAGTTTCACCATCTCTTGCATCGCGCCCATGACGGCTCCAACCTGTGCCGGAGTGCCGATGCTCAAAAGTTCCATAAACCGGCGTGGGATCACCTGCCAAGTAAGTCCAAATTTGTCGGTAATCCAGCCGCAAGCCATGGTCGTTCCACCACCCAACATCGCGTCCCAAATCTGATCAACTTCAGCCTGGTCAACGCAGTCCAACTGAAACGAAAACGCTGGTGTCAACTGGAACTCCGTCGGGTAATTCATGAAATTGACCTTCTGTCCTTGAACAGAAAGAGTCACCATCATCGGCACCCCCTCCGGCCCAGGCATCGCAATCTCGTACGACGAACCAGGAAACAGAGACTTGTAGAACTGACACGCCTGCTCGGCAGTGCCGTTAAGCCAAATGAACGGAGTGAGCTTTTGCATGGGAGAGTTTTACCTTCTTGCGCTTTCCGGCCCAATCATAGGCACTCAACCTGCAATCAAAGCACCAACAGAGGAGAGTGCGTTTCGATTCCATACGCACTAGTTATCCTCCGTTCGATGCCCCAACAAGTGCCGAACTGAGTAAACCTGACCCGCATGATATGCCACGTGAAAGCCCAAATACTGTAGATACCCACCCCATGTCGCTCCGTCCCGACCAGGAATAGGCTCCTCCGCATCCGGATCACACGACAGAACCGCCGCCCTCGCCTCGGCGTGAACACGTTTCACCTCCGCAACCAGCTCCGCCGCCGTTATCGCGATGTTCACCGGATGCCCGACACCCTCGGTGTAGTAGCTAAACGCCTTATCAACCAGCGGCCCCGCGATTTGCCCATCGGGCAAGTGCCCAGTTGTCATGCGCGATTCGTAATAGGTGACGTGCCCCGCCAGCTCGCCAACACTAAGCAGCGAGGGGTGGGGCCGAACCCACAGATCCTCATCGCCGATCCCCTCCAGGGAAATCTCAAACTCACGATGCCCCTCGTCCCAAACCCCAATCAGCAAGTCCAGTTTTGCCATGCGAGAATGATAAACAATAGAGCGCACATTTGTCTACATTTTTGTGCATCTTCTTGCGTTCTCGGTGTATATTGACCCTAAGCAAACTGAAATGAACCCGACGAATCCTCTGGTTGACCTTTACCTCGCCGACGGCTGTGGTCGGTGCGCGCGCTACAAAACGGCCGACTGCTCCACCCAGCATTGGAGGAGGGAGCTGAGCGAACTGCGAACCCTAGCCCTCCAATCCGGCCTCACCGAGGAGCTGAAATGGAAGCACCCCTGCTACACGCTGAACGGCAAAAATGTCGTCATTCTGGGTGCCTTCCGCGAATACTGCGTGATGACGTTTCTAAAGGGCTCCATCATGGGTGACCCAGCCCAAATCCTCGAGTTTCAAGGCGAGAATTCGCAGATCGCAAAGTCGGCGAGGATTCGCAAGCCTGGATCCCTGGGGTCGCTTGCCGAGACCCTCAAGGCATATCTCGCTGAGGCGATTGAGCTGGAAAAGTCTGGAGCAAAGGTCGAACGGGCCGCCCCGGGCGACTTCCCCATCCCCGAAGAACTCGCCGCTGCCTTCGAAGAGTCCCCTGAATTCCATGATGCGTTCCGAAGCCTATCGCCCGGCCGTCAGCGAAGCTACATCATCTTCATCTCTGGCGCGAAACAGGCCAAAACCCGCGAAGCTCGAGTCGAGAAATCTATGGACGGAATCTACGCAGGCAAAGGACACAACGAGTACTGAGTCACTTTGACTGACCCATGAACTCGTCCATATCGAATTTTCTCGAGCCCTTTTTGAGCTCAGCAGAGAGGCTGAACCGAACCGGCTTTGAAAACTCACCCTTACGATAAAGGCTAACGTTACGTCGTTTCAGATCGCAGATCACTGAATACCAAGTCATCGATTCAGATGGCGGAGCCGCCTTCGCACCGTTCAATATTTCGGAAATCAGCTTTTCGCTGACACGAGTCCTTGCCCCAAGTTTCGCAGTACAGAGTCCAAACCTTTGGCAAGTGATGTCTGCACTTGCCGTCGTGCTCGTTCGAAAATTGGTCGCGACTTGAAAATCGATCCCAGCCACGCGAGGTGTGATCGACTGTCGTTCGATGATCGCCGAAGCTCCCGTTGCATCGCCAACCAAAATCTGGGCTCCGCTCAAGTTCGGCAGGTCAAACGCCTCCAAATAGTGCGTTGCCTCGGCAACCGTGCGGCATTTGGAGAGCATCTCCGTGACGGCGTTAAACTTGCCCTTCGGCCTCCCGTCACGCGGACGATCCAGTTTTGGTACGACCGCGTAGTCATAAAATAGACCCGCCTCATTCATTGCCGACTCGTCGGAAAATGGGCTGTTGGCGTAGCCAAACGCCACGTACCCCAACTGCTGCTTTTCCTTATTCGCCGGAACAAACTTCAAATAGTGCTTCGACAGTTTCTCGGTGTTATCGTCGTCCTCGTTCCCCGCCGCAAACACCTCTCCCCGCCGCGCCACAACAAAAATCGTGCAGGCGTCACTGGCCGCGCACACGAAACAGGCGAGCACTAGCCAAAGGTATTTCACTGCCGGATTCTACCGATTCGGCAACGCCAAGCACACAAACGAATCGCTCATTGGCCCTCGGTCAAAGCCGAACTGCTTCGCAAATCCGCCCCCACTTGCTGCGATCATTACGTATTGCCGCCCCTGATACTCATACGTCATTGGAGCCGCGAAAGCGGAAGCGGGCAGACGATATTGGAGCAACACCTTGCCCGTGCGAGCATCAAAAGCACGAAGGGTCTGATCGCATGTCGCTCCGACAAAAACGAGATCCCCGGCCGTCGTCAAGGTTCCACCCATATTCGGCGTCCCGGTCTGCGGCACACCACGCTCCGTCAGATCCTTGTACTCACCCAAGGTTTTCTGCCAACGAAATCTGCCCGTGTTCAGGTCGATCGCAGTCAGCATGCCCCAAGGCGGCTTCGAGCCCGGATAACCCTCGTGGTCCACCAACATCTTGTAGTCAGCCGGGTTCGACATGATCGACGGGACGTTGTTCGTGTTAGCGTAGAGCGTATTCGTCCGAGGATCAAAAGATGCCCCCGACCAAGGCGAGCCACCCCAGTACCCCGGCGCCACCACAGTTCCTCTCGCGGTTGGCGGCAGATATCTCTTCCCAAAATCCAATCCTTCGAGCACCTTCAAAACCGCCTCCCGGCTCTCTGTCGAGACGTTCGTGACTTGGTTCAAGTCGAACAAAGTCGGAGCCAGCGGGGGCGGGAGAAGCGGCTCGGGCTGAGTCTTGGACGCCACCTCGCCGGGAATCGTCGAACCCGGAACCGGAACCTCTTTCACTCCAAAAACGGGCTTACCCGTCTTTCGATCCAGCACGAAGCAAAATCCCGTTTTAGTCAAAACAGCGACAACGTCAATCGCCCTACCGCCACGCCGAATCGTACACAGCAAGGGCCGAGAGGCGTTATCGTGATCCCAAAGATCGTGGTGGACGGTCTGAAAATGCCACAACTTCTTCCCAGTTCGAGCATCCAGAGCCAAAACGCAATTCGCATACAGATTGTCTCCCGGACGCTCACGACCGTCAAAGTCCGGCGCCGCCGAACCCGTCGCAGCGAAAAGCACACCCTTGTGCTGGTCCACAACGTAGCCGTTCCAAGGCCCCCCCGCACCGATACCCCGACTCGTTTGCTCTGCTGGCAAAACCCGAAACATCCACTTGCGCTCCCCAGTCCGAGCCGAGAAAGCCATGATATGCCCCGGCGCCGCGCCCTTCCCTTCGTCGCTCGCGATGCCGACAAACACCAGGTCGCCGTAAACGGTTGGTGCAGCAGAAACCCCTACATAGCCCGTAACACCAAGCTCCGATCTAAGATCAACCGACTTGAAAGCAGGATCAGCCTGACCACTGAGAGCATCAATACTCAGAATTCGACCATCGGGCGTTCCGTAAAAGATCCGCCGCACACCCCCACTAAACTTTGCAAACGCCAATCCCCGACTACTCCGCGTATGCCCGCTTCTAACAGAATCATTTTTTGAATCAAAAACCCACTTCGGCTTCCCCGTCGCCGGATTCAGAGCCACCACCCGATGCCCAGCCGTCACCAGGTACAGCGTCGCATCAATCATCAGCGGCGTGCACTGAATCGGCGTATTCCCCGTCTGCTCGCCGGTGTGATAAACCCAGGCTTCCTTCAACCGGTGAACGTTGGACGTGTTGATCTGCCCTGCCCGCGAGTACCCCGTCCCCGCCTGGTCTCCACCAAACTGGGGCCATTCGCGATTTGCCTCGAACATCAGAGCTGCGGCAAGTGAGAACAACATTCTCCCATCCTACCACCGCACAAATATTTGGGAACCATATTCTAATATCTGCGTTTGTCCCTATAATTCTCATCAAAGAGGAGAACATGAAGAACAAACGACGCCGAATCATCCTGATCGCTACCCTGATCGTCGGAATCGCGACGGTCGCGCTCGCTTACCCCCTAATGGCCGGCGGAGGCTCGCTCGCCGACTCCCTCTCGGGCGTATCTGCCGGGTACTAGCCTCATGCCCTTCGCCCAGCTCTTCCTTAGCGGACTGATCTTCGTCGCCTGCAGCGCGCTGATCTTTTGGCCGCTGGAAGAGCTGTTCGAGGGCGAAAAGTCTACTCGTCCGAGCCTCAAGGACCTCGCGCAAATGTGGTTCTACCAATCCTACGGGCTGTGGCTGGGGGCCGGTCTAGTATTCCAGCTCGCCTTTCTGGTCAGGAACCAGATGCCCGCCAATTGGCTCGCGATAGTCACAGAGATCCCCTTCTGGTTGCAAGCCGTGGCCGCCTTGCTGATGGCCGAAACGTGGGTCTACGTCTTCCACCGCCTCTCGCACAAATGGGACTTCCTCTGGAAGTTCCACCGCATCCATCACACACTTAAGGACATGACTTGGAGTGCCGCATCGCGCCACCATCCCGTCGACTTCTTGCTCATCGTCGTAGGCGCAAACCTTCCCGCCATGATCCTCGGGATCGATCTGCGATCAATTGCCCTCTTCCTTGTTCTGGAGAGGTTCTACACCGTGCTCCTCCACTCCAATCTGCGCTGGAACTACGGCTGGCTCTCCCGAATCATCGCCTCCCCCGCCCTCCACCGTGAGCACCACCAACCCAGCGGGCACCGTACCAACTACGCCGGAATTCTCAGCCTCCTGGACTGGTTCGGAAGGACTTATAGTGCCCCCAAAAAGTAGCCTAAGAAATTTGGTCGTACTTCGCAATGGGTCGGTCTGGCTCATCTGGGCCATCGTTTGCCTCGCGGTGTCGTTCACGTTACAACAAGGAGCAAGGAGCGTGGCGGTCACCGCCTACGCCATCGAATTCTCAGATATCGCGATCGCCGGATTCCTGTTCGGAGTCTGCATGACATCCGGCTCGGTGATTCTGGGAGTGACCCTTCATTCAAAACGACTCCTCGCGGCAACTGTCGGATTCATTGCCGCCATCGGTCTCTGGCGTTGGACGAACAACTCAATCTCAGAGGTAGAGTTTGTGCGAACCCCACCTTGCTGGGGAATGCACAGCATGGACCCCGGATCGGGAGTCGGCTGTCCCCAGGGAATGCGAGAAGACTTCACCCTACAAGAATTGCGCGCTTACTACCGAAATCTGCGCTAACCCCCTACCGCTTCACCCGTTCGCCCCAGACCAGTTTCATCAGCTTCATCGCCTCGGGGTCGAAGTTCATGAGCTCCGCCCGAACGAACGGATAGAAATCGTTGGTTCCAAAGTAGCTCTCCGTCGTCTCGGCAAAGAACTCCATTTGGTTGTTCAGTGCGTAGTGCTTGGTGGTTTTGCCATCCCAGTGCAGCACAGATTCGTACTTCTTCCCCGCGACCGCGTTCTTAAACACCTCCAACACCGGAGGGTTTTCAAACCCCTTTTCCAAGAACTGATCATGGTAGGCGTGCGCCAGCTCGTGCAAAACCATCCAGGGTTGTTCGTATGTCCAGGCGGCAAAATTCTTGCAGTTTGCCATCTCAACCCCCTTAGCCATTTCGGGGTTCTCGCCTTTCTCCTTCAACCAACCCGCACCAGGGTGGTAAGCCATACAAGGCGTGTTCTTGCTTGCCACGTTCACCCAAATCGGCACCTTTTGAAGCTTTGCCAACGGCTCATCCGCAACAACCCGCTTGATGTCTTGAAGTTGCCGCGTCAGCTCCGCCTTCGCGGGCGGCCAGTTCGCATCCTCAAGAACTCCCTTCTCAAGCCGAATCGTCCACCCCTCAAGATTGATGTCCAATGAGGCTGAGGAAGAAAGGAGTGACAGAAAAGCAAGCACGCCCGAAGCATACCGTCACACCTTTACCCTCCCCCCTGGCCAATCAGACGGCGTAACAACAGGTATCGTGCAGAAACATGCTCACGGCCGTAGCTCTCCTCTGCCTGCCAGATATCCAAATCGTTAGCACCACTTCAGAGCTGGCACTCGCCCTTTCTCGGGCCAAGCCTGGAAGCACGATCAAGTTGGCGCAGGGCGTCTACTCAGGGGGACATTTCTCAAACATTCACGGAAGCGTAAGGAGTCCGATTCAGATCATGGCAGAGTATCCGAAGAACCCTCCCATGTTCACCGGCGGCTTGCAGTTCTCAAAAGTCAGCCACCTCGACATCAGTGGGATTATTGTTTCAGGCGCGACCAACAACGGGCTAAACATTGACGACGGCGGCACAATCGGAACGCCTTCACACCATATCCGACTTTACAATGTGACTGTCCGAAAGCTCCCAAGCGGAAACCACGACGGCATCAAGCTCTCTGGAATCGATGACTTCGAGGTGGGGGGTTGCCGAGTCGAAGAGTGGGGCGGCTCCGGGGTCGATATGGTCGGCTGTCATCGAGGAAAAATCGTCAACTGCAACTTTCAAAAGGGCGGCGATAGCGGGGTGCAGGCGAAGGGAGGATCGAGCGACGTCATCATCGAGAAGTGCCGTTTCGAGGACTTTGGCCAGCGTGGGATCAACATCGGCGGTAGCACCGGGCTTCAGTTCTTCCGCCCACCCGTCGACTCCATGCCTGCAAACGCCAAGTACGAAGCCAAAGACATTACCGTGCAAGGGTGTACTTTCGTGCGCGGCGGCGCACCGGTGGCATTTGTCGGCGTGGATGGCGCTGTAGTGCGATTCAACACCATCTATCGCCCCGGCCGCTGGGCTTTTCGGATTCTCCAGGAGACCATCGCTCCCGGATTTGTTCCTTCTCGGCGTGGCGTCTTCTCCGACAACCTTGTCGCCTTCCGTTTAGACGAATGGTCCGCCGGAGGCGTGAACATCGGCGGTGGAACCGCTCCCGAAACCTTCGGTTTCGCCCGCAACTTCTGGTTCTGTTTGGATTCACCGACCGCAAGCAGGCCAAAAATTCCCCTCTCCGAGTCCGGAGGCACGTACGGCGTAGATCCGCAGTTCACGGACGTAGACCGCGGCGATTTCCGCGTGACCTCAGGCAGTCCGGCGGCAAAAGTCGGTGCCCACGCCTTTCGGTAACCTCAGGGCGCGTCGCGCTTGAACTCAAACTTTCGCGGCGTCCCGCCCTTCAGGTAGCCGATCGTCGCCACCAAACCATCTCCGGAGAGTTCGTAGACGATCCGTTTTGGGTAGTCGTGCCGGGGGTTCTCAAAAACAGCCCGTTTCGAGGTGTTCTCGGTTAGAACAAACTCAGTTGGAGCCGCGCCATTCGGCTGAGCCACATAGACCAGGCTCCCTTCTCTCTCAACAACCCGCAAAAACTCGAACGCGAACATCTTCCCGCTCGTGTTCACCGAGCGCGAGGTCCCAAGCATTGCCCCACCTTTCGGCGAACTCCACTTCTCCTCCACCGTCGAACCCGTCGGTCTGGTAGCCAACCAGTTCCCCGATAGCCAAGCGAGGTCGCCAATCGACGCCTTCGCCGGAGCCGGCATCGGAATATCCGCCGCGTGCTGGTAAAAGCCAACAGACCCTTCCGGGCTGCGCACTGTGGTCACGCGAACATTCAGCCCTCCCGGAACCAACTTGAACTCCCGCCGAATCAACCCATCGGGAGCCTCGCCGGGTTTCCGTACGAAGTCGGTATCCGTCGTAAGAGTGCCATCTTTCCAGCTTGCACGATAACGAACTGTTTGGTTGGTTGCCCTATCGACCATTTCCAAGGGTGTGCCGTCCAGCCTGACCTTCACATCCCGTTGGCCCGATCCGTGTCCGCTCACCAAAATCACAACGCCTTCCTCGCCTCGAAGTGAGAACTTTCCACTCATCGGCGGACCCATCTGTTCCAGACTGCGCCCCTCTGTTCGATCTTCGATGTACACCCACTCGCCGTCCAAGGCCTTAAGATCACTTTGAGCAGCACAAGGATTTGCGGCTCCAATCATTGACACTGCACAAGACAAGACGAAGAGCGCGCCTCGAAACTTCATGAAAGGAACATTACCTAAACTCATCTCTCAATGAAGCCCATTACGAACCGACCCGCCCAGGATGTTCCCAAACTGCCACTCCCACAGCCCGCGCATCCGATCCATGTCATCGGGCTCGCGACACCACTCAATAGGGACATGGAGGCAGTGCTCCACCGACAACTCCCAATCAGCCAACGCCTGACCCCACGAGTACCCGCTTTGCTCAAGTTGGTCGTACCAGCACCGCAAGATCTGCTCTTGGCAACTCACCCGTAACTCGTAAGGCCACCAAGGAACAACTGCGTATGCAAGATCGTAAACGGCCAAGCCGTAGGTGATGGCCCAGTCGAATGGCTGTCGGTCCAACATGTAGACAGGCGAGTCGGCCGCAATTGGCGTCAAAACATTTGTCGGATTAATGTCGCCATGTAGCAACGTGAGACCAATCGGGTTACTCCATCGTTCACGGAGCCGCGAGGCGTGATCGTCGAAACCTTCTCGCAGAGCGAGGCCGGTTTCGGCTTCGAGTGGAGCAAGTCCAGGTTCTACCTGGGCGAAGTAGGCGTCCCACGCTCCGCTTGATGGCGGCGAGCCGCGCTCCCAATGATGCGAGTGTAGCCGAGCAATCGCTTCAGCAAGCGCAAGCCCGTGCTCCAAAGTAGTATCGGCTGTCTTCCGGTCTCGGAACTCGCCCGAAAGGTCGTCCAGAAGGATGTGATAGCCAACTCCCTCCTCGTAGCTGGCATCATAACAAGTCACGAGTGGAGCGTTTTTGAGGTCGACGTAGTCCTGTAGATAGTAGTCCACCTCTGATCGACCGAAAGTGTTCCCGAGGCATCGCTTTAGCCATAGCCTCTTTGTGCCCCCATCAGCAAGGGTGGCGATGAGTGCGGCATTAGTCGCCCAGTTACTCGACGAAGTCGATAGTGAGACATCAAGAACTTCGGCCCGAAGCGCCTCGGAGAGCCAGTCCGGAGTCACCTCCTCAAACTTTGTGATCACACCCATCATCGATGAGACTACCAGCCGGAGATTGGCTCCAATTCGTAGCCGCTACCCAAGCCGTTTATTGCCAAGATCGGCTAAAGTGAGAACATGTGCGAACAAGACCAGTTTGAAAAAGATCGTCAGGAGTTTGAGAAGCGGGGGCAGGTGACCCGGAGGCAGTTCGGAATGCTCCTCAGTGCCGGAATGGCGATGATGCTCCCCGCCGTCGTCAACGCTGCAGAAGTTGAAGAATCTGAAGTCACCATCGATACTCCGGACGGCAAAGCCGACTGCTACTTTGTGCGCCCCGCCAAAGGAACCGCACCCGCGATCATCATCTGGCCCGACATCTTTGGTCTTCGCCCCGCCTTCAAAAAGATGGGCAAGCGCCTCGCTGAGTCTGGATATTCGGTTCTGGTTGTGAACCCCTTCTACCGATCAAAGAAGGCCGCCGACATGGTCGGCGGAACCACGGTTCCAATCGCTGAACTTCGCCCTCTGGCGAGCGCGCTGAATGAGACCACCGCCACCACCGACGCCAAGGCCTTCATCGAATGGCTCGACAAGCAGCCGAGCGTGTCGAAGAAGAAAAAGATCGGAACGCAGGGCTACTGCATGGGCGGCTCCATAGCCTTCCGAACCGCCGCCGCGGTTCCGTCCCGCGTCGGCGCCGTCGCCAGTTTCCACGGAGGCGGCCTCGTCAACGACAAACCCACCAGCCCCCACCAAACTGCGCTCACCACGAAGGCCCACTACCTCATCGCCATCGCCGAGAACGACGACAAACGCTCGCCAAAAGACAAAGACGTCCTCAAAGAAACCTTCGAGAAAGCGGTAATGCACGCCGAAATCGAGGTCTACACCGGCGCCGCCCATGGCTGGTGCCCGCCCGATTCTGCCGTCTACAACGAGCCTTTAGCTGAGAAAGCTTGGGCGAGGCTGTTGGAGTTGTACAAGAAGGCCTTGTGAGATCACTACGGGCGAGGTCTACCCTCCAAGTTTCTTGATCATCTCCTCTGCGTTCTTGTTTGAGGGGTCAAGCTCAAGCGATTTTCTATAGTTCGCGATTGCTTCCTTGGTATTGCCGAGGGCTGCCTCGGCTTCGCCAAGACTATCATAGGCATTCGCAGACTTTGGGTACTTTGAAACGATCCAAGAGAAGACGGAGTGTGCTACTCGTTCCCTTTTCGTTTTCAAGAACTCATAGCCGAGCTCGGTCATGTCTTGCTCGGAGTACCAATATTTTTCTGCGTTCGTAGCTAGCAGTTGATTACCAGGCGTCGGCTTCCCGGCCTGAAACAATCCGTACACTGCCTTTGCGAGACTTGGCTTGAGTGCCTCTGCGGGCAACCCACTTTCAATTGATACAAGAGCCTTCGCGATCTCGAACAATGTCACCCGCGACGACCGCAAGTTCGTCAGAATCGAAATCGTCAGCTTTCTTTCAGGAACATAGATGAGCACCGACAAAAAGCCGAATACAGACCCGTCAGTCACGCTGAGCTTGTAACTAGCAGTGGTCCCAAATCTCTCTTTGTAGTTAGACCAACCGTACGGATTTTGTTTGGGACCCTCCGCCCAGATAAGCTCCCGCATCGCCTTGGACAGAATTGTGCCTTTCTCGATTGCATGGCAAAGCTTTTGCAAATCGCCAACAGTGGAGTAATATCCACCCGAAGGTGTTGCCCTGTAGAACGGTGCATTTGTTACGCCGGTGAGCTGCTCTACGTACCCACCAACTCGGTTAGGGATGAACGCTTCCGTGTTTGCGAAAACTGTGTCAGTCATCTTTGCCGGAGTCAAAACCCGATCCTGAGCTTCTTGAAGGTAGGGTCGCTTGGTAACCCGCTCTACCATGAGCGAGACAGCGTTGATCGCATCATTACTATACGAAAAGCTTGATCCTGGCTCGAATAAGAGCTTGTGGTTTGCGATCCGCTGATAAAACTCGGTGTCGGACATGCCTTTGAATTGTGCCTTCTCAAAGAAATCAGCATCACTTCCAAAATTAGGTATTCCAGAGGTGTGAGTTAGCATCTGGCGAATTGTGACCCGGTTCCCCCACGATTTCGAGTAGCCAGGTAGATAGGTGTCAAAAGTCTTGTCCAAGTCCAGCTTGCCCTCGTCCACAAGTTGAAGAACAACAACGTTGAGGATCGCCTTTGAGATGGATGCGATTCTGAACTTGTCCGCGACTTTGAGCGGTGTCTTCATCTCAAAGTTTGAATAGCCAAGAGCTCCGCTGCAGATGGCTTTGTCGCCAACTGAAACCGCGAACGTGCCGTTGAAAACGCCATTCCGATGTGCAGCATTCATGTAGTCCCGGATTACTGCATCTACGGGGCGTTGACTAGAGAACTGGCTTACTATTGCGATTACTACAGGGAGCATCGAGTCTGATACGGCTAATTCCAGCCCCCTCGTTCCCCCGTGTCTGCGATCTCTTGGAGAATTCGAGACTTTGCCGGGCAATCGGAACGAAACTGGCAGGAAATGGCCGGGTGGTCAAACCAACTCGAAAGCTGAGCAGAAACAGCTCGTCGCCAATAGAAGTCGAGGCGCATTTGTTACGGCACTCCGAAGTGTGTGTTCACAAACTACGTGGGAAGGCTTTCCGGATGTCAGTTTGCGAATCGCCGGGACAGTTGATAGAGATCAGAACAAGAATTCACACTCCTTGACGACCACGTCAAGTTGTTTCATAGAAACACTTTAGGCGGTAGCCTGTACCCATGAACCCGTTTGTCCCAAGTGATTTTAATGTTCCAGATACGCTCGAAACTGATGAGTTTCGCCTCCGAATGCTGACGGTCCATGACGTTGTCAAGGACTTCGATGCCGTTATGTCGAGTGTCGAGCATTGTCGGACCATCTGGGGCGGCAAGTGGCCGGAAGGACTCACTCTGGAGCAGAATCTGATTGACCTCGGTTGGCATCAGAAAGAATTTCAGATCCGGCGATCTTTTGCTTACACAGTTGTTGATTTAGATGAAAAGTTGGTTCTAGGATGTGTTTATATCGAGCCCACGACCAAAGCAGGTTATGATGCAGAAGTCTATCTTTGGATAAGGCAGAGCCACCTTGCAAGCGGTATGGAAACCCGGCTGTTCGACGCTGTTCGGGGGTGGGTGACATCGGCTTGGCCCTTCACTGCCGTCGCCTATCCTGGGCGAAGCATCTCTCTTGCGGAATGGAAACAGATCGCAAGCTTCTAGGTCGCGAAGCGAAGTGATGAACCTGAATGAGGGGGCAGCTCTTGAAGCCGCCCTAAACGAAGAAAGTGGTAATCCGGATGGAATTCGAACCCGCAACCTTCGCCGTGAGAGGGCGATGCTCTAGCCGCGGGCACTATGCCATCTGATGATTTTGTTTTGCACTCAGCCTAAACGCACATCAAGCTGTCTGAAGAGGATCAAATCTCGGTGATGAGGCTCTCCAGCCGCGCGTAGCCCATCTCCATTCCGTCTGCCATTCCAGTCGAAAATGCTGCGTCGCGATCTTCGGTGGATGCAAAGGTCATCGTCGTGTTTGCTGTCGTCACCCCGCCGCGCTCCGAGAGTTCCAGGGTCACCACGAACGGCTCTTTACCCATGGTGTCTCCCACTTCGCCCCACGCCTGCGTCTGAACAAGCTTGAGATCTTCCAGAACCTCTAGAAATTCGCCGTGGCAACCGAATCCCTGGCCGTTTGACTCATTGCTCCATCTCCACACATACTTTCCGCCAACGCGCACGTCCATCTCGCTGATCGTCATGGTCCAGCCATCCGGCCCTGTGCACCATCGGCTCAAGAGCGCAGGTTCGACGTACGCGCGCCAAACAAGGCGGGCCGGTGCGTCAAAACTTCGAGTGACAAGAACCTGCTTGTCGGATGGCATTGTAGCTACTGCAGTATTCATTCGTTTGTTTCCTGTGACTCTTCAAGTTTTAGTTCTTCGAGCAGCGCATCGAGACGCGTGCAATTTCCTTCCCAAATCTCCTGAATCTGTTTTAGCCAGTCCGTAACTTCCTTCAGCCGGTCCGGTACAAGCGCACACGGTCGCGACTGCGCGACCCTTCGGCGCGAGATCAGCCCCGCCGACTCCAGCATCTTGAGATGCGAAGAGATTGTAGGTTGGGTCAAAGAGAATTGTGCAACCAGATCATTCACCGAACTCTCGCCCTTAGCGAGGTGCAAGACGATCCCACGTCGAGTTGGATCGGCAAGAGCAGCGAAAGCCTGATCAAGTTGAGTCACTTATATAGATTATCTTCTATATAGATGTTTGTCAATATATGCCTTCACATTTCTTTGTCTCTAACTAGCTCATAATGTAATTTCAGTGTCAAACTACCAGCTGCCAGTGCCTGTTGCTCAATACTTTTCAGCGAAGGAAGAAGCGAATGCGGACCTATCCACTTCATGCTTTGCCGATGATGCGATTGTCTGGGACAATGGAGAGGATATCGTGCTTCATGGAGTCAAACAGATTCAGAAATGGATCTCGGGCACGGTCCGTGGCTATGAACTGAGCTCCGAAGTGATATCAGCAGAAGAAAGCGGAGCCGAGTATGTTGCGGAAGTTGTCGTCACGGGCAATTTCCCTGGGAGTCCCTACAAGTTTGAGAACAAATTCAAGTTGATCGGGGGCAAGATTGCAGAGTTGGTTATCAACCCAATCGGCTCCCTGGCTCAGTAGAGCTGCTTATGTTCAGGTCAAGAGTCGGAACACTCAGCAAACTTGGACCATCAAAGTGGACGCACTGAGAAATGCACCGTTCGGAAATTGAGAATCCAAGTGACCTTTAGGTGTAGCATCTTCGATTTCAAAAGAAGCATGACCTACGACATAATATGCTCGTGGCTGAGTACAGAATAGCTATGCTGGACGAGAGCACCTGGCCCGCATTTGCCAAGCTTGTAGAAGAGAACGGTGGCATCTTTGGCGGGTGTTGGTGCATCGCTTTCCACCTAGACCCTACGGGACCGAAGGGTCAGTGCAAGCCGTATCGCGAGACCAAAGAGCGGTTAGTCCACGAGGGGCGGGCCCAGGCGGCGATGGTGTTTGAGGGTGACAATGCTCTTGGCTGGTGTCAATTCGGGCGTACGTCTGAACTTCCGAATGTCAAGAATCGAAAGAACTACGAGGCTGGCCTGGATCAGCTCCCCGATTGGCTCTTGCCTTGCTTCTTTGTTGGCAAAGGGTACCGGAAACGTGGAATAGCAAAGATCGCGCTCCGAGCAGCCCTTGAAGAAATTGGAAGGCTGGCTGGAGGTACGGTCGAGGCATACCCATACGACGTTGAGGCACTAAAGACCTCGAGCTCCTTTCTTCACGGTGGATCCGTGCGGATGTTCATCGACGAAGACTTCGAGCAGATCCGGCAAATCGGCAAGAGCCAGTGGGTGGTCAGAAAAACGATTGGGTCGGAACGAAAATCGACTCCGACCCAATCACAAACTCCCTAGTGGAAGGGACGAACTTCGACCGAACCGCGACAGGCGGCAGCGGCCTTCATCCCCCACTCCACGGCTTCCTCGAAGTTAGGGACGTCGAGCACCCAGAACCCGTCCACGTACTCTTTGGTCTCCAAATAGGGCCCGTCGATAACTGAGAGCTTGCCGTCTTGGCCACGGTGAATTGATTTCGCGTTGGTGGGGCACTTCAGCCCCCCGACGAACACCCGGATGCCCGCGTCAACCATTTCCTGGTTCACTTGGTCAATGTCGTTCATCACGTCTTGGGTGATTTCGGTCGCATGGTCATAGAATTCGGGCCGGTGAATGGATACGTTGAATTTCATGGTTTTTCCTTTTGATTTGTCGGTGAGCGTTGAGCCTGCCTCCGCAATAGTGTCGAATGAGAATGCGACTATTCGACAAACAACGCAAAAATTTTTCAAATTTACGAAAGCTGGGCCAGTCGATCCATCAAAAATCGCCGACGCTCCAGCTGGCCCGTTAGCTCGAGGGCCCTATTATAGGACTTCTCGGCCTCCTCTCGCATGCCCAATTGACGGCAAAATTCGGCCCGAGTAGAATGCGCGAGGCCGTAATCAAGCAGCTCGCCACGGCCAAGTATCTCATCGACAATAATGAGCCCAGCTTCGGGCCCAAGACAGTGTGCCACCGCAACTGCCCGGTTCAGTTCGACGATCGGTGACGGATGTCGCAAAAGAAGCTGATCGTAGAACCCAAGGATAGCCAACCAGTGCTTGCGGCCAGAAAGCCCACCTTTCATGTGCTCGGCTACGATTGCCGCTTGGAGTGAGTAAGCCCCCGGCGATTCGCCAGCGAGCGAGCGCCCCACCATGTCTAGTCCTTCCCCGACCAAATCGGGATCCCACAACGATTGGTCCTGGTCGTCGAACAATACCAAACCGCCTTCGTTCGACCGTGCAGCGCGGCGGGCATCCTGCAGAAGCATCAGGCCGAGGAGCCCGAACACTTCCGGTTCAGGGAGCAGTTCGGCGAGAAGCCTCGCTAGACGAATCGCCTCTTGAGAAAGGACCTTACGGATGAGCGACTCACCGCCCGATGCGAAATATCCCTCATTGAAGAGGAGATACGGAACCGCGAGCACGCTCTCCATGCGAATACCAAGTTCGGCTGGATCTGGTATCTCAAAAGGAATCTGGTCGTCCCGAATCTTGGCCTTGGCACGGACGATCCGTTGGTAGATCGTAGTAGGTGTGACCAGAAACGCATGGGCGATCTCCTCTGTCGTGAGGCCGCAGACTTCTCGGAGCGTGAGAGCAACTCTGCCTTCTGGAGAGAGCGAAGGATGGCAACAAGCAAAAATGAGGCGGAGTTGGTCGTCTTCGACCGCCGAATCGTCGACCGAAACCGGCGGTTCCACAGATGCAACTAGGTTTAAATGGTGGTCCTGAGGAACCATCCGTTGGCTTCGCCGCAGCACGTCGATTCCCTTGTGTCTAGCGGTCGAGGTAATCCAAGCTCGCGGGTTCGCGGGGATTCCATCGATCGGCCACCGTTCGAGTGCGACCAAAATGGCAGAATGCATCGCATCTTCGGCAAGGTCGAAGTCCCCCAAGGCACGAATCAAAGTCGACAGGATTCTGGACCGCTCTTCGCGGAGGATTCTTCCGATCTCACTTTCCATTGCTGACAAAGAAACTACCCTCCTGCCAATCGATTCCGATTCGAATTATTGCGGGAGATTGCGGACGGTATACATTTGCGCTGGAAGCACGCGAACAAACCAATCATGGTCCCAACCCAAGAGCAAAACTCGACCTACCAACCTCTATCGCGACGTTCCTCGGCTCGAAGTCCCTGTTTACATCTTGGATGGAAAGGCCGAGCTAGCTGCCAGGCGCGATCTTATGTTGGAATGGTTCGACAAACTTCAAGGGCCAAGCAAGCGTATGTGCCCGTTGGAGGACGCCGCGTATTCCGTTGCACTTGAGCAGTTCGCGGCCGTCCACAGGATTATGTTCGAGGCGATTCTGTCGTAGACGCATGTGCCAGCTCACTGAAGATGAAGCTGGTCGAGCTTCAGTTCGAGCAGAACTTGTTATGCTCAGAGTTGGATCCTGAAAAGTTTGAATCTCGTCTGGACCATTCCAGAATTTGAAATTGAAAAACTTGGTACTCCGGACGGGATTCGAACCCGCGACCTTCGCCGTGAAAGGGCGATGTCCTAACCGCTAGACGACCGGAGCAGACAGAAAGAGATTATGGCAGGTTTCCCGCCATAATCTCAAGGTTTTGCGGAGCTTAGTTTCCGCCCGAAGCCGCGCCACCGGAGGCGAGGTCGATCTTG
This sequence comes from Fimbriimonas sp., assembly GCA_965248555.1. Lineage (GTDB taxonomy): Bacteria > Armatimonadota > Fimbriimonadia > Fimbriimonadales > Fimbriimonadaceae > Fimbriimonas. The sequence continues at coordinate 123,559 of CBDFJP010000002.1, read as the reverse complement.
TACTCGCCCTCATCGCCAGGTGCCGGAGCGTTGACCGGTCGCTCTTTCTCGACCACATCAACCTTCGGAAGTTCGATCTTCTTCGTGCCACCCTTAATGACTCGACGACCAGTAATGTACCGCGCCGAGTAGTAGCCTGAGAGCTGGCTTTCGATGACTCGACCCGCGCCGCTAGAAGCGTGGATGAACTTGTTGTTGCCTGTATAGATTCCAACGTGGCTGACGTAGCCCCGAGTGTTGAAGAACACCAAATCTCCGGCCTGCAAGTTGCTTCGGCTAACCGAAACGCCCATGTGAACCTGTTCACGTGCGGTTCTTGGCAGCGAAATTCCGTTTGCTCGGAACACCTGGAGGGTGAATCCAGAGCAGTCGGTAGCAGAGCGAGAAACCGCCCCATAAACGTATCGAGTCCCGCGCATTCGGTTTGCCGAAGCAAGAACATTCTCAACCTTCTCCGAAGAAGGAATCGAAGCGACAACCGTATTGGTGCCCTCGATCTTCGCCTTAGGGTTATTGGTGGTCATGTCTGCCCGAACCCAGCCAACTGTCCCGAATTGGAACTTCAGCTTGTACCAGTTGCCCCACTTATCGAGGATCTCAGCCTTTCCGCCGCTGACCTTGACGGCGACCGAGTTGGACTCCGAAGGGCCGCGTCGAACATTGGTGTTCTGGGCTCGAATGTAGGTGTATTGAGCACCAGGAACCGAAACTTCTGTCTTAGGTTCGTTCACGTTAGAAATCGTCGCAACCTTTGTCTCTGGCTCTGCAACTCGTTGTGCCGAGGTATTTCCAGAGGTCACCAAGAAATCGCTTCGAACCCAGCCGACCGAGCCGTACTGGAAGCGAACCTTGTACCAATCGCCAGACTTGGCAAGAACCGCCACGTTTCCGCCAGTCACCTTGGTGACCACACCGGAATCTGAGCTTGGCTGGCTGCGAACCACAACGTTGGTTCCCGTCATGGTTCCTCGGCCCAAAGGAGCCGGGCCGTTGGATGCCGTCACGCTAGAGCGGTGAACGCGCGAAACTTCCGGTTTGGATGATTTCTTTGAAGAGCTATGGGAAGCACTTCGCGTCTCTTTCGATTTGGACGACTTTTTGGTTGATCGAGCGGACTTTGCGGATCCTTTGCTCGAATTGTGAGACCGCGAAACGCTGGTCTTTGATTTTGATTTTGCCTTCACCTTGTTTTTCGGGCCTGCAAAAGCGGTCGTGAAGACCAGCACCGAAATGGCGATTGCGAGTACGCGTGTTGTCATGCTTCCTCTCCTCCGTCAGGTGTGCGATCGTAAAACCGCAACCCTTAGAGGATACCAGAAATCAATTATTGGGGTTCCACCCCCGTAAAAATAGGGGGGATTTTGTGGCGGTAAACTCAAAAACGCCGTGACTCTCAGCATCATTATTGTGAACTGGAATACGGCATCCCTGCTTCGCGACTGCCTCGCTTCAATCCGCGAACACCCATTTCCAGGCTCGTTTGAGGTGATAATCGTTGACAACGCTTCCAGTGATGGCTCTGCGTCAGTGGCGGCAAACGAATTCCCCGAGTTCACAACCCTCGCTGAATCCGCAAATCACGGCTACGCAAAAGGCAACAATATCGGCGTCGCCGCCAGCACCGGCGAATTCGTCCTCACCCTCAACCCCGACACCCGAGTCTCCCCCGAACTCCTCCAAAACGCCGTCGAAACCCTAAGAACCAAAGGCGAAACCTACGGCTGCCTCTCCGTTCAATTCCAAGGCCCTAACGGCGAAACGCAACAATCCGTCCGCGGATTCCCAACCATCAAAGGAATTCTCGGCGACCTCCTAAAGATCAAAGCTTGGGATTTCTATCGGCTCCGAAACTTTGACTACACCAAAAGCCAAGACGCTCCCCAACCGATGGGAACCTTTCTGCTCTTCAGAAGGTCTGCACTTCCAGACCCAATGAAGCCGTTCGACGAGCAATTCCCCATCTTTTTCAACGAAGTGGACCTCCTCCGACGGCTCAAAGGAAAGTGCTGGTACGAGGCATCCCTAACCATTCACCACCTCGGCGGAGCCTCCACCCGCCAAACCCGAAAACCGATGATCTGGGAGTCCCATCGCTCCCTCATCCGTTACCTCTTTAAGCACACCTCCGGTTTGGCGCGAATTCCGCTTTATCCAATCTCCGTCATCATTTGGCTCGGTGCCCTCGTCCGAGCAAGGGGGTACAGTGCCGGATTTCGACCTTAGCATTACCATTTGCAGCTGGAACACCGTTGACGACCTCCGCCTCTGTCTCGCGTCTCTGGAGAGGGTTCGGGATGAGGCCAACTTTGAGGTCATCGTCGTTGACAATAACTCCGAAGACGGCTCGCCCTTCATGGTCGAAACAGAATTCCCTTGGGTAAGACTCGTCAAAATGACCCAAAACCTCGGCTTCGTCGGCGGCCAAAACTACGCCATGTCGAACCGAAAAGGCCACCATGCGTTCCCACTAAACAGTGACACGATTGTTCACGCTGGTGCAATCAGGGGCCTACTCAAATACCTCGAAGAGAACCCCGAAGTCGGAATCGTCGCCCCAAAACTCCTCAACCCCGACGGCTCGCTCCAATTCTCGTGTCGCCGCTTCCCCAACCCCGTCGCCGCACTTTTCCGAAACACCTTCATCGGCCGCCTCTTCCCCAACAACAAGTTCACCCGCGAGTACCTGATGCAGGACTTCGAGCACAATCAGCCTAAAGAAGTCGATTGGGTCAGCGGTGCCGCATTCCTCGCCCGAGGCGAACTCCTGGGCGAAATCGGCTACTTCGACCCCGAATTCATCATGTACTGCGAGGATGTCGACCTCTGCTTCCAGACCTGGAAAGTCGGCAAGAAAGTCGTCTACCTCCCCGATCTCACCATCACCCACGCCATCGGCCGCAGCACCGACAAAGCTCCCAACCGCATGATCGGTCGTTTCCACAAGTCAATGTTCAGGTTCTACAAAAAGAACATGGTGCCCGAAATGAACCCGATTGCCCGCCCGCTCGCCCTTGCAATGGCGGCGAGCGCCCTCTCCACGCGAGCCAGCATCTTCATTCTGAGCAATAAGGTGGACATAATCAAAAGGAAGCTCAAAAGCCGATGAAACGCCCACCCCTCGGAGTCCTCAGTCTCGCCATCGGCTCGGCACTTTCTGCTCTGCTCAACGGGCGATACCCAATGGACGCCGGCCAGTTTGAGGGCGGCTCGTTCTCGCTGGCGACACTCTGGGAGAACGCCCCTTTCCTCGGACACTGCCTCGTTTTTTGGTTCTTCCTGATCCCCTTGCTCCAGGCCATCATGACCCGCAAGGTCGTCCATGTTCCAAGCATCAAGATTTCCGGCTGGGTCGCGGTCTTCGCCGGACTCCTGGGCGCATCGCTTATCTTCAGCTACTTCGTCAGCGTCTCCGTTCTCAACTTCGTCGAGTTCGCCATGATGATCGGTGCATTCTACGCCGTCACTTCGAGCGCAGGCAAAAAGCAGTCACTCTGGGTCATCGGCGGCTGGTTCGTCGGTATCACCCTTGTCGCCCTGATGGGGCTCCGAGAGTACGGCGAGATGAAGGCTATTGACCCTTCTTGGCGCATCTTCGCGAACCAACATAACCCGAACCAAGGTGGCGCCATCCTCGCCACCGGACTCGTGATGGGGCTTCCATTGCTCTTCGGCGGAGATCGAATCGGTAAGCTCGCAGTCGGCTTTGCGATGCTCCTTCAAGGCCTCGCGCTCTTCCTCACCCAATCCAAAGGCGCGCTCCTTTGCCTCCCGATCGGCCTTGTTGTGCTGTCGGTCTGCTTGGTCACGATTAAACCGGTCAAGGCCGGGAAAGGACTCGGCGCAGTCGCGGTCGTCATCGTCATCCTCGCCGGACTCGCCTTCGCAGCTCAAAACGCCGGAAAAACCCATGCTGCAGGTGGAGCCGCGCCGATGTCGCGATTCACCAATTCCGGCGAAGCCGCCACCCAGTCCGCCGGGTTCCGAAAGCTCCTCTGGCTCTCCGCGATCGACCTTGCTAAAGAGCGCCCCTACGGCTGGGGACTCGGCACGTTCCAGTTCGAATCCACCCGCCCCGGCCGAATCACCCAAACCGCCCTTGCCCATCAAAGCTACCTTCAGCTCGGTGCCGAGGCAAGCGTCCTCGCCCCGATCACCCTCATCGGTTTCCTTCTCGCCGTCGCCATCAAAGGCGCAAAAGGTGCCGCCCAACTCCCGACTGACAGCAAGATCATTCTCTGTTCGGCGTTCGGCGCTCTCGGAGTGCTCCTGGCCCACAACGCCATCGATTCCGACCTGTACATCAACAATCTCGGAACCCTAGTCTTCATGCTCTGCGGCGCAATCTGCGCGACCAGCGCGGACTCCCAGTCCCCCGAAGTCATCTTCCGGGTCCCCAAAATGGCCGTCGCCGCCGCCGTCCTCATCTTCATCCCCCTTAGCCTCAGCATCGGCCTAGGAGAGATGTATCGCGCCAAAGCCCGAGGCGCAATCGCTGCCGGAAACGGTCCGGAGGGAATTGAACTCGCAAAGTCCAGCCTCGGAATCTCTATCGCCGATGGCTACGCCCACTCCATCATCGCCAGGGCAACTCGCTCGCTGGACGAAGCCAATCTCGCCGCCGAGCTCGCACCCACGCCGAAGAACTACCGGGCCGTCGCCCTCATCCAACTTCAAGCCGGAAACTACGCCGGGGCAAGAGCTGCCTACAATCAAGCCCTCCAGCGCGACCCGCACAACTTCCCGGCTCTCCTCGGCCTCATGAGAGCCGGAATCCAGTTCGGAATCGATGAGGACGCCAAAAACGCCGCAAACCGCCTGGTCGAGGCCGAAACCTCCACCTACGCAACCGTCACAAGCCAGGCCGAGATCATCCCGACGGCGTCCTTCCACGCTCACCTCTACCTGGCAACCCTCGGCCCCGACAAAGCAAAGCACCTTGAAGCCGCTCTCAAAGGCTTCATCCGCTACCGCGACACCACGGTTCCGATGGCGAAGCGCCAGTTCGCTCTAAGCCCACAAACGAATGTTGGCGGAGAGGATCAGAAAACGATGATCGACAACTTGAACAAGGCCGCCGAAGCCTGCCGCGAGCTACAAAAACTTCAGCCGCGTGCTCTTGGTTTCGATCCTGTCGCCGAGGCTACCCGGTTCGAAGCTACCGCATTAGATCTTGACAAGAAGTGAGACACTACCTCCGCCGCAAGCGGAGCAGCCGCGTCGCCGCCGTGCCCTGCATCCTCTGCCATCGCGCAGATCGCAATTCTTGGATTATCAGCCGGAGCGAAGCCAACGAACCAAGCGTGGGTTAGGTTCGCGCCCTTCTTTCCATGCTCTGCCGAGCCAGTCTTGCCACCCCAGCGAACCCCTGGAATCTGTGCGAATTTATGAGCCGTTCCATAATCGATAACCCCGATCAGCCCCCGCTTCAGCATTTGCCAAAACCACGGCTCAGCCTCAACTTTGCCTGCGATATCTAGCTTGACCGGAATATCTTTTTGAGTCATCGGATCGCGCATAGCGCGCACAAGATGCGGCTTATAGCGCACGCCATTATTAACGACCATCGCCATCACATTCGCGAACTGAAGGGTGTTCGCCGTGACATAGCCCTGGCCAATGGCCATATTTGCAAGTTGGCCACGACTCCAGGGCCGTCCTTCTGGGTCGAGGTCACGCCACTTCTTGGTTGGGATCGTCCCACGCCGCTCTGGGATGCCAACGTCGGTCTTATTCCCCAATCCACAATCCAGAGCCGCCTGCATCATCGCCTGCTCGCCCGCACGAACGCCGAGAGTGCAGAAGTAGGTATTACAAGAGGCCGGAAGCGCGCCAGCGTAATTGACACCGCCGTGTACGTGGCAGGCAATCTTTCGTCCATTCCCAAACATGTAACCCCCGGCACAGTTTATGGTCGTTGAAGGTGTCAATTTATGCTCACGGTATGCCGCAATGGAAGTCACCAACTTATAGATCGAACCTGGAGCATACAGCCCCGAGGTCGCCCGATTTAGTGCCGGAATTCCGTTGGCTTTCGAGTTCAGTTCCTCCTGATCCTCTGCACTCAATCCGCCCTCAAATTTCTTCATATCAAAGGTCGGATTGCTGACCATCGCCAAAATTTCGCCGTTACGCGGATCAATCGCGGTGATCGAGCCTTTCCAGCCCCGATTGCTCAGGACGGCTTGCGCGTACTGTTGGAGGTCGTCATCGATGGTCAGGAATACTTGCTTACCCGCCACCGCGAGCTCCTTCCCCGGCAGAACCGCTGAGCCGCGCTTCTCGATGGTCTCCTTGCCCGGCGACCCCATGAGGTCAACTTCATAAGCGGCTTCCAATCCGGTTCGACCTACGAATTCGGCGGGTTTTAGGTCCAGAGCTGCCAGCCGTTTTTCCTCGTTCTCGGTCGGAGTCCCCACGTAGCCCATGATGTGCGAGTAGTGGGTTGTGTCGTTATAGATGCGCATCGGCTTCTCGTCAACCGTCACGCCAGGCAAGTCAGTCGCCTCCGCAATCATCGACGCGACCTCAACCCCAACCCCCAACTTGATCGGCGCAGGCAAGTTCCGGTATGACCCCTTCTTCACTCGTTTAACAATCTCTTCGGCAGGAAGCTGGAGCATCTCCGCAACCCGAGCGACAATCGCTGGCTCCTTCAGAGCTGTCTTCAAAGTCATCGAAACAACATATTCCGGCTTCACGCCCGCAATAATCTTCCCTTTCCGATCGTGAATCGTCCCCCTCGGAGCAAGCTTATCCACGCTGACCCGACGAGTCTGGTTCGCACTCTCAATCAGCTCAGGAGCCTTCACCACCTGCAAGTACCAGAGGCGCAAAAAGATAACGAAGAACATCGGGATGATGATGATCGGAAACCAGATGAGCCGTCGATCTACCTCGGGCTTGCGCGGCGCATGGAGGACGCTCATTAGCCCCCACCTTCGCTAGGTGCCTTGTGCACCCGGCATCGCCCTCTTGGTCGTTTCCCTTTGCTAAACTTTCGCACAACGGTCTCCGGGCAGTACGAGCCTGCCATCTGGCCGGAGTCTGCACACACTTCAACCTCAACGTCCTCTTCTCGAGTTTCCGGTTTCTTCGGCGATTTCTTCTCCGGCTTCGGCTTCTCTACAGGTGCCTTTTCGGGCTCGTCGTCTCGCACAGGGGGCTCGTCGTTGTTCTGGGTCGGCGGATTCTCGGTTGGTTCCGTATCGCCTCGCTTTGGCTTTTCGGGCGCGGGCTCGTCGTTGGATGGTTCGTCGTCCCGGATCGGCACGACTTCGTCGCGGTTCTGTTCTTGCTCCTGCTCGCGTTCTCGGCGTCGCCTTGCCCGGCGTTCCGAGTTCGTCTCTTCGGCTTCACGCGGCAGGAAGTCGGGCTTCACGTCCGAGCCATATTTTGCAATCACCGAGCGCATCGCGGTCGCCCACATCGGAGCACATACATCGCCACCAAACGACTCCGGCATTTCGCGCAGGAGCCACCGATCCCGCTTCTTGTCGTAATACTCGTTCCCCGCCCAGCTGATCCCAACGATCCCCTTGGCGTAGCCCGTAAACCAGACACTTTTGCCGCCGTTGGTGGTTCCGGTCTTACCTCGAGCTTCAGGTAGCGACTCAGCCTTGTGCCCCGTTCCATCCGTCACAACGGCCCTTAGGAGCCGATCCATTGCATTACAAACATCTGGCCCGATTCTGGTCGTCACGTAAGAAGGTGCACCGGTCAGAACCACTGACCCATCCGGCCCCTGAACTTCCTTGATCCGATAAGGCTCAACCCGCTTCCCATCGAGCATGATGACCGAGTAAGCCTCCGCCATCTCCGTCATCCGAACGTCCGTAGCACCGAGCGCAAGCGGGGCATACGGCTGCAGCTTCGTCGTGAACCCAAAATCTTCCTGAATCAACTCGGTCGCATGCTTGACTCCCATGTTCCAAAATGTCCGAACAGCCGGCACGTTCAGCGAGACCGCAAAGGCCGTTCGGAGCGGGTAAGACCCTCCCCACCCGCCGTGGCTGTTCTTCGGGATATACGGTTCCTTAGGAGATTTACCTGGCAGTTTGATTTTCTCGTTAGAGACGGAATCGTACTCGCTGAGAATCCCTTCCTTCAACGCTTCGGCGTACACAAAAGTCTTGAATGACGAACCCGGCTGCATCTGGCTCTGGCTCGTTCGGCTATACATATTGCGCTTGTAGTCGCTTCCGCCAACATCTGCAATAATCCGCCCCTCCGAGTCAATCGCCAAAAACGCCCCCGCGTTTACGCCGCGCCCCCGGTTCCAACGAATCTGCTGCTCCACAGCCGCCTCCGCGTCATTTTGAACCTCGGTATCCAGAGTCGTAGTGACGATATAGCCTCCGCCCGAAATATCAATCGACCGCTTCTTAAGGTCCTGCAACACCATCGCGGTGAAGTACGGAGCCCGCAGAATCTTCCCGTTGCCCATTCCCTTTCGTTTGACGATCTTGGGCTGAGTTTCCTTAGCCTTGTTGTACTCCGACTCCGTGATCCACTTCTCTTCCAGCATCGTATTCAGAACAACAATCTTGTTCTGATCCGCTTTCTGGTAGTTCTTCACCGGATTCTGCGTACTCGGAAGCCGCACACACCGGGCCAACATCGCCGCCTCCGCCAATGTCAAGTCCTTCGGCTTCTTATCAAAATAAAGTTCCGACGCCGCCGCAAGCCCGTAAGCCTGCTCTCCATAAAACGCCTGGTTGAGGTAGGTCTCAAGAATGTAATCCTTCGTATACTCCTTCTCCATCTCCAGCGCAATCGAGATGTCTTGAATCTTCCGCTGCATCGACTTCTCGGAGGCCGAGAACAGCATCTTTGCGAGCTGCATCGTGATCGTCGAACCGCCACCCTGGGCCTCGCCAGCCTTGGCAAACTTGAACATCGCCCGCCCAATTCCCATCGGGTCAACCCCGTTGTGGTCGCGGAATCGTTTATCCTCCGCCGCCAAGAAGGCGTTCTGAACCATCTCGGGAACTTCGCTTAGAGAGATTGACTCCCGATATATTGGGGTCACTTCATACAGCAGCTTTCCGTCGGCGGAATAAATCTGTGAGGGTTTGGAGTTAAAGGTTTGAATCTTCTGACCCATATTCTCGACCAAAGGTCGAACCGATTCCATGCTGGACCGCAAATAGGCAAAGCCCGCCATCACGCCCCCGGCCACAAGTAGCACCCCAAGCACCAACCCGATCTTGAGTCTTTTCACCCAAGGGGCACTTTTTGTCCTTGCTCCCGCAGGACGGGTTCTGGATGCTCGGCTACGGACGGAACCCACGAGTTAATTATAGATCAGCGGTTGAGAATCGATACCCTTTTCGCAAGGTTCTGCAACTCATCTTGCGAGGCATCGCCAATCAGAATGATCGAGGCTCCAGCTTCCTTCCAAGCATAGAATCCCTGTTGGCGTCGGCTCGATTTCTGAATCTCAGCAAGATCAGCATCGGGCTTTAGGAGGAACATTGTCAGGCGAGACTCATTCATCGCATAGTTCAGAATCAAAACCTTCTTCCCTCGCATTTCTCGCAGACTAACGGCGTCAAGTTTGTATCCATCCTTATTACCAAAACCGTATGGCGTCACGCCGAGTTCCTTGGCTTTTGCAAAAAAGTCATCAATCGGGCGGATAATCTTCACGCCCTTGCGGTTAAAACTGAACGCATCTCTCGCAATTGTCGGGTTGAAGTTTAGTTGTTTGAACTCAAAAGAGCCAGCCACGTTGCCGCCTGGACCATAAATCACGCGCTTCAAAGCAAGCCCGCTCTTCAGGTCAATAAAAACCTCAAACGCCGGATTCTTCATCGGGTCCAGATACTGAACCTTCGTGACCTTCATGCCCAGCATCGAGCCGCCATCGGTGATCACCGGCTTTCCGCCGCGCATTCCGCCAAAGCGATAGCTCTCAAACTGCTTCCGTCCCGCCGCTGGCGATTCCTTTAGTTCATTTCGATCTGGGAAGAAGTGCCTTCGCAAATCCGGAGTCTCGATAATGACCTGACCCGCAAAGGGCGAGTTCTTCGAGAACTCAATCCGCATCTTCGCGCCGTCTTTTGTGAGATATTCCTCGTGCGTTTCTGCCTTCCCAGCCCGATAAAAAGTGACCACTCGGGTACCCGAAAAGCGAAGCTTCTTCGACTTCTCCTGGGCGTCCTTCAGAATCTGCGGAAGCTCTTCACGCTTGCCAAAATCGCCGCCTCTACGTGGACCGCCACCCGGCCCCTGTGCCACCAAAAGTCCACAGGTCAGCAAGCCAAAAACGGAAAAAACGAACTTCATAGCAGGTCTTCGTAGCTATACCCGGTCTCAAGACCGAGCTCGGTCTCGCGCTGATCGACGCCCGTGCCCGAAACGCTCGCCAAAACCGTAGAATCATTATGAGCCTGAACCAGCTCACGAGTGAAGCCCGAACCCTCACCGCCACCCGAAATCGGAACAACCGGCTGGAACATCATCACGGCGAAGGAACCCGCGACGGCCGCCAAACCGAACGATGAGCCCCAAGTAAGGAAACGCCGAGTGCGAACGGCCTTTTTCTTCTTATCTGCCGCCGCCAAAAGCTTGAGGTTCAACTCGCTCCGCCAAGCCATGCTCAGCGAGTCGTCCTTGAGACCAGCAACGAGATGCCGAACGGAACCCTGCCCAGCCAACATCTCGTCGGTCACCACTGGCTCTTTGTCAAAACGTGTTTTCATCGACTTTCCTCCACAAGATCGCGAACCGCTTGTTGTAGCTGGTTCCGCGCCAAAAATAGACGGCTCTTCACCGTACCAATAGGAATCCCGAGGGACTCCGAAATCTCTTCGTAGCTCAAATCTTCCTTATCGTGAAGCAACAGCACCGAGCGGAGCTTTTCGCTCATCTTCCCAATCGCCTGCTCCACTCGTAGGTACATCTCCGAGTCCTCAAGAATTGTATCGGGTTGCCATCGCGTATCCGCAACCTCATACTCCTCCTCAATCTCGGCGGACATGTTCATCGAGACCTGCTGAACCGTTCTTCCCGCCTTTCGGGCCCGATCAACACACAAGTTGTAAGCGATTCTAAAAAGCCATGTACGAACCGACGCGCGAGCGTCAAACCGCTCGAAATTCTGAAAGGCCCGGATAAAGACTTCCTGCGTAATGTCCTCGGCGTCCTCGCTCGAAGGAACCATTCGCCGAACGAACCCATGAACCCGGTGCTGGTAGGCATCCACAACCTTACTGAACGCCTCCACCCCACCTGGGATGAACTTTGATTCTTCCTGGTTGCGAGTCTGCATCGTCAGAGGTTTGATTCCTAAAGTGCCGGCGAGTCCTTTCATTTCTCTCTCGTGAAAGTTTCAACGCTAACAAGGGCCTAATGTTCAGCGGATACAAAAAGACCCAGCGAAAGTCCCGCTGGGTCCGTTTTTGAGTCCGAGTTAGAATCGGACGCCGAAGAAGAACCCAAGGGCATTCACTTCGGACTTCTGGCTGCCAAAGAACTTCGCTTCGACGAACGAAGCGGTTTGGCCACTGCTGAGGTTCAACCCTGCGCCAAGCGCGAACGAGAAACGAGCAACGCTCTCGGTTCCGCCACCGGATGGTGCGCCGATGAAACCGATTCCTGCACCGACGCTCCAGAAGGAGTCGCCCTTCTTGCTGGTGCCAACGTAGTTGTAAAGCACCGGAATGTGCCGGTAGTCGCCACGGCTGTAAAAGTCGATGGAAATCTCGCCCGTCTTGTTGTACGACTCAGTTCCAGCAAGGTCAGCGACCTTGTATTGGAAACCAATCGCGGTGAACTCACTCACCGCATCCTTCACCGTACCGTTGGTCGGGAAGGCCATTCCAAGTCGAACAGACAGAGGGGTAGAGTTATCGTCCGCAAACGCACTTACCGCCAAAATTCCAAGAGCCGAAACCGCTAATAGCTTCTTCATCAGTTCCCCAGTATAAATCCCTTGCTACCAAGAGCGATACGATCATAGCATCTTAATGAGCATTTGTGGGAGTTTTTGCCGCAACTCGTATCACTTCTAGCGCGAGTTCTGCGGTTTTCACAAGGTCTGCCCGGCTGATGAACTCATCGTGGGTGTGAATTTTGTCCATTCCCGTCGCCATCACAATCGTCGGAACGCCCTTGGCGTTATAGATATTCGCATCGCTCCCGCCGAGAGTTGTCCGCAGAGTTGAGTCTAGCCCAAGGTTCTGGCTAGCCCGTTGGCCGACCCTCACGACCTTGCTCGCGTCGTCGATGATGTAGGCATTATAGTGCCGCTTATAGTCAAACCACACCTCCGCCCCCCACTTCGCCGCCGCACTCCTGAAGCACTCCTTCATGTGCTCAATCTGTCGATCAAGGGTTTCCGCATTGGTCGACCTTGCCTCCGCCTTGATCGTTACTTCCGGGCAAACCACGTTCGTCCCCGTTCCTCCGGTGATGATCCCGATGTTTGCTGTTGTCTCTGGGTCAATCCGTCCGAGCGTCATGCTTGCAATTGCATCCGCCGCGACCTGAATCGCATTCACCCCCTTCTCCGGGTCTTTTCCAGCGTGAGCCGGCTTCCCGATGATGGTGATATCCATCTTGTCATGGTTCGCCGTCCGAGTCACAAAGGTCCCCACCGGAGGACCCGTATCCAGCACGAACCCGTAATCCAGGTTCAAATCTTCGATCTTGAGGGCCGCCGCGCCCAAAAGCCCAATCTCCTCCGCCACGCTGAGAAGCAGGTAAACATCGCCATGGGCCTCCCCACTCTCTTTCAGAGCGAGCACCGCCTCAATCGCCGGAGCCATGCCCCCCTTATCATCCGCGCCAAGAATCGTATCGCTCGCCGACCGAAACACCCCGTCGACTTCCTCGATCACGAGCCCCTCGGTCGGCTCAACCGTATCAAAATGCGCGCTAAAAAAGATCCTTGGAGCCCCCGCCAGGTTCCCCGGAACGTGAACGATCAGATTGTTTGAATTCCCCCCAATCACCTCGCCCGCGTTGTCCTCAACCCAAGACAGCCCATGCCGAGTCAAAAGCCCCTTCATCCACTCCACAACCTCCCGCTCCTGCCGCGAAGGCGAGTTGATGTTGCACAAATCGAGAAAAAGCTGAACCAGCCGAGCTTCGTTGATCACTCCCAAAGTTTAGCCCGGCGATTCCAAGCGGTGCGGTACAGAGACATCACATACGCTCCCATCCCTCCCGCAATCAGCCCGATAAAAACGGTCGCATATGGTGCATCCGCCAACAATTCACCCCGCGATGACCCCGACCCAAGCTCAATGGCCACAAAAGCAATCGCCAAAACAACGGAGAACAAAATGAAGTTGATCCGAAAAATCGGCACAAACGGTTTCCAGCCTAGAACCGTGCTTTCGGCAGGCCGCTCATGCCGCAAAATCTTCCAATTCTCCTCGGCATCAAGGTGCGAAAGGCAAGTTTTCTCAAGCGGGTTCGCGCTGCGAACCCGCTTGGGCTTAGGGTCAGATGCCATAGGCGTAATCGCCGTTATGAACGTCTTCGATGTACCGCGCCAGCACGTCGATACAGGCCTGGACGTCGTTCTTTGACACCATCTCGTTCACCGTGTGGATGTAGCGAGTCGGAGTCGACAACGTAAACGCCGGAACTCCGCCGTTCAGCCGCTGAATCCCGCCCGCATCCGTTCCGCCTCTAGGCAGAACTTCCATCTGATAAGGAATCTCATTCTTGATCGCAAGTTGTCGGAAATGCTCAACCACCTTCGGATGGCAAATCAGCGAGCCGTCCATGATCTTGATCGCCGCACCGCCGCCGAGCTTCGTCACATGATCCTGCTCTGGAACCCCCGGAATGTCGTTGCACAGCGTAACGTCCAAAGCCACAACCACGTCCGGAGCAAGCCCCGAACCCGCCGCCGATGCGCCTCGAAGTCCGATCTCTTCCTGAACCGTCGCCACCGCATAAACGTCCCAATCGTTCGACTTCGCCGCCTTCAGGGCCTCGATCATGATGAACACGCAAACCCGGTCGTCCATCGCCTTACAGCTCAAATTCTCGCCGAGCGAAATCATTTGGCGCGACATCGTCACCATATCGCCGATCTTCACCTTCTCTTTCGTCGCCTCGCCCAGACCGCAGTCCACAAAGAACGAATCCAAATTCTGCGCGGCTCCAGCCTCCGCGTCGGAAAGCAAGTGCTTCGGCTTCGTGCCGTACATCAAAACACCATTCAGGGCCCCATCAGCCGCATGCACAATCACCCGCTGAGAGTTCAATTGCCGTGGATCAAAGCCGCCCAGCGGCTGCAAACGAATGAACCCATCCTTATCAACAAACTTGACAATGAACCCAATCTCGTCCATATGCGCGGCCAGCATCAGCCTTTTACCGCTCCCCGAACCCTTCTTCACCGCGATCAAGTTGCCCATCGCGTCTGTGCTCAATTCGCAGATTCCGCGTAGTTCGCGTGCAACAATCGCCCGAATTTGGTCTTCCCAGCCTGGCACGCCATGGCCCTCAACAAGTTCTCTCAGGAGTTCGAGATTCATCACTCTTGGTTTTACCCTTCCAAAGTGTAATATCGTTCCCAACGGCTAAACTTGGTACATGGGTCGAACCGTTCTGCTTGCCGAAAGCGGCTTCTCGTGGCGCGAGTGGCTCAAAAAGCATCAAGGCAACGCCGACCTCCTGGTTCTCGATCCCGGCGACGCCGGTCACGGCCCCGCCGCCCGAATCCGCGTCCTACGCGCCGAGAAACCCATCTTCGACCGCTTCTACGGCTCGCTCGATCCCCAAAAAGCCCCCCACCTCATTGTCGGAGCCATGATCGAGGCCCTCGAAATCGCCTCCCCAAACCTCGTCATTCAGCTCTACCCTTACCGCGTCACCCCCGTCCTGCGCCAAACCACCCAGCTCCTCCTCCAACTCCTCAAACCCGACCGAACCCTGGTCAACTCGGGCTTGAAAGGCCGCTTCTCTGGCACCTTTGAGGAAGTCGAACTCGATAAATCCCTTCCCGCTCAAGTACAAGCCGCCCAGCGCAAAGCCCAGTGGCTCTCCATGATCGAAAAGTGCGAGGAACACTCCGTCGACCTCTCCGAAACCATCCTCAGCGGCTCCCGCCTCGGCGCCGGAGACCCCGTCGGCGAAGCCAGAAAAACCAAACTCGGCCTCGACGGAGCCTATGTCGAAGTCTCCGGAAGCACGCTCTACTTGGTCACCGACCAAGAATTCAGCGACGACGTCATCAGCACCGCCCTCGACGTCACCGGCTGCGCACGCGCTCACTTTGTCTCGCCGAGCGTCTACGAAGGCGTCCTCTGCTCCTTCGCCAAGCTCACCGGAGACGACTTCGGCTACGGCTTTCTCCGCTCGGTCGACTTCATCAACCTCCGTGCCCAAGTCCTCTGCACCGCCATCCCCCCGGTCCCAGTTCCTATGCTCAAACTAGGCTCGCTCAGGATCGACGAGAAGGGGAACGAATTGGGCGAGATGAAACCGTGGACTGTCTGAACAGTCGACTACATCTCTCGCCTAAACTCCATAGCCGAAAGCAAAGTCGCAGAATCTGCGTAATCTAGCTCTCCGCCCGACGGCATCCCGTGGGCGATCCTTGTGATCTTAATCCCGATCGGCTTCAAAAGCTTCGCCAAATACAGAGCCGTCGTATCTCCCTCAATCGTCGGATTCGTCGCCACAATAATCTCCTCCACCGGCTCGTCCTGCAATCGACCTAGCAACTCCCGAATCCGCAACTGCTCCGGTCCAATCCCGTCCACCGGAGACATCAGCCCATGCAGGACGTGATACCGCCCCTTGTAGTCGTTAATCCGCTCCAAAGCAACAATGTCGCGCGGCTCAGCAACCACGCACATGAGAGTCTTATCTCGCCGGATATCGCGGCAGATCTCGCACTCTTCAAACTCGGAAATGTTCTGGCAACGCAAACAGAAACGCAACTTCTCCTTCGCCGACAAAATCGCCGTCGACAAGGCAGTCGCCTCGTGGAGAGGCACCCTTAACAAATGATAAGCCAGGCGTTGGGCGCTTTTTGGCCCCACGCCTGGCAGTTTCTCAAGCTCCGCAATCAGCTCGGCAAGCGGCTTTGCGAATAGCAATTTGGTTTAGAGTCCGAGTCCCGGAATCGGAGGAAGACCCTTAGTGATCTCGCCAACTCGATCCGCACGAAGCTCAACGGCCTTCTCAAACCCGTCGCGCATAACGCCAACGACCAGATCCTCAAGAGCCTCAACATCTTCTGGATCAACAACTGATTTGTCGAACTTGATCGACTTGATGCGTCCAGTGCCATCAAAAGTCGCCTTAACTGGGCCCTTGTCAACGGTCAGAATCTCTTGCTCAAGCTCCTGCTCAAGGTTCTGCGCGCGCGCCATCGCGTTCTGCACGTTCGCCATGAGGCCTCCGCCTCCACCCATTCCGCCGCCGAGTCCTTTTGGAAGTTTCATAATTGCCTAAATCGTATCCTCGCCTTCCCCAGGGGAAGCCGGAACGTTGAACACTTCACGCACAATCCGTTCCAATCGAGGGCCGTCTACGGGTAATTCTACCGCTTCGGACTCTAAGACGATGGATTCAGTTTTTTTTTTGAGCACGAACTCAATGTTCGTGCCGTCCCTACCCAGCTTGACCAGAAGGTCTTGGAGATACTTGCTCCGCTTCGGATCGTCATTGAACCAAGCAAAGTCCATCTCCTTTTCGAGGCTAATCACCAGCTTCTCATCCGAGTCCAAATCAACCGACCCCGATGCCAACCGCATCTTATGCGGCGCCGGCATCCCGGTCGTTGGGTGAACCGGAATTGAGGCCAATAGCTGTTGCCAAATATCTCCTGCGGGTAGGGAGTGCCCCGATCCATCGGGGCTTTCAGTTGCGGCAGCTTGAGCTTCTGAGCTAGGTGCAGAAACAGGGGATTCCGAAGTCCCCTCTACCATCTGTGATGGGAGGGGGGATTTAGGGGTGAGGGCGGCCACCGGAGCCTCTCGCGGCGAAGTTCCGGCTCCCCTTGCCCCCCCTGGGGGAAAGGGGCTGGAGGTTACGGGGCCGACCGGCTGACTCAGCCGAATCAACTCGCTCTCCAACCACAACCTGGGAAGCGAAATATCTCGGATCACCTTGTGAGCCTCAGCAAGCGATGATCGAATCGAAATCAAAAATGGTCTTCCGAGCCGAGCCGCCAGCTCGTGCATCGACGATTCCCGCGTCGCATCAAACTCATCCGACGAAACCTGATACGAAATCCGCGTCAAGTCACCTAAACGGTGCAACATCGACTCTAACAACGCCCGAGGATCGCGCCCCGACCGGGCGATATCCTGCAAAACCTCGATAATCCGCGCAATCTCACCCTCCGAGATCGCCTCCAGCAACCCATCGACCGCTTGCTCGTTCACCAACCCAAGCTGGTCATAAACCACCTCGGTCGTAATCGCTCCGTCCGAAACCAATATCGCCTGCTCAAGAAGAGTCAAAGCATCCCGGAACCCGCCATCTGCCATCCGCGCAATCGCCGCCACTGCCGCTGGCTCCGCCGTCACGCCCTCCGATGTGCAAACAAAATTCAGCCGATCAACGAGGTTTTTGAGAGTCGCCCGGTGAAATTCGTATTTCTGGCACCGCGACCTAATCGTCGCCGGAACCTTATTGAATTCCGTCGTCGCCAAAATGAAAATCATATGCGCCGGCGGCTCCTCAACCGTCTTCAGCAAAGCATCAAAAGCCTTGGGCGACAAGTCATGAACCTCGTCGATGATGAAGACCTTATACTTGCCCATCATCGGCGCGTAGCTGACAACATCAACGATCTTTTCTCGAACGTCGTCCACGCCCGAGTCTGAGGCCGCGTCCATCTCGATCACGTCTGGATGGTGTCCCTGAGTGATCGTCAAGCAAGCCTCGCACTCGTTGCAAGGCGTCGGAGTCGGCCCCTTTTCGCAGTTCAGGGCCTTGGCCAACAACCGAGCGGAAGAGGTCTTTCCAGTCCCACGAGGACCGGTGAAAAGAAATGTCTGGGCTATTCTCCCAGTAGAAAGTGCCGACTGAATCGTCCGCACAATGTGCTCTTGACCGATCAGATCCTCAAAGGTCTGGCTTCGATACTTTCGGTAGAGAGCGAGCTGAGCCACAAGAAAAATGCCGGGAGGGCTGCATCACCCAGAGAATCGACTTACCGCTGCTGCCTTCCGGCCCTGACGGGGTTCGCCGAACTGCTGCCGCGCAGTTCCCGGCGATGAATTGTAGCATCGCCGGGGGGTTAATTGCCTACAATTTCCCCGGAAGACCCGGAATGTCCAACTTATCTTTGTTGTCCGTATAGTTCTTGTCAGTCTCAACATAGTTCGCGGTCTTAACAACCGGAACCTTGTCCGACCAATCGCCGCGGAGCAACAATTGCTCCTTCGTGATCGGAAGCGAAACATAAAGAACCTTCATCCCCTTTCGGGCGTCGGTGCTCATATTACTTGCCGTGCGATCAGTCATCCCTTCGCCGTTCCAACCAAATTTATCCTGGATGTGCGCCGGGGCAGATCGCGGATTGTAGTAGAACTCAAGAACGTAGTTCTTGCCAACCATGGGGTACATCGTTGGGTCGCGGCTCATGTCGATCTTCTTGTCAAACCGCTGGTTCCGAACAAACAGACCTTCCTGCATATAAGTCCGGTCTCGCGGCGGGTCGAGGCTCACCGACTTGGCTTGCGCCTCCCAGTCAACAGAGCCTTTGATGGCATCTGGATAATCCGCATCTCGGAGCACGCACCGAATGCGCGACCCGATCGACAGAACGTTCCAAGTGCCCTGAATCTTCAGAACCTTCTCATCTACAACCGTCACCTTAGCACTGAAGTTAACGTCGAACGGAGGATTTGTATCATAGTCCGTCGCCGTCCCGCCGTTAACCGTGTTGAAGTATCCCCGCTGAGACATACGAACAAGGAGGGTGTCCAAGTTCTGCTCAACCGTATCACGGTTCGTCCGGAGCGAGTAGTTCCGCATATCCTGGTCTTGAGAGTAGACCTTATTCGCCTCATCAAGCAACTTGTACCAAAGATCTACCGACTTTTGAACCTGCCCATCCCGCTCGTACAAGCGGCACAGAAGGTTCCGACGCGCAGGCAGGATGTCCTTGCGCTTATGAGCTTCTTCCATCCATCGCACCGCGGCAGGATAGTTATCCTCGATCTTGTGATACCAAAGCCAAGACGTCTCAAAGAACATCTCGTAGGTATTGGGATTCTGCTCTGCTCCCTCAGTTCCAAGGGCGACTGCCGACGGTAGGTACCGCCGATCCGACCGCTGATCCTCATCCGTGAAGTTGTAGCCAATGTGCCACATCCCCGTCGCAAACACGTCAAGCTGATGCGGGTCCAACATCGTGACAATGCGGATAATTGGCAAAATCGCGTCGTAGTTGCCCGTCTCGAAAAACGAGTCGGCGCGAACCCACAGAATTCCGGCAATGAGCTCTCGGAATCCAGCCAGCGCAAACAGCATCTGATCCGCGGAAAGCGCACCCGTAATGAGGCTCTTGCCCTGCTTAACCGGACTGTAGTTCTTGCTCCACAGCGGGTAAACACCCATATTCCCAATCACAGCTTGACCAACGAACAGCGCGGCTGCGCCCATCGCAAGTTTCGACCGAAATGCTTTCTTAGTTTCGAAACTTCCCATTAGGCTTAGACCTCCTTTCGGTCAAACATCAACATACCAACGATCAGCATGATCATGATGTAAAACACACCATACAGCACCGCGTTGACCGCGTACATCGTCGGGTTCTGAATCGTGGTTTCCGGGTTGATCAGCGGGTTCTGAACGTTATAGCTGGCGAAGTTCGGCAAGATCGAACTAACGATGAACGCAAGCCCCTTTCCAAGTGCCGGAGCGTTTGGATTCTTGTTGAAGGAATCAAAGAACGCATAACCCAAAGTTCCGATCAGGTAAATGCCACCAGACAAGAAGAAGTTAACAAGCGGAGCAACAAACGTCGACAAGCAGATCGCAACCGAAGCCAGCAGGCTCATCTGAACGAAGAACATGCCGTACGCTTGAAGCAACGAAATCCCTTTCGCCCAGTCCTGGTGGAACACGCCAAACTCGAGAACGGATACGAGTGCCATCAGGCCCATCATGATCGCCAATGCCGAGACTGCGCCGAGATACTTCCCAATGAGGAACTGCCAGCGCTGAACCGGCTTACTCAAAATGGTGTAAATCGTACGCCGCTCAACCTCGTTGGGCAACATGTAAACCGTCAATGTAATCGCAATCACCGCGCTCGAAAGCTGAACGATACCAAGCACGAAGCCCGTAAGAACCGTCTGCTCTTGCCGAGCCGAAAGCACGCCCAAAAGCGGTGCAACCAGCAGCAACAGCACTGCGATGAAAAGGATAATCAGCAGAACCTTTCGACGAATCGCTTCGCCAACGGTCGCCTTTGCAATAGCAATAACTGGTCTCATTTGTTTCGAACCGCCTCCACGAATAGGTCTTCAAGGCGCTTTTTGCGGGGAACGATGCTCACGATCTGACCACCCTTTGCTCGGGCACCGTCAATAATCGCGTTAATCTCCGCTCCTTCAGGAACGTCAAACAGCACGCCCGCCGGAGTGTCGTGGATGTTGCCATCCTCAATCTTCATGTCGCTGAAAACGCCACGGTCCAGCTTTCCAACCAAAATTTCAACGCGTCCACCGGCCAGAAGGTCGGTCAACTTGCCCTGAGCAACAATCACACCGTGATTGATGATCGCAACGCGGTCGCAGATCAGCTCAACTTCCGAAAGCTCGTGCGACGAAATAAAGACCGTTCGGCCTTCCTCGCGGAAGCCCAAAATAAGGTCGCGAATCTCGCGGTGAGCAATCGGGTCAAGTCCACCCGTAGGTTCGTCAAGGAACAACAACTTAGGATCGTTCAAAAGCGCCTGGGCAAGCCCAATTCGCTGTTGCATACCCTTCGAGTACTGGTTAATCGTCTTGTTGGTATTGCGAGCGTCGGCAAGGCCAACGCGCTCCAGCAAGCTCTGCATGTGCGCTACATCGGTGATGCCGAAGAGCGAACCGTAGAACTTGAGGATCTCAAGTCCGGTCATGTACTCGTAATAATAAGGTCGCTCGGGGACGTAACTGATCAGCTTGTGAACGTCAAAGTCTCCAAGTTCCTTACCAAGAATGTATCCTTCGCCAGACGTTGCTTCAATGATGCTCAGAAGCATCTTGATGGTCGTCGTCTTCCCGGCGCCGTTTGGCCCCAAGAATCCGAAAATCTCGCCTTCTTCAACGTGAAGGTCGAGCTTGTCCACAACGGTGAGGTTTCGGCTTTTGCTCTTGTAAGTCTTTGTTAACTGCTTTGTTTCTATGGCGGCGGCCAAGGGTCGCGCACCTCCCTATGATTTAAGATCGCGTCTAGGATACCTGTCAGGAGGCAAGACGCAAGCCTCCGACTTCGGTGTCAGACACAAATCCCGCGCCAGAAGTTCCGGTTTTAACAAAATTCTTCAATGCCTTGCGTTTCACGCCCGATCCCCGCAATAATACCAGTCACCAGTTGATGGGACACCTTAGGGGGAGAGATCCAAGGGCAAAGTCAACGGTGCAAGCCTTTGTGAGGTCGGCCAGCATAGCTCTCCTATCCGCCACCTCACATTTTTTTGCCTGGACCGCGGAGTCCCACCCCGTGCGGAACGGCTGTGCGTGAGACTTCCGAATGTATTTCTTGCCGCTGCTAACTGCTAACTGCTAACTGGAAAATCTCCCCCGCCACCCGCTCCGCGCTCTCCAAAGCGCCCTCAATGAACCCGACCCAAGTTGCGGTGTGCTCCCCGGCAAAGTGAACCCGCCCCTCCGCCGTGCCGATATTCCCGGCGTGATCCAAAGCAAACCCCGGCGCATGGTGGCTAAACGCCCCCAGCGAATAAGGGTCGTTGATCCAGTCGTGAATCTCGCCCTGAACAAAAAACGCCGGAGCCTCGGGGAACATCTGCGCGATCTCAAACAGCCCCGCGCTCACCGGATCGCCGAGCCGTGTCCACTCAACCGCCCGCTCGCCGCAGATATAAGCCGTCAAAATCGGCTCCGACCCCCGCGTCCCCTCCCAAAGCTGGTGCAACGGCCCATCGCAATGAAGCCGCCCGCAGAACCCCCGGTCCCGCCACCAAGCCTTCGAGAACCGCCAAACAATCTTGATCGCCCGGCTCATCCCACAAGCCTCCAACGCGCAGCGCTTCGCCACCGGCAATGCAGGCTCAAAGACCACCCGCTCCGCACAAGGCGGCGGCAAGGTCAGAACAACCCGATCAAACCGCTCCGCCGAATCTGCAAACTGCAGCTCCACGCCGTCCGCATCCTGAACAACCTTTTGCAGAGGCGAATCCAGAAAAACCTGGCCGCGCAAGTCAGCTCGCAACTTCTCGAGCAGACCCGAGAACCCACCCGGAACCCGAAAAGCCGACATCTCGCTCTCCCCCCGATTCAAGTTCTCACGATTGATGTAGTGAACATAACCGCCCAACCAACCGAGCAAGCCAATCCGCTCAATATCCTCCCCCTCGTCACTCCGAAGGTTCGCCCGCAGCCACCACTCCCCCTGCTCCGACTCACAGTTCTGTCGAAGGAAAGAGTCCAAGTTCAGGCTATCATACTTAGCGAAATCGACGTTTTTCCAAACCGGCAGGTCCAACTGCCGAGCCAACGCCCGGGCCGAAAGCTCAAACCGCTCCTCGTCCTCCGCCGCCTCCGCCCAGATCTCACTCGTCTGACGGGTTTCCCCCTTGTAAACCACCAAAGCCGGCTCCTGATCCGCCGCCTCAAGCTCGCCACAATACTTCTCCACCAACGCCCGGCACCGATGGTGATCTGAATCCAACCACTCGCCGCCCGCCTCATAAGTCGCCCCCGAGCCAAGGTCCGTCGTGTAAATCCGCCCGCCAATGCGCTGGCGAGCCTCGAACACCGAAAGCTCATGCCCTTGCTCCTCAAGCAACTGGGCCACCCGAAGCCCAGAAATCCCCGCGCCTACCACCCCAATTTTCACTTGCGCCTCCCAAAAAACGGCAATGCAACCAACATCACCAAAAGCGTACCAAGGCAGGCGAACCGAATCCAGCCCGCGGTGAATGCGACCCCCAAAAGCAGGACACCCGCTCCCAAAATCGCGATCGCCGGCCCGGCACGGAACGGCTTATGCACCGCCACAAACCCGCCGCCAAACAACACCACCAACGCCGCAATCGCAAACGCTGTCTTAAAAAGAATCAACCGACCACCCGGCGAATCTCCTCGCTGGATCGAACTGTCACAAGCTGGGGCTCGCCAAACCCGATCCCAACCACCCCAACCCTCCGCTGAGCCGCCAATGGCTCCAGAGTCTCCCGAGCAGCCTCCGGCCCCATCACCACCTCAAAAGCATCATGAAACTGCCATAGCCCAAGCGCGGCGAGCGGATGCCCCGTCGCGTGCAAACCCAAAAACCGCAGATGCCCCTCGTTCCGCGCCGCCTCCAGCGCTGCCAACGCCCCATTGATCTGATACTCCTCGAGAGCGCGCCGAATCCGCAGGAAGTAAAAGTCCAGGCATTCCCGACCAACCGCCGAGAGCGTCTCGATCAGATGCGCCTGAACCAAGTCCGTCGCATGATCCTCGCTCGTCGCCCGTTCAATCTGGTAAGTCCCCTGCTGAATAAGAACAACTTCATCCGCCCCCCGCATCGCCCCGCCCCACAGCGCAGGCTGGGAAGAAAAATCGATGGGTAGCCCGGAAGAGCGAGCCGTCTCCACAAACTCCGCGGGACTCTCGTCAACGAACCCGCCATCGGGCACCGCCAGAGCCAGCCACCGCGAAGGAAACTCCTGGTTCGTCCGCCCAAGCAAGTTCTTGTTCATCGCCTCACCAAATGATCAACCAGAAGCAGCAAAAACACACCAACCGAGATGCATCCGTTCAAGGTGAAAAACGCCAAATTCACCTTGCTCAAATCGTTCGGCTTCACCAAACTCTGCTCATAAATCAGCATCCCCGCAGCGAAAAGCCCGGCAAGCACTCCGACCCAGCCAACTCCATAAGCGCTCAAAGCCAACCCCAAGAAGAACAGACTCGCACAATGCGCCCCGCGCGAAATCTGCAAAGCGCGAACCATCCCAAACTGAGCCGGAACCGACTTCAAACCGTTCTTCTTATCAAACTCCTCATCCTGCAGCGCATAGATAATGTCGAACCCCGCCGTCCAAAATGTCACCGCGAGAAACAGCAGAACCGGCACCAAGGCCAGCTTCCCCGTCACCGCGATCCAAGCCGCCGCCGGAGCGATCCCCAACGAAACTCCCAGCCAAAAATGGCAGAGCCATGTGAACAGCTTGGTCCGTGAGTAGAAAACCGTCACGAAAATTGCGACCGGAGATAAAACCAATGTCGTCACGTTAAGAAGCCCCGCCGCCACAAAGAACAGTCCGACCGAGCCAAAGAAGTAAAGGTTCGTCGTGCGCAACGACAACAACCCCGCAGGGATTGCCCGCGTCGCCGTCCGTGCGTTCTTGGCGTCAATATCCCGATCAGCGATCCGGTTGTAGGTCATCGCCGCCGTGCGACAACTAACCATTGCAATAAGAATCAAAACAAAAATCCGCCACCCCGGAAACCCCGGCGTCGCCCACATCATTCCGATGAGCGCATACGGCAAGGCGAACACCGAGTGCTCGAACTTGATCATCTCCAAGAACGCCCGAAAAGCACTCAGCCCTTTCAGTTCCGCCGTCGATGATGTCGCCATTCCCTTCAAGTTGTACCGATTTTCACCCCAACCGTGCTTGTGGGTAAAAAGACCTAAATATTTTCATTGTGTTTTTTTACTGAATGATTTACAATGCCTTAACTTCGGTAAAGGCGCCGAGTTTGATCCCGACGGGCAGTGGCCCGAAAGGGAGGTTGAATTCATATGAGTATCGTGCATCGAAAACACTCGGCCTTCACGCTCATCGAGCTGTTGGTCGTCATCGCCATCATCGCAATCCTCGCCGCCATCCTCTTCCCGGTCTTTGCCCAGGCAAAGGTTGCCGCGAAGAAGACGAAGTCAATTGCCCACTTCAAGCAACTTGGAACCTCGACTGCCATGTACCTTGCAGACAACGACGACGCCTACATGCTCTCCAACTCCGGCGGAATCGGCATTCCCGGTTGGGGATTCGGTCCTCCCGACACAGTGCCGGGTCAGCAACTTCACCCCTACGTGAAGAACACCGAAATGCACATCGATCCGATGGATCCATGGCCAAGCGAAAAGCAACGCATTGATGACCAGGTTCCGTACATGAGTGTCGGAAACCCGAACAACCTCACCCAGGCTGAGAGACTCTATGCGCTCATGGTGCGAAGTAACGCTGGTTACAACTACGCATTCTTTTCGCCCTGGCGATACATTTCGGCGACCCAGTACGTAGGATCGGCGTCCGTTAATGCGACCCAGATCGGCAACCCGTCGAACACAATTATGTTTGGTACCTCCATCTGGGATCGAAATGCCAGTGGTCCAACCGGCGGCGGAAACTGGGTCGTCGAAACTCCATGCTGGCTCGACGCCAATGGCGCCTTGTTGCAGCCCATGGCGCAATACCAAGCCGATGGAACCCTGCAAAGCTACTCCTCTGGCTGGGCAAATAACCCCAACTCCTGGCTAGTCTACGGTGGACTCTGGCCGTTCTACAACCAAGTCGACATCAGCAGCATCTCTCCAGGCCTCAAGGACGGTCACGTCGTCATCGTGATGGCAGACACAAGCACCAAGTCACGACCGATAAAGTCGCTTACCAAAGGATGCACCGCCTACGGGACTGGAACATTCAAGGGGCGTGTCGTGGATAAGGACGCCTTCATGTGGGACTTCGAATGATTAGGGCATTCGCCCTCGTGTCACTTCTACTCGGCGGGCTACTGCTCGCCGGGTGTGGCTCGGATGACGCAAGCATGAAGCCAAGCGACTCCATCGCCAATGACCTCAAAGCCGCTGGTCCTGCGACGGGCGAAGTCGGGGGCAAAGGCGACATGAAGAAAGCTGGCAACTAGAACATATATGCGGCGGGGCCGATTTCGATCGCTCCGCCGCGCTCACGCTCGGCTTCAACCGTTAACAGCGCGACCCACTCAGTGGCGTTCCCATTCAGCGGAATCTTGACCACCCGCCACCCACTCCGATCCGTAGCCCCTTCCATCGAGAACAGTTCGACCGAGACCGTCTCCCCCTTCTCGTTCCGATACTCAGATTTCAAGCGATTCCCAGTTCCATCGGGTCGAACCCAGACGACCATTGCCTTAGCACCATCCGGGATCCGTTGCCGACCTTTAGCCGACACAAGTGCCTTCCCTGCCCCGTCATAAGTCAAAAGAAGACCCCCCTGGCTAGCAACAAGCTCACCACTAAGCCGACCCTCCTTCGCAAAACTCCAATCACCTGCGCTGATTTCCGCCTTGGCAGCAGTAAAACTCCCTCCGACCGTCCCGTTCATTCCAACACTAATTGAGACCTTGGGTTCCGAGAGCGCAAGCGGCTCCACGGTGCGCGCGGACTCAATCTTTGCATAGCAGGTCACATTCGCCCCGCTTGGCCGCTGGTACTTGAACTCCAGTTTCGCTGAAGTAGCCGCAGACTTCTCGACCAGAACGCACCAACCATCTTCATCCAAAGGCGGCGCAAATGCAAACTCCATCCCTGCAAGCGAAGTCGCCATGGGCTTGCTTAAAACCGTCTTCGGCGGAGCCTGGACTGAAGGTAACACAACCGGTTCGTCGCCGCCCATCAGGGTGGCGTACAAAGTCTTGAACTTCTTGTCGCGCAACGACAGCTCGGTGTACTTCACCCCCGCCTCCTTCTGATACCACCTCGCCTGCACGAGGCGATTGTTCCCAGCTCCCACAATCACCCAGTCCAAAGGATCCTTCTGTGGCAACCATCGAAAGTTGGTACATCCCCGAAACCTTTCCAAAACTTCCTTCGCCGCGATGTACGACGGCTTCAAATCCAGATTCTCGCGAACTAAACCAAGCCGGTCGCCCGGCTCATCCGGGTTGGCTCCGTTATCCTGCCACGAATCGTAAATCGTCACCGGAACCCCAAGCGCCGAGTTCAATAGCCACATCCGTGAGACATACATCGCCTGCCGCCCCTCGCTGTTCTTGCCCCGAGCCGTGCTGTAGCCCCAACCTGTGCAAACAATCGGCAGTTCCTTCCGCCCATCGGGTGCCCGTTGCTTGATTAAGTCTCGTACTTGCCGAACATCGGCCACAATGCTCTCCGGCCCACCCGCTCGGTCGGCATGTATCGACACTCCGTCGACCAAACCGAGCAACTCTGTCGATAAGGCTGAACTCAAAAACTGCGAATCAACGCTCGCCGTCCCCGGTGCGAGGATACGGCAACCCGAGTCCAGAAGCCGCATCGCTTTCGCCGCCTCAACCGCTAGCATCGAATAGTCACTTGCCGAAGGTGAAGGCTTCCAAGAACGATCTGTATTCGGCGCGTCCCAAAGCTCCCAAACAACCTCCTCGCCCTTAAAGTGGTTCGCCGCCTCGCCCGCCCAGCGGGCAAAAGCCGCCCGTGCGTCGGGCATCGTCGGAGCTCCGACCTGAAACGCAATGTTCCCGCCCGAAAGACAAAAAATCGGCCGAATCCGACGGGCTTTCAGCTCCTTCAGTAGCGAGTCGTACCGCGAAAAGTCGTAGCTCCCCGCCTGCCGCTCGGTCTCATCCCACGATACAACTGTCCTGGTGTACTGAAACCCACCCTTCGCCACCAGGTCCAACTCCCCTTTCGCGGTCGCAGAGAACTGGGTATTCACACCAAACCCCGGCCAAATCGGACGCGGAGCATCGGCAAGCCGAGACAAAACCGCAGACGCGGCGAACACTGCTGCGGTCAGCATGTCTCCATTATAGTCCGCCACCAGAAATGTCGATATTTCTAACCACAGCTCGGTTAAGGTGATCGGTTGACCGCTGAGCTCCAAGTTTCAGTCCAAAACCCAGCACTACTACTAGGTTTGGGGCTTTCGACCTACGGTAGGTATCAAATCCCTGAGCTTGAGTCTCCCTAGATTGGAGTCACCCGCCAGAAGCAAATTTTCGGCGTAAAATGACCCTTAAGGGGAAACCTATGAAACAACGGCTAATCCAACTCTTTTCGGCGGCCCTACTCGGCACAAGCATGCTCATCGGTGCGCTTGGCTGCGGCGGTTCCAGTGCCACATCCGGAGGCTCGGGCAACTTCCAACTATTCGTCACCGACGATCTTCACGCAGGTTACAGCGGAGTCTGGGTAAAGGTCTACAAGGCTCAGATCAAAAACTCGGCCGGGACCTCAACCACCCTCTTCGACAATGCGGCAGGCACAACCATCAACCTTCGCCAGCTCAATGATGGTGCGGCGAGGTTCCTTCTTCTCGCCCCGGGAACCCTACCTGACGGCACCTACAACAAGGTCGAGTTCGTCCTGGACAAGTCGGTAACCCTTGTTGCATCACCGTCCGGAGTCTCCTCCACGGCAAATTTCCCCGCAGCCATGGATGACTCGACAGCAGGTCGTTCGAAGCTGGAAGTCAATCTTGCCCCGGCTCTTGTCCTTCCTGGCGCAACTCGCGTGGCCATCGACTTTGATCTTAAGAACTGGGTCGTCGCAAGCGGAATCGTCACCCCCGTCCTAGGCGTCCACCCTGGCAACGGCCTCGATGACCCCGCTCGACACGAGCGATTTGAGTTCAAGGGCCTCATTAAGGACCTCTCCGGCACCGCGCCGACCCAGACATTCGGCCTTAACCTTCGCTTCGGGGGCTCTGTGAACGTCGCTACAGACGCCAACACCGCGATCCTCGGCGACGGAGCATCCGCTCTCGCTAACGGACTGAAAGCCGAGGTCTACGGAGACTTCAACCCATTGACCCGAACCGTATCCGCCCGGGTCATCAAGCTCGAAAGCGAGTTTGAGAACGAGGCAAAGGCTATTGGGTCCGCTCTCAACGTCGTCGAAGCATCGAACTCGTTTGATGTTAAGCCAAAATTCACCCGCGGCTTCGCCCCACAAGGCGAAAAGGTCGGGGTCGTAACCAACGCAACCACCACGAGATTCAGGGGACGACACGGCTCGACGCTCACCTCGGCCCAGTTCTATGCTGCGCTTGCGGCAGCCGGAGCAAACGCCATCGTCGAAGTAGAGGGAGTGTATTCCTCGACCTCGAACTCGATTACGGCGAAGAGCGTTCATATCGAGAACGAATCTGAACTCGGCGGGGATGAGGCACGAGGAAACTCCTCCGAAGCCAATCTCGAAGCCAAAACCTTCAAGATCACGGTCTCAGAACACGAGGGCTTCGACCTTCCAGCAGGTGGCGTAATCACCGTCAAGGTAACTGACGGCACGCGCTTCAGAACCGCTTCTGGTGCGGAGATCAACCTGCCCAGCTTCTTTGAGACCATGGCGGGCAACAGCCAGGTCGTCAAAGTAGAAGGAATTTTCCGCGACGGCGTGTTCAACGCTGGCAAAGCAGAGTTCCGAAACAACAACTAAGCTGACCGAAATGGCGCCCCCAATTCTTTGGGGGCGCCATTTTCGTTCATAATCACAGGCACAATGGCGTTCAAAGTTGCAGTTTTGCCGGGTGATGGAATCGGGCCAGAAGTGGTTGCGGAGGCGGTAAAGGTCGTCCGAGCGGTGTCCTCAGATTTTGAGTTCGAAGAAGCGTTGATCGGCGGCATTGCCTACGATCAAACAGGTCATCCGCTTCCCGCGAAAACCCTCCAGCTTTGCCACGAAGCCGACGCTGCCCTCATGGGCGCAGTCGGCGGCCCTAAGTGGGACAACATCCAACCGACCTCCCTTCGCCCCGAAATCGGAGCCCTGCTTGCCCTCCGCTCCGAGCTCAACCTCTACGCCAACGTTCGCCCCGCCAAGACGATGAAGGCACTTCTTACCGCCTCGCCACTCAAGGGCGATCACGGGATGATCGACCTGTGCGTGGTGCGTGAGCTCACCGGGGGGATCTACTTCGGCCAGCCCCGCGAACGGCGCGAGAACGGCACCGTCGCCGTCGACACCTGCACCTACTCAAGGGCCGAAATTGAGCGGATCACCCTTAACGCCTTCGACGTCGCCCGGGCCCGACGAAGAGAAGTCGTCAGCGTTGACAAAGCAAATGTCCTCGAAACCTCCCGCCTCTGGCGCGAGGTCGTCACCGAGCTCGCCGCCAAAAACCCCGACGTCAAGGTGACGCACATGCTGGTCGACAACTGCGCAATGCAGCTCATCCGCGACCCCCGCCAGTTCGACGTGATTCTCACCGAAAACATGTTCGGCGATATCCTCTCCGACGAGGCATCCGTGATCACCGGCTCCCTCGGACTCCTGCCATCTGCGTCGCTCAGTGACCCTAAAGGCGACCTCCCGTTCGGCCTCTACGAGCCAGTCCATGGCTCCGCCCCGGACATCGCCGGCCAAGGCCGCGCCAACCCGGTCGCGACCATCCTCAGCGCCGCGATGATGCTGCAGTACACCTTCAAAAACCTCGCCGCCGCAAAACGCATTGAAGACGCCTGCAACAAGGTTCTTGAGTCTGGTCTTCGCACCGCTGACATCTTCGAACCCGGCTGCCAACTTGTCAGCACAGGCAAACTCGGCGACGCTATCGCAGCGGCGATTTGAGACTCTGGGCACCACTCTTCAGCCTTGTTGCTGACAGCTGACGGCTAAAGGCTGTAGACTTAGATTGTGCAAACCCAACCCGACTCCCGTGGACGATTCGGCGAGTTCGGCGGGCGATTTGTCCCCGAGACTCTGATGCCTGCCCTCGAACAGCTTGATGCTGAGTTCGAGCGGGCATGGCAAGACCCCGGGTTCAAGAAAGAATTCAACGATCTTCTCCGCGAGTACGTCGGACGCCCGAACCCCCTCACCGAGGCAAAACGCCTTTCCG
Source organism: Fimbriimonas sp. (assembly GCA_965248555.1). GTDB lineage: Bacteria > Armatimonadota > Fimbriimonadia > Fimbriimonadales > Fimbriimonadaceae > Fimbriimonas. Next base: position 92,652 of record CBDFJP010000002.1, on the reverse strand, counting down.
AAGACACCGGCCTCCACGTCTGCATCAAGCGCGAAGACCTCAACCACACTGGCGCGCACAAGATCAACAACGCCCTCGGCCAAGCTCTTTTGGCTGTCCGAATGGGCAAAAAGCGCATCATCGCCGAAACCGGCGCAGGACAGCACGGGGTGGCAACCGCCACCGTCTGCGCCCTCCTCGGCCTCGAATGCGAGGTCTACATGGGCGAAGAGGACATCGAGCGACAAATGCTCAACGTGTTCCGAATGAAGCTCCTCGGCGCAAAAGTGAACCCCGTTTCCAGCGGAACTAAGACCCTCAAAGATGCGCTCAACGAAGCGATGCGCGACTGGGTGACCAATGTGGATTCCACCCACTACATCATCGGAACCGCCGCTGGACCCCATCCCTACCCCTACATGGTCCGCGAGTTTCAGCGCGTCATCGGCGACGAAGCCCGCGCCCAATACTTCGAGCGGTACGGACTCACCCCCGACGCCGTCGTCGCCTGCGTCGGTGGCGGAAGCAATGCCATCGGTTTCTTCGCCGGGTTCTATGGCGACGATTCAACCCGAATGATTGGAGTCGAAGCAGGCGGACGAGGTCTGTCTTCAGGAGCTCACGCTGCGCCTCTGACTGCCGGATCGCCAGGGGTTCTGCACGGCTCCTACAGCTATCTGATGCAAGACGACGACGGACAAGTCATCGGAACCCACTCCGTCTCCGCCGGTCTCGACTACCCCGGAGTAGGTGCTGAACACTCCTACCTCAAAGACCTCGGCCGCGCCGAATACGTCGCCGTCACCGACGACGAAGCCCTCGACGCCCTCCAATGGGTCGCACACCGCGAAGGCCTCATCTGCGCCCTAGAAACCGCCCACGCCTTCGCCGCCCTCCGCATTCCGGGCTTGTTCAAGCCAGGCGCACGGGTGATCGTGAACATGTCGGGTCGGGGCGACAAAGACATGGTAACGGTCGCAGGGTTGCTAAAGCTGTAAAGTTGCAGACTAGATTTCATCCCCATCACGGAGGGGACACCATCGAAAATCAGAGCTCTCGACAATGCTCTGCTGGTCTGAATCAAACTCTCCATTGTAGAAATGCGCGTGTGCGAAGGGGGGCGGAGCGGCTCCAACTCGAAATCCATGTTCTATCAACACCTGCTCAAACGCATCCAGATTTCCATACAAGAACAACTTCTCATGTCGATCGTAAACCACTCGACCGCTGCCGTCGGTTGAACACACCCAGAAGTGGTGCCTTCCATCGCCTTCCAAAAAAGCTGAATAACGAGCCAGGAACCGGTTCACTCCTTCGGGGTCTAGCGCCTCCGTGCTCTCATAACGGCCCGCAGTCCCCGAAGTTCGAGGTACGACCAAGATGTAGAGTAAGAAGTAAGGAGGAGCTAATTGGGGAAAAAGTTTGCTGATCAGCTTAGTTTGCTGTTGAGATATCCACACAACCAGCCGGTTTTCCTCGTGCTGATAAACGCTAGGATACGGGAATTCGTCGCAATGCGAAGACTGGAACTTCACAACAATGAATCTTACACTGGCGGCATCTTGACCTGCATCAAAGCGAGCAACAAAGAAGAGCAAAAACCGGCAGGTCGAAAACGAGCAGCCCCCTCTTCGTTACCGAAGAAGGGGCCCTGTACTGCTGGTCTCTCAGAGCCCCGGCTTGTTGCCGCCCTTACCCTTTCCTGCGCCAGCACCAGCCGCGCCGGGACCGCCTGGGCGTCCGCCGCCGAAGCCGCCTTTCTCGCGCATCTTGTCCATAGCAGCCTTCATCATTTTCTGGTACTCAGCAAACTTTGCGTCGCCCATGGCCTTCTTCATTCCAGCCTGGTAGCCGTCCATCAGAGCCTTGAATTTGTCTCGCATTGCTGGATCCGGCTTTGGTCGCTCGCCACCAGCGGCCGGCTTGGGCATCGAGGCGCGAAGAGCATCCATCTTCTTCTTGGTGTCATCTTTCACCTTTTTCACGGCGTCCATCTGTGGCTTGGTGAGCTTGAGCTTGGCGAGAATCTCGCTGTCCATTCCCATCATCATGCCTGGGCCTCGGCGCATTCCGCCGCCAGCACCAGGACCACCCTGACCAGGCTTACCGCCGCCAGCTTGACCCTTTCCGCCGCCAGGGCCCGCGCCTTGGGCAAATGCGGTCACAGTCAGGGCCGTCATAACGGCCATTGCAACAAAAGATTTGATAACGTTTTTCATGTGTTTCCTTCTATCTCCCCTCTTGGAAATTGGATCGATGGATGTATCAACGATAAGAGCAATTCTTAGTTCACTCCACGAGGTTCAACTTCGATTCTTTGGGTCTTTTTGACTAACCCCAAGCTACAGACGCGAAATCACCCTCGGAAGTATTCACTTCCGAGGGTGATTCGTTCTCCGCTCAGTTCCCGCCGTCTTTCTTATTTCCTTTCTTGACAAGCGCCTTCATGCCCTTCTCGTACTCGCCAAACTGGACCGGAGTCAGGATGTCCTGAAGGCCCTTTTTGTAACCTTCAACAACTTCTTTCACCTTGCCACGCAGAGCGGTCTTGTCGTCGCCCTTCGTTTTGCCCTTCATCAGCTCCTTCAGCTTCGCTTCGGTCTCGCTCTTGAGCTTCTTGACGCTATCCTTCTGCTCATCGGTGAGGCTGAGCTTCTCCAGGACTTCCGTATCCCGCTTGAGCATGAGCATTGGATCAGCTTTCCCTGCTTTGCCCTTTTGTCCACCTTTAGCCCCCCCATTGGTCGGAGGAGGGGTTTGGCTTCCGGTGGTTCCGGCAGCTTGGCCAAACGCGGTGACAGTGGCTCCGGCGAACATAGCGGCGACGATGAGGGTTTTGATTGACTTCTTCATGTTCTTCACTTTCCCGACTTGTCCGGGCAATGCTTGGTCAAACGGCCTCTCGAGCCCAAGGTTTAGTAAAGCGAAGCCGCCTGGGTCTTTGTGACCAGCTCCTGAATCGCCGGATGATCAGATTCTAGGAACTGATCCGGCGTCCCAAGAAAAACCAACTCGCCTTGGTGCAAAAACGCAACCCGATCACTTACCCGCCGCACACTCATCAGGTCGTGGCTCACCAAAAGGCTCGTCACCCCAAGCTCTTGCCGCAGCTGCGAAATTAGCTCATCGATCTGATAAGTCGTGATCGGGTCAAGCCCGTCGTCGGCTCGTCATAAAGCATGATCGATGGCGACAACGCAATCGCCCGCGCCATCCCAACCCGCTTCCGCATCCACCGCTCAGCTCGCTCGGAAGCAAATGTTCATTCCCCTCTAGCCCAACACGCGCCAGCGAATCCTTTAGCAGTGCCCGCTCGTCTTTAGGTTTCAGTTTCAAATGGCGCCCCACGCCGAACAGCACGTTCTGCTCGACATTGAGGTAGTCAAAAAGTGCCGCGCTCTGGAAAACCATTCCCATCTTGCGCCGAGCCGCCTCCGGATCAGTCCGAACCTCGATCGAATCAACCCGAACCGAGCCCGAAGTCGGCTGAATCAGTCCCGCAATGCACCGCAGCAGCGTCGTCTTCCCCCCGCCGCTACTCCCCATCACCGCCACAATCTCGCCCCGGTTCACCGTAAACGAAATACTCTTGAGAACCTGCTTGGAACCAAACGACTTGACAAGTTCAGTGACCTCAATCATAAGCCACGAACCTTCTTAAAGTCACTCGGCGACATTCCAAACCGCTGGGCAAAAGCTCGAGAAAAGGTCGCTAAGCTGCTAAACCCAACCGCAACCCCAATCTCCGAAACCGTTCCCTGCCCCTGCTCCAGCATCATCCGCGCTTTCTCCAGCCGAGTCGCCACCAAATACTTATGGAACGGCTGACCAACCGACTGCTTGAACAAGTACCGGAAGTGCGAGGTGCTCATTCCTACCTTCCCCGCCACATAGTCGTCCGTAATCTCCTTTGCAAAGTTACGATCAACCAAACTCAAAGCGCGGTCAATAATCTGCGGCTGAACCTCTTCGCTATAGAGCCACGACCCAACCACCTTGTCGACCATCTCCTTAGCCGCCACCTTCAAGTCGTCGGCACTAGGAACCTGATCAAACCGCCGCGCCGCCTCCAACTGAACTCGGTGAAGCGACCGATCGCCGCCCGCCTCCAACATTCCCGCCGTCACAATCGCAAGAAAAGTCAACGCCTCGCTCCGTGCTTCCTCCAAATCCGGAGAGCGATCTAGCGCTCCCGATAACTGCTCAACCGCCTGCGTGAATCGAACTCGGTCGCGCATCCGAACAATCCCCCCGAGCTCCGCCAGCGACACCCCGCCCGAACCTGTATGAAACGGACACTTCCCCTTCATAGCCGCGACTTCAAAAACAACATCGAAGATCACGAAGTTCGCAAACGAACTCGAGGCCTGAAATACCAACCGCTCCGAACCCGGCGGAAGTTGTAGCCCGATCACATCCAGCCGGACCCTGGTTCCGCCAAGCAAAGCACAGCCGACCGTCGCCAAACGACAATCCGGCGCAACCTCAAACTCCAAAAGCTCATTCGCCGACGCGTCCCGGTAATGCCGACCCGCGACCAGATTCTCGCGCCGCAATTCCCCGCTCGAACCCAAAACAACCAGCGACGCCCCGACCGAACCCTTTCGGTCCGAACCCAGCGAGAAAATCCCAACCACGCTGACGGATCGCGCCCCCAGCGGGACCGGAACTGCCAGAGTCGCTGGCGACGAGCCCGACTCCCAACCCGGATCACGGCTCAGCTCCGCCGCCAGAGGCCGCAAATGCAGATCGCGAAGCACCCCCGACCGGGGGAACTTCGCGATCTCATATTCTGCGCCGCTGTCGACGTCCAGCATTACTTAACTGCCGTCGTCGTGTGCGGAAGGTGACCAAACGCCGACTCGCGCATCCCACTAACCCGCGAGCTGATCAACTCAGCATCCTTCTGGAAGTAAATCGGAATGAATGGCGCGTCTTGCAGAACAATGTCCTCAGCTTTGGCATAAAGCTCCTTCCGCTTCGCCTCATCCAAAATTCCGTCGGCTTCGGCGCAAAGCTTGTCGTACTCGGCGTTCTTGTAGTTCACCTTGTTCTCGTTGCCGTAGCTCGCCAGGAGCTGAGAAAGGAAGTTCTCGGCATCCAAGTAGTCCGCCGCCCAGCGCATGTGGAACGCCGGCATCTTTCGGCTATTGTGTTCCTTCAGATAAGCGCCCCACTCAACCTTTCGCGGCTGGAACTCAATCCCAAGGTTCTGCTTTAACTGCTGCTGAACCGCCTGGGCAACCAACTCAACATCCGGACGTCCGTCGCGGTAGCTGAACTGCACCGCCGGGAAGCCCTTCCCGTCCGGGAATCCTGCTTCGGCAAGCAACGCCTTCGCCTTCGCAACATCAAACTTCAAGTAGTTCGTCGTCTCTCGGAACCCAAAAACGCTCGGCGGCAAGATCGAATCTGCCCTGCGATTCACGCCACCCAGAATGTCGTTCACAATCTTGTCGCGATCGAGAGCCATGCCAATCGCCTGCCGAACTCGGCGATCCTTCAGTGCAGGAACTACGTCGACATTAAGTCCAACATAGTACATTGCTGGTCGGTCAAAGGTCTTGAGTTGAGCCTTCAAAGCCGGATCCTTCTCGATTGCCGCAAGATCAGCTCGCTCAAGCGTCACCAAATCGGTTTCGCCAGTTTTGAACTTATTCAGCCGGCTCTGAGCGTCCTTAATAACCGGCCGCTCGATCTTCTCGAGAGCAGGTGCGCCGCCATGGTAGTCTTTGTTTGCCGCCAGGACAACGATCTCCTCCGGAGTAAACTTCTCAAACTTGAACGGTCCAGTACCGACCATTTGCTCGACCGTCGCCATGTCCTTCATCCCGTCCGGCAACGCCTCTTTCGCGTAAACAAAAGCGCATGCGTAGGTCAGCTTTCCAAGGAAGTAGGGTCGCGGTTTATCGATCGTGACCTGGAGGGTGTAATCATCCACCACCTTCGCCCCCGTAATCTCCGGCGAAGTCCCCGCCAGCTTCTCCTTCACACCAACGATGTCCGACATATACGTCTCCGCCGTGCTCGAACCAAAAATCCGAGTTCCGACCCTCTCCCAGCACCACTTAAAGTCAGCAGCCTTCAGCTCTCGCCCGTTGTGGAATTTCACGCCCTTCTTTAGGTGAAACACATACGTCTTGCCCCCGTCGGTAATATCCCACTTCTCGGCAAGGTTCGGCTGAACCGTGTTGTCGTCGCCCCACTTAACCAGACCCTCAAAAACCTGCTGGCAAACGTCAATCGTATCGCCATCCTGAACCTTGCCCGGATCAAGCGAAGTCGGGTTAGTAGGAAGTGGATACCGGAAAACCCCCGCCTTCCCTTCGCCGCCCCGCGAGCTAAAACCGCCTCCGCCGCCCGAGCCAGAGCCCGAACCGCAACCGACGAGGGCAATCGAAATTGCGCCAATGACCAAGAGACCGAATGCTCGCATCTTAACGAGCATTTTACTTGAACTTAGCCCAAGCTGGTTCCCAAAGCCAAAGACTCCATGAGATGCGCCCGAGCTTTCAGCGGAGCCTCGCAGATATTCAGCCAAAAAGGCTGAAGCGCATTCAGGGTTTCATCAACGAATTTTAGCCCCGGTGGTGGCTTTTCCAGCCCAAGCAGCGCGTTCAAGCCGTACAAAACCTCGGCCCGCACGACGAACCGATCCGAGTATTCCCCGGCCTCGTCCCGGCAAACATATCCCCCCGCCTGCGGCGAAACCATCGCCTCCGCCTCTTTCACCTCGCTCCCGCTCAACACGCACGACCCAAAACTCGGCAAAAACCCTGTCGCATCCAGCAAAGAAACCTCCGCCCAAGCCAAGGCAACCTTCGGCTTCGGATGCTTCTCAATCTCCCCAAGAGCCTTAAAACAGAGGTCATAAACCTCCTCAATCGGGTCCTCATAAGGCGCAACGTAAGACATCAACTCCCCCCAAGCCAACGCCAAAGTCAGCCGCTCATAGTCCAGCCGCAACCCCCGAAACGCCGAAATCGGCTCGGCATGCTGAACGAACTTCTGGTGCCGCCCATCTGCAAACGTCACCCTTGCCACGCTCAACGGCTCGCTCACCGAGCGAAGCCTTGAGGTCGGCTTCCGAGCCCCTTTTGCCACCAAATCGATCTTCCCAAGCTCCCGCGTAAAGCAAACGAGACGCCGGTCAGATTCACCGGCGTCTCGTCGTCTCAGCACAATGGCCTCAACGGTATGTTCCATCGCTAGCCAATATGCAGGATTCGTTTCATCAAGAACTCGTCCCAGATGAAGTACATCCGGTCGATAACCAGCGAGAAGCGCATCATAACCGTACTGCCAAAGATCGCGCCAAAGCCGATCATCAGCAAGTACCGTCCCGCCACATTGAAGTTCTTGAGCGCCTTGCTCTTCACCTCAAAGCTGAACAAGAAGTAGCTCAGAACCGACAGCAAAGTGAAGACGAACAAGAAGTTTGAGATCGCCTGCGACCATGTCACCGTCACCGCCGCCAGCTCAGCAGGAGCATCCGAACGTACAATAAACTTGTCGAACGAAGTCGGGATCACCGGAAGCATTCCCTGCTTCATCTGCGGCCCATAAACGGTCCAGTACGACTGAATCTGTTGCCCCGACCAGACGCCCAAAAGCACGCCCATCGGGATCTTTGCCATCCAGTTGTGCTTCTTGCTAAACACCATGTAACCCATGGCTCCAATCGGCACCAGCAGAATATAAGCCCAGCGGCCCGGCTCGGTAACGACTCCCGTCGTCTCAACCACGCCCGTCAACTTGTCCCACCAAACTTCGCGAAGCGACTCGGTCCAGACGGCAACCGCCGACCAACCCGCCGCGAGTCCCAAGAAGATGTGCTCAAAGAACCGATAGAACTTGTTCTCCTTATAAAGCACGCTCAGAAGGCCAATGGTGGCGAGAACGCCAGCCCCCGCCGCGACTGTTCTGTAGAGTTCAATTTGCTCTGGCTTCATGCGTTCCCCTTTGCGCGCTTCCTAGCGGCAAGCATTTCATAGTTTCCAATTCCGATCATCACGATCATCAGCAGAAGTGCAACGTGGAGTGTCGGGTAGTACTTCGTTCCTTGCCCGATGCTGACCCCCGGCAGTGGCGGAATCTCGCCCGTCACCCGATCAGTCGTAACTCCTACGACGCCGTTGGCATCTTTGACGTTGATGCCCTTCTCCATCATCTGCTCCATGTCAAAGACCCCCTTGAGTCCCGATAGGAAGCCTTTGATCTGCTTCGAGTTGTAGAAGACCTGCGTCTCCGGCCCCATAACTCCCGTCACCGCAAACATCAGCGGAACGTTCTTCGCGCTGATGAACTGAACGTGGAAGTCAGTGGTCTTGGATGCAGTACAGTCGATGACTAGCGCAAAATCGGTAACGCTTTTAATGTTTGCCATCACCGGACTCTTGAACAGCGACTGCTGAACGCCAGCCGTATCATTCTCGCGCCGCGAGCCGAAGGCCGTCTTGATATCTTGGGCAACCGAGTTGATTGCAACATCGGAGTTCGGATAGTAGCCCGCACTCACCCATTGGGTCCAGCGCTGATACTTTTCTTCCTTGTTGGCAACCCGCTCTGCGTTGACCTCGGCAATCACGTCCAAAGCCGCCCTAGGAGCTTGCGGATCGGCCGAGCTCCAAATGACGAACTTGATATTCCGTCGCATCAAAGTGCGAAGAATCGCCTTCATGTGCCCCTTGCTCTCGCCCCTGGTCGATCCCGTCCAGTCGCTTCCCAGCAATACAACGTCGCCTTCCTTTAGCTCCGAAAGAGTTTTGTAGAAGTCAATCGAAGGGTCACTTGGCTTGTTCGGGATCGGAATCTTAAAGAACAACGGAATCGAACAGCAAGCGATCAGCAATGCGTAAATGACGAACTTTGGAATTCCACCTTTTTTCATGCTTTACCTCCCTTTTCGAGGCCGAGCCAGATTCGGAGAGCCATCGAGATGGTGCCGAGTCCGATGCCGAACTTGATTCCCGTAATCGCCGGAGTTTGGAAGGTGTTCTTAAGCCAGCTCGCCACTTCAGTGATCTTGAAGTTCATCAAGAAGTCCGCTTTTGCCGACTTATCGGTACCAGCCATCGCTGTCACCGCATCATCCCACATTCCTGCCACGACTCCCATCAACGAGAGAATGACCAGGAGCGCAGTCCCTAGCAGAATCGTCGCTTCGATCGACCGAGCCCGGAAGGCCCGGTAAGCTGCCGACAGGATGAAGAACGCGATGATCGAGAACATCGCGGCATCCATCTGCTGAAGCAAACCATCGAACAAGAAGTCCCGCGTCATGTTGATCGCGGTCCAGTTCGCCGGGTCGTCATAGTCCATCGCCTTATTCCCTTGGCGAATCATGAAGTCCCAGTAACCGAAGACGATCATGCTGAACATCGCTACCAGGAGAACCACGCTAAACGCCCAGTCCTTCTTCTTCTTCGCAATATTCATCAGGTGAACCCTCAGCAAGCTGAAGATTCCCAAGCCAAGCAAGAACGCCGCAATGATCTGAACAAAGCTCGAAACAACCCCGAACGACTGCTGGAGGAACGAGCCGACGGATTCAACTCCGTTCGCCGGAAGCTGCGTCTTAGAATCAAAGTTTATCGGCTTGGGCCAATAGGTGTACGCCACCATAAAGCCGCCCGACAAAAACGTGACCAACCACACCAGCGGCCGTCGTGCTTGCGTCGGCGTCTGCATCACCGCAAAGAACAGCAGAATGCTGATAATGATTCCACCCGCAATCGAGTATTTGAGATCCCCCTGCGGACTCTTTGCCCAAAAAGTTTCGTTCATTTAGACTCTGCCTCCTTCGCCGCCCCAGGTTCCTCGGGTGCGGGTTGCCGCTCAATTTTCATGTCCTTGGGAGGCTTATCGGCCTTGATCAGCCGAGGAATTGAGAAGGTCGACTTCTGCTCCTCTGCCAACGCTTCAAGCAACTTTGTTCGTTCTTCGGGATTTGCGGTTCCCGCGTCAAAAATCTCCTGCGTTCTTGAGGCCAGTTGAAGTTGCTGGAAAGATGCATTAAGGCATCCGAGGGCGATGAACCCAATTGCAACCATCTTCGACCAGTCCTGGCCAACCAGCGAGCCAACCATAATCGGATCGCGAGTGAGGTAGGCCGAAGCCGCGTAAAACTCGTCGCCGATCAGAACGTAGTCGCAAGCCGCAATGAAGAACGGGGTTTGCGTTGCCTCGGTCGAAGAAGCAACTTGAATTGCCCCAATCGAGTTCGCTGTCTCCGCAAAAATCAGCGATTCAGCATAGAACTCACCCAAGAAGAAGGCAGCTGCTGTCTGTTCGCGGTGAATAATTCCCGAAACGCCGGCCGCAAATGCGAACTGACGATCGGAGATAAATCGCACGGAATCCGGATCGAACCTCTCCGGATAGCCCTCCGACTGATAAGTGTCGCGAATGACCTCCTGAGCCAGGGTGTACATCGAAGCCGAATAGGCGCACATGATGATCGGGTTACTAAACCGCGCCGCCGTCTTAGCGACGTGGGCGCAGATATTGATCGCCTGCACCGCCGTCGCGTTGACCGGATCCGAAAGCCCCGGCACCATCAAAACAGGTCGCCCCATTTCGGTCGCACGGCCCACGGCCTCATCAATCGCGTTTAAACCCGAAATGCGGCGAATAAACAGGTTGTCCCCCTTCTTCGCGCGTTTCACGTTGAAAACGATGAAAACGATGATCATCAGGGTGAAGAGCAGCCCAAACCACCCGACGTCCCAATAGTTCGCGCCTAGCATTTGACTGTCCAAAGACCAAGCTCCTAACTGTTTTTCTGGCATGAAGTCTCCAATAACTGCGGCCCATCGCCCGGAATTTCTTCCAGGATACAGATCAGACGTTCGACATTATCCCGCTTTCTCAGCAAATTACTATATTGATTCACGAAATCAAAGCCTAAAAATGGCACCAACATCGGCGCACTGACCAGGGTCAGGTGGGCCATGACGTTGGAAATCGGCTTGTGCATCTCGAAAAACAGGATGGCAGGAGCTTCCAGTTTGCGCTTCCGAACCTCTTCTGCAGCCTTCTGCAAAAGCGCCTCGGTTTGCTCATCATCGAGCTCATCCTTCCAAAAATCGAACATCTTTGCCTACGTGGGTACGGATGATTTCCATCACCTGTTCCCGATCAACGCTTTCGTCGAAGACCAATCGGACTCCGCGTGTCGCGTCGAGCCTTGATTCTGACTCAAACGGGGACAGTTGTACCGCGTTTTCGTCAATTTTCACGCTTTTCACCTTGTCCCAAGTGATCGTGCTGAATCCGGCGGTGGCTCCGACTTCCGATACCTCGCACTTTTTGCCCACGAAGTATTCGTAAAGAATCGGCGAAAAGAACCCCAAAGCAAGCACCGCCAGCAAAGGAACCCTTAGCAGAAAACCAGCGAGCACGCAGACAAATATCACTGCTACGATCACCGCCGTCCGCAGAGGAGTCACCTCTGTAGTTCGCACTTTCCACTTAACAAGCATCTCCCAACAGTTTAGCGATTTACTGACACCCCGGCTGCTTCTGGTACGGGAGAACTTGCTGGTAGCAGCGCAAGTCTTCCTTCCGCTGAATTGGCGAAGGCAACATCAACGCCCACGCCACCATCGCCAAGCACCCCAGAAAGACGCCCCACCCCATCCGCTTCCGAAAGCTCCACTCCGCGTCCGTCATCTCCTCGGCCCCGACCCCTTTCGGAAAAACATAGCTCATCAACGGCACAAACCAAAACGCCAAGTAGGCCAGCCCAATCGGAAAAATGAGGCAGCCACCCTGCGCATCCCAGTTCCAAGTCAGCATCGAAAGGCAAAATGTGCACCCAAGTGCGCCAAAGATGGCCAAAAGGATTGAGGGCCTCATGGCAGACGCTCGTTAGGGCATTTTGGCTAGTAGCTCTACCACCCGCTCCCGAATCTGATCTCGAATCACCCGAACCGCCTCGATTCCCTGCCCCGCAGGGTCATCGAGGCCCCAATCCTCCGTCAAAATGAATTTTGCCGGACAAGCCTCGGCGTCCACGCCACACCCCATCGAGATTATTTTGTCCGCGCCGTCCACCATCTCCTGAGTCATCAACTTGGGCTCTTGACCCTCCATCGAAATCCCCAACTCCGCCATCGCCTCAACCGCCACCGGATTCAGCTGCTTCCCGCCAACCGTCCCCGCCGAAGCTCCGCAAATCGCCAGCCCGCGCGCCGACGCCTCGTGATTCACGAACGCCTCCGCCATCTGCGAACGCCCCGCATTGTGAACGCAAAGAAAGATGACGGTTTTCATTTGCAGCACTCCGTTCCGCAGCACGCTCCGTCCGTCGGCTTGGTCGCCCGGATGAAGGCTCCCATGATCCGGCCGTCGAGATTTGCTTTCTCTTCGGCAGAAAGCGCGCTGACTTCTGGCGAAGTACATGTCGTAGCTTCCAGGTCCGCAAAGGTGTATCGTCGAGTTGGCTCAATCGAGCCATCAACAAAGCCTGCATTTGCCAGCTTGCCGAGGTACTCGCTGTACTCCATAGCACCCGCCACACAGCCAACGTAGGCCTCCATATCTGCCCGGACGGCTGCGGGAATTTCTCCCTCGACAACCACATCGGAAACAGCAAATCGTCCGCCAGGCTTGAGAACCCTAAATGCCTCTCGCAGGACCGCATCCTTGTCGCTAGAAAGGTTGATCACGCAGTTTGAGATCACAACGTCAACCGAGTTGTTCGGAAGAGGAATCGACTCGATATGCCCCTTGAGGAAGGAGACGTTCGAGGCTCCGCTTTCTGCTTTGTTCCGCTCCGCCAGGGCGAGCATCTCGTCGGTCATATCCAAGCCAAACGCGAACCCGGTCGGGCCAACCCGACGAGCAGAAAGGAGCACATCGATTCCGCCTCCGGAGCCGAGGTCGAGAACGGTTTCGCCTTCGTTCAGCGCGGCTAACGCGGTGGGATTTCCGCATCCAAGTGAGGCCAACAAAGCTGCCTCAGGAATGTCGCCAGCCTCGGATTCGCTGTAAAGATTACCGGTGATGACGTCTCCACCGCAGCAGCTATCGTTTCCGCCGCCAGTGTTTCCGCCGCAGCAAGCTGCGCCTTGGCCGTTGAGAACGGTGAGGGCAGCCGCGCCGTACTTCTCGCGAACAATTTCGCGAACGTCTTCCCGGTCGATGAGTTTGGTGTTCTTTTCCATGTTTTTAGCAGCAGTTGGTTTGGTCGTTTGATTTGGCAAGGGTTTGTAAAAATGTTGCGAGCTCGAGCAGCGCGTCCGGTTTGAGAGTGCAAAGCATCCGCTTCCCACTTCGCTCAATCTGAACAAGCCCAGCTCCTTCGAGCTCGTGGAGGTGATGCGAAATCGTCGAGCTAATCTTCTCTTCGCCAGTGATGTGGCAGCAAATCTCGCCAGCCGTCGGCCCTTCGACTCCGCCTTCGTCGTCCAAAGAGGCTCTTCCGCAGCACATCGCGGCCAAGAAGCTCACAATGTGGAAACGGGTAGGATCGCCCAGAGCTCGGAACGCAAGGCGATTCGTTTCGATATCCATCGAAATGATCTTACTCCATCATTTCGATGAAATGCGAAACATTGTTCAATTCTTAACTCCAAACTACGCGAGGTAAACTCCCCCGCACAAATGTCAGTCTTCGTCGATAAAAACACCAAGGTCATCGTTTGCGGAATCACCGGAAAAGAAGGTGGATTCCACACCGAGCAGATGATCAACTACGGAACCAATATCGTCGGGGGAGTCACCCCTGGCAAAGGCGGCCAGGAGTTCCTGGGCAAACCTGTCTTCAACACTGTCGAAGAAGCCGTAAAAGCCACCGGAGCCGACGCATCAATCATTTTCGTTCCACCCCCCTTCGCGGCTGACTCGGTTCTCGAGTGCGAAGCCGCAGGTATCCCCTTCGTCACCCTCATCACCGAAGGCATCCCCATCGCCGACATGACCAAGGTGACCAACCGACTCAAGCAGAACGGTGTCACCAAGCTCCTTGGCGGAAACTGCGCCGGAATCATCACCCCTGGCGAGTGCAAAATGGGCATCATGCCCGGCCACATCTTCATGCCCGGAAACGTGGGCATGGTCAGCCGCTCCGGAACGCTCACCTACGAAATCGTCTGGGAAATGACCCGGGCCGGATTCGGACAAACCACCTGCGTCGGCATTGGTGGCGACCCCCTCCCTGGCACTCGCTTCATTGAAGTCATGGAGATGTTCCACAACGACCCAAAGACCGAAGCCGTCGTCTTCGTCGGCGAGATCGGCGGATCGGACGAAGAGATGGCATGCGAATGGGTGAAGGCAAACATGAAGAAGCCCGTCGTCGGCTTCATCTCCGGGCGTACGGCACCTCCAGGAAAGCGAATGGGCCATGCTGGCGCGATCATCAGCGGAAAGACGGGAACGCCTCAGTCGAAAGTTGACGCTCTGCTGGATTGCGGCGCTTTGGTGGCGGATCGTACGAGCGACGTCCCAGCTCTGCTCAAGCAAGCGATGGGCGGCTAATTTTTAATTTGTTCGTTTGACCGTTTGCTCCTTTACCGCAGATATGCGCCAGTTTGACTGGGGTTTGCGAACCAGTTTTAGTTGAAAAGTGACAGTCCCGCGCGATGCCTGTCCATCCTTCGTTTGAACAAGCTTATTGGGTATTTCTGGGTGACCAGCTTCGGCAGCAGGTGCGAGTTCATACCTGTGGGAAGTCTCTCCGGACCAAAAGTCGTAATCTGCCTGAACAGATACGCGAACCATCTGGACGCCACTTTTTCCAGTCCCTGGAATCAAAACTGGCTCACTCACGATTTGAGCATTGGAATACGCTCGATGCGGCCACCGCACCTGAAGTGCTTCAAACTGATCCTCAAAGTCGGCGCTGGGGGCAGATATCGTGGTCCACCTTATGCCGTCTACTCGACTCGTATATTGAGCATCGGTGGCATATTGATTCTTGTACGTTTTAGGATTTGACGATTCAAGAATAAGCGGAAACGCTAGTGCGAAGGACTTTGGGCTAGCTCGAACTGACTCATCTCTGGCCGTCTGTTGCTGCTCGTTAAATCTGGCACTTTCAATTCGACTGGAGGCTGATCCAGCCCAAATCGTGGCACATAAAAGAACTCCGCCAACAAGTGCGAAACTCAGAAGAGTGGGTCTTACCCGCTTTCCAGAACCCGTAGTGGTTCCAGCGGCTAGTGAAGCTACAAGCACTTCCGTTAACTTGCCCATATATGCCCCCAATAGAATCAAACATATGTTGAACACGACCATCAGTCCTCATATTTTAGCCCCAATCTACATTTTCTGGGACAGCCCCAATCTACACAGATTGGGGCTGTTTTCGTTTATTTTGAACCTGACCGCAATTCACAATTTGGGACATGGTTCTCACCACCGCCCTCATCCTCACGACACTTCGCCCCGCCGACGAATTCCCCAAATACCGCTTTGAAGCCAAAAAGCCTATCGGCTTCGACATCAAGATGGAGATCGAGGGCAAGCCTGAAGTAACCATCGGCGGCCAATTTGCCATCCTTCCTAACACGTGGCGCACCAAAGACTGGGATCTCGACCTGATCTACCAAAGCGACCTCAAAATGGGCAACCAGAAGGAGTCGAAGCGCTACCGGCTAAACCTCATCGTCGACGAGCGACTTTGGCCAACCGCGATCGCGGGTGGCGAACTCATCTTCGTCGAGCAGTTCCTCGCCTGCCTCATGCTCCCAACTGGCCCCTCCCAAACCGTCTCGAACGGCGGCAAAAAGACCACCAGGACCAGCACGAGTAAGGTTGACGGAGACACGATCACCCTCACAACCAAAATCGAATCACCCGACCAGAAGAGCGAAATTGTACAGGTTTATTCAACCAAACTTGGATACGTCCTCAATGCAAAGAGCAAGGTCAATCTCAAAGGAACGACCTACAACACCGAAATGACCCCGATCAAGGAGTAGCTACTTCCCCGCCCGCTTGAGGTGATACACCAAGTGGGCGTGGACAAAATCCAGGGTTTCACCGAGATTCAACGCCCCCCCGACCGGATGCTTCATCACCATGATCGAAGGATCACCCACCTCGGCAACCCGTTTCTCAAGCTTCTCCTGAAGCTTGAGAAACTCCGTCGCCGCCACCTCGAAATCCGCATCCGCCGCGCATGATGGCAGAGCCCCCCGAGCCGAAACCGGAATCGCGTTCGCCATCACAAAATTAACCACCCGCCTCCGAACTGCCAGATAGAACGGCCGCCGAGGCATCGCCTCCTTCGCCAGCAGGCCAAGCAAAACCAACCGGTGAACTTGCGAAAGGTGATCAAGAGTCTGAACCGGAGTCCATCCAGAAAAGGGACCCTTTGCCGCTCCTAGCCGCTCAATATTCAGCCGGACGAGTTCGCCAACTTCTGAAGCAGAGCTCACCGTCGAGTTCTTTTCCTCAGCAAACCAACCAAGCCAAGCGAAACAACCGCAAGACTGGCTGGCTCAGGAACTGCCGTGAGCGAAGTATTGACAACTTGCCAAGTATCGCCGTCATTGGTCCCCAGCCCAGGGAACTGACCCGACTGCCCGAACCGCGAGCGAACCGCGCCGACATTGTTCAACGTAGGAGTCGCGTTACCCGCCGCCGAAAACGAGAGCCCGCTCAGCGAAGACCCAGCGGCGGAGTTGAAGTTCATGTCGGGAGAGCCAAAACCCTCAGCCGCAATCGTGTACTGCCCAGGGCCAAGCGTGAAGTTTGCCGCCATGTAGCGCATTCCGTCCCGAAGGGTCGTCGTCGAAGTCGGGGTGATTGTAAACGTAAACAGTGGCAATGTCGTATTCGCCAGATCCCAGATCGTAACAATTTTGTCGGTAGTGAATGCAGCACCAGAATGGTTGAACACTCCAACTTCCGAGAACTGCTGGGTTGCCGAGACCGTGAAGTCAACACCAAGCGTCCCGTTATAAGTGTTCACTCCCGAACCCACCGCCATATGAACCATGTCCTGGGCATAACCCAAAGACGCCGACGCCAAAACGAGAACTCCTAAGCCAACTTTCATAAAAACTCCAGCCCTTACCGGGCGGTTACGACCCAAGTATAACACTCAGGAAGCTAAGCGACAAGGATGGGCGGGCTAGAATTAACGAAAACATGCACGAGCGATACTTCGACAACGCCGCAACCACCCCCGTCGATCCGCGCGTGCTCGAAGCCATGCTTCCCTGGTTCAACGAGTGCCCCGGCAACGCGCACTCTCTGCACCAATACGGCACCAAAGCTATGGATGCCGTCGAGAAAGCCCGCGCGGAGGTCGCCCGCCTCATCGGAGCCGAGGACCCCTCGCAGATCACCTTCACCAGCGGAGCCACGGAGGCGAACAACTGGGTTCTGCACGCGCTGAAGGATCAGATCGAGGTGAGCTTGGTAGAACACAGTTCCATTCGAGACACCGCCGAAAGACTCGGAATCCCCTTCTTCTCGCCGCCCGAAGGAGTGCCTCACCCTACGTCATCTGTTGGTGCTCCACCCCGCCAACCACTCCTTCGGGCCCAAATGCTTGTGAACAACGAGACCGGAACGATTTTCGACGAGAGAAATCGCCTACCCGGCGCGTACCTCGTCGACGCAACCCAGGCCATCGGCAAGATCCCGTTCCAGGTAGGGGACCTCGAATACGTCAGCGGTTCGGCTCACAAGTTCTACGGCCCCAAAGGCATCGGCTTCCTCTACCAACGCTTCCCTGGCTCTATCTCCCCGTTCATCACTGGTGGCGGTCAGGAACGCGGTGAGCGATCTGGGACCCTCAATGTTCCTGCGATTGTGGGGATGGGCAAAGCGGCGGAAATTGCAGTTGAGGAATTGGAATTCCGCAGAAATCGGGCGGAAAAGCTTAACGGATTCCTGCAGTACGAGGCGCAAATTTTGCCCGCAACCTGGGCAGTCCCCGACTTCGTAATCAACGGCGGAGACCATCGCTCCCCCTACATCCACTCCCTCTCCTTCGCCGGAATCGAGGGAGAAACCCTCCTCATCGAACTCGACCAAGCTGGCTTCTGCTGCTCCGCCGGAGCTGCCTGTAGCAGTCAAAACACCGCACCTTCACCAGTACTGCAAGCATTCGGAGTTCCCGATGAATATATCCGTGGAACTATCCGAATCAGCTTTTCGCACCACAACACTGAAGAATCCACATACCAACTCGCCACCGAGATTAGGCGAATTGTGACGAAGTTACGCAATCTACGCTGATTCTGCGTAGAACTCATTTGAAGCTGAAACCTTTCGCCCCCCAAAGGGCGTCTAAGTTATTTGCTGTCTCTCGTTACAGCGCGTCACTGTCCCAGATTCCCGGTAAACTCAAAAGGTTTTGTCGGAACGTTGACAACTGGCACGCGTCTCGCTTGACAAAATATCGTCATCGTGATAAACCTTAACGGGTTCCCACGAAGGCAAAAGACCAAATATGCAAGGTTCGAAGAGCCGGAGCATACCAAAAAAGGTCAAACACGGAGTAATTAGAAGATAAATGGCTATTGAAAACGGCATCCCAACCCAACCGAAGCGCGGACGAGCAATTACCGTCCGAACACCCGGTCGGACCTCAGGCTTCATGGAACCAAACATGACGCAGTTGGATGACCCGACCGCCGAGGTGGAAGACGACGACGCTTCTGATGAAGAGCTTGAAGAGCTAGAAGCGGAGGCCGCCGCCGTACCCGACGACTCCGAAGAACTCGAAATGTGGATGCGACAGACCCGTCGCGCCCAACTTCTGACCCCGGAACAAGAAGTCCACCTCGCCGTGCTCGTCATGGCAAAGGAACTCCTCGAAAAAGGCAAGGAAAAAGAGCTTCTCAAACTTCTTCAACGCAAGGACATCACCCACCCGGTCGGCAAGCCAACCGAGCTGAACGAGTTCATCAAGATTCGCGTCATCAACGAAGGCATCGAGGCCAAAAGGCACCTCATCGAGTCAAACCTCCGACTCGTTGTGTCCATCGCCAAGAAGTACAACGCTCGTGGTATTCCATTGGCTGACCTCATCCAAGAGGGCAACCTTGGTCTCATCCGCGCCGTTGAAAAGTTCGATTGGTCCAAGGGCTTCCGATTCTCGACCTACGCCACATGGTGGATCCGAAGGGCAATCGCTCGCGCCATCATCAACCAAGGTCGAACCATCCGAATTCCGGTTTACGTCGCCGAACTCATCAACAAGGTCGTCAAAACCGCCTCGCGCCTCCAGCAAGAGCTTCAGCGCGAAGCGACCGAAGAAGAGATCAGCCGCGAAGTTGGCCTCTCAGTCGACCGTGTTCGCGAAATGATGCGCGTTGCCGTCGAGCCGATCTCGCTCGAAACTCCGGTTGGCGAAAAGGATAACTCGTCCATCGGCGACTTCGTGCAAAGCACGAACATGCCGACCCCCGGCGATGTCACTTGGTCACTCATCCGACGTGAAGAGATCGACGGAATTCTCGGACGCCTCACCTCGCGAGAAAGGGATGTTGTACGCCTCCGATTCGGACTCGACGATGGCCGTGCCCGAACCCTTGAGGAAGTCGGGACCGAGCTCAACGTCACCCGCGAGCGAGTCCGCCAGATCGAACTCCGAGCGATGAAGAAGCTCCGCCACATCGGCGCCGAGCTCACCTCGCAAGGCTTCACCATCACCCCTTCGCCACACAACAACTAAGCTAGCCCGGCCTTCCAGGCGATTCCGAAAGCCCCGATCACTCGGTCGGGGCTTCGTTGATTTAGAAGCACAGCAACTTTGCCAGTTGGACCGTCATCTTTCCCCACGCAAAGCAAAAGCTGATACAATCGAAACATGAAGTTCTTTATCAGCATTGGCCTCGTTAGCCTTACTGCTCTCTCGCTTGCCCAAACCGTCAATAGCGGAACCCTGAGCACATTCAACACCCTCGCCGGAGCAAAACTCGGGGCTCCGTCCAGCTATCTCAAAGCCATCGACTTCACCAACTCCAGCACCACCAAAATCGTCGCCGGAATCACGTTCACCGGCAGCGATTTCACCCCCAATTTCTCGCCCCAAGGCACCGGATTCCAGAGTGCAGTCTTCAGCCCAAACTACGGCTCAACTACCGACGACAACACCTTTGAAGGCATCATGGGCGACATCCGGTGGGCCAGCGCGGGACCCGTCGGCGGAACCTTCAGCGGCATGACCACGGGCCAGTACCTGCTCAAGATGTACTTCTTCGAGAACTTCTACGGCACCACTGGGTCTCCATTCCAGCGCAAGTTCGATATCCAAATAGACAACACTCGCGTCGTCACCGAACTCGCCCCCGTTGGAGGCTCAAACAACGTATCGTACGTGTACGAAGCACTCATCACCATCGGCGCCCAAACCGCCTTTTCCGCCCGATCCATCAACGGCAACTACCCCGGCTTTGACGTCAACCCCACCCTCAGCGCAATGACCCTCCAATCCGTCCCAGAGCCCGCAACCATGGCGGTTCTTGGGCTCGGATTGTTCGGCCTAGTCAAGCGACGACGCAAGTAACTGGAGCGCGTACGCCCCATAAGGTATCCCCGGCGTCTCGCCGGGTTCCGAGGTCCGTTCAGCCGAGCCTATTCAACCTCTCGGATAGACGATCCTTCAAAACAGTTACTTCAGCCCGGGTCCACTCATCCCGCCCCGCACCGAAAATCAGTCGAGCCGCCGGTACCCTCGGCTCCAGAACCGGAATCGACGCCTGCAACAACGCCGCCGCCCGAGTCACCTTGAGCGCGCAACCGCACAGCTTCTGCCCCGAAGAAGCCGAAACCACATCGTTCTGAGACTTCCCTAAAAAGCAATAAGCCCCCGCCCGCCGATCCGCAAACCCGGCGTCCTCCCCCAGAACCGCGTCCAATCCTGCATCTTGCAGAGCCAGCACCAGCGGCCCAACCAGCCGCCGATAAACCTCCCGAACCCCCAGCGAGCCGCCCAGCGGAACTGCGACCGCAACCGTCACATCGTGCCCATGCAGAACCGCCGCCCCGCCCGTCTCGCGCACCGTCCAGTTCAAAATTGAAGGATCAACCAGCGTCGTTACAGGGTCCTGAAATCGTCCGAGCGTCACCCATGTCTGATCCCACTCATAAATCCGCGCACATGCCTCGCCGCGCCAAGACCGCTCGAACAGTTCACGATCCCGCGCCATCTGAGTTGCGGCGGTCCGACCAGGATCAACAATTACTTTCACGGCAACAAATCCGGCCGTCGCTCGCTGGTCCGCTTTTCGCCCTCAATCCGCCGCCACTCCTCAATCTTCTTATGGTCCCCGCTCCGCAAAACCTCCGGCACTTCCCTCCCCCGCCAAACCGGCGGCTTGGTGTAGTTCGGCGCGCTCAACCCCTGGCCCGAAAACGAATCCTCTTCCAACGACTCCGCCGCCCCCAGTACCCCCGGCAACAGCCGAGTCACCGCATCCGCCATCACCAACGCAGGCAACTCGCCGTTTGTCAAAACGTAGTCCCCAATTGAAAAGACGTGAGTAGCAAACGCCTCCTCCGCCCGATGATCAATCCCCTCGTAATGCCCACAGACAAAAATGATCTGCTCGAATTGTGCAAGTTCATCCGCATTTTCTTGCTTAAATGGGATTCCTGATGGCTCGGTGAATACGACTGCTGTGCTTTGCTTGTGCATATCCACGAGGGTTGCAGGCCCGACAATCTTGCCACTGCAGTTTGTCTTAAAGTAGTAGTGGAAGGGTCGCCAGTCCGCTCGCTCTGGAGGCTCAACCTCAACCGCCTCCCCTGCCCAAGCATCTGCTGAGACAGGTAGCAATTCTTCAATCGCCAATGCCACCGGCTCCGCCTTGATCAGCATCCCCGGATGCCCGCCGTACGGCGTGTCGTCCACCTTTTTGTGCTGGTCGTAACAGTAGTCACGAGGCGATACCGCCCTGAACTCCACCAACCCCGCCGAAGCCGCTCGCCCCAAAATCGAATGCTCCAACGCCCCCCGAACCACGTCGGGAAACAAGGTGACAAAGTCGATTCGTGGCACCGCAAAAGCGTACCAGTCGAAAGGTAAATTCCACCCATGACCCCGAAGCACACCGACTTCCAATCCTACTTAGAAGCCTGTCCCGAAGCGGTGAGAGAAATTCTCCAACGAGTGCGAGAGACCATCAAAGCCGCCGCGCCGGATGCCATCGAAGTCATCAGCTACCAAATGCCCGCCTTCAAACAGCACGGAATCTTGGTCTACTTCGCGGCCTGGAAGAACCACATCGGCCTCTACCCGCCCGTCTCTGGCAACATAGAGCTCGAAACGGAATGCCAGCCATACGCCGGACCAAAAGGAAATCTACAATTCCCGCTCGATCAACCAATCCCCTATGCGCTCATCGCCAAGATCGCCGCTCACCGGGTCATTCAGGACGCCGAGAGGCACAGCCAGCGCAAAAAAACGCGCCCATAATCCACCCCTGTCCGGTATTCTCATACCACCTATGTCGAACATCCCGGCAGATCTCAAATACACCGAATCGCACGAATGGGTGCGCGTCGAAGGCGACGTTGCAACCATCGGAATCACCGACCACGCCCAGTCCGAACTCGGCGACGTGGTGTACGTCGATCTCCCCTCCGTCGGCAAAACTCTCGCTATCGGCGACACCTTCGGCAGCGTAGAAAGCGTGAAGACGGTTTCCGATCTGTACGCCCCGGTGGCTGGCGAAGTCATCGAGGTTAACGGCGAATTGGCAAGTGCTTCCGAGCTCGTGAACTCCGATCCATACGGACAAGGGTTCATGATCAAAATTCGCCTCTCAGGCGATGTTCCGGGCACCTTGCTCGACGCCGCTGGGTACGGAGCCGTCGCTCACTAAGCCCTAATGCCATACATTCCGCACACCGAAGCTGATGTCGCCGAAATGCTCGCCGTCATCGGCGTATCTTCGATCGACGACCTGTTCTGCGAAATCCCCGCCAACCTGCAGCTAAAGCCTGGTTCACTGGATATCCCAAAGGCACTGGATGAGCCAAGGCTCTACGCGCACCTGCTCGAGCTGGCCTCGAAGAACGTCGATCTGAGCAAAGTCACCTGCTTCTTAGGTGCGGGAATCTATGACCGCTACATCCCCGCCTCCGTCGGAGCCGTCATCTCCCGTGGCGAGTTCCTTACGGCCTACACTCCGT
This sequence comes from Fimbriimonas sp., assembly GCA_965248555.1. GTDB lineage: Bacteria > Armatimonadota > Fimbriimonadia > Fimbriimonadales > Fimbriimonadaceae > Fimbriimonas. The sequence continues at coordinate 69,567 of CBDFJP010000002.1, read as the reverse complement.
ATCAGCCCGAAGCCTCCCAAGGCTATCTCCAAGCGATCTACGAATTCCAAACCATGGTCGCCGAGCTCTACGGCTGCGACATTGCCAATGCCTCCATGTATGATGGCGCGACCAGCATGGCAGAAGCCGCCATCATGTCGACCAGCCTCACCAAGCGGCAAAAAGTCGTCGTCAGCCAGGCTGTCCACCCTCACTACCGCCAGGTCCTCGACACCTACTGCTGGTCAATGGACATCGAAGTCGTCACCCAGCCCTCGCACCATGGCCTCACCGAGACTTTCACCGAACCAGAAGCCGCCTGCTACATTGTTCAGTACCCCAACTTCTTCGGCTCCATCGAAGACCTCCAAGCTGTCCGCGAAGCCTGCGACAAGAACGGCTCGACGATGATCGTCGTCGCCGACCCCGTCGCCTGCGCCCTCCTCAAGCCCCCCGGGCATTTCGGAGCTGACATTGTCGTTGGCGAAGGCCAACCCATGGGAGTCCCGATGGGCCTCGGCGGTCCCGGCGTCGGGCTCTTCGCCTGCAAAAAAGCCCTCATCCGCTTCATCCCCGGTCGAATCGTCGGAAAAACCAAAGAAGTCCACGGCGACAAACCCGGCTACGTCATGACGCTCCGAACTCGCGAGCAAGACATCCGCCGCGAAAAAGCCACCTCGAACATCTGCACCAATGAGGCCCTCATGGCCCTCGCCAACACCGTCTACATGATCGCCCTCGGCAAAAACGGCATGCGCTCCGTCGCCGAATCAAGCGTCAGAAACGCCCAATACATGATCTCCGAACTCGACAAGATCGGCATCGGAGCCATGACCAACAAAGTGTTTTGCGAGTTTGTGATCGGTCTGCCAAAAGACGCCGAATGGGTCTGCACAGCTATGCTCGACAAAGGCATCCTCGCCGGCCTCCCGCTCGGCAAGTATTACGAGGGTCCACCCAACACGCTCCTGGTCTGCACCACCGAGCTCCGATCCAAAGACCAGATCGACACCTACATCTCCGCCCTCAAAGAGGTGCTCGCCTAATGCGACAAACCACCGTTCCCGAACCGAAACTTATCTTCGAAAAGTCGCGCGCTGGTCGCGTCGGCTGCAACCTGCCCAAATGCGACACCCCCTCCGTTAACCTAACCGAGATCCTCGGAGAAACGAGAGAAGAGCTCCACCTCCCCGAAATCGGCGAGCTCGACATGCTACGCCATTTCACCAACCTCAGCCACATCAATTACGGCATCGAAACCGGCTTCTACCCCCTCGGTAGCTGCACGATGAAGTACAACCCCAAGATCAACGAAGCCACCGCGCGCATGACCGGCTTCGCCAACCTTCACCCCCTCCAACCCGTCGAAACCATCCCCGGCGCGCTCGAAATCCTCCATGGAGTCCAGAGCATCCTCTGCCAAATCACCGGCTTCGACCACATCACCCTCCAGCCCCTCGCCGGGGCCCATGGCGAGATGACCTGCCTCATGCTCATCCGCGCCTACTTCGAGTCGCGCGGCGAAGGCCAAAAGCGCAAAGTCGTCCTCGTCCCCGACTCCGCCCACGGCACCAACCCCGCGTCTGCCGCCCGTTGTGGATACGATGTCAAATCGATCCCAACCGACGCCGAAGGCAACACCAACCTGGCTGTGCTCGAACAAACTCTGAGCGAAATCGGTGACCAAGTCGCCGCCCTCATGCTCACCAACCCTTCGACGCTGGGCCTATTTGAACCCAATATCGAGAAGATTTGCAAGATGATTCACGACGCAGGCGGGCAGGTCTTCTGCGATGGAGCGAACATGAACGCCATGGTCGGCACCACTCGCCCCGGCGACCACGGCTTCGACTGCATGCACCTCAACCTCCACAAAACCTTCAGCACCCCCCACGGCGGCGGCGGCCCCGGTTGCGGAGCGATTGGCCTCCAGAGCCACCTCGAACCCTTCCTCCCTGGCCCCGTCATCCGAAAAGAAAACGGCCAAATCATTGCCGACGAAGACAGACCAAAATCCATCGGACGAGTCGCCGGATTCTACGGCCAGTTCCTCATGGAAGTCCGCGCTTACACCTACCTCATGGCGTACGGCAAGGAGAACATGCACCGAATCAGCAAGTTCGCGGTCCTCAACGCCAACTACGTTCGGGCACGCCTCAAAGAGGTCCTTCCCCCCGCCCACGACCGCCCGTGCATGCACGAGTGCATCCTCACTGCCGAGAAATATAAGAAGGAAAAAGGCGTCCGCGCGCTGGATATCAGCAAGCGCCTCATCGACTACGGCTTCCACCCCGCCACCAACTACTTCCCCCTCATCGTGCCCGAATGCTTCATGATCGAGCCGACCGAGACCGAAACCAAGGAAACCTTGGACGAATTCTGCAACGCGCTGATAGCAATTTGTGGCGAAGCTGAGTCAGATCCTGAGCTTCTGCACAATGCGCCTTCGACCAAAATCGTTGGGCGATTAGACGAAACTCTGGCCGTCAAAACTCTAGACGTCCGATGGATTCCTGGAGCGGAGAACAAGGAATACACCAGGGTTCGGCAAGCAATCTAATAGTCGAATCAAACAAAACAACCCCGGCATCGAGCGAGCCGGGGCCAAAATAGCCGAAGAAGCTAAGACTTGGGAACCATATAGACTGTCTCGCCGGTGAAGTCATTGTTAATCACATTTCCGACAAAGCTGCCCGAGTTGAACAAGTCATAAATGCCAGCGTTGATGATCTTGCCACTTTCAGTCAGGGGCACATCAACAGGCATACTTGTGGGACTTGGCCATACGCAGGGGTGCATGACTGAACCGACTGCATACCACCCGGCGATTTGGTGTGACGCATTCACCGATTGAGCAACCGACTGAACCACACCAGCCGGAACAGGCAAGATCGCGGGGCTATTGTAGCTAGGACCGAAGTAGATGGCAGCGCGTGACTCGGTCGCACTGTCCAGGTCTCCTACAATGCTTCCATCGCTGGCGACAAATCCTTTTTCAAAATCGCTCCCGTTGATCCGAAACTTCGTATAACCCGCGGGAACAGTCGGTTGGATTGCTGTGAAACTTGGTGCAAAGAAGATTCGAACTGGCTCAGTAACACTTGACCGCAAAACGACAATCGCTCCATTATCCGCAATCTTTGCTGAGCGAGCATCGGGGCAAACCTGAACCGGAGTCGCAGTCGGAGAACTGTAATACCAGAGTGGGTTGTCAAATGATAGCGCCGTCCGGGCCACAATTTGCTTCGATGCGTTGATTGACTGCGGAGGATAATTACCCCCTCCGGCGGGACTGGTCAACACAACTGGCGCCGAAGTTGCACTTTCCCAGTAGAGTCCGACTCCCGAAAATCCGCGTTGCCCCACCGCATTACCGGCATCGTTGACTGAGTACACCTGCGCGCCGTCAGTTGCTCCCGCAGGAACAGGCATCGAAACTGGAGCAGAAGTAGGACTGGTCCCCATTTTTGGAGTGTAAACAGTTGTCCCAGTTGAACTATCGCTTGTGGTGGCAACATATAACCCAGACGGGGAGTTGTTCACAGACGAGTGGAAAGGAACAGTCGACGGGATGGCTACCTGGAGAAACTGACCAGTTCCACCTCCAGTTGAGCCTCCAGTTGTTCCCCCGCCTGCGCTACCACCACCGCAACCTACGACCAGCAATATCAGCAAGCATAGTGCGGCGAATTTCTCTTGACTTACCATCTGTTTCTTAACGTTCATAGTTTTCTGATCTCCGCCATTGAGGCACTTCAAGAATATCCATAGAAAGCTACAAAGCTGCTAGACTCGCGGACTCGCTTTAACGCTAGAAGCGAAAAACCTGAATTCTTCAATGTCGTTTCTATTCTCGTCAACTGCTCAGATCAGATGTTTGTTCCAACAGAAGCGGACCAGTTGGTGTAAAAACGTGGCTCCTCCAGAGGCAGTTCCAAATCAGGGAGCGGAAATGGACATCATCTGCCGATTCTTGGACCGAACGGAAACCGACCGAAGAGCTTCCAAATCTCAAATCTGAACCCGCACTTCCTCAAGAAGCGCCGCAGAGACGCAGGGCTCGGGTCCTGAAGTCGGAAGGAAAGTGTAGCGAATGCGGTACCTACCGTCCAATTTCAAGAGGGGACTGACCTTCATCAGGCGTACGGCCGTCTTAATTTGAGGCTCGGTGCAACATCTCAAGCTCCTGCCGAACTTGCTCGCGAGTGCCGACCGCCACATAGTGCGAAAACGAGTGACGAGTACCCGGCTCCGGGTTGTCAACCCGGAAGACGCAGCTCCACTTGACGACTTTCTGACCAACAAACTTCCATCGACCATAAGTCTTCTTCGACCTTTCAGGAGAGAAGATTCCCATCGCGAATGCTCCATTAGGTGTTGAAAGGACCACTGGATTCGGTTGTTCCCCCGGGCCATCGCTGAGAGGCTTTAGTTGGGACGTCGCTGGGTCGAATTGCCAAAAGCTGGAAAAGTCGGCATGCATGTAGCCGGTGAGAGACTCGAAAACTGCCTTGCTGTGCCGCTCGTGGATTGGCCCAGTGAACGTGACACGATACTCAATCAGGCGGCTACGACCAAGCGCTCCGATTGTGACGTCTTTGTACAGATTCCACTCGGAAAGGACCGTCAGATTCTTCGCCAAGTTATCCTGCGAATACTCGCCCGGCGCAAGCCAGTTCGCCATCTGGCTTTCCGTGCGGAGCCGATTCCCTTTCGCCTCTAAGAAGAACAAGCGCGAGGTGGATGTCGGACCCGCGCTGTCCCGGCGAGAGCCAGCCTCGGTGGGATTGTAAGTCTCGTTCTTGATTGGAGTACCTAAGTCAAAATTTGCCGCTGACTGCAGCTGTCGCCCGTGGTCGGTTGAGTTGATGAACTCTTTTCCGCGCCACTTCAACGAGTGGATTGCTCCGGCGAGCCGAGATGTTGTCGTGATGACAATCTCCGAATCTTCGGTCTTACCGCGAATCACCGAATCACCAGAGATTTGGGCTTGTAACAGGAGCGCAAAGATCATTTCGAAACGCGAATCTCGTTTTGCTCCGGAATCGGGGAGTTTTTCTTGATGAACTCTACAAAGGCGTCGAGGTCAACCAATCCGGTGTCAAGCTTTTTCGCAGACTTCAACGTGGTCAGCGAGTCGCCGCCGCCCGCCATGAAGTTGTTCACCGTCACCTTATACTGTCTCGCCGGATCAACGGCGACGCCGTCGATCATCAAGTCGCGAGCCGAGCCGCCCGCGACCGAGTACCGGAAGTTCTTGGAAGGAATCAGCGACCCTTTCGAGTCATTGAGCAGCGCTACCAGTTCCGCCCCGGTCAGGTCGGCAATCGTCAAAGTATTCCTAAACGGGCAGACCGAGTTGAGCATGGCGAAGGTCAACTTCCCTGCCTCTAAGTTCGCCCGAACCCCACCTGGGTTCACCAGTGCCGCCACCGCGCCGAGCTTCACCGTCGCGTCGAGGTACGAATCAACGACCAGGTATCCGACCTTAGTTCGATCCGTTAAAGCGACTGTCGAAGTCCCAATCTGGGTATTTCCCATAGCCTCGATCGGCTTGCGAAATGCGTCGATCAAGGAAGCAATCTCAGAATCTTCTGGAATCGTTTCATCGACAACAATCGGCTGCGGATCGACGATCTTCAAAAGGCGACCTTTCGCGTCGAATGAAGCCTTGAACTGGCCAAAAACCTTGCCCCACTCCCAGGCCTGAACCACCGGAACCGTCGTCCCCGTCGAGTCCTTCACAAACGTCGGATACGCACCGAGCGATGGCCTCCAACCATCAATCGCCGGAGTCCCGAGTGGCGTGTGGCTATGCCCACCCACGATCAGATCAACATCATGAAGCCCGCGAGCCAATGCCTGGTCCTCCTCGTAGCCGATATGCGAGATGACAATAACCTTGTTGACGCCCTGCTTGGTGAGTTCATCCACCGCTCGCTGCACCGCCGGGAGGTGCGCCGAAGCCTTCAACTCTGTGCCCAGCGTCGTCAGGTTCTCAAGGTCCGAAGTGGTCACACCGACGATGCCGATTTTTTGCTTGTCCACCGTCACGATTGCGGACGGCTTAATCAGCGGAGCCAGGACTGGAAAATGCGAAAAATCGATATTGCAAGACAGCACCGGAAACTTCGCCCGCTTTACATACTGCGCCAGCACTTCGGCACCCTTATCAAACTCGTGGTTCCCTGCGCACTGGGCGTCGTAGTTCATCGCGTTCATAAATGCGAGGTCAGCGAGGCCATCGTACATATTGAAGTAGAGAGTTCCCTGGAAGCAGTCACCAGCATTGAGAAGCAGAACGTTCTTCTCCTTTGCCCGAGTTCGCTTGATGATCGTGGCCTGCCGCGCATACCCGCCATAGGTCTTCCCCTTGATCGCCGTTGGCTCCATGTGGCTGTGCAGGTCGTTGGAGTGGAGGATCGTCAAGGTCAGCGGCTTCTGAGCGTTTGCGGTTGACAAGGCGAGAAGTCCAAGCAAAATTGCGGTCGTGCGCATGGTGTTAGTGTATCCGAGGCGGGTAGAACCTTACCAATGTTCCGACGTTTGTGTGGGCTTGGCGTTCTCGGTTTGGCAGGTTCCGGTTTTGGTCAGGTTCAGGGCTGGTCAGGGCAGCTGAACCTCAACCTGTCGGCAGCGCAGTCCACCCTGAATTCTTCGTCGGTTTTTGTCAACCTGCGGGCGGTCAACAAGCTGAAGATGGGGAATCAGTTGGAGTATTCACTGTTCTACGGCCTCAGTCGACAGACGAACGGCACGACTGGCTTGAACGATACAACGGAGGATCGATGGAGCGTTGGGGCGCATTACGACACTCCTTCGAGTCGTCGAAAGTTTGGCTTTATTGACCAAAGGTTTGACAGGAACGCGGTCGTCCAGCTTGGCTCGCGGTCGGTGACAACCATCGGCTACGGCTACTTTGCCGTTCGAACCGAGAACCCGTACAAGACCGGGCGAGTCGACACGGTCGGTGATGCCGAGTGGAAGATAACGGCAGGTTTGAGCTACTTAACTGAGACATATTTGAACGATCTTGGCTCCCGCAATGCGCCAGGTCTTCAGTTCGCCTCTTCGTTCCGAAAGGTCTTCAAAAAAGGCGTCTCTGTCAACCACTACGCCGAATTCTATCCGGCCTTTGACCGATTTGATGATTTCTTTCTGACCAGCAACCTCAACCTCGGAATCCCGATTTCTCAGCGAATCTCGCTAGCAGTTGCGTGGATCGCGGACTACGACGCAACTCCGGCTCCTGGTGCTCGCAAAGATAACTCGCGCTACGCGCTCACTCTAGGCTACAGGTTCTAGTCATGGCTATCCGATACTTCGTTTCTGACCTCTCAGCGTCGTTGCCGTTTTATACGGATATTCTCGGCTTCGAGATTAAGGAGCAGTGGGGGCCTGCGTTTGCCATTGTCTCAAAGGACGGGCAGGACCTATGGCTATCCGGCCCTGGAACCTCTGCGGCCTCAGTTTTGGTGCGAGGAGAATCTCCGAAAGCTGGAGGATGGAGCCGGATTGTGGTTGGTGTAGAAGACCTGGAATCGTTCAGCGTGTATCTCGGTGAAGAGTCTGTTCTGGCACCTCTGATCTCTGGCCCAGGCGGTAAGCAACTCCTGATCGCAGACCCTGACGGGAATCATATTGAGCTTTTTGAAAGCCGCTAGACCGTGAGCCTAGCGATCCGTTTCCGGATTCCGTTCATCACCTTCTCCGCCATTTTGGTCTCAATCGCCAGCTGAAGTGGCTCGACGTGCTTCAACACCCCCGAACCGATTATGTCAATATCCCGCACGATCTTTGACTCGGGCACTTTGAACCGTGCTCCGAGTTCAATGAAAGCTCCTCGCTTGAAGTTGCTCGCCTTCCCTAGCATCGAAAGCGCCATATTCTGATCCAGCGGGTAGCAGAGCGTTGTAAGCGCATCATACACCGGGGAGACCTTGATCAGCCCAGATCGAGCATCCTCAACCACGCTCAGATTCTTGGCGTGAAGGTCGCCGTTGCCGATCATGTATGCGAAGATGTACTGGCGAATCAGCTCGCTCGCCGCCAAAACCGGACTCGCGCACTGATCACTCATGCGCTCGACCAGAGTGTGAAACTGCACACTGAACTTGCTCGCCGGATACAAGCCCATCACCTGGCACCCGTCTTCCTGTGCAAGCTTTCGGTTCTTCTCCGCGCGGTCAAACCGAGTGACAATCAACGCTTTTTCTCCCGTTTCATCCTCCTGAATCTGAGTTTTCGCCGCATCAAGTCCGCACTTCCGAGCGAGTTCCATGAAGAAGTGCTCGTTCTCAACAAGGTACGGAAAATCAGGGTTTCCGAACTTGATAAGGCACGGCTTCCCGGCTCGCCAGAGCCGCGCCGGGGCCGTGCGACCCGAAAGCTTATCTTGCACCCCTGCCGTGTCTTGTCGAAACTCACGCAGTTCGGCCCACGTCTTCACTTCGTTCGGACGCTCGACTAGGCCATATTCGCTGCCCTTCGCATCAGCGATCGATACATCGCCAATCGCATCGCCCGCTGTGGCTAGGAGCAATGTGAACAGGTCATCGAGGCTCGTTTTATGAGACCTTGCCACCCGCCCCGTCCGGGTTCCTTCGGGTAGCAAATTGGCGAAGTATGGAAAGAGGTTTACACCTTCCAAGCGATAGATCGCTTGCTCGGTTGGCATCTGCGAGCAAACCGGAAATGCGGGGTTCTTGACGTACTCAAACTCGCACCCGGCTTCGGTTCGTTTGAGAGTGCCGATGTGCTGATCTTTTCGTAAAACCAGAACCGAATTGACTTCGCGTAGCGGCTTCATTACCGCTCACGGATCTCCATTTCGAGCCCGAGTGCGTCGAGAATCTGGAGCAGTTTATCGTAGCGAATCGTCTCCTTTCCGTTCTCAATTTGAGAAATCAGAATCCGACCACAGCCCGAAAATTCAGACAATTCTTGCTGGGACAGCCCCAACTGATTTCGCCTATTTTGAATCTGATTCGCCAATCTCATTTTCTGATTTTGCATCCTATCGCATACATTATGGGCAATTGGGATCAAAATCAACGCTCATTTCACGTTTTTGTATCTGATCACATACAAAAAGGCACAATTTTCATGTTTTGGGCTCCTAAATAGCGTTTTTGTATGCGATAGCATACAAAAACAAGAACTAAGCCCGGCTCAAGGCGTCGTCTTCAACCTCGAATGTGCCGTAGTAGTAAGGCGTGTTCGATTCAAATTCGCCAGCGCAGGTATCAACCATCTTGAAGACGGGTTGGACCTTTTGGAGGTTGATTGCTCGTAACAGGGGCATGCAGTACATATGCTTTTTATCCGAGCTTGGATACTTCTCCCAGAACCATTCCGTCGTTGACATATCATTCATCGCTCCAAAATCACTCAAGAACTTCTCCATCTGCTCGTCTGCAGGAAATTCGTCGGAAGCCATTGCCTCCAATAGCTGAACAGGGAACTTCATCCCTTTGCTCTGCTTTATAAATTTCGCAATATCAGCCTTAAACTCTGGCGTAATTCCCACTAACGATTCAATCGTGGGCGAAGAAAATCCGATCAGGAATGCTCGGCTGATGACATCGTTCATCAAGTCCAAATCATCCAGGGCATGGATATTCACTAACTCCTGCTCAACCTCTACCAGCTTCTGCAACTTGCGCAAAAACCACTTGTCAACCTTACAAATCTTATTCACCCGATCCAGCGACCAGCCGCGCCGGATGGCTTCGATGATCGCCCACATCCGGTCGTCTGTCGGCTGCTTAACACTCGCCTCCAGCTCGACATCATCCTGAGCCTGATACTTCTCGTGCCGCAGGTCCTTCTGCTTCACCTCAAGGCCACGAATCGCCTTCATCATCGCCGCCTCGAACGTTCGATCGATCGCCATGACCTCGCCCGTCGCCTTCATCTGGGTGAACAGCGTCCGGTCTCCGGTCGCAAACTTATCAAACGGGAAGCGCGGGAGCTTGACAACACAGTAGTCCAACGCCGGCTCAAAAGCTGCCTTGGTCGTCCCCGTCACCTGGTTATCGATCTCATCCAAAGTGCGACCGACGGCAATCTTCGCCGCAACCCTCGCAATTGGATACCCAGTCGCCTTAGAAGCCAATGCCGAAGACCGCGACACCCGAGGGTTCACCTCGATAATGTAGTAGTCAAACGAATGCGGATTCACAGCGAGCTGCACGTTACAGCCGCCCTCGATCCCCAGAGCCGAAATAATCTTCAAAGACGCCGTTCGGAGCATGTGGTACTCCAGGTCGCTCAGCGTCTGCGAGGGCGCAACCACGATGGAATCCCCGGTATGAACCCCCATCGGATCAAAATTCTCCATATTGCACACCGTGATCACGGTGCCAATCGAGTCGCGCATCACTTCGTACTCGACCTCCTTCCAACCCAGAAGCGACCGCTCCACCATAATCTGGCTTCGCATGGAGAGCTTCAGCCCCTTCCGGCCAGTCTCCATTAGCTCTTCGCGGGTGTTTGCAATTCCGCCTCCGGTTCCGCCGAGGGTGTAGGCGGGGCGAATGATGCACGGATAAGGAACGAGGTCAAGAATCCCCTCAAGCTCCTCTTCGGTGCCAACAATCCAGGATTCCGGAACCGGCTCCTTGATTTCCCGCATCAGCGAGCGGAACGACTCGCGATCCTCGGCCTGCTTGATTGCACTCAGCGGCGTTCCCAATACTCGAACGTTGTATTTTTCCAACACTCCGGCGTCCTCTAGCTGAGTCGCCAGGTTTAATCCAGTCTGCCCGCCAAGGGTAGGAAGCAACGCATCGGGCCGCTCTCGTTCGATGATCCTGGTGCAGAAATCGAGCGTCATTGGCTCGATGTAAAGCGCATCCGCAACGCCGGGATCAGTCATGATCGTGGCTGGATTCGAGTTCAAAAGAACGACCGAATGGCCCTCTTCGCGTAAGCTCTTACAAGCCTGAGTCCCCGCATAATCGAACTCCGCTGCTTGACCGATGACGATTGGTCCGGAGCCGATTACTAGGACTTTCATTAAAACAACAGTTTACCGATAGCGCACCACCCAAAGCACATAAAAAGACCCCTTCGAATTCACCATGCGGTGCCTCGAAGGGGACAGCTCGGTTATCTTCCAGCGGCTGGCTCGCCGCCAGAAGCATTCGCGGCGTTAGGTGGCTTTGACCCACCTGCGCTGCCGCGATCTGGCGTCATTCGAAGAGCTTCTTCTCTTGAAATATTCTTGTCTGCGTCTGCACCAGCAGGATTCCCTTTGCCCGAATCATCAGAACTGCAACCTGTCAAAGACAGCGCCAATATCCAAGTTGCAAACAGCCCAAGTCCAATCCTTTTTACGGGTTGCACTGTGCACCACTTCCCGTGTAACCGAATTGATAGCTACGTTGTTGATCAGGGCGAAACATCGAGAGGTAGTAGGGCGATGTTGCACCAGCCTGGCATCGCATGGGTGAGTCAACATTACCAGCGGGGTACCCGCTTTGAGGTCCGTAGTAAGTCCATGCCGGTTCAAGATACTTCCGGTTTCCATTAGCCAACGCCTGAGGAGCGTCGCTACCCATTGCTACCCACTTGGCTGAAGAGTCCGTAAATGCTAGGATATTCCCACGTCCATAGACGCGAACCGTGTCATTTGCAGCAGCAAAAGTGAACTCGTAAGTGTCTTGCCTACCGGTCGAAGCGGCGCCTGTCTGCGGATGACCACCTGGGTTGAATCGGCATGCCGGAGCCGGGGCGGCAACGGTTCCTGTAACAGTACAACGTAGATACGGAGACGTGTAGCCAAAGCCACGGTACGATTCCTTACCGTTTCCGAACCATAGAAGCGGCGTGCCGCTCACGTCTTGGACCGCTGTCAAGCTGTACAGGCTCAGGAGTCCGTTCATCGTCATATGAGTGATCGGCAGATTGGCGGGAGCCGTCGAATAGTTGAATCCGGTCGTGTAGACGTTAGATCCGCTGCCCTGATACAGATCGTTGTTTTTGGTATAAGGGAACATCGAGTTGTACCAAATGATTTGGTCTGCTCCCGCGAATGCAGCACGACCACCCCAGCCTGCCGGGACAGCAGCAAACCAATAAGAAGAAAATCCGGGAGCTGTAGTTGGTCCTCCGAGAACGGTTCCAGTGGCAGGATCGACCGCATAAGCACTTGGGAAGTTGTCATCCGCATCCGTCGAGTAGATGTTAAAAGAAGTTGCAGTCTGCTTCGTATCGCTTATGACTCGCGCTTTCTTAGCAGCTTCTTTCGCTTGTGCGAATACTGGGAAGAGGATCGCGGCTAGGATCGCGATAATCGCGATAACAACCAGCAACTCGATGAGTGTAAATGCCTTCGTTTTCATGATAGTTTCCAATTGGGGTCGGGCGACCAGATAATCAATTGGTCCAGTGCAAAACCAGACTCTCGATCACTATACAAAACTATCGAGGCGAAATGTTAGCGAGAGATTAAGATTCACCAAAAAAACTAGAACGCTATCGGACGAAGTGAATCTCCACGATGCGGCTACTGTCCCAAAGAAGAAGAGAATCCAATACCGGCTTCCCTTTCGCAATTTGCCGGGCGTCTTCAAAGGAGACCCGCTTGGTGTCGCCGCTCAGCATCCCGGGTTGGGCCATATAGCCGATTGCGTCGTCCACCGAAGGGAAACAAGAGAGGCCATTGACAACCATGCCGTCCGGCGTCGAGGCGTTGTTGCAGGCGTACTTATCGTCGCCGACCGAAATCAGATAGATTTCGTCGGGAAAGTTGCTGATCGACTCCCACATTCCCTCGTCGAACGACGAGATCAGCGGATTTTCTAAAAGCTCAATTGCCATTCTTGATTCTCTCTACAAACTGCCCGAAGTACGGTCGGGAATCCCATGGTCCCGGAGCCGCTTCTGGGTGGTACTGAATGCTCCAAGCATCCGCATCCGGAACAGATATGCCTTCTACAGTACCATCGTTGACATTGATCTGTGTCACCTTCGCCCTCGTTCCAGCAAGACTATCGGGGTCGATCGCGTAGCCATGATTCTGGCTCGTTATTGTAACTTTGCCAGATTCTAAGTCTTTTACCGCATGATTAGAGCCACGATGCCCATATTTTAATTTAAAGGTCTTTCCGCCTACCGCATGACACAACATCTGGTTCCCTAGGCAGATACCAAACATCGGGCGTTTTCCAAGGAGCGACCTAACCGTACTGACCACGCCTTCCAGCCGCTGGGGATCACCAGGGCCGGGACTGAGGAAGATTCCGTCCGGCTTCCAACTCATGACCTCGTCTGCACTCGCAGTCGCAGGCAGAACAATCGGCCGACAACCCGCTCGCCAAAACCTCCGCAAAATATTGAACTTCAAACCGCAGTCCAGAACCACGAGCCTTGGGCGCCCCGCCGGATCAGGCTCAGATACCGCCTCCTTCCCCTCCGGCCCCCACTTATAAGCGGCCTTCGTGGTTACCGACAACACATAATCCTGCTCGTCGTACCCCGCCGCTTCGGCGAGTTTGGCTTTGCCTTCCAGAGGATCGTCGCAGATCACACCCATCGTGACTCCGGCACTGCGGATATGCTTGGTGATCATCCGGGTGTCGAGTCCCTGAATTCCGGCGACCCCACGCTCCTTCAGAAGAGAATTGATGGTCCGTACCGAACGCCAGTTGGAAGGGTCTTCGCAGGCCTCGCGGACGATCAGGCCGCTCGGCTGAATCTTGTCTGACTCGAAGTCATCGTCGTTGATCCCATAGTTCCCGATCATCGGGTAGGTCAGCATTACCATCTGACCTGCGTAGCTGGGGTCGGTCAGGATCTCCTGGTAGCCGGTCATGCCGGTGTTAAAAACGACTTCTCCTATGCCAGCAACATCGGCACCAAGGGCTCGACCTTCGTATTGGGAGCCATCGCTAAGGAGCAGGAAACGCTTCAACCTAGACGAGCAGAATACCCGCTATGAGCCCCCGACAGGTTGAATATCGACCTTTTCTGGCGTGATCTGCACCGAAAACTTCTCACCATCGATGACCATCGGACTGATGCTCAGACTCTTCCACTTCGGCGGCAAGCAGGGCTTACAACTCAGCCACCAGCCGGACTTCAGTTGCTTCTTCCAGACCGCTCCCTCCAGAGGATTCTCATCAAATCTGAACCCGGCGAAGCCGTAGAGAACAGTATTCAAGCAGCCTGCCGCGCCGGTGTAGAAGTACGTTCGCTCCGAGGAACGCTTCTCACTGAACATCATCTGTGGGCCTTTCACAAACGGCTCCCAAGCCCGCTTCCAGGCATCGTACGCCTTCTCCTTCTCCCCCAGCCGCGCCCAGATTGTCGCGTGAATCGCATCGCTCATCGCCGGCCCGTTCTTGCTCACCTTGCTCTCAAACCGCTCCATCATGGTTCTGGCTTGCTTCTCCGATTCGGGGTACTGGAGGGGGAAGATTGACAGCACCGCTGCTGCCTGTTTGTAGCCGCGTTCTTTGTCGCCATCGTAAGTTAAGAACGACTTCTCGTCCTTTGGCAACTTAAACTTCGTCGCCCCGTCCCACTTCCGCCCGTTCATCGCCCATTGGGCGAGGAGGTTTGTGTAAAGATCGTTATCCCCAATATGGTTCTCGTCGGGCGACATGACGTCCTTGATTTCTCGTCCGTTGGGGCCTTCCACCGAGCGAACTCGATAAAAGTTCCCAACACCGAACTCGACCGCATCTGCCATCTGCGAACCAAGCAAGCCCGCCTTTTCGCTCAAGTTTAGACCCCAGAGAACTGAGCCCGATATATGGTGTTCCTGTTGACTAGGACCCCGCACAGTCTCCTTTCCCGTCACTGAGGACTCCCAGGGGAACATGAGTGCGGCCATGGGCATTCCCTTACTCACTTCGCCTAGTCTGAGCGCCGCTGGTTCCTTCCCGCTGAGCCATTCAGGACCCTCTTTCGCATTAGGCGGATCAAGAAGGCCCGACTGATACACATTCCACTGTGCAGTTCCAAGTCGATCTGTGCGGTACTTATTCATCCCCCGAACCGCTTCCGGCTGTAAAAACAACATCGAAGGCAACACCCAAACATCCATATCCCAGAAGGTATGTCCGAAGTAGAGTGAGTTATTCAGCCCAAATGGCGCGAAGCCATATTTGGCTACCGGCAAATGGGGTCGTTGCGTGGCGTATGACAGATTGGTCACAGCTGACCGGACGAACTCGTGATCTCGCTCCGGCCCGTCAATCATGACGACTGGCACCTTCACATTCGACTTGATCTCGGGCGGATCTTCCTTTGCATAGGACTGCCACGGGGGCAGGACAACGTTGCCAACGAACTTAGTCTGGACTTTGCCATCGATCTCGATCACCGAACGACTTGGCCAATGAAAAGCCGACTTTTCGAGCGATTTTATCTCTGTAAGCGGCGTGCCCTTCTGTCGAGTGATTAAAAGATTTACGACTGTACAGTCGCTTGAAAAACGAGGAGCCGAGACCCAAGTAAATCCAAACTCAAGATCTCCAGCCCGATATCGCTCCTGCATCGGGTCAGGAATACGAGTCCAGGTGGACCTTGGAGGTAGGACAACGGGCCAACTGGCCTGTACTTCCGCCGATTTTAACTTCTCCTCGCCATCCTGCCCAAAACCCACTGCTACATTGAAGCGAAACCCCTTTTCGTTTATGCTCAGCACTTTTATGTCCAAGTCTGGGATCAGCCGCTCTTGTGCCTCTGCTGTAAGTACTAGAGGCTGGCGTCGACTCGTTTCTGGGGCCGATTCTCGACATCCCAGAACCACCAGTCCCATGACCGCCAGCCCCCGACTCGAAACTCCAAACCGTCCCCTCACTGCCGCCCCAGGTCCACGCCTTTCGCAACCATCGAAACCAACGCATTCTGATCGTTAATCAGTTCCAGGACCCTCTGGCGATAACCTTCCGGAACCCGCCCATTTAACGTGTGAAGAGACTTGATCCGAACCGCCGTGGAACTCGAATTCAGCCCCGAACCAGCCATCCGTAGCGCCTCCGCCGAGCCTATCAGCCCCATCAGCTCAACCCCTAGAAGCAACGACTTCTCATCCGACTTCGACAGCAAGGACTGCCCCAAAGTCGTCCCTCGTGAGGACTTCGCTAAGAACCCAAGGGCCGCCCGCCGAATCACCAAGTTCTGATTCGTCAGCAATGCCTCCATCGTCGGAGCCATGGAATCATCCGCCAGTGCCGCCAGCGCGATCATCGCGTCTTCGGCGGTAATCGCATCCCCGCTGAGCACAATTCCCGAAATCTGGTCAACCGCCTCCTTCGCCCCCGAGACCGCCGCGTAGCGAACCGCCGCCCGGCGAGTCACATCGTTCTTCAACCCATCCGAGACCGTCCCTCTCAACTCCGGCACCCGGGCCAGAGTCGCCACCTGATACAGCGAAGCCCGCGCAAATGGGTTCACCTTGCTGAACTGCTCCACCAAAGTCGCCTTCGCCGACGCTTGGTTCATCACCAACGCCGCCGCAACCTTTACCATGGAAGCAGGAGCTGTCCCAGCGAACTGAGTACAAAAACGCAACAGCGCAGGCTCCCCAATCTCCGCCAACTTCCGAGCCGATGGAGCTGACCTTGCCCCGCCCGAGCGCACCTGCTCCCACAGCACGTCAATCTCTTCAGTCTTCGCCGACAACGACCCCGGCTTCACCGCCGCGAGATCCCCCACTGCCGGAGATTCCGTAGCCAAACTTACCCCCATCGAACCCGAGCCATAAGCCGTCCCCGGCAACGGACCTTCAGCGAAAGCATCGTCGCCGCCCAGATTCACAAACAGCGCAACCCCCGGTCGCCCGTTCACTAATACTCCGACTCCGACCGGCCCCGCGTACCGATCCGAGCCGCCTTCGTCCATAAAGATCGAAACCGACCCTTCCTGCGCCAACGCCGGACGGCTGTCCCGCGCTGCATAAAGGTCATCTCCCTCGCGGTCAACCAAAATCGCCACCGACCGATCCGTCGCATGAGCATGGCACGAGCCTTTGCGAACCACATAGGTATCGTCTCCATCCAGGTCGAACTGCGCGGCGACTCCCTCGCCCGTCGCAGAACCCTGTGACTGGGTCAATGCCAAGTAGGTATCGTTCCCGCCTGAGTCGTAGATCGACCCAATCCCAAACGTCCGCGCCGAGCCCTGCGAGTCGGTTCCTGCCTCGTACAGGTCATCCCCTCCGACATCCGTCAGTATCCCAAGGCCGCCTGGCATCAACCCCGCATAGCCCTGCGCGCGGCAGATAAAACCTCCCGGGTTCGTGCTGTCAGGAACCAGGCCTCCCGCCCGATACCGGTCGTTTCCGCCCTGATTCACCAGCCAGCCCGTCCCGCCAAGCATCCCCGCTCCTTGACCCAAATAGCCGAGCTTCAACGTGTCTGACCCCTTTCCAAGAATCAAAGCCCCAAACCCCGCAATACCAAACCCCTGCCCCAACGACCGACTCTCGATCCGGCACTGCTGATCCACAACGGCGATGCCTACTCCACCAGCTGCCGCGCCGTAGGCCAAGGCCTTGCCATACAAATCCGGTCGAACGCCGAGGAACTGCGCGATCCCGATTCCCAAAACCCCCGCGCCGCCCCCGGCGTCAACGAAATCCGCCTTCGTGTCATTTCCAAAATCGATGAGCACCGATGCATAGCCGATGCCCGCGCCATAACGCCCCTTGTATCGGTTCCGACCGCCCAGATCGATGCACAGCCCCGAGGCCAAAGCATTATGATCGTCATCCCCCGAACCGCAAATCTCCACAGGAATCCCTGAAACCGCAAACGTCACTGAGCCCTTCCAGCCGCTCTTCGCCACATCTCGCAAAGCCGGAATCGCCGCCTCGGTCGCCGCCGAAAGCTCGTGAGCCGCCTCCCGAATCATCCCCAAATCGACCTTCGCTAGCGCGGCATCCAGCGCCATCGATGACATCCGTGGCTTAGATATGAACTCAAACTTGATATCCGTCCCCTGCGCCGCCCAGGTTGGCAAGGACTCAATCAGCCCGCGCTTTTCTTCAGGAGTCAGCTTCGCTATCGCCTGCCGAATCTTGGCGTTCGAGCTCGCAATCGAACTCAGCAAATCTCCCACCGGCCCCCGCAACGCCTCGGGAAGCACGACGGTCGGCGGAATCAGAACTTGTTCCGTTGCTACCAGTGCCGAAGCAGGGTCTCCATAAATCGTCGAAAACGCCTGCTTCAAAAACAGCTTCAAGCTAGGATCGGTCTTCTCGTGCAAGCCCAATAACGAATCTACCGCCGCCACCGGCTTTGCCAAACACGCCCCAACAATCGGAGGCGAGATCGGATACGCCCGGCTCTGCCTCGCGAAGCTCAAATCGTCTTCAGATAGAACCGCAATCTGCAATGCCTGGCCAATCGCAGTCCGCTCCCCTGGCGTCATCTGCCCGTGGGCGCTCCCGCACAGCATCAATCCAAAGAGCCAAAAACGTTTCACTACCCAGCATTTTAACGAGTAAGAAACCTTCGGTGACGTTTCTAGCAAATGATTCGTCAGAATCTTTTGATGGAGGACGGTTCCAAGTATCGTGCGATTGCATCAGTTTGTGCCGTCGTCGCCGCAATCTCGGTCCTCGGTCGGTGGCAGCTAAGTGGCATCAGCCATCGACAGCCAGAAAAGTTGCCCCTTCTTGTGACAGAAGGACTGTCGAAGCCTGTCGAAACACCCCGTCTTCCCGCACCAAACTTTCTCAAATTTGAGACTACCCCTATGCCCATCGAGGGCGGACTGGACATCACCGACGACGGTTCGGTCCTCACTGTAACGACAAAGCCAGACTCGACCGCTCGGTTCTACCGCTACACCCCCCCGAAAGGAGCACCCCTCGATATGCCAACCGACGACTCGGGCGTACGGTACGCGCTCACCCAGAATGGACGCTTGATCAAGTTCAAAACCACCCAAATACCGTTCGGGTTTTCCCGCCGAACTGGTGCGCGGCTCGGCATCTACGACCTCATGATGAATAACTCATGGGTCCTTTCTCCATCCCGAAGGTTTTTGCGCAATCGCGATATGATCCGCTATGAATATGGCGAAAACAATCGAACCTTCTTGCGAATCGTCCGCGACGGCAAGGCCGTAAGAACCGCTTTTGAATCCACGGAGCAAACGGGTCTGATGGAGCTCGACGATGCAGAGTCGCTGTGGATATGGGAGTCGAAACGGAATCAGCGAACAAACGACTACCGCCTCTTCCGGGCGGATCCAACGCGAGTAGTAGAGCTCGGACTTCCGCGCGTCAAGGCAACCCCCAAGTTGCTGACCTCGACCAAAGGGCGCGCGATCCTCACGATGAATACAACTGATCCTGATCAGCACCATATTAGTTTTGAGCTCCGAAACGGAAGGTGGCAACCGTTACCGCCACCCCCTGGATTCAAGAGCATCATCATCCAAAAAGTAACCGAAGACGGTCTGATGTTTGGAGCACTGCAATCCCATGGGACCAACTTTGTCCCCGTCGTATGGAAAGATGGCGAGGCATACGACCTCCGAAGGCATCCCAGCTGGCCCGTTGGCGGCGACCGATCGTTCATCCAAAACCTCAACCGACGCGGAGACCTAATAGTCTCCACTACCAGCGCAGACGCCGCCGAAACCTGTACGCTTCTCCGGCGCTCAGCTACGAAGTAGCCCCATCGCCGAGCGGACCATTTCCATGGTTTCCCCCGCCACCGCGCTCGCCTTCTTCGCGCCTTCGCGCAAAATGTCCTGGACGTCGTCATTGCTCAGCGCACTGCGGCGCTCGCGGATAGGGCGAAAGTATTCGTTGATTGCCTCGATACATGCGGTCTTGTTCTGCATGCAGCCCCGCTCGCCCTTTCGGTCTTCGTCCCACAGCGTCTCCCAAGCCGGCGAGTAAATCTTGAGATACTGACAAACCGCACACCCCTCCGGAATGCCCGGATCGGTCTTCTTGATCTTGCTTGGCGTGGTGTAAGCGCTCTTGACCTTCTTGGCCGTCTCGTCCTCGGTTTCGCTCAAAAAGATGCAGTTGTCGTAGCTCTTGCTCATCTTCCGCATATCGAGGCCAGGGAGCTTCGCTCGCCCCTCATCCTCGGGGATGAGGTACTTGTAAGGCTCGAACAACTCGGTATTGAACAGCCTGTTGAACCGAATTCCGATGTCGTTCCCGATCTCCAAGTGCGGAGCTTGGTCGCGCCCGACGGGGACTCCGTAGGGTCGATAAAGGAGGATATCGGCGGTCTGCAGAACGGGATAGCCGAGTAAGCCATAGGGCTCCCGCTCCACACCCTCAAGTTCGTCCTTCTTCTCTTTATACGTCGGAGTCCGCTCCAGCCAGCCAAGCGGAGTCACCATGCTGAATAGCACATGAAGCTCGGCATGTTCCTTCACGTGGCTCTGCACAAAGATCGCTGATTTCGACGGGTCAATCCCCGCGGCCACGTAGTCCTTTGTAATCTCAATCGTGTTTTGAGCAAGGCTCTCTGTATCATCCAGCGTGGTCAGCGCGTGCCAGTCGGCCACCATGCAGAACATCTCGTACCCCTCGTTCTGCAGGTTCACCCAGTTCCGAAGCGCGCCCTCATAATTGCCCAGATGCCCGCCTTTTGGATTGGTGGGACGCATTCCGCTCAGGATTCGCTTCGATGAACTCACTCCAGGTTTATACCTTGGAGAGCCTCGTACACGCGGTACACTCCCTTCAATGCGCGTTGCCGATTGGGCTCGCCTCATCGCTTCCTCGGAACCCTTTCAGGAACCGTTCGACCAACTCTCCGATTCGACTGTCTGGAACAGCGTGCCTTCGGAAGCTCGAGCGGTGTTTGTTGGCGCATCCTACTTGCGAAATCCGCGCAAGATGCTGATCGTCACCGCATCCTACGACCGCGCGCTGGCTTGGCAAGCCAAGCTCGAGTTGAGCGGCGTCCCCCACTCCGACATCCACCAGCTCCCCAGCGGAAACTCGGCTCTTTTTGAAGACGCCACCCCGGAGCAGATCGCGCTTTCTGATCGGCTCGGCGCGCTACGATCCTTGGCAGAAGCTGGCCCCAAGATCGTCATCGCCTCCCCCCAAGCCGCTCTCGAGCGAACGATCCCCGCCGACCTGCTTCTCGAATCCTTCATCACAATCCGCTCTGGCGACACCTTCGACCAGAATGACCTTGTCGACACCCTCAAGAAGCTCGGCTACGAGCTCCAAGAGCCAGTCCGCCTCCCGGGCGGCTACAGCAAGCGCGGCGGAATTCTTGACGTCTGGCCCAGCGGCTATGAGCAACCGATCCGGATCGAATGGTTTGATACCGAAGTTGAGTCCGTCCGCACTTTCGACGCTGGCTCGCAACGGTCAACCGGGACCGTCCCGGCCTTACAGCTTGCACCCTCTCGTGAAGTCCTGTTCTGCGGCGACGAGAACGAGATTCGTGACTCCATACTCTATCAACTCGAACGCGAAGTCGGGGGAGTTGAGGACGAAGAAGCCGCCGCGCGGCTAGAAGAACTCGTCTCTGCCGACGCGGAGCACTTTGCCTCTCGGCAGTTCTTCGACCGCATGGAGCTTTACAGGCCGCTTCTGTTTCCTGATTCAGGTTGCGCTATTGACTTATTGGACGGCGAAGGCGACACACTGATTCTCGACGAGCCCCTTGAGCTCGAAGCAATCGGAAATCGAGCCGAAGAGGAACTCGGCCAAGCCCTTGCCGCACGAGCGGCGCGGGGCGAAATACTCCACGCAACCGCGAACGACTTCTTCCTCCCTGTCGAGCATCTGGACTCCAGTTCATGCAAGTGGATTCTCACCGCGATGAACGACAAACCCAATTGGCTTGACTCTCGTTCGGAATACGAACTTGGCGGCGCATCCCTCGAACCCTATCGTGGCCGTGCCGATGCCCTTGCTCAAACCATGAAAACCTGGCGAGAGCAAGACATCACAGTAGTCTTCACCACCGATCAACCGAACCGCGCAAAGTCAGTTCTAAGTCAGATCGACATCTATCCACAGGAGGCCGTCCCTGAATCCGGTGAGAACCAACCTTGGGGCGCTCCGAACGGCTACTTGGTCAACGGGAACCTCGGCGGAGGCTTCGCACTCCCTAACCACAAAATCGCATTTATTTCGGATGCCGAACTATTCGGCGTCGCTCGGCTCAAGCTTCCTCAGCGAAGATTCCAGGAAGGCGCCCCCGTCGCCACCGTCCTAGACCTCAAACCCGGCGACTACATTGTTCACATCAACTTCGGAATCGGCGTCTTCCGGGGCCTTACCCGACGTGAAGTCGAAGGCGTCGAGAAAGAATTCCTTTTCATCGAATATGCCGCTCCCGACAAGCTCTTCGTTCCCGCTGATCAGCTCGATCGTATCCAGAAATACCTCAATCCGGGGGATGACAATCCCAAACTCAACCGGCTCACAGGAGGTGAATGGCAGCGGACCCTGGGAAAAGCGAAGGAGGAGGCCCGGGCGTTCGCTCGGGACCTCGTGAAGCTGTACGCAGTACGGAAAGACGTCCAACGTACACCTTACGGGGCGGACACTCCATTCCAGACGGAAATGGAACAGACCTTCCCGTGGGTGGAGACGCCGAGCCAGCTGAGGGCGATTCGGGAAGCGAAGAATGACATGATGCAGCCGTATCCGATGGATCGGCTGGTTTGCGGAGACGTCGGATTCGGAAAGACCGAAGTTGCGATTCGTATCGCCTTTAAGGCGATTCAATCTGGGCGCCAAGTTGCGATTCTCTGCCCCACCACAATTCTGTCTGAACAACATCACCGAAACTTCGTGGATCGTCTCGGTTCGTTCGGAACCCGAATTGGGCTAATCAATCGCTACACTCACGCCAGTGAACGGCGAGAGATCATTGATGGACTGAAAGACGGCACTATTGAGATGGTCATCGGCACCCATGCCCTCCTCGGCAAAGAGATTCAGTTCAAGAATCTTGGAATGGTCGTCATCGATGAAGAGCAGAAATTCGGAGTCAAACAGAAGGAAATGCTCAAAGAGTTGCGCACCGAAGTAGATGTGCTCACCCTCTCCGCGACGCCAATCCCCCGAACACTTAGCATGGCACTCATGGACATTCGACAGATGTCCACGATCAACGACCCACCCCCAGGACGCCTCCCTGTCCGCACATTTGTCCGCCAATATTCCAGCGAAGTCGTTCGGGAAGCGATCCTTCGCGAGCTCGCCCGAGGCGGCCAAGTCTTCTATGTATACAACCGTGTCGACAGCATTGAGCACGTCGCCGAGAAACTGCGCAAGCTCGTCCCAACCGCCCGAATTGGAGTCGGTCACGGACAGATGAACGAGAAGGAGCTCGAGCCGATCATGGTCGGCTTCATCAAGGGCGAAATCGACATCCTTCTATCCACGACCATCGTCGAAAGCGGAATCGACATCGCCAACGCCAATACCCTCATCATAGAAAACGCCGATCGCCTCGGCCTAGCTCAGTTGTATCAGCTACGAGGGCGAGTCGGCCGCTCGGATCGCCAAGCCTACTCGCTCTTCCTCTACAACCGAAACCTCGATCAAAGCTTCATCGCCGCCAAGCAACGCCAAGAAGATGCTTCCGGAGAGAGTCGCAAGAAAAAGACTATGTCTGAAGGGGCCTTTGCCCGGCTTCAGGCTCTCCAAGAATTCTCGACCCTTGGCTCTGGCTATTCTCTTGCCTTCCGCGACCTCCAGATCCGTGGCGCAGGCGAGCTCATCGGCGCAAAGCAGAGCGGAACCATGCTTCAAATTGGTTATGAGTTGTACACACAACTCATAAATGAGGCCGTCGCATCTCTTAAAACGGGAGTAGACGGCCAACCCGTGACTTCCGACACCGCCCGCGATCCGCTGGAATCCCTCACTCCGCTCCCAACCTTCGAGATTCCGGTACTCGCGATGCTCCCCGAGAGCTTTATCAACGAGCAGGCCCAACGCCTCTTCTATTACCAGCAGATGATGTCCTCGCGCGACCAAACTCGCCTCGGCGAGGTTCAAAACGAGATCGAAGACCGCTATGGTAAGCCACCTCGCTCAGTGTCCAATGCCTTCGCCGTCATGTCCCTTCGCATAAGAGGCAAGAAACTTGGCATCGAGAAGGTGGACGCCCGCCAAGGTCGTGTCGCCCTCACCTTTAGGAATCTCGAAGACATCCCACCCCGCCTCTTCGTTCTTCTCCCCAAAACCCTCCAAGGATCGTACAACACCCGCGACGCCTTCCTCTTCCCCTTCACCGGCGACCCAATCCTCGCCGTTGAGGCACTCCTCAACGCGATCGAAAAGTGTCTTCAGCAAATCGAAGACTCAAGGGCGGCACTGAACGTATGAGAAAAGCCTTCACACTGATCGAGCTATTAGTAGTGATTGCTATTATTGCAATCCTCGCTGCCATTCTCTTCCCCGTCTTCACCCAAGCCAAAGCCGCCGCAAAACGTGCCGCCTGTCTCAGCAACATGCGCCAAATCGGAATCGGGTTCTCCCTTTACCTAAACGACTCCGACGACCGATTCCCCGACCGCCGCGACATCAAGGCCGTCAACTATCGCCCCTGGACCACCTGGCCCCCCAGCGACCCTCGCGCCGGCTGGGCAATCCCCCTCATTGACCCCTACCTCAAGAACAAAGACATCTGGTCCTGCCCAATGCTCCAACAGGATCAAACAATTCAAGTGAGACAGCAAGAGTCAACCTACTGGATGTGGAGATTCGACCGCACAACCGACCCCGTCGACCTTGACAACTTCTGGGGCAAAACTCCCGAGCAAGCCGCCGAGGACGCGAAAAACGCCAATAATCCAACCATCGGTACCCCCGATGGAGTCGCCGACGTCGAACTCCTCGTCGACCCCTACTTCCCACGCACCATCCCAACAGTGCAAGCCAACTTGAAGGGCAAAACGCCCCACGCTGGCGGCCGAAACCGCCTCTTTCTAGACCTCCACGCCAAGTGGATTCGCGACCCAAGAACAAACCCATGAACCGACTTTTCCTCGCACTAGAACCCTCCTCCCTCGTCCGCCGAGCCATCGCCGACTGGCAACCCAAGCCCCACGAAAAGCTCGACCGACAAGGCATGAGATGGGTGAAATCTGACAAGTATCACGTCACACTGCTGTTCCTCGGCGACCTTCCAACAGAACTAGTAGCAGAAGCAACTTCTAACATTGTCGAGAAGCACAAAGCACCCCACCTCAACATCAACCGCATCACCGGCCTCCCCGACACCAAGCGACCAGGCGTCCTCGCCCTCGCGGTTTCGGACGACAGCACCTTCCTACAGCCCCTCCAGAAAGAACTTCAAAAAGCACTTCTGAACAGTGAAGAAGACTACACTCCCCACCTCACCCTCAGCCGCATGAAGCCTGCCAGCACCAAGCTCGGCCACAAGCTCCGCGACTACATCCACAGCGGCGAGCACCCTGATCAGCTCTCCTGGACCCCCGAGGCAGTCTCCCTTTTCAACTCCCTCCCGGACGGAAGTTACGAGCTGATAAAGAGATTTGAATTCAAAAAGGTGTAATATCCCACCCATGCCATTCTCTCGCCGAGACCTCCTCACCAAACTCTCCGCCGCTGGAGCCGGAACCCTGCTCGGTGGACTATTCGCAACAAAGTCCCAAGCCCAAGGTTACGATGACACGCCCATGCTCCCCGGCGGACACTGGCGTGTCCACGATAGCAAACGACCACAGCCCAAAGTCGTCACTCCAGGCGCGGCTGCCGGACAAGCACCTTCCGACGCCAAAGTCTTGTTCAGCAGCGGAAACATGAACGAATGGAAGGGCGGGCCATGGACTGTCACACAAGACTTTTTTGAAGTCAAGCGCGGCACAGGATCAGTCCAAACGATCGGAGAATTCGGCGACTGCCAGCTTCATCTCGAGTTCTGCGAACCTGCCGAAGCCAAAAACAGCGGCCAGGGACGTGGTAACTCCGGTATTTTCTTCATGGGTCAATACGAAGTCCAGGTTTTGGACGCCTACAACAACCCGACCTATGCTGACGGAACCACTGGCTGCGTATACGGCCAAACCGCTCCGCTCGTGAACGCCTGCCGCAAGCCCGGTGAGTGGCAAACATACGACATCATCTTCGTTGCCCCACGCTTCAAGGATGGCAAGCTGGATACCCCGGCGTACGTCACCGTATTCCTCAACGGAATCCTGGTTCAGCATGCAACCCCGCTCATCGGCGAAACCCTACACCGGCAAGTCGGCTTCTACACACCCCACGGCCCCAAAGGCCCAATAACACTTCAGGACCACGGCGACCCCGTTCGGTTCCGAAACATTTGGATTCGCGAAGTCGGACCCCATAGTGAGCTCCGACACCGAAACACGTGGGAAATTGGCTAGGCCATCGCTTCAAGCCACTTTGAGAGGCCGCCTTGGGCGGCCTCAATCTTTTTGGCTCGCTTGATTCCCTTGTCCCGAGTCGGCTCCTCTGGGTCCGGCAAGATTCCCCAGTTGATGTTCATCGGCGCAAACTCGCGCTCCGTCTGGTCTTGGAGGTGAGCGAGCAACGCACCGTACGCAGTCTCCCTTGGCGGCGCAACATAGTCCAGACCGGAGAGCCGACGGGCGATATTTAGCCCCACCAAGACCCCCATCGCCGCCGACTCAACATACCCCTCAACCCCCGTAAGTTGACCCGCAACATATACGTCGGAAACCGAACGCAGTTGCAATTGCTCATCCAGCGCAGTCGGAGCCTCCAGGTAGGTATTCCGATGAATCACCCCGTACCGAATGAACTCCGCGTTCTGAAGCCCCGGCACCATTTGAAACACCCGCTTCTGCTCTCCAAATCTCAAGCGATTTTGGCAAGCCACCAACGAATATAGAGTCTTCTCCCGATTCTCTGGACGTAGTTGTAGGGCCGCATACGGCCTACGATCTGTTCGAGGATCGGTCAGGCCAATCGGCTTAAAATTCCCAAAAGCCAGCGACCGCTCGCCTTTCTCAGCAATCGCCTCAATAGGAGTACAACCAGCAAAATACTTGATCTTCTCAACAAACTGTTGTTCGGAAAGCGAATCATCTCCCTGTCCGGCTTCCCCACGAACTCCGCCCGCCTCGAAGGCGTGAAACGGAGCCCGTCCCGCCGCGACCAGAGCCGCTACAAAGGCGTAATACTCCTCCTTGTTAAACGGACAGTTGAGGTAGTCATTTCCCTCGCCCTTGTCGTAACGCGACTGGGCGAATACCACGGACATGTCCAGCGAAGAAGCCTCCACCGTCGGCGAAACCGCATCATAAAAGTACAAGTGCTTCCGCCCCGTCTTCTCCGCCAGCCACTCCGAAAGCTCCGGCGAGGTCAATGGCCCTGTCGCCAGCACCAGCGGCCCGCCGCAACTTGAAGCCATCGCTGGAGTGAACTCATCGCGCACCACCGTGATCAGCGGATGCTCCTCCATCGCCCGAGTTACCGCCGCTCCAAAAGCATCCCGATCAACGCAAAGCGCCTCGCCCCCCGGAACCGAGTGCTCCTCCGCCAGCCGAAGTACAAGCGACCCCAAAGCCGCCATCTCTGACTTCAATTGCCCTGCCGGCGAGGTCGGAGATTTGGATTTCAGCGAGTTAGAGCAAACCAACTCGGCAAAATAGTCCGTCGTATGCGCCGGTGTCCGTTTCACCGGCCTCATCTCGTAAAGCCGAACTGAAACTCCCCGCGAAGCCAATGCCCAAGCCGCCTCGACACCGGCGAACCCAGCGCCAACAACGGTAACCATCAACCCAGCACCCCGTGTGCCGACTTTTCGCTCACCAGCGACAAGTGCGAAACATCGTCGTACCGTATCAGCCGAAACCGTCCATCCGCCATCCGCTCAAATTCAGTCACGCCGCCGTTCGAGAATTTGAACGAAGCCGCCATCCCAACATCTCCGCCAAGCAGCCGCGCGCACAGCATTGATGAAGTCCCTCCGTGCGAGACCACCGCCGTATCAAAAAGCGTCTCCGACAGCCGTTGATGAACCGATTCAAGGCGGTTCCACACGTCTCGCTTCGACTCCCCGCCCGGCGGAGTCACTTCGGAGTGATCTCCCGCCGCGATGAACCGACGACGAACCTCCAAATACTCCTCCCCTTCCCACTCGCCGAACCCCTGCTCTCGCAACAACGGATCGACAGACACCGAAGGGGATATCGCGAGCGCAGTCTGGTGCGCTCGAAGCAGATCAGAAGCTAAAACTAGCCCCACCGAAGTCCCCGAAAACGCGCGCCCAACCCCCTCAGCCTGAGCTAATCCGACCTCGTCCAAAGGAATATTCGTATGCCCCTGCGCTCGCTTCTCAACGTTCCAAGCCGTCTGTCCATGCCGGACAAGGTACACACGAATGGAGGGCAACACTCCATGAGTTTACTTCCGACTCAAGATTCAAGACCCAAGACTCGCCTCACCCCTTCTTCAGCTTCGCCGCATACTTCTGCCGGAACTTCGTCACCTTCGGCGAGACCACATATGCGCAGTACCCCGCGTTCATGCGGCTCCGCTCGGCGTCGGTTGCCTTCTCATACTTCGCGTAGTAGTTCTGGTGATACTCCTCCGCACGCTGATAGTTGGTCAACGCCTCCAGTGTAGTCACAATTTTGTTCGCATACAGCTTCTCCGCTGTGATGTCTTTGATGACCGCCTGAGCAAGCTCTTTCTCCTCCGGAGTAGAGTAGAAAATCACCGAGCGGTACTGCGTCCCCGCATCCGGCCCTTGGCGATTCAATGTTGTCGGATCGTGCGAGACAAAGAACATCTTCAAAATATCCGCCGAGGATATCTGGTCCGAATGGTAGAACACTTTGACGACCTCCGCTGCGCCCGTGCGCCCAGTGCAAACTTCCTCATAAGTCACCGGGAAAATGTGCCCCCCCGCGTACCCGCTCTCGACCTTTTCAACCCCCTTCAGGTCCTCCAGCACCGCCTCTACGCACCAGAAACACCCGCCACCAATCACCAATTCCTTCAAATCCATCTGCTTCTTATCTCCGCTCTGCCCAAAGCCCGCTCCAGCCACCGCAAGGGTAAGCCCAAGCCCAACCGCCTTCAAAATTCGACGACCCATGATTATGTTCATACGATGAGAAGAGGCGCGAAAGTTCGATAAAGTTCCGCAAGAGCGAGAAGTCGCTAGCGGGAAGCAGAAAGTCTCCCTTCGCTCCCCGCTTCCTGCTTCCCGCTCCGATCTTGCTACACTATGAGTGAGATGCAAAACTACCAACCCGAAATCGACGCCGCGTGGGAGGAGCGCGATTCTATCACCGGTTCAAGCTACCCCGACGGCCTCAAAGACGCAATCGGCAGCGTTTTGCACCTCCTCGATTCGGGCCGCCTGCGAGTCTGCGAGAAGATCGACGGCGAATGGACAACCCACCAGTGGGTCAAAAAGGCCGTTCTGCTCTCGTTCAAACTCGCAAACAACCATGTCTCTGCCGCCGGACCGATGCACTTTTACGACAAAGTGCCCCTCAAATTCGAGACCTACACCCCCGCCGAGTTCGCCAACAACGGCTTCCGGGTCGTCCCGCCCGCCACCGTCCGGAAAGGCTCGTACATCGGCCGAAACGTCGTCCTGATGCCCTCCTATGTCAACGTCGGAGCCTATGTGGATGAAGGCACCATGGTCGACACCTGGGCAACCGTCGGCTCCTGCGCCCAGATCGGCAAAAACGTCCACCTTTCGGGTGGAGTCGGCATCGGCGGAGTCCTTGAACCCATCCAGGCCAACCCAGTCATCATCGAAGACAACTGCTTCATCGGAGCCCGATCAGAGGTCGTTGAAGGGGTCATCGTCGAAGAAAACTCCGTCCTTTCCATGGGCGTCTTCCTGGGGCAAAGCACCAAGATATTGAACCGCGCGACGGGCGAAATCACATACGGCCGCATCCCCGCCGGCTCCGTCGTCGTCCCCGGATCGCTGCCATCCAAAGACGGCTCCCACTCGCTCTACTGCGCCGTCATCGTCAAAACCGTCGACGCCCAAACCCGAGCAAAGACCGCCCTCAACGACCTCCTGCGCGACTAATGGACGTCGTCAAACTCGCCTGTGACCTGATTCGTTGTCCCTCTGTGACGCCGGATCCGGCAGGCTGTCTTGACCTACTTTCCAACTTGCTGACCGAAGCAGGCTTCGCCTGCGAGTTCATCAACGAAGCCGACACCGAAAACCTCTACGCCACCTACCAAGGCGGCGCGGGCCCCTCGATCCTCTTCAACGGACACTGCGACGTCGTCCCCCCGGGCCCCCTTGAATCCTGGCTCTCACCCCCTTTTGAACCAACGATTCGAGACGGAAGCCTCTACGGACGCGGAGCCGCCGACATGAAAGGCTCACTCGCCGCCATGGTCAGCGCCGCAATCTCTTTTGTACAGGAAAACAGAACCTTCCCTGGACAAATCGCACTCCTCATCACTTCCGACGAGGAAGGATTCGGAACCTACGGAACCGGCTTCGCTCTCCAAAAACTCCTCGCTCGGGGCGAGCGATTCGACTACGCCATCGTCGGCGAACCAACCAGCGAAGACACCTTCGGCGACACCATCAAAATCGGTCGCCGAGGCTCCCTCAGCGGAAGGGTCAAAGTCTTCGGCAAGCAGGGCCACGTCGCCTACCCCCACCTCGCCAGCAACCCCATCCACGGCTGCCTCCGCTTCCTAAACGACCTCACCAGCCACCGCTGGGACGAATCCACCCCCGAGTTCGACCCAAGCAGCCTCCAAATCGCCAACATCAACGCCGGAACCGGTGCCAACAACGTCATCCCGGGCGTCCTTGAATTCGACTTCAACATCCGCTACCAACCCACCCAAACCCCCGAATCAATCCAAAAAGTCTTCAACGACCTCGCACACAAACACGGTCTAAACCACGAAATCACCTGGACCGACGGCGCCCGCCCCTTCATCACCCACAACGCCACGCTCATCGAAGCCGTCAGCCAAGCTGTCCAACAAACCACCGGAACCAACCCCAAACTCAGCACCAGCGGCGGCACCTCCGACGCCCGTTTCATCGCCGCCGCCAACATCCCCGTCTGCGAATTCGGCCCCATCAACAAAACCATCCACGCCGTCAACGAATGCGTAATGCTTACTGAGCTCGGAGCGTCAGAAACCGTTCATTTGAACGCATTACAGCGGATTTTCACAGTCGGTTAGTCAGACATTTGCCCCCCACCCCCCCGAGTGGTAACATTCTTGTTAACATTCAGGAAAAGGGATGAACGAGCAGACAATTCCGTTGGCAACCGACCGTGTGGTCATCGAAGACCGTCCGTCGCACCTCACGGGCGCGTACCAGGATTACACCACCGCCGACATCAACTGGGTCGTTAACCAATTCCAAGTTGAAGGCGACCTCCAAATCGCCCCGTTCCCGGGACGAGGCAACATCAACCTCCACACCTACGAAGTCATCGCGGGCGAGAACGAATACCTGCTCCAAAAAGTCAACTCCGACGTGTTTGCGATGCCCTATCGCGTGATGAACGGCATGGTCAGCTCCATCACCGCTCAAGCCGAGAGCCTCAAAACCAACAAAATCCAAGGCTGGGAACCCATCGAACTCGTCCCAACCCGCCAAGGAAAAGCCTTCCTCGACCTCACCGACGAGCACGGCTGGTCCGTCTGGCGACTGATGGTTCGCATTCCCGAGTCACGCTCATACAAGAGCCTCTCCGAAGTCGCCACCCGCCAAGAGCAGCTCCGCCTCGCCCGCGAAATGGGTCGAGGACTCGCGATCTACTCCGACCTCACCTCGTCGATCAACCCGGTCGGCGTCGAAGGCTCCCTCCCCGGCTACCGAGATACCGGCCTGTACTACCGCCAATTCCACTCGGTAATGAACGGGAACCGGACCATGGGCGACGCCGCCGCTCTCCTCCCCGACGACCCGATTCTCCGTACCTCAACCGGCCCCCACTTCCTTGTCGGTTGCTCGCCAGAAGAAGCCAACGAGCGCAAACAAGACCCCGAACTGGCCCCCTACATCGCCCTCGTGCAAGAGCAAGAGCCGTTCGCAATGGGACTCTGGACAGCCATCGCCCAGGGTCGTATCCGCCAAACCCTCATCCACGGCGACACCAAGATCGAAAATTTCCTTTTTGACACCAATACCGGAAACGTCAAAGCCCTCGTCGATCTCGACACAATTATGTCGTTCACCTGGCTTGCCGATTGGGGCGATATGCTCCGCTCGCTCGTCAATGTCGCCGGCGAAAAGGAGACCGACATGCAGAAGGTCACCGTCGACACCGACGTCTACCGCGCCGTCGCCGAAGGCTTCCTTTCAACCGCCACCGAGGTCACCAGCCAAGAAATCTCGATGATGGTCTCCGCCGTCCAAGTCATCGCCCTCGAACTCGGCCTACGCTTCCTTACCGACTACCTCAAAGGCGACACCTACTTCCAACTCGGCCACGGCGACCCAGAAGACCTGAATAAGACCCGGGCAATGGTTCAGCTCACCCTCTACCGTCGCCTCGCAGAGTTCGGCCCCGAAGCCGAGGCAATCATTCGCGAGCTTACAAACTAAAACGCCCCCTACCTAAACGGCAAAAGGCGTTTCCTAACGACCCGCGCAACTAAGGAGTCGCTGGCAGTTTCGTGTACCGGACCTTCACCTGGCTCACTCGAAGGTTGCTCAGGTTCTGCGAAAGCCGCGCCGGCGTAACCGCTCGGAACATCACCTTAACCTGCCCAGCACCATTCACGTAGCTCGCAATATTTGTCTTCAAGGAGAAGTTGATCGTGTTATTTACGCCGCCATAGGTTCCCCGTGAACCCTGAAGGTCCCAGGCCGCGGTCGCCTGGTTCCAAGCGTAAACAAATACCGTCGTCGCCGCAAGCGACTCCGAATTAAACGCCGCCGAGAAGCTCACCGATCGAAGTTCGGAAGCCAGTGCCGGAATCGTTCCCGTCACCGAAGCCGAAGCAACCGGTCCCACGCCTGCCTGAATCTTGCCCTTCACGTTGTACGAACTCACCAAACTCGAGTCCTTCACGTCGCTTAATCCGCCACCAGTATAGTCGCCATAAACCGGAGCAACCGCCGTCACATCGGCATCCTTCGCCAACGTCGCAAGCGCAAGATTTACTCCCCGATTGACGTTGATGCGTCCGTAACCGAAGATCGAAGCGGGTCCGATGTTATCGCAAGTCGAGAACAAGATGTCGCTTACTTCGTTTGGAGTCAAATCAGGATTAACGGACCAAATCGTCGCCAGAGCTCCGTTCGCAACCGGAGTCGCCATCGAAGTTCCGCTACTGAACCCATAAGCACCGTCCATCGTCGTGCTCAAAATGTTCACGCCCGGCGCGAAGAGAGTACAACCCCTCCCATAAGCCGAGAAATCAGCTTTCTTGTCGTTAGGATCGGACGCCCCGACAACAATCGTATCCGCATGGCGGAAGCCATTAAGGTCGCGATTATCGTTCCCGGCCGCGTAAAGCATCAAGCCGCCAATGCTCTTGATGTAGGTTCCCGTGGTGCCAATGATCGCTCCATCAACGCCCGAGAACGAAACGCTCGTCGTCTTGGCGCCGTGCTCAACCGACCAGCGAGCTGCGTCCATCAAATCATCATAAGTTGCACTTCCACCCGAATTACTCACACGGCAGTGCATCACCTTAAAGTTCCAACCAACCCCGGAGACACCGATGCCATTGTTCCCCTGAGCCGCGCCGCAACCCGAAACGTGGGTTCCGTGGCCATGAATATCTTCCACCTGGCCACCATCAACTTCAGCTTTTCGGTCAACTGAGTTATAGCCAGGAATGCGCAAGTACTTCAAATCTTCGTGCGAAGTCTTGATTCCCGTATCGCAAAACGCGATGATGCGAGTGTTCGTCCCCGTCCACAAGTTCCACGCAAGCGGCGAGCTGATGACCGGGTGGTGCCACTGCTGAGAATAAAGCGGATCGTTCGGAACCTTGTTCGGATAAACCCGCCAGTTCGGCTCGGCGTACTGATAGTCGCCGCTGCCCATCAGAGACTTCGACAGCATGTTCTCGCTCATCCCAATGGGAACCCGCAGAACGTACTCGTCGGTCTGCGGAATGTATCGCAGGATCATTGATGACACTCTGCTCCTGGCCCGCTGCCGTCGAAGCCGAATCTCATCGAACTTCACGCCCGAGTCCATCATCGCAGCAACCTGCTTCGGTCGAACGATCATCTGACCAGTGAATTCGCGTTCACCCAGAACTTGGGTGAACTGCCCAAAACTAACCGATGCCAGACCCAGCACAGTAAAAGAGACAAAAATCGAAGTTTTGTTCATGAAAACCACTTCCCCGAAAGGAGACTTGCTGGCATTATATCGCAAGTTCGTCTCGCTTTCAGTCCTTAAATGGGTCTTTTACGTCAGCGCCTGCCATAGCAACCCCAAGCGGCTTCAACGTGTGGAGAATCTTGATCGTCGCCGAATGGTGCTCAAGCACCCGATGGAGCCGCTTATAGACGTGCGGAGCTTCGTCCACATCGCCGCCGCGCACCACGACACCGCGATCCTTAACCCACTTCGACATCATCTCTTTGGTCACCCTTCCGGCCTCGCCGCGCTTGCCCTTAGCCGCCGTTCGAGACATCACCCTTCCCGCGCCATGAACCGTCGAGTACAGAGCCTCCTTCGATTCCTCAGAGTCAACTCCTTCGAGAATCACCGAGTCATCACCCATCGATCCGCCGACAAACCCGAGCTGACCCGGGAACGCCGGAGTCGCGCCCTTGCGAACAACCCAGTACTCCTCGCCGCCATGAGTCTCGCGCCAAGCGAAGTTGTGGTGGTTATGAACCTCCTCAACAATCGTTCCGCCAAGAATCTTGGCTACCCGAGCGCAAACCCAGTCGCGTCCTGCGTAGGCGTACTGCCCCGCAAGCTCCATCGCCTCGATGTACTCTCGCCCCGAATCCTTCTCGGTCGAAAGCCAACTGATGCCATTGCTCACCTGCCCCTCGCCCGCGGCGAGGTCCATGTAGTACTGGGCAATCCCGTGGCCAAGGCCACGGGACCCAAAGTGAACTCCGATCCAGATACGATCAAGTTCATCCACAAAAACATCTACATAATGGTTTCCCCCACCGATCGTACCGAGCTGGTTTTGCGCCTTCTGCCTTCGGCTTTTCAATGGAGGCAAACGCCAAGCGTCGTCATCGAAAAGCTCGTGCTCCACAACCTCGTCGTTGTTCAGCCCCATCCCAAACGAGAGCTTCTTAAAAATCTCGTCCATCAACGGGTTAATTTTCGCTTTAACCTTACGGGCGTCGCACTCAAGCCGAACCGCCTTGTTTCCGCAGGCAATGTCGTAGCCAACGCCACTCGGAGAAATCCGGTGACGATACGCAACGACACCACCAATGGGCACGCCGTAGCCAACGTGGTGGTCGGCCATCAAAGCAAGTCTTTCCGCGCCTGTCTCGCGGGCATTGTCGAGCTGTGTTAATGCTTCAGGGAAGACAGGATCTCCCCAGCATGGGATATTTTCCAAATATTGCATGGGGGCACAAGCAAAGGTAGACGCGTTTCACAACGAGAATGTTCACGAAAAACTTTCCCTACCGTTAAATGAACTCATAGAAATCCAAAGAATTCTGTTAGCCTTGAACTAGCTTCGGATTGCGGAGCGAACGGATAACTATGAGACGAACACTTTTTGGGCTTGGCATTTTGGGATTGGCTGGATTTTCATCCGCCGGACTCACCTTTACCGGAATCAACGACTATTCTTCGGAACTGGCCTCGAACCCGGGAGGGCGGGTTGATGCAGAAATCGACCTCCTCACGTCCGGACTCTTCATCAACTCAGCCAGCTTCGGTTCAGGAAATCTCGCTACCTCAGGTTTCCAAATCGACACGTTCAATACAAACTTTCGAAAGCTTGACAGTACCGGAACTGACCTTGGCGGATTTCATTACGCTTGGGGAACACAATTAGACAGTGGATTCGGGTACTCGGCTTCAGGCATCTTCGACGGCCTCTTCGGTTTCTTCGGCAACGCAAGCGCATCAGGCGTCTACACCGGCACCGTAGACATTTTTGGTGGTGAAGACAGCGCAAGCACTGACCTTCTAGGAACCGCAACCGTCTCCATTGAGGTCGTCAACGGATTTGGAATCACGGTCACCTATCCTCAAAGTAGTTTCACACTTAACCCAGGGCAGACCCAAACTCTTCAGCACACCCTGCAGAATACATCTGGACGAGCCGCAAACGTCCAGAGCCGATACTACAGCCTCGGCGCTCAACCCCAGGGCTTCACCGTCGACTTTACGCAAAACGGATACCCCAACTCACTGGGGGCAAATAGTTCACAGACAGTCGACCACATTATCTTCGCTGGAGTCGACCCGTCCGGACCAGTTTGGACTGAGGAATCCGGCGTAATCGTCGGCTACTATGGAGACGACCTCAACGGAATCTCCGGCGGCAACTTCAGCGTCCAGGCCGTTCCCGAACCCGCCACTCTCGCTGTCCTCGGCCTCGGCGGAGCTTTGCTCGCTCGCCGACGCCGTAAGAACTAATCGCCCGTCAAGCCGTCTTGGAGTAACTCCACCAAGGCGGCTTTCTCTTGCTTCGTCAGCTTGAGTTTCGGCAAAACACCCTCATCGCCCCCGCGATCATAAAACTCAACTACGTCTTCCAGCGACTCCAAAGTCCCGTTGTGCATATACGGAGCAGTCCGCCCAATCCCTCGCAACGAGGGAATCCTCCAAAAGCCATTGTCCTTCGGATTCTTCGTGATTTCACCCCGCCCATGGTCCTCACCAATCACATAAGAAGGCGCCAACCCAGTCTTCGCAAAGGGATCTGCTCCCGCGATGGTTGCTCGCGAAAAATGTGGCCCCGAGTGGCAAGACGTACACTGCCCCTTGCCCTTGAAAATCGCCAATCCCTGCTGAGCTGTCGCCGAAAGTGCACTCTTATCACCTTTCACAAACTTGTCAAATGGTGTCTCATTCTCAGTAATCGTTCGCACATAAGTCGCAAGAGCCATCGCTACCCGCTCTTTAGTGATCTCCTTCGACCCAAATGCTTGCTCGAAGAGTCCCTCATACTTCGCCTTTCGCAACCGCTCCGGAACCTCGTCCAGGTTCAAATTCATCTCTTTCGGGTGTTCAATCGGCATCAAAACCTGCTCTTCAAGGGTCTTCACCCGACCATCCCAGAATAGCTGCGGCTGATACCCCGCCCCGATCAAGCTCGGACTATGCCGACTCAGAGCCTCCTTCGTATCGCCAATATTGACCGTCCGCCCGTCGCTAAATCCCGCCGGATCATTGTGGCACCAGGTACAGGGTGTCTGCCGAGTCTTGCTCAAAGCCCGCTCTTCAAAAAGCCGCTTCCCTAACTCTGCCTTCGCCGCAGAGTACGGATTCGACTTCGGATAAGGCACCGGCCCCGGAGTCCCCAGCGCATAAGGATCAACCACAACCCCCGCGATTCCCACCGAAGCACAAGCCAAAATCAACAGTCCGCGAAGCATAGATTGATGATACACGGATTCTATCGATCAGGCGCAACATGTCCCTCGAAGAGCTGACTCCGAGCCCCCGAGGAAGTTACGGAACCAGAGCCAAAGCCTCTTTCGAGGTCACCGAACTCTTCCCATGTTCGATCCAGTACTCAAACTCTTCTGGGAACTGACGAATGAACGCCTTCATCGGCCAAGCCGCCGCGTCGCCCAGTGCGCAGAACGAACGCCCTTCAACGTTATTCGCCACCTCGGTCAAAAGCTCCATATCGCCCTTCTGCCCGTTACCCGCCACGATGCGATCCATGATCTGAACCATCCAGCGGGTCCCCTCGCGACACGGCGTAC
Organism: Fimbriimonas sp.; assembly: GCA_965248555.1. Classification (GTDB taxonomy): domain Bacteria; phylum Armatimonadota; class Fimbriimonadia; order Fimbriimonadales; family Fimbriimonadaceae; genus Fimbriimonas. The sequence goes on along the minus strand of CBDFJP010000002.1, from coordinate 31,807 downwards.
ACTTACCGCACGACTCGTTCGCATAAAAATGCGCCGTCCGCCAAGCCAGCATCACCATATCAGTGTGCTCATTGAAGAACATACAACCGCCCGAGCCGACCATGGACTTGACCTCGCCCATCTCCTCGTAGCCGATAATCGCAACATCTACTGCGTCCGGCTTAATGACAGGCATTGAAGAACCGCCCGGAATGCAGGCCTTCAGCTTCCCACCGCGAACTCCGCCTGCCATCTCCAAAAGTACCTTCAGCGGAGTGCCGAACTCAATCTCGTAGTTCCCAGGCTTGTTGACGTGTCCACTCACCGAGAAAATTTTCGTCCCTCGCGAGTTCTTTGTCGAAGCCCCGAGCGTCGCATACCACTCGCCACCCTTATCAATAATGTGCGGCACGCACGAGTAGCTCTCGACGTTGTTGATCAGCGTCGGCTTCTCCCAAACCCCCGCCACCGTCGGCAGCGGCGCATGCGGGAACTTCAGCCGAGGCATTCCCCGCTCACCCATCAGCGACGACATCAGCGCAGACTCTTCACCGCACTCATAAGAACCCGCGCCAAGGTGAATGTGCAAATCGTACGAAAAATCCGTCCCGAGGATGTTCTTGCCTAGCAAGTTATTGGCGTACGCCTCATCAATCGCTCGCCGCAAAGCTTTCGCCGCATCGATGAATTCGCCTCGAATGTAGATGTAACCAACATCTCCCTGAACGGCGTAACCCGCAATGGTCATCCCCTCAATCAGCTGAAACGGAGCCGTCTCCATCAGCATCTTGTCCTTGAAAGTCCCTGGCTCGCCTTCGTCGGCGTTACATAAAACGTAGTGCGGCTTCGATTTCTCCTTCGGAAGTCCGTTCCACTTGATCCAGCTCGGGAAGCCAGCCCCGCCGCGCCCGCGGAGCCCAGAAGTTTTGACCTCGTCAATAACCCCCTGCCGCTCCATCTTCAAAGCCTTCGCCAGCCCCGAATACCCCCCGGCCTTTTTATATCCCGCAAGCTTCTGCGTCGCAGGGTCGTCGGAGTGCTTCAAAAGGAGCTTATGCTCTGCCATGCCTATCAATTTACCTCGCGGGTCCGAGAACCAACCAGCACAAAAAGTAGAGCCCTTGGAGCAGAGGGATTAGATCAGATAAGAAGCTCCCGGGGAACACGAAAAAAGACCCCTCAGCAAAAAACTGAGGGGTCTGTTCGGAGGGTATTAGCCGCCTTTGCTTGCCGGCGGTTCGCCCGCTGGCATCGGCGTCCCTGCGCCTCCGCCACCGTCGCCACCTGCACCAGGAGTAACTCCCTTTTCGATAGCAGGTTTCTCGGGCGGAGTGAGCGTGCTCGGGTTGATTTCTCCCGTCTTTGCGTCACTCTCCGCAGCAGAGCATCCAACCAAGGCGGAACCAAGCAAGATCAGAACGATCAGGCTCCTCATGGCAGGCTTTGGGTTCCCCAGAGGTATTGATCTCGATTCGTCAGCTGAATTGCATAGGGGTTACCATTTGGCGTGTAGTTCGTACCTTGAGCCATTTTGCCCGCTGGCATCGTCTTTGTGCTCGAGTCTCCAAAGACCAAGATTCCTTGACCTGAGGTTCGCATCGAGACACCACCCGTTCGGCTACCTTTGGTTACGCTCATGCCCTGCATGGGTGACCAGGTCTCCCAGTAGAAGCTAGCGCCCCATCCATCCCAGCACAAGGGTCCAAGACCGTTTGCGCCGACTCGACCGCAATATGGCTCGTCAATGAGACCTGTCGAAATCCACGGTGTGCTCGTATCCCAAGCCAGAGCGTTTGGATTGCCATTCATGTCGAGGTTCATCGCGTATGAAGCCGCGAACATAACGGTTGACGCGGGCTGATCTACGGCAGTCATGCTCTGACCGCGCCATGAAGATGTCGCTCCGAGAGCGTTCTGCCCCTTACCTCCAGGGCCCATGAACGGTGACCATGCAGCGTGGTTGTAGCCGAACTGCGGCATAATCACGTCCTTGGAGCGCTGGCTGAATCCAGCGAATCCGCGACCTCGAGTGCCGATTTGTGGATCTTGAAGAATATCCGTGTTCTTCATGTAGGGCTGGATGATCGACGTCCACGGCGCGTTGCAGTTGTTTGTACCGAAGCCAGTCCAGCAGACGACAACGTCTGGCGATGAACCAGTGCCCCAAGCCATGGAGAGCACTCCGTTGTCGTCAGAGTCTGCCGCGTAAATGTGAGCAGCGGTACCAGTGTTTTTCGCGTTGGAGATCGCGGATGTCTTTTTCGCAGCAGCTTTAGCCTGTGCGAAGACCGGGAAGAGGATTGCGGCGAGGATCGCGATGATCGCGATGACCACGAGCAATTCGATGAGTGTGAATGCACGTTTCATATGAATGCCTTTCCAGGGCATTCCAGGAGGAAAGCCCTGACAATCACATTCTAAAACTTCTTCAGCAAAAATGGAAGAAGAAAAACGAAAATTTTAACGATAGTGGGAACTATTGGTGAAAAAACAGTTCAGCGAATCGACCCGATCCGCTCTTCCGCCTTCAGCTGAACCTGAACGATCTGGTCAGCCATCTTAACAACCGTACTCTCGTCACTCGCCCGAAGCTCGTCCAGAAGTGCGTCAATCGCCTTCTCATCCACTGGGCCAAAATACCTATCACCAACCTGAACCACCGGAGCCCGGTCGCAAGCATTCAAACACTCGACCTCTTCCAGCATAAACATTCCATCCGCCGTCGTCTCCCCGTTCTTAATTCCCAGCTTCTTCGTCACATAGTCCCGAATCCGGTAAGCCGAGTTAAAGTGACACGACAAGCAAGTGCAAACCTCAATCTTGTGCTTGCCTGGATTGTGAACCGTGTTGTACATCGAATAAAAGGTCGCCACGCCCTGCACCTCTGCAAAGCTCCGATGCAGCCGATGCGCCACTTCTGCAATCGCATCGCCCGTCAAAAACCCGCCGTACTCCCGCTGAGCAATCCAAAGCCCGGGCAAAATACACGCCTTCTGGTTCGGATAGTGAGTCTTCAGCGCGTCCAGCTCCTTGATCGCCTGATCCGAAAAGCGCAGGTTTAGTTCATCCGCCGATGGCGGCATCGGGCGCTCGTTATGGCTTCCCAGCTGGATCAGTTCACTCACTCCAAAAGCGTACCTTTTGGAGCCGCGCTAGGGCATAATCACGGTCAAATCATCATGCAAGTCTGTCCCCGCTGCGCCCGAGAGAACGAAGACGAGGTCCGCTTCTGCGGCCGTTGCGGACTCGATTTTGCCGAATACGCCAAGCACCAGGCCCGCCCCACCACCGACGAAACCCGCTTCTGCTACAAACACCCCAAGGAGGCAACCAACCTCAGCTGCGGGCGTTGCGACAAGCCACTTTGCACCAAATGCGCCCAAATTGGCTCCGCCGGCCCCCGCTGCCCCGAATGCGCCAAGCACAACATCGAATTCCGCCCCGCCGCCGTCTTGCACACGGCAACCAGCAATATCAAAGGCCTCGCACGACTCGGCCCATGGGGAATCTACATCCTCGTCTTCTGCGCCATCTCGATCTTCGGCTTCCTGAGGAGCAGCTGCAACAGCACCTCCTCCTCGGAACCACCTCCCATCGAGCGAGAGAACTAGCCCCCGAACTCGCGGAGACGAGCTTGCATCTCTCCTCGAGTCTGGTCGTCAACTCGCTTGTCCATCTTCGCTAGCTCAACCGCCTTCTTCTGAGTCGCAATTGCCCTCGGCCTATCCCCCGCACGCCAGAGAGCCAAAGCGTAGGTGTCCATGTTCATCGCATTCGTCGGGTCGAGCTTCATCATCTTCTCGCCCAGCTTCACCGCTGCCTTATAGCCTGCCGCATCGGTCTGCCCAGGGTTCTCGACAACGTCCCAAATGACTTGGTTGATCATCATCGGATTATTCATTTCTGGCAGGGGGGCTAGTTTGTTCAGAACCTTGTCGATCCCGCCCAGCTTGCCCATTCGCCGCGCCGCCATCTCCATGCTGCCCAAAGTCAGCCGCATCTTTGGCTCCTTAGTCCACACCTTCGAAATCTCGGCAACCGCGCCCTTGTAATCTTTCTTCTGAAACTTCGCCTGAATCGGAGCCAGCTTTTTCTGCATCGCGGCCTGCATCGCCACCTGCTCAGCTTCCGCCTTCTTTGCGCCTTCTCGCTCCTTGCGTGCCTTCGCCATATCAAGCTTCCCGCTCAAAACGCCGTCAACCGCTTCTTCAAGCCCCGCCATCGGGTGGCCGATCCATGCGACCGTGCCGTTTCCGTCGATCAGGAATGCAGTTGGAATCCCGTTCTCGCCCGCCGCGGTCATCCAGTTCTTCGCCATAAATGTGTCAGGACCCTCGGTAGCGACGTTGTAGTCCATCTTCGCGCCAAACTCCTTCACAAACGCGGGAACCTTTGTCTTATAGTCCCCCGGCTGGCTCTCCCAGATCGAAACTCCCACGAAGTCGACCTTCGCGCCGTACTTCTTTGCCATCTCGGTAAGATGGGGGATCGTCTGCCGACACGGCCCGCACCAAGTCGCCCAGAACTCAACAACAACCGGCTTCCCTTTCCCAATCTCCACCGGCGAGCCCTTCACCCAGTCGGTGACGTTCAAAGCCGGAGCCTTGTCCCCCACAGTCAACTCCGCTTGAGCGGAAACAGCAACGGAAAGAACAGCGAGAATTGGCAGGAACCGCAATGGTTTCATGACCATGTTATACAACTTAATCTAGCCGGGTCGTTCCGAAAACAAAAACAAATGAAACTCTTTTGCCCCTCGCGCATCTGAAACATGGACGTAACTTTCTTGGATTCGTTCTCCCACTAAACAAAGCCCGACCTTGAACAAGTCGGGCTACTTTTTGCCCGAGATTCGCGTAAATTAGAGCTAGTGCTCACCACCCTCCTCGCAACCCTTCTCCTCGGACAAGAGCTCACCCTCAAGCCCGCCCCGTCGCCCGTCGACAACCCGATGAAGGGCCTCGTCCCCTACGCGGGCAACCACGACGAATTCCCCCACTCCATGGAGTTCAGCTACCTCCCCGTCGGCGCAATCGTCAAAGGCAAGAATCAGCACAGTTGGAAGGCCCTCGAAGACCTCCTAAACGACATCGGCGGGAGGGGCCACCAAGCAATCATCCGCTTCTATCTCGAGTACCCCAAGTCGCCCAGCGGCATCCCCCAATACCTCCTCGATGGCGGCCTCAAAGTTACCAAGTGGAACTCCGAATCCGCGGCCTCCGACTCCGCCCAGGGCCTTGGAGACAACATTACCCCCGACTACAAAGACCCCAACCTCCGCCAGTGCCTCAACTCGTTCATCTCCGCCCTCGGCAAAAAATATGACGGCGACCCCCGCCTCGCCTACCTCACCATGGGAATCCTAGGAGCCTGGGGCGAGTGGCACACCTGGCCCCGCGAAGAACTCTTCGCTCCCGTCGAGGTCCAAAACGAAGTTATGATCGCCTTTCAGCGATCCTTCAGCCGAACCCCCATCCTCATGCGCTACCCCCGAGGAAAAGGCGACCCCAGCAAGGCCGAAAACGCAACCCGCCCCTTCGGATTCCACGATGACTCTTTCGCCTGGGCCACCCTCGACACCGGTAAGCCCGAGGACAACTGGTACTTCATGCCCGCTATGAAAGCCGCCGGAACGACGGACAAGTGGAAGTGGCAACCCATCGGCGGCGAAATCCGCCCCGAAGCCTGGGGCAAATGCTTCGACCCCAAAACCGATCGCCCCGAGATCCAAGATTTCGAAAAATGCGTCCGTACCACCCACGCAACCTGGCTCATGGACAGCGGCATGTTTAGCGAAGACATCCCCCGAACCCCGGAACGAATCAAAAAGGCAGAAGAAATGGTCCGACTCATGGGCTACGACTTCACCGTCACCAAAGCCCGAATCCAATCCGGAGCCGGATTCCTCGTCGTCAACGCCAGCATCAAGAATCAAGGCGTCGCGCCGTTCTATCCAAAATGGCCCCTCCGCCTCGGCATCATGGATTCTAGCAAGAACATCATAAAAACCGCCAAAGGCGAACTCGGCCTCGGCGCAATCCTCCCCGGCGTAACCGCCGACCGCTACTTCTCCGCCACCCTCTCTGGCCTGGAGCACGGAGAGTACACCCTCCTCCTCGGCTGCCAAAATCCTCTTCATAACGGTCGCCCGGTCGGCTTTGCCAACGAATCTTATGAGAAGAATAGAAAAGGCTGGCTAACCCTCGGTTCAATCAATCTCTGATGCAACAATCCGCCTCCAGGTAACTTAGAAGTACTGCGCCCACGATGAAGCAAGACTTTCCGCTGTTCACCCACAACCCGGATCTGGTGTATCTGGACTACGCCAACACCGCCCCGAAACCCCAATCGGTGATCTCGGCGATAACCGACTACTACACGACGTACTCTGGAAACGTCCACCGCGCAAATCACGACATCGGAGCCAAAGCCGACTACGCTTACGAGGCCGCCCGCCAAAAAATCGCCGCTTATTTGGGTGCAAAGGGCGACGAAGTCGTTATCCAGAAAAACACGACCGAAGCAATCAACCTCGTCGCCCAATCCTTCGTTGCAAAGCTGATCGAACCCGGCGACAAGATTCTCCTCACCGGCCTCGAACACCATGCCAACCTCGTCTCCTGGCAGCTCCTCGCCGCAAAAGCCGGTGCCGAGCTAGTCTTCGCTGAAGTCGACGAAGACGGCTGCTTTGACGAACAACAATGGCTCAAACTCCTCATCTCCGGAGTCAAGTTCGCCGCATTCACCGCGGTCTCAAACGTCACTGGCGAGCGCTTCCCCATCGAGCAAATGCTCGCCGCAGCCCGCGGCCTCGACGTCCCAACCCTCATCGACGCCGCCCAGCTCATGCCCCACGAGCGAATCGATTTCGATAAGTTAGGTGCCGATTTCTTAGTCTTTTCCGGTCACAAAGTCTACGGCCCCTCCGGAGTCGGAATCCTTATCGGACGCTACGAGCTCCTCGATCAAATGGATCCCTGGATCGGCGGCGGAGACATGATCGACACCGTCACCCTCGCCAAATCTACCTTCCAGGAGCCACCTCTCCGCTTCGAGGCCGGCACCCCGCCCATCGCCAGCGTCATCGGCCTCGGAGCCGCCATCGACTACCTCGACCAACACCTCACCGAAGAGCAACATCAGCACGAATCCAAAATGATGCAAGGCGTCCTCAACACCCTAAGTAGCATCGAAGGAATCAAGTTCATCGGCGAGCCCAACGCCGACTCCCGCCTCACTTCGTTCGTCATCGAAGGCATCCACTCCGCCGACCTAGGAGCCTATCTCAACGAAAGAAACGTCGCCGTCCGAGTCGGAAAAATGTGCGCCCACCCCCTCCTCCAGCACCGCGGGGTCGACTCCGCCGTCCGCGCCTCCATCGGCCTATGCACAGATCAAAACGACATCGACAAGTTCGCAGAAGCCATGACGAAAGCCGTCAAAATCCTCCGATGAGCACCCTCCAACAACGCGCCGACGAACTCGCCGAGGAACTCAGCTACCTCGACCGCGAAGAACGCTTCGAATGGATCATCGACACCGGCAAAAAGCTCCAAGTCGATGAACATTTCAACGGCGATGAGCTCGTCAAAGGCTGCCAAAGCAAAGTCTGGCTGCGAGTCTGGACCGAACAAGGCCAAATCAGAATCACCGGCACCTCCGACGCCCTCCTCGTCAAAGGCATCGTCTCCTTGCTCATCACCTTGTACAACCGTGCAGAGCCACAAGAAGCGAAGAACTTCGATTTCCTAGCCTGGCTGAACCAAAACCAAATCAGCTTCTCACTCCAACGAATGCAGGGCTTGGAAGGCATGCTCAAAAGAATCAACCACTCCACGAACTAAAAAGCCACCCCGAAAGGTGGCTTCAAAAACGTTGGTGGACCGACTGGGACTCGAACCCAGGACCAAGTGATTAAGAGTCACTTGCTCTACCAACTGAGCTATCGATCCAAGGAAAGAGAATACCCCAAGCCGGAAAAGGTGTCAAGTCAGGAAACTGATCCAGAATGCAGATTCGCCGGGCAACTCTTGCCGATGCCGATGAAATCAACCGGATCTACAACCAGTATCCACAGACATCGACATGCACTTTCGACGTCGACCCCCTCCCCCTCGAATCTCGAATCGAGTGGCTGACAGCTCGCTCCGACCGTCACCTCGTTCTGGTTGCCGAAATCGACAAAAATATCGTCGGATGGTGCTCCATCTCCCCTTTCAAAGCGAGACCTGCCTATCAGTTTTCAGTCGAAAGCTCCATCTACATCGACAACCAATGGCACGGTCAGGGTATCGGCAAAAACTTGATGACCGAACTGATTCAACTCGCGGAGGAGAATGGCTTCCACTCGATCATCGCCGGAGCGACGGTTGGGCAAGTCGCGAGCATAAGGCTCCATGAATCTCTCGGCTTCGTTCACGTCGCGAGATTCAAAGAAGTCGGTCACAAATTCGGCGAGTGGCACGACACCGTGTACCTGCAGTTATTGCTTCAGTAAACTATGCGGGTGCAAATCCGCCTCGCCACTCGCGCCGACGAACCTGCAATCCAACACGTCATCCGAACCTGCTACGACGAGTACGGTTGGGGTTGGTTCCCCGATGGCTACCACGAGGATTTGTATAACATAGAGGCCTTTTACTTTAACAAAGGCAACCAGTTTTTGGTTGGTGAGTTGGACGGAAAGGTTGTCGGAACAGTCGCTGTAGACTTCATGCCTGCCCTCCCACCTGGCGAAGGGACCATGCTCCACGAAGGCATCATCAGGGTCGCAAACGCCGACTGCTCTTTAGAAAGACTCTACGTCCTCCCCGAAGCCCGAGGAAAGGGCCTCGGCTCCGCCCTTTGGCAAGCCACCATCGAAGCCGCCCGAGCCAAAGGCTGCAAAGTCATGGAAATCTGGAGCGACAAACGCCTCGAAGACGCCCATCGCCTCTACGAAAAGCGCGGCGCAATTCGCGCCGGAGAACGCCTGTGCCACGACCCCGACCAAAGCCCCGAATGGGGAATGGCATACAATCTGTAAATGCTCATCCCCCTCCCAAACGCGCACGCACACAACGACTACGCGCAGCCAAACCCCCTAAAGGGCGCGCTATCGCAAGGGTTCTGTAGCATCGAAGCCGACGTCTACCTAATCGATGGAAAACTCCTCGTCGGCCACGACAGAAAGGACCTCCGACCCGACCGGACCCTCACCGACCTCTATCTCAGGCCCCTCGCCGAAGAGGTCAAAACCCACGGCGGAACCGTCTATGGCACCAAAGACGAGGTCACCCTTCTGGTCGATATCAAACAAGAAGGAGCGGCGGTCTATATGCAACTCCAAAAAGACCTAGAGCCCTTCCGAAGCTTCCTCTCAGAGTTCAAAAAGGGACGCACGGTCAAGCGCGCCATTAAGATCATCCTCTCCGGCGACCGCCCCAGCGCCGAAGTCGCCGCACAAAAACAACGATATGCGTTCCTCGATGGCCGAAAGGAAAATCTAGGGGGCGACCCAAACCTCTATCCCCTCGTCAGCGAGTCATTTCTTCCACTTTTCAAGTATCTCGGCTCGGGCCCATTTGGCGACGCAAACGGAATCGCCCTGACGGACTTTGTAACAACCGCCCACAAAGCCAAACAACAGGTCCGTTTCTGGGCAACGCCAGAAACTCCGACCGTGTGGTCGATCCTCTGGAACCACAAAGTCGACCTCATCGGAACCGATAAGCAGGCAGACCTTGCGAACTTTCTGCGGGCTAAAGCGGCAGCGCCGAAGCGTTGAGCGGGAACCGAGTCGCCCCCCGCAGCATCCGCCCGATGTCATCCACCAGTCCTACATACGCCTTGCCAATCTTAGGCGACAAGTCGCACTTGCCCAAAGCAATCGCGCAGCGCTTCCCTTCGCCCAAGTCAACTAGCGCAACCGCCCCAGTCTTGGTCAAATCAATCGTCGTCCCCCGATAAGTCAGGTTCTGCCCCTTCACCGAAAATCCCGCCTTCACGCAAAGCTCCTTCATCTTCGGAGTCGTATCCGGATGCCCAACAACCAGAACCTTGTCCAACTCGACAAGCTCTTTGACGTCACCTCCGTAGCACTTCGCATACTCCAGATAAGCCGGATCCCGATAGATCTTCATCCCTCGCGTCGCGTCGCCAAAAGAATCAAACTTGGGCCCGACACCATCCCTCAAAGCCCGGTGGTAAGGATCGAAATAGACATTCTTTGGCGTAAAACCTAGCAGCCCAATCGTGAACGAGCCGTCCGCCCCGCACTCCTTCGTATCCAGCATCACATTCTGCCGAATCCCCGCCCCGTTCGCCATCCAAATCTCCAACGGCATCCGATACTTCGGCCCCTTCCAAACCAGCCGCCCGCTGAGCTTGCCCGGCTTGTAACTCAACCCGGTCAAAGAAACTTGCGCGAACCCCGGTCTTCGGAACCAGTCATCAAAAAAGTCCTTCAGAGCTAGCCCCTGATTGCGCCGCAGCACAATCGCCTCAAACTCCTCCCACTCCGCCGGAGTGCCTTTCGGGTGAACTCGAACCCACTCCTTGATCGCATCCAGCAAATTCGAGGTCCCTATCAACTGCTCCAGCATCGCCAAAACGTCGCCGCTCTTTCCGTAGCCCAGCGAGGACGCCGGACCGCCGATAGAAACCCCACTCGCCATCAAGGGTGCCGCGTTATAGTCCTCTGAAGCGCTCACAACCTTCACAAAAGCCGCTCGTCGATCTTCAGTCGAACCAAGCGCGCACTCGCGCTCATAGAACCCCTCGCTCCAAACCGCAAACCCCTCGTTCCAAAACGATCGCAGATACGTGTTCGGCAATATCCCCCCGAACCAAGTGTGCGCCGGCTCGTGCGGATCAGCATCTGGTAGCCACCCTTCGCCATAAGTAGCAAACGAGTAGGCCTCCAAAGCACCGCCACCATAGGTCGGCGAGTCTAGCGAACCCCACTGCTTAAATGGATACGCCCCAAAAGATCTCGAGTAGAAGTTCAAAATATGAGCGTTAAACCGAGGCTGATAGCGCATCTTCTCCTCGGTCAGGTTTGTGCTCCACATATGGTGCTTCAACCCATCAATATCGGTCTCGATGTGTCGCATCTTGCCCACAGTAAAGCTCCAATAAACCGCCGGAAGGTCCATCTTGTACGTAGTGCTCACCCCGCCCTTCGAGGGCTTCGACTCGATCTTATTGCCCTGAGCAACCACCTCCCATTCCGCGGGATGCTCAACCGTCAGCTCATAAGTCGTCGGCCACCGGTTCACCAGCGGATACCAATAGTCGTTGGTCAACGTCACGTTGTTCGGCGAAATCGCGCCCGCATAAAGCGGCAAGTTGACCGTCCCCTTGTAGGAAATGTTGTAGGTGATGTCCTCCTTCGGCCTCGGAACCATCACAATCCCCCCGACTTGCTGGTACGGAACCGGATTCACCCCGTCGGTAATCGAACTCACCTTATAGCAAGGCGAAAACCTCAGCTCAGCTACATCCCCTTTCACCTGGCTCTGCACCTTCGCCGACACCTGATCCAAAATCGATACGCTCTTGTCCCCAGTCGAAAACTTCATATCGAGCTTGTGATGTCCCAACCGAATCGGCTCCGGGTCAAGCTCCGAAACAAACTTGAGCTTCCCGCCCACCCGCTCAAACAGCAGCTCGCCGGTATCTTCCGAAGTCAAAGGCGTCGTAAAAACAACAAACTTCCTCGAGGAAAACTTCGGCTCCAACGCCTCCACCTTCCACCCAAACTTCCCAACCTCATACGCGCCCCCGCGCAAGATATTAAACTCCGACCCATCTCCAACCGACAAAGCCGCCAGCGACTTAATATCCCGCTTCTTGGCAAACCCGCTCAGGGCATCTAAAGTCGGCCCAGCCTGAAGATAAAGCGCAAGTGCAAAAGTTATCATTGCCATCAATCCTACCGTGCAGACGCCCCGGGGGGTCCTTGGTTGCACCAAAAGTGCCCCGCCGGGTATCTTAATGGACTCGCGTGGCGGCGTAGCTCAGTTGGTTAGAGCGAACGGTTCATACCCGTTAGGTCAGCAGTTCAAGTCTGCTCGCCGCTACCATCTTCGGACCACGGACACCCCCGTCCCCTTCGAAGCCGAACGAGGTGAGGCCCCTCTGGGATTGCGAGTGGCACATCCCGATGAAGTCGCGGCGCAACGCATGCAAGGTAGCGTAAAAAGCGCGTACCCCGAAACCAAATCAACCGTATAGTAACTACTATGCGACTCACCCTCGCCCGAAACCTCCGCTTCAGCGTCGGAATCCTCACCGTCCTCAGCTGCGGCGGCGCTGGCCAGTACTACCGATCCGGCGACCTCTTCGAGGTCACGCTCACCACAACCGACGGTAGCCAAGACGGCGAAGACTTCGAGATCATGGCCGTGCCCGCGAACCACACACTCAACGTCTTGGACGGCGACAGCCTCGTCAGCAGCAACAACAACCCCGATTGGGTCATTGACTACACCGCCTCGCGAACGCGCAACAAGATCACCTTCACCTTCCGCCCCCGCGAAGACCAAGTCCCCTTCACGCTCTACACGAATGCCCCCCGAACCCAGTGGGCGTACGAAACTATGGCCTTCAAAATCGCCCCAATCACCGAATCAGACGAGGACATCGACGAAGACGGTCAGAACGACATCATCCGTGAAGAAGGCGCCGAGGTCCGCTTCGACCTCCCCGCCGGAATCCGCAAAATTCCCAACGGCTACATCTACCTCGATCACTCGACTTACTAGGTATGCAATTTCTCAGTTGACTCCTCACTGCTCCGCCGCCTCACCAACGCCGCCAATACCGGTGCCGCAACCACCGAAGTCAGCAACGACATTCCCACCAAGAGCGAGTAAGTTGACGCACTCAACACCCCAAAAGCCTTCCCAAGGCTCGCGACAATCACGCCAACCTCCCCACGAGGGACCATACCAACCCCGATGATCGCTCCGTCCTCGCTGGAGCCAAGCCAGCCGCCCACTAGCTTCCCAACCGTCGCCAGCACCGTGATAAGCACGAGTGTCCCCACCATCGGCCAGGATCCGAAAGCCCGAATTTCGACGCTCATCCCAACCACCACAAAAAAGAACGGCACAATGAACTCGTTGAGGTCAACCAGTTTCTCATGAATCCAGTCCTGGTACTCGGTCTCCGCCAGCACCATCCCAACCAAAAATGCACCTATGATCGCCGCCAATCCAAAATAGCTTGCCAGAGCCGCGACACCGATGCACATGGCAATGCTCAACGACCAAGGCGATAGCCGGCTCATCGGCTTTCCCAGCAACTTTCCGCCCCGCTTCGCCGCCTTGCGCCCGAACGTCATCAGCACAAAAATGAACCCGACGGCTTGCAACAGAACCAAACAAATCGACCAGACATCGACCTGGCCACCCTTTGCCAGGGCAGAAACGACTGTCAGAATTAGCATCGCCAAGACGTCGTCAATGACCGCCGCCCCAAGGATCACCTGGGCAAATCGCTTGTCGATGACCCCGAGATCTGAAAGCACCTTCGCCGTAATCCCCGCGCTCGTAGCCACAAAAGCCGCCGCGACAAAAGCCGCCTCGGGTGCCTTTGTTCCGCTCCAAAAGGCCCATGCGAACCCCAGACCAAAGGGCACCAATACGCCGAGAACCGCAACCCGAAACGCCTCCGCCCCAACCTGCCCAATCTTATCGAAAGGAGTCTCGATTCCAACCGAAAAGAGCAAAAACACCGCCCCAAGCTCAGCCAGAACATTCAGCACAGGCATTGAAGTCGAAGGAACCCAGTTGAACCCCGAAGCCCCAATCGCCACGCCCGCCAGAATCTGACCTACCACCGCCGGAAGCCGAAGCCTCATCGCCACCTCGCCGCCCACAATGGAGGCGAAGAAAACGACGAACAGGGTCAGCAAACCACCAGAAGCGTGTTCCATCGCCCTCTAGCCTACTCCCTTCGGAGCGCTACGATTGGGTCCAGCCGAGCCGCGCTCATCGCAGGATAGAAGCCAAACACCATCCCGATGATCGCCGAAAAGCCCATCGCAAACAGCGCGCCCGAGATCGGGAACGGCGTTGCTAAGCCCGCTTCAGTCGGCCACTTCATCGACGACGTAATCACCGTCACCACCGAGCCAATGCCGTAGGCAATCCCCATTCCGATCAGGCCGCCCACCAGAGACAACGTCCCTGCCTCAACCACGAACTGGAACAGGATCACGCCCTTCTTCGCCCCCAACGCCTTCCGAAGCCCGATTTCCCGGGTTCGTTCGGTGACCGAAACCAGCATGATGTTCATAATGCCAATTCCACCAACCAACAGCGAAAGAGCCGCGATCGCCGAGAGAACCGTCCCCGCGCCGCCGATCATCGTGTTAAAAAGATTCAAGAACGACTCCGCCGAGTCAACGCGGTAAATCTTTTTATTGCCGCTCTTCAGCATCAATGCCTTCCAAACCTCATCCATCGCAACGTCCGGCTTCACGCCCTCTTTAGGCGTCGCCTGAATGTAGGCAATCCGGTCCCCACCCACCCATTTACTTTGGGAGGTGGTGATCGGCATGTAGATATCCTTACCATTGGTCTCGCCAAAAACGGTCTGAACCTTGGCGACTCCGATGACTTCAACATTGACTCCGGCGAGGGTAACGAGCTTTCCAACGGCGGGGTCTTTTCCAAACAGTTGATCCCTCACGTCCTTGCCAATCACCGCCACCGAGGCGCGGTTATCAAGTTCTTCTTTGGTGTAAAGTCGCCCCTCAACCACAGTTGTGTCGTTCAGCTTGATCGTATCCAACGTGCCACCATAGACGCGCGGACCATTCATCGACTTATCGGCGAAAATCACCTTCTGGGCCGGAACTTGCACCATCGGGACCACGTACTCAAGGCTCGAACATCGATCCTTCAGATACGCCACATCTGCCATTTTCAAGCTGTCAACGCTCCCCATCGACTGCCCGCGGTTCCGAAAGCCCGGATCAAAAACGATCGTGATCGTCTTCGCGCCTACGGACTTAAACTGCTCGGTGATATAGGCCTGAAATCCGTTCGAGATCATGATCGTCATGGTGACCGCCATGACCCCGATAATCACGCCGAACATGGTCAGGAACGCGCGCAGTTTGTGCAACCGCAGCATATCGAGCGCAACCAGAAAGCTCTGGAGGAAGCTCATTTCTTGTCGTCCTTCTTCGCCGCTTCGTCCGTAGCTTCCTCGTCATCCGGCCCCATCTGCATAAAGCCCTTTCGAGGTGGCCCATTAAACTCGGGCTTCACGATCTTGTCGCCCTCTTTGACCCCACTCACGACTTCATAACGGCTATTCGCCGTAATACCAACCGTAATCTTCTGCTTGGTGTTTTTAGCCTTCTCGCCCGGCTTTGCGGCCACACCTGGGAAGTAAACGAAGAACTCTCCGTCTTTCTTCTCAACGTACTCGACGGGCAAGAAAACAACATTCTTCTTACTCGCGACATTCATCCGGCACTTTGCCGACATTCCCGACCGCAGAGCATTCGAGGAGTTATCGAGAACGATCTCGACCTCGTACTTAACCACGGCGTCAGTTCCCACCTGAACCTCGGCACCCGTTGCGCTTAGCTGCCGCGAGGGGGCCATTTTGGAGATTCGGCCAACCAGCTTCTCGTTCGGAATCGCATCAACCGTCACTTCGGTCTCCATCCCGAGCTTCAGCCGCGCGATGTCGATTTCGTTCACCGCCAGCTTCACCCGCATCCGCGTTCGATCTTCGATCTTAAAGATCGTCGAGCCCGCCGAGAACGAGCTCAGCCCGCTCGCCATTTCGCCGATCTGCAACATTTTCTTCGAAACGATCCCCGTCAAAGGCGACTTGATCGAAGTCTCATTAAGCTTCCGCGCGCTGTCTTCAAGGGCCGACCGCAACTGGGAAACACTCGCCTGACCCTGCTCCCTTCCTTTCTCCAGCAACGCCGGATCCGAGAGCCCAGCCCGAGCCCGAAGTACTTCCGCCCGAGCCGAATCCAGGTCCGCCCGCTTTGAGGCGACCGTGTACAGATTCGTCTTCGCCCGCCTCACGGTCGTCTCGGCGGCGGCAACGGCCTCGTTCGCCCGCTTCATATCCGCCTCAAGCCCCGCTTCCTGACGATTCATCGCCACTCGCGCATTCTCGAGCCGAGTCTGGGCCAACTGGACGCTAAGCTGAGCATTCTGAACATTCTTCAGAGCCGAATACCCCTGCTTCTCAAGCTCGACCTGCCGCTCATACTCAAACTTCGCGTTGCGCAAATTCTGCTCTGCTTCCTGCAAACTCGCTTTCGTCGCCGCAACCTGAGTCGGCTGGCTCGAATTCTTGATCCGATCTCGATCCGCCATCGCCGACCGCAAATTTGCCTCCGCCGACGCAATCTCCGCCTTCAGCAAAAGCGGCGTATTCTTAACTTCAAGCTCTAACTGCTTCACTCGCGCCTCAGCCTGGGCCAGCGCAACCGCCGCCGTCTTGCGACGCTGAGCAATTTCGATCGTAGACCGCTCCACCCCAGCTTCGGCCCCAGTCAACTGCGCCCGAGTCTGGTCATAACTCAGCCGAGTCTCTTGGGGGTCGATCACCGCCAACAACTGGCCGGAAACAACCTGATCCCCCTCATCGACCAGCAACCGCGAAATTCGCCCCGTCACCTGCGGCTTCACTTCAACCGACCTGATGGCATCAACCGTCCCCGATTCGATAATCGAAACCGACACATCCCCCTTCGTGACGGTATAAGGCTTTTCGGCAACAACTTCTTCGCGCTTGCCACAACCGACCAACGCGATGGCGAGCAACGCCATAGAACCAAACTGAACTCTTTTCATTTCCCCAATCTCCCTACTGTAAAACTCGCCCCGCCGTTGCCGATGCGACCGAAGTCCTAGCGAAAAGTGTACACCCGGTTCGGATCAGCCGGAGTCTTTACGCTATCCGGCACCATTAAGTACACCGTCCGGCTGGAATAGCACCAAGCCTTCTCAAAATCAGCCCGGGGATACGTCTTCCGAACCCCGTCCTTAAACGCCGGATCATTGATGATCGGAGTTCCATCTTCCTTGAAGCCCACACAAAGCACCAAATGCCCGCTCTCCGTCTTGCTCAGCTCCTTCCCCCGAAGGTAGCTAAAGCTCACAGAGCAAGCCACCGGAATCCCCGCCTTCGTCAATCGCTCCAAATCGTCCAGCGAAGTCAGGCGCGAAATACACCCTTTCATCCCCGGCATCGAGCCGACGTACGCGGTGTTAAACGGCCAGTTCCCCGCTCCATCATAAACCGGATCCCACACCGCCGCCTCAACCTCTGGAACATCTTTATTCATGCTCGGCCGATCCAGAATCTTCGACCAATGCCACAAAAGCATCGACGTACATGTCGCCGAGCATAGAACTCCACCATTAGGGTAGTTCCCTTGCGCCCGCTCCGGAACATCCAACAAGCTCCCCCAAAACGGCGATGTCGCCCATTCTGTCGAAACCTGCGTCGTCTTGGTATTGGCAAAGCACAACGTTAAGAGCTTCAAACGAACCGGCTTCGCGTAATCTGGATTCTGAGTCAAAGTCACTTTCAAGTCAACTCTTTCGATCAAACTCTTAGCCCTGAAAGTATCGGTGAGTACCGCCGCAAACTCGTCCTTCTGCCCCTTCACGCTCGCCCGGGGCATCCAGCCTGGATCGCCCGACCACTCGCCAACACATAGCCATCCGCTCTTCTCGCTCTTGATCTCGATCTTGATCGCCCCGCCCGGAGCGCCATCAATGTTCCAAGAAGGAATCACCTCATCAAACGCAAACCCCGGCTTGATCCCCTGAAAAACCCGGCTCACAGTTTTTCCTGGCTGAAAATTGACCCGCAACGGAATCCGTATCAGCCGCGCCTGGCTTGGCTGCCACAGCAGAGTCGAAGCAACAATCGCGGAAATCATATCTACCTTTTACCCGCGTTGAATCCCCCAAGGTTTCGCTGGCGTAACATAACTCACAAGTGGAAACCGTTCGCTACAAACCCGGCCAAGCCATGCGCTGGCTCCATACCGAAGCAGATCGCCTCAAGGAAGACGCCAAAGCCAACGGCCGCGCCGCTACCGAACCTGGCTCCGGCGACTTCGCAGGCTTCACCGAGTCCGTCCGAAACGTCGCCGGTGCCGTCTTCAACCTCGGAAAGTCCGCCTACGCCGAGCTCGCCCACCTCCGTTCGACCTCCAGCGAATTCGTCCTCCTCGAAGACCGCATGGATGTCGTCTCCGGAACCTCGATCAAATCCATCCCTTACGAGTCCATCAAGAAGATGACCCTCGTCAAGGATAAAGCCACTTTAACCCTCGAAAAAGGCACCTTCAGCATCAAACCCTTCGCCCACGTCGTCGCCGGCCCCCTCAAGGTCCCCATCGGCTGGGAGCGCAACGGCCTCGAAGCCCCCTACCTGCTCATCGTCGAAGAGATCGCCGCCCGAGCCGGAATCGAAGTCGAAGTCGGGTAATCAAGCGCTGAGCCAAACTCCACTCCGAGCGTAGCCCACGAACCATGGGTATAACCAAGAAGTGCTAAAGTTTGGCGTCGAAGAGAAGCTTTTTGACCTGGCCGAAACAAAATACTACGACGGCGACGAACCTCTCTGGATCAAAGGAAAGATTACGACCTATTTTTTCGTGGGCGGAGTCTTTGTTCGCAACGACGGTTGTGTTCTCGCCACCAAGGGTTCAAAGGACTCGTATCATCCGCTGCCCTCTCGGGGAGAGATCGCCGCTCTTCAGCAAGCCGAGATTCTTCCAAATCCGCTCCCAGAATTTAGAACCCCGCCGCTTGAACTCTTCATGGGCTTCCTCGTTTGGATTGTTTTCGGCACAAGTGCCATTTACTACTTCATCAAGTCAAAATTTGACAGGCGCAGAAAGCTAAAGGCGGAGAACCCAGACAGCCTCGTCACCCGGCTGGAAGAACCCGATCAATAACTCTTAGTTCGCTCCTCTCCGATAGGCCTGACCATGGTAGTAATCGCAAGAACTTGCGAGCCAGGATTCTTGTTTCCCGCTTCCCACTCACAACTTTGCGCCAAAAAACGCAAGAAATCCCTTGCATAACCCTTTCAAGAGGGATATAGTTGGGTTTCATCGCCTAAACTTGAATACAACCCAGCGGAGCACCCCATGAAAAAAAAGCCGCTTGACCCTTACGCATACATCGAAAACGCCTTCCTCGACCGTCCAAAAGACGAAAGCGAAGACCTGCCCAAAATCTCCTCTTACCTATCCGGCAGAAGGAAGAAAACCGGCAAATACCAAAAGACCGAGATGCGCGCTCCTCGCCCTCGCGTCGCCGAGCACGACAGCAACCTCAACCCCAAGCTCACCCAGGTTCTCGAACAGCTCCCCAAAACCGTCAGTTTCCTCAGCTCCGTCTTCGACGACGAAGTCACCGCCCACTACTACCGAGGCGACTTCAAAGAGTCCCGCGAGGAGATGATCGAACGCCTCCTCGACCCGCAACTCAGCCTCGAAGAAACCAGCCGCCTCCTAGGAGTCTGCCCCGCCACCGTCCGCCGCTACACCAACCGAGGCTGGCTCAACCACCACCGCACCCCCGGCGGCCAACGCCGCTTCAAACTCACCGACATCGTCCTGTTCGTTGACAAACACGGCCGATTTCCGAAGTAGTTGATCCGGAAAGTCCCTTGCCTCCCGAGGGAGGGTCCGAGAAAAGGCTGCTCCAACAGCAGGCTTTTCGTGGAGAGGGATTTAGGGTTAGGGGGTTCGCGCGGTTTGAACCCGAGACGGGAACTGGAAAATGACCCAACTCAAGAACAAAATCCTCACCTACTCCTTAACCGGCCTCACTGCCTGGCTAATCTGCGTTACCGACCACGACAACACCCGCAAAAACCTCCTCCGCGAGTGCCGCGACCTCGCCTGCGTCACCCGAATCTCACAGTCCACTCCCATCCACCAGCAATCCAACGGGCCGCAAGATATCTACCGAACTCACTTCAAACAGTTCCTGGACTACCGCAACGTCTGGATCGTCACCCAAAACCACCAAGTCACCGAAGTCCACGTCGACGACCCCACCTTCGAAGCCAAACTCATCAACGAGCTACCAGATTGACGCAGTTAGTTCCTAGTTGAACGGAGCGTATTTCAGTTTGCGACTTCCTTCTGCCCTTTTCCCGCCCGCAACAGCGTCGCCAAAACCCCCGCCACCAAAATGCATCCCGCCAGAAACCACAGCCCGCTTTCGAACGACCCCGACCGGGTCTTCAATTCACCCACGATCTTCGGCCCAAAGAACCCGCCCAGGTTCCCCACTGAGTTAATCAACCCAACCGCAAACGCCGCCGACGAAGCCGTCAAAGTCGATGTCGGATGCGTCCAAAAAGCAGGCAGATACGAGTACAGCGTCAGCCCCAACAGGCACATAAACACCGTCGCCAAAACCGTCGAAGAAGCAAACAACGCTGCCAGACCCATCGCCCCCGACGCCAACAACAGCGGAACCGCCGTGTGCCAACGCCGCTCGCGCGTGCGATCCGAGTGCGCCCCCGCCCAGAGCATTCCCCCCAACCCAAGCACATACGGCGTCGTCGAAATCAGAGTCTGGACCACCACCGAAGTGTCCTTGAACTTCTCAACTATCGCTGGCAAGAAGAACGTAAACCCATACATGCCCGTCACCGCAAACAGATAGATGAGAGCCAACAACCAAACCTGCGGGTTCCGAAGCCCCGCCCGAATCTGGTCCCCTCCCAAAGAAGTCTTCGCCGACTTCTCCGCCGCCAACTCGCCCACAATCCACTCCTTCTCCTCCGAGGAAAGCCAAGTCGCCTGCTCGGGCCGGTCCGTCAAGTAGTACCAAGTCACAACCCCCATCAAAACCGAGGGAACTCCTTCAAGAAAGAAAACCCACCGCCACCCCGAAAGCCCCATCCAATCCACCGAGTGCATGATGAACTGGGACAACGGAGTCGAAATGATCGTCGCCAACGGAATTCCGATCAAAAACAGCGACTTCGTCTTCGCCCGATCTTCCGCCCGAAACCAGTGCGATAAATAAACAATCACTCCCGGAAAGAATCCCGCCTCAGCAAGCCCAAGAATAAACCGAAGCCCATAAAACTGCTTCTCCAACCCAAACGCGGAGAAAATCGGCAGACCGATGAACCCCATCAAGGTGGCAATGATTCCCCAGGAAACCATGATCCGCGCGATCCACTTTCGCGCGCTCCACCGCTCAACAATCAGCGTCCCCGGAATCTCAAGCAGAAAATATCCTAGAAAGAAGATTCCCGCCCCAGTTCCGACCACCGCCTCCGTAAACCCAAGTTCCTTCTTCATCCCAAGCGCCGCGATCGAAACGTTCGTCCGATCCAAAAACGCCAGCAAAAACAAAACCAGGAGAAACGGAATCAGCCGCCGGGTGATCTTCGCGCGGGTTCGAGAAGCAATATCCATTGGGCGGAGTATAGCCACAAAAAAGCCCCCGCGTCGGCAAAACGCGGGAGCAATGGAGGAAGGCGACGCTCTTCTCTTAATTTTTGAGAGCGTTCATCCGCGGGGTTGCAGGTGCAACCTCTACTAAGGCTTGTTTGGGAGCGACCAAGAAAACGTCTGGCCCAATCTCTTCCCAGGTCCCTTCTTGAACGTAGTTCACGCCGCAAAGGAAGTTGAGAACCTTCTCTTTGACCTCGGGGGTCAAAAGGCTGAGGTTCAAAATCTGTTGTTCGCCGTGCTTGAGGCCGTTGGCCGCCGCCATCGCGTCGTCGAAGTGCTGCATTTCGCGACGAATGGTCACCGTGTACCGGTGGCTTGGGCGCATTGGGCTGTGCACAACCGCTTGCTCCATGACTTCGGGCTCGAAATCATCAATTTCTTCGGTGCGCGTGAATAGGTTGGCGATCTTGCCAAATACGGACGGTTTGTCCATTACCATCTCTTCCATGAGTTCTTATTGATTCCTTTTATGTATTTCTTGCTCCGAAGAGCAGAGTTCCAACCCTGATGTGGGTAGCTCCTTCCTGGATCGCCACTTCAAAATCGAGGCTCATTCCCATGCTGAGATTCTTGGTTCCAATCGCTTCTCCGAGGTGCCGAAGCTTCTCGAAGTAAGATCTCGATTGCTCGGGATCCTCCACGACTGGCCCAATTGTCATCAGACCTGACAATATTGCCTGGTCACATCTTATGACATCCTGTGCAAATGTGTCAAGCGATTTTTGTAAAATTCCGCTTTTTTGTTGCTCTTCGGCAATATTGACTTCGATGAACACTTCGACCTTCTTTTCGGATTTGTATAACTCTTTGAGTTGAGAAGTTGTTTCTATCGTGTGAACCGAGTGGCAAATCTCCGCCGCCCGTCTCACCTTGTTGGATTGCAATTTTCCGATGAAATGCCACCGAATATCCTTAGGCAGTTCTTCCCACTTGGGAATCAGCTCCTGCAACCGACTCTCCCCAAAGTCCCGATGCCCCAGCTCATACAACTCGCGAATCGCCTCAGCGGGATACGTCTTGGAGACCGCAATAAGAGTTACCGAACCCGGATCGCGCCCAACCAACCCGCAAGCGCGTGCCACGCGTTCCCGAACTTGAAGATAACGCTGAAGCACCCTTCCATTTTCCCGATCAACCTGGCAAACTGAGCGATTATGGCAACAACTCCCGAAGAATTCCTCGCTGGCCTCCCCGCCGAGCGAGTCGAAGCCGTCACCAAACTGCGCGAGGTTATCAAGAAGAACCTCCAGCCCGGTTTTGAAGAAGGAATGCAATACGGCGGAATCGGCTATTACGTCCCCCACAGCGTCTTCCCGGCCGGCTATCACTGCGACCCCAAGCAACCACTTCCCTTCCTAACATTAACGAACATGAAGAGCCATATCGCCCTCCACGCCTTCGGCCTCTACTGCCTCCCTGCCGAAAAAGAGCGATTCTTTGAAGCCCACAACGCAGCCGGCAAGAAGCTCGACATGGGAGCCGGATGCATTCGATACAAAAAGATGGACTCAATCGCGTACGAAGCCATCGGCGAAATGGTCGCCAGAATCAGCTGCGACGAGTTTGTCCGGCAATACCAATCAATGGTGCCGGACAAGAAAACGAAGAAGTAGAGCCTACAGCCCTTCGCCTTCAGGTGCCGATGGAGGCGTCACCGCCGGACCAGTTGCCGGAGCAGATGGCTTCGGAGCAGACACCTTTGGTCGAGACGGCCCGTAGTAGACCGTTCGTGGTGACCCTGCGTAGTAGCTCTGTCCCAACGGTTCTTTCTTGATCTCGACCCCGTTCTTGTAAACGTGGCGGAACGTGTAGCAAGAGCGAGTCGAAGCGCCACCTTCAACTCGAGTAGCCCCCGGCCGCAGAGAGGGATCGTAAACTCGTCGCTCTCCTCGACTCGAAGAGCGAACACCAGTCGAAGTGATCTTCACACTGATCGTCGGATCCTTCTTGCCCAAAATCCGCCATCGCAGAGTCCCTGGCGAATACTCCGCCGCAAGAACAATCGGAGTCTCCATGTTGTTCTCCAGAACCAAATCCTGCGCGCCCCAGTTCACCGTTGCGTCGCGTCCCACCGGAACATAAGGCACCGGAAGCGAGTGGTTCGTCCGCTCGACAATCTTGATATTCGCAAAAAGCGAAGCGTTGTAAAGAGTCGAAGAAACTTGGCAAATCCCGCCGCCAACCCCAGTCTCGTGCTTCCCGTTCACAAAAACAGGAGCCTCGCGGAAGCCCTCCTTGATCGTTCGCTGTCCGACCGTCTGGTTGAAACTAAACCGCTCACCAGGCAAGAGAACAAGCCCGTCGATCTTCCCTGTCGCCAACCGAATGTTGTTCGACCGATCCCGCACACCTGAGTTGAAGTTCGTCTTATATTCGGCAATCACATCCGTAATCTGCGCCAAAACCTCATCGGTCAGCTTCTTCGGAGCTTGCTTTACCGGCACATCAACAATCTGATCTTCCTGAACCGCTGCGACAACCGCCGCCGGGAGCCCCGGCTCGTCGAGCCCCAAAACTGGCACTTCAGGAATGCGCTGAATCTTTCCGCCAACAAACTTAACTTTCGCAGGCGCCGGAGGCCCGTAAATCTTCGAAACGACGTTCTTCAGGGCAGAAAGATCAACAGTGTTAGGCTTAAAAACCGGATTGAAAACTTTCTTGTCGTCGCCACCAAGCACCTGACCGACAACCCCATCCACCGGAACTTGAGCGACCGAGGCAACGTCGTCGACAATTATCCCCAACTGGGTCGCGCTAAAAGTTTCCTTCGCAGTCTTGTCCCCAATTTTGAGGTTCAGCGGCTTCGTCCGAACCGCTTCCCACCATACTCGAACCTTCTTTTGAGCCTCAACGACAGTCAATCCGCCGACTTCAACGATGCCGACTTGACTCCCTTTCTTCAGTTTTGGTTCAACAGTTTGAGACACACCTGCGAGCACGATCGATACAATCGCGAGACTCGACAAAGCAACAACGCCGCCGCGTTTCATAAAAACATTCATACCCGCCAGTATATGGCGATACAATTATGACGAATTTACCCCGTCGAATGATCCAAAAAATCGCAGGTCATAATAGGAATATGCAAAAGCTCGTTTGGTTCAATGGCACCGTCGGACCGCTCGAAACCGCCACCATTCCCGCCGCCGACCACTGCCACCTCTATGGCGATGGTCTCTTCGAAGGAATTCGGATCTACCATCACAAGGTTTTCAAGCTCGACGAGCACCTCGATCGACTCTATCACGGCATCAAATATCTCAATTTCAAGATGTCAATCTCCCAGCCCGAGCTGAGAGCAATCATCCTGGATACCTGCGCCAAATCCGACATGGACGCGGGCTACATCCGCCTGAACGTCACCCGTGGCACCGGCCTTGGCCTCGACCCAAGCAAGATCGACACCGAGCCAAACGTGATGGTGATGATCAACACCCTCGCCCTCTACCCGCCCGAAGCCTACGCAACCGGCCTCGACGTCGTCACAACCAGCTTCAAGACGATCCCCGCCGACGCGCTCGACCCACGGCTCAAGTGCATCGGCAAATACGCCGCAAATATCCTTGCCAAGCAAGAAGCCAACGCACGCGGCGCCGGTGAAGGCCTCATGCTAAACCACCAGGGCAACGTCGCCGAATGCACGGGTGACAATATCTTCGTCATCCAAAACGGAGTCATCCGAACCCCCGACCCCGCAAGCGGAATCCTCAAAGGGGTCACCCGCGACACAGTCATGGACCTCGCCCGAAAAGCCGGTCACAAAGTCGAAGAAGCCAAGCTCACCCCCTTCGACCTCTACGCCGCCGACGAGTGCTTCCTCACCGGAACCGCCGCCGAAGTCATCGCCATGGTCACCCTCGACGGTCGCCCCATCGGCGACGGAAAACCAGGCCCCATCACCAACCAACTCGTGGCCCTCTATCGCGAAGAAACCAAGAACGGCGTGCCGTTCTAAGCCGAATGAGCTGTCCCAAATGACCTGTCAAGGATGCCTCCAACCAAAGACTCATCGAGTCACCGAAGGAGGCATCACAGAATCTTTTTGCAAGAACTGCCCACACCTGCAACCCATCAACCAACTCCTCCACCTCCAACAACAGCCCCAACACCTCGACGCCTGCCCCGTCTGCAAAACCAAGCGAGCAGGTGTCAAAAAAACCGGATTGGTGGGTTGCCCGGTCTGTTACGAAGTTTTTGATGACAACATTCGTGATATTCTCGGTCAAAATTAGAATCAGATGAAAATTGCGCGGATACTTGCACTCGGAGCACTGGCGATCGCCATTCTCGCCTGCGGCGGCGGTGGCGGCGGAGTCGAAGTTCCCGATCCAACAATCCGCGTCATCAACCTCGCCCCGGCCGTAGCCGTCGATTTCTACATCAACGACGACATCTCCGTCTCAAACGTCGCCACCGGAGATTCCACAACCCTCTTCAAAGACACCAAAAACGAAGAGCAGGACTACTCGATTAACGAAAACGGAAGTAGCATCGTCGTCGACTCCCAAGCCAAAACCCTCAACAAAAACACCAATAACCTCGCAATCGCCTTCGGCCTCAAGGACTTCGGTACCGAGAACCAGAAGCGGCTTCGATTCGACTTCTTCGAGGTCTTCCGCCAAGCTCCAAACGGCAACAAAGCCCGGGTCTACGCCTTCAACTCCCTCATCCGAGCCGCTGGCGAGGACTCTTACGCCGTCATCTTCAAAAACCCCGGCACCAACCCCGTCATCCAGATGAACCCGGTTGACTACGGCCAGATGACCTCAGCCGAAATCGACGCCGGCCCCACTACCCTCACCGCCCAGCGACAATTCACCGAAACCGAAGTCGTCACCACAACCAAAGACTTTGAAGCCGGAAAGATCTACCTCATGGTCTTCGGCGGCCAAGACCCCACCCCAACGATCACATTTTTCGAGATTCAGCCGAAATAACCGAACTCGTTCGGCGTTGAATCATAATGATGGTTATGATTGCTTCGTCGTTAATCGCTCTCTCCATGCTTCGCGCTCCAGTCCTGGAGTTCAAAGCCACCGTCACTCCCGACAAGGACGGCGCGGTCAAGGGCACCCTTTCCGTCAAGATTCCTGACGGCTGGCACGCCTACCAAAACCCGCCAAAGAGCGAGTTCGAGAACCCGGTCACTCTCACCACAAAGACCAAGAAGTTCAAGCTAACCAAGGTGACCTACCCCAAGGGCGAAGCCAAAATGTCCTCCGGCAACGAGTCTCTGGTCTACGAAGGCACGATCAAAATTGACTTCGTCGGAGCGTTCGAAAAAGGCGTCAAGCCCGGCAAAAACGGCTACGAAGTCGCCCTCGATTTCGCCTACCAGCTCTGCGACGACTCCACCTGCATTCCCCCGACCTCCTCGACCATCAAGCTGAACTGGAAGCCGAAGAAGTGAACTCGTTCCCGGTCGGCTCCTTCACCATCGGCGACGGCTCGCTCACGATCATCGGCGGGCCCTGCCTCGCCGAATCGCAAGCCCTCTGCGAAGACGTCTGCGGCACCCTGTTAGCAGCCTGCAATGAACTTGGTCTGAACTACATCTTCAAAGCCTCGTTCGACAAAGCAAACCGAACTTCCGCTGGTTCCGTTCGCGGAGCGGGGCAAGAAGCCGGACTCGCTATCATCGAAGCTGTCGGCAAAAAATTCGGCGTACCGACCACGACCGACATCCACCTCCCCGGCCATGCCGCCGAGGTCGCCTCAGTCGTCGATATCCTTCAGATTCCCGCATTCCTCTGCCGCCAATCCGACCTCCTCGAAGCGGCCGCGGCCACTGGCAAACCCGTCAATGTCAAAAAAGGTCAGTTCCTCGCCCCCAGCGACACCCTCAACATCGTTGAGAAAATGAAGGCGTTCGGCGCCAAAGGCACCATGCTCTGCGAGCGCGGAACCACCTTCGGCTACAACACTCTCATCGTCGACATGCCCGGTCTCGAAACCATGCGCTCCTTCGGAGTGCCTGTCTGCTTCGACGCCACTCACTCCGCCCAGCGGCCTGGCGGAGCCGGAACCTCGACCGGCGGAGTCCGCGAATCCATCCCCTCCATGGTCCGCGCCGGAGTCGCCGTCGGTATCGACGCCCTCTTCCTAGAGTGCCACCCCGACCCCGCCAACGCCCTCAGCGACGCCGCCACCCAATGGCCCCTCCATCGAATTCGCGAGATTCTGGAGCCCGCCGTAGCCATCCGCGCAGCCCTGAAAGCTCCCCTCTCCTAGCAGGAGAGGGGTTGGGGGTGAGGTAGGCGAAGCCAGGGCTACCCTCCAAACGCCAGCCGCATAGAGTCAGCGACTTTCTGGAGCCGCTCCTCCTCCAGAAGCTCCTTCAACGAGTCATCAAACGGCTCGGCCTCAACCGGCCCCGAGTATCCAATCTGTCGCAAAGACCCCATAAACTCCGCCAACGGCAACACCCCCGTCGCTCCCGGCAAACCGCGCTTGTTGTCCACCAAAGCGTCCGCCTCAACTCCAATCGGAACATCGTTGATATGAACAAGGCTGATCTTTGATTCTTGTACATTTAGCACATCAGAAGCCGCTCCACCCGACGTGTACAAGTGCCACAAATCGAGCAATATCCCCACATTCGGCCCAATCTCCGCCCCCACCCGAAGCATCTCCTTCATGGTGTAAACCCAAGGAAACCGAAACGAATCCCGAAGCGTCTTGGGACCGATGAACTCCAGACCCAAACTCATCCCGTTCCCGGCAAGCACGATCGCCACAGGACTGAGTCGCGACCAAACAAACTCGCCAAACTGGTCAAAATTCATCTCATTCGATCCCGGCAACAACCAAGTCGCACACCGTGTCACCCCGACCGCCGCCATCGCCTCGGCCTGATCCCAAAACTCGACATAGCCCTTATCGTACACATCGTTAGACCCTCGCCAGTCGAACGGAACCCCCCATGCCCCCGGCAAGACACCGGCCTCGGCCATCAACCCCTTGACCTCAGCGGGATCCCGCCCCGCCACCAATCCCGGCGACATCGCAAGCGAATCGAACCCACCCAGCCGGCAAAGCTCCAGGCCCCGCTCCAAAGTTGGAATCGACAAATGAACGGCACCGCCATTAAGGCACTTCAGCATCCCCCGTTTTTACCCGAACCAATCGCCAGACCAATCCCGTATCATAGATACCAATGCCGTTCATGCGCTTCGAGGCCCAAGACCCCTCCGGGAAAATCGTCGCCGGTACCCTCCAAGCCGCCTCCGTCAATGAACTCCAGAGCGTCCTCGCGAGGCAGAACCTCAACCTCATTTCCCTCGAAGGAAAACGAGTCGGAACCCCAGCCCCCTCCCCAATCCGACAGCAACCAGCACCCCCAGGCCCCCAACCGCAAACCGCAAACCGACCGCTCCCCACCAAACAAGTCCAAGACCCACCTTGCATGGCGATGGGCCGCTACTTCCTCCTATTCTCTCGCTGGGCCGATCTCAGCCGAGCCGGAGTCGGACAAAGTTCAGTGCTGAATACCCTCGCCGGGGGCTCAGTAGGGGCCGCCAGCGGCATGTTCCGCGAAATGGCCGGCGAAGTTGGCAACGGTTCAATGCTCGCCGACTCAATGGAACTCCGCCCCCGCTACTTCGCCCCCAACGTCGCCAGCACCATAAGGGTCGGCGAAATCTCCGGAACCGTGCCCGAAGCCATGATGGCTGTGGCCGAGACCGCCAAACGCGCCTGGGCTTTCGCGCTGTTTCAATACGGCTACGCCCTCCTCGTCGTACCAGGGCTTATTGTCGCCAGCATGAGCGGCTGGGCACTCGGGCTTGCCTCAAAGGAAGCAACCCGCGCCCACTTCACCGAGACCGTTAAGCAGGCAGCTAACGAAACACCATCCGAGTTCGGAAAACGTGTCCTCTTCGAGAAGCTCCACGACCATTGGGGCCTCTTCATTGGCGGGTTCATCGTCGCTGGAGTCTACGTCGCCGTCTATTTACTGTTTATGACGCCGATGTTCCGACAACTCAGACACCGACTTGGCCTCTGGGTTCCCTTCGCGCTACCCCGTGCTCGGTCCGAGGCTGTGGAGCGAGTTTCGTGGGCACTCGGCGCACTGCTCAAGGCAGGGCTTTCCCCTGCCGCCGCGATCTTCAACGCGCTCGGCACGATCCCAAATCTTCACCTCCGCCACAAAGCCCTCAGCGCGCTCGGCAACATCCGCGAAGACGAAGCCCTCACCAGCATCCTCCCCCGCCTAGGGCTACTTGAACGCCAACAGATCGACATGATTCATGTCGGTGAACAAGTCGGAACCCCAGATCGTTCTCTTGAGCAGATCGTCGACATGGAGCGAATCCAATACGGTAGCCGCACCCGAATCGCCCAGATCGCCAATTACATCGGACTGTCACTGGGCCTAGCCTGCATTGTCGGCGGAGTCATCATCGGCCTCTGGATGATGTACGCCAGCAACATGGTGGATATGGTTAACCACGCCGGAGACGTTCCCTAAAACAATTCAGGGTCAACGAAAACGGGAAAACAACCGATAGAATAAGGATATGCCCACGTATCAATACCAGGCAATGCAGGCCGATGGATCGCTGACCCAGGGTCTCCTGCATGACGCCAGCCTCGACTCGGCGATGCAAAAATTGATGGGCCAAGGACTACAAGTGCAGTCAATCGGAGTCGCCGCCGTAGCTGGCGACCCCCTCGCAGTGCAACACCGAATCGAACAACCGAGATCGCAAGTCAACGAATCCATCCCCGGAGTTCACGCCGACGCCCGAGGCGCAACCTACAACGAGCAAAGCGTCGACTACGCCCCCAACGCCGAAATGGGAGGCTACTCCGGCCACGAAGGTCAAGGCGGTCCCCCAACCGGCCAGCGCAACTACGTTGCAACCAGCGTCGTCGGACCGCTTGTCGGCAAGATTTCGCTCACAAACCTATCCTTTTTCTACACCCAGCTTTCGACAATGCTGAAAGCCGGCGTGCCGATGGTCCAAAGCCTCGACACCCTCTCCAAGCAAGCCCGAGACCCACGCTTCGCCCATATCCTCCGCGAAATTCGCGGCCACGTCGAAGCTGGACGCCCCATGACCGCCGGCATGCAGCGCTACCCCGAGGCATTCAGCCCCGTCATGCTCAGCATCATCCGTACCGGCGAAGAAGGTGGATTCCTCGACGAATCCCTCGAAACTGCCGCCAAATACACCGACGACGAAATCGAAATCCGCAACCTTTACCGCCGCGTCACCATCTACCCGAAGCTCCTTATCGGTGCCTCAATCGTCGTCATCCTCGGCGCAAACGCTATCATCGGTTCAATCAACTCCAAAGCCGGCAAACTTTCCAGCCCCCTCACCACCATCACAACCTGGTACTGGCTCGCCCCCCTCCTCATCGGCCTCTTCCTCTTCTTCCGAGTCGGCCTCGCGAATTTCCGCATCAAGTACCTCTGGGACATGGTTCTATCCTACATCCCCTTTGTAGGCGGAACCGTTAGACAAATGGCAATGGCAAAATTCGGTCGCGCATTCGGTGCCCTCTACCGCGCGGGAGTCCCCCTCCAGCGAGTCATTCCGCTCTCCGCCGACGCCTGCGGCAACGAGTACATGAGAGCAAAAATCTACCCAGCAGGCAAAGTCCTCGAAAGCGGAGCCGGCGTCACCGAAACCCTCAAAGCCACCGGAGCCCTATCCCCCATCGTCATCGACATGCTCAGCACTGGCGAACGAACCGGAAACCTCGACCATATGCTCAACAAAATGGCCGACTATTACCACGACGAGGCCAAAACAAAATCAATCCAACTCGGCTACTTTACGGGAGTCTTGGTCCTTCTCCTCGTCTCCGCCTACATTGGCTCGATTATTGTCAATTTCTACCAAAACTATGGGAAAGGCTTCTCGGACATCATGAACTAACCCACCAAGAATAGACGATGCAGCAAGACCACTACCGAGTTCTGGGAGTCGCCCGAAACGCTACGCCATCCGACATCAAATCGGCGTATCGAAAGCTCGTGCTTGCTCACCACCCGGATAAGAACGCATCCAAAGCATCCGCCGAAATCTTCCACAAAGCCACTTCCGCCTACGAAATTCTCGGCGACCCCGAGAGACGACGTCACTACGACTCCGTCGTCGCGGGCGAAAAACGCCGCGTCGCCCAAGCCCAACAACCCAACTCCCAATCAAGCGGAACCCCAAGACCCCAAACCCAAACGCAGCCCAAGCCCCAAAAGGCCGGCACCGCAGGTTCAAAAGTCACAACTGTCGCCGCCGACGTCACCCGCCTCACCCTCATCTTCACCCGAGGAAACTTCGTCGAAAGCGAAAAGCTCGCCCGCGCAATCCTCAACCGCGATAGCCGACAACCCATCCCCTA
>CBDFJP010000001.1:0-617576 GCA_965248555.1 Fimbriimonas sp. | reverse complement strand
TGCCGACAGAATCGAACAACAAGCACAATTCATCGCGCGAAGAGAGCTCGATCGTGTTATTACTTCGATGACGCTCGAAGACCAGCGGCCAAATGATGACTTCATCGAATACACCCTTAAAAAGCGTGTCGAAGAACTTAAAGTTGCCGAGCGAAAAAGGCTGTGGCAATGAAGCTGGAAATTGAGTACGTCGAAGGGGCCACTCGGATCGATGAAGACGAACTAGCGGACCTTATCCCGGACCTAACAACGCGGCGAGAGCTGGACGAGTTTGAGGCCATGAGTATCGCACAAGCTCAAATCTGGCTCTCCCGCCGCCCGGCAAACTGGACAATACTGGACTCACAAAACTGCAAACAACTGCACAAGCGAATGTTCGGAGAAGTCTGGCGTTGGTCAGGTCAGAACCGAAAAACTGCGAAGAATATCGGAGTTGAGTCGTATCGGATTGAAACCGAGTTACGACGCCTGATCGATGACGTCACCTTCTGGATCGCGAACCAAACCTATGAAGAGGAGGAGATAATCAGGTCGGTACCACCATAGACTAGTATGGATCCACCTCTTCTCCAACGGGAACGGGCGCCACGCGCGAACCGCCGCGGATCAGCTAGCCTACCAACTCCATATAAAGCCGAGCGAGTGGGGTGGCGGTAACTTGCTCACCGCTAACGAGAGCCGATCTCAGTATCTGTCGGCGCTTCGGCAGGCAGATCAGTCGGATTTTGCCGGACTAATCCACTTCATGTGGCTAGCTCACTCCGGCAGCCGATGATCCATCTTGTCGCGCTTCGTCGCCATGTACCGCTCGCGATGCTCGTCTGGCTCGGCGATGATCGGCACGTATTCGGTGATCTCTAAGCCATAGCCCATCAGCCCCGCGCGCTTGGCGGGGGTTATTGGTCATCAGCTTTATCTTCCGAATCCCCAAGTCAGCCAACAACTGCGCCCCCAACGAATAATCCCGCGCATCCGCCTTAAAGCCCAGCGCAAGGTTCGCCTCGACCGTGTCCATCCCCTGATCCTGAAGCTCGTACGCCTTCAGCTTAGGGATAAGTCCAATGCCGCGCCCTTCTTGTTGAATATAGACCACAACTCCTCGCCCCTCTTCTTCAATCTTTTGAAGAGCAAGCGCAAGCTGCTCCCCACAATCACATCTCAAAGAACCTAGTAGATCGCCAGTCAAACAAGACGAGTGCATCCGAACCAAAACCGGCTCCTCCGTGCAAACATCGCCCTTCACAATCGCGACATAAGGATCGCGCTCCACCAGCGGCTCATACGCAAAAAGCTGAAAGTGCCCATGCTTGGTCGGAAAATCAATCGGCCCTGCCGCTCGCTGAATCAGCTTTTCCTCATGCCGCCGATAAGCGATCAAATCGGCAATCGTCACGATCTTCAATTCGTGCAGCTCGGCAAACGGCACCATGTCGTTCAGCCGCATCATCGTGCCGTCCTCGTTGAGAATCTCGCAGCCAACCCCCGCCGCCTTAAAGCCCGCGAGCTTACATAAATCGACAATCGCCTCGGTGTGCCCCGCCCGAACCAGAACTCCGCCCTCTTCGGCGCGCAGCGGAATGATGTGCCCCGGACGCCCAAGGTCGCTAGGCTTGGCATTGTCGTTCACAAAAACCGCCGCCGTCAGCGCCCGATCTCCCGCCGAAACGCCTGTCGTCGCCCCATGAATCGCATCTACCGTCTCCGCCATCGCGGTTCCGTGCCGAGCAGTATTTTGCTTGGTCATCATCGGAATCCCGAGCTCCATCAGCCTTTGCGAAGTGGTCGGAATAAACGGAACGCCGCGTCCGTGGCGAATCATGAAGTTCATGATCTCGGCGGTGCACGTCTCCGCCGCAACCACCAAATCCCCCTCATTCTCGCGGTCAGGGTCGTCGACCACAATAATCATCTTGCCCTTCTTCAATTCTTCCAGGGCTTCGGGGATGGAGGCAAACACGCTCACATGTATAGTTTACGTCGCCGAGCGGCTTTGAGTTCGGAAGGTACGATGAGGCCTGCGTCAAGCTCGCGGAGAACGATGTCGAAAAAGGGAGTGATCACTTCGGGCCCGGGATCAACGAACACAAGTCATTACGTCTGGATCGTCCTGGTTGCGCTTTGCCTGGGGTGCCAACAGGAGCACTCGGAACATATTGTCGTAAGGCGACCCAAGACGTCTCCGAACAGCTCACTCTCCGTCGGGTCCATGGGCGCAGGACGAGGTGCCGGAACCAGCCAAAGCGAAGGTCGACCAGCGCAAAGGAGCGTCAAAGCTGTACTGCGGCCTTCCCAAGATACTGGTTGGTCGACCGATTCGGATCAAGTCGATTCAAACGCTAAACGTCTCATCGCCGAGATGCTTGCTGACCATCGCCCAGTGGCCTTGGTCGAAGTGGCAAATGGTGATGTGACAGCTTGGACCATCGACGGTAATTCATTTCCGGAACTTGCTAACCATTTCGCATCCGCCAAAGGGCGCAATTTGTTCGCTCCCAATTTGATTCTAGTCGTTGAAGATGGGAGACCTTCTCGTCGCGGCTTCGTCGATGGATCGGAAATCATGCTCTCATTGCCGACAGAGTTCAACTCCGTCTTCTCGTTCAAAGGCCGCAGATTTTTGGCCCTTTCGGTGGGCGACGTTGGTAAAAACAAAGGCCTTGAGCTCACAGTCCCGATCTCGTGTTTCAAGTCCTTTGAAGTGGATGACTTAGGGCCAGGAACCCAATTCGATCTAGTCGGGTTGCCCGTGATCGTTAAAGGCATCGACGCAATTGACGCCAAGAGCAGCCCCGATCGAAATCGGACTCGAATAAAGTTCTCGTCAAACGACCCAGAGCCATTTCTTGTCCGGCTCAATATTCCAAACCGTGTGGAGCCTGGAGCCCCGGCCTGCCTCGATCAAAATGGAGATCGAAAAGCCTGTCCCGAAGACGGCTACGTTGCGGCCGAGACCTACGTGCGCTTTTCGAAGGTCTCTTCGCCGGAACAGGAGGAATGGGTTGAGACAAATCTAAATCAATCTGCACTTTCGCCTCTTTCTGTCACCTTGTGTCGAAATATCCAAGCAACGTTCAGAGGAATCCGACTACCAAAACGTCAGAAAGTAAACCCAGATCGAAACTTATTGCGCTCAAAATGACGCTACCACTCTAAAAGTCTCGCCCAGGTCGAGCCGAGTAGAAGCCGGAAGTCCCCTTCTCCATGAATTGGGAGGGTGACCACCGGAAAGGCTATGCCTCGCTCAGAATATCCTTGATCCGCTCCGCCAACCCTGCCGTCAGAGTCGGAACCGCCGCGATCTCCGACACCGATGCCCGCCGAATTCCCTCGATCGACCCAAACGTCCGCAGCAACAACCGCTTCCGCCGAGGACCAACCCCCGGAATCTCGTCGAGGGTCGAGCCGTTCATCCGCTTGTCCCGAATCTTGCGGTGGAACGTCAACGCAAACCGGTGCGCCTCATCCCGAAGCCGACGCAGCAGCATCAACCCCGGCGAGTTCAGCGGAAGGATCACTTCGCGGTAGTCGTATTCAGGCAAAACCTTCACCCCAGCCTCCGAAAAGACCGGGGCCGACTTAGTCTTGTACAACGCCACCATCTCCTCCATCGACCGCCTCACCGGAATATCTTCGCCCTCCGCCTCATACCGCCAAGCCCCCGGGTTCTTCGGCAAAGGAATAAACAGCACTTCTTGCTTCTTCGCCAGGCCCACCATAGGCACAGTCAACCCCAACTGATCCCGAGCCCTCAACGCCGCCGCCAACTGTCCCTTCCCGCCGTCAATCATGAACAAATCCGGCAATTTCGTGAACTTCTCATTCCCATCAAGGTAGTTCCGAAGCCGCCGCAAAATCACCTCGTGCATCATCGCAAAGTCGTTCGGACTCTCCGGGTTGAACTTGATCTTAAACCGCCGATACTCCGCCTTCGCCGCCTCGCCGTTCTCGGTCACCACCATCGACCCCACCGGAGCCGTCCCCTGGATGTTCGAGATGTCGTACCCCTCAACCCGTAAAGGCAAAGTCGGCAACCCAAGCGAATCCTGCAACTGCTGCATCGCCTCAGCTGCCCAGTCCTCCTTGGCGACCATTTCCTGAGTGAGCACGTTCAACGCCAGCTCGGCGTTCTTCGCCGCCATCTCGAGCAATCGCAGCTTCTCGCCCCCCTGCGGAACCTCGACCGAAACCGCCGACCCCTTGCGTTGACGAAGCCAAGACTGCACAATGTTCCGCTCGTCGATTTCCACCGGAAGCAGAATCTCTCGCGGAACCTCCGCCGCATCCGCGTAATATTGCTTCACAAATTCTTGTACAGATTCCCCGGCGTTTGCCTCGCCAGCCCCGTCCAACATGTACTGCCTCTGCCCGATCAGCTTTCCGCCGCGAATATAAAGCATCTGAATCGCAGTTGACCGCTCGTCCTTCACAACCGCAATGACGTCCTGATCTGCCGCGTCCGCATTCAGCACCTTCTGCTTCTGAAGCGTGTGCTCAATCGCCAAAATCTGGTCGCGAATCTTCGCCGCCGCCTCAAAGTCCAGGGCCTCCGCCGCTGCCTCCATCTTCGCCCGAAGCTCCGCCGCGATTTTGTCCTCCTTGCCCTTCAAGAACTGCTCGACTTGGTCGATCACCAAATCGTACTCCTCCTTGATCGACTTCCCCGCGCAAGGAGCCATGCACCGCCCGAGGTGAAAGTACAAGCAAGGCCGCTGTTCATCCCGTCCGCTCCAGGATTTATTACATGGAATGAGGGGAAAGACCTTGTGAAGGAGCTGCAACGTATCGCGAACCGAGAACGAGTTTGTATATGGCCCGTAGTATTTCGCCCCATCCTTGCGAACTTTCCTTGTGAAAAGTACACGCGGATACTTTTCGTTCGTGATCACGATGTACGGGTAGCTCTTGTCGTCTCGCAGGCGAACGTTGTAAGGCGGGCGATGCTCCTTGATGAGGTTGCACTCAAGCACCAGGGCCTCAAGCTCGCTATCAACAACGATCCACTCGATGTCTCGTATCTTCGAGACCAGCCGCGCGATTCGCGCCGAATGCTTCGTCGAAGCCTGGAAGTAATTCCGAACCCGGTTCCGCAGGTTGATCGCCTTGCCAACGTACAAAACCTCCGCGTTCTCGTTGCGGTAGGTGTAGCAGCCGGGCGAAGTCGGCAAGTTCTTGAGCCGCTCCGTCACCTGTTCGGGCCAAACCTTTGGCTTCTTCTCACCGCGCATCTGTAGACATAAGGATACGCCTTTTAGAAGTCGTATGCCTTGCTAACTGCCGGGAATTGTTCGATGTAGTCCTTCACATCATGAATCGTCGGCACATGCTCGGTGGCCCCCAAGTGCGGAACCTTGAGCGCCGCCGCCGCTGCCCCAAAGCGAAGCGCATGCCCCAGCGTCCAGCGGTGAGTGAGCCCATACAGCGCTCCCGCCCGAAAGGCGTCGCCCGCTCCGGTTGTGTCCTTAACGACTTCAACCGGAAAAGCCGGAAGGTGATGCGCCGGGGAACCCGGCTCGCACACATAGCAGCCCTGGCCAGAGTCAGTGAGAATGGTCGTACAGTTGTGTTTCTCCGTCCAATCGGTGACCCACTCCAAGTTCACTTCGTCATTAAACCGCTCGCCCACCCAGTCCGTGCCGTACTGGCAGATCGTGCCCTCCGGAATGCGTTCGTCCTCCCGGAAGAAGTCCATCAGGTACAAGTGCATCCCGGCTGCGTAGGCCGCCGCAATCGCCTCGCGGCTTGCATCTGCGATGTTTGGATCCGCCGTAAACCAGGCCCCCTTGCGAACCGGAATCGATGCCTTCCCAGTGCAGAAATCCTCTTCATGGAATCCGAAGCCGAACATCGTCCGATCACCATCATCAGTCACATAAACATCGCATACCGGCGTCGCCCCCTGGCGAGAAAGCAAGTGAACATCCAGTCCTTTCTCCAACAGCTTTAGCCGAAGCTGTTCCCCCTCAAATCCGGCTCCAAGAGAGTTTCCGACCAAGGCAACTTCCTGCCGCCACATGGTCAGATAGCAAGCCGTATTCGCCGCCTCACCACCCAAGAACTCAATTTGGTCGAAAACCGGACAATACCCTCCCTTCTTCGGCATATCTGTGATACGCCGAATCCGATCAACACATATGGTGCCGTAGACAATGACCAAGCCGAGTGATAAATTCTCCGGGGAGACTTTACCTACTCAAGTACCATTCCGGCTTGCTCTAGGGCTTTGGGTTCACGAGTTTCTACGCGGGTCAATCGATGCTGAGAAACTCACAGCCCCAAAGACCGTCCATAATACGGGAGATCACTCATGAAGCTTGTTTCATTTTTCGTCGCCGGAGCCCTCGCTCTGGGTGCCATCGCCGGGGCACAAACGCCTAGCAAAAACATCCAAGACGCCAATCAGGTCCTCGTCAATATCGACAAACTCAACGTCGTCAAGTTCGTCCTTCCACTGCTGCTGAAGAAGAAGCAGATCGGAGACATGATGGCGGCGATGGAAAAGTGCCGCTCCAAAGAGCTCGAAGTTCGCGAATCTGATGCCAAAGAGCTGCTGAAACTTGACGCCGAAGTCAAAAAAGCCGTTACCGCTGCCGTAGAGAAAGGCGACTACCCCGACAAGAAACTTCAGGCAAAAGTGATCGCCGTCCAAGAAGCCATTCTCACCCGCCGACGCATTGCGGTGAACGAGAACGTGCAGGTCCTTGAAGATGCCGCAAAGCTTTCGTTGGACGAAGGCCAGCTCAAGGTCATGGTGAATATCCTTGACCCCAAATCCGTCGATCCATCGGCAAAGCCAGACAAAATGACCGACGAAGAAAAGCGCCGCTTCTATCTTCGTGCCGTATTCCTTGATGGCCTCACTTACGAGCTACTCAAAGTGATGTACAAAAAAGCCGAGCAGTGAGCGCAAAAATTAACCCGACTTGGTTCGCGTTTGTGCGATGGTTCGTCACAACCTTTTTCTTCCGCCTCGGCGGAGGCTGGCGTTCGCTCGGCAGGGAGAACATCCCCTCCGAAGGCGCGGTTATCATTGCACCAAACCACGTCAGCAACGCTGACCCCCCTGCCGTCGCCTGCGGCGGACGCCGGGTCATGCGCTTCATGGCCAAAGAAGAAATCTTCAAAGGCTTCTTTGGCAAAATCTGCCGCTCGCTAGGCGCTTATCCCGTCAAGCGGGGCGAAGGCGACACCGAGTCGATCCGTTTCTCCATCGACGCCCTAGCGGCGGGAGAGGCCCTCGTCGTCTTCCCCGAAGGCGCACGCGGCGACGCGATCACAATGAACCCCATCAGCCGAGGCGTCGCCATGCTCGCCAAGCGAACCGGCGTCCCCGTCGTCCCCACCGGAATCGTCGGCACGCACCGCAAAATGCCACGCGGTACAACCCTGCCCAAATTCGCGCCGGTAACCATCGTCTACGGGAAGCCGTTCACCTACGCCGAAGTCGCCACCAGCACCAGCGAAAAGGAGAACCGAGAGATCTTCTGCCGCGAACTCGAACGACGAATCATCGAGATTTGCGCCGCCCACGGCCTCGAACTCAAAACTTCCGAGAAAAGCTGATTCCGCCCAGCAAAAGCTTGTCCTGAACAAACACTTTGGCGTCCAGGCCCTTGGTCAGGTTGGTCTCCAAACCGCCCGTAAGCCGTGCTCCATTGTGCTCAACAATCATCCGTGTTCGGCCCGAAAACGGCAACGAGATCCCGACAAAAAATCCGCTCAGCGAACCCGTCTGGTAGCCCAGCGTGAAATCCCCATTCTCTCCGACCTCGCCGATGTCCAAAAGCTCCCGGAAGGTCAGTGCGAGAAACGCGCGCCGCCCATCAACCGTCTTCCCAAGCCCATCTAGAACCCCCAGCGAAATCCCCGGTGCAGTCGAAGCTACCGGACTCAGAATGTTGTAGCCAAGATCAAAAGTGACATTCCCACTCTCGTCCGGCCGCAAACGACGGCGAACCTCGAACTCAAGCCCGTTCAGCACCGAGAACGCCAAAAACTCTTCCTCCGCCGAAGTATTGTTCAGCCCCGCAAGGTACTCAAACCGCAACGCATTCTTGCTCAAGGGCCGAGCCGTCGGCACATTCACCAGCCGATCAGCCAATGCTGAACCCGCAGCAGAAACGACGAAAAGAACCCCAAAAACTCTACCGAGAAACGCTGACATGACCAAATCCTCCCTGACTCCCCCTCACGGTTATTCTGACGGGTGAGAACTGCTTTATCACCCAAATCGCCGTCAAAAACCGCGATGTTAGCTCCGAAACTTTGAATTCCGAACTCTCGGTCGCAAGGCAAGCTGGCAACAAAGCGTGCTCGGCGGTAATTGGGTCAAGCGAGGCATCGGTTGTCATCCACTCAAAACAACGCTCAAACGCCGTGTGAGCCAACTGCTCCGCCCTCAGAGTCCGAGTCCCCGAGGCCGACGCCCCGCCCACCCCGTTCTCGTACTGAGTCCAAACCGTACAGTGCATCCCTGGCTCGTCCGATTCTAGGTCGAACACATCCGCGTCAATCGTCTGCCGCGCGCTCTGCGCGAGCTTCTGAAGGTGCGCAATGCACCTTTCCGCCACCGGATGCGGAAAGCCCGAGTAGCTAATCACCGCTCGCATCAGCTTCGGCCGCCCCCGATCCGCCCACTTCAAGCCCCCAAAAGGCCCTGGCTCCACCTCAACCGCCACCAGCCCCTCCGCCTCGCGGTTGTACGCCGCCTTCTCAATCTCAAGCGAACCGAACAGGTTCTGCTTCCGATGCACCGTCCCGACCACCCCCGCAAAGTAGTCAAACGACATCGAGTTATTCGAGAACGTCTCGCCCTCAACCGTAAACTCAGAAAGACCCCCAGCGGTCGCCAAAACCGGAACCAAAGACGAGGCCAGCACCAGCGCATTCGAGCCCCGCCCATTCTCATTCCGTTCCGTCTTCACCGTGCTCTTCAGCAACCGGGGAGTCCGCGAAGGCACAAAAAGCAACGAAAGCGAACCTGGCTCCAGCCCGCTCACTTCCGCATCCGTCAAAGCGGCTAGAACCTTGATCAAAGAGATGTCCTCAACATCCAGCCCGATAAACTTCGTTCCCGACCGAATGTGCTCGATCCGAAACCCCTGCTGGGTTAGAACCGACATCTGCAATGCCGTTCGGAGCAAAGCTCCCCCGCCCTCGCCGTGCGAGCCGTCGATCTTCAGCAGAGTTTCGCGCTCGGCCATCTATATCTTCAGCTTAAAGATCGCATGCTCGATCAGCTTGACGGTGTATGCGAAAGCAACAAGGATGATCGCGACGGTGAGGAACTGGTTGAAATACTCCCCCGCACTCACGTTCTTGATCGCTCCAACCGTGATGTCATCCACCTTCTTGCTGGCCCCGGTCATCATATTCGAAACCCAGCCGCCCAACGATTCGCGGAAAAGCAAAAAAATGATTCCGTAGAAAATCATCGCCATCGGCATCGCGAGCTTGTACTTGTGCTTCTGGTGCTCGTTGTAGATGACGCAGTTGTGGCAGCGTTGGCGCTTCTGGCTGTCTGTGAGCTTGTTGTTGCGCGGAATTGCTGTTCCATTCAGCAATGCTTCTTTCGAGACCGGCTTGCCCGTCATAGCGGCGGAAATGACCGCTTCCTCGCACATACATCCGACCAACTCCCGCCAACAAGTTCGATTGGCGTGATAAATCGGACACTTTTCGCGGACAAACTTTCGGCAGAACGGCAACTGCCAGCACTTGCCCATGAACACGTTCTTCCGGTCCGATTCTTCCTTGATATTCGTGCCGTACTTCAGCAAAGCGGCCTTGGTGCCATACACCATCCGCTTACGAACCCGCGTCACGATATCGCCAATCAGAATCGCAATGGCAAAGCCAATGTAAATCTGCCCGCCAATCCCGAGCACTTCATAACCCTTCTTCACCCCGGGGTTTGTGGATTCAGGCTGCGCGCTCTGCAGCACGAGCGGAAGCCACATCGGGGCAAAAAAGACCAGCAGGGCAAAGATGATGTTGAGTCCCACCATCATCTCTTCTTCCCAGAAGAGCCACGCCGAACTAAGCGCAACAAGCACCGGCCCCAGGATCATCCCCTTCTCGAAGATGCCAATGTTGTTCGCAACCTGAGCCGCCTTCGTCGGGTCTCCGGCCGCAACATTCATCAGGAAGATGACGGCAATGAAGCAGAGGGCAAAAACGCACACTCCGCCCCAAAGCCCGTATTTTGCAATCGTCATCGGAAGCTCGCCCAGCATGTCGGGCGTGAAATCCTGCTGTTCCTTTTGACGATTATTTTTCATGTACTACTTTTTAACACGTTCAAGGTAGGAACCGCTACGGGTATCGACCTTCAAAATGTCCCCAATGTTAATATGGAACGGAACTTGGATGGTTGCGCCGCTCTCGAGCTTCGCCGCTTTCGTGGCTCCACCGCTAACTGTGTTGCCGCGCTCACCCGGATCGGTTTCAACGACCTCAAGCTCCACAAAGTTCGGTACTTCGTATCCAAGAACCTCACCCTTAACCTGAACGCTGACTATTTCCATGTCTTCCTTCAAGAAATCTGCCTGATCGCCAAGAACGCTTGCATCGATCACGATCTGCTCATACGAGTCCATGTCCATCAGCGTCAGGTTGTTCATCTGCCGGAACAAGAACTGCATTTTCATCTTGTCGACGAAAACCGGCTCGATCTTTTCGCCCGATCGGAAGGTCTTTTCAAGCACCTGTCCAGTCTTAATCTTGCGAAGCTTGGTGCGGACAAATGCGCCGCCCTTTCCAGGCTTCACGTGCTGGAATTCGATCAGCGTCCACGTATCTCCGTCCATCTGGAACGCCATGCCGGTCTTAAAATCGCTTGTATCTGCCAAAGTCTTATCTCCAAAGTGTGTCGCCGAAGCGAATAGGTTCACAACATTTTGGCATTTTGTGCGCCTTCACTGCCCGTGCAATACGGTTTTGTCTTCCCCAGGGTTTCCGACGCCCCAAGTAAACTAACGTTTCGAT
This sequence comes from Fimbriimonas sp., assembly GCA_965248555.1. Lineage (GTDB taxonomy): Bacteria > Armatimonadota > Fimbriimonadia > Fimbriimonadales > Fimbriimonadaceae > Fimbriimonas. Next base: position 606,593 of record CBDFJP010000001.1, on the reverse strand, counting down.
GGCAGAACTGGAAACATTCCCCAACCCCAACCCCGGACGCAACTACACAATCTTGCACGTGAATCCCGAATTCACCAGCGTCTGCCCCAAGACGGGCCTGCCAGATTTCGCCACCATCGAACTCGAATACATCCCCGGCGACACCTGCATCGAGCTCAAGAGCCTCAAATACTACTACCTCGATTTCCGCAACAAAGGAATCTTCTATGAAGCCGTCACCAACCAGATGCTCGACGACCTAGTAGCCGCCTGCAACCCTCGCTGGATGCGCGTTACGGGGCGATTCGCCGCCAGAGGCGGAATTAGCTCAGTGATCACAGCGGAGACCGGCTCGAAGTAGCGGCAAGCTAAAAGCAGGAAGCGAGAAGTCGGTCTGACTTCTCGCTTCCTGCTTGACACTAGAGCCTTCTCGCTCAGAACCTAACCGTATGCGCCAAAGTCAGGGTGAAGTGCTTCCGAGCATCATCGCCAGCGAACATGTTGAAGTTCGTCTGATCCTGTCGCAGCTCGAATCGCAGCGCCGCATTCTCAGCCGTCTTGATCGCGTAGGTCGCGGTGAGCGAGCTGAGCGAGCCACCAAGGCCACGGAGTCCGTCGCCGTCGTGGATCACCGAGTAACGAAGACCGAAGTCCCGCGTGTCGCTGATGTTGTGGTTGCTAAACAAGCTGTAGCCCGACCACTTACCGTCGGCGGCACCGGTGTCAAGAGCCTTTGCGGTCGCCCAGTCTGCGTTGAACGCCAAGCTGTGCTTTGCTGAGACCTTATAGGTCCCCACGAAGTCGATCATGCTCACGTTGCTCTGACCAGCCGGACCAAATCCGATTCCGTTGTTGGCTCCCGTCTCATTACCGCCGATCCAGTTGAGCGAGGTGGTGAGCTTTTCGCTCTGAACCTTGCTGTAGCTGAGACCAAGGGTCTTGGAACCGTTGTCGTCGTCGCTAATGTTCCATCCGTTCACGGCATAGAAGCCAAACGTGGTCGAATCATTGATCGGCTTGGTCATTCGCAGACCGACGTGCCAGAAGGGCTGGGAGTAGTTGAATAACGGCGAGATCGAATAGTTCGCGTTATCGACCGCATAAACGCTCTCGTAACCGATCCAAGTGTTGAACTTACCGAAATCCCAAGTGGTGCCGTCCGCAGCCGCATAGGTCAGGAAGCCCTGTTGGAACATTTTGGTAGGGCTGTTTGCGTTGGTTGTCACTGCCGCAGCCTGGGAGTTATCCAGACCAGCATTCACCTCAAAGTTTCGGCCAGTGCCGAAGTCGAAGGTAAATCCGTAAGGGTTCTTCGCAGTCGCGCCCTTCTGGACCCGCACCACTGCGTTTGCCAGCGAGAAGTTGTTCTGGGTGAAGTCGTATCCTCGACCTGCAACCGGCGCACCAACGGCGGGCTTGTTAAAGTCGTACTGGTAGTAGAAGTCAACCCATCCGCTGACTTTGATGTCGTCTCCCGCGAATGCGGTCGAAAAAGCGGCGAAGGAGATAGCGGCTGCTAGGATTCGTTTCATTTGTAGCGTTTCCGTTTGTTTCAGGCAACAATGCCTTAACAGGAAACATCGGCGTATCCTAGTAATTTCTACAGGTTAAACGAAAAGGAACCTGCTGTCAAGCAGATTCCTCAATTTTATGGTTATTTGACGGAATTTTGTTCTAAAAACGTGCAGATTAGCCGCAACCGCCGCTTCCACAACCGCCAGAACCGCATCCGCCGCCAGATCCACACCCCGAACCCTCGGTCTTGAACGAGTTTCCGCAGCCGCAAGAAGAGGTCGCGTTAGGATTTTCGATCTTAAATCCGCCACCCAAAACGTCGTCCACATAGTCCACAGACGAACCTTCCATGTAGCTAAGGCTCATCGTATCGATCAGCAGCTTCACGCCGTCCTGCTCAAAAATCTTGTCGTCCGGCTCGGGAGGATTGTCATCAAGTGCCATCCCATAAGAGAGCCCCGAGCAGCCGCCACCAGCCACCCAAACTCGAAGAGCCGATTCGGCCTTGCCTTGACCCACCATCAGGTCCTTCAGTTCACAAGCCGCGCGTTCAGTTAACGTAATCATTTTTCGATCTTAACTATTCTACGATGAATCTTGACACTTTAATGCACAAAGGGGCGAATCTGGTGATTCGCCCCTTTGTGATTCAGCTCTAGAACCGAATGACCGAAGCCAACGTGAGAGGAGCCTGACCGCCAACCTGCACGTTAAGCCCGCCTAAGCTGAGTCCATAAGTGAATGCAGTTCGCGAGTTATAACCCGCTCGCAGAGCAAATCCGCGAGAAAGCGCAAGCTCGGCACCATACCGAACTTCCTGCCGACCCGCCGCATTTCCAAGGTCGATAAAGTCCGCCGCCATCATCAACTTGCCCTTGTTCATGCCAAATCCAAGGCTGAGAGCCCGCTTATAAGGGTCAAATGCGCCGTCCGTGATCGGCTGTCCGCCGCCCGGAGCTTCGTATGGGAATGCAATCCCTGGCTCAACAAAGTTCTCGATCACTGCGCCGAAGTAAACATCGTCAACATTCGGAAGCCGGTAGATGAACCCGAGGTCCATTCCAAAAGAGTTCGACTCGGCAAAGTTATTTGCAATTCCCGAGCCGTTCTGAACTCCGCCCGAGTTGTTGTTCTGAATTGTGTCCTTATCGGCAAATTTGTGCGCGTAATACGATTTCACTTGCTTGGCATTAAAGCCAATCGAGAGCTTGCCGACCGCCGTTTTCACTGTGTTGCCATAGCCAACCTCGACCTGCTGATACCCATATCCGTAAGCGTCCAAACGTGAACCAAGGTCAACGTTGGAGGTATTCCCCCCCGCAGCCGCCCAGTTCTGAAGTTGCTGGTTCGGTCGGCTGTTGATGCCAACCTCACCCCGCACACCGAGTGCCAGGCCAGCAAAGCGAACTCCAAAGTCCGTGTTCACCGCAAGAGTCTTGTCTCCGTTGGCATAGTTGCGAGCCAGGCTTAAAACACCGTCCGAATCAAGTCCCCCGTTCGAGAGCTTGCCAACGATGTCGTTGACATCGCCAAACGAAATCCCGTTTAGCTTGTAGCCAAACTGCGGAAACTGCAACGCCGGAGCCTTAGAACCAAACGCCAAGAACGCCGGGTTCATCCGGTAGTTGTTCCCAATGTCAAAGGGAAGCGCAAGCCCCGCGCCGCCCATCCCCTGAGAACGGGTTCCGCCGAACGTAACGTCAGCGGAAGCAATGGCAGAAATGCCAAGACCGGCAAGGATAGCAAGTGAAAGTCGATGGTTCATAAGCGAAGACCTGTTACAAATACTAGGCGATTTAACACCAAAAATGAACCCCCTATTTATCCGGGCGAAGCGAAGGACGGGCCAACCTTGCTACAATTTAGGTTAGGAATATGCCGTACATCGTCGCTGAACCCTGCATCGGAGTGAAAGATAAGTCATGCATGACCGTTTGCCCGGTCGATTGCATCTATGAACTCGACGACCAAGTCGTCATCAACCCCGATGAGTGCATCGACTGCGGACTCTGCGAAGCCGAGTGCCCCGTTACCGCAATCTTTGTCGACACCGATGTGCCCGCCGAGTGGCGATCGTTCATCGAAAAGAACGCAACGCTGGGTCGCAAAGCCGCCGACGAGAAGTAATAACTACCGTTCGTCCGATAGTCGGACCCAGCGCGCCGTTTCAATACGCCCCATGCTCACGATCTGCAGCCCGATGCGATGCCGCATCGATTCTTTCGCCTCTTGGCGGCAATACCGAACCTCGGCCTTGCCAATCACGGCGCCGAACTGGGTGTCCACATCAAAGTCGATCGTGGTTCCGCGCGGAATCGCACCTTCAATCATCCCGCCCATCCCCTTAGCCGAAACGTCAAGGATCTGTATTTCAATCTCTGACTCGCCTAAGTGCAAAACGCCATTGAGTCCGACAATCGACCGCCGAGCCTCCTCATTCGCCTTGGTATAGCGCGGCTCGCCAGTAATCCTGAGAACAATGAAGCCGGGAGACTGGTTCTGAAGTTCCGCCGGAAAAAGCGCTGCCGATTCGACGCCATTCACGGTAACAAAGAACTTGGCACCAGGCGCAAACCACTCAGCCCCTTGATAATCGATCGTGATCTCGCTATCCGTCATCTGACGAACCCAGCCCGCAAAGAACTTCGCATCCGGGAGGCGCTGGAGGCGCACCCGAACGTTTACAAAACTCTCTGACCGTTCATTTGTTGTTGCCGTTGCCATCTTTTAACCTCCCACCAATCTGACCCATCTCGCCCGGCTGACCCGATCCATTTCGAGAATCAATACACCGCCACGATACATTGCTAATTCCTTATCGGTATGTCCGTGTCGAACATTCCCCTGCAAAGTAATATCGCCGTAGGCCGACTCAAGAATAATCTCGTGTGGGCCATCGACTTCCATCGATCCGTTGCAAAGAAAGCCGAACCCGTTTTCGCTGACATCAACTACCGTTATCGGCGTCGGTACTCCGGCGGATGCACGGAATATCTGACCCTCGAACGACCGAACTCGAACCCGACTCTCGGACTTGAGCTTCCTTTCCTCGATCTCAGAGGACACCTGAAGCGATAACAGTGAACCCGCCGCATCGGTCACATAAGCCACAAATGTGAGCAGTGCTGAAGGTGCGCTGACCTCCAAATACAGAAAATCGCCCTGATTAATCGAGCGTTTAGAGCTGACCTCAATCGCAATCGTGCTCCCAGAGGCAGCCTGAACCCACCCGAAGTGGAGCGAAGCATCTTGCAAGCCTTGAAGTCGGCAACGGCGTTGCTCCGTGCGCGCTAACAATAGCCCGACACGGTCATGAACCTTCCCTGATGTTGCACCCGCCGCCATACTCTTCCTATTTCTTCCCTGCACCGCAGGTCATCAACCTGTCAGTCTTGCCGGGTTACCTGAAGCGTCTCTTACTCCTCAGTCCACCCTTCCCAACAGTCTATAATTGGCAGGTCTTCAAAACATTTGGAGAAAATGAAAGCTCTTATGCCCGAAACCGGAGAACCGAACGCAAACCTACGCAAAGCCCAAGACCTCTTCGTGCTTGAGTGGGGGAGAATGAGTAGCTCCTGGGGCATCAATCGAACCATGGCGCAGATTCACGCGCTCCTGTTCGTCACCGGAAAACCCCTCGAAGTCAACGACATCATGGACCGCCTCCAAATCTCGCGCGGAAACGCGAGCATGAACCTGCGCGAGCTGATGGATTGGGGCATCGTTCGCCGATTTAGGCAACCTGGCGACCGCAAAGATACCTATTTCAGCGAGACCGACCCCTACCAAATGTTCCTCCGCGTCGTCCGCGAGCGCAAGCGCCGCGAGCTCGACCCAACCGCCGATGCCATCCGAGAAGTCCTCGGAAAACTCCCCGAATCCGACCCCGCCGAAGACGTCCAAGGCCTCCGAACCCGCCTCGCCGCCCTGCTCGAAATCTTCGACCTCATCGATGTTGCCTACAACCAAGTCTTCGGAGTCGAACGAAGCATGGACGAAATCCTCGCCCTCATGAGCTCGGTCAAGATCGACAACCGCAACCTCGGAAGCAAGTAATCGGGCTAGTTATCCCCCGGTAAACCCACCATATCTGAGCCGTTTAGGTTCAAAAACTTAAAGTCGAGTGGTAGGTTGTATGCATTACTATGGCTCGTAGGGGCATTTCTTCTGGCAAGGCAAAAGCAACCGCTCACCCCCTGGTAGCGGTTCGCGATCAAGTGCAATTCCCCGGCATGATCATGACGCTCATGGTCTCACGTCCGGCGACTTTGGCAGCCCTTGATGCCGCTCTTGCTGGAGACCAGTTGGTGGTTGTACTTCTGCAAAAAGACGGGTCGGTAGAAACACCCTCAATCGATGATCTCTTCTCCGTCGGCGTTCTCAGCGAAGTTCTGCACGTCGTCCCCCTGCCCGACGGAAGCTCCCGCGCCGTGCTTCGCGGCCTCTCGCGAGTTTGCGCCAATTCACTTGAGGCTGGCAAAATCGGCTACACGATTCTTGACGAAGAAGTAGGCGATCCGCTGTCGACCCTTGCCGCTCGTCGAATCGTCACCGAGAGCTTTGCAAATCTCGCGGCAAACCACCGCCTTGTCCCGCCCGAAAGCATGGACTCGGTCGCCGCCGCTCAATCCGATTCGGCACTCGCCGATTCGATCGCCTTCTTCCTCCCCTGCTCCGCGCCCGACAAGCAGGCCATCCTCGCCGAACCCAATGTCGCCCTCCGGATGACCAACTTGCTTCGCCTAGCCAAGCAAGAGGAGAGTCTAATCACCATCGAGCAAGAAATACGCGACCAAGTCGACTCCGAAATCGGCCGCGCTCAGAGGCAATTCTTCCTCAAAGAGCAACTCCGTGCCATCCAGACCGAACTCGGCGGCGAAGGCCAAAGCGAATCCGACCGATTCGAAATTCTCCTCACTGACCTGCCAACAGCCGCGAAAAACGCCGCCAGCACCGAGCTCCGAAAACTAAGAACCGCCGAGCCAGATTCCGCCGAAGCCCAGACCTCTCGCACCTATCTCGACACCCTCTTCAGCCTCCCCTGGTCCGCAACCGCCGCCCAAGAGATCAACCTCAAATCGGCGCAAAACGCCCTCGAAAAGAACCACTTCGGCCTCGACGCCGTCAAGGAGCGCATGATCGAGTTCCTCGCCGTTCACAAGCTCAACGGCGGACGCCAGGGCGGTGTCCTCTGCTTCGTCGGACCCCCCGGAGTCGGAAAAACCAGCGTCGCCCACACCATCGCCGAAGTGCTCGGACGCCCCGCCGTCAACATCGCCCTTGGCGGCCTCAAAGATGAAGCCGAAATCCGCGGCCATCGTCGCACGTACGTCGGCGCAAGAATGGGCAAGATCATGACCGCCCTCCGGACCGCCGGCGAAAAGAACCCGGTCTGCATCCTCGACGAGATCGATAAAATGCATGACGGAGCCCAAGGCGACCCCGCGAGCGCGCTTCTCGAAGTCCTCGACGCCGAACAAAATCGAGCCTTCGTCGACCACTATCTTGAAATCCCCTTCGACCTCAGCGAAGTCCTCTTTATCGCCACTGCTAACCTCCTTGACCGCCTCCCAAGTGCCCTCCTTGACCGCCTCGAAATCATCGAATTCTCCGGCTACTCCGAGTCAGAACGCAAGGAAATCGCAAAGCGGCACATCCTCCCCTCCACCGCGCTGTCCTCCGGCCTCGAAGGCATCATGCCCCCTCTCACCGAGGAGGCCACCCGCCTCCTTGCCTCCGCCTACTCCCGCGAAGCCGGCGTTCGTGGTCTCTCCCGCGAGTGCAAACGCCTCGCCCGCAAGCTCGCCACCCTCAAAGCCACCGACCAGCCGCTCCCCGCAATTATCGACGAGCACGAGCTTGTTCGCCTCCTTGGCCCCGCTCCGGTCGACAACCACGTCTCCCACCAGCCCCAAGTCGGAACCGCCCACGGCCTTGTCGTCACCGGGTACGGCGGCGACATCATGCAAGTCGAAGTCGGTCTCGCCCGCCCGCTGGGTCCCGAACCCAAGCTCACCCTCACCGGAGCCCTTGGTCCCGTCATGCAAGAGTCCGTGCAAACCGCCCTCACTTTCGTCCGGTCGCAGCTCGACTCCAAGCAGATCGACTCCCGCTTCGACGTCCACCTCCACCTCCCCCAAGCTGCGATCCCAAAAGATGGCCCAAGCGCTGGCCTCACCATCGCCCTCGCGCTGTTCTCCGCTTTCACGGGTCGCCCAGCAAGCGGAACCGTGGCGATGACCGGCGAGATCACCCTCCGTGGGCAAGTCCTCCCCGTAGGCGGACTCAGGGAAAAGATCCTTGCCGCAAAACGCTTCGGCTACACCACCGTCCTCTACCCCGCCCCCCTTCAGGCCGAAGTAGAGCGAATGTCCGAAGAAGTCCGCGATGGGATCAGCCTAACGCCCATCGAGCGGTTCGAGCAAGCCCTAGAGCACGCCTTCGATTACGCGCAAACCGTCAGCATTCTCTGAAGCGCGACCAAAGCGTTCGCCCGAACATCGTCCGGAACCTTCACCTGGTTCACCACATTCCCAGCAACCAGGTTCTCAAGGGTCCAAAGCAGGAAGCTCGGATGAATCCGGTACATCGTGCTACATGGGCAAATCTCCGGGTCCAAGCAGAAAATCTCCTTATCCGGCATCTCCTTCGCCAGCCGCGAAACCAGGTTGATTTCCGTCCCCACCGCCCACTTCGTCCCGCTCGGAGCATTGGTGATGGAGTCCAAAATGAACTCGGTCGAGCCATTACTATCCGCCGCCTGCACCACCTCAAGCTCGCACTCAGGGTGAACAATCACATGAACGCCCGGATGCTCCCGCCGCGCCTTCTCAATCTGCTCAATCGTAAACCGCTTGTGAACCGAGCAGTGCCCCTTCCACAAAATGAATTTCGCCGCCTGAATCGCCTCCGGCGTATTCCCGCCCATCGGCTTAAACGGATCCCAAACAACCATCTCATCAAGCGAATAACCCAGTTTGATCCCCGTATTCCGCCCCAGGTGCTGGTCGGGGAAGAAGAACATCTTCGTCCCCTGCTCCAAAGCCCACTTCACCGCCGTCGGCGCATTTGTGCTCGTACAAACCGTCCCCTCATGCTCGCCAACAAACGCCTTCAGGTTCGCCGCAGAGTTGATATAGGTCACCGGAACCACCTTCTCAGCCGAGCCAATCACCGAGTGAATCTGCTTCCAAGCCGCCCGAACCTGGAACAGGTTCGCCATATCCGCCATGCTACACCCGGCGGCCAGGTTCGGCAGAATAACCACCTTCTCCGGAGGAGTCAGGATATCCGCGCTCTCCGCCATGAAGTGAACGCCGCAAAAAACAATAAACTCCGCCTCCGGAGCCGCCGCCGCCAGCTTCGCCAGCTTGTAGCTATCCCCCCGAAAATCAGCGTGCTCAATGATCTGATCGCGCTGGTAGTGATGCCCCAAAATCACCAGTCGCGACCCCAAAGCCGCCCTCGCCGCCGAGATGCGCGATCGCAACTCATCGTCGCTCAAATTGCTGTACTCGGGTGGCAGTGGTGGCTGGTACATCTAACTCTTTCTACGTCAACTACTTGATCGTAATCTTCGCCGTCAACAACGTGCCCCGGCAGAACGCCTGGAGTGTGACCGGCCCTTTCTCAAGCCCCATAATCTGTCCGCCCTGGTCGATCCAAGCCCCGCCCTGAAGGCTCCAAAGAATCTCGATATTTGGAACTTCCTTGCCCGTTCCGTCCACAACCCGAGCCTGCGCCTTGCCGTCCACGATCAGCGGACCAACGATCTGAAACTTCATCTTGGTATCAACAACCGGAAGCTTAGGCCCATAAAAAGCAACGCCGTTCGCCACCGTCCGCTCACCCGTCTTATCGCTCGGTCGGTTGATGCTCAGACCCAGAATATTCATTGTCGTCGAGCCGCCACCATCCAGATTCAAGGCATCCCGGCAACCCAAGTCCTTCATGATCTCCGCCGCCTCGCTCAGTGTCGCCCCAACGCTCATCTTCTGCCGACCATCAATCGCCACGAACAAGAGATCACCGTCGCCCGTTCGCCCGACCGCCGTCCGAGGGTGCCGAACATTGGCAAAATCTGTCCCAAATCCCTCATTCTCCGCGTCAATGTAGATGTTCCCGTCGCGCATCAACAGCGACCCGCCGCTCACAACGTTTTCAATCTTTTCCCAATCAAACCCAGCCGTCGATAGCTTGATCGTCACCCGCTGACCGGGCTGTAAATCCGCCAGCTGCTCGATCCGTGTGCCGTTCGCCACCAGCGTAAATTTCCCGTCGTTCAGCGGCATATTCGCTGCATCCGCCGAAGCACTCACCACCGTCGCCCCGATCTGAGTCGATGGAGAAATCTTCGACCCGTCCACCTTCAAAACCACGGTCAAACAAGGAGTTTTCGCCTTCGATATTCCCGCATCTGGAGTGTTCAGCGTCACTTTATTCTCAGCGCACTCTTGGTTGAAGCCGTCGATTATAATCGGAGAGCCACCCTCTGGCGTCACCGATCCGCTAAATCGCGCAAACCCAAAAACAGAACTGGAAGGTCCCCAAGCAAAAACCGCGCGCCGTGGATTTGGCAGGCTCAAAAACGTCCCGCGCCGAACCATCAGCCCCAAAGGGTCGCCCGCTGCCGGATTCACCCCGAAGAAATCCGCATTAATCGCCGCAATCGCCCCGGTCTCCTCAACAATCCCGCTGACCTTGCCAAGCCCGTTGGTATTCGCTTCAAAAACTGTTTTCCCCGCCAGCTCTGGCAAGAACGAAATCACCGGATTCTGCCCAATCACCCGCAACGAGTGGATCATGCGAGGCGGATCGAGCTGAATTTCTTCGCGATACATCAGCCCCGGAGCGATGGGTTTTTCCCAAACTTGGCTCCGCGCCGATTGGAACGAACTCGCGGTCAACCAGACCGGTACGAGGAGAATGAGACCTAATCTTGCTCGCATAGCGACTCCGTATACTTCAATGTACCAAGGTTGGCGTCCATTTCGGCCTTTATGCCAAGAGGAAGGGACAACATCTGCTTCGCGTGGCCAAAAGGAAAATCGATGACTGTGGGAATTCCGAGGCTTCCCAGCCTTTCTCCGACAATTGCGCGCCAGGGCCGTTCGCCAATCGTTTTGTCCACCCGCTCCTCCGTCCGAGTCATCTCGCCGACCACAATTCCCGCCGCTTTCTGAATCGAGCCCGAGTTCAAAAGATGCGTCAGCATTGCATCCACCCGATGCGGAGCCTCATCCACGTCCTCCAGAACAACGATCTTCCCCTCCATATCGAGCTGCTCTCGAGTCCCAAGCATATCGCAAAGCAGGATCATGCACCCCCCAACAACTGTCCCCGACGCCTTACCCGGAATCAACGTTTTTCCACGGGGGGCATTCGATGGAATCGGATCATCTCCCCTCAAGGCCGACAAAAGTGATTCATAAACCCATGCCTCCCGATCCGTGTGCAACGTGAGCGCCATGGGAGCATGTAACGTCGCCAACCCCCGCCGGTTCAGCGCCGCATGAAGCACCGTAATATCTGAGAAGCCACTGAAAAGCTTCCCGCTCGTCGCCATGCGGTCGAGGTCAAGCAGAGGCATCAGCCGCGAACATCCATACCCACCCCGCGAGCAAAAAACCGCCTGGGTCGCAGGGTCATCAAAGGCATCCTGCAAGTCCTTCGCCCGCTCTTCATCCGAGCCTGCCAGGTACTCCGCCGCCGTGTACACATGAGGCATCAGCTTCAGCTTGTAACCCGCCTTCTCCAGAATCGCAAACCCCTTCGCCGTTTGCTCCGGGCTCAGCGGCGAAGCGGGCGAAACAATGCTGATGGTGTCTCCAGGACGAAGGGCTTTCGGCTTTAGCATCGAAGCGAAAAGAATACCGACTTACAAGTACGTCATCACCGCGAAATGGCAAGCCGCCCCAACCAGAACGAACACATGCCAAAGCTCATGAAAGCTAAACTTCCCCGGCCACAGCTTAGGCCGCTTCGAGGCATAAACCACAGTCCCAACGGTGTAAGAAACCCCGCCCGCAAACATCCAAACCACTGCCACCGTGCTGATCTTCGGGATCAAAATGCCCACAAACGGCAACATCATCCACCCCATCACCAAATACAAAACCAGCCGTAACCACGTCGGAGGTTTGTCCATGATCAGCGTCGAAATCATTCCGATCGCGCACAAAACGCACTGCGCCACCACGACCCCAACCCCCAGCGAACCGCCAATCCCAAGCAGTGCAACCGGAAAATACGTCCCCGCGATCATGCAGTAAATCGCCGCGTGATCCATCTTCTGCAACCCCGGTTTTGCCACCTTCGTCCAGTGGTAAATCGCACTCGAAATGAACAAGAAAACCGTCCCAAACCCATACGCGAGGTAAGCCGGAGCCGATGGCGCGCCGTTCTTGAACACCAAGTAAGCCAGCCCCAGCACCGCCAAAACCGCCCCCAAAAGGTGCGAAAAGGCATTAAACGGCTCGCGAACTCTCACAACTCGAATGTACCTTGCATCAAACTACATACGGAGTGGCGAGTTTCGACGTTGTGGACCTTGGGCGAATGAGCTACGCCGAGGCGTTCGAAGTTCAAAAACGCTACGTTAAAGAGGTTCAAGAAGGCAGAAAGGACGTCCTCATCCTCGTCGAACACGACGAGGTTCTCACTCTCGGAGCCAGTTTCCACGAGGAAAACCTGCTCCATCCTCGCGAGTGGTATCAGGCGCAGGGAATCGAAATCCGCTCCACTGACCGAGGCGGAGATGTAACCTTTCATGCCCCCGGCCAGCTTGTCGCGTACCCCATCTTCAACGTCGCCAATCGAGGCCGAGATTTGCATGTCTGGATGCGCCAACTTGAACAATCAGTCATTCTCGCCTTACAAAAAATGAACCTAAAAGGCGAGCGACTCGACGTCAACTCCGGCGTCTGGATCAACCAGCAAAAAGTCTGCGCCATCGGAATCAAACTCAAAAAATGGGTCTCCATGCACGGCATCGCCGTCAACTGCGACATCGACCTCGAGCCCTTCAACTGGTTCGTCCCCTGCGGAATCCGCACCCACGGAGTCACCTCCATCACCCAGCAACTGAACCGAAAAGTCACCGTTGAAGAGTTCAAGCCACTACTGATCCAAGGCTCCCGAGAGGTCTTCGATGCTTGACCGCCGACCCGGTTGGGCCGGAGCCGATGAAGCCGGGCGCGGCCCCCTCGCTGGCCCTGTCGTCGCCGCCGCTGTCATCCTGCCGCCGGATTTCAACATCCAGGGCCTCAACGACTCCAAAAAGCTCGATGCAATCAAACGCGACCAACTCGAGCTCAGAATCCGCGAAGGAGCAATCTTCCACGTCGAGTTCGCCTGGCCCGAAGAAATCGACCAGAAAAACATTCTCCACGCTTCTCTCGCCGCCATTAGCCGAGCAATTAACTCTTTGGAAAGCCCCCTCGGAGCCCTCATCGACGGAAACCAAATCCCCAAAGGGCTAAAAATCCCCGTCGAAACCGTCGTCAAAGGCGACGGCAAAATCGCCGAAATCGCCGCCGCCTCAATCCTCGCCAAAAACGCCCGAGACCGCTACATGGTCGAAATCGCCAGCGAATTCCCTCATTACGGATTCGAAAAACACTTCGGCTACCCCACCCCCGAGCATCTTGAAGCCCTCAAACAGCACGGCCCATGCCCGATCCACCGCCGCTCCTTCGCCCCCGTCGCGGCCTTTTTCCAAGCCACCTTGTTCTAGTCCTGAATGGTCGCGTCCATCCGAATCAGCTGGGACTTCCGCAACGCCAAAAACCTCAACGAGCGATTATCAACCCACAAAGGTGCAACTTTTTCCGCCTGATCCACCACATAATCCTCTTTCCCAACCATCGTCATTTTCAGCGGATCGTCCAGCGGAACCACCATCACTCCGGCAATTTCATGCCGGCTCACATTCAGCGCCAAATACTTCCCGTCCGGACTCACCGCCAGCGATCCAGGCATGGCAATATCCACCGGCAAATCCACCATCCCTTTCCCCTCGACAAACAACGAGGGCCGAGTTTTTTTGCTCTGGAACAGCAACACCACATTCTTTCCCGACCACACAGCCGCCCGATAAAACTCCCTCGGAGCAACATCTAGCCCCGGAAACTGCGAATACGGAACCGCCAGCGAGGGCGACTTTTTGATAAAAAACTCATCCGCCCGCTTCCCACACACAACATAATCCGATCCCCCCGGCCTGAACGAGAATCCACCCTGAATCTCCAATTCCTTCACCGTCCCCGTCGAAGTCGTGTACTGGGCAAACTGCGCGTTCCCCCGAGGAGTCACGCCCGTATACTCGCTTCGCACCGCCCAAGCCGTCCCCGTCGAGTTAAAAACCGGAGAACCCACAACCTTGCCAAAGTAAGCAAACTGCTGCCCGTTAAAATCTCCAAATCCGGTATCAGCTGGCGCGTTGAGGTTCATTTTCACATCAAGATGAATGCTCAGATACCCAGCTCCGCCGGGGGCGGGATAGCTGTTGAGGATGCGAGCCCGTGGCACGGGCCGCGTATTTCCTTGCATCAAGTACTCCGGAGCACTGACTGTAATGTCCTTCGGCTCTTCGCTGAACAAGAAAGAAAATCCCTTACCGTCCGGGCTAAATGTCGATCGAACCAGCTTCGGCATCCACTCGGTTTTGAACTCATTAGTGCAAAGCCGTGTGCCTTGCTTGCCTCGTTCTGTCCATGCCAAGGACCCCGTTTCACCCAATCGCAGCACCCGAGTCACCTCAAACTCCGTGGGCACAAACTCACCATTCACATTCATCTCGCCCCCCTTATTCGCGCCCCGAACTGCCGCAAAGGCAAATGACCGAGAATCCCCACTAAAAACCGGACTCGTCGCCTGCAAAAAAGGGCCAAACCTCTTCCCATCCAAAATCGCAACCTTATGATCCGCCGAAGTGCAAGCAACCCGCGCCCGGTCCGGGCTCACGACCAAGCTCGAAAGATCAAACTTCTTTTGATCCAACTTAAGCAAAACCGTCTCTTTCAGGTCAATCTGGGGCGCAAATAGAAAAGCTAACATGGTTCAGAATGGTGTCGTGAGTGGCAATCGAGTTCCGAAAGGACGCGAATTTGAAGCCCGGGCCGTCGAGTTTTTGCGGGCCAAGGGCTATACCATTGTCACACGAAACTACACAATTCGTGGCGGCGAAATCGACATCATTGCCCTCGATGGCGAAGAATTAGTCTTCGTCGAAGTCCGCTGGCGCGCCGACGACGAAGCCGAATGGTCCGTCACCGAAGCCAAAATTGATGCCCTCCACCGTACCGCCCGCGCCTACCTCGCCGAAATGCCCGAAGAGCGCAACCATCGCTTCGACTTCATCGCGATGGGCCCCAGCGGCTTCCGCCACACCGAGCGATTCCTATGACCCACCTCGTTTTTGAATCCAAAATGCCTTGCCCCCAAGCCCGACTCTGGGAGTTCCACTCCAACAGCGAAGCCCTCCACCAACTGAGTCCCCCTGGTTCAAAAGTGTCGCTAAAGGGCGAAATGCGCGTCATCGATGGAGCCCGGCTCGAAGTCACCAGCTCAATCCTCGGCCTGATCCACCAAGACTGGGAAGTCGAACTCAGCAACGTCAACCCACCCCACGGCTTCACCGATAGTGCCATCAAATCCCCTTTCAAAGAGTGGCAACACAACCACCTCTTCTTCGCCGAACCCCAAGGATCAAGACTGCGAGACGAAGTCTCCTTCATCGCCCCCGGAGGCCACATAGGCCGTCTCGCCAGCATCATCATCGTCACAATCCTCTTCAAATTCCGCCACTTCCGCACCAAAACTCTGCTGAAGCGGTAAACCCCTCCCGTGCGTCAATTTCACATGCGCTGGCTACTTTTCCTCCTGATCTCAGTGGCAACCAGCGTAGCCGTCGGACAACCCGCCCCCACCCTCGGCCGAGAACTCCCCCTCGTCCAGCCCCACCGCCGAGCCCTCATCATCGGCGCCGCCGACTACAAAAACATCTCCAAACTCACCTATCCTGGCTCCGACGCCCGACGCTTCCGCGAAGAACTCATCTCCAGCTACCGCTTCACCCCAGACTCCATTCAGCTCATCTCCGACGACCCCGAAGCCAACGCTCAACCCACCTCTCAGGGTATCCGCGACTCCCTCGAAAAGCTCCTCAAAGACCCCACCCTCAACAAAGGCGACCTCTTCATCCTCTTCTTCAGCGGCCACGGAATGGGCACTCCAAAAGGCGACTACCTCTGCCCCATCGACTCCACTGTCGCCAACATCGAACAAACCGGCGTCCCGGTTCAAGAAATCATCGGCAAGTTCGTCAACGCCGGACTAAGAAACGTCCTCGTCATCACCGACGCCTGCCGCGCCGGAGAGAAAAACGACTTCGGCTCCGAACTCATCGAACTCGGCAAGAAGAGCAACATCGCCATCCTTCTCGGGTGCGAACCCGGAACCAAGTCGTACGAGTCCCCCAAGCTCAAAAGCGGCGTCTTCACCCACTTCCTCATTCGCGCCATGGAGAACAAAACTCTCCGCAGCTCCATGGGCTCCCTCTGGGCAAGCGCCGTAGCCAAAAGCGTGGCCAAAAACGCCTTCGGCTACACTCAGCCCGACTACGGCAACAACGCCCAAAAACCAACTGCCTGGACCGACGAATCCAAAGACATCCTCCTTGGCGCCTTCCCCAGCGAAATCACAACCAGATTCAGCCTCAAAGCTATCGAGGAAGAAGCCGGAAAAGCCGACCCAAGCCGCTACTCCGACGCCCTCCTCGAACACGCAACCAACTTTGCCGCAACTGGAAACTACGAGCAAGCAATCCCGGCCCTCAAAGTCGTAGAATCGATCTCCCCCGATAACCTCGGCGCAAAATTCCTCCTCGCCTGCTCCCTCCTCGGCTCCGGCAGATACGGCGAATCCGAACGTCTCTTCCGAGAAATCAAAAACGCCGGAAACGAAACATATTCCCCGCTCGCCACACTCTGGACCCCCAGCCGCTCAGTTCCGCCCTTGGAACGAAAAGAAGCGGCCCAAAAACTCATCAGCACCTACGAGCCAACCGACGAAATCCTTATCACTGTCTGGACCTCGATGCGCGCATACGCCGCCGCTGCCGAAGTCACCTCCTTCTGCCGAACAGTTCTGCCCGCGACAGACGCCAACAGCATGATCCACCATATCCTAAAAGCGGATATTGCTATCGGTGAAGGTAAAGTGGACGAGGCAATCAACGCATATCAACTCGCCGATCTCTGCCCCCCAACAACCTACGTCAACCGCTACCTCGGCAAAATGCTCCTCGCCCGCCTCCTCGGCGACCTCGATCGATACGACGCCCTCAAAGCCCTCCTCAAAGAACCCTTCGACGCCGGACCCCAGCAAGCCACTTGGCTCGCCTCCTCCGCCTGGGGCCTCCGCCGCGCCGGAGATGTTAAAGGTTCCGTCGAAGCCGCCCAGAAGGCCGCAAAAACAAAGGGACTCCTCGGAGACGCGGCCTGTCTCAGCGTGCAAATGGCGGGCGTCGAAGCCGGCTCACTAGCCCCTGACCTCGCCACCAGGCTCAAAGAATCTCCCTTCGACTGGAAGCTCCGCTACGCCGCCCTCTTCTCCGAGGCGATGCAAAAACAGGACCCCAACCTCGTCGTCATCGCCTTCACCGAGGTTCAGAAATACTGCGACGACCCCGTCAATCTCCTCCTCCAAGTCTACGAGCTCAATGACGCCATCTTCGAAGACGCCATCGAAAACCACGGTGCAGAACACAACGTGCGAAGCGATTTCGACAACAGCATCTACAAACAGTGGATCGGCCTCATCGACAAGTTCGGCACCAGCGAGAACCTCTGGAACAAGCTCGGAATCACCGCCCTCCGCCTCGGCGAGGGCCCCCGAGTCTTCAATCTGATGCAAACCCTCACCGGTGAAGCCGCCGCACAAGGCCGCCTAGGAAACCTCTTCTACCAAACCCGCTACCTCCTCGCCAACGCCGCCGAAGACTTAGAAACGATGCGCCAGTGCGTCCTCGCCGCCGGAGTCATGGAATCTGACCGCATCGACATGAAGTGGTCCTTCGCCGCTCACCTCACCATGCTCGGCAAGTACCCAGAAGCCGCCGAACTCAGCAAAGACCTCCCCGACGGCTCCTTCATGATAGGCCCCATGCGGGAGGTCGTTCTCGCGGGCCAGAAGTTCGACCAAGGCGTCAAAAACGCCTTCGAAGAGATCCTGAAAGCCGAAGCCGAACACGAAGTCCAAGCCGTCGCCCAACAGATTGCCGCTGTCATTCTCGCCAAAAACGGTCGCGCCAAAGAAGTCGAAAAAATCCTCGCCAACGCAAACCCTAACGGACACCTCACCAACCAATCCGCCTCCGCCCACTGCGTCGCCGAATACGCCAAACTCCTCCAAAAGGAGAAGCGAAATGAGGAGCTAGACGAGCTCGCCTTCCGCTGCTCCCAAGCCAACATCGGCAACCCCATCCTCGCCGCCGTCCCCTTCGCCTCCCCCATCGCAATCCCCACCGACCTCGATCTCATCTGGGTCGGCGAAGACTTCGTCGACGAGAAAAACCCCACCCACACCCTCCAAGTCGACGGCTTCGGCGCCGGCTATGCCAAACTCAAACTGACCAGGAATGCCGAAGGTGGCATCTCGGGTTCGCTGAACATCGAAAAGGGCGATAGATGGGCAATCCTAGGCACCGTAGACTCAGCCGGAAACCTACATGCATATGCCACAGATAAAGGAGGCAGCGCCGGAAAGTCCGCCCTCCTCCAAGCCAAACTCCTCCCTGGATCCCGCTCCCAAGCCCAAGTCTTCGCCCTCTGGACGAGCGACCACCATCAACTCCAACTCATCGTAAAGCCAAAAAAGTGATCCCCTAGCCCCGCCGAGCACTAGCAAATCGATAGTCAAACCCAGTTTCTCCGTCATAACTGCGACGTTGACGAGTCCATTAGGATTAGCCGAGACCTTTCCAGTGGTCTGCAAACCGGTCGCAGATCCAGTGACTTCCGCCCGAGCGGCTTTCAGACCAATAAGACCTTGCTGATCCTGTGAAACCGTATTCAGGTCGGGGTCGGATTAAAGCGCTTCATTCTCGATTGAAAGAACAAACTTGAGACCATCAACTTTCTTGGTTGCAGACTCCTCTCTATTCGGGCCAGGAAATGCCTTGAGCTGGGGTCCAGCGGCGTTATCTGCATCGGCCTGGGTGACGATGTGCCGACCATCAGGGCCATGCATGTGTCCCGGCTCCTCCTTCTCCTGCGCGAATGCACGCACAGAGACCGTGCTCGCGACGAGTGAGAAGACGACCAGTCCAGCGATACTTTGACCCGCGCTCTTGCGTCCAAGGCGGTACGTATACCGAAGTGCAAATCCGGCGACTACGATGCCACCAATGATGAGCAGATAGTTTGGGCCATGATGATCGTGCTCAGGTTCGGCAGTAGATCCCTCATGTGCGGGCACGTAGACTGGAAATTCAACCTTGAGTGACTTGCCATCAGGAAGCTTGACGTTCTCTGTGATGACGTACTCGCCCGGAGACGTGTACGACATGTGAGAGCCGTAAACCTCGTTCTCTGGCTCATAGACGTTCTTTTCCGTATGAATCACCTCGCCAGGTTTGCCCTTTGGTGAGATTGAGGATTCGACTTGAGCGCCAAGTAATGACTTGCCGTCCTTGCCTTCTATCCGCATGTCGTGGTGACTCAGGATAAAGGAACTCTTTCCTTTGGCATCCTCAGTCGTCACGATGTGCCGACCATCCGGACCGTGCCTATGTGGTTGCCCATTTGGGCCGTGGGTATGTCCATGCTCCTCGGGGTTTATTCCAAGCTCATCGTCCATAATCGGCGGCGTGCCTGTCGAAGTTTCGCTTATCTTGCTCGGCCGGCCAGAAGGATTCTGCAGATTGGACGACTGCGAAAAGGCCAACGAGGAAAGGAGTGAGAATAGAACAATTAGTGCGTTTCGATTCATTGGGGCACCTCCGTGCCAGGATGGGTCAGTAGAGCTTGCCAAAGCTCGAGTTCGTCGAGACCAAAGTTGAGAATTCTGTTGGACATAGATCTGGGTGGTAAACGATTTGAGCGGATGCCGTTGGTCGAATACAACGGAAACGGGGACGCGAGGCTCGCGAACCCTGCGGAACAGTTTTGAACCGACTGGATGACTCGCCGAGCTGCCCAAACCAGTTCGATTGACTTCCTCATATCGCCTCAGAAGCTACTCGCGGACTCATCCACGACTTTGCTCAATACCTAGCAAAATTGTCGGGAGGTAGAAGTCACATCTCTACCCTTGAACGAGCTCAGTGGAATTCAAAACGCCGTAGGACGACCTCGGCAATACGGAAAGTGCCCAAGGTCCGTTGTTAAGTCGAATGGACAGTCCATCCTTAAAACTTTTGAGAGACCAATGGCTCGAAATCGACCGAGATGAGTTAGGGATCGCCAAATTTAGGTTCAAAATCTTGGCGGCACTAGAGGGCCTCGAACCCCTGAGGATATGAAGGTGTACAGTATCTCATGGCGGAAACTGTACAAAATCAAGCGATATGGGATATTCAATCCCGAGGCAAAATTTGCAGCTTGGATTCAATCCACCAACGAAGTCCATCGACACTTCCCACTCGAGCACCGTATGCCAAGAACAGTTCACCCGCGTGGTTGACAAACACCCCCAAACATCGCCTAGTAAGTGATGATCAAAATCCTAGAGTCAGCTTCCCCAAAGCCCTGCGCTCACCTGCCCATCCAGTCTTGCCGAGACTGCGCCCTTTCGCGCCCATCTTTGAACCCAAAAAGGTCGCCATTTGAACCTAATACGCCCTATCTACTCTATACACACGACTCAAAAACTTGGCACAGAGCCCAGCTTCCAAATCTCCAGCCCAACAACCAAACAGGCCACCGCCAAAACAAACCACTTGAACCCCGTCCGCACCCCCGACCACCACCAACTCCAACTCATCGTCAAGCCAAAAAGCTAGATCCAAAGGGCCGAGAAAGACAAACTTTCCTGCCGCAACAAAAAATATTCACAAAATCCAAAATATTTGATATAGTGATAAGTATGAAGCTCGCACTAGGTCTTCTCTTTGTCGCAATAACGTCCCTCTCTGCCTCCCAAGTCGGCGGCCTCGGAGGCGGCCTCGGAGGGGGGGGGACGTCAGGAGGAGGCACTTCGGGAGGCGGTGCTGGCGGCGTAGGCCCTCCTCCCGGTGGAGCAACGATCACTGCCGAAGAAAACTTGGTTGAGGTGTGGACATATCCCGTACTAGACCTAGGTGTCTGGCGTCAGCGAACCGTCGCTCATACCAAAGACCCCATATCTGGTGAACAGTGGTTAGTCGATGGCAATATCCTTCCCTCAAACCAAGCTCCCGCTATCCCAACCGGATGGCAGCAAGCTCCCCCAGGTTCGTCCGGTTACGCCCAGACCACGCTGACCACTAAGTTCAAGATTAAACTTCCGATTGAAGATGCTGGCAAAAAGATTTGGGTTAAGGTGTCGTCCAACGCGGTGGCGATCGGGAGTGGAACCGGATCACGAGCTTTATCCGCATCCAATGGCCAAGGCGACGATCCTCTCGATTCTGGCGAAGAAATGGAAAGCCATGGTGCCCACCTGCGCAAAGTGAGCATCAACGACCAAGGTGAAGGCGAGTGGACCGTCACCACAAAAGCCAAAAGCACCGGCACCGGCTCCTCATATTACTACGGAGTAAGCTCCGGCGCCAGCCTGGCCCAGGATCCCAGGTCGATCAGCTTACCAACCCTTTACAAAAAGAAGGAAACCCCTAATGTCAACACCCATGTGGACGTCGAAGATGCCTACCAGCGGCTTATCGACCACCCACTGACGTTCCTTGGAAGTGTTTATGCGAATATCCCCAAAGGCCAATCATATCCCATTCACTTTGCTTATACGCAAGCCGAACGGGAGGTCATTGAACCTGTATCTACAGACGCGCTTTCGCTAAAGATGGAGGCAACGATTGGTTTCCCGGTTCAACTCGTACTTACGCGGATTGATAGCACAGGAGTCTTATCTACCACTACAGGTACACCATACCGCGACGTGTCTTGGTTTGCGGCTTACGCTGGTTCACCCTTTGGCTCTACACCTATCTGGATGACTGCGACGCACAATGGTGTGGTAAACATAAATGCAACCGAGGCTCCTGCTGGCTTGATCAGCGCGACATCTCATCTTTTGGTGGATGCAGAGAATAGGTGGGAGTCACCGTACGCTCGGCCATCATTTAACATCACCAGGGGTGAGAGCTCTGGGACGTTTGCGGCAAAATTCGACTGGTTTGATGGTGTCGACGGAAAAGCAGAGGTCAAGTTCACATACTCTAGTATTACGAACTCGGTAGAGAAGCGGGAGAAAAAAACTTCGGTTTTCCCAGGCGGGACTAGTGTGCTGACCTTCTTCCAGTCAGTTGTGCCAGCGTGGCAAACGCAAGTCTCATATAACACGGAGGTACTTCCCGGGTACCAGAATCACCTTGCTACCCTGAATGTCGCTCTCGGTGTAGGTTCTGCGGCCCTGGCCGTATTCCAGCCCGAGATTGGCTGGCCAATGTTGGTGATTGCTGCCGCAGAGTCGGGACTCGGAGGCTATCTCGATACTTCGTCCGACTATGGCAAGGTAGAAGTGCCGTTTCATAAGAATACTACCAGCCGCTTTTGGAAATTAGACAATGTTGGCGAGCTCACGGCCGAGCAGTTTGACGGGAATCCAGGAGATTCCGATCTCTGGACGAGCATTTTGGATCAGTGCGAATGGCGGCTAGAGGTGGCCCCGTATTTCACTTACCTTCATCATGTACGTGATATCTACAACGAGTCAGGGTTTGTAAATCGGGGTGCTTCACCAGAGTGGACACAGCCCGCTTACAACGATACCGCGCAGTTAGTCTATTTCTATCATTTCAAGTATGTGACCACCGGAGGAGGGGCCACGCCGTGATCGTCTCGGCAAGTTTAGTTTGCATTTCAACGATGTTACGACTCGAGTACGGAAGTGAACTTGCCGCTGCTCTAAAATCATATGATCTGCCGATTTCGGAGAGCCAGGCTCGACTGTCCAGAAAATTTGCTGTGGCGAAGTCGGCGTCTGGCAGGACCTCTGATATAGAAGTCATCTCGATCGGGGCAGGTTACTTGGCAAATTGGTACTTTCATTTAGAGTCGAAACCACTCAAGAATAAAAAAGAGATCAAGGGTTGGCTAGAGGTCCGCCTGCCCCAACTTAAGAGATCTGCTGAGTTGGCTACTCTGACGGCGTTGATCTTTAATTCGGATCCACCTAGACCCAATGAGTTTGACCTAAAGAATGTCAACTCCGATCCGCTCATTTCCAAATGCATTTTGGTCAGTTTCTCCAATTATCGAATAAAGAGCGCAGACGAAGTGAGGATTGCTGATACGTGTCTAGGCGTGGTTCGCCAGTCACACGCGCATCCTGGTCTTATTCTGTACACCGAAAGTGGTGCCCTTATGGAGAAATACTTCTTTACGAAAAAGCTGGCCTACCTGGAACAAGCCGTGGTCAAACGGGAGGCGGCAATGAAAATCGACACTCGCGTCGCCGAAATCGAATTCTCGAAGCCGTTCTTAAAGTATTGGAAGGCCAAGATCGCTAAGAAAAAAGCAGATGGCGGAGGCTGAGAAACGCGCTTGGCAGTTATAACATCTGCCACACGGGAGCCTCATGTGAGGCTCAACCTCCCAACTCCCCACCCCAAACTCAAAACAATCGGTTGACATTCGCCCCGAAACTTCGCCTATAAGGTGATGAACAAAATTCAGAGTGCCTCTGATGAAATCAGGGCTTTATCCGGCTCCCCTCATCAGAGATGTTTGTGGGAGAAACACCGCGCCCTTTCGCGCCCATCTTCAACCGCAAGCCGGCCCCGAGTTGGACCTAACACGCCCAACAAACTCTACCCGCGCCACCTGCCCCGACTCGCCCAGACCCTGCCCATTACTGCCCAACCTTCCGTCCAAACGGGAGCGTAGTTGAACCTAGGCTGCCCAATAAACTCTACACACGTCACTCAAAAACTTGGCACAGAGCCCAGCTTCCAAATCTCCAGCCCAACAACCAAACAAGCCACCGCCAAAACAAACCACTTGAACCCCGCCCGTAACCCCGCACTATCCACTCGCTCCCGAAGCAATGATCCAACAACCATCCCGGAAGCCGCGCAAATCGTCACCCCACCCAAAAACGCCCAAGGCAACTTCGGATGGTTCAAAAACTCCGCAAAGAAGCCCAACGCGGTAATCATTACTACTGCCGTCAAAGAAGTCCCCACCGCCTTCTTCATGTCAATACCAAAAAACACCGCAAGAATCGGAACAATCATAAATCCGCCTCCAATCCCGAATAGCCCCGAAATCACCCCAACCCCCAAGCCCAGCAAAGTCCCCGTCCAAGGATGCGCGTCCTCATGCGACTTCACCCGGTTCGAAAAAAACATCGAAACCGAAGCCCCCACCAAAATCAGCGCGAACCCGAACATCAATGCGCTCGATTTCGGCAAACCCAGCAGAGTTACCGGAAGTTGCGGAACCAACAACTTCCGAGTCGCAAAGGTTGAAAGTGCCGTTGGCACCCCAAACTGCACCGCTCGCGAAAAATCCACCTGCCCCTGGCGACGAGCAATCCAAGCCCCCGTTGAACTCACAAGCAAGCTAATCGGCAACGCAAACCCCGTCGCCGCCCCCGATTCAATCCCCATCATGTACACCATGATCGGAACAATCAAAATCGCCCCGCCCGCTCCAATCAGCCCAAAAGAGACCCCCGTAAGGCCAACGAGAACATAAGCAAGAGCCAGCACACTAAGCATTTTGACGGAACAAGTCAACCCCCGGCGGGTATCTTAAAACTTCATGCATTTTGTTAGCTTTCGCCGCTCGGCGATAGGACTCGTAGTTTTCGGCGCACTCAGTTCGTTTGGATTCGGCCAGCTCCGCGTCGCAACCTGGAACGTCACCAACTTCGGCGGCTCCGAATCCGCTGCCCGAAAAGCCGCCTTCCAAACCGCAATCTTCGGCTCCTTCCAAGGCCGCTCCATGAATCCCGACGTCCTCGTCGCTCAAGAAATGCACGGTTCCGCAAGCGTCACTTCCTTCCTGGCAATGCTCAACGCGGCACCCGGCCAATCCGGCCAGTGGGCCGCCGCTACGCCGTTCCTCACCACGGGCGACTCCGACAGCGCATTCTTCTACCGAACCAACAAAGTCCAGTTTCAGAGCCTCGCCAATATCTCGGGCGACCCGCGAAGCACCCAGCGTTACGACTTTAAACTCCTTGGCTACGACGCAACCAGCACAACCAACCCGCTGATGTCGCTTTACTCTTCGCACCTCAAGTCCGGCACCGCAACCGGCGGAACCGAGGAATCCCGAAGGCTTTTCGAAACCCGGAACATCCGCACCGACGCCGCAGCTCAATCTGCCGCTGGTCGAAACGTCCTCCTGGGCGGCGACTTCAACATCGGTACCTCCAACGATGACTCCTACCGAGCCCTCATCGACGCATCGACTACCAACAACACTGGTGCAACCGTTACCGGCGGTCGATTCCACGACCCCATCAACAGCTCATTCACCACCACCGGCGCAACCGTCACTTGGAACAACAACAACGCTTACCGCTTCCTTCACACCCAAGACCCCTACGGGGCGGGCGGAATGGATGATCGCATGGACTTCATGCTGACCGGAAGCACCATGCGAGACGGCAAGGGCCTCGAATACGTTGGCTCAACCACCGCCGCCTACAGCACAACAACTTGGGATGACCCCAACCACAGCTACCGCGCATGGGGCAACGATGGAACGTCGTTCAACTCGACGATCAATACCACCAGCAACGCCATGGTCGGAAATACGATTGCGGCGGCAATTCGCGATTCGGTTGGCAACACCAATCCGGCAAATGTCGGCGGACACCTTCCCATTTTCCTCGACCTCAAGCTTCCCGCCGACCTAAAAGTCGCTCAAACAAGCCTCAACTTCGGAACCGCGACCCTCGGCTCAACCAGCCAACTTGGCCTCGACATCAGCAACGCAGTCGATGCCGCCATCTGGGGTGCCTCAGGGGCACAGAACTCGAGTTTCTCGCTGTCTTTGACCGGAACCGGGTTCTCGCTCCCAGCTGGCGCAACCCTCGCCACCGGCCAATCGGTCTCCAAGCTGATCAGCATGGACACCACCGCCGCCGGAATCCGAAACGCCATCCTCCTCGTTACCGATAACGCAACTGGACAACAGCGCAGTGTCACCCTCAGCGGCCTCGTCGTCGTCCCCGAGCCCGCCACCATGGCCACCCTCGGCCTCGGCGCGCTAGGTTTGCTAAGACGCAAGCGCAAGTAAGACCACCTGGCATACCGGGCCAAGTTCCCCGGTATGCTAGAACCTCGCATGAAGAAACTTTGGGGCGGGGCATTTAGCGAGTCCACTGCCGATCTCGTCGATCGATTTGGACAGTCAATCAAGACCGACTTGCACTTTTGGCAAGAAGACTTGATCGGCAGCGTCGCCCACGCCCGAATGCTCGGCGAGACCGGAATCATTACCAAAGACGAAGCCAAAATCCTAATGGATGGCCTCGAAAAAATCCACGAAGAAGGCCCCCGAGCACTCGACGTCGACGTAGAAGACGTCCACACCGCCATCGAGCTTCGCCTCAAAGAACTCGTCGGAGACGTCGCTGGCAAGCTCCATACGGCCCGCTCGCGAAACGACCAAGTCGCCACCGCCGCCCGCCTCTTCCTCCACAACGAGCTCCTCATCGTGCTCGATCAGATCAAGTCCCTCCAAGGCGTCCTCCTGGAACAAGCAACTCTGCACAAAGGTGCCCTCATGCCGGGCTATACCCACCAGCAACATGCCCAACCCATCACCCTCGGCTTCCACCTCATGGGCCACTTTTGGGGACTTCAGCGCAACGGCTGGCGAGCAGAAAGGCTGTTCGAGCTTGCAAATTACTCCCCTCTTGGCGCGGCCGCTCTCGCCGGAACGGGATTCCCCATCGATAGGCACATGACTTCGCAAGAGCTCGGCTTCACCGCACCAATCCCGAACGCCCTCGACGCCACCTCCGACCGTTCGTTCATCCTCGACGCGCTCCACGTCTGCGCGCTCATCATGATCGACCTCAGCCGAATCTCCCAAGAGCTCGTGCTCTGGTCAGGGCGCGAATTCGGCTTCGTGAAACTTCACGACACCGTCACCACCGGATCCTCGATCATGCCCCAAAAGCGCAACCCGGATATGGCTGAACTCATCCGAGGCAGAACCGGACGGGTCATCGCCAACTGGGTCACCATAGCGACTGTCATGAAGGGCCTCCCCCTCGGCTATAACCGAGACACGCAAGAAGACAAACCGCCGCTGTTCGACTCGCTCGGCAAGATCAAAGACTCGCTCCAGCTCACCCAGCTCCAACTCGAAAGCTGCGAGTGGCAACTGGAAAGAATGGCGAACTCCACCCGAGGCGACTTCTCAACCGCAACCGACCTCGCCGACTTCCTCGCCGCCAGCGGAATGCCGTTCCGCGAAGCCCACGAAGTCGTCGGAAAAGTCGTCATCGGCTGCAATGAACGTGGAATCACGCTCGAAGACCTGACGGAAACAAACCTCAAAGAGATCGCGCCGGAGATTCCAGCCGAAGCATTGAACGTTCTAAAACCAGAGGGAAGCGTCCAAAGGCGCGAATCCTACGGCGGGCCGGGTCCAAAAGCTATGGCCCAGCAGCTCGCTCTGGCAACCGAACTGCACAGCGACCGAGGATTCACAAAGATCGCCTAGGTATCTCGCCCCAAAGCGAACCTACGGGGCGGCAATCGCGTAACAACTTGGTGGGAGACAACGAATTATGAAGGGAATTGGTGTTTTAGGAGCCATCGCGCTTGCCGCAAGCGGCTGGGCGGGCGAGAATTTGACGCTGGAAGAAGCAATCCGGCTGGCGAAAGCCAACAACGGGACTTTGAGGGCAGCGGCTTTTGATATTAAAGCGGCGTCGGCTCGAAAGGCCCAAGCGACCTCCGCGCTTTTCCCGACGCTCACCCCGGCGTTCAGCTTCTCGAAAACCAAAAACGAGCAAGGAAACTCCACGGTCGGCGGTACTACATTCGAGTTTGAACAAACCGCAACCCAGGCCCGTATCAACTGGCGAATCCTCGATTCCGGCGAGCGCCTAACACAAATCCGTTCGGCCCGAGAAGGCGAAGCCGCGACCATCGCCCAGAGCCGACAAACCGTCCGCCAGGTGCTGTTCAACGTCCACCAACAGTACATCGAAACACTTCGCGCCCAGGAGCTCGAGTCCCTCGCCGACTACCAATACAAGCGAGCAGAAACCGTCCTTGAACAAACCAAGGCCCGTGTCAAAGTCGGAGATGCCGCCCGCCGCGAAATTCTGCAAGCTCAAGCAGATACCCTCAACGCCTCCGTAACGGTGATATCTGCGAAAAATCGCGTCGATACCAACGCGGCCACTCTCAAGAGCCAAATCGGCCTTCAGAAAGACTTTGATCGCCCCGTCCTTGCCCAGTATCGAGTCGAAATCGACAGCCCCAAGGATATCTCGAAAGCCGTCGAAGTCGGCATGACCATTCGCCCCGATCTCATCTCAAGACGGCGAAACATCGGTGCGACCCAGCAGTCGCTCAAAAACGCCCAAATCGGAGCCGGACTCCAGTGGACTCTGGATTACGCTGACACCAGCTTCTTCACCCCCACCAGCGGCAATAACCAGAACATCAGCTTCCTGCTGAGCTACCCCCTCTTCGACGGCGGAAACGCCCGAAACGGAGTCGCGATCCAGAAGGCCAATCTTGAGTCCGCCAACGCAAGCCTCACCCAAGCCGAGCGAGACGCCCGAAGCGAAATTGAGGCGGCATTCATCACCTTCAACCAAAACAAGTCCCGCGCCGAGGCCGCCGAGAAGGCTCTCGAAGCCGCGAAGCTTAACTTCGACGCCACCATCGAATCGAGAAAACTCGGGGCAAGTGACCTCATCGACGTCCTCACCGCTCAGGTCAGCCTGGCAACCGCCGAGAGCAACCGAATCGACGCCAAATACGACCTCCTGATCTCCCAGCTCAGGCTCCAACTAGCCACCGGAATGCCGATTCCGGGCGAGGACAACTGATGTCGCGCGTCGTCGTCGAAGCAAAAAACCTCAGCAAACGCTACGTCATGGGCGACCAAACCGTCCATGCTCTCCGAAGCGTCAATGTGCAGATCTATGAAGGCGATTTCGTCGCCATCATGGGCCCATCGGGATCCGGAAAATCGACCTTCATGAACCTCATCGGCTGCCTCGACCGGCCCAGCGAAGGCGAGTGCTTCCTCGACGGAAATCCCGTTGCGAAGATGGGTGATAACGAACTCGCTGGAGTCCGAAACAAGTACATCGGCTTCGTCTTCCAGAACTTCAACCTCCTTCCCCGAACCTCAGCACTGAAAAACGTTGAGTTGCCACTGATGTACGCCGGAGCAAAGGATAAGGAGGCGACGGCGAAAGCGGCCCTAGAAAAAGTAGGTCTTGGTCAGCGCTTGGATCACACCCCTGCCGAACTATCGGGCGGTCAACAGCAGCGGGTTGCCATCGCCAGAGCCATCGTCAACAACCCCGTCATGATCCTCGGCGACGAGCCAACCGGGAACCTCGACACTCGAACCAGTGAGGAGATCATGGCGGTGTTTCAGGACGTTAATCGTCAAGGTCGGACCGTGATTATTGTCACCCACGAAGAAGACGTCGCGAGGCACTGCAAGCGCATCATCCGCTTCCGAGATGGCCGAATTCAGAGCGACGAGATGGTCGCCAACCCCGTCGACGCCCGCGAAGTCCTCAAAACCCTCCCCGATCCCGACGCCGAATACGTGCCGGAGCCAGTTGCCGCCGAAAAACTCACCTTCCAGCTCTAGAGCTTGTGCTCCAAAACCAAATCCGGCGAGTCGAACGAAGTGTTCGACTGCCCGCCATCGTCAATCCCGTCCGAGCCAGCCGAATACACCTTAAACTCAAACGCCCCCGATTTGTAGTAGAAGGGCTTGCCCGTAAAAGGGTCCCGAGTAGCAGCGACGGAAAAAGCATCAAGCGACTTTGGCAACGGAGCCTTGAGCTTCACCTTCTGCCGCAAATAGCACTCCAGCATGAACAGCTGAGTCCTCGCGGCGCATTTCTTCACGTAAGGCGAAAGTGAATCGAGGTTCGACGCAAAGTACCGATAGAGCACGCGCCAATTCTTGCGATTCTGCAGCTCAGGCGGCGGGTTGTCGGCATCCGGCTTCTGCATCTGCTCAACATGCCACTTCCCCCGCGCTTTGATGTCATCGCCAATCCAGTCAAACACGCTCGAGACCTTCGCCGGATCGCGGCTGACCGATTCTAGCAACGAAACCTCGTCGTGGGTGGATTTCCCCAACTTCTCCTCAAGCTTCTTAAAGTCGCCACTTTGGGCAATGTCCTGGGCCTGCTGAAGCGCAAGCAACATATTCTCGGTCTCGTTCGCTAGGCAAACCGTCAGCGGCGGCCGAGCAGAAATCGAACCGGAAATATGTTTCGCCAACACCCCAAGCTGCCCCGCCCCCAGCTGCCCCAGCTCTGGCGCCAGAATCGCCCTTGCGCGATCAATCAGCGATATCCCAAGCGTCGCCTCATAGGCTCCGCCCCCCAATAATTGGGACCCCAGCCGGGTCAATTGCCCACACCGAACGATCGCCCCGTCCGGCTTCTGAGCCGCCAATGCCGCCTCCATATCCCATAACATCGACTCCCCAATCAGTCGAATTCCGCGAAGATAAACCGGCGGTTCAGCAAGCCCAACCGGCTGATAGTGAAACTCAATCTTGGAACCCAAAATCCCAATCAGTGCCGACTTTTGCCCGCCGATAATCGCGTTCGCCTGCTTCTTTTCTTTGTCAAAAAACGCCGTTCGCGTCGTAATCGGCGGAGTCGGCTTACCCTTGTAAAACGCCTTTGCCCGCGCCTGCTGCTCAACTGCCTCGCCAATCTGCACCATCCGGGCGTAGGAACCCGATAGGGGCCGAGCCGACGGCTCAGAAGCCCAAAAACTGAACTTCACCGCCTCCTTGCGACCGCACCCGACGAGGCACAAAAAGAGCCCAAAAACTAACACGCCAATCCGTGGCATGAATCTAGGGTAGCACAAGAACCCGGTATCCTTGCGGAGACGATGAAAGGATTGATCCTCGCCGCCGGAAAAGGAAGTCGCCTCTACCCCATCACCCACATCATCCCCAAGCCGCTCCTCCCGCTGGCAAACCGAGTGACGATGGAGTACGCCTTCGACCGCATGAAGGAGATGGGGATCACCGAAATCGGCATCGTCGTCGGCGAAAACGAATCCGCCATGCGCGAGGGCCTCGGCGATGGCTCCCAATTCGACGTCAAGCTTTCCTTTGTGCGCCAACCCGAGCCCAAAGGCCTCGCCCACGCCGTCAGCTTCGCCGAAGAATTCGTCGCCGGAGACTCCTTCGTGCTGTACCTCGGAGATGCCATCTACGACCGCTCCCTCGCAGAATTCAAAGACAAGTTCGAGTCCTCCGGTTGCGCCAACCTCAACCTCGTCATGGCCGTCGAAGATCCCTCTCGGTTCGGAGTTGCCAATGTCGAAGGCGATCGTATCGTCAAGCTTGTGGAAAAGCCGAAGAACCCGGAATCCAACCTCGCCATGGCCGGTCTCTACTTCTTTGGACCGCAAATCTGGTCCATTTTTCCCACCCTCCAGCCCTCGGCAAGGGGCGAATACGAGATCACGGATGCCATCCAAACCCTCATCGATCAAGGCGAAACCGTCCTTGCGGGCGAGTTCAAAGGAACCTGGTTCGACACCGGAACCCTCGACTCCTACCTCGAAACCAGCTTCTTCCTCTCCGGCGGAGATGACATTGACCCAACCGCCACCGTCCAAGGCAAAGCGATTAGTCCAGTTGTGATCGGAAAAGGCGCAACCGTCTCCTGTAACAGCATCGAAAACTCCGTCGTCTTCCCGGGGGCAACGGTTAGCGTCAACGGAAACATCAAAAACTGCATCCTCGCCGGACCAGTCTCTTCGAACGGCGATCTTGAAAACCAGATCATCCACGGCGACTGGAAAGGTTAAGTTTTCGATTTGTATCCGATCGTACATACGAATGGCTCTAGACAAGAGTAGAACTTACTTGTCATGAGCCTGATCACCATCGCCTACCACTCCGGATACGGACACACCAAGAAAGTCGCCGAGCATATTGCCGCTGGCGCGAACTCCGTTGAAGGCGTGAAAGCCGTCCTCCTCGACGTCACCACCGTTGACGTCGCCATCGAAGGTTATGAGAACGGTTGGGAGCTCCTGAACGCCTCCAACGGCATCATCTTCGGAACTCCAACATACATGGGCGGCCCAAGCGGTCCTTTCAAAATGTTTGCCGATGCAACAAGCAAGGCCTGGTTCACTGGAGCATGGAAAGACAAGATCGGCGCGGGATTCACGAACTCAATGTCGAATGCAGGTGATAAGAACACCACGCTCTACTACCTCGCCACCCTCGGTGCCCAACATGAGATGATCTGGACTAGCGTGGGTATCAAGAACGACGGCACCAACAACCGCCACGGCTACTACCTCGGCCTCGGAACCCAAAGCGACAACGCCCCCGCCGAAGAAACTCCCGGCAAAGCCGACCTCGATACCGCCGAAAAATTCGGAGCCCGAGTCGCCGAAGCCGTCCTTCGCTGGAACAAGTAATTCGAAACCTAGCAATAACAACCCAAGTACACTAAGGCTGATCCCAAATGGTTTCAGCCTCAGCCCTCATCGGACTCCTCACCCTTACGATTCTCGAAATCGTCCTCGGTATCGATAACATCGTCTTTGTCAGCATCCTTAGCGGGCGCCTCAAAGGTGAAGAACAAGAAAAAGCCCGGCGACTGGGGATGTGGCTGGCAATTGGCGTCCGCATTTTGCTCCTACTTGGCATCGGCTACATCGTCAGAGCGACCAACCCAATCGTCACCCTTTCATTCCTTGAGCCGCTTCTCAATACTGCGGGAGAAAAGCCGGAAGTCATCGCCGAAGCGATTGGCATCTCGATCAAAGACCTCGTCCTCTTCGGCGGCGGACTCTATCTCATCTTCCAAAGCGTCAAAGAGATTCACCACAAGCTAGAAGGAGCAGAGGAATCGCACAAGGAAGGTAAACCCGCGACGTTCCAAAAGGTGCTGATGGGCATCATCGGCATCAACATCATCTTCTCCCTCGACTCCGTCATTACCGCCGTCGGAATGGTGAAGGAAATCTGGGTCATGATCGCTGCCGTCGTCATCAGTGGCGTGTTCATGGTCTACTACAGCGGAGTCGTCTCCAAGTTCGTCGACAAACACCCGACTGTCAAAATCCTCGCCCTCAGCTTCCTCGTCCTCATCGGAGCAAACCTCCTCGCCGACGCAGGCGGAATCCACATCCCCAAGGGCTACACCTACTTCGCAATGGTGTTCGCGGTAATCGTCGAGACGATCAACATTCGAGTCCGAGGCAGCTCAAACCCCGTCCACCTCCATGCCGAACCACTGCCGGATACTTCCGAGTAAGTTGTAAACTCCAACCCAATGGACTTCGCGTCGCTCAAAGCCGTGCTGCGCCCGGATCAGATTCTCTCTGGTTCCGCCGCCGAGCGCGCCTACGACTGCGACGCCTACACCGTCGATAAGTCCAAGCCCAGCGTCATCGTCCTCCCAGAAACAACCGAGGAAGTCGCCAAAGTCGTCCGATGGTGCAACCAGCTCCAAGTCCCCTTCACCGCCCGAGGTGCAGGCACTGGACTCAGCGGTGGCGCAATGCCCGCCCTTGGTGGAGTCGTGATCTCCACCAAAAAGCTCACCAGGATCCTCGAGATCGACATCGAAAACCGCACACTCCATGCCGAAGCAGGAATCGCAAACCGCCGCATCACCGACGCAGTATCCGACCAGGGCCTCCACTTCGCCCCCGACCCTAGCTCCCAAACAGTCAGCACCCTCGGCGGAAACATCGCCGAAAACGCCGGCGGACCTCACACTCTCAAGTACGGCGTCACGGTGCAACACATCCTCGGCGTCACCATGGTCGACCCCCAAGGGGAAATCCTGACTATTGGCGGCAAGCACGGCCAGGGCCCCGGCTACGACTTCCTTGGCATCATATGCGGCTCCGAGGGTCTACTCGGAATCGTCACCGAAGCCTGGGTCAAACTCACCCCTGTCCCGACGCAAATTAGAACCGCCCTCATCGCCTTCCAAACCGTCCGCCAAGCCACCGAATCCGTCGCCGAAATCATCGCCCGAGGCACAATCCCCGCCGCGCTCGAGATGATGGACCGCGGAATCATGAACGCCGTCCACGCCGCCTTCGGCCTCGAATTCCCGTCAGAGGCCCAAGCGTTGCTCCTCGTCGAATGCGATGGCTTCGACGAAGACACCGTCCAGAAGGAGATGGAGACCGTCCGCGCAGTCTGCCAGGAAAACCAAAACCTCACCTTTGTCGAAGCCGCCGACGCCAAGGAGCGCGCCAAGCTCTGGACCGCCCGCAAGAAAGGTGTCGGAGCCATGGGCCGCCTTGCACCCACTGTCGTCACCCACGACGGCGTCATCCCCCGCTCCAAGCTCCCCGAGATGCTCGACTTCGTCGACGCCGTCGCCAAAGAGTACAACATCGGCGTCGCCAACATCTTCCATGCCGGAGACGGCAACCTCCACCCCTGCTTCTATTTCGACGACCGCGAGCCGGGCGTGGTCGAACGGGTCGTAAAAGCCGGAGAAGATATCATCCGCAAGTGCGTCGAGCTAGGCGGCTCTGTCACCGGCGAGCACGGCGTCGGTGTCGAAAAACTCGACCTTCTGCCCCTCATGTACACCCCCGAAGACCTCGCCGCCCAGGCCCTCGTCAAACAAATCTTCGACCAATCTGGCCTCTCCAACCCTTGCAAAGTCCTCCCCATGAACCGAGCCTGCGCGGAGCATAAACTGAGGTGGCGAGGAGTGGCCTCGTGAAATTCTGGGATGAAGAGGTTGTTTCTGGGCATCGCCTTCGACACGCTTCTCCACGAAATGAAGCGGAACTCGCTCAAATCATCAAGGCTTCGGAGATTGTCATCACAATGGACCACTTCCCTGGCGATTGGAGAATTCCCACTCCAGCTCAGTCAGTTGCGATGTCCCACTTCGACATGATGATCGAAGCATATGAAGAGCACGGCGGAAAACAAAGCGAGTACGCAAGTTATCTAAAAACCCAGAAAGCCTATGCTGAGCAGTTGCGGGAAAACGGTCCAAAGCTGTGCGTAACCGTGATCTATTTCAACGAAATGGCGAGTCCGATTTTTTGGGATGACACAAACCAGACCGTTACCGTAACCAGGCAGCAAGATCCCATCGAAGAGTGGTTCGAGGAGCACGCTGAAAGGAAATGCGTTATTCCGCATTCAGATCTGATGGGGCCATTTGCTTGGTCGCGGAACAACGGTGAGAATCCAATCGACTCAATGCTTATCAACTCTCCAAATGCCTACGAAAGTCGATACGGCAACTGGCGCGACTGGATTCTCGAAGTGAAAGCCGTCACCGCCGCCGGAGACCTGGTCACTTTCGGGAGCAAAGTTGTCAAGAACGTCGCCGGATTCGACCTGGCCAGATTCACAGTCGGGTCGCGGGGAACTCTGTGCATTCCTTATGAAGTCACGTTCCGCACAACTCCCGTCAGCGATGTAACCAAGTCAGATGTAGTCTTCGCCCGCAAACCCGGCTTTTGCGAATACTCAAACTGGAAGCAAAGAATGCCAATCCAGCATCTTGATGACGCCGTTCGGCAGGGCAGGGAGTCAGTGATCGCTATGTGCCCAATCAGCGGTCAACTTTGGGCTAAAACCGAAGTGCCACTAGCACGTTTTCCCAATGATTCTGTCATGCGGTCTGGAGCATTTGAGAAGTGCATCGAAGTGACCGCCCCAAAAACCCAAGCCCTCATGCGCCGCACAAAGCAACTCTTCGACCCCACCAACAAGCTCAACCCCGGGGAGTTTGGATTCTTATGAAGCTGTTTAACAAAACTCCCCAGAATTGGGGAGTCGGTGAGCGAATGCGAACCGGTGGGGCTGTGGTAATAGCTAAAAGCTACTTTCGAGCCGGTAAACGAGAATTTCAGCATAGAGGCACCGTATGAGCCACCTCGAAGACCTCACAACCCAGTGCATCCGGTGCGGATTCTGCCTCGAAGACTGCCCGACCTTTATGGTCACCGGGAACGAAATGGAATCCCCACGGGGCCGAATTTACCTCGTCCGCAGCGTCATCGACGGCAAGCTCACCTGGGACGAAGCCAAGCCCCACCTCGACAAGTGCCTCGGCTGCCGAGCCTGCGAAACCGCCTGCCCGAGTGGAGTCCAGTACGGCCAAATCCTCGAAATCGCCCGCGACCAAATCAGCGCGAGCCTGATCACAAAAGCCCTCCTGACAAGCACGACAAACCCACTCATCCTCAAAACCCAGCTCGCCGCCGCCAAGTTTCTTCCAGGAAACCGAATGCCAAAACCCCTCAGCCAAATCCTCAGTGGCACCAAACCCGAAGTCGATCTCCCCAAACCCCAACAAAAAGCCAACTTCTCCGACCTCCCCCAAACTGAACAAAAAGGCGAGGTCTACATGCTCCAGGGCTGCGCCATGCAAGTCCTCTTCCCCCGCGTCCACCAATGCACCGAACGCCTCCTCCACCGCGTCGGCTACAAAATCAAGCCCGCAAACCAAGGCTGCTGCGGAGCCCTCCACGCTCACAACGGCGACCTCGATCACGCCAAAAAACTCGCGGCAAACCTCATCAAATCGATGCCCGGCGACGCCCCCATCATCGTCAACTCCGCCGGATGCGGAAGCACCATGAAGGAGTACGGCCACCTTCTCGGCACCCCCGAAGCTGAGCAATTCGCATCAAGGGTCAAGGACCTCTCCGAATTCTTGTTCGAAAATGGCCTCGATCGTCTCCTCTCACAAACGACCGCTTTAAAGGGCAAGCGCGTCACTTACCACGACGCCTGCCACCTCTCCCACGGCCAAACGATCACGTCCCAACCCCGCCAGCTCATCCAAGCCATCCCCGGAATCGAATTCGTCGAACTCGAAGAATCCCTCATCTGCTGCGGAAGCGCCGGAATCTACAACATCACCCAGCCCGAAATGGCCCGCCAGCTCCTCGACCGAAAAACCACACACATCGAGGCCACGAAAGCCGACATTGTCGCCACCGGAAACCCCGGCTGCCACGCCTGGATCGCCCAAGGCTGCCGTGAAAAAGGAATCGCCAGAACCCTCCACACCGCTGAACTCCTTGAAGCCGCCTTCGTCGGGCTCGAACCATTTCGTGACTAAGAACGTAGGAACCCCAATGAGCCAACAGCCGCTTGTCGACATCCAAGCCAGCCAAGATGAGCGCAATATCGCCATCGATAAGGTCGGCGTCAAGAAAGTCAAGTACCCCATGCACGTCCGCGAGCGCGACAACGGCCCGCAGCACACCGTCGGGGATTTCACCCTCACCGTCGACCTCCCCAAAGAGTTCAAAGGCACCCACATGAGCCGCTTCTTGGAAGTTCTGGGTGAGCACAACCACGACATCAGCCCCGAAACCATCCCGGCGATTCTCGATAAACTACGCGAAAAGCTGAAGGCTGAAACTGCCCACCTCGAAGTCTCATTCAACCTTTTCCGAGCCAAAGCTGCGCCCGTCACCGGAAAGGTCGGAATGATGGGCTACGACTGCGGATTTATCGCTTCCGGCGGCACCAAAAACGACTTCTGGCTAAGATTAGTAGTCCCCGTTACTACGCTTTGCCCCTGCAGCAAAGAGATATCAGAATTCGGAGCGCACAACCAACGAGGTTACGTCAGTGTGAAGGTCAAAGCCAACGGCGTTCTCTGGCTAGAAGACGTGATCGACATGATCGAAGCCTCCGGCTCCGCCCAGCTCTACCCGGTTCTCAAAAGGCCCGACGAGAAGTTCGTTACCGAACAAGCCTACAAAAACCCCCGCTTCGTCGAGGACATGGTCCGCGAAGTCGCCCTGGCTTTTGACAAGGACCCAAGAATCGAGGCCTACGAAATCGAAGTGGAAAACCACGAGTCGATCCACGACCACAACGCCTATGCGTTCATCGCGCGAACGAAGTAGTTAAGCCGCCTCGTCCGATTCCGCCAGCTTACGAGCCTGGTCATCTTGCACCAGGCCGTCCAGCATCACCTGAATATCGCCGTCCATAAACGTGTTCATGTTGTGAACCGTCAGCTTGATACGGTGATCGGTGATCCGGCTCTCGGGGAAGTGGTAGGTGCGAATCTTCTCGCTCCGATCCCCTGATCCAATCTGCCCTTTGCGCATCCCAGATCGC
Organism: Fimbriimonas sp.; assembly: GCA_965248555.1. Classification (GTDB taxonomy): domain Bacteria; phylum Armatimonadota; class Fimbriimonadia; order Fimbriimonadales; family Fimbriimonadaceae; genus Fimbriimonas. The sequence goes on along the minus strand of CBDFJP010000001.1, from coordinate 568,638 downwards.
TCCGCCTGGGTTCGCTCAACTTCCGCCTGATAAATCTTCGCACGCAGAACCTCCATCGCCCGGAGCTTATTTTGCGCCTGGCTGCGCTCGTCCTGACAGGTGACGACAATCCCCGAAGGCTTGTGGATAATCCGAATCGCCGTCTCGTTCTTCTGCATGTGCTGTCCACCCGCAGAGGAAGAGCAGAATGTGCTGATCTCCAGATCCTTCGGGTCGACAATAACATCAACTTCCTCCGCCTCCGGCAGAACCGCAACCGTCACCGTCGAGGTATGAATCCGTCCCTGACTCTCGGTCGCCGGAACCCGTTGAACCCGGTGAACACCGGACTCAAACTTCAGCTGATAAAACGCTCCAACCGCATCAATCTTAAATACAACCTTGCTCGCCCCGCCGATTCCGCTCTCTTCAAGCTCAATGACTTCGACCTTCCAGCGCCGCCGTTCGCACCAGCGCGAGTACATCCGGAACAGCTCATTTGCAAAAAGTGCCGCCTCATCCCCCCCCGCCGCCGGGCGAATCTCGATGATAACCGACTTATCGTCGTTCGCGTCCTTAGGAATCAGCATCAACTTGAGTCGCTGCTCAATCTCGTCCCGCTTAGCCCGCAAGGGCTCAATCTCGGCCAGAGCCATCTCCTTCATCTCCGGATCGTTGACCATCTCCTCAGCCTGCGAAAGGTCGTCCAGAACCTTTCGGTACTCCCGAATGGCTTCAACAATCGGCATCAACTCGGCCCGAAGCTTCCCAACTCTCTGCATCTCGCGAGGGTTGCTGACTATCGCGATGTCGTTGTACTCGGCCTCAACGCTCTCGAATTTCTTTTCAATTTCAGCAAGTTTTGCGATCATACAGCGAACCGGAAGTGTACCGCCCCACCGGTTCTACGCCAATCCTACGCTGCTTTGGGCTTCTCAGGCTTTCCAACGCAAAGCCGATCGCGCCCGCTCCGCTTTGCTTCATACAGCCCAAGGTCGGCATCATGAAGAACGGAAGCAATCGTGTCATGAATCTGTCGCACCGGCGACATCCCAATCGAAGCAGTCACGGTTCGATCAATCAACAGATCGTCAACGCGAGTCGTGCGAATTGACGCCAAAACCCGCTCGGCAACCTTATGCGCGATCTCCAAATCCGTCCGATCCAGTAGGATACAAAACTCTTCACCACCAAGTCGACCCAAGTAGTCGGTAGGTCGCAAAACGCGCTGGCATGACTGGGTGAATCGCCGAAGAACCTCGTCTCCCACGGGGTGCCCATAGCTGTCATTAATCGACTTAAAGTTGTCGATATCAACAACCAAAACAACTCCCGGGCGTCCCTGGGCGTGGAATCGAGCCACAAAGTCCGTCCCAATCGCCAAGATTCGCCGTCGGTTCAAAACGCCCGTCAGCTCGTCAATCGTCGCCATCCGCTCAAGCTCCTGCTGAAGCTGTTCGCGCTCCTTCAGAGCCATTTCCAGCCGATCATTGATCGCCGCCAGTTCGATATTCTTTGACTTCAAGAGCCGAGACTCGGCTTCGACGAGTTGAACCTGGTGGATGGACTGCATTTCTCGCAGCCGCCGCTCACTATCTTCGCTGAAGATTTCTCGCTTGAGGGCGATGTGCTCCTGCAGCATATCAAACGCCTTATCAGAATCGTTTAACTTGCGATAAACCGCCGCCAACTGCTCCATCGTCTTGGATTCCTGAACGCGGTTCCCACTGATTCGCGCAGTACGCAACGCCGCCTTAAAGGCACGCTTCGAGGACAAGTATCGCCCTCGCTGAAATTCCAAAACCCCACGGAAGTGCTGAAGTGGCCAGACCAGATAAATCTTCTGATTCGCCCGAGCCAAGCGAACGCCCTTCCGAAGCGCAAGTAGAGCAGGAAGAACCTGCCCATTCGCAAACGATATCTTTGCAATCGCCAAGCAGGCATCGACAGCGTTGTTATAGGAGCGCTGCTCCTCAAGACTCACCAGAGCGGTTCGCAACGCCTCCAAATCCGACTCGTTGTCGCCGAGCTCAAAGCTCGTCGAAGCAATCGCAATCGTTGCCGACCAAAAAATCGTATCGTTTCCGCCTCGCTCCGAGGCCACCTTTGCATGCTCGAAATATTCGCGGGCCTTCAGCAGGTCCTCGCGCTCCTCGGCATTCACCCCGAGGTTAAAGAGAGCAATCGCGGCAACGTACAAGTTCCCCGACCGCGCCGCCTTCTCATGTGCCTCCGTCAGCACCAGGTGCGCCCGCTGGAACATCCCCTTGTGATGGAAGTATAGCGAGACCGTCATCAGGGCACTGCACTCGCCGTACTCATCCCCAATCGCTCGGTAAATATCGATGGCGCGCTCGGCAAACGAGTACCCCTCTTCTCGATCTTTGGAAGAGATCAAGGTGCCAATTGTGCGTAATGCGTCAGCCTCACCACGGCGATACGCCAGCTTCAGAGACTCAGGGAGAACCTCATCACAAATCTCTCGAGCCCGAACCGGGTCAAACGATCGGAGTCGGTAGGCCTCCGCATTCAACGCATCGATCTTTGCCGTATCAAGATTTAGTCGATTCTCAGATCGTTTCATGCAGACACACCCTCCTCTCGATAGTTGTGCCTCAATACGAGGTCTTGCTACCCAGTAGGGTTACTAGGTTAAGCCGCTTCTAGAACTCGGCTTTGAACCGTGCGATAAGTGTTTCGACCAGATCGTTTGGCCTCATAAAGAGCCATGTCCGCCTGATGCAACACATCGTAAAACGACCCGTCGCCCTCATGAACTTCGGCAACGCCAATGCTTACCGTAAACGGGCGATCTGGCAAAATGTCTGCCACAAAAATCATTTCTATCGCACCCATCAGCCGCTCCACCGCCATCGTCGCTCCCTGGATGTCTGTGTCGTGATGCACGATGCAAAACTCCTCGCCTCCAAGTCGCCCAAACACATCAAACTTGCGCAATAGAGCCTGACAGCACTTCGTTAGCCGCCTCAAAACCTCATCGCCCGTGGCATGACCAAACGTATCGTTGATCCCCTTAAAATGGTCTACGTCGATCACCGTCACCGCAAACGGGGATCCCGTGTGTCTGTAACGCTCCATTTCCAAAATTCCATCATTGACGATCTGCCTCCGATTAACGGCTCCGGTCAGTTCATCCGTCGAAGCCAGACGCATCAACTCCCGCTGAAGCTCCGTTTGCCGCTCAAGAGCAGCGTGCAATTGTTGATTGACGGCGGCCAAGGCCTCTGCTTGGCGCTTTGACTCCTGAGCTTGCGTGGCAAACTCCTCGGTTTGGTGCAATATCTCCAGTTCGCGGTGCCTCGCCTCTGCGTCCTCACAATGCAGCCCGGACTTCACCATAAGAAGTTGAGCCAGATGCTCATTTGCGGTTTCAAACATTCCTAATTCACGTTCAATAGCCGCCAAATGAGTCAGAACTTCTGCTTCACCAATTTTGAGTCCGACTTCTCGGAGTATTCGCAGCTCTGCCAAGAACGTGCGTCGCGCTCGCAGAAGCTGACCCGAGAACTGTTGGAAGTTTCCAGTGACCTGGAGGGTCCGAAGGTACTCTCGCTGATTCATAGTCGACTTCGAGTGCAACCTAGCCTCGCGGTAAGCCCGAACACCCCCCGCACGGTCCGCCGTGGCGAACAAGTACATAACCTTCGCTCTCAAGCACTCCGCATATCCCGGAGTTCCCGGTAAATCGCGAATTGTTTCGCTTACGTCCACTAGCCTCGCGTAATCAAAAGACGCCGTTTTGCTTTGCGAAAACATCGTCGCCAACTCCGTCATTGCAAGGCCGTAGGTCGGAAAGTTCTCGGCTTTTAAAGACGTCTCCGCGGCAAATTTGAGCGATTTCTCGGCCAAATCCCAATCTTCTTTCATCCGGTAGTAGAAGCCCAAGTTGTAATGACCGAGTGATTCGGCGTATTCATTCCCGCACTCCCTCGCCAGTTCAATACATCGCTGCACAGCCGACAAAGCAAGTCGATGCTGGCCCGTGTTGAAGTAGTAAATGAAGAGAACAGGGTAAGCCGTGCAAGCGTTGTAGTAATCGCCGATCTCAGTCAGGATATCGATGGCTCGAACTGCGTTCTTATAAGCTGTGGGCAAGCAGTTCGATACATTTGCAGCCGCAAGGGTGCGAAGTGCACAGGCTACACCCCGATCGTAACCGACCTCTTCCGAAGTTGCAAGGGCTAATTGTGCCAACTCGAACGCCTCGTGTGAAAACATCACCCGCATTCCATAGGCACGATCATTCAACTCGTCGATTTCTGTATTCGAATGATCCACCAATAGCGTTGCCCTCCCCAAAACTCCAAGGAGGTGATACCAAACCCAGGCAAAAACGCCCCCGGTATCTTTACGAGGCTTCCGCTCGTTTCTTAATCGCCTCACCCGCCGCCTCAAGCTGAGACTTGACGAGGTGCAGAATCAACTTCTTCACCAATGGCCCCAAAGTGGGTACATTGTATTCGTAATCCAAAAACTGATCGAACCGCACTCCGCCATTTTCAGGCGAAAACTTCCAAGTCCCTTCCATCTTGTCGTAATCGCCCTTCACCTGGGTGAATTTCGATGACGTCGTCGCATCATCCCAAATCTCTTCCTGAGTCCAGCGCACCTTCAGATTGAACTGCGTAATCAGCCCAACCCAATCCGCGACCACCCGACTTCCCTCGCGCGAAGTCACCGTCAGGCTCTCGACCGCCTTCATATATTCGGGGTAACTCTCGCTATCCTTTGCAATTGCATAGACTTTCTCGACCGGAGCATCGATCCAAATGGAAGTTTCGACAGTAGGCATCTGATTTGCGTCAAACTATGTTGACTGCCAAAGTCTACTCTTTGGCGAGTTTTAGCGTAGGAACCATCGTGGAGTCGTTGATAAGCGAAATGGCAAAAGGTCAAGGCGTACCAACCCAAATGCGCGCCGTCATCCTCGAAGCTCCCGGCGCACTCTCCCTCGGCTCCGTCGCCGTCCCATCCGTAGACCCCGGCGACATCCTCGTCAGAGTCGAAGCTGCCACCACCTGCGGAACCGACCTCAAGGCATACCGACGGGGCCACCCCCAGATCCCGATGCCCGGCGTCTTCGGGCACGAGTACTCCGGAACCGTTGTCGCCGCCGGCGAAGGCGCCAAGTTCCAAGTCGGCGACGCCGTCATGGGAGTCCATTCCGCCCCATGCGGAGACTGCTTCTGGTGTCGACGAAGCCAAGAGAACCTCTGCGAATCCATCATGTCCTCCAAGGTCCTCGGCTCGTTCGCCGAATACCTTTTCGTCCCCAAAAGGATCGTCGAAAAGAACGTCTACACCAAACCCGACAACATCCCCTTCGACATCGCCTCCCTCCTCGAACCCTACTCCTGCGTCGCCCAAGCTGTCCGAGAAATGCAACTCGGCCTAGGAACCCCCAAAGGTCTTCATGAAGGCCTAAGAGTCCTCGTCATCGGCCCTGGTGCAATCGGACTCTTCTTCGTCGCCGCCCTCAAACAAATCGGCGTTGACCACGTCACTCTCGCCGGGCGAAACCCATCCCGCCTCGCCGTAGGAAAACAGTTCGGAGCCGAAACGGTAAACGTCAACGACCTCAAACCCCAAGGCACTGGCTACGATGTCGTCGTCGAATGCACCGGCCAAGTCGAAGTCTGGGAAAAAAGCATCGACTACGTCCGCCGTGGCGGAACCCTCGTCCTCTTCGGCGGCTGCGCCGGCGGAACCAGAGCCTCCTTCGACACCAAGCGAGTCCATTACGATCAAATCACCATCCTCTCACCCTTCCACTTCGGCACCCAAGCCGTGAAGCAAGCCAGGCAATGGATCCTCGAATCCAACGTCGATCTATCCCTCCTCCTCAGCGGCGAAAGAACGCTAGAAGAAGTAGAATCAACATTCAAGGATCTCGAAGCCGGAACCGGGATCAAATACGTCATTCGCCCATGAAGCTCGCACGATATGTCGGAGATGGCAAAGTCGCCATCATGGAAGAAGTAGAGCCAACCTGCCCCGAAGGCGGCCTCCTCATCCAAACCGAAGCCTGCGGCCTCTGTAGCGGCGAGCTCATGTCGTGGTACATGGACAAGAAAGTGCCCCATGTCATCGGCCACGAAGTCAGCGGCATCGTCGTCGAATCCCAAGACGCCCGCTTCCCTGTCGGCAGCAAAGTCTTCCCCCACCACCACGCCCCCTGCGGCGAGTGCGAATACTGCAAAACCGGCCGCAGCGTCCACTGCGCCCAGTGGAAAGCCACCAAACTCAACCCCGGCGGTATGGCCGAAAGGTTCGCCGTCCCCATCGGAAACCTAACCGACACCCTCATCACCAACTCCCTCCGAGCCGTCGACGCCGCCCTCATCGAGCCCTTCGCCTGCGTCCTCAAAGCCCTCAGAGTCGCCCAAAGGCAAGAAAAGCCCGCCGTCATCGGCCTCGGAGTCATGGGCCTCATGCACCTCATCGCCCTCGGCGAAGGCGCAGTCGGATACGACATCAACCCCCTCCGAGTCGCCTGGGCAAAACGTCTCGGCCTCGACGTCCGCCTCAGCAAAAACCTCGAAGCCAACGCCCACGACACCATCTACGTCTGCCCTGGCACCCAACAAGCCTTCGAAGACGCCGTGAAAATGGCCCAGCCCGGAGCGCGAATCTGCATGTTCGCCCCCCTCGCCCCCGACCAACGCCTCCAAGTCCCCCAAGAGGTCTATTTCCGCGACATCAGTATCGTCAGCGCCTACTCCTGCGGGCCCGAAGACACCCGAGCCGCATGGGATCTCATCAACAAGGGCCGCCTCAAAGCCGAGCAAGTTGTCAGCGATTTCATCGGCCTCGATGAACTCCCCAGCGCATATCTGGCAATGAAGCGGGGCGAAATCCTTAAGCCAATGGTGATATTCCAAAACTAAACCTGGAATAAACCGTCCAAACTACAACGATGATCCTAGCTCCCGCGCTCTATATGGCAGGTTCGCTGGCGTTATTCACTGGTAACCAGCAAGACACCAAAAAAGTCGATGCCAAACAACTTAGGGAAATCCAAGCCTTCGAGCGCGAGCTTAACGAAGATCGGCGCATCGGCAAAGAGGCCGCCGAGTACTACGACAAAGAGTTCAAGCCGTCCAAAGACGCCGCCGCCCAAAAGCGCGTCGAGGAGCTAGGCGCAAAGCTCGCCCTCATCGCCAACAGCCAAGCCGGATTCAAAACCCTCTGGGGCGAAAAGCGCCAGTTCATGCTGGAATACAAGTTCAAAGTCGTCGATAGCAAAGATATCAACGCCTTTTGCCTCCCCGGCGGATACATCTACGTCTACGACGGTCTCGTCAAGTTCGCCCAAAGCGACGACGAACTTGCTGGAGTCCTCGCCCACGAAATCTGCCACGCCTCCCAACGCCACCTCGCCTACATGGAAAAAGAGCAGGCAAAGATGGGCGTTGTGCAAATTCCCCTCATCCTCGCTTCCATCCTCACCGGCTCAAACGCCGGACTCATGGCCGGAAGCCTCGTCGGAACCGCAATGACCAACGGCTGGAGCGTCAAAGCCGAAGAAAGTGCCGACAACGGAGGTGTCCAACTGCTCATTGCCACTGGCTATAACCCCACTGCCATGATCACCTTCATGGAACGCCTGCAAATGGAGCAGGGCACCATGGAAAAGGTCGTTGACCTCGGAATCTTCCGCACCCACCCTCCCTCCCGCAAACGCGCCGAATCGATCGAGACCTACATGAAGTCCAACTCGATCCCCGTCCGCCGAAGCGCCGTCACCGCCGCCTTCCGAGTCACCGCCTCCGAGTTCAGCCCCGGCACCTACTTGCTCAAATTCGGCGAACGCAAACTCTTCGCCGTTGGCGGAGATAACCCCAAAGCCAAAGCCGCCGAGCTCACGAAGCGCCTCAACGACTTCTTCGACACCGTCCCCGAGATGTACGAAATCACCACCGGCGACCAAGGCGAAGTCTTCGGCCGAAACCGCCTTCTCGTCAGGTTCAACGACGAAGACGCCCAAGTCAGCGGAAGCACCGTCCAAAAAATGCAAGAAGACGCCAGCAAAGCCCTCCGCTCCTGCGCCTTCAGCCTCGCCTACCACATCTGGGAAGGCCGAGGCTAAGGGTCCGAAGGGCCGAATATTGCGCTATTTAGCGCACTTTTTGACTTTGCGTCGACTGAACTATTATTTTTTGACGACTTTTTTCGTTCCATCAGTGATTTTTCGTTTTTCCTCGCTATAATGCCTGGTAAGGGAGTTTCATGAATCACCGCATGCCATCTCGTTTGTTTCGCACGTTCTCTGCAGCAATGTGCGCCGTCCTGCTCTACAGCACCGCCGCTGCGGGGATAAACGAGGGGATCACGGCAACTGCCGAGTTCTTGCGTCAGAAGCTACGGCTTCCCGCAAAGGAATTCACCGAGAAACCGACGAAAGTCTTCAAAGGGAGTAATCCACGACGCGACGAAGAGCGGTCGGGTTGGTGGACTCCAAAACTCAAAGCTGACCGAGCTAAGGTCAAGATGGACCGGGTCATCGAAAAACTTGGAGACGAGGGCATTTTTGCCAGCATCGAAGAATTCTCAACAATTTTAGTTCAAGGCAACAATAATGGCGGCGGAGGTGATCCACCCCCCGGCGAAGGCGGTGGCGGGTCCGGTGGATCCGGTGGTTCAGGCGGCGCTGGTGGCGCTGGCGGAAACGGCGGAACTGGTGCGGGGATGTCAGGGCTGACCAACTCCAATACAGGCAACAACCTCCATACCTACCCTGTTGTTGGCTGGACTTCACTCGGAGATTCCGGAATCGGGATCACTCTATACCACTCAAGTCGCGATGAAGACGAAGGAATGTTCGGCATGGGCTGGAGCAGCACCTACGAAGCCCGACTGGATTACACTTCCGGCTCATCGGCAATCGTCAAGCTGCCCGACGGTCTTGAAATGCCGTACGCCGAAGCCAGTGGCGTTTTCACGCCTCCGGCTGGAATCCACAGTACGCTTGTTCATAACTCGAACGGCTCATGGACGATGACGCACAAGGATGGGAGTAAGTTTGAGTTCCGCTCTGACGGGCAACTCTCTCAACAGAAAGACCCTAACGGCAACGCCACAACGGTCAACTACAACACATCTGGCGTCATGACCTCGGCAACCAGTGCCGACGGGCGAACACTCAACTTCACCATCGGCTCGAACGGAAAGATCAGTGCCATTACGGACTGGGTCAACCGCACTTGGACAATGAGCTATGACTCGGCGAAAAACCTCACCGGGCTGACGTACCCTCAGATGTACTCGAACACATACACCCGAGGATTCACCTACAACAGTACCTACGACATCCTGACCGAGACAGACCTGCGCGGCAAAGTCTGGAGTTGGACTTACGACGCGGCGGGCAAGATGCTCACCGCAAGCAATCCACTCGGGCACACCACGAGTTGGTCCTACGGAACCTCAAGTACGACCACGACCTATCCAGGTGGACAAACCTCAACCGACAACTACTCCAGCGGACTCCTTGCCAGCCGAGTCGATACAGCCGGATTCTCCACATCCTACACTTATGATGCAGACCGAAACGCGCTGACAAAAACCGACGAGCGAGGCAAAGTCTGGACCTACACCTACGACGCAAAAGGCAACGTCCTCACTGCAACCAATCCACTCGGAAAAACGACAACCGTCACCTACAACACTCTGAGCAAACCGCTCACCGTCACCGACCCTCTCGGCAACGTGACCACGATGACCTACAACTCGGAAGGTCGCCTTCTCACAGTCGTCAACGCTCTTGGCAAAACCGTCGTAACCAACGCTTACGACAGCTACGGCCAAAACACGACTAGCACTGACGCCCTCAGCCGAGTCACTACGCGATACTACAACTCCGTCGGTGACAACTGGAAGGTTGTTCAACCCTCCAGCGTTACAACCGAGCACACGTACAACATGTACGGGCAGCCGGCCACCACGTCCAACTCGAGTGGAAACGTGTGGCAGCACTACTACGACGTCTGGGCGCGCCATAACGCGGATTCAACCCCGCTCGGCAGTACCTCGTACATCGTCTACAACGAAAACTCGCAGGTCTCGTCGGTAGTGGATCAGCTTGGTAACTGGTCCTACATCGTCCGAGACGACGCAGGAAGGGTAACCAGCACCACCAACCCCAAAGGCGAAACCGAAACCTACGCCTACAACTCCAACGGCTTGCGCACAAGCGTCACCAACGGGCGTGGAAAGACTCGCACCTACCAGTTCACCGCTCGCGGAGAAGCCAAGAAGCTGACCATGCCCGACGGCGCGGTCGAAGAGTGGAGCTTTAGCGGAACCGGGCAAACCACCGCCTACACGTCGCCGCTTAACTACGTCATCAACTACGCCTACGACGACGCAGGAAAGCAAACCGGAGTGGACTATCCAACTGGCACCGATACCGCCCTTGCCTACGACAACGCCGGACGAAGAACCAGCATGGTCGATGGCACCGGCACGTCTTCGTGGACCCTCAACGCCGCCAGTCAAGTCACCCAACTCGCCACCCCCCAAGGCACTCAGACGTATGCCTACAACGACGCTGGTCAGCGCACGTCCATGACCGAGGTGGGCCTGGGAACCACGACCTACCAGTACGACTCTGGCGGACGCATGGAGTATGTCACTAACCGCCACGGCGAAACCACGCGGCTGTACTACGACACCAATGGTAATGTTACTCGCCAAGACTCGGCCAACAACACCTACCAGGGGTTCGGCCGGGATGCCGACAACCGCCTCATCAGCACCATCACCTACAACGTAGGCTGGGTTCCGGTTACCCAAGAGGCCTACACCTACAACGCCGCCAACCAAATGACGGCAAAGGTGAAGGACGGAGTCACCACCTCCTACGCCTACGACCTCGCCGGACAGCTCACCAGCGAAGGCAAGACGGGATACAGCGCAAGCTACACCTACGACGCCAACGGTAACCGCCTCTCCAAAACCCTAAACGGAACCACCGAGAGCTACACCTACGACGATGGCGACAAGATGCTCACCGCTGGCTCTAAGAGCTACACCTACGATGCAGCAGGAAGGACGACGTCTGTCACCAACGGCTCGTCGGTGACCAACCTCGCTTACGACTACGAGTCACGTTTGACTTCGCTCTCTGGCGCGCAGACGGCTTCCTACGCCTACAACGGCCTAGATACCCGCGTGTCCAAGATTGAAGGCGGAACCACCACCGACTACGTCCGCGACGGCGTCGGCGTCACTGCGCCGGTGATCCGCGATACCTTCGCCTCGTACACCCCCGGCGTCTCCGAACGACGAGGCTCCACAAGCACATTCAGCCACAGCGGCCTGAAGAACGCCGAGACGCAGACGAGTTCTAGCTCCACAGTTGTCGCCACCAAGAGCTACGACGCCTTCGGAAACCAACTCGCCAGCACCGGAACCTGGTCCGGAGCGTTCGGCTATGCCGGAGACTACGGCTACCAAGAAGACGCATCTGGCCTCAAATTGCTGGGTCACCGGTACTACGACTCAAGCACCGGTCGGTTTTTGACCAGGGACCCGGCCCGGGATGGGCGGAACTGGTACGTGTACTGTAATAATAATCCCATAATCAACGCGGATCCAACGGGATTTAACTATTGGTTAATGCAGCAGGGCGAAGTGTATAACCTCGATTCTGGAAGAGTCTATGGCATAGGCGAGCCTGGATTAGGCGAAGATCAACGAATGTGGAAAGTCGGACCTTGGAAACGACTTCGTGGAACGATTGACTGCGACGAAGTTGGAATCCCGCAACCTGACGGTACTGTGGACTGGTGGCACATGGAAGGAGAGTGGCATTGGTGGGGCCGAATGTATTGCATCGTCTTCGTTGTTAACGGAGAAGCAATTGCAGTAACAGGGAATATTGTTCCGTCGACAAATCCTATGGCAACCACATTGAGCCGAATCGAGTGGTGCGATGCGATTGCAGAAAACGGGGGCGCACCAATATTCCCACCTCCTCCATCGCCAGGACCTACGCCAGGAAGTAACTCAGATCGGGAACTCGGAGGGCCGATTCGCGTCGGCAACCAAACCTTTTGGAATTAACGCTATTCAGCGTCTTTGTTCTCTTGGGAGCCGTAGCGGTGGTTCACGCAAAGCTCCCGACTGCCGCATTGCTGCGAACTCTGACCTGCTTTAGTGCCTTAATTGCCGCGATTGCGTCCGGTTACTTGGTTGTCGGTCTCCTGCCACCTTGTGGTCCCGAGCGGAAACGCGAGCTCGAGGTTTTTCTGGCCCCAGTTGGGCCAGTCTTCTTAGGCGTTTCGTTTTTTGCAATTGGAATTGGGAAAGTATTCCGCGTCCAAACCGAGTCGCTTCGACTTAAGTTCAGATTTGCACTTGTGGTGCTGGCAACATTGGTAGTCATGGTTTGGAATCCGCGGTCCGACTCGACTGCCAAAGCCCCAACGGGCATCCCAGGCGTGACTGACTACCCCCAAAACCCTAAGCATGGTGGGTAGTGGCGAGCCACTTCGTGGGTTGGGCAACGGCGTGTCGTGGCCCTGCCAAGCGATGACCTCCGAAGGTTCGTGGATGTGAAAGCATAGCTTGACAGTGTTCAGCCTCCCCACCAAGCCACAAAATCCCAGGGTCTCACAAAACTTGGTTGACATTTGCCCGAATTTGTTGCCTAGTAGGTGATGATCAAATTTTCGCGATCCCAAGTAACGCCAACTCTAAAACCCTCCTCATGCCGCGCCCTTTCACGCCCAACTTAGACCCTATATTGACCACCAATTGAACCTAATGCGCCCATCCTACTCTACACCCGCCACTAACGCAATTCCCCGAAACGACTGCCCCTTCCTGCCCAACTTTCGACAAAAATGCAAACACGGTGAACCTAAACTGCCCATCCAACTCTGCACACGCACCACCCGAGTATCCTAAACTCTATGACTGCGGCCGAACTGGTGCAACTCGCCTTCGACCGCCTCGCAAAACGCTCCGGCTACGACACTCGCCAGGACCAGGTCCAGCTCTCGCTCCTCCTCAGCGACCTCATCGAGCAGGGCCAAACCGGCCTCTTCGAAGCCCCAACCGGCCTCGGAAAGTCCCTCGCCACCCTGATCCCCGCCATCGCCAACGCCATCGCCAGCGACAAGCGAACCATCATCGCCACCTACACCAACGTCCTCGCCGACCAATACTGGACTAAAGACCTTCCCCTCGCTCTCAGCCTCTTCGACGACCACGTCGAAACCGCCTTCCTCATCGGCCGCCAACGCTACACTTGCCTCATCGCCCTCGACGAGGCCCTCCCCGCCGAAGTCGACGGCTTCAACCTCAGCGCCGAGCTCGGCACCGAAAACGAGTTCCGAAAACTCATCCGCAAATCCGACCGCGAAATCAACCAACTCTGGCGCAAAGTCCAAGTCCCCCCCGTCTGCCCCGCCAAAGCCTGCCCCGCCTACGACGACTGCTACTACTACAAAGCGCGCCGAAAACTGGAAAAAGGAAAGATCATCATCACCAACCACAGCGTCGTCATCACCGACGCCCAATCCGCCGACCCCGAGCTCGACAAAGAAGGAATCCTCGGCAAATACGACTTCCTCATCCTCGACGAAGCCCACGACTTTCCATCGGCCGCGATCAACGGCCTCGAGTTCGAAATCACTGGACCAAAACTCAGCTCGCTACAAGGCATCGCCACCCGCCTCGAACAACACGTCGCCCAAGTCGCCCACGCCTACCAGGAAGACCACGAATGGGCGTCAAAATCCGAAGAGTTCCGCGACCAAATCACCCAAGCCCAAAAGGACCTCATGGTGATGGGAATGGCCCTCACCGACGGCGGAATCGTCGCCGTCTCCCCCGCCGAAATCGACGAGCACCCCGCTGTCCAAAAAGCCAACGCCAAGCAGTACCTCACCCAAGTCGAAGCGATCGCCGAACGAGTCCGCCTCGCCTGCGACAAACACGCAACCAATGTCCTTCTCACTCTAGAAAGATATCGACAAGAATCCAGGGTTCAAGAAGCAAAACAGCTCCCAGAAAGTACAAGAAACTACATCTCCTTCATCCGAGATTTCGCCGTCGGCGCCCACTCCCTCAGCCGTCCCGAAGGCGCAAGCGTCAGCTACGTCGGCTCCAACCGCTCCGAGGCAATCCTTCGCCACGACGTCATCGATCTCCAAGGCCCCCTCAAAGCCCTCATCTGGGATCGCACTCCCTATGCCTGCCTCTCCGCAACAATGACCATCGATAACGACTTCGAGCACTTCGAGCGCACCACTGGCGCAAAGGCGACTTTTACCGAAATCCTCCCTTCTCCCTTCGATTTCTCAACCCAATCTGCCCTCTACCTGCCTCCACCAAACCGAATCCCAGACCCCACCCAAAGCCGAGGCGGAGAGCCGGAGCAGATGTACTATCGCGCCCTCGCCGCCGAGCTCACACAGATGATCGAAATCTGCGACGGTCGCACGCTCGCGCTTTTCCATAGCCGAAAAGAAATGGAAGGGGTGTACGCGCACATGAGGGTCAGCCCAGACTTGCCGATACTCATCCAAGGGCGAACGGGTACGGCGATGGTGGGTGAGCAATTCAAGAAAAATATCTACGCATCCTTGTTCGCCCTGCGCTCTTTCTGGACCGGATTCGACGCCCCCGGCGAAACTTGTTCATGTGTTGCCGTAGTACGGATTCCTTTTGAAGTGCCAAGTGAGCCACAAGTTGTGGCAAGAATGGCATACTTACATCAGCAGGGTCTCGATCCGTTCCAGGTTCACACTCTGCCTAACGCCAAGATGATGATGCGCCAGGGAGCGGGCAGGTTGATCCGAAATGTACAAGATCGGGGCATTATTGCCCTGCTAGACCCCCGTTTGCGTACAAAACGGTATGGCGAGCAAATCCTCAATAACTTCCCAGAAGGAATGAGAACATTCAGCGATTTCGCCGACGCCGCCGGTTGGATCGGGATCGGTGGTGGGCATTGAACGTCATTATCGTAACCGATTATGCGTTTGTGAACGGGGGAGCCGGAAAGGTCGCTCTTGAATCTGCGCAAGCACTGACGGATCATGTGGACCACGTCTACGTCTTCAGCGCAGTTGGCGAAATCCCAGAAACAATGAAGGGCCGTGATCGGCTGACGGTGATCTCGTTAGGCCAATCGAAGGTCACCGAACGACCAGCGCGAGAGGCCATCTGGGATGGACTTTGGAACCGTGAAGCTCAAGCCAAATTCCACACGCTTCTCGACTCTCTGCATCCTTCGGATACCGTCGTCCACCTCCACTCCTGGCGTGACGCGCTAACAGCTAGCCCCATCGCCGTCGCGATCAACCGGGGATTCAAAGTACTGGTGACGTGCCACGATTTCGGCTTGGCCTGCCCGCTCGCCGGATTTTTCGACGAAAAAGACCGCACGATTTGCCACCAAACAGGGATGGGAATAGGGTGCATCACAAAGTCTTGCACCGGTGGGTCATTCATCAAAAAGTCGTGGTTCGTGGCGCGGCACGGCATTCAAGTTCGTAAAGGCAGAATCCCTTCTGCAGTTAAGCACTTTGCTTTCGTCTCCAAGTTCAGTGAACAAATCCTAAGCCCCTACCTTCCCACCGAAGCGAAGAGGCACTTCGTAGCCAACCCAATCTCGGCCGAGCATCGTCCCAAAGCCGAACCCGCCACCAGCGATTCGTTTGTTTACATCGGTCGGTTCTCGCCCGAAAAGGCCCCAGACGTCGCCGCCGCCGCCACTCATGTTGCCGGAGTGCCGATCAAGTTTGTTGGAATTGGTCCCCTCGGAGATCGCCTCCAGCAGTTGAACCCCGAAGCCGAACTGATGGGATGGCGGCCGCCCCACGAGGTCACTGAGATATTGAGAGGTTCTCGAGCCCTCATCTTTCCGTCAATCTGGTACGAAACTCAAGGCATGGTCGTCAACGAGGCCGCCGCAAATGGAATCCCAGTGATTGTCTCCGACTGCACTGCCGCGGTAGACACAATCGTAAACTTGGGCCACGGGCTCAAGTTCAAAGCCGGTTCCATCGAAGACCTTGTGGAGAAAATTACCGCACTAAAGTCGGATGATCTGGTCACGCAACTAAGCCAAACCGGCTACGATGCATTTTGGGCAAGCCCGCCAACCATCGAATCGCATGCCGAAGAATTGATGAAAGTTTATTCCGAAGTGCTCGCCGACTGAGCCTTTGCTTTTGCCCGCTTTTTGTGCATATAGAACTCGAAGGCGATCGGCAACACTGAAATCAGAACCAAGACCAGAACCGCAATCTCAAAGTGATCCTTGATCAGCGGCTGATCCCCAAGAAACACGCCCGCGAACATACAAACTCCAACCCACGCAACCCCGCCGATGACGTTGTAGATCATGAACCGACCGAAAGTCATCGCACCCATTCCGGCAACAAATGGGGCAAACGCCCGCACGATCGGGACGAACCGAGTGATGACAATTGCCTTTCCGCCATAGTTTTCGAAAAACTCGTGTGTCTTTGCAAGGTTCTTTTCGGAGAAAAACTTGGCTTTGGGATTCTTAAACGCCCGCTCGCCGAAGAACCTTCCAATCCAATAGTTGACTACGTTTCCACCGATGGCTGCACTAGTTAGCAGTAGAAAAAGGATGGGGATGCTTAGCCCCTTCTTCTCGTCAGCGGCAATCAGCCCAACCGCAAACAGAAGCGAATCCCCGGGCAGAAAGGGAAAGATCACAACGGCAGTTTCGGCAAAAATGATTCCCGCAAGAATCAAATAGACCGTGTTCCCGTACTGGGCGATCAGCTCGATCAAGTGCTTATCCAGATTTTTGAACCACTCGAGTAGCTGAACCATGGGTCTCCAAAGAACGTAAAGGGTACCTGTCTACAACGTATTCCCCCGCGAGAAGGTTGCAAACGGGCAAAATAGAGTGGTGAAGGAGTTCGGAGTTGTTGGCCTGGGTCGTATTGGAGGCGGGCTTGCATGGCAAGCACTGGGCAAAGGCTACCGGGTTGTCGGGGTTGATCTTGAACCGCCTTCTGAGGATCTGCTTGAACGGGGGATCGACTATTTTCCTTCGCTTGATGGACTGAAAGCACTGTCGGGTCCGCGAATCGTTTTTGTCTATATCCATGCGGGCCCCGCGATCGATTCTATGCTTGATCAGTTGACGGCGGTTCTGTCGCCAGGCGATATCATCGTCGACGGCGGCAACTCCTACTGGGGTGACTCAATCCGACGTCATGAGCGTATGGCGTCGTTCGGGCTGCGATTCGTCGATCTCGGAACAAGCGGCGGAGTCGGCGGTGCCCGCCAAGGAGCCTGCTTCATGGTCGGCGGAGACGCCTCGGCGTTGGACGCCGTAGAGCCCATTCTTCTCGACCTCGCCTGCGAAGGCGGATATGTACGCTCCGGAGGACCAGGCTCGGGACATTTTGTCAAACTTGTACACAATGGGATCGAATTCGGAATGCTCCAAGCCATCGGCGAAGGCTTAGACCTGCTCGAAAAATTCGACCAAAAACTCCCCGTCGCCGATGTTCTCTCCTGCTGGCGAAACGGCTCGGTTGTCCGCTCCTGGCTCGTCGATCTCATGCACGAGCAATACGTCGCCAAAGACGGGCTGGAAGACGTTCCTGGCTACATCGAGGACACTGGCGAGGTCAACTGGCTTGTCTCCGACGCGATGCGAATGGAAGTCCCAATCCCTGTCATTGCCCAATCCGTCATGCAACTTTTCACCAGCCGCGACAACCAAAAAGATTGGGCGAAGGGGATCGCAATGATGCGCCACGGCTTCGGTGGACACCCGTTTGGGCCCAAGCAAGAGCTTGTCGAAGAGCGGCAAACCAGCCGCGTAGGAGATATCTGGAGACCAACCGAATGAAAGTCGCATTCAAAACCCTCACCCTCCCCAAGCTGTACCCGCTCGCCATCAGCCGGGGAACGATGTCGTCATCGGATAACTTGTTCATCATGGTCGAGTCAGAAGGCATCACCGGCCTCGGCGAGCATGCACCCGCTACCGGAAAAGCGTGGACTGCAGAACGCGCCCATCAGCAACTCGAAGCATTTTGTGCGAAGGGATTCTCCCTTGAACCCGAGGAAACGTGGGCGGCGATGAAGCAAGCCGAAATTGATCCGCCTGCGATGGCCGCCCTCGACATCGCGCTCTGGGATCTGCGCGCCAAGAAGGCTGGAAAACCGCTTTACGAGCTTCTGGGCCTAGAAAAGAAGTCGGTTCCTACAAGCGTGACGATCGGCATCAACCCTCCCGCCATTACGCTGGAACGAGTCCCCGATATCCTTCGCCGAACCGGCGCAAAGTGCCTCAAAATCAAGCTCGGCTCTCCAGAGGGGCGCGCTTATGACAAAGAACACTTCCTCGCCGCCAAAGAAGCCTCTGCTCCGTTCGGGTCGATTCTTAGGGTCGATGCCAATGGCGGCTGGACGGTCGAAGAAGCCATCGAAATGATCTCATGGCTCAAGAGCCAGGGAGTGGATTACGTCGAGCAACCTCTGGTCGAAGGCGGAGAAGCGGGCCTCGCTGAACTCTTTAAGAATCGCGAGCTACCGATTTTCATCGACGAATCCTGCCGCTGGGCAAAAGACGTCGAAAAATGGGCCGACCGCGTCGACGGCATCAACCTCAAACTCATGAAATGCGGCGGCATCACGGAAGCCCTCAAAATTGTCGAACAAGCCCGCAAACACAACCTCAAAACCATGATCGGGTGCATGAGCGAAAGCAGCGTCGCCATCGCCGCCGGAGCCGCGATGGGTGCCTTCTTCGACCACATCGACCTCGACAGCCACCTAAACCTCAACCCCGACCCAGCCAAGGGAGCGCCGATCATCGACGGCGTCATCGTCCCCCTCGACATCCCCGGCCATGGAGCTTCCCTGAATGATTGACCCCACTCAGCCCATCGCAATCTACATGCAAGAGGCCCTCGGCCTCGATATAGGCAAGATGGGTTACGGCATCCTCCGCTATTCTCCGAACCCGATTGCCTGCGTCATCGACGTGGACCACGCGGGAAAGCAAGTCTCAGAGGTAATTGAAACCCCTAGAGACTGCCCGGTCGTTGCTTCCGTCGCCGAAGCCCGCGCCCTCGGAGCCGAAATCCTCGCCCTCGGCACCGCACCTCCAGGCGGCAAGCTCCCCGATTCATGGCGTGGAGCAATCACTGCCGCGATCTCTAGCGGGATGAGCCTCATCAACGGCCTCCATGAGCCAATGGCTCCGCTGTATCCCCACCTTAAGAAGGGCCAAGTCGTCTGGGATATCCGCCAAGAACCACCCGGCCTGGACACCGGAACCGGGAAAGCAAGGTTCTGCACGAACCGCCGAATCCTTATGGTCGGCACCGACATGGCGGTAGGAAAAATGACCGCTGGACTCGAGCTATGGAAAGCCGCCAAGGAGGCCGGAATCGACGCCGGCTTCGTTGCGACGGGTCAGATCGGGATCACCGTCACAGGTTCCGGAATTCCGCTCGATGCAATCCGCGTCGACTATGCAAGCGGTGCCGTGGAGCGCGAAGTGATGCGAAACGAAACGAAGCACTGGGTGATCGTTGAGGGCCAAGGCTCTATCGTCCACCCTGGCTCGACATCCACCATGCCTCTCCTGCGAGGCTCGATGCCCACTGACCTGATCCTCTGCCTCAAACTCGGCCAGACCCATCTTCGTCGCCTGCCCGAAGTCGAAATCCCCCCGATTCCGACCCTCATGCGCCTCTACGAGGACCTCGCCTGCGCGGGCGGAACGTTCCCCGAGGCTCAGGTGCGCGGCCTCTGCGTCAACACCACCGGAGTCGATGAAGAAACCGCCAAACGCGATCTCGCCGACCTGTCCGCCCTCGCCGACGTCCCAGCTGTCGACCCCATCAGATTTGGTTGCTCCAAGCTAATTGAAGCACTCCATGACGCCAGAGCTTGAGGCCATCTGCTTCCTGCTTCCGACTCGCGCCTAGAGCCTCCAAAAAAATAGGCGCAAACTCGGAAGATAGTTCGAGTTGCGCCCAAGTCTGGTCTCATGTTCCCCTTCAAAAGCGGAGGAACTGCTTTAAGTTTTGCGCAGAATAATCTCGAGTAACCACCGCAAAACTACCGGGTTGTTACCTGCGGCTGCTGAAAGTGAAGTTCCAACCCAAGTGCGTGTGCCACCCAATCCCCAGGCTCGTCCCGCTCTCAAGCTCACCCATGAAGCCCAAGCTAAAAGCCCCCTCAAACACATACCGTTGCCCAAGATCAAAAAGCGACCCGGAAGAAAGCGAGCGACCCACAAACGTGTAAGTCTGCTGATACAGCCCAACCCCAAAAAACAGCGACCGTTGCTCGTCGCCAGGGAAGAACAGAATATCCACGCCTCCACCCGGCTGAGTGCGATAGTCGCCCAGCCCCACTGTATCAATCGGCCCTGGCCCGCCATGAACCACAAACGGGTCGATATCGAGGTTATTAAACAGCCCAAACTGGTAAGCAACCTTCCCTCGTCTCTGTCCACCAAACAAGGCCCCCCGCGACCGATTCCCCGCCCCCAGTCCGTAATAGTTCGACGCCAGTTCGTACGGTTCCTGGCGAAGAATTACTCCGGCATTAAAATCAGTAGGGCCCAGATCAAGCATCGTCTCATGAGTTTATCTAGAAGCACCTCGAGCAATTCTGATATATGCGAACATCATATATTAAATCGTATTTTTCTGCAAATAGCTCCATAATATCGGCGTATATCATTCAACCATGCAATTTTTCTATCGCGAATCAGCAAACTCGGCAAGAATATTCCCTCAAGATGAAGAGGAGCCTGGTGACGGGAATGTTCCTGGAGCCGGAGCACCAAAGTTGGTGAAGAAATTATGAAACGAGCATTTACGCTTATCGAACTCCTCGTGGTCATCGCAATCATTGCGATCCTCGCCGCGATCCTTTTCCCCGTTTTTGCCCAAGCCAAACTCGCCGCAAAAGCATCTGCCTCACTGTCCAATACGAAGCAGCTCGCAACCGCGTCGATGATCTACACAACAGACAGCGACGACTTCTTCGTCGCCCAATACGTGGATCAAACTGGTCCGTGGGGATGGCAGGAAACTTGGGTCATGAAGACTCTCCCTTACATGAAGAACTACGAGATACTTAAGAGTCCTACTGATACCGTGCCGCTCGTCACTGCCTACAATTCTGGACCAAAGTTTTCATATGTTGCGAACGGTCTTCTTTTGGGTAACACTGGAAGCGGTACGTTCTGGCTCTTCCGAGGCGTGATCAACACGAATGGTAACGGCGGATCAACTGGCTGGTACGAGCGTGGCATCCGCTCGCAAACCGAGATCCCCCGCGTAGCCGAAGCAATTATGTTCGGTAGCCGCTCGGCGGCAAAGAAGGGTGGGGACAAGGATCCTTATGCGGCAGGCGGATCGAAAATGGAAGGGTCTTTCAGCCCTTGGAATGCAGTTCTCACGAACGCATCTTCGACGGACTGTGCTTCGGACGGCTGTACGCTCCCTGGCTGGGTAAGCCCTTGGGGACTCCCAGTTCCGGCATACAAGGGTGGTTTGGATCGAAACTTCTCTGGTCGCTCACCGATGGTTTACGCGGACACTCATGCCAAGAACATGAATCCGGATCAGACCGTTGACTTCAGTGCCCAGAATCCTTGGGGTCAAATCGGCTTCATCAACAGCGGCTTCGCAGGTCAATGGGATGCTCTTCGACCATGATGATACGCACTTCAGTTGCAATTTGCCTCCTGATCGCGGGTGTGGTCGTTTGCGGATGTGGATCCAAGCCAGGCTCGGAGCCTGGCTACGCAAAGGAAGACTTCAAAAAAACTGAGCCACCAGCGGGATACCTAGGCAATGTGCCAAAAGCACCAGCGGGTCCGCCGCCAGGTAGCACACCGGGAAGGGGGACAACGCCGCCGCCAACTGGCAACTGAGTCGGAGAATGCCTCGACGCCAAACCCGCGCATTGACCCTGCGCGGGTTTATTTTTTGAAAATGATTTACTGATAAATATTTTTTGTTGACTTTTGGCAAAATCTTTGTATAATGCTCCTTGAAGTTGCTCTAACTGGAATGTTCCAGCCAGAGCAATTCACCAATGAAGGTGTTGAAATCATGAAACGAGCATTTACGCTTATCGAACTCCTGGTGGTCATCGCAATTATCGCGATCCTTGCCGCCATCCTCTTCCCAGTCTTCGCACAAGCCAAGGTTGCCGCGAAAAAGACCGCCGATCTCTCGAACC
Source organism: Fimbriimonas sp. (assembly GCA_965248555.1). Taxonomy (GTDB): domain Bacteria; phylum Armatimonadota; class Fimbriimonadia; order Fimbriimonadales; family Fimbriimonadaceae; genus Fimbriimonas. Next base: position 546,417 of record CBDFJP010000001.1, on the reverse strand, counting down.
AGAAGCAGATCGCGACCTCTACCTTCCTGTATTCCTCTGACGCAGACGACTACTACCCAAGGTCTGTCTATCTGACTCAAGCCGGTAACTGCGGCTCGCAGTTCGTGATGCGGCAAGCAATTGATCCGTACACTAAGTCGGGTGCGAACGGTACAGATGCTTATGCAGGCTCTGGCGGACTTTGGATTTCTCCCGGTCAACCAATGGCTCCAGGCGGAAAGGGTGCTGGATACTTGCTGCACGGGCGACTAGCTCCGGTTGACGTTGATTGGGGCACATGTACCAACCGGACCGACACCCTCGCATCAGTTTCGCAGACCCAAATCGACAACATTGCCAGCAAGATGCTCATGACGTCAGTGGGGACACCATTTGGCGGCTTTCCTGCGTCGAGTATGATGCACGGATGGTGGTTCTGGAGCGGCGAGATGGGCCGATACAACCCGACAACTAAAACGTGCGATAACCTGTACAGCACTTGGCCGCCGCTCATTACCGGCGGGCAAGCTGGCTTCCGCTGCTATAACGCTGATGGCCCTGACTCCATCGGTGGCAGAGACTGGCTCTCCGGTTCGATGATTCGCTTCCGATTCAATGATGGTGCAAGCATGGGCTTCACCGACGGTCACGCCAAGTACAAAACCGCTCCCCAGTACAACTGGTGCACCGATGTTGCAATCGGCGGCATCTCGCGATGGGATAGCAATGATCCGGCTAGCGACGACTACGACGCAGCTCGGGTATTCAGACCAGGCAGCGTTTGCGGAAACTACATCGGACAACAATGAGAAATCGGTTCTTTCTCCTAGGACTCTTGGTTATCCTCGCGGGCTGTGCCCAAGAGGATAACACCCCCGCTCCGGTCACCGAAGCTCCGAAACCAATTGAGGAGACATTGGATAAGGTTCCGCCAGAGCAACGAGAGTCTGTGCGCAAGACAATAGAAGAAAACAGAGCCAAATATGGCGGTCCGGCTTACTCCGACGCCATGAAGAATCAAGGCAAGAAGTGAAAAATCTTGCCTTCCTGCCCGCCCTTGCAATACTCTTGCAAGGGTGTGGGTCAGTCCCGACCGAAGAACCAGAAACTCCGGCTCAACCCGAAGTTGCTTTTCCTGCCAACCCAACCTTTCCGAAGGACTGCGTCGGGATGTGGAATTACAGAGGGGACGTCTTAACGCTCAATGCGGACGGGTCGGCTGCCACTAAGGTTTCGGTAAGTGCTCCAACTGGAAATTCCCAGACGAAGGGGCAACAAGAGGTACTCGGGAAATGGGGAGTGGAGGGATCAAACCTGTTCCTCCAACTCGGAGACCAAAACCCGATACGCTACGACTTCAAAGTTGATGCGACTGCGCTCGAAATCGGTGTGAAAAAGCTCCGATTCAAGTACACGCGTTTGAGCAAATGATCAACTGCTCTCGAGTGCTGGAGCTGCTGTTCACCTCAACCTGGCCGCGACCTTAGTGCATTCCCAAGGAAAAGCATTGTTGCCAAAGTGACCGTTCATCGCCGTCGGCTTGTAAGTCACTCGCAACAAATCAAGCTCCTTGATGATCCCCGCTGGCGAGAGGTCAAAGTTCTTGCGAACTCGGTTCACAATCTTGTCCGGGTCAATCGACTCGGTGCCGAACGTATCCACGTTTACCGCCACAGGCTGAGCCACGCCAATAGCGTATGCCAACTGCACAACTGCCCGCTCCGCTAGCCCGGCAGCGACGATGTTCTTCGCCAAGTACCGCGCTACATAAGCCGCCGAGCGGTCGACCTTTGTGGGATCCTTACCGCTAAAAGCACCGCCGCCGTGAGGCGCCATGCCACCATAGGTGTCAACGATAATCTTTCGGCCAGTAAGCCCCGTGTCGCCTGCCGGACCGCCAATTACGAACCGCCCCGTCGGGTTGATGTGATAAGTGATGTCCCCATCAATGAACTGCTTGTAAGACTCAAGAACAGGCTGAATCACATACTCCTGAACTCGCCGCTGAATCTCCGCCTGCGGAATCTGAGCTCCGAGCGAGTCGAAATCGTCGTGCTGATGCGAAACAACAACCGTGTCAATGGACTTCGGCTTGCCATCCTCATAAATCACGGAAACCTGGCTCTTCGCGTCCGGGCGAAGTCCCAAACCGGGGTTCGAGCGGCGCACTTCAACGGCCTTTCGCATGATCGCATGCGCGATCGTAATCGGCAAAGGCATCAGCTCTTCAGTCTCGTTGGTGGCGTAGCCAAACATCATCCCCTGGTCGCCAGCCCCGCCGGTATCCACGCCCATGGCGATGTCGTTGGATTGCCCCTGGATCGCGACCAAAACGCCGCAGTTGTCGCCGTCAAATCCGACGTTGGTGCTGGTGTAACCGATCTCCTTGATCGTACTTCGCACGACCCGTTGAACGTCGACATAGGCGTTGGTGGTGACCTCTCCCGAAACGATGGCGACGCCATGGGCCATCATCGTTTCAACCGCCACGCGGCTCTTAGGGTCTTGCTTCAGGAACTCGTCGAGTAGCGCGTCGGAAATTTGGTCGGCTACTTTGTCCGGGTGGCCAATGCTCACGCTCTCGGAGGTGTAAATCTTCATTTCGGAACGTATAGAGTACCCTTTTAGGTTCCTTTCGTGTCCCCAAACAGGTCGATCTGTAGCCGTGGTGAAAGCCGCCAGTTCCGCGCCATCACCTCAGGAACAAGAAGCCTAGCCTTTTCCCACAGGGCGACAGAGTCCCGACCCTCTGGCATCAGCAGGATTCTGGAAGGTTCAACCCCACCGATTTCCGCCACCAATTCTTCGATCTCCGCGATGTCCGACAAAGCTGAAACAACAAACTTGAGCTGGTAGGGGTACGTCCCAATGAGTTGACTCAAAACTAGAATATTGAGCCGCAACGAGTCGTGCCGACCCGCCCATTCCCCATGCTCATGCGGAACCGAGTTCAGCAACTTCGGGCTAATCGACATGAGATCGCATTCAACTTCCCGAAAAATTGTCCCTGCCGTCTCGATCGTAATCGTCTTGCCCCTCTGCCGGCACTCAGAAGCCAGAGGAACCACGGCGTCAAATAGCATCGGCTCTCCACCTGTGAGCACAACATGGTCGAAAGCCCCGAGTTGCCCCAAAATCTCATCAACTGCCATCACAGGCCCCTCGGGATTCCAGCTTGCGTAAGGCGTGTCGCACCAAACGCATCTCAAGTTACAGCCCGAAAAACGAACGAAAGTCGACGGAATACCTGCGTAGATCCCCTCACCCTGCACCGAGTGAAAAATCTCGGAAATCCTAGCCTTCAAACTTCTTCACCAGCGGATCCTTCAAGCCAAGTGCCGCGAACCCCTTTTCCCGAATCTGGCATGAGTCGCACCGGCGGCAAGGTCGACCCTCCACCGAAGGGTCGTAACAGCTCGATGTCAACGAATAATCCACCCCTTTTGCCAGCCCAAGCGCAATAATCTCCGACTTCCGAAGGTCGATCAGCGGAGTGTGAATCGTCAGCCCCTTCCCCTCGACCCCCGCCTTGGTCGCAAGGTTCGCCATCTCCTCATAAGCCGAAATGAACTCAGGACGGCAGTCTGGATACCCCGAATAATCAACCGCATTCACGCCGATATAGATATCCAACGCCCCCAAAACCTCCGCCCAAGCCAGCGCATAGGAAAGAAAAACCGTGTTGCGGGCCGGAACATAGGTGATCGGAATCTCCGCCTCCATCTCACCCTCGCTCCGGTCCTTCGGGACCTCAATCGCCGCAGTCAGAGCCGACCCGCCAAACTGCCGCAAATCGATGTTGACGGAAATGTGCTTCGCCGCCTTCTGCACCCGAGCCTGTTCAGTAGCCCGGACCAACTCCACCCGGTGCCGTTGACCATAGTCAAACGAAATCGCAAACGCCTCAAACCCCTCCGCGCGCGCAACCGCTAGTGCAGTCGCAGAATCAAGTCCACCCGAAAGAAGCACCACCGCGCGCTTAGCCACACATGTAGTTTATCGCTTCGCTTTCACTTTGATCGTCGGACTCAAATAATCCGCCTTATCTTCCTTATCCACCTTCTGATCCGTCGACTGCTTCTTGCTCGCTTTGCCAAGCAAAGGATCGCCCTTAGGAATCCTCGGTGGGAAGTTGTTAAACTGCCGCCAAAGCTCGAACCCCAGCGGAACCGTGTCTAGCATGATCCAACCGATGGCTTCGGCCCCTGGTCGCAGATTATTCGCCGGAGGCCAAGGCTGATCTTTCTTTCCTCCCGGAAGGGTGTGCTGAGCTTCCTTGACCAATACTCTAAACCTCGAGGAACCGTCATCCACGGGGTCGATGAATTGCACGGTTCCTCCAAAGGTTCCAACCGATACCCCCGGCGCGCCGGAGAACTGTACGGCCGGGTATCCAGCAAACTGAAGCCGGACTGGCCGACCGACACTGATGAAACGAACATCGTTGTCGGTGACCAACATCTCGACAATTCTGTCTTTGGTTTCCGGGGCAATGGTCGCCAAGACATCTCCCGCCTTCACCATCGATCCAGCTCCAAACCGAGCAATGTTGATCAACCTTCCCGAAGTGGGAGCCTTGATTTGAGTTTGCTGACGGCGCCCCGTCACGTTCGCCGATTCCAGCTTGATCTTCTCCAAATCAGAGTTTGCCTTCGCGCGAGTGCTCTCAGCACTCTGGAGCGAGGCTTCCAGACTCGCAATCGTAGCACTCGCGTCATTTTCAATCCGTACAAGGTCATTCTTGGCAATCGACACGTCTCGATCCGCCGCCATAACGCCCTCTTTGGCCTGCGTCACGGCCTCTCGCTGACGAGCAATATCGATCTCGGCTTGATCTTGGCCCAGCGTTCCGAGTTCAACAGTTCGCTTTGCAGCGGCGACGGTTTCTTCAAGTTGCTTCACACGCGCTTCGGCTGCCACCTGGCTCGCCTCGGCAAGCTCATAATTGCGCTGAGATTCAAGCCCTTTACTCGCGAGGTACGAGACCCGCTCAAAGTTCTTCTTCTCAACCGCAAGTTGTTGCCGAGCAGCGATCAAAAGCTGATCGTTCTGCCGAACGACGTCCTGCGCCTGGAGTTTGCGCTGCTCCGCGCTCGCTTTGGCAACTTTGATGAACGCCTTCAAGTTCTGCTCAGATTGCCCTTGAGCCGCTTTCGCCGCTTTTAGGCGGTTTTGTGCCTGCCGGATGCGCTCGTTAGCATTTTTGAGCTGCTGAGTCTTGGATGACTTCACCTCGCCAATCTGCGATGTGATCCGGGAAATGCGGCTCGATTCCGACGCTTGGCTCTGAGTAAGCGCATCCCTTTGCCCGCTCATTCGCTTCTCGATTTCGGGATCCAAGAACTTCTGATCAATGTCCTCGATCTCAGCAATCAAATCGCCCTGAGAGACCAACTGGCCTTCCTGCACATTCCACTTCACAATCCGACCTGGGATCTGAGCCTCAATCGTCTGCGGCCTCTCCGCCGGGTTAAATACTGCGACTTGCCCGCCGCCTATGATCGTCTGTTGCCAAGGCACAAGCCAAAGCACCAGCACCGAAAGCGCAAGAAGAAACAGGATCACTCGGGCGATTCGCTGTCCCGAAGAACGTCGTCTTACTTCTTTTATCGCACGACGCATTACCGGGCACCTCCAACTCGAATCAGGCGACTGAGGCGTGGAAAGAGCTGACAGAACGAGCCAAATTCATTGGTTGCGAGTTTCATCGCTGGGCCACCTTCCTTAATCAATCCGTCCTGCAAAACGTAAATCTTGTCTGACCGAAGCACAACCTCAGGATCGTGCGAAATGTCGATAATCGTCCAGTGGTTTTCCTGCTTGAAAATCGCATCCAGGATCATCAAGGTTTGCCGCTCGTCAATGCCAGTAAACGCCTCATCCAGGATCAAAAGTCGAGGTTTACCGACAATCGCCCGAGCGATCAGAAGCCGTTGAATTTGGCCCCGAGAAAGGTTCTTGCCCATCGAAATCACCTTCGTTCGCAACCCATCCGGCATCGCCGAAAGCTCAGCTGTGAGCTGAGAAACATCCAATGCCCATCGAACATCCTGGGGCGAAATGTGCTCCCGACCGACCAAGATATTCTCCTCTATTGTCCCGTCAAACAGCTCGTTCTCGTACCCAATCATCGAAACGTGGCTCCGAAGTGAATCCAGCGAGAGAGTTCGAGTCTCCACCCCATCAAGCTCAATCGTCCCGTGCGAAGGGTTATCAAGCCCACACAAAAGCGCACCCAAAGTGCTCTTCCCAGCCCCGCTCGCGCCAACCAGCGAGACCCGTTCGCCCGGCTCCAAAGTCATATCGATGCCGTTCAATATTGGATTCAGAGGATCGTAGTGGAACCTTACATTTCGACAAACAACCTCCAGCCCTTTCGATTTTTCTGGATGTGGAAGCTCGCGACCATCCGTTCGCTCGGTCTCAATATCCGCCACATGCCCAACCTTATCAAGCCCAGTCAACAAGTCAAAGAACACATCCGCCTGCCGAACTAGCTTCTCCAAAGCAGCCAAAACTGTCGTAATAATGATCTGCGCCGCAACCAGTTGGCCAAGAGTCAACCCACCATTGATCACCTGCCATCCTCCGCCCGCCAACGCCGCCGCCTGCACAAACGCCTGGAACAGATAAAAACTCCCCACCTGACGAATCGTCACCGAGTAGTGAGACTTCCGCTGCCGAACATATCCCAGAACGGCATCATCCGCGCGATGCGCCAAATAATCACGGTTCCCGTGAACCTTCAATGAGACATTGCACCGAGCAATATCCTCTAGCCAATCCGCAACGTGATACTTCTGCTTCGACTCAAGAATAGATGTTCGTAGTCCGCCGACGCCAAACACAATCGTGATCACAAGCAACCCGACGATCAGCACCAGGTCGAGGAGCAAAAGTGAGGGGCTGTAAAAGCCCAGGATCGCGAGTCCAAGCACCGCCTGAACAACTGCAGTAGCACCATCCACCAGCAGCTTCGCCACCGCCTTTTGCACCGTAAGAACGTCAAAAAACCGGTTGACCAACTCCGGAATGTACTCGGCTCGAAGGCTGCGTGGGCAAGCCCGCGCCAAGACGTCGGCGATCTTGATCGCATTCTCGGCGAAAATGCGTTGCTGAATGGCCTCGACCAGATTCAACTGAAGCATCTGCATGACACCCGCAAGAAACAGGGCTCCAAACACAAGTAATGCAAGAATCACCAGCGGCTGAACAAATAGGCCCGCGGCAACAGTGTTTACCAGCGCATTCATTGTCAGCGGAATGAGCAACGAAAAGATAACAAGGGTGATCGAGTAAGTGAGCAGAACCCACAGCTCACTCTTTTCTTGAACCAGAAGTTTGCCAACGCGCTGGAGCGGAGAAACATTTGCCATTATTTGCCTCCTAATTGGGCCGTCGAAGCCAGAAAGGCGAGGTTTGCGAGTTGGAATTCCACTTTGACATCGATCAGGCGCGCCTGAGATTCGGCGGTTGTTCGTTCCCGCTGGTTGATTAGAAACAGGGTGCTGAGACCCTCCGCAAATTTGATGCGTTCGCCTTCTTCAACGGCCGTATTCGACTTCACCTCAGACTCGGCCGCAGCCACCCGTTTCTCGGCCTGAGCAAGCGCCGAGAGTGCGTCATCCACTTCGATCTGAACCGCTCTTTCAAGTTGGCGATACTCCAGGCTGAGCTTTTGGAGCTTCGACTTGGTGGCATTTATTCGCCCATCCACCGAGTTCTGGCGGAGCGGGATTGTGTAAAACACTCCCGCCTTCATGGTGTTTCCGATGTTATCCGCTCCAAAATCAAACCCTGGGCCAATAACTAGATCAAGCCCGGGCTTGCGATCATTCTGAGCAAGCCCCAAATCAAGGGCAAAAATTTGTTGCGACAGGTTGAGAGCGAGCAATTCTGGGCGATCCCTCGTGGCGGTTGATTTTGCCTGCATGACATCGACCTTTGTTCGCCGATCATCGAGGGCCTTAACTTGAACCTGGGTTCGGGAGGCATCGATGGTCGAACCATCATCGCTCCAGCGGTACATTCCGAGCTTAATCTCAGCCTTCTGCACGTCTCGTTCGGCCTTATCCAGCCCGCCCTGGCGACGAGCAACCTCGGCGTCCGCTTCTTCTTGGTCAATCGGCGGATTTGCGCCCTTCCGAATCCGCTCCCTGATGTACTCCGCACGGTCAGCGGCAAGTTTCAGAAGCTGCTCGGTCACTTCGAGCTTCGCCTTTGCCCCCACTAACTCCCAATACGCCGTACCCGCTTTCTCAAACAAACCAAGCTGAGCCTCTCGAATGAACTGATCTGCGATCGGTTCGCCGAGCAGGGCTTGTTGCTCGGCGACGGTCTTCGCGTTATTAATCCGATCTCGTAACAGCGGAATCTTAGCCGACACAAAATACTCCCCAAACGAACCGGTGAAAGACGAAGGTGACTTCACATCGCCACGGTTGAGGCGACCTCCAATCGAGAACTTGACGCCGCTTCGGTCCAGTACCTCGATCACGGCATCCGACATCGACGTCGTCTTTGCTTTCCCGGGGTCGCTTGAGGAGTTGTATCGAAGGAATTCGGTTTCAAAAGCCAGAACTGGATCAAACGCACCGCGCTTCTCCTGGCTCTTAGCCTTTGCAACCGCAGCTTCCAAACGCGTTGCCATTAGCTTCGGGAATGTCCGATCAACGTCCCTCAGAATCGTTTCAAGGGTTATTGTGCCCTGCCCCGGGGCAAGCACGATAAGGACTGCATTTAGAAAGGATAGATTCAACTAATGGGTGACCTCAACAAGATGTGACTGGGTCGAATTGACCAAATCCCCAAAAGTCTCACCGCGCTCGCCGACTTGTCAGCTGCTCATGGATCCGGGGCTTTCACCCGTACTGACGAACCCATGCCTCGGAAGAAATCTCCCGACCAGTTACTCCCTTTCGCGATTACTAACGAAAGATCATTGGCAGTCGTTTCGCCATACTGCACAAAACCGTCAAGATTCAGCGAAATGACTAAATGACCGGGAGCAGACCAGGTTCATCCATAATAGGTAGATATGGCGATGCGGCGGAAGAGTTCGATTTTTGGGGACGCGGCGATGAGCACGCCGGTCACCCTCACCATCGTGATCCTCCTCGTCGCCAGTTCGCTACTTCAAATGGGGCATATCGCCCCGATGTTTGAGTACTTCGGCTTTTTCGGGAGCGCAATTCCAAGAATCTGGACGCTCCTCACCTATCCCTTCACTGGAAGCCTAGGCGTTGTCGGGCTCGTGCTCATTCCTGCGTGGCTTATGGGAACGGGCGGCGACATGGAGCGAGATCACGGCTTCAAAGGGACCATCCTGCTCTGGATCATCATCGCGCTTGTCAGCGTCGCTCCGTTCGTCATCCTCTCCCTGCCCGTCGCAACGTCGGCACTCCCGATAGCCGCCCAAACAGTCATTTGGGGCACTCGGCACCCCAACAACACCGTGATGATGATGGGTTTCATTCCGATGAAGGCCAAATGGGTTGCGTGGCTTGCAGTCGTCTCCAACTTTCTCGCATTTGCTACCTTTGGCGTTGTGCCCGCAATAGCGGGATCAATCAGCTGCGGCATTGCGTTTCTCTACGCCACCAACCGAATTCCCCGCCTGCCATACGCTCTAAAAGGCGGATCCGTGGCCGGCCCCGCACCTAAAAAAGTTCAAACCCGAATCGCCATCAAAAACGAAGAGGAGTTCTACGACGAGGTGTATCGCAGGGAAACGGAAAGAGAAGAGCGAGAGCGGTTGCGTAAACTGTTCGAGAGCAGTCTCGAGGACGATAAAAAATGAGCGAAACCAATCCGGGCATGTTTGACCCACCCAAGCCGATCAATGGCAAGAAGTTCGCCATTGGACTTGTCGTCGGCACCGTCCTGTTCTTCACCTTCTGCATGCTGGCAACCTTTTACGGTGCCAAAGCCTGGACTGGGGTCCTGAACAAGAAGGCAATGGAAAAAGAGCGTGAATTCGCAATGCAGCGAATGAAGGATCACGAGGCAAAGGGTCAGCGTTAACCATGTTTTCCGAGTCATTCGAGGAAGCCTGGCAGAAGCGCTTTGGCTCTGAAGCGGGCTTCTCGCTGGATGAAATCGGTGGCCTCCTCGCGCACCGCTCGGTTCGCCGATTTGCCGATCAACCGATCCCGGACTCCATGGTGCAAGGCCTCGTCGCGGCCGCGCAGTCGGCCGCCACAAGCAGCAACTTGCAGACCTGGTCCGTAGTTTCCGTCAAAGATCCCACGAAGCGCGCGGTAATCGCGGAGGCATGCGGAAGCCAAAAACAGGTGATCACAGCTCCGCTGTTTTTCGCCTTCTTAGCCGACTTGCATCGCACCGCCGCCTACGCGGGAGAAGTCCCCAGCGGCCTCGATACCATAGAAATGTACACCGTCGCAGTCATCGACGCCGCCCTCGCCGCCGAGCGGATGGTTTGCGCCGCCGAAGCTCTCGGCTTCGGAATCTGCTACATCGGAGGATTGCGAAATCAACCAGAGACAATCAAGGAACTCTTGCGACTCCCCGAAAGAGTCGCCCCCGTCTTTGGCCTCTGCATCGGAGTTCCGGCCGAGACCGCCCACGCCGAAATCAAACCGCGCCTCGGTCAAGACCAGGTTTGGTTCGAAGAAGCCTACGGAGACTCCCTTGATCCAACCGAGTACGACGCACGAGCTGGCGCATTTTTTGGGCAACAAGGCATGGCTACCGACGTTCCATGGAGCCAGAAGAACGCCTCGCGGACTCGCGACGAAGGCCTTTCCGGAAGAGAGAAGCTCCTTGATTTTCTTCAGAAGCAAGGGCTCGCTCGCCGTTAGCGAGTAACTTTCTTCGGTGGCATATCCTCGATCGTCAGCGAAGTAATCCCACGCGGAACGCGAAGCAAATAGGTCTGAGCCTTTGAATCCGGTGTTGCCGAAGGTCGAGAAAACAGCGCAACCGCCTGATTCCCTCGATAGGCCAACCCTTCAAACTTGTACCCCTTCCGATTCTGCGGAGTAACCGTTACCGCAAACACGTTCTCTGTATTCGGTGAATACCCCTTCACCGAAACTCCAGAGGGCAGCGACCGAAGCTGCTGAGCATTCAGCAGCACCCCAGCCGCCGCCGGTCGCATCAGCGCCTCGCCCTGATAACCAAGCACTACCGAAGAATCATCGAAAAACTCAGTCGCAATCGACCTCGCTCCCCGGTCGATCCCAACGCCAAACCACCGAGCCCCATTCTGCCTCTGCGAAGAACTCGTCCGGCGGACCAGAACCTTTGCTGCTCCTTGGTTGTAAACCACATTCTCCACCGCGCACGAATAGCCTTGGCTATACCGTCCAATCGAAACGATCGCCAACGCCGAAGTCTGGAAATTGAACGAAAAACTCGGTGAACTGAAGCTAAACCCCGTCTGCTGAACCCAGTAGCTCAGAGTCTGCTCCGAGTAGAAAACTTGCCCAAATGGGTTGTAAAACCCATCGTAATAGCCATCGCAACAGGGCGACCAGTACCCTGGGTACCAAACGGTGTAGGGTCCAACCATGATCCCGCCGTCCTTCTGAATCGTCGTCACTTTGAGGTTAAAGTCGAGCACTGAACGGTCAATCGCGATCATCACCCAAGGGCTCGTAAGAGCCTGAGTCGTCATCTCCCCCTTCGCCGGAGTCGCCTCCGTCACCTCAATCGTCGCCACATTCGCGACTACAGAAACCTTACTTACCGCCGCCGAATATCCGCCCGTCGGCCGAGTCCCCAAAAAGATCGCCACAACTCGATCCTTAAAAAAATCGACCTTCGGGCGGCTGTTCGACTGAGCGATCCTCAAATAGTTGTCGAGAGCCCCCTGATCGGTGCAGTGGTACATCTTCTGCTGCTTTTCCGTCGCGTTGGTTCCCGAAGCAATGGTGCGATAAGCAGTATTCTGCCCAAAACCCACCGACGCCAAAGCAATCATAATTAACCCAAACGCAACTCGAACCGTAATCATGCCTTAATGGTACGACGATTGCACTAGGGATAGGTTACGAATCCGCCTGAGAATAAGTATTGAGAAAGAGTAAACGATTTACGGAGGCCAGCGCAAAGCTCGAATTCATCGAAGGAATTCGGGCTCTGGCCGCGTTGTACGTCGTCATCAGCCACTTCTGCTCAATGGTCATTCCGCCCAGTTCGGCGCGCTTCAACCAAACCCAAGGCTCGTTCCTAGCCAACGCAATGGGCGCATTCCGAAACGGCCACCTCGCCGTCGCCGCCTTCATCGTCCTCTCCGGCTTCTGTCTCCAATACGGCTTGTTCAATCGAGGCGATGGCCGAGTCTACGGCCTCGGCGGCTTCTTCAAAAGGCGCGCTCTCAGAATCCTTCCCGCCTACTACGCGACCCTCCTGCTTTCAGTAGCAGTCTGCTACTGGGTCACTTGGCCCAACAAAGACCTTCGGCCATTCGACACCTACGTCAAAGCATCCAGCGGGATGCCCGTCACCCCAGATAGCCTCTTTGCCCACTTCGTCCTCATCCAAAACCTCTCGATGGACTGGATGTATCGAATCAACGGCGCACTCTGGAGCATCTCCATCGAAGCCCAGCTCTACCTGTTCTTCCCCTGGCTCATCCTGGTGATGCAGAAGCGCTCGCCCATCCTGCTCCTCGTCCTTACCGCTATCCCATCGCTCCTGGTCACCCAACTGGTCCCCAACGCCGCCAAGATGTACTCCTGGTTTGCGATCCTTTTTGTCGCCGGAATGATGGCGGCGCACTATGCCCACCGCCCGAACCCGGTGAAAGGGCTAAAGCCAAAATACGGCTTCGCCATCTTCTGGGCCGGATTCCTGGCGACGTTCTACATGGTCTACCAACAGGCCGTCATAGGAAAAAGTCTAGACTCAACCACCCTCATCGCCAGCGATCTCACCTGCGGCTTCGCCACCGCCGCCTTCCTCTACTCCGCCACCATTTCCCCTGGTGGCCTTGCACAAAAGGCTCTCAGTGCTCGCTGGCTCGTAAGGCTCGGAGTCGCAAGCTACAGCCTCTATCTCATCCACCACCCCCTTCTCCAGGTCCTTTATGTTAACCGCCCATCCTGGGCGGCAACTCCCGAACTCGAAACGACCTACCTCGTCCTCTTCGCCCTCCCCGTTATCGTCATTGCCTCACTCGGCTTCTCCTGGATCTTCGAGCGACCGTTTGTGAAATCCTATCTCCCCTCGGGTCACCGCGAGCACGACTACCAAACCTACCAACTCCCTCTCCAACCCCTTAGCGAGGCCCGAATGGCAAGCTACGCCTACCTCGAAGGCGAAAACAAAGAGGCACCCCGCGAGCGGGATGCCTCAAAGCGCCGTAAAAAGGCGAAGCTCTACTGAAGCGACCGTCGCTTGAGCACCATATCCAGGTTCAACGTCCGGTTGATCGTGTGGTAACTGTATGTAATCGACTCAGCAGCCGTGACCACGCCAGTTGCGGGGTCGACGGTTGGCGGGGTGTATGTCACATCACCATGAACCACCGAGTCAACCCGAGTCGAGTTGTACTTTCTGCTGACCGGAGCACCGATCGAGGCTGACCACTCATCGGTCGAGCTGATGTCCTCGACCGTCTTAAAGACGAACCCGTTTGCTACGTTGAACGCTTTCCACCATGCCATCACTGACCAGCTGTTGTTCATCGTATCGGTGTAGACCGAACGCCATGTGTTGAACACGGGATCAGCGTCCGCCGTCACCGTACTTGCGCCAGTCACCGCGAATGCAGTCGAGATGTCAAAGATCGTTCCCGGATAACCCGTCGCCAGGTTGTCATATCGACCAGAACCGCCTACACTTGCACCAGCACCAAATGTGCCCGGTAGCCATGCCTGAGTGGCTGGAGAACTGGCATCAGCCTTGTTCTGTCGCCGCCCCAACATCGTCACCGCGCCGCTCGGAGCCTGAGAAACGTAAGTCTCCAAAACTTCGACGGTAGGAAGTCCGCCGTTGAGCTTGTAGGTCAAAGCGTCTGTCACCTTGAAACATGGGCCGATGCCCGTTACGGTCACCGCAGTCATGGTTCGAGTCAAAGTTCCGCTCACCGGACCCTGATTTCGGCTGACTTTGGTCGCGCTCTCGTCAAACTCCTCCCGAAGCATCGTTCCCGAAACATCGTACTCCCAGGTATCCCCGGCCTTGTACAACCGAAGGGCAGTACCGCCATCGATTCCAGGCCCAGTTGCCCGAAGGACAGAAGCCACCGGAGGATCGGGGAAGCCGCTTCCGACTCCGCCTTGTCCACCACAGCCGACGAATGCGAGGGCGAGAATCGCCACACTGATTTTGATTCCTTTCATGATCTAACCTCCTCCTGAGGCTGCTGGGCCAACATCGAAGTTGCCCCCGTAAGTCACGCCGAGGCGTGTGTAGCTAAAGCTGCCGACGAGCCGACCGCCATTGGTGGTCACCGTTCCGCCGATGACCATGTTGCTTCCACCAGTGAAGCTGGTCACCGCCGTAAGGCTCCCCGACTTATTGACGAATCCGGCGATATTGCCCGTTGTTCCCAACTTATCCGTCATCGAACCCGAGAGACTTCCGTCGTTGGTGATTGCAAACGCAATGTTGCCATTGTCATTCGCGTCTCCACTGCCCCAAGTCCCGCTCCAACTACCTCGATAGATGCTCGGGAGCACCGAAGTGTCCCCCGACCCGCCACACCCCGAAAGGAGGGCGAGGCCGAAGAGTGCAATTGCTGCTCGTTTCATTAGTTCGATCCTCCTTTCTTGCCGACCTTGATCGGCTTCTCGGTGTTGATCAGTGCCTGACCAGACTTGAACGATCCGTCATGGTTCAGCGAAGTATCCTTCTCCATCGGCAGCGTCTTCGGCTGGCCGTTATTGAGCATCTTCGCCGTAATGAAGATCACGATCTCGGTCTTGACCTTATCCGTCGAAGTGCTTCGGAAGAACTGTCCGAACACGGGCAGATCCTTCAGGATCGGCAATCCGGTCATCGACTTTCGGTCTTCTTGCTGGATCAATCCGCCGATGGCAAAGGTCTCGCCATCTTTCATCGTGATCGAGTTCTGAGCCGTTCGCTCGCTGGTCTGGGGAAGCCGTCCGCCGATCTGCGGAACGTTCTCCCAGCCCTTGAGGTACACGACCTTGGATCGAAGATCAAGGTTAATCGTGCCGTCACCGCCAAGCCGCGGGAACGCCGAAAGTCGAACTCCCGTGCTCACTTGACCCTGGGTGACCGATGGTCCGTTTTGGCTGCTGATGATCGATTCGATGTACCGAATCACGTCTCCAACAAACACCTCGTTAGAGCGTCCGTCATTACAGATCATGTTTGGCCTCGAAATGAGTCGGCTACCGTTCGAGATCGAGTCAAGAATCGCCGCAACGTCTCCCGAAACATCTCGTCCCTGAACGCTGGCACCAATCGTGTTCTGCGAACCGCCACCTGGGTTATTGAGCCGAATGGTCTTGATCGCGCCGCTGGTGAACAGATTCCAGTCGATACCGACTTTGAGCAGTTCAGCTCGGCTAACTTCCATAACCCGCATCTCAAGCGAGACTTGGCGAGGAGCGACGTCGAACTGCTGGATGAGCTGCATCGCCCGATCCACCTGATCTCGGCTACCCTTCATGATGAGCCGCATCGGCATACCGACCGCTTCGAAGTCATCGAACGGAAGAGTCAGACCGCTGTTGGCATCCGACTTATCGGACTTGAGCGTTGTCTGCTGCCCACCGCCGGAAGCTTGTTGTTGACCCTGTTGGGCCTGGCCGCTGGCCTGTGGAGTACCGCCACCCTGTGGTGCGGGAGTATCGGTTCCGCGTTGTTCGGACTGATTGCGCATCTTGTCTTCCTGATACACCTTGGGGTTGAGCACCGCGTTTGGCGCGATGACGACCGAAAGGCCAGGAATGTTGGAGACTAGCGCTTCGCGCACCGAACGTGGGTCGGAGTATTTGAGGTCATAGACCTGGAACTCGGTCATCGTTGCAGCCTCATCGCTATCCAATTCTTGGAATGCGGCGATGACTTGATCGACTTCATCGGAGAAGCCCTTTAGCACGATGGTCTGCTTCGAAATGCTCTTCGTCGGAGTGGCAAAGCACTCGACATTGCCGATGTTCGTCTTGCCCTTTCCGGCAAGTGCTTCAATGAGCTCCATTGCCTGTCCACCGTGAACGGTGTACGACTTCACAACTGCATCAACCGTCTTAGGAGGCTTAATCCCAAGTGCCGAACAGAGCTGCTTATCGATGGATCGAACCAGATTCTCGACTTCGTCGAGCCGACCAGGTGAGCCGATGAGCATCATGTAAGGATCGCCGTCGTTGACGGTGCCAGATGCCCCGACCACGAGCTTTGCGTCCTTCTCGTTAGAAGTCGCCGGAGTGCCCGAGACAACCGTTCGCTCAGATGGCAACACCAGTTCGAATCGACCAAAAGAGTTCTCGGAGGAAACCGATTTGAGAACCGCAAGTTTGATCTGAACCGTCTGTCCGCTAAAAATCGGAACGATTCGTGACATCACCGTGTCTTCCTTCGGCCCCTGAACCGCACGAAGCGTCTCAAGGAACTTGACCTCAGTAGTGACGATGTAAGTCCGTCCAACCTGAGCATATTTCAATCCGGCAAGCGACGTAACCAACGTTAGTGCTTCCTTGATCGAAACCCGGTCAAGCTTAACGCTCAACTTTCCGGTCACGTCAGGGGAGGTCACGATATTGACCCGCGTCTGAAGCGCAAGCGACTTCACAATGTTGACAATTGAAGTGTCGACGAAGTCAAGCGAAACTCGCAGATCATCCGCTGCTTTGACTGCAGCCTTTGGGGCAACCGGAATCGAACTGACTCGAGGTTTCTCAGCAGCAGCAAATGGCTGGGCTGAAGTAAACGGACCTGACTCAACTGGTTTGACAGTCGGTTTGATCGCCTCAATCGCTGGCAAAGTAGATGGAATCGCCCCGATAAACGGCTGACTTCTGAATGAAGTTGGCTTCTCTACTTTCAGCAGAGCTTGCCCCTGAGAAATCGTCAAAAGCTCAACCGGAGTCTTCACGACCGGAGGAGTCTTCGGCATGACCTTTCCAAGTTTTGCCGTTGGTTTCGCCTGGGCGTCTCGAGTTTCCGCCTCACGATGCATCATCTTGAGCAACAGAAGTTCCGCCGGCTCAAAACTCACAGTGATGCCCTGCTTGTCAGACGTTACGACCGCGTTGATGGGCTCAGTGAACTTGAACTTGAGCTTAGTCTTGCCATTTTGAAAAACTGACTGAATCGTCTCCAGCCCGTTTTGCCAAATGTTCAGCTTGTCGCTCTTCAGCGATAGCTTAGCGTCGAATTCGAGCGAGTACTGTGTTGCAGTATTCAAAAATTCGGCTTTCGGCTTGCCCAGTTCTGACCCTTGGATCAGAACTTGCACACCTTTACCGACTTTCAGAACTGAAACGCCTGTAATGCGCCCGGCACCGTGGCCAGCAGTTGCCGCCACGACACAAAGCCCGATGAGGGCTGTTCGGATCCATTTACTTTTCATGTGGGTTTCCTCCTACGGTCAAAACGAGTGTTTGATCGTGAAACTTGACTTTCACTTTGTTGCCGTCCACGGCAACGAGCGTTGAAGATGCGTCGATAGAATCGCCGACCTCTACGAGTTTTTGATTACCGCTGCTATCTGCAAAAACCGCAGCGGGATACTTTCCGGATACAAGGCCGATCAGCGCATAGCTAAACTTTGGCGGCGGTGGAAGCACGGGGACGTTGATGTCACCTTTGATCTTGCCTCCAGGTACCCACTCCTCGGAACCAGTGTCTGGGAGCGGGCCAGGGCCATCCGAACTCATCCCGGGACCCGGTTTCGTCTTCGGACCTTTCGCTCCCTCGACGTCCGTCGTTGGCTTGATCACTGGGTCAGAGTTCGCCAGTAGAGCAAACTCAGAAGGCGCAAACGGGTCACGCTTTGGAAGCGGCCTCGCCTGATCGGGATTAGCCACCTTCGGCTTGTCTTCCGACGTCGAATTCTTCTTATCAACCGGCTTTTCCTTCTTTGCTACCGGAGCCGGAGCTGGTGGGCTTCCGCCCATCATCTGGAACGCTCCGACACACACGATCATGAGTGCCAAGGCACCCATCACCATCATCTGCTTCTTCTCACGATTCACGGTTCACCTCAGTCGACTTGCTCGCGGTCTTGTCTGCCTCAGAAGGCTCATCGGCCGCATCCTTGAAGACGTAGGCTTGCAGGTTCAGCTCGAACTCCAGTGGCCAAGTCCCGCGTTTGATAATTCCGCTGTCCCTCGGCGCGATCGCGAACGAGCGCACCGCAACGATCTTAGGGAAGTTCTTCAGAGCATCAACAAAGCGCATCGCGTCACCATAAGTTCCGCGTCCCTTCACCTTGATGTTCTGCTCCTCATAAGCACTCTTCTTCTCATCGCCTTCCTTTCGGCTCTTCTCGGCGATGATCGGGCGGACTTCAAGAATCTGCAAGTGGTTCTGAGTTCCAAATTGCTCCAACTCGTGCAACATGGTGGCAACGTATGCCGCTTGCGGAATTCCGTGCTCCAAGTGACTCAACTTCGACTTGAGGTCGTTGATCTTCGCCTTCGTCTCGTCAAACTCGCGCTGAACCGCCTTCTCATCCTTCAACCCGCTCTTGAGAACATCAAGGTTCCGCTGTTGCTCGCCCAGATTTGAGTATGTTAGGTACACAATTCCCATCCCAGCCAGGAAAACGACCCCGGCGAGCATGAAGAATGACTTCGGTTGCAATTGAATTTTTGCTTTCATCACTTTGGTGCCTCGCTTGTCTTGCTGTCTTCGGTTTCGTGTTTGGGCTCGGTGCCAACAATCGATCCGGCGATCTCAAATTCAATCGCAGAGACTTCACGTAGCCGCTTTTCTTGGGAGCCAACCAGGTTCACCTTCTCCATGTCCTGTGAGTTTTGGCATCGCAAAACGAATTGAGAAGCATCCGACTGAGACTTGCCTGTGCCAACAAACGTCACTTTGATGGGTTGATCCACCTGACCCGAGTCGGACCGGATCGCCGTCAGATACACATCCTGCGGGGTATTCACCGAAATGTGATTCAGCAGCCGCCCCCAACGGTTTGTGAGTTCACGGGCACCTTCTAGCGTCTTCAGCCGCGGTTCGAGATCGGCAACGATCACTTTCTGTTCGTCAATGGACCGAAGGATCGGCTTGAGCTTTTTGAGCTTGGTTTGAACGGCTTGCTCTTCCGCTGAAAGCATTGCTCCCTGCCCAAGCACGACCAGGTAAGCGATTCCAACGACACTGCCTGCCGCAATCAGCGCCACTTGGCTGAGGCGCATCTGTTGCGCCGCCTTCTTTGCGACCAGAAGATCCGATTCAATAAGGTTTATAAATGGCATCGTTTTCTCCTTAAGCCGCCCTGAGTTGCCCTCGGATCGCCAGTCCAGCGGCAATGGTCAGGTCGAGGCCAGCGTCATCCGCCGCGCCAGCATTGATAATGTTCGTGTTGTCGAAAGCCCCAAGTGCCTTCACTGGCATCCCTAACTTCGCACTCAAGTAAGCATCTAGCCCCTTGAGCTTCGCCCCGCCACCAGTGACGATAATCTCTTTGACCTCGACCGGCGGAACCCCTTCGGCTTGCTGGTTCTGGGTCTGCAAGTAGTTCATCGAACGCTTTACTTCGCGGACCAGGTCATCAACCTGCGAAGCCATCACCTTCAGCGGCGGGTTCTCGACAACAGTGCCCTGGATCAAAAGCTCGCGCAAATCAAGCACCGTCTTTCCGGCCTCGGCGTCCACTGTCTCGAGCTTGAACGCCTGCTTCAACGCCTCGGTGAGTGAATTGCCTCCCGTCGGCATCGTTCGGTTCATCACAAAAATGCCCTTGTCAATTACGGTAACCGAGGTGCTCGACGCACCAATATTGAGGAACATATAAGACTCCTCTCCAGCATTCCGACTCGGATCTGTCTCGACAAGCGTGCGGTAGGCAGCGAAAGTCTCCAAGTCAACGATGTCAACATGAAGCCCCGCTTCCTTACAAGCCGCAATTCGCCCGGCAACCAAATCCTTCGGCGCAGATGCGAGCAACACATTCATCTGCGTATCGGATAGCGGCCCAACGATCTCCGCTTCTACATAGGATTCTTCGACCGAGCCAGGTACATATCGCCCCGCCTCAAATTTCACGGAGTCTCGGAGCATATTAGGCGACATCTTCGGGAAAGGAACAGTTCGCACAAAGGTCGCACCGCCCGCCGCCGCGATCACTGCGTGACCGCTGTGGATGTGTCCTTCCTTCATGGCCAACTTGATCGCTGCGCCTACTTCCTCCGGATTCGTAACATTCCCATCACGCATCACATCTGGCGGCGTAAGTGCCGTTCCGACCTTAGTGATCTTCCATCCTTCTCCAGAGCGATCCACCTGCACGATCTTGATCATGCTGTGGCCGATGTCCACTCCGACGGATGCACGGGCTATTGCCATCGTGTTCCCCCCCGGATTTGTGTCAATTTTGAGTTCATATCGTTGCTTCGAGGCATACTGCTCCCAATACTCGGTTGTCCTACCTAGTAAGAATCCTTGGCTAAACCGGTTAAAACCTCAGGTGTCTGGCAGGTTTTCTTTGGAGAAACCTCAGAAGGCGGCTAAGACTTGCCCATCTCTGCCATAATCGTCCCAAGCATGGGCGCCGTCATCTTGGATTCGGGGGATATTCGACGCACTCTTGGCCGACTTGCCCACGAAATTTTGGAGTCAAACCAGGGTGCCGAGGACTTGGTCGTCGTTGGAGTCCTGAAACGCGGTTACCCCATTGCCAAACGCCTCGCCTTCCACATGACTCAGATTGAAGGCGTCACCGTACCGTGCGGAAAACTCGACATCAGGGCGTTTCGCGATGATGCCCCGATCCGTACAGAGGACGAATCCGAAATTCCGTTTGAAGTCACCGGAAAGCACGTCGTCCTCGTCGACGAACTCATTTTCACCGGTCGCACAATCCGCGCAGCTCTCGACGCCCTCATCCGCCACGGTCGCCCCGCCACCGTCAAGCTCGCCGTCCTCTTGGATCGCGGACATCGAGAACTCCCCATCGAACCTAATTTCTGTGGTCGAACCATCCAAACCGAACGCGGCGACAATGTCGTGGTGAAGATTAACGAATACGACGGCGAAGACGCCGTCGTCCTTCAACCTGCCCAACTGGAGACCGCATAATGCCCCTCAACCTCCTTGGAATCCGAAACCTCGAAGCCGACCAAATTTCAGCCCTGATCGACCTCGGGCGAGACTTCAAAAAGCGCGTTCGAGGCGATGAAGCCGTCCCAAACCTCAGCAAAAAGGTTGTCGGAATGCTCTTCTTCGAGAACTCCACCCGAACCCGAGTGAGCTTTGAGCAAGCCGCCTTCTACCTCGGGATGCGAACAAGCAACTTCGCCACAAGCGCAAGTAGCATGAGCAAGGGCGAGACCCTCAAGGACACCATCCTCACCCTCCGCCACGAACGCCTCGACGGCCTTGTTATGCGCCACAAATCCAGCGGCTCGCCAGTCCTTGCCGCAAAACACTTCGGCGGCCCCGTCATCAACGCCGGCGATGGCCAGCACGAACACCCCACCCAAGCCCTCGCCGACGCCGTAACCATCCTTGAGCGAAAGGGCGCAATCGAAGGCCTAAAAGTCGCCATCGTCGGCGACGTCAAACACTCCCGAGTCGCACGGTCCAATGGCTGGCTCCTTGAAAAACTCGGAGCCGAAGTCCGATTCGTTGGCCCCCGAACCCTCCTCCCGACCCAAACCGCAAACCTGCCCGGAGCCTTCTACGATGAACTTGACGAAGGGCTAGAGGACGTGGATGTTGTCATTTGCCTCCGCCTCCAAAAGGAGCGAATGGAGCAAGGAATGATTGGCTCGGTCGGAGAGTATGCCCACATGTACCAAATCAACGCCGAACGGCTCAGAGTGGCGGACGCAAACTGCATCGTCATGCACCCCGGTCCCATCAACCGTGGAGTTGAAATCGACGACCCCACGGCCGATGGTGATCGATCCGCGATCACGTCGCAAATCGAAAACGGAGTCTTTGTGAGAATGGCAAGCTTCTACTGGTGCTTCGGAGGTGGAGCGTGAGAACTCTACTCCGCAACGGGCGCATCATCGACCCATCCCAGGGCCTCGATGTGGTCGGCTCCGTCCTCATCGAGGACGATCAGATTATCGAAGTCGGCGAAATCGAGGAGCTGAGCGATATTGACGAAGTCTACGACTGCACTGGGTTTTGGATCACACCGGGCCTGGTCGATATGCACGTCCACCTGCGGGAACCAGGCCAAGAACACAAAGAAACTATCCAAACCGGAACCCAAGCGGCGGCGGCGGGCGGTTATACAACAATCTGCTGTATGCCCAACACCAACCCTCCGTTGGACAACCCCGCAATCATCGATTTCATCCTCGACAAATCCGCTTCGCCCGAGGCTGGCGGCGTCTTTGTCGCCCCCGTGGGAGCCCTCACCAAGGGCCTCAAGGGACTCGAGCTCTCCAACCTTGGAGCCATGAAGCGTGCAGGAATCGTCGCCGCCAGCGACGAAGGCTTCCCGGTTCAGAATTCCCAGCTCATGACCGACGCCATGGAGTTCTGCGTCCAGCTCGGACTGCCGATCATGGCGCACTGCGACGATGCTAGCCTCAGCGAAGGCGGAGTCATGAACGACGGTGCCGTCTCCGCAATGCTCGGCCTCAAAGGCACTCCTCGAACCGCCGAGGAGATCGCAACAATGCGAAACTGCCTCCTCTCCCTGCACACCGGTTGCCCCGTCCACATCATGCGCGTCAGCACCTGGGGCGCGGTCGAAATTATTCGCCTGATGAAGTCCCTCGGCGCTCCTGTAACTTGCGAAATCTGCCCCATGCACTTCACTTTCACTGAAGAGCACATCGGCGACTTCGACACCAAGTTCAAAATGCAGCCGCCCCTGCGAACCAAGGTCGATATCGAGCTGCTTGAACAGGCCCTTCAAGACGGCACGATCGACTGCATTGCCAGCGACCATAGCCCCCACGCTTCCCACGAAGTCGATGTCCCCTTCGACGAAGCCCCGTTCGGCGCCAGCACCATCGAAGCAACCCTAGCTGTTACCCTCACCAACCTCACCCACACTGGAATTCTGAGCCCGCTTGAAACCATCAATAAGCTCAGCACGATGCCTGCCCAAATCCTTCACCTCGATGCCGGAACCCTCGCCCCCGGCGAGACCCCGGTCGCCCAACTCACTGTGATTGACCCCGATCTCGACTGGAAATTCGACCGCAACAAATCCTTCAGCAAGAGCAAAAATGCCCCGTTCCACAATATGAACTTCAAAGGCAAAGCCCTGCTCACCTTCTGCGGTGGCGAAATCTACCGCGACGCACTCTTCCCCTCGGAGCGATATGCGATTTATATGTAGCCTTGTAGTGGCCGCACTCCTGTTGGCAGGGTGTGGGCAGTACAAGAATCCCAACGACCTGACAGCTGTCCCACAACCGGACCGCATGGAAGTCGCCTACTCATTGCTCAAGCAAGCAACGGATGCCCTCGACGTTAAGGTGCAAAAGGGTCAGATCAGCGACGACCAGCGGATGGAGAAAATCCGCGAATATTCAGAGGAGCTCCTCAAAAACGTCGATCAAACCCAGGTTCCGCCCAACGACCTGTGGCAATACGCCGAAATCCTGCGAATCTCCCGCCGCTGGCCCGAAGCCGAAGAAACCCTCCTCAAAGCCCTTAAGGCTCCCGCCGACGAAGATCGCAGAATCCAAGACACTCTCCGCCTTGCTCAAGCCGAAGCCCAAAACGGCAAGTATGCCAAAGCCATCGAAACCGCGAAGAAGACTTTCGATGCAAAAGACGAGGACACCGCCCCAATCCTGCTCGCTGTTCTCTACGAAATTGCCCCAGTCATCAAAGGGCACGGCGTCAATCCGCAGCTCTCAGAGCTACTTTCCGGAGCCATCACCTGCCACGAGCGAACAAAAGTCGACCTCAAGACCGACGAAGGCAAGCTATTCAAAGCAGCCCGCAGTTATCACATCCAAAAAGCCGAGGTACTGATCGAACAACTCCAAAGCGGAATCTAGGTCAGCAACTCGTCCAGCCCCAACCACTCGTGCGGACGGTGAAAATCTACCGCCCCCAGCCGAGCCACCGAATGCAGATTCTCCAAAGGCGGGTCCACATCCGGGCATCCGCCCAGAATCAAAGTCACATTCCCTCGGAGCCCCTCCGAAGACCCAAGGCACCGCTCAATCTCAGCAAAGGAAAGCGAAAACCCCGCCTCCCAACCCCGCTCAGCAACCGAAGACCAAATTCCCTCAATCTGCGGAGGCAAAATCGCTTCATCCCGCGCCCTCACCCCCGAAAAAACGCAACTCCACCACGCTCCATTCGGGGCAAGATTGATCTCCAAATACCGACCCGTCAGTGGCTGAACCAGAAACAACTCTCCGCAATCAAACCGCCAAAGCCCTTCAATAAATCCATCCGAGCCGCTTAGCACAGCGGCTCCCGAAGCACTAAACTCACACTGAAGGGCCTTGGCAATCGCAAGGCCGAACGCCCCTCCCGAAACGGCTTCCCCTCGCAGGTTTGTCTGAAACTCCCGTCGCGTCATCTCAAGTCAACTCGCCCACGAAAGTGTCGACATTCTTCTTGATCGCACGCTGCCTACGAGGGATTCGGAACTGAATCATCGGCATTCCCGGCACGGTCACTCCGCGAATCCAGCCACATTTCAGCATCGATTCCAAATGACACAATCCATATGCCATTGCACTCGCGTCCGTCTTCCGAAATCCGTGATACTTGATCGCGTGAATCAGGTTGGGCATCAAGAAGCCCACGTCGCCGCCTTTCTCAAGGATCTGAACTAAAACATAGTAGATGCCGTGCTTCGGAAGCACCGCTTTGCCCTTTCTCCATCGCGGGATCGCTCCGATCTGTCCGTTCGCATACACGGCCACATCCTCTTCAACCGCATCCTCAAGAAGAAGGATGAAGCGGTTGTACTTCAACACGTCAAGCTGGGCCTCCCCCTCGACCATGAACTCAATGGCGTCGATCACAGACTCAAGCTCGAAGCTCGAAATGCCGGCGTAAGCCTCGTCCATGAATCCACCCGTCCCGAGCCACTGAAACGCCTGATTCGCATTGAACTCTCTCCCCGTATCAGCGGCAATCGTTCTCGTAAACTCCTTGACATCGGTAAAGCAACCGTTTGCTGTGTACCAGAAATCGGCGAACTGGATATGCTGTGCAACTCTACGTGTGGCGTTCTCCTGGAACTGGTCGAGGAGCCACTGTCGCTCATGCGATCCAGATTCTATTGCGATGATCGTATAAGCAAGCTCCCTTGCCCCCACCTGAGCCATTGTCAATCCAGCCGCGAGGATCGGGTCGGCGAAGCCCGAGGCCTCGCCCACCAGGAACCAGTTCTCGCCATAGGTTCGTTCAGCATAATAGGACCAGTCCTTTGTTCCCTTGACCTCACCGTCCGCGGTAGCTTTGCTGATCAAAGCTGATATCCTTGGCTCATCCCGCAAGGCGCGATGATAAACTTCTTCTTTAGTGAGCCCGGTTTGTCTGTAATACTCCGCAGGGCAAACCAGCCCAATGCTCGTCCGTGTGGGCGAAATCGGGATGAACCAGATCCAGCCATAGCCCAAGCTCATCACCTGAACCCGAGTGCCACCCTTGCCAACCGAGTAGGCCCAATCCGTGTCACTCCAATAGTCCCAAAACGCAATATTGCGAAGACTCGATGGCTCCACGATCTCCACATTCAGCGACCGACGAAGCAACCCCGAAGAACCCGTCGCATCAACGTAATACTTGGCTGACTCAATCGAGCCGTCTTCTAGCTTTAACCCAGTGACTCGGTCCCCATCCTTCAGAACTTCGACCACTTTGGTCTCTTCTCGAACCTCAACTCCTTGCTCTTTGGCATGGTCAAGCAAAATCTTGTCGTAAACAGAACGCTCAACCTGGAACGCAGCACCGCGCCGCCAACCCTCAAACTTCGCTGGCCGAGGTTCGTCCACAACGGCCGCAGACGGTACGAACTCAATATCCCAAAGATCTTGCGTATTGCCCCAACGATACGTCGCACCGATCTTGATCGGGAACTCAGCCGCCTCGACCTTGTCCCAACACCCCATCTCCTCCAAGATGTAAGAAACGGGCGGCAACTGACTCTCCCCCACATGCTCCCGAGGAAACTTCTCACGCTCCAAAACGAGCACCTCCATCCCAGGTGCGTACTTCTTTAGCAAGCACGACCCCGTCGAGCCAGCAGGGCCACCCCCAATGAAAATCACATCACGCATGGTGCAATCATACACCGAGTGACCGATAAATCACTCGAGTTCAAGCTTTGGCTTGATCCACTTGAACAGCGGTGCCGCCATCAACGTCGTCACAATCGCCATCAGCACCATGATCGAAAACAGCTGGGTCGTGATGACCCCGCTCTGAAGCCCAATGTTCAGAATAATCAGCTCCATCAGCCCCCGCGAGTTCATCAAAATCCCAATGCCGAGCGCATTAGTATGCTTCTCCCCACTCAGGCGCGCCGCGAGGTAGCAACCGCCCAGCTTGCCCGCAATCGCCGCCACCAAAACTACCAAGGCAATAAACCACATTCCCGTTCCCTGAATAGACGACAACTTTGTATTCAAACCTGAGTACACAAAAAAGAACGGCAAAAATAGCCCCACCGTCAACGGCTCGATCTTCGCCTGAAGCCCCTTTACCAGCTCACCCTTAGGCATCGCCGCGCCCAAAGTGAATGCGCCAAAAACCGCAAAAATTCCGATCGCGTCCGTGAACCATGCACACGCAAAAAGCAGGAGCAACAACAGAGTGAATAGGTTTTGATTCAGTTCCCGACCAGCAAGGAACCGCGCCAGCCAACCCTTCCCGAGCGTTAACATCAAGCTCACAAACAGAATCCCGCCCCCAATCGCAAATATTGCGATCTTAGGGTCGCCCTTGCTCTGCGCCAGTACAACCGCCAAAATCGTCCATGCTGCCGCGTCATCTGTCGCGCCACTCCCCATCGCAAGCGTTCCCAAGCGAGTCCCCGCAAAACCTGCCTCATAGATGATCCGCGCCAACATCGGAAACGCTGTGATACACATCGCCGCCCCCAAATACAACGCACGGCTTGCGTCAGATATATTGTCACCAAAAATTCCCGGCCGCCCATGCATCAACCCAAAATAGGCCAACACTCCAAACAAGAAAGGAAACAGAATGCCCGCCCCTGAGATCGAAAGTGCCGCCTTCGACTTGCCCTTTAGCAATCCCAAATCAAACTCGGTACCCACCACGAACATGTATAAAACCAATCCGACCTGGGCAACCACGTACAAAATCAGCATCGATGGGTGCTTGCCCGTCCCCGCCTCATTCTTGATGGGAAACAGCGCCCCTTGAGCTTCCGGCGCAAGCAACCCAAACAGCGACGGCCCGAGCATTACCCCCGCCACCATCTCCATCGTCACCTGAGCCTGCCCAAGGAACCGCACCCCCAAGTACCCAATCACCTTGCAAGCCCCGAGCACAACCAGCACTTGGAGCATGAAACGAAGCATCAAGTCCAGGTCGGTCATCAGTTTCCGGCACTTCTAAGTTTCATCTTCGCCACTTCTCCCGCCGCTAACAAAAATCCGCCGACGCCGTAGGTATCCGTATCCGAGTTCTTGACCAGCTTCGGATCCTGCCCAATCGGCTGAACCCATCCCAATCGCCCGTTCGGGTCTACCGAACCGCAGAGCGCGCCAAAACCCTTCTTGATCACCGGTTCAAACTCCGCCCGGGGAAGCAATCCAGCATTGACCCCCCACGCCATGGCGTAAACGAAGAACGACGTCCCACTCGTTTCCGGATGCGGAAATGAGCCCGGATCAAGCAAACTCGCGTGCCAGGTCCCGTCCGTGGTCTGAAGTCCCGCAATCCGCTGAGCCATCTGCCTAAACTGATTCTCCAGCTTCACCCGCCCCTCAAAATCAGCCGGAAGGTGCATCAGAACGCGCGCTAGCCCTGCCAACACCCAACCGTTCCCCCGCGACCAAAACACCTTCTTCCCGTTCGCCTCACGCGGCTCGAAGTAGCGCGAATCGCGGAAATACAAATGCTCCACCGGGTCAAAAAGATAGTCGCTCGTCTTCCACCAAAGCTTGTTCATCGCCTGCGCATAGCGCAGATCGCCCGTGGCCTTTGACATCAGCACCATCGTCGGCGGAGCCATGAACAGCGCATCGCACCACGCCATTTCCGAGTTATGAACCCCTTTCTCCCACAGAAGCGGAGCGTCGTGCGGCTTGCTAATCCACCCATCCAGCCAAGCCTGAACCGGCGCGATCTGCTCCGGTTTCCGATCTACCAGATAAAGTTGGGCAAACGCCTGACCCACCGCGACGTCGTCCGCCATCCCCGGTCGGGATCCCATCTTGAACCCGTTCGCCTCTCCCTCGGCCCGAAGCCAATTCGCCGCCTCCGGCTCGTTCCGATACTGCGAATACTCAAAAACTCCCGCGAACAGTGGAGCAAGCATCCACTCAAATTTTGGATACGGGCTGGGGTTGCTGCGCACCCATCTCCAGACGGCATCTGCTGCCTTCAGAGGATCCCGTTCCGATACAGTCCCAAACTCTTCATCGGCGCCCTGGATGGTTGATTGATAGTCCTGATAGGTCGTATACCGATTCGCATTCACCCACAAAGCATTTGGCCCACCCTCCGGGCGATCCCCCCGAATCACAAACGGCCGGATGCTGTCGTGCTTGCTGTTGCCAGTGATCGCAACATGACTCCAAGTGTCCCCGCCATCGGGCGTGAACCACCTCTCGATCTCAAACCGACCATTCACCGGACGGCTCAGATACACAAATCTCGTGTCCTTGGGGTCAAGAACAACCCCGCCCGAGTAGTGAGGCTCAGGCTCCGTTTTGCCCGCTGGAGTCTGGGGGAACCATTTCCCGCCAAAAGTGATCTGCCGATCCACCCACCGCCGCCCATCCCACCGCGCGTAGCGGTAGTAGTGCTCATCCTGCTTCGGCAAGCGGCTGTAAGTGATCACCGGGTTGCCTTTCCTATCGTCGGCAACATCCCAAATCCAAGCCCGAACCCCCTCGGCTTTGCCGTCATAGACCACATCGGCCTGATGCGGTCGAACGGGCAGCTGGCTCATTTTCGCAATTGTTTTGCCATCCGCCCCTCGCATCGCGCCTTTCTCGTATCGCAGATAGTAGATCGAGTTCGTCGGCTCGTTTCGAGGGTGTCCGTCGGTGAGGGCCAAGTGAATTGTATCTCGCCCGTTGCCAGCAACTTTGACGTAAGGCCGATTCCCCGGCGCATCAGACTCTGGCGCGACCAAGATTCTCCCCTGGCTCCAAGTCTTGCCAAGGTCATCAGAAGTCGAGAATGTCGGCTTCCAATTCATCCCCCGCCAAAACAGATAAATCCGATTCTTCTCCGCACGCAATAGCTGAGGATTTGGGTAGGTATAAGCGTTCAACGCCCCCCTCGGTCCTCTATACGCCGGGTCGTTTAGCTTCAACTCCACCGAAGGGCTCCACTTGAGCGGGTCATTTTTTGGAGCAGATGCGACGTACATCGCCGGCCCGGTGTGTTTGGAATAAAAGGCCAAGATCTGGTCGTTCGGCAGGGCCAGGAAGGCTGGATTGTCGTGATCGTCTTTCTCGAACTTTGGGGCAAGAACCGTCGACTCCGCCGTCTTCGTCCGAGGATCGTAAAGGTTAACCGCCACATCCCCCTGCCCACTCACGCCGCCAGCGAGAATCTTGCCGTCCACCCAAATCGCCCTGGGATCGGCAAACCAACACCAACCGGCATCGCGCGAGATGTAATGGTCGTGTCCAAAAACTGCGAGGGCAATTGCCAACGAGATCATGCAAGTGACTTTACACTATGCTGAGTCATTCAATAAGGGAGTGGCTGCCGGACAAGGATTCGAACCTTGACGTGCTGCACCAAAAACAGCTGTCCTGCCATTAGACGATCCGGCAAATCGCCCCAACAGTATACTTCGGTCGATGGCCGACTTGCCAAAAGGGCGAATCTTCTTTCTCACCGGGGCGCCTGGAGTGGGTAAGTCTACGACTGCCACCGAATTGGCGGCAAGGTTTGAAAGAGCCTTTCGGATTGATCTGGATTACTTCCGCCAGTACGTCGTATCCGGCTTGCGACAACCGACCCAAGGGTATGACGAAGAGTGTCATCGGCAGTTTTGTCTTGCCCACATCGCCGCCGGAAAGTGCGCCAAGACTTACTCAGACGCTGGTTTCGCAGTGATAGTCGAGCACTGTTCGTTTCCAGATACCATAAAACTATTCGTTGAGGAGGCCGGGCCAACGACAGTAGTTTGCCTCACTTGTGATCTTCCGACAAACTTGTCCCGCAACCTGATGCGAACAGACAAAAGCTTTGACCCTATGGGCATCGAACACTTTGTTCACAAGATTAACCCCCTGATCTGGCCCGAGTTTGCCGAGCGTGGACTTCCGGTTGTTCTCAACGACTCACTAGAGATAGAAGCGGCAGTAAATCAAATCCTCGAAATAGAGAAAACTGTCACTGTAATTGATTAAGCTAGCGGAATGCACTTTTTCGCGGCAGTTTTGGCACTTCAATTCGATGCCGGAGCAAAAGCTCCTCAAGCCCCAACCCCCATCAACGCCGAGTCCTATCTCAAGCCGCCCCCCGAGATCGCGGAGTACTTCGACCAGCCCCGCCACCTCAACGCGAATATTTCCAACCTCAACTCAACCCGAACCTGGTTCGCCAGGGTCCAGGCTGACCGAACCACCAACCTCGCCGACATCTCCAACCGGTACGACAACCTGGCCGGAATCATGATCGACCCGGTCGCAAATCGCGCACGAACGATGTCCTACCGGCTCGCAACTTCCATCGTCCTCACCAGCTCCGCCGACTTCTCCACCCGCACCATCCAAGCCCCCAAAGGAAAATGGCTCAGCGGCAGCACCTGGTCGCCGAACGGCAAGTTCCTGATGTACACGGTTCATGGCGAAGATTCTTCGACTGTCTGGATATATGACGCCGAAAGAAACTCGTCGCGACAGCTCGCCAAACAGCCCCTCCTCGCCACCCGAGTCTCGCCCGAGTGGGTGCCAGATTCCAGCGGAATCGTCGGAGTATTCGTCCCCGCAAAGCGTGGCGACGAACCCAAAGCAACCGCCGTCCCAACCCAGCCCAAAGTCCAAGTCACTGACCCAGGCAAAAACCGCCTCCGCCAATTCCGAACCCTCCTCCAAAACGACACCGACCAAAAGCGGTTCGAATACTACATGACCGGCCAACTCGCCAAGGTCGGTCTCGATGGAAAGACCACAACCATCGGCAAACCCGCCATGATCTCCAGCATAGACTCCAGCCCCAAAGGCGACGTCTTCCGTGTCACCACCATCCAAAAGCCCTTCTCCTACATCGTTCCAGCCTCGAACTTCGGGCGTAAAGAAGAGATTTGGGACGCCACAGGAAAAGCCCTGACTACACTCGAAGAAACTCCGCTTCGCCCCGGCGAACCTGCCCCAGATCCCAACGCCACGACCCCTCCAACCCCCGCTCCCGCCGCCCGTAGGCAGCTCGGCTGGATGCCCGATGGCTCCGGACTTTACTTCGTCCGCACGAAGTCCAGAGCCCAAAGCGTCCCCATGCAGCCGATCATAAACCCTGAAGATGACGAGCAAGGTCGTGGCCAAAGACCCGGCACCGCCCCCACCGCCCCCCGCGAGCCAGAAGAGCTGGTCAAGTGGGTCGCTCCGTTCCGAAAGGAAGACGAGACCGTCCTCGCCACCCGCGACCAAGGCTTCGGCGGACTCACGTGGAATCCCACCGCAACCGCAATCTTCCTGAGCGAAGCCAAAGACGGCGAGACCAAATACAAGCGATTCGAGCTCAACAAAGACCTCACCGAAACCGTCCTCTGGAGCTACAAAGGCACCGATCAAAACCCCGGCTCGCCCGTCCTGAGCACCAATGCCTTCGGCGCAAGTGTCCTTGATGACCAAGCCCCCAAAATCCTCCTCCGAGGCACTAACAACACAACCGACGAAGAGAAAAACCCCTCGCGCCCCTTCCTCAACAGCTTCGACACCCAGACCAAAAAGGTCGACCTGCTCTGGAAGTGCGAAGAAAAATCCTATCAGACCATCGACGGAATCCTCAACCCCGACGGAACCCGCCTCCTCATCGACCACCAAACCGCCACCGAGCCAAGCAACAGCTTCCTCTTCGAGGGCGGAAAACGCACCAAGCAAATCACCCAAAACAAGGACTACGCGCCCGATCTGACCGAAGCGAAACGCTACCGCTTCCAAGTCACCCGCGCCGACGGCTTCAAGTTCTGGGTCAAAGTCACCGCCCCCAAGTGGCACGCCGAAGGAGACCGCCTCCCCGCCTTCTTCTGGTTCTATCCCAGCGAGGTCGACAACCAAGCCGCCTACGACCGAGGCATCCGCAACGTAAACCCCAACATGTTTCCGGTCCAAGGCGGAAGCCCTAAAACCCTCCTCCTCAGGCGAGGTTGGGCACTGGTTGAACCCGATTGCCCCATCGTTGGCCCACGAACCAGGGTCAACGACTTCTACGTTAACGACCTGCGAAACAACCTCTCGGCGACCATCGACGCCCTCGATACCAAAGGCATCGCCGACCGAACCAAGCTCGCCATCGGCGGTCACAGCTACGGCGGATTTAGCACTGCCAACGCCATGGTTCACACCCCGTTCTTCAAAGCGGGAATTGCTGGCGCAGGCAACTATAACCGAACCCTCACCCCCCTCGCGTTCCAGTCTGAGCAACGCACCCTCTTCGAGGCTCGAAGCACCTACCTCGACATGTCCCCCATCCTCTACGCCGAAAACCTCACCGGTGCCCTGCTCATGTACGCCGGAATGGACGACCAAAACGTTGGCACCGACCCCATCAACACCATGCGAATGTTTGGCGTAATGGAGAGCATCGGCAAGCCCGCCGCCCTCTACATGTACCCATACGAGGACCACGGCCAAGTCGCCCGGGAAACCCTCATGGACCAGTGGGCACGCTGGATCGCCTGGCTAGATAAGTACGTTTTGGGCAAAGACAAGTGATCGCAACCGCACTAGCCATTCAGATCGGAGCGACTCACCGGTATGCATCTGGGGCGGTAGTGAGCGATCACCACCTGGCCTCCGTCATCGGCTCGGAGGTGCTACGGAAGGGCGGGAACGCGGTGGATGCCGCTGTCGCAACCGGCTTTGCCCTCGCCGTCTGCCTCCCCGCCGCCGGAAACATCGGCGGAGGCGGATTTATGGTCATCCGCCGCGCTAACGGCGAGTCATTCGCCCTCGACTACCGCGAAATCGCCCCCAGGGCCGCCTTTCGCGAAATGTACCTCGACGCAAAAGGCAACCCAACCAGCGAGAGCTACCTTGGCTACCGCGCCGCCGGAGTGCCGGGAACAGTTGCCGGATTCTGGGAAGCCCACGAGAAATTCGGCAAACTCCCGTGGCGAGAACTTTTGGCGCCCGCCGTCGCGATGGCAAAGAATGGATTCAGCCTGAGCGCAGTCCAAGCCAGCGATTTCTCAAACTTCGGGCGCGCAAACAAACAGTTTCCGGCAACCTACCGAAATTTCTCGGCAAGCGGCGCAGGGCTCAAGCCGGGTCAAACATTTCAGCAAAAAGACCTTGGAGCAACCCTCGAACGGATCCAAAACCTCGGCCGAGACGGCTTCTACTCGGGCATAACCGCCGATGAAATTGAAGCGGAAATGAAGGCAAACAACGGCCTCATCACCAAAGCTGATCTCGCCGCCTACAAACCTGAATGGCGCACGCCCCTCAAAGGAAAGTGGAACGGCGCAGAAGTCATTACAATGCCTCCCCCTAGCTCCGGCGGAATCATCGTTCTGATGATGCTCGGAATGCTCAAAGACGACGATCTCAAGAAATCCGGCGTCAACTCCGCTGGCACGATTCACCTCATGACGGAGTCCATGAAGCACTGCTTCGCCGACCGCGCCGAATACATGGCCGACCCTGCCTATGCAAAGGTACCCGTAGATGCACTCCTCAACCCCCAATATCTCGCCAAACGGAGAGCCGAAATCGGCCCGAACGCCACATCCTCCGAGACCATCAAACCTGGCCTCGAACCAAGCAAGGAAAAAGAGCACACAACCCATTTCAGCATCGTCGACGCCGACGGAAACGCCGTCAGCCAAACCTACACAATCAATGACAGCTACGGCAGCAAAGTGACCTCCCCCAAGCTCGGCTTCATCTGGAACAACGAGATGGACGACTTTACCGCCAAGCCCGGAAGCCCGAACCGCTACAACATTCTCCAAGGCGAAGTGAACTCCGTCCAAGCCGGAAAACGCCCACTCTCTAGCATGACGCCCACCATCGTCACCAAAGAAGGCAAGCTCTGGATGGTCCTCGGCTCCCCCGGCGGACCAACGATCATCAACACCGTCTTCGAGACGATACTCAACGTCGGAGTCCACGGATTGACCGCCCAGCGCGCGGTAAGCACTCCTCGCTTCCACCACCAATGGTTCCCCGACCAGATTCGAGTCGAACCCGGAATCAGCCCCGACACCCTGGCCCTGCTCAAGGCGAAAGGACACCAGATTGACACCTCCCAGTCTTCACAAGGAAGTTGTCACCTCATCCTCCTCGACTCGAATCAAAATCGAACGATCGGGTGCGATCCAAGGATTTCCACCTCCGGCCATGCGGGATACTAAACAAATATGACTCGGATCGAACGCCTTGTTGAGCTCGTCAACGAGCACGCCCTCGACGGCTTCCTCGCCCAAACCGCCCCATCGCTCGGCTACCTCGTCGGCTTTCCCGAAGACGCCCACGAAAGATTCATGGTTCTAGCAGTGCACAAGTCCGGCGAAACTTGCCTCATCTGCCCCGCGTTAAGCTCAATCCAAGCCCGCCGAGCGGGAATCGAGAACATCCGCGACTGGCGTGACGGCGAAGATCCCGTCGCGCTCTTTTCCGATCTCATTGAAAGCTGGGGCGGCGAAGCCGGGGTATTTCTCGTCGACGACCATATGCCCGCCAAAATGCTCCTCGAAATGCAGGAAGCCTTCATCGGCATCCGCTTCGTTGCCGGAGGAACCTACCTCGGCCAACTCACCGGCCAGAAAGACGCCGATGAACTCGCCAAAATGAAGGCGGCAGGCGACCTCGCCGACCAAGTCTTTCTAAAAATCAAGACTTCGCTAAGGGAAGGAATGACTGAGCTGGATCTTGAAAAGGTTATTCGAGAAGAATTTTCCCGCCTCGGTGGAAATCCCACATTCTGCATCGTCGGCTTTGGCCCCGGAGCTGCCGAGAGCCACCACATCAACGGCGACACCCGCCTCGAACAAAACACCCTCGTCCTCGTCGACTTCGGATGCGAACTGAACGGCTACCAAAGTGACATCACCCGAATGCTCGCCTTCGGAGAGCCGACCCAAAAGCAAAAAGAGGTGTACGAGATCGTCTACCGCGCTCACGAAGCCGCCCGAGAAGCCGCAGTCGTCGGAGCAATCCCCGCCGCCGTGGACGCCGCCGCCCGAAAAGTCATCATCGGAGCTGGCTACGGCGAATTTTTCACCCACCGAACCGGTCACGGCATCGGCACTCAGGTTCACGAGCACCCAAACATTTCGCCCGACAACCGCGTACCGCTCATCGAAGGTAACTGCTTCAGCATTGAGCCAGGAATCTATCTTCCCGGCGAATTCGGCGTCCGGCTAGAGAATCTGTACTACGCTTCTTCACAAGCCGTCAGCTTCAACGCGCCAATCTCGCCAACCCTCGAACAGGTGTAGACAAAACGACCCGCCGATGACACTCATCGGCGGGTCGTATTCCGTGAAGGGATTCGGTCCTTACTTCTTGCGACGTCGAAGGAGCGCAGTTGCTCCGAGTCCGAGAACGGCAAGGGTAGCTGGTTCAGGAACTGCCTGAGTATTGTTACCGCCAGTCTGCACGAACGATGCTGCTGCGCCAAGCCCAGCAAGTCCAGCGAAGATGTTCGTCGATGAACCATTGTTAGGCGTGATCGTGTGGGTTGAGATTGGTCCAGCAGGAATGGTAACGGAAGGAACCGCCACAGCGACCACGGTAGGATCCATCTTGGCAGACTCTGCGACCGAACCCATTTCGACGCTTCCAGTGCCCATTGGCTGAGCAACAACATCCTCAACCGCAGGATCGTTGGTTGCGTAAGCTCGAACCGGACCGCCCACGAACGGATTGCCGCACTTGACGCGGAGGATCGGATTGCCATCGGCGTCCACAAATGCTGGGGTGCCCTTCTTGAAGAACGAAACGTGCGACTTGAGCACGCCATTCTCTGGCGCCGAGTAGATCGTGTAGTACGATGACTTGGTGATGGTGCCAAGGTGCAAGCTGCTGACGTACTCGATGACCTCATCTCGACCCATCGAGAAGTGGCGCATAAAGCGGTCGGCGACCTGTCGATCCGATTTGATCTGACTGACCAACTCCGGA
This sequence comes from Fimbriimonas sp., assembly GCA_965248555.1. GTDB lineage: Bacteria > Armatimonadota > Fimbriimonadia > Fimbriimonadales > Fimbriimonadaceae > Fimbriimonas. The sequence goes on along the minus strand of CBDFJP010000001.1, from coordinate 509,878 downwards.
ATGGTGTTAGCCGGTTTGTTGATGAATGCGTTGAGTTCTGGTCGAGCAAGTGCGCTTGCACTCATTCCAACCACTGCGATGCCTACTAAGATTCCCTTCATGTTGTTTACCTTCTTCACGGTTTCGTTTAAGTGAGGGGCAAGATGAGTGCCAAGGGGTGCACTTCCACTGTCCTCCAGTCCAATATCAAGCAATAAAACGAGGGTTTCAGAGTCGAACGTTGCGTCGAATGACTTCTATGGCTTCTGCGGCTGCTGCCTGCTCTGCCTCTTTCTTCGACCGTCCCGAGCCTTCCCCGATGACCTCTCCATCAAATAATACTACAACTCTGTAGCGACGGTCGTGTGCATGTCCACTTTCTCCCAAAACCTGGTAACTAGGGGTCTTTCGCCATATCGACTGTGCCATTTCTTGGAGTTTTGATTTGAAATCATCCGGACTGACATCGCCAGTGCTGATGCGTAAGAGATAAGGATTCAGCTGTTCAAGAATGAACCACCTTGCAACCTCCAGCCCAGACTCAAGGTAGATTGCCCCAAAAATCGCCTCCACAACATCTGCCAAAATCGAAGCTCTTTGCCTACCCCCCGTCTGCTCCTCACTCGCACTCATGATGAGGTAAGGCTCTAGTCCCAGTTTTTTTGCCACCTCGGCGAGTGGTGCTTCTTGCACCACACTACTCTTGGCCTTAGACATTAAGCCCTGATCCCATTGTGGGAAGTGCTCGTACAAATACTGTGCCACTACCAGCCCTAGTACCGAGTCACCAAAAAACTCTAACCTCTCATACGAGCCAGCCACATCCGATGGCGAAGCCGAGCGATGCGTCATCGCCAGCTTAAACATCGCCTCATTTTTGAGGGGAATCCCCTTCGGAATCCCACTAAGCGGAATCATGCGCGGGCGGCAAAGAACTCTGCGATTCGCCCAACCCCCTTCTCAATATTCGCCCGGCTGGTAGCATAGCTCAGCCGAATATGCCCCGCACCCTCAAAAACCGACCCTGGAACGACTGCCACCAGAGCCTTCTCCAGCAATTCCCCTGCCAGGTCGAGATCCGTCTCGCCCGCCAGAAGTCGCGCTGAGACATCTGGAAAAGCATAAAACGCCCCCTTAGGAGGATCAATCTTGAACCCCGGAATTGCCGAAAGCAATCCAACAATCAAACTTCGCCGAGCTTCAAACTCTGCCCGCATCTTCTCCACCGACTCCGCCGGAAGCCCAAAAGCCACCACCGCCCCCCGCTGGGCAAAAGAAGTCGGATTACTTGTCACCTGATCCTGAAAATTGCTCATCGCTTTGGCAATCGGCAACGGAGCCGCAGAAAATCCGATCCGCCATCCTGTCATTGCATAGCTCTTCGAGCAACCGCCAATCGTAATCGTCTGCTCTTGAACATCCTTCCCAAGCGCCGCAATCGACTCGAACTCGTAGCCATAGATCAGCCGCTCGTAAATCTCATCCGCAATGATCCAGAACCCGTGGCGCAACGCCAAAGCCCCGATCTCCTTCAAAGTATGTCGAGGCAACAACGCCCCCGTCGGGTTCGCCGGGCTATTCAACACGATCGCCCGAGTCTTCGGGGTAATCGCCGCGCGAAGCTGGTCATAGGTCGGCACAAAGCCCTCCTCAGCCGAACACGGAATCACAACCGGAACTCCGCCTGCCAAAACAACCTGATCCGCGTAGGTCATCCAATAGGGCGCGAGCAACACGACTTCATCGCCCGGATTCAGCAAAACCTGCATGGCGTTATAAAGCGAATGTTTCGCGCCGCAACTCACCGTAATCTGCTCCGGCGAGTAAGAAAGCTTGTTCTCTCGAATCAACTTCGCGCAAATCGCCTCCCGAAGCTCCTTGATCCCCGCGCTCGGCGTGTACTTCGTAAAGCCCGCATTCAGAGCCAAAACCGCCTCGTCGATGATCGGCTGAGGCGTGTTGAAGTCCGGCTCTCCAGCTCCAAACGAGACCACATCAATTCCCTCCGCCCGCATTGCGTTCGCTTTAGACGTGATCGCCAAAGTGGGCGATGGCTTCAAAAGTTGTGCGCGATGGGAGAGATTAAGCGTGTTCACCGTACTGAGAGTATAGACTTTATCACGATATGCCCAAGCCAACCCTCCGCATCATCTGGCTTGGGTGCCTCCTTCTGCTCATCGCATTCTTGCTCCACGTCGGAATCGGTAGCACCCTCTGGTACAACCCCTTCGCTATCCTGAAGGAGGTTACGCGGGGCCACGTCGGCGATAACTACACAAACGACGTGGTCTGGAATCTTCGACTCCCGCGTGCTTGCTACTGCCTCTTCGTCGGCGGTTCGCTGGGAGTTTGCGGCGCAGCCCTGCAAACCCTTTTTCGAAACCCCCTCGCCGAGCCCTACGTCGTCGGAGCATCGAGCGGCGCTGCCGTTGGCGGCGCACTCACCCTGATGCTCGGGCTCACCGACACGGCACTCATCTTTGTCAAGCCCCTCGCCGGATTCGTGACGGGTCTCCTTACCCTGCTCCTTGTCGTCCAGCTCGCGCGGCGAAAAGGCGTGATCGAAACCCCCACCCTCCTCCTTGCTGGCGTTGTTGTTTCAACGATGCTCAGCTCAGTGCTCTCCCTCATCGTCCTCGAAAGCGGAAAAGACCAAGCCGTCCTTCTCCGCTGGCTCATGGGAAGCATGTCAACCGCCTTCTGGGGACCGGTCTGGATATTGGCCGTCTCGTTCTTAGTCGGATTCTTCCTGCTCTTTCGAGCGTCCCGAAGGCTCAATGCCCTAGCCGTCGGCGAGGACACCGCCGCCTCGGTCGGCGTCGATGTCCACCGACTCCGCAATCAAGTTCTCATCATCGTTACCGCGATGATCGCCATCAGCGTCGGTCCGGTTGGAATCATCGGCTTTGTCGGCCTCGTCGCTCCCCACATTTCTCGCGCCCTCGTTGGAGTTGATCTACGAAAAACCCTCCCCCTCTCCGCTATCGCCGGAGCCTTGCTCCTCCTCCTCTCCGATGCCATTGCACAGCGTGGACCTCAGGGAACTGAACTCCCCGTCGGAATCGTCACATCAATCCTAGGCGCTCCCAGCCTCCTCATCCTGATGCGCCGCCGATAACCAGCCATAATAAGGGCAGGATGAAGCAGATTCGCGGCAAGATGAATGGCAAAGCCAAATCGGTGGCGGTTGTTGTAAGCCGCTGGAATGAGCTAGTGACGAAAGAGCTCTTGGCCGGTGCCGTCGAAGAGCTTGAGAGCCACGGTGTCGCCAACATCACTGTCGTCCATGTCCCTGGAACCTGGGAAATCCCGGTCATCGTCAAAAAGCTTCTCAAAAGCAAAACTGCTCCCGACGGCGTCGTCGCCCTTGGCTGTATTCTGCAGGGTCAAACCCCCCACGCGAAGCTTCTTGGCGGAGACGTTGGCGGAGCCCTTATGTCGCTTCAAGTCGAGTTCTGCAAGCCCGTTGCCTGGGGAATCCTCACTCCCGATACCCAAGATCAAGCCCTCGACCGAGCCGGACTCAAGTTTGGAAACAAGGGTCGAGAAGCGGCTCTTGCGGTGATCGAAGTCGTCGACGCGCTCGGTCAGCTTGACTGAACTCAACCATCAGCGTAATATTGTCAGATGCACCCCGAGCCGCCGGAGTATCTCGAATTTCTGGGACCTTATCCGCCCAGAACCGTGGAGCTTGCCCTTGGGCTTCGTCAAGCGATCCTGGAAATCCTTCCGCCTTGTGTTGAAATCATCTGGGACGCGACCAACACTGTCGGGCCGTCCTACGGATTTTCCGACAAGAACCGCGATCACTTTATCCACTTACCCACCTACACGACCTACGTGAACATCGGCTTCACAAAAGGCACATCGCTCGATGATCCAGAGAAGCGTCTCGTTGGTTCAGGAGCCAAAATCCGGCATATCAGGCTTGACGCAGTCAGCGATCTTGACGATCCCTACATCCGCAAACTCATTGATGAGGCTGTTCTGCTAGCTGATCGACCTAAGACGCCCATCGAGCCTTGCACCCTGATCCGGCAAATGGAGGGGCCGAAACGACGCCCGAAGCCAACGTCCTAAGCCAACGTCCTAAGCCGCAATCTTAATCCTTCGCTCGATTGTCCCGGACTCAAGTTCCAAAAGGGCATCGGTCATCGGCGAGAAGCAAGCCTCCGGCGTAAACAGCGGAGCCCGCCGTGCCATCGTCTCAGCGGCCGCCACCAGCAAGGATCGGTTCTCCACAACGCGCCAAATCTGATTCGACAACTGCTCGACATTGTCGACGCCAAAGAGCAACGGATAATCGCTCCCCAGTGCCTCAACATTCGGCGGTAAATCAGTCACCAAGAGCGGTGTCCTGGTACCCATGCACTCCAAAATCGCCAGTGAGAATCCTTCCATCGCTGTGGGATTCACCACTAAATCTGCTTGATCGTACTCTGCCAAGACAGCTTCCGATCCATAGACGTAGTCTCCAGTGAACTCCACCGAACCACGCAGACCCAACTCGCCAACAAGCCGCCGCGCCGCCGCCAGTTCGTCCCCCTGACCAACCGCCTTCAAGCGAACCCGCGAAGGATCGGGCAAGCGTCCAATCGCCTCAATCAGTTTCAAAATCCGTTTCCCCGAGTCCATTCGCGCCATAAACAGCAGCCGCAGAGGCTCAGAAGCAGCCACCCCAAACGGCGAACGCTCGTACCCACGAAATGCCAAAGGAATCGGGTTGTAAACAACCCGCACCCGAGAGTCATCGACAAAAGGCCGAAACGCCGAGGCCAAATAGTTGCTCAAAGGGAACGACATGTCGCACATTCGCGCCACCTTCGCCTCCCATTTCATCGAGGCTTCCTTCACCTTCGGCGGCAATCCAGGGTGCAAAAACGCCGTCCCCTGAATCGAATGCGCCACCCAAAAATCGTGCTTACGAATCACCCGTTCCATCCGCTGCGCCGGAAAACTGTCGTTGATCTCTAACAAATCAATCTTGCGATCCGTCGCCAATTGATCCATCGCCGAGGCCATGAAGTGCGGGATGAATGGGTGCAAATACTGCTTCTCCCACACTCGCCCGAGCTTGTAGTCCTTGGGCCTGATCGGATAAACCGTTACTCCTTGATGCTGAAAAGGCGTCTCCCAACCCGGATACCCCCGGCAAACCAGCGAGACCTCGTGCCCCTTGTCCATCAAAAACTGCGCCCGCGTAAGGCACGACGAAATCACGCCCCCAAACATCTGTGGGTTGCCCGATTCGACGAGCTGGACAATATGCACGGAGGGCAAGTTCCATATGAACTCACCGATCCAATCAGCTGTTTTTGCTAGGTTTAGCCGCCAATCTCCAGATACCGAAGTTCTTCAGAAGTCAACTGGATGTCCGGCACAACTACGTTCTGTTCCACATCGCTCGGCTTCCTGAGTCCGCAAAGCGCAAACGTCGGGAACGGCTGATTCAGAACCCATGCCAGCGCGATCTGCGTCGCACTAAAGCCCTTCTTCTCACCCAGCTCTTTCGCCCTAGCCCGCCGAGCCTGGCTCTCTGGGCAGTCATATGCCGCCATCACTTCCCCATCCGTCGTCTCCGCAAAGTACCCCCTCGCCGCCGATGACCAAGCAAACAGCGGCAACTGATTCGCCTCGTGCCACTTGCGCCCGGCTTCATCAATCGTCACACAACCATCCCAAAGCGGCTTCACATTGTGCGCCAAAGTCAGGTTCGGATTATTGCAAGAGAACCCCTGCTGCCCCGATTCCGCCGCATACTTGTTCGCCGCGTCAATCCTCGCCGGCTGCCAGTTCGACCCGCCATACGCCGTAATCAGCCCAGATTTAATGATCCGGTTCATCCAATCCACAACCTCCTCAATCGGCACCGAAGGATCGTCCCGGTGGAACACATAGAGGTCCGTATGAGTAATCCCCAGCCGCTCGTGGTTCTCGAAAATGTCATTCTTCGTAAACATCTCGCTGAACCGTGGCGAGCCATAAGGGTGGTTCCCCTTATTCAAGAAAACCAACTTATGCGCGTTCCGCCGCGCCTTCAGCCAGGCACCAAGGATGTTGCTATTCGCCCCGTAACAATGCGCCGTATCAAAGCAGTTCCCTCCGGCTTCAACGAACGCATCCAGAGTCTTGAAAGAATCGCCAGGAGTCGCCCCCATCAGCCAATCGGTCCCGCAAACGATCCGCGAAATGTCCTTATCCAGATGAGCAATGCGATTGTATTTCATGCCTTCAACTCCGCACCAAACACCACGCCACCCGAAACCCGCAACTTATCCAGAGTTCTCATCTGCTGTAGCGTGTCCTCGATCGTCACATGGGGGCACTCGCCCGCTTCAAGGTACTGAGCAACCGCGTCCGCCTCCGCCGCATAAAGCTCGGCATTGGTGATCCCTAAATCAAGCTCCTCTGCAACCGTATCCCAGCCCTCATACCGCCGAATTTTCTTCCCGGTCCCGTTCTTCCAAGGATCATCAACCACGATTCGCCCCTTGGTGCCCAGGATCACCGCGTCATTCCGGCAAACAATTCCTACGCCCGTCTGAAAAACCGCCGAGCGGTTCTCCGAAAACTTCAGCATTCCACTCCCAATCCAGTCAACCCCCTTCGAGCTAGGCTGAGAAACATACCAAGCCTCGCTCGGCTCCTCGCCAAAAGCCATCCGCGCCAGCGAAACGCAGTAAGAGCCAACATCCATTAGCCCCCCACCCCCAAGTGCCGGGTCATTGCGGAAATTCGCCCACTCCTCCCCCGCCTGGAAGGCAAACGAAGCATTCACCAGCTTCACATCCCCAATCAGGCCAGACTCAATCCATTCCCGAATCTTCGCCGTCTGCGCCGTACATCGGTACATAAACGCCTCCATAAAGAAAACTCCCGCCTCCATTACCGCCGCCAAAGCCCTCTCGGCCTCCAAAGCATTTAGCGTAAACGGCTTCTCGCACAAAATTGCCTTGCCCGCCTTGGCACAAGCCATTGTATCGTTCATGTGCGTATGGTGCGGGGTTGCAATATAAACCGCATCTACCTGTGGATCGTTCAAAACCTCTTCATACGACCCATACGCCGTCCCGCCATGCTTCGCACAAAACTCCTCCGCCCGGCTCAAAGTCCGCGAACCCGCCGCAACTAGCGTCCCCGTCTTCGATACTGCAAGTCCCTCAGCAAACTGCCGAGCAATGTTTCCCGGCCCAATAATCCCCCACCGCACTTGTTCTGCCATAGTAATTCGCCTCAAAGCATACTGGCTCTTGTTGATTAACACGCATGCACTATCGGTAAATCATTCATACTTTTTAGCGTGTCATTTCCCGCCGATTTCCGATGGGGCGTCGCAACCGCCTCCTACCAAATTGAAGGTGCGCCCTACCTAACGGGCGGTGGCCACAGCGTCTGGGACATGTTCTGCAAAAAACCGGGAGCAATTCACGACGCCAGCAACGGTGACATCGCCTGCGACCATTTCAACCGCTATCGCGAAGACTGCGCCCTCATGAAGGAGCTAGGCATCCAAAACTACCGCCTCTCCCTCTCCTGGCCACGAATCCTTCCCACCGGAAAAGGCAAAGTTGACCAAAAAGGCCTGGACTTCTACGACAACCTCATCGACGCCCTCCTCGAACACGGCATCGACCCGCACGTCACCCTCTTCCACTGGGACACCCCTTACGACATCTACCTCCAAGGGAGCTGGCTGAACCCCGACATCAGCAAGTGGTTCGCTGACTACACCGAGATCGCCTCCAAAAAGCTCGGCGACCGCGTCGCCTCCTGGATGACCCTCAACGAGCCCCAAGTCTTCATGGGCCTCGGCTACGAAACCGGCTCCCACGCGCCTGGCGACAAGCTCGGCCAACAAGAGCTCCTCTGGGCCTCCCATAACGCCCTCCTCGCCCACGGCCGATCTGCCCAAGTCCTGCGAAGCAACATCACCAACGGCGCCAAAATCGGCTGGGCACCCGTCGGAGTCTGCTCCATCCCCGCCACCGACAGCCCCGCCGACATTGAAGCCGCCCGAAAAGCCACGCTCGAAATGGACTCCTTCAGCATCTGGAGCCTCCCCCTCTGGAATGACCCGGTCTTCTTCGGCAAGTACCCGGACTGCATCAACAAGCTCTGGGAAGCCAGCTACTACAAGCCCGCCGAAGGCGATCTTGAGATCATCAACCAAGTCCCCGACTTCTTCGGCGCAAATATCTACAACGCCCCCAAAGTCCGCGCCGGAGCCGATGGCAAGCCCGAAGTATTGCCCCACCCTCAAGGCATGGCGCGAACCATCTACCACTGGCCCGTCACACCCGAAGCTCTCTACTGGGGCCCCAAGTTCTTCTATGAGAAGTACGGCAAGCCCATCGTCATCACCGAAAATGGCCTCGGACTCTCGGATTGGCCCCACGTCGACGGCAAAATCCACGATCCCCAACGTATCGACTTCCTCACGCGCTACATCCGCGAATTCCACCGCGCCGGCCAGGACGGCGTCGAAATAGCCGGCTACTTCCAGTGGTCGCTCATGGATAATTTCGAGTGGAACGAAGGCTATCGCTTCCGCTTCGGCCTCGTCTACGTCGACTACGAAACCCAACAACGAACCCCCAAAGACTCCGCCTACTGGTATCGCGAGGTCATCACAACCAACGGCGCAACCGCACTAAGTTAATATTCGCTTGATAGCATAGAGTACATTTCGTGGCATATACTGTGCCCCAGAGATGCGTACTGTCCGGCTACTGTTGATGACCTTGATCATCGGTTGTGCGATGTCAGGATTTGCCCAACCCAAAGAGTCGAAAGATTGGTTGGTGAACACTCGCGAACACAACCAACTCAAGTCCTTGAACAAAGAGTTTGGGTTCCCTGACACAGAATTCCCGGCAGGCAAGGCAGTTGTGATCCTAAACCTCGAAGGCGCAAACCTCTCCATCCTCGCCGTGGGCCCTGTTTCCGGAAAAGGAGCCGAGTACGCCAAAGTCATCGACTCCATCCGAAACGCAAACACCCTCGGAGGCGACGTTGTCTACTCGCAAGAAGACGACTGTGCCTCGTCCTACTGGCGGTTCAATTCCGGAGGATTTGGAAAGACTTCTGCAAAGCTAGACTTTAACCTCAAGCAAGCGATCGCAGAACTCGCCACCATTGAAAAGGAAACTTCCATCGCCCTTTCAGCCACCCCTTACACCGATTCATCGATACTGGGTGAGCCCGACTACACCACCTCTAGAGGTTCAAAACTCTACAACCTCACGGCTCACCCTCCAAAAGTCGCCCAACTAGTCAGTGAAATCAAAATTCAGCCGTGGTTGCCAGTGGCGATGGCACTCTGGTTCATCTTGCCCGGCTTCGGAGCGCTCTTTAGCATCGCCGCCGGCCTCTATCTCAGCAAGCGCTCGACGAAGCCGATGGCCGAAAGAAGGACGATGTACGCCAAGTGTGTCAAGTACGGCACCTACGGTGTTTTGGGACTCCACGCAATTCTCGTCTTCGCAACCCTCCCAACCCGTGCCCTAGACCCGCTCACCCAGGTTTGGTTTGGAACAAGGTTCACCGCGATCGCAATCGTCATCCTTCCCATCTTCATGTTCGTTCCGATCCTGATGATGACCGCCCTCGGCAAGTACGAAACCAAGCTCTTCGGCCCAACCACCGAGGAGGCCAAAGTCCTTGAAGACTTCTCAGAGTTCAAGGAAGAGCCAGCCATCGCCGCCAAGAAAAGCGTGTTCTCAAACCTCGCAAGCGGGGTTCCTTTGCTCCTAATCGCGGCAATCTTTCTCATGCCGAGTAGCAAGGAAAGCCCTATCCGGTCATTTCTCCTCCCAATCCTATTCATTCTGATATTCCTCCCCACACTCCTGAGCCTCCGAAAACTCAAACCCCAAAAATCCGAACCCGAACCTAAGTGGGCAGAAACCTATCTGTTCCGCGCAAAGGACTCCTACGAACGTGTGCGAACCAAGTTCCCTGCCCTCCCTCCGATGACCATCAAAGGCACCTCCGTCATGCTCGTTCCCTACAATGCCACCGTGCTGGGAGACGTGGTTTCGATGACCGGACCAATGGCCGCCAGATTCACCGAAGAAGAACTCGATTGGGTGATGGCCCACGAACTCTCCCACGTCGAACTCGGGCACCTCAAGAAGCGAAAGTTGCTGATGTTCATTCCCATCGTCTTCATGCTCATGATCAGCTTCCCGATCGTCTTCCGACAGTCGCTCTCGGTTACCGTATCGGCTTCGTTTATCGTCAGCCCATTCCTCGTCATCCTCGTAGCAATGCCCTTCCTCACCAAATTCCTTAGCAATTGGATGCAGAAACAAGAGTTCGAGGCGGACGCCCTTGCGCTAGAGCGCACCGGAAATGTAGGCGCCGCCGTCAGCGCTCTTCAAAAGCTGACCACCCAAAACACGCTCCCCGGATTCGACCAAGTGGACTGGGGCAGCACCCACCCCGCCGCCTACAAACGAATCGAGAAGCTACGCGGTCAAAACGTCCCGCCTCGCGCGGTTTAGGCAGTGTGGAGAACTCCCCGTAGTCCATCAGTCCCGGTAACCCTCGGGGGTTTCGTATCATGGAACTAAGAACCGCTCAATTGCTGGTTCCGGCCGTGGTGAAAACACGGCAACACGAGGATACGATGACAAATCGAACACGAGCTTGGCGAAGAAAGCAAACCCGACGCGTGGTTGCAAAGATCGATGACACAAAGCAGTGGCTGCTCAAAACGGTTCAGAAGCGAAAGGCCGACCGCCCCGCTCCAGTCCCGGGTGCAAAAGAGCACAAGCACGGAAACCTCACCAAAATCCAGGAACTGAAACTCCAGGTGTACGTCAATCAGCAGTTGCTGGATGAAGCAAAAGCGGCTTGATCTGACAACTAAATAGCCCGGAAAGGCCCTGTTTGTCCTAAGACAAAGGGGCTTTTCTTTTTTCCTTACTTCACCTGACGGGACGGGCCAGACACGACCTGTCATAATCACAGACAAGATGGGATTCAAGGTTAGCATCATCGGCGGCGGCGGACGGGTTGGATCGGACGCAGCCTATGCGCTTCAGCTCGGCGGAAAGGTTCGGGAAATCGCGTTGGTGGACGCCAACCCCGACATGGCAGACGGCGAGGCACTCGACCTCCGCCACGGCTCGTCGCTCACATCGAACATCAAGTTCACCTCGTCAAGCTCCTACGACATCGTCAATGGCTCCGACTGCGTGGTCATCACCGCCGGTCTGCGACGAAAGCCCGATGAGACTCGGCTTGACCTTATCAACCGCAACGTTGGCCTGTTCAAAGGAATTCTCGAAAGCCTCAAGGGCTGCAAACTCGCCGAGGGCGCGACAATTGTAGTGGTTTCTAACCCCGTCGACATTTTGACCCACCTGGCCGCCAAGAGCGGAATCCTTCCGGAATCGCAGGTCCTGGGGCTCGGAACGGTGCTTGACACCGCCCGCTTCCGGTCACTCCTCGCCGACCACTTCAACCTCTCGGCGCCCGACGTGAAGGCCCTCGTCCTTGGTGAGCACGGAGACACGATGGTTCCCATCCTCTCCTCAGCAACCGCCCAAGGCGTCCCCCTCACCTCCTACCCCGGCGTTGACGCCGAGGCAGTGAAGGGCGTTTTCGAGTTCACCCGCAAGTCCGGAGCCGAAGTCATCCGCCTCAAGGGAGGCGCAGGCCGCGCGGTCGGAGTTTCGATCAAGGAAGTTGTTGAGGCAATCGCCTTGGACTCCCACGCCATCCTCCCTGTCAGTGCCGTCCAAAGCGGCAAACTCGGAATCGAAGGCATCTCGCTCTCGCTCCCAACCGTCGTCGGACGACACGGCGTGGTCGAAATCATCGAACCCGCTGTCAGTGCCGAGGAGAAGGAACTGCTCCACAAATCCGCCGCCTCCCTCAAAGAAATCTGGGCGCAGATTCAGTAAGGTCAAACAAAAAGAGACCCCGTTCAACCCGAACGGGGTCTCTTTTGTTTGGTACCCGGATTAGAACCGGTAGCCGAAGTAGAGGCCGATGGTGTTGAACGAACCATCGTTTGCGGTCTTGGTCGAGAAGGTGCCAAGAGCTTCGATGAACGTGTGATCGCTCAATTCCTTACCAAATCCGCCTCGAACCAAGTAAATCGTGTCACTCTGCGAAACGTTTGCAAAGCCAATGCCAAGTCCGAGCAAGGTGTAGCTTCGTCGTGAACCTTCGGCTTCCTTGAAAAGTCGGGTGTTGTAGGTCACCGAGGTAAGCGACCCTTTGCCGAACTCGCCGATGTTTCGGCCGTAGTAGTCAAGTCCAAAGAAGGCCTCAGAGTTCTTGGCGTAGCTGCTCGAAATTCCGAACTCAAGCCCGAGCGAGTTGATGTTGCTCGAGAAGTTGTTCTTCAGAGTGTTGTCCACCGGGAACGCCAGGCCGAGCTTCACAACAAAGCCGTCGAGGCTTACGCCCGAATCCTGGAAGGTCGAGTTAGCCGAAGCTACACCGGAGATCATCACTGCCGTCAGCGCCATCAAAGTCGTTTTCATTTTCGATATCCAATCGCGTCCAAGCCCCGGCAATGTTTCCGTGCCCGTCGTCTTGCTCATTATAAACCCTACAGCGCGGCTTGTCCACGTTTTGTGGTTCAAAATCAATCAATGCCTTCGATAAAGTTGACCCCCGCCGAGTCTGTCCTCCTTGTCATCGACCTCCAAGAGTCGTTTCTCAAGATCATTCATGAGGCAGATCGGGTGCTTTCGAGGTCGGAGTTTTTGGTTCGAGTGTCCAAGATTTTCGGCATACCTGTCTTCGCCTCTGAGCAGTATCCAAGCAGAATGGGCGGCACGGACCCCCGTCTTGAAGGGTTATTGGACCAAGTCTTTGGCAAAATGGAGTTCTCTGCGGCGGCAAATCCGGCGTTCATGGCGGCTATGGAGGCAACTGGGCGGCGGAAAGTCGTCATCGTCGGAATCGAGACCCACATCTGCGTCTCGCAAACCGCCCTCGACCTACTGGCCAAAGGCTACGAAGTCGTTGTCTGCCCCGACGCCCTCTCCTCAAGCTCGCCGGACAGGCACAAGCTCGGCATGGAGCGGCTCCGGGATGCCGGAGTGATTCCCATCCACACCGAAGCCGTCGCTTACGAATGGTGCCACGCCGCCGACAGCCCGCAATTTAAAGACCTACTGGCAGTCGTCAAACAATTCTGATAGAATTCTTCCGTGGGTTTATGTGAACTCATTCAACAGGGACACACTTCGGCGGCATTCAGCCTGCTGGAGCAGAATCCTGGGCTCGCCGACGAGCCCGGAGCCGCCCTCCTTGCCCTCTATCAGGGCCACCCAGATCTCGCCGAAGCGATCATCGACCAAAAATCGTCGCTGAACGGTTTCGAGGCCGCCGCTTTTGGCAGAGTGTCTGAACTTGAAGGAGTTGAAGTGGACGCCGTCAGCGAAGACGGCTGGCAACCCCTCCACCTCGCCGCCTTCTTCGGTCACCTCGAGGCCGTTCGCTTTCTGCTCTCTCGCCGCGCCTCGCTGGATTGGCTCTCCGAGAATCCCCTCGGGGTTTCGCCCCTCCACTCTGCGCTAGCAAACAAGCACGAGGTAATCGCACGGGAGCTGGTCTTCGAAGGAGCCGATGTCAACCTCCCAAACCGGGCGGGCTGGACGCCACTGCATTACGCCGCTCACCAAGGCAACCGCGCCCTTGCCCAATTCCTTATGGAAAACGGCGCAACCCCCGTTCCCGGTCCAGAAGGAAAGACGCCCTCCGAAATGGCCTATGCCGAGGGATTCATAGAATTGGTCGAAATCCTCTCCTAAAGGGATTTTCGCGGCGCGAGTTGCGTAGACTCGAATCATGTCCAAACGTCCGGTCTCTATCGACGACCTCCTGAAGTTCAAACTTGTGTCCGACCCGCAATTCTCGCCAGACGGCTCGCAAGTTCTTTTCGGAGTCAAGACGGTCGGGGAGAAATACAAATCGCAGAACCAACTCTGGGCAACAGACCTCAGCGGAAACTGCATCCAGCTCACCCAGGGAACGAACTCCTCAAGCAGTGGAAGATGGGCACCGGATCGAACGGGCATCTCGTTCATTTCTGCCCGCGACTCCGACGGCCCCCAGCTGATGTTTCTCCCGAAAGCCGGCGAAGCCCGCGCATTAACGAGCCTCGAAGAAGGCTCAATCGGCGAGTACAAGTGGTCGCCAGACTCCAAGTGGATCGCCTTCACCTTCCGCGAAACTGCAGTTGAGTTCACCAAGAAGGGCAAAAAGGAGCGGGAAGAAGCGGGAATGAGCGAGGCTCCGCTCGCTACCGAAGCCGAGTGGTACCGGCTAGACGGCGACGGCTACTTCGGCGACCAGCGGTTCAAGCTCTACCTACTAAACGTCGCGAGCGGCGACGTGAAAATGATCGACGACCGCGACGCCCACGGGAATTACGACTTCTCCTGGTCCCCCGCCTCGGACGAGCTTGGCGTCCTACGAAGTGCCTGCGCCCACCCATTTCGCGAAAAACCGAACGACCAGGTCTACCGAGTCAGGCTCGACGGATCGCAATCCCAAGTCCCGGGCCTGCCAGTAGGCGAAAAGCAGTCTCTCCGCTGGTCGCCCGACGGAAAAACCTTTGCCTGGGCTGGTAATGTAGACCTCGAAGACCCTTGGGGAGTCCGTAACACCCACCTTTTCACCGCCCCGAGCACTGGCGGTGAGGTAAAAAATCTGACCGAACACACTGATCATAGTCTTACGGTTTCCACGCTGAGCGACACCAAGGAAGCCAGCTTCGGAGCCTGGATTGAATGGCGCGAGGATTCGGCGGCAATCCATGCCGTCATCGGAACCAAAGGCGAAACCCATTTCTCAACCATCTCGCTGGAAGGAGAGATCGACTTCCACACAAGCGGAAAACACCTCTTCTCCGCAAACTCGGTCCATCATGGAAAGGCAGTCGGGGTGTTCAGCACTCCCACATTGGTCCCCGAAATTGCAATCGTCGAAGACCTCAAATCGGGTTCGATCAAGACTCTCACCGGGTTCAACACCGAATGGCACAGCGAGGTTCAGGTCCAACCTGCCGAGGAGTTCTGGCTCGACACTCCCGACAACACAAAGCTCCACGGCTGGGTGATGAAGCCTGCCGGAAACGGCCCATGGCCCGGGGTCCTCGAAGTCCATGGCGGCCCCCATGCTCAATACGGCTGGGCATTCTTCCACGAGTTCCAAGTCCTCGCGGCTCAAGGTTACGTCGTGGTCTACACCAACCCCCGGGGTTCGACTGGCTACGGCGAAGCCCACACCAAAGCCATCCAAGGCGATTGGGGAACTGCAGACTGGGTCGACGTCCAAACCGTCACCAAATGGATGCAAGAGCAGCCCTTCATCGACTCCTCCCGAATGGGGGTCATGGGCGGTTCGTACGGCGGCTACATGACGAACTGGGTGATAGGTCACACGAAGGATTACAAAGCGGCGATCACCGACCGCTGCGTCAGTAATTTCGTCTCCATGGCCGGAAACAGCGACTTCCCGATGAACAAAGACGGATACTTCAAGGGCAACGCCTGGGGTGACCTCAACGACATCAAGGAGCTTTGGCGGCAATCGCCGATCTCATGCTTCAAGGATGTCACGACTCCCACCCTGATCATCCACTCGGCAGGTGACCTGCGGTGCAACATCGAGCAAGGCGAGCAGGTCTACTCGGCACTCCAGCAAAATGGCGTTCCCACCCGTTTCGTCCGCTATCCGGCCTCGACGTCCCACGGCATGAGTCGCTCCGGCCCCGCCGATCTCCGACAACACCGCCTGAACGAAATCGTCAGATGGTGGAAGCGCTACCTCTAAAACTGCTTCGCGTTTTCCTCAAACATTCCGTGCAGCTTGTTCGCCTGGACGTCATATGCCGCTTTATCGCTCCAGGTGTTGCGCGGGTTGAGGATGTCTGCCGGCACATTCGGGCACTCCGTCGGAATGTGCAATCCAAAAATCGGATCGGTTTCAAAAGCAACGCTATCTAGCTGACCATCAAACGCCGCGTGGATCATCGCCCGCGTATAACCCAGCTTCATCCGTGACCCAACGCCGTACTGCCCACCCGTCCAGCCCGTGTTGATGAGCCAAACCTTGGAGCCGTGCTCATCAATCTTCTTTCCGAGCAACTCGGCATAAACCTTCGGTCGCAAGGGCAAGAACGGCTGGCCAAAGCAGGCCGAGAAGACGCTCTTCGGCTCCGTAACTCCCTTCTCGGTTCCGCCCACCTTCGCCGTGTAACCATTCAAGAAGAAGTACATCGCTTGCTCCTTGGTAAGCCTCGAGATCGGAGGCAGAACGCCCATTGCGTCGCAAGTGAGGAACACGATGTTTTTGGGATGTCCTCCCAGGCTCGGGGTCATGATTTTGTCGATATGCTCGATCGGATAAGCCACGCGGGTGTTTTCGGTAATCGACTGATCATTGAAATCAGGATTGCCGTTGGCATCCAAAACGACGTTCTCCAAGATCGCCCCCGTGCGGATCGCGTGGAAAATCTCCGGCTCCTTTTCTTCGGTAAGGCCGATGCATTTTGCGTAGCATCCACCCTCGACGTTGAACACGCCTTCATTGGTCCAGCCATGCTCGTCGTCACCGATCAGCATTCGCTCTGGATCGGCGGAAAGAGTGGTCTTCCCGGTTCCGCTAAGCCCAAAGAAGAGCGCAGTATCGCCGTTCGGACCGACGTTCGCCGAGCAGTGCATCGCCATGACGCCTTTCAGAGGCAGAAGGTAGTTCATTATCGTGAACACTGACTTCTTCATTTCGCCTGCGTACTGGGTTCCGCCGATGAGAACGGTCTGCTCCGGCATGTTCAGCGCAATCACTGCATCGCCGCGAGTGCCATCGACCGCAGGGTCAAACGAACGCTTTCCAAAGTCCACGACCGTCCAGTCCGGCTCGAAAGTCTCCAATTCCGCCGCCGAAGGGCGAATCAGAAGTTGCTTGATAAACAGTGCGTGATAGGGTCGCTCAACGATAAAACGAACCTTGATCCGATGAGCAGGGTCAGCTCCGCCGTAGGTGTCGATAATATAAAGCTCTTTAGCCCCGGCATAAGCTTGAAACTTGCCGAACAGCGAGTCAAAAAGCTTCGGCGACATCCGGTTGTTGTTCTCCCACCAGATATGATCTTCGCACGAGGAATCCGCAACAGTGTGCTTGTCCTTCGGCGTTCGCCCCGTGTACTCGCCCGAAAAAGCGACTACGGCTCCGTTTGCGAGCTGCTTACAGCTATCGCGCTGAATACAGTGCTGGATGAGGGTCTCAACGTCGAGATTTTTGTGGACCTGAGCGGCGCTGCTGAGATCGAGTTTGTATTTGCCCATATCGAAGCCTATTCATAAGTAGTACCCCAGAACCCGCCTCCCGCGTAGACTTTCGCCCCGCCTGTCGCGTAGATTGAGGGCGTGGAACGAGCACTCTTCATCATGCCGGAACGTCGAAAACTGAGCGACCAAGAAATCACAGCATTACTTGCCGAGCTCGAAGGCTGGAGCGTGAGGGAAGGAAAGCTCTTCAAACGATTCACATTCGATTCCTACAAATCGGGCCTCGTCTTCGCAATGGCTGTCGGCCATCATGCCGACCGAATCGACCACCACCCCGACCTTTTTGTGGGATACCAGTACGTCGAAATCGGCCTCAATACACACGACGTAGGTGGAATTTCCACCTACGATTTCGTGCTTCTGAATCTTATCGGAGGGCTGGTTTAGAGCAGGCGGCTAATCAGGGCCCAGATGATTCCGACGTTCGTCAGCGACTTGATCGCCGAATCGAAGGTCGAAGAAGCATCCGTCAACTTCGCCACCATCACCTTGGTGGGTACAAAGATCGCGTCTCCAAGCTCGATCCTCGTCGTTCCTCGGGCCCGAGTGATCGTTCCCGTCGCCCGAATGATCAGAATTTGTGTGGAGTCTGCGTCAATCGTTGCCCCACCGCACTTGGCCAGGTAGTAATCGAGCGTTTTTCCCTTCTCCCAAATGAGCGCAGTAGGCAGGATCACTGCACCACGAACCGCAATCGTCGTCGGCCTCTCCGGTACGGTCAAAATATCGCCGTCTTTCAGAACTAGATTGCTGGAAGCCTTTCTGTTACGGTCAATCTCGTGTAGTCGAATCGGAATATTTCCTGACTCGAGCAACTCTTCATTCGTCAACGGTCGAGCAGGAGTGACGGTCTCTCGTTGCAACAACTTCTTCGCCGCCTCGGGGTCTGTTGTCCCGTTTGTTTGTGGGACTGCGCCCCCGGCCAGCGCCCCAAGCAGAGCTGTACTACTTCCCCCGCCCTGCGAATTCAGCAACCGAAGCTTATCGATATCCGACTTTGCCAAGGCTCTAAGGTAAGCCTGTTCCTGAATCTCTTCTAGCAGCCTCCTGACTCTTGGAGAAAGCCGAGTTTCCGCCTCAGTCGTCAGATACTTGGGAGATCTAGTGAACTGCGCTCCTTCGAGCCAAGCCCCTTCTGCCTGACCACCTGCCCTCTTCAGTAGATCGAATACGGTCTCCCCTCGTTTGGTGATCGCATACACTCCCGGGAACTTAACCCGGCCTCGAATCTCGACCAGGAGAGGTGCCTCCTGGTAGTCACCTCGACCAGGAATTGTTAGCACGTCTCCATCCTCGAGCACTGAGTTGTGCCGACCGGTGAACACGTCCAGCACTTTGATAGTTTCAAACGGCTTCTTGAAACTTGAACCAGTCTTTGCCGGATCCTTTGAGTCTTTGGGGTCGAAAGTGCGCGAGTGAGAGATTTGCAGTTCTTCGGCAGCATCAGGTCGAAGTCCGCCGGCTAGTTGAATCAAATCTCTTGCGGTCAGGCCCTCCGATCGCGGAAAATCGCCTCCTTTTACGACGGCTCCCTGAATTGTCACCAGCTGTCTAGGGCGGAACTCAGCCTCGTCAAGGCGATATACCATGACGACATCCCGATCCTTAAGAAGAACGTCCGCCTCTGGCTTGCGCAGTAGTGCCGCACTCAAATTAGGCTTCAGAAGTGGCCCCTCGGTGCCGTCATCGTTCTTTCGATAGATAAACGCCGCCTCATAGCTCGCATCCGGGAGGGGTCCGCCAGCTTGCAGCATTAGGTCCGAAAGCCGCATCCCGTCCAGACGCAAGTATTTGCCTGGAGTCCGAACGGCTCCTTTGATCTCCACGACTCGATCCTGCAGCCACATGACTTCCGTTGCGAAATAAACCCGAAGTTTGTCGCCTCTTTGCAAAGAAATGTCTGCAATAGGGTCTTTTGCAACCGCCTTCAAAAGATCGATTGGAACTAAGGCAATCGTCTTGTCCGGATTCTCCCGGTAGAGGTCCGCTCGCACATTATAAGCGTCCTTCAAAAGCCCCCTTGCTTCGCCAATCGCATCCGAGACCTTCATCCCAGCTCTAAACTGGTACGCCCTCGGTTGGTCTACCGCTCCCTCAACTTCGATCGAGTTTTCGATGTCCTCGCGAAGCGCATAGAGGGTGACAATATCCCCTTCTTTGAGCCCAGGATTGACTTCGCCAGTCAGGTCAACCGTGTTGAGTTGACGCTCAATTCCCGGGTTAACCGACTTAATCTCCGCGCGGCTCAGAATTGCGGACGACTTTGCCCCACCTGCATACTTGAGCAAGTCCTTGACTTTCTCCCCCGCCAGCATTTCATACACCGCCGGACGGCCCACTTCGCCCCGGATCGCCACACGGTTTGTCGCCGTTGGAACCAGAATCAAGTCCCCTGGCTGAAGAGCCACATCCTGGCTCGGATCGCCCTTCAACAGATACGAATACAGGTCGATGTTTCGTGAAGTCCCATTGCTTCGCCGAAGCTGAATGTTTCGGAACGAACCGTTGATCGTGGGCCCACCTGCTGCGTAAAGCGCGTTGAACAGCGTCATCACGCTCGGCACTTGGTAGCTCCCCTGCGAGATCACCTCTCCGACAATTGAGATCGAAATTGTCCGCAATTCACCCAGCGAAACACTCACCGAGGCATCCCTTAGCCCCCGCTGAATCTCCTTTGTGATCGCCCTCTCGGCCTGTGCGAGGCTCATCCCGCGCACGGTCAGCTTGGTGCCCATCACTGGCACAACCAGACTTCCGGTAGGGTCAACGGTAACAGTCTTTTCCTTGGTCAGCTCCAGAGGGCTGGAATACCGGATCACCAACTTGTCTCCAGCCCCGAGCTGGTATCGCTCAGGTGCCGGCATCGCAATGTTCCCGTTGGCCATCTGCGCTGGGCCAACAAAGAATTGCAGCGCATTGATCGGATTCTGCTCAACGCTCTTCTGAGTGTCTTCGTCCGATTTTGCCTTGGAGCTATCTTCTTTGGAGACTTTCTTCGCTATGTCGCTAGGCTTGCCCTCTTCCGATTTCTTCTTTGCCGCATCAGGATCCGCATCCTTTTCAGGCTCCGGCTTAGCCTTAGATGCATTCTTTGAAGTTCGCTGAGCGATCAGGTTCTCTCGAGCCGCCGCAAAGTAGCTGTAACCAAAAACCTGCAGGTCCTTGAAGGGGCCGTCCTCAAACACAAACGGCTCTGTCCCGAGCGGATCGTGCGGATTCAGAATCGGCTTTTCTGGCTCGTCCTTCTCCCCTTTTGGCTTCTGCTTGTTTGACCCAGCCTTGGGCTTTTCTTGCCCCGTTTTTGGCTCCGACTTCTTCTTATCGTCTGGCAAAGGCCGACCCGGCTGGGGTCGTGCCGGGGGGTCCTGCTTATCCTGGGCAAGAGCAAACGAGCCGATCAGCAAAAGAGCGGCGGCAGATAACGCAATCAGTCGAAATCGGTGCATAAAAACGCCCAGTAACCTCTCTAATTTTACCTGCACTTAACTGGCGACGACGCTGAAATACTCAGCGAAGAACGCCTCGGAATCGACGTCATGGGCCACCAAGTCATCCCCCGTCCCTTCCGTAACGTACGTCGCCCCGGTTCGGGCATCACAGTGCACCCTCCCCCGCACAAAAGCGCAAAGCTCAGGGCGAAAGATACTTGCCACCACCAAAGGATCGTGAAAGACCATCGACTTGGTGTGGCTGAACCAGGTGTGCGCCATCGGAATCACGGTCTCCAACGGCTGGCCCACAAACCGACTGACCACCTCGTCTGGACTCATCGTACACCGCGTGGTGACATCCAACCCAAACCAGTGATGCACGGGTCGAGGCGCCTTGATGACCATCGAAGTCGCCACCGGATCAATCATGCAATTCCACTCCGGCTCATTCCCAATAAAAAACTTTCCCGCCATGCTATAAAGCCCTTTCAGCAGAAACGGAATCTCAGGGTCAAGCGAAAACAGCAGCGCAAGGTTCATAAACGGACCAATACTGACGAGGGTAATCTCGCCCGGCCGAGCCCGAATCGTGTTCCTCAGAAAATCCACAGCGGCATTCTCCGGGTAATCCAAAGAATGCTCCAGGTGTCGAATGGGTTCGTACTGCGCGCACCAAGGCTGACCTTGTCCGTAGCTCAAAACCTCCGAGCGCCCCGCCAAAATCGGCACATCACCCCGTCCTACCGAGCGGCACAGCACTTCGGCAATCGCCGCCCTCTTGGCCACCGGACCACTCACCGTCGTGATCCCCAAAAGTTCGCATCGAGGCTGTTTCAACAGGTAGCTGATAGCGACAGCGTCGTCGATATCATTCCCTGGATCGGTATCGAGCAGAATCGGAATCTTGTCGGACATCAAACCAACGATAGCACGAGCCCGCTGTGCCCGTACAAATCCTTCACATCTGGCATGATCGGCATCAGATCAATCGGCTCCCCGTACCCGTGCTTCTGGCACATCGAATAAACCCACCGAAGAGCAGAAAAATCTTCCAAAGCGAACCCAACCGAATCAAAAATCGTCACTTCGCTCTCTGTCGTTCGCCCCGCCGAAGGCTGCTCTAGCACCCGCCAAAGCTCAGTCACCGGAAAGTCGGGCGGCATCTGCTGGATATCTCCCTCGACCCGGGTCTGAGGCTCGTATTCAACGTAAACAGTGCCCTTAGTCAGCACATCCGCCGCAAGCTCCGTCTTCCCCGGACAGTCGCCGCCAATCGCATTGATATGCATCCCTGGCTCAATCATTTGGCCAGTTAAGATCGTCGCTTTCGTCTTGTCTGCGGTGCAAGTCGTGACGATGTCGGCCCCTCGAACCGCTTCCGCAGCCGAGTCGCAAATCGTAATATTCAAATGCGCCAAGTTCCGCTTCAGCTTCGCCGCCGCGTGGTGGTCCGTGTCAAATACCGTGAACTCACGCACCCCCAAAAGCTCGTTAAACCCCGTGATCTGAAACTCAGATTGAGCCCCGCACCCGATCATCGCCATCCTTCGAGAATCTGGCCGGGCAAGCAATTTCGCCACAAAAACCGAAGTCGCCGCCGTCCGAATCGCGGTCAGCAAAGTCATCTCCGATAGCAAATTCGGCCACCCGGTTCTTAGGTCGCTCAGAGCCCCGAAGGCCATCACCGTCGACATCCCGTGCAAAAAGTTCTTAGGGTGCCCATTCACATACTTAAATGCAAACTCCTCATCCGTCGAAGAAGGCATCAGCTCGACAACGCCCATCTCGCAATGGTTCGCGGTGCGAGCGCACTTCTGGAACATCTCCCACCGCCCATAATCCTCCTCCAACTTCTCAACAACCCCCTCGATGCAGGTTTTGAGACCGAGATTCCGGACCAAGCGCGCCATTTCGGCGACGGAGACGAACGTCGTTGTTGCCACCCCTCTATTGTGAGGCACGAGCTACTTGGAAAGTAACCCCTGATCACTCATCCAGTCAAGGAATCGATTTGCCCAGGTTTTGACTACGACCTTATCGCTTCGGTCGCCCATGTTAAAACCGTGCCCACCTGTGTGCAAAATATGCGCTTCGTAAGGCGTTTTTGCCTGCTTGTACACATTAATCAAGTTCAAAACAACATTCGAAGCACCATCATCCTGCGCCACTAACATAAACGCCGGGGGCAGCGTCCCCTTATACTCCTTCGGAACCCCCACCGGCCCCGGATAAACCCAGGCCGCAAAGTCTGGCTGAGCGTTTAGCCGATCAATCGGATCCTTCGCCGAAGCATCAACCGATCCCTGAAATGTCGCCAGTGACACAACCTCCCCGCCCGCCGAAAACCCGAGCATCCCGACCTTCTTGATCCCATAAACATCTGAAACCCCCCTCACGAGCCGAACCGCGCGCATCGCGTCCACCGGAGCATCCTTCTCAATCGTCAACCCCGAGCCTTCTTCGCGCACCAGCCGATACTTGAGCACAAAGCAAGTAATCCCTTTCTCGGCAAGCAGCTTCGCGGGCTTGAATCCCTCCTCGCCAACCACCAACTCCCGGAATCCCCCGCCCGGAGCAATGATCAGCCCCGTCCCATTCGCCTTGCCTGCCGGCGGCTCATAAACCGTCAGTGACGGATTGTAAATATTCCCAATCGACCATGCATGAGGCTGAGTCTCCTTCTCCCCCCTGCGCGCCTCCGAGCCGGGCGCCCCGTTGGGCCACAACGGGATTGAGGGCTTGCTATCTTGAGCCAAAACGGCAGATGCGATCAACGTCGACAACATAACGCAACGCTACCCGATCCGTCCTATAATGGTCATGTGCTAGGGCTGTTGATCGGAGCAAGTTTGCTGACGAAAGCGGTGTCGATTCCGCAAGAATTTATCGGCATCGGTCAGGTCGCATCGCGCCTTAGTCTCGCGACCGGCGAAAGGCACAATATCTCTCCCGACTTCAAAAACGAGGTCATTTTCATTGCCGGAACCGACAATTCTCCGGACGTTATCCGGGAGCGAATTGCGAAGGTCTACACCGCCACCTGGACGCACAAGGGCTCGACCTGGACCCTAGCCCGAACCGACGGGCAAAAAGAGGAGTTGATCCGAAACTTTGGCGACGAGCTAAAGAAGAGAATTGGCAATCGACTAGACAGTTGGCTCGAAAACGGGTTTCAGTCTTTGCCCATTGACAAAGTATTGCAACTCCAAATCGGCGACAGTCTCATGTTGTCCAATGCCGACTACCCGTTCGTCGAACGGGCCAACCTTACGACTAGAAGCAAGTCAGAAAAGTTGGCACTTTGCGTGCATCGAAACGTCGATCCTTGCTGGCAGTTCACACTTTCTGAAGTTGCAACAAACGGGAAGCTCAAACGCAGAGAAGGATTTGAAATCCGATCGGCAGTCGATCAAGTTCCCGAGAACGTCAAGCCTGAACTCACAGGAGACGTGGATGAGGCGTTCCTGGCCAAGCTCAGAACTGAACGCGACTGGTCGAAAACCGAACTGCTGGAAACCTACTTTGGTGATATCTTTCGAAACCTGGCATCAAAAAACTCTGGATTGGTCGCAATTCTCCCAGACGTCGCAATGGTGAGAGCCAGGTACCTCCTCTACCTTCAAAAATTCCCCTTCCCGATCAAAACGTGGTTCGGCCAGATATCTGGCGAAATCAACTGGTCATTCGACGCTTCGGGCACGCTCTACTGCAAACCAAGTGAAGCCTTGTTTTCAGAATCGGGCAGGGCGGATAGGTTGCAGATTCACCGAGGACTTGCACTCACCCGCCGCCAAGGATTGATCGGCACTAACCGGGTCGCCTATGAAGCCTTGTTTGCGCCAGCAAATTTCATGTATCGGGACGTTGTGAGTTTCGCGATTCCTGACAGGGATAGGATACAAGGGTACGGAACTGGTCTTGCGGACATCAACTGGACGCCAGTGCTTTTTTCCCTTTCGGAGACAGAAAGGCGGCGAGCCCGAGACAAATCTGGTGTTCCAATTGGTAGCCTGAACAAGAATGCTCAGGAAGCTATCCGGTCTGCGGGTCTGGCAGCCTGCTCTGGAGGGCGTTCCTCACTCTTAACGTCAGAGGGGAAGAACCTGGAGTCGTTGCGGCTGTACTTTGCCCCAGTGCCAAACGAGCAGACAACTCCGACAACGCTCATTCACTATAGTGATAAGCCAACTGAGATTCGGATATTCGAGACTCAGTTGCTCGGCACCTGGCTCGCCCACGACCGATCAGGAAAGACCACCAGTCTCAACTACAGCGTCCCATTGAGCACCGTCAAGCTCCAACCCATTCGCAATTCGTATGGCTATCTCTACATTTCGAAAGAGCCAGGTGCACCTGGCGGAAGAGTGCTACTCTCACAATCTTTGGGTAAAAAGGTTGACTCGATCGACAAGCTACCCATATCAGACCGGAAGCTGATCCAAAAGAGGTATGAGTTCATCCACAAGATTCTCTCCAGAAGCGATCCAAAGGAGTAGGATTTGGACCAGTCGACTTTCATCTACAGAGGAATCGAAGGCTTATTATCTTGAGCCAGAACCGCAGATGCGATCAACGTCGACAACATAACGCAACGCTACCCGATCCGTCCTATAATGGTCTCATGATCTTCGCGGCATTGGTACTTCATCAGGAGAAGCTCGTAACCCTCCCTGTGGAGTTCATAGAGCTGACACGGTTCGCCGACGAACTCACTCGGGTCTCGGGGAAAATCTACAAAATCGACCCCTCGCTCAGCCGCGAGACGGTGTATCTTTCGACCAAAGACTGGTCAGTGGAGAATGTCTCAAAACGGATCGCTGCCGCGTTTCGGGCGGAGTGGCAGAAGGAAGGGGATGTCCTGGTCTTTCGCCGCAACTCGACCGTGCTTGCCAAGATGCGCGAGGAAGAAAGCGATCTGATTCGACAAAGAATCATCGAGCAGAGAGAAAAAGAGATCGATCCGATTTGCCAGAAGCTGGGAGGCGACACTTTGCCGTATCGGCTTGAACTCGCTAAGGAACGAGAAACTTTGAGGGCCGGTTTAGGAGAGAGTGGAGTCGCATCGGATGGACTTAATCAACTTGACGCAGTTTCCTTCAAACTCTTGCCCGAATACGTTGCCGTGAGGGATTGCGTTAACCAAACCCCTCAAAACTGGTGGTCACAGTCAGAGCCATCGGAAAAACTCCATTTCGCCAATGTTCCCCACGCGCTGGCAAGGAGAATGAACTCCTACGCAACCGTCGAGAATCGCATCTTAGAGCAAAGTCGCCTCGACTCCGACTACCTGGCCAAACACACTGTCGAAGGCAAAGCAGAGCTTGAGCACTATCTCAATGTCTCGATGCGGCGGAAGCCCGCCCAAGGGCCGATTACGCTTTGGACAACCGTTCGATCCGTAAGTCCGACGAGTTGGAGCGTGGGGTGCACGAGCTGGAACCGAGATCTGCTCTACGTCGGAGGGTCGTCCGCGACCCTTGATATCGCTAAGAAGAACCCTTTGCCTGAGGAGGATGCACTTGAACCCGTCTTGAGCAAACGAGTAGATGATCCGAAAAACGTCGCGAATTACTACGGTAAAGCCCCGATGGAGCGAGCCGACTTTGAACCTGCTCAGGTCGCTTTTGGCCCCGCTTTGAGCGAAATCAGAAAGGTGATCCCAGAGCTAACAGTCATCGCACCAGACGAAGCAATACCAATCACGCCGTACTCGCTCAAGAGTTACCGCCAGCCATTCAAGACTGTCAAAGAGGCACTCGATCACTTATCCTCGATCGTCACTTGGTCTAGAGATAAGGCGGGCGTCTTAGTTGCACGCCCAGAGCTGATGCTTCGACATGAAAAGTTTCGATCCAATCACAAAGCGGTCCGGCAATTAGCTCGACAGATCAGAGAACGGTCCTTCATGACCCTTGAGGATGGTATCGAGCTGGCGAAGTCCCAACCGATTCTTGGCTTCAACCGTTACGCGATGTCGATCGAAGAGGCCTATGAAATCCCGGTCCTCGATAGTGTCTCACATCTGTATGACTCAAATTACTCGTCGACTTTTCGCTTTCTTGGAGAGTTGCAGCCAGCACAGCTTCAGGCACTTTTAGAAGGAGGTGTACTGCTGGGCCGACAGTTAAGTTCGAAAGCTCGCAGGCTGTTAGCCGACTGCCCTGATGCTAGCTCTCTCCAAACCGATGCAAACCCAAACGCATTCCTCAGACGGTCCCCGCGAAGCCTCAAGGATGTCATGGCATTTGTGAACGGCATCACCGATAGAACCGAAATCGTCCGCTCGGCATCCGCGACCCCAAACCTGATTCTTCGCCCTGGCAAAGGCGGTTCCAGCGGCATCTACAACTATGACTCTGTTGCCATCAACCAATTTTGGGCCTCTGTGGGTAAAGCCGACATGTACTACCCAAAGTTTCACGCCGTTACCTTCCAGCCGATTACCCTTCATTCCCTGCTACTGACACTGTCTGACGGGCCAGCATCAGCGAGAATCTTCGCCGCGTTCACGGGGGTACCCGGTGTCGAGGTCAAATCCGTGGCGGAACTCCCGCAATCCATCCGTGATTCGTTGGGGGCGAAGTTGGACTACTTAAGGCAGAACTCCGGTGCTGGTCGGAAGCCGCCACCGAGCGGATATTCTGACTGATCCCGGTGAAAATCCGCAAGAAACCATCGGGAGTGTGGGTAAGCGACCTGTATTCAAACCCGAAGGCTAGACGTAGCAACCCGAATCAGCATAAACTGTAACTGCACATGATATTGCGCTCTCGGAATATATATTCCGAAATCACGATATCATTCACCAGGAGTTCTCGAAGATGAAGAATTGGATTCTGTCGGCCATGTTGGCCTCTCTCGTCATTGCCGGATGCGGCTCAGGTTCGACCGAAACCAGCTCGGCAGCACCGGCACCGACCACGGGCGGCGAAACCAAGCCCGCTCCAACCGGAGACAAGGTCGCCGTTGCGTTCGTCACCAACAACACCTCCGACTTTTGGAAGATCGCCCAAGCCGGATGCGAAAAGGCAGAGAAGGAGCTAGGAAACGTCAAGCTTGAGTTCAAGATGCCAGCCGACGGAACCGCTGCCGCACAAAAGCAGATCCTCGATGACCTCGTCGCCAACGGAATCAAAGCCATCGCCGTTAGCCCCGTGGATCCCAAAGGTCAATCCGCTGACCTCGACGGACTCGCAGGAAAGACGTTCCTTATGACCCAAGACAGCGACGCGCCAAATAGCAAGCGCGAAGTCTTCCTCGGCACCGACAACGTCGCCGCTGGTCGAATGGCAGGCGAAGAAGTCAAAAAGGCCCTCCCAAGTGGCGGAAAGATCGCTGTCTTTGTCGGAAAAGCCGACGCCCAAAACGCCAAGGAGCGATTCCAAGGTCTCCAAGAAGCCCTGAAGGGTAGCAACGTCACCATCATCGGGGACGCGCCCAAGACCGACGACACCGATCGAGCCCGTGCCAAGCAGAACGTCGCCGACACCCTCGTCGCCAACGCCGATGTCGCCTGCCTCGTCGGACTCTGGTCCTACAACGGCCCCGCAATCCTAAACGCCGTCAAAGAGGCCAAGAAAAAAGGCAAGGTCAAGATCGTTGCCTTCGACGAAGAAGCAGACACGCTCAAAGGCGTTGAAGAAGGTTTCATCGAAGCAACCATCGTTCAGCAACCATTCGAGTTCGGCTACCAGTCCGTCAAGATGATGGCTGCAGCCGCAGGTGGCGATAAGAAGGGAATCCCGGCTTCTAAACAGATCTTCGTTCCAACCACGTCGGTCAAGAAGGACTCGGTCGTTGAGTTCGCGAAGAAACTCAAGGAAATGACGGGCAAGTAATTGCTGCAAATCCACGGAGTCAGTAAGCGTTTCCCGGGCGTCGTCGCGCTCGATTCCGTGGATATTAGCCTCGCCCCCGGCGAGGTGGTCGCTCTTCTCGGCGAAAATGGCGCTGGGAAGAGCACCCTCATGAAGATCATCGGCGGCGTGTACCAGGCGGACGCTGGCTCTCTCCTGGTCGACGACGTTCCATGTACATTTCGGTCTCCTTCCGAGGCACTGGATAAAGGCATTCGGGTCGTCTTCCAAGAGCTTTCCGTTCTTGAGAACCTGGACATCTCAGAGAACATCTTCCTCGGTCGAGAGCTTCGCAAAGGCGGTCTCCTTGACCGCAAAAGAATGCGCGAGCTAACCGTCGGCTACCTCGAAAAAGTCGGACTAAAGCGTCCGCCTACGACCTCGGTGGCCGACCTTTCTATCGCAGAGAGGCAACTTGTCGAGATCGCCAAAGCGTTCTCGATGAAGGTTCGTTATCTTATCCTCGACGAACCCACCAGTAGCCTTACGCTAGAAGAAAGCAACCGCCTCTTCGAAATCATCGCTAACCTAAAGAGCGAAGGCGTCGGAATCTTTTACATTTCCCACCGGCTCGATGAGATTGGCGTCGTCGCCGACCGAATCGTCGGACTCCGAGACGGCAAAAACGCCGGAGCCCTGACCAAAGAAGAAATCACTCACGAAGCCATGGTGAAGCTCATGGTCGGCCGCGATATTGCTCCGTCAGTCAATTCTGGCCCAGCCACTGCCTCCGAAGTCGTGCTAGACGTCGACGGGCTTCGAACAGATCGCTACCCGGACATCCCGATTTCATTCTCAATCCGAGCCGGAGAAATACTCGGACTGGCAGGATTGGTCGGAGCGGGCCGGTCTGAAGTCACGCGAGCCCTCTTCGGAATCGACCCATCCCAAGGCACAATCGCGATCAAAGGTGAGACCCTCAAAGTCCGATCGCCCAGAGACGCCATCAACGCCGGAATGTTCCTCGTCCCTGAAGATCGCCGAAACGCCGGACTCACCACCACCATGAGCGTCGGCGAGAACATCGTCCTCCCCGCATGGAACAAGTTTTCATCACTGGGCCTCAAACGGCAACAAGCGGCCCGAAAATATGCCGCCGAAGGAGTCGAACAACTCAACGTCAAAACCCCGAGTATCGACCAGATTGCCGCCAACCTCTCCGGCGGCAACCAGCAAAAAGTCGTCCTCGCACGCTGGCTCCAAATGAACCCCAAAGTGATGATCATCGATGAACCAACGCGCGGAATCGACGTCGGCTCCAAGGCGGAAATCTATACCGAGCTCAGGCGCCTTGCCGCCCAGGGCCTCGCGATCCTCATGGTCTCCAGCGACATGGAAGAAGTTTTGGCGGTCAGCGACCGCGTCGGGGTGATGCACGAAGGACACCTCTCTGGCATCCTGGATCGCAAGGACGCAACCGAAGAGGCAATTATGAACTTAGCAGTAGGTGGCAAAGAATGAAATTCGGCAAAGAACTCAGCATTTTCTTGATCTTGATGGCGGTGTGTATGTTCACTGGCTTCAAAAACCCCAATTTCTATTCTCAAGCCAACATCCTCAACACTACTAAGATGATCGGAATCTACGGCATCTTTAGCATCGGAATGGGCTTCGTCATCATCACCGGCGGCATCGACCTCAGCGTCGGATCCGTCTTCGCCCTCCTCGGAGTCGGACTATCAATGCTCCTCACTGAGCATCATATGAACCCCTGGCTGGCGGTTCTCGTCGCCATCCTCGCGGGCGGAATCCTTGGCCTCCTCCACGGCGTCCTCGTCACAAAAGCCAAGCTCCAATCGTTTATCGTCACGCTTTGCGGTCTCATGATCTACCGGTCGTTGGCCCGCACTATCACCAACGACAACACTCGGAACTTCTCTGATGCGCCGCAGGCGAAGGTGCTGATCGACTTTGTCAACGGCGACTGGATGGGCCTCCCGACCCCAATGTGGCTGCTCCTCATCTGCGCCCTCGTCGCCTTTGTCGTCCTCCACCGTAGCGTTTTCGGAATTCGCCTCCTAGCCACCGGACAGAACGAAGAATCCGCACGATTTGCGGGAATCCCGACCCAGCGCATTACGATGATCACCTACGTTGTCTGCGGCCTCCTCGCCGGAGTCTCGGCCGTTCTTCTCGCCTTCTACACCAGCTCGATCTCACCCAACGGGCACGGAATCGGCTACGAGCTCTACGCCGTCGCGGCCTGCGTCCTTGGCGGCTTCTCCCTTCGAGGCGGAGACGGAAGCATTATCGGTGTTGTGCTCGCCACCGCGTTGCTCCAAGTTCTGAGGAACATGATCAACATGCTCCAGCTCTCCCAGCAACTCGAGTTCACGCTCATAGGCGGAGTTATTCTCGCTGGAG
Source organism: Fimbriimonas sp. (assembly GCA_965248555.1). Classification (GTDB taxonomy): domain Bacteria; phylum Armatimonadota; class Fimbriimonadia; order Fimbriimonadales; family Fimbriimonadaceae; genus Fimbriimonas. The sequence continues at coordinate 478,927 of CBDFJP010000001.1, read as the reverse complement.
TCCTGATAGATGGCGCAATTCGGAACCGCAAGAAACGAATCACCGCGTAATTCGTCTTAATGAGCATGAAGCGACAACGCGCCATGCTCATTCTTGTGTCGGTGGCCCTCCTTGCCCCGTTCGTTCCAGCCCAAATCGGGCAGCTGATCAAGCTCGTGGGAATCTGGGAAGTGACTCGAAAGTATGGCAAGGAGATTGACAAAGAGTTCAACAAACTCATCAAGCGCGATCCCAAGACGACGACAACCACCAAGGTCGTCCCCATTGTTACCGGCGGAATCGGTAGCCGAAACGCCATCGGCATGGTCCAAGTCTCTGGTCCCAAAGCCCAAGTGGATAAGGTGAAGGCAGTTGCCCAACTCGAACAAGACCTCTTCGGCAAGGAAATCCGGATTCGAGCGATGGTTCCCATGGCTTCGGAGGAGTATAAGGACGGCGTGAAGCCGGTCGAGCAAGTGGGTGTAACGGGGATTGTTGACTTCAAGCTATAAACTTGAAGTGATCGACCGAGCGTCCGAGAGGCAGCCTCCAAAAATGAGGCGGTCGGTTCTAGGATGGCTCATTGTTTCTACAGTTGTTTGGTTTACGTTTGGGCTGACTAGCTTCCCGAATCCCCTCATAACCGTCGGGATGGCGTCGCCGTTGATATTCGTTTGCGTCGCTAATTTGATCCGCGAGTTTATCGCACTCAAAAACTGGGACCTTGTTCTTGTTCGGTGTGGGCGTGAGGACACTCCGTTTAGCTATAGCCCGCGCAATTTTAAGATTTTCATCGGAGCCTATATCGAGCAAATTTGGCCAATCAGGCCATCTGTTGTTCACGGTGACTTGACCGTGTTGTTGCTCAATCGCAAGAACCCCGCAAGGTCCTTGCCTCTGGGAGCGGTTAACTTTTTGGATGCTGCGGCTCTTGAGCAAAAATGGCTCGATTACTCGAACGAGCGCTTCATTGGAGTGCATGCCTCTACTCGTCGGTAGGCGTCGCTGGCGTATAATCTGCGCGTGACGTCAACGCCGACGACTGAAGAATTTGGCAAGCAGAAAAAGCTCGGATTCCTGGCCGCATGGCTAGGCTGGGCATTCGATGGTCTTGACGGCTTCCTCTACACCCTCGTCGCCCTCCCGCTCGTAGCAGGGCTAATGCACCTCCCTGGAACCGATCAGGCGGTGAAGGACAAAGCTGCGCTCATCCAGGCCGTCTTCCTTGTCGGGTGGGCGCTCGGAGGAGCTGTGTTCGGGCGCATCGGCGACGCTCTCGGGCGCACCAAGACCCTTAACCTGACCATCATCTTCTACGCCTGTTTCACAGGTCTTTGCTATTTCGCCACCGAGTGGTGGCACCTGCTCATCTTCCGATTCCTTGCCGCGCTCGGAATCGGCGGCGAGTGGGCCGCCGGGGCTGCCCTTGTTGGCGAAACCGTTCCCCAACGTCTTCGGCACTGGGCAAGCGCCCTCCTCCAAAGCGGCTACATGTTCGGAATGATCCTCGCTGCCCTGACCGTCAAAGGTCTGGCGGATGTGCCGTACAAAAACATCTTCCTTATCGGAGTACTGCCCGCGTTGGTGACCCTTTGGATCCGAAAAGCCGTGCCCGAACCCGAAGAGTGGTTGGAGAACAAGTCGAAGCAAACAATGCCGAAGGTCTCGGAGCTGTTCGGCAAAAAGGTTTTGCCGACAACCTTCAAAGTGCTGACTATGTCCACCATCACGCTCCTCGGAGCCTGGACGATCCTCTACTTCGGCCCCGGCCTTATCCGAACCCACGTCGAAAATAAAGGACTCCCAAAAGCCCAACTCGACAACATCGTGGTCAACGGCACCATCCTTTTCACCCTCGTCAACATCTGCGGAAACTTCTTTATGGCGTTCTTAACGCAGAAAATCGGCTACCGCAAGGGGTTCATCTTTGCCCTTTCCGCCGCGCTCTTCGTGTTCATCTTTGGATTCTCGCAGGATCGCACTCTGACGTCCTCACAAATGTGGATTTCTGCCGCCGCGTTCTTCGGCCTTGGGGTTTTCGGAGCGTTCCCGCTCTACTTCCCAATGCTCTTTCCAACCTTGCTAAGAACAACCGGAGCCGGATTCTGCTACAACGCGGGGCGTCTGATCACCGCCGCCGGAACCTTCTCCGCCGCCTCGTTGGTGCCGCGCGAGACGTTCTACTACGCCGGATTCCTCTACGTCCCCGCCATCATCCTCGCCTTCTTCATGCCCGAAAAGCGGCAGTCAGAAGAAGAAATGGTCGCCGCCTAAGCAGTCTTCAACGTCAAAATCGCCACCTGTGGCGGACACAAGAACCGAGAAGGAGGGCCAGTCGTCCCAACGCCACGAGTCACAAAAACCGGCGTCGGAGCTTCGGGATAAAAGCCATCCCGATACTTATCGCCATTGCGCGATGTCATCGGCGTAAGTCCGTAAGGGAACCGGAACTGGCCGCCGTGCGTGTGCCCGCTCAACTGCAAAAGTGCCTCACCCGACGGAACTTGGTCAACCAAATCCGGCTCATGCCACAGCACGATCCGAGGCTCGTCGCCCGCATTCAAAAACGACTTTGCTACGTTCGCATGCTCGGCGTTATAAGAGTCGATCCCAACCCAACAAATGCCGTCATGCGTCCAATTCTCGTTGCGCAAAAGCTTGATATTCAGCTCGTCAAAAATGATCCGCAGGATTTCCGGCGAGCCCTTTCGGTAGTCATGATTCCCCGGAACCGCGACGACATTGCCGTTCATCATCAGCAACGGCTCCATAATGTCCCCGAGCTTCGCTGGCGACGAAGTATCCCAGTACGAGACATAGTCACCCACCAGCGCCACCATATCCGGTGACTCGTCCAGAGCAAGGTCAATCGCCTGTTGAGCAAGCTCCATCGACCACTTGTGGCCAATATGAAAGTCCGCCAAAACCGCGATCCGGTACCCATCCAGCCGCTCTGGCAGTCCCGGTAGGGGAATATCAACCCGATCAACTACCAGCCGCTTCGACTCGACGAGCGCGCCATAGATCAACGCCGCACTTCCCAGGGCGGATAGCCCGGTTGCGGCTACCGCCAAAAGCTTTTTGTTGTTCACCGTACTGCCTCCATCACCCTAGCTGCAATATCGGCGTTTCCGAATGGCGGCATCAGGTAGATGCCTTGTGCTCCCTTGATGTCGCGGCAAAGTGAACGGGCATCTTCAATCCCAATCTCAAGGGCAACCTCGTCCGACGCCGCCCCAGCGATCTTCGCCCGCAGAGCCTCTGGAATCGAAATCCCCGGCACCTCGTTGTGCATAAATTCGGCATGCCGCATCGATCGCAAAGGCAGAATTCCTACCAAAACCGCCACTCCTAGCTTCTTGCAAACATCCACTGACCGCTGGGCATCCGCGATATCAAATACGGGCTGCGTGTAAATCAGCGAAGCCCCCGCCGCTACTTTCCGCGCCAGCCGATCATCCTCCAGAGCCTGGTCAATCGCGCACGGATTGTAAGCCGCGCAGATCGTGAAGGCGGTCTTCATGCCCACCGAATAGCCGGCCAGATCAACCCCCTCATTGAACCGCGACATGATTCGGCACAACCCAATCGCGTCGATATCAAAAACACTCGTCGCCGAAGGATAGTCGCCGATGTTGGCCGGATCGCCCGTCACCGCCAGAATATTCCGAATCCCCAGCGCATGAGCTCCGAGCAGGTCGCTCTGAACCGCAAGTAAGTTCCGATCCCGGCAACTGAAGTGCATCGTTGCCTCGATGCCCGCTTCGTTTTGAATGAGCGTACTCACTGCCGTGGGGTTCATCCGTAGCCGCGCCCGCGCGCCGTCCGAGATATTGATCACGTCGCAGCCCGCTTCCTTAAGCTTCTTCGCCCCTGCAATCAGCTTCTGAATCCGGAGCCCGCGCGGAACGTCCATCTCAATCGCAACCACAAACTGCCCTTCCGCAATCTTCGTCGCCAATGTACTCGGCGGAGTCTGAATCAGCTCCTCCTTTTCCTTTTCCGTCCGTGTAACAACCGTCTTGGGCTTCACCTTAATGCCCCGATCCAAAACCTCGCGCATCGCGCGGATATGAGCCGGAGTCGTTCCACAGCACCCGCCGATTACCCGAGCACCTTCTTCAACCAAGCGAGCCGTTGCTTTCGCAAAATAGTCGGGTGATGTGTCGTAAGTGATCTCGCCCTTCACCAACTGCGGGAGCCCCGGAGTTGGGAAGGCGATAATCGGTAGCTCCGACTCCTCCGCCATCATCCGCACCAGATCCAGCATCCTCTGCGGCCCAACAATGCAGTTCGCCCCCACCGCCACCGCCCCGCTCGCGCTCATTTCTCTCGCACATCGAGTCGGAAGCCCCTCGGCAATCATCTCGCCGTCTTCGATGAACGCCTTAGAAACAAAAACCGGCAAATCAGAGACTGCACGAATCGCCGCCACCGCAATCTCAATCTCCCCAAGGTCGACAAAGGATTCTAGGAAGAATCCATCGACTCCACCTGCAACAAGCCCCTCGGCGATCTCGGCAAACGCTGCCGCCGCAACATCCTGTTCGATATGCCCAAATGGAGCCAGTGGCTTCCCGCAGGGCCCAACTGCACCTAAAACAAACCGATCTCCCGCCGCCTCCCGAGCAATCTCCGCCCCGCGCTTATTGAGTTCAAAAACGCTCACCCCCCGCCCCTCTAGCTTGAAAGGGTTGGAGCAAAAGGTGTTGGTCTCAATGAAATCCGCCCCCGCAGAAATGTACTCCTGGTGCACGGCCAGCACCAGCTCCGGTGCCTCCAGATTCGCAAGATCGTAAGGCTGCTTCTTAAACCCTCGCTCGGCGAGCAAAGTGCCATTTGCTCCGTCACCCAAAAGGACGCGAGAGGACAGAGCTTCAAGGAGGGTCACGCCATTAGGTTACCAGGGCGACATTTGGCACAGATTTTGCGAGTGGATCACAGGAAAGAATGAATCAACCAGCTGTAACAATTGTGATTCCGGTCTACAACCGCTTTGAACTGCTCAAAGAGACGGTCGATTCAATTCTCCGCCAAACTTTCACCGATTTTCGGCTTCTTCTTGTTGATGATTTCTCAACCGACGGCGCCCGAGAAAGATTTTCTGAACTCCTCGATGACCGTATCGACATCTACCTAAATGAGCAAAATATGGGTGCGGGAGCAACTCGCAACCGTGGCATCGACCTCGCCACCACCGAGTTCATCGCCCTCACCGATCAAGACGATCTTTGGCACCCCACAAAGCTCGAAAAGCAAGTCGCGGCAATGCAAGCCGACGCAGACATCTCTCTCGTCGGAACTCACGCGCGGGCCTTCTCCATCGTCGATGGAGAACGTACCGATGCCGCGACCTTCGCTCATCCTGCAGACGACACCAGCATCCGCGAGTTCTTCTTCTACAGCTCGCCTCTGGTCTCCTCAACCGTCCTCGTTCGGACCTCGGTGCTCAAGCAGAACAATCTTCGATTCCGAACGGATATGGGCAAGTCGAGCTGCGAAGACTACGACCTCTGGCGGCGAATCTCCCAGCACGGAAAGATCGCCAACATCCCCGAAATCCTCCTCGATTACCGCGAACACGCATCACAGCAATCACGCATCGCTGCTGACGACATGAAGCACTTCGCGAACGTCGTCCGCCGCGACGCACTTTTCGCCGCCGGAATCGAACTCGATGGCGAACAGTTCGACGCCCTCGAAAGAATGGGTCGATACGAGGCGTTCTCGGTGCCCGAAGTAAAGCAAGCCGCCCGTACAACCCAAACGATGCTTCGCCATCGTGAATCCGGACTGACGATCCACCGCGAGATGTTCGTTGGCGCCCTCTGCCGAACCAAACTTGCGCCCGCAAAGCGAATCAGAGCATTTCTCCAAAGCAAGTCCCACGTCTCGATCAGCGTCGGAATGCTCGCGCTCTACATCAAGCGCTTATTCGAGTTCAGTCCGATTGAGCTTTGAACGCCCCAAGCACGTCAACGTAGTCGTCGGTCCAAGGCTTCACGTTCGCCGGAATATCGATTTCGTTCCAGTCGATTCCTGGCCGAATCTTGCCTCGAGCCATTTCTGGGTGTCCGACTAAATTGCCATTCGCAAGAAGCTGAAGAACGCTCCGGTTTTTGGTCAGAAGCAACCAGTGAGACTGCGTCTTCCCGTCCGCCTTCTCGTCGGACGTTCCGTCGTCGATATTGCTAAACGTCTCCAGTCCGGCCGAGCGCGCCGTAAGAGCCACCACTGGCGCAAGCTCCAGATACCGGTTCGAGACGTGGAGCGCAATTATTCCCCCTGGCGCGAGCTTGCTCGCGTACATCTGAATCGCCTCAGCGGTGAGCAGGTGGGTGGGGATGGCGTCCGAGCTGAAGGCGTCGAGAACAAGGAAGCCGTAGTTGCCATCCGGCTGCTTGGCAAGTGTTAGCCGGGCGTCGCCAAGGACGTAGTTCATACGGGCTTTCGATTGTTTGAGGAACGAAAACAGCCCACTGTCTCGGGCGAGGTAGAGGACGGTTGGATCGATCTCAAAGTAAGTGAACTCTTGATCGGGCCGGCCATACACGGCGAGCGATCCGACACCGAGCCCGACCAGGCCCACTCGATGAACGTTTTGCATAAAATCAGGCGAGTTGAAGATCGAACCAACCGGACCCGTAGGGTAATAGTAGGTGAGAGGAAGGTCTTTCTTTGCCGAATCGAGAGATTGGCGACCGTGGATCGTGTTTCCGTGCATCAGTTGGCGATAGCCCTGACCATCCACAACTCTGTGGACGCCGAAGAATGAGCGATGGGTGGTGAGCACTTTTCCGGTTGAAGCGATTCCGAGCGCGATGGAGCCAAAGAAGAGGCCGAGCATTCCGAAGGCATAGACTTTTGTTCGCTCGACGAGGGCGAATACGGCAACGAGCGGAACTCCCAGCGCGATACCGGAGCGGAGATTTGGCTGAAGGTCGGCACCGAGGTAGCGAACTGCGCCCATCCAGGCAAGACTCGCGATCATGAGAATTGCCGTCATTGGAAGCTGCTTTCCAAACTCCTTCGTCGGAGGCCGGAACAGCAATATCAGACATAGCATCAGCGGGTACTCGAAGAAGGTCGGAAAGATCATCGCAGCGATGATCGAGTTGAAGAATCCGCCCATTGCGCCGCCGATCGACAGGCAGAGGTAGAACTGGGTGAGGTTCGCCGCATCCGGCCGATCCTCGCTCAGCAGCGCGTGGCAGAACCAGGCGGCGACCAAAAACACAATAATGTGAAGGCTGGCCAGCGGCACCAACGGCTCCGACGCCTCGATGCAAATGGTGAACGCCAATGGCGTCACCAACAGAGGCAAAATCCGCGCGAGTTGAGAAGCTGTCACTAAGCGCTTGGAGGCAAACGCGAAGATGAAACTCAGCAAATACGCGGCGAGCGGTACCACCCAAATCAGCGGAATCGGGGCGATGTTGCTGGAGATTGTATTGGTGACCCCAAGAAGCAACGACGATGGAGCGGCGGCAATCAATATCCACCGAAGCATCCGCTTCCGGTCCAGTTTCTCCGCCGGTGCCGACTCTTCCTGAGCCTGATGACGCACAAAGACCCCCGCAACCAGCATCGCCCCCATCATCACGATAAAGCCTAACCGGAAGAGGTTCGCCTGCTCGCCCAGCTTGAAGTGTCGCTCGATGTAGAACGGATATGCGAACAGCCCAACCATCGAGCCGACATTGCTGATCGCATAAAGGAAGTAAGGGTCTTTGGCGGCGGGGTCGGCGGTGGTGGCAAACCATCGCTGAAGCGTCGGCGAACCCGCAGAAATCGTGAAGTAGCTCAGCCCCACTGTCGTCGCGAGCATCAGAAACACCAGGAGCGGCGGGTATCCCGTCGTCGCGTTTTCGGGAACCTTGACCGCAAATGGCAAGGTGAACACCGCCACAACTAAAAGCAAAAGGTGCAAGAATCGCTGGCGCGTCGGATCGAGCAGGCGATTGCTGTAGTGCGCATAAGCGTAACCGCCCAGCAGAGCAACCTGGAAGAACAGCATCGCGCTCGTCCAAACCGCTGGCGACCCGCCGAATGTCGGAAGCAACAACTTTGCCGCCATTGGCTGGATCAAAAACAGCAACGCGGAGCCAATAAAGATGGCAATACTGTAAACAATCCGCGCGAGGGTCACGGGATATTGTAGCTTTTCCGAACGATTCCCTCATCCAACCCCGTCCCTACTTCGTGGCTGGCCGTTTTCAAAAATTTGCCTTAGTAATCATCATCGGCTTCTGCCTCGCCGGAATCGGCTTTCAACACTACGTACGGGGGCCGCGAATGCGGATGGAAAGGATAGAATCGGCCCTCCTGCGAAAGGACTGGGACGCCCTTGCCGATTGCTACTCAGACGAGCAATGGGCGTCCTCAATGTGGACAAAACCACAAATGATCTCATTCGCCCGAGCATACGTCGAACCATTAATGAATTCGAATCCGCGTGTTAAGCACACGGAATCTAAATTCTTCTATGCTCCGGTTCGGTCTGTATCAGTTCTCAACTTATCGGGATCAACCCTTGTCAGTGTGTCGCAGCAGCAAACGTCAAAGCTCCTCTTGAATACTGCCGAGTGGCAGGCGTTTATCCCATTAGGTTGGTCGGAGGAGTGCCCGAGTTCGCTGGACTGGATCCGACAAGTCTCTCGAATCTTGTATCCCCATCCTGAAGTCAAGGATCGATATCAGGCCGGTGGGGTTTCTGAATTTGAGTTCTTGCTTGCCGAAAAGGAGAAGCTCATCCAAATTGGGTTTACGCACCTCATTCCTGCGCGTCCAGCCAGTGTTGCCCGAGCCGCAAGACCGGCCCGGACAATCGATGACTACCTGAATAACCAACGCCGTGCCTATCGAAAGGTCTGGGCTCCATTCGCAAAGGTGGAAGCCAAGTATCAAGGTAGCCTTGCACCATGATTTCCCTGGCCGCCGCTGTAACCGTCTTCGCCTCCGGCGAGGACGGGTTCAACACCTACCGAATTCCTGCTCTGATTCGGACTTCAAAAGGCTCTCTGGTCGCATTCGCCGAAGCGCGGGCGAGTCAGGCGGACGCGGCGAACAATGCGATTGTCACCAAAACTTCGGCGGACGGTGGGCTAACTTGGGGCAAGATAGCGGTCTGTCAGTCGCCGACCCAGATGCCGAGCGGTGGATCACTGAACAATCCTTGCGTCATCGAGAACCGAGCAGGAAAGCTCGTTGTCCACTTCCAGCAGTATCCCAAAGACACGCATGAGTTTGACGTCATTGCGGGACTCGAAGGGCCGAAAGTCGTGCGCGGATTTCAAACCGAAAGTGGGGACGGCGGACAAACTTGGTCGACACCAAACGACATCACAAAAGAGATCAAGCCGCCCGAAGCTGTGACCATCGCCAGCGGCCCAGGCGTCGGTATCCGCCTCGTGCGCGGAAAACACAAAAACCGCCTCGTGATGCCCTACAACTACCGGGTCGGTAACCGCTGGTGGGTGTACTGCGCGATATCGGACGACGGCGGGCGGCACTGGAAGCGCGGCGCGCGGGTCGAGCAACCCGACGAAATGAACGCAAACGAGGTGCAGGTGGTTGAGCTGACCAGTGGAGACATCCTACTCAACGCCCGAAATCAGGCAAAGCGGAAGGAGCGGTGCGTCGCGCTCAGCCACGATGGCGGCTCGACCTTCTCCCCCGCGGCCTTTGATTCTCGGCTCATTGATCCCGTCTGCCAGGGATCCTTGATCCGGCTGGAGAATGGAGTTCTAGCTTTCAGCAACCCGGCGCATACCACTAAACGTGAGAATGGCACGATTCGATTTAGCTGGGATGAGGGGCGCACTTGGCCGTCGGCGACTGTGATTGAGCCGGGTTCATTCCAGTATTCGTCGATGGTAGCTTTGCCAGAGAATCGAGTTGGGATTCTGTACGAGACCGTGATTGGTGGGCAATATCAGGTTCGATATCAGGCTGTTTCGGCCCCTTGAGAGACAGCTAGCCCTCCAGAACCTGTGCCGAAGTCTTGAAGTGCATCTTCGCGACCTTCCCGAGATTCTCCGCGCCATGCATCTGAACAAACCGCTTGCCGGTTCCGATCACATTCGTCGCGCCCTTAGGAAGGTCGATCCCAAACTCCTGGCTCAGCCCCTTCAGCCGTTTAAGGAACTCGGCGCGCGCTAGGATGGAGGCGGCGGCGACGGCGAGATCGGACTCAGCACGGACCCGCGAGACGAACTGCGCCTGCCGTCCTTTTTCCTTCAACTTTGACTTCACAACCGTCCCCCCAGCAGCAAACTGGTCGCTGATGATCAGGTCCGCAGGCTGCTTCTCAAGCACATTTTCAATTGCCTGAGCGTGCCCCCAAGCCAGCAAGTGGTTCAAATTTTTGATCTTAAGATAGAGTTCGTTGTACTTGACGGGGTTCATCAGGATCACCGAATGCGGGCAGACCTTCTTGATCTTCTCGGCCAACGCCAACGCCTGGGCGTCGGTCAGCTTCTTGCTATCCTTGACCCCCTCAAGTTCCGCGTAGTGCTCAGGCCCCACATAACAGGCCGCCACCACGAGCGGGCCAAAAAAGTCGCCCTTCCCGCTCTCGTCGACCCCAACTCGTCCTTGGTTCAAAGATTTGCCTCCTCCAATTCGCTCTTTTCAAGCACTTCCTCAAGCTGCTCCCCGGTCATATCCGGCAGTGTCGCATTGCGAAACGCCTTATTGAGGAGCGGCACAAGGCCGGTGAGAGTAAACCCGAGTCCCATCAAAACGTGCATCCCAACTGGCCCGAGGAACTTGAGCAGAGTTCCTCCCGCCGCCATTCCGAATGGCTGAATTCCCATCCAGATGAGGTTGCCCAGGCTCATCACTCGACCGCGATACTCGTCGGGAACCTTGAGCTGCTGGTACGTTCGCATTGGAACATCAACCGCACCGATCGCAAACCCACAAAGCAGATTCCAGAAGGAATACACCGCAAATATCGGCGAAAAGCCCATGAAGATGACCATGACTCCGGCGACGGCAATCCCGAAACTGTAAGCCAGTCCCGGCCTGTGGAACTTCATGCGAGGAACGATAAAGCTCATCGCGAGCATCCCAATAATGAAGCAGCTTTCAATGATCGCCAGCGGAGCCGCCTTGTTGCCAAACCACTCCTTGTTGATCGAGAGGTACACCACGAAAAACGGCGACATGAAGAGGGCAAGTCCTACGCTGGCGAGCAGCGAGAGGCCGATCACCTCGTCCTTTTTCGCATACTGAATTCCTTTCACGATGTCATCGAACATCTTGGATTCTTCGACGTCAGTTCGCTCCGGAATCACCTCGGGCAACTTAAGCAGAAAGTAGACCGAGACGATGAAGGAGAGGCCGTTCGCGATGACCATGACCTTGAGAAAGGCACCGGGGCTGTACTTATCTGCGACCACGCCGAGCGCGGCGGTGAGCATGTTCCCTATGAGCCATGCAAACTGGTCGGTCGCGGCACTAAAGGCATTTGCACCCATCAACTTTTCAGGCGGAACCAAGCGCGGAATCACCGCGTTCTTCGCGGGGAAGAAGAAGACTCGCAGTGTCGCAAGCAACGGGCCGAATACGTAGAACGCCCAGCGTGGTGGATCGGTGGGGATCACCATCAAGTAGATCAGGAACGCGATGAGGACCAGTGCGCTGAGGATGTCTGACCAGATGAGGATCTTTTTTCGATCCATACGGTCTGCGATCGCTCCAGCGACCGGACCAAGGAAAAGGTAGGGAAGGGCCTCGAGAGCGCCGACGTAGCCCACCATCGCGTCGTCGTTGAAAAGCCTCTTGATGACGAAGAGGGGGCCGATGAAATAGAACGCATCGCCGACGCGCGAGATGGCTTGACCGAGCCATAGGTTGCGAAAATCCGGTATCGAAAGGACGTCTTTGGGTGTGCCGTGGGCAGAAGAGCTTTGCATGCGAGGGATGATTTGGGGCAGTCGGGGCGCGGACAGGGCGCCAAATGACGAGGGCCTTTATCGCGTGCGGATGAGCTTCATGAGCAAGCAAGATTACCCGACGGTAGACTATTGGCAACTATGATTGCCGCTATTTTTCCGGGCCAAGGCTCGCAGATTCCGGGCATGGGGAAGGATGTTTTTGACTCTTCGCCCGCTGCTCGAGAGGTGTTTGCGAACGTTTCTGAAACTCTCGGTTTCGACGTCGCAAACCTCTGCTTCGAGTCCGATGAAGAGACCCTCCGGGCAACCAACAATGCCCAAATCGCACTCTTCACGGTCGGCGTTGCCTCGTACCGAGCAAGTGGAATGCAGGCTGACGTCTTCGCAGGACACAGCATCGGCGAATACGCCGCTCTCGTCTGCGCCGGAACCCTTTCCCTCGAGGACGGAGCCAAGCTCGTGAAGCGACGAGGCGAGCTGATGGCCTCCGCCGGAGATCTGACGCCCGGGACAATGGCCGCCGTCCTTGGCCTCGAAATCCCGATCATCACCGTAACACTCGAAAAAGTCGACGGAATCGTCGTCGTTGCCAACGACAACTGCCCCGGTCAAACCGTCATATCGGGCGAAGTCGATGCCGTCACTCTCGCCATCCCCCTGCTCCAGGAAGCCGGTGCGAAGCGGGTTCTGCCGCTCAACGTGAGCGGCGCTTTCCACAGCCCCCTGATGACCGAGCCGAGCCGACAGATGGCGCAGGCATTATCCGATGCGGTCTTCCGGAAGGGCAAGCCTGTTTACGCGAACGTGACCACGAAGCCCGTCGAAGACCCCAGCGACTGGCGGCAAATCCTCGAGCAACAGCTCCGCGACCAAGTGCGTTGGACCGACAGCGTACGCAACATGATCGCCGACGGCGTCACCGAATTCATCGAATTCGGTCCCGGCGAAGTGCTCTGCGGGATGCTGAAACGGATCGACAAGAGCGTCCCGGCAAGGCGGTTTACAGTAAACTAGGCCATGCCCCGAGTTCGCGTTTACGTCACCCTCAAGCCCGCTTTGCTCGACTCGGCAGGTCGAACCGTTACCGGCTCGCTCCAGCACCTCGGCTACGACGAAGTGAGCGACGTTCGCATCGGGAAACTCATCCACCTCGAAGTCGAAGAGGTCGAGGAATCGCGTATCAAGGAAATGTGCCAAAAACTCCTCGCGAACCCGGTGATCGAGGACTTCAGCTACGAGGTGGTCGGGTGAAGGTCGCCGTTCTGCAATTTCCCGGTTCTAACTGCGATCAAGATGCCCTGAAAGCCCTCCGAGACAATGTTGGTGTCAAGGCAGAATATGTCTGGCACGACGAAGGCTCGCTACATGGCTTCAATGCGGTTTTCGTTCCCGGTGGGTTCTCCTACGGCGACTACCTCCGCTGCGGAGCAATGGCATCGCGCTCGGCGATCATGCAGGAAACCATCCGGTTCGCCAACGAAGGCCGCCCCGTCATCGGAGCTTGCAACGGCTTCCAAATCCTCACCGAAAGCGGCCTCCTCCCGGGAGCACTACTCAAGAACGAAAAGCAGAAGTTCATCTGCAAAAACGTCGAGCTACAACCCGTCAACCAAGCAAGCATCTGGACCAAAGGCGTCAACAAAACGATCAGTCTCCCAATCGCCCACGGCGAGGGGAGGTACGTCATTGACACCGACGGCCTAAAACGAATTCAGGATCAGAACCAGATCGCGTTTCGGTACGTAGATAATCCCAACGGGTCTGTGGACAGCATCGCCGGAGTGGTTAACGAAGCGGGCAACGTATTGGGGCTGATGCCTCACCCAGAGCGTGCGACGAAGGAACTTCTTGGTGGAAATGACGGTTTATTGATCCTGCGAGCACTTTCGCTCGTTAGTGCTTAAGGCAATCGCTCCGGTTGGAGCAAATTGTGCCTATCATTTAAGTGCTAGAGAAATGTTGAAGTACGGCTTTATCGGTCTGATTGTTTGTGTTGCCTCCGCAGGTAGGGCGGAGGAACTTGTGCTTGGCAACTACGGCCAAACCCTCGAATCAACCTCGATCTACAAGACCGCAAGCACAAAGGCGGGCAAGTTCTACAAAGCCAAGCAGTATCAGTATCTCGTGGTAAAAGCCTACAACGAGCGTTGGACGAAGGTTCTGATGGCCAACAACGTCTGGGGCTACATGCTCACAAGCAAGGTAGCTATTCTGCCGGAAGAGTACAAGGTCCAAGCCACCCGCGTCTCCGACCTATCCAGCCGAGCCAAAGCCGCCTGGAAAGGCACGACCTACAAAGGAACCCCCTACGTTTGGGGCGGAAATGACATCAATAAAGGCATCGACTGCTCTGCATTCGTCAAGTCGTTGTACGGCGATATTGGTATCTCACTTCCCCGAACTGCCGCCGAGCAAGCAAAAGTTGGGCTGCCGATTCGTCGCCTCGAAGACCTCCGCGCTGGAGATCGGCTCTATTTCTGGGAGAAAAAGCGCAACACAATTGGCCACACCGGGATGTACCTCGGAAACGGCTACTTCGTCCACTCTTCACGCGGGCACAACGGAGTCAATACCGACAAGCTCACGGAGAAGTGGCAGCGCATCCTCGTAGCGGCTCGCCGCTAGAAGCTGTGGAACTCTTCGATCGGAAGTAGGAACATCACGGCTCCGCCAACCGGAACCTTCATGGCGCTCGGCACGAAGGCTGCCGCTGGGTTTGCGTCGTATGCCGCCATGCTCAACACCTGCTCGCGAGTCGGGCAAGCGGTCTGAATCACGAGCTTAAGTGTCGCCACCTGGTCATCGGTAGTACCAATCAACAGGGTCGTGTTCCCCTCACGTAAAAACCCGCCCGTCGAGCCGATAATCGTGAACTTGAAACCCGCCGAGATCAGTTCATCGATGATCCGATTCTTGTCCCGGTTATGAATAATGCAAACAGCGAGCTTCATGGCTTGTGGGGGTCATTATAAACGAAAACACCCCGACTGCGTTGCAATCGGGGTGATATCGTTCGTTTCCAGCAATTACTCGCAGGCAGCCGATTTGAGCGGGCTCCAGACGGACTCGGCAGTTCCCTTTGCTCTAAGGTCGAAGACCAATCCCTTTGCCGGGTAGTTCTTTGCACTCGAATCCACTCGGACGACGTTAAGCTGACCGCTGTAGCGCAGGTCGATATTCTTCAGCACTTGAACGTTTGATGGGTCATTTGGCTCGGCAATTCCGAGTGCGCTGAAGTTCAGTTTGTTGTTCCCGAGGTGCTTCCAATAGTGAGGATAGCTGCCCGTTGGCGCAAAGCCGTTGAGAGTGCAGTTACCTGCAACCGGCTGGGCGGGAAGGGTGTTGTAGTAAGTTGCGTCGACAAATAGAAGCGTGTTTGAGACGTTCTCGACGGCGGTCGCGGACATACCGGTGTTCGACTTGAGCAGGTAGTTGTTTGCCGCAATGCTGTTTTGACCACCATAGGCGAAGAAGCCCGGATCCCAGGTTCCCTTGTCCTGATAGTTGACCCATGCCTCCGAGTTGGTTGGAGCCTTGAACATGTCATTGTTCTTGGTATATGGCTCCAGCATTTGGTTGAAGAACATGGCCCGCTTCGTGTTTGCGCCGTCGGTGTCAAACCTGGCTCTGCGTGGATCGGTCAAGGGGAGGCTGTTATAGAACGGGTTGATCGCGTCGGTCGCGTGGCTCCAGCGGTAGCCGACGAGGGTGTCGTCGCTATCGGCGAGGTAGATGTTGAGGGCCGTTCCGACTTGCTTCATTTGAGCAAGACCAGCGGCACGCTTGGCCGAAAGCTTTGCTTGAGCGAAAACCGGGAAGAGGATAGCGGCGAGGATCGCGATGATAGCGATAACAACGAGAAGCTCAATGAGCGTGAATGCCTTTTTCATGTGAATCACAAAACTGGGCAACTCCGCCCAAGAACTCTATTGTACTTTGGAATTGTTAAGGGTGGATCAAAAAGGGCCAGGCAAAACCGCCTGACCCTTTTGAGTTTCATGGATGTATTGGAACTACTGCCCTTGCGAGCCCGCGTTTTTACGCACCTCTTCGGCTTCCTTCATCATTCCCTTCTTCTCGTATTCCTTGGCAACATTTTCTGCGCTGAATTCCTTGGCCAACTTTTGCTGATCTGCATCAGTTGGCGTTGACGATGCACAACCTGTCGCCCCGAGAACGAGAATAAGGACGAGTCCAAAAAGTCCAACTTTCGACATTATCTTCCGAATCCCCAGAATGGCCAGTCGCCGACTGGGTTTGGAGCAGTTCCAATTCCAATGTTTCCAACGTTGCCGGTACAGCGCGCAGTTGCGTTGAACGTGACAGTAGTTCCCCAATCTGCCAAGGTCGGCGAGAGCGCGAGAACTCGTTGTGCCGGAAGCGACTTTGCACTTCCGTCAGCGAAACCGGAGATGACGTGACCGTTTGAAGTCTTGGTCGGATCTGGCTGGGTTCCTTTGGTTAACGCGACACAGTCGGCGGCGGTGCCGTCGAGAAGGCGGTATCGCCAGAATTCTCGGTATGCGATGGTGTAGGCCGTCTGCTGAGTCACGAACGGATCAAGAGTTGCGTGAGGAATGGCCGCCTGGTTGAACGACGTTTCCATGAAAAGCATCGTTTGCGAAGGCGTTGAAAGCCCAGTTTGTGTTCCACCTGTCCAAGAGTCTCGGAAAGAGCCGCCGCTGGTGATCGGCAGTCCGAGTGAAGCCTGCCCGTAGGTGTTGAGTGCTCCCGTGATACCCGTGTTGAGTCCGAACTGGTTATTCAGTTTTGCTTCGTTGTCCCACGCTAGGGCATCTTTTTCGCGAACTCCATTGAAGAAGATTGCCGGGCTCTTTGTGTACGGAAGCAACCATCGCTGCCAGGCGAAGTGGTTAGTGCGGTGAATAAATCCGTTAACGCCTGCCGAAGTTCGGCAACCTGCACCCGTGGCATTGAACACGACTTTTGCTGCGGCCACCGGGTTGAGGTGGTTATCCGGAGCGCAGTTGTCTTGTCGAGCGTAGATGTCATCGCTGTCGGCGGTGTAGAGGAACATCGAGGTTCCGACTTGCTTAACATTGCTGAGCGTGGTTGTCTTCTTTGCAGCGAGCTTGGCTTGGGCGAAAACAGGGAAGAGGATAGCGGCGAGGATTGCGATGATCGCGATGACGACCAGCAATTCGATGAGGGTAAATGCCTTTTTCATGAGAATGATTCCAGATGAGTACGTGGAGCAACGTCAGACATCCATATCCCGGTCGCACCGAGCTGTTAGACAGCTCTTCCTGAACGTTTAGTTTACCAATTTACATTAAATGATTATTAAGACCTATTGATATCTAGTGCTTTAACCCAACGACCAAGCCTCAAGCTCGACTAGCGATGCGCCAGTTTCTACCAGTTTTCGGAATTCTTCGCTTCCCGAGAGGATATCAATCGGCATCCGATCATGAACATACTCATAAGGCGGCTGCTTCCAAGCAAAACCCGGCAGCTGAGTTTCGTCCGAAGTAGCCTGAAAACGATCAAGCTTCACATGGCTCGAATCGTGAATCCCAGTCTGCTTGGCAACCTCATTAATGAGGCAAGAATATGCCAGAACCGGGCGAAATGCAAATCGATCCAATACATGAACCTGCACCCCTTCGCAAATTTTGCCCTGGTGCTTGTTAAACGTCGGCTCGAATTGTAAAGGCCGAAAAAAAACTCCTTCTAGATTCAGGGAATTCAGTGAATCAGCCAACCTTTGGCCATGGATAAACGGTGCCCCGACGATTTCAAATGGCCGAGTCGTTCCGCGCCCTTCACTCAAGTTCGTCGCCTCCAGCAAACAAGCCCCGGGATAAACGACCGCCGTATCCACCGTCGGCATATTCGGCGACGGCATCACCCAGGCATACGGCATCTGGTCGGCATACAGCCCCCCGTCGGTAGGAACCACCTCAAGCCGCGCCTTCGGATAGTGCCGCGCAACCACATGCCGCCCAATCTCCCCTATCGTCATCCCATGCCGAATCGGCACCGAATGAAGCCCAACAAAGCTCTCAAATCCCGCCGCAATCCCAGGCCCCTCCACCGCCGAGCCAATCGGATTAGGGCGGTCCAAAACCAGCACCGGAATCCTCAGCCGCTCGGCGGCTTTGACGCAAAGGCTCATCGTCCAAACAAACGTGTAGTACCGCGAGCCTATATCGGGCAGGTCAACCAGGATCAGATCGAGGCCTTCGAGCATCTCGTCGGTCGGCTCGCGATGCTCTCCGTAGAGCGAATTGGTCGGATACGGCTTCGGCGGAGCCCCTTCGCCGTTCCACTCGATCATGTTGTCTTGGGTGGTTCCGAACAACCCGTGCTGGGGCCCAAAAACCGCGCCGATCGTCGCGTTCGGGCTTTTCTCCAAAAGACCCAGAATGTGCCGATACGAAGAATCGACCGACGCCTGATTACACACAACCCCCAGCTTCTTCCCCTTCAGCGAAGCAAAATCTTGAGCGGCAAGACGGTCGAGCCCGATCGCAAACGACATGACCCATTATGCCCCGTCGGTAAACTCACCGAAATGGATGTTTACAGCTTCTCTACCGATCCGACGAGGCTCCAGATGGACGTGATCCACCGAATGCTCGCCAGCACCTATTGGTCGCCAGGAATTCGGCGGGAATTGGTTGAAAAGGCGTTCGCGAATAGCCTTTCAATCGGAGTCTATGACTCAGGTGGGGTGCAGGTTGGGGTTGCTCGGTTGGTGACGGATCACGCGACCTTCGCCTACCTCTGCGATGTTTTTGTTGACGCCGAACACCGAGGAAAGGGGTTGGGCAGAGAAATGGTGAAACAACTCCTCGACACCTTCGCCGAGCCTCACATCCGCAACATCGCGCTCTTCACCAAAGACATGCAATCCCTCTACCGACAATTCGGCTTCGTCGAGACGGACGAAGGCCGGTGCATGCAACTCAAGCGCCCACCCGAGAACTGGACCTGAATCGGTCAGTGTTTGAGCGGATTAGCGAACCGAGCGTTCCACCGGGAACGGAATCGGGCGGTCAAAGGTATCTATGCGGCTTGGGCTTTTTGTTCCTTCATTTAGGACGGCAAGGACTATCGCTAGCGCAATCAAAATTACAAGAACCGCTTTGACCACTTGGTCAGCGACTTGCCTAGTCTGGTTAACCCCAAAATTCTCTGCGTAGGCACTACAGTCTGAGTCGTACCACTCCTTAACTTTGCTCCACGACTCATCAAAAGTCTCGTCTTTGTAGTCCGGTTGCTTGATTCCGTCCCACTGCTTGCTTAACGGCCGAAACGATCCAACTCCTGAGTTCTTGAGTAAAGTGGGGATCATTGACCTCTCTTGTCGGACCGCCTCCAACTCTCGTAGCCGAGCCTCAAACCCGTCCATCCTCCCCTTCAGCGCCGCAACCTCGTCAGGCCCCCGCATCTGGCTCAGAATCCGACCAATCAACAGCGGCGACGCATCCGTCACCTCGGCGACATCCCGAATCGTCGTCACCGGATCAGCAAACAGCGCGTCCGTAGCCGCCAGCCGAGCAAGTATCTCCTGCAACTCATCTGCATGAACCTGCTCGTTGAGCAGATCAGATTGGTCGAGGCGCGTCGACACATCCTCTCTCATCTGTACCACCCAATTTCTGTTCGGTAGCTAACATAGGCCCAGACTACGAAAAGCAGGAAGGTAATAAAGGCCGCTTGTAATATCCAAGTGAAATGGACTCTACGTTGCTCATCCCACTCATGAGCGATGACGTAATCCTCCGGTGTCATTTCTGTCGATTTGAGGATCGACCAGGGTATCTCGTCGTAACTACTTATTGGAATCTGGCCTTGAGAACTTGCCGCCCGTCTCGTTAGTAATCGGTCGGACTGGAGCCTTTCAAGCACCTCGAGACGCTCTCTAAGCTCAACCACTAAGTTAGAAATTTGATCACGCTCGTCCCCCTTGCGCGTCTCTCCTAAAATCCGACCAATCAGCAATGGCGAAGCATCCGTCGCCTCGGCGACATCCCGAATCGTCGGCAGCGCCTCCGCAAACAGAGCATCTGTCGCGGCCAACCGTGCGAGTAGCTCCTCTAACTCATCCGCGTGAACCTGCTCGTTGAGCAGGTCTGATTGGTCGAGGCGGGAGCGAGAATCCAACGTCAGCGCATTATCCCCAAAAAGCTTAGAAATCCGCCTACGAGCGGGAGGATCACTAGCACTGCGAGGGGCAGGAGAATCAGGATAGGGAAGTAGGGCATCCACTTGTGATGCTCGTCGACATACCACATGTCTCCCGGCCGCAAAACCCCTAGCGGGTCGTTGTTCCGCCAGAACTTATCGAATAGCCGTCGATCTCCCGAGACCACTTCGGCCGAGAGCCGGGCGGTGCCGAGTTTTTTGATCAAAAAGTCGTTGCGCTTGATCGCCGCCACGAGCTCCCGATCCGCATCGCCCCGAAGCTCCGCCACAGCTCGAGCGACCAGCAAAGGCTTCATGTGCAGATCCTCCGCCATCGACCCAATGGTCGTCACCTCCCGAGGCTCAAGCGATCCGAGATACCTCGAAGCAACCTCCCTCGCCTCGTCCGGGGAAACGGGCGCAAAAAGGATTTCGTCACTCACCAACGCCATGATTTCCCTATTGTACGAAACTTTCGCCTATTTCGGTGCGTTTGCCGTGAGCCACTCTCCAACTTTGCGAACACTACCGTCGCCTATCTTCGGCGCGCCCATCTTCAGCATCTTTACAAAGTGCGCCACTTCTTCCGGCGCGGCAGGGTAGCCGGTGTTGGTCTGAGCCTTACCTTCCTTCTGGAGCGAGTTCACGATCATCTTGCCGGTCTTTGCGTCAAGAATTGCCATGAACGGAAGCCCCGCGTCCTTCCCACCCAGTTTCTCCATCAGCTCAAGCCCGCCCGCGTTCTCGTCGGCTTTGTTCTTGCCGCTCTCCAGAACCGTAATGTGAACCACTTCGAGCCCGCCCTTCACCAGCTTGCCTTCGTCGGTCGTGTCCAAAAACTTGTCGAAGCGATGGCACCAACCGCACCATGAAGCGTGGAAAATGACCAGCACGTTTTTGCCATCCTTCTTAGCGGCTGCAGAAGCCTTGCCAATGAGCTCGGCAGAAGAAGGCGTTCCGGCAAAGACCGAAGCGGCGGCGACAAGGGTGAAAAGCGAAGTGATTACACGCATGGTGACTACATATTAACGCTTGTGATACAATAAACCAACGCCCTTGGGGGCGATTTATCAGGAGGCCAATACAAGATGACTGTCAACACCACGATCCACCACGCCTCCCGAGCCGCATAAACGGCAACTTTCCGATCCGGTTCGAGGGGCATTTTCCCTCTCTGCACGCTCGCCGTGCCCGACCGAATTTAGGAAAAACCAGAATTGGATCAAAAGCAAAAAGACTTTGTCGCCAAGGCGTTGGCGGCGATGGATGGAAACGAACGCAAAAAACTTCGCGACCGGGCAATCAAAGCCCGCAAGCTCGCCCTGTCACGCCTCTCGGCTCGACCTGTCCTTGATTACGAGGAGGACGAAGACGATGATGCCCCGGTGGTCATCAAAAAGCCATCGAAGCCCCTCGAAGAGTTCATCTATCAACTTCTGAAAGAAGAAATAGTAGCTCCAGCTACTATTGTTCGAACCCAGGTCGGAACTGTCATCGCTCTGCACCGCAAACGGTGCGAAGTAGTACTTGCTACTCAGAGGATCGACTGTATTCTCACGCCCGATCAAGCGAAGTGGCAGCAGTCCCAATTCGCCGTTGGCGACTTGGTGAACGTGTATCAGGAAGAAGGCGAGTGGCGCATCAAGGACGTCCAGCCTCGTCGCACCAAGCTCTCCCGCCCTGACCCCGGCTCGGCCCAGCGCGAGCGGGTGATTGTCGCGAATGTCGATGTTATCGTGGTCGTTGTTAGCGTCAAAGCCCCGCCCCTTCACCCCCGCGTCATCGACCGGTATCTCATCGCCATCCAGCGGGGCGGAGCCGAGGCGGTGATTGCCGTCAACAAATCCGACCTCCTGTCGCCCGACGACGAGGAGTTCGCCTTGCTCGACCCGTACCAGGGCCTGGCGCCAATCATAAGGGTCTCCGCCTCTTCAAAGCAGGGCCTAGATGAACTTAGAGAGAAACTTGAAGGCAAGCGCTCCGCGTTCGTCGGCCACAGCGGAGTGGGCAAAAGCTCTCTCCTAAACGCCCTCAAACCCGACCTCGAACTCGACACGGGCGCGGTCAGCGAAGGTTACGGCCGCGGAACCCACACAACCACCAGCAGCCACCTCTGGGACCTCGGCGACGGCACCGAGATCATCGACACCCCCGGCGTCCGCGCCTTCGGCCTCTTTAAGCTCGACAAAGACGAACTCATCGACTACTTCCCCGAGTTCGAGGGCTTCTCTTGTAGGTTCCGAGACTGCACTCACACCGTCGAACCGGGGTGCGGAATCAGGGCAGCGGTCGAAGCAGGGGGCATCAATCCCGCCAGGTTCGATACCTATAGGAGGATTCTTGACTCACTGTAGAAGTTTTTCGCCACCGGGCGTGGTGCCAAACCCAAGACACCCGCCACCCAAACCGCGTAGAATAAGGGCATAGCAATGGCAGCACAGCGTACAGTGATCGTCGTCGGCGGAGGGCTCGCCGGACTTATGGCAGCAATGAAGCTCGCCGAGGCCGGAAACAAGGTCAAAATCTTCAGCGTCGTCCCCGTAAAGCGGTCGCACTCAGTTTGTGCCCAGGGCGGCATCAACGGAGCGGTGAATTTGCGCGGAGAGGGCGATTCGCCGTACCTGCACTTCGAAGACACCATTACTGGCGGCGACTTCCTCAACCACCAGCCCCCGGTCATGCGAATGGCCGAGCGTGCGCCAGCCATCATCTACCTTTTGGACCGAATGGGCGTTCCATTCAACCGAACCTCCGAAGGCCTCCTCTCCTTCCGCCGCTTCGGCGGAACCCTCAAGCACCGCACCGCCTACGCCGGAGCCACTACGGGCCAGCAGCTTCTCTACGCCTTGGATGAGCAAGTCCGCCGATGGGAGTCAATGGGCCTGGTCGAAAAATACGAAGGCTACGAGTTCATCAGCATCATCAAGGACTCTGATGGCCGATGCCGAGGCATTACGTCTCAGAACTTGCGAACGATGGAAATCGAGGCGTTCGCCGCCGACGCGGTCGTTATGGCAACCGGCGGAAACGGTCTCATTTTCGGAAAATCCACCAACTCGATCATCAACACTGGTTCGGCGGTTTCGATTTGCTACCAACAGGGCGCCAAGTACGGAAACCCAGAAATGGTGCAAATCCACCCCACCGCCATCCCTGGCGAGGACAAGTGCCGACTGATTTCTGAATCCGTCCGTGGCGAAGGCGGTCGAGTTTGGGTTCCGCGCAACCCAGAAGACCAGCGAAAGGGAACCGACATCCCCGAAGACGAGCGACGCTACATCTGCGAAGAACTGGACAGCAAGTACGGCAACCTCCTCAGCCGCGACATCGTCAGCTTTATCATCTACTGCACCTGCCGAATGGGCAACGGTGTCAAGGGACGCCAACAGGTCTACCTCGACATCACCCACCTGCACGACAAACGCGGCGGGCCATGGAGCAGGCAGACCATCAACGACAAACTCGAAGGCGTTCTTGAAATCTACGAGAAATTCATGCGCGAGGACCCCATCGAGAACCCGATGCGCATCTACCCCGCCGTCCACTACACCATGGGCGGACTTTGGGTGGACTACGAGACCAACGGCGACAACACCTGGGACGTCGAAAGCCCGCGAAACCAGATGACCAACGTGCCCGGCCTCTATGCCGCTGGCGAGTGCGAATTCCAATACCACGGCGCAAACCGCCTCGGTGCAAACGCGCTCCTGGCCTGCCTCGTCGGAGGAGAAATCGCCGCTGAGGGCATCATGGCGTACCTCCAAAAGGGCGACGTCGCCGCCGATTCTCTCCCGTCCTCAACTTTGGATGAAGCAAGAAACGAGCAACAGTCGATCTACAACAAGCTCGCCTCGTCGAACGGCTCGGAGAACCCCTATGGCCTCCACGCCGAGCTCGCCGACGTAATGTGGAACAACTGCGGAATCTGGCGCGTCCAGGCCGACCTGCTCAAGGCGCGCGGTTCGCTCGACGATCTCGCGGCTCGCGCCCGCCAGTGCGGTCTCACCGACGCATCCGGCTGGACAAACCAGGCTGTGCCGTTCACCCGCGCCCTCATCAACATGATCGAGCAATCAAAAGCCATCGTCGATGGCGCGATTGTCCGCGACGAAAGCCGAGGTGCCCACTTCAAAATGGACACCCCCGAGCGAAGCGACACAGACTGGCTCAAAACCACTCTGGCGAGCTACGACAAGGGCAAAACCAAGTTCGAGTTCGAACCCATCGACTGCCGCTTCATCGCCCCCCGAGCACGCAAGTACGCCGTCAACCAGATCGGCATCGTCAAGAAGATCATGGGCGAAAACTTCCTAGAAGGCTTCGCTGGCGCGAAGAAGTAAGTTCTCTGTTGGCAAGCATCAAAACGGGTCGCTAACTGCGACCCGTTTTGCATTCAGGTTACTTCGCCGCCCAGAGGAAGCCTCGGCGCATGAGTTCTTTGGGGACTTCGGCTTCGAGGACGTCGGCGTGGTGGCCGAGGGCGTTGTAGAAGACTCGGCCTTTGCCGTACATCTTGGTGTAAACCGTCGGCATCTTGCAGGGGTTTTCGACGTGTGGGCCATCGACGCCGGGCAATGGAAAATCGCAGGTTGCGAGGACGTTGACGCCCGGATCAACGTGGAGGTAGTACTGCTCGGAGACGACCTCAAAGTCGGGCAACCCGGCCGTGATCTCGTGCTGGTTTGGGCCCATGTTGACGGTGTAGCGAACGCCGTCGTTGCCAGGGTGCGCAACCCATTGGGAGCCAGTCATGAACTGCCATTCGGTGTTGGTTCGGAATGCGTCGCACATTCCGCCGTGGCATCCGGCCATGCCGACGCCGTGCTCGGCGACGGCTTTGCGAACTGGCTCAAACTGCTCCGCCGTGATCTCGCTCATCGTGTAAACCGGAATCAAAAGGTTCTGGGAGTACACCAGTTGCTCGTCGGCGAACGATCCCAGCGAATCTGAAACAGTCACCGAGAATCCTTCATCTACTAAAAGCGAACGGAAGAAGTGAGCCACCTTCTCCGGCTCATGGCCATCCCATCCACCCCAAACGATTAGCGCGCTCTTTGACATCGCACAGAGATTACAACGAATCGTGGAACGTAATCCAGTTTGATCGCATTATCAGCCTAAGGCAGCGCCGCCCGAATGGTGTCTGCCACAACGGAGATACCATGCTTAAAAAACTAACCCTGATCATCTTCGCGATGCTCGCCATCGCCTCTGCGTTCGCCCAAGGAACCAAGACCAAGCCAGCCATGGGCAAAATGACGACCGTCTACGCCTGTGACCACTGCAACATGACATCCGCGAAGGTGGGCAAGTGCAAGATGTGCAAAATGGACATGCACAAGGCGAGCACGATGGTGACCTACCACTGCGACCATTGCAAAAAAGACATGGCAAAGGGCGGCAGTTGCCCAATGTGCAAAGGCAAGCTCACCAAAATGACCACCCACTACGACTGCGATCACTGTAAGACCTCATCGTCGAAGGCAGGAAACTGCCCTAAGTGCAAGATGGCAATGACCAAGCACGAAGCTAAGGGCTGACGCCAAAATGGGGCTGAATGATGACCATTCAGCCCCATTTTTTTGCCTAGCGAAACCAAAACTGTCCCAGTCCCGGTATAGACTCGCGGGAGAACCGTTCGGTTACTACGTTTTGTAACCCGAACTTCATGGAATTATCAATATGGGATCAGTTACCGTCCTCGCACTCGCCACCGCCATGCTTGGCAAACAAGGCGCAACCATCGAACCGCGCCTTCTGCGCCAGCCGGATATCTACGGCAACACTGTCGTCTTCTGCTACGCAGGCGACCTCTGGGTTTCGACCACTGAGAACGGCAACATCGCGCGCCGACTCACCAGCGGAGTTGGAGCCGAGTCGCGGCCCCACTTTTCGCCGGACGGTAAGACGGTGGCGTTCACCGGAACCTATGATGGCTCTGGAAATGTGTTCACGATTCCAATCGAGGGCGGCGAGCCTAAGCGGCTCACATTTGGCAACAACGATCAGTGCATGGGCTGGACCCCGGACGGCAAGATCATGTTCGCAACCCCAGAGGGTAACCCTTATGGCGGCCGGCAGGCTCAGCTCATGTTGGTCGGCGCAAATGGCGGGCTCCCTCAACTCACTCCGATCAAAGAATTTGCCTCTGGGCAGTATTTCGCCGATGGAAAGCGCGTTGCTTATAACCGATTCAATAGTTTCAACTTCAATTGGCGACGGTACCGAGGCGGATCGCAAGGAAAAATTTCGATCTACAACACGGCCACCAACGAGTATTCAGAGCTACCTGCAAAGCGAGATCAGAACTACCACCCGCTCGTGCTTGGCGAAGCGATCTACTACATTTCCGACCGCTCAAACGGCTCGCTGAACCTGTTCAAGAACGAGAAGGGCAAGGACACCCAGCTTACTAACGACAATGCAAGCGACATCCGCTTCCCAGAAACGGACGGCAAGACCATTGTTTATGAGCGCGATGGTTACCTTTTCCACTTCAACCCGGCAACTGGCAGGGAAGTCAAACTTGCGCCGAAGATCCTCAGTGAAAACCTTGGCTCGCGGCCAGTTCTCAAGAACTTAGCCAGCGCAGTTTCGAACTTCTCGATTTCACCAAGCGGAAATCGGATTGCCGTTGAGGCGCGAGGCGAGCTCTTCTCGCTTCCCGCCAAGACGGGCGAAACACGTAACATGACCCGCTCCGGCGGGGTTCGCGAAATGACCCCGATCTGGTCGCCAGATGGAAAGACGATCGCATATATTTCTGATGCCAGCGGCGACAGAGAGGTGTATGCCCAACCCCAGGCCGGTGGCCCAGCGACACAGCTAACTACCAAACCTGGCTTCCGAATCGAGAACATCGCATGGAGTCCCGACAGCAAGTTCATGCTCTTGTTCAGCCCAATCGGAGTCTACAAGCTCGACGGCGCCACGAAACAAATTACCGAAATCGCCGATTTCCCGAACGGCGGTGGCTCGGTAGATGTTTCACCGGATAGCAAATGGATTGCCTACACCCAAGCCGGGGCCAACTATAATGCCGCGGTTTGGCTCTACGAAGTTGAGAGTGGCAAGAAGGTAAAAATCACCGAAGGGTTTTACAACGACGGCGGGGTTGCATTCGACCGTGAACGACCCTACCTTTACTTCACCTCGGATCGAACTTTCGAACCGACTTTTGGTCACTTCGAGTTCAGTCTTAAGGTGGACGACACCACGCGGATGTACGCGATCGGCCTGACCAAGGACGCTCCGAACCCGTTCCTGGATAAGAACGACGAGGAGCCAGAGCAGGCGGCCAAGCCGCCAGAAAAGCCAGCCGCTGGAGCACCAGCAGCTGAGGCAAAGCCAAGCATCGAGCTCGACGGAATCGGTAGCCGAGTCATGGTTTTGCCGTTGCCCCCAGGGAACTACAACGCGGTCACCGGACTCGGAAACGGGTTCGCCTATGTCTCCGGCGGAGTGCTGTTCCAGTACAACATGGGTACCAAGGCTCCAATGCCGTTGTACGAAGGGGTGGGAGCATTCGAGTTCACTCCTAATCGTCAGAAGATGGCGGTATTTGGTCGCGGCGGGTTGCAGATTCTTCCGGTTCAGCCGGGCCAACAGCCAGGGCCCGGGCGGGTCGACATGAGCAATGTCGAAGCCGTCATTGACCCCAAAGCAGAGTGGAAACAGATTTTTTGGGATGTTTGGCGCTACGAGCGCGACCACTTCTATGACGCCTCCATGGGCGGCCAGGACTGGATGGCGATTGGTAAGAAGTATGAGGGTTACCTCCAGTACGTCAACCATCGCGGCGATCTTAACTACATTCTTGGCCTGTTAATCGGCGAGCTCGGAACCGGTCATGCTTATATCCAAGGTCAGGGCGATATGGGAACGGGCGCACCGCGGGTTCCGGTTGGCAACCTCTGCGTTGATTTCGAGGTGTTCGGCGACGGCGTTCGATTCGCAAAGATCATGCGCGGATTCAACGACGAAGAGCAGTACCAGACTCCGCTCGGCCTGCCCGGAATCGACGTCAAGGACGGTGAATTCTTGGTCGCCATCGACGGTAACCCGGTGACCGCTGAAACGAACCCTTCGCAGTTCTTGGTCGGCAAAGTCGGCAAAACCGTCACCCTGATGGTCAACTCCAAGCCCTCGATGGAAGGCGCCCGAAAGGTTCGGGTGAAGCCAATTGCCACTGACATTCCGGCAAGGTATTGGGACTGGGTCGAGTCGAATCGGAAGAAAGTGGCCGAGTTGTCGGGTGGTCGAATCGGCTACATGCACATCTCGAACACCGCCGCAGAGGGGTCACACGACCTCGTACGCGGGTTCTATCAGCAGACCGATAAGGAAGCCTGTCTGGTGGACGAGCGATGGAATGGAGGCGGCTACATCCAGCCTTGGTTCGTAGACACTCTGGCTCGAAAGAAGAAGGCCATGATCCAGCCTCGCTACGGCAACGATCAGCCGGAAGCTCCGACGATAGAAGGTCCGATGGCACTGCTGATCAACGGCTACGCTGGGTCGGGCGGAGACTTCTTCCCCTACATGTTCCGCCAAGCGGGACGCGGTCCGCTCATCGGAAAGCGAACTTGGGGTGGTTTGGTCGGAATCAGCGGCGGATTTACCACCGTTGACGGCGGAAACGTCACCGCGCCGAACTTCGCGATCTATAACCCGGATACCAACGAGATCATCGCTGAGAACCAGGGCGTTGATCCGGACATGGACATCGACATGCGGCCCGATCTCGTTGCGAAAGGTGAAGATCCTCAGCTCGAAGCGGGTGTGAAATACCTGCTTGAGCAACTGGCGAAGATGCCACCCAAGAAGGTCCGAACCAAGACCCCTCAGGTCGGTAAGAACGGCAAGATCAACCCCTAAATTAAATCTAAGAGGCCCCCGATGGACGCAGTTCCGGCGGGGGCTTCTTGGTCTACGCCGGTCGTAACAAGAACCCCTGCACAGCCCGCCGCCTTGGCGAACATGATGTCGGTATCGATGCGATCGCCAACCACAACCGTTTCGGTTGGATTAACGCCATGAGCCTGTAGAACTTGGAGGAGCATGTACGGGTTTGGCTTACCGATCACAGTCGGCTTCACTCCGGTACAGGTTGCAAGGGCAGAGATGATCGTTCCGGCGCCCGGTGCAAATCGTCCGCCCGCCAGCGGATAGGTGGCGTCGCTATTGGTGCCGATCAGCCGGGCTCCGGCGGAAACGCACTGCATCGCGGAGTCAAGGAGTTCGTAGGATAGCGCATCTCGGCAGATTCCGGCGACGACCGCGTCCACTTTCGCCTCGACGGGATGCACCCGAAGGCTGTTGAAATTGACAACCCCAAGCCCTTCGTCGGTGAGGGTTTCAACCAGCCCCGGCTCTCCGACGACGAAGACCCTCCGAACTCCGACGCTGAGGCAGTAGCGTGCGGTGGCGCGACCGCTGGTCAGGATCTCGTCCACGCTCGCCTTGATCCCCATGCGCGCGAGCTTGGTGACATAACTCGACTCCGTTTGGCCGGAGTTATTGGTGGCGAAGAATATTTTTACGTCCTCTTTTCGCAGGAGCCGCAGAGCCTCAGCCGCCCCATCGATCACCTCATCCCCCCGGTAGATGGTCCCGTCAAGGTCGAAAACGTAGCACGAGTAGCGTCGCACGGCTCATTCTGCACGAATCTCGACGGATTAATCTATTTTCATAAAATTCTGAAACTTCCATCATTTGCCGCCCGTAGGACGGTATAACTCTAGTGAAGCAAATGACTCCGCAGACGCCGACCCGGCCAATATGGGAAGCGCAAGGCGACGAAAAGCGTCGCGAAGTGCGGGGCATGTTCAGCACAATTGCTCCGAGCTATGACCGCGCAAACGCGCTAATGAGCTTCAACCTGCACCAGCATTGGCGAAAATTTGCGGCCTCTAAGCTAGGCATCTCTCGTGGAGATACGGTTCTCGATCTTTGCACCGGAACTGGTGATTTCTTGCCGATTCACCGCTCTTTGGTCGGCTCCGAGGGAGTTCTGATCGGGATCGATTTCTGCGCTCCGATGCTGGAGAAAGCGGTAGAAAAAGACAATCAAGCCACTCTTACCCTTGGCGATGCTTGTTCAATCCCCCTCCAAGATCAGTCGGTCGACGCCGTCTCTGTCGGTTGGGGAATCCGAAACGTCCCCGATGTCGACCTAGCCCATCGAGAGGTCTTCCGCGTTCTGAAGGCCGGGAAAAGGTTCGTCAGCGTCGATTGCGCCGAACCAACGTCGGCCGTGGTGAGAGCCGCAACAAACCTCTTGCGGACGCCCATGCTCGGCTTCCTCGGCACTCTGATAGGGAGCAAAGATGCCTACCAGTACCTGAGCGAGAGCACCGCCAGGTTCAAATCCAGAGAAGATTTAGCCGCCTCAATGCGGAGCGCGGGATTCGTTGACGTTCACTACAAAGACCTCATGCTCAGCAATATTTGCGTGCATTGGGGGACAAAGCCATGACCACATCCGCCATTCATATCCTCTCCAACCCCGACCTCCGCGCTGAACTCCTTGGCCGGGTTTCCGACGAAGTCGCCGAGATCGAACGCGAAATCCGCCTCGCTGTAGACTCCAAAGTTGAGATCATCCGCAAGGTTGCAGACCACACTTTGAGCGCAGGCGGAAAGAGGCTTCGACCAGCTTTTGTTATTCTAGCTGGAAAGGCCGTGAACCCTAATGCCGACGAAGATCGCCTCCGCCGCCTCGGGGCCTGCATGGAGATCATCCACATGGCGACCCTGGTGCATGACGACGTCCTTGACAACTCGCCAACCCGTCGTGGCAAACCGACGGCGAGTGCGACCTTCGGCAACATCGCCGCGATCATGTCCGGCGACGTTTTCCTTGCTAAAGCGATGCTTCTGCTGGCCAACGACGGCGACCTGGACGTCATCCGAACCGTCAGCGAAGCGGTAACCGAAATCGCTGAAGGCGAAGTTTTGGAGATCGAAGCGAGAGGAGATTTTGATCTTGATGAGGCGAATCACCTCAATATTCTCAAGATGAAAACGGCGGCGTTCATCCGCTGCTGTTGCGAAATCGGTGCCCTCGCCGCCGGAGGAACCAAGGCTCAGGTGGCCGCTCTCGGTGCCTACGGCGAGCACGCCGGAATGGCGTTCCAGATCGCCGATGACCTGCTGGACTACCGTGGCGATAAAGCCAAGACAGGCAAGCCCGTGGCAACCGACTTCCGCGAGGGTCAATCCACGCTCCCGCTGATCTATCTAAGAGAAAAGCTGAGTGAGGCCGAACTTCAGATTGCCCGACGCCGATTCGGCGGTACGGTAAACGAGGACGAGATTCGGATGATCTGCGACTGGATGTCGAGCCGGGGAGCGTTCAGTCGCTCGGAACTGGTAGCTCAAGGCTACATCGCAAGCGCCCAGGAGTCACTTGAGGAACTCGAGCCGACCCTTGCAAAAGACATGCTCTGCGCAATCTCAGAATACGTTCTCGCTAGGCAGGCCTAAGCCCGAATCATCCTCACGGCCCCGTAACGCCTGAAGCCAAGTCGCTCATACCATTCGACGAGCGAGTCGCCACATTGAAGCACTGCGTAGGACTCCCTTGCCCCGGCCAGCCCGATGAGGTGGCTGAGAATAGTCCCGCCAACCCCTCGGTGCCGCCGTTCGGGCGAGACTGCGATGTTGTAAAAACCTAGCGTGTCGCGTACCTGGCTGACCATCGCCCCTGCCTCAAGGCTCGTCCCGCGTCGGAATCTGATCAATTCACAAGAAGGCGTCTTCGCCGTCAGCCCGGCGATCATGGTGCTGAAATCATCGTCCATTTCGTGAAAGAACTGCCGCGCGAGGAAGTATGTCAGGTCAAATCTTTCGGACGACTGGGTCAAAAAGTCGAGCACAGGGGCGCACTTTTGCAAGCGGGGCCTCATGAACATCAAGTTGAGCCGACCGCCTACGGTGTAACCCGCCCGAGTCGCCATCTCTAGAACCGCCGAGTCGTCGCTCGTTGGCAATACATAGCTCGTGAACGGCCCATGGCGATCTTTCATCTGCCTCAGCTCAAGCAAGGAAGTGGGAGTGGGACGGGCAATCACGGCGACATTGGTCGCCGGGTGGGCAAGCTCCGAAAACCACCCCATGATCCCGTCCCCGGTGTATCGCTGGGCACCCGGCGCGCTCTGGGCGATGCTGAAGTAAGTCTCGGTCATGTTGAGACAGCACCGCTCGATGATTTCTTGGTCGGTTAAAGGACGGTGCTCCACAAAAGGCCAAACCCAACCCGCCGATTCGAGACCGAAACTCCGAGATTGAGTCCCGTGCCAATCGTGGTTCCGAACCATACTACCGGACTGCGGGGGGTCAGGAGAAAGCTGGCATAGCTCTTTCCGCTCGGATCGAACTTGAGAATATCGATCCCGGCGACTACGTCGAACCCATCTGGGCTTGATGCCAAGGCTCCGAGCCTTATTGTGGGCGCGAGCAGTTTCTTGGGAAGCACAAACTCCTTCTCGTCTCGAACCGCCTCAAAGAAGTCAGCGGCGGCCCGAAGCAGCCTTCCTTGAACAAACACGCCACCGTAGTGGCCAGTATCAATCTCCAAAACTTGGCTGCCGGGGAGTTTGGCGATGAGTTCATCGGTGCATTCGGGCGGGACGACGGAATCGAAGGTCGCCCGCATCACGAGCGTCCGTCCGGGCTCTTTGCGGGGTAGATAATTTCCCGGCTCTACTTTGGTGAGTTCGGAGCGAAGCGAGTTTTCGGTGAAACCCTTGCGTTTCAGTTCATCCTTGATAGGAACCACACGAGATGACTCCCACAGAATCTTCGCCAAATCGACCCCTCCAAGCAAGAAGACAGCACTCTTCAGACGTGGGTCGTTGGCATACGAAAGGCTCGAGACGATAGCACCAAGGCTGGTGCCATAGATCCCCAAAAGCGGCCCGCACTCCTTTCTTTGCCCCAAAAAGTCGAGTGAGCGGCGGACGTCCATCACCGCCTGGGTCATGGTTGATTCGAGCTTTTTGGGGTCTGGCTGAATGGCGAGCTGACCACTGCTAAAACCAGTCGGAGTTCGACCGAGGTGATAGGGGAGACTAAGGATTGCAGCACCAATGCCGCGCTGATTCAGGTCAAGGGCGAGTGCCCGCTCGATGCGCAAGTTAGAAGCACCCCAGTAGTGCAGAACAAGAACCATCGCCGGCGGAGTGTCAGATTCCTCTGGCAAAAGAACCCGCAACTGAACTGCGTCATTGACCTGGTTCTTCGAGTCAAATGCACTTGGGAATGAAGCCAAATACTCCAACTGCCCACTCGCCGAGCTCTGTTGGCTCCAGTTAGAAAACGAAGTTTTCGGAGTGTCAAATGAGGTCTGCCCGATAACCTGGGACACGAAAATTGCGGAGATCATCACAACAAATGCTCTTAACCGCATTTCTGGCAGTTTACTTCGATTTTTTTACCAGCGAGTAGCCTGAAAATCGACATTCCGTTCGCCAATAAGCCCTGAACAGGTGAAGTTTTGGCAGGTTTTCAGGACAAGGTAGCAAGGGCAACAAAAGGATTCTTCTCAACGGTTGCTGCATTCTCTTTAGGAGCACTCCTCATCGGGGCATTCGTGACTCTCAGCTTGCAGAACCGATATCAGAGCGAGCTGAATCGAATACTGAAGTTCTACCAATTGGAGGAGACTGACAAATCAAATTTTGAAAAGATCAAAGTTGAGTCTGCTTTTGGGTCGATGCGAAATGCATTGGTAGCCACCGCCCAAGCCCCTTCGATAAGACAAGCGATTCGCCACCCGCACTCTAACACCCAAACGCTCCAGTCAGAGCTATTGCCGAGCATTGCCGCTCTAGGCGCAACCAGCATTCATCTCGTCACACCAGGATCGGGAGTACCCGCGATTCAGACCATTAGTACCCAAGGTAAACCCAGCACAATCAGTGACCCAGAGCTGACCGAGCTGATGTTTGCGAGCGCCAAACAATACCCAACAATTCAGTCGCTGGATCTGTACAATTACCCCGGAAAGATCGCTGGACTTAATCAGACTCCTGATCCAAACTCCGCGTCAGAGCCCATTAATCAAACATTTGCCTATGCAATTCCTGTGTTCGATTCGTCGGGATACTTTGCTGGACTTCTAGGCGTGACTCTCGACTCGAGCTTCGTCTCTAAGCACCTCAGCAGCCCTGATCGTGCCATTGTGCACAAACAAAGCGGTTTCGTGGCATACCCCGCCGGATTTGGGACAGTAGAGTCGCTCTGGAACTTTGCCCGTGCCGGGGATGACCCGCACTTGACTCTGTTCGGCTACGCTACTCCCGTCTCCCTTGGAGACAGCTCAAAGGACTGGGTCTACTGGACTGCAAGATTCGATACAGACTTTTGGTCACGAAGCGATGTCACGGTGCTTCGCCACAATCTCGTAGCTTCCGTCCTTACCATGTGGGCACTTCTGGGTGGATGCGTCATCTTTGTGTCCCGAATCCGACGCAGACAAGAAGACCGGTTCCAGGGCTTGCTCCGAAACTCGGGCGAAATCATTCTCCTCTGCAATGAAACAGGAGAGATTCTCCAAGTTGGAGGGCGAACTCGGCAACTGATCGGGTGGGGTCCCGAGCAACTCGGTGGTGTCAATCTTTCTCTCTTCCTTGAGTCGGAATCTCGTCGCGACTTCTTCGAGTTGCTCGGCAAAGTCGCCGCAACAGCACATTCAACGGATTCCATCCAAGTTCGCGTCGAGAAGGGCGATAGGTCCCTGAGGTGGCACGAACTGGTGGTGACGAATCTGCGCCACGACTCAGAAGTGGACGGAATCGTTGTCGCACTTCGAAACATTGAGGCGCAAAAGGCTGGTGAATCCATGCTGATTCAGGCGAAAGAATCCGCAGAGCGGGCGAATCATGCCAAAAGTGAGTTCCTCTCCCGAATGAGCCACGAGCTACGCACGCCCCTCAATGCAATTCTTGGTTTTAGCCAGTTGCTCCAAATGGGCGACCTGCAGGAGCACGATCGGGAGAGCGTGGATCAAGTGCTGAAAAGCGGTCGGCACCTGCTTGGCCTGATCAACGATATCCTTGATATCAGCCGCATTGAAACAAATCACATCTCCGTCTCGAAGGAGCCCGTCTATGTGAACGAGCTACTGACTGACTGTATCAACAACGTTCAGCTTTCGGCGAAAGAACGAGGAATCGAGATAAAGGTGAATGCACCGCAACAAGTCTATTTCCGAGCTGACCGCCAACGAATCGCTCAGGTGGTCATCAACTTGCTATCCAACGCCGTGAAGTACAACAGAGATGGCGGAACGGTGACGGTCGAGGTCACACAAACCCAGTCGGATGTTTACCTATCTGTGCAGGACACCGGCAACGGTATCTCTGATGAGCTAATGCCGCGCTTATTTACCCCGTTTGATCGCCTGGGTGCGGATCAAAGCACAGTGGAAGGCACTGGATTGGGTCTCTCGTTGAGCAAGACCTTGGTCGAGGCGATGGAAGGGCGGATCAATGTGATGTCAAAAGTAGGTGAGGGAACCAAGTTTGTGGTTGCCCTGCCCGCCGCCGCGCCGAACACTACCGCGACTCTCAAACTGATGAAAGGGTTTGACGAAAATGAACTCCGAATCTTGCACATTGACGACAACGAGGTGAACCTCGTTCTGATGCGAGAAATCTTCTCGCGTTACAACAACATCAAGCTTCTGGAAGCCCGCGAAGGGTGGCTAGGCATTGTCACCGCCCGCGAGCAAGTGCCCGACCTAATTCTTTTGGACAACAACTTGCCCGACATTGATGCGGTACGCGTCATCGAAGAGCTTCGAGCGAATCCCATCACAAAAGCGATCGACATTTTTGTCGTTAGCGCAGAGACATCGTCTGACCGAATCTCGGCTTGTATGCAAGCCGGAGCTCAGCGATACATCCAAAAACCAATCGACATCAACGACTTACTGACTGCTATGGAGCAAAACTTGGAGGCCGCATAAGCCAATGGAGACTACTGTACTTTTCAACTTAAAGATCGTCGTGATTGACGACGAACCGGCAAACGTCTTGCTGCTTCGGCGAGTGCTGGAGCAGATTGGATTCACAAATGTGACCGGCTTTGTTAGCGCAATCGATGGATGGAACCATGTCGATGCCAATGGTGCCGACTTACTGTTGCTCGACCTGCAGATGCCCGTCTTGAGCGGATTCCAGATACTAGAGAAACTCCAGGCACGAGGAGCTGAGCGCACGTTCATTCCCGTCATGGTCCTCACCGCTGATGCTACGCCGAACGCAAAACGGCAGGCCCTCTCGCTTGGTGCAAACGACTTTTTGACGAAGCCGTTCGAGGCCTTTGAAGTCGGTCTTCGCGTCAAGAATCTCTTGCGGATGCGGTCGCTTTATACAAACCTGAATAACGAGAAATCGACTCTGGAAGAAAAGGTTGAAGAGCGAACTGAAGCGATCAAAAAGACTCAGCTTGAGATCGTTGAGCGCCTTGGGCTTGCCACCGAGTTTCGGGATGACGATACAAAGGAACACGTCACCCGTGTTGGTGAACTCGCCGGAAAGATTGCCGCAATGCTTGGACTACCTGCCGAGTTCGTGTCCACAATTCGCTACTCCGCTCTGCTTCATGACGTTGGCAAAATCGGAATCTCCGACACGATTCTGTTGAAGCCCGGAAAGCTCACTGACGAAGAGTATGAGACGATGAAGCAGCACACAAAAATCGGCGCGCAGATCCTCTCGGGAAGTAAGAGCGAGATTTTGGCGATGGCAGAAGAGATCGCGATTACCCACCATGAGCGATGGGATGGGCGAGGCTATCCGAACCGGGTTGCGGGTCCAGATATTCCACTTTCGGGTCGAATTGTGGCGGTCGTGGACGTTTTTGACGCCCTCACCAACGAGCGTTCATACAAGAAGGCGTGGCCAGTTCAGGATGCGCTTGAAGAGATTGAAAAAAATGCAGGATCCCAGTTCGACCCGATGGTCGTCGACGCGCTTCTACTGCTTTTCCCCTGGTTCCAGCGGCAGGATGAAGTCAAGAGGGCGGCGTGAGGGGGGATCGCTGTTCGTTTTTCGCATTTCGGAATTGCTCTCGACTAGCGAATAACGGATAGCGGTCTAAGCCCCATACGGCACCCAGATATTCTTCACTTGAGTTGCTCTTCGTAGGAACTCTTTGGGCGGAGTCGCTAGCCAGTCGATGGTGCCTTCGGGCATCGTCCAGGTCTGCTTGAGGTTTCCGGCGGAGAGTTTTTGGATTCTGTGACCTCCCTCGACCGAGCTGAAGTGCCAGACGGCATTCAGGCCGAGGTGATCGCCGAGTGTCGGCTCTAACTCAGAATGGACTCCGGTAAGCACGTTCCAGACACCAGCCGGAATGTCGCTGGCTTCGATCACCCTGACAAGTTCCATTGCGGCAAGCGGCGCTTTCTCGCTCGCCAGTGCGACCACCGGTGACCCCATTGCGACGAGTGGTAGGCAGGATCCTAGGAAGCCCGCAAGGCCGGGAGAATTAGGGGCGATGACCGCGCTCGCGCCAAGCGGCTCGTTACGGGTGTAGACAAGGCCGCGAAGGGGAGCTTGATGAACCTGTCCGTCGTATTTATCCGCCCATGCGGCGTAATGCAGGATCGCTGCTATCGAGGCATCGAACTCTTTCTCCGGATCAGAAGAGCCGCCTTGCGCCAGAGCTGAAAGCATCGCGTCTCGCCCTGCGGTCAAATTCTCAGCAAGGTAGTAAAGAATCTGGCTTCGCAAGAATCCCGTCGCCGACGCCCAGCCACCAGCGGCTCCTTCAGCCGCCTCCACCGCATTCCGAACATCTTTCCGATTTGCCCGAGCAAACTCCCCGCCGATCGCGTCGAACGAGAACCCGCCGTCCGGTCGAACCTGCTTCCCGGCTATGTACAGTTTGTGGGTTCGGTCGAGGTTGGAGTTGGAGTTGGAGTTGGGGGTCAATTCTTCCAACTTCCCACTTCCGACTTCCAGCTTGAGATATTCGTACAATCCCTCGCGACCGCCCTCACGGCCGTAGCCGCTTTCGCGGTATCCGCCGAAGCCGGCACTGGCATCGAACTGGTTGGTGCAGTTCACCCACACCGTGCCAGCCTTGATCTGCGCGGCAACATCGTGGGCGATGTCGAGATTCTGGGTCCACACACTGCTGGCGAGTCCGTAAGGAGTGTTGTTTGCCAAAGCTACGGCTTCTGCCGGAGTGCGGAAGGTCATGGCGACCAGGACGGGGCCAAAAATTTCGACCTGCGCTACGGTCGAAGCGGGCTCAACATCGGTGAGGAGGGTTGGGGGGTAGAACCAACCAGCTTCGGGGAGCTTGCACTCTGGTTGGAACTTTGTAGCCCCTTCCTGCACGCCCAACTCAACAAGCTCTGTGATCCGGTCGAGTTGGGTCTTATCCACAATCGCGCCAATGTCGACGACTTTGTCCAACGGGTTCCCGACTCGCAACTTCGCCATCCGCGCCCGAATCTTGGCATACGCCTTCTCGGCGATGCTCTCCTGCACCAAAAGCCGCGATCCCGCACAGCAAACCTGCCCTTGGTTGAACCAAATCGCATCGACCAAGCCCTCAACCGCGGAATCCAAATCAGCATCGTCGAACACGATATAAGGCGACTTCCCGCCGAGTTCAAGGGAGAGTTTTTTGTCGGTTTCCGCCGTCACTTGCCGCAGAATTCGGCCCACTTCGGTCGAGCCCGTGAATGCGAGTTTGTGGATTCCGGGGTGGGCAACAATCGCCTTCCCCGTCTCGCCGTCGCCCGTGACAATGTTGACAACCCCCGCTGGAATGCCGACCTGATCGCAGATCTCCGCGAACAATAGGGCAGTTAAAGACGTGAATTCGGCAGGTTTGAGGATGACCGTATTGCCCATCGCCAATGCCGGAGCAATCTTCCACGCCAGCATGAGGAGCGGGAAGTTCCAAGGGATAATCTGACCGCAGACACCCACCGGCTTGTAGCCCGGAAACTCCTCCGCCATCAGCGGAGCCCAACCGGCATGGTAGTAAAAATGCCGCGCGACGAGGGGGATATCGAGGTCTCTCGTTTCTCGGATTGGCTTGCCATTATCGAGGGTTTCGAGGACGGCGAAGAGGCGCGAGTGCTTCTGAATTTGCCGAGCGATTGCGTAAAGCTTCTGCTGGCGAAGAGTCGGGTTTGTCGCCCACTCTTTTTGCGCTGCAGTGGCGGCTTTCACGGCATCATCAACAAGCCCAGAAGATGCCTGCGTGATCTGCGCGATTTCGCCGCCGTTTGCCGGGTTTACCGAGGCGAAATGAGTCGACCCATCTGCCCAAGCTCCGCCAACATACACACCAAACTTGCGCTTGTGGGCATCGAGCCATTCGTTGACCAGCTTCGCATCCTCCGGCGCCGGGCCGTATTCCATCGTTTCCAAAATCTCAGTTACCTTACTCATTTAGCCCATCGCGTGGCGGTTGTACGCCGAATATCGTCCGGTCAAGAAGTGTTCGAGTTGCCGCTCAATATCGGCGAGTAGGGTGCTCGCGCCCAGCCGAAACAGGTCAGGCTTAAGCCAAGGGTCGCCGAGCTCTTCCTTCATCAGCATCAAAAAGTCGAGCGACTGCTTCGCCGTCCGAATCCCGCCTGCAGGCTTGTAACCTACCTTCACGCGAGCCATTTCCTCGTATTCGCGGATCGCGCGAACCATCACCAGCGAAACCGGAAGTGTCGCATTAACCGGCTCCTTCCCGGTCGAGGTCTTAATGAAATCTGCCCCTGCCATCATGCACACCGCGCTTGCACGGGCGACATTGGTAAGAGTTCCCAGCTCACCGGTCGCCAGAATCGCCTTGACATGAGCCTCGCCGCACGCCTCGCGGAACTGGCGCATTTCTTCGTAAAGGGCCTCCCAGTCTCCGCGCAATACATGGCCGCGGGTGACGACAATATCGATCTCATCGGCTCCGGCGGCAACGCTCGCCTTAATCTCATGAATCCGTTCGCGGAACGGCGAAAGTCCGTGCGGGAAGCCCGTCGAAACCGCCGCAACCGGAATCCCCGTTCCCTTCAGGTTCTCCACGCACTCTTCAACGTATTGGTGATAAACACAAACCGCGCCGGTATGAAGGCTCTCCAGACCGAGCTTCGCCAGCATCTCGCCGGAGAGAGGTTGCTTTGCCTTAGCGCAGAGACGATGCACATTCCCCGGCGTATCGTCCCCGCTCAGCGTGGTGAGGTCCATGCACTGAATCGCCCGAATCTGCCAAGCCGCCTGCCACTCCTTCTTGACCGTCCGCCGTCCGCCAAGAGTCGCGGCCCGGCGCTCGATGGCACTTCGATTGGCGGTCAGCGACTCGACCCATTCCATGTCCAACGGCATTCCGGGGTTGCGTTTGTGCGTCATCGCACCTGCGCCGGAGGTAATCATGGATACAGTTTACAGCTTTTGATACAAACGAGCCCCAAGGCGGCTGCCTTAGGGCTCGTTGATCCAGATTCAGTTCAGGGCTTTGCGCCGTAGGTGTACACGTCTTCGATCTTTACGCCCATTCCGTCCATGCCCTTGAACACAAGGTACTTGGGTAGTGCCGAAGATGGATCAACGTAGAGCTCGACCGGAGTGAAGTCGCCGTTGACTTTGAGACCGAACTTGTCGAGCTTCGCTCCGTTGTAGGTCACGCCTCGCGTGATATTCCAGCGCTTTTCGTCCTGAAGAAGGTCCATCAGGTACTCAGAAGGAGTTTGACCGGACTGGAGAATCATCGGCTTGCCGTCCTTTGAACCGAGAGCGGCAATAACCATTGCTTTGTCGGAGCTTACGAATTGAGAATCCTTTGGCATGTCGCCGCCGACGATCCCTACTCCGGCGACCACCTTCGTGTCCTTTCCGCCAGTCGTGACCTTGATCTTGTTCTGAAGCTGCTTCGGAAGCTCTTTAACTTCCTTGCCGTTCACCTTGATCGTCTTGATCTCCTTTCCGTTTACCTTGGTGACTTTGACTTCGATTTTCTCGCCTTTGACGATTTTGCCGCCGTGCGGAACCATCGTCATGCCTTCGCCGATATGGATTGGCTTTCCGGTCACGGTCACTGTGCCGTCTTTGCTCGCGGTCACCGTGCCGTCTTTGCCGATCAAGGTCTTAAAGTGAACGTCCTGATCCACCAGGTTCCCCTTGGAGTCGACGAACTTGGTGGTCTTCTTGTCGCCGTCGACGGTGGTTACAGACTGCATTCGCCGCGCGGAGCCTTCGCCCACAAACGACTGAATCGTGTAGTTCATCGCCTTCTTGAGGGCCGCCGCAACCGCTTTGGGGGTCGCCGCAACCGCCTTGGGCTGCATTAGCATCACGCCGCCGACGAGGGCGACCGCAGTGACGAGGGTTGGTAGAGTTGCTTTGCGCAGAGTAGTCATTTTTTTGCCTTTTGTTTGGGTCAGTTTGTAGATCAACTCGCCCTTGGCACCCTCTCGCGGCATCTCAGCACGCAACCTTTCGACTTCGTTTTGAATGTTATTTGGGTTCATAGCTCACCTCTAGAAACGTTCCGCCCAACTGGACTCGTAACCTCTCTCTTGCATGATGCAACCGAGATTTCACTGTTCCCACCGGGCTGTCCGTTACCTCAGCAATCTCCTCGATCGACATTTGCTGCACTTCATAGAGCAGAAACGCCTCGCGATACGCCGACGGCAGTTGATGGAGGGCCGCCAACAAGACTTCGCCTGATTCCACAGCTTCATAACCTGGCTCTGATTTGGGAGCCAAGAGTTCGAGCGGTAGCAACAGGCGCCGTTTGCGACGCCAGGCAATGTACTCACGAAATGCGATCCGGTGGAGCCAGGTCTTCTGGCTCGACTCTCCCCTAAATTTGGGAAGAGCTTGGATGGCGTTAATGAAGGTCTGCTGCGCAAGATCCTCGGCGGCCTCAACCTGCCGAGTCAGATGGCGCAAAAAGCGATAGATGTCGTCGTAATGCTCCGACACCCAAACGTGCAGCGCCTCAGAATCCCCATTTTTCAGCCTATCCATCTCGGATATCACCCGTGATTCCATTGTTCTCCAAATAACACAGAGAGACTACGCGAGCGAAAGGTTGAGGAGTTTCTACGAAACGGTCAGATTGATGCCCCCAGAGCCCGACGAAATGGGGGAAGTGCCGGGTTGGGGGCTGAGCGAAAGGTTTACTTCGGCAGTAAAACGTGATCGATGACGTGGATCACGCCGTTGCTCTGCATCACGTCGTAGGTGCTGACCGCCGACACGCCTCCCACTTCGTCCTTCAGAACGATGTTTCGGGGACCATTCCACATTGCCCACAGCCAGCCGCCGTTGAGGGTCTTCAGCTTGGCAGTGCCTCCGCCCATCTTGATCGCCTTGGCAATCGCGTCGTAGTCCATCTTTCCGGTAACTACGTGGTAGGTCAATACTCCCTGCAGAGACTTCATGTTCTCTGGCATCAATAGGTTCTCGACCGTGCCCTTTGGGAGCAGTGAGAAGGCTGAATTTGTGGGGGCGAACACCGTGAACGGCCCCTTACTGCTCAGCGCGTCAACAAGTCCCGCCGCCTTGACCGCCGCCACCAAAGTGGTGTGGTCTGCCGACTCGACTGCGTTCTGGACGATGTTCTTGCTTGCCATCATCGGCATTCCGCCAACCATTGGGTTAGCCTTCATCGACATCATTGCGCTCTGCGCACCAGCAATCACAACTCCCGCCAGCAGCATGCCGCTCATTAAATTTCGTGTTAGTTTCATTCTATTCACCAAGGGCCCGCTTCGAGCCTCGCAAATGATTAAACGCGGTCGATCTGAATCGATGCTGAGTCAGTGATGAACTGTTTCTGAATAAGCAGCCACGCGACTAGCTGGAAAGCCCGGCTTTATCACTTGCCGCCGCGGCCGCCTTGGCATCCGCATCAGCTACCATCTGTTCAACAGAACGGGTGACCAGCCTCGCCGCCCCTTTGTTCCCCGCAAATCGGGCCAGCGAAGGCTCGGAGACTAGCCGGGCGTTGATCTCCGGCACGAACGTCTGATACTGGGGTAGCCACGCGGCGAGTTCCGAGACCATCCGGTCGGCCATTTGCCAAATCTCAGGAGGGTTACAGACCGCGCCGGTGAGGGGATCCATCATCATTGCCTGCTTCAGCAGGTGGAGGTCTCCGCGAACGGCGGCTTCAACCGCCATTCTTTGGACAGATATGCTGGAATTGCAGACTGCGGCGCAGCCGAGCGGAAGATCACCAACGACCGGCATCGAGATACCATTCCCGTCTACATACCCAGGAGCCTCGATCACGCAGTCAGGCGGGAGGTTGGTGATAACGCCGTTGTTTACTGTGCAGAAATGGCCGCGGTACATCCGACCCGTTTCGAGCCCCTCGAGGATGTATGAACCGTGCTCGTTACCTCGCTTTTCTGGTTCAAATGTGAACGGATCGGCATTGAGCCACTGCGGAAATTCGTGCTCAAACCAATTTCGACCCTCGGTGCAGACGCGCAGGTAGCCGCCGGTTTCCCCGTGGATCCAGCTGGACATGTCGATCCAATCAGGAATCTCATCCGCTCGCTTTCGATACCAGGGAACGTACTCGCTGAGGTGCCCGTTTGACTCGGTTGAGTAGTAGCCAAACCGTCGGAGCATATCGATCCGAACCTTCTCCGTGATTGGATATTGGGGGTGTTTTTCGAATCCTTCAAGCAGGAACGGCGTCATGTCCATCCCCTTGTACCGTGCCTGGATGTACCAAGTTTGGTGGTTTATCCCCGCACAAATGATGTCGATATCGTTGCGGGTCAGCTTCGTACCTTCGGGGTGCCAGCCTTTCTCGACGCCGAGGTTTTCGATGACAGAGGCAATTTGGCTGTGGCCTCCGATAACTCCGTGGCAGAGCCCAATGGTGGGGATTTCTGTGTACTTGTTGCACGCCCAGGTGAGCATCGCCATGGGGTTGCTG
Source organism: Fimbriimonas sp. (assembly GCA_965248555.1). GTDB lineage: Bacteria > Armatimonadota > Fimbriimonadia > Fimbriimonadales > Fimbriimonadaceae > Fimbriimonas. The sequence goes on along the minus strand of CBDFJP010000001.1, from coordinate 434,969 downwards.
TAGTTGAGGAAGAGCACTTCTTCGTGGGCGACTTCTTCCATATCGGCGCAGAAGTCGAGGAGGACCGGAATGCCGCGCTGGGCGTACATGATTCCACCCGGCCCGAGAGTGTCGCCGACGCACTGGTCAACGCCGTACTCGAGCGGAGTGTTGACATCGTGTGCAAACGCCTCGAGTCCGCCGACGCGGACGAACGAGAAGACATATTTGGCACCTTCGAGGGCTTTGCGCCGATCCAGGTGGCTTTCGATTTTGGTAGGCAGTCCGGCGGATGAGACATCACGCGAGATGAGTTGCTGAACCATCGAGAGGTTGTGCTCGTTGATGTCATGCAGAGCAACCGTCATCTCCGCAAACTCGGGAACGCAGAGAAGGTCGCGCACCATCGTCCGGGTGAATCCGACTGAACCCGCGCCGAGGATCGCAATTTTGAAGCTCATATCGTACCGAGTTTAACCCCCGATTAAGAGGGGACGCCAAGCGCACGAACGGAGAATGTCTGGCTCAGAATCAAAAATGGTGGCTTCGTCTACTCGTCAATTCGCGAGAAGTAGATCACCGTCACATGGTGGTTCGGAGTAATCAGATCGCCGTAGACCCGCGAAAGCAACCCGATGACGTCGTCTTGCGACCGGAATTCTGGATTTTCCCGCTCGATGTCGCGGGGCGAGAGCTCATGGATCGGCTTCACCTCAACTCGGTCAATGATGGCCGAGTACAGCTTTTGTCGCCGACCGAATCGGGGGCCGACGGTGACCCAGACGACCATGCCTTCCACATATTTGTCCGCCTTGTCTCCAAGCCGAATCGTGACCGTTTTGCGGTTATTTTTCAAAACGTCGCCGTACAAATCTGAGTAAAAGTTGAGTGCGAACATGGAGCCTGCTAACATTGTCTTCTAACCTGAGCACAAAACGCAAATATGTCTATTCTTTTTCTTCTGATCGGCCTCTATGTGGCGGCAATGGCGGGCATCGCCTACCTGTTCGCCTACCCAATGCGAACTCCGCTGTTCCTCTCGCCGGGGTTTCTTGGGGCTCCGCAAGAGTGGGTGGAGTTTGATGATCCTTCAACCGGCCTGAAGCTGCGGGGCTGGTGGGTGCCTTGTTCATCTCCCAAGGGGGTGGTGATCTGCGCACACGGGTACATGATGAACCGGGCGGAGATGGCGCCCTTAGCGCCTCGACTTTTGGAGCAAGGCTATGCGTCGCTCTACTTTGATTTCCCGGCTTGTGGAGCGTCACAAGGGCGCAAATCGGGGCTCGGCTGGCGTGAAAGAAGCGCGGTTCTGGCGGCTTGTACCTGGGTTCGGGGGAAGCATTCTGGTATCCCGGTGGCGCTAATCGGCAGCTCAATGGGCTCGGCGGCATCGGCTTTTGCTATGGCGGAGGATGCAAATTGTGCGGATGTTTTGATTCTGGATTCGGCCTACGACCACCTGAGCAGCGCGATTGACGGCTGGTGGAACTTCCTGGGCGGGAAGAAGATGCAAATTCTGCTCAAGCCGGTGATCTACCTTGGAATCCCGATCCTTGGTCTTAACCCCTTCCGAATCCGCGTCTCCGACGCCCTTGCCAAAATATCCAAACCAACTCTGGTGCTCCACGGCGACCGAGACACCCTGGCCCTCCCCAAAGCCGCCGAAGGCAACTTCGCCGCGCTCAAAGGCCCCAAGAAACTCGTCTGGTTCCCTGGGCGAAACCACGCTGAGGCTCGCTGGGAGGATCCCGAGAAGTACTTCGAGGAAGTGCTTGGGTTCCTGGCGGAGCACTTTCCGCCGGAAATTGGTCATAATCACGAGTGACGTAGCCGACGTTGTCTGCGCAAAAAGCCGAAATGACTCCGCAAACTACGTGGCAAATCGACCAGCTCCAACGCATTGGTCAACGCACCCCAGAACGCCTGGAAGAACTCCTCACCGCGCTCTGGTTGCGCTATCCCAACCTCCAAGAAGAGCTTGCGATCATGGCCGCCGACGAAGGACAAATCTCCATCGCCGAAGTCGCCGAACTCCTGCTCATCGGGCGCGAGGAAGCCGAATCCAAGCTCGCCCACTACCACAGCACCGGCGATCATCGGATTGAAATCATCGACGGCGTCGCCAAGCTTGTCTCCTGCAATATCGCGGTATGGGAAGTCGAGCGTGAGTTCCGAAAGGGTTCTAGTGTTAACGTTTTAGCAAACCTTTATCCAAGCCTGCCGATGAGCGAGCTGAAAGCCGCCTTACGCTACGCAGATGCCCACCCGGAAGAAATCAACGCAATGATCGATAAGTTCGAGTTAGTTGGTGCCGGGCGCTATGTGCGCTAGTCGGTACACTCGTAACCGATGCATCCCGAGCTGATCCACATCGGCAATTTTAAGATTGCCAGCTTTGGTGCGGCGATGGTTGTCGCATTCTTACTTTCGCTCACCGTCGCTACGCGCAGAGCGGAGCGGTTTGGCTTCACAAAGCAACAAGTTTCAGATGTGGCGTTTGTCGCCATCCTCGGCGGAATCCTTGGTGCGAGGGTCTTCTTCATCCTCCAAGACCTGCCCTACTACTTAGCGCACAAAGATCAGCTTTTCAGCCTGCAAATGCAAGGGCTGACGAGCTTCGGCGGGTTCATTGTCGGCGGACTCGCGGCGGCGATTTGGTGCAAACGCAAGAAACTGAGCGTGATCGGCTTCCTCGATCTGGCGGGGCCAGCGTTTGTGATCGGACACGCGGTCGGACGAATCGGGTGTTTGCTCAACGGCTGTTGCCACGGAGCCGTGGCAACAGCGGCATTCCCGTTCACGGTCTACAGCGCGGAAGCAAAGGCGCAAACAGTCCCAGCCCAGCTTTACGATTCGCTGATGAACGTGATCGTGTTCTTCTTGGTGCTCAAGCTAGAAAAGCGGTCGAACAAGCCAGGGTTCACGTTCGGACTGGTCTTCGTTCTTCACGGCTTGACGCGGTTTATCTATGAGTTCTTCCGAGCGGGCTCAAGCTCGACCACAATCGGCACGTTGCCGATTACTGAGGGGCATGTCATGGCCATTCTGGTCGCCCTGTTCGGCCTGTTCTTCTTGCTCCGACCCGCGAAAGTGGCGGTAACCGAATGAACGGCAAGGATTATCTCGCAAAGTTCCACGGCCTGAGCGTCCTAGTCGTCGGTGACCTCATGCTCGACGAATACATCTACGGGCAGGCCACGCGCGTCAGTCAAGAAGCTCCGGTGCTGGTGGTCAAGCAGTCCAAAGTCAGCTCAGTCCCCGGCGGAGCGGCGAACGTCGCGATGAACCTCATGGCACTAGGAGCCAAGACCGGCATCATCGGAATCGCGGGGCAAGATAAAGCTGGCGACGACCTCGAGAACGCCCTGAAGCTCAGCGGCATCGCTCCGATCCTGATCCAACGCGACCCTGCCCGGCCCACTACCCGCAAGACCCGCGTGGTAGCAAACCACTCGCACCAAGTGCTCCGTATCGACCACGAAGACGACCGCCCGATTCCAGAGTCGATCTGCGGCAGCATCGTCGAACAGGTACAGGCGAACAGCGAGGGTCGCGACGTCATCCTGCTCAGCGACTACCAGAAAGGCGCAATCCCGCAGACGGTAGTCGAGCGAATCGTCGCCTTCGGGCGAGCGAAGGGCATCCCGGTCGTAGCGAACGCCAAGCCAGGCACGCTTTCGTTCTACAAAGGAGCCGCGATGGTTAGCCTCAACCGTTTTGAAGCAAGCGCCGCCGTTGGATCAGCGAAGCCAATCGGCGATGACCAAGCCGCCCCAGTCGCCAAGATGCTCCGCGAGCAGTACAACATCGATAATCTGGTTGTCACGCTCGGCGGTAGCGGAATGGTCGTCGCAAGCTCCGAATCCACCGCCCAAGTCCCGGCGGTGCGAGTAGAAGTTTATGATGAGGCAGGGGCCGGCGACACCGTCATCGCAACCCTCGCCCTCTGCTCTGCCCTCGGGCCTCTGAGCGAGACCAGTTTGCATCTGGCGACCCATACTGCCGCGAGCGTTGTTCGAAAGCCGGGTGTCGCGGTGCCGTCGAGCGACGATCTGGAGCAGATTGGCCGAATTTTGGGCTAGTTTTCACTCCTCGGGTAAACTCCTTTTTTAGCAAATAGCTGGAGATTTAGAAACAACGATGCGAGTCCGAAATAAAGAACTACGAGTGAAGCGACACCGAAAAGAGCAGATCATCAAGACTGCCAAGAAGGAAGCTATGGCCGGTGGCGCGAAGAAGGAAAAGAAAGCCGCCGCTCCAAAGGCAGCTAAGCCAGCCGCCAAGAAAGCTGCTCCGAAGAAAGCCGCCGAAACCGAAGCCTAAACCCGGCTTGCACAACCAGTTTTGAAGGCCCGCCAAGTGCGGGTCTTTTTTGCGTCCGAGACATTCGGGCAAGCAAAGCGTCAAACTAGAAGAATGCTTTCTTCGCTCGCCTTTGCCGTGGTTGCCGCCGACACTCTAGTGCTCCGACGTGGTGCCGCAGTCGAGGATTCGCCGCTGGGCAGATACTGGGATGTGCAAGAGGCGCAGATCGACGCTGAGGCGCCTGGGCTTCCGATTCCGACAACCTTTGGCCTCTCCGGCGATGCAAAGCGAAGCGTCCTCATTCGATTCGGCTCGCTTGACCTTGCGGTCGGATCTGGAAAATCAATCTCGGATGCAACGCTAAAGCTTAAGCTGACTGACCCAGAGAAGGCCGGAATTTCGGGAGTCCGCCTGATGAAGCGCCCCTGGCTCTGGCCCGGAGTCCAAGCGCTTTCGAGACGAGTACAAGCCCCCGTTGTAAAGGGTGCCGAAGCTCCATTTGCCCCCGGCGTGACTTGGACGAAGGCGGGCGGCGATACCGGCAACTGGCAAACGCCCGGCGCCCTCGGGAGCGATGATTCGGAGAAGCTGAACGCTAAGATCGAAGTCGTGGGCGATACCGTCACCATCTCGGGCCTCGGAGCGACCTTCCGCGAGATGCAAACTCACGAAGGCTCCAACTTTGGCCTCCTTCTCGAATGCTCCGGCAAGTTCGAGCTCTGGAGCTCACTCTCACCAACCGATCAGCCCGAACTTCATCTTAAGCTAGAAGCTTCTGCCACGAAAGCCCCCAAAACTTGGCTGACCAGGAGCGGCGACAAGCTCACTCTCAACAGCGACACCGCGCTGTCCGGCTACAAAGTCTTCGTCGGCACCCAATCCGCCTCCCTCACTACCGTCCAAGGCGGCGCGAAAGAGGTCGAACTCAAACTGCCATCTGCACCAAAGTCAAAAGACTCCCGCAATGGCCTGATCCGGGTCGCTCCTAGCTTCGCGGATTCGGCTCTTCCAACCGCTCCGATCCTGATCGACCCCACGGGCACTTGGCTCGATGTCACCCCCGACACAGCAAGGGCGTGGAACCTGAATCAGGTGGACGCCTCCACCTACAGCTTCGCCCCCCTAGGAGCTCACAAGCACGTCAATCCTCTCGGAAATGCCGATCAATCGAACATCCTCAAGACCCTGATTCCGCAGCGAGCAGAAGATGAAAATCTGACCGACATCGCCCTTCTCGCTGGCCTCGTTCCGCCCGCAAGGCCGACCAATGAGCCGCTTTTCAAGCAACTTGCAAGGCCGGAGACTGGGCCGCTGACCATGTCCGATGTTGACCGCCTTATGAACCCAACCGTTAACTACCCCGGTGTCATCATCCTCCGCGCCGTCACGCCCGACGGCGACCCGCTGGCAGGTATCAAGCTCCGCTTTGCCGATCAGCCGGAGATGACCACGGACAAGAACGGCTACGCCTTTCCTGCCTCGCCTGCCCAAGGCTTCGTCGGAACCATCAATGTCTCCGCCGAAGCGTTCGGAGCAAAGGACTCCTTCAGCTTCAGCAGCGCAAAGTTGAGCAATTTGTATGCCCGAGGACTCGCCAAAGCCGCCTCCATCCAGCTTCCATTCAACCTTCCTGCATCAGAAATCACCCGCGATACCAACCTGGTGCTCGGAAAACCAACGCGCGATTCTGCCAATTCCTTCCCAGCCCAGCTATTGGGAATGACCGACGACAACGACGCTACGACCTTCACCCTCGCCCCCAAAGCGTGGGTCGAGATTGATCTCGGACGCGATCGCTTCCTCGGCGAAGTCGAGTTCCGAGGCGAGCTTCCCGAGGCCTTCATGGTCGCCGTCTACGGAACCACCGAGAAGGTCAAAGAATCTCGCCCCTGGATCGCCGAAGCCGATCTGGCCACGAGCCAACGGAACTACCCAAACCTTGAGGCAGGAGTCAGGGTCTATCGACCTCGTCCGATGGGCGGAAGGTACATCCGAATACTCAACGCAAGCGAAAAGCCCGCAACCCTCAAAGGGCTGCGGGTATTTGCAACACGTCGTGCCAACTAGGCTCCGGGCTTTTTGCCCATCTCGCCGCTCGTGTGCGGGGCGGTTTTGACCTTGGGGTCGAGGTCTTCCGGGGTCAACGGCTTATCGCTCTGTCGCCAGCGCAAAAGGGCCGTCACTCGAGTCTTTTTCGTGTCATCAACATCCATCTGAAGCTCAACGGGAAGCTTATTGTTGGGTTCAATCAGGATCGTGTAAGTGCGCTTCGGAGCTTTGCTTGAGGTTAAAACAACCCGCTGAAACTCTCCGCTATCGAACTTCTTTTTCTCGACCGAAGTCTTCCAACCCGCCTTCGCGGCAGCCTTTGCAAGGTCGCTCAGAGTGTTGGATTTGCTATCGGCAAAGTTATTGACTAAGTGCTGAGAGAAGTTCTTCGGCCACGATTCAAGGATATTCCCGGACGGTGCTCGATGCCCCGGCGTAAATTTTTCGTTGACCAGCGTTTGAGACTTGCCACCCTTTCGAACTTCGGTGTAACCCACCAAGTTGTAATGAGAGCCATACGGCTCAAAATTGGCGTACCGTAACAACAAGTTGTTCGGATCCTTGACTCGGCTCACCTGTTCCGCGGTGCCTCTTCCTGCCGGATAAGCGGCTTGCACAACCTGGGTCAACTCGACGTCCCTCATCCGCTTCATCTGGGCGTCAACGGCGGCAAGGGTTGTCACCGCATCATTTGTGACCGGTTTGAAACCAGCGGTTCCCGGCTCCGGAATGGGGGGTGGCCAGGGTTTCTCAGGTGGCGGAGTAAATTTTGCGGGCTCACCAGGCTTTGCGTCCTTTTTTGCCTCCGGATTGGCTTCAGGCTTCGTCGGAGCTGGAGTAGGCGCGCTATTCACTTCTGGCGCAGACGATGTCGCCTCCGGAGTTGGAGTCGGCGGAGGTGTCACTTTCGCTACCGACTCGTCCTTCTGAGGCGAACAGCCCCAAACGACCAAGAGAGGAAGCAGAGCGGAGAAGCGGCGCATAGGAATCATTGTACTAGGGCTCCGGTGACGGGGTCGATTGCCCACATCGTGAGATCGATCTCGGGGAACGGCGCGTCTTTGATTTGACAATCTCTAAGGAATTCGAGTTCCTTGTCGCTGAGAGTTCCACCCGTGTGAACTTTCTCAGCCAAACCATAAAGCTGGAGGAACCGATCAACGTGATCGTTGAACCGGATTTCCGAGTAATCGCGGGCGGCTTGAGTTGAAATCAGGAACTGCCAATCACTTGCTTCGGCAAGCAAAAGCTCGCGCGCGGCCTGAGTAATGATCTCCTTCGCAGCCCCATCGCGCCACTCTTTTGCCATCCAGCGCATCTTGCGCTGGCACTCGTACAGGCGCCCCCAGGTCCAATTGTTCTCCTCGTTAAGCCAGATGTAGTGGTAGCCCCCTTCGCCCCATGAGCCTTCAGGGAGGGTAATCACGTGCTTGGCTGGATCGGTGTCCAGCACATCGCCACCGCTCACCATTTCGACCTCGCCATCCTCGTGAAGCTTCTTGCCAAGCTGGTACAAGAACTCCGGCCCTTCCCACCACCAGTGCCCAAAAAGCTCGGTGTCATACATCGCCACGATGCACCCGTTCCGGTCGGCAAGCCCCTTGTAGTGTGCCAGAGTGCTCTTGATGACATCAACCATGTCGGCGGCGTGGTTCTGAATCGACTCATACGCTCGGAACGGATCGTAGGGTTGCTTCTGCCCCAAGTCAGCCTTGTTCTCACTGATCCGCCAATACTTGTGGCGGCCGGGGTAGAGCTGTTTGTGGAACTCCAAATACGCCGGATCGCCGGGATAGCCGACTTCGCCGGACCAGACTTTGACCGTCGTCTGCGGGTCTCGGGCAAAGCAGACGACACCGTTCGGGAGCATGTAGTGCTCGTATTCAGAGCGGTATTCGGCAGGCGGAGTGAAGAACTTTGATGACCGAGCGAACATCTCTGCGAGTTGGGGAAATTTGGTGGCATAGGTGCCCAGCGGGTTGCCGCCACGGATCATATGGCTGTCGACAAAGAAGTATTCGATCCCCTCGTCCTTCAGAATCTCCTCGGTGCCCATCCGTTGCCACGCCGATTCGTTATCCGCCACTGGCGACTTCCAGTCATAGCGGGGGCGATAGGCGCACTCGGGAAGCCAGATCCCTCGTGGCTGTTTCCCAAAGTGCCGCTTATGAGTTTCGACGCCAAGCCTTACCTGCGCCTTACAACTCTCGTCCGTACCGAGCAACGGCTGATAACCGTGCGTCGCGCCACTGGTGATCACTTCTATCGAACCACTATCATTAAAGTGCCGAAAGCCGCCGATGATCGATCTGCCCCACCGTTCTCGAAACTGCTCAAGTTCCTTCTCGTACTGCGCCACCCAAAAGTGAGCGAGCCCTTCCATCCACATTTCGCCCTGAGCCTTGAACCCAATCGCGTCTCCTTTCGCGTAGTCGATCTTCTCCTGGCAGTAGTGCTCAAAGCTGTCCTTCAGCGATTCGTCTTCAAGTTGCTCCGCCAAAATCGGGGTCATGTTGACCGTCCAGCGCGGCTTGATCCCGTCCTGCTCGAGACGCCAAAGTGCGTCCAAAAGAGGCAGGTAGCACTCCAGAATCGCCTCGTGAATCCAGTCCGTGCCGTGCGGACTCTTGCCATGACTCAGCACATAAGGCATGTGCGAGTGAAGGCAGAGCAAAAATCTTCCGACGGGCATGCCCCTAATGATACGCCCTGCCCCGCGAGAACTGGTGTTAAACTCAAAAAGCCATGATGCAACCCTGGTTTCCCGACGCCAAGCTCGGCATTTTCATTCACTACGGAATCTACGCCGTCGAAGGGATTCCTGAATCGTGGTCACTTTTCAGCGGGCAGGTGACGCCTGAGGTTTATTGGAGTCAGTTGGACGGGTTTACGGCGTCGGCTTACGATCCATCGGCCTGGGCGGATCTGTTCGTGCAGGCTGGCGCGAAGTACGCGGTTCTGACCACCAAGCACCATGACGGCGTCGCGCTCTGGGACACCAAAGCCGAAGGGTGGAGCGTTGTTCGCGATACTCCAGCTGGCCGAGACCTGATCACGCCCTACGTTGAAGCCCTGCGCTCGCGCGATCTAAGAGTTGGTTTATACTTCAGTCAGCTCGACTGGGCGCACCCCGACTATGCTTCAATCAGGCCAAAGAACTCGCACTACACAGACTTCTCAAACCGTTACGCGTTCCCGCCAGATGGGGAAGAATCACCCGAACGGTGGGGAAATTTTATCCGATTCCATCGACAGCAACTAGACGAACTCTGCACCGAATTTGGGGAGATCGACCTCCTCTGGTTCGACGGTGACTGGGAGCGCGATCCCGAGCAGTGGAATTTTCCCGAGCTTAAGGAGCGCATCACGGCAAAACAGCCGAACGTGGTTTTCAACTCCCGAATGCTGGGATACGGCGACTACGCCACCCCCGAGCAGGGGCAGCCAATTATCGCTCCCGACGGGCCCTGGGAGTTCTGCATGACCGTTAATGACAGTTGGGGCTATCAAAAGCAGGACTTCAACGAGAAGTCGGTGCGGCGGCTGGTGCGGATATTTGCCGAGACGATCGGCATGGGTGGAAATCTCCTGCTTGATGTCGGACCGACCGAGGATGGGCAGATAACGCCCGTTCAGCAAGATCGTCTACGAGGTCTTGGGCGATGGACACACAAGCACGCCGAGGCGATCTACGGTTCGGCGGCCGGACTTCCCGCAGGGCTGTTCTACGGCGCCTCGACGCTCAGCAAAGATCGAGAGACGCTGTACTTGCACCAGTTTGATGCTCCGCGCGAGTATGTGAACGCCCGGGGAATTCGGAACAACGTGAAACGAGTGTCGGTGCTTGGGACAGGCGAAGAATTAGCCTTCACGAAGCCAGTGACAATGGAGTGGACCGGAGTGCCCGGGGACCTGGAAATCCAAATCCCCGAAAGCTTTGTGCCCGATCCTGACGCTACGGTCTACAAGGTCGAGCTTGAAGGGCCGCTGGAGTTGCTGATGACGAAGGGTCGGAGCTAGTTCCCAGGCATCAGAATCAGCGAGTTGAGAAGCAGCTTGTGCAGCCCTGGCCACATGGCGCGCTCACAGGGGTCTTGGGCAAACCAGATGATGTGCCCACGGCCCAGCGGCTCGTCGTGGAGCCAGACACTTCCTTTAACCGCTTTCTCCGATTCTTCACCCCAAGTCCAGCCGGTGAGGTGCTTGGGTGTGTCGTCATCGGCAAACTTGACGACTCCGCCGCCCTCTTTTCGAGCTTTGTAGAACGAGTCTCCGTCGACGGGGACAGCGATTCGGTCGGAATCGTATCCGCTTGCCAGGAGGGACCGCTTGTCCAAAACCGCCTGGAAGATTGAGCCAGGGATGGCCCTGGTCTCCGAGCTTCCGGTGAAGGAAGCGACGCCAGAAGGGTTCTCGCCATAGACCACCAAAACTCCGCCCTCTCTAACCCAATCTTTGACTTTGGTATTGCTAAGGGCGTTTGAGCCAGACGGGGCGATAATCGCAGTGTAGTCGCGAATCGCGGGGGTGCTGAGAGCGTTCGTCGAAAGGGAAACAAACGGGAGCTTGAACTCCTGTTCAAGCGTGAACCACGTTCCGCTCACGCCAGTCATGTTGGCACCGTTTCCAAAGACAACTCCGATGTTTGGCGCACGAAGCCCCGCAAGTCGGTTCCCAGGGCCCTCGCGTCCGGATTCAGGGTAGGAGGTCGCCAATGACTCGAACTGGACACCTCTGTCGCTTTCCGTCTCGGAGATTGCTTCTTTCAAGGAAGCGGAGTTGCGCAACGAGAAAATGATGAAATCACCCTTACGAATCTTTTGATTCTGGAGATTCATATCAGCATTGGCAACGCTCGCCTTGACCCCTTTTGCAAGCAGATCGCCAATCGCCAAAACGTCATCGCGGTCCGAGTAACGAAGCACATATCCTAACGACTTTGGGAAAGGATCTGGAAACGCGTCAAAGTCTGCAATCTGTAAATCCTTCCTCCCCAATTCAGGTGTCCAATATGCCTCCAAATTATGGGTGAATGGAATTGCCCACCCTGTGAGATCGTAAAACTCCGTTCCGAGCGGACCAGGGTATTGTTCACCTTCTGGAGCACTTCGCTTTTTGCCCAGTTGGGATTCCACAAACTCTTTCTCGAATTCGCTGTTCCGCTCAAGTAGCGATTTTGCAACCGGCCCATATTCCTGGCGCATGTCGATAATCAGTACATAGCCCTTCAACTTCTCAGCAAGACTGACCTCTTGATTTGTCCACGCATCCAAACCTTGAACCGGGTGGTTAAGTCCAAACGTTGTCTCGATGAAGCTTTTCACACCAGTACGCTCCAGCAAGTCGCGAAGTCGCCTCAACTCCCGCGCTGGACCCTTGACGATGCAAACCTTGTTCTGGAGAGCATGAGTGCCAGTCACGGCCGACTTCTTAAACTTCGCCCAGTCCGCAATCAGAGCATCGCGCTTTTCGGCGGCGGTCTTGATGACCGCCAGAGCAGTAGTCAGGTGCTTCGCCGCACCCTCGCGCAAAGTCGAAATCGACCCGTCATCCCGCCCCTTCGCTAGCACTTTGCCGCCATCCGTCTCGTGCGTAATCCCAATCGCCCCGCTCAACGAGGCGTGCGAGTCGAGGTAGCAGGGTGCGTACAGGTCGAAATCCTCTTTGATGAAGTAGCTCCAACCGGTCTTATCGAAGGCCTTCGCACACGCGCGGCCCAGGATGTCGGTCCACTTGTTGATCCTCGCCCGGTCGGTATTCACGTTCATCGCCATCGGGTTGGGCGGAAAGAAGTAGTTGTTCACTTGCCCGTGCTGGTCGATGTAGATCTGCGGGCGGATCGACTGCATCAGCTTCACTTCTGCCTGAGTTTCCTTCTGTGAGAACGAGATTCGATCACGGTTCATGTCGAACCGGTAGTGGTTGTACCGACCCCAAAGCAGGTTGATCTCGTAGGATTCGAATGCTCCGTCTTGGTAGTTGCCACGGGCGTAGGAGTTGTAGCCGACGGCAAACCGCTCGTGGCCGTCGGGGTTGTAGACCGGGTTGAGGATCACGACGGTGTTCTCCAGCGCCTTGGCAAACTCACCCTTGCCTGCCACAAGGTTGTAGAAAAGCTCCATGCCCGACTCGAACGAGGCAGGTTCATTACCGTGAATCGTCTCGTTGATCCAAACAATCGCCGGAGTATCCTTTGGCGGCTCGGTACCAGTGGAACCCGCCTTCTCCATCGCCTTCTGAATCTCCGACCATCGTGCGATGTTCTTCGCCGAAGAAATCGCATACACCCTCAAAGGAAAATTCTGGTTCGAGGTCCCATAGTCGATCCGCTGAACTTTGCCGCTCGCCTTCGCGGCAATCGCATCATAAACCCGCTCCTGCTCGCGGTAGGTCGTAATCCGCGATCCAATCTTGTATCCTAACACCGACTCCGGAGTCGGAACTCCGCTCGTGAACGGTCCATTTAGGTGCATGTTCGCATCCGCCTGGAGGCGGCTGAACAATACGGTTGCGAGGGCGGCGGAGAACATTTTGTTAGTCTATCTCACGTCAAGTTTTCTGTTAGCGGTTGGCAGTCAGCGGTGAAGGCTTTTGCAGGCGGGACGCCTGCGATACCAGTAAAACTTCCCCCGACCCCTGCAAAAATGCCAGCAACCGACCAATACATCATCGTGTGAGGCGGATAACGCTTCAATTCAACCTGAGTAAGGGCAAACGATGAGTGAAAGGCGAAAGTCAGAAGGATTGGTAAGCATTAGCGTTGCCAGCAAGATCACAGCGGTGGAGATCCACACGCTGAGGTACTGGGAGCGTGAGTTCGAGGAGTTCCTTGAGCCTGTGCGAACCGACGGCGGTCAGCGACGCTACCGACCTGAGGACATTCAGACCGTCTTCACCATCAAGCGCCTCGTTCGCGATGAAATGTTTAGCATCGCCGGTGCCCGCAAGTTCCTTGCTCGGCAACGAAGCGAACAGGCCGCATGAAGCCCCATCCGGTTGCTCAACAAGCGCGCGAAAACCTGCAGAAGCACTACTTCCTTGCAGCGCGTGAGCAACTTACACTGGCTCTCGAAAAAGAGCCAAACCACCCAGATTTGCTCTGCGAGCACCTCTTTGTCGAATCCTATTTCGGCAACGAAGAGGCCGCGTCGCAGAGGTTTGCCGAGACGGTCGGCGCCCAAAGACACCATGATCTTGAACTGTTTCTGTCGCGTTACTACTATTGCCGCCAACTGGTGGCGAACCGATGTTCCCGTGCCGATGTTTCGGCAGATGGTTGGCTAAAAGCCCACCCATACGAACCTGAACCGGGAATTGGAACGCGGATCTCTGCCTGCCTAATCGTCAAAAACGAGGAAGCGGTTTTGGAGAAGTGTTTGGCTTCGTTGCACGGAATCGTTGACGAAATCGTCGTCGTCGATACCGGTTCAACCGATCGAACGATGGAGATCGCCCGCCGATTTGGCGCGGTCGAAGGGTACTTCGAGTGGATCAAGGACTTTTCCGCCGCGCGTAACCATGCGCTCTCGCTGGCCACTGGCGAATGGGCCCTCTGGATCGACGCCGACGAGCAACTTGACCCCTCGTGCCGCGAGGAGTTTGAGAAAGCGGTCTGCCGACCGCACATCGGCGGATTCAGCATCGAAATCGTCAATTACCTCGACGAGTCCGGCACCGTCACCGAGTTTGTTCACTCGCCTACCCGCCTCTTCCGCCGCATCCCCGGTGTCCAGTTCTCCGAACCGATTCACGAGCAAATTACGCCGTCTCTGATCAACCTCGGACTCCCTTGGACCCCGCTCCCCGCGGCCCGAATCCACCACGACGGCTACCGTGAGGAGCTTGTTAAGTCGAAAGACAAAGTCAATCGTACGCTCGAAATGCTAGAGAAAGCCGTCGCAGCAAACCCGAACGATCCGTTCCAGCTTTTCAACTTAGCGAACACCCAGTTCGTCGCCAAGACTTACAAACAGGCCGCCAAAACCGCCGAAAAGTGCGTGCGAAACCTCGCCGCCTCTGGAGCCGATTACGGCTGCTCTGCCTTTCAGATCTGGGCAACCGCGCTGGATATGGACGGACGCTCCGAAGAGGCCGTCAAGGTCTGCGAACTTTGCGCTACGACCGCCTATAGCGGAATCGTCAATGAGTACCTCTGGTCAATCGCCCTCTATAACCTCGGTCAATACGACGAAGCTCATGCGGCCGTCGACCGTTGCCTAGCGCACACCTGGCCCGAAAATTTTGTCGGAGACAAAGCCATCGCCGACTTCCGCCGCTATGGCCACAAAGCCATGATCTTCGGAGCTCAGGAGAACTGGGAAGAAGCCCTCAAGTGGTACGACGAGACCCTTTTTCGCCAGCCCGGCTATCCGCCGGCCCTGCTCGGCCGAGCCCAATCGCTCTTAAACCTCAACCGGCTTGATGAGGCCGAACTGACCTACCGAATGGCTCTCAGCAACGCCAGTGCGCGCTGGAGCGCAGAGCGCGGCCTCGGCTCCGTCGCCAGTGCGCGGGGAGACTTTTCGATTGCCAGCCGGCACTTCAAAGCCGCATGGGACGCCAACTCCGCCGATCTCGCCGCCTGGGAATCTTGGGCTTTTGCGATGATCAAGCTCGGCGACCCAAACACGCCGTTCCAGATGCTCGAAAAGTATCAGCCACTAAGCGCAGAACTACTGATGAAGTGGGCCGACGCGCTCGCCTCTTCTGCTCGCTTGGACGATGCGCTGGGGTGCTTCCGCCGCGCAATGGCTCTCGCGCCGGAAGATTCTAATGTGCAGTTCAGCTGTGGAGACCTGCTCTACAAGCTGGGCTACTACCAGCAAGCGGCAGAAATCTATCACGTCGGTCTGCAACTCCGACCCGACTTCGCCGACGGCTGGTTTGTACTCGGCAACGCCCTTGCGCAGATGAACCTCGACCAGGGTGCCGAAGGCTGCTACCGCCAGGCCCTCACCATCGATCCGGCTCATGAAAGAGCATTGGCGAACCTGCAGGTAGTCAAAGCGGCATAGTTTCGGGCTAAACTGCCCGTCATGCGATTGTTTCCGGTACTGTTTTGCATTGCGCCGATCATGGTGGCTGCGCAAAGTGCAACGACCGTCATCACCGAAGTCACGGTCAAAGTTGGCGACGGCAGATCCCTCGAAAATCAGACTGTTCTTGTTGCTGATGGAAAAATCCTTGCCGTGGGAAATCTGCTCGACTTTTCCGGAAATCCGACCAAAGTGTCCGGAAAAGGCAAATTCCTCTATCCCGGCTTCATCGACGCCTACTCCACTCGTCTCCAAAAATCCGCCCCCGAACCTAAGCAAGAAGGTCGCCCAGACACGAATACGGCCGCCCGTCCATTCATGTGGGCAGGGAACCGTAAGGGCATCTACTCAGACTTCGCAACCGCCGGACTCCTTGACTTCGAGAAAGACTCCAACTCGTTTGAAAACGGCATCACAACTACGTTTCTCGCCCCGAGCAAAGGCTCAATCAGGGGTGCAGGGGCGGTCGTCAACCTCCTTCCCGCCACCGCAAAAGACCGCGTCATTCTCCCCGAAGGCCCCTTCGGGCTCTCTTACCGAAGCGGCTCGGGCGACGGCTATCCATCCAACATCCTCGGAGTCATCGCCCTCATGCGCCAAGTTCTCGCCGACGCCAAAAGCACCGCTGAAGGTGTTGACGTTGGTTCGCCAAAGGACAACCTCAAGGCACTCACTGACCTTGGCCCCTTGCTCACGGGCAAACGAGCTGGAGTCTTTGAGGTCAACCTTGACCGAGAGATCGAGCGATCTTCGAGGATCGCGGCTGAGTTTGGGTTCAAATACATGGTTGCAGGTGGACGCGACGCCTACAAAACAATTCCCCTCCTCACCAAAGCCAAAGCCCCCGTTCTGCTCATGGTCGACTACAACGACGAGCCCTCTGTCGAGCCCGACAAGGACACCGTCGCACCCGCCGACCGAACTCCGATTGAATACAAACACGAGCGGCGCGAACGATGGAAGGAGCAAATTACGGCTCCGGCGAAGCTCTTTCAAGCCGGAATCCCCGTCGCATTCAGCTCCGGAACATCGCCGAGCGACTACCTCAAAAACGTGCGTGTCCTCATCAAAAACGGCCTCCCTGTCGACGATGCCCTCAAAGCCATGACCATCAATCCCGCCAAAATCTTCGGTCTCGACTCCCAACTCGGCACGGTCGAAGTCGGAAAAATGGCAAACCTCGTCCTCATGAGCGGCCCAATGGAAGCTGAATCAAGCAAAGTGGAGGGCCTCTGGATCGCCGGAACCCCAATTGTTGACCCGACCAAAGGAGGTGCGAAGTGAAGCACTTCACCCTTCTCGCCCTCATACTTGGCGGCACCACTGCCGGAGCCCAGCAGTTCCCCTATGAGCTTGAAGCTCACCGCAAACCGTCAACCGTCACCAGCGGCACCTGCCTCATTAAAGGCGGACGGGTTCTGACCGCCACTAAGGGCAGTTTTGACAACACCGACGTTCTTGTACAAAATGGGAAGATCGTGCGCATCGGACGTAATCTCACCGCCCCGACCGGAACGAAGGTGATCGATGCGACCGGAAAGGTCGTCGTTCCCGGAATTGTTGATGGCCACTCGCACCGAGGCTCCGACGGCACCAACGAAGGCGCCGATAGCATCACGGGTGAAGTTCGTATCGGCGACGTCCTCAACCTCAGCGGCATCAACGTCTGGACCGCCCTCGCCAGCGGACACACCTCAGCCGTTTCGCTTCACGGCTCGGCGAACAACATCGGCGGCCAAAGCATCGTCATCAAGTACAAGTACGGACGCTCCGCAACCGAAGCCCCGATCCAGGATGCCCCCCGCATGATCAAATTCGCCCTTGGCGAAAACGTCACGCGCAAGTCCTCGACGAATAACACGCGCTATCCCAGCACGAGAATGGGCCAAGAGCAGGTCTACCGAAACGGCTTCAACGAAGCCAAAAAGTACAAATCCGCCTGGGCAGACTTTAACTCAGGTAAGACCAAAGTCAAACCCCGGCGAGATGTCCGACTCGAAACCCTCGCCGACATTCTTGATCGAAAAATCTGGGTGCAATGCCACAGTTATCGAAGCGATGAGATGTTGATGATGGTTCGCCTCTCTCAAGAGCTCGGATTCAAAATCGGCGCGATGCAACACGCTCTCGAAGCCTACAAAATCGCCCCAGAGCTGGCGAAGGCCAAAGTCGGAATCTCGATCTTCAGCGACGAATGGAGCTTCAAGCAAGAAGGCTACGACTGCATCCCCTGGAACGCCTGGATCTGCAAAAAGGCCGGAGTCAACGTCTCGATCAACACCGACGGCCTTTCGGGAACAACGTCACTCAACGTCGATGCAGGCAAGACCATTCGATTCGGTGGCCTCACCGAGGAAGAAGCTCTTCAAACCATCACCATTAACCCCGCCAAGGAGTTAGGAATCGACCACCGAACCGGCTCTCTAGAGCCAGGCAAAGACGCTGACATCGCCATCTGGGACGGCACCCCGCTCAGCACCCAGTCGAAGTGCGTGATGACAATGATCGAAGGCGATGTGTTCTTTGAACGACGAGACGCCTTCGACATCGACAAATCTTCCACCACCAAGCAACACCTCGATCGGAAGATGAACAACTGGGAAGGCACCAGCCTCCCCCGAAAGTCGAATTCCTATGTGATCCAAGGCGCGACGATCCACACGATCAGCGGCAACGACATCACCGACGGCTCAGTCGTCATCGAAAACGGAAAGATCACGGGCGTTGGGAAATCGGTCAAAATTCCCGCTGGAGCCAGTGTCGTCAACGCCAGCGGCCAGCACGTCTACCCCGGCTTCTTCGACGCCAATTCTTCTATCGGACTGATGGAAATCAGCCCGGTTCCGGTGATGAACGACAACCGCGAGTTCGGCACTTTCAACCCAGAACTCGACTCGCTCACCAACCTGTGGTGCGAAAGTACCCACTTCGGCCCCGCGAAGTTCAACGGCGTCACCAACTGCTTCTCGGCCCCTTCCGGAGGTTCGTTCTCGGGTCAAGGCGCGGTCATCAACACCGACGGGTACACGACAGAGGAGTTTGGCGTGGAGCGCAAGGCCGCGCTGATCGTCAACTTCTCTGCCGGACGAGCCCAGATGGACTTCGACCTTTGTGACGAGATCGACTCTTCCGCTCTCTTCGGCGGACCCGCCCATCAAGGCGACGCTCACCTCACTCGTAACCAGCTTGAGCAGTGGTACGAGTATCTCGGCGGTGCAGTCCAGGGAACCTCCGCTTCCAGCACCCAGATCGACCGAGCCGTCGAAGGCCAGTTCGACAAAGCAATCGCCTACATGCGCGAAAAGCGCATCGAGCCGGCAACGCCTTTGAACCTAAAGTATGAGGCGATGTTGCCCTATGTGCTCGGCGAAAAGCCAGTCATCCTTTCGGCAAGCAGTGCCTCGGCAATTCGATCGGCGGTGGCCTTCGCCAAAAAATATCGGCTCAAAGCCGTTCTTACTGGCGCGACCGAAGCCTGGAAGGAGACCGCGATCCTCAAGGAGAGCGGGATTCCCGTCATCTTGCCCGTCGCCGGAAAAAGCACCCTGGGAGCGAACGGGGTCAGTAACCCCTGGGACCCTTACGATTCGCCCTACGTCCGCGCAACAATGCTCGCCAAAGCCGGAGTGAAGTTCGCCTTCTCTAGCGGCGAAGGTTCGAACGTCATGATGCTCCCGCTTCGCGTCGGAATGCACCTCGCCTACGGCCTTTCGCGCCAAGACGCGCTCAAGTCGCTCACGATCTGGCCCGCCGAGATGTTTGGAGTTTCGGATCGCCTCGGCTCGGTCGAAGTCGGAAAGATCGGAAACCTGATCATCACCGACGGCGACCCGCTCGACGTCACCTCGACCATGCGCTATGTCTTCATCAACGGCCAACCCAGACCGCTGACCAGCAAGCACACAATGCTGCGAGACAAATACTCCCAACGGCTACCGTAAAAGGAACTCCTTCACTCGCTCGGCGACTTCCGCCGAGCGAGTAACTCGAACATGGCCCAGGCCTTGGGTGATGACAAGCTCCGAACCCGGCCACGCCGCATGAAGCGCGTGCGCCTCCGAAACTCGGATGTCTTCGTCCTCCTCATCATGGATGATCAAGGCGGGCTTCCCAATGGTCGGCGCAATCACGCTCGGCGTCGCGGCCATCACTGAGTCCCATCCAAACTCATCGGCCCAGTGCCTCTGAACTTCGTCGCTCATAGCCTGATCAAAACCTGAAAGCTCGAAAAATCGAGTCAAAAAATCAACCAAGTCGTTCCGCGCCGAGATGAGCACAAATCGCTCGGCGTTCGCGCCAAGCGTTGTTGCCTTAGGAGTCGCCGACGCGCCAATCGAATGAGCCACGATGGCGTACAGGGGGCCAAACTTCTCGCTGAGCTGCGCGAGCGTGTGGGCAAACAGAAACATGTGTGAGCGTGCCCCATCGCTATCTCCGTGTCCAGGAGCGTCGACCGCGATCACCCGAAAGTGCGGCTCCAAAGCCTTGATGAACGTCCACATCGCCGTACCCCGCGAGCCCCATCCGTGCTGAACAACCACCGCTCGGCCACTTCCCCAGGCTTGCCCCCGAACGGAGTGCCCCTCTACTACGAGCTCAATCGGTTCGCCTCGCTCAAGCAGTTCCTGTTCGCGCCTCGCCCTTGTGGGAAGGACCGGCGGCGACATGAACTGCTCATAAACTTCTCGGGAGGTCACCGCATGAGTGTACCGCTTGTAAATAATTCCCCTTATCGTGGGGAATTATTTCTGGTAGAATCGTGAAATGTTTCCTAGAATAGCAGAGCAAATGGTCTCGGATGCGCTTCAAGACACCCCCGTCGTTATTGTCGTCGGTCCCCGTCAGTGCGGCAAATCGACACTTGCAATGAAGTTCGGTGAAGGACGCGAATATGTCACCCTCGACGACCCCGTCTACCTCGCCCATGCCACCGAGAACCCAGCGGATTTTCTACATGCCCATCCCGCTCCGCTCATCATCGATGAAATCCAGCGTGCACCCGGCCTCTTTCTCCCTCTCAAACTGGCAGTTGACAAAGCAAGAAAGCCCGGTTCGTACATCCTCACTGGCTCAGCCAACGTGCTCTTCCTCCCAAAAGTGGCAGATTCTCTCGCCGGACGAATGGAGATCATCGACCTCCAACCCCTCACCCAAAGCGAACTCGAAGGTCACCGGTACAACTGGGTCGACGACATCTTTGAGAACCCTCAAAGATCCCAAAACGTACAAGATCTCGTCAAACTAGAAGAGCGGATCATCCGAGGCGGCTACCCCGAACCCGCCCAGCGACCTGCCAAGAGAAGAGACCCTTGGTTCCAGTCCTACATCCGAACCTTGCTCGACAGAGACGTCCGAGATATCGCCAACATCGACGGCCTCACCCAGCTCCCCAAACTCCTCCGCCTCCTCGCCGCCCGCGCCGGAACGCCGCTCAATCTCAGCAACCTCAGCCGAGAAACCAACCTCCCCCACACCTCGATCACCCGCTACGTCGACCTCCTCAAAGCTCTCTATCTCATCCGAACCGTCCCCGCCTGGTCCGCCGATGCTGAAGTCAAACTCGCCCGAACACCCAAGGCGTACCTGGTCGACACCGGCCTAGCCTGTCACCTCAACCAAATCGACGAAAAGCAGCTAAGCCGACCCGGCGATCTCCGCGCCGCGATGCTCGAAACCTTCCTCGCCAACGAGCTCCTCCGCCTGATCCAAACCTCCGAAGTCTCCGCCGAACTTTTCCATCTGCGAACAGTCAAAAACCGCGAAATCCCCTTCCTCATCGAAGCTCGCGACGGCCGAATCGTGGCAATCGACTTCCAAGACCAGGCCGTTCCGAGTCCCCAATCAACGGAACGCCTGAACTACGTCAAAGAGGTCGTCGGCGACAAGTGGCACCGAGGAGTCTGGCTCCACACCGGTACGGAGTCAAAGTCCCTGGCAAGAGACATCCATGCGGTTCCGATCAGTTGTTTGTGGAGTTGAAATCGCGAAGCTCTTCTTGGGCAACCCGTTCCATACGCAAGTTATCCAACACCCCGTCCATGACGTTCGAGGAAACCAGGCGATCTGCAATCGAAGCAGGCTCCGAGAGCAGCGCCTCCAAGTGATCCGCAAGCTCCTTGAGCTTGCCCGTCTGCTGGCCCACCTGAGCGCTGATCGTGCCTTGGGTTTCAGGTGACTTGTCCAATAGCGATACCTGATTCAAGATGCTAATCATCGCCTCATCAGCGGCTACTCGCATCTGGGGAACAAGTTGCTTCGCTCGTCCGGTCGAACCGTCGGCGATCTTGAGCAGCCCCCAAACTCGGTTGTACTCAGAGCATGCCCCTTGGAGCAAGACAGCCGCCGGAGCCGCGATCACGTTTGCGGCGGTCTTTTGCCCAAACAATCCCACCAAGAAGTTCCCGGCCTGACCACCAGCCCAGTCCCAATCGTGGCTCGTATCGTGCCATCCGATGTGCTGACCGATTCGAGTGAGAAGCCCACGCGCCTGCGACGAAAGCCGAACTTCCGTCGTCGGAATGTTCTTCGCCCGTCGCCCCGCCCAAAACGAGATTCCACCGAAAACGAGGGCTACCAAGATGTTGACAAGCCCGACCACAAACGGCATCTTTCCGCCGCTCGCAAACGAGATCGCCGTCATCGTCACCCCAAGCCCAAGCGTGGAAATCGAAGCGATCAGAAAGCCAAGAGCCATCGGGTTGCGCACATAGCCGAACAACCCGACCCCTCGGGTCCAGAAGAATCGGTCGATGCTAGAAGGCTGTCTTCGCTCAGACATATCCCATTCTTACCGATTTTCCGCTCCAGGGGTTTCAACCGCCAGTGGAACTCGGCGCAAATAATTTGTGAGCCAAACCACGGTGCCGACTAGAATCACCAGCGGGACCCACTTCGGCAATGTCCATTCGATCTGCCGGATGTAAATCGGCGCCGAAGACCAAATCTTGTAACACGTCACCGAAATCGCCGCCCAGATCATACAAAGCGCAACGATCTTTGTCCGCAGCTTCATCGACCGCCCGGCGTCCCAATCCCGCAAAGTTTGCCCAACGTAGCGGTTGTTGAGCAGCCAATTCTCCATCGCTTCGCTGCTATTCCGAAACGCCCAAAGCGCAATCAGAAGGAAAACGAAGCCCGGCATGACCGGCGTCACAATGCCGACGAAGCCAACTCCCACGCACACCACCCCAAACGCGCCGTAGGCACATCGGACTAGTAGCGGGCGTTCACGCTGGGGCATTAGGCCCGATTATGGAACCTTTGCAACTCCAAAGTAGTCACCAACGCTCTTTCCAGTTAAGGATGTAAAGCAATGGTTACAATCGGTGACTCCTTCTCAATCGTCGCAACCCTCGCAGGGATTGCCATTACCCTCTGGAGCTTCATGCTCGTCTGCGCCCTCCTCTTCCCCGTCCGGGTCGAAGAAGCTCGCTCGGCAGTCTCCGGCTCGCTCGGAAAGTGCTTCGGAATGGGCCTCGTCGCGTTCCTCCTCGGCATTTTCGGAATCGTGGTGGCGCAAGTGCCAAATCCGCTCGTCAAGCTCGCCGGACTGCTCATTGTTTCCGGCTATCTGGGCTGCGTCATGGTGGGAACCGCGGGCGTCGCAAAGCTAGCCGCTGAGCGGCTTCGGGCCCTCACTAACCAGGAAGAATCTCACTTTGCTTCCTTTAGCAAGTCGACTTGGTACATCGTGGTCGCGGGAATGCTTCCAGTCCTTGGCTGGTTCCTTTTTGCGCCTTTGATGATGGTGGTCGGCGGTGGCGCGGGCTTTAAGGCCGCGCTCAAAAGCCAGCCAGTTGGCGAGGTTGCCTAAGCCATGATTTCTCGCCGAGATGCGCTTTTGGTGGCCGCGAGCGGAGTTGCGGTGGCTGGTTGCGGCCGCCTTGCGACCGAGGCTCGGCGGCGCAAGCCTGCGCCGGAATACCGCGCGAAGCCCAAAGATCGCTCGGCGAGAATCATCGACAGAATGTCCTTCGGCTGGTCGGTCGAAGAAGCCGACCGCTTCGCCTCTCTGGGTGAACAGGAGTACATCGAAAGGCAACTTAAAGCCGACTTCGATGAGCCCGTAGAACTGACCGTTCAGCTCCAATCGCTCGACTGCCTGCGAATGAACGGCTTCGAGCTGATCGAAATTCCGCGCGACCGAGTAGTTCAACAGCTCCAAAGTGCGGCAATCCTTCGGGCGACCTATTCGCCCAACCAACTCCGCGAAAGGCTCGTCGACTTCTGGAGCAATCACTTCAACATCTACTCCGGCAAGGCCGATGGGGCGTTCTTCAAAGGGAACGAAGAAGAGCACATCATCCGCAAACACGCCATGGGCAAGTTCCGCGATATGGCCATCGGGATGTCCAAATCGCCCGCGATGCTGGTCTATTTGGACAACAACCAGAACGTCAAAGGCCACCCGAACGAGAACTACGCTCGCGAGCTGATGGAGCTCCATACCCTCGGAATCGACGGCGGATACACCCAAAAAGACATCCAAGAACTCGCCCGCTGCCTCACCGGCTGGACCATGGAGGACCGCTCAATCTGGTCGAGCCACGCCCTCCGCGCGCGCGGTTCGTTCTACTTCGATAAGTCTAAGCATGACGACGGAGCGAAGCGTGTTTTCGGCCTTGACATTCCCGCCGGGGGCGGAATCAAGGACGGTGAAATGGTCGTGGAGCACCTGGTAGCACATCAGGAAACAGGGAAGTATCTCGCGAAGAAGCTGGTCAAGTTCTTTACGGGCGCTCAGAATGCCGAGTTGGAAGCCACGGTTCTGGAGAAGTTCAAAAAGACCGACGGCGACATCCCGGCGATGGTTCGCCCGATCCTCACTTCGCCCGCTCTCATCGACGGGCCGCCCATCATGCGCCGTCCATTCGAGCTGATGTGCGCCGCCCTCCGCGTCTCCGGCGCAGCGACCGACGGCGGCCCGGCGATCCAGAATCACCTTAAGAAAATGGGACAGCCGATGTACGAGTGGCCTCTCCCCGATGGCTACCCAGTTGACCAGATGAGTTGGGCGACCAACCTCCTGCCAAGATGGCAATTTGTGTACGACATGGCGAACGGCAAAATCCCAAATACGTTCGTCAAAGCCCCCGACGCGGCGGTTCTCGCCCGCCAACTCGCCCATCCTGACTTTCAATACGCCTAGGAATTTGTATGAAACACTGTTCGAGTTTTGAGCAAGCAATGAGCCGCCGAACGGCTCTCAAAGTCGGCGCCGCCGGGCTAATCCCATGGCTCCTCTCCGGCTCCGCGCTGAGCCAAGTCAAGCTAGGCGATCGCGGACACAATCTCGTCGTCATTTTCCTCAGAGGCGGATCAGACGGGCTAAACATGCTCGTCCCATACGCCGACGACAACTACTACAAAGCCCGCCCATCCGTCGGAATTGCGGCGAACAAAGTCGAGAAGCTCAACGATTATTTTGGGTTGCACCCTTCACTCAAGCCCTTCCGAAACTGGTATGAAAAGGGAGAACTCTGCCTCACTCCGGCGGTTGGTTCGCAAGACCGCACGCGGAGCCACTTTGAGGCGATGATGGCAATGGAGCGCGGCGCAGCCACCGGCCACAGCGGCACCCCCAGCGGATGGCTCGCGCGGTATCTCACCCTCACCCAAAGCGAACAAGATGGCCCGCTCCGGTCGGTGGCTTGGGCTGATACGATGCCCGATTCGCTCCGAGGCGCGCCTTCGCCGCTGGTCGTCCAATCCGTCACCGATTTCCGCCTCAACACCGATCCCGCCTTTCTCGCGAATCTCGAAAACATGTATAGAATGGGAGACGACTCGCTCGTCCATCGCGCCGGTGAACAGACCCTCGATGCTCTCAAAAAGATCGAGAAACTTGATACCAAAAACTACAAGCCCAGCGGCGGCGCTGCGTATGCAGACGACTATTTGGGAAAAGGCCTGCGCGAAGTCTCTGCACTCATCAAGTCTGATCTCGGCCTCGAAATCGCCTGCCTCGAAACCACTGGCTGGGACACCCACGTCGCCCAAGGTGCCGATACCGGAATCCACGCCACCAACCTCGCCGCAATCGCCAACAACGTTAACGCCTTTCTCACCGACCTCGGCGAGCGCCGAAGGGACACCACGGTCGTCATCATGACCGAATTCGGACGCCGCATCGAAGAAAACGCCGGCCTCGGCACCGACCACGGCCGCGCCTCCGTGATGATGGTCTTCAACGGCATCAACGGCGGCAAGATTGACGGCGAGTGGCCGGGGATCGGAAAGGCGGACGTTGACGAGGTTGGCGACCTGAAACCGGTGAACGACTATCGCCAAGTCCTCACCAACCACCTCAGCCCGAAGTTGCCCGAGATTGCGAAGGTTTGGGCCTAATAGGGCACGACGAACGGGTTCCGTGAGAAGCCATTCTGGTGCCAGTAAGGGTACGGCAAAGCGGGACGGCTTACCCTATCGAGGCGATCAAGCTGATCGGCAGTGAGCTCCCAACCTAGTGCGCCGAGGTTTTGTTTCAGCTGCTCCACGTTCCGTGCCCCAATGATCAGAGTCGATACTGTAGGGCGAGTAAGCAGCCAGTTCAGGGCTATTTGTGGCACCGTTTTGCCGGCTTCAGCCGCGATCTCGTCGAGGGCGTCAACTACGGAGTACAAATACTCTTCATTAACCTGGGGGCCATTATCGACGACAAGCTGGTTGTTGAGTCGACTGACTTCGGGCTTTGGTGCGCCTCGACGAATCTTGCCCGTCAACCGGCCCCACCCTAGTGGACTCCAAACTACGGTTCCGACCCCTTGGTCTTTGGCGAGCGGCATCAGTTCCCATTCATAATCCCGTCCGATCAGGGAGTAGTACGCCTGATGCGCGACGTGCCTTGACCAACCGTAACGCTCCGAAATCGACAACGACTTCATTAGATGCCAGCCAGAGAAATTGGAGCAGCCGATGTATCGGATTTTCCCAGCCGTTACGAGATCATCGAGTGCTGACAGAGTCTCCTCAATCGGCGTCAAGGCATCAAAGGCGTGCAACTGGAAGAGGTCAATGTAATCGGTCCCAAGTCTCTTCAGACTCCCCTCTACGGCGTTGATGAGATGGAATCTCGAAGAGCCGACTTCGTTTGGACCTTTGCCAAATGTGAAGGTGGCTTTGGTTGAGACCAGGACTTGGTCGCGTCGCCCCTTAATTGCCTGGCCCAAAACTGACTCCGAGTTTCCACTTGAATAGACGTCCGCTGAGTCAAACATATTGAGGCCAGCATCAAGGCAGACATCAACGATCCTGGTTGCTTCTTGAACGTCAGAAACTCCCCATGCTTCAAAGAATTCCCCCTTTCCGCCAAATGTTCCGGTGCCAAATGAGAGCACGGGAACTTTGAGCCCAGATGCGCCTAGCAAGCGATATTCCATCGGACGAGTTTACGCCATGGAACCTGAGGCGTCGGCTCAGGGCAGATTTTATTCTTCGATCAGATACTCGGCGATGAGCTGAGCAGTGTCCCGAAGTGCCTCGATGTGAGTTCGCTCATAGCCGTGCGACGTGTCCACGCCCGGCCCAATCAGAGCCACCTCAGCCCCGCCGCCGCTGCGCCAGTAGGCGGAGCCATCAGAGCCGTAGTAGGGATAGATATCAGGAATAAGCTCGATTCCGCGTCGGAACGCGAGGCCACGAAGCTTATCGCTCAAATTCTTAGAATATGGTCCCGAGGAATCGGCAAGGCAAATCGAGCAGTTGTACTCAGAACCAGCCTGACCTTCGCCGACGCAAGCCATGTCTAGCACCAACATTTCGGCCAAGTCGGAAGGCAGAGAATCCATCCCGCCGTGCCCAACTTCCTCAAAATTGGAGAACAAAATCGTGGTCTTCTGAACCGGCGTCAATCCGCTCTTCTGAATCCCTTCAATCGCCGCCAGCAAACAAGCCACACACGCCTTATCATCCAAGAACCGCGATCGGATGAAGCCCGACTCACTAATTTCGGTGCGCGGATCAAGGTTCACAAAATCTCCAACTGAGATTCCCAAGAAGCGCGTTTCTTCGGCCTTGTTGGTTCGCTCGTCAAGCCGAACTTCCATCGTATCAGCGTTGCGTGGCTTGGTTCCGGCTTCCTTATTCACATGCGCCGCGCCGTTCTCGAGGACGATCGAACCGCGAATCTGTCGCCCGCTCGCCGTGGAGATCGTAACTCCTTCACTCTCCGTGGTGGGCCAATTAATGCCGTTCAACGCCTTCAGCTTTAGCCGACCGTTCGGCTTGATCTCTTTGACCATGAACCCGAGCGTGTCCACGTGTGCCGTCAGCGCGCGCGGAGCCGACGAGCGAAGCCCGTCCAAATGCGCGATCAAAGCACCCTTTTTTGTGCGCTCGGTAGTGATGCCCAGTCCCATCAGCTCAGATTCAATGAATCCGATGCCGTACTCAGTGTCGCCAGTGGGAGACGGAGTGTTCAGCAGGTCAACTAAAAACCGCTGCAAATAGTCGTTCGAAACTTCAAATCTCGCCATGTTCGCGCCTCCCGTAGGTTTACCCGGTTTTGCTATCGAGCGCGGGGGTCCGCGCTCCAATCTACTCCGAATCCTCTCTTGGAATGAACTCGTGCGTACTGAACCAGTACGCCGAGAGGCCAACCATGGCCACCGAAAATACTAAAAGCCCAAAGCCCGAGGTCAGCGGGTTCAAATCCGTCTTTCCTAGCAAGCCAGCAATCAGGTCCAGAATCTTCCCGCCGCTATCGCCGCCATCTGGATGTTTGGCGATTGCTTGCATGTGCGACAGAATCGATAACCCCTGAAGCCCGGCGGGCATGTTCGGAATTGAACTCTCCCAGCCGAAAGCAAACAAAACACAGATGATCAGTGCGCGATTGAACAGCAGAGTCACGAACATGAACAAAGATGTGTAAGCGACGGCGCCTAAAGCGACGGCCAGCAGATCGCGAGCAAAGAACTGTGTTCCGCCTCCTCCCGAGCCAATTTGCGCGGCAATCATCCCAATGATCGAAATGATGACGACTGTCGAAGCAGTCGCCGCCCAGCGTCCCAAAATCAATTGCCACCGTGGAATCGGCCTTGTGAGTAGATACACAATCGTCTTCTGCTCGACTTCCTGAGCCACGATCATGGTCGAGTAGATTGCGGCCGCAAGCGGTAAAAGCCGGAAAGTAAGCAGGTTGACCACGTTCACATACTTATCGACACTCGTCGATCCCGGATCGAATCGGCCCCAATTGGCGGCAAAAAGAAACGCCACGAGAGCCAGACCCAACCAGGGCAACATCTTCCGAAGCCGAAGCCCTTCGCGGAGTAGATAGCGGTAAGCAACCTGCATTTAGCCCTCCACCAAGTACTGGAACACCGATTCCAGATTGTTGTCGGGGCTAGTGAAGCTGAGGATCGGCAAGCCGTCCTCCAGCACCAGTCGGCTGAGGATTTCGTAAAACTCGTTGGGGTTGTTCACTTCTAGATTGATGACTTCATTTCGATCGTCGACTTTCGCACTCACGACTCCGGTCAGCTGGGTGAGCTTTCCTGCCACTTCGCGCGGCCGAGGGGTTTCGATACGCACTTTGTGGGGGTATTTGTCGATAAGATCGCGGATAACCCGAAGATCACCGGTCGCCAACAAGCGTCCCCTGTGAAGGAGGAGAATGGAACGAGTCATCTGCTCCACTTCGTACAAGATATGGGACGAAACAATGATCGTCTTGCCCATTTCAGACAAATGACCTAGAACAGAAAGGAACTCATGACGCCCGACAGGATCAAGGCCGTTGAGCGGCTCGTCCAGAAGGATGATCTCAGGTTCATGAACCATAGCCTGCGCGAGTTTGATGCGCTGGCGCATTCCTTTGGAATACCCCTTGATCGGCTTCTTCACCCGATCAGCCATGCCGACCATCGCGATCTTCTCAGTCGCTCGCTTCTTAGCTTCCGCGCGCCCGTAGCCCGCCATTTCTGCCATATAGATCACGAACTCCAGACCGTTCATTTGCTCGTAAAAGTTGTCAATTTCTGGGCAGTAGCCGAGCCTTCGGAAAACATTCGGATTATCAAACGGCTCCTCTCCGAAGACTTTGACCGATCCTGTCGTCGGGTTCATTTGTCCGGTGATCAGCCGCATCAAAGTGCTCTTCCCAGCCCCGTTCATGCCTAGCAAGGCAGTAATCCCCGGGCCGATTTCGCATGTGATGTCGTTCACGCCAATAATCTGCCCGTACCAACGCGAAGCATTCGTGATCTGGATCAATTCACCACCTCCACAGCCTTGATTCGGGAGTATGCGACAGCGAACCCTCCAATGACTACCAGGACGAAAACAGTTATGATCCAGCCTGGGTTAGGTATCGCGATGATGATATCCGTAGGATCAGTAGCGTGCCGATTCCTCGGTCCGCCCCCTTTCATTCCTGGGAAGGGAAGATCGCCCTTTGAGCCCGTGATAAGCTTCGCAAGTCCGATCTGGATTCCATCGACCGAAGCGTAGAAGAGCTGAGTGGTCATATTTTTCATCCCTTTTGGACCCGCAACGGCGAAGCCACCCATGATTTGGGTGAAAATGTTCGCCATGAAGTACAAGCCAGCGTAGACCGCTCCCGCCAGTCGACCCTGGTTAAACATCGAGCTGATGCCCACCGCCAAGGAAGCATGTACGGCACCTGCGCATGCCGAGACCCCGATCAATTTCAGGAACAGCCAGGGCGCGCTAGTCCAAAATCCGTATTGTCCAAAACTAAGATAGCCGTACAGGTAGAAGATCGCCATGGGGATGTAGGACACCGATGTGATCAGGATGAAAATCGCCAACCATTTTCCGAACACATAGTCGAACCTCGAGCAAGGCTTACTGAGGTACACCAGCATGGCATTAGCCCGATTATCGTTGGCGATGGTGCCGATCCCCACCACTAGGGCGACAATGAAAAGAATGAGCTGACTATAAGAAAATCCGTGGAAGAACTGGTCGCGCCAGTTGATCTGCTTGAGGAAGGGATTGTCCCCTACGGGAGCATTTCCAAGGACGTTGTCCATGAACCAAAAGACGCAGAGAAGGATAATGAACCACCAGGCACTAAAGATGCTCCAGCCCCAAAAGCCGCGTCGCTTGGTCGCCACTTGCATGGTCATCTTTGCGATGCTCCACCAACGCTTATCGACCGCGTCCAGCGGCCCATCATAGTGGCGATAGCTTAGGTCGGCAATCGGAGAATTGCTCATGCCTGCACCGCCGTAAGGAACGCTTCTTCAAGAGATCGCTCTGCCAGCTTCACGCCCCGAACTTGCGCCCCAGACTCTTTCGCTGTCTGTAAAATGGTGCTCATCGCCTGCTCACGAGTCCCTGCGATCTGAACTCGGACGGTCGTGTATGTAGTGGGAGCCGCATAAGCGCCTTTTGCCTTCATCTGTGTAATAAATGCCTCATTGGTTTCCCGCAGATCAACGTCAAGCGGCTGACCCTCAATCTTCTTCAAATCCCGAATCGTGCCCTGGCTCACCAACTTTCCACGAAGCACGACAACGACCCGATCACAAACCCGTTCGATATCCGGCAGCAGGTGGCTGCTGATCAAGACGTTCACCCCTTTGTTGTGCGAAATGTCCTTGATCAAGTCAAGCATCTCCTCGCGCCCCTTCGGGTCCAGCCCGTTGGTCGGCTCGTCCAATAGCAAAAGTTTCGGCCCGTGGATCATCGCCTGAGCCAGCTTGATGCGCTGCTTCATGCCCGTGCTGTAAGTCTCAACATTTCGGTAGCGGGCCTCGCCCAATCCGCAATACTCCAGAACTTCATGGGCTCGGCGCAGAGCCTGATCCGCCGGCATTCCCGCTAGTTCGCCCGCATAAGCCACAAACCCAACCGCCGACAAGCCCGGAATATGGCAATCCTGCTCCGGCATCAGCCCAATCCGTTGCCGAATCTGCTTGTTGCCGTTGTACATATCCAGCCCCAGAACACTGCCACCTCCCGCAGTCGGGGTGATGAAGCCCAAAAGAGTTTTCAAAAGCGTCGTCTTTCCCGCCCCGTTCGGACCCAGAAGGCCAGTACACCCTTCTTCGATCTCGCACGAAAAGTCGTCCAGCGCGGTAAATGCTCCGTACCGAACGGTGAGATTATTGATGGATACCAGTGCCACGTTCGGATTCATCTTACTCAGGAACGGGTTTCCGGGGTTTGGGGTTCCAAGTTAGGACGTTTGGTAGCAAAGACCCGGTAAGAGGCATATAATATCGGCGTATGGTCAGCCTCGTTGCCACAATTGTTCTTCTCAGCGGGATGCGAGATGCTGATGCAATCTCTTCATACGGAGTCCCAATGGCGGACGCCAAGACGTTTTCCCAAGTCATCCCTACGGCTCTCGGTAAAGGACTCCCTAAGTCAGGAAAATCGGCAGCGTGTAAGTTTGTCGCCACTAAAGTGAATTTGCCCCTAGATGGGGTGATGAAGTCAATGGGGACGACTCAACCGGAGTTTCGCTCGGTCCTACAAGAAGTCGAGCGAGAACTCGGGCCAGGTGCTTCAGACCTTTCTTATTACTTGGCAATCGGTACAACTCTCGCCCTCCAAGGCCAAACGGGCAAGGAGGTTTCAGACACCGCAGGAGATCGAATACGAGATCAAATCGGCTTCAGTCTTAATGCCGCTGGTTGGGACGCATTGCCTGCGACTCAAAAATCGACCATTGCGAACGTCACCAAAGCACTGCTGTTCATCCAATTCAGCGTGATGGCCGGTGAGGATGTCGTAGCCAAGAAGAAGATGTCCGAGTTGTTTGTGTCGAACGTATTCGGCTCCGGCTCCTCAATTCGACTGAAAGGCGACTGGCTCGAAATCGCCCGCGCCGCACCAAACAATTCAAATGCTCTAAAAATTGGTGGTTCCATTGTGATTCCCGCCTTGGCTGGTTACAAAAAGGTCAACTTCGGCGGGTCCCCGGGGATTACCAAGGAATACGAAGACTATCCATCTACAACCGGTGTCAACTTCGTTCTGCTGTCGTTTTCAGGCTCACCATACTCGGATTTCAAGTCCGCTTGGACGGCGGCAGTGCCGGAAGGGAACACAGGTCAAGTCACGTCGATTCCATTTAAGCGCTACATCGGCAACAGTGCCCGAGCGACCATGGGCTACGGGTTCGCCAAAAACGCGAAAGGGGAGTCGATCAACATTCTTGTCTATAACATCGAGAATGGCTCAGGCTCCCAGGCTCTCGTTGGTTACTACAAGCACGCTTCCTACGTCAACCGAGTCGTCAGCGACATGGAAGTCGTTCTCGCCGCAATGACGGTTCCCGGTGCTTCGAACGCCCCTCTGAACACCAGAGCCGAGCTCGCGGGAACGTGGACTACCCATGGTGCCTCCCAAATGGGCTACTTCAGCACCTCTTCCGGCAACCTCGTCGGCGCTGCAGTGGTGGATCGCAACGTGGAATACACCTTCCGCGCGGACGGCACATTCTCCTACGAATACACCGGAGTCTCTGGCGATCTCGGCAACCTGAAGGCTGGCGAGGACAAACAATCCGGCACTTACGAACTCAAAGGCGACCGAATCATCCTGAATCCCAAAGGCAAAAAACCGCGCGAACTCAGCTTCAGGGGAGTGATGCAAACCAGCGATAAAGACCGCGTCCTCCTCCTCGGCCAAGCTGGCCGAAATATGGAAGGCGAGATTTACTACATGGAGAAATTCGTCCGCAAACAGTAGCTCAAGGCAGATCGATCTTCAAGCTGACGTTGTCAACGTAACCATCGGCCCATGGCCCTTGGTTGTCTCGAACTGCCAAAAAGGTGAATCGCGCCTTCACCGTTCCCGCCGGGATTTTGCCTCGGAAAAGTTGCTTATGAAATTTGGTCTTCAACCGTCGCTCAAGATAATTTTCGCAGAACTTCTTCACTGTTCCTAGGATTTTTCCGTTCGAATCAATCCAATCAAGGTCCATATAAGCTCCATCGTTGTGGCCTTGAAACGAGCCGAAATCCGCCGAGCCGAAGTACACGACTGCGCCTGAAGCAATCCCCGATTTCCATTTCGAGAGGTCGATCTCTTGCACAATCGTCGGCTTTGGCCCCCGGCCTCCGGCAAAGAATTGACGTCCTTTGCCCCGCAAGTACCAGCTCTCGAGCTCAGCCACGGCACTCTTCGGGGTGAAGCGCATCACCGTAGCCCCATCGCTCGATTTCCAGCCCGCCACGGCCTCAGGAGTTTCGTAGTCAAACTCGATGCTCGGCCCGTCCTCGAACCCGCCGTTCACCACCAGCTCTTTCCCCTTTAGGGGCTTGTCCAAAAAGAGCGCGTGGTAGGTCTCATCGAACTGGGCTTCTAACCCGGCGACGCCAGCAACATCTGCGGCCCGAACATACGGTGAACCGCTGGCAATCGCCACTTGGTCAGAAATCTTCTTCCCGTTCATCCAAGCGGTGGCCCAACCGGTTCGCGGCATAGCTCCAGATGCCTCGGCATCAAGTTTGGAGAGACGAAGTTCGACATTATCGGCGTAGCCATCGCACCACTCGCCGCCTGCCCGATTCGTCTCCAATGCGACCTTTGCCGACTCAGCATTTGCAGGCACCCGACCTTGAATGGATCGCCGGAAAAACTTCGTAAAATTGGAACGTTCCTTAGGCGTCGGACCCGGCACCGAATGCGTCGAAATCACCTTTGCCGATGCATCAAGCCAAGTGACTCTCAGCGTGATCGAATCTGCCTGGTTAGAAAAGCCCGACAGATCCGCACTCAGGCTGAACTCCACCTTTCCACCGGAGATGCCGGATGAGTAGGGGCGTAGGTCCACATCCTGCGCAAGTCCCGGATTTTGCGTGTTCCCGCCCGCAAAATAGGATTCTCCTGGCTCCTTCGGCCAATACATCTGCGCGATCGAAGCAAAGCTGCTGATGTACCGTGCCAACGACCCGCCGTTGATGGAGGTCCAGCCAAAGACGGGCCGGGCATCGGAATTGGCAAACTTCATCCCGAGCGTCGACTCAAGGTCGCCGTCGATCAAAAGGTTTCTGCTTGTTGCGCTCTGGGCATCAAGCGATCTCAGTTGCGGTGCCGCACCCAACACCTTCGTAGCAACCGCCAGCGGCACATAAGGCTCAAAGCCAATCATCACGCCCTGCTTCGAAATCTCTGTTCCACGAAGGTTGACCGTGCAGTCGAAACCGGTCACGTTTTTGGACTGAACTGCGGCGAAAAGGATCAATGAGCTGACCATGCTCGAATCATATCACGTCAGGCCGAGATCGGGGTGCCGCCCTGATCCGAATCTCGATAAGCCGCATCAACCAGCCGCATCGTCTTCAGCGCATCATGCACCTCTGTCGAAGGTGCCGCTCCCCCCTCCGCCCAGATCATCATCGCCGCCATCGGCCCAATAAAGGCATCCGGGAACCAACTCCCGCTCAAAGGCACCGAAGTCCACTCCGAATCGCCACGAAGCCAGTACTCAAACCGATCCTCCGCCCCCTTCGGGTAGTTCATGTTCAAGCCCATCTGCACCCAGGCTGCCCCGTCGGGACCTTCCATCCGCAGATAAGACTCCTGATGCCCAGGCGGCGCAACGTGTCCGTGATACGTCTGGACAACCGCCCGACGAGCCCCGTAATCCAAAATCACCGTGCTCCGCGTCGACTCCAACTTCGGCGACAAAGGGTCGCTGATCGAATGCGCCTTCACCGTCCTCGGCTCACCCCACAGGTGCCGAATGAAATCGAGATAGTGAATCGAATGGTAAACCATCTCCATCCGAGGAGCTTTTTCAAGAAAGCCCCAATCCGCCCATGGCGTATGAACATTGATCTTGAACTCAAGCTCGTGCGTCTCGCCAAGTCCCGCTCGAGCCACCAAATCTTTAAGCGCGAGCATATACGGCGCCCACCGCAACTGAAAATTCACTGCCGCCCGTAGGCCCTTCGCGTCGCAAAGTGCGACGATCTCTTCTGCCTGCTCCAGGGTCTCGCCAAGAGGTTTCTGAATCAGCACAAAAGCTCCATCCGGCAACTCGCGCAACGTCGCCAGGATCGCCGAGCCCGGCACCGCCAAGTCAAAAATCGCCCCATCCACTAACGCTTCCGAAAAGGATTCACAAACCGACGCCCCAACCATCTCCGCCGCCGTCGAAGCCGCCAGATGATCAGGATCATACGTCCGAACAATCGAAAACCCCGCCTTCAAATAAGCTGGATAATGCGCATTCCGGACAATCCCCCCTGCTCCAATGCTCACGATGGGAACCAGCGAAGGAGGCATCAAGGGAGACTGATTCAGTTCCGTCGAAGCCTCCCCGACATCTCCAGGTGAACTGCCGCCGCATCCGCAGCCGCCCGAAGCATCTCCGCCGGATCGAGCCCTCGGTGCAAAACCGCATCAACCGCCCCCGAAATGCAGTCGTTGATCAGCGTGTATTCAGGAATCGCCGGCAGAGTCCGCGTCTGCCCATGAACCTGTTCAATGATCTCGTAATGCGGATACTTCGCCCGCACCTCCGGGTCGCGCCAAGTGCTCAGCCGAGTCCCATTCGCCCCCACCATGCTCGTTACCTTATCGCACTCCGCCCCGCTAATGTGGCGCATAAATGCCCAAGCCGCCTCCTTGTCCACGCACCCCGAAGTGATCGTCATCGCCCAATAAATGTTCAACGAAACGTCCTGCGGCAACGGAGCCAGGCCGATTTTCCCGACCACATTGCTGTACTCAGGCATCTCACAAACCGCCGCGAATCCACACCAGTTCCACATCATCGCCACGTTGCCCTTTGCAAAGTAATCCCCCGCCTCTACACTCCCCAGCGACAACGCCGCCGGAGGCATGAAATCGCGGTACAAATCCCGCAAAAACGTCAATCCCGCAACGCCTTCTGGACTATCAAAACAAGGCCGATACTCCTCATCAAGCAAAACCCCGCCCCGACTCCAAAGCTGAATCAAAAAGTCGTAAACATTGTTATGCCCATCCGTGTACCCCGCGCAAATGCACCCCCACTCGTCATTCTCGGGATGCGTGAAGAACTCCGCAACCTGCCGAAACTGCTCCCACGTTTTGGGAACATCCAGCCGCCAACCGTATCGAGACTCAAACTGCGCACTATGGCTCTCCTCTTCAAAGATATCCCGACGATAAATGAACATCTGCGGCCCATCATGCCAAGGAATCCCAATCAGGGAACCCACCTGATACACCAACTTCTGCATCGCCGGATGCCATCCATCCGGCCAATCCGCCGGAAGCTCAAACCCATCCAGAGAGACGATCAACCCCTTTGCATAGGCCTCCGGAAGCCAGTCCGTGCAACAAAGAAAAAGATCCCCATCCCCCTTCTTCTCCCCTTCCCGAGTTACCATTTCGTACATGTGAGCGCTAATAGGCTTCGCCACCACCTCGATCTCAATATCCGGTCGAACCTTCCGGAAATCCTCGATCTGCCAGGCGAGCGCATTTTCAAACGTCTCCTGCTCGCGCGTCCGCAAAACCAGCTTCGTCACGGCCGAGTCAACTCCACTCCGTTCACCGACCCCCAGGGCCTCCCCGCCGGAGGCTGAAGCATTTCAAGCGTGATGTCATCAGGATCCAGGAAGTAAACCGTGAACCCGCCCTTGTTCACCCCCTCTTCAATCGCCACCGGCTCCGGAGCCTTGAACCGAACCCCTGCCGCCGCCAGCCGGGCGTAATCCTCATGAATCGAATCCGTCACAAACGCCAAATGCGGTGCCCCTGGCCGATTCGTCGTCACATCCGTCTTCTCCCCGCGCGGATGAACGTACTCCACCAGCTCGAGATGGTGATTCGACGGCCCCACAAACGAGTTCGGAATCCGCAACATCGCGACCTTGAGATCCGCATCCGCAAATCCTACCAACTTGGAGGTGTACTCATTGCATTGAACCTGCTGGTGATGCAACTCCAACCCCAACAACCCACAATAAAACGCCAGCGAAGCCTCCATATCGGAAACCGTAAAGCTCGCATGCCAAAGCCCGTTGAATGCCATGCCATAAAGAATAGCCTCACGATGGGCTACTTCGCGATAAAGTCCTTCCAAACCGGCGCGCCGGTGATATCACCACCTTGTTTCCAGGTTCTGCCTGTCTGCTTATCCATGCGAAGGATCTCTTTGAGCTTGCTGTCTTTGAAAAGAACGTATCGATTCGTGCCAGGCTGGGGTTTGGTGCCACCTTCCTCGTCGGGCCGCCAGAACCAGTCGCCTTGAGGATAGAACAGCCATTCGACTTGCCCGGAGCTCGTGTCGATCCGGAGCGTTTTGCTCTCGAATGTATACACTTCGTAGTTGCGAGCGCCCGCAAGTGGCTTGATCTTTGGCACCTGGAGACCCGGACCTTGCGCTTGAGTTGACTGAAGAAATACCGCCGTTCCGCAAAGAAGCGTAGCGGCAACAACGATACCGTGCGATGTTTTCACAACGCATCATATCACTTCTCTTGACTTAATGCATCCATTGCCCACCGTCGACGACATAGGTCTGCCCAGTAACATAGCTCGCCGCGTCAGAGGCAAGGAAGGCGACGACTTTTGCAATCTCACTCGGCTCCGCCATCCGGCCCAACGGTAGGGAAGCAACCACCGGGGCAAGAGTTTCCTCTGGCGAAACTCCCCGAATCTCGGCCCGCTGCCGCGCAATACCCTGAGTCAGCGGAGTATCCGTGATCCCGGGTGCAACCGCATTGACCCGAATCCCATGCGGACCCAGGCTCAGAGCCGCAGACTTGGTGATCGAAATCAGTGCCGCCTTCGTCGCCGCGTAATCCAACTGCTCCAGCTTCGGCATGAACGCCGAATTGCTCGTGATGTTGACGAACGAGCCCGTTTTGCCTTCTTTGATCAACCTAGAAGCAAGAGCCTGCATTAGCACCAGCGGAGCCTGGACATTGATCGCCTGCATCCGCGAAAAGCCCGGTTGTTCAACCTCGAAAAACGGCCGAGTCAAGCAGATTCCAGCCGCGTTAACTAGAATCTGAGGGCAATCACCCAGGCCATTAACAAAAGCCGGAATCGACGAAAGTTCCATCAGGTCAAGAACTGCCTCAACTCCTTCTTGCCGATCCACACCGATCACAGAGTGCCCATCAGCCCGCAACTGATCCGTAATCGCCTTCCCAATCCCCTGCGCCGCGCCGGTCACCAAGGCGACCATTAACCCAGCATCTCCCGCAACTTCGCCTCGATCCGAGCCGCCGTCGGAAGCACCTGGTTCTCCAACTCCACCGCAAAGGGAATTGGCGCATCCAAAGCCGCAACGATCTCAACCGGAGCGTCCAACTCATCAAACAGCCGTTGCTGAACCTGGAACGCCAAGTCCGATGCCACCGAGCACCGCCCATGCGCCTCATGCGCCACGATCACCCGATGCGTCTTCCGAACCGACGCCGAAATGGTCGCCCAATCCAAAGGATTCAAGGTCCGCAAATCAATCACTTCAACGCGACCAGCAAAACTCTCCGCCGCCTTCAAAGCCAATTCAACTGTAAAAGAGTAAGTCAAAATGGTAACTTCCGAACCCGATAGGGCCACAGAAGATGTACCCAATGGGATGAAATGCTCCCCATCTGGAACCTCGCCCTGCTTGCCAAAAAGCTGTTTGTGACCGATAAAGACAACCGGATTATCATCCCGAATCGCCGCCGCCATCAGCCCCTTCGCATCCGCCGGATTCGAAGGCAGAACCACCTTAATCCCCGGCAAATGCAAGAACAAAGCCTCCAGCATCTGACTGTGCTGAGCCGCCGCGCCGCGATAGCCGCCGCCCTGAGTAATGATCGTCATCGGCACCGGACACCGTCCACCGCTCATATAGTGCGTCTTGGCAATATTGTTCAGAATCTGGTCCATCGCCACCAGCCCGAAATCAATAAACATCAGCTCCGCAACCGGCCTCTTCCCCGCCAAAGCCGCCCCCAGAGCCATCCCGATAAACCCGCTCTCGCTGATCGGAGTATCGATCACTCGATCTTCGCCAAAAGCCTGCAATAGCCCCTCGGTCACCCGGAACATTCCGCCGTAATGGGCAATGTCCTCGCCCATCAAAAACACATTCGGATCGCGCGAAAGCTCCTGCCGGAGCCCCGCATTGCAAGCTTGAACGAACGACATCTTGCTCATGCGAACACCTCCCTCACCGCCTGATCCACCCCAGGTGCCGGAGCCGCAAGAGCCTTACCTACCGAAGCCTGAACCAACGCAAGCTCCTCCGATTCAATCTCCTCCGCCATCAGCCCAATCCGCTGCCGAAGCAACAAAATTGGAGACCGAGATCGCCAATCTTCAACCTCTTCCTTCGTGCGGTAAGCAGTCCCCGAATCAGCCTGATAGTGCCCAGTCGTTCGGTAAGTCATCGCCTCCACAAAAGTCGGCCCCGCCCCACTACGCCCGCGATCCGCCGCCTTCGAGGCGACCTCAAAAACCGCATGCGGATCGTTCCCGTTGACTGACTCCGTATGCAACCCAAACCCCCGCGCCCGTTCCGACAAGTTCACATTTCCGTGTGACCGAGCCAACGGCGTCATCTCTGAATACAAGTTGTTCTCACAGAAAAAGATCACCGGCAACTTGTACAAAACGGCCATGTTCCAGCACTCCATCAAGTGTCCTTGATTCACCGCGCCGTCCCCAAAAACCGTCAACGCAACCCGTCCCGTCCCGTCCAGTTTAGAAGCCAAAGCCGCACCACAGGCCGTCCCAACCCCCGCACCAACAATTCCGTTCGTCCCCAAAACTCCAAACTCTGGGTCAAAAAGGTGCATCTTCCCGCCCTTCCCCTTACACAAGCCCGTCGCCCGGCCCAATACCTCTGCAATCACCTTATCCAGCGAAGTCCCCTTGGCCAACACGTAACCGTGCCCCCGGTAGGTCGCCGTCAGATAATCATCCTGGTTGAGAGCCGCACAAGCCCCCGCCGGACAAGCCTCCTGTCCCTCGCAAAGGTGCAACGAACCCCGAAGTTGACCCGCCGCCGACAACTCGGTCAGCGCCGCCTCAACATGCCGCAACCGAATCATCGTGCGAAAAAACTGCTCATCGGTAGGCCGAACGTGTCCCATGCGTCTGCCGAGATTACCGCCTTGGGCAGGGCATGATAGAATCCACAGACAGTGAGCTCCGAAAAAGGAAAGTCCTGGTGGGTTCCCGCGCTTTGGGTGGCGTTCATTTTTGCGACATCCAGCGGCGTCGTTACCGTTCGCCAGCTTTCAGGAGCCGTCGCAAAAGTCTCGGGTCCCGTCCACGTTTCCCAATCTGGATTCGAAGAAGTTTGGAAAGCGGTCTGGTGGATATTCGTAAAAGGCTGGCACGCAACGGAGTTCGCGATCCTAGCCTGGCTCCTTCTCCGGGCTCTGGCAACGAAACCAAACGCCCTAAGAAACTCAGCCATCGCCGCAGGCGCATACGCGCTCTTCGATGAACTTCATCAAGTCTACGTCGCCGGTCGCGGTGGGAGAATGAGCGATGTGCTTATCGACTGGATCGGCATCGGAGTCTATTTGCTCTTCTGGCACTCCCGAGCAACCAAAACCCAGAAGCTCCTTCTGTTAGCCCTCGCGGTCGCCTCGATCTTCCTACTCAGCATCTTCCCAATGCCAACCTTCCCCCTTCCTGGCGCGCCAGAGAGCCATCGATTCAACCCCTAACCCGGTGGGCGTACTCTCGAGTCGTTCTCCCACCCTCAAAGGTCGCCGTCCCCCAGCCGGATGCATCGACAAAGGCGCAAACAACCTTGCCCTTCTGCTTCGGCGCGAGCCGAAACTCGCCCTTCGGAGAATTAATCTGCATTCCGGTCAAAGCCAAGTAGCACCCGAAGGACGCCATCGCCCGACCGTAGTGGTCGCTACATTCAATCTCGTTATACGGGTTGCGTAGCGAAGCATGATAGCGGTCATGAATCGCCCGAACCACCGTCAACCCCTCATTGACGAGCCCCTCATGAATCATGTTCGCCGCCGCCTGGTACTCGAATCCGCTCATGCACTCGTTGAAGTAAGCCGCCGCCCAACTGTCGCCGCCCTTCCCAGTCGCCCGCTCCGCGCCACCGCGAGGGAACGTACACATAATCAGCCCCCCTTCACCCGGAACCGCGTACCACCGCCCGCCCGTAATCCCCCGAACCTTGCGCCGATACTCCCAAACATCCTTCTGAAAACTGTGTTTGAACAAAGCCGCCATCGCCTTCTTACCCTGGGCCTGAGGCGCAACACGCGGAAGCCCGAGCTGGTGCGCCCAGAACTGCCCATAAAGCTGGTCGATGTGGCATCCGTCATTCGTATTGTTCGCTTCCGGATGGCTCGGATCAGGCTTATGGATGAAGTATTCGCCATTGAAAAGCTCCTTCACCATTCCAGTCGATCCACTTTCCGCAAGCCCTCTGCACTTTGCCTCAAATGCCGAATCCCCCATCTCCTTTGCCATCGCCTCCCCGGCCCGAAGAGCCGCGATGTACAGCGAAGAAATCCAAGCCATCTTCCCATACCAAGCCGCGTCCAAGGTGTTGTATTGCGCACCCTCAAGAAGGCCGTCCTTGTCCTTGTCGCCATCTATCAGGAACTGAAGAGAGCCCTTCACCTGCTTGTATCTCGACTTCAAAAACTCGCCGTTCGGACTCATCAGGTGCTCGCGGTAGAACCGGAGCACGCATGACGCCTGCCCGTCATGCGCGACCGAGCCGCCATACTCGCCCCGATAATCAATCGCCCCACCTTCGTGCCAGAAGCGTCCAAAGTCGATCTCAGACCGCAGGAATCGCTCGACAGAAGGGAAGATATACGCGATCGCCTGGGCGTACCCCCAAACGTGCGTACAAGTCCCCGGGCAACACCCGACTCCCTCGCTAAAATAGAACCGCCCTTCCTCATCCAGGCGGTAGCAAGTCGTCGTCGCCAGCGTCGAGATATTGACGAATGTCCGGTCCAAAAACCAGTGCGGGAGGGTCGAGTTGTACCAAGTCTGGTTCCAAAGCCGAGTCTTCTCCCGAAGCCCCGCAAACCGCTTCCGAAGGTCACTAAGCACATCCGAAGCCGAACTCCACTTTGTTGCGTACCAGTGTCGCCTCCCCGGAACGGATTCCGGTCGATTAGGGAAGTGCCACCCAAGAAGAATAGTCACTTCCCTCGACTCACCGGGGTCCAACGAAAAGTGCTTCTCCACCCAAACTTCGTTCCCCTTAACACGGGTCATTGCCCCACCCAAAACTTCGACCGCAAATGTCCCGAAATCCGGAAGCTCCTCAAGGGCCTTCCCGGCGCGCGCCATATCCGAGAGGTAGATTTCGCCAACCCCGATCTGCCCCCAACCGCCTGTTACGTTGTCTTCGATCACCACCTGAATCTGCTTGCCCTTCAGCTTCGATACAGGGATCGACTTCCAAGCCATGCGGTTGGAGTTATCGCCCGAAACCGACAGCTCCGGGCTCCCCTGCACATAAAACCGGCACCCCGAACCCCCGCCAATTCTCACGTTCAGATAGTCATGAGTGACCGCGAAAGACTTAGAAGTGAGAGTCCCAACATGCTGATCCGCAACAACTACGTCCTCGTGGTTCCGAGTCTGGTGACTATTCACAACAAACGTTGTTCCCGCCGCAACACTGCCCATGTAGCTCGGCAATTCGCTCACTTTCTGCGGTGCATCCCCAAACGCCGTGCCCGAAACCTCCCAGCCCGAGTACGTTCCATGAGCCCAATCCTCAATCAACCGATCCGGTCGCAGAGAGCGAGGAGACTCAACTC
The DNA here is from genome assembly GCA_965248555.1 of Fimbriimonas sp. Classification (GTDB taxonomy): domain Bacteria; phylum Armatimonadota; class Fimbriimonadia; order Fimbriimonadales; family Fimbriimonadaceae; genus Fimbriimonas. The sequence goes on along the minus strand of CBDFJP010000001.1, from coordinate 391,912 downwards.
GCTTCGCTCCAGCTTGGGCGCCCCACTTGGACTCCGCAACCTCAAGCTTAAAGTCGCTCCGCGCCTTCCGAGCCTGGTTCAAAACCGGATTCTCGAACGAGTAAACAAGTCGATACTTCTCCCGAACCTTTGCGGTGTTCTTGACCGTAAACGTCATCGTCGTCGCGGGGTACGCGGAGGAGTCAATATCGTGCGGCACAAACGGTGAAAACGCCTCCAAGTCCATCTCTACCTCGTGATCCGCCCCCCGATACTGAACGCGCCCGATCGGGTATTCACCACGAAATGCGATATCTCCAAACTTGACGCCTAAGCCAGTTGGAATCGAAGAATTTGGCTGCTTCCCGTCCTCAACAAAGAGGTCAAACCGCTGTCGAAAAGGGCTCTGCTGGTGAGGCGGTCGAACATAGTTCGCTCCGTCAATCGCCCGGAGCGGGTCACCCATAAACATCACATCGGTCTGAGCTATCGTTCCGAGCTGTCCCCGATTAAAGATATCCCAGTTCCAAAGCTGCCCATCGCCTCCCAGATACACGGTCCCTGCGAAACAGCCGCCCACTGGCATCCCAATAAACGCTAATTCCTTTCCACGATAAATTTCCGGATTATCCCGCTTGGTCAAACTCGCCCCGCGAGGCAAACTTGCCGAAGCTGCAACCGGAGCAAATGCAGCGGTAACAAGTAGGTCGCGACGAGACAGCTTTGTCATTCCCCGATGCTACCCAAGGGCTAAACTGAAAGCATGCTTGCCACCGCCCTGTTGCTCCTCAGGATTCAAGAACCGATCAAGGCCATTCGGGTCGAAACAATCACCCCGATCCGGAGTGCAACATTCAACAAAGGCGGCACCGCCAAAAAGCGAGTCCAAGGCGGAAACCCACGAACTATCGGAGCAAATCTCCTCTTCGATGGCTCGTTAGACGGCAACCGCCAAGTCGACCCCCAAATCGCTGTCGGCGGAAACTACGTCCTCCATGGCACCAACAGCGGAATCATCATCTACGATAAAAAAGGTAACTACGTCGACGGAGTGCCGCAAAAAGAGTTCAATGACGGCATTGACCCCAAGATGTTCTATGATCATCACAACCGCTATTTCTGCTTCGACCTCTGGGTGTATTGGGACAAAGAGAAGGTCAAACCCGTCAACATCTCCGCAAGCGAAACCGCCGACCCGCGCGGCGCGTGGAACACCTACCCCGTCCCCGCGCCCAACGGCGTCGACGGCGGCGGAATCGGCTTCAGCCGAACCTGGATCGGCTACTCCTTCCCCGGCGGCGACCAGCGCAACTTCGTCCTCCGGGCCGCTGACGTGAAGAAAGGAAAGCCCGCTAAGGTCTGGCACTTCAAAGGATCGATGGGGCATCCGGTGAACACAACCGATCCGCTGGCCGACCTCGTTTTCGTCGATCTGACCGACAAAGACATCATCATCTCCCGCGTCGGCGAGAACGATAAGGGCGAACCCGAAGTCGTTTCCCAAGTACGCAAACCCCACGGCTTCAAGTACTTCGGCTGGCCGCCTGCATCGCCGATGAAGGGAACCGACAAAAAGACCGCCTCCGGCGACCGGAACCCCAAAAACCTCCAACTCATTGGCGGATACATCTACTTCTCCCAAGCCGTCAACATCAACGGCCGAACCGGAATCCAGTTCAACAAGTTCACTCTTGACGGCACCCGGGTACAAAGCGGTTGGCTGAGCCACCCCACCAACAGCTGCATCGAAACCACAATGGCCGTCAACAAAGCTGGCGACGTGCTCGTCGGCTTCCAGGAAACCGGCCCAGACATGAGCATCAGCGCCCGCGCCGCACTTTTCTCGCACAAAGACCCAACCTGGATGAGCCCAAAATTATTTCGTCTCGCTGAAGGCGTCGCCCCAACCGAAGGTGGAGCCTGGGGAGACTACAGCGGAACCGTCGTCGACGGCGACAACCTCAACGACTTCTGGACAATCCAAAGCTACGCCAACGACAAAGGTCGCGCCAGCACCATCATCGCCAAAATCCCGCCTAAGAGCTAATCGGTCCGGTGGACTCGCGAACATCCAAGTGGCAGTCATAAAGCGAAGTGACTGCCCCGGATTCGCGCCAGCTTGACTCGGCATCGTTCACCATCGTCAACAGATAGTTCGTCGCATCCCGGGCCATCTGCTCCACTGGCTGAAAAATCGATGTGAGCCGCGGACTCGTCCTCTCGCAAAAGGTCGAAGAGTCAAAGCCAACCACCGAAAGGTCTTCTGGAACCCGGATTCCCTTGGATTCCGCCGCTTTCAAAATCGCGCCTGCCTGCGTATCGCTGTAGGCAACGATTGCACTATGCGGCCGATCCTTCCCTTTATACGGGCCCATGTCGGGCTCGGTCTGATCGGAAACTACGATGTCAAACTGAATTCCCAACGCCGCCGCCGCTCGCTCAAATGCAACGCGCCGTGCAACCCCCTCCGCCGTTACAAACGGAACCGGGTCAATGAAGAACGCGACCTTTCTATGCCCAAGGGAATGCAAATGCTCAGCCACCCGCTGCATGGCAACATCGTTGTTCGCACAGAAAGTCGGAATTCCTTCTACCGACCCCGGAGGAGCGTGGAGCATCACCACCGGAACTCCACAGAATCGAAAGTTATCGACCGAAGCCGCCGAAAAATCCGGACGAGTCCAAAGGATGCCGTCAAATCGCCCGTCCGCAATCGCCGGCGCATTGCCGTCCAAAACAAGCTTCGGGCATATTCCCATCGTATATCCCGCCGGAAAAAGCGCCGCCATGACTCCGTTCAACATTTGGGGTAGATATGGGTTGTCTTCGTTTAGCCCCTCAAAATGCTGAAAAACCACTCCAATGAGGTTCGTTTTCTGATTCCGGAAATTCCGCGCATTCTGGTTCGGACGGTAGTGAAGCTCCCGGGCAACCTTTCGGATCAGCTCCGCCTTGGAGTCGCTAACCCGAACGTTGGTTCCCTTCCCATGGAGCACCTTAGAAACGGCCATCGCCGAGACCCCGGCTGCCTCCGCCACGTCGCGTATGGTTGCCCGCATATGGGTCTATTATGTCGCCTTCATAAACTCAGCCGTAAGAATCGCAATTTCCGCTGAACTCAGCTTAGGATTCACGAGGTTAGAACCCACCCCAACGGCCACCGCACCCGCATCAAAAAATCCCTTGATTGTAGCGAGATTGACGCCACCCGTCGGCATAAACTCGATGTTAGGAAATGGCCCCTTCAGCGCCTTGATGTAGTTCGCCCCGCCAACCGCGTCTGCCGGAAAAATCTTGATCAAATCCGCCCCGGCCTGGTGCGCCGCCAGCACCTCCGTCGGTGTCAAACAACCCGGAGCGCAAGCAACCCCCTGATCCCTGCACCAAGCAACCGTAGCCAGATTGAGTGCCGGGGAAACGACAAACTTCGCTCCCGCCGAAACACACTTCTCAGCCGTACCCGGATCAAGAACCGTTCCCGCCCCAATCAAAACCTCCGCTGAAAACGCCTCCGAAAGCTCGGCGATCAGCTCAATCGCCCCTGGAACCGTCATCGTCACCTCCAGCACCCGAACCCCGCCATCCACCAAGGCGTGCGCCATCCGAAGCCCCTCTTCTCGCGAAGGAGCGCGAAGCACCGGCACCAACTTGGACTTCCGAAGCTGTTCGATCACAGTCATCGCTCAATCCTCGCCGTGCCCTGCCGCATTGCCCGCTCCACTTCGCCCAAAGTCACCATCGTTGTATCGCCTGGAGTCGTCATTGCCAATGCCCCATGCGCCGCACCGCAAGTTACCGCCCACTGCGGATCCTTGCCGTTAAGCAAGCCATAAATCAGTCCCGAAGCAAACGAATCTCCGCCCCCAACTCGGTCGAAGATCTCGAGGTCTGTCCACTTCGGAGCCTCATAAAGCGCCCCATCCGACACGCAGATCGCGCTCCAGTCATTCATGCTCGCCGTCTTCGCTGTCCGCAAAGTGGTCGCAACAAAGCTCGTCCCCGAAAAATCGGCCAAAAAGCGATCAATCATCCGACGAAAATTCTCGACCGCCAGATTCGAGTGATCAGCCCCCGACCCCTCAACCTCGTACCCGAGCGAAGCCGTAAAGTCCTCCTCGTTCCCAATCATCACGTCCACATACTTCGCTAACTCGCGATTGACCTCCTGCGCCCGCGCCTGCCCGCCAATCGATTTCCACAGTGACGGCCGATAGTTCAGATCATATGAAACAACCGCCCCGCCCGCCTTCGCCGCCTTCATTGCCTCCATCGCAACTTCCGGAGTCGTATCTGACAGAGCCGCAAAGATCCCGCCCGTGTGGAACCACCGCGATTTCTTAACCGAAAAAATCTCCGCCCAATCTACGTCCCCCGGCCGCATCTGGCTCGCCGCCGAATGACCCCGATCCGAACACCCGAGAGCCGCCCTAACCCCAAAGCCGCGCTCCGTAAAGTTCAAGCCATTCCGAACATCCCGTCCAATCCCGTCGAAAGGAACCCACCTCATCAGGCTCTGATCAACCCCGCCCTGATAGATCAAATCCCGCAACAAATCCCCAACCGGGTTATCGGCAAACCGCGTCACATGAGCCGTGCGAAGTCCAAAACACCGCTTCAACCCTCTCGCGACGTTGTACTCGCCGCCCCCTTCCCAAGCCTGGAAAGTCCGGGTCGTCGAAATTCGGCCAACGCCCGGATCGAGCCGCAGCATCACCTCGCCCAGCGAAACCAAATCCCACTGGCACTTCTCTGCGGGCAATAGCGAAATCACTGGTTCACCCCGCTCGCCAAGAATCCGCCATCAACCACGATGTGTGATCCAGTGATAAAAGCACTCGCATCACTTGCCAAAAACAACGCCGTTCCCACCAGCTCCGAAGCATCCCCAAACCGTCCCAGCGGAGTCCGCATGAGCAACTCCCGCCCCCGGTCTGTCCCGTTCAAAAGCTCTCGATTTAAGTCGGTCACAAAAACCCCCGGCACGATCGCATTCGTGCAAATCCCATCCTTCGCCCACTCACACCCCAAGTTCCGGGTGAGGCTCAGTAAGGCCGATTTCGATGCCCCGTAAGCCGCAACCTCATGAAAAGCCCGGAATGAACTCAGGGAACAAATATTGATCATCCGCCCCGCCTGGCTTTTCTGAAGTGCCGGATAAAAAGCCTGCGCCACCCGCAACGCCCCTGCCACGTTCGTATCGAAGTTTTGGTTCCAGGTCTCAATATCAAAAGTCGCCGTCGGAGCCCGCTTCGTCATCCCAGCGGCATAAACAACAATATCGACCCCACCCATCTCCTCAGCCACCGATGAAGCAAAAGCCCGAACTGACTCTTCACTCGTCACGTCACAAGGTGCCGTCAGAGTCCGAACCCCAAACCCCTCAATCTTCGCTGCCACACTCTCAATCAGATCATATCGCCGACCCGTCGCAACCGTATTCGCCCCCGCCTCAGCGAGTCCCAAAGCCAAAGTCCGCCCGATCCCACTCGTCCCGCCAATAACGACCGCCGTACGCCCCGAGATATTAAACAGCTTATGCGACACCTAAAAACTCCTCTGCATTGCGGTGAAAAAGCCGGGCAAGGTCGTCGCGAATCTGGTCATCCGTCACAGCATATCCCGAGCTCGCCAACGCCTCATACCGCTTCGCCAGCCGCTTGGCAATAATCCGTCGGCTATGATCCCACTTGTAGATCAGGTGTTCCAACACCCGCGCATCCGAGTGCTGAGGGATGAACGACGTCCCCAACATCTCCAATCGAAAATCCGTAATCTCCGCAATGATCGACGGGTTATTCACGAACCACCAGCAACCGAACGGCATCAAATTCGCAAACTTCCGTGCCATCACCGCCAGCGTATGTGCGTTCTCCTTCGCCAGCGTCGTCACCAAAAACTTGTTCTGAGGATGCTCCTGAAGCAACATTTCAAGCTGCGTCAAATCCGCCAACCCACTCCCATCCCCCGCGCCCTTCAATGCAGGATTCACCCCCCGCCGAACCCCAATCATCATCGCAAACGGCAGCCCATGCTCAACGCACACAGGAACCACGGCTTCCCGAATCAGCGTCGCCTCCCCAAAGGTCCAAGTCTCCGGCAACGAAATCGCCACATAAACCGGCTTCATTCGCTCAATCCAAATCTCCAAGTACCGCCGAATCGCCCCCACCGACCGATCCCCTTCATCATCCCCAGTCGCCAAAATCTGATCCAACCGCAAGACAGTCAAAAATCGAGGATCAGGAGCGTAATCCCCATCCCAAACCGCCCGCTCCACCGGATCTTTCGGGTCGTTCGTCATCACGACCCGCGAAACCCCCGCCAACTCAAAAACCCGCGAAATTTGCCCCGCCGAATCGCAGCCCCGACAATGCGCCCGCAACTCCTCAAGCGTCACCGAAACCGGATCAAACCCCAGCCGCCGGATGATCGTAACCACCCCCGCCTGCGCCTCCGAAACCGGCGTCCGCAAAACGAACAACTCCCGCCAAATCTCCTCCGCCTGCCGCGCTTTCGGCCACGAGTAAAACTCATCCCCCGAAACATCGCCCCGAACCCGCAAAAACTCGGCGATCAAGTAGTGATAGGTTAGAACCTCATCGATCCCCCAAAGGTTCAAAGCCCCAAAACACGGCGCAACCAAGTGGGTATGAAGGTCAAAAACCGGCGTTTCGCAAGCGATTCTATAAGTTCTCTCACGAAGGCTCGAAGCGGACATGGGTTGAGGATACTGTATGCTCTTGCCCGATGCAACGACCCGGATGGCTCGAACAAACAATGCGATGGTACGGGCCGAATGACGGAGTCTCGCTCCGCGACATCCGCCAAGCCGGCTGTACCGGAGTCGTCACCGCGCTCCACCAAATCCCCGTCGGCGACGTCTGGCCCGATGAAGATATTGCCGCCCGGCAAAAGCAGATCGAAAACGCCGGAATGACCTGGACGGTCATCGAGAGCCTCCCAGTCCACGATTCCATCAAAAAGGGCGACTCCGCCCGAGACGAGCTGATCTCAAGCTACCAACAGTCCATCCGAAACGTCGCCAAGCAAGGTCTCAAGGTCATCACCTACAACTTCATGCCCGTCCTAGACTGGGTTCGCACTGACCTCGAATATCCCATGCCCGACGGCTCCCTCGCGCTACGGTTCGAGAAAGCCGCCTTCGTCGCCTTCGACGTCTTCCAACTCCGCCGACCCAACGCCGCCAACGACTACACCCCCGAGGAACTCATCGCCGCCGACAAGTGGTTCGATTCCGCCTCCGAAAATCAGCGCGAAAAGCTCAAATTCTCCTGCATGCAGGGCCTGCCGGGAAGCACCAAAATGTTCACCCGCGAGGAAGTCCTGGAGGCCCTCGCCGAATACGGCGACATGTCCGCCGAAGCCCTCCGCGCAAATCTGCTCTACTTCCTCAACGCCGTCTGCCCAGTGGCAGAGGAAGAAGGAGTCGTCCTAGCCGTCCACCCCGACGACCCCCCCATGCCCGTCCTCGGCCTGCCCCGAGTCGTGTGCAACGCCGAAGACATCAGGCAGATTCTACAAGGCTGCAAAAGCCCCGCCAACGGCCTCTGCTTCTGCACCGGCTCCTTCGGAGCATCCGCCGCGAACGACGTGCCAGAGATGCTCGGAGAATTCATCGATCAAGTCCACTTCCTCCACCTCCGCAACACTGCCCGAGACGAGGCTGGGAACTTCTTCGAGGCCGATCACCTCGAAGGCGACACCGACATGGCCGCCATCACGCGAATCCTCGTCAAGGAAAACCGGTCGATTCCTATGCGCCCCGACCATGGTCACCTGATGCTCGACGACCTCACCAAATCCGGTCTCTATCCCGGCTACGGAGCCATCGGACGCCTGCGCGGTTTGGCCGAATTGCGCGGTCTCGAAGCTGGAATCAGGGCTATGATTTAACGGTAAGCTTTTCGGCAAATGAAGTCGATCCAGTTCAACGCCCACCACTCCCCAGTGGGAGCATTCGCCTCGCTCACCCTCGGCTTCCCGGGAGCCAAAGGCGGTCTTGGGCACGAACTGAAAGGGCCCGCCGATGAGCCGTTCTATGTCGGCCTCGAAGAAGCCGATCGAGAAAATCACTACCAAGCCCTCCCCTTCTTCGAAGCCGCCGAAGACAAGTCCGCCGACTACGACGTCGAGGGTCATAACGCCGAATTCTCCTACCCAAACCGGATCACCCACTTCCCCTGGAACCAAATTTCACGGACCTTCCAAGCTTGCACCGATGAATGGTCCGCCGAAGACCTTAAGCTCAGAATCATCACCCCCTACCCCTCCGTTCCTGATCCTGCCAACGGCGACTCCGAAGAACTCAAAAACGCTATCTGCCCCGGCGTCCTACTCGAAGTCGAAGTCGACAACAGAAAAAGCCAACGCCCCAGAAAAGTCTTCCTCGGCTACGCCGGATCAGACCGGTACGACGGCGTCAGAGTCATCGACCAAGACGACCTCATCGGCGTCGGTCAAGGCGTCTCCGTAGCCATCGCCACCAACCAGCCAGACTTCCGAGCTGGCGTCGCTTGGCAACCTGAAATGGTCCTCAACTCCCGCCAGCCCGACAACGAACCATTTCTCATCGGCAGCACCGGCATCCTCTGGACCACCGTCCCCGCCGGAGAAAAGCGCACCTTCCGCTTCGCTGCCGGATTCTTCCGCGAAGGCACCGCCACCACCGGAATCAAAACCCGCTACGCCTACCGTCGATTCTTCAACTCCATCGAAGAAGTCCTCACTCATACGCTAAGCAGGGCCGACCAACTCACTCAAGAAGCCCAAGATCAAAACGAGCAATTCAAAAAAGGCCTCACCGAGGACCGAGCATTTATGCACGCCCACGCCGTCCGCAGCTACTACGGCGCCACCGAACTCCTCGAAAGGGAAGACGGAAGCCCGCTCTGGGTCGTCAACGAGGGCGAATACCGCATGATGAACACCCTCGATCTCACCATCGATCAGCTCTTCTTCGAACTCAAACAAAACCCCTGGACCGTCCGAAACGAGCTAGATCTCTTCGTCGAAAGATACTCCTACGAAGACACCGTCCAGTTCCCCGGCGACGACACCAAGCACCCCGGCGGACTCTCGTTCAGCCACGACATGGGCGTCTCAAACAACTTCTCCTCCTCCGGAAACTCGAGCTACGAGCAAGGAGGCCTCAAAGGTTGCTTCAGCTACATGACAGCCGAACAGCTCCTCAACTGGTCCATCTGCGCCGCCGTCTATGGCCTCAAAACCGGCGACCAAAGCTGGCTAACGAGAAAACAGGAAGTCCTGCAAGATTGCCTTGCCAGCATGCTCAACCGCGACAACCCGGATCCGGCAAGGAGAAACGGTGTCATCAGCCTCGATTCCAGCCGTTGCTTCGGCGGAGCCGAGATCACCACTTACGACAGCCTCGACGTCTCCCTCGGCCAAGCCCGAAACAACCTCTACCTCGCCGTCAAAGGCTGGGCAGCGTACAAGCTCATCGCCAAAGTCTTCGCCGACCTCGGGCTCACCCAAGAAGCCCAAACCGCTACCGAGCAAGCCGCAAAAGCCGAGGCCACTATCCTCGCCGCGGTCGAACCCGACGGAACCATGCCCGCCATCATCGGTGAAGGCGTCCCCGCCCGCCTTATTCCCGCTATCGAAGGACTCGTCTATCTCGACTACCTTGGCTTCGATCTCTCTGACTCGCAACCGCTCGTCGAAGCCCTCAAGACCCACCTCACCACTGTCCTCAAAAAAGGCGTCTGCAAGTTCGACGACGGCGGCTGGAAGCTCAGCTCAACCAGCGACAACTCTTGGCTCAGCAAAATCTACCTCTGCCAAGCCATCGCCGAAAACATCCTCGGCTTCGCCCCCGACCACGAAGCCGACCAAGCCCACGCTGCCTGGCTCCTAGACCCCGCCAACACCTACTTCGCCTGGAGCGATCAGATGCTGGCGGGCAAAGCCTGCGGCAGCCGCTACTACCCGCGCGGGGTGACGAGCACCCTATGGCTGAGCGAGTAGCGCCTCAAGAGCATCATAACTAAGCCCCGCGCCGTACTCGATCCCCGAGGCGGCGTGTCCGTCTCGGCTCTCTTTACAGAGGTGCCGAATCACCACTTCAACGGTAGTGACGCCATCAACCTCAGAAAAGCTAGCGGATTCAGTACAGATCGACTCCCGGATGACGGGAACGTTATAGACATAGCTCCGCACAGCACGGTTCGGTGCCTCGTGCTCCAGGGTTTGTCCGAACGAATCGAACACACCATGCTCACCCATGTCCATCGTATGCCGCCACACCCCGCCGACCTCGAGATCAGCAACGCACAACGTAGTCTTTCCCATCCCGCACCCAAGCCACTTCGGCTGAATCTCTGGATCGGTAAAGCACTTAAAAACCATCTCCTGTGGAGCGCGAAACTGCCTTTTCAAAACAATCTCCGTATCACCCCGCAACTCCAACTCCATCTTGAACTCAGGCATTCCGCATCTCCTCCAACACCACTTCTAGCGCATCGTAAGCCGAGCACGATCCTTCGGCAAAGCAGAAGTTCTCATCCCGAATCTCTTTACTCATGTGCCTCACGACTAGCTCCAAAGTCGTCACGCCATCCACCTCCGAAAACGTTGTCGTCTCCGTAGCAACATTCTCCCGGGCTCCAGGAATATTGACGACATCCGACCGAACTATCCGGTTCGGAGCGTCGAACTCCAGCGTCTGACCAAACGAATCAAACGTCCCGTGCTCGCCCATGTCGATCTTGTGCCGCCAAACCCCGCCGATCTCAGTATCAATCACCAACATCGTCGATTCGCCGCAAGGCGGGCACATCCACTTCTTCACCATCACCGGGTCGGTGTAAGCCCGAAAAACAAGCGACTGCGGAGCCCGAAATTTGCGTGTCATGACGATCTCCGTTTCTCCACGAGGCGAAAACTCCATCTTAAACTCGCTCATTTCTGCACCTTCTCCAAGTAAACATCCAAATTGTCCATTGTCCCGCCCCAGCCCTGCGTCATGCCTGGGCGGCCGTCGTCAAAAATTTTGAGCGCGACGGGATCAGAACCAGTGGCAGACCACTGCAATCGAATCTTGGTTCCGCCTTCAACGGGAGTGAACTCCAAGTTCGACAGTGTCTCAAGGGGCCATTCAGGAGCCATGAAGTGCCGAGTAATCCCACGCCCTTCATCCGAGAAGGATACAAGCGAAACCATCTTCTTGTGATCAACTATCTCCGTAAACAGCCACCGGCCCCAAAAGGCGGTGCCATCTGGCGCGATCAACTCGTAGTGATAAAAGCCGCCCTCTCGGAAGTCCATGGAGTTCCGCCCGGCGATGGCTCCTGGCGATGCCATCCAGTTCTTAAGGTGCTCGGCCTGCGTAAAGGTTGACCAAAGCAGGTCGATAGGAGCTTTGAAAGTGCGTTCCAGCACAAAGGGTTCGTATTTCATTCTTGTTCTCCAGCTTGAAGTTCTTGTAAGTAGGCGTCCAACCGATCAAAACTGGCCTCCCAATGTCGGCGATATTGTTCAACCCAGTCGTTTGCTTCGGCAAGTGGCAGGGCGTTGAGGCTTCGGGGTCGCATTTGTCCCTTCCGATCGGTCTCAACCAGGCCCGCCTTCTCAAGCACCTTGAGGTGCTTGATCACCGCCGGCTCCGACATCGCAAACGGCCGAGCAATCTCCCCCACCGGCATCGGCCCTAAGGCGAGAGCGGCAAGAATCGCCCGCCGAGTCGGATCGGCGAGCGCAGAAAAAACGAGACTGAGTTTGTCAGATGCCATTGATAACCGATTGATTATATAACCAATCGGTTTCTATTTGTCAATTCAGGGTCAGAAATTTCCTTGCTATCTCAGCAAAGCATAGAGCGCCGACAGCAAAAGAAGCCCGCCCATCAGAAACACACCGAACCGCCCAACGCCAGCCCACCCGCTGTTCCGCGGCATCGTCCCGGGGCCGGCCACAAAGCTGGCATAGCTGGCCGGATGATTCATTCCAACAAACTTCACGGGCCGGGCCGTCATGCACTTCGCACAAGCGTCTCCCGAACAAGGCGAACCACAAACCTCACAAATCCAAGCCGACATACACATTCTTACGATTCCGAACCCGAAAGGATGCGGGACAGGAACAGATCGGCCCTCAGACTCGGTAAATTACCCCCATGCGCTCGCGTTTTGTTTCGACGTTCCTGGCTGGTTCCCTGACTCTCGTCACCCAAGCCCAGTTCCGCCCCGGCCTCGCCGAAGTCCCGTCGCCCCTCAAAACTGGCTTCGACTCGATCTCGCCGAAAGACGGAAAAGAGTATCTCGGCTTCCTCGCCGGGCCCGACTGCGAAGGCCGCGGAACAGGTGAACCCGGCTTCGAAAAAGCCGCGAACTACGTCGCCGCGCACTTCAAAAAGCTCGGCCTCAAGTCGGTCATGCCCGACGGAAGCTACTTCCAATACAACGATTTCTGGCGAGTCCGCACCGACCCCAAGAGCCTCGTAATGACCATCCGAGGCAAAACCGTTCCCGCCGGCGACATTGGCGTTCAAGCGAGCGGCAAGGTCGATAAAACCGGCGACGCCGTCCTTCTCGTGCTCGGAAAAGAGACTCCAGAAAAGCTGGACGACACGGTCGCCGCTCAGCTCAAAAGCAAAATCGTCTTCGTAGTCGGCACCGTCAACCGAGGCATACGCTCCGCACTGATCGACGCCGACGCAACTGTCACCGTCACCGAAAAAGTTGCCGCTCCCGGCTGGACCGGACGCGCCTCAGACCCCGGCACCGCCGGCGGATTCGGACGCCTCACCGTCCGACGCGAAGCCCTCTCCAACGCCATCAGCCAAGCAATCTACCAGCCCAAGACGATCCCCGCAATGGTCACCGAACTCGGAAAAGTCACCCTGAAGGCAAGCACTCAAACCGAGAAAATCAAGATCATGAACGTGGTAGCCAAGCTCGAAGGCTCCGACCCAAAACTGAAGGAAGAGTACATCGGAATCGGTGGTCACCTCGACCACCTTGGTAACCGAAATGGCACCATTTATTGGGGTGCCGACGATGACGGTTCCGGTACAACTGGCGTAATGCAAGTCGCCAAAGCTCTCGCGACTAACCCGGTTAAGCCCAAGCGCAGCGTGCTCTTCATGGCGTTCTACGGCGAGGAAATGGGCCTCCTCGGCTCGGCATACCTCGCCAACAATCCACCAATCAATCTCGACAACATGGTCGCCGAGCTCCAAATGGACATGATCGGACGAGACAGCTACGGCGCCCAAAACGGCGACCAACGGCGAATCGACAAACTAGAAGAGAACCACGACACAATGCGCCTCGTTGGCTCAAAACGAATTTCAACCGAGCTCGACCGACTCCTCATGGAGGCCAACAACGCTGTCGGATTCAAGTTCAAATACGATGCCGAAGACGTCTACACCCGCAGCGACCACTACAACTTCGCCCGAAAAGGAATCCCCATCGCCTTCTTCTTCTGCGGCTTCACCCCCGACTACCACCAGCCAACCGACACAGTCGACAAGATCAACTTCGACAAAATCGCCAATACCGCAAAACTGGTCTACCTAACCACCCACGCCCTCGGCGACTACAAGGGACGACTACCGAAGGACGTCAAGAACTAACCCGGAGGCCACGAAAGCTTCCGGCCTCCAATCAGGTGAGCGTGAAGATGCGGCACCGTCTGCCCCGCATCTTCACCCTCATTAATCACCAGGCGGTAGCCGTCGGTGAGCCCCTCTTGCTCCGCAATCTTCTTTGCTGCGTTCAGAATGTGCAAATGATCGCCCTCATCGGGAAGGGTCGCCAAACCGGAGATTTCTGAGATCGGCACGATGAGAATGTGAACAGGTGCTACCGGAGTAATGTCCCGAAACGCAACAACATACCCGTCCCGGTAAACGATATCTCCAGGTATCTCGCCATTGATGATCTTGGTGAAGAGAGTAGCCATAGTTAGTCAAAAATTTGTGCCGCGAATTGATCCGGGATGAAGTCTTTGAGATCGGTCACTTTCTCTCCGACGCCAATGAATTTGATGGGAATCCTCAACCGCTCATTGATTCCAATAAGCGCACCGCCTTTTGCAGTTCCATCCAGCTTCGTCAAAATCAGCCCGGTAATCCCAGCCGCCTTCGTAAACTCCTCTGCCTGCCGAATGGCGTTCTGACCAGTATTCGCATCAAGAATCAGCAGAACCTCATCCGGGTCGTGCCCAAGCGCCTTCTGGGTCACCTTCCGAACCTTCTCGAGCTCCGCCATTAGGTTAGCCTTGCTATGCTGGCGCCCTGCCGTATCGCAAAGAACAAACTCCGCTCCGCGCGCCTTCGCTGCCGTGATCGCGTCAAAAAGCACCGTCGCCGAGTCTGCCCCCGGCTGAGCCTTCACAATATCGCAGTCGATCCTCTGAGCCCAAGTGTCCAACTGCTCAATCGCCGCCGCACGAAACGTGTCACCCGCCGCCAGCAAAACCTTCGCCTTGTACTTGGTCTTTAACAGGTATGCAAGCTTGGCAATCGTCGTTGTCTTTCCAACCCCGTTCACCCCGACAAACAAATAAACCGTCGGCCCCACGTCAGCAACCGCCAAACCCGCCTCATCTTGAACCCTAAAACGATCCGCAATAAATCTCTGCAATCGATCCTTGATCGCCTCCGGCTCCGTGACCTTTTCGTCACGAATCGTCTGCCGCAACTGATCCAAAATCTCGCCGACAACCTGAATGTGCGTATCGGCCTGAAGCAAAGCCTCCTCAAGCTCCTCATAGAACTCATCGTCGATCACGCCCCGCCCGAGCATCCGATCAACTCGCTCCATTAACCGCTTGAACATCGGCTAAAGCGTACCTGTCAGACTCAAAACTAGGCTCACTTCAACGTCAGCAGAACTCCGCCCACGATCAACATGCAACCACCGATCAGCTTTGCATCCACCTTCTCTCGCAAAAACAGCGCACCAAGAACCACCGCCAGCACAAAACTCAACTTATCAATCGGCGCAACCCGCGCCACATCCCCCAGGCTCAAAGCCCGAAAATAGCAAGCCCAAGACGCCCAAGTCGCCACCGCGCTCAGCGCAAGGAAGCCAAAGTTCTGCCCGCTTAGCCCCGCTACCCCGATCTGCTTCGTCCCCACCGCAAGCGCGACTGAAAACAGTAACACAAAGAAAACCCGAACCGCCAACGCCAAGTTCGGCGGAACCCCCTCCACGCCCTTCTTGCTCAATACCGCCGTCAAGCCAGCAAACAGTGCAGACAGGAGTGCCCAAACACGATAGTCCATGCTAGAAAAGACGCCCAGAGTAGCCCAACCGCCGTTCGGCAAAAGCTATTCGCGGAGAAGTAACAGGTCTCGTTCCGCAGCATCAATCATCTCAACTGACAGCTCGCCCCCAATCTCGACCCAATCCCCGCACTGCCCTCCGCCAACGGATTCTTCAAGCTCGACAACCGTCTTATCCATCCGAAAAACCGGCTTGTACCACTTGCTCACCGCCGTACAATCCCCAATGACATAGTGGGCAATCAAGCTCCGCCGGAACCGATCCGATGATGTATTCGGGTTCGATCCATGGATCACCTGCCCATTGAAAAACAACACGTCCCCAGCTTTCATCACAACCGGAACCGCCGCCATCCCTTCGGGCAAAGCAACCTCCACACTCGTAAACGACTTCGAAGTGTCGCTCTTCGAAAGGCACATGGTCGGCAACTCATGCGTCCCCGGAACCACCATCAGGCACCCGTTCTCCTCGTCGCAATCATCCACTGCCAACCACGCCGCAATACAAGTCGACGGCGCAGCCTTCAAGTAAAAATTATCCTGGTGCAATGCCTGCCCGCGAGCCGAAGGTGGCTTGAAATAGAACATCGTCTGCACCGCCAAAGGCGAAAAACCCGTCAGCTCAGTAATCGCCGCATCGATTCGAGGGTCACACAAAAAGTCCAACGAAAGCTGGTCGTCGCGATGCATCTGCATCTGCCGCGGATACCGCTTCAGCGGGTCGTCCGAAGTAGGATCGGCAATGTTGACATCCAAAAACCGACCTTCCTGCCGAATTCCCTCATAATGCCCCCGAAACCGCTCAACTTCTTCTGAAGTGAACATCGAACGGGCGACATAATAGCCCTCCCCATCAAACATATCTCGCGCGCTCATACGTCCATTTTCCGCCACGGGCCACCTTGAAGTAAGTGTTAGAACACTCCAAGGCATATAATATTCAACTATATGCCGTACGACGACCCTGCACTTCGCCGAGAAACGATCGTCATTGCCGGTTACGCGAGCGAAGACCTCGGCTATCGCATCCGCCGCGAACAGGGAACCCCCAACTGGCTCGTTCTCTACACGATGGATGGCGCCGGGCGATTCGACCAAAATCAGTGCCCCAAAGGCAGCTTCCTCTTTGTCCGCCCCGGAGTCCCGCAAGACTACAGTGTCGGCAAAGGTGCCTCCCACTGGGAACAACTCTGGGTTCACGTTGCCTTCGCCGGAGCCTTTGAGGGCTACGCCGACACCCTCGTCGGCAATGCCCCCTACCGACTCATCCTCGATGCTCCGAAAGAGTGCGAACGCTGGCTCCACCGCTGCGTCAACGCTTCGTCCAAACTTCACGCCCTCCACGCCATCCAAGGCGCCCTCCTCGAACTCGAAATCCCCCGGACCGATGCCGCCGGAATCCACGCCTCCTCTCTAGAATTCATCCGTCTCCACCTCAGCGAGGACATCGGAGTCGCCGAATTGGCCCGAGGAGTCGGACTCTCACCTTCCCGCCTCACCGCCGTCCTCCGCTCCCAAAGCACCCTCTCCCCCCGCGAGCTCATCGAAACCGAACGCATGAAGGTCGCCTCCGAGCTCCTCACCATGACCAACTTACCCATCCAGAACATCGCATCCCGAGTCGGGCTCCACTCTCCGTTCTACTTTTCATTAAGGTTCAAAAAAGCATTCGGCTCATCCCCCTCCGACTATCGCAAACTCGCCACCGGTAAAGCGTAAAATGGCGTCATGAAGGGTTTGATCGCAGGAGTCGCAGGGATCTCAATGTTTGGGTTAGGATTTGCCCTGGCGCAAAATGCAAAGCCCATCCAAGTCGGAATCCAGCCCCAAGGCGGCTATGTCGTTTCTACGGGACAGCGGCTCCTCCCCGGCGCCGTCAAGTTCGACCAACGCCTCAGCGATCTCGCCCCGAACCCCAAGCACGACATCGTCGCCGTAGTTCAAAAGAACCGCGTCTCACTCATGACCGCCACCGGCCACCTGGCCGCAAGCGAGATCCCCCTCGGTGGTGACGCCGGATTCCACGGTGTCGCCTGGACCCCCAACGGCTCCCGACTCTTCGTTTCCACCGCAACTGGCCACCTCCAAGAATTCACCTTCGACGGCACCAAACTCACCCTCGGGGCAAAAATCGCCCTCACTGCTCCAAACCAAAAAGGCAACCCCGTCCCCGGAGGAATGTGCCTCAACAAAGCTGGGACCAGGCTCTTCGTTGCCTGTGCCGACTTCGGCGGCGTCGCCGAAGTTGATCTAACCACCAACCAATCCGTCAAGTTCCACCCCGCCCAAATGGTCCCCTTCGGCTGCAAGCTCAGCACCGACGAAAAGACCCTCCTCGTCTCCAACTGGGGCGGAGAGCCACCAAAGGAAGGCGACGACACGATGGCGAGCGGAACAAAACGCCTCAAAATCACGAAGCAAGGCTCAACCGCAACCGGAACAGTCTCAATCATCGACCTAGCATCAGGCGACACCAAGCACATCCAAACCGGCTTCCACCCCACCGAGATCGAAGTCGATGGAAACCGCGCCTATGTCGCCTGCGCCATGAGCGACTCCATCGACGTCCTCGACCTCTCCAAAAAGGCAAAAGTCGCCAGCTGGCGAATCCAAACCGGAAACTACAAGCTCATCGGCTCCATGCCAAACGCCCTTCACCTCGAAGGCAAAACTTTGTACATAGCAGACGGTGGAGACAACGCCATCTGCCAAATCGATGTATCAAATGGTAGGGTTCAAGGTTTCCGCCCCGCCGGCTTCTACCCCACGTCAGTGCGTATGCACCGAGGCAAGCTCTTCGCCCTCAACACCAAAGGCAACGGCTCCGTCCGCAACGCAGACAAAGGCTCAAATCGCCGAAACACCCACGACTTCCAAGGCACTGTCTCCGTCATTGACCCTAACGTAAACCTTAAAGACGAAACCACCCGGGTCGCCAGCCTCAACTCCTGGAACGACCCCCTCAGCAACAAGAAACCGAACCTCAAGGTCTACCAAGGCGCAATCAAGCACGTCATCTACGTCATCAAAGAGAACCAAACCTACGACATGCTCTTCGGAGACATGAAGGAAGGTAACGGCGATCCAAGCCTTTGCATCCTCGGCGAGAAAGTCGTCCCGAACCAGCGCAAACTCTCGCGCGAATTCACTCTTCTCGATAACTCATACACAAGCGGAACCAACTCCGCAGACGGCCACCAATGGTGCGACCAAGCCATGGCGAACGAATACCTCGAGCACTTCTACGTCGGCTACTCCCGAACCTACCCCGACGACGGAACCGACGCCCTCGCCCTCAACTCCGGAGACCGAATCTGGGACGCCGCCCTCAAAAAAGGCCTGAAAGTTCGCGTCTACGGCGAGTGGGCCGACGACGAGAATCCAATCTACAAACCCCGAAAACCGAAGGACTGGTTCGAAGCCTGGGAAGACCGCCAAAGCGGCAAAAACATGTTCCAGTTCATCCCCACCACCGAAATCCCGTCGCTCAAACCCCTCCTCGCCCCCGGCTATCACTACTGGCCGCTCGAACAGAGCGACCAAAGCCGCATCGACACCTTCGAAAAAGAATTCAAGAAATTTGAGCAGACCGACACCCTGCCAAACCTCATGGTCATGTCCCTCCCCTGCGACCACGGCGAAGGAACTAACCCCGCCTACCCAACCCCAAGGGCAATGCAGGCCGACAACGATCTCGCCCTGGGTCGCCTGGTTGAGCTGGTAAGCAAGAGTAAGTACTGGAAGGACACCGCGATCATCGTCACCGAGGACGACTCTCAATCCGGCCCCGATCACGTAGACGGACACCGAGTCCCAACCCAGATCATCTCGGCATACACCAAACGAAAGTTCGTCTCCAGCGAGTTCCTCACCCAGGTCTCGTTGCACAAAACCATGCAGATGATGCTCGGCTTCGGACCCCTCACCAAGTTCGACGCCATCGCCCGACCAGCGACGGAATGCTTCACAAACCAACCTGATTTCACCCCTTTCACCAAGGTCGCCAACAACGTCCCGCTGGACGAAGCCAACCCCGGACGCAAAAAGCCCATGACCTCCGCCGAGCGATATTGGTACGAAAAAACCATGTCCCTGGACTGGTCTAGCTTGGACCGCGCCGACCCCTACTGGCTCAACCGAATCAACTGGTTCAGCTACACAAACGGCACCCGCCCCTACCCAGGAAGACCCGGCGAAAGACCGGGAATGAATGTAGAAGAAGACTAGAACCGAGCTTGAGGCCTGAAGTCTCAGACCTCAAGTCTCAGTCCCTTACTTCAGCTTCCCGCTATCCCGCAGCAGCTTCGCATACACCCCACCCATCACGGTTCGAGCCTCGAAGCCGATCCAGCGGTCGTCCTTGGTGTCATACCAGTCGCTAAAGACCGCCCGGGTACTCGTCTTTTCGATCCACCGCGAAACCGGAGCGATCAGAGCGTTAAACTGGTCATTCGTGCCCATCGAGGCAACCCAGACGAGCCAGTCGGTCTTCGTGTAGTTCGCCCGCGAATCCAGCGGAACGCCGTACTCGTTCTGCTTCGCCAAGTAGTATTTCAGCTCGGCGTCAATCACCGAGTGAGGGAAGAGCTTGAACCCAAAAAGGTCATCCCAAAGCAGGTTGTACTTCAGGCTCCAAGTCCCGGCCTTGTCGAATACCAACTTGTAATGGTCGCCATCCGCCGCCTGCTTGATCCACTCCTTCGCCCACTTCTCAGCAAGTGCCTTGCGAGCCTTGTTTCCGGTCATCTCGGCGTGAGCGCGAAGGGCAACAATCGCCTTGATCGAGAGGTTTGTGTTGTGAGCCAAGTGCCCCGCGAAGTCGTCCGTGCAAAGCTGAAGCTCAGGATCAAATCCCTTCGTCTCAAGATAAGCTGCCCACTTTTCAAGGACGCCAGCATAAGGTTTAAAGAACTCCTTATCCCCGCTCGCCCGCTCATAAGCAAGCGCAAGAATCAGCATATTCGCCGACTCTTCAACTGGCATCTGGTTCTCCTCAGTCCGCTCGCCGCCGCCATAGACCTGCCCGTTCGCCTTCGGGTATGTCCCCAAATCGTGAGGAGCAAATGGAAACTTCCAGCGGCTCGACTTCGAGTAATCCATCAAAGGCAACATCTGCGCCTTCAGCATCGCTGGGTTGAAATACAAATAAAACGGAGCGGCCGGAAACAGAACGTCAACCGTCCCAATGCACCCGTTCGACGAGTTCTCTTTGCTGAACATCAGCGTGTCGCCGTTAATGTCTTCCGCAACTCCGTGACCCGCAATGGTCTGTCGATAGGCCAAGGTGCCAATCGTCTGATACTCCGGCGAAACCTTCCCGAGTTCGCCCCAAAGCTTGGCGTCAAAAGCCTCTGACTTAGCCTCATAACCCGCCTGGTTCGCATCAGCTTCCTTCAAAAGCTGAGCAACCCCCTTCTCTGCGCGGTTCCAATGCGGACGTAGCGGACGCCGGAAATACTCCAGCCCCAAGTCCTCGTCATAAGCGACCATCAGAGTCTTCTTCGAAGTTTGCGACCCGGTCGGTAGAGAAGTCTGGAATCCAATCACCGGCCAATCATCGTGTGCCGAGCGAGGGAACCGAATATCGTCGGCCTCCGGCGGCTTACCATCAGTAAACGACTGCCGAGCCTGATCGTGAGGCAGAATCAAGCTGTTCCAACCCTCGCTCTGTCGCCCAGTCACCCAAAGCGCGCCCCAATCAATTGTCACCCGGTCACCCACTCGGTTCAGCGGAGTCGTCCCCGTCGCCCGCATCGAAAGTGCCTCCAAAGCTGGAAGCCGGTGTCGCGAAGCCGTCACCTGTTGGCCATTGTTCGAGACCGACCACTCACCCGAAAAGTCGACATGAACCTTCACATCGTGTTCTCGACCGTCGAGAGATTTGCTCAAAAACGACACGTAACTTACCGGACGGGTCATGATATCCAGATCGTCGGATAGCAACGGCGACAAGAAATGAACCTGCAAAGCAACGCCGTCCTTCTCAAACTCGAAAACTGTCTTCGTAGCGGTAATGGTTCGCGCAGTCTGAGGCAAGATTTCAGCCTGGACCTGTGGGTTGCCACAGAATTTGTAGTTCTTACCGTCTATCCGAACCAATCCCGCCATCGCTTGAATAGCCCGGGTCCAGTGCTTGGGCCACTGATCCGTGAGCTTGTCGCCCATCAGCCACGCGCTGAAATACGGAGAGTGGGTGAACAGCGGAGTGGCAGGAACTCGGGTTGTGATCCCGTTCATCGATGCGGCAGCAATCCATTCGATCATGGTTGCCAACCAGCTTATCTGGGCGCAGAACTCAAGTCAACACTAGATTTGGTACGCGATTTACTCAATGATGATGGCTTTCGCGGTCGCATCGCGCAACAACTTCCGGATACTCTTCTCCGCCCCAGCGAAAGCTGTTTTCTGAATCCTCAACTGGTCGGCAGTCGAGTTAAATCGCGTTCGAGCCTCACGAATTGCCTTCAATAGAATCTCGTCATCTTTCCAAAAAAGCCCCTTTTTGTCGTTCAAAAGCTTCAGATCAACCTGAGATGGCTGAACGGTGAACTGCGGAAGATGCACGTGAACAGAATCGGCCTCAATGCGAACTCTTGCCTTCGACAGGTCAACACCCGCCGTAACCTTCCCGCTCGCCTGAACCCAAACGGTGTTTTTGGTGACCGCCTGAACCAAACTGGTCATCCCTGGCACCGCCGCCACAGCACCTTCGGGAGACTTGCTGCTTGCGAACTGGAACGAATCGCTCAGATTCATCTCGGCGGTCTGCAAAAACCCAAGGTGGCGGATCGACTGCAAAATCTTCGGGGTCTCATCAACCACCCGAGCATCGGGTACCGCCGACGCACCCTTCGTAACCCAAAGGGTGCCAAAGACTCCAACCAGAATCCAAGGCAAGGCGCGCTGTCGAGGTTCACTCACAATCTTCAGACCAGCAAAGATAACAGCTCGTTCCTTGGTGGAGCACAAGGACCTACGCCATTTGAAACTCGGGACTTGCGAAGATTACCTTGGTGATGGCCCTCGCAACCGCCGAAGCATTTTGGGGGGTGACTCGACTCGAACCTGCTGCCTTCGATGCCGCGTCGATCAAGTTGGCGTACTTCGCCCCAGTGAGCTCAATATCAAAGATTGAACAGAGCGACTTCACCGCTCCGTCCGGCGTCGGATTGTCCGCAAGCAATGCGTACGGATCGGCCCCCACCGAAGGTCCCCCGCGGCCAGCTCCGCCACCGCCGCCAAGACTTGCCGCTGGACTTGGAGTACCGCCAATAAACAGTCTCTCCGCCCACTTGATCCGTTCGACCATCGTCGCCGAAGTGATCCAATACGGCCCCGTGCGCCATCCCGAAACATCAGGAGGCGACATCACCTCCATGCCCATCGAAACCGCGGAAGCCATGATCGTGAAACAAGGAGCCAATGCCCGAACCAGGCGAATGTTCACCGAGATATCCCCAGGCGAGGCAATCGGATTCGCACTCCCCTGCGCAATCTGGTCGAGCATTCGCTGCCCGACGCCCAACTGGCGGACAGTTGCAACGGTGAAGTCGATCGGGTTCTTGATGCACCTGCGATAGCACTTGTCCGAGTAAAACTCAGGTGCCTCCATAATCCCCCGCACGAGCACCTTGATGTCGTACTTCGACTCATAGAACTTGGCCGCGATCCGGTCAATCACCTTCGGATCAAGCTCCTCTGAAGCAAACCACTTCCAGGCCTTCTGAGTGACGTAAAGCGCAGTCTGCCGCTTTTGGCAAAGCAGTTCAAGAACATCTTCACCGTTCCAAGTCCCCGTCTGGCCAAAAATCGTCTTCCTCGTGTAATCGTGATCCTTGGAGCTAAAGATGAACTGGTCGCGCTTGGTCGGCTCCTTGTCCCTAACAAATCGCCCAACGCCGTATCGCCACCCGGTAAATGCGCGCGCGGCTTCTTGGATGTCTTTTTCCGAGTAACCATTGTCAACTCCCAAGGTGAAAAGCTCCATGACTTCTCGGGCGAAGTTCTCGTTCGGATGCCCTACATTGTTCTCCTGGTTGTCAAGCCAAAAAATCATCGCTGGGTTCTTGCTGATTCCCAAAAGCATCTCCTTAAAGTTGCCAAGCGCATTCTCGCGCAGAACACCAATATGCTCTTCCATTGCAAACGAATTCGTCACCTTTTGGCTGCTCGTGGCAAAGTGGTTGTGCCAGAACAGCGTCATCTTCTCTAGCAGCGGACGCTGCGTACAAACCAGCTTGGCCATCCAAATGTTCTGCATCACCTTGATGTTAACGATCCCCTTGTTATTCGCAAAGATCATCGGATCCCAATTGGTTACGTCCGGGGCTCTCTCGTGGTCAAGAAGCAAGTTTATAGCTCCAGACAGCCCATTCTTTCCGTAATACTCCAGTTCGGCCTCGCTTGCCCCTAGGCCAAAACGCCGAAGAAGGTGAGCGATTTTTTGCTTCTCGCTAAGTTCCATGCGCGGTTCAAACGCACCCGTCCACCATCTGTTCACTCGTCTGGGTCTTTTGACCGAAACCCTAACCTTCCAAGGATTCGTATAATGATCGAAAGTGCTCGAACAATATTCAAGAGAACATATCCACCCTTCAATTTTTGAAGCGATTGATCGCCTGAACTCTGCCGCAATTTCTGGGCAAAACCCCGATGCGAGCAAAAATATGCAGGCATACAATGCGTACAACTCCGCTTGGTTCCAAGCGCACTGGAAGGGTTTCACCGCCTGGATGGTTGGCCTCGTTCCGACAATAGCGACAATCCCGTTCTTCCGAAATGTACTCGAAGTCCCCAAACCGGCAAGCGTTGGAATCTTCTTCGTTGGCCTCGCTGGGTGGATCGCAGCGGGAATCTACGGTTGGGAGAGAACCAAGAAGGATGTGACAATCAAAGAGTTGGAGTCCATCATCCCAGCACTAGAACTCACCGAGTCCCAAAAGCAATATCTCGGCTCCGTGGTCGCAGTTCTCGGTTCAAAAATTCTCGACTCCGATCAAAAGAAGTCGTGGTTAAAAGCCCTCTACCAGGCCCTCGACAACGCCGTAGGGTTGGAGAAAATTCACAAGGATATGCGCCAGGTGATCGGAGGCTCAAGCCATTCTGAGATGATTGCCGAAGTCGAGTCTCTAAGACATCGAGTCGAAACCGCACAAGACGAACAAGCCAAACAGACCTACGCAGAAAGCCTCCGCCTCGCCGAGGGCCGCCTCACACGAAGCAACGGAATGGCCGCCCAATCCGAGCGCATCGAAGCCCAGTTAGAACTCACGCGCCAAACCTTCCTCCAAACCCACGAATCCCTCAGCGGCCTAACCGTCGGAGCCCAACACTCCATCCACGTCTCTCTAGACCCCCTCCGCGCAAACCTCAGCCGCGTTCAAAACGAATCGGAATCCATCCTAAAAGCCATCGAAGAACTGAATCAGGCGTAAACTGCGCCAGTGCGGCTCAATGACCTCGAACCCGGTTGGAAACCCGTCCGCCGAAAGCTCCCCAAAGAAGATCTCGCGGCGTATTGGATCACCTCGTTCGTCACCGCCATCGTCGTCTTTTCGCTCGGCGTGATCTCAATGAGGCTGGCGTCCTACCAGAACTGGTATGGCTACACCCCGTTCCTCATCCTTCCCACCGTCGGTGGCCTCTGCGCCGGAGGCATGTCGTTCCGGTTTCAAAGTATTCGCAGTGCCGGATGGAAGCTCCCCTTCTGGTCACTCCTCCAAGTGGCCGGACTCATGCTCATTTTCGCCCGAGAAGGAATCATCTGCCTAGCCATGGCAGCACCGCTGGGCTACCTAGGGATGGTTGCGGGCTACCACATCGCTGTCAAGATCGCGGGAATCCAACCCGGCCCGCCTCCCGGGCTGCAACTCAGCCTGATCCCGATATGCCTGGCCGGCGGCTACGTCGGGCTGAAATTCACCCCAACAACCGGCGAAGCCGAGGAGTCCACCACCCTCGTCATCAGCGCCCCTCCCCACAAAATCTGGCCCCTTCTCTTCAACCTCAAATCCGTCCCAAAACCCACTTTCATCCCCTTCCGGGCCGGAGTCGCCCATCCCCTCCGAACCGAATCAGATGGCACTCAACCCGGCGCCGCTCGCCGCTGCGTACTCTCCACCGGAACGATGGAAGAGACGATCAGCATCTCAGAACCCAACCGCCACCTGCGCTTCTTGGTGACAAAAACGCCCGACGCCATGACCGAATACAACCCACTTCGCGAGACAAACCTCGAACACGGCGCCGACTACTTCTGGGTCAATTGGGGCGAATTCCGCCTCAAACCCCTCTCTGACGGCCGAACCGAACTCACCGGCACCAGCCGCTACTCCTACCGCCTCTACCCCGCCAGCTACTGGAAACTCTGGGCCGATTCCATGGTCGAGCAAACCCACCTGCTGGTCATGCAAGAAATCAAGCGTCGAGCTGAGCAAGTCCCGGAGAACTGAGTTAGTCTGCTCAACGCAACACCGAGCCACCACAAGTCTGACAAAGGCTCTCAAGTAAACTATCCCCAATGCTCCTCTCTGTCTCAAATGTCAAAAAAGCGTTTGGGCCAGACCAAATTTTGCTGGGCGTCACCTTCCGCCTCGACCCCAAGGAGCGCGTCGCAATGGTCGGGCGAAACGGTGCCGGGAAGTCGACGCTTCTTAAGATTCTCACCGAGCGCGACACACCCGACACCGGCTCCTTCAACATCAACCGGGGAGCGAAAATCGGCTACCTCCGTCAGGAGCAACCTGTCACATTCGGGCGTTCCGTCATCGAAGAAGCCCAAGCCGGGGCCGCTGATCGCCTCGCCATCCAAGTCCGACTCCGCGAGCTCGAAGAACTCATCGAAGCCGACAAAGCAACCGCTGAAAACCTCGACGAATACGCCCTCGTCCACGAGCACTTCTTAGACGCCGAAGGCTACTCCGCCGAGAGGGACGTAAGGACCGTCCTTACCAAAATGGGTTTCGAAGAGGACGAGTTCGACAAACCAACTGACGCCCTGAGCGGCGGCGAAAAAACTCGCCTCGCCATCGCCCGAATCCTGCTCGAAGAGCCCGATCTCCTCATCCTTGACGAGCCGACAAACCACCTCGACCTCCAAGCCACCGAATGGCTCGAAAACTGGATCACCCAATACCACGGCGCCGTCCTCCTCGTCAGCCACGACCGAACCTTCCTCGAAGCCACCGCCCAACGAGTCCTAGAACTCAGAGAAGGCCAAGTCAAAGCCTATCCCGGCCCCTTCGGCAAGTATCTTGAACTCAAACAAGCCGACGAAGAACGCCAAGCCGAAGTCGCCAAACGACAGTCCATCGAGCTCGCCAAAATGGACGAATACGTCCGGCGGTTCATGAACAGCCAACGCACCGCCCAAGCCCGGGGTCGACTCAAGCAGATGGAAAAGCTCGAGGCAGTTCGCGTCCATGCCCCAAAGAGCGACAAACAAATGGCTGGCGGATTTGGCAAAGCATCACGCTCGGGCGAGATTGTCGTCGAAACCAAAAAACTCGGCGTCGGATTCCACGATCTCACCCTCATCAAAGACCTCAACTGGGTCGTCCGCATCGGCGAGCGATGGGGCGTCATCGGCGAAAACGGAGCCGGGAAGTCGACCCTCATCAAGACCGTTATGGGCGCCCTCGCGCCTCTCGGCGGAACGGCGAAGATCGGCTCTAGCGTCGTCGCCGGCTACTTCACCCAAGACGCCAGCGACCTCGATCCAGAAATGTCCCCCCTCGACGTGCTCTGCTACGAAGACGGCCTGACACCGCCTGAAGCCCGCACCCTACTCGGACGATTCCTCCTGACCGGAGACGACGTCTACCGCCCCGTCCGCACCCTCAGCGGAGGGGAGAAAAACAAACTCTCCCTCGCCCGGCTCACGAATCTAAACCCCAATCTTCTCGTCCTAGACGAGCCAACCAACCACCTCGACATGGCCTCGCGCGAAGCCCTCGCCGATGTCCTCAAGGACTACGACGGTACCCTCATCCTCATCTCCCACGACCGCTGGCTCCTCAGCCAAGTCACCAATAACACCCTCGACGTCCGCCGAAACGAAGTCATCCAATTCCCCGGTTCCTACACAGAGTATAGAAACCGAAAGACCACTGGGACCGCGGGCGTCTCGACTGCCTCCCCGACGGCGAAGCCAGAGGAGACCGCCCTCAAACTCTCCCCCCGCGAGCTCGGCAAAGCCATCGAGAAACTCAACAAAGAAATTTCCCAAACCGAAGACAAAATCACCACCTTCGAGGGCCAAATGGCCGTCCTAGAAATGAAGCTCGCCGGAGTCCGCCCCGGCGACGACGTCCTCGCCCTTTCCACTCAGCACGGCGAGCTCCAACAAACCATCGCCAAAACCATGGCCGACTGGGAGCGACTCCACACTGAAGTCGCTGAACTGGAGGCTCAACGCGGATGAAGGTTGAAATCCTCATCGCAGGCGGCGGAACTGGCGGAGTCGCCGCTGCAATGATGGCGTGCGACCTCGGCCACCGAGTCGTTCTCACCGAGGAGACCGACTGGGTTGGCGGACAACTCACTTCCCAAATCGTCCCTCCCGACGAGCATCCATGGATCGAGCAGTTCGGCTGCACGCGCCGCTACCGTGAGTTCAGAAACCGAGTCCGCCAGGCATACTTCGCAAACCCAAACCTCACTCCTGAAGCACGCCGAAATCCGCTACTCAATCCGGGAACTGGCTGGGTGAGTCGCCTGTGTTTCGAGCCCAGAATCGGCCTCGAAGTCATCGAAGCAATGCTTGCTCCGTACGTCGCAAAAGGCTTGCTCACGATTCTGAGAAGGCACAAACCGCACTCGGCTCTGGTCAATAATGAACAAATCGAGGCAGTAAGATTCCTCAACCTCGAAACCGGTCAATTCCAAACCGTCGAAGCCGACGTCTTCCTCGACGCCACCGAGACCGGCGACCTCCTCCCGATGACTGGCACCGAATACGCCGTCGGTGCCGAGTCAAAACAAGAAACCCAAGAGCCCAACGCGGTCGATGGTCCCGCCGAATGGGACAACGTCCAAGGCATCACCTGGTGCTTCGCCCTCGCCGCCAACCCCAACGCCGAACACCGCATCGCAAAGCCCGAGCAGTACGACAAGTGGAAAAACTGGAAGCCCAGCTTCTGGCCAGGTCCAATCCTCGGCTTCGAAGTCCTCCACGCCCACACCGGAGTCATCAAAGAACTCCCACTCTACGGTCGCAAGCCCGGCGATTGGTATGCCCTCTTCCCATATCGCCAAATCGTCAGCCCCGATGTGATGCCAGGAGAACACCCCGCCACCGTCGTCAACTGGCCGCAAAACGACTACTTTGAAGCCACCATCATGGACGTCGACCCTCTCCCATCCGGAGACGAAATCCCCAATGGCTTCAATGTCCCCGGTGCGATGGGACCCGTCTCCGCCCAAAGGCTTCACGACGCTAGGCAGCTCAGCCTCAGCCTGCTCTACTGGCTCCAAAACGACGCCCCCAGGCACGATGACCAACCCGGCGCCTATCCCAACTTGTATATGAGCCCCGCCCTCGCCGGAACTGAGGACGGCTTCGCCAAGTACCCCTACATCCGCGAAGCTCGCCGCATCAAGGCCGAGTACATCGTGAAGGAGCAGGACGTGGCGGCATACACCAACGAAGGTGCCGACCGCGCGCCCTCTTTCGAAGATTCCGTCGGAATCGGGGCCTACCGAATCGACCTCCACCCAAGCACCAACGGCGCAAACACAATCGACACCAGCACACTCCCTTTCGAAATCCCCCTTCGCTCGCTGGTGCCACTCAGAGTGAAGAATCTGATTCCCGCCTGCAAAAACCTTGGCGTCACCCACATCACCAACGGCTGCTACCGCCTCCACCCGGTCGAATGGAACATCGGCGAATCCGCCGCCGCCCTCGCCTCGTATACTCTTCGCATGGGTTCCAGTCAAGCCGTCTCTGCCTCAGCAGATTCAATCAAGGACCTCCAATCCCTCCTCACCACCCAAGGCATCGAACTCCGTTGGCCAAAACTGAGGGCACTCTAAACAAAATGTCAAACATCCCCCCAATCCTCTTCGAGATGCCGCCGAGTGCTGACGACGCCCCAACGGGTGCCGATCTCCCTCGGGTCTGGTTGGGTTGGGCGCTGCTGGCGGTCATCTTCGGCGCTCTCATCGTCATGAGCTTTTCGGCCGCCTCCGGAAAACGAATCATGTCTGGAGACAAGTCGACCAAAACCCAAACCAAAATGGTCGAAACCATGCTCGGTCTCAAGGCTCTCCAAGGCAAATCCGCCCCCAAGAGCGAGATGTTCACGCAGTACATCGACGATCTCAAAGACGACGCCAAGAAATCGCCCGACGCTCAGAAACTTCGAGTCGCCCTGCGAGCCGAAGACGGCAAAGCACCCTTCGGCGACGACCTGAAGAACCTCGCCGCCTCAACCGACGAGCAAAACCAGGCGTTCGCCAAACTCTACGAACCCAAAGAAATCAAGAAAGCCGACGCCGACACCCTGATCCAAAAGCTCGACGGAAAGGATCTGGGCGAAAAACTCGCACGAGTCCAGTTCAAAGAAAAATTCGGCGATAACGAGATTAGAGGGAAGACCTTCCCCGCCGAGCCCGCTCTCAAAATCGGTGTCTTCGGGTTGCTAGGTTGCACCGGTCTCGTCGCCGGCTTTGGACTACTGCTCATGTTCGTCACCCAGCGCATGAGCGGCGCCCTGAAGCCGCTCGGAATGCCCCAGCACAACGTCCCGCTCCCCGTAGCCGACCGACTCGCCCTGGCGGCCGCCATCATCATGTGCACCTATCTGGGGCTCGGCCTGGCTGGCGAGTTCTTGCTCAAAAACGTTCCCGTCCTCGATCAAGTTCTGCCATTCGTAGGAATCTTTGTCGCCATCGGCTACATCTGCACCCGACCAATCGCGGGGTACCAGTTCACGCTCGATTCGCTTGGAGTCAGCAAAAGCGGCCTTGGCAAGCGCATCCTCTGGGGCATCGGAGCCTACCTGGCGTTGATTCCAATCCTGCTCGTTGCCATAACGGTCGTGGCCCTCCTCGCAAAATACCTGCCCGGAAACGCCCACCCCGTCGGCAAAGAAGTGCTCGACTCAAACGGACTCCAAGCCCTCGGACTCCTCGTTCTCGCCGCCGTCATCGCACCTCTCTGGGAGGAGTTTATGTTCCGGGGCCTTCTGTTCCCCGCGCTCAGCTCGTTGACCAAAAACCCCGTTACGGGCGCACTCGCCTCTAGCTTCCTCTTCGCCGCCATCCACCCCCAAGGCCCCGCCGGAATCCCGCTCCTCATGACCCTAGCCCTCGGCATGTGCTACATCAGCTACCAAACCAAGTCGCTGATCCCAAACATGGTGATGCACGCCATCAATAACGGCGGCGCTCTCCTCATGCTCCTCCTCCTCGGAAAAGACTTCCTCTAGTCGAGCTCGTCGCGTTTCGGTGGCACCAGTCCAAGGTGCTTGTACGCCAAATCCGTCACACACCGCCCACGCGGCGTGCGCTGGAGCATTCCGATCTGAAGTAAATACGGCTCGTAAACATCCTCAATCGTCTGCGAATCTTCGCCCGTGCTCGCTGCCAAAGTCTCAATTCCTACCGGCCCACCTCGGTGCCGCTCAATAATCAGTTGCAAAAGTGTCCGGTCGATCCGATCCAGCCCAAGATCGTCGATTTCCAAGGCCCGAGCCGCCTTCTGAACGATCCCCTGCCCAATCGAAGCATGACCATCCACCTGGGCAAAATCCCTCACCCGGCGCAACAGCCGGTTCGCAATCCGAGGCGTCCCCCGCGACCGCCGTGCAATCTCCTCCGCCCCATCCGGAGCAATCTCGTATCCCAAAATCCCCGCCGACCGGCGAACAATCTCATAAAGCGCATCCTGCTCGTAATACCGAAAGTGCGAAATGATTCCAAATCGATCCCTCAGCGGCCCGGTCAACAAGCCCTGCCGAGTCGTTGCCCCCACAACCGTAAATGCCGGAACTTCCATACGAACCGACCGCGCCGCCGGGCCCTGGCCGATCATAATATCGACCTTCCGATCCTCCATGGCGGGATACAGATATTCCTCAACCGTCCGCGAAAGCCGGTGAATCTCGTCGATAAACAAAATCGCCCCTTCCTCAAGGTTCGTCAATATCCCAACGAGGTCGCCGGGTCGCTCGATCGCCGGACCACTGGTGACATGAACAATCGCCCCCATTTCATTGGCGATGATGTGCGCGAGAGTCGTCTTCCCCAACCCCGGTGGGCCATAAAGCAACACGTGATCAACCGGCTCCGACCGCTGCTTCGCCGCCTGAAGAAACACCCCAAGGTTTTCCTTCAGGGTCTCCTGACCAATAAACTCCCGGAGAAAACGGGGACGAAGTGAAAGTTCGTCCCCGTCTCCTGGCAGTCGGTTCGGGTCAAGATTCTCGTTCGACACGGCTTATTATAGAATCTTTTTGTCTACCTATTTGCCTTTTCCAAAAAGGAAATTTAGCTCGGCAATGCTCGTCCATTCCTGCTTCTTGACTTCCTCAATGGCCCTCAGCTCAACAAATCGTGCCTTCATCGGAGCTCCCAACATCACCCGCTGAAGCGCGGCCGAATTCGGGAAAGTCCCCTCCTTCACCTTCACCAACTGGTCCTGGCTCAGCCCAACCCGAAGCTCGTACTTCCCAATGCGCCCATTGCCCTGATCCTGCCGAGGCAGGTAGTCAAAGCCAGTGAGATCAACTTCAGCACCGAGATCAACCAGCACAAAGTGAGGATGTTGGGCAACTCCCCCGGAGTAAACAGTGTGCCAAAAAGTGGAGGAATCGCCGTCAAAAGCGTTCTCCACATTCCCCTCGCCCTGCTCTTCCGAGTCAAAGCTCAGCACCTTGATCTGGCTCTGTGGAACCCTGAAAATCGGATCAATCCGCGCAAACTCTTTCACGACTTCGGGCGAGTCAATCCAATCCGCAATCCGCTGGGCAATCCGCAAAGTTCCGCCCGACGAATACTCAAAAGTAGCCGCTGTAGGCTGCGCCCCGCTCTCGCTCAACCGAACTACTCCGGCCCGCGTGTCGGTCGCTACAACCTTCACAACCCCATCCTCGCCACGCGATACCTGAGGCATCGGAGCAACCGGGACCACGGTTCGACCCGAAGAGAAATCACCCTTCCGAACTGGCTTGATCACAACCCGCCAAGTGCGAGCACCCGGCTTGCAGAGATATTGCGTTAGCGGCGAAGGCCCGCAGGAAGCACCACCAAGCCCCATCTGCTGAGCATCAAGGCAAACAATTGTCTCGTCCCTTGGCACAATCGGATTGAACTTCGCAGGCTCGCCATTCTCGTGCCGAGAGGCATCGACATCGCGCGCATCCTTGTGAGAAACCGTCACCGCCAACTTCTCCCACGCCTGGAACATCAGCCCGGCTCCGCCGGAATCCGTCAGAGCCGCCCATCGGACGTCCTCCCGATTCCCGTTCTCCTGAGGCCGCACATACTGCGTCCCCGCCTCGCTGACCTTCATCGAATAAAGCCCAACATCCTGGCCCATCTTCCGATCGGGATAGCTCTCCCAAGGTCCGCGACCGAGGTAGGTGAAGTTCTGCAACGAAGGATTCAGCCGCAGATCCAAACCAATTTTTGGCAACTGGGGCAAGTCGCCTACCGGGTCAAACTGGTTGTCAACCGTTACCGTTCCGTCACCCAGAATCGTATAAACCGCCCGGTGGAAGAAGCCGCGCCCCTTATAACCCCGACAGTCCATCTCGACACTCACCCGCGCAACTGAAGGCGAAAGCCGCTGAGCCGAAACCGTCACCGGTCGATGAGCCATGCCCCCCAATCCGCTCTCCCAGTACGACTTTTGGAACCAAGTGTCGTTATCCGCAAAGGCGCGGAACGTATTGAGCCAAGGCCCTCGCTTCAGCATCTCGCGCTTGTCAACTTGGTAAGAAGACATCAAGCCCGTACTTCGGTCGAACTCAATTCGAGTTCCGCCTGCAGTGAACGCAAAGCCGCCAATCTCCTCGGACATTCCCAAAGTCGGCAACTTGGAAACCGTCGCAGTTGGAGCAACCATTGCGTTACTAATCGGCAACTGCTCCCAAGCCACAACGTGACCCTTCTCTCCCCAAACATTCGCCGCCCGAAGCTTCAGATCAACCCGAAGGAAGTATTCTCGGCCTGGTTTCTTAGCAAACTTCTCGACCGGCAACGCAAGAGCCTTGGACTCGCCCGGAGCCACCGACTGCGGCGTCCAATCGCCCTTTGCCACCACAACGCCGTCTTCTGAAACGGAATAAGACCAGTCGTAATCGGCCAGGCTTGTAAAGGAGAACTTGTTCGTCACCTTAAGCTTGCCTTCGCCAGCGTCCGCTGACTCGAAAGCCACCCGCTGATAAATCTTTCGAACTTCCCACAGTTTTGGTGTCACCTGCCTATCCGGCAGGATCAAACCGTTGTTACAAAACGGCCCGTCATTTGGCGAATCATCATAGTCCCCGCCGTAAGCGTAGTACCAGCTCGTTCCGTCCGGAGTTGGCTTATGAAGCCCTTGGTCCACCCAATCCCAAATGCAACCGCCCATCAACCGCGGATACTTATCAAACTGCTCAACGTATTCCTTGAGGTTGCCGACCGCATTACCCATGGCGTGCGCATACTCGCACACAAAGAATGGCTTGGTTGACTTCTGAGCACCTTGTGAGGCCAAGTATTCGACCCCCGGATACATCACCGAATCAACATCGCACGGCTCGTTGTACCGCTCGTAATGAACAGGCCGAGTAGCGTCGTTATCGTGAATCCACTTCGCCGTCGCCTCAAAGTTGACCCCCGGCCCCGCCTCGTTGCCCAGCGACCACATGATGATCGACGGGTGATTTCGATGCGAACGCACCATTCGCTCCGTGCGATCCAAGTGAGCCTTCTGCCAAATCGGCTGGTTACCCAGCGAGCGATTCCAGTCGTAGCCCATCCCGTGGCTCTCAATGTTCGCCTCATCAACCACATAAAGCCCGTACTGATCACAAAGCTCGTACCAGAAAGAATCGTTCGGATAGTGGCTATTGCGAACCGTGTTCAGGTTGTATTGCTTATAAAGCTTGATGTCCTGAATCATGCGCTCGCGCGTGATCGCCCGCCCTCGGTCGGGATCCGCTTCGTGGCGATTCGCACCAAGCAACTTCACCGCACGACCATTGATGGTAAACACCCCGCTCTTCCACTCGATCTTTCGGAAGCCAACCTTACAAGATCGAACATCCCGGACCTTCCCAGCTTCGTCTAAGAGATTGATCACTGCTGTGTAAAGATTCGGCTGCTCCGCAGACCAAAGCAACGGGTTGTCCAACTTGAGACTCACGAGCGGGTGATTCGAGAGACCGCCGCTCAAACCATAAATCGAAGATTTGCCACTTGCGACTTCTTTCCCTGAAATGTCCATCAAGTGAACATCCAATTGGTAGCCACCAGGCCCATCAACATCGCTCTTGACTTCCAGGGTCGCCTGTTTCAAGTCTGCGCTCAACCCAGTCTCCGTCCGGAAGTCAGCAATCCGAGTCTTCGCCATGCTCATCAATGCGACGTCTCGGAAGATCCCGCTAAATCGGAACATGTCCTGATCCTCCAGATAGCTTCCATCGCACCACCGATAAACCTCCACCGCAACCTGGTTCCGCCCGGGTTTCACATAAGGCGTCAAATCAAACTCAGAAGTTGTCTTGGAGTCCTCCGAATACCCAACCTTTTGCCCGTTCACCCAGAGGTAGTAACCCGAATAAACGCCCCCAAACCGGATGATCGTGCGCCGATTCTCCCAACCAGCCGGAAGCTCGAACGAAGTTCGATAAGAACCTACCGGATTGTAATTCTCATCTACAAACGGCGGATTGGTCGGGTACGGATACCGGACATTCGTGTAAATCGGCTGCCCATATCCCTTCATCTCCCAGCACGAAGGAACTTCAATCGTCCCCCACTTCGAGTCATTGAAGTCCGTCTTGTAAAAATCCACCGGTCGATCCGCCGGGCGACCAACCCAATTGAACTTCCAATCGCCATTCAACGACTTGTAAAACGGCGACTTCGCCCGATCCAAGGTCATCGCCGAAACGGCATCCGCGAAAGGAATCGACTCCGCCCGTGGCGGAAGCTTGTTGACTCCCACAACCTCCGGATCCTGCCATTCAAGTAGGCCAGCAGGCAAAATCTGACGGGGTTGAGCTTTGGTTTGCTGAAGAGCAAAAAGGACGACAAGCGCAGAAAGCGGCATTGCCATCTAGTTTGCCAGATACCGCGCAGTTTTGCGAGGGTTACAGCCTATTGCCCCGCAAACGAATTACGCCGTTTTCCGCGAGTAGTCCCCGCCAACAATTCGATCAAATTCGCCACTGAGGACCCACTTCTCAAGCTCCTGGGTCCGGAAAACTGGCATCGGATGCGTCATCGTCTTGCCCATCGTCGCGAACAAAACAAACTTTCCGAGCTTGTCCAAGGCATCTGCATCCTGGTAAGCCCGAGCCTGATCCATGAACGCCTCCTGGTTCAACTCGTGATGCAGTCGAGAAGGCCCCGCGGCCAAGCGAATCAGCGACTGAATCGCAATCGATTTATCCTGAGCCACCAATAACCCCGCTCGATCCGCCGAAAACTCCGCCTGCCGCGACCACTCGTAGAGAGCCAACACTAAAGCGTAGGTTGCAACATCCGTTGCCCCCATCGTCCGCCGACCCAAAATGTCCAGCAGAGGGAAGAGCAACCAGCCAATCGAGAAGTACAAAACGTGGTTCGCCTTGATATGCCCCAACTCATGACCCATGATGAAGAACAACTCCTCATCGCTCATCGTGTCGATCATTGAAGACCGCAAGCAAATGTAAGGCCGCTCAACCCCCCCTGCAAATGCGTTTGGAAAAGGATTCGACGAAACATAAAGTTCTGGCTCTGGCATATCCAGCGTCTTTGCCGACTCCCGCATGATCTCATATAGCGTTGGATACTGGTTCGGACCACAACGAATCGAGCTACTCATGTTGTAGCAGTAAAGCCAACGGTCAATCCCGATCTCATAAAACTTGGAAACTAGTTGCGGAACCAACGGCAAGTTCTGGAGCTTGTCCAATGCCCACTTATCCGCATCAGATACAAACGCATCCGCCGTGATACCCGTCAAAACTTTTCGTTCACTCATGACTAATAAACAAGCCTACGCCCACAACCGCATTCGGTTGCAGGCGTAGGACCCAAAAAGTCCCGAGTGCCCGAGATTTTTCGCTTAGGCAGCGGCGAGGGCGATCTTGGTCTCGCGCAGACTCACGTTCACTTCGATCTGTCCAACTCCCTCAAAAATGAGAGGAATGACCAGCGTCGGTGTGTTAAACGTCGAGATGCGAATGCTATTTCCACGAACAAGCGTCGGCGGTGTGATGTTGCAAATTACGCCCTGCCCCGCAAAGATCGACGAGCTACTTCCCGTAATCATGTTCCCAAGTTCAGAGATTGCCGAAGCAACCAACTGGTCGAAAACTCGTGATGGCGCACCCATCATCAACCCAGCAATGGCAAGCGCGGTGTCTTTCGACATACTGTACATGACCAACCCTTCAAGGTCGCCATTCACGCCGCATAGAATGTTTACTGGCAACGCCGTAAACAATTCCGGTTTCGCGGATAGCTGACCCCGAGTCGGCCGAGAACCCATCATCATTTCTGCAACATTAGCGGTCGCTTCCGCAAATGGCGCAACAAATTCAACTTTCATAAACCCAATAACTCCTTTTTTGTTTGGTCGGCCATTATTAGGCAGCGTGACGATTGATGACTTCCAACACCTTGTCTGCCTGGAAAGGCTTCACTATGAACTCTTTGGCACCGGCTTGAAGAGCCTCGACCATCAAGTTCTGTTGGCCCATCGCCGAGCACATCACGATCGTTGCATCTGGATGGGCGCCTCGAATAGCCTTGAGAGCCTCGATTCCGTCCATTTCGGGCATAGTGATGTCCATGGTGACCAGGTCTGGTTTAAGGTCATTGTAAAGCGCCACGGACTCAACTCCGTTTGCTGCTTCTCCAACAACTTCAAATCCTGCATCCGAAAGGATGCGCTTAAGAGTAACGCGCATGAACAGTGCGTCGTCGGTGATTAAGATGCGTTTTGCCATTTTTTCTCCTCGCTTGGTTTCTGATAGAAATACGGTTTCGGACACTCGTAGCCGATTTCCTTTGGATTGAAGATGCGCTCACTACCGCCAATGAATAGGTATCCACCAGGGCGCAAGGCACCGTAGAATCGCCGGAAAATCTGATCCTTCGCCTCATCAACGAAGTAGATCAACACGTTCCGACAAACAATCAGGTCGTAGCCAGTTCCGTAGTTATCCGCAAGAAGGTTATGACGTTGGAACGTCATGTACTTCTTGAGATCGTCACTGACCGCGGCCCCTCGTGGCGTCTTGGTGAAGTATTTTTGGTACTCCTTAGGTACGTCACGAAACTCTGTGCCGAACAACACCCCTTCCTGGGCTTGTTGCATCGCCGCAGCATCGATGTCTGTGCAGACTATGCGATGCGGCTTTCGCGGAGCGTGAACATCGAGGATGGAGGCAAGGCTGTACGCCTCCGCACCCGTCGAACAGCCCGCACTCCATACCTTGAGCGGCTTTCCGGCTTTTAACAAATCTGTCTTCATGAAGTGCTCCAAGTGAGCCCAATGCTCTGGGTTTCGGAACACTTCGGTCACATTGATCGCCAGGCGATCAAGGAACCATTCCCTCGCTTCTCGGTCCTTGAGAACCAAATCACAAAGCTCCTCAAAGCTCTTCAGCTTGCGCTGATCGATCAACATCAGCATTCGCCGAGTCAGCTGATCTTGCTTGTAATCGTTGAAATTGATCCCTGCCACCGTATTGAACCGGCGGTAGAAGTCTTGAAACTGTTTATCGTTAGGCTGCTGCACGTTTTCCTCCTTGTAGACCTGCCATGATCGCCATGTGCAGCTCGTGGGCCGGAAACTCTCCGTCCACTGCTCCCGCCTCTTTTGCTGAGCGGGGCATTCCATAAACTGTGCAGGTTTCGACGGACTCCCCCAGAATCGTCCCCCCTGCTTTCTTGATCGCCAGCGCGCCTTGAGTGGCGTCCTTGCCCATTCCGGTAAGAATCACACCCAGCGCTCGATCTCCGATAAACTTCGCTCCTGACTCGAATAGATAGTCAGCACAGGGCTTCACACCAAGCCGCTCCGGAGCGTCGTTGAACCTCAACTTATCCGCGCTGGAAAACTCCAAGTGCTTGCCACCCTGCGCCAACAGCGCCACGCCCGGCTCTAGCTTGTCGCCATCCTCGGCTTCGCGAACCTTGAACGATCCCGCGCCATTGAGTCTCTGAGCAAGGCTCTTCGTAAACCCAATCGGCATGTGCTGAACAACCACGCAAGGCACCTTCATCTCCTTCGGAAGCGTCTCGAAAAGCGTCATGAGCGCCTTGGGCCCTCCTGTCGATGAGGCAATCAGCAACACCTTGTTCGACGCAACCGCCTTCAACACAGGTCGAGCACCTGTCACTTGGACCCGGCCCATCCGCGCCTTAGAAGCAGTGCGAATCTTCGGGAGCAACTCCTTGAAAGTCGTCTCCATCGTCTCGGCAGTGATCTGAGTCGGCTTGGCAATAAAGTCAATCGCGCCAATCTCCAGAGCCGTCATCGTCGCCTGAGTTCCCGCAGCCGTCAGCGTCGAGCACATCACGACTGGAGTCGGACACTCCTTCATCACTTCCTGCAGGGCGATCAGCCCATTCTTCCTGGGCATCTCGATATCCAGCGTAATCACATCCGGCTTCAAAACCCGAACCTGCGCGAGTACCTCGTCGCCATTGGCCGCAGTTCCCACGACCTCCATGTCCCCCGATTTATTGATTGCATCGCAGATCACGCGACGCATGAAAATTGAATCATCAACTACCAAAACCTTGATCATGCCGCCCTCCGGGTCAAATCCTGCAAATCTCCGCACTGTTGAAGTGCCAAATCGAGCATCTCATTCAGCTCTTCAGCGCTGAACCCAGCTCGCTCAAACGCCTCGTGATCAAGCTGATAAACCTGCCCAAACGCACCCTCGTTTATTCCGCGCTCCCGGACAAAGAAGTCCGCAACATGGATCAAATCTGCAATCGGATCGGCCGTTTCCGGCGCGCCTGGTCGGTGATGGAACCGAATCGCATTCCCGTAGACCTTCGGCAAATTCCAAACATCACACAGCTCGCCCCCAACTTCGGCATGATCGAAACCATAGACCTCTCGTTCGATTTCGTCCAACGGCCGCTGCTCGGTTTCAGCTCGCTTTACCAAAGCCTCAAACGCACTCTCCTTCCAAACTGCGAACACAACGGTTCCGATGTCATGAAGAAGCGCAATACAGAAAGGAAGCTC
This sequence comes from Fimbriimonas sp., assembly GCA_965248555.1. Taxonomy (GTDB): domain Bacteria; phylum Armatimonadota; class Fimbriimonadia; order Fimbriimonadales; family Fimbriimonadaceae; genus Fimbriimonas. The sequence continues at coordinate 352,247 of CBDFJP010000001.1, read as the reverse complement.
AGCATCCTGCATCTCCTTCCGTGCCGCCATGTTCCGAACCAGATAAGCTGTTGTCAAAGAGTGGTTCCAAAGAAGCGTCGGATTGATCCCCTTCCCGTTCAATGCCTTATGCAGCCAAGGAAAACTCGCCGCCACCAGCGAAAGACTCTTCACGGTTCGCATTCCCAGAACAACCACCGCATCCGAAATCGACGTGACCTCCCGAGCCATGCCATAAAAAGCTGAGTTCGCGAGTCGCAACACTCGAACCGAAAGACTCGGATCGCGTGCCAAAGTCGCCGCAACTGTGATTGCACTGGAGTCAGCAAGGTCAGCCACCCGCATCACCTCGAATGCCACTTCTGGCATCGAAGGCAACTCAGTTGTCTGCCTAATTAATTGGTTAAGCTGCGCGGACAAATCTCCCCTCCCCAAACTTGCAAAGCAAGTTCATCTCCCGAGAACCACATGCCACAAATACCTGGCCCGTCACCAAGCATAATTGCGTGGACGTCGCCTGAGTTCCACCCAAAAGGTCGCCCTCAAGGCGAATATTCATCGCCTTCAAATTGTCATGCAGTGCCTGAATATTTCGCTCGCCAATGCTCAGGTTGAGGTTCGGCGACCCAGCACCGAACTTAAAGACGTTTGCCCCGCCAACGGCGGCAAATTTCAGACGCAATCGCCCCGCGCCAGCAGCCACAAGCTCGCTAATCATCGCCGGAACCGCCAAATCCATATAGCGCCCGGGAAGCTCAAGATCCTTTCGATTGGTGCTATCTGGCAATACCACGTGCGCAACTCCGCCTACCTGTGTCAGTGGGTCATAGGCCATAAGTCCGATGCAGCTTCCCAAGCCATGACAGCCGACCATAGGCGACTTTTTCGCAACATGAATCTCGCCCAACCGGGCGAGCAAAACGTCCTTCGTGTCCACAGCTAAGCAGCCATCCCCAGACCGAGGCGATCCCATAGTAAATCAACTGATTCCTGACTAGGGATCAAAAGAAAACTGCCCTTCACCGAGTCCTCGGCATCCCAGAGCTTCGTTTCAATATACAGGGCAACCGACTCCTCGGAAGCCTCCGCCGCAATCGAGCTGAGAATTGAACCAAAAGAGTCGACCGCCAACATCGGTGGCGTCGCATTGCTAAAGAGTCCCGTGAAATCCGTAAAGGCCGAGAGGAACGATCCGTTGATGATGTTGCCAACCTCGACAACCGAACTCCACTCCAACTCGTTCAAATCATCAGCCGTCTCCGGCGCAGAGCCGATCAACATGTGCCACAAAGCCTGGCAGCTTGGCCAATCCAAGAAAAACGCCATCCGACCGCAAAAGTCGCCGACAACCGCCATGTAAATCACGGCATGAGTGTCGTCGACATTCTCGATCATCTCATGAACGCGGTCAAAGCTAATCGGTCGAACCTGGGGAACCGAAATCAAAAAGTCGCGTCCACATACTGAAGCCAGAGCCCGTGCGGCATGCCCCGTACCAATATTTGCAATCTCATTCAGCGCACTCATGCGCATGTTTTGGTCTTCGATCGCCTGAACAATACTGATCGTGTTATCCGCCATGACGAGGTCATTCCACAAATTTGCTGGCTAGTAACATAGATTTTTAGGGTTGGTACACTGTAAAGGTTATGTCCGCAATCGACTTCGACTTGGTAAGGCACGCCCTGGATGTGGCCGTGCAAAGCCAGATGAACGAAGTCGAGCTAGAAGTCGGCGACGCCAAGTTCTCCGCCGTCATCGAGAAGAAAGCCGCACCCAAGCCCGCCGCCGCTCCGGTTCCAACCGGAGTACCAGAACCCGTCATCGAACAAGGTCCAGCATCCAAGCCGATCAAGGCCACGTCAGTCGGCATTTTCCGAACCGCCAAAGTCCCCCTCATCGCCGGCGCGACCGTTGAAAAAGGCGACGTCATCGGAACCATCTTCGCCCTCGGAATCTCCACCGAAATCCACTCCGCCCTCGTCGGAACCATCGCGGACATCCTCGTCGAAGACGGCGACCCCGTCGAATACGGTCAAGCCATCATGGAGGTGCTCGCATGAGGCAACGAGGACAAACCATCGTCGCCACCCTCGCGGTGTTCGTCATCATCGCAATCCTCGCCGTTGTGGTTCTCAAAGGAATGGGAGGCACTGCTCCCAAACCAAAGGCTGATGGGCGCGGAACCACCGTCCTCGGCAACGCAATGGCCACTGCCAAAGACTCCACCTGTAAAAGCAACCTCGATCAGCTTCGCCAAATGATTCAGGTGCAAAAAGCGACCGACGAAGAGTTTAAACCAACCTCCCCTGCCGATGTCCCCGGCGCCTCCGGAGTCGGAAAATGCCCCATCGGCAAAGAACCCTACGTCATCGACACCGAAGGCCAAGCCAGCTGCCCCCACCTAGGACACGAGAAATACTGATGCTGAAAAAGGTTCTTATTGCAAATCGTGGCGAAATCGCCTGCCGAGCCATCCGCGCCTGCCGTGAACTCGGCATCTCGTCGGTAGCCATTTATAGCGAAGCCGATCGAGAAAGCCTCCATGTGAAGCTTGCCGACCAAGCCATCTGCGTCGGAGCCGGAACCAATGCCGACTCCTACCTCAACCTCGCCAATGTCCTCATGGCAACCCAAATCAGCGGAGCCGAAGCCGTCCACCCAGGTTACGGTTACTTTTCCGAAAGGGCAAACTTCGCCGTGGCTCTCGAATCTCTTGGCGTCAAATTCATCGGCCCTCCAACCGGAGCAATTGAGGCAATGGGCGACAAAGCCAGTGCCAAAAAAGCTGCCATTGAAGCCAACTGCCCAGTAGTCCCCGGCTCAGACGGTCCCGTCGCAAACGATGCCGAAGCCATCCAGTGCGCCGAGGAAATTGGCTACCCCGTTCTCCTCAAGGCCGTCGCCGGTGGCGGCGGACGCGGCATCCGCCGAGTCAACAACTCCGAAGAACTCAGCGGCCTCTGGAAAATGGCGACCGCCGAAGCCCAAGCCTCTTTCGGCTCCGGCGAAATGCTCGTCGAAAAGTTCGTCATCAACCCCCGCCACGTCGAAATCCAAGTCTTTGGCGACAGCTACGGCAACATGGTCTACCTCGGAGAGCGCGAGTGCTCGATCCAAAACCTCCGCCACCAAAAGCTCGTCGAAGAGGCCCCCTACGCCGACCTTCCCGCCGAAGTGCGAAAGAGCATGGGCGAGGCCGCCGTTCGGGTCGCCAGCAGCGTCGGTTACCAAAACGCCGGAACCGTCGAGTTCCTGGTTGACACCGACTTCAACTATTACTTCCTCGAGATGAATACTCGCCTCCAGGTCGAACACCCGGTCACCGAAGAGATCACCGGAATCGACCTTATGCAGCTCATGCTCCGCACCACGAGCGGCGAAAAGCTCCCCTTCACTCAAGCCGACATCAAGCTCAGCGGGCACGCCATCGAAGCCCGAATCACCGCCCAAGACCCCGACAACGACTTCTCGCCCAGCACCGGAAAAATCACCGGCTGGCGCGCGCCCATGGGCCGAGGAGTCCGCATGGAATCCCACTGCTACGCCGGTCTCACCGTCACCCCTTTCTACGACCCTCTCCTTGCCAAGCTAATCGTTCGAGGCGAAACCAGGGCCGATGCCGTCAGCAAACTTCAGGCCGCTCTCCACGAATTCGAGGTCGAAGGAATCGCCACCAACATCCCCTTCCTCCGCCGCCTAGCCGCCACTCCGTCCTATGTGGCAGGAACCTTCGACACCGGATTTGTGCCGAAATTCCTCGACGGTGAGGCTGTTTGAGCACCCCTTTTAGCTTCCGCCGAGTCGCCCGCGAATGCGCCCTCCGCGCAATCTACACCTGCGAACTCTCCCAAGTCTCCATCGATGACGCCCTCGAACTCACATTCGACGCCTTCCACGACGATGAGCAACTCGAAGACCTCACCAAAGGCGTCGAATACCCCGACGCAACCCTAGATCTCGTCTTCCGCTTCGGCCGGGCCCTCGCCAAGGGAGCCTGGCAACACCGAGTCGGCCTCGACCGGACCATCTCCGCCGCAATCCCCGACTACGACTACAACCGCCTCGCCGCCGTGGACCGAAACGTCATGCGCCTCGCCCTCCACGAGCTTCACGACTACCCCTACATCCCGCCCGCAGTAACCATCAACGAGGCCGTCGAAATGGCGAAGAAGTACAGCACCGCCGAAAGCGGCAAGTTCGTCAACGGCGTCCTCGGCACGGTGCTAAAAAGCACCCTCAAAGCCAACTTCGACCCCAAGACCGCCCCCGCCGACCCCGACCTCGGCGAAGCCGAGCGCATCTTCCGTGCCCCCAAAGTCGAACTCGAAGAAGAAACCATCGAAGCCGACTCCGAACAAGGCAAACTCGTCAACCGCTTCGGCTGGACACTCAAGCAGTAGGCACTCGGACCTACTGAGTCTCACCGTTAAATAATGTGGAAAACTTCGAGCTCACTTTTCGGCGCAGAAGTTGTAGTATCTCAACAAACTTGCAACAGTTGGTGTTTTCGTATGCGCAACAAAGCTCTGCTTCTCGTTCTCCTCGCAGCCCCCGCAATGGGTTCTGCCGCCGGATTCTATAACGGTAAAACATTCGTTCAATTCGGACCTGAAATCAACGCGATCCGGGTCAAGGCTGACCGCGCCCAAGTACCCTACCTCGCCACGCGCGGATTCGACGCTGGAAATCAGGTTGATGGAGTGATGTACTACCGAAACACTACAGACACCCTAGCAACTAAAATGTCCAAGGCCGTGCGAACTGCAGGCATCAAGTTCTCAGCCCCGGTCTGGAAGGCGCCAACTTTCGGCGAAATCACCCTAAACGGATCCTCCTTTGTCAAGTTCAAAGATGGAGTGACCCCCGCCCAAATCCAGTCCCTTGTGGGCTCATACCCCCAACTCAAACTCACCTCAAAGAAGATTGATGCCGTCCGGCAACTCACCATCATCGACTCCACAACGCCCAACGGTGTCGACTTCCTCGATGCAGTCAACGCCCTTGCTCAGTCAAACCTCGTCGAATTCGCCGAACCCGATCTGGTTATGACAGCCAAACATCACTTCATACCAAACGATCCCGAATTCGGCACCCAGTGGTTCATTCAAAACACTGGTCAAATCATCCAGGGTTGGACCTCACAGAGCGGGTTTGACGTGAAAACCGTCAATGCATGGGATTGGCTTTCTGGCAATAGCGCAGTAAGGATCGGCATCTTCGATGACGGAGTTCAATCTTCGCACCCAGACCTCAATGTGGTGGCCGGACAAACGTTCTCTGGGGAGCCCCAAAACGGGGGCAATCCACAGACAGTAAACGACAACCACGGTACCGCAGTAGCAGGATGTGCTGCCGCGATTTCGAACAATGGAGTCGGAGTTGCTGGCATTGCTTCCGGATGCGGAATCATCGCTGTCGACTTTGGGACGGACGCCGGCGGAGGTTCCTTCAGCTTCTCGATCAGCAATTTGGTGAATGGAATTACCTGGGCGCGCAGCCAAGGAATGAGAGTGATGAATATGAGCTTTGGCGGCTCGACCTCAAATTCAACCCTTAATACTGCATTTGCGAACGCGAGAGCAGATGGTGTCGTCCTTCTTGCATCCACCGGGAATGACGGTGTCACGAGTATTGGCTACCCAGCCAGCGCACCGGGCGTCCTAGGCATCGGCGCAACCAGAATGGAGGGAATCATCGCCAGTTTCTCCAACACCGGCGTCGGAACTGACTTTGTTGCTCCAGGAGTGTTCTGCCGGTCCACAGACCGAACCGGCACCGCCGGATACTCGCCAGACGCTCAGAACACAACGCCCGACTACGTTTATTTTAGCGGAACATCGGCCTCGTGCCCAGTAGCCGCAGGTGTCGTAGCCCTCATTATTGCAAAGAACCCTGCGCTCTCTCCTGATCAGGTCGAAGGACTGCTCCGGCGATCCGCACTTGATATGGGTACCGCCGGATACGACACCACCTTTGGCTGGGGCCAGGTCCAAACTGACGGCGCAATGCGCCGAGGCTTCCAATCGATGGGAGTATCGAGTGGCTCAACCGCCAACGACCGATTCCAGCAAAATGCTCCGCTCACCAGCATCATCACCAAGGATGCCTCGAACAACTACGCCGCATACTTGTTCAACGCCGCGGGAACCGCCTACTCGAGTTCGAGCTGGCTCATCGGCACGTCTTCAACCCTCGTCGATGTGACCGATGCAAACTCGGACGGCGTCCCCGATCTCCATTTCTCGAGTGGAACTACAACAAAAAGCTATGCGAACTGGCTGATCAATAGCTCCGCCTCAGCAATCACCTCAGGCAATTGGATATTTGACAGCAACCTCACTTACTCGGGTATGTACCTGGTAGATCTGAACTTGAACGGAACAATGGATTACGTCACCCAAAGTTCAGATGGAACGATTCGCACCGTCCTCACAGGAACAAACGGCGCGTCTTTTAGTTCGCATAACTGGATTGCCGGGATGGGAACGAACCAACTGAGGTTTGCCTGTGATCTTAACTCCGACGGAAAGCCGGAGATCATCACCGAAGACCCCGCAACCGGAACGATACGATCACTGAGCCTGAATTCCACAGCAACCGCGTTTGCATCAAGCTCAACCCTCAAAACCGGGGTTCGGGTACTTGGTGCCGGTGACTTCAATGGAGACGGAAAAAATGACTTGGTGTTCTTCAACACAACCACCAAGAATTTTAGCGTCGGCTATGTTAGCTCGGCGTCCGCTCTCTCATCCGAGGTCAGCTTCGGCGCCCTGAGCGTGTTCACTACTGGCTCCGAACTCCCGGCAGTCTCGACAGCCGACCTCAACGCCGACGGCCGCGCCGACTTGCTCGTCCGAAACGTGATGAACCAGACCTTCTACTCAATCATCACCAGCTCAAGTAGCACTGGCCCGGCTGGAGGCTGGAACTGGATCTATCAACACCCAAGTGCCGATGCACAATTCGAGTATGTCGGAGACATGGATGGAGACAATCGAGCTGACATTATCTCGTATCTCAGCGGTTTGTCAGACAAAACCGTGATGAAGATTAAGCTCAACTCAGGAGGGACGGCCTACAGCTCCTCGACATGGCTCCTTGGCAACGGATCAACAAATGTTCCAGTCCGAAACTTCTATGTAGGCTACTAAACTAGCCACGGGGTTTCACAGTAAACTTGTGAAACCCCATGGCAACCATTCTCGACGGCCTCGCCCTCTCAAAAGTCGTCCGCGCCGAACTCGCGGAGCGAGTTGCCGCAGTCAGAGCCAAGGGAGTTACCCCCCGCCTTGACGTCATCGTCGCCGCCCAAGACCCCGCCTCTGTCGCCTATGTTAACATGAAAAAGAAGTGGGCCGCCGCCGCTGGAATGGTCGGCGAGCAGTTCGAAATCGATGAAAAAACCACCCAACAAGAGCTCATCGACATCATCAGCTCCCTAAACCAGAACAAAGAAGTCCACGGCGTTCTCCTCCAACACCCCCTCCCCAAACATCTCGACGAAGACGCCGCCCTCCTCGCCCTCGGAGCCGAGAAAGACGCCGACGGAATCACCCCCGCCTCCCTCGGACGCCTCACCGCCGGACTCGAAGGCTTTCGCTGCGCCACCCCCCTTGGGATCACAAAAATCCTCGATCACTACAACATCGACGTCACCGGAAAACGCGCCCTCGTAATCGGCCGCAGCCACATCCTCGGCAAGCCTATGGCCCTCATGCTCCTCGAAAGGAACGCGACGGTCACCATCGCCCACAGCAAAACCCTCGACCTCGCCGACCGATGCCGCGAAGCCGACATCCTTGTCGCCGCCGTCGGCCGCGCCGAGATGGTCAAAGGCGACTGGATCAAACCCGGAGCCACTGTCATTGATGCCGGATATAACAAAGTTGAAGGCCGAAAAGGCGATGTTGGGGACGTTCACTTCGATTCTGCTGTTGAAGTAGCCGGAGCCATCACCCCCGTCCCCGGCGGAGTCGGGCCAATGACGGTGGCAAGTCTATTGAGTAATGCAGTTACAGCGGCGGAAAAATCGGTTTCGTAAAGTGATCCTCTGGCTTTGTCTTGGGGTTGGGCTTTACTTCGGCATGTGCTACAAGCTCGCCATGAGCCTGATCCACCCGCACCGAACCCATCCCGAAAAGCCCGGCGAGTTCGCTGTGTGGCAACCGGTCAAGGATGTCAATGCCTGGGTCACGCCGTCCATCCTCAACGAAAAACGCAAAACCGTCTTCGTCCTCTGCCACGGCCTCGGAGGAAATCGCGGCTACTACGCCAGCACCGGCCTCGAACTCCAAAAGCGAGGCTACCAAGTCGTCATCCTCCCGATGACTGGCCAAGACGACAACCCCTCCGAAACCGTCGGCTTCGGCCCTGCCGAGTCCGAACTCATCCGCCAAACTGTCCGCGCCCTCAAAGCCGATCGAACAATCCTCGTCGGCTGTTCCCTAGGCGGAGCCGCCGCCTGGCTCGCGTCCGATGAACCCGGAATCAGTGCGGTGGTGAGCGATTCCGCCTTCGCCCGCCTCGACCACGCCTGCGAAGCCTGGCTGAAAAAAGACCTCCCCTACGGAAACATCCTCCTCCGCCCCGTCATCTGGTTCGGAACGGCTCGAGTCGGCGTGAAACCGAGTGAAGTGAACCCAGTTGAGGTTGCCAGAAAGTGGATGCAATGGGGAACGCAGATCGCCGAACTTGATGAGAAAGGCAATCCAATGGGCACACCGAATCTTCTGAGGCCCGCCCTCATCGTCCACGGGGCCAAGGACCGCCTGTTCGAAAAATCCAATGCCGAGGCACTCGCCAAAGCCGCCGAAGCCGACCTCTGGATCGTCCCCGACAAAGGCCACGCCCAGCCCGTCGACGACCCCGGCTATGTTGATCGACTAGAACAAATCGCTCTCAAGACGAAAAGCTAACCGTCACCGGGCGACGCGCGACAGGATCGTCGATCTCGAAGAACGGCTTATGCTTCCGTCCGCCCGCAAAAACCGAACCCGGGAACATCGCAATCGCAGTGTTGAACTCCCGCACATTGTTGTTGTAAATCCGCCGAGCCGCCGCAACCCGATCCTCGGTATCCACTAGCTCCCGCTGAAGCTCAGTAAAAGCAGTCGAAGCCTTCAATTCCGGATAAGCCTCCGCCCGCGCAAAGAGATTTGCCAGAGCCGGCGCAAGCTGCTTCTCAACATCCATCACCTGGCCAACCGACCGCGACTGAACTCCCTGCTCGCGCAGCTTTGAAATCTGCTCCAGAACAGATTTCTCATGGTCCATGTATCCCTTCACCGTCGAAACCAGATTCGGTATCAGGTCATACCGTCTCCGCAATACAATATCGATCCCCGACCAAGACTCCTCGCAAACCTTGTCCAGCTGAACAAACATGTTCATGAACTTGATCGGAATCACGATCGCGATCAGCGCAAGAATAACAACGATACCGATGATGATGGGAAGTGTCATGGCCTTGTAGGAAATCCGAAGTCTTTGCGATAGTATCCAGGAATCATGCGAATGAAGTCCTTGATTGCTGTTGAATACGTTTCGAGATTCTGAGAGGATGCAGTTCCAGGAAGGCAAACCATGATGAACCTCGGACTGAACTCCCATTCGGCGGGAATCAGATACATCAGACGGTCGATCGCCTGGGGATGCAACAGATGCAAAACCCTATCCGGCTCGTCGGTTTGGATGTAGTAGCGGTTGTTAAACGCTTGATTCTCAACCTGCAACTCTCGCTTCCCAAGGCTCTTTGCGGTTCGAGTGCCAGCGTTCTCCGGGGTCATCGAAAGCACCGGAAGCAGGACCGGACTCTCAGCAATCAGGCACCAAGTCACCGAACTGCCCGGCTGAACATGCTGAAAGACTGCCCAATTCACCCCGTCCTTGTCCCTCCCGCGCATGATCGCTTGAGGGTACGGAACTCGATCATTCTCGTCCCGATTGAACGGATTCCACCGAAACCGCTCAAACTGTTCGCCAAACTCAACCAGAACCGGATGAAGAGTGTGATCCGGAATCCCCAAAAAGGACTTCGTTGAGAAGTCAAAGATTGGATCGCGAGGCATCATCGGCATCACCGACTCACCACCACGCTCGTATGAGAGTCCTTTCTGAAAGGCGAACATCGTGAACTCGTCCGACTGTCCTTTTCTAAGTGCCTTGTTGGTGCGAAGTGCGCCGACTCCGATCACGATTGCGATGAGAAGATACGCCAAATTGCCGATGTTCAAGTTGCTCGCCGCCAGGTCCGGCAGCGACTCAATCCGAATCTGGCCAAACAATAAAGTCACCGAACCCATTATACGGGTGCATCGCCGCGTGGGTTACCGATATAATTCGCCCATGCTTCGCGCCATCGTCGTCGCTTCCTTGCTTTTCATCACCGCAATGTCCGCCGCCCAAACCCGCCCAACCCCATCCCCCCGCCAGCTCGCGTGGCACAAGATGGAGTACTACGGCTTTGTCCACTTTGGGCCCAACACCTTCAGCGGAAAAGAGTGGGGTGAGGGCAACGAAGATCCGCGAAGCTTCAACCCAACCCAACTCGATTGCCGCCAATGGGCCAAGACATTCAAGAAGGCGGGCATGAGGGGCGTGATCCTTACCGCCAAGCATCACGACGGCTTCTGCCTCTGGCCATCCAAGTTCTCGACTCACACCGTAGATCAATCTCCTCTGAAGCGAGACATCCTAAAAGAACTCAGTGTGGCTTGCAAGGCTGAAGGACTCAAGCTCGGCGTGTACCTTTCCCCCTGGGACCGCAACCACCCAACCTACGGCACCGATAAGTACAACGACACCTTCGTCGGCATGCTCGAAGAAGTGCTCGGCAACTACGGAAACATCTTCGAAGTCTGGTTCGACGGAGCCAATGGCGAAGGTGCAAACGGCAAAAAACAGGTCTACGACTGGAAGCGATACATTGACACCGTCCGCCGCCTTCAGCCCAACGCCGTCATCTTCTCCGACGCCGGGCCGGACGTCCGCTGGGTCGGAAACGAAGCCGGAAAGAGCCCGAGCACCAACTGGGCAACCATTAACCGCAGCCGCTACGCCCCCGGGACTAGCCTCTATAAAGAGCTTGGAGAAGGCGACCCATTCGGCACCGATTGGGTGCCATCCGAGTGCGACGTCAGCATTCGCCCAGGCTGGTTCTGGCGCGAATCCGAGAACGCCAAGGTCAAAACCCCCACCGACCTCGAAACCCTCTTTTACCAATCCGTCGGCAACGGCTCCTCCTTCCTCCTCAACGTCCCGCCCGACACCCGGGGACTCATCCACGAAAACGATGTCAAAGCCCTCCTCGGACTCAAAGCCAAGCTCGACAAGACATTCAAAACCCCTCTCACCGCCCCCATCAAAGTCGAAGACACCAAGTCCCTCTCCATCACCTTCAAAAAGCCAACCCTAATAGATCGCATCGAACTCAGCGAGGACATCGCCAAGGGCCAAACAGTCGCCCAGTTCGACGTAAAAGCTCAGGTTGACGGCAAGTGGGAGTCCGTAGCCACTGGAACCACGATCGGAAACAAACGCATCTTCCGAATCACCCCGGTCACCACAAACGCACTCAAACTCACTGTCACCAAAGCCTATGGCTCACCCGTCATCTCCGCCTTTCGAGCCTTCAACTCAGGCGAACAGAGCTTCATGGCCGAAAGCAAAGCCCAAAAAGACGCCCGAATGGCCTGGTGGCGCGACGCCCGCTTCGGAATGTTCATCCACTGGGGCCTCTACTCCGTCCCCGCCGGAACCTGGAACGGCAAGGAGTACGGCGGCGCGTCCGAATGGCTCATCAACACCGCAAAAGTCAAAATCAAGGACTGGGAGCCCCTCCAAAAGCAGTTCAATCCGATCAACTTCGACGCCAAAAAGATCGTCGGAGCCGCCAAAGCCGCGGGGATGAAGTACATCGTCATCACCAGCAAGCACCATGAAGGCTTCGCCATGTGGCCTACCAAGCAAGGAACCTGGGACATCGGTCACACCGCGTTCAAGCGCGACCCTCTCAAGGAACTCAGCGATGAGTGCAAGAAGCAAGGCATCAAATTCTGCACCTACCACTCCATCCTCGACTGGCACCAACCCGACCACACCCCAAGGGAAAAGTACGACGAACGCCCCGAAGTCAAACCCGACTTCGAGCGCTACGTCAAGTTCATGAAGGCCCAGCTCAAAGAGGTCGTCACCCGCTACAACCCCGCAGTCATGTGGTTCGATGGCGAATGGCTCAACACCTGGAACCACGAGCGCGGAGTTGACCTCTACAACTATGTTCGAGGTCTCAAACCCGACATCATCATCAACAACCGCGTCGACACCGGCCGCGCGGGAATGAGCGGCCTCTCCGCCGCCGGATTCGCCGGAGACTTCGGCACTCCCGAGCAAGAAATCCCCGCCAACGGCCTCAGCATCGACTGGGAAAGCTGCATGACCATGAACGGATCATGGGGCTACCACGCCGGCGACAACAACTGGAAATCTGCCGACACCCTCATCTTTAACCTCGTCGACTGCGCGTCGAAAGGCGGAAACTACCTCCTCAATGTCGGTCCAACCGGGCTCGGCGAAATCCCACAACCAAGCATCGACCGGCTCCAAGCCGTAGGGCAGTGGCTCGAACGCCACGGCGAAGCCGTGTACGGAACCAAGGCCTCCCCATTCGCCCGACCCCTCCCCTGGGGCCGAGTCACCAGGAAAGGCAACACCCTCTATTGCACCGTCTTCGACCTAGGAGCAACCCAAATCGAACTCCCCGGCCTCCAAACCCCGATCGTTTCCGCCAAGTTCTTGCATCTTGGGAAGCAACTAGAGGTCGTAGAGGGACAAGCCAGTCCGATCATCCTCTTGCCACAAGGACGAATCGAACCCATGGTCGTCAAAGTCGAGCTCGAGGGCGAGCCGACCATCGTCAAAGTTCTCCCCCAGCAAAACCCTAGCGGCTCTTTCACCTTCCTCGCCGCAGATGCCTCAGTCAACGGCACCACTGCAAAGTTCGAGGACGCCAAAAAAGCCATCGGATTCTGGACAAACCAGACCGACAGCGTCTATTGGGACATCAACGTCGTCCGCCCCGGAAAGTACAAAGTCCAGCTCGAATACGCCTGTGAACCCGGCAGTGAAGGCTCCCTCTGCTCCCTCCTAAGCGGCGACATCGAAACCCAATTCACCATCGCTAGCACCGGCGGCTGGGGCACCTTCAAACCCCTCGACCTAGGCGAAATCACCCTCACCAAAACCGGCAAAACCCGCTTTGAGGTCAAAGTCCGAATGATGCCCAAAGGTGCCGTGATGAACCTGAGATCGATAAAGTTAATAACACCTTAACATCCCAGAATGCCCCCCAACCGTAACCACGATTGAAGGTCAAAATGGATAATAACCAAACCCTCATCGCCTCAATCGAGGCATTCGACATCGACGGCGGACCAGTCCAAACCTCGTTCGCCGACCGCCTCGCCGCGGAGCAAGGCTGGACCCCGGAATTCACCCAGAGGGTCATCAAAGAGTACAAGCGATTCGTCGCCCTCGCGATGATCTCGAAAACCCCCGTCACTCCGTCGCTCATCGTTGACGAAGCCTGGCACCTCCACCTCATCTACACCCGGTCCTACTGGGAGCGTTTCATGCCCCTCCTCCCCCGCCCGCTCCACCACGAACCAACCAGAGGCGGCGAATCCGAGGACTTCAAACACAAAAACCAGTTCAATGCAACCCTAGAGCTCTACCGCCAATCCTTCGGCGAAGAAGCACCAGCCGAGATCTGGCTCACTAACTCGCCACAAAAGAAGCATTACAAATGGAAAAGTCTCGCGGCCGCTTCGGGGCTTCTTCTCGCGGGCTGCACCACAGTTGCTCAAATCAACCAACCCGACTTCGTCATCATTTTTTTCGGGGTTGTCATCCTCTTTGTTGGTGTCTGGGTAATGACCGTGATTGCAATGATCGTCGCGTCAATTAATGGAGCGACCAACGGGAGAAAAGGTGGCTCGCCATCGAGGCAAGGATCCATCGATCACTCGAGTTACAATTCCTCCGATTCGTCAAGCTCACCGACACACCACGGCTCGTGCGGCTCTTCCGGCTCTTCCGACTCGCACAGTAGCTCCCATTGCGGGAGCGGCGGACACTGCTCCAGCCACTCTGGCTCAAGTTGCGGGTCGAGCTCTGGTTCGAGTTGTAGTTCAGGTTCCAGTTGTGGAAGCAGTAGCTGATCTCACAAGCCGTTGCAACCCACTGGGATCGCGGGCGTCTCGACTGCCCGCCTGGCGACAGCGAGGCGTTCCGAAAGCCCCTCTCCTCCCTTGGGGGAGAGGGGTTTGGGGTGAGGGAGGCGGTTACCGCAAAACCCCGGCCGATGGGATGCCCACTGGAACGCGGACGCCCCCGTCCGCACCCGGGCGCGACAGTGACAATACACTAATTTGGATGGAGTTCGGAATCCTCCCAGGTGCCACCGCACCAAGTAGCCTGATGCGAAGCACCTGAACCGGGTTTACTACTACCCAGTGCTCCTGGAACCCCAAACCGTCGACGACCTCAACTTGCTCGCCAGGTTCCTCGCCGCGCCAGACCCGTTGCCGAGCAAAGCCGACCTCATCGTCGTCCTCGGCTCCGCCCTCCCCGTCAACGCTACCTACGGGGCCCAGCTCTTCCACCAAAGCCTCGCCCCCTTCGTCCTCATTTCTGGCGGAATCGGGCACTCCACCCCTGCCCTCTGGGCCAACCTCGAAGAAGAAGGGATCGAGGGCGAAGACCGCGCGGAAGCCGACATATTCCACGACCTCATGGTCGGCCGCTACCAAGTCCCCGCCGACAAAATCCTCGTCGAAGCCATCTCGACCAACTGTGGCTCAAACGCCATTCAGTCCAAACGCCTTCTCGACAAAGTCGGCCTCCAACCAGCATCCATGATCCTTATCCAAGATCCTACAATGCAGCGCCGAACTCACGCCTCCTTCCGAAACTCCTTCCCTGAGGCCGCCCTCCACAACGCCCCGCCCTTCATCCCAACCGTCACGACCAACGGACTCGACAACGAAGGCTGGTCCTTCGACCGCTTCCTCGAACTCCTCCTAGGCGAAATCCCCCGGTTCGCCGCCTACGGCCCGCAAGGCCAAGGCTTCATCGCCCAAGTCGACATCCCCCAAGAAGTCAACGCCGCCTGGCACCGCCTCTCCCAATCCTTCCCCGACCACATCCGAGGCATCTCCTGACCCAACCGCGACAAACGACCAACGAAAAGCGAAAAACGAAAAACGAATCATCCCATGCTAATCGACACCCACTGCCACATCCATAACCCCGAAAACTTCGAAAACCCCGACGCCGAAGTCTTGGTCGCCAAAGAAGCTGGAGTCGAACGAATCATCGTCGTCGGTTGTGAACCAGCCGACTGGACCCAAGCGATTGACTTCGCCGAAAAGCACGAAGGAGTCTTCGCCATCTGCGGCTGGCACCCCAACTACACTGCCAACTATGACCCCATCGACATGCCTCTGCTGGTCAAAGCCCTCAAGCACCCCAAAGTGCTCGCGCTAGGCGAAATAGGCCTCGACTATCACTGGGACTACGCCCCTACCAGCGTCCAACACAAGGCCCTTCGCGACCAACTGAAGCTTGCGGAAGAAATGGACAAGCCTGTCGTCTTCCACGCCCGCGAAGCCTACTCCGACCTCCTCGACGTCCTCGAAAACCTTCCCCGCCGGCCCTACCTCTTCCACTGCTTCGCCGGAACCAAGGACGAAGCCCGCCGAGCCCTGCGCCTCGACGCCTGGTTCGGCTGCGATGGGCCAATCACTTACAAAAAAGCCGACGAGCTACGCGAAGTCTTCAAGTTCATCCCGCCCCACAAAATCGTGCTCGAAACCGACGCCCCCTACATGGCCCCTGTTCCCCACCGAGGCAAACCCAACCGTTCCGCCTACATCCCAGTGATCAACAAAACTCTAGCCGAGCTCCACGACATGACCCAAGAAGAGATGGCCGCCCAAACGACGCAGAACGCCCTCGACTTTTTTGGCCCTACTCTGGCTTGATGCCCCGAATATCCCGAAACTTCTTCCCATTCTCCGAAACCTTTGACTCAACAGATGAAGACTTCGCCGTTGGCTTGCCAATATTCGGCCCGATCAAGACGTATCCTATGAGGGCGGCGCAGAGTGGCACGATCAACCACTTAATCGTCCCAACAACAGCTTTTCCGAGAGGAGTGAGTACAACCGCCACTACCAAATAGTGTAACCGAAAACCATGCCCGTCCAAGTCTACGAAGATTCCCTAGAGCTGACCATCGACGTCCTCGAAGAGGCTGGCCATACGAAGGCATCTTGGCCTCTGCCCCACCTCACCTCACAAGAACCAAAGGTGAGTCGAGTTTTTCGAACCGTTATCTTGGAAAACGAATATCTCAAACTCACCATCGTGCCCGAACTCGGCGGTCGACTTTGGGAGGTATCGGACAAACGAATTTTCGCCTCCGCCTTCGGAGGCGGAACCGAACTGTTCCTCGAAGGCCCCGGATCGAGCGAGGTCGAGTATCGCCGTGGACTAATAGTTTCTACTTCAGGCGCACAATCCCCAAGATCCCTCTTGAGGGCAGACTTTCTCGTCGATGAATCAGTCGCGGAGGACTCATACCCAACCGTAATCATCAGCCAACCAGGATCCCAAAGCGTCACCACTCGTTATTCCCTCGCCCCCGGCGAATCACGAGTGCGAATCGAAGTCACAGTCCACAACCGCACCCGAGAATCCATCCCTTACGAATCCACCACCGTATGGATCGAAAACGAGCACTATAACGTCGTCTACAACCCCGACTCAATCTTCGCCGGAACATTCTGCCTCAACTTCGAACCCGGCACCTTCGAAAAGCCTAATGCCGGAGTCTGGGAAGAAGACCTTCAACTTCAACGCCGCGTCCCCGGAGCAATCCTTGGCCCTGGACAGACCGACTCTTACAGCTTCTATTTAACACCCGTGCATGGGATCAATACCGTCTGCGGCTGCAACGAGTACGGCGTCGGACAGCTCCGCGTTCCCCTCAAACCCGTCGACGCAAACTCCAAAGAACCGCCCAACCGACCACAGTTCTTCTTCCGAGCCTCTCGAATCATCCTCGGGGCAAAACTCCTCATCCAAAACGACTCCGGTGCGACCTTTGAGCTTCCCGTCGATCTCTACCCCGAGAAGGTCCACTACAGCGATCTCACAAGCATCCCCTGGAAAGTCGTTGCCGCAGAACTACGGGATTCCAAAGGAGCAACGATTGCAACAGTTCTGCCCCCGAAGGACTACTTTGAGCCAGAGAATGAGCCTATTCCAACCACGCCATCTGAGCCAATAAGCACCAAGAACCTCACGGACGCCCAACTCCTCACCCTCACCTCCGACTTCACCCTCCGAGTCCCCGCCTACCTCGAGCTCGCCGCCCGAGCAACCGAGCGAGGCGAATACCAGCGCGCCGACACCTGTTACGAGCACGCTCTCCTCTTCAACGGCGACGACCCCCTCGCCTGGTGGGCAAAATCCGTCAACCGCCGCATCGGAAACCTCGACGATGAAAACGCCGAGCGAACCGAGCTCCTCAACGCCCACTACCTCTCCCATCTCGATCCCTGCCTCCGCGCCGAAGCCTTCCTCGCCCAGCCCCGCAACCACGGGAAGGACCCCTCACCGCTCCTGGCCAGCTTCAACGACGTCCCCGAGAACTTCGTCGAAGTCGCCTGCCAGCTCATCCAGGCCCGCTTCTACGAAGAAGCCGCTTACTTCATCGACGAAGCCCTTCGCCACCAAAACCTCGGCATGCTCCACTACCTCCACGCCCACCTCCTGGGCCGAAAAGGCGGAATGGAAATGGAAGTCGCCAGCCGGGTCGCAATGGCCGCCAAAGCCACCTTCCCCCCAATGCCCTACCGAGACCTAGAACGCGAAATCCTGACGAATCTGGTCGAAAAACACACTCTCCCCCAACCCATCCTAGACTGGCTCAGCAACCAGCTGCCCTAATCCGAAAGCCCCTCCCTCTTTCGCGAAGCTAAAGGGGGAGGGGTTGGGGAGGGGGATCGGCTACCGGAGCCGATCTACATGGCTCGGCGCTAAACGGAGGAAGAGCAAGCGAACGCCCTCCTCCTACCTCCAACCTCCAACTTCCAACTCCAAATCAGTCACACCGCCAATACCAAGTGTCGTCATACGCCGCCCCAGTCCCGGTCGCTTCACCCGACCTGTGCCCCGCCGGATCAACAATCGTGTTGTCAAACTGCCCCGCCGAAGTCACCGACTTCGCATGACCATCGGCAAAAATCACCGACCCACCAATCGAAGACCACTTCTGGAAATACCCACAGTCATAGCCATACCGCGTGCACGTCGGATCGTTCTTAGCCTCAAAGAACGGCATCATCTCAACCCGAATCGACCGAGTCCCGGCGGGATCGACAAACATCGTCTCCGAAACCGTCCAGTTCTCCGACCGAACCGCATCGTTCTGCATGCTGAACCCCGCGACCTTGCTAAACGCACATCCGCCAAACCGATACGACGACCCATAAGCCGCCCAGTAAGTCGAAGATGGCCGCGAAGCCAAACCCGGATCAGAAGCCAAATACGGCCCGCCCGAATCTAAAGGCGACTTAAAGACATCCTTCGACTTGCAGTAGGGAAGCAGCAAAAGCTCCGTCCCAAAGTGACCGTCCACCCAAGGCGCCGGAGTCGTGTTGTAGGCATGAAAAATCGGCATCACATCGTCCGAATCCCCCGAATACATCTTCTGCGCCAGCCCAATCTGCCGTGCGTTCGAAAGGCAAGCGGTCCGCTTCGCCGCCTCCTTCGCCTGAGCAAAAACCGGGAAAAGAATTGCGGCTAAAATCGCAATAATCGCGATAACGACAAGGAGTTCGATAAGCGTGAATGCCTTCTTCATGTTGTTCTCCCAAACTGCCGCAGGTGGTTTCGCGGCAGATTTCGGAAGCCCAGCTAGGCATCCAAATCAGCTCACGCATCCCTCCGCTGGTATCACCCAGATCAGGTTCAAAGGGTCTGTGGAAACCTCCACACTCTCAGCCGCCAACCGGCTCCCCTTGCGAGCAATTTGTTAGAATGTATTCTACTCAGTGAAGGTCTCGGTAGTTTGCAATATCTCACGTCAATCAACTACAGCATTCAATTCGAGCGATGAAGAACCGAATCAGCGAAGGTGACACATACGTGCGGATGCAATCTCTGCTGAAGAGCCGTTTCATTCAAGCATTTGCCGATGTCCCGATGCCGCCGTACAGCGAGGTCCCAGGTGAGTACTTCCAAAGTGCAACTGCGTGGAAACCTGAAGACGACGGTCGGTTTACAGAACTACCCCAGTCAGATCTGTTCGTCATACAGAGTCAAGCAGATCTAAAACTCCGCTATGATTCGATCGCCCACCGCCCGTGGTTCGATCTCGACAAGTATGAGATTCAAGAACCGTGGTCGTCGATTCTAACGCCAAAGTGCATGCACTACTACTGCCAGGCATTTGCCCTCACGCCGAGGTGGGATAACGACGTAATACACACCGAGTTCGTATGCTCTTCGCTGACCGAACCCAACTTCATGGATGCGCTCCTCCAGCTCTGCACGCCAGAGCAACAAGAAGTTCTGTACCTCTACACCAAATTTTTGGCGATGGGTCCCGACCTGTTTGCAAAAGAGTTTATTCAGACATTTTGGGTCCCTTGGCGGCGAAAAAACCTGAACAAGCGAACCATCGTTCGTTGGGAACCTGTCGAGCCACGTCGGTATGACAATTCGACGTTTCCCCGCCACACGATGCCGTGGCTCTGATATGAGTGCCCCTCTCCTCAGATCGCGGGCCGAACGAAGCGAGGCGAGAACGGTCTCGATGCCCCCCTATTTGCTCGGTCGAAATCTTCGACCCAAGATTGCACTTATCCTCTGCAGTAACGCATGCTAAAGCAACCGCATGGCCGCCAAGGAATACTATCAGCATCCCAATAGTCCGCTCAGGTCGAGGGCCAATTTTGTAGCCCATCTCACGCAAGTGAGTGAGGAAATCGAATACACCGAGCAGGTCTGGCTAGAAACGGAGGGCGCCTCGACCCCAATGCGTGCAATCCTGCTCTCAGCTCCGTTCTTCGTTTACGGCTACTCACTCCTCGATACTGTCGAGCTGGACAAAAGTGGCAATATCACGAGGACATTGGAGTCATCAGGGCGAAGCCTCCTACGAGTGTTCTTTACCGACCTGGCAAAAGCACGCCAAATCGCCGAGCAGCTTCAGACTCTGGGTGCAGAACATCTCGAGTGGATGAATAGCAAATATGTCTGCGTTGACCTCCCCACCAAAGAAGCGGTTGATAGCTGCTGGAGCTTGCTCGCCGAACTTGAGGAGAGCGGCGATCTAGAATTCGAAGTCGCCATCCTCAACCCCGCGCACAAGTCCTAATAGGAATCGGCGTGACGCGCTTGGCATCTAAGCGCGTTCCGAAATGCTGTCGCCATGCCTCTTCCGAATGAGTAGTTGGACCTTAGACGCAACCGTATATCCGAAAATCATCCCCGCCCAACCAGTTAGCGACAGCGTTGGAATCATTACGATTCCAAACAACAACATTGGGTCGGCCAGTCCCGCCGTGACGAGCGTCCACGCGAACGCCCTCCACGTTACAGAAAACCACGGTACCGAAAAATTGAAGAATCGACTGTGGTTACACCCGTAAGTTGCTCCACACAAGCTCGTGATCACAAAAATCGAGACGGGAAAGCTATCGAGAGAAAGGGCGTTTCCGGGAATCGCCCAAAACTGATTGATCCAAACTGGACCAAAGAACGCCACCACGCCCGTCGGTAACGTCGCAAGCCAGATTCGCCCCTGCTCCTTCAAATTGGGCAGCGCACCGTACTCGCTAGGGAAATCGCTCATCAACCCTCTCTCCTGCAAGGTTACTACAACCCACTGAAATCTCTGTCCAATCTAAATCAGGTTGACAAACACCCCAAAACGTCGCCTAGAGAGTGACGATGCAACTCTCACGCACACACGTGAAAACCACGCCCCTCTGCACGATCCGGTTTAGACTACGAGGCTTGGTATCAAGTATATTCCAGTCAGGAGAAATACAAACGACGATGGTAACAAGTTGCTTTTTCGCCGTCCATTGCTTCTTGCAGAGTGATGTCGATGTTCCCTCCGGAGAATACAGAAGTTTTGTTAATAAAATCTCAAGTACTGGAGCAAAGTCTAGATCGTATAGCATAATGCATTTGAAGAACGTGCTGAATCGGAAAATTTCAGGATCCGAGTTACGAGCAAAACTCGCGTCCACCGATTTAGCACGCTGGCTGCCCAAGCGCAGCAAAAATGACCCGTGGGTTTTTATTCCTAGAACCCCTGTGTCCGTACCCGGCACAAAGGCCATAGCCATGCTCGAAGAAGTTGCACCTTACCAGTGTATTTTTCATAAGGTGGGCGGGTCAGTCGATGTGTTCGGATCCGAAGCCATATGTCTCCTGACGGGCGCTTGGACTAGCGAAACGATATCGTATTATTCTGGCCTCAAAAAGTTACCTTATAATCCGCACAGGGTAAGAAAGATAGCGCTAGTAGAGGCGGTCAAATTAGCCTATCTACTGAGTGTAGTGGAAGGGGTTGACGATCAGAACGTGCAGACGGGTTGCCTCTCTACTTTGCGCAACAAGGACAATAGAATTATCATCGGAGATCGCGGGTTCATCATCATAAATGGTGTCGTTTGGCGACTCGATTACTACGCTTGGGCAGCGGTTGTCAAACAATTGGGAGTCATTCGCTGAGCAGGATCACGATCCGCTGGAATGACGAAATGAGCAAAATGGTTCTGTGACAAGCATGTACGACAACGGCGACAAGCTGCTGACGGCAGGGCAAAGAGCAGCGCCTACGACGGCGAGCCACTGCGTCGGCAGGGTAAGCAAAAGTGGAGTGGGTGGCACCGGTAAGCCCGCCTGCAGAAGCCTTGGAGTATTTGGCTGTTTGCTTACCAGTGGACCAACTTGGATTCCCCGCGTTCCTGCGACCGCATTGAAGCCGTCTGCCATCGCCTCTGCCCTCAAGATAATCCAAGCCGAAGTCACCAAATCTCCAAACCACCTGGTTGACTTTTGCCCCAAAACATCAACTAGTTAGTGATGATTCACTCTAGAGTGCGAACGCGCAGCTTTCGCTATTACCGCCTCCCAGCCGCCCGCGCTTCATATCCACAACCGACTGCCCCTTACTGCCCAACTTTCCGCCCAGACGACCGGCCCACTGAACCTAAACTGCCCATTCTGCTCTACACCCGTCCCGACAAACACCGCGCCCTTTCGCGCCCAACTTCGAGCAAGAAAAACCCGAGATCGAACCCGACGCGCCCAACTGACTCTACACCCGCTCACGCAAAAGAAGGGGCGCAACTCCTCAACCCCCGCCGCGTAGAACACCGCATGACCCTCCAAAACCTCTCCTACCTCGCCGCAATGGTCGCCCTCATCGAACCAACCATCACTGACCTCAAAGATGGCTACGTCCGAGTCGAAACTAAGAAGTACACCGTCGAGGTCCCCAAGGGCTGGCAAGTCGGCGAAGAAACCAACTTCGGACAACGCGAGTTTCATTCAGAGAAGGGCGAAATCGGAACAATGACCGGCAGCGCCAAAGGCTCCAACTGGGACCGCCTCTACAACACCAGCCTCTACTTCATCCAGCGCAGAGAAAAAGCCACCCCAACCCCCTACCAGCTGAACAAGAACAAAAAAGGCTACGAAACAATGAGCTTCGACATGATCGGCAAAGACGGGAAGCCAACCTCAAAGTACGTCATCCTCAAGAACACAAAAGAAGACATCCTCGCCCTCAGCGTAAGAATCACGCAGGTGAAAAGTGAAACAGAACTCAACAAAGCATTCGAGCGACTCGTGACGACGGCAGTTATGAACTAACAGAGTCCTGCGGCTTCACCATCGTCATCAAACCCCAAGAGTTTCGAATGGAAGCAAATACCAGGATCATCACCGGCGCCATCACCATTTGAAGGGTCTCGGCAAGCGGAGCAAACTGCACCGTTGCAAACAATAGCAGCATGCCGTACGCGAGAAAGGAAACGCGATAAGAGCGACGAATAAAGGAGTCCTTCAGGCCGTCCGAGTTTCGAGTCTCCATGAAGAGCCGGATCGTCCAAAACAGGCCAACAGCCGCCGTAATGATCCAAATCAGCGTGAGCTGAGTAGGTTTCTGAAACGGAACCAGCATCTGCAACGAAAGCGACAGCAACATCAAATAGTTGCTAAGCGTCAGCCGAGCAAGTCGAAAGAACATCGAATTTTGCTCTTCATGAATCGCCCGGCCATGAAGCGAAACCGCAACAAAGAGGAGCCCAAGAAGGGTCGCCGTAGCTCCGCCCAAGACCGAGTAAAACGTCGACCACTCCTTAGCTTCAATCATGACTTAACCTAAATCGGAAACCCGAACCATCGCCCCGCCGGCGTCCATCGACTTCCACGCCGCCTCAGTCAGCCGAATCACCTCAAGCCCGCACTCAAACCCCGACTCGCAAGGAATCCCCTGGGTGATGCAGTCAAAGAAATGCTGATCCGGCGTCGAGCCGCCATAAGTCTCTTCGTAAACAATCCGGTCCTTCGCCAGGTTCCGAACCGTCAGCTTGCCGCCGCGAACAAAGAATCCAAGCTTCGTACCCATGATCGTCATGTCTTCGTGCCAGTTCGTCGAGTCGCCAACGATCGAGATATTGCCGACCGCGCCGTTCTTGAACTTAATCGCCAGTGCCGAATCAATATCAACCTGCGTCCCCCGGTTGTCGCCAACCGCCGAAACCGTCTCCGCCTGCAAACCCGTGACCCAAAGAATAATGTCAACAAAGTGCGAACCAGTGTCATTGAGCTGCCCGCCGCCGCTCAAAGCCGGGTCGTGCCGCCAAGTCCCCGCGCAACCAACCTTCCATTCCTGGCAGCTAAGCCCGGCAATAAACTGAATCTCACCGGCCTCGCCGCTATCGATCATCCCCTTGATCTTGCGATACACCGAATCAAAGTGCCGCTGATAGGAGACCATCCCGACCTTGCCGCTCGCCTTCTGCGCCGCAATCACCCGGTGCGCGTCCGCCACGGTACAAACCATCGGTTTCTCTACGCAAGCATGCTTCCCGGCTTCCAGCGAATCCACAATCTGCTGAGCGTGGAGCGTATGCGGAGTCATGATCATCACCGCATCAACATTCGCATCCTTCAGCAGTTCCTTATAATCCGAATACTCTGCCGCCCCTGCGCTCTGCGGATGCGCCGACTTCATCGCGGCAATGTTGTCCGCCGAAGTGTCCGCCATCGCCACCACGCTGGCCCCCTTCACCTTCAAAAGATTCGCCACCCGATACCGAGCAAACCCACCAACCCCAATCAACCCAAACCGAACTTCTGCCATATCGGATGTGAGTTTAGCCTGACACAACCTCCAAGTAAAACGATTCTTGGTCTACTGGGATAAATCAAACTCAGTGATATAATTCTGGAAATGTACCGCAGTACTTGGGGGGCGATGGGGGTATTGCTGCTGACGCAGTCCAACTTGTACATTCCCGAACCGTACATGTACGTCGAGACTTCTTCCAACTCATCCGCCGAATATAAAGATGCCGCGGCCTTCCATAAGCGCCAATACGACTGGCTGAAGGGCGAAATCGACTGGAAAAGCACCGCAGGAAAGGAATCATGGGAAGCCGCGGTGAAGCTTTTTCGCAATAACCGGCACGACAAAGCCGCCCTGCTCTCCATCTCGGCGGTCCTAGAAGAGCCAGCATATCCAGCCTACTCCTCTAACCCCGGGCGCTATAGATTTGCGCCAAGCGACCCCTGGCTCTGCGCCTCCGGTTACCTCTGCGTCGACGGAATTCGCGGGGACGAGCCCCGAACGTTCCAAGATAGCCACCACATCGTGTACCCGTACTCGGTCAACCGTGTGATGCAGAACGTGATGCCCAAAAACCTGAGCCCCCACCAGGCACGTTTGCTCCTGCTTACTACGCAATACGGAGACTATTGGAGCACTGACATGAAGCCGGGACTCCGCCGGATGCATGACCTGCTGGAGTCACACGGTTTCAAGGATAGATTCCTCCAAACTTCGAATGTGAAACTCATGATTTCAGAGCTAGTTGATCGCTCCCGAACAAAATCCGACATTCCCCTGGTTCGACAGCGTGTCGAAGAACTCTACGCCGAGTATCCCGGATTCCAGCAGTCCGCCTTGCGAGCGAGCCTTTCCTATGTAGAGGGCGTGCTCGAGAAGGATCAGTCGAAGTTTGACGACTACTTCCGCCAGCGGATCGCGCTCAACAAGCAGCTTGCATTAGGAGATCGCGAAGACCATCATTCAAGCCGCGAAGCTATGGTGAGCTTTGAGCGAACGAACTATGAGAAGCGCAAAGAATTCTTCGGTGCTCAGGCGAAACCAATTGACCTAGACGCTCTTTAGCTCGTTCAGGCCGATTCGACCACCGCGCGATCGCCACCATACTCCAGGTACGCAACCGTCGTCGGATAGTGACTCAGATCGACTTCATCGAGGGCTTTGTCAATCGCCGACAATTGCGCCCGAGCCTCGGCCAGGGCTGCCAAGAACTCCTGCGAGCCGAGCGACGGGTCGCGGCCGACGTGGCGGTAGGAGAGCATCTTGAGCCGTAGGGCGTCGAGGGTAGTGATGAAGACGCTCGCCTGCGCCTTTGTCCGCTCAATTCCGCCGGTCAGCTCCTGATAGTTCCGCTCGTACTCTTGTACGTTTCTTTCGGCAACCGCATACAGAGCCGAAGCCTGCCGATCACCATTAAACATCGCAGGCAGCCCAGGAGATAGCCACGGCTTCGCCTCGCTCTCGGCGATGTCGGCATGCATCAAGTCCGCCCACCTCAGACCCTCATAAAGCCCCAAAGCCACCTCACGAACCGTATGCGGAAGCTCTCTGAACTCTGCAATCTCCGAGGATTTCAACTTCGCAATGCCTTCCTCAAACGCCCAAAACCGCTCGCGGCAGGCGTACCAAAGCTCGGCAAAGAAAGGGTCGATAAAGCGCCGATCCTGTTCGGCAAGTCGAGCTTCCTCAAATTCGGGAGCGCGCCCGATAAGGATCGGAGTCAGCGGTTCCAGGGGGTTCTGCGAGGCGATCCGATGCGCCTTCTTAAGGTAGAGCCGCGGCACCAGCGCGAACCCAATGTTCCGCGCCTCATCGCGATAAATCTGCAAATCTGCGTTTATGACTTCCTGTCTCATTGCCACCGCGCCCATCCTTGGCTTTGCTAGCTAACTGCTATTGTACGCGATTTTATTAGAATTACAACTGTGGCCGTTTCGGAGTCACAGCAAACAACCGCTCCGTGCAATACGCCGCTTGCAACAGCCGCTCGTCCTCCATCGGCGCACCCATCAACTGCAACCCGACCGGCAGACCGTGAGCGAACCCGCAGGGAATCGAGATCCCCGGCATCCCGCCCATATTGGCGGGGATCGTGCAGTAGTCCAGCATCTTCATCGCCATATGATCCTGGCTCAGGTCGCCGAGTTTGAAGGCAACAACCGGAGCCGTTGGCGATACGATGAAATCGTAATCCTTGAAAGCGGTCAGGAATTGGTCGGTCATCATCGCCCGAACCTGCTGGGCCCGTAGATAAAAAGCGTCGTAGTACCCCGCGCTCAGCGCGTAGGTGCCGATCATAATCCGCGCCTTCACCTCGTGCCCAAATCCCTCAGCGCGAGTTTTTGCGACAACATCAATATGCCCCTGACCTTCTGATCTTGGGCCATACCGCACTCCATCAAAGCGGGCAAGATTAGAAGATGCCTCAGCCGGAGCAATGATGTAGTAAGTGGTCACGCCAAGCGGAATCGAAGGAATAGAAATCTCATCCACCGTCGCCCCTTCGCGCCGAAGCGCGTCGAGCGAAGTCTCAACCGCCTTGCGAACCTCTGGATCAGTTCCCTCGCCATACATCTCTCGCGGAAACGCGAGCTTGAGACCTTTCAAAGAACCTTTTTTCAGATCACGTGAAGAAACTGGCGGAGCCGGATTGGAAGTCGCATCCCGCTCATCGTGCCCAGTCGTAGCCTCGGCAAGAAGAGCCGCATCTTCGACCGTCTTCGTAATCGGCCCGATCTGGTCCAAAGAAGAAGCAAACGCGATCAGTCCGTACCGCGAACATCGACCGTAAGTTGGCTTAAACCCGACGGTTCCGGTAAACGAAGCCGGCAATCGAATCGATCCGCCTGTATCCGAACCCAAAGACAAAGGTGCCAAATCCGCAGCAACCGCCGCCGCCGCTCCGCCCGAAGAACCACCGGGAGTACGGGTCAAGTCCCAAGGGTTGTGGGCCAACTTGTAAGCCGAAGTCTCGGTCGATGAGCCCATCGCGAACTCATCCAGGTTCGTCTTGCCAAGAATGACAGCCCCTTCTGCTTTCAACTTCTCGACAACCGTCGCGTCAAAAGGCGGCACGTACCCCTTCAAAATCTTGGAAGCACAAGTCGTCTCGATCCCCTCGGTGGACATATTGTCCTTGACCGCCACCGGAACTCCAGTCAAAAGAGAAGTCGAACCTGAGTCAATCCGAGCCTGCGCCGCCGAAGCCTCTGCCAACGCCCGCTCTCGATCAACCGCCAAAAATGCCCCGTACTTCGCGTCCTCAGCCTCAATCCGATCCAAAAAAGCCGTCGTTACCTCAGCGGCAGACACTTCCTTCGACCGCAACTTCGCGGCAATCTCAACGGCGGTAAGCGATGTAATCGACATCAATCCTCAATGATCATGGGGACGAGGAACAGGCCTGCCTTGCTCATTGGGGCGTTTTTGAGGGCGAGTTCGCGTTTGAAAGATGCTCGCGGGACATCTTCGGCCCAGACATTGGTAAGGTTCGAGGCGTGGAGCTTGGGGTTAATGCCACCAAAATTGACAGCCTGAATATCGGAAAAGTGTCCGATCAGCGCATTGAGCTCAGTCTGAAGCGACATCATTTCCGGCTCGTCGAGGTCCAAACGAGCGAGTTTTGCTACATGCCTTACTTCATCAAGCGAAATCGCCATAGAGATTGATTTTAGCACAGGCTCATAATGAAGCCAGAGGATGCAGAACCCAAAGTTTGGAGTGACGGCGTTTACCGCCACCGTGCTAACGATCATCTGCGTCGGCAAGGTCCTCCTCTATCCCCTCCTTCCCCCTTCCCAGTCCGAAAAACTGGTCACCTTGGACCAGCGAAACGCCCCGCCCGCCGCCGCAGTCGAGCTTGACTGGCAAACCGACCCCAAAAAGGCAGTCGAAACTGCGACCAAACTCAGAAAAGCCCTCCTCTGGGTCATCATCGACCCGCGCGACAAGTACGCCCGTGAGCTCGAAACCAACGCCCTACGAGATGCCGAAGTAGTCAGGCTCGTCAAGCGCTACTTCGTTCCGGTTAAGTTGAGTTCTGACGACCATCCCGACGTCGAAAAGCTCATCTTCCCCATCGGAAGGGTGCAGTCCTACCTCCGCTCCGGTGCAACTGTTCTCGCCACCACCCCAAGCGGACACCTGATCGGAATGATCCGACCTCGGGGTGCCGGTGACCGTCTCTCGACCCCGGCGATTCTCGCTCAGTTGATCGGAGTAAAAAAACGCTTGGATGAGCTGATTGCAAAACCAGAAGTCGGGACGGAACTCGACGAGTTCGGGCGTGCCGAATTGCAACGACTCGCCGCACTCACGCCCGGAGCTCCACCCGACGGAAGCGAGCTTCTCGACCGAATCAAACTTGCCCGAGTCGCCACAAAGGGAGTGTTTAGTTCAAACGGATTTGGCGAAATTCGACCATCCACCCTGGACCTTCTGCTAGAACTCGGCGAGATCAATCTCGCAACCGCTCAGGTGAACGCTTACTGCACGTCGGCTGGATACGATGTCCTAGGTGGAGGGGTCTTCGATGGGATTGAATTGAGTAACCCGTCCACGACCCTGACCTCCAAATCCGTCCTGACAAACGCCGCCTTCGCCGAAACCCTGGCCAAGCTGATCGCCCTCGGCAACGATCCTAACCATCGACAACTTCTGGATGACACCCTCAGGTGCATCAAAAACGGCTTTGTATTCAGCACTAGCGTGTTCGAAGGCCAAGTTTCGGACGCAGACGAATCAGGGCTCAGTCCGAGCCTAAGTCTGACCGGAGCACGAATCGATTCCAAACTGACGCCAGCACAAGCGGCTTGGGTGCGAAACCACCTTTTGCCCAACCCCGCGCCACGCGATTATCTGGGCAGATTCGATTCGCTCGGCTTGCTGACCGATCCCGTACTCGCCGAGATAAGACAAAAACTCCGATCACAACATCGGGGAGATCTCCAACGAACCCGAGAAAACCGAGCATTTGTCGTCGGATTCGTCTGCGCACGTCTTCTGCGCATTTACGAACTGACCGGAAACCCCACGTCCCTCGAGCTTTTTCGTCAACTTGAGCCAATACTGTACGGCTGCATCGAGGGCGAAGTCGTCTTTCGCATAGCGAGTCAACCGTTTTCGGGCTTAGGATGGCTAGGGAGTTATCTTTCGGTCGCCGACGCCCTTCTACAACAATACGTCGTCCTCAAAGAACAAAAAGCCCTGACCACCGCAGCGCCCATCTTGCGAGGACTCATCGGGCAGTTTGGAGCAAGTCATTCGAGTTGGCTGACGACAACCGCGAAAGGTGAAAGCCCAATTCCTGGTCTCGCTGGCACCTCGCCCGAGCTGTCTGACCCGGCCTACGAATCCACCACCGCGACCGCGATTCGAGTTCTTGATCGTTATGAAGCAGTCCTGCCCGACCGAAAGCTCGCCAAGACGATTCACGATCGAGCGGCGGAGATGATCTCAAACCTCGCCCCCCTCGTTCAAGGCGGAAACATCACCGCCTCTGGGGTTGTACGAGAGTCACTTTCGGTCATGCGCGGTCGCCGGATCGAAGTCGTGGGGAAAATTAAGGGTGTCGCGGCGGCGTTCCCCCTTGAATTTGTCTGTCCGCATTCACCCACCGCAACCGTGGAGCCCGGCGTCTACATCTACAGAACCGGAGCGCGCACCGGTCCATTTACCATTCAGGAAGCCAAAACTCGGCTCGCCAGCCAGTAGCCCCTCGCGCCAAAAGGGGCACTTGGGTCATAATATCCGGTGGACAGGTCGCATAGTGGTCTAGTGCACCGCACTCGAAATGCGGAGTAGGGCAACTTACCGTGGGTTCGAATCCCACCCTGTCCGCCACTCCTCTTAACCCCCAATGCCTCAAAACTGTTGAGCTCCTCACAAACTTGACGAAAATGTATAGAATGTTTCCTTTATCTTGACTATTTTGTCCAGATTGTGTGATTCTAGGTTTGTGTTCGTTGCCATCAACTACATCACGTGCGAAAGCAGCTACATTTTTAGGTTCAAAGAGCTTTTCATGAGCCGCGCCCACGCGATTGACCGGCTGGCGGGATTTGTCTCAATGCAGGTGCTCGAGCCGAAGGCCGACGCCGAGCCGTACTTAGTTGTCAGTCAGTGGGAGTCAGAGGACTCGTTCCAGGGCTGGCTCAAGTCCACAGAGTTCGTTGAGGGTCATCGCCGCGCTTTTGCCGATATTAAGGAAGCAAAAGAGCGAGGAGAGGAGCCGCCGATGCACTCAAAGTTCGTGACCTACTCGGTTCTCACGGACTGAACCAAATCAGGCCAGAAGTCTAGAAAGTCCTTTTGGAAGGCGGAGTAGTCTCGCTCCAAAATCGACACTGCGCCTGCCATGTCTACCTTGCGCTTGGAGTGATGAAAGATTCGCCGTTCCATCCGTCCAAACGTAGTCCGCAACCCATCAAAGTCTGAGTAGCTCAAAAGCCACTCGTCTTGAATCATCTTGCGCAAGATGAACTGAGCGTTCTCTGGAAGCAAGTGCAGATTCTCCAAAAGATCCGCATGCAAGTTGTGAACATAGCTCTCGACCGGCTCCAGAAGGGGCCAATTGTTGACCAAGAAGTGATCGAAAAATACATCAACAATCGGATTCGCAAACCGCTGATAGCCCTCCAGCCGATGAATCGCCCGCTGAACAACCGGGTGCCGATCCGTAAACGTATCAATCCGCCGATGCAACCCCACCCCCTCCGCCAACTCCCCCGTGAGAGCCAACTCCTCGGCCCGCCCCAAAAAATCCGCCGCAACATTCCCCACCCGCACAAGTGCAACATCAGGGGAGAGTACGGCGTGAGCGAGAAGATTCATCCTATCCGTATGGCCATTCGCCGTCTGAATGAATCAGCTCAGTAACCGCAACCGAGAGATAATCACTCCTCACCTTAGCGTCGAGGGAGTCAATCAAGTCATAAGCCGCGGTGGAGGTTTGCGAAAGTCCGACAGCTTCATTGTAAGCGATGTAGTTTGCGATGGCTGACTTCTGAGCATCGGTGAGAAGTAAATACCCTCCGTGATAAAACGCGGATGGACTCGAAATTCCATCAAGAAGCCGCCAAACTTCACTGAAGTCAAAAACGTCGCAGTCATAAACCTGATCCAGAACTAGCGACTGTATCATCGCTGCCGGTAGGTAGTAATGGAACCCGATTGCATCGAGGAAGCAAAAGGATCCCCAACCTCCATCCTTGCTAAATCGGGGAATCGAAGCAACTTCGAACCAGTCCTGGTCGGAGTCGCCTTCACGGGCTAGCCTCCGTTCCTCGTCGGTGCCGTAGTCGTCGATGACGTCTGTCTCACTCCAAGAGACCCCGCCTTGCCGAGACACCCCCTTAAATGCTGCTTTGATCAGCTCTATCAACTCTGGGCGAGTAGTGACCATTCCATCTCACTGACTATCCGCAAGCGGATAGCTGCCCAGAACTGTCGTCTCCAAAGCCAAACTCCGCAACCGATGGATCGCCGAAACAAAGTGCTCGTCCGTTCGGTGACCCGCACAATCCGCATAAAAGATGTACTCAAACGACGCCCGAGGAGCGGGGCGCGATTCGATCATCATGAGGTTAACACCCTGCTCATAGAACGTCTCCAAAGCCCGATAGAGCTCACCAGGGCGGTTTCGGAGGTTGAACATCACACTCGTTTTATCGCGCCCCGTCTTCATCGGCTCGTTGTAGCCGATCACAAGGAACCGAGTGCGATTCGTCGGATTATCTGCAATATGCTCCTCAAGAATCGGAATCCCAACCGTCTCCGCGCCAAGAGCGTTTGAAATCGCCGCCGAGCGAGGATCCTCCAATGCCCGCTGAGCCGCCCGCGCGGTCGGAACCACTTCAACAATCTCTGCCGACGGCAGGTTCATTTTCAGCCACCGCTTGCACTGCGTCGCCGGCTGGGGCCCCGCAAAAACCCTGTCAATCTGATCCAAGGAAGAAGCCACCGAGACCAGCAAATGATGGATCGGCACATACGTCTCAGCACAAATCTTCACGTTCGTCTGAGGGAACATATCCAGAGTCTCCGGCACAACACCCGCCACCGAATTCTCGACCGGAACCACTCCATAATCTGCCTTCCCGTTCTCAACAGCTAGAAAAACATCCGAAATCGAATCCTGAGCCACCATCGCCGCGCTTGACCCAAACGTCTGCAAAGCAGCCATATTCGTAAAAGTCCCCGGAGGGCCCCAGTAAGCAATCGACATAGGCTTCTCCGCAGCAATCGCCGCCGAGATAATCTCCCGATAGATCGCCTTCAACTGCTTCGGGAGCAACGGCCCCGGATTAATCGCCGAGAGCTTCTCGTAAACCGCCCTCTCGCGCTCAGGAGTAAAGAACGGCTTCCCGTCTATCCGCTTGATTGCTCCAACCTCCGTCGCAAGCTCTGTCCGGCGCGAAAGAAGCCGCACCAGCTCCGCATCCACCGAGTCGATATCCGCCCGAATTTCATCTAAAGGTCTCGGATCAGAGTTGTCGCCGTGGGGAAGATGGGCCATGAACCTAAGATTATAGAAATGTTCCGACCCAAACCCGCAACCTAAAGGCCAGTTTCCAGATAGAATCATAGACATTCGTCGGTGGATCACCCCTTAATTCAGAGCCTTAAAGAGATGTCAACGACCGGCATGGCCATCGCCGTCGTTGATGTCCTCATCGTGGCATTTCTGATCTATCGCATTCTCATGCTCGTGAGAGGCACTAGGGGCTGGCGAATTCTCCTCGGAGTCTTGGTTTTCACCGTCGCTCTGCTCCTCAGCGACACCCTCCACCTCACCACTCTCCATTGGATCCTCGAAAAGGCAACTCTGCTCGGGCCCGTCGCGCTCGTCATTCTCTTTCTTCCCGAACTCCGCCAGGCTCTTGAGGGCCTCACCCGGTTCGGCTTCCTCGCCGACGCAGTCAAAGACGTCGGCCACGAGCAAAACCTGGATCGCGGGTCCGTCGAAGAAATCGTCGGTGCTGTCGCAGAAATGTCCAAGGATCGCGTCGGATCGATCATCGTCATCGAAACCGGGAGTCGCCTTGACGAAGTCGCCGCAACCGGAGTCACCCTCAACGCCAAAATCACCACTTCCATCCTCGGCTCAATCTTCTTCGGCCAAAATCCCTTGCATGATGGGGCAGTTATCATCCGTGGCGACCACGTGCTCGCCGCGGCTTGTCGGCTTCCGTTAAGCGAGAACCAGCGCATCGACCGCCGAATGCACATGAGGCACCGCGCGGCCGTTGGCGTCACCGAGAGCAACGACGTCATCTCTATCGTCGTCAGTGAGGAGCGAGGCACAATCTCGGTTGCCCAAGAAGGCCGAATTCTCCAAATGGCGACCACAACAGAACTCCGCGAGTTCCTCATCAAAAACACCGTCGAACAAGATGAACCCGAAGAAACACCTCGAAAGCGGCGGCGAGACCGGGAGAAAAAGGTGACGAGCGAATGAACAAAGTTAACGTCCCGCTGGCCCTCATGTCGCTCCTTATCAGCGTCCTGCTGTGGCTCAACATCTTCAACAGTCGCTCGGTTAAATCCCGAACCCAGGTCTTCGCCGTTAAGGTGAACACTGTCAACCTCGATGACACCAAATTCCTCGTCTCAGATTCCCCGGAGAACGTCTCCGTAACCGTCGCGGGTTCAACTTCACAAATCCGAACAGTCATGGGCCAAGAAGTCTCCGGCTACGTCGACCTCTCCCAAGCCCGACCCGGGACTGGAAGCTATCCAGTCGTCGTCTCCCCCGCTAATGTCCGAGACCTGCTTGTCAACCCAACTGTCACCGCCCGAATCAAAGTCGAACCTTTACTCGTGAAAGAGGTTCCGATCACAGTGAATCGAATGGGTCAGTTGGCCCTGAAAAGTGCCGCGGTCGAGAGTATCATCACTATCCCAAGAAGGATTTTTGTGGCCGGCTCGGCAGACGCTCTGCAGAAAATATCGTCAGTTGCCGTCAATGTGGACCTTACCGATGAGGTGCTCAGAGAAGGCGGTTCAGAACTTGAGGCAAAAGCGATCGACCTCAGCGGAAAAGTGGTTCCAAAGGTGATGATCACACGGTCGGACAGAGATTTTCACTACAAAGATGAAATCGTGTCCACCCCCTTCCTAGTTAACGTGCAAGTAAAAATGAAGACGCCGGTGACTCCGACGCCATGACGGACATCCGCCCGATCCGCGAAGCCGAAGGCGAAGCCTTCCTGCGCCTCCTCTGCAAGGTGTTCGACCTCGACTTTGAACTCGCCTTTGACATCTTCTTCACCGAGCCGATGTTCGATATCAACCGCAAATGGGCCCTCTTTGAGGGACCCGAAATAGTGTCGGTCTTGACAACGACGCCACTCGAGTTCGGCTGGGGCAAGGCGGTCGGCATCGCCGGAGTCGCAACTGATCCCGACCGCCGAAACGAGGGCCACGCCCGCCGCCTCATGGAGCGAGTCCTCCGAGATTCCGAACGCGCCGGCGAAGGCGCGGCAATGCT
Organism: Fimbriimonas sp.; assembly: GCA_965248555.1. Lineage (GTDB taxonomy): Bacteria > Armatimonadota > Fimbriimonadia > Fimbriimonadales > Fimbriimonadaceae > Fimbriimonas. Next base: position 317,337 of record CBDFJP010000001.1, on the reverse strand, counting down.
CTTCGCCACCGATCTCCGCCTCTACGAGCAACTCGGCTTCGAAGGGCTGGATCGCGTTGTCAGCGGACCGATTACTTCGCTCCCACTTGAAGTCGACCTACCTACCCAGAGCTTCAACGAGATCAAAAACCGGTACGACGCCTGGGCTGCCGAACACCCCGACCGCCTCCGTCGCGACGACCGTAGATGGCGATACTGGCAGTGGAACTACCGCGACTCCGTGGCGTTCGGCGATGGCTATCTCAGCATGGAAAACCAAACCGTCCGCGAAAGCCTGAACTCCACCGCAATGAAAAAATGGCCCGTCCCCCGAGGCACCGAATGGCTCGGAACCTCGTTCATGACCGACCAACTTGAAGTCCCCCTCGGCGCTATCACCGTCCCCATGTACCTCATGGGCCGAAACGTCCCAGGACAGCCGCAGTTTTTTATGACCGATCAATTCTAGGTCCTTCGGTTGAGCCCCCAGGATTAACCGGGGTACACCATAGGGATGTTCTCAGCTGTTTTACTGCTTCTGCTCGGTCAGTCATCCGGCCCCAAGGTCCGTCCAATCATTGGGTTCAACCAAAACTGGTCGTACATGCCGTCGGTAAGTGGCAGCAAAATGGTTTCCAGTTTTCGTGCGCTCAAACCTGAGATGCTTCGCTATCCCGGTGGAACAATGACCCATAGCTTTGACTGGCGAACTGGCAAGATAACGACCCGCCCGCAAAAGGTCGCCCAGCCGCCTTCTGAGTTCAAAAAAATGTGTGACGCGGTGAAATGTAAGGCCATTTTTGTCCTCGACATCTGCAACAGGACGTTGGAAGACCAGTTGGACATGCTTCAGGAAGCAAAGAAGGTTGGATTCTCGATCCAATTCGTTGAGCTTGGGAACGAACTGTACGCCAAGGATAAGGGCTACGAGAAAGTTCTCCCGTCGGGTGCCGACTACGGCCGGCGCGTTGCCGAATGGACACCCAGAATCAAGTCTCGCTTCCCTGGCGCAAAGGTTTCGGCACTACTGTTAGCGCGCTCCGTTCGGCCAAGTAACAAGCGGATGTACACTTGGAATTCGGAGATTATTCCTCTGACAAAAAATGTTGTCGATGCCTTCACATATCACATTTATATCGGTGAGAGTGGTGGAAACTTCGATGCGACCGCCCAGAACTTCCGCAACGTAATCGCGCGCGACCAACTCGGCAAGAAGGAGCTTTGGATCACGGAGTACGGCACTCAAAAAGCTACTACCGACCCAACCCATCTGCCCGAACTGAGCCAACTTGCAGACTTCGTCGAAGGATTTCCGGGTGTCACCATTGCACTGAACCACCAGGTGTTGGGTGGAGATATGAATAAGCTCACCAAAGACGGCCAAACCTGGACTCCCGAAGGCGAAATGTTCCTTAAGCGTGCCGCTAAACGCTGAGCCATTCTTGGTCAGTTTTTCTAAGACTTGGCAGCTCTTGTCTTCGCCTCTGTTGAGGAGAGGGCCGGCACGATCTGAAACTCCACCAGGTCATCCCAGTTACGAGTCCACTCGTCAAACTTGGAAATGTCGTCAGCCTCCATCACCTGCCAGCAAGTGGAGAAGTCCTCGCTGATCCAGCTGTTCACGTAATGCAGGCCCTCCGGCATCATTCGCCCCTTCTCGGCAAGGCGGGAATAGATCGGCCTGGGATCGCAGTTTTTGAACTTCTCGATTACCATGAACAGCATGGTGTAAGTTTAACAGACCCGTATCGGATAGAATCACGCCATGTTTGGGCTAGGAATCCTCCTCGGCTGTTCGGTCGCCAGCACAGGCTTCTTCCTCGACGACGACAACGACGGACTCCTCAATGGCTGGGAGCAGCACGGAATTGGACCCCTCGATCCTTCCGTCCATTCATGTAATCCCAAGCATTCCGACATCATCATCTGCTTCCGAATCCGTCCCGGAATGACTGAGGAGACCATGAAGCCAACTATCGAGCGGCTTCGCAAATTCTACGCCGACATGGCCTTCACCAACCCCGACGGGAAGCCCGGTTTGAACCTGATCCCCGTCATCCTCCCTCCGCATCCCGAGGATAAAGGTCAGGGGTACATCGAGTTCTATAACCAAGGAATGCCAAGTGAATGGCGCGGCTTGGCTCACGGCGTCCTCGTAAGCAACTCCCCCGGCGGAGGCGGGCAGGCGAACCGCCCCGACTGGTGCGGAACCGGCTACAACTGGTGGACAATTGCCCACGAAGTCGGCCACCAGCTCGGCCTCCCTCACGAGCCGCGCGGCTTCGGCCTTGGCTCGCCGCTGCACACCAGCCTGATGAACTACGACTACTCGTACCAACTGGATGGCGACGGGCAAAAAGTGCGCTTCTCTTTCGGCGAGTTCGCCTCCCTAAAGATGCAAGAAGCCGATCTGAACGAGGTTCTCCCCTTCGGCATCGACCGCCTCAAGTTCCTCTCAAACCGCCCCCACTACTTCTCGCTGAAATCTCTTGGCAAAGACAAAACCTCTGTCGATTGGAACCGGAACGGAGTCCACTCGGAAAACCACGTCCGCGCAAACATCAACGACGGCTACTCAGTGGGCCTCTCCTCCAACATCAAGTCCCGAAAAATCGCTGGAGCTCCGGTGCTGGTGACCGATGGCAAGACGCTTTACATGGTCGCTCCGGTGTCGGATTTCATGAACGAGACGAGCCCGTCGAAGGAGCACCCTGCGACCGCGACGCTCTTCAAAATCGATGGTAAGAAGTGCGTTGAGGTGATGAATCTATCTGAAGCTGAGGCAGTTAAAGGGGACATCTCAGCGGTGATCTACCAAGGGAAGTTAGAAATTTGCTATCAAGGAAACTCGGGAACAGACTGGGCTCAGTTCCAACTGGGAAAGAACATCCACCAAATCGACGGGATCCTCGGTTTGGGAGATGTCCTGGAATCCATCCCGACCAAACTTAACGTCGTTAACCTACCAGCTTCGGACGGGACGCTCGTTGTCACACCGAAGGGCGTCATCCAATTGCAGACCGAACGCAAATCCGGGGAGGTTCACCTTGATGGCTACATGGAGAACATCGTCAAGAGCACGAAGCCAGCCGCCGGAGTATGGAACCCCGTAAAGAGGGTCCTAGCTGTAGCGTACGTTGAAGACACCGACAAGCTGAAGGGCCTAATCAAGATCATCGAAGTTGACCCATTCAAGAAGATGATTGTGTCGAAGGCGCCGATTACCGTCGGAGGTGAGAAATCACCAGCCCAGACTTCAGCAAGACCAGTCCTCTTTTTCGACACACTTACATCCACTTATCGCGTGCTGGTCAAGGGCCGGTACGACGACCCCCATCACCCCGGGCTCAACTACATGTGCCGCCAAATCGCAAGCCGCGATGGCTGGTGGATCAAGATGATGGGCAACGAATGGGCGAACTCGCGCAGCGTCGCCTCCGCCGTCGAATTCGGCGGAGACATGGCCTACGCCTACCGCTGGGCCGGTGGAGCAGAAGACGGCATGGCCTGGATATCCCTGCGCGCCTCCGGAATCGAAAAAGGCACCATTACCGACTTCGACGAAGTCGGCTTCATCTATAAGCACGGGCTAAGGGACTCCCTGAACTCAGTGAGGAACGAGCAATGGCCCCGAAAAGGGTGGCGCTAGGCCCGAGATACTTCAGCGGATTTCCGTGGCACTAGCCAATCTGTCTTAGTGCACAGCCAGGTGCAAACTACGATCATCCCCGCGCCCAGCATGAACCTGACATAGAGTTCGAGGGGTTCACGCGGAATGAGCGGCTCAGTCTGAATCTCGAGTATTTTCCCAGCGAGCCTCAATGAGCGGTGGCTGCTTGACGCGAGGAAAAGTGCAATTAGAAGGACGCTACCAGATAACCGCGAGCGGTACTGCCAGAGGAACGTGGTTAACACTATGATCCCGAAAACGCCAGCGAGAAAGCCAACGATCGGCATCCAGACTCCAACCTTTGAGTTCGCGGAACCGCGGACCAAGCCGCCCCAACCCACGCGCAAGAAGTCGAGTAAGGCGAATCCCAAAGCCATTGCCGGTAGCAAGTAGAAAAACAATATTGCAAGGGTCATAATCTGAGGAACTCGCACTCGAAGCCATTCCCGAAGCCCAGGCGTCAGCTCCTTGTTCCAGTTGATCACGCCCCGTCCTCACTACTACGCGATGGAACTAGTTTCAGCAACTCAAGATGAAACAGGTGTAGTCCAACCATGACGAAGCCCATGAGAGTGAAAGCATTCGAGACCGTCCGGTAGTCGCTGGCCCGTGAGCCGACGTCTTTGAACGATAGTGGAACAACCGCCTTGGCAAAGCAAAATGAGCCAATCAGAAAGCCAGGTTCACGCAACCGCCAGGGAATTCGCCTTCCGGCGGCGAGCAATGGGAGCGCAAAGCTCAGAACAGTACAGCCTCCGAACAAGAAGACATCGCCGTAGATTAGCCACTTCGGGATGCCAATAACATCTGCGTTCTTGAAGATCATGGTGTCAGGGTCTCACAGAGGGTTAATCACTCCAAACACGACGACGAGAAGACCGATTCCCACGACGGCCTGAAGGATTGGAAGTAGCCACCTTAGTAGGAGCGCCCGTCGGCCCGGTTTATTGAGCAATTCGAACTCCGCCACACTTCCTCCCGAAAGTCATTATACAAAATAAACCAAAAACTCCCCATCTGGACCCCAGCGGTCAGCCACGTCTTGCAGGCACTCAAGCAGCGTCGACCAATCCTCATTTCGTGGAGCATCATAAACAACCAACGCAAACTGAGACCCCCCAACCCAAGACAGGTCAGAAAGGCAGTCCACCAGCGCATCCCAGTTATGCCCGAAGTGCGAGGGGAAGTCCCAAACCTGAGCCAGCCCCGACAGAATCTCGTCCTTAGAAACAACCCCCGAAGCGTCCCATTCCCGAACTTCGTGAGTCACCCTCAGCCCCTCAACCCCGCTCTTCGGGAGCTTGCGCCGCCTCATTTCGACACCTTCACAAAGCTGTCGTAATGATCGCCCGTATACCAAACCGAGCCGTCCTTCCCGATAACCACCCGCTGCGGACCCGGAAATTTCGGGCTGTGCTTCGTATGAACAAACTGCCGATCACTCTGCCGAGGCAACCGCCGCTCCCGATTCCCGAAGAACGAACCATCGTTCCGATGGCTCAACTTCTTCCCCTTCCGAATTCGGTCGAGTGTCGGATTCAAATCCATCTCCCCGCGATACACCTCGCGCCCGAAATCCACCACGCGGGCGTCTTTCAAAACGTCTACCCGACCCTGAACCGCCCCAATCTGGGGTTGGCCAAAATCACTCCATGCCGCAACTGGAGCCGGGTAACCGGGGTCCACCGCTGCATTTCGACGGAGCGAACCGCGAGCATAAATGAGCCCCAAGATCATCAGCAGGGAGACCCCTACCAATGCTAAACGGGAACCAATCATGCTTCCATTATGAACCGCGCAAGGCAAAGTAGCCACACCGAATCGGTGTGGCTACTGGGATCTCCCGCTCGGGCAACGGCGCCCTTACAGTCGAACCCACTTGATGGCGTGAGACTTTCCGTTGGTGTCCATTGCCGAGCCGTAAACATTGCCGCTGGCATCAACACTATTCGCGAACGAACTGGTAAACCCCGCGGGCAGCAGGTCATGGAGTTCCACTGGCTCACTTGTTGGAGTATCCCAGACCAGGGCGTGGTGTGCTCCTCTCGCGCCGTTGAGACCCGTGGTAACAATCCCGTCACCGCAGATTCGTAGACCATCGATGTCCGAGGCAATGGAGTTGCCATAGCCGTTGGACAGGAACTGGAGGCTGGCGGCGCTGCCGGTCCACATGCAAGCGAAATCGTACCGAACCTTGCGCCCTCGCTTCGCTTCTCCTATCCGATTAACTTCGATAGCCGACCAACCGACCTGTCGCCCTCCATCAAGAGCGTTTGCCATTGATGCCACGTACGCCTTGTTGTGCAGGTTCACAAAGTTTCGAGCACTCCCCGACCAAAGCCGAGCTTCTGTGATGCCTTTGATCTCGTACCCAACCTGCTGACCAAATTTGACGTCGAGTGCGACACAGGGATTGCCGTTGTAAAGGTCCGTTACCGTGTTGGTCGTAGCATTATAAACGTAGGCGTGCGAGTTTCCTGGGTTAGTCCCGCCAGCGAATGGGATGTACTCTCCCACGACTGACTGACCATCAGTAGCGTAGGCCTGAGCCAACCAGTTGTTGACTCCATTAGGAACCGGAATGATCGAAGGCACGCCCGATTTCCATACCAGAGCAACCAATCGGTTGTTGGTGCCTGCTCCGCGACCGGTTCCTGCCATGAGAGTGTTGAACATGCCGTTGACTTGCGAGTAGTTCAACTCGGTGGCAGACTCAAGGAATGCGGGGTGAACATCGGTTGCGATTCCGAGAGAATCCCAAATCGTTGCGCGGCCAATGGTCGATGTCGGGCTCCCGATTGAGCCTCCGCCCGCGTTGTTGTATCCGGCAAATGCCCAAGAACTCGGCCCCGCAAGTTCGACGGCTTGGTACGACTGCGCCATGGCGCCGCTGATGAGTGAGAGTGCGCCTACCAACCCGACGCTGTACTTATTGATCTTCATTCGATTCCCAGTTGCCCCGATTTATGGGGCTACACAGGAAAAAGAGCGACCTAGTTAGTCAAAAAATACATCTCTCTCAAAGTTTTTGCTTTTCGACTCTCGGCAAGAAGGCGACAATGCACGCAACACCAGAAAAGCCGACACACATCGCGACCGAACCAACGTCGTGGATCAGGTCAGGCTTTGCATGTGGTAACAAGTCATCGATCATCAGGAACGACAGTATCGCTGTCAGCGGCGACTTAGAAAAGTCTTTGTCTTGGACGAACATCACGCAGCCTTTACAAAATGCCGCGGAACTCAGGACTGCGGTCAGCGTGCCAACGACCTGAATCAACACCGGGTTTGCGTGTGGGAAGGGTGAGTAATCGAACGCAAACAGCTTCAACACGTGCCGAGCCATGAACGCACAACAGCAGATCATGACTAGCCAGTTCAACCAGCCTATCTCTTTGAAATTCACTTTTGTGGCTCCCACTTCTTAGGGTTGCGAAAAGCGATCCAGAATCCGACTCCAGAAGAAAGTAGGCAAAGCACTATCGCACCCCACTCGTACGCGTCTTTCGATCCCACCAGTCGCTCAATCTGCGACACCGCCAGCACCGCGCAAACCGGCACCCAAAGGTCTCCCCGCCCTCCAGACTTCCGGTCGACAATCAAAGTCTTGGCGAACGTCGCGAAGGACAGAATCAGCGTCAAAGCCGCGATCCCATAGATAACAACCGGATTCAGCCAAAGCGTCTTGGTGAAATCATGCGTAACAACTCGATAACCACCATCAACTCCGAAGAACACTCCGACTGCGAGTAACAACCAATTCGCACCGTTCGCTATGCCCTTCCCAGGTTCGTTCATCGCTTGGTCTCCGATGGGATTTTCTCGGCGGCGCAGAATTGAGAGATCGTGCGTATTGTCTCGACGGGAAGTGCCATTGTCGGAATGATGATCGGCGGATTGGCCGGGAACTCGAACTCGGTGAACTCCGGCGCGCTTTTGAACCTGAGAAGCCGATCCCAGCGATCCACAAACTCGCGCCCCGATGCAAACCGAAACGTGACCCACTGCCCCTCGGCAGTGAGGTGAACGATGGGAGAGTCAAAACCGGCGGTTCTGGTGCGTCGGGCTTGCCGTTGTCGTGCAAGTCGGCAGGAAATGTAGAAGACCCCACAAGTCACCACTGCCACAATTGCCGCTCCCAAAAGGTCCTGACCAAAGCTCTGCCAGCCTTTCCAACCTTTGAACAGTGGGTCGACAATTTTGTTTGCAAACGCTATGACTACCATGAAGGTAGCAATTCCAGGCATGTACTCCTTCATCCAGGCTTTCGAATAGGACTCAAAATCTACTGGTACACCACCTATCGGCACAGTCAGACTCGGCGGCTCCGAACGGAGCGAGAAGCCGATGGAAGTGTCAACGTGGCTCATGCTCGATCTCTTCATCAAGTATAAACCCAATCCGCGCAAAATGTACTACCTAACCAGTCGCCGCAAAGTCGCTTCCATAATCGGCCCCGTCTGAGCGCTGACACTAAACACAATCGCCTCGCGCAACACCCGCTGCGCCGGGTGGGTGTGGAAGTTGGCGGCTCCACTGCTCGCCACAACTCCGGCGTGGGCGCAGCGCATCATCAGGTCAATCGCCCAGGCTCGCTTTTCGAGGCGAAGCGGAGCTGTGTCCTCGGCAAAATCCTTTTGATGCGCCACCAGCGCCGCCCGGCACAACTCGATCTCCGCGTAGAGCTTCGCCGCAGTCTCCGCCAGGAAGTCAAAGCCTTTCCGACGGGCAGCCTCCTGCACAATATCCGCCCCCGCCAGCGCGCACCCAACCGCGAAGTGCCCTTGTACAACAATGTTGAAAGCGTCGTTCTTCCGAATCCAATCCTTGTCGTTGATGAACGCGACCTTCGCACTCGGCAAAAAGTAGTTGGTCAGCCGGGCAGTCACGGTCTGGCAAGTCTCCATCGCCGCCAGTCGCATCGGCTCGCTCATCACCTGCCCCTCGCAATCCCGAAACGGCATCAGCCCAAAAACCGCCCGCCCATCGGGCAAAACCGCCCCGATCAGATACTCGTCAAAGAACCCAAAACCCGTGATCCAAGGCACTTCGCCATTCAGAACAAAGCCCCCGTCACACTCGACCGCCTTACAGATCGGCTCCCCGGTCCGCCGCAACTGCGAGAACCCAATCCCCACCGTCCGAGGCCCGTGCATCAGCGGCAAATACTCCGCCCGAATCTCCTCCGAAGCCTGCTTCGCGATCATATTCACCGCGCTCTGATGTTGAGTCTGTAGGAACGCAAACGCCCCGCTCGCCCGCGCCACTTCCTCCTGAAAAACCCGAAACTCCGCCTCGCTAACCCCCGGCCCCCCATAGTCCGCCGGACGCCTCAGAGCCATCACCCCCTGCCGCCGCATCTCGTCAAAAGCAACTCCCATCGCCTCGACCGAAGTGTCAATCGCGTGTGCAGTCGGAGCGACGTGGTCGCGCAAGAACTGAGTTGCGTCGTCGAGGCCCACTAGCCCTCCAGCTTTGTAAAGTCACCGGCGACTATTAGGAGCTCGGCTGTCGCATTTGCTAGCGAGAGCCGATGGAACCGCTCAGTTTGGTCCTCGGACATGACCATAGCGTTATCGAAGAAGGCGTTGATCGGCGCGAGTAGGGACTTCAGAGTATCGGCGAGTTCCAGGGGAGTCTTCGCTGACTCCACTTTGGGTGCCGCTTGGGAGATTGCGGCCAAGAGCGTGCATCCTTCCTCAGAGTTCAACCCCGACTTGGTGATATCGCCGATACTGCCAACCTTTTCTCCCTTGCTCTTTGCCGAGTTCGAAAGATTGATCGGACGGGCAATAGTTTGTAGATCGGCTGGTGTATCAAATTGTTCAAGAGTCTCAAGTCGGAAGCGTACGCTCTTCGGATTCGTCATTTCCCGATAGTTGCCACGCATCAAAGCTGCCTCGAATGGGCGACGAGTCTTCGACGAAGCCCAGAGAACAGGATATCGAGCCGCGTGCATGTCCGCGAGTGTCGAGCTTATTCCGTCTGCATTGAGGGAAAAACCTTGCTTTTCATATTCATCTGCCGCAAGTGCGATGAGCTCAACGTGCGACAAGCCTTGGATATCAGGGTAAAGAACCGCGTTTTCGATCAGGGAAGTTACGCACCTGCGCAGTCCGAAAGGATCGCTAGATCCGGAAGGGCTGAGTCCAAGCCCTAAGTAACCGGCCAGCTTGTCGAGGTTATCAGCGAGTTGGAAAAGCGGTAGCAGATTGTGTTGGCTCTCTGACTCAGAGGCGTAGGCACTGTACCAAGCGTGTTGCCTGTCTTCGTGCGATTCTGTCAGGGAAAACCTAGAGTATTGGTTCTCGATGGTCCAGCAAACTCGATCCGGTTCTCGACCCTCCTTTCGCAAGTAGTAACCTCCGACGAATCCTTGCAACGAACTTAGTTCCGAGACTAGTCCAGTCGCAAGATCTGCTTTTGCATAAAGTCCAACTTTTCGGCACATTTCAACTTCTTCGGTGGAGAAGTTGAACATTTTGGCGAGCTTCGCCGATAAATTCGCCAACCGATCTGCTCGCTGCCGAACCGAGCCCAGTTGAGCCTGAAAAACCACGCCCTCCGTTTTCGCCAAAAAGTCGTCCAGGGTCAGCTTCTGATCTTGTTCGTAGAAGAACCGCGCGTCGTTAAACCGCGCGCCAAGAACCCATTCACACCCTTTGCGAACCGTCTCGTCTTCACCCGAGTTGCGGATGAAAATGAACTGGTTGCTTAGCTTGCCAGAGGCATCTCGAACCGGGAACATCCGCTCGTGCTTCGCCATCGCCGTCACCAAAACCGGCTCCGGAAGCTCCAAATACGACTCAGGAAATGATCCAAGGATCGCCGTCGGCCATTCAGTAAGAAACGTATTCTCATCCAAAAGGTCGTCGTAGCCGTCCGTGCATCCCGCCGCCAGGCCGTGAGCTTGAGCGACAATCGAGGCCTTTCGAGCGTCCGATGATGGCTCAACAAAACGACCTCGAAGCTCAGCTACCAACTGCGCATAAGTCTTCGCCTCAAAAGGATCCGGCGCGTAAAACCGATGCCCATAAGAGATCAAAGCCGAATGAACGCCCTCAACCCCAAAGTCCAAAGCGCGCCCATCATAAGCCGCCAAAATCCATCGAATCGGACGCGCGAATCGAGCCCGAGATGCTCCCCACCGCATCGACTTCTCGAAGTTCAACCCCAAGATAATCCGAGGGAGAATCGACTCCAAAAGCTCCGAAGTCGGCAACCCGGCAACATGCTTCGTCACCCAAACATACTGCTCATCCTTCCGCAAATCCGAAGGCTCAACCCCCTGCGATTTGCAGAACCCCAGCAACGCCTTCGTCGGCTCACCCGAAGCTTCAAAAGCCGCCTGCAACGATGGTCCGCGTTGCTCTTTGACCGAATCTTCTTGCTGCGCTTTCAGGTTAGGAAAGTGAACAATCAGCCGTCGAGGAGTGCCGCAAGCCGTCGCTCCCCCCTCACAAACCCCAAGCTCCGTCAGCTCCTTGCAAAGCGCATCGCGCAAGTCGCCATACGCCTTTTCCACAAAAGACGCGGGGAGTTCTTCACAACCGACTTCGAGCAAAAACTCAGGCATGGCGAACCTAAAGGATACCAGGGGGAAGTCTTCGGCCTTCAGTCCCCAGCCGTCAGCGGGCTGGTTTGATCTGGAATTTCAGAGCCGCATAGCCGTCAATCTGGAAGTGGTGAATCCGCACTTTGTGCGTCCCCGCCGACAGCTTCACCGTCTTCGAATAAGTCGTCGGCCCCTGATAATGCCACTCATCGCAAACGAGGATGTTGTCATCCACCGTACAAACGATCCCGTCATCCCCCGTTACCTCCAAAGTGAAACTTCCAGAAGGAACTGTAAAAGTGCCATCACAAACCGACCCAAAATGGGTCTTCGGAACTCCCTTTTCAAACGCACCGTAGCCTGCGTAATCCAGCTTGGCAGGCGTGGCGTTCCAACCCGGGGCTAACGCCGATGCCTCGTCATACCGCCGAGCCTCAGTGCGCGGATCAGACTCCTTTGGATCCCAAGGGAAGAAATGAACCTTCCAATCCTGCTTCACTTCAAACGTCTCGTGCGTCAACGTAATCGGAGTCCCCGCCGGGGATACGATCCCGCGATAATCAACAGTCTTGCCCCCACTGTAAATAATCTTTAACTGACGAGAGGGATCCGATTTCTCCGCATCTGGACGAATCCAAATTGAGCCCGGAACGGCTCCACCGACACTGTTCTTGATCTCAAATCCATCGCAGACTTTGACTTTGTACGTCCCTTTTGGGCCGAGCACGGAAAGCTTCTGCCAGCCATTCTCGACCACCTTGGTTGGAACAAGCAAAGGTGCTCGGTAGTCCACCGGTCCCCATTGATCAACCCTCAAATCGCTCTTGTCGCCAGCCATGGTGAACGGCATGATGCCGCCCTTAAGAGGTTCAGGCGAGAGCGTTTCCCACACGTCTTCCTCATCCCGAGGATCCCAACCGCCGACACTGCGTGAAACCAAAGGCTTCTCGCACTCATTCCCCGCCAGCGAAAATCTCTCCGGAAGGCCGCCATTCGGCAGGTCAGTATGCAGGCAGTTCTTCACAAACTTTACGTCCTTACACGAAGGGTCTATCGCAAAAAGCGTGTTGAATGAGTGGTTGCCCTCAAACAGAACACTCTCGGTCCGCACAATGGATAACCGAGGATCGCCGATTGCGTTGTCCTTAATCTGCCACCCTATGCTCCGCGTGTCGCGAGCCTTGGGGTAACCCCAGTTCGGGTCCTGCTTTTCATTCGCCCAGATTCGGAGAGCTTTTTTGTTGCCCAAGAACTGGTTGGATTCAACTGTGACGTTCTGCCCGTGCTCGTGGGCGATGCCGTCCTCATTTGCCATGATGTGGTTTCCGGCGATGAGGGTGTCGTAGCTGTAACCCGTCCAAAACCCGTGCCAACAGTTGTCTACCCGGTTGTTCACGAACTTGTTGCGGCTGAAAGTGGCCTCAATCCCGTTCGTAGGCGCGTCGCTAAAATCGTTGCCATAAACCAGATTGTCGTTGCACCCGCCTTTCCCGGTGTCCATGGTCGTCTGCCCTGCCCAGAGGAAGAACCCATCCCCGCCAAATCGAGCGGAATTGTAGGCAAAAACATTCTTATTGCATTGCTCAAAAACCAAAATCGCCGCCGAATCCTGTCCCCGGTTATAAACCCCGTGCGAATATCCCCGAACGCAGTAATCAAGGTTGTTGTGCATGATCCGGTTGTTCGATGACCGGTACATTCCAATCCCAATCGCGCTCATGTAGTTGATGTTCGAGTTCCAAACCACCCCCTTCTCCGAGCGATTCATCATCAGCCCACACTGCCCACCATAAGCCCTCAGCCCCTTCACCTCAAACCCGGTCACCCCGTCCAGATAAACCCCCGCGCCATACCGGAACCACTCACGCTTCTCGTTGTTATGAAAGCTCATCCAGTCGTTCAAGTCTTCTTTTTCGGGGGTCGAGCCAAGCTTCTGTTTCCAGTTCCAGCTCACGTCACAGTTGACCAGCTTCAGGTTCTTACAGTTCTCCGCAAGAATCCCAACCTTGTAGCCCGCCACCGTCAGGTTCTTGATCGTAATATTCGAACCCGTAATCCGCAAACCCAGCCCTTTCCGCTGATCAGGTTCAACAGTCTTCGGCGTTCCTCGAAGCACAACCCCCTTGAGGTCCAAAACCAAGTTGCTCCCAGACAACGAATACGCCGGCGTCTGAAGACTGACGTCTGACGACTTAAAGTACTCCCCCGGCTTCGTCGGAACAGTCTGAGCAAGGGCAATAATGAGAGTAGGAATCATGGCAACCTTGCGTCGTGGTAATCCTGATGAGCAGAAAGCAAATCGTAAACTGTCGAAGGGCAGAGGCGACCCATCACCATATTCCCACCGCAGCAAGCATCGTCATCCAAACCCGCCAAGAACGAGCGCAGATTCGCCCGCATCCGCCGCCAATCCTCTCCTGCAGTGGAAGAAGCAACCGACCCTTTTGGCACAAACTGCCCCGGCATCGGAGTCGCCTGAGCGGCCGGCTTTGCCATCTGCTTCAAAACCATCCGGTAGATGAAACTCGTCTTCGGAGCCTTGCCCTTAAACTTCGCAAACTGCACCGGATTAGCCATCGCCTCATACCCCTTCTCCGACAGCATCATATGCTCCAACACCAACCCCGGAGCCAAACTTTTACCAACTGGGGCCGCCAACACCTCCGGCGAGTAACCCCCAATTTTCGCAATCATCGCCTCCATACGCGCGTCTAACTTGTCAAACTTGCCCGTCAACTCTGGACTCATTGCGCGATTGTACACCTCCAGGTACCCTGAGGAGGTGAGCGAAACTTCTCGTTGGCGTGAATTCTTCGACGCCCAAGCAGCAACCTACGACGAGAACCCCTTCACCCAGCACACGGTCTTCGAAGTCGACTTTCTCCTCAGCCTCTACCCCGTCCAACCCGGAGCAAGCATCCTGGACATCGGCTGCGGAACCGGCCGGCACTCCGTCGAACTCGCCAAACGAGGCTACAAGGTCACTGGCGTCGACTTTTCAGAAAAAATGCTCGAACAAGCTCGAGCGAAAGGCGAAGATGTCGAATTCATCCAAGCCGACGCCCGAGACCTCACTCTCGACAAGCTCTACGACCTCGCCATCTGCCTCTGCGAAGGCGGACTCGGCCTCATCGAACGCGCTGAGAACCCCTACGACCACGACCTCGCCATCTTCCGCTCAGTTCAAAAGCACCTTCAACCCAATGCTCCGTTCGTCCTCAGCTGCCTCAATGGCTACTCCGCAATCCGCCAAATGAAAGACGAATTCACCGCCGATGGCCGCTTCAACCCCGCCACAATGGTCAGCAATTACACCGACGAATGGGCACTTCCCAGCGGCGTTCAACAGTTAACTATTCATGAGCGACTTTTCATTGCTCCCGAAGTAACCCGAATGCTCGAACAAAGCGGATTCCAAGTGGACGCCGTATACGGCGGAACGGCTGGCTACTGGGCTCGTCGGCCCCTTAGCCTCGACGAAGTAGAGGCAATGTTCTGTTGTCGCAAAAAGTGACCCAAGGCACGTTCAAGTGGTTCCTCCCCTGGTTCCTTCTGGCGTGGATCATCACCATCGCCCCCATCTTCCTTTTCAACTCCGTCCCCGGAGTCGATACCCCCAACCACCTCGCCAGACTCCACGTCCTCGCAACCCTCCCCGACCGTCCCGCCCTTCAAGATTTTTACAAGATCAACTTCGTCGTCCTGCCCAACTTAGCAATCGACCTCCTCATCACCCCAATCCTCATGCTCACCAAGATCAACGCCATGATCTTGATGAAAATCTTCATCGCCAACATGATCGGCCTCATGGGCTTCGGCTTCGCCTGGGTCAACCGAGAAATGACCGGCAAATGGTCCGCCTACGGTCTCTTTGGCCTGTGCTTCGCCTACTCCTACATCCTTGCTTTCGGGTTCATCAACTACCTCTTCGGCATCGCCATCGGGCTCATTTGCTTCGCACTCTGCCTCCGCCTCGACACCAAGCCAGCGATCCAAAACACGTTCCTCGCCATCGCTGCGCCCCTCCTCGCACTCAACCATCTGATGGCGTTCGGACTCTTCGCCCTCAGCTTCGTCGGCCACCGATTCTTCAAGCCCGACCACCGCTTCCAAGGCTGGCCTGGTCTCGGAGTCGGAACCCTGATCGTCCTCGTCCTCATCAAGCTCTCCCCGGTCGCCGAAATGTCCGGCGTCTACTGGCGCCCATTCCCCGAACATCTCCTGCGCCTCGCCTCGCCGCTCGTTTTCGGAATCGAATGGCGAGACTTCATTTTCGAAGGAGTCCTCCTCGCCCTCATCGGCTACGGAGTCTACAAGCGCAGCTTCAAGGTCCCGCTCGAAGCAAAGGCAACCGGAATCCTCTTCCTCCTCATCTCCCTCTTCGCCCCCCACCAGGCGTTCACCAGCGCGTTCATCTTCGCCCGAATCCCGGTCTGGCTCATCATGATCTACTTCGCCAGCGTCGGCCTCCCCCTTCGCCGACTCGAAGTCGTCCTCACTCTCCTCGTCCTCCGTTCAATCGACATCGGCTCAAGATTCTTGGGCATGAACCCCCAAATCGACCAACTCAACGCCGACCTCGCCGCCATCCCCCAAGGCGCACTCCTGTTCCAATCTGCAGCCCGAGGCTCCTATGCCCTATCACCTCAAGGCTGGAACCCCACCCTCCTCCACGCCGACTGCCTCCTTCTCCTCAAGAAGGACGTCTACATTTCCAACCTCTTCACCATCCGCGCCCAACAGCCACTCGTCGATCAACCCGGAATCGGAACCCCCTGGCGAGACAGCTATCCTGGTAGCCAACAGGGTCGAACTATCGCAACCGAACTCACCCGCCTCCGAACCCAGATCGCCAATCTCCCCGACCAAAAACTCCGCACCCGGCCCGCCTACTGGCTCGTCCTCACCGGCGAATCCACCCAAATTCCACCCCTCCCCGCCCAAATCGAAGCCACACGCCCCCGCTACACCCTTTACCGGCTCCAGTAGCATGTGGTAATATCCTTGCTCACTCTCGTGTGCGCGGGTGGTGAAATTGGTAGACACGCTACCTTGAGGTGGTAGTGCTCACAAGGCGTGAAGGTTCGAGTCCTTTCCCGCGCACCAACTAATTTGTTGAGGAGTGCCCACCCTTGCTCAACACCAAGTACGATTGAGCAGTGAATCGCCTGTTCTACTACGTCTCGCAAGGCAAGCACCAGGAAGCCGAGTCACTGATCGCTCAGGGCGCCAATGTCAATGCCGAAGTGGAGAGCTTAACTCCCCTAGACAAAGCAGTCCAGAACAACGACGTTCGAATGGTCGAACTACTGATCGAGGCAGGAGCTGATGTCAACCACGGTCATCCGAAGACTGGAAAGACTGCTCTGCACGACGCGGTCACAGAAGATCCACGAATACTAGAGTTGCTTCTGAGGGCCGGTGCCGACGTCGAAGGAGGAAAGCCAACCAGCACCCCGCTGTGCATTGCCGCGGCGTTCCGGAAACGAGACGCGTATGATCGCTTGATCGAAGCCGGAGCAAATCCAAACGCAACCATGCACGGCATCGCGGCTTGCGAAGAAATCGAAAAGCCCTCGCCGTTCGATGGGGCCCAGAGAGTATTTGAGCGGATGCGCGCTGACAATCGCAATCCAGAGCTGCAAACCGAATTCGTCCGACAAATGATGTCTCAGTACCCAACCGTTGAGCTGTACGCCGCTCATCGCGGACGTGGCACCTACGTGTTTTCTCTCCACCTTGATGAATTCACTGATCCAGAGGTCGAAGCGTGGGCAAAACGGTACGCCGAAATACTTTTCACACCAGGGCTGCTCGCTGAATTTGAGGAGCAGTATCTTGCTGGTTCTGAACTTGATCAAGCACGAAGAGAGCGGAAGAGACTGGACCGTTGGTTGACCAAACAAGCTCGAAAAAAGGCCCGCATTGCCGATGCTAACGGACAGTCATAGTTTCTCCATGGTGGCCGTGGTAGGGTTAACGTTAGCTTAGAGGCTGAATGGGAGCCTGCAGCTACCGATACTCATGGAGATTGCCACCGCCAAGCAAATCCGACTTCACCTCGAAGTTTCATTCATGGAGTCCTGCGATCTCGCTGATATGGGGAGTCTGTTTGGGTACTCGCCCTCCGTCATCACACGTGGATTCCGAACTCATTTCGGCATGACGCCAAGGCAATTCATCGAAAATCTCCGATACGCTGAAGCTAAGCGGCTTCTGCTTGACACTAGCGAGTCGATTGAATCCATCTGTTCCACCGTCGGCTACCAAAGCCCCGCTACCTTCTGCCGTCGGTTCAAAGCCCTCCAGGGTCTCACACCGACTCAACACCGAGCTAAACAACTCGAGCTTGAGAAGATCATCTACATCCCTGGCTGCTTCAAGCGAGGCGCCACCGGATTTCGCAATTCTGGACAATGACACCTCGAGCTAAACCTGAGATAATCCAGTCGTTATGATCCAACGACTCTCTCACACGACTGTCTGGGTGACCGACCTCGACGTGGCATTCGACTTCTACGTCAACAAGCTTGGCCTCACCGTGAATACCGACATGAAAATGGACAACGGCTTCCGCTGGCTCACGCTCAGTGCCCCTGCCGCGCCGGACTTCGAGATCATCATGATGCCCATCGAAGCAGGAATGGCCCTTAACGAGGAACAAGCTGCAGCTCTCCGAGGACTTGTGACCTCCGGTGCCCTCGGAGCCGGAGTTTTCAATGTGGACGACTGCCGCAAGACCTACGATGAGCTTGTTGCGAAAGGCGTCAAGTTCAAGGGAGAACCCGTCGAGCAGTTCTATGGAATCGAAGCCGTCATGATGGATCCCTTCGGCAACTGGTTCAGCATGTGCCAGCCTAAGTAGACGCTTTCGGGCGAGTAAGCGTGACTCGCCCGATTTGAAAGCTATGCCCCCTGAACCTTGCCCGGACACTTCTCTACGACTTCCATCAGCCCACCGGGAATCTCAGCCACATTTTCGAAACCTGCCCGTCGCAGAATCGAAACCGCAATTGGCGACCGATTCCCGCCCGCACAGTGAACCACCACTCGCGACGCCCGCGGAACCTCATCGAGCCGCGCCGACAAGTAGCCCAGCGGAATGTGATGAGCGTTCTTCATGTGCGCCTCGTTCCACTCGTTGATGCCGCGAACGTCCAGAACGAACTCCTCGCCGCTTACCTGAGCGCAAGAAGTCTCGATAAATGGCTCACCCGACCCCGGAGCGGTCATCCAGCCGCTCACCACGTCAAGGCCAATCGTCGCCATATCTCGCGCCGCCTGGTCGGCCTGCTCCTGGGTGTCGGCAATCACAATCACCGGCTCGTCGTACTTCAGGAGCCAACCCGCCCAGTTAGTCAGCCCCTTGTTGCTCGGGATCGCAAGCGATCCCGTCACGTAGCCAAGTCGAATCGAAGACCCAGATCGGACATCAACAACGTCCTTCGACCCCGCCGAAGCAACCCGCGAAACCCGAGGCATCGCGCCCAATACAACCGGCCCCTTCTTGTTCCGCATCTTCATCTCCTTGAAATAAAACGGCGGCTCGGGCTGACCTTTGAGAACTTCTTCGACAAATGCGTCCTCTGATTTGACTTGGAACGCCCAGTTCGCCTTCCGCTCGTAGCCGAGCGAAGTGACCGGCGACCCGCCAAGGGACTTCCCGCACGCCGAACCCGCGCCATGAGCGGGCCAAATGAGCAACGAATCGGGAAGGGAAGCAGTTGCCTGAATCGACTGGAAAAGAACTCTCGCTCCCTTCTCCATCGTCCCCGCGAAGTTCGCCGCGCGCTCCAGAAGGTCGGGACGCCCAACATCTCCGGCGAAGATGAAGTCACCGGTAAAATACGAGTGCGGCTCCTCGCTGGCGGGATGATCCGTGAGAAGGTATGACATATGCTCCGGCGTATGCCCTGGCGTGTGAACTGCCTTCAACGATAGGTTTCCAACTCGAATCGTGTGACCATCCTTCATCAACGTCACATTGGGATCGGTCGAGAATTCGTAAGTCCAGTCGGGACCACCCTCGTCACTCAAGAACACCTTCGCTCCCGTCGCCGCCGCAAGCTCCCGCGTCCCCGAAAGGTAGTCAGCATGGATATGAGTCTCCGTGATGTGAGTAATCCGAAGCCCTTCGGCCGCCGCCATTTCGAGGTACTGAGCGATGTCGCGCAGAGGGTCGATGACGATTGCTTCGCCCGTCTTGGCGCACCCCACCAGGTAGCTGGCTTGGGCGAGTTTTGGTTCAAAGAAGTTGCGAATGATCATGCTTGCACCTTTTCGGTTTGTGTAGAGGTTTGCGCCTTGTTCCAAGGCAGTTTGGCGAGCCCGATAGCCATCGGGCAGAGGTTCGTTATGCCAGCGAAAGTGAGCCCTCCGCCGACAAACATCGCGAGATAAACCCATGATGCGTTCACGGCTACAGACAATACGGTGCCTGTGAGAACAAGCACTCCGGCGGCGAGGCGCACCTGCCTCTCCAGGCTCCATCGCGAGCCGCTAGTAGCCACAACTGGGCCGCCTTCGGCAACCCATGCGTCTGTCCCGCCTTCAACAAGAAGAAGCCCGTCGTGGCGACCGTTGAGCATATTGCATGCGATTCCGGCGCGGGTTCCGGCCTGGCAGAGGACGGCAACTTGGCCACCTTGGAAGTCAGCGATCCGGTGGTCGACCTCCTCCAGGGGCACGTTCATCGCTTGCGGAACGTGCCCTGCGGCGTATTCCCCGGCCGAGCGTACATCGATGAGCTTGATCGCCTCGCCCGAATTGAGGCGAGCCTTCAGCTCTTGGACAGTGATAGTTTTGTTCATCGTTATTGAGCTAGAGACGTTGGGGGCGCAAAATGATTCACACCCACTTTGTAAAAGGTGAAAATCGTGACCGCGACAACGAGGTAAGCGAATCCGGTTTTGAGATTTGCGGCGTTAACTTTCGGTCGGAGAAGCAGCCCTGCAACCATTCCGAGTAGCGAAGCTGCAACCACCCCACCCAGTACCGACCAGGGGTATGGGCGGTTTAGGTCGGAGGCGACGGCAGCGAGTGACTGAATGCTGATGATCGCCAACGAAGTGGGCACTGCGCGTTGCATCTCCAACCCGACTCCTAACGCAAGCAGTGGGACCAGGAGGAACCCGCCGCCTGCTCCAAGAAGGCCGCCAAGCAATCCGACTCCGACACCACTACCGACCAACGCCAGAGTCGAAAACTCCTTCTTTTTTTCGGTCGGCGGTCTGAACATCCGATAGGCGATCACCACCATGAGGAGTCCGAAAGCAAGCATCGTCGTATCGTCTTTGCTCATCCCACCAATGTGTGCTGGAATCTTTGGGACGAGAAGCTTTCTTGCGGATACTGAGCCAATCGCTGCCGGGATTCCAACCCAGGCGATGGATTTCCAATCCATCTTTCCCGAACGCAGTTCAAGCAACGCGGCCAGGAGACTTGTCGATCCCACAACCAGAAGTGATCCCCCTGTGGCGTCGCTTGGTTTGACGCCAAATAAGTAGATGAGAATCGAAAATGCAAGAATCCCGCCCCCGCCGCCAAGCAGGCCAAGAGCCAGTCCCATCGCAATTACCGCAATCCACGCCATTGTGTTGGTAAGAGTCTACTTGGCTACGATTCGATTCATTGGGATCGCAGTCGTCTCGCCTGCCCGACGAGCCTCGCGAGGCGTCCGCGCACCAGGTTAGGCCGCGCAAATCGACTGATCCAACATTTCCCGAACCTTCGCCCGAGCTCTCAAAAGTCGCGACTTCGTCGCCGCAACGGTTAGCCCCAACGCCTCCGAAGCCTCTTCGACCGTCCGTTCCTCAATCTCGCACATCAAGTACACGTCGCGATAACTCTCGTCCAGCCCGTCCACGGCCTCCTTCACGCACCCCTTCAACACCCCCAACTCCATCTCGTCAACAGTTGGAGCCACTAGGTCGTGCTCCTCGGCGTATTCCAAAGCCTTCGCGACACCCGAATGCGCCCGCATCCGGTAGCAGACCCGCTTCCCGATCGTCCCCAGCCACGCCCGAAAAGCGTCATCTGAACCCAGCCGCTCAAACGCCTGAAACGCCTGCATGATCGCCGTCGCCAGCGCATCCTCTGCGTCCTCGCGGTTCCCACACACCCGCGCCATCTGCCGATAAACCGAGTCCTTATGCTCGTTGACCAGGTCTTCGAAGTGGGAGCTCATTCGGACTCCAGACGTGTCTCAATCTGATGTAACATAACTAGCATGAAGTTCCAAGTTCTGTATACCTACGACGACGAATATAACGGGTACGTCGCCGAGGTTCCTGAGTTGCCGGGATGCCTTTCACAGGGAAAAACGATGGAAGAGGCGACCGCCAACATCAAGGATGCAATCAACGGAGTACTCAAAGTGCTTGAAGCTCGCGGCGAACCCTACTCGCCCCGCATGACGACCGCTTATGTCGGCGAAGTTGCAGTCTAATGCCTCCGCTTCCAGTTGTCTCCGGTCGTGAAGCCGCAAAGGCGTTCAGCCGCCTGGGCTGGGAATTGGATCACCAGACCGGCAGTCACATGATCCTGTATCGGGCGGGTCATGCGACGCTTTCGATTCCAAACCATCGCGAACTCGCGCCCGGTTTGCTCAGAGGATTGATCCGAAGAGCTGAGATCGATGTCGAAACCTTTCTTACCGCACTCAAAGCATAGGCAACCCAATCTGCTAATCTCACCGTAACAACGAGAAACGGATATGGCGATTAACACGGGCTTTAACGGGAACGAAATCTTTTGCTTGGCGAAAAAGGGTTACGCGCCGGGCGAACTGGTCATCGGAAACTCGGTCTGGTCACGCGGCTTCATGGGCAGCCTCGCCCAGATCGGCAATACCCTCGCCGGGGGCGAGGTGACTCAGATGACCACGCTCATTCACGACGGTCGCAAGGGCTGCCCTGGATCGGATGGAAGCCTGGACGGGCCTTCAAGGCGCGGTGGGAATCAGCGGAGTCACCAGCGAGTTGGTCATTCATGGCGGAAACATTGAGTTCCTCAGCATCGGCTCCGCCGTCCACCGCGAAGGCGTCAACGCCCCCGCGCTTGAGTTCACATCCAGCTCCGACGGGCAGGAAATCTACTGCCAGCTCGACTGCGGTTACCGCCCAATCGCTTTCGCCTTCGGAAACGTCGCCTACTCTATCGGCCTGGGCGGCGGAATCATGGGCGGCTTCCGTTCCCTCGTCAGGGGCGAAATCCCCGAATTCAGTGACATCTTCTATCACACTCGCCACCTCGCGCTGGAGCGCATCCAGAAAGAAGCGCGCGACAAAGGCGCAAACTGCGTGATCGGGATCAAAACCAACATTATCAAGTTCCAAGCTTTGCAAGAAATGGTGATGCTCGGCACCGCCTCTCACCACGAAGCCTACGGCCCCGAGTACAGCGACCGCCCCGCAACTAGCGATATGACCGCCGAAGAAACCTGGAACATGATCCACTGCGGCTACCTCCCGCTGGAACTGGTTCTGGGTGTCAGCGTCTACTCCCTAGGCTTCGTGGGCGGAATCACTTCCGCCTTCAAATCCCTCGTAAGGGGTGAGATCGAGGAGCTGACCACTATGGTCTACGACGCCCGCGAGAACGCTCTCCACCGCATGATGGAACACGCGGTCGCAGCCGGAGCCGACGACGTGGTGGGTATCAAAACCTACGTCTACTCCCTCGGCTCAGGAATCATCGAATTCCTCGCCATCGGAACCGCCGTCAAAAAACTCCCCGGCCTCAAAACCGTCTCCGACGCCCTCCCCCCACAAGCTGTGATGTCCGACAAAGACACCTTCATCAACCTCGCCGACCAACGCATCGGCATGAACCTGAACGACGGAGCCAAGTCTCGGTAAACTTGACTCCATGAACCTCGACTCCCAACTCGCAACCATCCGCCGTGGAACCACGGAGGTGATTGGGGAGGAGGAGATTCTCAAGCGGATCAAGGACGGGAAGACCCTGCGGGTCAAATTGGGCGTCGATCCCACCGCCAAAGACGTCACCCTTGGATGGGCCGTCGTCCTCCGCAAGCTCCGTGACTTCCAGAAAATGGGTCATATTGCCTGCCTCATCATCGGCGACTTCACCGCACAAATCGGCGATCCGAGCGGCAAAAGCAAAACCCGAAAACAGCTCACAAGGGAAGAAGTTCAGGCCAACGTCGACGCGGTTAGCAGCCAAATCTACAAAATCCTCGACCCCGAAAAAACCGAGATTTACTACAACAAGGATTGGCTGGGCAAAATGACCTTTGAAGACGTCATCCGCCTCTGCTCGCGATACACTGTCGCCCGAATCATGGAGCGGGACGACTTCACCAAGCGGTTCCAAACCAACCAGCCCATCGCCATGCACGAAATTCTTTACCCACTGTGCCAAGGCATGGACTCGGTCGAGATCAAGTGCGACATCGAAATCGGTGGCAATGACCAGAAGTTCAACAACCTCGTCGGTCGAACCCTGATGGAGCAGTACGGACAGGATCCCCAAGCCGTCATCCTCTGCCCGCTCCTGGTCGGAACCGATGGCAAAGAGAAGATGAGCCAGTCGCTCGGCAACTACATCTCGATCATGGACACTCCGAACGACATGTTCGGCAAAACCATGTCGATCCCTGACGACATCATCGCCAACTGGTTCGAGCTGTGCACCGACGTTCCTCTGGACGAAGTGAAAGAAATGCTCGCAGAAGGCAAAAACCCTCGCGATGCCAAGATTCGCCTTGCCCGCGAAATCGTTTCCCTGTACCACTCGCCCGAAGCTGGCGAGGAAGCCGAACGATTCTTTGTCGAAACCTTTTCGCAACGCAAAGTAGTGACCGATGCCGAAGAGGTATCGATCCCGGACGAGCTTGTCCAAGACGGAATGATCTCGCTCCCCGCCCTGATCACCGCCCTCGAACTCGCGTCTAGCAACGGAAAAGCCAAAGAACTGATCTCAAGCGGAGCCGTTGCACTTGACGGCGAAAAAGTGAGCGAACTAAGAATGAGCAAATCCGACCTCGAGGGCAAAATTCTCAAGGTTGGAAAGCATCAGTTCCGCAAGTTGGTTTAACCGGCCAGGGTCAGGATCCGCTGCGTGAGTCGCGACCCCAAAATGTGCCCGGTGATGAGAACCACCGGGAAGAGTGCCATTTCGGCATGCATAACCATGGGACTCGATGGCCTTCCCACAACGTAAGGAAGCAAATATTGGGAAACAAGAATCCCATCGTAGATTGCAAGTGGTACGGCAAACATATTGACCGAAGGATAGCGGCTCCACAGCGACTTCCAAGTCATCGTCGGCGCACCGCTTGACTCCGTTTTTGCCCAAACCCAGTCGGAAAAGTATGCAAGGGCGAGCATCCCCAAAAACGGGTTGGCGCACAGGCCGATGATCTGCTTCGTACGGAAACGCGGTGCCAGACCCCGAAGTCCGCACACAGCGCGATAGGCCTCGTCAAACCAATGGCAGACAAAGAAACCCAAGACCACAAAGACTACCGTCTTCGCAATACCGATCCCAAGTCCGCGGTTGATGGCGGACTGGTCCCATGCTAAACGTCCGTTGACAAAGCCAGCGATCGTTAGCAAAACGTAGAGGGCCACGAGCCAGACACCTGCTTTTACTGCCCCAGTCAAGATTTTTGAGTTGACCTCAAAATTCTTAACTGACGAAGCTCGCGGGTAGTTGGAAAGGTTCTGGTCGTCCTCCGGGTGCATTTGACGACCAGTATACGGGGATTCGCTAGGCCGCAAACGCTGGCGAAACTCGAATCACACAGTCCGCCATCCGCTTCGCACCCGACACCCCGACTCCCGCCGCTGGGCAGATTTGGGCAGCGTAGAGTCCGCGAAGGATATTCATGAGTTGCATGACAACTTCGTGTGGGTTCTGGAATCCAGCCTCAATGGCCAGCGAAGAAAGTCGCATCTCGACCGACCGAACATGAGTCGCGATCGTCTGCCGAATCGCCGAGTCCTCCTCGGTGAACTCCGCCGACGCCCTCATGTAGAGGTTGCTCAGCTTCCCACCAGCGGACATTTCTTCTAGGGCACCGAAGACGGACGAAAGGTACGACCGAGCGTCCGAGCTCGTGGCCGCCGCGTATTCGCGGATCCGAAGAATCGTCTCTTCGTGGGCATGGTCCAGAGCGGCGATGACCAGCTCCTCCTTATTCTTGAAGTGGTAGAAGATCGTCATCTTCGAGACTCCAGCCTCGAGGGCGATGAGATCCAGACTTGTACGGTGAAAGCCGTTAGAGGAGAAAACGCGAACGGCGGTTTCGATGAGCATTTGCCGGGTTGAAACAGTTTTCACCACGGCCTTGACTTGAGAATTCGTATTCATAACTTGGCGTTGCAGCTCTTCGTTGGACTGCGGTTCTTTGAATAAGGTTCAATCAATCTTCAACCGATGAGAATTGAGAACCTTTGGTTTGGGCAAGGATGGAGACCCCTCATTGGGCGAATTCTTCTTCTGCCGCTATCGGCACTCTATTCACTTGCCTGGCAATTTTACCTTTTGATATATCGGTATGGCATCAAGCGATCTGCCACGCCGCACCCCCGAATTATCTGCATTGGGAACCTCACGGCGGGCGGTTCAGGCAAGACTCCGGTGACTATTTTTGTTACTGACTGTCTAGTTCAACTTGGGTTCAAACCCGTCATCAGTTGTAGCGGCTATGGAAGCCCGAAAACAGAGGGGGCAATTATTTCACCCGATGGGCCTTTGGAACCACAAGATTGGGGTGATGAACCGTCGGAAATTCGGGACCTAAGACCTAGCGTGCCGATCGTCGTGGGGCGAAGAAGAGTCCTCGCCGCTTCACTTGCTGGTCAAGAATTTCCGAACTCGGTACTGGTTCTAGATGATGGATTTCAGCACCTTCCTCTGCACAAACATCTGACCATCATCCTTGATGCTTTGGACCCACTCAACGCCTTCCCCTTCCCCTCGGGTCCCTATCGCGAGCCGCGATGGAATCGCTCTAGGGCCGACCTGGTGCTCCCTAACCACCAGTATTCCGTGGTCTATTCCGCCCCTGAGTTTGTTGATAAGCACGGTCAGCCCGCCCCCAAGCCCGAGAAAGCCGCCATCCTCACCGCAATCGCTCGCCCCGATCTCTTTCAAACCTCTCTTCAAGAGGCCGGAATCGAGGTGACAAGCCTTGATGCCCGCCCCGATCATGATCCGCTCGATGCTCCCGACCTCTTTTCGCGTCACAATGAATGTGTCGTGATCGTAACAATGAAGGACTGGGTCAAGCTCAGGAGTCGTGACGATCTCGACAAGGCGAATATCCTCATCGCAAGACGCAGCGCGAGCATCGAACCCAAAGAAGAATTTATGATATGGCTCAAGGAGCGAATCCCTGAATAAAAAGGCCTTCATCCATCGCCTAGGTTTGGCGGTGCTCAACTTCGGCGAAAAGTGGTTCCGAGTCCCCGATATCGCCAAATCCGAGCGGCGCGGTGCCGCACTAGGGCTCTTGCTTTGTCGGCTCGACAAGAAGCACCGAACCAGAACGGTGGCAAACATCGCGCTCGCCTTCCCCCAAGTGCCAAAAGCTGAGCAATCAGAAATGGCGAAAGGGATGTTCCAACACTTTGGTCGCACGGTTGCTGACTTCTTAAGATCGCCCTTGAGATCGAACGAAGACATACAAAGAACGACTACCACTGAAGGGCAGGAGCATCTCCGAAACGTGTTGGACCAAGGTCAAGGAGTGCTTCTTATCAGCGCGCATCTCGGCAATTTCGAGCGAATGTGCCAGTGCATCGCCATCGAAGGGGTCAATGTCTCGGGCATCGCCCGCGATGCAAATGAATCTGCGATCACCGACAAGGTCAACTCCCTCCGAAATCAATATATGGAGATCCTCAGCCGAGGAAACGCCGCCCGTGAGACCATCAAACGGCTCAAAGCAAACGAACTTGTAGTGATCCTCCCAGATCAAAACGCGGATGAAGCCTACATCCCCTTCTTCGGAAAACCCGCCGGAACCGTCCTGGGTCCAGCCGTCCTACACCTCCGAACGAAGGCTCCTATTCTGCCCTGTTGCCACCTGCGAACTGGTCCCGGAACTTACCGTCATGTGTATCTGGAACCAATCCGCGCTCTCGAAGGCGAAAAGCCCGAGGAACTGATGACAAGGGTCAACCTCGCCATCGAGGAAATGATCCGCCTCGCCCCCGAGCAATACCTGTGGATGCACGACCGCTGGAAGTACGCCCGGCGCCGAGGGCTGCTATGAACATCCTCATCTCCCGCCTCTCTGCTCTGGGAGACTGCGTGTGCACCCTCCCCGTTGCGGTGGTCCTCAAAAAGGCATTCCCGGACTCGCGAATCACATGGGCTGTGGATCCACGTTTCGCGGGAATCATCGAGTGTTGCCCTTCGGTCGACAACATCGAGCGAGTCAAACCGGGCTTCAAGCCAGCCTCGTGGCCAAGCTTTGAAACCAAGTTCGATCTAGCTCTCGACATGCAGGGGCTCTCTAAAAGTGGTCTCGTCATCGCACGAGCCAGAGCTGAAAAAAAGCTCGGTTACCACTGGCAACGCGAGCTGGCCCCCTTTTTTTCTTCACCTGTTCAGCCCGACCCGAGTAGCCTTCACGTTGTGGATCAATACGTCGATGTCGCTCGCGCTGCCGGAGCCGAATGCGACTGGGCAGAATTCGGTCT
The DNA here is from genome assembly GCA_965248555.1 of Fimbriimonas sp. GTDB lineage: Bacteria > Armatimonadota > Fimbriimonadia > Fimbriimonadales > Fimbriimonadaceae > Fimbriimonas. The sequence goes on along the minus strand of CBDFJP010000001.1, from coordinate 289,457 downwards.
AGAACCTATCGAAGATGACCGCACAAACTGCAAAGCCCTCCTCGCCGAAAACGGAGTCACCGGCCCCTTCGTCGTTCTCAATGCTGGCGCGGGCTGGGCGACCAAACGCTGGCCCGCTACCCACTTCGCCCAATTGTCAGACATGGTCTCGGCAAAAGGCATATCCGCCGTGTTCATCGGCGGCAAAGCCGACGCCGACCAGCAAGCCTTTCAAGAAGTCGAGCAAGAAGCAAAATCCCCAATTGTCAACATGCTGGGCAAAACTTCCGTAAGAGAACTCGTGAGCCTCATTTCCCTCGCCAACGCCCACGTCGGCGGCGACACCGGCAGCTCCCACGTCGCCGCCGCACTCGGAGTCCCCGCAATTGGGCTCTACAGCATCACCAAACCCGCTCGCTCGTGCCCCTACGGCCAAATCCACCGCTGCCACTACTCCGACACCGGCCTCAAAGACATCCAGCCAGAATCCGTCTTCCAATCCCTCTGGGAGGCTGTAGGATGACCCTGCAAGAGCTTCTGAGCCAGCGGGAAAGGAAGACGATTGTCTTCACCAATGGCGTCTTTGATATCCTTCATGCTGGCCATGTCGACTACCTCGAAAAGGCCCGCTCCCTAGGCGATTTCCTTATCGTCGCCCTCAATACCGACGAAACTGTCCGGAGTCTCAAAGGTGAAACAAGGCCCGTAAACACGCTTGAAGACCGGCTAAGAGTGATGAGCGCTCTCCGCTGCGTCGACTGTGCCATCCCCTTCGCCGAACAGACCCCCGAAGCCATCATCGCCCAAATCAAGCCCGATATCCACGTCAAAGGCGGCGACTACACCGAGGACTCTCTCCCCGAAACCAAAATCGTCAAGAGTTACGGCGGCAAGGTCGTCATTATGCCCACCCTCGAGGGTCGCTCGACCACCAGCATCATTGAGCGGATGCAGAAATGAGTCTCATCGACTTCAAAACGCCGCGAAAGTGGCTCTTCTGCATGACCCACCCCGACGACGAAATCTCCGTCTGCGCCACCATTAGCCGCCTGGTAAAAGCTGGTCACGAAGTACGAATCAGCTGGAGCCACTCCCCCGATTTCCGACTCAAAGAGGGCATCGCCGCCGCCGATCTGCTTGGTGTGCCAGAAGAGAACCTCTATCATCACAACTCCACCGACGGCGCGACTTGTGACGAGCTCAAAGACCTCCTTCCCAGTTTTCGGGCAATGATGGCTCATGCCAAGCCCGATGTCGTTGTCTGCGGCGCATTCGAGCAAGGCCACCTCGACCATGATTCAACCAACTGGCTCGTCAACCAGACCTTCGCTGGCACCGTACTCGAAGTCCCCTTCTACCACACCTACATTCGCCCCCAGGTTCAAAGAATTAATCAATTCAGCGACTCGGCTGGGCAAGAAGTCATTAAGCTAGAAAAAGCAGAACAGCGATTCAAACTCGACTTCGCCAAGCAGTTCCGAAGCCAAAACATCTGGCAGGTTCTCTTGCTCCACGAGATCATTTCAACGCTTCTGTTCCAGCCCGCAAACCTACGCAAGCGAGAACTCTTTCGCCAACAAACGCACCGCGAGTTCCGTCAACCAAATCACCCGCCGAATCTTGCACGAAAGGTCGAGAAGTCACCCCAATGGCAGCGATGGATCAGGGCCCTTGACGAAGCAAGTCAAGGCCGTATCGAGACACTGGCAACGTGAATTGCGCCTCCGTAAACTGTGCGACGGACTCCCGTAGAGTACGTCCAATCTCCGACAACAAGCTCGCTTGACCAAACCTGGATCGAAGACGGATCCTTCGGATTCAAAGGCGAAGTTGTGCGCGGTGTGCAATAGGCGAAATAGGGGCGAGACTCATGCATATCCATGCAGTTTGCCTCCGGTATTACCACTCTTGGTTCCTTGCCCTTCTCGAACAGCAAAATCGAATTCACGGAACCAGATCCTGAGCTGTGGGTGCCCGCCAGAACCCAGAGTCGATCCTTGTCTCGCCATGCTCGCTGAAACTCATTCTCGGCTTCAACCTCCTTCCCAGAAACCTTGTAGGAGAAGTACTGAAAAGGCTCAACTTCTAGCTTCCCACCGTTGGGTTCTTCGATCGTCGTCCTTCCAGATTCGGCCAGCTTCACATCGTGAGCACTTGATCCCGTCTGCTCTTTGAACTTCAGCGATTTCTTGTCAAAAACAAAATATCCTGGCTGCTCATCAACAAAAAACTCCGGCTCGCTGGGCTTCCAAGTTCGATTTCTGGACTCCACTAAGTTGAAGTCCCCGGTTTCTTTGATGAGCTTGGGCTTCCACTTATCTTTGTTGCCGAAGTACCAACCTCGATCGGTTTGAACAACTAGCTCCGAGGAACTCACCCACACGGCTCTAAAAGGCTCCACAGGCATCGGCAGTAGCCGCCTAACCCCGCCATATTGTCCGTCCAAGTACAGCTCAAACCGACTCTTCGCCTTCCCCTGCTTATACAACCGAGCGACGACGGCCAACCGATCGCGGTCACGGACGACAGGCTGGTGTTGCTGAATAAAGACGAGAGCGGAGAACATCGAATTCACTGACGCTCATCCGTCCCACATAGATTCGCTCTTTTCTTCGATCAACCACGACCGAGGATCGCATCCAGGGCATTGCTCGTATTCGCTACCCGAACCATCGGGTAGCGTGGGTAGTGGGGGATCATTTCCGCAACTAGCGCCCCATCGAATCCGATCTCGCCCAAAGCCTTGACGACTTCTTCAAAGTTCACATCGCCCTCACACAGGTCGCAGAACCCTTCGGCGGTACCAACCGCCCGCTTGAAGTCCTTAACGTGAACCGCCACAATCCGGTGCTCCAAAGCCCGAATCCACATCTCTGGGTAGCCAAAAGGAAGGATGTTCCCAACATCAAACAAGCACCCGACGAACGGCGAATTGAACTGATCGATGAAACTCTTCATCTCGCCAATCGTGATCAGCATCTTATTCCAGACATTCTCGATGCCCATTGTCACTCCGCAAGCTTCAGCATGAGGAATGAGAGCCGCCATCCCTTCCGCACCCCATTTCAGACAGTCATCGTAGTTCTGAACCGGGCGATCCGGCAGGAAGAAAACATCGACCGCCGCGGGAATCGTGAGGTGAACCTTCGCCCCCAGCCAGCTACTGATCTGGAGCATCTTCTTGAGATCATCGGATGCCGCCAGACGGACCTTCGGGTCGGGGTCGCCGAGGGATCGCCCCCAATAAAGCCCGCTCGCGGTGGTCTTCAGCAGAATCCCCTCGTTCTTGGCCGCATCCAAAAGGCTCTTGCACTTGGCCTCGGTGGCGTCGGTCCCGAACTGAGTTCGAGGCTCGCCAATACAAAGCTCCAACGCCTCATACCGATGCTCTTTCGCCAGCTTGATTGCGTCAAACGGATCGACCTTATCCTCAAACGACCCCGGGAACGACCAATAGTTAATGCCTTTAAGCAACATGTACGAAGTTTATCAGTTTCGCGCGGTTCGCTTCTCGATACTCATGGTTCGCAAATGGGTCAAACAATTGAGAAGTAGCTCGTACCAGCGACGCTCCGCTGGGTTTACAAGAGGCGTTCGCGTAACGAGCGCAAAGCCGTCTGCTCCGCCCTAGTCCGAATGTCCTCGCGAATACCCCTGAACTTGCACTCCTCGACGGTTGTCCCCGAAGACGAAGAAATCGCGATGTAAACCAACCCAACCGCCTTTCCGTCAACATCAGCCGACGGTCCGGCATTGCCGGTGATCGCAACCGAATACGTCGTCTCCAACTTCGCACGAATCGACTCCGCCATCACCTTAGCCGTTTCTGCAGAGACCGGGCCGTGAAGCCCTAGAACCTCCGAAAGCCCCCTCTCCTCCTTCATCTGGGGGGAGAGGGGGCTGGGGGTGAGGGAGGCGGATGTGGGGGCATCGGATGCAAGCAGAGCCACCTTCGCTCCCACCGAATAAGTCACCACCCCACCAACGTAAGCTTCACTGGCCCCCGGAACCATCGTCAGCCGAGATCCCAATCCGCCCCCCGTCATGGATTCCGCCGTCGAAACTGTCTCCCCCCGAGAAATCAGCAACGACAAAACCGCCTCCTCCAAAGTCGTCTTGTTCAACCCATAAACGGCCGACCCCAACTCCGCCCGAATCGCCGCTTCCACCGGATCAAGCACAGCCTCTGCTTCAGAAAGCGATGACGCCCGCGCTGTAAGCCGCAAATGAACCTCGCTTGGCTGAGCATATGGCGCAACCGTTGGATTCTCCGACTCCATGAGGTGTTTGATTCTCTCCTCCACCGCACTCTCTCCCACCCCCGTAATCCGCAAAACTCGCGAGTGAATCACCACTCCGCCGCCCAAGGTCTCCAACATCGGCTTCACCGAATCGTAAGCCATCGGGTCAAACTCCCCCCGAGGCCCCGGCAAGGCAAAAACCGTCTTTCCGCCTTTCCGTGCCACCAGCCCCGGGGCGGTGCCGTTCGGGTTCGGAATCAACTCCGCGCAAGTCGGCTTCTGCGCCTGCCGCGCATTTGACTCGACCCAAGCAACTCCCCTCAACCGGAAGAACGCTCGCAACCGATCCTCAACCTCCGGTACCGTCTCCAAAGTGTCGTCCAAAGCCAAAGCTATCGCGTCTCGCGTCAAATCATCCGCAGTGGGCCCCAATCCGCCAATGCAAACAACAACATCGGCACGAGAGAGTGCCTGGCGCAACACCTCGACAATCCGCTCCAAGTTATCGCCAACCGTCTGCCGATGCCGACACCCGATCCCGCACTCTGCCAAAATCCGCGCCATTGTCGCCGAGTGCGTATCCGTAATCTGCCCCAAAAGCAGCTCTGTCCCAACGGCAACAATCTCGGAGTTCATACACATCTAGTATGCCTAGGTATCCTTATTTCAAACGTGAAAAGAGGTGCTCCAAAGTCAGGCAGAATCACGTTAAAGGACGTTGCGGCGCTCGCCGGAGTCTCGGTTCAGACCGTCTCCCACGTCCTAGCCGAGACCCCGAATACCCGAATCACCGAGTCCACCCGCGAAAAAGTTCGCAAAGCCGCCGCCGACCTAAACTACCGACCCAACCGCCACGCACAGGCAATCAAAGCGGGACGAACCAACGTTGTAGGTGTCTGGATCCCCATCAATCGCCCAACAATTAGCTACCTCCGAATTCTTCAAGCGATTAGCGAAAACGCGAACGAAACCGGTCACGAAATCATGATCGTCGGGCTGGACAAAACTGACGCAATGCTCGAAACCGGTTCGCGTCCGTCCGATTGGCCTGTCGATGGCATTCTCACTGTCGATTCAGGAAAGGCTGCGATGCGCTACCGAGAGGACCCTTCTACCGCCTCCACGCCAATCTGCGTGCTAGGTCTCGAAGAGCTTACGAACGGAGACAGGGTCGCGTGGGACCTTTACCCTGGTGCGAAGCGTGTAGCGCAAGAGATGATTTCTCGCGGTCGAAAGCAAATTGTCCACGTCTCTCCCGATTGGATTCTTCGCGATTTTCCTCGTGAGCAGCGTCGCCGGGGTTACACCGAGGCGATGGAAGAGGCTGGCCTTGAACCCAGATTTATCTCTGTTTGTGGAGAGACGAGCGCCGATGCTGCTGCTGCTGTCGCCGACTGGCTCAAAGAGGGAAACCAAGCCGATGGGTTCTTCGGCTTCACCGACACGTTCGCCATTGGTGCGGCGCGAGCCTGCCTTAAAGCAGGGCTGACCATTCCCGGAGACGCGGTGATCTGGGGAACCGGCGACTATCCCGAAGGAGCCGACTTCACAATCCCGATCTCTTCGCTGGCCGCTCCATTTCCCCAGATCGTAGCTTCAGCTTGGAAATGCCTCAACGAACGAATGTCCGGCGAAGCCCCCGATGAAAACCGTCTCGAAATGTTCGAGATGAATTTTATCGAGCGTGAGTCGACTGGCTAGGGTGGAGTACGAAGAATCGTCTTCGCTTTCAATGCGACGAGCTCCGCTCGAGCTAAACTCGCAATCCTGACGGGACTTTGCGAGTACGATTTCTGCGGATGAGCGAAACAGAACCCAGAACATTCGTCTACAAAGGGCGAACCTATCTCCGCCCGAATCCAGCCTGCATTGTAGCCGGACTCCAAGAATCCGGGATTGATAATCCTGGCAAGCTGGTCGCTGGAGTAGTTTGCGTAGCGATCTACATGGCGGCCATCGCGTTCGCCATTGTAAAAGGGTTCCAAAGCGGATACTTCCTGAGCCATCCGACTGAACAACGACTTGCAGTCGGCATAGGAGTCGCTGGACCTGCAGTCTTAGGCTACGTCTACGCCATTTGGTCGAGTAATGGAGTGAAGCGTGAGCGACAACAAGGAAACTCCAAAAGTTCCTCGATTAGCTGGACGGTGGGCGGCGAAACGGTCGGTCGGACTAGGGGGATTGTCACGTTAGAGGAAGGAATGGTCTCCTTCGATACCGAGAATGGCAAATTCTGGATTCAGCGACGCGAGATCGAGTCGGCCAAACTGATCGAGGGCAGGGTTTGCATGGTAGTTCCGAAGTTTCACGACCTACCTCGATTGCGCATTCGATTCACCATCCCCTTCGATGGTGCTATAAGTTCGAGGTCAAGGCAAACCGAGTTGGGTCAGGCAATGTGCAAAAAGATCGAATCTCTCCCCGAGTCGCCAAAGGAGAGCCTCTTTCCTCCCATCGAATATCAAGAAATTTTGCGCGGCCCCAGGGCTTGGCTCAAAGGATTATTGGTTGGGGCACTGTTCGGAGCCGGGTTTGCCGCCGTTTCAATATTTGTCCGAACTCTCAACAACGATCCCGATTCTCAGGCATGGCAGTGGCGAAATCAAACTCCGCTAGGACTCATTGTTGGCAGTGTGCTGATGTGTGCGCTTATGGGAGTTCTCGCCGTTTACATGGATATCTTCCCGAGGAAAATGCACAACCGCAACCTTCGCAAAAAAGGCATCCTGATCGACTAAACCACCACCGAACGGAACACACCCAGAGCGAACTCAAGATGCTCGTCTGTAAAGTCAGCATGAGTTACCAACCTCAGCCGATGCGAAGCCGCCGGCATCGCCCAGACCCCCCTCTCATGCAGAGCCGCCGCCCAATCCGCCGCTGGTTTGTCGGTGTTCAGCATCACCAAGTTCGTCGGATTCGCATCTGCGTCACAAGTAATCCCCGGCAACTGACCCAACTCCGTAGCTAAAACACGAGCCCGAGCGTGATCCTCCGCAAGGCGGTCCACCATCTTCGTCAACGAGATAATCCCACAAGCCGCCAGTATCCCCGCCTGACGCATCCCGCCGCCCAGCCGCTTTCGCCAGAATCGCGCGGCGTCAATAAACGAAGCCGGCCCCGCCAAAATCGACCCCACCGGAGCCCGAAGCCCCTTTGACAAGCAGAAATTCACCGTGTCGACGTGCTTTGTAATCTCCGAAACATGAACGCCTTGAGCCACCGCCGCGTTGAAAATGCGCGCCCCGTCAACGTGAATCTTGATCCCAAATTCGTCAGCGACAGAACGATAAGAAGCCAACGCATCCAGCGGAATAACCGTTCCGCCCGCCCGGTTGTGGGTGTCCTCAATACAAATTAGCGTCGTCCCTGGCGTATGCAAGTTCTGCCGCGTAATCCTCCGCCGAATCTCTGCGGGGTCCATAACTCCCCGATCCGAGGGCAGAGTCCAGGTCAGAACATTTGCAAAAACCGCCGGAGCCCCGACCTCATAGAAGATCACATGAGCCTCCTCTTCAACAATGATCGCATCCCCCGGCTTGGTGTGCGTGGCAATCGCCATCTGGTTCCCCATCGTCCCGCTGGGAACAAAAACTGCCGCTTCCTTCCCAACCATTTTCGCCGCCAGTTGCTCGAGTTCAATGACAGTCGGATCGTCGCCCAAAACGTCATCCCCCAACGCCGCCGCCTGCATCGCCTCAAACATCTCGGGCGTCGGACGGGTCACGGTGTCGCTGCGAAGGTCGGCGATAAGCATGGACTCTAGGTTACACTCTGCTGCAATGAAGAGAGCGATTTTGGTGGGCGCAGGCGGAATGGGGCGAACGTGGGCAAAGAACCTTTTGGACAATCCAGACACCGAAATCGCCGCCTGGGTCGATGTGATGCCAGGTCAGGCCGCCCGCTCCGCCGCCGAGCTGAACCTTCAAGTCCCAACCTTTGAAACTCTTAAAGATGCCCTGGACGAAGGCACCGATTTCGTCGTCGACGTCACCATTCCCGAAGCCCACGAAGCCGTCACCCTCGAAGCCCTCGCCGCCGGACTTCCAGTTTTGGGCGAAAAGCCCATGACCATCTCAATGCAATCCGCAAGAAGAATGGTCAAAGCCGCAGAGGAAGCCGGAAAGCTCTACATGGTCTCCCAGAGCCGCCGCTACGACGGCCGGCAATCCGCCTTAAAGTCCCTCGTCGATCAGCTCGGCGGCGTCGGAATCCTCAACGCCGACTTCTACATCGGTGCCCACTTCGGCGGATTTCGCGACGAAATGCAAAACGTCCTCATCCTCGACATGGCGATCCACACCTTCGACCAAGCCCGCCACATTTCCGGCCTCGACCCGGTCAGCGTCTACGCCGAGGAGTTCAACCCGAACTGGTCTTGGTACAAACACGGTTCCTCGGCAACCTGCCTCTTCGAGATGGAAGGCGGGGCAAAGTTCAACTACCGAGGCTCCTGGTGCGCCGACGGCCTCCACACAAGCTGGGAAGGCGAATGGCGCGCCGTCGGCCCCAACGGAACCGCCAAATGGGACGGCCACAGCTCCATCCAAGCCGAGCTGATCGAAGAAAACGAAGGCTTCCACCGCCCAGTCCGTCACCTCACCGCCGACCCGGTCGACGAACCCTCCGGCATCGCCGGCTCCCTCCGCGAATTCCTCTGGGCACTCGAAACCGGCGGAATTCCAAAAGGCGAATGCCACGACAACATCAAGTCCCTCGCGATGGTCTTCGGAGCCATCGAAAGCGCAAAGCGCGGAGAACGGGTATCGATCAGCGAAATGATAGACGCTTAAAACTCCCCACTCGTTTGGGAGTCGGTGAGACTCCGGTCGAACGAGTGGGGCTGTTGTAATTTCGTCAGAACTTCAACAGTTCCAAAAGCCCCCAGCGTTCGCCTAGGGCTCACTGACTCCTCCGACGGAGCAGGGGAGACTTGATTACTCCCCCATCCCCAACTCCAAACCCAAAAACCGGTCATAATCCAAATCATGCTTCTCGAAGGCAAAACAGGTCTCGTCCTCAACGTCACGAATAAGAACTCCATCGGCTGGGCAATCGCCGATCGGGCAAACCAAGAGGGCGCGATCGTCGGCGTTGGCGCGCAGAACGAAAGGCTCCTCGAAGGCGTCAACAAACTCCTCGAAGGGCGCGAGCGATTCGAGACCGTCACCGTCGACTTCATGTTCGCCGAGCAGTACGAGGCCCTTCACGACCAGGTCAAAGCCAAACTCGGCCAACTCGACTTCCTGGTCCACAGCGTCGGCTTCGCACCAAAAGAGGCTCTCACCGGAAGATTCCTCGATACCAGCCTCGAAGACTTCAACACCGCGATGAACGCCAGCGTCTATTCGATGGTCAAAACCTGCCAAACCCTTGAGCCGCTCATGAAGGAAGACAGCAGCATCGTCACCCTCAGCTACATCGGTAGCACCCGCGTGATGAACAACTACAAGGTCATGGGCCTCTGTAAGGCAGCTCTGGAGAGCAGCGTCCGCTACCTCGCCACCGAGCTCGGCGACCGAGGAATTCGTGTCAACACCGTCTCTCCTGGCCCCGTCAACACGATCTCCGGCCGAGGCGTTAGTGGACTCAGTGACTTCATAAAGTCGGTTCAAAACACCGCCCCGCTGAAGCGCGAATACGGCCAAGAAGAAGCCGCCGGAGCCGCCCTCTATCTGATCAGCGACCTCAGCAAAGGCGTCTCCGCCCAGATCATCTTTGTCGACAGTGGCTACAACGTCATGGCCGTCTAACTCTAGACTGCCGGGCTTTAGCACAGCTCTCAAAGTCGGGCTTTAGCACGGCGAACGACCCCGATATGTCACAATAACCCGGGCAAATGAGCAGCGACGCAACCGGAATCTTTATCAACGAAACGCACACCAGTGCGGCGATCTGGCAGTACCGAGTCGAGAGGATGATCCTCGAAGGCAAGACCGAGTATCAGACTTACCAGATCTGCGACATTCCCCGGTTCGGAAAATCGCTCTTCCTGGACTACAACATCCAGACCTCGATCATGGATGAGTACGTCTTCCACGAGTGCATGAGCCAGCCTGCGATGACCCTACACCCCAACCCCAAGTCGGTCGTGGTCTGCGGCGGCGGCGAAGGCGCAACCCTTCGCGAAGCCCTGAAGCACAATACGGTTGAGAAAGCCGTCATGGTCGATATCGACGAAGAGCTTGTCGACATGGTTAAGGTTCATATGCCCGAGTGGCACCAGGGCGCGTTCGAGGACCCTCGAACCGAGCTGCTCCACACTGACGCCCGCCAATGGCTCGTCGATCATAAAGGCGCCAACTTCGACGTCATCCTCAGTGACCTCCCCAACCCCCACGAAGACGGCCCCGGCCAGTTTCTTTTCACCAAAGAGTACTTCCAAATCGCCGCTGACGCAATGAGCGACGACGGAGTCTTCGCCATGCAAGCCGGTTCCGCAAACGAGAATTACCCCGAGTGCATGGTCTCCTGCATCGAAACGCTTGAATCGATGAAGGAAGTCTTCCCATACGTCTACGGCTACTTCGGAATCGTCACCACCTTCTTCCAGCCTTGGGGCTTCGTTCTCGCCTCCAAGAAGCACGACCCAATGGCTCTCACACCTGAAGAAATCGAAAAGAGATTTGCCGCGCGAGGAGTCAAAAACCGCTACTACACCGGCCGATTCCACAACGCGTGCTTCACTCTTCCCGAGTACCTCATCGAGGCTCAGAAGAACTCCGCTCGCATCCTAACCGACGCTGAGCCGTTTGTTTGGACCGCCTAAGCAAGGCCAATTACTCAACAAAACTGCGACCTCGCAACTTCTGCGAGGTCGTGTTGCGTACAGCTAGAGGAATTTATGATAAGAGTCCTTAGCACAACCCTGGCCGCACTGACATTAGCAGTAGCCGCAATCAGTAACAGCCAAGATGTTGCCCCACGGGCTCCCGCGAAGCTTCTCACCAAACCACCAACCATCGACGGCACAATCCAACCCGGCGAGTGGGACGGAGCCTATGTCAGCGAAGAATTCAGAGACGTCGTAACCGCCAAGCCCTCGACCGATAAGACAAGAATTCATATCGGCTACACCGAAAGGGCAATCCATCTCGCTTACTATTGTTTCGACTCCGAACCAGACAAGATCGTCGGGCGCGAGACCATTCCTAACTCAAATTTCCAAGGCGAAGACCAGGTTTTCCTCCTTATCAATCCCTACGGGAACCGGAACTTCGAGCAGCAGTCGCAATTCATCGTAAACGCGCTGGGAACAAAGACCGAACGCATCGCCGGAGGACGAACCGACAAGCGTGAGTGGAGAGGAGAATGGAAAGCCGCCACATCTCGAGTCCCCGATGGCTGGATTTGTGAGATTGAAATCCCATGGCAAATGCTGAACTACGCCGGAGGAAAGTCTATCAACATGGATATCAACTTCATCCGGGTGCAAGGCAAGAACCGCTTTGAGCAACGCTGGGCCAACGCCCGCCTCAGCCCCATTCCCCAGCTTGAAGGTTGGTGGGACGGCGTCAACCCTCCCGAACCCCCCAAACCGAAAGTTCAACTTCTCGGCTACACCGCTCCTGAAGTCAACGAAGGCATCTTCCAGAACCGCGTCGGACTCGATGCCCGCTACCAGTTTTCACCCTCACTTACGGGCGTAGCCAGCTTCTCGCCCGACTTCCGAAATATCCAGGACTCCATCGCAGGGATCAACTTCATCCGAACCGAGCGATTCCTTAACGAGTCTCGCCCATTCTTTAACGAAGGCTCCGGATTCTTCCGCATGGGCGGAGAGTTCGATTACGCCACGATGTTCTACAGCCGAAGAATCCAAGACTTTGATGCCGCGGTCAAGGTGTTTGGCCAAGTAACGCCTAAATTCGCTGTAGGTGCCCTCTACACCAACAAGCTCGACGGCCAAAAGGCCGCCGCATTCCGAGCTGTCCACACACTTTCCCCCAACAAGGAGTTCAGCTACTTCGGAACCCTCGATTCCCGCAACACCGGAAGCGAAGCCTACGGCTTTGGATACTCAAACAGCGACAAAAGGTACAACATCACTCTCGGCGGTGCCATCGAGCGCGACAATGGAACCCCATTCAACCTCGCAGGCTCAATGGAGCTCAGTAGCCGAGTCTCGGGCGAACTCTTCCTCATCCACTACATCCACACCCAACCCGACTTCAGCCCATCGCTCGGCTTCGTCGACTGGCGAGACCGAAAGGGATTCTACGGCTACACCAACATCGAAAAGGAGTACCGTAAGGGCCCATTCAGGCTGTTCAACGCCGAGCTCTACATTCCTCAATTTCGAACCTTCGACGGGGTGGGCCAAGAAGAAGGCTTCGATGGCGACCTCTATTGGGAGCTCCGAAACAACATGGGCTTCCAATTCAACCGCTCCCGAATCCAATACGGCGACACCCTCGACGACACCACCGCAATCGCAATGGCGGTCAACCAAAACAACCGAATGAACAAGGTCGGCGTCCGCTACCAAACTGGAACAACAAACAACCTCCCCAGCCGCTTCATCGCCGCCGAATACAACCGCCGGATCAAAAAGGGCCTCGACTTCTCGCTCGTCCAAACCATCCAAGAGCTCGACGGAACTACCAAACAGACCATCGGCACCCTCGCTTACCAGATCTCACCCCGAGATCTAATCTCTAGCCGCTTCATCAGCAACGCCAACGGCCAAAACATCTTCCTCAGCTACCGCCGCGCCGGCTTTGCTGGAGCGGAGTACTACTTCATCTACGGCGACCCCAACGCCCCCCAAACAACGAACCGAATCAGCTTCAAAGCTGTTTGGGCGTTCTAACTCGGAGCTCGGGTGCCCCCACCCGCTTCCCACGAGTCCGATCTGTCCTATATGACCTATAGGTCTTATAAAACTTGGCTCCGCCCCAACCTTCCATAATCATCCCATGAAACCCGACGTCGTCGTCATCGGAGCCGGAGCGGCGGGGATCTTTGCCGCTTGGCGAGCGGCGTCGCTCGGAAAGAAGGTGCTCGTCCTCGAAAAAACGAGTCGGATCGGCACCAAAATCCTGATCTCCGGCGGAGGGAAGTGCAACATCGCCCACGACGGCCCCATCGGCGACGTCATCCGCGCCTTCCGAAAAAACGAGGCCGACTTCATCCGCTCTGCCGTCAACCGATTCCCCAACCGAACAATCGTCCCAATGTTCACGCAAAAGGGCCTCGAGGTCTACACCCGCCCCGACGGCCGAATATTCCCGGTCCACCAAACCGCCAAAGACGTCGTCGCAATCCTTCAAGACTATCTTGACGAACAAGGGGTCGAGATCAGCCTCAACACCCCCGTCGAAGAAATCCTCGTCGAAGACGGAAAGATCATCGGAGTCCGAACCGGAGCCCCGTTCGAGAAGCACAAAGGGGACGCCAACAAACACGACAAACCCCGCTTCGGCGCCAAAGCTCTCCTCAGCGAAGTCCTCCAAACCGGCGACCTCACCCAAGGGCTAAACAACCAGACAATCTACTGCGACAAGGTCATCCTCGCCGCCGGAGGCAGTAGCTACCCCAACAGCGGCACCACCGGCGACGGCTGGAAATGGGCGCGCGACCTAGGCCACACAGTTGAGAAGCTCACCGCCGCCCTCGCCCCCGTCTACCTCGAACTCGACCCCTTCGACCCTGAACTCAGCGGAGTCTCGCTGGAAGATATCATCCTTAAAGCAAGACTTAATGGAAAAGAGGTAGCCCGCTGGCAAGGCGATCTGCTCTTCACCCACCAAGGCGTCTCTGGCCCGACCGTCCTAGGTATAAGCCGCCTGATCGCCGAGAACTTCACAGAGGGAGAGATCAAACTCGAAGCCGACCTCGCCCCCGGCATCGACCACCCTCAAATCACCGAGGCAATCCTGCGCCAAGATGGCCGCCGCCCCGTAGCGAGCTTCATCGCCGACTCCGTCCCCCAGCGCCTCGCCCCCTGCATCCTCCGCGCATCGGGAATCGATGAGCACACCTACTTCGCCAAACTCGAAAAGAAGCCCCGCATCAAGCTGGTCGAAAACATCAAAGCCCTCCCTCTCGGCACCGTCCGAACCGTGCCTCTCGAAAAAGGCGAAGTCGTCGCCGGGGGAATCAGCCTCGCCGAAGTCGACCCCCAAACCATGGCCTCCCGCCTCGTTCCCGGTCTATTTCTGTGCGGCGAAGTCCTCGACATCGCCGGCCCAGTCGGCGGCTACAACCTCCAAGCCGCCTTCGCAACTGGGTACGTCGCTGGCGAGTCTGCATCAACTACTGCCTGAAATCGTTCGAATCCTCTGTCAGGTGTCGCCACGATCCTAACCATTCTTAGGCTTTAGTCGGCTGGACAAAACCGTCTTCAGATACCTACTCAATGGACGGTCGATGATTCGGTAGAAGACGAGCCCCGCGAAGATTGCCAACGGTAACGATAGAGCTACACAAAGCACCGATCCAGGCTCGATCTTTCCCTTCGCAACCACCTTCGTAAAGGCGCTTATGATGATCTGATGGGTCAGGTAAACGCTATAGGTTAACGCTCCGAGTGACCGAAGAAGCTGTTTCGCCGGGAACCCGACTCCAAGTTCTACTGTGATGAGGGTTAGCGTTAACAATCCCCAGGAAATCCCCGTATCGACCAAAGGTTGAAACGCAAAACAAAGTGCCGTTAGCACTGCGAGAAACAGTCCGGGAACCCAACCTTGGCTTCGTTGCTGCAGTTTCACCAACTGCGCCGGAATGAACCCAATCGTGAGCATTCCAATAATGATCCCCCACGCAAAGCAAAGCCAGTAATTTCCGATATAGAACGCCAGTACGGGGTTAGCTGGATGGAGAAAATAAGCTGATACGCCTAGCACTACAAGTGTCGCTGCTACTACCACTTCCTTGTATCTGGGAACGACAACCAAGGCGATTCCAAATAGGGCATAAAACACCATTTCAATGTTCAGTGTCCAACCGAGAAACAAAACAGGTTGCACCAATCCAGAAGATTTTACGAAGGGTATGAAGGCAAGCGATTGAACGATTTCGGTTAACGAGGGAGCGCCGCTATTGAATGCTCTCGGCAAGATTATCGAACCAACAATCACGACACCCGTCATCACCCAATACGAGGGAACAATGCGCGAAATCCTCTTCACCGCATAATCCGAAAAACTCTGGGGGCGGTGCGTCGAAAGGGTGATCACGAAGCCAGAAATCACAAAGAATAACTTGACGCCAATCTTACCGAAATCGACTCCCTGAACCGTTTGGGCAACCCCGGCGTGGAACAATACCACAAGGAGCGCGGCGAAAAACCGGAGCCCTTCGACCGAGGCAAAGACCCTCGACGTATCCTGGACGGATGCAAAGCTCTTGTCTGGAGTGGTCGCCACGTAGGCGAGTCTACCTAACACCCAATTTGGAGGAAACTGGCGCGCATTCTGTGATTTTGTCACCCTCGAATTGCGCCAGTTAGCGACTGAATTACGTTCAAAACCACCTGCGCCCTACTCCAAATCAAAGTGCCGATCAGTCGGAGTCTGGCCCGGGTTGAGCGCCGCCCTCTTCTCACGATATAAAGCACACCCCCCTTCACCTCAACCACACCCCGTCTGTGCTCATCGCGTCCGAAACAGTCCCCTTCTGAGTAGGGACGTACTTCACGTGGCTATCAAAAAACATGACCGAGAAGGAATTCGGGTGATACTTGTGATTTGTCTCGATCTCCTCTCCGGCCTTCACCCTCTGCATCTTCATCACCGGATCGTGCATCCACGGCGTCTGTTGTGGACTGGCAATCTTGTCGAGCCTAATCAGTTGATCCTTCCCCACCTGCTTCAAAATCAGCGGAAAGTGCTCGTAGTCGATCTCCTTTTTGGGGTTAGACGGGTCTGATCGGAATCGAGTCGACTCTGAGCAAAGCAGAATCTCATAATTCTTAAGGTACGGAGAAACCGTCGCCACAAACTGCGACCTGGCGGCCCCGCCGTTAAATGTGTAGTAAGGAGCAATCGCCTCGTCGTAATCCACCGAGTAGATCATCTGGCCGATAGCCACTCGCTTCATGTTCGACATGCAAATTGTCTTCTTCGCCACTGGCTGAGCCGAGCGAAAAACTGGCGCGATCACCGAATAAGCCCCAATCAAAAACACCCCGACAATCACGCCATGAACAAGCGAGAATCTCGACGCATGACTACTCGGTGCGGGCTCCACACCCCAATTCTAACACGCCCTACTCCAAATCAAAATACCGATCCGTCGGAGTCTGGCCAAGATAGAACGCCGTCATCTTCTTCTTCGAGGCATGACCATCCGCCCACGCAATAATCGCGTTATCCATCGCATTCGGATCCGGAATGCCCCAGCAGTCGAACCCCGCCGAAGAACTCATCTCCAGATAATCCGCAGGCCGCAACAAAAACTTTCCATCATCCCCGCACCAAGACCCCGCCACCGAAGACCGCCCAGTCGATAGAGCCACCGTCCCCGCCGGATCGCCGAGGGTCGTCGAAGTCACCGCCCGCTGAGTATCCAGGTTCGAAAAATCCAACTCCAAGTTGGTCAAGTACCGCACGTTGTAGCCAAAGTGCGAAGTCTCCGCCCCGCTCTGATCAACCTTGCTGACGTTAGAACAAGGGCAAAGCCACACCTGCTTATTATTCACATAAGGGTTAATCATGTCGTGCCAGATCACCGTCGAAGTCGCATCGCCATAAGCCCCCAAAGGGAACTGGTCGTCGTTATCGCTCTGATACATCACGAACGAGATATCCAACTGGCGCAAGTTCGACATGCAAGAAGCCGCCTTCGCCGCCTGCTTCGCCTGAGCGAAAACCGGGAACAAAATCGCAGCCAAAATCGCAATAATCGCGATGACGACAAGCAGCTCAATCAATGTAAAAGCACGGCGCACCTCACTATTTTGAACCAAGAATCTATCGGCGACAGTTGCAAGGTAACGAAAATCGCCACAACAAACCCTGTGGTATAATCTTCTCTTGTCCGTGTGGTGAGTTGCCCGAGTGGACAATGGGAACAGACTGTAAATCTGTCAGCGAGAGCTTACGTTGGTTCGAATCCATCACTCACCACCATCTTCTTTTTGATTTCTCGCTAAATCTTTGCGTAAACTGCACGCATGGTTATAGCCGCCGTGGCATTCTTATCACTTGCTATGCAAGATGCCACTCCGATCAGTGTTTCGATTGATCCCGCAAAGACCCGCGACGCGATCAACCCCTACATCTATGGCCAGTTTATCGAACACCTAGGTCGGTGTATCTACGGTGGAATATGGGCGGAAATGCTCGAGGATCGGAAGTTCTTCCATCCCATCAAAACCACCTACGCGCCATACGTTTCGATGAAGGACACCGACTTCCCCGGCATCGGTGCTTCGCCCTGGGAGATCAATAGCGGCAAAGTTGAAATGTCGAAGCAGGACGTCTTCGTCGGCCGCCACACTCCAGTGCTGGCCGACGGAACGAAGATCAGCCAGCATCGCCTCGGCACCCTCGCGGGCAAGGAATACATCGGCTACATCTGGCTCAAGTCCCTCTCGGGCGCCCCCAAAGTGTCCGTTTCCTTCGGCTCCGAAACGGCAGTTTTGAGCCCGAAGCCCGGCGACTACGCAAAGTTCCCCTACAAGTTCAGAGCCGACAAAACCAGCGACGAAATGACCCTCTCCGTCGCCGTCCAAGGCGGCTCCATTGCCCTCGGAACCCTCTCAATCATGCCAGCGGACAACATCAAAGGCATGCGCCGCGACACTCTTGTGCAACTCAAGAAACTCGGTGGAACCATCTATCGCTGGCCCGGCGGAAACTTCGTCAGCGGCTACGACTGGCGCGACGGAATCGGCGACCGTGATCGCCGCCCACCCCGTGGAAACCCCGCCTGGGGCGGAGTCGAGCACAACGATTTCGGCACTGACGAGTTCATCCAGTTCTGCAAGGAGATTGGCACTGACCCCCTTATCGCCGTGAACACCGGCTTTGGTGACGCCTACACCGCCGCGCAGTGGGTCGAATACTGCAACGGCTCTTCCAAAACCATCGGCGGATCGTGGCGAGTCAAAAACGGCTACCGTAAACCCTACGACATCAAAATCTGGTGCGTTGGCAACGAGATGTGGGGCGACTTCCAACTCGGCTATATGAAGCTGGACCACTACACCCGCAAGCACAACTGGGTGTCAGAGGCCATGCTCAAAGTCGACCCATCGCTGACCCTTATCGGCAGTGGCGACCTAGGAGACCCCGAAGTCACCGGACTTGACGGCAAAGTTGCCAACCGAAGCTGGTCTAAAGGAATGCTAGAGAGATCGTCGGAATATATGGACCTGATCTCCGAGCACTTCTATGACGGCCGCCTCCCTTGGAACAAGAACCAGCGATTCCCCATCAACGAGGCCGTCAAGCAGATGGCATCCAACATCCGCAAGAAGGCCGACGGCCACCGTAAGATGCAGAAGGGCATGAAGCATCTCAACGGAAAAACCATCCCCATCGCGATGGATGAGTGGAACTACTGGCACCGCGACTACCAATACGGTGAACTCGGATGCGAATACGACCTCGCCGATGCCCTCGGCATCGCGGCGGGACTCCACGAGTTCTTCCGCCAAACCGATATCATCCACATCGCCACTTACGCCCAAACCGTTAACGTGATCGGCGCGATCAAAACCAATCGCACCGCCGCTGAAATGGAGAGCACCGGCCTCGTCCTCCAGGTCTATCGCCAGCATTACGGCTCAATTCCGGTTCAAATCAAAGGCAATTTTGGCGAACTGGACATCGAAGCCGCCCTCTCAGCGGATCGCAAAACCCTCACCATAGGCGTCGTCAACCCGACCAGCAAAGCCATCACCCTGGACATCAACTACCCCGGAGCCAAGCTCGACCAAGCAAAAGCCCACATTGTCACCGGCGAAGCCGAAACCGACAAAAACGCCCCCGGTCGCGCCCGAAAGGTCGACATCTTCGAGCTCAAAGGCACCACTGTCCCGCGACTAAGTTGCGGAGTCATCACCATCCCGCTGTAAAAGGGGGATAATGGGTACTGCAAATGGGAAAGAAGGTCCGTCTCAACATTGCGGCCGCCCCGGAACAGGTGTTTGAAAAGCTCTGCGACGCGCACTTTGTAGCAAAACACTTGCACCAGTCATTCAAAGTGGAATTGATATCCACCAACAACCGCGGCCCAGGCGCAGAGTGGCGCCAGTACAGTGGCCAGCCTGACGATCCCAATATTGGTGTACACAAAATCGTAGAATCAATTCCAAACCAACTCGTAGTGATGACCTCGATAGATCAAACGTCCTCAGAAACCTTCACGCTTACTTTACAGCCGCAAGGTGACTCAACCGTGGTCACTTTTGAGGTCAAAGTGAAAGGCGATGGTGTCTTAGTTGCTCTCCTGAGTTCGCTCGGCTCCTTCTTTATCAAGAGACTGATGATTGCCGATCTTAGGCGCTTTGGAGCTGCAGTAGCTAAGAACTGAGTTTTTCCCACGACCCCGGGCCAATGGTGCCAAGTTGACTGAATAACGCTTTGAGTGCGGGATTCGGTGTTATGATTTAACGGTAACGCCATGCTGACCACCCTGATTACGACAATGATGCTCAAAGACGCGCGACCTGTCGACGCCTACGGTCTGCTCCAAGCCAAAGGCAACCGCATCGTCGCAAAAGACGGCAAACCAGTCGCCCTGCAAGGCATGAGCCTCTTCTGGAGCCAGTGGATGCCCCAGTTCTACACCCAAGGCACCGTCAGATGGCTCAAAGATGACTGGAAATGCAGCATCGTCCGAGCTGCAATTGCGGCTGAGCCAGATGGTTACATCGCCAAGCCTCAGCAGGAGCTTGCGAAGGCTTATGCTGTCATCGATGCCGCCGTCAAAGAGGGCATGTACGTCATCGTCGACTGGCACGACCATAAAGCCGAGAACCACACCGCCCAGGCCACCGAGTTCTTCGCCAAAATTTCCAAGAAGTACGGCAAGCACCAGAACCTGATCTATGAGATATACAACGAGCCGCTCAAAGTGAGTTGGAAAGACACGATCAAGCCCTACGCCGAAACCGTCATCGCCGCCATCCGCAAAAACGACCCCGACAACCTCATCATCGTCGGAACCCCCACCTGGTCCCAGGACGTCGACGCCGTCATCCCCTATCCTATCAAGGACCGAAACGTCGCCTACACCCTCCATTTCTACGCCGGAACCCATAAGCAGTACCTGCGCGACAAAGCCCAAAAAGCCCTTGACGCCGGCCTCCCGCTCATGATCACCGAGTGGGGAACCGTCAACGCCAACGGCGACGGAACCATCGACCGCGCCTCCACCCAAGAATGGCTAGACTTCGCCCAAAAGAACTCGCTCACCATGTGCAACTGGTCGGTGGCGGATAAGAAAGAAGGTGCCGCCATCCTGTCTCCGGGCGCCAGCGGCGAAGGCCACTGGGTCAATTCCCAGCTCACTGAGTCAGGAAAGTACGTACGCGAAATCATCCGAGGCTGGAAAGAGCGATAGCGAGGCCAAGTTGCTTCAAACCGTCAAATTTTCTTGAGCGACCCAACGATGCGCAACGTTGCGCATGACGAGCGCGTGGTCTAACTCAACGCTTCCGGCAGGAAATATTGTCTCGTCGGAAAAGAAACTCGAATGAACCTCTTCGACCTGAAACGGTCGAACACTCCACTGGTCCGTCTTGAGCTCAATTCCGTCGAAGCGGTCGCACCGCTTCGTTGCCGAGTATCCGACACTGCCGCCCGCGAAGAAATCCGACGACTCTTCAAGGGAGGAAAAGCACGAATCGGGCGGAAAAACATCGCTCTCTCGCCCCCGAACGCTCAGAGACATCACTCCATCCTGGCTGTTCGCCGAAAGCGAGACAGCCTGCCCGTCATCTTGTACTTCAAACTTAGCAGGTGACTGTTCGCCGGGAAACAACTTGCCACCCGCCATCCGACTGAGCCAAAAGTTGCTGTCACGACGGGGAATGTAAACACCTTGGCGGGTCTTTCCGTCCGAATCGACCCATTCAACGGCAATCCGATGCGCCGCATTCTCACTCGAAAATTCGATGAAAGTCGGAAATCCGGAAGGACGAACCTCTTCGAGCCTAATCAAACAGATGCCGGCGATGGCGTAACCGTTGTGCAATATGAGAGCAAATGGCGCAGGAAGTAGCTGCTCCGCAACCTGGGCCTCCACCCGAAAGTTCACGAGAACCCGTCGCCGAATCACCCCCTGAACTGCAGGCAAGCGCAAATCACTCACCTCTCTTCGATCTTAACCGTCATCTCGACTCGACTCTTGGGATTATCTCGCCCGTCCCGCTCCGAGGAAACAATCTTGTCCACAACGTCCATACCCTTGATCACCCGACCAAAGGCCGAATACTGACCATCCAAATGAGGAGCATCTGCGACCATGATGAAGAACTGCGAACCCGCCGAATCAGGATCAGACGACCGAGCCATGCTCAATATTCCCCGAACGTGCTTCGTATCATTAAATTCGGCCTTCACCGAGTATCCCGGCCCGCCGGTCCCTGGCATTCCGGTCGCTCCTGGCTTCGAATTCGGACACCCGCCCTGAATCATGAACCTCGGAATCACCCGATGAAACGCAGTCTTATCATAAAAGCCTTTCTTCGCCAGCTTAATAAAGTTCTCAACATGCTTCGGTGCCTTGTCCGGAAAAAACTCCAGCTCAATGACCCCCAAAGTCGTGGTCATCACCGCCACCGGCTTTTTGGCATGGAGCGGAGCAAGCAACATCGAAGCAACAATCGCAGAAATCATCAACCTAATCTTAGCACCTGGTCGCTATTTGACCGCCGGAGTGCCGGTAACTTGGCTCGGCTCGATCGCTACCTTACCAAGAAGCATTTCCGAACCGTCGTCCGGCTTCTGCTGATCAACTTGAACCGGCGGCTTGGTAGAAATCGCTTCACCCGTCATCTCGCCACTACAACCCGAGATTACAACCGCCGCAATCCCAGCGGTCACCAACCTAGGCAACCAACCATCTCGCGTCAAAACTCCCTTCGACGGGTGAACCGTCAGGCGTAAACAAACGCGTTCGCTGCCGGAAGTCAGGCTATCGAGTTCGTCGCCTGACAGTCCCTCATTGCAGAGAACACCATGTTGGCACTTCGCGCAAAATCGACTCCGGGAGTCGCCATCCATCTCCTCCCACTTCTCCGAGCAGGGAGACGCAATATTGATGACCGGCAATGAAGAGAGCGGCTTTTGATCCATACCTCATGAGTGTCGATTCAATGCTCAATCGTTCAAACAATGAATAAAACGCTCTAGAATAGACTAGTCTTGCTCACAGCCGTCTTACTTCTCGCTCCCGCCCGACCGCTCATCCTCGCCCACGTCATGCCCTGGTTCGAGCCAAACGGTTGGCACTGGAAGATGAACAAGCCGCTCCCCGCTGGTCGAGTTGCCTCGCACTATCTGCCGCTGATCGGCGTGTATGACTCCGCTGACCGAAAAGTTTTGGAGCTACAAATTCAATGGATGAAACTCGCAGGCGTCGACGGGGTCATCGCCGACTGGTATGGAACTCACAACTGGTACGACTACCCGATGATTCACAAAAGAACCGAGCTGCTCTTCCAAGTCGCCGAGAAAGCTGGACTCAAAGTCTGCGTGATGTTCGAAGATCAAACGGTCAAAAATGCGATCAAAGGCAGCCTGGCCGATCCGAATAACACAGTTCAATACGCTCGGGAAGACGGCTCGTGGCTCGCGCCTTGGGTGAAACGGCCAAGTTGGCTGAAGCTGAAACAAAAGCCAGTCATCTTCGTCTTCGGCCCCCAGTTCTTCGAAAAGCCTGAGCGGGATGCCTTTCTGACCGCCGCAGGCTCTCCCGTCCTGATCAGCGAGCATCAGCAAGTTCCTTCCGCCGGAGGAGCATTCGACTGGCCGGTGCCGTCACAGGGGCTGAAATTCACTTTCGACTTCCCGGCCCGCTCGGCAAACTGGGGAATCAGGGTTCCGTGCGCGTTCCCTCGATTCAAGGACTTTTACAAACTTGGCGGAAGCGGCGAAGGCTACGGAGAACTCCCCGACGACGACGGGAACACCTATAAGGAAACCCTTTCGCGGGGAATGCGATCCGGTGCCGACGCCGTTCAAATCGTGACCTGGAACGACTGGGGAGAGGGAACCCAGATCGAACCGTCCAGAGAGTTCTCCCTGCGCGATCTGGTCGCCACTCAGGAGGCACGACGTAATGTCGATGCTTCCTTCAAGTATTCGAAAGCGGATCTGTCGTTACCTTGGAAACTGTATGAAAAGCGGCAAAAAGGCGATTCCGCCAGCCTTCGAGAGGCAAGCCGAAAGCTGATGGAAGGAAACGTCTCAGCCGCCAAAGGGCTAATTTCTGCCCCATAGTTTGTCAAGCAATTCCAACTGCTCTGCGGAGCCGATCGTGATTCGAATACAACGATCCAACGGAGGCTGAGAGGGCTTTCGGATAAAGACTCTCGCCTCCATGAGCTGATTCAGCTCAGCCTCAGCTTTGTCCTTGGTTCCACAGTCAAAGGTCACGAAGTTCGTGAAGCTAGGCAACGGCTCGTATCCACGCTTCCGTCCCATTTCGTACAAGATTTGGCGGCACTTAGAATTACGCTCCCTCACCAAAATGGTATGCCCAAAGTGCTGAACTGCCAGTATCCCCGCCGCCTGGGCGACCGAGCTAACGCCGAAGTGAAGCCGAATCTTGTCCAGCTCAGCAACATGCTTCGGATGAGCAACCGCGTAACCTAGCCGGAGCCCAGCAAGACCAAAGATCTTGCTGAAGGTCCTCAACCGAATCACGTTCGGATTTGGGACATCAAAAGCTAGCGGAGCCAGATCCTGAAGGAAATCAACGTAGGCCTCATCCAACAACAAAATGCAGTCAGCGGGCAATTCAGAAACAAGCTGCGAAACGGCCTCCGAGCCATGAAACCACCCCGACGGGTTATCGGGATTTGCGAGATAGACGAGCTTAGCCGTCTTTGCCCTTGCGGCAAGTGCCCCGATATCCGGCTTGTCATCCCGATAAGGCACTCGGGTCAACTTGGCCCCAGTCCCTAGGACCGCAAAATCAAACGTCGGGTAACTGCCGAGGGTCGTCACAACTTCGTCGCCTGGATTCAAAAATAGTCGACAGAAGAGCGACAGCAACTCATCAATCCCATTTCCAAGCACGAGCGATTCCACGGGTACCCCGAGTTTTGATGAAATCGCCGAGCGAAGCTCCAGTGCCCGCGGATCGGCGTAGTTCTGCAGAGACTCCATTGCTGCCTTGGCACCCTTCACGCCAAAGCTAGAGCTGCCAAACGGACTCTCGTTCGCCCCGAGCCGCAACAAAAAGGGCCTTCCTACCCGTTCCTCAATCTCTTCTGGCGCAACAAACG
Organism: Fimbriimonas sp.; assembly: GCA_965248555.1. Taxonomy (GTDB): domain Bacteria; phylum Armatimonadota; class Fimbriimonadia; order Fimbriimonadales; family Fimbriimonadaceae; genus Fimbriimonas. The sequence goes on along the minus strand of CBDFJP010000001.1, from coordinate 264,830 downwards.
GCACCATCGAAGGGATCGACTCGACGATCTTGGAGTATGTCACACCGCTATTTTAGCGTTTGTTCCAAACGGATGCAGATTTCTCGACATCTGTAGTGAGCTTATCAATTCTCATTTTAAGCACCGCCGGCGTCATCGCCCGATTATCCACTGGAAAGGCCATCATCAATACGTCAGAAGAGGAAAGATAAACTTGAGTTGGCTGTACTCGACTGCCAAGCCGCATCAGTTCCTTCAAGTCTTGCTTCTCGTTCAGAGCGCCTAGGTTGACGGTGAGCCAGATGAACTGCCTACTTGGCGAAAGTTCTGCTCCGACCGGGACGTTGAAACCAGGCACTTTGACTTCAAACGTCCATTTCTCCTTACCCGGCTCCGCATTGAGCTGTTTCAGTACGTGCCCAAGATTAGTCAGCATCGTTTTTAACTCATCTGCGGTTAATCGAACAGGCTCTTCTCCCTGCGCGCCCGCAAAGCCGGAGGTCATGAAGCCAGCACCAAGTACGGCAGCGAGAGCAAATGGCAGAACAATCAGTCGTTTCATGCGGTTACAGACGAACCGTCAAGGGTTGAGGTTTCGACAGAATTGCCCTCGTTCCAGTGGCTAAACTGCTCCGTGTAAAGGGTTTCGTACAAGCCTTTCTGCTCCAAGAGGTCTGAATGCTTCCCATTTTCGACAATTTTGCCGTCCTGAATCACCAAAATTTGGTCGGCACTCAGGATCGTGCTCAGCCGGTGAGCGATGGCGAACGTCGTCCGCCCCTTCATTAGCGTGTTAAGAGAATTCTGAATGAGCCTCTCCGAGGTCGTGTCGAGCGCGCTCGTCGCTTCGTCCAAGATCAGAATCGGCGGGTTCTTTAGAATTGCTCGGGCAATGGCAAGTCTTTGCTTCTCACCGCCGCTGAGTTTGTAGCCCCGCTCACCCACCACCGTGTCATATTTTTGGTCGAGCGAGTCGATATGGTCGTGAATTGCCGCCAACTTGCACGCATCGATCAACTCCTGATCGGTCGCTTCTGGCTTGGCAATTCGCAGATTTTCTTTGACTGTGGTGTGGACAAGGTAGGTTTCCTGAGTCACCATTCCGACGGTAGCTTTTAAGTCTTCAAGAGCAATGTTTCGTACATCAATTCCGTCAATCCTGACAGTTCCAGCGTCCACATCGTACAAGCGCGGAATCATGTAGGTCACGGTAGTCTTACCAGCACCAGAAGGTCCGACGAGCGCGATCAGTTGTCCAGCCTCCGCCTCAAAGCTGACTCCTTCCAAAGTCCAGTCTGGACTCTCCTGGTCGTACTTAAAGCCTACGCCTTCAAACGAGACTTTGCCGGCAATCGAATTCTTGGGAAGCGTCACAGCATCGGGACTTTCTTGGATATCGTGTTTCATATCCAAATATTCAAAGATTCGATCAAATAATGCAAAGGATCCGATAAGTTCGGCCTGGAGGCTCATAAGACCGGTGAGCGGGAAGAACATCCGCGTCTGAAGCCCGGAAAACGCGACCAGCAAACCGACCGAAATGTTTTGATCTCCTCGAGTCAAAAGCCAGCCCGCCAACCAAAAGATCAAAGCCGGAATGATCTGGGTGATGATCCGAAACATCCCGAAGAAGGCGTACTGAAGAACAGAAGCCTTAACCTGCCAGCCCGCAAGGGCCTGGTTCTCAACGTCAAACTTGTCCGCTAGAACATCCGCGCGACCAATCGTCTTGCCCAGCAATGCTCCGCTCACCGAAAGATTCTCCTGCATCATCGAGTTCAGGTCACTCGTTTTTTCCTGAACCCCCTTGCGAATATCGCGCGACATCTCGCCCACCATTTTTCCAAAGAACCCGATAACGGGAATCAGCGAGATCGCGAGAAGCGTCAGCCGCCAGTCGAGCCAAAACATTGTGATGAGCGAAGAAACAACAATCGCGATATTGCTCAACGCATCCACGAAGGTGTTTGAAACCACGTTTTGAACACCACCAACGTCTGAGATGAGGCGGGTCTGAATGTCACCGGTTCGAGCCGAAGTGAAGAACCGCAAGGACATCCCCTGGAGGTGAGTGAAGAGGTCGTTTCGCAAACGCCGCATGATCTTCTGGCCAATGACCACGCTCTGGTAGCCATAAAGCATTGTCACCCCAGCAGCCACCAGTGTGACCAAGATCGTCAGCAGGGAATAGGTCGTGATGACCCCCAAGTCTTTTTTCTGAAGTCCCTGGTCAATAATGATCTTGACGAAGAACGGCGAGACTAAACCGAGTAGAGTGCCGATCGCGACTGTTACCAGCATCACTGCGGTCTCCCCTTTATGCGGTCCGTAGAGTCCAAACACTCTCCGCATCGTCAACTTATCTATCTTTTTCTGCTCGGCTTTGGCTTCGGCCTTTGTCTGTGGGGAACTCACCCTAATCTTTTACTCCGATGGGTGCTCGGATTGCTCATAATCACCCAATGAAGTTCTGGGTGTGGACGAGTATTGACCGAAACGCGACGGACGAGGCCCTGGCCGCAAAGTATGCGGCATTGCGCGGGAACGGAATCACTGGTGTGTTTCTGGCCGACGGCATCGATGATCGGGAGTTCGAGAGCATCCGAGCCGTGGGGCTGGAGTTGCACTGCTGGATGATTACGACCAACTGCCGGGAACCCGAGGTTCGTGACCAGCATCCGGATTGGTACATGGTTTCCCGTTCCGGGAAGTCGTCGCTGACCGATCCACCCTACGTCCCCTACTACCGCTGGCTCTCACCGATTCTCCCCGAAGTGCGCGACCATATCTCTGCCCGTGCGCGGCGATTGGCGGAGCACCCCCTCGTCCAAGGCGTTCATCTCGACTACGTTCGCTACCCCGACGTGATTCTGCCAGTCGGTCTATGGGAGCAATATGGCCTAGACCAAAGCGAAGAAATGGCTGACTATGATTTCGACTACTCCGAGGGCGTGCGGGGAATTGTCCGTCAGGACATCGGGCGCGACCCCGTCGAGATCAGCGATCCCGCGCACGACCAAGAGTGGCTCAACTATCGGTACAAGTCAGTAACGAAACTTGTTGACCAAATAACCCAATGCGTACATGAATGTGGAAAGCAGATCACCGCCGCCGTCTTCCCGACTCCTTCCCTAGCGCGCAAGATATGTCGCCAGGACTGGGACAAGTGGTCGCTCGATCTCTTCTGCCCAATGATCTACCACAGTTTCTATCACCAGCCGGTCGAATGGATCGGCCAGTGCATGCTCGAAAACATCGCCGCAACGCCAAAGCCGATTTGTGCCGGATTATACATGCCCGCCTTCGAGACTCCCAAAGAGTTCTCCCGTGGACTACAAATTGTGCAGGCGCGTGGAGGGGCCGGAATCTCGCTCTTCGACTCGGTTGGCGAAGAGTATTGGCAAGTGTTCCGAGACTTCGTCAGCTCCGTCTGAAAGCCTGCGGCGTCACCCCGGCAATCTGCCGAAATCTCTTGCTAAAGTGAAACTCGTCGCTAAATCCCAAGGCATCCGCAATCTCTTTGTTCGATGTCTGAGGCGAGTACCGGATGAGCTGCTTGGCCGCCTCAATCTTGCGACCGTTGCGGTACCTCAGCGGCGAAACCCCAGCGTAGGCCAAAAAGCGCTTTCGAAAAGCCTCATAGCTCATACCCATTTCCTTTGCAATGGTCCCAAGATCGATCTCGGCTCGCAAATCTTGACAAAGCAAGCTCTGCGCACGACCCAACCAGCTGTTCTGCTCAGAAGGCTTCATGCCTTCACCAAGGGCAATTTCCGAAACAAAACCCATCAACGCAACCAGTGCCTGCAACTGCTGTTTCTGGTCCTTCAAAGCAACAAATCGCTCAATCCACAGGATCAACCAAGACGCCTTATCGTCTATCGCGCTCCCAAGGTGACGGATTGGATTCTCGGGGGTGAGCAACCCGCTACGGAACCATGCGTCGAACAACGGACCATCGAACGCGACGTAGACTTCGTCCCATATCTGCCCTTTCTGAGGGCCATACCAATGCGGATTCCCAGGGAATACAAGTATTGCATCGCCTTGCTTAACTGCCTGCTTCTTGCGGGAGCCATCTTTATACACACCTACTCCTCGAGTAACCAAAACTAGGGCCGCCCCATCGTAGCTGCGGAGCCGACCCGTCGCATTCACTCCGTGCCCAAACAGCCACAAGCCCCCGAGCAAAACCGAACCCACCGGGGTTTGCACCGGCGATGTAATAAGGCGATGATGGCGTTCCATACTTCCCATATCAGACATGATTCATACCATTATAGCAATGGACACCACCCATAGAGTAAGCGCAAACTTCAAACCATGATTCCTGCCAGCCTCCCTCCACTTGATGAATCCCACAATCTTCCAGAACAAAACATCGCTCAGTACCAGACAGACGGCTGGACTCTCGTGCGGGCCCTCGCCACGCCAGAAGAGGTCTCTGCTTACCGTCAACCCATTACCGAGCTAACGACCGAGCACGCCAAAAACTACAAGCCAATGGAGGAAAGGGACACCTATGGCAAGGCCTTCATACAACACATGAACCTCTGGCTCACGGATGACCGCGTGAAACAGTTCACCCTCTCCAAGCGGTTCGCCGAAGTCGCTGCCAAGCTGATGGGAGTCGAGAGGGTGCGAATCTACCATGATCAAGCCCTGTATAAGGAACCGCTCGGCGGAATGACTCCCTGGCACCAAGACCAGCAGTACTGGCCGCTCGACGGCGTCAAATGCGTCACCCTCTGGATGCCTCTGGTCGATGCGAGCCAAGAGATGGGAACCCTCAACTTTGCCAGCGGATCCCAAAACCTCGGCTACCTCGGCCCCCTCAATATCTCCGACGACAGTGACGCCCAACTGGAAGAACAAATCAAGGAGAATAGCTACCCCATCGTCTCCGCCGGAGACATGAAAGCTGGCGACGCGACGTTCCACAATGGTTGGTGCATCCACGGAGCCCCCGGCAACGCCTCAGCCACGACCACTAGGGAAGTCATGACGATCATCTACTTCGAAGACGGCGCCGTGATTAGCAAGCCAGATTCCCCTCAGCGCCAAAATGACCTGGACACCTGGTTCCCCGGCCTAAAGCCCGGAGACAAGGCCGCGAGCGAACTCAATCCGTTGGTTTAATCATTCCCTTCGCCATCCACAGGGGAATGATCTCGTACTTGGAGTCAAGGTTCGCCAGAGCCTTGGTGAGACGATGATGGTCTGCTTTTCTCGAAACCCATATTTCCCCCGCGAAGCGATACTTCTCGCTAGTTACTGCCTTCGTCGCACCGCCAACCGCAAAATTCTGCAGTCGATACCGAGATTCTCGAAGCAAGCTCGTCTCTGTAACAAGCAGTTCGTACTCCTCCATCGCCTTCTTATCGTAGTCGGGAGAGAAGAACAACTTGCGCCTCTCCCACTCAGCCGCGGCGACGGTCATGATTCCCGACTTCACGAACGGGTCTGTCTTAAAAAATGACTCGACCTCCGCCCGATCTTTAGCAATTGCGATAGTGATTCCCCGTCGCAACTTGGTCGGGTCGTCGAGCGGCCCAGCGGCAACCAAGTGCCCGGCATCACCCTGAGTCTGAAGATTTTTGATATGGTCGGCCTGCATCTTTTCAAGCGCTTTCGGGTCGCTCGGCCGTTTGCCATCTCCCCTTAAAAAAAACATGAACCAGAGCTTTGTAGGTTGTGCAGGGCTCGTTTGGCCGATGGCGATTCCAGCGAGGAGTGCGGCGATCATGATCCTATTGTAGTCGAGATTCTCCTCGCGGGTATACTATTTCTCCGCGCCTCAGTAGCTCAGCGGTAGAGCACTTCATTGGTAATGAAGAGGTCACGGGTTCGATTCCCGTCTGAGGCTCCAGTTTTTCCGATAAAGTTGGCTTCGACCTAGGATGTTCAACTGCACAGTTAACGGGATGTGGCTCAGCTTGGTAGAGCGCCGTGTTCGGAACGCGGAGGTCGCAGGTTCAAATCCTGTCATCCCGACCATGTTCTTCGTTTACATTCTCGACAGTCTGAAAAGTGGTCGCTACTACGTTGGCTTTTCAGATTGTCCCGGCAGAAGGCTTCAAAAGCACAATTCTGGTCGAACGACATCGACTAAGTCAGGGATGCATTGCGAAAAGCTTTTCGAGGAATGCTACGAAACACCGTCTGAAGCCATGGTTGGTGAGCGACAGATCAATTCCTGGAAGAGTCGCCGTGCGATCGAGGAACTGATCGCTGAGCGGTAGAGCGTCCCGAATCTAATTGGGAAGTTCGCAGGTGCAAATCCTGTCATTCCGACCAAGCCCTGAATTAAAAGTAAACTAGCCCAATCGTGGCAAACATTCCCGGCATCCTCGTAGGCAAAACATCGGATAAGAAGCAAGCAGAGGCCTTTATTCTGCCGAAATTCTGTAACCGCCACGGCCTGATTGCTGGCGCGACCGGAACCGGAAAGACCGTTACGCTTCAATCCATCGCCGAAGGTCTCGCCGAAATCGGGGTCCCCGTCTTCATGGCCGACGTTAAGGGCGACCTTGCCGGCCTCAGCCAAACTGGCGGTGGAAACCCGAAAATTGAAGCCCGAGCCGAGCAGCTTGGCCTCGCTCCCCTCAATTACCGAAGCTCATCCGTCGCCTTCTGGGACGTTTTCGGCGAAAAAGGAACTCAGATTCGCGCCACGATCAGCGAAATGGGGCCATTGCTGCTCAGCCGAATGCTCGGCCTCAACGAGACCCAGGAAGGGATCCTGAACATCGCTTTCAAGATTGCCGACGACAATGGCCTCCTCCTCCTCGACATGAAGGACCTCAAGTCGATGCTCAGTTGGATGGCAGATAACTCAGAGTCCATCCGAGGCGACTACGGAAATGTCACCAGCACGTCGGTTGGTGCGATCCAGCGTGAGTTGCTTGTACTGGAGGAGCAAGGCGGAGACATCTTCTTCGGTGAACCTGCGCTAAATGTGATGGACCTGCTCCAGCGAGCATCAGACGGCCGCGGCGTCATCAATGTCCTCGCCGCCGACAAGCTGATGCTTTCGCCCAAGCTGTACGCCTCCTTCCTCCTTTGGCTCCTCAGCGAGCTTTTCGAGAACCTTCCTGAAGCTGGCGACCTCGACCAGCCCAAACTGGTCTTCTTCTTCGACGAAGCCCACTTGCTGTTCACCGATGCCCCAGAGGCACTCCTCACGAAGGTCGAACAAGTTGTCCGCCTGATCCGTTCCAAGGGCGTCGGAATCTTCTTCGTCACCCAGCACCCGCTAGACATCCCAGACTCGGTCCTCAGCCAGCTCAGCAACCGCTTCCAGCACGCTCTTCGAGCATTCACCCCGCGCGACCAAAAGGCCGTCAAAACCGCCGCCGAGACGTTTCGACAGAATCCGGATTTTGACACGAGCGAGGTCATCACCGAACTCGGAATCGGCGAGGCGCTGGTCAGCACTCTCGCCGCTGATGGAACTCCAAACATCGTCGAACGAGTGTTCATCAAGCCTCCACTCAGCCGACTTGGCGCGATCAACGACGCCGAAAGGGAAGACATCATCAACGCCTCGCCATTGCACAACCGCTACTCCCAGAGCGTCGACCGAGACAGCGCCTATGAAGAGCTGACCCGCCGCGCGCATGAAGCCCAAGAGGAAGCGCAACACCAGATTCCTGAGCTCAAAGAGGCACCCGCAAGGCGAACAGATTCCATCTTTGAATCGATGGTCAAATCCACGATGCGAGCCGCCGGAAGCCAACTAGGTCGCCAAATTGTCAGAGGCGTCCTCGGTAGCATCATGGGCGGAATCCTTGGCGGAGCCTCGCGAAGGCGGCGCTGGTGAGATACGACGCGATCCCACCCGAAGGATTTCATCCTGAAATCGGTGCCCTCATCGCCACCTGGGAGGACGGGCTACGTGAGTGGACCGAAAACCTTGAAGAGCCGCCTGCGGAAGCCATGACCTGGCAACCGTTCGAGAACGGCCCAAGCATCGGCGGAATCATGCTCCACATGGCGAATTGCGACCAGTATTGGATCAAGGAGTACGCTCGGGGAGAAGAGCTCGATAAGGAACATCCGGCGGTCGTTTATGATGCGAATCTAGACCAGGACGGTGTGAACTGGCCGACCCCACCCGCCCAGCCTTTCAATTGGTATCTCGAGATTCTTCAGTCCACTAGACGGGAAGTGATTGACCTCATCCGGCAGGAAACGGATATTGACAGAGAGTTTCAGCGAAGCTGGGGAACCCTCACATTCCGCTGGATTGTCGCCCACATCGTCGAACACGACAGCTACCACGGCGGCCAGTGCGTCCTTCTCCACGAAATGTGGAAGAAGCTCGCTCAGGCGAAATAGGTCTTGATCGCTTCAACGATAAGGGCGGACGCCTTCCCTTCCCCGTACGGGCTCTTGACCTGGCTCATCGCCTCGTAGGTCGCCGGATCGTTAAGCAGTTTTCGCCCTTCAACCACCAGCGTCACTGGGTTTGTCCCAATGAGCTTCGCACATCCCGCGTCCACCCCTTCGGGGCGTTCCGTGGTGTTTCGTAACACGAGAATCGGAATCCCAAATGACGGGGCCTCTTCCTGCACTCCACCCGAGTCGGTAAGAATCAGATTCGCACGCTGAATGAGCTTGGTAAACCGCGCATACTCCGGCGGTTCGATCAGATGAATCCGATCGTGCGCGCCAAGCTCCTTTTCAAGGACTTCGCGAACAATTGGGTTGCGATGCATCGGCACCGCAAGCAAGGTATCAGGATGCTCATCGACAAGTTGACGCGCGGCTCGCGCGCAAGCCGCCATCGGCTCGCCCCAGTTCTCTCGGCGGTGCATCGTCATCAATATCACGCGCCCCGTGTGATCTGGGAACCACGTCTGCGGTTCCCTTTCGGCGACCATAAGTACCGCGTCAATCCCTGTATTTCCAGTCACAAAAATCTTTTCATCCGGGACATGCTCGCGCCTCAGGTTCGATGCCGACAGCTCGGTAGGGGCGTAGTGATGCGTCGCAAACAGCCCGACGGCCTGGCGGTTAAACTCCTCTGGGAACGGGTCGAAGACGTTGTGAGTCCGCAATCCGGCTTCCACATGTCCGAACGGCACCTGGTTGTAAAAGGCCGACAATCCTGCAACAAAAGTGGTGGTCGTATCGCCCTGTGCAATAACAAACTGCGGTTTAAGCTCCTTAAAGAGCTCATCCAGCGCAAGCGACATCCGCCCCGTCAACTCGCCGAGCGACTGCCCGTGCTTCATCAACCCAAGATCGCGATCCGGCTGAACCCCAAAGGTGTCAAAGACCTGCTGAAGCATTTCACGATGCTGCCCAGTCGAAACCAAAACTGTCTCTAGTGAAGGTTCTGCGCGCAAAGCCAATACGACCGGCAGCGTTTTGATCGCATCCGGCCGAGTTCCGACCACTAGAACAACGCGAGGCTTGCCCATTTACCGTGCGTACTCCGCTGCGATGTGCTTGAGAGCACCAATCACGTAAGCAACTTCCTCATCCGTAATCCGCACGTTGAGCGGCAAGCTGATGATCCGGTTGTAGGTGTCCCAAGTCACGGGTAAGGAGTCCGGCGCGAAACCGTACTTGTTGGCGTAAAACGGATGCAAGTGAACCGAAATGTAGTGAACCGAGGTCCCCACATTGCGCTCCTTGAGCTCGTCAATGAACTGATCTCGGTCAATGGTCAGCCGATCCAGGTTCAAGCGCAAGACGTAGAGATGCCATGAGGACTCAACTTCTGGTTTTTCGATTGGAACTGTGAACGCCGGATGATCTCCAAGCGCCGCGCTGTACTGGGCAACGACATCACGTCGCCGCGCCTGGAACCGGTCGAGTTTCGCAAGCTGGGACAATCCCAATGCCGCCTGAAGATCGGTCATGTTGTACTTAAAGCCGGGCAAAACGACCTCATACTTCCAAGACCCGCCCTTCTCGTATCGCTTCAAAGCATCCTTGCTCATGCCGTGCAGGTGAACAACTCGTGCCTTCTCGATAAACTCAGGTGTTCCTGTTAGCATCCCGCCCTCAGCGGTAGTGAGGTTCTTTGTTGCGTAAAAACTGAACGACGTCGGGTTCTCCGACGAGCCAACATACGCCCCCTTGTACTTACCGGAAATCGGGTGCGCCGCGTCCTCAATCACATGAATTCCGTGCTTCTTGGCGATAGCATTGATCGTATCCATCTCCGCCGCGTGACCAGCGTAGTGAACGGGAATCACTGCTTTCGTCCGAGGCGTAATTGCTGCCTCAAAAGCCGCCGGATCCATGTTCATCGTCTCCGGCTCAATATCAACCAAGACCGGCTTTGCCCCCACATGCTCGATCACATTCGCCGTGGCGCAGAACGTGTGGGAGACTGTAATCACTTCATCCCCCGGCCCAACCCCCAGAACGACCAGTGCGACGTGCAAACCAGCCGTGCAAGAGTTCACCGCCAAAGCTGCAGGCGAGCCGTATGTCTCACAAAACACCTCTTGGAACTTGCGAGTCTTCGGCCCGGTGGTGATCCAATCTGAGCTAAGAGTATCAACAACCCCCGCAATATCATCGGCCTCAATGAGCGGAGGGGAGAATGGAATGAACTCGTCGCGGACGGTGAAAGAAGTGGTTGGCATATCTGCGAATTACCTACAGAAGGATTTTGGCAGATTCTTCACCAGTCTCTACGACCGAAGGGGCGGTACCCAGCCACTTTCGCAACGAAATCGAATGATCCGACAATTGGAATCCGGAGTTTTCGTACAAAGCTGCCGCAGGTTTGTTGACCGCCTGCGTTCCAACCTCGACAACGTCAACCCCGTTCTGTAGAAACCAATTGAGTGCGTGTGCCGTCATCCGCCGGCCAAACCCCTGTCCGCGTGCGCTCTCCGAAGTGGCAACCAAGACCACCGTACCGACGAATTTGCCCAATCCTTCGTAAGTGCCGTTATTGAGCTTGCAAGTGACAAACCCAATCGGGCGGTCAAACTCATCGACCGCAACCACAACCGCATCCGCCGCGATGCCCAGCACCGAATTCTTGCCCCATGTGTAGTGAAGCTCGTTCGCGCGAGCATCCGACACCAAAGGATCGGAGTGGAAACGATCGATGCTAAATGCCGTCCGTGCGATTGCTCCAACCGCCTCTGCCTCGTCGTGCCTCGCAAGCCGAACCCGCTCGTCCAAAGCCTGGGGCACGTAGTTGTGAAGTGACCGTGTGAACGTTAAGATCGCATCAACAGGTTCAAATCCGCACGCCTGAAGAGCGTCCAGCAGCATCAGGTCGTTGGAATCGCAGCGAACGGAGAGATGCTCAATCCCCATCCGCTGGGCTAGCTCTAGCGCGGCCTGCGAGACGTTCAGGGCGTCGAGCTCAGTTCCCGCGCCCAGATATGCGATCCGCCCGCAAGGAAATCCAAGATGTTGTGAGTCGAACTCCAGCCGGGTCACACCCGCGCATCCAGTGTTCCCCGCAAAAACGTGATCCATTTCCTGCAGATGAGCACCCGCGTATTCACATGCGGCGTCCGTCGACACACCAGGGTGGTTACGGAAGCGTGGCGAAGACCCGCTCAGAATCCGCTCCTTCCAGTTCATCCTTTCACCACCTCTGCATTCACGTCCTTTCGCAATAACACATAGGGAACCGTTCGTGCCAATATCGCAAAATCGCCCAAAACCGAGTGATTTTGCGCGTATTGGACATCAAGTTGTTTGCGTTGCTCCCAGGTGATCGAGTTCCTGCCGCTAATCTGAGCCAATCCCGTAATCCCCGGCTTTACGAGAAGCTTTTGCTTCTCTTCTACGGTGTAATACATAATCTGATCTACCTGATCGGGTCGTGGTCCAACCAGGCTCATGTCGCCAAGCAACACGTTGATGAACTGAGGTAGCTCGTCGATGCTCGTCTTGCGAATAAACCGACCTATCGGCGTTACCCTGGGATCGTTATCGCCGCTAAACGCCGACCCATCTTCATTCCGGATGTCCGGGGCGTTGACCTTCATCGAACGAAACTTGAAAATTCTAAACGGCGAGCCGTTACGGCCTAGCCGAGCCTGCCGGAAGAAAACCGGCCCTGGATCCAAAATCTTGATCAGCAAAGCGACGACCAGCATCGGAATTCCGAAGATCGCGAGAGCGACCAAGGCACCAACTAAATCAACTATACGCTTCATTTCAGCCCCGCCATCTCGCTCTCAGCCATCTCAGGATTCAGCTTGCGCTCCACAACATAACACAGAATATGATAAAGCGCAAGATGTGACTCTTGAACATGCATCGTCTGGCTACTCGGAACTACAACCGCAACATCTGCCAGCCCCGCCATCTCACCGCCTGTTCCTCCAACGAGAGCGATGTTCTTCACTCCGAGCTCTCTAGCAATCTGCATCGCCGCCACACAGTTCTTGGAACCCCCGCTGGTTGAGATCGAAAACAACACGTCCCCAGGCTGACCAAAAGCTTCGACCTGCCGGGAGAAGACTTCGTCGAATCCGTAATCGTTCGCCCTCGACGTCAATGTGGAGCTGTCGGTGGTCAATGCCATCGCCGGAAGTGCCTTCCGTGGGAATGCCTGTGAGAGCGTAGAAATAAACTCGGCGGCAAGGTGTTGCGAGTCTGCAGCGCTACCCCCGTTTCCGCAGATTAGCAACTTGTTACCGGATTCGAAACAGCTCACCACCAGATCAACTGCTATAAGCAACGAAGGGATACAGTTCTCGATCGTGGCCCGTTTAACCCGGATGCTCTCTTCGAGGTGTCCTTTAGCTACTTGTGTCCAATCACGCATTCGCACGCCCCAGTCCCTCTATTATGGCAGGGAGGTCGGCGAAGCTGTTGATAACAAAGTCAGGTTCAGAGTCGCCAGCAGCTTCGTGCTTTGCCCCATAGCCCGTTCTTACCAAAACAGTGGTAGCCCCAATGTTTTTTCCTAAATCGATGTCGCAAGGTTTATCTCCCACAACAATCGTAGTTTCCAAATCAATCCCGTGCTTTTTTGCCGCATCGAGAGCCATGCCCGGAGCCGGCTTTCGGTGTGTCGACTCCTCATCTGGATGCGCGGGACAGAAGAAGTAGTCCAAGACTCTAGCCCCATTGGCATTAAGCAAATCTTCTATTTTTGCGTTTACCGCTTCAACGGCAGCTGGCCCAAAATACCTGCGACCAACTCCCGACTGGTTCGAGAGGCAAATTACCTCCCATCCGTGGTCGTTCAGCCACCGAATAGCCTCCGCCGCCCCCGGAATAATCTCGACCTCGTTGGGTTTATGCAGGTAGTCCTTCTCAACAATCAGAGTCCCGTCTCGGTCCGCTATCACATACCGTTTCACTTCAGAAATCTCCAACGACGCAATCGCCGCTGCGGTGAAGTGTACTTTTCAATTTCAGACGTTTCCGAATTCGCTTCGTCCAAACATCTTGTACAGCGTCAGCAACTCGCGAATGCCGTCGTCAATGGACTGAGTTGCCTCGAATCCTGCCTGCCGTAACTTCTCGTTCGAAACAACGTAATTACGCCTATCTGGATCAGTCCCGACGGGTGCCTCAGTGTAGTAGAGGTTTGGAACATGCTGCTTGATCTTCTTGCAAAGATCAAGCTTTGACATATTCGCCGAATCGACCCCGAGATTGTAGATACCGCCACGCATAGCTTCGAAGTTGTCCATGGCAAAAATCATCGCCCTAGCTGAATCCTGCACCCCCACGAAGTTGCGCATAAAGTGACCTTCGTAAATCACGATCGAGCCCTGCGAAAATGCCTTGTAGGTGAAGTCATTCACCAACAAGTCAACCCTCATCCGTGGTGAAGCTCCGAATACGGTGGCAAGGCGAAACGACATGCCTTTGCCGCTGTCCAAAATAGCCTTTTCGCCTTCGGCTTTGCTCGTTCCGTACAGCGAAATTGGGGCAAGCGGCGTGTTTTCATCACAGAAAACGTCTCCACTCTGAGTTCCATAACCGCTGTTGGTGCAAGGATAGATAATGCGCTGATCCTTACTCGCAAGCTCGGCCACGAGCTTCGCTGCACCATAGTTGAGCGACTGCGAATACTCTGGATCCTTTGTGCAGGCTGGCATCCCGACGACGGCGGCGAGGTGAATAATCACGTCGTTCTTCGCCATCAACGGCTTCAACGTCGCTTTGTCCCGGCTGTCTCCAAAAACGAAATCAAAATTTGGATTCGTCGCGTATCCAAAAAGGCTCTTTTGTTGAAAGTACAGGTTATCCAGAACCGTTACCCGATGTCCAAGATCGAGAAGATGACCAGTAAGAACCGACCCAATATAGCCCGCACCACCGGGAATCAAAACTCGCATGGGAACGGCACGAGAATACCTGGCAAGGGCAACAACGGGCGTTATGGCGCGGGAAGGATCGCCCCACCTTCGACACACTCCAAAAATCCCCCGACACATGAACCTCGAACTTTTGCTCAACCGCAACGGCGCTTATCAGATCTGAATGACCACAACCCTCTTGCGTCGGTCATCAGTATCCGGTTTCCGGCGAGACCTGGAAGGCAAGCGCAACTGCCCTGGGGTATCTTTCTTTTAACCTGATTCAGGTACACGGCATGGAGCAGTCAAGCGGAGAGATTATTAGTTCAGATTCCGGAGAGTTTCGCACTCTTTTGGGTCAGTACTGGAAACTAGTTCTTGCCGTAACACTTTTGTTCAACCTAATTGCAGTAGCCTTCGTGGTCACTTCAACGCCCAAGTGGAAGGGAATCACCTCGCTTCTCGTGGTTACCCCAGATGCTTCAAAGGGAAGCGCGCAACTTGCCATCCTCAGTCAAACCGCATCCACGCCGTTGCGAACCATCAAGGGGGTGGTCATGTCTAATCGGGTGACCGATGCCATCATCAAGAAGTTCGATCTGGACTGGAAGAAGTTTGATTCAAACTTCAAAGTGACCGACGAGAGCCAATCCAACCAGCTTATCATCGAATACGTTGACACGGATAAGGCCAAAATTGTCCAAGTCCTCAACTTCTCGGTCGATAAGCTTGGTGAATTGGACGAAGCACTCAGTTTCACCACGGGGAAACGCCAAGCTGTAACCTTAAAAACTGCCGTCGAAAGCAAGTCAGCCGAAGTAACCGCGGCCGAAACCGATCTGCTCAAGTTCCAAAAAACGATGAAGACCTTGAGCGACCCGCAGAATCCAAAATCTGTAAGTGTCTATCTAGAACGTCTGCAATCTCTGGAATTCGAACTTGGCTCGACCAAAATCCAGCTAGACAAGCTCCGCAATCAACTCAACGCCTCGGCAAAAAACAACTTAGTTCCTGCCGATGTTCCTGGCGGAAGAGAATGGATCGCAAAGATCAGCGTGCTCGAAAACGACCTCAACGTCCTTCGCAAGAAGTACACCGACGAATACCCCGAGGTGATCCAAGCAAAGCGAGATTTGGACGCCGCCAGGGCCTCCTTCCGAAAAATCGTTGAGAAGTATCTCACGACCATTGACCAAGGACTTGATCCCAAGCTGGCCGAGCTCCAAGCAAGGCAAGTTCTCCTTGAATATCAGGTTCAAAAAGCCCGGGAGTTCGCAGCCGTCGCTCCCCGCGAGGCACTTGAACTTGCTAGAAAAGTCAGCGAGATCGCAACCCTTCGCTCGGTGCTTAACAACCTGCGCGCCCAATACGAGCAAGCGCGCGTCGATTCCGAAGTCGGACGAGTTCGCTGGAATGTGCTCGATTACCCCTATATTGAGCGAGTGCCCGTCAACAAGAGCTTTAAAGTGCCAGCCATATTGGCGACTGTTCTCGGCGTCGCCGTCGCGCTGATACTGGCCTCACTCCTTGACAAGCGAAAAAAATGAGCGTTCGGCGGACGTCAATGGTGGTCATGGCGAGCTCGATGTTCGTTTATCTCATTTCGTTTGTCAACCAACTCCTGATTGCGAAGAAGTTTGGAACTGGGGCCCGGCTCGACGCTTACTTCGCCGCCACAAACATCCCACTTGCGGTTAATAATCTTCTCGCCGCCTGCTTCGTCTACGCCGTCGTTCCATCGCTGGTACGGGACTGCCTTGAAAAAGAAAATCGCAAACATCTACTCGCCGGCCTCCTTCAAGCGCTGACCTACCTTGCCCTGCTCTTTGTCATTCTCGCGGCAACGATCCCCGGAATGATGTCTGGTTACTGGGCCCAGTTTGGCCCCTACGCCAACGAAGCGCGTCTAAGCGCAGAAGTCGCCTGGATCACCTCAGGCGTCTTTTGCCTGACCGCGCTCTCCGATTCGGTCTACAATGCCACTGGGAAGTTCCAGTTTCCCGTCCTCGCTTACCTCCCCGCCTATGTCCTTACTGCCCTCGCCTGTTTACTTTTCAGCGATGCTCATGGCGGGGTCGCTCTGGCGATTTCCACTCTGATCGGCTATCTCGTAGTCTGGCCCAAACGCATTTGGGATCAGCGCAATGAAACCCAGTCTCCCGTTGACTACGAGTACGCGAAATCGACCGCCAGGCAAGTGCCCTTCATGCTCTTGGCCGTGGGTTCGCTTTACGGGTTCCCCATCGTCGACTCGTTGCTAGGCCCAACCGCCGGCGAAGGAGTCGTTTCGATCTTAGGGATGTCCTCGCGCCTCGTTTCTACTCTCGCCGTCATTCTCGCCGTCGGCCCTTTTGGCGTCGCAATTCCTGCCCTTTCCGCTCTCAGTCGCGACGGAAATCGTGCTGAATTCGCCAGAAGATCGCTCCATTATGTTCGAGTAGCAATGACGGCGTTGGCACTTATTGTCGGCTGGCTCATGGCCGTTCGAACGCCAGTTATCCAGCTACTTTTTCAGCGCGAAAAATTTTCGGCGCACAGTACTGCCCAACTCTCCGAATTGATGCTCTTTACGATCCCTGGAGCTCTGTTCATGATTTGTAGCATGCTCCTCGTTCGCCTTATGGCGGCTGACGGTAGGCTCGCTGAGGCTGCGAAAATCGGACTTCTCGGCGTTGTGGGCTACGGCGTAGCCTTCGCCTTGCTCAAGCAGTTTGGCCCGTGGGGGATCGGTCTCGCGAACGGTATCGCCTGGCTCACCTATTTCATCGCTGTCCTCTGGCTATTCGTTCTGCCCTTCAAAAGCTACATCTCAAAAGTCGATCAAGTCAGTTTCGGACTCAAGCTCATCGGCGGAATCTTCGGAGCGGCTGCGGTGTCCGTTCTGACAGATCGAATTGTCGGGGGACAAAAGATTCTCTCACCAATGTTCAGTCTCATGACCTCCTCGGTCTGTTTCGGCGTTTACGCCTCGCTCGTCAAGCTCGACGAATTTGGGACAATCGCGCGACCACTTGTCTCTCGGCTCCGCTCAAGTCGAATCAAAGCAAGCAACAACCAGTAGGGCGGAAACATGATGGGAAACGCCATGAGAACCCCCATGACGACAAAAGTCGCCACAGTAATCGAATAACGAGTCCCACGGTATTGCGAAAACCATACGAGCAAAATGACCGGGAAGAACCATCCCATTCGCATCGTGCCCTCACCAACGTCGGTAAGACCAAACGCAAGCGCAAAGTGCAGTGAGGCCAACCGCGACAGCTCGATGTTGTACCAAGAATCTAGGTTATATCGGTTCCATAAGTACCAAAAGTACGTCGAGTCCAAACCCGTCCGGCCGCTGCCCAACGGCCTTTCCAATAGCGAGGGTCCGGACAGGTAGTGACCGACAAGCCGCATGCTCGCCGAAGGATCCTCAAAGACAATCTTTGGGTCTGCGGTTGCCGCCACAATCAAATCAGTGACACGGCTGCTTGGCAAGGTCGATGCGAGGGTTGAAATCCCAAAAACCGACATCGTAACCAAGCTCAGGGTTATCGCTGTGGCGCGTACCCCGCGCGAGACGCCGTAAGCCACCGCCACGATGATGGTGATGACGAAACCCGTGCCGGCTTGCGAGAGTGCGAGCAGTAAGGCGGTACATACCAGGCAGATTCGCATTGACTTGACTCGCGCCTTTTCAGATGCCCGCTCTCCAAGAATCCAAGCCAAGATGGGAAACACCAATGAGAGGTTTGCCAAGAAGCTTGGCTCGTTTGTCGTGCCACCAGCTCCGCGATCCGCCCCAGTGCGAATCATCCCCATAAATCCACTAAAGAGAGCAGCGTGCAAATCAGGTAAGAACGATTGCAAAACTGCCGCCAGCACATGCCCGATAGCGGCAAAACAAACTGCGTTCAATGAAAAGTATTGCGCGGCCCGTTTTGCCGCAAGAAAAATCGAACATCCGAGCAGCATGGCAACCGATTTCTTAGCTTCGGAGCCAAACTGGTCCCACCGAGATGGATGCAAGTAAAGGAGGAAGAATAGCCCCGCGACGATGAGCACCAAATCCGTTGCGTCAAACGTAAACGGACGCCTAAGCACACCCCAGTACACTCCCAGAAACCCAAAACCAGTCATAAAACCAAAAAGCTGAAGGTCGGTGTCCAGTGGGATTGGTGAAAGATATGGAAAGAGCGTCGCCATCAAAAACAAGTTCGCGGCGACGCGGGCTAGCGATTCGTTAGACGATTCCGGGGCTACAGTGCGGTCGATGCTAACGATTTTACGAGATAATAGTTCTCATGCGCTTTGTATCAACGGCTTTTCTTGCTCTCGCCTCGTCCTTGGCACTCGCTCAAACGATTGGCGGACCAAGAACCTACCCACAGTTTCGAGACATGGCCGGACTGAGCGGGAACGGATTCCCAGTCCTGAGAGATGGCTCAATCGGCATCAATGGCGCAATGTCACTCTCCACTCCGATCGCGTATGTCCTCGGCACAAAGCAACTCGTCCTCGGAGGCTCTTCACGTAGTTTCGACCGCACCTTCCGCTGGATTAACACCACCTTCGCCTCAAACCTCGAAAAAAGCGATGGCACCCTTCAAGGCATTTTTTCCCTCGATTCC
The DNA here is from genome assembly GCA_965248555.1 of Fimbriimonas sp. Taxonomy (GTDB): domain Bacteria; phylum Armatimonadota; class Fimbriimonadia; order Fimbriimonadales; family Fimbriimonadaceae; genus Fimbriimonas. The sequence continues at coordinate 245,986 of CBDFJP010000001.1, read as the reverse complement.
TTCGGATCGCGAATCGCAATCAGCCACATGATTGTCAGCCCTGCCAACGACAGCGTCCAACACCTCCAATACCAACTTCCTCTCAGCGAGCAAAGGACCGGAGATTGGACCCTTTCTATAGGCTGCCACAACGTCACTGATCGCCCCGCCGCGCACGGGGACAGCGACCCCGTGGAAGACTCAAAACTCAGCCGTTCCTTCTTCATCGTTGGAACCAAGGAGTGCAGCCGTGAACAGTACTTCACCCTCGGCCTCGGCGACACCCGCTACCGGGGATTCTTTGGCTCTTACACGATGCTCCTCAGCGATAGCTGGCGAGCCTTCGGCGAATACGACACGTTCAACTGGAATTTCGGTGCCGCCACCGAGCTCAACCTGCTCGGCAAAAGAGCCTTCCTTCAAGTCGGCCTTGTCCGTGGCGATCTCGCCACCTGGTCGCTCAACTGGGTGTTCTAAATGTACGTCCCCAATTACGTTCCCGAACCTGAGGCGATGCCGGGGAACGTGACTCGGGAACCTTACGCGAAGCGACTGCTCTTCATTCGCGAGACCCTTTACCGGTTCGGATTGTTCGTTTTGGTGATCACCCTCTTGGCTTGGGCGATCCCCAAAGAGTTTGCTCGTGACTCGCGTTTTGTGTGGCTCTGGGTGGCCTCCCTGGCTGCGATCAGCCTCAGCAGAACCCTCGGCAGAGGGAAGCGTTGGGAGGTTCAGACCGCGCCGGTCCAAGCCCTCATCTGCGTCGGCACAACCGCGCTTGCTGCGCGCAGTGCAACCGCCTTCCACTTTCCCGCATGGTCCGTCCTGGCGGGAATTGGATGCTTTGCAGTCTTCGCAATGGTGTGCGGACGAGACTTCAGTTTTGTCGGAGGCTACGTGCTCGCTCTGATTGCCAGTAGCACCATCATCGCGTTCGTCATGGTTGAAGAAGGCATGACTAGCCTCCAGAGCTGGCAGGCAATCCTCTGGAACACCAGCGCCCTCTTCTATCTCGTCTACGACCTCGCGTCCCTCATGTGCCGCCGCAAAGTCAACGAGGTCACCGCCGCTTCAGTCGATCTTTTTCGAGACATTTTTAACCTGTTTGGGTGGATTCCCAGGGTCGTCATGCACTGGTATCGGCACCGAATTCTCAATGATCTCTCGTTCGATCTCCCCTTCCGCAAGTGGTTAGAGGACTAAACACCTACCAGATTCGCCCCGAAACAGATACGAACGCCCCCTTTATTCGTCATACTTACCGTCTGTAGGTCGGACGAATGAGCGTACTTCCACTTCTCACTGCATTTTTGGCTCTCCAAGGTGGAGGGGCCAAGCCCAAATTTTCCATCGATGTTTTTCTGCAGCAAGGCAAAAACCAAGTTGCGGTCAAAGGCGGCGAATCGCTAACTGGCGATGTCGTGTTTGTTGTTAAACCCGTCACCACCAACCCGATTCAGGCGATCGAGCTCTATGTCGGCGATGACCTTCGGGAGACCGACGGATCTACCCCCTACGAGTTCAAACTGGACACCCTCGCCGAAGAAGATGGCCCGGTCAAGCTCCGATTTAAGGGATTCACTTCCGAAGGCGAAAACGCTGAAAAGGTTGTTACCCTCAACGTCAACAATGGAGTGTCACTCGGCGCAGAAGCGCATGTGGAGAAGGGCAACGGTTTCATCGCTGAAAGCAAGTTCGACGAAGCTATCACCGAAGGCCGAATCGCGCTCAAGGCAGACAAGGACTCCAAGTCCGCCCGCCTCCTCCTGGGTCGAGCAAATTTCGCAAAAAATGCATACGACAAGGCACAGAAGTACGCCGAAGACGTTTTGGAAATGGACAAAAAGAACCGGGATGCCCGCGAGCTCCTCATCTCCTTGCACGTCCAAAAGGCATTCACCGCAACTTCAAAGGTCACCGCGGACCGCCGTGAAATCGTCGACGCGATTAAGAAGTCGTTGATGAACGCCGCAAAGATGCGAACCACCATCCGCGATGAAGATCTGGACGCAATGAAGAAGGATCCGACCTCAATCGAATTCCTGGATGCCGCGATCAAAGCGCGCCGATACTCGCTTGTCGTCGATACTCTCGAGAAGGAAATCCCGAACCAGTACAAGCGAACCGATCTGGTCAATCGCCTCGTGTTCAGCTACCTGATGCTTAGTCGAGTCACCCAAGCCGACAGCCTACTCAAGAACCTCAAAAAGTTCGGTGAGTACGATGCCTATTCGTTCGCCCTTCTCGCTGTTAATCAAGCCGAATTTGGTGACGACAACGGCTCGGACGAGGCGATCAAGGAAGCCATTCTCAACTCGCCCGACTCCCTCGGCGTTAAAACCGCCCAGGCATACATCGCGATCAAGCGTGACCGCCCCAAAGCTCTAGCGGATGCCGCTTCAGCACTGCTGAAGGACACTGAAGCTCGAAGCGAGGCGTTCTACTTCGCAGCCGCGCTGGCGAACAAGCTGACCCAAATCAGCAAAGGCCGAGCAAATTTCGAAAAGGCGATCAAAGCCGACGCGGCAGACCATGACATGTACGTCGAGCAAGGCAACGAGGCGATCTCCCTCGCCCTCACGCCAAACCTCGCCGCCGCCGACAAGGATTACCAAATCGAGTTCGCAAAGGCGATGTATTCCACTGCCCTCGAGTGCCGACCAAGCTCGGGCCAGGCCCTCGCGGGAATCGGTATCGCGTCGCTCTACCAGAAGAAGCACGACGACGCCGTAAAGTTCACCGAGGCCGCCACCAAGGCGAGCCCCAACTACGCCGCCTCGTTCTATTCCTACGCTGCCGCATTGGCCGCAAAGGATGGCGAGCTTGCCAAAACTTACACAGCGGTCGTGAACGCCCAGACCAAGGACCCCGGCAACGAGTCGTACCGCAAGCAACGGGCGGCCATCGAAGCCCTCCGGCCAACCCTTCTCAAAAACCGCTCCGCGGCAATGCTACGAGCCGAAGCAATCGACGCTCGAAATCTCAAGGGCCGCTCGACTCCGACCGTCGACAACGTGTTCAAGTACTTCAACACGACCGGTCGAACTCCGGTGATCTCAACTCCAGCAAGGGGTTGAGCTCAGACCCGATACCCCGATCCACCGGATCGGGGTATCATTTTGTTTCCGTTCGGGGCGTGGCGCAGTTTGGTAGCGCGTTTCCATGGGGTGGAAAAGGTCGCACGTTCGAATCGTGTCGCCCCGACCAACAAACCTACCCCTTTACTTAGGCTTACAAAGCAGATACGGGTACGCCCGAAGCCGCTGGACAAGCCAATCCATCATCAGCTTGGCATCAATCAGGCGCACAATCGCTTCTCCCACCGAGTGATATGTCTGGATTCCCTGAGCCCCCAAATCCTTGTCGATGCGCATAAAATCTCGCTCCGTTGCCCAAGAGTGAAAGCGTGACCGTTGTTCCAGCCGATTCCCATCCCGGTCCGTTACGATGCTTGTTCCCTCGCCAGGAATCAGGTGATAAGGCACCTCCGCCTGCTCCTCGGCGGCATGAATCGTGGTGTTGGAAGTCTGTGTGCATCCGACAAGCGCAATCAGGCCGTCCTGCTCCACCAGCTTTCGGAATGGACTGTGTTCATCGCAGGGCGTGTAGCTATCGAAGTGGTCATTCAAAAACCCTTCCGCATCCCCCCCAAAACCCTTCACCGAGTGAGTCGCGTGCAGCGACCGAAATCCGCCCTCCAACTTTGCCGCAACCTCTGGCACGACCCCAATGTTCACGGGTTTAGAAAGAGTCGCATCGAAGCTAGGAGGCCGCTCCGGTAAGTCAGTAGGCTTACCGGTAAAAGTCGGAAACAGTACAAGCCCGGCGTCACTGACCGCCTCGCGCCAATCGCTGATGTAGTTTTTCGCGTCAACGTTTCCAACCGCGCGAAGCGACGTGTGAACAAGCACGACCCGCTTCTTCACCCCCAAATGCTCGATTTCTTTGACAAGATTCACTGCTGCCCTCAGTTTACGGAGCCGTGTCAAGCAAGGTTCTGATTCCACCCGCCAAATCGACACATGGAGACCAACCGGTCAGAGCTCTGATCGCGGATGGATCACCGCAAATCATCCTCGCCTCTCCCTCCACGACTGGATTCCAAGTGACCTCGGGCTCGCAACCCGCCGCCTCGAAAACGAGGTCAACTAGGTTAACCATCGTCGTCCCAACCCCGGAACTCAGGTTTAACACCTGACACGACACCTCAGACTCAACAAGCCCGGCCAGGCCCCTAGCTGCATCCTCAACATGGACAAAATCTCGCTTCTGCAAGCCGTCACCATTCAGCCGCACCTGCCGATCCCCTGTGGATGCCGCAACCAGCCTTGGAATGATCTGCGCCGAATCCGTCGATCCCCTGCCATAAATGTTAAACACCCTCACAGGACAGCCACCCGAAGAACTGACCAACCCTTCCGCCTCCAGCTTCTGCGCCCCATACGGGGCCCTTGGAGCCACATCCTCCTGCTCCGAAGCCGGATGCTCAAGGTGTCCGCCATAAACCAGGCTGGAACTTGAAAATATCACCTGAATCCCGACCTGAAGGACCCGGTCAAGTGTCCTAAGATTGCGGTCGCGAGTGCCAATCGGGTCGTCCATCGCCTGCCGAAAAGATCCGCTCCATTCAAGGTGGAATAACCGCTCGCACCCGCCAAAGACCTCCGCCAACTCAGTGTCAGCACAACGACCAAGAACCTGCCGACTGCAGGCCACCTCGCGCGAGTCCAACACCACGACCTCGTGACCTCGCTGCATCAGCTCGGCAACCAAGTTGCGACCGATAAATCCGCCGCCGCCCGTCACCCCGATCCGCATCAACCCACCAGCTTAGGTTCCAAAACCGCCACAATGTGGTCGGCAATCGCCAAACAAGCCGTCGCCGCCGGCGACACCGCGTTGATCACGTGAACCGCCCGATCATCGTGCTCAATCACAAAATCGTCCACCGGAGCACCCTCCGGACTAATCGCCTGCGCTCGAACCCCCGCCGGAGCCGCGACCAGGTGCTCCTCCTTAATCTCGGGGATAAGCCGCGCCAGAGCCTTCACAAACGCCTTCTTGCTGAACGATCGGTGCATCTCCCCCGCCCCAGTTTTCCAAAACTTCCCCGCGAGCTTGATGAATCCGCCATATGTCAAAGACTCGAAGAGCTCACCAGGCTTTATCTGAGTATTTGTATAGCCTTCGCGAGCAAAAGCCAGAACCGCGTTCGGGCCGCACTCCACCCCGCCCAAAACCATCCGCGTAAAGTGGACGCCCAGAAACGGAAACGCTGGATCAGGAACTGGGTAGATCAGGTTCTTGCAAAGATGATGCACATCGTCCTTCAGCTCGTAATACTCGCCACGGAATGGGATAATCTTGATCGAGGGCTTGTGCCCCGCCATCTGGGCTACTTTGTCCGAATACAGCCCAGCGCAGTTCACAAGGTAATCCAGGTGCTCGCCGTTCTTGTCTTCAGTTCCAATCGTCACCCCATCGTCCGTTTTGATGATGCTGATGATCTTGGAGTTCATCCGAATCTCATGCCCCTTTTCCTGAAGCAGTTCGCCCAATTTGTTACAAAATCCGACGTAATCGACGATTCCCGTCTCTGGAACGTGTAGTGCCTTGATCCCCGCCACATGCGGCTCAATCTCTCGCAATTCGTCGCCCGTGATGTATCGGCACTCAACTCCGTTTTGTTGGCCGCGCTCGTAAATCTTGTCTAAAGCCGGAAGCTCGGCCTCATTAAGGGCAACAATAACCTTCCCGCATTTCTCCCACTGAACACCGTGCTCATCGCAAAACGCTTCGAGTTGGGCCTTACCGTCGCGGCAAGTGGTCGCCTTCAACGAACCAGGTTTGTAGTAAATTCCGGAGTGAACGACACCAGAATTCCGCCCTGTCTGGTGCTCTGCGAGCTTCGCTTCCTTCTCAAAAAGAACGATCTTAACGTCGGGGAACTTGAGGGAGATTTTGTAGGCCACCGATAGGCCGACAATACCGCCCCCAATGATCCCAACGCGAATCTGATCCATCCTATCAGTTTGAACGAATGATGCCCTGATCGTATGCGCCTTCTTCAACCATGTTGCGCAGCCGCTGAGCTTCCGTCATAAGCCCCTTCGATGAAGCCTCTTCGCTCAGCAACTTCACGTTCGAGTACTGCGGCGCATTATAATCTGCAACCTTTCCTTTCTCGAATGCCTCAATCACTTGCTTCACGCCCATCTCAAGCGTCCACTGGGCCTTGAATCCGATGCGATTGCGAATCTTCGAGAAGTCAACTCGGTAGTTTCGGCGATCTCCGTCACTACCGCTGGCAATCAACTCGGCCGTCGGCACAAATCGCTGAATCAGCCGACCAACATCACCGAGGGTGTAGTTGCCTTCATCGGAGCCGACATTAAACGTCTCGCCACCCGTAACCTCCAGCGGAGCTTCCAGAGCCGTCGCGACAGCAAGCGAAGCGTCGTCAACATGAACAAACGGGCGCCATTGGTCTTCGCCAAAAACTGTGATCTTTCCGTCGACGATGGCCTTTGCCGTCAACAAGTTCACAACCAAGTCGAACCGAGTTCGCCCGCTAAGGCCGAACACGGTGCCAAAACGCAGAATTGTCGGCTTGAACTTCTCGTCCTGCATCTCGAGCAAGACTCGTTCGCAGGCAATTTTCGACCGCGCATAAAGCGAAACAGGGTTCAATTGCGACTTCTCGTTCAGAACTTCATCCGACGCCCCGTAGACCGAGCAAGTGGACGCAAAAATAAACTTCTGGATTCCAAATCCCTTTGCGCACTCCGCAATCATCTGGGTCGCCATCAGGTTCACCTCGATGGTGAAATCCTCGTCTAATGCACAAGCCGGGTCACCAACAATCGCGCCAAGGTGAACGACCGCGTCCATTCCACGCATCGACTCAACGACCTTATCGATCTGCCGGAAATCTGCCCGAACAATCTCTAAGTTCTCATGGTTTGCAACCGAGGCAATCGGCTCTTCGCCAAACATAAAAGCGTCGACCAGTCGAACTCGATACCCCTTATCCAGCAATTTCCGAAGTAAGCCGGAGCCAATGTATCCCGCGCCACCAATCACCAAAACGCTCTTGGGGCGGTATTCGTCGAAAACCCCCGAACTGGCCGCTGGTCTGAGAAGGTTCCTCTGATTGACCTTGGTCCAAACCATGCTCCAAATCCGAGCACCGACGGCTAGGAGAACCGCCATGATGCCCGTGCTCATCACCAAACTTCGGCTCGATTCAATATTGCGCCCGAGCATGAACAGCAAGAATCCCCAGCCGAGGATCGCTACCCCCGAAACCTGTGCAACGAAAATCGGCTTGTAGCTAGTTGAATAGGCGCGCCCCTTCGTGTAAAAACCAGCGAAGAAGAAGACGGGTAAACAAATCGCGAGGAGCAAAGTTGGCGACAGAATGTTTTCGAGAGCAAACGCCCCGAAGGACTTCCCAGGTTGCGCCCCGAAAGCAAATCCAACAAGCATTCCGAAAACGGAAGAGAGTAGTAGCAAGACGCCATCAGCAAACAGGCGAAATGCGATTTCAGTAGACTTTTTCATCCTCTAGATTCCCCAGCAAAAAACTCAGATTTAGGAGTGCCACTTTGCATCCCAAGTCTCTAGTTTACTCCTTAGTTAGACTTTTCAACAAATCCGGTGCCTTTCTGCCTAGCACCCGCAATCCCGGTAATCACTTTCGGGTGCGATGAAGGGGGATTCCAAGCCACTCAGCCACAGCATCGCCGACCCACCACATCCCCTGGCGATCTCCCAAATTTTGTGATCCATGCCCGCCACGTATCGCACAAAACGGCACATACTCTCGCGAATGGTCGGTCGAAGGCGTCGTTGGATCGTTCCCATGATCCGCCGTCAAAATCAATAAGTCGTCTTGTGTTAGTTTGCTCAATACCTGGTGCAGGAATCCATCAAACAACTCCAGGGCCTTCCCGAATCCAGCCGGGTCATTTCGATGCCCAAAAAGCATATCAAAATCTTCAAAGTTCGCAAATATGAACCTTGCATCCGATGCCAGAGCGTCCCACAGCATCCCTTCATGTTCCGCATTGTTCTGAGTCCGCCTCACTTTCCGAAAACCGCGCCCATCAAAGAGTTCCGGCACAACTCCTATTCCGTAAACGTCGTCAATCCGGTCAATCAAGTTCGCGGGTGCGGCAAGTGGGAAGTCCTTTCTCCACTCGGTGCGCGTGAAACCCTCCTTCGCCGACCCCACAAACGGTCGTGCAATCACCCGTAGGACATTGTTCGGAGCCATACACAGCTCGCGCCCAATCCGGCAAAACTCATAGAGTTGCTCAATCGGGACATGATCCTCATGGCAGGCAATTTGAAACACACTGTCCGCACTTGTGTACAAAATGGGAAATCCGGTTGCGATGTGCTCCTCACCGAGTTCGCCGATAATCGCCGTACCACTTGCCGCCTTGTTGCCAATCACGTTCCGCCCAATTCGCCGCTCAAACTCTGCAACCAAATCAGCCGGAAAACCACCCGGATAAGTCGGAAAAGCGTGCTGAGTATGAATCCCCATCATCTCCCAGTGCCCCGTCACCGAGTCCTTCCCCATCGACATCTCTTGAAGCCGACCGTACTGGACTTGAAATCCGTCCAATCCGACCTGGGACTCGATTCCCCCTGCCGCGAAGTAGCCAGCGCCGGCCAGTGTCGGTGCGTTTAAGCCCTTGCAATGTTCCCAAACGTGCCTCAAGGTCGAAGGGTGGTCGTGGTCGTTGAACAACGCCGCGTCGGGGGCCTCACCGGCACCGCAACCGTCCAAAACAATTACAATAGCTCGCTTCATTGATTCACCCACGCCGCGTAAAAAGTGTCCCGAGCTTCAGTCGACTCCGACCCATCACAAACGTTGATATGCCCCATTTTTCGTCCCGCCTTTGCCTCGGCCTTGCCGTACCAGTGCATCCGCGCCTCCGGATGCTTCCGAGCAAGCTCTTTCAGCGCGACCATGTACTCCTTGGCGCCTTCTTGACCCAGAACATTGGCCATGGATGTCGGTTTCCCGCGCTGAATGCCTCCGAAGGCACCGATGGTGAGCAGCATATGCGCCTCGAACTGAGAAGTACCGCCCCAATCAAGTGTGTAGTGCCCAGAGTTATGTGGCCTTGGCGCGATCTCATTCACGCTGATCGACCCATCTTGATGTTCAAACAGCTCGACGCCGAACAAACCAGTTCCGCCCACGGCCTCAATCGCCGAAACTGCAACCGAAACCGCTCGCTCCGCAACCTCAGCCTCGTCAACCTCATAAACCAGATCGCACACGTGATTCTTCTGCTCAGTAACCATTGCCGGAAAACAGTTCATTCCGATCCCAGCACATACCATCACCGCTAGTTCGCGCTTAAAAGGAACAAACTCCTCCGCAAGCCAGCCCTCAACGTCAATGTCTCCCAAAATCGACATATACTCGGCTTCAGTTTGCGCGTATCGCGTCCCTTTTCCGTCATAACCGCCAAAGCGCGATTTGAGCACGCAAGGAAAGCCTAGCGTTCGCGCTTCGCTCGCCAGAACCGCTCGGGGCGACGGCACCGCAGCCGCCAAGAGCGCCTCACGCTGGGCCAACTTGTCCTGAATCGCCTCTAGAGTTTCGATCCGGGGAGTCACCCGAGAGGGGTCAAAATCTGCCATCGAGCACGCCTTTCGCAGAGCCGAAGCCGGAATAAACTCGTTCTCGAAAGTTACGAACTCGCAGCAAGCCATCACCTTCGCGATGTCCTCTGGAGCAGTGATCGAACCCACAATGAACGGCCCAACCTGCGCCGCGGGCGACTCAGGATCCGGGTCCAACGACACCGCCTTCACCCCAAGCTGATGAGCCGCAATCATAGACATCCGGGCCAACTGCCCACCGCCCAAAATGCCAACCTGATACTTCGCCACGACGTCTATAAGGTTGGCACAATCTGGCTCGGCATCGGCCAAAGCCGAGTGGCTTTGGGCAAGTCAACATCGCGAATCACACCAATCAGTTCGACTTCAAATTCGGCGTCTCTCTGGGAGGCAACCCAAGCGCAAACCTCGTCCAAACTTGTACGATCTGGCATCGTCATGTTCAAACTCAGCTGGGCGAATTGCTGCTTCTCCAACCCAAACGCAAGAGCCCTTACACCCGCAAATCGAGCTTCGCCCGACTCACGCGAGCCGCGAATATCCTTCGCAAGTCGCCGGGCCGTCGCAAGCTCCCCAGAAGCAAAGTTGAAGTTCACTGCCAACAAGAAATCCCGCACCCCCACAACCGAGTATCCCCATCGCGGGTGAGGGAAAGAGCCAAAGTCGAATCCTTTCTCCACAACCCCAAGCTGCCCACGGAGTACGGGTAACCGTCTCTCCTGTCCAGGAAAAGCAGCCCTTTCGTACAAATGCACTGGGATATCGAAACGCGAAGAAAACCGAGCCACCCACTCTCGGCACAGCCCCACTAACTCCGCTTCAGACCCCTCCAATATTACGAACGGAACCACATCAAGTGCGCCGACAAACGGGTGCACACCCCCCACTCCGAGGTCAATCGCGGGCAGTATCCGATCACACAATTGATCGAGCGCCGAGAACACGTCAAGAACATCCCCCGAAAATGCCGTCACTGTCCGAACATGATCGGCATCGCCCTGTGCGTAATGAACCGAAACTTGAGAACAGGATTCTGAGACCGCAGAGTCGCAGAGAGCTGGATCAAAGAAGCTCCAATTCGGCACCGTGAGGACTCTCATAGCGTCAAATATGCCCGAATCTTCTCAAACAGCTTATCTCCGATTCCGCGAACCTGTTTGATCTCCTCCACCGACTTAAACCCTCCGATCCCCTCCCGATACTTCACGATCCGGCTGGCAAGCTCCTGCCCAATCGCCGGAAGCCCCTGAAGCTCATCCGCCGTTGCCAAGTTGATGTTCAATATCCTAGGCGTCGCCGGAGTCTGAGGTTCTTCCGAGGTCGGCGCGCCTGACTGAGGCTCAGAAATGACGGGTTGTACTGGACCGGGAGCCTGAGTCACCTCCTGCTTGTACGGAATGGTAACTTTCACACCGTCCCGTAGCACCAACGCAAGGTTGATCCGCTCGCGATCCGCCGTCGGCAAAAGGCCTCCGGCAAGAGAAACCAGCTCTTCCAGCCTTCCCCCTTCCCAAAGCCAATAAACTCCCGGCTTCGACACGGCCCCACCAATGTCCAGCACGATCTTCTTGGGCTCCTTCGCCGGAGAAACGACCTCCTCCGAAGGCTTCGTAACTGGCTCAATCAATGCCTGAATCTTTTTGGGAGGCGCGACGGGTGTCGGGGCTTTCGTTCGCGCGCCACCCAAGTAACCAATCACGCCAAGCACGGATATTCCGAGGATGCTCGCCAGCACCTGACGCCAATTCGGATTTTCCATGACTTATTTATAGCGGGTATTCGCGAAATTTCGCTAGTAGCGCATGACGCCACCCGCGAACACTCACCCGACACAACTCCGCCCGAAGCGCAAAAAGGAATCTCTCGAGCACAAAAGCTCCAATGTGAATCGTCTTTTCTCGACCCAACTCCAAACCAGGGATCGCCCGCCGCTCGGCGTCGGTCATTGGCATCATCCATCCCACTGCCTTGCTAATCTCCTCGTACTCCAACTTCGCGCCATGCACCAAGTCAGGTTGCCACGTCAGAAGTTGGTCCCGAACCGAGACCAGGTTGGTCCCCGCCGCCCCGAGAACAACCACCTCACCACACTCTCCAGGGCGATAACAAACTCCAATCAAATCGTCAATCGCGCCGGAAGCCCTTAAAAGAGACAGTCCATCAATCCGCTCGGAAGGGAAGTGAGTTGACTTGAGTCCAAGCGTTCCCACTGAATAACTTCGCCGAAAATCCACATCCCAACCTACTGAACGCCGCGATGCCGTCACCATCTCGGTACTCTGCCCCCCCGGGTCAATAATCGAAATTCGATCCTCCGAAGCAAACATTGGGTCTCCAATCACCGCCTCGAACCCCAACTGAGCTTCTTGCTCGCCCGAAAGAATCACCACCGGAGTCCTCTGCAAAGCCGCTCTCTCCAAAAAAGTGTGAGAGTTCGAAGCGATCCGAGCCGCCATCGTCGCCCCGGCAACAATCTCACGTGTCCCCAAATCAGAAGCAACAGTCCAAAAACGAGCAATCGCCTCGAGCGTATCGCTCATCCCGCGCTCAGAAAGAATCCCCGTCTGCTTCGTGCCTTCCCCCAAGGCAGTAATGGCCGTATCTTCGCAGACCGGTTCCCAAACTCCATCCTGAAGTTCGCTCACCAAGAGCAAAACAGAATTTGAACCAACATCAATAACCGCGCGGCGCACTTACAAAGTATAGGCGCGTACCAGATATGCTCTATCTCAAATGGCAAAGCTCCTCGGCATCGATATCGGCACCTCCGGCTGCAAAGTGCTGCTGATCGACGAAAAAGGAAAAATCCTCAACCAAGCGTCCGCCGAGTACCCAATCAGCGTCCCCCAGCCGGGCTGGACTGAACAAAACCCCGAAGACTGGTGGGCTGGAGTTCAAAAATGCTTAAAGGAGATCAACGAACCCTCGCCGGACGCCATCGGCGTCACCGGTCAAATGCACGGGTCAGTTTTTCTCGATGCCCAAGGCGAAGTCATCCGACCCGCCCTCCTCTGGAACGATCAGCGGACCGTCGCTGAATGCGCGCAAATCGAAGCAACCATTGGCTCCGAAAGGCTCAAGGAGCTCACCTGTAACCCAGCTCTCACCGGATTCCAGCTTCCGAAACTCCTCTGGCTCAGAAATCACGAGCCAGCCAATTTTCAACAAGTGAGACAGGTACTCCTCCCCAAAGACTACATCCGCTTCAAGCTTTCTGGAACCTACGCCACCGAAGTTAGCGACGCCAGCGGAACCGGGATATTTGACGTTAAAAACCGCCGATGGTCAAACGAGGTCGCCGATGCTCTCGGCATCAGTCTTGACCTCTTCCCACCCGTTTTCGAATCCGACGAAATTTCTGCAAAAACTACAAGCCATGATTTTCTGAACGCGGGAATCCCCATCGCTGGCGGCGGAGGAGACCAGGCCGCGGCCGCCGTCGGCACCGGTGCCGTCGAACCCGGAATCATCTCTGTAAGCCTCGGCACTAGTGGAGTCGTCTTCACAGCAATTCCTAGCAACGAGCATGATCCCAACGGAGCTGCCCACACCTTCTGCCACGCCAATCGAGGCTGGCACGCAATGGGCGTCATGCTCAGTTGCGGCGGAGCCCTTCGCTGGTACCGAGACACCCTTGGTGGAGGTAGGTCTTATGACGAGATCGCAAAAAGTGCCGCCACCGCAAACCCCGGCTCAAGAATGACGTTTATGCCTTATCTCACCGGCGAGCGATGTCCCCATATCGACCCCGGCGCGAGGGGGGGATTCGCCGGATTTGGACTCGAAACAACCCAAGCAGATTTCGATCGCGCGGTTTTCGAGGGTCTCAGCTTCGGCCTCCTCGGTGCCTTTAACCTTCTCAAGGGCCTTGGCGCAAGCGCAACTCAGATCCGCGTCACCAGCGGCGGAAGCAAGAGCGACTTCTGGGTCCAAATGCTCGCTGACTGCTTCGGTGCCCCCTGCGTCCGCCTCTCGGTAGACGAAGGTCCCGCCATGGGTGCGGCAATCCTCGCCGGTGTCGGAATCAAAATTTGGCCCAATGTCCAAGCCGGTTGTAAAGAGATTGTTAAGCTCGCCGAAGAGATTGCACCCAGCGGAACCGACTATTCGAGCGCATTTGCACGGTACTCGGACTTGTACCCGGCAGTAAAACGCTGGAATCACGCCAAATAGCTAACTTCCATAGAACCTGTCAGGTATAGTCTTAGTCTGCGCGTCTCGCGCACATTTCTGAGAAACCCATGACTGTCGATGAGAATTTGACGCCCGCCGCTGAGCCCGAGGCAATCGCCCCGGTTGAAGCCGCTGTTGAAGCGTCCCTGACCGAGCCTGCGACTGCCGAAGTCGCCCCTACCGAAGCTGAATCAGCTGCAACTGAAGTTGTAACCGAAACGGTGGAGCCTGCTGTCGAAGCTGTTGCTCCAGTTGCACCCGTTGGCGAAGCTGAGCCAGCCCCCGCACCCGTCGCCGTGGTCGAAGAGACCCCCGCGCCTGCGGTCGCTGAAGCACCAGCCGCTGAGGGAGTAACGACCAAGAACGATTCGGACCTGTTCGAGCAATACATGAATGCGCTCGATTCCGGCGAATCTGAAGCAGCAGGCGACACGACGTACAAGCGACTGAGCAAGGGTGATCTCATCGAAGCAACCGTTATCCAAGTTGATAACGACCGCGTTTTTGTCAACCTCGGTACCAAGGCAGAAGGCGTCATTCCTCTCGCTGAGCTCTCCGAGCAAAATCTTTCGTCCGCCGTCGGCTACGTCAACGTAGACGACAAGCTCCTGGTCGTCGTCCTGAACCCAACTGGTTCAGACGGAAACCCTACCGTATCGCGAAAGCGAGCAGAGTTTGAAGAGCAGTGGGCAAACATCATCAAGGCCCACGAAGAAGGCACCACCATCGAGGCTCCGGTCATTGACCGAGTCAAGGGTGGCCTCGTGGTCGACATCGGAGTCCGTGGATTCGTCCCGGCAACTCACGTCGGCAACGGCAAGCTTCGTAACATTGACAAGTACGTCGGTCAGCCGATGAAGCTCAAGGTCATCGAGCTCGAGCGAGAGCGAAAGAAGGTTGTCCTTTCCAACCGACTTGCTGAAGAAGAGACTAAGGGCGCGGCCAAAGAAGAAGTCTTCAAAAATATCAAGGTTGGCGACATTCTCGATGGAACCGTTCGCCGGCTCGCCGACTACGGCGCATTCGTCGATCTCGGCGGAGTCGATGGTCTGCTCCACATCTCCGAAATGAGCTGGGCGCGAATTAGCCATCCTAAGGAGATGTTCAAGGAAGGCCAAGACATCAAAGTCATGGTTCTTCGCCTTGATCAGGGTGTCGGAAAGATTTCCCTGGGTCACCGACAGGTGCTCCCAGATCCCTGGCAGCTTATCAAGCAGAACTACAAGATCGGCCAGACCCTCAAGGTTAATGTCGGTCGACTGGTCACCAGTGGCGCGTTCGTCAAGCTGGAAGAAGGTGCCGAGGCATTCCTTCCGCTCAGCGAAATGAGCTACCGACGCCTCAAGCGACCCCAAGACGTGGTTGAAGAGAATCAGGAAGTCGAAGTCCAAATTCTCGACCTCCGAGCCGATGAGCGACGAATGGTGCTCTCGATGCGCGCCCTCGGCGGCGGCGGCGAACTTCGCCCTGGCGCAGGCATGGATGAAGAGTATCGAAAGCCGCGCACAGGCAGCGGCCCCGGTGGCCCCCGAGGCGGCGGGCGCGGCGGACGTGGCGGCGGAGACGACGACTCCCGACGCGGAATCGCAACCGGTGGCGCAACCATCGGCGAGCGACTCGGAATGCTCAAGGGTCTACTCAAAGGCGGCGAAGAAACCGCAGAATCCGGCGAGTAAGTCAACAAATCTGTCGACAAAAGGGGAGCTACTTGCTCCCCTTTTTCATTTAGGATATAGTCAAGTCGCATGAAGATCGCAATCACCGGGGGTGTCGCCGAGGGTAAGTCAACGCTCCTCAAGCTTCTTGACGGCATGGGCTTCGAATGCGCCAGCGCAGATGCCGCCGCCCGAGATATCTTCTTCGATCCCGCCGTCCAGGCCGACCTTGCCGACCTGCTCGATGTAGACAGCGACGTTTCGCCCACCCTACTCAGAACCATGATCGCGGGTGATCATGACCTTCGCAGAGAGGTCAATATGCTCCTTCACCCTCGCATCATTTCCTTAATGCTAGAGCAAGACGCCACGTTTTTTGAGATTCCGCTCCTCGTCGAAACCTGTCTCCAGTCAAAATTTGACGCTGTTTGGGTCGCACATTGCCGACCCGAAACAAAGTTTTCCAGGCTAGCAGAACGCGGTATCAAAGAACCCACAAATCAACTTTCTCAGGTTCAATTTGAGTCCGCGGCGAGGCTCGCTTTTGCTGATTGCGCATTCGACACAGACCAAACAATCGCCCAGACCGCCGAGCAATTAAAAAAAGTGGTGAAAAGTTACGGCTTTCCCCTTGTTGTTTCCGGCGACTGATCGTGCTATACTCCACCGACCTGTGAAAGGAATGGGCACTTGTGCGCATGCCCGAAGCGGGAAACTTAAAGAGGGATTAAGGTTGATTCGATTGGAGATGTTACAAGTCCAAGCAGTTTCGGCTTATACTGAAAACGGAACCAATATGCGATCAAACCACATGTTCAGTTCAACTATGGAGGACACGTCAAAATGAGGCGTTTCATTGCATCTCTGCCCGGCAAGGTGCTCAGTCACGTCGTAATCACGGCACTTATGGTGCCGTACGTCGCGCTCGGACTTGCCACGAGGAGTGTTGCTCAAATCAAGCAACTTCCTAGCTGGGCCGTCGCCGACTTCGTCGATCGCAAAGGAAAAACAGCTTACGGAGCTGAGGCAGCAAAAGCTGTTGCCAATAGCCTCGGAAAAACTGGCAAGTACGATGTACAACCGCAAGAAACAGTTGCAAGAGTCGCCGAGGGGATCGGTCTTACGCAACCACTCGAAGGTCGAACGAACCTCATGGCTGTTGGTCGAGAACTCAAAGTCTCTACCATCGTTGCCGGAGAGATCATCGACTACCGCGTGGACGAAAGCCCGGCCGGCAAGCAAGCTCGCGTTTCAATGAAGGTCGTTGCGTACGACATCATTGCCCAAGAGCCCGTCAATGGTGCGGCCGTCGCAGCGTTCTCAACGGTTCGCGGTAAGGATGTTGCAAATGACGTCTTAATCAACGACGCCATTGCTCAGGCCGCCACGGTTGCGGTCGACAAGATTAATCAGCAATCGTTGCCAACCGGAACGATTCTCAACACTGGTCCAGACATCGCCCTAATGAATCAAGGTTCAAGAACCGGATTCAAGGATGGTCAGGAAGTCATCATCTCGCGGGGGCGAGAGCAGGTGGCAACCGGTGTCGTGTTTGATCTGAGTCAAGACAAGTCGTATGTACGCATCAAGCGAAGCTTCAAGGGAACCCAGCCCGGTGACCGAGTTCGCGCTATCTTCCAAGTGCCAGATATCACTCCGAAGTGGAATCCGGACGGAACTGCAACAGTAGCAAGGCCAAAGTCTAAGGGTGTAAGTAGCAATTTGGTTACGACTCTTCTAGTGCTCGGCCTCGTCGCTTTCTTGGTCGGCGGGTCGGGTGCACGCGGCGGAGAAGCACTTCAGGATGTTACGGCTGAGGCCTATACTGATCCAACGAATGGTGCATCAGTGAAAGTCTCATGGGCACCGAATGCCTTCTACAAGGGCAATCAAATGCGCCAATTCTGGCAAGTGTTCCGAAACGACTTCTTTGACGTTCCGGTTCGAATTGCGATTGGTGGAGACACTCAGGCCCTCGACAACACCTCTCCGGTCGGTACGGTGACATACTCGACCCTGACCAGCCCTCCCGATTTCAACAACTGTGTTGGGAATTCGACAACTACAGCCGGTCCGATTTCTGGAGTAACTCCCGGTCGACCATACCAATACGCTGTATCGCTTGTGTTCACGATGGCGCAAAGCGATCTGCCTGGCGGCGGTGGCGCCGGAACGGCTACAACTGCAGGTGGTACCGGCGGTGTAAGCACCGGTACGACGGGAACAACTGGAACCAACGGAACGACGGGCGCAACCACTGGTGCCACAACTGGAGCTACCACTGGTACGACCGGCACAACTGGTTCAACCACGTCTTCGACGGCCGCGACCACAGGTGGTGCAACGGGCGGCGGAAACGGAACCTGTTTCTTCCTCACTCCCCGAACCACGGCAACGGGCTACGCAACTCCGCTAAACCGACCAGGGCTAGTAGCCCCGGCGTCCAACGCAACCTTGCAAAACCCTCAGCAGTTCACGTTCTTGAGCGTCGCGAATCCGCTATACGACATTACTGTCGAATACGTGATTCAGATCTCAAGCACGCAGAATTTCCTGCCCAACACCTACATCCAACGGTCGATCTTCCAAAGAAGGGATACCGGTACTCTTGCCACTCAGTCTATCGACTTGAATGACACGAGTCTCCCGGCAAATCTCCTTACGGCGACGACCCTCTACTGGAGAATCGGAGCGAAGAACATCCTCGATAGCCCAGGTCCTGTGCCTGATCCGGAAACGCGACAGAGATACATCTTTAGCGTTATCAATCAACTCACCAGGCCCGGAGCTCCTCCTCCTCCTCCATCAAACTAAAAAATCCCTCCCCCTGGGGGGAACATTCCCCCCAGGACCGCTTTCTAATCGAACTAGGCTAAAATGAGCAAGTTTCGCAACAGTCGACTAATTTTCGTGCCGCTTACAGTAGCGGCAATGTCATCCATCGCATCAGCTGACTGGTCAGATGCCTGTCCTGCGCCTACCACTGGTCGGTATTCCCCGGGTGCTGGCGGTCAGTTCCTAGTAAATCCTCTCATGGCGGTATCAATGGGAGTCAGCGGAACTACTTCTTGGAAAGCTCCAGACATGATGGATCCAAGAGGTTGTTTCGGTCCGAGCGCGCTCACTGCAAATATTGCTGGCCGAATCGGTTTTGGTCTCGGCCCGCAAGGAACTGTCCGAACCAACTTTGACGATTTCATGGCAGCAACGTGGGGATTTGAGTACGGCGGAGCTGCTGTACCAGGTCGATACGGCTACGCGACGATCCAAGAAGATGCAACGAGTACGCTGTTTGGCGTCAATGGGTTTAGTACCACATTTACCGGTGCTTCAGATACCTATTTTTATGGTAGGACCACGAACAATAACACCCAAATCGACATCCGTGTCGATCTCGTCGGAGACGCCGCTCGCCTCGATTGGACACTTACCAATGTGGATGCCGCGAATACCCACCGAGTTGGAATGCGATTTGGGCAGACAATCAATCTTCTTAAGGCTGACGGAACCCCCGCAATAGGTACTACATTTCCACCAACCGAAACGTTCGTGACTGTTCCTGGGCGAAAGCCGCTCAGGGTAGAGCAAAGATTCACAAGAGCACTTGACGCCGCCGGCTTCCCGGCACAAGTCAATTTTTCGTTTGATCGAACAAACGCATACGGTTTGCGCATTGAGAACACTGCCTCAGCTGCTACAACGGATACTAATGATCCGACGGGTAGCCAGACTCAGGTCGATGGATTTGTCTTTGGCAATCCAACATTCCTTCTTGGAACTTCAGGGGGTGGTTTCTACAGCTGGGCTTCCGGTGGTGGGGGCGACCTCGGCACGTTCCCAGATGTCATCTTCCAAGAGCCAATCTCGGACGTAATTGCTGCAGATGTTCCTGCCTTTATCCAAACGTGGAATCAGGAGCCAGTAACGGTCGGCGGGTCGAGAAAGATCGTCTCGTACTACCGAACAACCTGGTCGGAGAGTCAGTACGGTAAACCCTACTCCGTGGTAGCCGATGCTCCGAACGTTCTGAATCTCGATCCTACTAACTCAGGTGCGTTTGAGGCCAATCCATTTCCGGTAAGAGTTTGGGTGGACAACAATCGTGGCTTTTCAGCCATCGACAAAGAACTTCCGTTGCAAGACGTTCGTGTCGAACTCCTCCTACCAACCGGCCTAACTGCCGTTGGAGGAAGTGTAAGAACAATTCCTCGAATCGATGCTCGAAAAATGAGTTCGATTGACTTCCAAGTTCGCGCGGATGACTTTGCCGCCGGTGATCTCACATACCAAGTTCGGGTAACCCCGACACCTGGACCGGTCAAGACCATCACGGGAACGATCAAGATCGTTTCGCAACCTCGGATGCAACTGCGACAAAACGCAAACCTGGTGACTTCTCCTTGGAGTTTCGCGACTCCAACTTGGGAAACCATCCTAGGTCTGGCACCAGATGCAGATTTCCGGGCATTCAATTACGAACCCGTCCAAAGAAAATACATCGTCTCAACTGGTCCTGACCGTGGCAAGGGAACTTGGCTGATCCTCAACCAAGAGCAAGCAATCACCCTCGGCGGAACTCCAACGGCTCCAACCGACGGAGCTCCCCAGCCAGACGGTTCCGGCGGTGCTCCGCTCGTTACCCTCCAGCCGGGTTGGAACATCGTAGGTAACCCTTATCAAACATCAATTCAGCTCGGACAAATCGTTGGGTCGGCCTCGTCCAACTCGACCGGAGCGTTCACATTCTCCGAACTCGTGCAGCAGGGCCTCATCTCCGGATCGCTCGCATACTGGGATCAAGATACGGCGACGTACAAGTTCATCCAAAAGGCAAGCGACTCAATGGAGCCACAACGAGGCTACTGGATCTATGTCTACTCGTCACAAAGCGTCGTGATCCGATACCCATCGGTCTTCACTCCGTTTGCTCGAGCAAGCAATGAGCCAACCTGGACTCAATCCGACAAGCAGTGGCGACTCCAACTCGCTGCCCGAACGAACACTTCGGCAGACGACTTCAACTACATCGGAATCGCAAATTCCTCGACCGTTGCCAAAAACAACGTCATCGAAGAGCCACCGATTGCCCCGATTGATGGAGCCATCAGCATGGCCGTCGAGAAAGACGTAAATGGACAGGCAACTCGCCTCGCCCAGGCACTTTCCGACAAAGCTGGCCGACAGGAGTTCAAAGTCTCGGTCTTCGCAAAAGATGCAGGCCCAGTCACTGTTACGTGGCCAAACCTCAGCACCATTCCGAAGAATATTCGAGTCCGACTTGTCGACACCGCAACTGGCGAAACCCGAGACCTTCGAAAGGTCTCCGGCTACCGATTCGATGCCGCAAGTGCCAGCACTCGCGAATTCAAAATCCAAGTCGAAACCGGAACTGTCAGCCGAGCCGTTATCGGTAACGTCGTGGTAACACGAAACAGCCGAGGAACCGGCGGAGACTCGTCAGTCCGACTCACCTATAGCCTCGCTAGCGATGCGACCACTACGGTTCGCATCCTCAAGGCCAACGGATCAGAAGTCATGACCGTCAGCCGAGGTCGAGCCGACAAGGCAGGGCAGAACGAAGTTGTCTGGAACCTTATGGACCAAGCCAACCGAGCAATGCCTCCCGGAACCTACCGAGCCGAGATCGTCGCGGAAGGCCAAGACGGCGAGCGAGTCCGAAAGATCGTGCCAATCGTCATCAGCCGATAACACCACAAAAGAAAAGCACACACAAAAAGAGCCAAGTCCAATCGGATTTGGCTCTTTTCTATTACAATTACCTGAATGTCCAGAAGCAAACCGATAGCTTCCATCGCCGCTCTGGCACTGGCGATGATCTCATCAGCCGCCATCAACATCCGTCTGCAGGCCTACCCGTACGAGGTCGTCGCTGACGGTCGCTCGTCAATCAATATCTCAATCGAAGCCCGCAATAACGATGGCTCGGTGGTCACCGACGGGACCAAGATCCTCCTGACCTCAACGCTCGGCACCTTCCGTGAACAGATCGTCACCGTGACCGGCGGCAGAGCCCAAGCAATCCTCATCGCCGGAAATATCCCCGGCACTGCAAAAATCACTGCAACCGAGCTTAACAACCAGAGCAACCCGTCAACGCTTGAAGTAGCCTTCGTTTCCAGCAAGGACAAGCTTTCCAGCGCAAGCGATTACATCGAAATCAACGCCCCAAATCGCTTCGAATATCATTTCGAAACGAGAATCCTGACCGGAGCCGGATCAAAGCAGAACATCACCGGAATTTTCCGAGAAACCCCATTCAAGTGCGACGATATCCAGTTCCTCCAAGATTCGGGAGAACTCAGGGCAAAGAACATCACGTTCAAGATCAAAGAAAAGCCCTACACCTTCTCCGAGCTATACATCGACACCAAGAACGGCAGGGGCTATGGTATTACCCCTGTCGACTACCTTCCGATCTCAAAACTAACATATCAAAGTGGACTGTTCACCGCGTACATGGGCGACGAGGACCTAGGCTACGAGCTTAGCAAGCCAAAGAAAAGAATCGCAGTCGTCGAGATAACTCCTACAGGGATACGACCTGTCACCATTGCCGTTTCCCCCGAAACTTTCGACTTCAAAAAGACGCGCAAAACCAATATCGCCGCAACAGACGCCGAACTCAAACAAGAAGACCCCAACGACCTCCTCACCAGGCAGCTCACAGCCACCCGATTCGCCATCGTCATGCGTCGAGAGGTCCAGTTTCAAAATGTCGAAATCTACCAAGGAGAAAAGCGAATGTGGAAGCAAGGCCTCATGTCGTTCTCGGCCGGAGGCTTTCAGGGGCAATACCCCATGCAGGACTACTTCACAATCACCGACAGCCAATTCGGCGTGAACTACCCCTTTTTTCTCAACCTCGGCCGTCAAAGCACGTCCGCTATCCGCTTCCGAACCGGCCAATCCTACGGGAGAGGCTTTAACGTCAACCGAGGAGTCTTCTTCGACTACGAATCCAACTGGAACCGTCGCGACAACTCCGTTGGAAATGTCGTCGTGAGCGGACTCGGTAGAGATGACTACAACCTTGGCCTTCGCCAAACTTTACGGCTGGATAGCCAAACCACTGCGAACATCTCATTCGACTCGCCCCAGCTCAAGTCGATGCTCAGCAACGCCTCCATCAACCGCCAACAGTCCGACTTTCAGCTCAGTTTGCTAACGACCCAGCAAAGAACCCTAACTGGACCCACCAGCAACCGCTCGGACTACCTCCTCGTCGCCGAACGAAACCCGATCAAAGTCAGGGGCCTGCCCATCCAAATGTTCTACGGCATCAACGCCTCTTACGGCGAGAACAAAACCGACACGGAATCGACTTCCTCAACTGGTCTAGGCGGTCGCCTCCGCTTTGCAACAGACCCAATTCGCCTCAACAATAGCTCAACGCTTTCCTCAGGTCTTACCCTTGGCCAGTTCTCCGGCTCTTCCGGAACCCAGGTGAACACCAACTTCAATCTCTCGCTGAGCAAGTTCATGAAGAACTCGTTCGGTACAACCTGGAACTACGAATTTGGGCGAGACGGCATCACCGAGCTCTCGCTTGGAGAGCACCGAGTCTCAAACCAATCCTACTATCGCCGAGGCCGCCTCGAACTTAGCCTCCTAACTCAAAAAAGTCTCGATGCCGACCGTCTCAGCCTGTTTGGCCAAACCGACTATCTTTTGGCCCCGCTCTGGAAAACGAGCATCACATATACGCTCAACCGCTACTCAAACGACACGTTCGTGGACTACAATCTGATACTTGCTTACAGAATTGCTCAGGATAAGCCGTTCTTTGGCCTCGCGTATTCAAAAGAGACCAACCGCGTTGGTTTTGTTATCCTTAACGGTCTGCGCTACTAGCATCGCCCAACAAGGCTTCGGAAGATTCGGTTACACAAAATATCCTGATATCCCTGGCTTCGAATTCTCCGACGAAGGATTCAAAGCCAAGTCTCCAGGCAGTGACCGAATTAGATTCGCCACTCCCCTCAAAAGCCTGAACCGGGTCCTCATCAACCCCTACAGAGTCGTCGCGCTGACGGACGGGGGGCCGGGAAAGCCCTCAAAACTCCGCTTCGACCTTGCCGACTTCGGCTTCAGCATGTACTTCGCAAACGGCATCGAACTGAAGGTCAACTCAAGCGCTTCGCCATTTCTTACATGGAAGGAGGGCTCAGCGGGCAACGGCGTCCCAACTCCCGACGCCGATTGGGTTGCAATCTCCTTCCAAGACCGACAGCCCGCCTTGGTCTTCGGCTTCCCCGAAGACAAAACAGGACTCACCGTCTCCGGCGAACTCGGAGCCTGGACCGTCAAGTCGAACCCAGGATACAAAGGCTGGGTGCGCGTCTGCCTCCCATTTGGAACCGATCCGTACCAAGCAACAACCGCCCGCGCAGTTGGGCGTCTGTCCGAGCGATGCGTCCAGCAAGAACTTCTCTGGTACGGCCCGCTTACCGACCTCCCGGAACCGACAATCCAAGAGGACGCACTCGGCCTCGATGTCAGTTGGAAACTTCCAAGGCAAAAAACCATCCTCCCAAACCTACTCTTCTTTGCGCAATACGGCGCATATCCCGTCAAAATCCAGAGCCTCTACACCACCTATCCCTCCCGAATCGGCGGCGAGCCGGTGCTCGTCTCCGCAGAGCCGGAGCTTCGAGTCCGCTTCCCCATCCGGCGGGTTCCAAACGGTCGAGGTCTCAGCCTCGGGGAGCTCCTCCCGTTCGAAACCCCTGAGCCAACCTGGAAAAACCCCACCGAACTGGTAACAATTGGCCTCGCAAACACCCTCGCCAACCGCTCGCGCACCGTTGCCCCGATGGTCAAAAAATTGCTATCCGACTACTATGAAGCCAGCACACCAGTCAAAGAGCCAAATACCAAGCTCAACGTCTTTTACGACCAGCAGGGCAACGGAATGCTCGCCGCCGCGGTCCACAGCCTTTTGACCCAATCTACCAACATTGGCGAAACCGATAGCCCCGCCGATGACCCCCAATTCATCAGCCTCAGCTGGCGCCAGGATCCCTACACTGGCTCGCTCGGAATCGATCACGACGACCAACGACGAATCCTCGCCATCGCCGGAATCGCCGGGGCCTTTGCCTCAAATCCAGAACTGAGACTCAAGGCTGCGATGATGGAAGCCGCTCTCAGCGCCGAACGCGGCAAAGAAATCTGGCTCCGAAGACAAGGCCTTATCCGCCCCATGCCCCAGTTCATCGAACCGCTGCTTGGAATCCGAAAAGGCCTCTTCTCGCTCAATAGCGAAACCCGACCGGATCCAATCGTCTCCAACTGGTTCTCGGACCTAAGAGTCTTCAGCCAAGCTCCCGTCTGGCTAAACCCCCTCAACCCTGGCTACGAACTCTGCTGGGAAGGGCAAGAAAAGCAAATTGAAGAGATCAACCTAAACCTGCCCTACCAAGTGCAGGTGAGCTCAAAACGCAACATAGCGGGTCTCTTTATGAGTCCCGGAATCGGAGCGATGGGCCTTCGATACGAAGCCCAGAGAACCGGCCAATGCTCGGCCGTCATGGTGCTCCCCACGTTCGCCGACCCCCTCCCGCTCACCGCGCTCCCTCCTCGCTACGCCGAAGTTAAGCAGTAACGAGGTCCGTGTTGAAGTGCAAGCCGACGTTGACATGTCGCGCCAACGCGCCCTCGACAACGTACTTCGCCGCCAAAATCAAATTCCGAGTCTCCAGTGAGTATGCCGAGAGCGGAGCATCAGGGAGCCGATCGTACTCCTTCTGCAACTTCTGAATAAGGAGCGCACTCTCCGCCAGCCCCTCATTCGTCTTCACAATCCCTGCCCCTTTCGTCATCTGGTGCTGAAGCAACCGCCGAAGCCGAACGGCATCCGCCTCCGAAATCGACTTCACCTTTTTAGTCCCCACAGTAGCCGGAACCTCGAATGATTCCTTGATCGCCGCAACCGAAGCAGCCCGCGCAAACACCATCGCCTCCAAGAGCGAGTTGCTTGCCAGCCGGTTCGCTCCATGAACGCCTGTTCGAGCAACCTCGCCCGCCGCATAAAGCCCCGGAATCGATGTGCGACCGTCAATATCCGTCTTCACTCCGCCGCACGAGTAATGCTGAGCCGGAACCACCGGAATCCAATCGCGATCCATTTGGATGTCGATTGACTCGAGCTTCTCCCAAATCGTCGGAAATTCGTGCTTCAAAAGCTCAGGCGAAAGGTGGGTGGTGTCGAGGTAGACGCACCAAGTCTCCAGCTTCTTCATTTCCGCCTCAATCGCCCGCGCGACCACGTCCCGCGGCGAAAGCTCCAAGCGGGTGTCATAGTCGTACATGAACCTGCGCCCGTTATGGTTTCGCAAAGTCCCTCCCGCCCCGCGCACAGCTTCGGTTATCAAGAAGCTCCGAAGCTGGTTGTGATACAACGTGGTCGGATGGAACTGCATAAACTCCATCTCCGAAATTTCAGCCCCAACGTCATGTGCCAGCCCAATCCCGTCGCCCGTCGCAACCCGGGGATTGGTTGTATGCTGATACATCCGTCCACAACCTCCCGTAGCCAATAAGACAGCCTTAGCGCCGAACGCCCGGGTCCCAAGCAAATCAACTTCTGCAACGGCCCCGATGCAGCGGCCATCTTCCACCAGAAGCTGAGTGACAAACGCCTTCTCGAAAACCGTAATCGCCGGATTCGATCGAACGGCCTGAACTACCGTCCGCTCAACTTCCCAACCTGTCCGATCCGCGTGCTTAACAATCCGGTGCTGGCTATGGCCACCCTCCATCCCCAGCGAAAGCTCGCCGTCCTCCCGATCAAAATTCGCTCCAAGAGAGAGCAACCAGTCAATCGACTCCGCCGCATGTTGAACCAAGTACCGAACCGCCGCCGGATCATTGATTCCGCCCCCGGCAACCATCGTGTCTCGCTCATGAAACTCCCACTTATCCGCCTCGCCAACCGCCGCCGCGATGCCGCCTTGAGCCCACTGGGTATTCGAGTCCGAAATCTCCGCCTTGGTCAGAACCGCAACCCGGCCATGCGCTGAGACCGAAGCCGCAAAACTAAGCCCCGCCAGCCCACTGCCAATCACGATGAAGTCGTACTGTTCCAGCGGAAGCGTCACAGCTTAACCGCCTTCAGGGCAAGATCAGTGTCAATTTGCGGCAGATTCAGCTTCAAATTTCCATCGATCCCCACCTTAACAATTTCCGTTCGGACAACCTCGCCCTTCCAGGTATCCCAAAGCTCAACGTTCCAATTCCCACTCGCCAAGCCCCCAAGCGAAAACGTCGTCGGAGGAGCCGGAGCCACCTGCTCCTTCAGCACGATCAGACGCCGCCACGAGCGATCCTCAACCCGCATCCAAGCCAGGGCAACCGTATTCCCAACCGTCGCCCAACTGACCACCGGCGGGTTTGCCCGAACCACGGCATCCTTAAACCGAATCGAATAAGTCATCCAGTCGGCCCCCGTATTCTTCACCACCACCGAGTGCTTCCCTGCCGGAATCGTGACCGAGTAAGTGCCGTCGTACTTGTGAATCGTATCGTGGTTGTTGGGGTCAATCTGCGGGAATTCGCGCGTTAGGTAAGGTGCCCCATTCAGCTCAATCGCCAATTTCGCCCCGCCCCACCCCGATACGCTATCTACAACTACATCCATCGTCGTGGGTCGGGTGAACTGAGTCGTGAATGTCACCGGATTGTGCCACGCGGGATGATTAATCCGGCCATGAGCAATTCCGGCAATCGGAACCTGCCCCGTCGCCCCAGACTCGGTCACCTTGACTGACCGAGGCTTGTTGAACGACGATTCCGCCCATTCCGGCTGGTTCGCCGCAATGTTCAAGTCCCGACGCGGCACCGGATTTGGTTTCGTTCGCCAATCCAGCTTAGGCTGAGTCTGCCGGAAGTCCTCTCTCGGCCAATCGACTCCCTTCACAAACCGCGCGACCGCCCCAAAAAGCGGATAAGTGTTCTTCGGTTCAATCAAGTTGTCCCACCACCAAGGCATAGCCGCCCCACTCGAACCCATCGCCGTACTAATCCAGAGCGGATCGTGAACCTGCAACCCCTGTGGATCCTCCTCGGCTCTCGGTCCAGCCCAGTCCGCGCCGATTTCGCCTACATAATGCGGCTTGCCCCAGCTCCCCTTGCGTGACTGCTGATTCGCGATCTGGCTAATCACGTCGGGCGACGAATAGTTGTGAGTCTGGATGTAGTCAATTTCATCCAGCATATCGATATCCTTCGTCCCCATCGAGTCCGAGAAACTCGTGGTGATCAGGTGTTTGTAAGGATCAATCTTTCGGATTTCGCGCGCCATCCGCTGGTGCCACTCCTTCACCTTATCGGGCTGAAATCCCGTGGTGAGATCAACCTCATTCCACATCTCCCAAGCAAAAACCGTCGGATCAGCCGAATACCGTGCGATCAGGTAACGCATCTTGTTTAGGAAAATCCGATCCATCTCCGCATTCTCCCAAAACTCCGCTGGTGTGTGCAAAATTCCCCCGTTAGCGATCGTATGCGGTCCTTCTTCCCAGTTGTTGTAACCGTCCTTCTCTCGCAACACATTAAAGGACTCCACGCAAAACTTGATCCTCAGCCCATGCTTTCGAGCAAGTGCAACCGCGTAATCCAGCCGCCACAAACTCTCCAGCGAGAACACGCCGAGCCCCTTGCCGTCTGTGCTCCGCCCCTTTTGCTCCAGCCCGAACGTAAAGAATCCAGGCGCGAGCCAGACCCGCATAAAGTTCGCCCCTTGCTCCCCATACTTGGGAATCCAGGTGTCGTAATCGTAGGTCCCCTTCGGCCCCGCCCAGCACACGTTTGCGCCCACCGGGTAAAAACTCGCGCCGTTCGAAGTCTCAAAATAACGATGATCTCGCTCTGACTTCTTCACGAATCCCGGCAAGTCGCCCGCCGAAACGTCCACCGTAAACGTATCGGTCAGCGAGGTCCCGCTACGATCCCGAACTATTGCCGTCACCAAGTTTTTTCCTGGCTTCAAGAAGCTAATTCGGGCTTTCCAGAGGCCCTTCCCTGACTTGGTTACAACCTCCTTATCTCCCTCCAGCTTGCGCTCGCAGTCCATGGAGAAGTAGCCAGGAACTTCGAACGATGTCCCTCCTGGCTCTTCAACCGTCACCTTCACCGAAACATCCTGCGAGTCAAAGGGATTCTCGAACGAAGCCGCGGCAGAAATGCTGAAGTCCACGGGCTCAAAAACCGTCGCGCTCGACTTAGCTCCAACAATGCTCCGAGCCATGAGTTTCTCGGTGCTCCGATAAGGCGTCGACACCGGACTTTTCAGCCCAAAATTCAATCCAAGCAACGCAAGCAAATACATCGTCCTAACAACTATAGACCCGATTAGGTTCTACGGTGCAACGCCCAGCAGTTACCGTGCATAATCGCGGTTAAGATGCGTCTTTATTCCAGTATTTTGCTTGGCTTCCTCGGTGTTGCCTCGTTCGCACAGATTCAACCCGTCAGCTGGAAGAGCGTAACAATCAACGACCAGTTCTGGGCACCGCGTCAAAAAGCTCTCGGCGCCGTCACAATGCGCGAGCAGCTCGACCAATTGGTAGCCAAAAAGTACAAGCAAAACTTTGAACGCGCCTCCGCCCGCCAAACCGGTGGCTACGTCGGCTACGTCTTCAACGATTCCGACGTCTACAAGGTCCTCGAGGCCGCCAGCTACGTCCTCGGCAAAAACCATCTTCCTTGGCTCGATCAAGAAGTCGACACTTGGATTGACCTGATCAGCCGAGCCCAACTCCCCGACGGCTACCTCGATACCTCCTATCAACTCGAAAGACCCGACAAAAAGTGGACCAACCTCCGCGACGACCACGAACTCTACTGCGCCGGACACCTTTTCGAGGCCGCCTCCGCCCACTACGAGGCAACCGGCAAAACAAATTTTCTAAAGGTCGCCACAAAACTCGCCGATCACATCGAAGCCCGGTTTGGCGAAGGCAAGAAAATGGGCTACCCCGGTCACCCCGAATGCGAACTCGCCCTGATGAAGCTCTGGCGAGCCACCGGAGAACAACGCTACTTCCGCCTTGCCCAATTCTTCATCGAGAAACGTGGTACTCACTTCTTCGCCAAAGAACACAACACGCCCGAAAAGGAGTATGACGGCACTTACTGGAGCGACAACGTCCCCATCCGCGAACACTCCAGCATCGTCGGCCACGCCGTCCGCGCCGCCTACCTCTTCAGCGGAGTAACCGATCTCGCCCACGAAACACACGATCAAGAACTCAAAGCAATGCTCGAGCGGGTCTGGAAATCAACCGCTCTTAAGCGCATGTTCGTCACCGGCGGAATCGGCCCATCTGGCTCCAACGAAGGCTTCACCGTCGACTACGACCTCCCGACCTACACCGCCTACCAAGAATCCTGCGCCAGCATCGCCAACGCATTCTGGAACTACCGCCTCGCCCTCCTGAACGGCGAAGGGAAGTACGCCGACGTTATGGAGCAGGCCATCTATAACGGTGCCCTCGCCGGAATCAACATGGCGGGCGACAAGTATTACTACGTCAATCCCCTCGCCAGCACCGGCGGACATCATCGCCAAGATTGGTTTGGCTGCGCCTGCTGTCCGCCCAATCTCGCCCGAATGATCGGCCAACTCGGCGGCCTCAGCTACGGTACTACCGAGGATCAACTCTTCGTGATGCTTTACGTCGGCGGCAATGTGACCACCAAGGTCGCCGGAGGCACCGTCAAGCTCGACGTCAAAACCAACTATCCCTGGGATGGCAAAGTCAAACTCACCGTCCACCCAAGCTCAACCCGATCCTTCGATCTCGCCCTCCGCCAGCCCGGCTGGGGAGCAATAGGCGGCCTTACAGTAAACAAACTGGCAACCAAGCCAAACCTGAAAGACGGCTTCGCTCACATCCGCCGAACCTGGAAAGAAGGCGACACTGTCGAACTCGAGATCCCCATGCCTGTCCGAAAGGTCGTCTCCCACCCTTCCGTAAAAGACACGGCAGGAATGTTCGCCCTGAAGCGCGGACCCCTCGTCTACTGCCTCGAAGAAGTTGATAACCCCATCGATATGGATCGGATGGGAGTCCCTCTCAACACCGAGTTCACCGCAACCGTCGATCCAAAACTCTTCAACACTACAACAATCCTCGAAGGAGAAGGATTCGTCTCCGCCGAAGGCTCCTGGTCCGGTCGCCTTTTCCAGTCGATCGGAGCAGCAAAAACCGTCAAGCTCCGCGCCGTCCCGTACTTCATGTGGGATAACCGGAAGCCCGGTAACATGCGCGTCTGGCTCTCACCCAACCCCGCGCCCTCGCCGATGCGCGGACTCGAAACCACCGCCAAAGTCTCCGTCAGCTACGCAAGCACAATCTCCAGGCCCGACGGCGTCAACGATGGCTACACACCAACCACAAGCAACCCCAACTCGCCCAAACAACTCCATTTTTGGAGCCACCTCGGCGGCCAAGAGTGGGTGCGCTACGACTTCCCGAAAGCCACGAAGATAGCAAGCTTGCGCGTGTTTTGGTTCGACGACACAGGTAGAGGTGCTTGCCGAATCCCATCCAACTGGCAAGTCGAAGCCCTCATTAGCGGCACCTGGACGCCCCTCAAACTCAAAAACGGCGAGAAATACGGCACGACCCTCGACCAGTGGAATGAGGTCCACTTCAACCCTGTAACGACCACTGCCCTGCGACTCACCCTAACCCAGCAACCCGGTTTCGCCAGCGGAATCCACGAGTGGCAAGTATTCGGCGAAGACTAGTAATCGCCCCCCTTGCAAAACCAGAGCCGAAGGACTAAACTGCCAATAATGTTTGGTTCTTTGGCTTTGACCGCCCTCTTGGCGGGATCGGGATTATCGGCACAGTTGCGCGGCAACAACGTTTGGGCGGGCCACAGCGGCGACCCTCAGCACTCAGGAGTCAGCTTCATGGCGTCCCAGGATATCGTGAGGAAGCACTGGTCAACTCCAGTCGACCTCGTCCCACGCTACAGCGGAAACAGCCTCCTCACCCACTACGGTGTGCCTGTCATTACAAGAGGAAACATCCTCATCACGCCAGTCAAGCAAACCCTTACCGACGGTTTCAAAGTCCGCGCTTTCAACGCCTTCAATGGCGAACCCGTCTGGACCGCTGACACGGATTATTCACTGCCCCCCTCCAGCTGGCTTCCCAGCATGTCTCCAACCCTGCTCACGAAACGGGCAAACGTCTTCGATCCCGGCGTCGCGTACCCTGCGGGCGGCGGTCGAGTCTCCTTCCGGTCGGCTCACAACAAAACCGCGACCGTCACCACGAACGCTTTCTACGGCAACTCCGTCTACGACGCCAACGCCTCCAACATGAGGGCGAACGTAAAAATCTGCACCCCTCTCACCGCATGCCCAGACGGGTCGGTACTCTTTGGCTACGTGGTTTTAGGAACCAACGCGGCCAGCCTAACCAGCGGCGTAGCACGGGTCAGCGCAAACGGCACCGGCTCCTGGGTCTCCGCCGCAACTCTCTCGGGAGACAGCGCAGTCAACAGGGTTAAAACAAACTGCGCCCCCGCAATAACCGCCGACGGTACCTCGTTCTACATCACCGTCCACACCGGCAACTTCGGGCGTGGAATGTTGGTAAAGGCAAACCTAAGCAACTATGCCGTAACCGGTCGGGTCGCCCTCAAAGACCCCAAAACCGGCAACGATGCCGCCGTCGATGCCGACGGTACCGCATCACCCACCATCGGAACCGATGGCGATGTCTACATCGGCGTTCTCGAAAACCCATTCCCCCACAACGGCTACCGGGGCTGGCTCCTCCACTTCAACAGCAACCTGACGGCTAGCAAAACGCCAGCCGCCTTCGGCTGGGATGACACCGCTTCGGTTGTTCCCAGTTTCATGATTCCCGACTACACTGGTGGATCCCCCTACCTCCTCTTCATCAAGTACAACAACTACGGAGTTGGTGGCGGTCAAGGCCTCAACCGCCTCGCCGTAGTTGATCCTCAAAACGCCGAAGTCGACGCCCGCTCGGGACAGATGACGATGAAAGTCGTCCGGTCGATCCTCAACCCAACCACCGACCCCGAGTACAACCAGACCTATCCAAACGCCGTCCGCGAATGGTGCGTCAACTCAGCCGTCGTCGATGTCACCCGCCAAAGCGTCCTCGTCACCGGAGAAGATGGAATCCTCTATCGCTGGCACTTGCCAAGCAACACCTTCACCCAAAGCCTCCAACTCACCCCTGGAATCGGTGAAGCCTACACCCCGACCGCTGTCGCTGCCGATGGGACCGTCATCGCCATCGCAAACGCGGTCCTCTACGCCGTCGGAAAGTGATCCTCACCCTCCTAGCCGCCTACAACCTCCAAACCACTCGGGACCTCCCTCCCGAGTGGTTTGTTCGTGATACACAGGGGCGCAACTGTGCCTCGTGCCACACCCCGACCGGATTTGAGTTAAGAAACTTGGTGCCTGGTAGCATGATCCGTAGGTCAAAGCGGCATTTGCCCGATGAGGTAGCTGAGCACCTCACCAAGGGTTTCAAAGTTAACCAGCCTTTCGAAGGGGTCTTTCCGCCATTTCAGGAAAACGGCTGGCAAGCTGACGACGATAACAACTTTCTCGAAAATGTCACCGAAGACGCGTGGGTGCTCGGCGACAAAATTGATTCGATTGCAGCGGCGCTGGCTTACCAAAAGAAAACTCTATCGGTCCCCCTATTCCAAGTCCCAGTGGGATTCAGGTTGAACCCACTTTCGAGAGACAAATTTCACAGTCCGAAGGATGCTTCAATTGCCGACTGGATGCCCGATGTGCCGGTTACAGAGGGGGTTCCGGTCCGGCTCGAAACCGAACAAGACTTCGCCGAACACGACCGTACCATCGCCTCCAGAGCCGCTAATTCCCCGATCGAGCTTCTTGCCCAGCACAAATATCGTTCCTTGCTCGCCTACGATTACTACATCAGGTTTGGGCGGCAGGGCAAGCACTGGCTCCCAGAAGGCAACCCCATGTGGAAGGTTGGCGACTTCGGTCGAATCTACGCCGACGCCGACTTCCAGAGCCTAGGAATGTCCCCCCAACTCATTGCCGAAAACTCCGGCGGCCCGACTCCCGCTGAGCAAATGAAAGACCTCCGGCTCAGTTGGTTCTGGCTCGGCTGGATGTTCGATCCCTCTCTCATGCACTCCGGCCCAAGCCCAGACACAAAACGGGCCGATTACTTCGTGCTAACCCTCCTGCAAGACGCCAAGCTCCCCGCCCACGCCCTCTTCATGCTCACCCGAAAGCTTGCCGAGCAAAAGCCCGGAAGAATCCCCTTCGAATTCCAATACTCCTTCCTCCTCACCAGCGAAAACATCGCCAACTACGAACCCAAAGGCGAGAAGGATAGAAAACTCTTCCGCCAATACGCCGCACAAAGCTTCCGTCTCAACCTCTGGCTGCTCCTCAACGACATCAAAACCACCGGAAAAACCATCCGCAAAGTCCCCCAAATCGACCAAATCGACCGCGCTGGACTGTATCTCAAAAAAATCGGAGTCGATGAAACCAAGCTCATCCAAAGGGTCAAAAACGCCCTGAAAAACGCCAAGGGCGTCTAAGGCAACTTATGCCGCAGATAGATCTTGTAAAGCAACTTCGGCAATGTGTCCGAATAAGCCACCACGATCCGGTTCAACTCCAACGTCGATTCCCCGTAAACCGGCGTCTTCGCCAGCTTTAGCCCCACCGATAACCCAACCGACTTCATCGCCCGCAAAGTATCGGCATTAAAGGACCCATACGGGTAACAAGCCGACTGTCCAGTAATCCCTCGCTCCCGAAGCATCTCCTGCGCCGCCGACAACTCCCGAATTTGCTCTTCCAGACTCAATTCGGCCAACTTAGGATGAGACAATGTATGGTTCCCAACTTCATGCCCGCGGCTCGCCACGCCAAGTAACTCTCCCCAAGTCGCCAGCGGCCGAGCCTTCTCCCCATCCCAAGAGGAAACTCCACCAACCAACGAAGGAACCGCATAAAAAGCCCCTCGAAACCCGCTCGCCTCCAAAATCCCCGGAGCCCGATCCACCGCCGATACATAAGCGTCATCAAACGTAAAGCAAATCCCTTCCGGACGAGCCGTCGAAAACTCTCGAGGCAGGAATCCCGGCCACCCAAACCGCTTGAAAAACCGCGCATGAGAACCCAAAGTCGATGGCGCACAGTTAAGCCACCGCCCCTCCTCGGCCTCGCTCCCAACCTTGTGGTAACACAGAATGACGGTCTTCAAAATCTCTGTATCGAAGAGTTTATTTGAAACGTCCAACCGATAGCTGTGGTTTTTGCTGGACAAAGTGGCTCTCACACGACTACAATGTCCATCATAGGTCGCAATGCGGTCTTGGAGAAGTCGTCTTACTATGCTTGGGAATCGAAGTTTTGTCCTCGCGACGCTTACGCTTGTCTCTGCGGCAGCAATGGCTCAATTTGATGGGCCTGCGCCGCTGGCCTGGCGATGGCAGCAATCATCGCCATCTGCACCAACTGGTGCGCCACTCGTCGATGGCAACAACATTTACCTCAACCTCGGAAATCGCGTTTACTCGATCGACAGAGAGTCCGGTAACTCGAACTGGAAGTTCCCCAACGTCCAGCCGATCGATGGCACCTTTCGCAAGTCGCCAGTGCTTGTGAGCGGAGTGCTTGTCAGCGCAGGAACCGACAAAAAAGTTTACGGAATAAACCCGGCTACGGGAGAAATGAAGTGGGTTTACGAGTCCGTTTCGACAATTACTGGCCAGCCGGTCAGTCTTGGCAAGTTTGTCGCATTCCCCCTTGAAGGGGGTTCCTTTACCGCCCTCGACTCCACGACCGGATTGAGTGTCTACGATGCTCCTTACCGCTCGCTCGACGGCATCGCAGGTCCTCTGACCGGAAACGGGCGCGACTCGGTGATGTTCTTTGATAACCGAAACAAGCTCCACTCGATCAACGTCTCCTCCCGACGCTCAAATTGGGCCGTCCCGTTCGCGGTGCGCCCAACAGACGGTACAGTCGAAAGTAGCGGTGGATACGTTTACACCTACTCCGCAAACTTCCTCGTGTGCATGAACGAAGGAAGCGGCTCGGCGAAATGGCAAATCCCAGTGAGCGAACCCATGATCTTCTCGCCCGAAGTCGGTAACGGTGTCGTTGTCGCGGTTTCCCGTTCTGGAAAGGCCTACGTTTATTCCGACAGCGGCACCCTCAAAACTCGAACTCCAATCGACCTCGGATCAGTTCCACTCACCAAGCCCACGATCCTAGGCAAAAAAATCGCCTTCGCACTCACCAATGGCTCGTTTGCGATTGTTGACGCAGCTACGGGCACAGTCGACTGGCAGTACTACGTTCGACCAATGAACGAAGCAGCCAAAGCCGCCCTCAACGCTGGGAGCGGAGCTGGCGGATCAGGGCAAGGAGGCCCCGCCGGGGGCGGTCCTGGCGGTCTCGGAGGAGGCCCTGGCGGTCTCGGAGGCGGCGGCTTCGGCGGTTCCCTAGGCGGCGGCCAAGGGCTGGGTGGAGGTGGTGGTGCGCAAGCAAACAACACGGCCGCTCCAGTCGTCACGGTTCCGATCGCAACCCAAATCGTCCTCGCAGGTTCAACTCTCCTGGTTTCAGCCGGAGATGCGAGCCTTCTCGCATTCGACAAGATGACCG
Source organism: Fimbriimonas sp. (assembly GCA_965248555.1). Classification (GTDB taxonomy): domain Bacteria; phylum Armatimonadota; class Fimbriimonadia; order Fimbriimonadales; family Fimbriimonadaceae; genus Fimbriimonas. The sequence continues at coordinate 209,836 of CBDFJP010000001.1, read as the reverse complement.
GAGTCGATCTCACATCACCATTGGTAAAAACTCTTTGGCCAACCAGCGGCGAGATGATTGCAGGTACAACGGGTCAGGAATTCCTGTTCCAAATTGATGACGATACGTCGGGCGTTGATGGCAAAACCATCTCCGTCACCATCGGCGGTAAGCCCTACGCCTTCGATTTTGGGAAGGACGGGCTGCTTGTGGTGCGGGTGTCACAAGCCAAAAAGAACCCAACCATCCCAAGTGGACGCCAAGAACTCGTCATCAACGTCTCCGACTGGCTTGGAAACAAGACGACCCACACCGTCAGCCTCAAAGTTGATAACTCACTTCCCCTAGTGCCCAGAGTGAAACCGACTACCTCCGACCAGGGTGGTCCTGGTGGCGGTAAAGGCGGTGGCGGCCCTACTGGCGGCGGCGGAAGAGGTGGCTAGTCAAGCCCAAAACTGGAACATCCTGCTCGCCGCAGAGATGTCAGTTACAAAGGGTCGAGAGGTTGCAAAATCTCTCGACCCTCTTGCTGATTGGGCATCCATCCTGGCCCACCACGGCGCACTCACCGAAGGAGAGCAAAGACGAGTCCGAGCCTACGCTCCACCTCAAAACCTCAGCCAAGCGATCTTCCTCGCCCACGATGACTACCCCGAAGCTCTCGCGCACTCGGGAGCAGCCCCTGCTGCAATAGCCCTTGCGGGCGATTCCAGCCCCCTACACCGCCCCTGTATCGGAATCGTGGGCACGAGGTCAGCCACAAGCTATGGCCGCGTCTGCGCACGGAAATTCGCCGAAGAGTTCGCAAGGCACGGCATCACTGTCGTCAGCGGCGGAGCCGTGGGTATCGATTCCGAAGTCCATCAAGGTGCCCTCGACGCCAATGGCAAAACTGTCGCCGTCCTTGCAAACGGAGTCGATCACGTTTACCCCTCCGCCAACGCCGGACTCTTTGAGAAGATCAAACAAAACGGTTGTCTCGTCAGCCAGTTCGCGCTTGGAACCAAACCAGCGGACTACAAGTTCATCCTGCGAAACCAACTTATCGCCGCCCTTTGCCACGCCGTCGTAGTCATCCAAGCTCCGCTAAAATCAGGAGCCATCAGAACTGCCGGCTTCGCCGCCGAAATCGGAAGGGAAGTCTTCGTCGTTCCCGGGCCCATCGATCAATTCGGATTCCAAGGCTCACACTCCCTCATCCGAGATGGCGCAACCCTCGTTGATCACCCCATGCAAGTCATCGAACAGCTTGGGATCGATTTCAAACCAACACAGCAAGTTCATGCCGAAGGCATGGGCGGCCAAATCCTCGCAATCCTGGATTCCCAAGCAAAGCCCGTCGAAAAGATCGTAGAACTCACCGGACTCCCCACCAGTGAAGTACTCTCTGAGCTAACCCTTCTCGAGCTCGACGGTTACGTCCTGCGCGATCCAGGCGGATTTTCAAAAGCCCTATGAGTCAACTGATAGCCCTCACCCCCGGCGAAGACGGCCTCGATCTCGTCCGATTCGACACCAAGACCGGCGAGATGAACGACATCAAAAAGGGCAACCCCGAAGGAGTTCTAGTTCCGGGCTGGATCGATATCCACATCCACGGTGCCTTCGGAATCGACTTCATGTCCGCCACCCAAGCCGAGCTGAAGGAGCTCTGCAACACCCTCGCCCAAGACGGGTACGAGCGATTCCTCCCCACCACCGTCACCGCACCTGCAGCTGATGTCAAAAAGGCACTTTCTAACCTTCCCGACCACCGCCTCATCGCCGGATTCCACCTCGAAGGCCCCTTCATCTCTCCCGAATTCCCCGGTGCCCAACCAGCCGAATTCATCCAAAATCCACCTGAAGGCGATTCCGAATGGGATGAAATCTTCAACGACAAACGCCTCAAAGTCATCACCCTCGCCCCCGAGCTACCCGGCGCGCTGGATCTAATCAAGCGGCTCACCAAGCGCAAAGTCATCTGCTCCATGGGCCACACCAACGCAACCTTTGCCGAGACCGAACAAGCCCACGAAGCTGGTCTCCTCCACAGCACCCACACTTTCAACGCGATGCGCCCATTCCACCACCGCGAAGCGGGCTGCATCGGGGCCGCAATGACCCTCACCCCGTTCCGCGCCGAACTCATTTACGACCGCATCCACGTCTCCCCCGAAGCCGCGCTGGTACTCATTCAAACGAGACTGGTAGACGGCGACGTGATCGCCGTCAGTGATTCCACCATGGCCTCCGGCCTCGAACCCGGCACCAAGCTCAAAATGTGGAACCTCGACTGCGTTGTCGGCGAAGGCGATGTTCGCCTTGCAGACGGCGGTTCGCTCGCTGGTTCGGCGGTCACTCTTCGCAACGTTTTTGCAAACTTGACCCAAGACTTCGGCATTGAGGTCGCCGCCAACCTCTGCTGCTACACCCCCCGTGAAGCACTAGGAATCACCGACCACCCTGAAGTCTGGAACCTAGTCAGTGAGGAGACCGGTGAGCTGATCGAGACGTATCTCGTGGATTGATGCAAAGACCCTCTCCCATCTATTTGATGGGAGAGGGTCGGTGAGCGCTAGCGAACCGGGGTGAGGGAGCAGCCTCACTCCGAAGCCGTAGCCTTACTAACCCGGTCCCAAACTCCCGCCCACTCGGAACCCTTCGGAGGCTCTTCAATAACGATCCGCTCCACGTCCCGCCCCTCCAAATCCGATAGCGCGACGTACAGCTTCTTGGCATAATTCACCGGATCGCTCGGCATCTGAATCTGGTTCTCACCCGCCGAATACCCAAAAACCAACCCAGCATCGCCCTCGGAAGCCGCAGAAACCAAAACCGTCGGAACCCGAGGCGCATAGTGGCGCTTGTACATCCCGGGAGATTTCCGTTCATCCCCGCCAACAACCTCAACCGCCCCAATCACCGCCTCGATCTCCCCCACAGTAATCATCCCCGGTCTCAAAATCTTCGGAGTTCCGTCGCTCAAATCAAGCACGGTCGACTCAATCCCCACCCGGCAAGGCCCGCCATCAATGATGCAAGCTACATGAGCCGCGACCGACGGGTCGATCCGATCTGCGCGAGTAGGGGACAAGCCCATAAACGGATTCGCGCTCGGCATCGCCAGCCCCATTTCCGTCAACTCCAAAACTGCCAGAGCAATCGAGTGCGATGGAATACGAATCGCGATCGTATCCAACCCGGCCGTCACCACCCTCGGCACGCGAGGATTCTTCGGCATCACCACCGTCAACGGCCCCGGCCAAAATGCCCGTGCCAGCTTTAACAGCCCTTTTGGCATATGATCCGACCAAAGCTCGACCGCCTCCATATGCCCCACATGAACAATCAGCGGGTTATCGGATGGCCGCCCCTTAGCCACAAAAATCTTCTCGACGGCTTCCGGGTTTGCAGCATCCGCAGCTAAACCATAAACCGTCTCCGTCGGCAAAACAGCGAGGTCGCCCGCCAAAAGCGCATTCGCTGCCCGCCGAAGGTTCGGCTCAACCGGCCGAAGTGGCTTCACCGAATCGCCTCCCACATCGCATCGCGCGGTGCCGCCCGGTCAAACCAATACTCAAAAGCAAAAGCCCCCTGTTCCATCAACATTCTCCTCCCATCCATCCCCGCCTGTCCAAACTCAGCGGCTTCCGCTAAAAAAGGCGTCAAGCCATGGCCATAAGCCAAATCGTATGCCAACAGTGAACCCGGTTCCACTCCCTCCCAGTTCAATGGCAAACGCTCGCCAGTCAATCCCGTCGAAGTGGTATTCACTACCAAGTCAAATCCCTGCAACGAGGCTTCATCCACAACCGCCGCATCAAGCCCGATATCCGCCACCAACGCCTCCGCCCGGCTCCGGGTCCTATTCCAAACCGAAACCTCCGTCCCCTGCCTCGCCAGCGCATAAACCACCGCCCGCGCCGATCCCCCCGCGCCCAAAACCAAAGCCCGCCGAGCATGACCAGGCAAGGACTTCAAAAAACCCGGCACATCCGTATTCACCGCTGTCCGGTCCGAAAAACGTAGCGTATTCGAAACATGTAGTGTTTGGGAAGCCGTGCAAGTAGAGCTGGCCCATCGAAACGCGGCATTCTTGTGCGGAATGGTCACGTTTACACCCCGATAGCCCAGCGAAACCAGCCGTTCAATCCCCTCCTCAAACTCCTCCGCCGCAATCTGAACCGCCACATAACAAGCCGAAATGCCGAGAGCCGCATACGCCGCCATATGCATTTTCGGCGAAAAACTGTGTCCCACCGGATCACCAACAACCGCGAACTCCGCTTCCGGCGCCTCGCGCCACGAGTAAACACTCATGGCCGCTTGTGAACCTTGAACGCAAAATACCTCTGACCCGCGAAATTCCAAAATGCCGCTACCCCAGCCCCGAGAACCCCAGCAATCGCCGCAGACTGTCTCGGGTGGCGAGGAATTACGGTGAAGAAGTACGAGGATACAAAGACGTTGATCGCCAGGCCGACATAGTTCACCATAAAGACCTTCGCCAGTTGCTTGCCGGCGTCTTCCCTGTCGGCAATCCCGAACGTGAACCTTCGATTCATGAGGTACGAATTGAATGTCGCCACAAAGGAGCCGATGACGGCGGTAACCGGATAGAACGCCTCCGCATTCGTTTTAGCGAACCTAAACAGCCCTGGTGCGGACTCGCGAAGGGTTCTGCCGACATCCTCGGACAGCGAGGCGCCGCCCGATTTCAAGAAAAACATGAGGATGAAGCGGATGCCGTTGTCGATCAAAAAGGAGATCGCGCCCACCATCAAAAACTTCGCAAACTGCCGCACAACTGGCCGCTCCATAAACGGAACCGCCGCTGTCGCAGATTCAGTAGGCAAACTCACCATTGAACGATACAGCACCAACATGATGATTCGTTCGATAACCCGGTTGAATTTCGTCCCAAAAAACTCGGGCCCATCCATTTTCTGCAACCAAATCGCGTCAATCCCCGTCCGATTCGCCCCCAAAACGTCCGTCATGATCTGATCCCCAATCATCACAGCCTGGTCTGCCCCGATCCCAGTCTCCGAGAGAGCTTCCTTGTACATTTCGGGAGATGGCTTGAACTTACCGTTCTTTGTTGGGATGTCAATTGTGGACGAAAGCCGCGCCAGCCTTTCCGGATGTCGAGTGTTACTTAATATCCTAAGCTGAAACCCCATCTCCTTCGCCCGCGCGATCCATTCCAGAACTTCCGGCGAAAACTCCTCCTCGTGCCACTTGACGATGGTGTGATCGACATCGAGCAAAATCAACCGCTTACCGCCCTCCCACAACTGCTCAAGCGAAACTTCCGGAAGCGACCGAACCGCCTGCCAAGGGCAGAAAACTCGAAGCACTCCAACGCGCGCACGATCAAACGACCCGACCCGATAGCTCACTTTTTCGCCGCCTTCATCTTGTCCCGAAGCTGAATATTCTTCAAGTGCTCCTCATATGTCTTCGAAAAGAGCGTCCGCCCATCCGGAAGCCAGATATAGAACAAATCCCCGTGCTGGGCTGGCGCTAAAGCCGCCTTGATACTATCAACCGTCGGTGAACAAATCGGTCCCGGGGGAAGCCCGCTTGTAAGATATGTGTTATACGGCGACTTCACGGCCGTGTAATCCTTGTAAAAAAGTGGTCTCCAAAGCTGCATCCCATAGTTCACCGTAGCATCAATCTGCAATCGCATCCCCTTCCGAATCCGGTTCTCAATCACCCCCGCAATCAGCTTCTTCTCTTCCAAATCGCTCGATTCAAGTTCCAGCATCGAAGCAATCGTCAGCACCCGGTGCACATTCTCAGACGTCAAGCCCAGGCCCTTCGTCTTCTTCGCAAAGTTCATCAATTGCCGGCGAATGACCAAATCGGCTCCCAGTGCTGGCGGAAAATTGTATGTATCCGGATACAAATACCCTTCAAGCGTGTCTCCGCTCAGCGGGACTCCAGCAGTCTCAAACACCTCTGGCTTCTTGACCAACTCCAGATACTCCTCAGCCGAGCAAACTTCATTCTCCGCCAAAGTCTTCGCGGTCCGAGCAGCCCACCGACCTTCCGGAATCCGAACCAACTGCCGCAATGGCGTCACGAGCGACCGCAATACCTCACCTGCCGACTGCCCCGGATGAACCTCATAAACCCCTGGCGCAATCAGCCGATTCCCCCGAAAGCCAAGCACCATTCCGTACAAGTTTGTGACGAATGCGCTGCGAATAACACCCTTTTGAGACATGATCGCGAGTTGCTCGCTCAGCTTCCGCGTCTTCACCATCACGAACCGCTGCTTAGGCCCATTTGGCATCGGCGCGAGCAGAGAAGCAAACCCAAAAATGCCAAGCAAAAGGCACCCAAGAACCACGAACCGCCCGATGCGCCGCCGAGCCTTCTTAAGCATCAAAGAACCTCTCCAAAATTCGGCAAGCCGCTTCGCTGTCGATGTGCCGTCGCCGCTGAGCTGCCGTCCAGTCCATCGCCCGCATATCTGCCGTCGCCCCTACGCTGGTCATCGATTCATCCACAAACCGCACATCATGTCCCAAAAGGGAGATTTCTTCCCCCAATTTTCGACAAATCTTAGACATTTTGGTAGGTCCACCCTCTGCGTCCAAGGGCTCACCAACCACCACGACCGAGGCCTGTTCCTTCGCAACCAGTTCGCTGATCACAGCCGCGTCCCGTCGTAGAGCTCCGCTCGCCGCAATCGCCGCCCGAGGCGATGCAACCCGCGCCTCCACCTCGGCAACCGCAATCCCGATCCGCTTCCCCCCGAAGTCCACGCCAAGAGCCCTCAAGATCCGTACACCCCGAGAATCTCCTCGTGAACCAGCCCGTTCGAGCTAATCGCCTCCAATCCAAAGTCGCCGCGAGAAAACGGATCGCAGCCAGAAAAATCAGTGAACCGCCCGCCCGCTTCCTCTACAATCACCCGAATTGCCGATAAATCCCAACGACTCACCACCGGATCAATCATTGCATCCACCCGCCCCGTGGCAACCAAAGCATGCCCATAGGCATCGCTCCAAGTCCGCGTTGCCAAAGCCGTCGAAGACAGAGCGGCAAACCCTTCCCACCGGCGGTGCTTGATCATCGAAGAAGGCCCACCACAAGCCAAAAGCGATCCTCCTACCGAGGACCGCAAAGAAACCCGACAAGGCACATCATTGAAAAATGCCCCTTCGCCGCGTGAGGCATAGACAATCTCTCCGAGTGCCGGGAAGTAGCAGACCCCCAACTCCGGCACGCCCTCAACCTCATACGCCAACAACGTCGCATACAAAGGAACGCCCGCCACAAACGACTTCGTCCCATCAATCGGATCGATAATCCAGCGCGTCGAACCCGAGCCGGTCAGCCCCTGCTCCTCGCCCAAAATCGTTTCACCAGGAAAAGACAGCGCCAACGCATCCCGCAAAATCTGCTCCGCCTCTCGGTCAGCTACCGTCACCGGAGACGAATCCGCCTTCAACTCCCATCCAACTCGGTTGCGAAAATGCACCAGCGTCGAATCCCCCGCCTTCCGCGCAGCTTCAATCGCAAATTTCAACCGGGGATTCATCGCCTCACAGTTTATTCGATATTCAAAATCAAGACGGGCCGAGTCCGAAGACCCGACCCGCTCGATATCAGTCTGAGAGAGTTGACTGAATTCTTAGTTGCCGCCATCTGGCGGTGGAGGACCACCAGGGCCGCCCTGACCGCCTGGACGTCCGCCTGGGCGACCACCCGGCCCACCAGGGCCCCCCATCGGAGGCTTCGTGGCCAGATAGAATTCGCGCCCGACCAGTGCCTTGTACTCGGCTCGCTGCTTTTCCGACAGCACCCCCATCACCTTGGCCATCACTGCCTTCATCTGCTTGACCGGATCCGGCGGTTGCTGACCAGGCTGACCTGGTTCGGGTCGAAACTCCTCCATGATGTCCCGAATCGCATCGCGCTGTTCTTCGGAAACATTCAGCCTTTCTCCGAGCTCCCGGGTCATGAACGCCTGCGGCCCAACCACCTGAATCTCGATCTGCTTGAACCGGCTGTACTGCTGAGGACTCAAGATTTCCTTGATCTTTGCGTCGTTCTGCGGATTAGGTCCGCCAGGACCACCTGGGCCTCCTGGTCCACCAGGACCGCCGCCTTGTCCACCGCGACCTCCTTGACCGCCCTGACCGCCGCGGCCACCTTGACCGCCGCCCTGGCCACCTTGGCCACCACGACCGCCTTGGCCTCCGCCAGCTCCTCCTTGACCACCGGCTCCGCCGCCGCTTCCACCACGACCACCTTGACCGCCGCCAAAGCCGCCCTGACCACCGGCTCCTCCGCCGTTACCGCCCGGCCCGCCGCCAAAGCCGCCTTGACCTCCGGGACCGCCTTGCCCGCCTCGAAGCTGAGGGAATGCCGCGTCAATCGCCTTCATCTGATTATCGCTGAGCTTCAGCTCCTTCTGTACATCAGGATGTCGCAGAAGTTGTGGCCCGCGTGGCATCCGGAACTGTTGCCCCGGTCCACCAGGACCACCAGGTCCGCCTTGTCCCTGGCCGGGACCTCCAGGTCCTCCAGGTCCTCCCTGAGGAGGGCCACCGAAGCCGCCTTGTCCGAACGACGTGGCGAAAACTGCCACCAGGGCTGTGATCGCAAAGAGTCGATTGATTGTTCGTTGTGTTCGTTCCATTTGGTTTCCTCCAAAGGTTTTCCTTTACATTGGTTACTTTACGAAACAGATGTTTGGGATTTATTTGATTCGTCGAGTTCTGAAAAAATTGCCAACCTAATCTCGACCGTCGTGCCTTCTCGTAGCTTACTTTGAATCTGTAATGACCCTCCCGACCGCTCCACAATCGCTTTAGCAATTGAAAGCCCGAGCCCCGCTCCGCCATCCTTCTGGCCCCGATGATCGTCCGCCCGATAGAACCGCTCTCCTAGCCGCTCCAAGTGCTCCGGCGCAATCCCAGAGCCCCGATCCACAACTCGAACCACCGCAAACCCACCCGAAAGAGAGGTCGAAACCGAGATCGGCGACCCCGCCGGCGAATGCCGCCGGGCGTTATCCACCAAGTTTATCACCGCCCTCGCCAAGTCCCCCGCAGAACCCCGAACCCGTGCATTCGCCTTCGCCTCAACCACCAAGCCCGGAGTCAACGGCTCCAAAACCCCTCGCGCTTCCTCCAAAAACTCCCGAACCTGACAACTTTCATCGCTAAGTTCTGCCTTCTGATCTAACCGCGCCAACGCCAGCAGTTGCTCCACCAGCCGAGTCATCGAAACTCCCGCGCGATCCGCAATCTCCAATGCTTCCCGAAGCTCCGCCGGGTCCGTTTCCTGCTGAAGCGCCCCGCTCGTCGTCAACCGAAGCCGAGCCAAAGGCGTCCGCAACTCGTGCGATGCGTCCGCTACAAACTGCTTCTGAGCCTCCAAATTCGCCTCAAGCCGCCGATTCGCCGCATCCCGCTCCGCAAAGGAACCCTGCAGCCGATCCAACATCGCATTGAAAGTCCCCGAAAGCCGCCCCAACTCATCCGACGACGAATCATCCAGCCGAACGGCCATGTTTGAACCTGTTATCGATGAAGCCGCCCCGCTCAGTCGCCGGATCGGAACCAACGCTCTCTCCGCCAAAAACGCCCCAATCAGAGCCGAAAGCAGAACTCCAATCGGAAGCAAAACCAACACCACCCCCGCCTGGGTCTCCTTCATCCGATCAAAATCGCGCAATGAGTGCCCGATCTGCACAAAACTTACATCCGGAACTTCCTCAGGCGCATTTGGCGGTCGCCGAAACTGCATCGTCAACACCCGAACAATCTCCCCGTCCACACGAATATCTGAGAAAAACGGTCGATCACCCACTGCCCGCCGAACCCCGTCCGGGTCAAGCACTCGGCTGTTCTGCATCCGAGGAGTCCCGTCAGGTCCAAGCATCACAGGCCTCTCGACATCGTCCCTTCCTCCTGGCGGATTCCGCATCTGACCACCAGCGCCAGGACCTGGCCCCGGTCCGCCACCTCGACCCATCTTTGTCGCCCGGTTCACCAAGTCCCGATCAATCGACTCCAGAAAAACCCGCTGGGTCCGAATGACCAAAAAGCCCATCCCCACCCCCAACAGCAAAAACACCACCAGCGAGTTAGTCAGGATCAAGCGAACGCGAAACGACATCAATCTCCAATCCGGTATCCAAACCCGTGAACCGTCTCAATCAGGCTCTTCTCTCGCCCCGAATCGATCTTCTTGCGCAAAGAAGTGACGTGAAAATTCACCGTATTCGACATCGATTCGTCGTCATTCCAAATCCGATCAATAATCACCTCGCGCGACAAAACTCGCCCCCGATTCCGCACTAAGGCCTCCAAAAGTGAGTACTCACGCGGCGTCAGCTTCAAAACCTCGCCCCCCCGCCGAACCGTCTTCCCCGCCGCGTCTATCTCCAAATCGTCAAAAGTCAACCGAGAAGTCTTCACCGGCTTATCCCGTCGCAGCAGCGCCCGAACCCGCGCCAAAAGCTCATTGAAATCAAAGGGCTTAACCAAATAGTCATCCGCCCCAAGATCCAGCCCCTTCACCCGGTCCTCCACCGCATCCCGAGCCGTCAGCATCAAAACCGGAGTCCGCGATCGATCCTCCCGCAGCTTCTGAACCACCGACCACCCATCCCGCCGAGGCATCATCACGTCGCAAATTATCAGCGAATAAGACTCCCGCTGAGCCTGCTGTAATCCAATTTCGCCGTCAGTAGCCAGATCGACGACATACCCCTCCTTGGCGAGCGTCTTTCGCAACCGCTCCCCAATCACCTCGTCGTCCTCAATCACCAGAATCCGCAACTCAAGCGGATTATACGGCGGAACAAATCTCAAAAGTGTTTGAGAATCATTTGGAGTCACCGGGCCGACGACTGAAAACTGAAGGCGGACAGCTAATGAAAGTGGTGGGTCCGGAGGGATTCGAACCCTCGACCAATGGCTTAAAAGGCCACTGCTCTACCGCTGAGCTACAGACCCCCGAGCGACCAGGAGAGGAACTATGATACCCGCCCAACGGGTAGCCTTAGCTAGATGGCAGAGGAACTGACTTATGCATCCGCAGGCGTCAATATCGACGAAGCCCAGCGCGCTTTGAGGGGAGTTGTCGGCAACATCCGGGCGACCCAAGGTGAGCGAGTGGTTGGCGGAATAGGCGGATTCGGGGCATTGTTTAAGGGATTGTTCCCCGAGATGCAGAGTCCGTTGTTGGTGAGTTCTATCGACGGTGTGGGTACAAAAACCAAAGTCGCCGCCATGGCGGGCGACTACTCTAACCTCGGACGCGACATCGTCAACCACTGCGTTAACGACATTCTTTGCCAGGGCGCGCATCCGCTATTTTTCCTTGACTACTACGGCTGTAGCCAGCTCGCGGCGGACACTTTTGAAGCGGTCGTGAACGGTATGGCAGCGAGCTGTGGCGACGTCGGATGTGCCCTTATCGGCGGCGAAACCGCCGAAATGCCGGGGGTTTACCACGATGAGGAAGTGGACATTGTCGGGACGATTGTTGGGGTGGTTGACGATTCGCTCAAGTTTCCTCGGCAGGTTTCGGCAGGTGATGCCATTATTGGGTTGGCCAGTAACGGGTTGCACACGAACGGTTTTAGCCTGGCTCGGCGGGCACTTTTTGAAGTTGGCGGCTTGAGTGTTCGAGATTTGGTTCCTGGCACGGAGCAGTCCATTGCGGACGCTTTGCTGGCTCCACATCGTTGCTACTACAATGCAATCAAGCCGTGGCTGGGGGAGAATAGCCCCGTGCACGCGATGGCGCACCTGACGGGTGGCGGGTTCTTCGACAATATTCCCCGTGTTCTTGGCGCGAATACTCGGGTCATGATCGAAAAGCGATCTTGGACGCCGTTGCCGATTTTTGATTTGATTCAGCAGATGGGGAATATCGGGGAGACGGAGATGTACCGGACTTTTAACATGGGGATCGGAATGGTTCTGGTGGTCGACAGGTTTTATGTCGACCAGGTTCTGACCCACATGCGCGAAAACGGCGAGAACGCCGCCGTGATCGGGGAAGTTCTCGCCGGTTCTACTGATGTTCAGTTAGCTTAGGTGGAAGACGAATCGGGCGTTGCCGAGGGCGATTTCGGTGCCGTCGGTGATTTCCATTTCGTCGACTTTCGCGAAGTCATCGCCCAGCACGAATGTGCCGTTTGACGAGCCGAGATCAACGACTTTCCAGACGCCATCCGACTCGACAAACTTCGCGTGCTTGCGGCTGACGTAGACTCCTTCTGGTAGAGAAGCCAAATCGATGTCGATAGGCCCGACAGCGGGGTCGAAGCGACCAATCACGCAGGGGCTATTGACTGGGAAGACTTCGTCCGTCTCCGCGCCGTTTCGCTTGACGACCAAAGTAGCGGTTAGGGCGGGGGTCGAGAGTTCTTCGACCGGCTGACCAGTGGTTTCCGCGACGGTGTCTACGGCTTCTTCGACGAGGGTGGCTTCTTCGTTCATGAGAGTTGCTTCCTATTATTGGGCGAAATCCCCGAAAATCTACTAGGGTTTGTGAGGATTATTCCCAAATGATGTCATTTGTTTCCCAAAAGAGGAGGGCATTGCCGCTTTCGAGGGAGCATTGGACTTCATTCGCAAGAGCTTGATTCGAAATGCTGGTTTTGCCGCACGGTTCTAATTGGTCGTTTTCTAGGGGCCAGGCGGTACCAGTTAGAGTGACGCTTTCGCACCTTGTGAGAGGGAGGAGGGAGACTCGGCTTTTGGGTTCGGTTTTGATTGTTGTTAGGTGTGGCAGTGGGCAGATGATGCGTCCCATTCCGCGATCGAAGATGAACCAGACGTCCAGCTTTGAGGCGCAAGCCGAGAAGTACGTTTGGAGTTGGTGGTCGGGCAGGCCGCCCTCGGAGCATATGAGATGGATACGCTCGCAGCCTTGGTCGTGGCACCATGCCATGAGCTTTGTGGTGTCTGTGTGTTCCTGGTCAAAAAGTGGGACTTGGTGGACGGTTGAGGGGATGTTTTCCAGGGCGACCGAGTCGAAGTCTCCGGCAAGGATCTGCGGGAGAAATCCGACGGACTCGCAGTGTCGATATCCGGCGTCTACGGCGATGACCAGGCGAGCTTGGCGCGCGGCAACCTGGAGCCGTTCGGGGTCCAAACAACTCCCACCAAGGACGGCCAATGTGCGAGAAAAATCCACTGATTAATAGTCTACACACCCAGCCTCAACCCAGAAAAATTAACAGTAGAACTCTGTCAAATCAAAACACAAAAAGCGCAGTAAACGGGGGTTATTCGGGGTTCTGGGAGAGAAAACAAGAGTGAAAATTCTCCATGGCGCCATAGACGGATGAGGGCGTCAAAAAGTGTCAAAGAATCTTCTTTTCTTTCTTGACTCACTTTCAAATCCCTTGTATACTCCGACGCCTAGATCGAAGAACGGCACCCCAGCAAACCCTTCGTCCTCCCCTGCAATGAAACGACAATTCTCCTTCGAAGATTCTGAATCAGCTATCGTGCTGAGCGCGGCCTGGCAAGGAGTATTACAGCGAATGGCTCTCGAAGTGAAGGAGCCGATCATGGTGCGATTTATCCGCCCATTGGTGCCCGTTTCGATGGAAGGAAATGTCGTCCGACTCGCCGCACCCGGGCAGTTTATCCAGCAGTGGGTGCGTGATCGATTCTCGGGCCTTTTGCAGAGCTGTTTGAGCGATGAGCTCGGTCAATCGGTTGAACTCGTGATCATTGCGGCGGCGCGAGAGAAGAAAGAGGTTGTCGAGAGCGCAGTTGCGATCTCTCAGCCCGCCCTGACGACTCCGGTCCAAAAATTTGTTCCGAACGAGAAGTATCGGTTTGACACTTTCATCAAGGGCCAGTCCAACCGTCTCGCCCTTGCTGGCTCGCTCGCCGTTGCCGCTGAGCCGGGAGTTAAGTACAATCCGCTGTTCATTTACGGCAACAGCGGGCTCGGGAAAACTCACCTGCTCAACTCGATTGCGGCCCAGCTGATTGAGAACGATCCGAAGGTCAACATCGCCTACTTAACGGCGCAACAGTTTGCTGAGGACTTCATCAATGCTCTTCAGGCGAACCGCGTCGAGCAGTTTCGCCGAATGCACCGCCACGTACATGTATGGCTGGTAGATGACATTCAATTCATTGCCAATAAAGACAAGACGCAGGAAGAGATTTTCCACACGTTTAACTATCTGTACTCCCTCGGAAAGCAGGTCGTTTTGACCTCTGACCGTCCGCCGAAAGATCTGTTCTTGGTCGATGAGCGACTTCGATCGCGGTTTGAGAGCGGCTTGGTTGCCGACATTCAGCCGCCCGACACTGAGACTCGTTGCGCAATCATCAACAGCAAAGCCGCTTGCATGAAGGTTGCGCTTTCTCAGGAAGCCGCAATGTTCCTCGCCGAAACCGTTCCCGGTAATGTCCGAACCCTGGAAGGTGCAATCACTAAACTTGCGACTCTCGCAAGTCTCGAAGGAGCGGAAATCACCGTCGACTTTGCAAGGGAGATGGTTGATCGGTACTACCAGGGAGTGTTTAGCAAGCCCGGTTCTGCTCAGATTCTTCAGCTTGTTGCCAAGCAGTACAACATTTCGATTGAGGATATGAAAGGGCAATCGCGCAAGGGGCCGATTGTTCATGCGCGCCACGTCGCGATCTTCCTCACCCGCCGCATCACGGGCGACTCTTGGAAGCACATCGGCTCGCAATTCGGCGACCGGGATCACACCTCGATCATGCACGGATACCAAAAGATCAATGAGCAGATGCACTACGATAAGGAGCTTCACGGCGAGGTAAAGGAATTGCTCAGAACTCTTCACCCCGGCGCAACTGCCTAGGCTACTTCCAGCCTAGATCGCCCTTGATCGCAACCGCGAGAAGGCGTCCCATTTTTCCTTGGGTCACCGCATTTGGGTGCCAAGAGGAGCCGATTCCGTCGGACTCCTGCTGAACAGGAAAGTCCAGTCGCTTGATCTTCGCGTCTTTCATGTCGGCTTGAATCGAGTCGAGCCAGGTCTTGAGGGTGGTTAGATGTTTCTTTCCAACTGGCCATGAATCGGACATCATTGAACCTGTCACGAGATAGATATAGGCCGATGGGTAGTTCTTGCGGACCTTTTTGACAAAGGCCATGTAGCCGCCCTTCCAGCCCATTTCATCCGGAATTCCGCCGCCGAAATCATTTGTGGCGAGGTTGATCACCACCGCGCCCGGTTTGGGAGACGAATCCGGCGACCAAGCTCCCGTCTTCTTGCTCGGAAAGATGTAGTCGTAGATTTCCGGAATCGTGTTGTCCGGCCACATTTTTTTGCCTGACCAAG
The DNA here is from genome assembly GCA_965248555.1 of Fimbriimonas sp. Taxonomy (GTDB): domain Bacteria; phylum Armatimonadota; class Fimbriimonadia; order Fimbriimonadales; family Fimbriimonadaceae; genus Fimbriimonas. The sequence continues at coordinate 194,553 of CBDFJP010000001.1, read as the reverse complement.
CGACAATAGTCGGGAGGGCCTTTAGTTGCCGCGCGGCGACCCAGCCGTAGGTGAGGTAGCCGTTCGCGGTTTCGGGGCTGTAGGGTTCTTCTTTCTTTTTGCCATCCACACCGAACCCGGCACTGATTGAGTCGCCAATGATCTCGATCATTCGATCCTTGCGATAAATACTCTCATCATCCGAAGGATTCTGATAGCGAACTCCCGAACCGCTGAATCCTTTGAACTCAGTGGCACCCTGAAACGCTTCGCTCCTGCGAACCAAAAGCAACTGATGCATCCGTGCGTTTGGAAGATCAATCGTGTACCTGCCGTTCCCTTTTACCAGTTTCAAAATCTGAGTCGGCTGGCCGTCGATCTCAACCTGCCACCGGTCGTTCGCGGTGCTCGCGGTGAACTCGGCGGTTAAGGAGTTCGCCGAAACACTCGCGCGAATCGCCGACCCCGGCCACTCGCAACCTACGCCCGAAGCTGTCCGCTGGAATCTTCCAACCGTCTCCCACTTCGTCTGCATAGCCGGAGGGCGCTGTAACCCAAGCGCGGCAACCACCAAGCTACTGATCACGATCCAATCTCCAAGTTCATTTGAACCACCTTATCTTTTAGACTCTCGGCGTATGCCTCGAGTTTCGCCGCTATCGTCGAATCCGTAGATCCGATGATCCGCGCGGCGAGAAGTCCGGCGTTGGCCGCGTTTCCGATGGCCACCGTCGCGACCGGAATCCCTGCTGGCATCTGCACGATCGAGTAGAGCGAGTCGACTCCAGCAAGGGCTTTGGTTTGGACGGGGACGCCGATGACGGGGAGGGTGGTGAGGCTGGCAACCATTCCCGGTAAATGGGCCGCCCCACCTGCTCCCGCAATAATTACTGCGAGCCCGCGCTCGCGGGCAGTTTTGGCATACTCAACCATCCGCTCAGGAGTCCGGTGGGCACTCACCACCTCATGCTCGCACTCAATCCCGAAGTCCTTCAGAACCGACACCGCCGCCTGCATCGTCTCCCAGTCGCTACTGCTGCCCATGATCACGCCGACTTTCATTGGCTCTAGTTTAGCTTGCTACCGATTCTGACACGACCTTTGCATAGCGCTCGCTAGCTCCGAGGTTCGCCTTGACCAACTCGCTGGCCGCACTACCCATTCGTGTGCGTTGATCGAGCGATCCGAGGAGTTCCCTAACCGCCGCCTCTAGCTCAGCGGAAGTGGCGCAAATCTTACTAGCCCCCGCCTCAACGCTTTGAGCGGCAACTTCCCGAAAGTTAAACATATTCGGCCCATGCAGAACTGGTTTGCCAAGGGCGAGCGGCTGGATAATGTTCTGCCCGCCGAGGGTATCAAAGCCGCCTCCGACAATCACAACGTTGGCCACCGAATAAACCGCCCCAAGTTCTCCGTAGGAGTCCAAAACCAGATATTCGGACGTTTCGGCTTTAGATCGCAGGCCAACCACGAAGCCTGCCGATTGGGCCGCCGTGACCACGTCCCCGGCGGTCTCCAAATGCCGGGGGGCGTGGATGACTTGTACCAACCCTTTCAAAGGCGCGAGAGCTTCGACGACTAGCTTCACCTCCAACTCGCTCCGAGTCGAACCCACGACGATTACTGATCGGTCATCAAGCTGCAGCTCCTTGCGCCAGTGGGCTTCATCCGAGGCCGAAACCCCCGCTGCCTCGTCAAACTTCGTATTCCCCAAAACCCGAACCCTGGGCGCCCCCAAAGCACGGAACCTCTCCGCATCCTGCTGACTCTGAGCCAACACTTCCTTCACCAAAGCCAAAGTCTCCGCAAAAAACCATCGAAACTTCATCGACCGCCGAAACGCTCTGTCGCTGCTCCGAGCGTTCACCATGAAAACCGGTACGTCGAAAACGTCCGCCGCCCAAAGGAAGTTGTACCAAAGCTCCGTCTCCATCACGGCAATGACGTCGGGCCGAATCCGCTGAACCCCCCGTAACTGGAACCGTGCCATGTCGATAGGGAAGTAGACCAAGTGATCAAACAAACCAACCAGCTTCTCCCGTGCCGTTTGGTGGCCGCTACTCGTCGTCACGCTGAGAACAATTTCAGCCGCTGAGCAATGCTTGCGAAGTTCTTCCAAAAATGGCTTCGCCGCGATTACTTCACCAACTGAAACCGCGTGAACCCAGATACGCTTCTTGCCTTTAGGCTTAATCGGAAGCGATTTCTCGTAATTCCCCTGCCGTTCAGCCCAATTTGGCTGCTCGCCTCGCTTCTTAGTCCGCAGCCACATCCACGGCACCCATAACGGAGCCAGCCCCGTCAGGATGAAGTTGTAGATGAGATACATCATAAATTAGGCTCTTGACCTACGATCCGGCGGTAAGCGTCGATATATTTCTCCCGAGTTTTCTGAACAACTTCCGGCGGAAGCATCGGCCCCGGCGGATTCTTATCCCACCCGCTGGACTCAAGATAGTCCCGAACAAACTGCTTGTCGAAGCTCGCCTGACTCTTGCCCGGCGCATAAAGGGCGGCATCCCAATACCGCGAACTATCCGGCGTCAAGACTTCATCAATCAAAATGATCCCATCCTCCGTCTCGCCAAATTCAAACTTTGTGTCGGCCAAGATAATCCCCTTCGAGGCTGCATGTTGAGAAGCGCGCGAATATAGTTCCAGCGTCCACGAGCGGAGCAGCTCTGCTGTTTCCTTTCCGAGCTGATTCACAACTTCCGTAAACGAGATGTTCTCGTCATGTCCTTCCTCGGCCTTGGTAGCCGGCGTAAAAATCGGCTCGGGCAAAGCACTGGAGTCCGCAAGTCCCGTCGGCAAGTCCAAGCCGTGAACCGAACCGCCCTGGTGGTTGTACTCCTTCAGCAAAGAACCTGTGATGTACCCCCGGGCCACACATTCGACAGGAATGGTCCGAGCCTTTTTGCAAAGCATCGCGCGTCCACGCAACTCCGACTGAGGCCTCTGGCATCGCGCCTGAATCACATCGAAGTCCGCCGACAAGACATGATTCGGACAAACATCTGCCATATGTGAGAACCAGAACGAACTCATCTGGGTGAGAATGCATCCCTTATCGGGAATCCCGTTCGCCATCACCGCGTCAAACGCGGAGATTCGGTCCGTCGCGACAATTAGAACCGAATCGCCCAAATCGTAAACATCCCGAACCTTGCCTGTCCGAGGAGCAGGCAGACCAAACACGGCAGAGTGAAGCAGTTCGGGCATCGGAAAAACTAGTTTACCGATGCCCGACAGGGGGTGCCATGAAAGATACGATCAGAACGACATGCCTTCGTAATCCCGGAACAGCCCGATCACCTTTCCGATGACCTCCGTCTCCCGAGGATCAACCTCGAACGGCTCGTAAGCAGGATTCGACGAAACCAGCGAAACCTTTCCTCCGGACTTGTTAATCCGCTTTATCGTCGCTTCATCGCCAACCCGGACCGCCATGACGTCGGTCTGGTGGAAAGTCTTCTGAGGCCGAATCACGACCAAGTCACGCGGCATGATTCCATCACCCATCATCGAATCGCCCTTAACCCGTAACAGAAACGCCCCATCCACGTTCCGGACCATGTCCGAAGGAACTGGGATCATCGCTTCCTTGTCCTCCTCAGCCAAAACCGGAGAGCCAGCCGCAATGGAACCCACCAAAGGCAACATCGCCACCTTCGAGTTTCCTGGCGTGTACTTAGGGTGCGTCAATTTGATCGAACGGGGGGTGTTCGACCGAGAGATATATCCCTTCCGCTCTAGCGCGTCCAGGTGGACAGTCACGCCTCGCAAAGATCCAATCTCGAACCGAGTGCCAATTTCGCGAATCGACGGAGGATAACCTTCGCCTTCCACGTACTCCAGAACGAAGTCCAGAATCTCTTGTTGTCGCTTTGTGAGTCCTTTCGCCATGCGCGCCTTCTACCTATTAGGTAGACGGATTATACGTCCTGTTTGTCTACGTGTCAAGGCTTTGGGAACAATTTTCTGTCATAATTCAGTTCTTCCCCAATTAGGAGTAGGTGTATTCCCTTGTCAATCAGCACTGTAAGAGAAAAATTTTTTGAAGGCGGATGCGGAAAATCGGTATTGATTTTTAGCGCCATCGCCATGGTCGTCACGATGGGCTATAGCTCATGCGGAAAAGGCAACAGCTTCGCCGCAACAGATTCAAAAGGTCAAAAACTGGCGACCTTTGCAACCGTCGGCGGAGTCGAACTTCCCGTCGCCTGGGTCGACAAAGCCCAAGAGCAAATGATCCAATCCCAGCTCGGCGGCAATGCCCAGCTCCTCGACCAGCTCCCCCCAACTTTCGCTGTTAGCCTCCAAACCCAAGCCGTCACCCAAGTGATCGAGCAAGGCTACATGCTCGAAGCAGCTCTCAACTCCGGAATCAAAATCGACGAGGACTCTATCAAAAAGGAGATCACCGAAGAGAAATTCCGAAAGTCAGTCCGCGACCAACTCACCGGCGGCGGCCAGCTCAAGCCCGGTGCCTCCGATGCCGAAATGGATGCTAAGGTCAAGGAACTGACCCAAGGCAAAACCGTCGCCGACCTCTACAAAACTCAAATTGCTGAGTTCGACAAAAAGCTCAAGGACCCCGCCGAAAAACCGCTGCTCCAGGCCCAGTTCGGCCCCGCAGCTGCCGTCGAACAACTCAAAAACGCCATCAAGCCCGACGAAGCCGCCGTCAAAGAAAGCTTCAAGCAATTCGACGTAAAGCGAATCCTCATTAAGGGTTCGGATCAAGCTAAAGCCAAAAAGGTCTACGACGAAATCAAGGCCGGAAAGACCTTCGAAGCCGCAATCGATCAGTACTCCGACGAACCTGCCGAGCAGGGCAAAAAGAAGAGCGACCGAACCATGCCGGTTCCGATGACTGCCATCCAGCGGTCTGACGACCTCAAGCCTATCGGCGCCCTCCAGCCCAATGGCTATACGGAGCCCCTCAAAACCCCAGACGGTTACTCGATCTTCAAGCTGGTTGCCATCAAGGCAAATGTCCCCGCCGATTTCGACAAGGACAAGGCCAAGTATCTCACCCAGTGGGCAGGTTCGGAGGCCCAGAGCCAGTTCCAAAAGAAGATCGACGAACTCAAGAAGTCAACCCAGCCCAAGTTCGCACTTAAAGCCTACGAAGCGGCCTACGCACTCGGAAAGAGCCTGAACGAGCCTGGCGACAAAGTCAGCCCGGATCTTCAAAAGGCCTACGACCTTGCAAAAGCCGTCGCCAAGGACGAACCAGGTGCCGAACTCGCCGCAACCGTGGCTCTCGCCGCCTTCCAGAAGATCTACGACACTCCAGGTGCCGACAAAGCCAAGCTCAAGCCCGAGCGAATCGCAACCCTCACCAAGTTCCTCGAGTTCAAGGACAACTGGGATCTGAGAAAGGAAGTCATTACCGACCTCAAAGATCAGAAGAAGGGCGACGACGGGTACAACCAGCTCCTCATCGCGCTCGACAAAAACAACAAGTACGATGCTAACGGCCAGCGAATCTACAGCGATATCGCTGCCAGCTTTAAAGAGCTCCAAACGGCATCGCTAGTCAAGCCCGAGCAAGAGAAGGAATTCCGAGGACGACAAGAAGAATGGCAAAAAGCAAAGGCCGACTACGACAAGACCGAAGCCGAACTCGCCAAACAGCAGAAGGAAGCCGAGGCAGCCAAGCCAAAAGCTCCCCAAGCCCCAGCGTCAGCCCCGGCTCCCAAGAAGTAAAGCCAAAGCTCACGCTCGTAGCAACCCCAATCGGCAACCTGGGAGATATCTCTCCTAGGTGCCGCTTGGCGTTAATCGAAGCCGATATCTGGGTCGTCGAAGACACCCGAATCAGCTCCAAGCTCGCCCACGTCCTAGAAGTCAAAAAGACCATGCGAGTGGCCAACGATCATACCGACGACTACAAGCTTAATCAAATCTTAAACGAGCTGCAAGAAGGCCGCACAGCCGTAGTTCTCACCGACGGCGGAGCCCCCGGCGTCAGCGACCCCGGCTCCCGCCTTGCCGACCTCGCTCATGAGCGCGGAATCGAAGTCGACGCCATTCCCGGCCCCTCCGCCCCCATCACTGCCATCATGCTCTCCGGCTTCTACGCCCAGCGCTTCGCCTTCCTCGGATTCCTGGGCCGAACAAAAGGCGCAATGCGAAAAGAATTGGCACAGTTTGTGGACTCTCCCTACACGTTGGTGATCTTCGAATCGCCACATCGCTTCAGAACGTTGCTGGAAACCTCTGCAGAAGTGCTAGGTTTTCGCCGATATGCGATCTGTAGGGAAATTACTAAGCTGAACCAGCAAGTTTTTCGTGGGAACCTGCCGACTATTCCTAATGAGGATGAAGTGCCGGGCAAAGGCGAATTTACGATCGTGGTTGAAGGTCATCGCCGGTCTCAGCAGGAAGCAGAAAATGCTAAACTTGAAAGCGAGTAAAAACTCTGGAAAAAGAATGAATTTGATGTTGCGACGGGTGGTTATCCTAACCGGGGTCTTGATGGCTCTGGCAACCTCCGTATTCGCACAAAACTCAACCGCCGCGAAGCCCTACACGCTCAAACCTGAAGACGTGCTTCGAATCCAGGTGTTCAACCAACAACAAATCGCTGCCGATGTTCCGGTAGGCGAAGACGGCAACATTGCCGCCCCATTTGTCGGCGTTCTCTACGTCGAGGGCAAAACAATCGCCGAAGTCGAAGCCGAGCTGTTTAAGCTCTACAAAAAGAAACTGCTGCTTCGCGACCCAATCGTCTCCGTTACGATCACCCAATATCGAAGGCTCAAAGCCAGCATCAACGGTCAGGTCAACCGCTCTGGCGAAATCATCTTCCGCCCCGGTGACACCATCATGAACCTGCTTTCCGCAGGCGGCGGCTACATCTCCGATCGTGCCGATGCTCGCCGCGCAACTCTTCGACGCAAGAACTCGCGAGAGCTGATCCCCGTCGATCTCTACGCACTCACCGTTTTTGGCGATAACTCGCAGAACTACGAGCTCCAAGACGGCGATGTCCTCGACATCCCCGAAGAGCAGCGAAACCGAATCATGGTCCTCGGCCAAGTTCGAGCCCCCGGCCTCTACCCATACCGCGAAACCATGCGGCTTATGGACGCAGTCTCCGTCTCCGGCGGCGAAGTACCTTACCGAGCAAGAACCTCGAAGGCATACGTCATGCGAGAACTCCCAGGCCGACCTGGTGAGTACGTCCGAATCAATGCCGACCTAGTTCGCTTCCTCGCCAAAGGCGACTACGCACAGAACGTCAAGCTCCTTCCCGGAGACCTTGTCTACATTCCGGCGACAAATACGCCAGACTTCCAGCAAGTGAACTCAATCGTCAACACGATCTTCGTCTTCAACTCGCTCGGAAACCTCTTCGGCTTCAAACTTTAAACAGCCAGAGTAAAGGAAAAAGCCTGATTCCTCACCGGAATCAGGCTTTTTCTTTGCCCTGCAGGTAGCGCAAGGACTCGGCCAAGCACTCAAAAGGATCCTCGCCATAGCAGTCATCCTGCTCAACGATCCCCCATTTACAACCCGACTTGTTTAGCGCCGGAAGAATGTTCTTCCAAGCCAGATTCCCACGCCCCACCGGAGCCATCCGAATCTCGCCCTTCACCACATCCTTATCCTTCAGGTGAACAACGTCCAAGCGCCCCTTCATCTGCCGAATCTGCTCCGCACAGTCAACTCCGGCATGAACGATCCAATAGGTATCCATGATGAACTGCAACCGCTTGTCGCCTTCATGCAGAAGCACGTCGTAACCCCGCTTACCGCCCTTCATCTCAAACTCAACCGCATGGTTGTGATAGCAAAACTTCATCCCCTCTTTGTCGAAGGCCTCAATGACCCGGTGAGCTTCCTTCAGCCACTCTCGCCAAGCCGGAGCCCCGCCGTCGAAGCATTTCTTAGGCCCCATTCCAATTCCAACGTGGGTGCACCCGATCGTCTTATGAAGCTTAATCTCGGCGTCGGTCTTGTTTACTAGGTTGTCCCAAGGCCGGTGCGTCGCGCAGCAAACCAGATTGTATTCATGGAGCCAATCTCGCAATTGCTCGGGAGAAACTTCCTTCTCAAACGCCTCGACCGCCGATATTTGAACTCCCTGATAGCCCATCTCATGGACCCTCTGAAGCGCGGTCCGAAGGCCCGAAGCCGTCTTAACGTGATCGCGTAATGTATAGAACTGTGCTGCCCATTTCATGCTGATAACTCCGCGAGTTCGACTCGCTCCCCGCCCCGGCGGGAACTCTCATAAATCGCCAAAATGACCTTCAACGGCTCCAACGCCGCCCGTCCGGTCACGAACGGCTCGCGTCCCTTCAAGACCGAATCCGTAAAGTCTTGAACCTGTAATCCGTGCTGCACGTGGAAAGGTGCCGTCGGATCTTCTTCAAGCGCATGATCCTTCCCAAGGACAACCGATGGCCCAAACGGCTCGTGCTCAGCAACGTCCTTCGTCACCCAGATTTTCGCCCGATCGCCTTCGATAACAACCGTCCCCTTCGTCCCATGAACCTCCAGCCGCTCCGAAAGCCCCGGATAGAACGACGTCGAACCCTGAATGAACCCGGCGGCACCGTTGTTGTACTCCACCATCGCCATCGCCGAATCCTCAACTTCAATATTGTGCATCCCGGTCCGAACGCGAGCCTGAACCGCCTTAACTCCGCCCATAATCCACTGAATCATGTCGATGTAGTGAACGCTCTGGTTCATCAGCGCCCCGCCGCCGTCCATCGCCCAAGTCCCGCGCCACCCAGCACTGTCGTAATACCCCTGGCTCCGGTACCACTTGGTGATCGAGTCTCCCTGCAATAGGGTTCCCAGTTCGCCTCCCTGAGCCGCATCATGCAACCGACGAATATCGCGAGCAAAACGGTGCTGACTAATGCACCCGAGCTTAACGCCCGCTGCCTCAGCGGCCTCTACCATCCGGACCCCACTCCCCAAAGTGATATCGAGCGGCTTCTCTGTCAAGACATGCTTTCCAGTCTGCGCCGCCCGAACTGCGTACTCCGCGTGCATACCGCTCGGCAAGCAAATCGTGATCGCATCAACCTCTTTCAGAAGATCGTCAAAATTATCGAACCCGCGAACTCCATACTCCTCCGCCCGCGCCGCGAGTCGAGTCGACACCTCATCGCAGACGCCAACCAGCTCGGCCCCGGTTGCCGCCCGAACCGCGTCGCAATGCGATTTCGAGATATTCCCGCACCCCAAAACCCCGAACCGAACCACGCTCATACGCTCTCCAGTATGTCCTTAATCGCCTTGGTGGCGATCTGAAACGACTCTATTCCCGAGAACCCGCCTCTTTCCCCCGCAAATTGCAAGTGAGGCTCAATCGAAAGCACCCCGACCCAGCCTTCCTGGCGAAGCCACCGCAAAGTCTCCTCGACCTGCCCAACCCCCTCGCCCGCCGGAACAACTTTCCCATCCTCCCGAGCGTCCTTGATGTGCAAAGTTTCGAGATGCTGAAGCAGCCAAGGAAACCAATCCTTCATCGCAAAGAAGCCATATTGGGCCGAATTAGCAAAATCGAATGCTGCACGAAACGTTCGTCCACCGAATCGTTCAAACAACTTCTGTGCATTCGCAGGAACCGACCCGTAATAGCGCCCGTCATTTTCATGCATCAAAACCAGGTCGTTTTCGGCCGCATATTGAATCTGTTGAGCCATCCAATTCTCGATCTCGTTCCAATGTTCTCCCTCCGGTGAGAATATTCGAATCCGGTTGATACCAAGAATCCCCGCAATTTCACCAGCCCGCCGCAATTTCGCCAATTCTTCGGCAGCCGAACCATCCGCCACCGTCACCTTATTGATCGGCGAGGCCACGCAGTTGAATCCCAACCCCGACGCCTCCGCCACCTCCTTAACCGCCAGAACCTCGTCATCCGAGAGCAACATCACGTTTTTCCCGAACGCCGACCGCAAATCAATCAGCCCGATCCCCTGAGCCACCAACTGGTCAAACTGAACCCCCAACTCCCCATCAATCTCATCTGCAAAAGCACTCAGAACAAAAATCATTTATATCCCTCTAGACTGCGTGCGGTTCACCGCCGCTCTCAGCAGCCGAATTCATTCGGCGTGGAATAGTTGAGAGCTACCAAGGCGTGAAGAACCCAAGTGCAACTGTCCAACCTACCAGGCTCAAAATATACCAAACACGGAACCAATCCATTCGTGTCCAACATGTCTTTTGCAAACGAATCCCCCGCCACATTCGCATTCATCTACGACGAAGATCACACCGCCTACGAAGAACCCAAGCTTGTCAAATGGCTCCGAGCCCGAAAACAGACCAAGCCCTACCAACCAAATCTCTCCCTACGAGTCGTCGAAGGCGGCGCCCAAGAACCCAAACTCCAAAAGGCGGCCTAGCCCGCCGACCGAGCTCGCATCGAAGCCCAATCCCGCAGAGCCGAAATATCTTCCGCCATCATCACGCTCAGCGGAACGCAAGCCTCAACCTCCGCCGCCAAATCAGCCTGCGAAAGCTCTCGTTTCTCGAAGAACGCCCGCTGCAAAGCCGCCACCACGCAAGTCTCAATCTCCGCTCCATTAAAGCCCTCGCTCTTTTCGGCCAACGGCTTCAACTTAAACTTCTTCGGATCGCGCTTCCGCTTCCCGATGTGAATCTTGAAAATATCCTCCCGTTCCGCCTTCTCCGGAAGGTCGATGAAGAAAATCTCATCAAACCGCCCCTTCCGCAGCAATTCCGGTGGCAACGCCGAAACATCGTTCCCGGTCGCAACAATAAACACCGGCGACTTCTTCTCCTGCATCCAAGTCAAAAACGTCGCAAAAACCCGCGAAGAAGCCCCGCTATCCCCCGAATTCCGAGTCCCCGCAAATGCCTTCTCAAGCTCATCAACCCACAATATACAAGGCGAAATCGCCTCCGCCGTAGCCAGAGCCTTTCGCATCTGCATCTCGCTCTGCCCAACATACTGCCCAAAAATCGAACCGACATCCAAACGCAGCATCGGCAGATTCCAAAGCGAAGCAATCGCCTTCGCTGTCAAAGACTTCCCGCAGCCCTGAACGCCCAGCATCAAAATCCCCTTCGGAGCCGGAATCCCAAACTCCCGCGCCGCATCCGTAAAGTTCTCCGTCCGCTGGTTCAACCAGTCCTTGAGAATGCTCATCCCGCCAACATCAGCCAGCGAAGCGTCCGGCTGGAAATACTGCAAAACCCCCGACTTCCGAACAACCTGCTCCTTCTCCTTCTGAATCACCGCCGGGTCAAACGTCTTTGTCTCGACAATCGACCTCGCCAACACCGCCTCGACCTCGTTGATTGTCAACCCCTGCGCGCTCTTGCAAATCCGCTCCCGCGTCACTGCGTCCATCGAAATCGAAGCCCGAATCTCCTCCGGCAAAGAGGAGTGAGCCGTATCCAAAAGCCGCCCAATCTCCTCACCATCCGGCAAAGGGAAGTTCAAAAGCGAAACATCCTTCTCAATATCCGGATGCAGCTCCATCGGAGACCCCGTCAGGATCAAAGAAGTCTTCTTCTCCCTCAGCCGAGCCGCAATATCGCGCAACAGCCGCAGAACCCGAGGATCGCGCATGTAGTGATGGAAGTCTCGCAACATCACAATCGTGCCGTCTGGAGCCTCGTAAACCTGCGCCAAAGCCTCAAGCTCCGGCGACAACGTACTCTTAGCTCCCGACCCCAAAACCGGCTTCATCCCCTGAGTCAGCGACCAAGTGTGCAAAGTCCGCGAGAGCGTCGACGCAATCGCCTGCAACGCCAACTCCACCCGCTTCTCCTCGTAGGAGACAACGTAAAGAATTGGGTATTTCGATCGGATCAGGGTCTCGATCTCGCGCTTTGAATCCATATGCCTATGAATCTACCCGCCAAACCCAACCCGCGTTGCATACAGTGGCAATGGGCAGAAATGCCCCCATTTTCAACCACGTCGGAACCTTTTGAGGACTCTTAACTGTATTCCTTCACGAACACATGGAGAAACTGATCTCGGTTTACCGACGATTAAAGAAGGGAACTACTGAACCTTCAGCGATCAAAAGCGTTCAATTAAAAGTAGAGGATAAGGAAACCATGCAATCGCAAAGCGTCAAGAACGCAATCACAAAAAAGGAGGTTGAGACGGTCATCGAAAATTCGTTCGATGGTCTCTGGGAACAAGGAGTTCTCGGTGTACGTGTGAACGTCACCGAAGAACAGGCAAACATCGCCGTGTACCTACTCCGCGATGCCGAAATGGATCAGGTGAGTCAAGCCATCCAAACGGTATCCGAGAATCTTGGAGAAGAACTGGAGATTCGCGACACAATCATTCGCGGCGTCATCCCCTTCAACCGAATCACCACCAACATCGCCGCCTAATAACAATACCCAGGCCCTGCTTAACGCTTAAACGTGAGCAGGGCTTTTTGCTGCCAGTACCGCGCGATAATTCTCAACAAAAACATCAAGTTCTTCCGGAGTTCCCACGCTAACTCGTAAGCAATTCGGCAATCCCAAAACGTGGCCCGACCGCGTAATCACACCCTTTCGCAACAAAGCCTGAAAAACTGGCTCCGCCGGCTGACCAATATCCGCCAGGATAAAGTTCGCGTGGCTTTCATAAGGCGTCCCTCCGGTTTCCATAAATAGCGCCGTCAGCCTATCCAGGCCCGCCCGGTTCATCGCCTTAGTTCGCTCAACATACTCCGAGTCCGACAAAGCCCCGATCGCCGCCGCCTGAGCCAAGATGTTCACATTAAAAGGCTCTCGAGCCCGGTCAATCGCATCCGAAATCTCCGGCGAAACAAACGCATAGCCGACCCGAAGCCCGGCCAAACCGTAAGCCTTGCTCATCGTCCGCATCCCCACAACGTTCGGGAATCGCGACAGATAATCCAGCGAATTCGGCATCCCTGGCGCCCCCGAAGCAAACTCAAAATAGGCTTCGTCAAGCACCACAACCGTCGAATAAGGCACGACCGCCAACAGCCCCTCAAGCTCCGCCGCCGTAACAATCGTCCCCGTCGGATTATTCGGATTCGCAATAAAAATCAACTTCGTCTTCTCAGAAGCAAGAGAAGCCATCGCCGGCAAATCCAGCCGCATATCCGTCGTCAAAGGAACCTTGGTCAATACGCAGTTAGCCAGCCCCGCCGCTGCGTCGTACCGCACAAAAGAAGGATCACCAACGATAATCTCATCCCCCTCAGACCCCAGAAAAACTTGCCCGAGCAGATGAATAATTTCGTCACTCCCGTTCCCCACCACAATCTGGTTCATCGGCAACGAATACTTCTCCGCCAAAGCCTCGCGCAACGAGTAGCAAGAAGCATCCGGATACAAGTGCAAAGTCTCCGCCGCAGCCTTCACCGCCTCAACCGCCCTCGGCGATGGACCCAAAGGGTTCTCGTTCGAAGCCAACTTGATTACCCGCTCCAACCCCAACTCCCGCTGAACCTCCGAAATCGGCTTCCCCGGAGAATAAGGGCTCATCTTCAAAATCGCAGGTCGAATCGGAGTGTCAGACACCTCTCTATTCTGACAGAGATGCCCTGATAACCCCATCCAAACGAAGGATAATGGAAGGACGGAGGCCTCGCTACGTTTTGATCACTTTTTTGACTCTTTCCATCGGCATCAGAACTTCATCCAGTCAGTTGCCACCCATCACCGAGTTCTCTGGACCAGTGTCCGTATCCGACGGGACTTCCGAAACAGAAAAGACCTTTCGAGTCCGCATCCTAAATGGGAATACGCTGGAATTCCGCGACGAGAGGGTCAATGCGCCAATCCAAGTTAAGTCAGCTAGAACTCTAAAGTTCGCAAGGCTCCGACGCATTAAGAACACTAAAGAAGGGCGGATCTACACATTCTTTGTCCTAGATCAGAAAGGTGTTTATGGGGAAATAAAGCATCGATATCCGAGTCCTGGGACAGGTTTTAAACAAGAGTCGGCATCCATGTTTTTTGACAAAATGATCGAACGACGGCTACGCAAGGTAGTGAAGTCTCCAATCATTGCTCACGACGGTCAGTTGAACCAGGACTTCTTGGTCTGCTTGAACGGTGAGGTCTTCAGACTTTGGTTGGATCATGCGCCGACTCGCGTGGCAATGTTTCAACTTCCAACCGACGTTCAGAGCGTCAAACTATCAATCGGACAACCAACGTGCAAACTCGTGTTCATCCAGAAATCTGGTCATTTGTACACCAAGTTTTTCAGGTTCAATGCCACTGGGGTCTAGTTTGATGCCTCGGGATCCTCGATCCCGCGGGCTAACGCTCAGACCAAACTATCGGGCCAAACCACTCAATCCCCCTGTCTAGCGCAGGTGGCGCATTCACTGAAAACCCTCTCTGCCTTCGTGCGAACGGCGAAAAGCGATCAGCGAACAACGATTCCTGGTTGACAAACCCACGATTTTATTGGCTATAAGTGATGATCAAAACCTTTCTACACTTCGCACGGCAAGCAAGCCCACAATGGGATCGCGGGCGTCTCGACTGTCCCCGCCGATGTTCGAGCGATGCGATGAACGAGGCTCCCGACCGTCAGTCCTTATCCGCGCCCCCTACTGGCCCCAACCAAATCGAATATTGCGACCCCATTTGAACCTAACACCCCCAACAAAACGCGTTGCAGTTCTCCCCGCAAACCGCAAACCTAAATCCGCCAACCCCGTACCGAGTAACATCCTTGCACAGTGCAAAAGCCGCGCCTCAACCGCCTCTTCGCCGCTGATGGCAAGTGCTTCGACGTGGCAATCGACCACGGCTTCTTCAACGAACTTACCTTTCTCAGCGGCATAGAAGACATCCGAACGGCGATCTCAGCCGTTGTCGAGGCGGCTCCCGACGCCGTGCAACTCCCGCCCGGAACTGCGCCGATTCTGCAAGAAATGAGGGGCACCAAACCCGCCCTCGTCCTGCGAACTGACATCGCCAACGTCTACGGCTCCGCCCTTCCTCACACGCTCATGAGCGAGCTAATCGCCGACGCCGTCGACCAAGCCGTCCGCCTCGACGCCGCCTGCGTCGTCGTCAATCTTCTTTTGCTACCAGACCAGCCAGAACTCCACCGAGACTGCATCCGAAACGTCAATCAGCTGAAATCTCAAGCTGATAAGGCGGCAATGCCGCTGATGGTCGAGCCGCTCGTGATGCAATCAAACGAAAAAGCCGGCGGGTACATGGTTGACGGAGACATCAAAAAAATCCGTCCCCTCGTCCGCCAAGCCGTCGAGCTCGGTGCCGATATCATCAAAGCCGACCCGACCGAAGACGTCAGCGAGTACCACAAAGTCATCGAAGTCGCCTCCGGAATCCCCGTCCTCGTGCGCGGCGGGGGAAGGGCGAGCGACCAAGAAATCCTCCACAGAACCAAACAATTAATGGAGCAAGGCGCAAATGGGATCGTCTACGGGCGGAACGTCATCCAACATCCCAACCCCGCCGGAATGACCCGCGCCCTCATGGGAATCGTCCACCAAAGCTGGACTCCAGAACGAGCCGCGCAAGAGCTGACCAAATGAGAGAAATCAAATTCGGAGTCATCGGCTGCGGACTCATGGGCCGCGAGTTCGCCAGCGCCGCTGCCCGGTGGATGCACCTGCTCGACATGCCCGCCAGACCTGCCATCATCGCAGTCTCGGACGTTAATGAAAAGGCCATGGAGTGGTTCGCCACTCACCACCCCGGCATCATAACTTCGACCAACTACCAAGACCTCCTCAACAACCCCGAAATCGAGGCTATCTACTGCGCCGTCCCCCACAACCTGCATGAGCAAATTTACATCGACTGCATCCGAGCAGGGAAGCACCTCTTCGCCGAAAAGCCCTTCGGAATCGATCGCACCGCTGCGAACAACATATGCACGGTGATCAAGGAGGATCACAAGGTGCTCGTCCGTTGCTCCAGCGAATTTCCCTTCTTTCCTGCCGCTCAGCGAATTGTCAAAATGTTTGAAGAAAAGGCCTTCGGAGACATCATCGAAGTCAAAGCCGGCTTCTGCCACAGCAGCGACCTCGACCCCAACAAGCCGATCAACTGGAAAAGGAAAGCCGAAACCAACGGCGAGTACGGGTGCATGGGCGACCTCGGACTGCACGTTCTCCACCTCCCGCTACGTTTTGGGTTTAGGCTCAAAAACGTCCGAGCATTGCTGACCAACGTGTTCCCAACCCGCCTAAACTCGGCTGGCGTCGAGGAGCCCTGTGATACCTGGGATAACGCAATTCTCATGTGCGATACAATTGGCTCTGTCCCGCTGATCTTCGAGATGAAACGAGTCTCCCCTGGGGACACCAATCACTGGTACATAAAAATCTTGGGTACCAAGAACAGCGCGGAATTCAGCACGAAAAATCCTAAGACCCTGCGCACAATGCCCTACGAACCCGGAGCAAAGCAGGCTTGGCACGAGGAAGAAGTCGGATACGAGCCTCTTTATCCGACCATCACGGGCCACATCTTCGAATTCGGATTCTCAGACGCTATTTTGCAAATGTGGGCGTCGTTTATCGACGAATTGGCCGGGAACCAACCGAAATTTGCCTGTGCCTCAGTTCTTGAAGTGCTTCATTGCCACGCCCTTTTCACCGCAGCACTCGAGAGCAAACGCACGAAACAAACTGTGAGGGTCAATTGAACCGGGTCATCGTCGCCGGCCACCTCTGTCTCGACATCATTCCCCAAATCCTGACATCAACCCCCCTGGAACCGGGCCAGCTTGTCGACACTGGCCCGACCATGTTCTCGACCGGAGGGGCAGTCGCAAATGTCGGGCTAGCTCTCACAAAGCTTGGCTCCGAGGTCGCACTCGTAGGTAAGGTCGGTGAAGATCCGTTCGGCGACTCGCTTTGCCTATTCTTAGCTGGATTTGGCGAGGGGCTCACGCAGTTTATACATCGCTCAAGCGAGGCTCAAACTTCGCACTCAATCGTGATCAGCCAATCGGGCCGAGACCGAACGTTTCTCCATCACCCCGGATGCAATCACCACTTCGGGATCGAAGACATTGAGTTTGCAACCCTGCCCGAGGCAAGTTGGTTCCACTTCGGCTACCCGCCCCTGATGCGCCGAATGTACGTGGACGGCGGTGTCGAACTCGCTGAAATCTTTCGACGGGCGAAGCAGAAAGGGCTGACGACCTCTCTCGACATGAGCCTCCCCGACTCGAACGGGGACTCGGGCCGCGCCGACTGGTTGTCGATTCTCGCCCAGGTCTTGCCGCATGTCGACTACTTCGTCCCGAGCCAAGAAGAAGCAGTTATCTTGACGCGGTCGAGTGATCCAGCCGCGAAGAGCCTTGAGCTAGGAGCCAAAAATGTAATTCTCAAACGCGGCACGATGGGGCTTTTCTGGACGGATGGGAGTAACTCCCACCGCCAACCCATCCTCCCCGTCGAAGTCGTCGGCACGACCGGAAGTGGCGACGCCACCATCGCCGGGTTCATTTACGGAATGACAAACGGCTACCCCGTCGAAGAAAGCATGAAAATCGGGTGTGCTGTGGGGGCGTGCTGCTGCGAAGGTGCGGACGCTGTCAGTGGAATTCAAAACTGGGCCGAAACGCAAAAGCGATTCTCTATTCAGCAACCTTCAAAACGCTAAGGAACGCTTCCTGCGGAAGCTCCACGGTGCCGATTTGCTTCATGCGCTTCTTGCCTTCTTTCTGCTTCTCAAGCAGTTTGCGCTTTCGCGAAATGTCGCCGCCGTAGCACTTGGCAATGACGTTCTTTCGGAACGGCTTGATCGTATCCGCCGCAATGACCTTCGCGCCGATCGCCGCCTGAACTCGAACCTCGAACTGCTGGCGGGGAACGACCTTGCGAAGCTGCTCAACCACGCCCCGGCCCCGGTTGTACGAGAACGATTTGTGGACGATGAACGACAGCGCATCAACAATGTCGCCGTTCAAAAGGATGTCAAGCTTGACCA
Organism: Fimbriimonas sp.; assembly: GCA_965248555.1. GTDB lineage: Bacteria > Armatimonadota > Fimbriimonadia > Fimbriimonadales > Fimbriimonadaceae > Fimbriimonas. Next base: position 176,649 of record CBDFJP010000001.1, on the reverse strand, counting down.
GCTCTGAGGGTGCATACACGTCCGGGTCGTAGTCGAAAGAAGCGTATCCGCGAGTGTTCGACTTCAGCTTGTCGAAGAAGTCCATAAGGATTTCTCCCATCGGGAGCGTGTAGTACAAGATCACCCGCTGTGGCGTCGGGTACTCGGTCTTCATGTAGATGCCCCGTCGCTCTTGGCAAAGCGTCATGACCGCGCCCACATACTCGTTCGGAACCATGATCGTCGCCTTGACCGTCGGCTCCTCAATCGTCATGATCTCGTTAGCATCAGGAAACTCGCTCGGGTTCGAGATATGCTCGACATCGCCGTTCTTCTTGTGAACGATGTAGTCGACGCTTGGCGCAGTAAGAATTAGGTCGAGATTGAACTCCCGTTCCAGCCGCTCGCGAGCGATGTCCATGTGAAGCAAGCCAAGGAATCCGCAACGGAATCCGAAGCCAAGTGCCGCCGAAGTCTCTGGCTCAAACTGGAGGCTCGCATCGTTCAGCTGCAACTTCGCAATCGCATCCCGAAGGTCTTCGTATTGATCGCCGTCGGAAGGGTACAGGCCGCAGAAGACCATCGAAAGCGCTTTTCGATAGCCTGGTAGTGCATCGGAAGCACCCTCGTCGCGGGTCGTGACCGTATCGCCGACCTGCGCATCGCCAATCGACTTCATCGCCGCCGTGATGTAGCCGACTTCGCCGGTAAAGATTCCGTCGTTGACCTGCAATCCCGGCCCAAAATGGCCCGTCGAATCGACCACAAAAGTCGAACCGGTGTTCATCATCTTGATGACGTCGCCCTTCTTCACCGCCCCGTCGCGAACCCGAACATAGGCAACCGCGCCCTGGTAGGCGTCGAAGTGCGAGTCATAAATCAAAGCCCGCAAAGGCTTGTCGTCACGGCCAACAGGCGGCGGAATCCTCGCCACAATCGCCTCCAAAATCTCATCAATTCCAATCCCCGCCTTCGCCGAACAAGGAATCGCATCGGTCGCATCCACCGCAACCGCCATCTCAATCTCTTCCCGCGCCCGCTCAACGTCCGCGTGAGGTAGGTCAATCTTGTTGATGACCGGAACGATTTCCAGGTTCTGGTTCATCGCCATGTTTGCGTTGGCGATGGTCTGGGCTTCAACTCCCTGGCTTGCATCAACAACCAACAGAGCCCCTTCACAGGCCGCAAGGGCCCGCGAGACTTCATACGTAAAGTCAACGTGCCCCGGAGTGTCGATCAGGTTGAGTTCGTACTCAAGCCCATCTTTTGCGATGTAGAGCAGCCGAACCGCCGCCATCTTGATTGTGATGCCGCGCTCGCGCTCGATGTCCATCGAGTCCAGCATCTGCTCCTGCGCAGTACCACGAATGGCCCCACATCGTTCGATGAGGCGGTCGGCAAGAGTGGACTTGCCGTGGTCGATATGCGCGATGATGCAGAAATTGCGGATGCGCGATTGATCCATGCGGGAACCTGATTGTACCCTCTGCGCCCCAAGGTAGCCCCTCCTTCCAGACGGTTCTGGATGACCGCCTGGAAGGAGGGCTTACCTTGGGAGGGGCTTACGACAACGCCAACGCTGTCATCACTCGAACCCCAATCTCCAGAGCATCATCATTGAAGTCAAAGTGCGGCGTGTGCACGCTCGGAATCGCCTCCACGCCCTCCGGAATCAAGCCCAGCTGATAGAAACAACAAGGGCACTCTGAAGAATAGTAAGCAAAATCCTCGCCGCCCATCGTCGGCTCGGCTTTGTCGCTCACTTTGTCTTCCCCGAGAACTCCGCGGGCAACCGTCAAAAACCTCTCGACGGCGTCCTCGTGGTTCACCACGACCGGGTACCCCTCGTTGATCGTCACTTTCGCCTCAACGTCGTGGGCCGCTGCAACTCCATGCGCAACCTGCTCCAGCCGCTTCTTCGCCATGATCCGGGTCTCGGCGCTCATCGTCCGAATCGTGCCGTGAACCATCGCCGACATCGGAATAATGTTGTTCGCGGTGCCGCCATGAACCTGCCCGATGGTCACCACGATGTTGTCAAACGCCTCAGTATTCCGCGAGGCAATCTGCTGAACCGTGGTTATGAACGAAGCAATCGCTACGATCGGATCGCGAGTGCTCTCCGGTGCCGCGGCGTGTCCGCCCTGCCCCACCATCTCGACATAAAACTCATCGGTGGAAGCCATCATCGCCCCAACCTTCGTCGCCACATGACCGATCTGAACGGTTGTCCAGCCATGCAAACCGAACATCATATCCGCCTTCTTGCCTAGCAACGAGCCATTCAAACACCCGTCCTTCACCATCAAATCGCCCCCGGCCCCGCCCTCCTCGGCCGGCTGGAAAACCATCAAAACATTGTTCGGCCGCACCGCCGTATTCGCCAGAGCCGAGGCAACGCCCAACAAGATCGTCGTATGCCCGTCGTGCCCGCAGGCATGCATCCGCCCCGGAATCGTGCTGGCATACGGCTTGCCCGTCTCCTCATGAATCGGCAGCGCATCAATATCCGCTCGAAGCGCAATCGTCGGTGCATTCGCCGAGTCGGAAGTCGCCGGCAAATAGCCCAAAACCCCGGTCCCGCGCGCCAAGCCCGCTCGGAACTCGATCCCCAAAGCCCTCAACTCTCGCTGAATCAGCTCGCTCGCATAAGTTTCCTCAAACCGAATCTGAGGGTGAGCGTGCAGGTCGTGCCGAATCGCGAGAAGATCCATGTCCGAAGGCTACCCCGCCTGAGACCGTACCAGGGGCGCGACCTCGTTACCCAAAAGCCGAATCGAATCCTGCATCTGCGGGAACCGAACCAGCGCCGAACTCTTCTGAAACGTCAGCCGCTGAATCCCGCCCAACGCCTCGCTCGCCGCCAAAACCTTCCTAGCCACGGTAGCAGGATCGCCGATCAAATACGCCCCGCTCCCGCCGCAAAGCGCATCAAACTGCGCCCGAGATGGCGGCGGCCAACCCCGTTCTCGCCCAATCTGAGTGAACATCTGGAACCAGCCGGGGAAGAAAGTACCCCGCGCCAACTCATTCGTCTCCGCCACAAAACCAAACGCATGGACGCCAACCTTCATCCCCTCAGCCGGATGCCCCGACTCCCGATAAGCCTCCCTATAGAGATCTACCAATGGCCTAAACCGCCGAAACTCGCCGCCGATAATCGCCACCATCAGCGGCAATCCCAGCAACCCCGCCCGAATGAACGACTGCGGAGTCCCGCCCACCCCAAGCCAAACCGGAATCTCCTTCTGAAACGGCCGAGGATAAACTCCCTGCCCAGTCAGAGCCGGTCGGTGCCGCCCATTCCAATGCACATGTACGTCCTTCTGAAGGGTCAAAAGCAGGTCGAGCTTCTCCGTAAACAGATCGTCATAATCCTCCGCCTGCAACCCAAACAGCGGAAATGCCTCCCCAAAGGACCCCCGCCCAACGACGAGCTCTGCCCGACCTCTCGAGATCAAATCAAGCGTCGCAAACTCCTGAAATACCCGCACCGGATCAGCCGCACTCAGAACCGTCACTGCGCTAGCCAGCTTGATCCGCTTGGTCCGCGCCGCCGCAGCGGCAAGAATGATTGCCGGAGCTGAGTCCAGAAACTCTTCCCGATGGTGCTCTCCAACTCCAAAAACGTCCAGCCCCACCTCGTCGGCGGTCTGAATCTCGTCCAGCAAAAGCCCCAGCCGATCAGCCCCCGACAGCATTGACCCGTCCAAAGGGTCCTTGTGCACCGCCGCAAAGCTATCAATTCCAATTTCCATGCTTCTATCTTACGACCCCCAGCAAGCGCGCATCGCAAAGCGTATAATCCGCATAAATGTCGTTCACGCAGTACCCCCGCCCTGGAGATGTGACCGATTACCCTGTTCCTACTCAACAACTGCAGCGACTGGTTCAGTTCGGACTGATTTGGGGCGGATTGTGGGTAGGTTCAAGCACTGTTTTGAGCACACTGGAGTTGGTCTGGGGTCCCAAATTCCTCGATGATTCGGAAAAACTGCTCATCTTTGCCCCGCTCGTTCTCGGCTCCATAGTGTTTGCAATCGCGTTCGGTGTTATCGTCTTCCAGTGGGTTGCACTCGCTTGGCAGACAGTAGTTGCTTTACGTGGCCTCGAACCTAGAGTGAGTTCAAAAAGTGCGGCTTGGCTCGGTGTGATGCCAGTTGTCAATTTGATTAGCCTTGTTTATCTGATGGACTACCTTGTCGTCAGGTCCCGATCAAAAGACGAGCGCACTATGAATGCGCTCTCGGTTGGTTCCACCGAACCACTGGCCACTGGATTCTGCTACGCTCTGCTCACGCATTTCTGCACGCTGTCTTTCGAACTCATCCCCACGATGCGGATATTTATCAACACGGAATCAGTTGCCTTCAACTTGGTCGATATGATCAGTCACATCGTCTGCTTCTGGCTTGGGTACCTACTCAGCCGAAAGGTGAACGATCAGCTCAGGTCCGTCGACATCCGTCATCGAGATCAGCAATCGCTCATAGGCTAGCCGTCCAAGTACTCCGCCAAAGCGTCGAGTCTTCGACTCCAACGCTGCGCATGCCGGTCCATCCAGTCCTTCGCCTCGTGCATCGCCGCGGGCTCAACGATCCGCAGAATCACCCGCCCCTTCGTTTCGCTCCTCACAATCCCCGCGTTTTCTAGGATGTGCAGGTGTTTGGTTGCGGCCTGCCGAGTCATCCCTAAATCACTGACCAACTCCACCGTCGGAGTTGGTCCATTCGCCACCAGCCGCTCGACGATCTCAAGCCGCGTGGGATCGCCGAGGGCGTCAAAAATCTTGTGGCAAGCCATTTTAGTCCTTGATCGAACCCGACTGGCGAACGTCGTCTTCTAACCAGCGCACGATCTGCTTCATCATGTAGGTCCAGCCGCCGGTGTTGTCTTCAAACGCCTTCGGACGCCGGGTCTCAAGAACCTTGCTGAACCCAGATTCAACCATAGTGATCTTCGTACCCGCCTCGACTGGCTCAATCGTGAACCGTACCGTCGTCTTCTCGTCGACTGGCCGCGATTCCCAATCCCCTTCGCCCGGATGCCACTGATACGCGAACGACTTGTGCTCCTCCCGCTCAACGACCGTCCCGGTGTTCTCGCCGTAACCCTCAAAGTACATCACCAGAGGGCTCCCCACCTGAAAGTCGCTGGTCACCTTATCGCTAAACCAAGACTCCCATCCTTCCTTGGTGGTGAATGCCGCCCACGCCTTTTCAAGCGGAGCTTTGACGACGAGTTCGCTGCTAAGAGCGTCAGAGGTTCGAGTGATTTCCATTTGTGCAACCTTGCGGATGCATTATACAATACTTGGTAGATTTATGCAAGCGATTGGTTGCTTAGTTTGAAACAACAAATAGCCTAGCTGATATAGTCCTTCGAATGCCCCAGTTCCTCCGGAGCGTGAAGCCTCAGCATGATCGTATCTGCGTCCTCCGGAACCTCGCGGGCAGTCGCCTTGCTCACAAAGATCATCAACAACAGCGATAGCGGAACCGCCCAGATTGCAGGTTGCTCCATCAGCGAGCGAACCAGAGGCGACAACTCTACGGTCACGACCTTCTTATCCACCAACATCGTCGTCACAATCGCCACTAGCGAAGCCATGCCGCCAACCAACATACCTGTCGCCGCGCCCTTCGCCGTCAACCCGCGCCACCAAGCACCCAGAAGCAAGAGAGGGAAGTAGGAGGCCGCGCCAATCGCGAACGCCCAGCCGACCATCATCGCGATATCGAAGCTCTCGACAAGTAACCCGAGCATCATGGAAACCGCACCAATTCCTACCGCCGCGAACTTGAACATCTTTAACCGCTGCTCGGGCGAAGAGGACGGCCGAAGAATCTTGCCGTAGATGTCGTGAGCAAACGCCCCCGACATCGAGACGAGTAAGCCCGAGAACGTCGACATAAACGCCGCAAAAGCCCCGGCAGAAGTGATTCCGCTGAGCATTGCCCCCCAAATCCCGCCGCCATCAACCATCATCGGCAGCTTAATTACTGCCGAGTCAGTGCTATTCGAGGCATACAAAATCGGCATCGCAAGCCGCCCCAACGAGCCCCAGATTGGCGTGAACACATAAAACGCGCCAAGCATGACCATCACCCATAGCGTCGTCCGCTTCGCCGAACGGCCGTCCGGATTGGTGTAAAAACGAACCAGAATATGCGGCAATCCCGCAGTTCCGCAGACCAAAGCAATGATCAGCGAGTAGGTGTAAAGCAGCGGATACCCGTTCTTGCTAGTCAGCGGCCCAAACGGATTCAGCCACTTCCCGTTCGCCGGCGCGTTTGGTGCCAGTGCCGGCTCTCCCGAGGGAGCCGTCACCCGAATTTCCGCCTTGTCAGCAAACTCGAACTTCAAAGAGCCCTTAGTAACCTTGCCATCCGCCGAAGTAACGTCAAACGGAGTCACCTGAACAAGCGTGTCCTTCGGAATCGCCAAATCCTTGCTCGTAGAAGTAATCTCCAAGGTCGATCCAATCGCATTAAGGGCCGAAGAGGCATCGAAAACATCACCTGGCTTGGGCTTGGGATTCACCGAAATCGCAGCTAGCTTCGTGTCCGTCTCAAACTTCACCAACGAAACCCGCGCCGCCGACAAAGCCAGCCCGTTGTTCGGAGCCGCCGCCGCGCCCTTCATCTTGATCACGTCGCCCGGAATCGAGGGAATCCCCTTCGCGTCCGCCCGAGCCGTCTCTAGCGGCTTATTATAAAAGCCCACCACCGACATCACCACAAACAGCGGCAACGAGATCGCGAAAACCTTCATCCAGTACTGCGCCGCCTGAACCAGCGTAATCCCCTTCATTCCGCCAATCGCGACATTAAACGTGATCACCGACCCAACAACTAGGATCCCCACAAAGTACGGCCACCCCATGATCCCCGCCATCGTCACGCCCGCGCCTTTCATCTGCGGCAAAGTGTAGAAGAACCCAATGAACAGCACAAACGACACTGCTACCTTGCGGAATGCCGGAGAATGGAACCGCCCCTCAGCAAAATCCGGAATCGTATAAGCCCCAAACCGCCGCAACGGACCCGCGATAAACAGCAGCAGAAACAGATACCCCGCCGCGTACCCAACCGGATACCAAAGCGCGTCGTACCCGTTCTTCATCACCAGCCCAGCAACGCCCATGAACGACGCCGCCGACAGGTATTCCCCCGAAATCGCCGAAGCGTTCCAGAACACGTTCACCGAACGTCCAGCAACAAAGAAGTCGCTGGCTGAAGACGACTTCTTGGTCGCCCAAACCCCCAACAAAATCGTCGCCCCGGTCACCAAAACGACCCAGAGCAGCGGAATCAGCTCGTTCGTCTTCACTTCGACTCCTCCGCCACAATCTCAGCTTCCAGCTTTTCCGACCCCTTGACGAACCAGCTACTCAGCACCCAAGTCAGCGGATAAAACAGCACCCCCAGCACCAGCCAAGTCACGCTGAACCCGCCAATATTCGTGGCCGCCAGCTCGGGCAGAAACAGATTGATGAGCGGAAGCCCAACAAGAATCAGCACAAATATCGCCGCAATGCGAAGGCTCAAGTTCAGCTGCCGCTTGATCAGCCGGTTCGTCAATTCACGCTTCTGTGCGTCGTCCATGGGTGATGGATTATAGCGGGTTCTTGATAGGTGTGGGGTTGCAGGGTTACAATAGTCCGAATGGTGCGTCTTCTGATGGGTTCGGTTGGAAGATTCGAGGGAGGCGACCCCTTGCCTCGTACTTTGTGGGAAGGACGCCGATTCGGACCCTTCGGCGAGATCATCTGGTGGGGACCAACACTAGCATTTGTTCTCTTCTCAATCCTGGGCGTCGAACGTCACTTCCAAATGTTGAAGGCGCCCAACTACTTCTTAGGGGTCGCCCTCGCGAGTCTACTGTTGGCACTCCCTATGTGCGCGCTTCGAGTTTGGGCGTTTCCAACTCGACCGCAAAGGGGGAGGTACCGAGCGATAGGTGAGTTAGAACAAAAGCTTGAAGGGCTCGGAGACGTATGGCTGACCGACGAACCTGAATTTAATCCAAAACGAGTTGGATCCAGTCTAATCTTTCATGAGTCCGTGGCCACGAGTTTGACCCCCGATCAACTCGCTGCAGTCTGCGCCTCTCTTCGGAATTCAGGCTGGCTACAAACTGCCGCCAAAGTTGTTGTTGCCTTTGATCCAAGCCTGTTAGTCTGGTTGTTCGTGATCTTGCCAGGAAAAGGGGAGCTGGTCCAAAAGATTTGGATCGTTGTAGCCCTTGTCGTCACAGTAGTTCTGATGACTATTCTTAAATACCGAATCCCGACGATGATTTTGTCTGCAGAATCAAACATACCCAAACCCCAAGCTATGCGCCTCGCAGAAGCGATGGAGGCTATGTTCAGCCTAGCTGGGTTAGACCCTGACAAGTTCACAACAGCCAGAATCGACAACCTCCGAAAACTCTCAGAATCCCAGCAGAAGTCATAACCAGAAGCATCTAACTTGGCGGCACAATCCGAACGTGATAGGATAACCCCATGTCGACTATGCACCCAACCTCTGACTACATCGCCCGCATCATCCGCCGCGAGCACGAGCAGCACCACACCGTCGAGTTCAAGCTCATCGGTGCCGGAATCCCCGACATGGGCTACACCGAAGCCGTCAAAGTCTTCGGAGACTTTATCGAGATCCACGCTGTCGACGGCATGAACTACTTCGTCCCCGCCCACCAGATCAAGTACATCACCCACGAAACCACAAGCTCACCGAGCGATGTGAAGGGCTGGAACCTGTACATCTGAACCTCGTGTTAAGCTGAGAGTGTGGGAATCTACAAACGAAGGCATCAACACCGAACCAAAGATCAAGTTCTGGCCGAGCCTAAGCCAGTCGCAAACCCGAATAGGGAGCATTGCGATAAGCTGTCTCCCCTCGAAATCCTCGCCCTCAAGATCACCGACAAGGTCGGCTCACCCTCGTTTTTCATCCTGATCTTCACTTGGACGGTCTGCTGGGTGAGCTACAACGTCGTCGCCCCTCATTTTGGATTAAGAGCGTTCGACCCTTTCCCCGCATTCGTCGCCTACCTCCTCATCTCCAACGTGATCCAAATTCTGCTCATGCCTCTGATCATGGTCGGCCAAAACCTCCAATCCCGTCACAGTGAAATCCGCGCCGAAAGCGACTTCGAAGTCAACGTCCGCGCTGAGCACGAAATCACCGAAATCCTCCTCCGCCTTGAAAAGCATCAAGAAATGATGGAGCAGATTCTCAAGCGCCTAGAGGCGAAAAACTAGCCGCGCCCTAAAGCCGCCGCACCCGGCAGGAGGCGGTGTTCGAAGTCAAAGAGAGCCAAGTTCTCGTAAGGAGTCCCGATCCCAGGCTGAGCCACATACTCAGGAGCCCAGTAGATCATCCCTGCCCCAAGCCCGCGCGGCGTGGCCCGAACAATCCGATGCAACTGTCGCAGAAATTCAGCCTGCCCCTCAGGAGTCGCCGGAATAGAGCACTTCATGTCGGTCTTCTCCCACACAAAATTTCCGGTGTTATCGGCCCACTTGAAGCTGAATGGATACGCCGTTTCGGCAACAAAAACCGGTTTCCGATACCTCTCCGCAAGCATCGCCAGATTCTCCCTGAGCTGGTCGAAAGTGCCGTGCCACCAAGGGTAGTAGCTCAGTCCAATCGTGTCAAACTTCACCCCTCGCGACTTCAAGTTATCGAAGAAAGACCGGCAAGCCTTCGCATCCCCGCCTGAATCGTGGTGAATCTGGGTCTGCCACAAGTCCTTCTTCCCCTCAGCTTGTAAAGCCCCTTTCAGACCCGCTTTCAGCAGCTCCGACAGATTGTCGAATCCCCCTTCTGGCAGCTTGCCGAGCGGCCACATCATCCCGTTCCGAATCTCGTTACCAATCGCAACTAACATCGGCGGAGTCCCCTGCTTCACCAGCGCGTCCAGAACCTCCTTCGTATGCGCCCGGGTCGCCTCGCAAAGCTCCTTCAAGCTCATGTTCTGCCAAGCCAACGGTGTGATCTGATGCTGAGGATCGGCCCAATCGTCAGAGTAGTGGAAGTCAATCAGCGTCTCCATTCCGGCTGCCTTAGCCTCCTTCGCCATCTGAAGCGTGTGTCCAAGATCGCAGTACCCCTTGGGCGGATTCACCCAAACTCGAAGTCGCAAGAGGTTCACTCCCGACTTGGCAAACGCTGTCAAAGGATCGGTTTTATGGGACCCTGCAAAGAACTCTGCTTTCAGGTCTCGATACTCGGGAATGAACGAGGCATCGACGCCTCTGTAGTAGGCGGAAGCAATTGCTAATGCGGCAAGGATCACGCTCTCATTCTACGAGAGAACTTCCAACCCAATCTGGCAAATCTCCGTTGCCAGCAAGTCGCCGTCGGCATCAATCCCTATAGAGAACCGCACAAACCCCTCACTCAGCCCCATCCGCTCTCGCTCGGAAGCGGGAATCTCGCTCGAGGTCGAGCAAGCTGGCATCGAAAACAGCGTGTGAACATACCCGAGCGAAACCGCCAGAAACCCAATCCCCGCCTTCTTCAGCCGCTGCATTAAACGGTCAGCCCGGTCACGCGAACCGCAGTCCAGAGTCAAAACCGCCCCCTCGCCGTAGCCGGAGTTTGAAAGAGAAGCAAGCCGCGCAAAATCGGGATGCGAGGGCAGCCCAGGATAAACAACCCTGAATCCTGATTCCTCAAGCCTTGAAGCTACGCTGAGCGCATTCGCCGAGTGCTGCCGAACACGGACCGGAAGCGATTGCAGGTTCTTCCGAATATCCGCCGCAACCCCCGCATCCATGGAAGGTCCTAAGAGCATCGTCGCCCCCGAGTTCACATCCATGAGGCTCGCGATCAATTCAGACGACCCACAGATCACCCCGCCCAAATGGTCGCCCATCCCGTTGATGTACTTCGTCAGGCTATGAACGACGATGTCCGCGCCGTGCGCTTTTGGCGAACAAATCAGTGGTGCAAAAGTATTGTCAATCATCAAAAGAGCTCCGCCCTGATGGGCCAGATCAGCTAGTGCAGGAATGTCCGCCACCGCCAACAGCGGATTGCTCATCGTCTCCGCAAAAATCAGTTTCGTGCGAGGCGTCTTCGCCGCCGACACCGCCGCGAGATCGTTCACATTGACAAAAGTCGTCATGATTCCAAATCGAGGAAGCAAGTTGTCCAGCAGAGCATAGGTGCCGCCATAAACCGTCCGGCTTGCAATGATGTGATCCCCTGCCGAGCAGGTTTGAATAATCGCACAAGCAATCGCCGACATTCCCGATGCCGTCACTAGTGCCGCCTCGGTCGCCTCCATCGCCGCCAACTTTGCCGCCAAAGCTGCGCATGAAGGGCTGGCGTGCCTCGAATACAAGAACCGCCCCGGAATCCCGACTTCGAACATTTCGGTCATCTCCGCTCCAGTTCCAAAAGCAAACATCGCCGAATCCGAAATCGGCGGATTTACATGCCCTGAAGGGTGCTGCATGCGATCCAAATTGAGCCGAGAACCTGGATCCGAGGATTTGCCGATCATAAGTTGATTATTCCAGATCAACTCAGAATCATTCTAAGATTCGCAGAAATTCCTAATTATCTAAATACAAGCAATAGAGAATCCTAATTAACGGAAATCCACTCGCGCAAATCAATCGCCCGCAGCCGCTTAGGCTCCGATTCCGTCGGAATGTTCATTTCCGACAAATACTCATGCATCGCCGCCAGCCGAACCGAGGTGTCCGTCAACTCCAAAAACGCTTGCTTCTGAAGCAGCGTAAAGTCCAAAAGATTCGCAATCGAGTAAGACAGCCCCTCCGGCCCGTCCGGGAACCGGACGTCAATATCCATCTCCGCCACCTTCAACTGGTGCCGAATCAGATTCTCGCAAAGCCGACGACAGTCCTTCGCCAAAACCTCCACCTCGTCGCCATCAACAACCGGCAACTCCTCAAGTGCCTCGATCTTCGCCACCAGATACGGCCGGGACTCATCCAGAGAACGAATTCTAAAACGGCTCAGCCCCAGCACATTAATGTCGAACCGACCATCGGTGTACGAATGAACGTCCACAATTCGCACCATCGTCCCGACCAAATAGGGCTCCGCCGTCTCCCCACTCTCATCGCCGAAACGAATCAACGCCACGCCGAAATACCCACCAGAAGCGATGCACTGAGAGACCATTTGCCGATATCGAGGCTCAAAAATGTGGAGTTGCAGGCGTGAATGAGGGAAGAGCACCGCGTGCAACGGAAAGATCGGGATTTCCATGTGATCTTCGCTCATTTCTTACTGTCTTTTATACGCTACAAACGGTCATACTAGACGTGTCATTTTAGGTGGCGGCGGTTTTTGGTCGCTACCACAAAGGATTTTTTGCAAGATGCCTGAAGAACTGTCGAACAGTCAGATGCGGATTAACGAGCTTCAAGCCGAAGTTGATCGGCTAAATCGCCGAATTAGCGAGCTCGAAACGGACAAAAACCTGCCCGTTTCTCAACGGTCGGAACAGACCGTTGAAGTCACCCCAATCGATCAGGCCGATATCACCCTTCGTCGCCTCGTCCAGCGCATTGCGATGATTCTCCAAGCCGAGAAAATCGTCATCATGTTCCACGACCGCGAAATGGGAGAACTCAAAGGAATTCCTCCCGCATTCGGCCTCGACGAAGCTCACCTCACTGCCTTCAAAGTACGCGCAACCCACGGCGTCTCTGGGAAAGTTTTCCGCGAGGGCGAAGCACTTATCTATCACGACATCGAGTCGCTCAGTGAATCCCGCGAGGAAGCCTTTGGCCTGCTTCACGTCTCCAACGGCGTCTGCGTTCCGCTCATCATCGAAAAGCGCGACGAAGAGAACCGTGTCGTAGACAAATCGACCATCGGCGTCCTTCACGCCTTCAACAAGCGACACGGCGAAGACTTCAACGACGAAGACGTCCGGCTCCTCGAGCGCATGGCGCGAAATGTCGGCTCCATCATCGCCAACCTTCAGATGTACCGCGAGGTTGTTGAAGAGAAGGAAGAGCTTGCACAGACGTTCGAGTCTCTCACTTCCGGTCTTATCCTCGTCTCCACCGAGGGCCGAGTCAGCCAGGTCAACGCCACCGCCCGTGCCGTCTTCCAAGCTCCTCAGGATGCCATCGGCAAGCACATGAGCGAAGTCATCAAAGACAATGCTGTGGTCGACGCAATTCAAAAACTGATCGATGGCACCGATCCTGGGAAAGTTGAAACCTATGTTGTTCTGGGTAATAGCGAGCGCATCTACGAATCCCAATTCGCCAGCGTGACCGGCCAAGACGGCAAGGGAATCGGCGTCGTGGCCATCCTTGCCGACGTCACCGAAATCCGCAACATCGACCGAATGAAGTCCTCATTCGTCGCCATGGCGTCCCACGAACTCCGAACCCCGCTCACCGCTATCAAAGGCTTCTCTTCAACCCTGCTCGAAGGGCTTGATGACGAGATTTACGGCAAGGAAGATCAACGCGAATTCCTGGGAATCGTCGTCGGCGAGTGCGACCGCCTGCGCCGGCTCATCGACGATCTTCTCAACACCAGCCGGATCGAGGCAGGTGAATCGCTCAGCCCCAACTACGGTCAAGTGGACGTCACCGACCTCATCCACAAGGTCGCGATGGTGCAAAAGCAGGCAACCAGTAAGCACACCATTAAGGTCGAAATCGAAAACGAGCTTCCTAAGCTCATCGTCGGCGACCAAGACAAGATGGACCAGATTCTCACGAACCTGATGAACAACGCCATCAAGTACGCGCCAAACGGCGGAGACGTGATCATCCACGCCCGAAATGAAGGCAAGACCCTACTGATCGGCGTCAAGGATCAAGGTCTCGGAATCCCCAAGGACCACCTTGGAAAGGTCTTCGAGAAGTTCCACCGCGTGAACAACGAAGACAACCGAAAAATCTACGGAACCGGCCTCGGCCTCTTCTTGGTCAAGCACCTTGTTGAGCAAGTCCACATGGGCAAGATCTGGTGCGAATCCGAAGTAGGAGTCGGTTCGGACTTCATGTTCCGAATCCCAACCGACATCGATATCGAAGCCGCCAAAGCCGCAAACCAGTAAGGTAGCAACATGAACAAAAAGACCGGCATCATCCTCGCGTCAGTGATCGGGGTACTGTTGCTGTGTTGCGGCGGCGTGTTTTACACCACAAAGTCCACCGTGGAGCGGATCCAAAAGCTTGTCCAGGGCAACCGCGAACTTGTTGCGGTTGCACTTGATAAGACCGGGAAGACCTGGGACGAAGCGGTGTTTGCCGAATACGCAGACGATGCCTTCCTGACTCCAGAAGGGAGAGCCGGAACAAAGAAGCGGTTTGAGGTCTTCAACCACAAGCTTGGAAAGATGAAATCGCTAGGCAAAGTAAGCGACGTGCCAGGTAGCTCATCGCTCAAACCAGATGGCCCCAACAAGGGCTATCACATGACCTTTTCTGCCGACGCCGAATTCGAACATGGCAAAGGGAAATTTGAGGTCACTATCCGAAACGACGGCCCCAAGTCTAAAATCTACGCCATCGCCCTCAAATCAAACGAGCTGATGGAAATGACAGATTCTGGCCTCAAAGACGCCCAAGATCGGCTCAAAAAGACCACCGAGGGAACCAAGAAGTAGCGAATAAGGTTGAAATTCGCCGATGGCGAAGCAACCCAAACGCAAGATTCTCACCACGATCCTCTCCATTCTCAGCGTTATCGTCTTCTTCCTAGCCGTCGCCGGAGCGACCTACGGTCGCAGCTTCTGGCACCTCATCGGCCGTGACAAAGACTTCATCCGCCGCGAACTCCTCGCCGTCCACGAAGACCGCAAAGGCTCGCCGGAACTAGCCAAGCTGGGCCATGAGCTTGAAGCCAAGCTCGGTAAATTCAAGTCGATCTCGAACATCATGGGCCACGCCGATTTCGGAGACGTGACCAGCGGAAAACAGGAGTACTCTTACTACGCCTATTGCGATTTCGAAAAGGGCGAGGGAACTTACTTCATCCGCTTGGACAACGAAACCGAAACTCCGAAACTCGTCAGCGCAACAGCGGAACTAGGCCACAAAAAGCGCCGCCGAGTGCGCCAAGAAATCCTCAGTCAGCTCCGCTGAGCAACCCGCTTCGCAAAGTTCTCAACCATCCGGAATCCCTGCTCCGTCAGCACCGATTCCGGGTGGAACTGAACCCCCTCAATCGGCAACGAAACATGCCGAAGCCCCATGATCTCGTTGTCGTCATCCGACCGAGCCGTGACCTCAAACCCCTCGGGAATCGTCGAGCGGTCCACCACGAGTGAGTGGTACCGAATCGCCGAAAACGGATTCGGCATCCCCTCAAAAAGCCCCTTGCCATCGTGCGAAACCATTGACGCCTTGCCGTGCATCGTCTTCTCCGCACGGTTCACCGTCGCACCCGTCACAAACCCTATCGCCTGATGCCCCAGACAAACCCCAAAAATCGGAATATCCAGACCACCAGCAAGAGTCGAGCGCAAAATATCCACGCAAATCCCCGACTCGTTCGGCGTACATGGACCAGGGCTGAGCAATATCCCATCCGGCTTCAGAGCCGCAATCTCGTCCAGCGAGATCTGGTCATTCCGATGCACAACAACATCCGCCCCGCACTGCCCCAGGTACTGAACCAGGTTGTAGGTAAACGAGTCGTAGTTGTCGATAACCAGAATCATAACGTCCGTCTAGTTTAGCCGGAACCAACGAGAGCCAAAAGGCGATAGACTATCGCGTATGCCGATTCTTGCGACAGTTGCGCTCTCTTCGGTTCTGGCCGCCCAAAGCAGCACCGGAATCAAGGTTCCTTTCGAGAAGTACACCCTCCCCAATGGAATGAAGGTCATTCTTCACGTTGATAAAACCCTTCCCGTTGCGACGATAAACACCTGGTTCTACGTCGCGAGCAAAGACGAGCCAGACAAAAGAAGCGGCTTCGCCCACCTGTTCGAGCATCTCATGTTCATGGGAACCAAGCGCGTCCCCAATGGCCAGTTCGACCAGATCATGGAGAAAGCGGGCGGCTATAACAACGCCTCAACCTCCACAGACCGCACCAATTACTTCTCCTTCGGCCCCGCAAACATCCTTCCGACCCTTCTCTGGCTTGACGCCGACCGCCTCGAAGCCCTTGCCGAGAACATGACCGAGAAAAAGGTCGACCTCCAGCGCGATGTCGTCAAAAACGAGCGACGCCAGAACACCGAAAACACCCCCTACGGCAAAGCCTACGAAGCAATTTCCGGGTTGATGTATCCAAAAGGCCACCCCTACAGCACGTCGGTCATTGGCTCTCACGAGGACCTGACGGCGGCCTCCGTGCAAGACGTCAAGGACTTCTTCAACCAGTTCTACGTCCCCAACAACGCCTCGCTCATCGTCGCTGGAGACTTCGACCCCGCCAAGATCAAACCCTTCGTCGCCAAGCTCTTCGGCACTCTGCCCCGCAAAAACGACATCGGCCGCAAGCTCGTCCAGCCGTTCAAGTTTGAGAGCCGAACCGTGACCATGGTTGACTCCGTTTCATCGCCCAAATCAATCCTCTGCTACCACACTCCGGCATACGGCAAAAGCGGTGACCTCGCCCTCAAAGCCGCCGGAACCGTCCTCAGCGGCGGCCTCGCCAGCCGACTCCAGACCGAAATCGTCAGCAAGCTCGGCCTCGCCTCCGAGATTTCGGCCTACCAAGACTCCAGCTACCTAGGCTCCGTCTTCTACATCGACGCCACCGTCGCCGAAGGCAAGTCCCAAGCCGAAATGGAGCGCGCCATCGACCGGGTCATTGTCGGACTCGCGAAAGCTGGACCCACCCAAGACGAACTCAAACGAGTGGTCGCCAGCCGCGAAAGCGCAACCGCCCGAACCCTCCAAAGCCTCGACCAAAAAGCGGACAAGATGAACGAGTACGAGTTCTACTACGGAACTCCTGACTACTTCCAGAAGGAAATCAACGCCTATAAAGCTCTCACCTCCGCCGCCGTCGGCCAAGCTGTCTCCCAATTCCTAGCCGGCCAACCCCGTCTCACGCTCCGCGTCGTCCCCGAATCAGCCGCCGCCGACCAGAACCCACGCGACGCTCAACCAGCCATCGACGCCGCCGGGCCGTTCGCCTCGCCCAAGCCCACCGACATCGGCGGAATCCGCTACTGGAGCCGCGCCGGAGTTCCGCAGGTCACCGTCAGCGTTCACTACTCCCAAGGCACCTTCGCCGATCCGAAAGGCAAAGAAGGTCTCACCAACCTCGCCACCGAACTCATGGTTCGCGGCGCGAAAGGGAAGTCGGCGAGTGCAACCTCAGCAGAGCTAGACGCCCTCGGAGCCGATCTTGGCGTTAGCACAGGCACGAGCGGAACAACCTTCAGCCTCACCGCGCCGATCTCCAACGCGGCAAAGGCCCTCGACATCCTCGTCGATTCAATCCTCACGCCGACCCTGTCTACTTCCGACTTCAACGACCTCAAAGAAGAAGTCATGGCCCAGGTCAAACAAGAAAACGACAACCCCAACGCTGTCGCCCGAAAGGTCGCCATGCGCGAATTTTTTGGTGCCGCCCACCCCTACGCCCGCCCTGCCAGCGGCACGGAAAGTAGCCTCAAAGCGATCTCAATGAAGGACGTCCAAGGTGCCATCGCCCAAGTCAGGGCAAGCGGAAGCTCAATCCTTGCCGCAGGCGGACTCTCCACTGCACAAGCGAAGACACTACTCAGCGCGAAGCTGGCGAAGCTGAAATCCGCCAAAACCGCAAGCTACCAAAAGCTCGCTCCCCCCGCCAAGCAGAATTCCCGCCTGGTTATCGTTAACCGCCCCAACGCGGTTCAAACCGTCATCCAGTTCTACTTCCCAGGCCTGCAAGAACACGATCAAGAATCGGTCTCCCTTGACGCCATAACCACTGTTCTGGGTGGCTCGTTCACCAGCCGCCTCAACCAAAACCTCCGCGAAGACAAGGGCTACACCTACGGTGCCGGAGCCTCGATGACCGCCAACGCCAGCTTCGGCTTCCTCCGCCTCAACTCGTCCGTTAGGGCCGATGTGACCGGAGCCTCCCTGGCCGAGTTCGTCAAGGAAATCGACCGAATCAACGCGATGGACGTGACCGAAGAAGAAGCCGGAAAAGCCGGAAAACTTATCCGAACCAACGTGGTCACCGGCTATGGCTCGCTCAGCGAGATCGTCGGAACCGTCCTTGGCCTCGAAGCCGTCGGAAGCAGCCAAGCAAAGCAAGACAGTCGCCTCAAGAGCTTGGACAATCTCAACGCCAAATCCCTCAACGAAGTCGGAAAGCGCATGTATAACCGAGGCAACGCCCTCATCGTCCTCGTCGGCGACAAAAAGGCGATCCTTGAGCAGATCAAGGGCCTCGACCTACCGAAGCCCGAGTTCGTTAATCCGTAAGGCGGCGCGCCACCGCGCGCTCCAAAATCGTGAGCACCGGGTCGGGAACCATGGTGCTCACGTCGCCTTGTAGCAACGCAACTTCTCGCACCACCGACGAACTCAGGAAGCTGTACTCCCATCGGGTCATGAGAAAAACACTATCCACTTCCGGCTCAAGTTTCCGGTTCACCATCGCGATCTGAAACTCGTAATCGAAGTCTGCAACCGCCCGAAGCCCACGAACAATCGACTTCGCGCCCTTGGCCTTTGCATACTCAACTAGCAACCCACCAAACGACTCAACGGAGACATTCTCGTACGGTTGACAGATGGAAGTCAACGCTTCCAGCCGCTCATCAACCGTCAAAAGTGGAACCTTGTGCGAGTTCGCCCCCACCGCAACAATCACATTGTCGAACAGCTTCGACGCCCGCTCAATAATATCTGCATGACCCTTCGTCGGAGGATCAAAAGTCCCCGGATAAATCGCAACGACCCTCACTTGAGGGTCACCTTGTCGTGCGGCAACGACCCCAGCAAGTTGTAGCGCAACCCGCCAACCCGAGGGTTCACCAGAACCCCATCAATCTGGTGGTATAGAGGAATCCTTGGCACCTCGGACAAAACCACGGCCTCAGCCCTGGCATAAAGCTCGGCCCTCCTCTCGGCATCCGGCTCAACATCCGCCGTCGCGCAAAGAGTGTCAAACTCCCTGTTCGACCACTTATCAAAGTTCGCCGAAGCGTCCGTGGTCAGAAGCATCGAAAGAAAGTTCTGAGGATCAACATAGTCGCCATACCAACTCAAAAACGCACAAGGCAACTCGCCCCGATTTCTAGCCTTCAAAATCGCCCCCCACTCCAGCGAGCGAGGCTGAACCGTCAACCCGAGATTGCGTCGCAAATCACCTGCAACGGCCTCAATGACCGCCTTTGCGTCAGCATTCTCCGCCCTAAAAGTGATTTCAATCGGCGGAACCTTGTCCCCCGTCTTGAACGATGAAAGAGCGAGCTCCGCCTTCGCCTTCTCAGGATCAAAACCGAAAGCGGTCGCCGCGGGCGACTTCGAATTGATCCCCTCCGGCAACCATCGGTTCGCCGTCGGAACCCCCGCCAAAATCTCCTTCGTAATCCGATCCCGGTCAATCGCCATCATCATCGCTCGGCGAAGATGAACATCCTTAAACGCGGGCTGAGCCTTCTGCGAAAGCAAAAGATAAAAAACCGCCGGACGGTTGATGAACTTCAGCTCATCCTTCAACTTAGAATCGTTCTTTACCGCTGCCCAATCCTGCTTCTCCAACGTGGTCATGTCCGTCTCGCCGCTCTTGAAAAGAGCTAGACGAGTAGAGGCATCTTTGATAATCCGCCGCTCGATCATGGCAATCCCCGGCTTTCCGCCGTGGTACCCGTCAAAGGCCTTCAGCGTCACCCGCTGCTCTGGCGAAAAAGTATCCATGGCGAACGGCCCTGAGCCAACCGCCGTCTTCACATCGCGAATCTCCGCCGCCCCCTGCTTCGCCGGAACAACCGCACCGCAAGCGTAACTGAGCTTCCCAAGGAAGTAAGGGCGCGCCTTATCGATCTTGATCTCGACCGTCTTTGGGTCAACAACTTTGACTCCCGACAGCGATGTAGCCGTCCCCGCAAGAAGCTCCTTCGCCCCGACGATGTCGCCCAAATAAGTCTCCGCCGTGGGCGAAGCCATATTCTTGTTCAAAGCCCGCTCCAGCGACGCCTTCACATCCGCCGCCGTCACTCCCGACCCATCATGGAACTTCGCATCGCGAAGCTTGAACACATACAAAGCCCCGTCCGGCGAAACCGTCCAAGATTCAGCCAATACGCCCTCAACCTTGTTGTCCTCGCCGTACCGAACCAGCGGTTCGTAGATGTTCCCCAGCAGGTCCATTGTGTCCACGTCTTGAACCTTGGCTGGGTCAAGAGTCGTCGGATTATTCCCCAGCGCGTATCGAAAGGTCGATTCCGAACCCGCGTTCTTTCGCGAGGAAAACCCACCTCCCTCCGAAGAACCACTTCCACACCCCACCAAAACCAGGGCAACGACCAAAAGCAACTGCGCTTTCACGGTCATTAGTTTAACGGTTTGCCTCATAATAATGACGGGTTATGCGCCAACTATTCGGACTGGTTCTGCTTCTTACCGCCTCGGCGGCATGGGCTGACATGACCGGAAAGTGGATCGGAACCGCCACCCTTGGCCCAAGCAAAATCGCCCAAACCATGGACTCCGACGCCCTGCTCAAGCTCCAAATGAGCAAGGCCTTCCTCAAAAGCCTCCGCTACGAAGTCGAGCTGAAAGCCGACGGCACCTTCGTCGCCGTTGTCAACGGAGCCGATATCGAGCGCCGAAAGAGCTTCGGATCCTGGAGAGAAAAAAGCGGCGTCTTGACCCTCACCACCACCAACGAAAACGGCGCAAAAATGACCCGCACCATGACCGCCCAGGTCGAGCCCAGTGGCAACAAATGGATGGTCGTAATCAGTAGCAAACCCGGCCTTCCCGTCACAAAACTCGTCTTCGACAAGTACGCTCCACCCCTCCCCACCCAAAAGCCAGCGGGCGGGCAAAGGCAGAACCCTAAGAAATCCACTCGGGTCTAAAGCACTCGACCCGCACCCCACGGCAATAGCGGAAATGCTCAAAGCGGAGCCCCGCAAACCTAGGATCGCCACTCTCAACCTCCAACTTCCGCACCTCCGGCACCAGAAATTCATAAGGCTCATGCCAAACCCGTACTGTCATCAGCTGCCCGTGCTTGTCTGCGGCGTAAAGCCGATACCGCTCCAGCAACCAAAAATCAAAAGACTCCGGCTCCGCCCGTTGCGGCGCACCACCACAAGAAATCTCCGCCGTGTACCGAAAATCCCGACTCGGCTTCTCAAAAACTCCCGGCAGTCGCTGCCGATCCACCCGAGTCCCGTAGTAGTCCACCCGGTCACCCTCCGTCACCATGTCCATTCCCGAATAGCAATAAGGGAGCTTGAACCGCGCCCGAGCACCCAAGCATGGCAAGAACGAATTTGCGTCCAACGAGAAGAACCAAACGCCAGGTCCATGAACCGGGTGGTTCACATAAGTGCGAAGATTTGTCTCCAGAAAGTCCGGAAAGGTCAGCCGGAACGAGCGCAACGACCGCATCGCAAAAGGCACAAGCCCCACCCAAGCATCCCCATCAAAAGTCTGCAACTCCAACCCCTCGGGCAACGACGCAGCCAACATCGAAGCAGAACACCTCGCATGAGCAAAAAACAGCCGCTCCCAAGTCTGCCGCATCACTAGGCCAGAAGTCGGCCTGCTCCGCATCGCAACAAGTTCATCGAACAGCGGATTACCGCGAATGGGAACCATCAATCGTAACCTATCGTTCACAATACTCGTAGTTCTTGCCGTTAGGAACTCTGGAAGATATGAAACTCACTCGAACTGTCCTCGCCGTCACCGCCCTCGCCCTCAGCCTCAGCGCCTTCGCCGCCGATGTCACCGGAAAATGGACCGGCAAGATCAACATGGACATGAAGGAAGCAAAAGCTGCTGCGATCAAAGCTGCTGAATCCAAGGGCAAAAAGATGACCCCCGAGCAGATCAAAATGATGGATCAGCAAATGGCGATGGGAATGACCATGGTCGCAAACATCCGAATGAACGTCGTCATGGAAAAGGGCGGCAAGTACTCGATGACCACCACCGGTGCCCCTGGAAGCCAAAAGGCCGAGACCGAGACCGGAACCTGGACCCTAAAAGGAAATCAGATCACCCTGAGTGGCTCAAAGCAAGGCAAGGGACCTAAGACCGTCGTCGGAACCCTGAGCGCAAACGGCCGCACAATCACCGTCGATCTTTCAAAGGTCGCCAAGGAGCAAGCCGCTAAGCAAGGAGCCCCCCAGGGTATGAAGGCCCCTTCCGTCACGCTCGTGTTCACCAAGAACTAAGCGTTCGACATGTTATCGAGGGGCTTCCTCGTCTTCCACTCGCCACGAGTGAAGTCGGGGAAGTCCATCGTCCTTCCGCGATTTGCCACCGAAACCTCACTGAGCGGGAACGGCGCCGACCAGGCAACTGCATCATAAACGTCCTGATCCATGGGCAGCCCATTTCGTAGGCAATAGACGATGCGCCACAGCATCATAAAGTCCATCCCGCCGTGGCCGCCGTTCTTTTTGGACTCTTCACCCATGCGCTTGAACAAAGGGTGCTCGTACTTCTCGTACCACTTCGCCAAGTCTTTTCCTTCCTTCCAGTCATCTGGCCCGCCATCGTTGGTCTCGTGCGACATCCGGTCTGGATACCCAGCCCAAGCACCCAAAGTGCCTTGCAAAAAGTTGTGTCGTGAATAAGGGCGAGGCAGTTGCTCGTCCCACTGCAGCATGATCGTCCGCCCCTTCTTCGTCTTGATGATTGAGGTGTTGATATCGCCGCAAATGAAGTTTGTCTTGTTCCACTTATGGTCTGGCGGAAACTTAGCCCTCGCATAATTGTTCCGCATCATCGCCGGCGAGCTAATCGAGACCATATAGTCAAAAGCGTCGCCTCGGTTGATATCCATGTACTGCGCCACCGGCCCAAGCCCGTGGGTCGGATACAGGTTCCCATTGTGTTTGGCGTAGTGATAGGTTCGCCAAGACCCCGTTCCGTGCTCCACCTCGTGCATCTGCCCGCGCAAATCGTGAATATATGCCGCCTCGCCATGCAACAGATCGCCGAAGACCCCCAAGCGTGCCATGTTCAGAACGAGAAGCTCCTCTCGCCCGTAGCAAACGTTCTCGAGCATCATGCAAATCTTTTGCGTCCGCTCAGATGTGTCAACGAGCTTCCACATGTCCTCGATGGTAATCGCGACCGGAACCTCGACAAATGCATGCTTCCCCGCCTCCATCGCTGCAATCGCCATCGGAGCATGAAGTTCCCATGGCGTAGCAATGAAGACGATATCAATATCCTTTCGCTCAAGCATTCGCTTGTAATAGTCATCGCCCCGACCGTAAGCCGCCGGAGCCGGTCGCTTGTGCCGATTCACTACGTTATTGATCGAACGCTCCAGCGTTGGCAGGTGGTTGTCACAAATCGCGACAACATCCACACCGTCAATGAGGCACATTTGGCTAACGTGTCCGGAACCTCGCGCGCCAACCCCGATAAAAGCCGCACGAACCCGATCCAGCTTCACCGACAGATCAGCAACCGATTTTGCACCCGCTTTGCGACGTGGCGTTGATTGTGCTGCTAGCCCAGTTGCGGCAATTCCCGCAGCTCCCGCGGCGGCAAGAAAATCTCGTCGTGGCATCTCGTGCATATTGCATGCGAGATTACCTACTGGAGGTTCGACTGTTTGACTCCAGAACGCACGAGAAGCATAACAAGACAACAAAAAGCTGTCAAGACTCAAGGGAAGAGGAAGTTCCGGGAGGTGGAATGGTGGGCCAAGCGGGACTCGAACCTGCGACCTCACCCTTATCAGGGGTGTGCTCTAACCAACTGAGCTATTAGCCCGGAACCCATAGATAATACCCCAACACAAAACCGGCGTCAACCACCCCATCTGGCACGACTCTTGCAACCCAGTCCAACTAGATTGATGTCCCAACCCATCCCACCGCAAACCGATCTTGAACCCAAATCGCAAAAGATCACCACCCGCATCGTTCGGGGTTGGGATGGCTATGACGCCGTGGAACCCCACTGGCGACGACTCTTCGAAAAAACCCGAGGCTGCGACCCTCAGTCCGTTTGGCCCTTCGTCCAACTCGAATTCAGCCGCTACCGCCGCGAGTACGTCCCCCTCGTCGTCACCTGCTTCGCCGCCGGCGAACTCTGCGCCATCATCCCCCTCCTTGAACCCAAACGCAAGCTCATCGGGGGGAAAAAGAACATCAAGATGCTCGGGTACGACACCACTGAGTTCGGCATGTCCGTCGTCGCCTCCGACCCAAAAACCACCTGGACCGCCGTCGAACTCCAACTCCGCGAATACCTCGTCGAGAGCCGTTTCGAGGCCATCATCATGCGCCGCCCCGCGACCCACCTCGCCCCCGGAGCGTACGTCACCGACTTCGCCTCCACCAAGCAACTCCGAAAAGTCAAACCGTCCGGAGTTGCCCTCGATCTGTCCGTTCCACTCGAGCATTTCCTAACCCCCAAGGCCGCCGCATGGGCAAAAACGTTCACCAACGCCGAGCTCAAACACTCTTCGTTCGATGAAATCGGCGACGCCATCGCAATGCTCCGCCGCTTCGTGCCCGACCTCGCCCCGAGATTCGAAAACGAGATCATGCTCCTCGCCGAAGAAGGCGACGGCTTCATCGCCTGGCTCGAACAAGACGCCCAAGTCGTCGCCGCCCAAGCGTTCATCCAAACCCAAGACCGCCTCCTCGCCCTCCAAGGCGCCGGCCCCGCCCTCACCCAACTCCAACGCAAAACCCTCCGCGCCGCCCACCCCCAAGGCGTCACCCAAGCCCGCTTCCTCACCCCCACCGAAGACTGGCAAACCCAACCCGCTGGACTGGTCGAAGATGTTGTGATTGCGCGGGTTTAGGCGGAGTTGCCCTGCTCGGACTTCAGTCGGTCTATCTCCGTAACTACTTCAGCTCTCATCTTTGTGCGGATTTCATCGATATCGCCAATGATGCCGTCAAATTTAGACCTGATCTTCTTGTTAATAAACCTAACTAGAAATGGCATCGTGGCTGCGAGCATCACTAAGATAAGAATCATGATCAACTGTTCTGAACGCGATTCCGTTTTCAGAATAATCTGGATCATTAAGCAGAGGCCAACAAACATGAAGAGCGCGCCTACGAGTCTTCTCGGATGCCGGTAGTTAGGTTTGGTCTGTACAATCGGCTCCAAGAGTGTGTCCCTCAAGTGCTCAAGCCGTTGGATTTCAGTCCACGTCTCAAATCCATCGGGTAGCTGAGGTTCGGCGGCTTCCGGAGAAAACACACTGGGAATCTGTTTGAGGGCTACCAAGAAGAGAACAAATGACACCAAGCCAAAGACCAGCCACTTGATGCCTGCAAATGTAGAGGCTGGACGGCTCAACAGAAACCCCGTCCAGAGCATTACAATCGAGGATCCGGTTGCGAGTCCGGCGATGGACTCCAAAATCATCAAATTGATAGACTCAGCGAACTTGCCAAACTTGAACCCAACAAAAACCTCTACTACAATCCCAACCAGAATCGGCTTGCCGTGGTCCAGAATCGGCCCCCGCTTCAGGAACAGTGCCGTGAGAAACCCGATGAATAGCCACATCAAGCACAAGCAACAGTAAGTCGTCTGCTCCCGCGTGAAGTTCCTGCCCATCGCTTTAGTCTAGGACGATCGTAACTAGCTTGTCAAGCGTAGAGACGCCAGCAGCAAGCACAAAGCAACCAACCGGACTTCCGACTTACCGCTTCTCGCTAGAGCCTCGCGCCTAAACCCTCGCCCCCAGGTATTCGTTCACTTGCCGAGCAATCCGGGTCTTCATCTCCTCCGTCGCCCCCGCCCCAAAAGCAACCTCTTTCCCTTTTGCATCGGTCATCAAAACCGCCCGCTGAGGGACACGATTGTTGTTATTAGAACGAAAACCCGACTGAGCAATCCCCACCACTGCCCGCGACTCCGGATCCAAATCGACCAAGCGAGTCCGGAGCCACTTGCCAATCGACTTCTTAATCACCAACGACCGCCCCGTCAGCTCGATCTCCTCAACCGACAAAGCCTCAATCGTCGCCCAAATCATCGCAAAACCGGCCCCAAAAAAGATCGCGTAAAACAGCAACAGAAACAACGCCACCGGCCCCATCGCCTTCCACATTCCGCCGATCATGAGCACAGCGTGCATCAACGTAAACGCATTCCAGCCCAGCGCAAAAATCCCAACCCCCATCGCTGCCGCGATATTCCGTGGCGAAGTCTGCAAGCTCAAAGAAAGTGCATTGTGAACCGAAGTCGGAATCCCCAGCTCCTGTTGAGCCTCCCGCTCCGCCAGGCGCTCCTGAATCGATTCCAGATCCACCCGAGGCCCCGGAAAACGCTGTGAAGCCAATCGAGTCCGAAAATCCGCCTCAATCGAAGGCAACTGCGTCACCGCATTCCCAAAAGTGTTCGCCAGCTCAACATCCCCCGGCTCCCAAAGCGACCCCAACCGATACTGCAAATCCGAAGCCTCCGCCTGCAAGGAACTCAGCGTGTTGATATTCTTCTCAACCTCATCCTGACTCAGCCCTGGCTTGGGCGACAGCAACGGCGACAACCGCGCCAACCATATATTCGCATCATCTCGGGTCTTTTGGGATTCGTCAGCCATAGAAAGTCATCGCCCTGAAAAGACTAGCAGATCGCTTCAATAATCGGTACGACAGGGCATTTCTTGAGCCACCGATACTCGAAGCCCTAATAGAGCTGAGTTTATTCAATTTATAACTTGCACGCAAATTCCGAAAAGACTTACAATTCGGCCATGCCGCTGTATTTCGACATCAAAAACAAGCCCCACCCGGATCGCATCCTCACCGGCCTGAAAGCACTGAGATCGTCGCTCAAATCCAAAGTTCCAGCCCAAAAGGCCGACAACCTCCTTCTCGCAACTTGGAATATCCGCGAGTTCGGCAACACCAAGGGCGGCGGGCGAACGGCCGATGCGTACTACTTCATCGCCGAAATTATTTCGCGTTTCGATCTCGTTGCCGTCCAAGAGGTTCGAGAGGACATGACCGCGTTGCGCGAAGTCGAAAAACTCCTCGGGCGCCACTGGAGCAAGTTGTACACCGACGTCACTGATAGAACCGGAACCCAGGGTAACGGCGAACGCATGGTTTACCTTTACGACACTCGTAAAGTCTCGTTTTCCGGATTAGCCGGAGAAGCAGTCCTAACCGCCAAGAAGGACGAGATTCCACCCAAGCAGTTCGTCCGAACACCTTTCCTTTGCGGCTTTCAGGCCGGTTGGACACGAATCAACCTCTGCACAGTCCATCTCATCTACGGAAAAGGGGGCTCGAAGTCCAAAGAGCCAGCGGCACGACTCAAGGAGATCGAAGATCTCGTCGGCTTCTTCGAGACGCGAGCCGTCGATGACCAAAAAAGGAACAAAGCCAACTGGATTCTTCTCGGAGACTTCAACATCATCGGTGAACAAACCGATGGCTACAAGATTCTGAATGCCAAAGGTTTCAAGGTGCCTGAGAAGCTTCAAAAGGGCGCCGGATCAAACCTAAAGAAGGACAAGTGGTACGACCAAATTGCCGTCCATGTTTCTCAGAATCAATTCGAAATCGTCAGTGCGGGCGTTTTCGACTGGCAGGAGACCGTGTTCAATGACCCCTCCGCCTACAAACCGGAACTGGACGCCATCGCCGCAAAAAAAGCCGCCGCGCCGCCAAAACCAGTCGATGACGAGGAGGAGGAGGACGACACCAAATTCGCTACCTGGAAGACGTACCAGATGTCCGATCACCTTCCACTTTGGATCGAACTCCGAACCGACTTCGCAGACGAGTACCTCAAGTCAATTGTTGTTCCGACTCAATAGGCTTTGGCAAAAACAACCCGTTGCTTACTCGGTTTGCCCGTCATCACGCAGACTCCTGGCTCGTCATCGCCCGGGGCAAGCGGCTCCAAAGGAATGCACCGGATCGTCGCCTTCGTCGCTTCGCTGATCTTGTCCTCAGTCTCCTGAGTCCCATCCCAGTGCGCCAGCACAAACCCGCCACCGCCCTCGCCCTCAAAGCGAGCCAAGAACTCGTCCCAAGTATCAACCCGAACCGTATTCGCCTCACGAAATGCCAGAGCCTTCGCATACAGATTCGCTTGAATCTCATCCAACAAGCTCACGCACTTTTCGACTATCTCCGAAACCGGAACCAGCAGCTTCTCTTCTAAATCCCGCCGAGCAACGCCCAGCTCCCCGGCCTCGAGTTCGCGTCCGCCGACGTCAACCCTCACGCAAGCCCCCTTCAGGTCCCAATCCTTAGCCTTAAAGCCCGGCCCTTCCTTCGTCCGGTCATCTACCTTCACCCGGACCCCACGTGCCTTCAATTCGGCCGCCAAAGAGTGCGCCTTAGCAACCGTCACATCCCAAACCTCGCCACGACCCATCGGAATAAACACCACCTGAACCGGCGCCAAACGAGGCGGGCAAACCAGCCCCTTATCGTCCGAGTGAGCCATGATCAGCGTCCCGATCAACCGCGTCGAAACGCCCCATGAGGTCGCATAAACGTGCTCCAACTTGCCCTCCGCGGACTGGAAAGTCACATCAAACGCCTTAGCAAACGACTGCCCAAGATGGTGCGAAGTCCCCGCCTGAATCGCCCGCAGGTCCTGCGTCATCGCCTCAATCGTGTAGGTGTGATCCGCGCCCGCGAACTTCTCACCCTCACTCTTGATGCCCTTCACCACCGGGACCGCCATCCACTCCTCGGCAAACTTGGCGTAGCACTCATGCAAGATCGTCAACGACTCAGCCTCGGCCTCCTCATAGGTCGCATGAGCCGTATGCCCCTCCTGCCAAAGGAACTCAGCGGTCCGCAAGAACATTCGCGTCCGCATCTCCCAGCGCATCACGTTCGCCCACTGATTAATCAGCAGCGGCAAATCTCGGTAAGACTGAATCCAGTTCTTGTAGGTGTTCCAAATGATCGTCTCACTGGTCGGACGAATGATAAACTCCTCCGTCAGCTTGGCGTCGGGGTCAGGAATCAGCCCTTTCCCGTCCGGATTCGCCTTTAGCCGGTGGTGAGTCACCACCGCGCACTCCTTCGCAAAGCCATCCACGTGGTCGGCCTCCTTCTCAAAGAACGATTTCGGGATGAGCAGAGGGAAGTAGGCGTTGACGTGTCCGGTGGCCTTGAACATGTCGTCCAGCGCGCGCTGCATCAGCTCCCAAATGGCATAGCCATGAGGCTTAATGACCATACAACCGCGCACGGCGGAGTGATCCGCAAGCTCTGCCTTAACGACAAGCTCGTTGTACCACTCGCTAAAATTCTCTCCCTGAGGGGTAATCCCGTAGTTGCTGCTCACCCCAAGATTGTGACAGATCACTGGGATCGCGGGCGTCCCGCCGGGTCTCCGGGCGCGTCAGCGACTGCGTGGTTGTGCGCCTTCTTCCTTCAGAGCTTTCCAATTCAATCGCTCAGCATCGAGAGTAGCCAAAAACCGGACTCGCCCGTCTAGCGTAACAAGCGCAGACCGTCCCGATTGGAGCGAACTCGCGGTAGCCAACGCGTCTTGACCGCCGAGATTCGTGAGCGAAAAGACCGGGAGAGTGCTTGGTTCAACTCCTGTACGCAAGCTGAAGCCACCAAGAGCCTTATTCAATCCCATTTGGCGTTCATCCATGCATTCTGAAAAAACTCCACAACGGTGCATCGGGTTCACCAGATGCTCCGGCAGCAGTCTGCTTCCCTTATGCTTGATCAAAGTCTCGTTCCAGCCACTTGTGAGGCAGGCACGATCATCGTAGTCGACCGAATACTCTATCCAACCGGTGTGAAGCATCCTAAAGTTGGAAAGAGTCCGAACCTGCCGAGCTGCTTGAAACGCCGACGCAAAAACCGGACCCAAAATCGACACCGTAACGAACAGAAGGAAACCAATGACCAATAGCGCCACCCAAGGCACCCGCCGCTTCGGAGTCACGTCAATCTCAGGCTCCATCACTTCTCCTTAAAAACCGGCTCCCAACTCATCGACCTCAGATCCGAAATCTCCGACCGCTGCGCCTTCGCATCCGCCGACGCCCAAGCAACAGTATCTCCATTTTCAAAAATCGGCTTGATCAAGTCCTTACCCGCCAATGCATGATAACCTGCACGAGTGGTGTTCACGAAAACGGGAAGTCGATCCGGATTCGCCAAAGCCGAAACCTGAATCCCGCCCACTGCCGGATTCAGTCCAATATCGAACTTGGTTGCCCCCGATCCCGAGAACTCCGTTCCCAAGCGGTCGCGATTCTTATAGTAAGGCAACAGCGCCGTATTCCACTTTTCCATCGGACAAGCGCGATCATCATTGTCCCCCGCATACTCCAACCAGTTCAGAGCAAGGGCACGGTGCATGCCAGCTTTCGAAACAGCGTAAGCCGCTCTCTCAGACTCCAGAAAAGCAAAGAACAACCAAACCAGCCCCGCCCACCAGTCCCAGACCCAACACGGCCTTGACGGGAAAACGCCGTTTTACTTTTTCATCAGAACCGGCTTCCATTGCAACCTCTGCGCCTCGTCGATCAACGCCTTTTTCACCGCGCCATCCGCCGTTGCCCAAATCGTGCGATACGGCTGTTGGGAGGCCGGGCGAAGGGTGTCCGGGGTCACTTGGGCGTCCTTGCCGGGAGTCTTCGTTAACGCAAAAGCGATAACTTTGGACGGATCTTCCATTGCAACAACGGACTTCATCGAAATCCCCAAGTTCATGCCGTAACCGCGCCGCTCAGGCGAGTCCCTCAGTAATGGGTCTGTCAGGTTGTCCGCGCCGAGATCCGGTCCATAGGTCGTTAGGGCCGCGTTCCAGCCTTGCGAAGGCGGGGTGAAATCATCATGCTCCGCCGTGTAAAGACTCAGCGCCGCGCCGATCTGCTTCATGTGGATCAGTGACTGCGAAGAATTTGCCGCCTGCCGCGCCTGACTAAACACCGGAAAAAGCACCGCCCCCCCAATCGGACAGCAGCACATCAACATCGCCCCACACCCAATCACCCACTTAGCCCACCCCGGAACCCCACTCTTGTGTGGCGGAGGAGCATCGCTAGGCGGTGGCATCTGAAAAGTCGGCGGTACATTCATCCCCCACTATTGTAATCCCATTTCTCCCGAACCTTTGCTTTTGCGTACGGGTGCAAGTGTTTTCAAAATTCTCGGAACCCCCAAAACCCCGGAAGCGTTACAAATTACAGAGGGCTCCAACAAAGAGAGCCTGACATAGCAAGAACCTCCCAAATCCCTCGGCAGCCGCGAATCAGCCAAAACACGCGGTCGCCTTTTTTCGTCAGAATATCAAGATGAACCGCCTCGCCATCGCCCTCCTCGCGGCAACCCTCGCCGCCTGTGCACCAGCCAAACCCGAACCCCGCGAGCCCGGACGATACATCGAAAAGCTCACCGTCGCCGAAAAACCCCGCGACTACATCCTTCAAGTCCCGAAAGGGTACGACCACACCAAACCCACCCCCGTCGTGATCGCTCTCCACGGCCTTACTAGCAACAAATTCGACTTTGACAAAATCCTGCACCTCAAAGAAGAATGCGATAAAGTCGGCTTCCTCCTCGCCATCCCAGACGGCCTCCCCGACAACTTCCGAGGCTGGAACGCCGGGTTCTTCAAAATGGCCGGCGACAAAGCCGACGTCGATTTCATGAAAACAATCTTGGATCGCCTAGAGGCCGAGTTCAATGTCGACAAGAAACGCGAATACGTCTTCGGACACTCCAACGGGGCCATGATGAGCTACTACCTTGGCTCCGCCATGGGCGACCGTTTTGCCGCTGTCGCCGGAATCTCCGGCTCAGTGGGCATCCCCGCCAACGGCGGCCTCGAAACCATCCCCGTCCCCAAATCCCAAGTCTCTGTCCTCCTTCTCCATGGCAAAGCCGACAACGTCGTGGTCTACAAGCGCGGAATGAAAGCCATGCTGCAAAGCATGGGCGCCGACGAAAGCGCCGAATGGTGGGCCAAAAACTTCGGCCTCCCCGTCAAAGCCGAAACCGTCAGCTATCTCAAAGAATGCTCGATCCGTAACTTCGGCAAGTCCGAAAAAGGCGCCGAAGTCACCCTCATCTCGTCCGAAAACGGGACCCATGAAATCTTCGGCGGCTGGTATGGAGCAGGCCGAGAGGCTAAGAGCGGAATCATTGCCTGGGATGAAATCTGGAAGTTCTTCCAAGACCACCCCAAACCATGATCCAATTCGAGTCCGAACTCTGGATCTGGCGTGCCGAAAACGGAGTCGGCTGGCACTTCATCACTCTGCCTGAACCCGCGCGAGACGCCGTGAAAGCCGACATCGCCGGCACCCCCCAAAGAGGCTTCGGCTCCGTAAAGGTGAGCGTCATGATAGGGAAGTCAACCTTCCAAACCTCCCTTTTTCCGGCGAAAGAAGTAGGGAGCTATCTACTGCCAGTAAAGGCCGTAGTGAGAAAGGCGAACGGTCTGGTGGCTGGAGAAGTAGTGCCGGTAAGCATTGAGGTTTTCTAAACCAATTGCGTTTTCACTATTGCATCAAGTCACTTTTTGTGAGCTTTGACAAACTGATCAAACGGAACAAGCTCAAATTCGGGCGAGGCCTCAATCGAATGCTGCAGCAACGGAATGTGCCCTCTTCCAAAAATGACAAGAACTCGATCCGCCGCGGTCGGATTCGTCTTCATAATGTTGTTAAATATCCGAAGATTCCGGTTGTACCACTGCAAAGCCAACGCGTCTGGGCCATTGTTGTTAGTGGTTTTCAGCCAACCACTAACCATGTATTGACCATAAGACCGCTTCAGGTTCCTAGGGTCGTTTTCATACAGCAATTGGTCCAATATCGATTGCTCCTTCAACAACGAGTTTGAGTAAGTATTCCATGCGTCGTAGGCCTTGGAGTAGCCTTCGTACTTCGATGCATCAAGCTGAAACTGTTCATCCCACAGCTTGTTTATTTCAGGGTTCTTTGAGGCGTTCTCGGATGCGTAGTTTGAAGCATCAACTGCAAACACTCGACTATGCTTGAGAGACTGAGCAAGTCGCATTCCAAGCTGAACAACTTCATTGCGATTGTTCTTCTCTTTGCCTAGTTTGAACGACTCATAAAGGTCGTCCAGGGCTTTCTGGCTTCCGGATTCCAAACAGATCTTTGTAGGATTGAACTTTCGCAACAACGCTACAACTTTGGCGACTTCCTCTTGTCGCTTAGTCGACAATACGTCAACCATATTGTCAGTTGAAATCTTATGTGAATCAGCATTGGGGTAGTCAAAGTGCCACACACCTAACAGCATCACTGGCGTCGGCTTTCTTGATGAATCGATCAGGAAGTCGTCTGCAAACTTTAAGCCGACTGATTTAGACTTCTGGTGCGAAGTTGTCGGCTGAGCAGAAATACCAAAGGCAATCACCGCTCCCAGCAGTAGGTTGATAGGAAGTGTATTCATACGACTAGCAGAGCTATGTACGATTTGTTCGAGTCGCGTAGTTCCGCCAGTTGGAAACGGGTAATTCGCGAAAAGCTGCTCAGCGGGATTTCTTTTTCCAGAGTCCCAAAACAACCCCAAGCAATCCCGCGACCCCCGCTCCAAGCCGAATGGACTCGATCCAAAACTGAACCGTCTTCAACTGAGTCGGATAAACCTTGTTGGCATCCAAATACCCTTGGTCAACCTTGTATACCCCGTCCACTGGCTCACCAATGAACGCCTTCGGGTCCTCGATAATCGTCAAAGTCGGCTCTCCAACCGGAGTCCCTTCCTCGCCAAACAGGGAGTCGCTAGAGTTCCTTTGCACCCGCTGAATCATCTTCGCCTTTCCGGCAAAAGAGTTATGAGCAGGAACCGTCGCGATCAAAACAATCACGCTGAAAATGGCGACGAGAAGGCAGAGTTTTTTGAACATTTCGTTGGGGTGGGGAGTTGGAGTTGGGGTGAAACAAACTCCCACCCCAACTCCAACCCAAACTTACTTGGTCGTCCCAATCACGCTGATGCCAATCGTCAGCGAGTTCGCAACCTTGTCTGCCGCCATCGCCGGAATCTTGATTCCGTAGTCGCTGCACTTGATCGTGAACTTCGTCTTGATCTGCAAAACGTCGCCGTTGAATCGGTTCGCCTTCGTCTTCTCGCTCTCCGCCACGTAGTTGGCCGTTGCCTTCACGCTGAAACTCTTCGTCACGCCGTGCAACGTGAACTTTCCGGTAACCAAGAAGTTCTTGCCGCCGGTGTTCTTAATCGAAGTCGCCTCAAAAACTGCGGTTGGGAACTTGGCAACGTTCAACCAGCCTTCACTTCGCATGTGCTCATCGCGTAGGTCAAGCCCGGTGTTCAGTGAGGCCAAGTCGACGATGATCTTGCCCGAGCCGGTCTTCTTGGCGAGATCGACAGTAACCGAGCCACTGACCTTGGTGGTTCGCCCCACAAAGTCCTCGAACGCCGTGTTGCTCTCAACGGTAACAACCTGCTGAGGCTGGAGTCCAGCACCAAGGGTGAAGGTCTTGGACTGCGCGAATGCGCCAGCCGCCATAAGGCCCAAAAGGGAAAGGGATGCAATTGCTTTCATAGCTACGTGAAGCATACGCCCGGCCGGGCGTGATTTATGTATTCCAGCGTACAATCGAAACAAACTCATGCCTCAAATCTCGGAACTGGATGCCCTCATTGCCTCCTTCAAACACCCCCGGCAGGAACTGCTAGAGACCGCCCGAAAGGCAATTCTGCAAACTGATCCCCTCATCATGGAAGGCATTAAGTGGAACTCGTTGAGCTTCAAAACGACCGAGTGGTTCGCCACTTGGAACTGGCGAGCCAAGGACCGAATCGAATTCGTTTTTCACCTTGGGGCAAAAGTGCAAGCGGACGTACAATTGCCCGAAATACTGCTAGATTCACCCCTCATTCAGTGGAAATCGCCAGATCGCGGGATCATCTCGTTTGCAGATTCAATGGATTTTGAAGAGAATCGAGAACATTTTCGGTCGATCACTCAAGAGTGGATCAAGCATGTCCGCTGAGCTACGCGGCTAGGCTTTGGAGGCCTTGGTCATCACGAACCACGATGAACCCCTTGACGATGTCTATCGGCCCGCCGTTCGACTTCCACTTGGCAATCGTTGCACTCACCGCCTCGCGATTCGAGCCTATCAGGTCGGCCAGCTCGGCATGAGTGAGTTTGATGTTCACGAACCGTCGCCCACTCTTCGTCTCGCCCGGGAACTCATTCGCAAGCCGCTGAATCAGCTTTGCCAGCCGCTGGGGAACAGTCAAAAACAAAACGTCCTGCATCTGGTTGATGATCTGCGTCTGCCGTTCCCCGATGAGCTTGCTCAGGGCAAAGATCATCTCCGGCTTGCCCAAAATGAGCCGCTTGACCGTGTCCAGCGGAACCGCGTAGAGGGTGCAGTTGCCAATCGCCTCTGCACTCTGTCCTACCGGAAGTTCGTTCTCAAACAAGTCAATATCCCCAATCAGTTCGCCGGGCTTAAGAATCCCAACCGTCAGTCGCTTCCCCTGCGCATTGGTCGAAACAACCCGTACATTGCCCTCTTTGATGAGATAGGCGTGCGTATGCTTCACCCCGCTCATGCAGATGTGACTGTTCCGTCCAAACTCCACCAACCGGCTCTCATGAGCCAACATCGTCAATTCTTCGGCACTCAACGACTTGAAGAAGTCGAAGTTCCGCAGAACCCATAGCCTGCGATCAGGAGACAAAACTTGCGACGCACTCATAGTTCAGACTTTACGCCAACCCGCTACTTTTTGTCCCAATAGCGCGCACAAAAGTCGAAGAACACCGGAAAGTTCGGCACGTTCGTGTGTCCACCGGTGTGCCCACTAAACGCCAAATCGCCCGAAACCGCCGGAGTCCCTTCCGCAGGCAACTCCGCCACCGAAAGCCCTTTTTTGCCCAGAAGTTCCCACGCTGGCGAGGCAAACTTTGTCGCCATAAACGTGCCGACCAAGTCGATCCAAATTCCTTCCACTTTCGGCGAACCAATCCCGACAAAGGTCGGGCGAGGAGCGCAAAGCGCAAGCAACTGGTGTGCATCAACCGGCATGTCGCCAGGCGTAAGTGGCCCTGCGTACTTTACATAATTCCCGGCCATCCAATGGTACTCGCCACTGCCCGCGACGTTCTCGACCGTCTCGCCATTGTCCCGTCGCCAAATCTTGATTCCGCCCTGGCCCGAAGAACCAATCAGCGCCGAAGCAAATCGCTGGTCATACGCCATCGTCACTGCCGCCGCCTTTCCGTAGCGCGAGATTCCCTCAATCGCCACCTTTTTCGCGTCGATCCGAGGATTCTTGGCAAACATATCCAGGCATCGCCCTGCCCCCCAGCACCAAGCCTTCAGCGCGCCCCAGTCATCTGGCTTTCGAGCCTGACCCTTGTTCACAAGCCCAATAATCCCCCGATTGAGCCCTCCACCGTTATCTGACTGAACCGAATTTGGGTCCAAAATCGCAAAACCCCATCCCCGCTTGATCGCATCCACCTGCCACGCCGCCGGCGGTGGTGGCGGAGTCGCCGGAGCTCCCGGACGGCGAGGGAAAATGAAGCCAAACTCAAGAACCACTGGCGACTTCTTTTTGGTCTCCACGGGAAGCGTCAACGTCAATTGAATATCAACCTTGATCTCCGGGCACGAACGATTATCAACATGTCCCACCAGCTTCTGAGAAACGGCCTTCAAGCCTCCAAAATCCTTCTCCTCCGAACTCAAAACCTCCCAAACAACCCCTGGAGTCTGCTTCGGCGTCCGCCCATAAATCTCCCGATCCAACAGCTCAATAATCTCCGCCCGTCGCCGACCCCAGTCCCCCTTCGTCTTCACGGGCCGACCGTCGTTGAAAGTCATCAACGCCGGAATGTTCGGATACGGGTTAGATTTCGCCTCATCCGTATTGGCAAAATTCGCATTCTTCGGATTCATCCCGTCTTTCCCGGGCCTTAAACGCTCAATCCCCAGTGACTTCAGTAGCCGAGCATGGTCCTCCTGAGCCGTCATCGGCGGAGGAATCTGACCCATCAACAAGGACAGTAACAACATCAACCCAGCATAGCCGAGATCGGTATATCAGTCAACTTCCGATTGGCTCGGATGTTCAAGTTTTTCAATCCGAATCTTCACGATCCGCTTTCCGTCCGTCTCGACCACCGTGAACTGATATTGCCCATCATCAATCCACTCTCCCTGCTTGGGCTGGCGACCAAAGAGCCCAAAAACGTAGCCTCCAATCGTGTCAAAATCCTCGCTCTCGAAGTTCGACCCAATCTCTTCGTTCACGTCGTCAACGTGAGTCTTGCCCTCAACAATGAACCCATTTAGGGTCTCAGAAACCGTTGGGTCTTCGTTGTCGTACTCGTCCTGAATCTCCCCGACAAGCTCCTCAATGATGTCCTCAATCGTCACAATCCCCGAAGTCCCGCCGTACTCGTCCTTCACCACCGCAAGCTGAGTCCTGAAGTGCCGCATATCGGCCAGCAAATCATGAATCGACTTATTCTCCGTAACATAAATCGCCGGTCGCATCAAGGAACGCAGATTAACCGGCTTCCCACGAAGCATCGTAACAAGCAAATCTTTCGCGTGAATAATCCCCGCAATCTCGTCATCCGTGCCTTCAAACATCGGAATCCGCGAGTGCCCCGAGGTCTGAATCAGCTCCACCAGGTCGTAAGGGTTAATATCAATGCTCGCCGAATCCACATCGATCCGAGGCGTCATCACCTCGCGAGCAATCGTCTCCTTAAACTCAAAGACGGAGTGGATGAGATCGGTCTCTTCCTCCTCGAACTCGCCTGACTCGCCACCGGATTCAACCAGAGAACGTATCTCGGTCTCCATCACATTGGTTCGACGCAACGAAACTCCGCCCCCCGCCGCGCGAGCAAACACCTGGGCCACCGACACAAAAACGCCCGCAATGGCGAATAGAAAAGGACGAAGAAGACGGCGCAAACCGCTCTCTGGAGCCTTGTCACCGTTGGATGATTGGTCAATCATGGATGTTGATTTCTACTTAACTGTATCACTTCGGAAGAGTGGCGTAAAGAAGAAGGCCAATGCCGATCCCCACCGCCGCACCCAGAACAAGCTCGCTGATCGTATGAAACTTCGCCTCATACCGGCTCTGAGCAATAATCGCCGCCAAGCCCAGAGCGATCGCCGCAACCACCCCATTGGTGGTCAACAGCACCGCCCAAGTCGCAAAGAAGAACCCCAGTGCGGCATGTCCCGAAACTAAACCGCCCTGCAAAACCTGCCCGCGCTTACCCAGCCCCTTTCCAATAACCACTGCAACAATACAGAGAAAAACGCCGATGATAATGCGAGGTACAACTCCGATCTCCGGAGCCTCAGCGCCTAGCGAGACCTTCAAAGTCTCCCACCGATTCTCACCCAAAACCAGCAAGGCGCCCACAACAATCGCGATGATCGTCGTAATCAAAACCGCCCCTGCCGCGATGTCCTTTGCGAACTTCGCCATCGGATTATAGTTCGGACTAACAAGGTCGACGACGGCCTCAATCGCCGAGTTGAACATCTCCGCAACCACGACCAACGAGATCGTGAACAGCAAAACCAGCATCTCGCGCAAAGGCAAGTTGACAAAGATTCCGAGCAGGATGACGACAAAAACAACGTAGAGGTGGAACCTCATGTGCCGCTGCGTTTTGAACGTAAAAACGATCCCCTGGATCGCCACACGGAAGGGCTCAAAGACGTTTCTTCGCTCGCTCATTCCTCTTCCTGATGCATTACAGACGTCCAATATGCGTCAATCGGCGTTCCGATCATCTCCCCAATCTCATTCATCCGCGTTTGCATCCTCAGTTTGTCCGGTTCAGTCTCATCATCATATCCGACCAAGTGCAGAACGCCGTGAACAATCAGGGCGACAAGCTCCTCTTCAGTCGAAACTCCCCGTTGCTCTGCCTGTCGAACTGCGTAGGGGTGTGAAATCGCTATATCCCCAAGCGGGAAGGGAAGTCCCTGCCCCGAAGGAAAGGTCAGCACATCCGTATCCAAATCAACTCCCCGAAATCGAAGATTTAGCTCCTGAACCTTCTCACTTCCCGTCACCAAAACATGCACCGCCTGCCCAACCCCCTCGATCAGGCAAATGCGATTCAGCCGATCCAAAAGGAAAGCAACATCAACATGAGAGTCAATCTCGCATTCAACAGTGTGCTGGGGTGCCATAGACGCAAAAAGGGAGCTCCGAAACGGAACTCCCTCAAAAACTCATTGCCAAATTATCGCTGAGAAACGCGTCGTCGAGCTTGGCGGCGTCGCTTCTCGCTCGGCTTCTCGTATGCACTGTGCTCTTTAAGCTCGCGAAGAACTCCCGCTTGCTGGAGCTTCATGTTGAACTTCTTGAGCGCGCTATCGATGGATTCGTTGGGTTGAACTGTAATGTAAACCATGGGTTATCAGTAGAGGATACCGCAAATGAAACGACCGAGTCGATACCGACTCGGTCGTTACTTCGCTCGAAGTTAGGTTGTGCTTACCAGGATGCGTAAGGAGCGGCGGCTTTCACCGATCCAACCGTGGCCGGAACCGTGATTCCGTACGTGAAGTCTGTGCTTCCGTTGAAGTCCTTAGGAACCGTCTGGAGGTAAGGCCCTCGCCAATCTGAAGACGTGATCGCAGTCGATGTAGCTGCCGAATCAAGACCGTTGGCCGGTGCCGACGTAGCTGATAGGTCGGCAAGTGTAGCTGGAAAAACTCCAGTGTCCGCTCGGAAGAGCTCAACCGCGTTCCGAACCAGCTTCAAGTTGCTTCGAAGCGCAGACTCCTTGCTTCGGGTCGTCGAGTTCGAGAACTTCGGAATAGCAATCGCAGCAAGTACCGCGATGATAATAATGACGATGAGTAGCTCCACAAGCGTGAAGGCGTTTCGGCGATTTCGAAGCGAAGGTTGTCGCATAATTCCTCTCTCTTTCCTTATTGGTTTCATGAGTGTTCAACTGTAGAAAAACTTTCAAATTTATCGAATATTTTCGACCGCGCTATAAATTGGTCCAATGATCGACATGGTGATCGAGCCAACAATGAGCCCCATCCCAACGATCATGAGCGGCTCGATGATGCTCACTAGTGCCTTGAGCCGACCATCAACTTCAACTTCCATCGAAGCGCAAACGGTGCTGAGAAGCTGAGGCAACCGTCCAGTACGCTCGCCAACAGCGATGAGCTGAATGACCTGCTTAGGAAAAACGTTGTGCTTCGCAAGAGCCTCCGACATCGAACTTCCACGCTCAATATCGTCCCGCGCCGTCAGCAAAGCTTTCTCCAATACGCCATGCCCCGCAACTCGCGCCCCCGCCTCAATCGCAGCCAAAAGGGGAACATTTGAAGCAACAAGGGTCGAAATCGACTGCAACGACCGGGCTAACGCCAGCCGCTTCATCAACTCACCCAGCATCGGCATTCGCGATGCTATCAAGGACAGAAATCGTTGAGAAACCGGGTTTTTGAAAGCGATCACCATTCCCGTGATCAAGGCAACCAAGCCCACCGCCGAGACAATCGGCTGGCTCCGAATAAAGTCTCCCGACTTCAACATCACCTGCGTCGTTAGCGGAAGCTCCGCCTTCATCTGCTTAAAAACCACCGCAAACCGAGGCATAACGAAGATGATCAAAACCATGATCGTACAGCTCGAAACCCCTAGCATGACCGTCGGATAGAGCATCGCGTTCATGATCTTGCGCTTCAGGTCAGCCGCCCGCTCCATGTAAGCCGCGCCATTTGCCAAAGCCTGATCGAGACGCCCACCTGTCTCCGCGACCCGAATCATGTCAACAATGATCGGAGGGAACATATTCGGCGCGAGTCGCAGCGCACCAGAAATCCCCTGACCCCCAACAACACCCTCTTTGACCAAGCGCATCGTCGCCTCGATTCTCGGAGTCCGCGCACTCCCGATCACCGCATCCAAAGCCTCGATAAAGGGAACGCCCGTCTCTGCCATGACGGCAAGGTTACGCAAAGTAGCCGCCGCATCCTGGGGCGAAATCCGCGCTCGCGCTGCTTCCGGCAGCACCGCCGTATTCTCGCTCTTCTGAGCCTTCACTCCCGTCGGGCGCAGAGCGATAACACTAATGTCTTGCTTACTCAGTCGGCTTTCCGCGTCTTCCAATGAACTGGCCTGAATAGCACCTTCAACTCGGGTGCCCTTGCTGTCCATGCCTTTATAAGCATACGAAACCATCAGCCCTGCTCGGCGGTAACCCGCACGACCTCCTCAATGGTTGTTTTGCCTTCCAAAACTTTATCCGAAGCATCCTGGCGAAGGGTCAGCATGCCGTGGTTGATCGCCGCCTGCTGAATCTCATTAGCGTGCTTGCCCGCAAGGATCATTCGGCGAAGTTCCGAGGTCATTTCAAGCACCTCATAAACCCCCATTCGACCTCGATACCCGGTCTTCGAGCAATGCTCGCACCCCTTTCCACGAACAAAAGTGGAGGCAGGATCAAGCCCCAGCCGTCGAATATTCTCAGGATCAGGCTTGTACTCCTCAAGGCACTTAGGGCAGTTCACACGCACCAGCCGCTGGGCCACAGAGCACGAAACCGAACCGCCCAGAAGGAAAGGCTCAATTCCCATATCCACAAGCCGAGTGATCGCCGATGCCGCATCATTCGCGTGCAAAGAGCTCAAAACAAGGTGGCCCGTCAGAGCCGCCTCCGTAGCAATCGAAGCCGTCTCCTGGTCCCGAATTTCACCAACCAGAATCACATCCGGGTCTTGCCGCAACATCGACCGAAGCCCCGTCGCAAATGTAATTCCCGCACGAGGGTTCACGTTCGCCTGAGTGATCCCATCAAGCTGATATTCAACCGGATCCTCAATAGTAATAATGTTCCGATAGATCGCGTTCAGGTGATGCAATCCCGCATAAAGCGTCGTCGTCTTCCCAGAACCCGTCGGCCCAGTAACCAGGATCATCCCCTGCGGTTCTTGAAGTCGATTGATCAAAGTCTTGAAGCCCGAAGGGTGCATCCCCAGCTTGTTGATGTCGATCATCGCCGCGTTCTTATCCAGAATACGAATAACGATCGTCTCGCCAAAAACGCTCGGATAGGTGCTGACACGGAAGTCAAACTCGCCCTGCGGAGCGATCAAAGTACACCGGCCATCCTGAGGTGCACGCCGCTCGGCGATATCCAGCCCGGCCATCAACTTAATGCGCGAAGTCAAAGGATTTTGGAGGTCTTTCGGAACAACCATGACCTCCTGCAGAAGACCATCAATACGAACCCGAACGCGAACGCGCCGCTGATGGGGCTCAATGTGAATGTCCGACGACCGCATCGCAATCGCCCGAATCAAAACCGCGTTGACCAGTTTAACAACCGGAGCCCCTTCGCCGACTTCGCGAAGCTCAACAACCGTTGACGACCCCTGTTCGTCGTCGTCCTGCGACTGGAGCGTAACCGAGTCAGTATCAACCCCTCGTACCGCCTCTCCGACAATCTCGCCGAGATCGTCGTAAGCACCAAATGTGCGGAAAATCGCGTCCCGAACGTCTGTCTCGGTCGCCAACAAAGGGTCAATATCCCGACCCGTCAGGTTTGAAAGTTCGTCGAGGGCAGTTAGGTCGAGCGGGTCAACCATCGCCACCGTGGCCGAAACATCCGTGACCTCAATCGGAACCGCCAGAAGCCGAACCGCAACCGAGTGCGGAATGATCTTCGCTTGATCAAACTCCAGATCGGTCTTCGCCAGGTCAATAAACGGCACGCCCATCTGAAGGCCGACCGCCGCCAGATTCTGCTTCTCTGTGATCTTCTTGAGCCGAACAAGAAGGTCACCCACCGACTCCCGAGTGTCCTCGCGCTTGGCGAGGATCTCCATCAGCTCGGTCCGAGATATCAGCCCTTCTTCGACAAATATCTCGCTTAGTGGGCGATCAATGTTCATTGTTTGATGATGTTGGGAGTGATGCTGATGATGAGCTGAGACTTGCGCTTCTCGATCCGGCGGCTCTTAAACAGCTCGCCAAAGAACGGAATGTTGCTGAGCAAAGGCATCCGCTGGTAGTTCTTGATGTCCTCTTCCTTCACAAGTCCGCCAATCACCATCGTGTCCCCATCGCGCATGGTCAGCTTGTTTTCGCTACTTCGAGTCGCGATCTGGGGATATGTTCCGCCATTGATGTTCAAGAACTCGATGATCGAAGAAACTTCAGGCCGTACGGCGAGCGTGATACTGCCGTCCGCCGTAATCTGCGCGCTGACGTCCAACTGAATCCCGATCTTCGATTCTTGGATCGAAAACACCGGTTGGCCGTTAGCGTTAAAACTCGAGACAATTGGGAATTGCCTACGCTCGCCAATCAGGATTGAAGAAGACTCCCCGTCCATCACATTGACGTTCGGGCTTGACAGCAATCGAGCCTTGTCAGCCTGCTCCAGAGCCTTCATCGTCGCAGTGAAAGAAACTCCTGATCGCTGAAAGGTCCCAAGATTAGGCGAGAGGTTCGAAGCCTCCGTCACACTAAACTGCCCCGGAACCCACTGAATTCCTTGCTCATTCATGGCCGCATCCGAGACGTCGTGAATCGTCACTGTAATCTGAACCTGCCGTCGAGAAATGTCAGTCGCCGCTAGGATTGCTTCAATCTGGGCCACCGCTTTGGCAGGGCCGCTCAGCAGAATCGTACGCGAGTTATCCGCCAGTGGGTCTACAGCGGCCGCCGGCGCGGCCGTCGAAGTCGAGCTCGCCGCTAACTTTGGAACCAGCGAGTTAGGCATCGCCACAATCGAAACTCCGAGCTTCGAAACCGCCTCCTTTAACGCCGTAACAATGGGCCCAGCCCCAAGGTGCTTCAAAGTTACAACCTTGAAAACGTCATCTCCTTTGCTCAGCGGCTCGGCGGCTGAGTTAACTGGCGGTAAAGCAGCGGCGGGACCGGAATCAACGACCTTTACCGCCGATTCTGCCGCATACTCTGCCGGATAAGCCACTTTCAAAACCGCATCATCCGCCATCACAAGCGTGTTGCGAACCTTCAGAACCCGAACCCCAGCCAAAGCCGACAAGTGCTTCATCGCCTCGCCAAGAGGCATATCCTTCACGTTCAAAGTCACTTTTTGGTCGGCCTTAGAAATCAGAACAATATTGATCCCCGTCTGCTTACTCAGCAACCCAACAACCGTCTCCAACGGTGTCGATGAGAGGGCAACGGAAACCCGCTTCTCCATCGCAGACAATGCGGGAGGCTCCGCAAACTTATTCGCTGCCGTAGTTGGAAGCCCAGTCTGATACAAGTGCGGCATTCCAGGCGCAATCGCCGTCGGCTCCTCGATCACCAACACCGAAGGTAAAAACGCATAATCGCGCCGCTCTTCCGCGCCAGTCACCGTCTGTGCAACCTCGCTCGGTGCCACCAGAACAGTAACGACAGGAGGCTTACTCGACTCAGTCACTCGAGCCGTCACGGATTCACCCATCGGCCGAGAAACGAATCCCGACTCTGTCGAAGAGACCTTTGCCTTCGAACGACTCTCTGCCAAGGAACCAGTCGCCAAAGGCGAGCGAAGGCTCATCTCGAATCGGCTGCTCAAGACCGATCCGCCAAACCCCTGACTCAAGAGCATGTCCGACAAGCTAACCGCCAGCCGCCGTGGCCCAACGCCCCTAAACGAGACCGTCAACGGCGACCCGAACTTCTGAGGCGCAACAAACTGCTTACAAACCCCTCCCGAGTTCGAGGTCAAAACAATGGCAAGAGCGATGGTGTCTATCATAATTGGACCTCCCGTCCAATCCAAATCGACTTCTGTCGACCTCGAATGGAGAGAGTGAGTTTTTCGGCGGTAATCGCAATCACGCGAATCCCGTTCGGCAATCCTTCGCCTTGGTCTGCGGTGTATTGGCTCTCGCCAATCCGGATAATCGCAACCGGATTTC
Source organism: Fimbriimonas sp. (assembly GCA_965248555.1). Classification (GTDB taxonomy): domain Bacteria; phylum Armatimonadota; class Fimbriimonadia; order Fimbriimonadales; family Fimbriimonadaceae; genus Fimbriimonas. The sequence continues at coordinate 131,668 of CBDFJP010000001.1, read as the reverse complement.
CGGCGTCAACATATCCCTCAAATTTGATCATAATCGGCTTCGGAGCGTCCGGTTTAGAAGGCGAGTCTCCACCTCCGGGTGGCATTTCTTCCGTTGGCGGCAAAGTCGGAGAACCCTTCCCAAACGGATCCGTTGGCTCCAATCCACCCTCTTCACCTGAATCAGAAGCACGAGGAGGTCTCCCCTTCAACGAGGTCGGTTTCCTATCGGGCTTCGCTGGTGCAACCTCTGGCTTTGGAGGCGCGGTCTCCGCCGTAGCCTTAAACGGCGAATTCTCGATCTTTGGAGGAAACTCATTCCCCTCCCCTTCAGCCGCGTTGTCGCCAGGCTCATTTTCGGGAAGCTTAGCCGTGGAAGCAGCCGGTTCCTGCGGAGCTCTTACTTCCTGAACAGGCGGCGTCGAGCCGGCAGCAAAGGTCGAAAACAGACTCGAACCCAGGAACCCCAACGCCCCAACTGCCACGATCCCAAGGATCGCTGCCTGCTTCGGATTTCCCGTTTTCACTTCTTCACTTCCATTGTCAAAACTCGCATTGTCACTTTCGCATTCACTTCCGACAGCTTCGTTCGCCCCTCGTTGATCTCGATCGAGTCAATCTCGACTGGATCAGGAGCCGAGCAAACCGTCCGAATCACTTCAAAAATCCCCGCAAACGACCCATCCAACTGAAACTGAACCGTCGATTGAGTCCATCCTTTCACATCCGTTTTTGGCGTGTACTTCGAGGTGTAAGGCAACACTTCCGCCGCCGTCTGGAACTCAACCAGTCGGCAACCATTCAGCGCCGCGGAATCATCAATCACCGCCTGAATCCGATCTGCATTCTTCCGCTTTGGCATCCGCACCGTCAGTCGCTTCGACTGATCAATCGTCGCGCGCATCGTTGCAACTTCCTTCTTCAAGTCCGCAACCTGACTCGTCGCGCTCGCCGCATTGATCATCGCCGCCACCGCCGAGCCAGAAACGAACAAGCAGGAGAGCCCAAAGAACCCACCCACGATGAACGTCCATCGACGAACATTAGTCGAGAGCCGATCCGTCGCAAGCGTGTTAGGAATCAATCGGACACCTTGACCTTCTTCAAATAGTCAAAGACAATTCCATCCGCACCCAGCACCTGGCTCTGCCGTATCGCAGTCTGGTTCGAAGTCGTCACATTTCGACCCCGCCCCGCCGCACTCACAAAATGACGCCCTTCGGCCGCAGTTTTGGCATTGGCAACCACCTTGAAACTTAGTTCGCCGCCGTTAGCCTCAATCTTCAATGACTCAAATCGAACCGACGCCGGAGTCGCCTCCGTAAACCGAAAAGTCTCCTGAAACAGCGCATTGCGATACCGATTACAGTTCTCTCGCAACTGGGCAAAGTCAATTGATGGAGTGACCTCAGCAACTTGGCTCGCCAATTTTTTCCGCTCCGCCACCTTCTGCGCACGCTCCTGAACAACCGCGTTCGTCGACTCAAAAATGTTGCTCCGCCACTTACTCAGAAGCGGCAAAACAATCAAACCGGCAACGCAAACCGCACCGAGGATCATAAACTGCCGTTGAATCTGAACCTGCATCGATGCGCGAGAAGACGACCACTCATCGAGCAGGTTGACTTCGACATTGATCGAACGGCTCTTAGCCGACCCTAACCCAGTTAAATTCGCGTCCACCATCAATCTGGCTCCTGTTCTGCGTGGTCTGACTCAATCCCGCAAGGGCGAGTCCCATGACGATCGTATAGGCCTCTTGTCGGTTCGAAACCGACGCAAAGGTCTCTCGGTTAAATCGGGTCATCATTCCGGCAATAGGCCGGGCAAATTCGATCCGAAGCCCAAGCTGCTTCTGTAAATAGTCGGCGAGACCCGGCAAACTCACTAGTCCCCCGCAAAGAATTGCCTGGTCCAAAATCCCCGCATAACTCCGCTCCGGGTGCAAAGACCGGAAGTAGCGCATCAGCCGCATTACTTCGCGAGTCAGCTTCTCCAACTGCTCCGAAATGTCGACAATCCCATAATCCTCACCCAGCGGCACGCTTAGGACGCCCTTCGCCGAGAGGTTCGTCCGCGGATCGTGCATCACCGTATCCGCAATCTCCGGGGAGAGATTCAGCGCGTCTCGAACCGCCTGGTGGAACATTCCCGACCCAAACTTGACACCTCGAATGAACTGCAACTGCTGGTTCTGAACAACGTACATGTGCGTATTGCTCGATCCCAAGTCGATAATCGTCAGCGAAGCGTCGCGCCAAAGTGCCGACCGACGATTCAATCGACGCTCAACAACCCGAAGAATCGCCTGCGCCTCAAGCTCCGCCCTTATGGGTTCCAACCCTGCATACAACAGCGCCTCGGAACGTGTGTCCACAATATTTCGTGGAGTCGCCACCACCAAAGCCGATATCTCATCACCATGAACTGTCGAAGTCGCCGCCTCAATATAAGCCGACTCCACAGGAAATGGAAGGTGCTTGCGAACCTTAAACTTCGCCGCTTCCCGAATCTCCTCTGCGTCCATCCTTGGCAGCGTGACCCAACGCAAAACCGCTAGGTTGGACGGAATATCAAACACTGCCGTCGGGCAGGAAATCATGTTGTCGCGCAAGAACCGCCCAAAATTGCGGCCGAACTCCTTGGGCTCATCAATCAGACCGTTCTTGACCGAACCCGCAGGAGGAATGAACGAGCCCGCCGCCCCAATGTCGGTGCGCGCACCAACTTGGTTCAACATCAAAACCTTCGTCGATCGGGTGCCAAAATCCACCCCCATCGACATCGTGTGGTCTCGAAACTGTGGCTGCTGCTCGAAAGCCATTAGGCTGCGTTTCGCTCCTCTTCGGCCTGTTGGGCCTCAAATTTCGGTCCCCAATAAGCAGCGTAAAGATCATCAAGCTCACCCGCAGACAAGAGCTCCTTCAAAGCCTCAACGACAACCGAGTCAAACTGAATCCCCGCGCCCTTCGAAAGCTCGCCCATGACGTGGCCCATGTCCATAACGCCACGATAAGGACGTCGACTGCTCATCGCGTCAAAAGCATCCGCAACGCATACGATTCGAAGCGACAAAGGCAACTCGCCCCCCTTCAGTCCATCCGGGTAGCCCGAACCATCAAGCTTTTCGTGGTGGTTCCGAATAATCATCAGAACACCGTCACTGAGCATCAGCGGGCGGCAAATTTCATAACCAATAACCGGGTGAGTTCGCATGAAGTTGAACTCCTCATCCGTCAATCGGCCTGGCTTATTCAAAATCGCATCTGGAACACCGATCTTGCCGATGTCGTGCAAAATCGTCCCAATTCGTAGCTCTTCGAGCGCATCCGGCAGCAAACCGAGATTCGACCCGATCATCACCGAGAGGTCGCAAACTCGTTGCGAGTGACCTCGCGTATAGTCATCGCGAGCTTCAAGTGCGGTCGCAAGCGACTCAAGAGTCCGCAAAAACGTCGCCCGATTCCGCTCTTCCATCCGAGCGTTATGAATCGCATTCGCCAAAAGCGAAGAAAGAGACTGGAGCAGATCGAGCTCCTCGGCCTCCAAAGCCTCTGCTTCTTCAGTGTTAACAATCGTGAGCGCACCAATGATCTGTTCATTGATCGCCATTCCAACTCCACGAAACTCGCGGTTCAAAAGTGGTACCGAAACGGCACTCTTGATCGCCAAACCAATGCCGTCGCACTCAACCGTCTCGTTGTCCTTCGCGGTCAAAGTAATCGGCTGACCTTCCTTCGCAACATATCCCGAAATCCCGTCTCCCATCGCAACAACCATGGGAAAAAAGAAGTCCCCTGTCTGCGAATACGCCGCCTCTGTAATGAGCAAACCAGGATCGTCCTCGGAGGTCAAAACAACCATACCCGCCGTTGCCCCAACATCCTGAATCGCGTTCTTAAGCGTCCCCTGAATCAATTGCCGAAGGTCACCCGAAGCGGCGACGTTAGACGAAGTGTTCATCAACGTCGATAGCCGTCGATCCCGATCTCGCAGAATCCGATCCTTAGCCTGGAACCTAGCCAGGGTGATGCCGCCAAAGCCGGATATAACAATCCCAAAGACCGAGCCAAAAAGCGACCTCCAAGTCTCATTTAGAACCACACCATAGGTGGAAAGTGCTAAGGCAAAGAAACAAACCAACGAAACCCGACGAGCATTGCGTGCGCTAAGGGCTTCAAAAATAATCCCCGGGATGCTGATCATCCACACATTCGCCATATCCTGAGGGCCATAAATGGTGGCGACAATCGGAAGAAGAATGTCGATGAATCGAGAGTGAGAAACAAGCTGTTGCCCAACCTTCCGGTACTGCTCAGGCTTGCGGCACAAGAACTGGATCACGATGCCCGAAATCACTCCGAACGCGCACCCAGCAAGAATGAGGCTCTCGTCGGTGCTGCCCCAAGCAACCACCGCCCAAATCAGCATCAAAGCCCAACGAGCCTTTAGCCAAAGTCGGTCGGCAGCATAGGAAATCTGCAACTCCCGCTTCAAACTGTCACCTCGATCAATACCTGGTCAAAATACATGGATGTACCGTTAGGTAAATCGGCGAACTTAGGGGTTCTCTTTAGGTTTGCGGGCTAAAAAAGCTCTACCACATACCCGGAACACGCATACGCTTGTCGAATGTCGGGTTATCCCAAAAGAATGGGTCAAAAGTGATACTCAGCTTCTTTCCACCCATGATGAGGTTGTTACAGAAGATCGCCCCATCGATCTGCAAGTTGCCAGCACCCGAGTAAGTCACGTTTCCTGTGCAAAAAATGAAACCCTGCACCTTGTTCGTCTGAATGTCAACATTCCCATTTACCAAAATCAGTCCCTGATCCGTCGACGAGTTTCGGTCAAACTTCTTGATCGTCGCATTGCCGTTCACAACACAGGTTCCCTTGCCTGCGTATTTCACATCAAAAGTGACGCTCCCGTTGTTGTACCAAAGCGTCTGGTAGGCGCCCAAAGAGGCAAACAACAACAATGTCACATTCTGGGTGCCGCTGAGCGCAATAGTGGCCGCAGCCTGATAATCACCGATATTCACTACGGGATAAAACGTCGGCGAAAGGGGATACGTCGTGCCACCCACCGTTGGAGCTACTGTAAATGTGCTCTGCGCCGTATAGAGGTCGCCGTCTACAGAAAGCAGCCCGGTTCCAGTGATGTCACCAGTGAGATATACATCGGTATCGCAGTCAATATCATTCGAAAGCGTCGTGCTAGAACCCGTGGAATACCCAAACCACATCGGCGAGACCGCCCCTCGCATTCCGATATAACTGACTCGCGTTCGAGATAGCTTGCGATCCGCAACCGTTGTCGTAAGGCTCACAAATCGAGATCTTGCCCCAGTCCCAGCCTCGGCCAACACGCTCGCCGTCATGCCATTCACAGTCAGGGTTGTTGTACTCGGCAATACGAGAGCTTTGCTCGCCTGGAGATGGGTGTACACCGCCTTGATTGCATCTTCTGTGTACTGCCAGCGTGCCTCTTGCTCAATCGCGTTTTGCTGTCGAATCGTAAACTGACCAAGGTCGGCGGTGCTGATAATGATCGTCGTCGCGCTCGCCATCATGATCGTGCACATGATGAGCACGGATCCTCTTTCACGCTGGGTTCGACGCTTCATCAGATCGATCCCCTCCAAAAGAATCGCTGATTGAGCTCCATATTGGAGCTTCGCCTGGAATTGGCAAGCCCTCCATCCTCACGCCGGTCGACCGTTGGCGAGGTCAAGATGCGAACGCGCACCAGTTTAGAGGATGAAACCGGCGCAAACGTAACCGTCCCAATGATTTGCACCCTTGGTTGCCCAGTGTTCCAAAACGACCAGGAACTATTCACGTCACTGAGCGTAGGCGCCGAAGTGTCGTTCCGAATCGCCATAAACCAGTAGTTTCCGGTTGTCCCCGGAGTCCCGGTCGAGTTCGCCGGATAAAACCAAATCCGCTTTCCCGTGCCATAAGTTTCCCTGAGCAACTTTGTGGTCGCCGTCGGCCAGTAATAGTCGAACAGGCCATCTGTTCCCCTATCCACGCCCTTATCCGGCACGGTGCAAACCAGTGCCGTAACCCCAGATAGCGACCGAGTGGTAACCGAAGTGGCATTGCTGGTTGCCAGACCAATCGCTGTGGTAAGCGTTTGGCACGCCTGAAGTGTGCTGAACCGAGAAATCGAATCCGCAGTCCGAATCGCAATAAACGAATACAGTGCAGTTGCCGCTCCGATAATCACGGCTGTGAGAGCCATCGTCAACGTGACTTCGATAAGAGTAGCGCCCCTAGTTTTTATCTGGGCACCTCGCATACGTCTCCATTGTCAGGGTCTCGGAATACACCCGCGAACCCTTTTCCTCGCGCCAAGTAGCGATTCCAACAACTTGAGCGACATTCGTGTAAACCGACCAGCTCGGTGTTGTCTTTACAATGACCGATCTCCCGCCGGGCAAAGTAGCAGCCGTTGAGACCACACCTGGGAGTGTTCCACCTACCCGGCATTCCTGGCTCACGACTTCCATGCGATCTCGAAGAGCCGCCAGTGCAACCGCACGCCGCTCAGTTCGTGCAATGTTCTGCAAGGACTGCGTAGCGGTATCCGTAAGCGCCGCGGAGCAGACGCCAAGGAACGCCGCAGCCACCAAAACCTCGGCCAGCGTAACCCCCCGCCTGCGATGCAAACGCCTCACCCGGTAATTATCGGGGGACAAAGCTGAAAGCTGGAGGTAACGAGTTTGGGCAGGAATTACTGACTAACCGAGTCGTAAAATGGCTTCAAACTGGGCAAAATACATTTGGGGGTGTCTGAGCAGACGCGCTACGATTGGCCATGTACATTTCTGTGAAGCCAAAGACCCCCGAGGATTGGGTTGCGAATGCCACTAATACATGAACTGTTGAGAGCAAGATTCGACGTAGTCAGGAACTACTTAGATCGGACTTTGGACCGATTCACAGAGGAGGAGTTCAATTGGAGCCCGGGCGAAGGACTTAAGACCGTCGCGGAGCAGATTCTTGAAATGGCAGATAAGGACCGCGAATCGGTTCTCTGGATTCAGACTGGTGTTTGGCCAGACGATCAACCTGCGACGTTTGATCCGGCCGTCACAACGCTTCGTGACTCTAGAGCGATTCTGGCAGAGATCCGAAAAGAGACGCTCGTGTTCTTGGACTCAATGTCTGAGGAGGAACTGGCAAGCCCTGTCTACTGTCCAGAAGCATGGTTAGAATCATTAGGGTTGCAGCAGTGTCCAGTAAGCGAAGTACTACGTAACATAGCGGCGCACGAGTGGTATCACACAGGACAATTGATCGTCTATCGTCGACTGCTAGGCGATATTAGGGACGACTGGTAAATGCCCAAGTTGGGGGAGTTTCGCCTACTGGACTCACCCTTGCATGATTTGGTACCGGGGATGGGACTCGAACCCACACGACTTGCATCAGCGGTGTTTGAGACCGCCGCGTCTACCATTCCGCCACCCCGGCACATTTTGGGCGCGATAAAGAATGTACCCCGTCCATAATGAATACGTGATCCTCTCGGCACAAGGAATAAGCAAGCGGTTCGGTCCGCGCTGGCTTTTCCGGGGCCTCGACATCCACCTAGAAGCCGGAGACTGCCTCATCGTCACCGGCAAAAACGGCTCCGGAAAGTCCACCCTCCTCAAGCTCCTTGCTGGGCTAGAACGTCCCACGGAAGGCATCATTAAAAACGGTTTCGACAACGAACAATCCAACCGCGCCTACTGCGCCCTCGACCAAGCCGTCTTCCCCGCGCTCACCGTCACCGAGCACCTAGAACTCGCCGCCACCCTCCGCTCACAACCCCCAACTCCCCACTCCCAACTCCTAACCTCTGTGGGACTCCTAGACCACCAAAACCACCAAGCCCAACACCTCTCCAGCGGCCTCCGCAGCCGCCTCAAAATCGCCCTCGCAATCCAGTCCCAACCCAAACTCCTCATCTGGGACGAGCCCGGCGTCGCCCTCGACGAAGCCGGCCGCGAACTCGTCGCCAAAGTCGTCAAAGCGCAACTCCAACGCGGAGCCCTCATCCTAGCCACCAACGACCCCGACGAAAGGAGGTTCGGCACGCATGCCCTCGAGCTATAAACCCATCCTCGCCGTCTTCCGAAAAGAGTGGCTCACCGAAAGCCGAACTCTCAGCGGAATCACCACCACTGGCCTCATCTGCTTCGTCAGCGTCGTCATCCTCAACGCAATCACCTTCACCACCAAGCTCAACCCCCTCGTCGCCGCCGGAATGTACTGGATGGTCCTCACCTTCAGTGCCGCCATCAGCCTCCCCCGAACCTTCCTGCAAGAAGAAGAGCAAGGCAACGCCGACTTCTGGCGCCTCTTCGCCACCCCCGAAGCCGTCTTCTGGGGCAAGGCCCTTTTCAACATCACCCAAATGCTCATCGCGACCATCCTCATGAGCATCATGTTCCTCATCATGCTCCCCGTCAAGCTCGCGAACCCTCTCGCTTTCGCGCTAAACGGCCTCGCCGGAGCCATAGCCATCGCTTCCACCTCCACCCTCGCCGGAGCAATCGCCGCCCCTGCCTCAAACCGCGCCGCCCTCAGCACCGCAATCTCCGTCCCCCTCCTCATCTTCCTCGTCAACCTCGGCATCAGCGGAACTGCCACCGCCCTCGGCGAGGGCCTCAAATCTGGCGAAAATGGCGTCATCGGAATGATTGCCTACGCAATCGCCACAACCACCCTCGGCCCTGTGGTTTACTCAAAGATATGGAAAAGTTGATCAAGCTCTACCAAGCGGTCGCCACCGTCTGGAACAAGATCAACCGCCCCCTCCTCTTCATCGGAATGCCGCTCGCCATCTGGCACAGCTACCTGGTCGGAGATGCGAAGAATTTCATGAACCCCGAGTTCGCCCGAATCTTCTTCTGGCACTTCCCATTCCCAATCATGGCGACTGGTCTGCTCACCGCCGGAGTCTGGTTTGGCTGGAAGTTCCTCCAAACCCGCGATCACACTTGGGACATCCGCAGCCAAAGCGCGCATGAGTACGCGATGCTGTTCATCGTTCTCACCCTCGCCAGCGGAATCTTTTTCAGCAAAGTCCAATGGGGCGCCTGGTGGCAAAACGACCCCCGCCAAGTCAGCTTCTTGCTTGTTAGCACGATCTACATCGCCTACTTCGTCCTCCGAAGTGGCCTTTCCGACCCCGATAAGCGCGCCCAAAATACCGCCGGATTTGCTCTCGCCGCATTCCTGCCGGCAATGTTTCTGACCTTCATTTTCCCGAAACTTCCCCAAGTTGACTCACACCATCCCAACGAGACAATCATGTCGGGTCAACTAAAAGGCGGCTACGCAATGGTCACCATCGAGCTTCTGGTCCTCGTTGGAATCCTCACCGCCTGGATATACAATCTTCGAACCCGCTCCCTGCTCATCGCACACAAACTGGAAAACAACTATGGATCTCTGGAAAGTCCTCGCCGCTCTGACGTCAATGCTCCTGTGGTTCGGCGTCTGCCTCATGCTCCTTCGGACGGAGAAAGCAGTTAAACGCGCCGAAGATAAACTCGACGAACTCTCAAAGTAAAACTTCCCTCTGGAGCGCGGACGCCCCCGTCCGCCCCGGGCGCAATAGCGACAGTACAATAGAAGCCAACATGCCCGAACAGGTCGTCACCAGCTTCACCGAGATCGCCGAATTCTACGACGATCTCATGAAGCCCGTGCCCTACCGCATGTGGACCAGCTACTACCTCCTCCTCCTCTCCATGCAGGGCCAAAAGCCCAAATCCGTCCTCGATGCCTGCTGCGGAACCGGAACCCTCACCCACATGCTCACCCACGAGGGCCTCGAAGTCGAAGGCTTCGACCTCAGCGAGCCCATGATCCGCCAAGCCCGCCTCAAAGCCGAGCGACGCAAAATGCCCCTAAGATTCGAAGTCGCCGACGCCCGAACCGTTGATATGCAAAGGCAATACGATGCCGCCCTCTGCTTCTTCGATAGCTTCAACAACATCACCGACCCCCAAGACCTGCTCAAGGCGTTCAAAAGAATCGCCGCCCACCTCCCCCCCGGCGGATCATTCATTTTTGACCTCAACCTCGCCTACGCCTTCGAACAAAAAATGTTCAACCAGCAAGACATGAGCAAATCCAGCAAAGTCCGCTACCGCTGGCGAGGCGACTACGACCCCCGAACCTGCATCATCCAAGTCAACATGCAATTCTGGGTCGGCGACCAAGAGTTCACCGAAACCCATACCCAACGCGCCTACGAAATCGAAGAAGTCGTCGACCTCCTCGACGAAGCCGGCTTCCGAGACATCAGAGTCTTCGAATCCTACACCCTCAACCCACCGAGAGAGAAGTCAGACCGCGTGCATTTCGCCAGTATCAAGAAGTAGCAGAACCGATAGCTCGGGACGAATCAACTCCAGTGCAATCACATAAGTGACAATAATATGGTTGGAGTTCATGGTTGCCACCTTAATTACGTTGTCTGCGATCCGAGGGTCACTATTCATTGAAGCCTTCGAAATTCAGCATGCGGTACCCGTAGGGGAATTTGAGGCTCGTCGCCTAGCGATGCCTCTATTCTTAAGCTCAAATGGCTTCACCAAGCTGACTTCGAGCTGGAGGCCCGAACCAAAATCCCATCTTGATTCGGTGAAAATTGGTGTCTTCTGGGGTAACCGATCGTTTGTCATTGACGAGCATGGAAATGCAGAACTGGATAGGCGGAGCGGTACTGTCGACTCTGCCGCAGTGCAACGTGCACTCTCACCATTTCTAAATGGCCGCAAGCCGGAAGTCACTTACGAAGTCAGCATGCGAAACGACTCGCATTTCGACATCGTAAGTCGGTCCCGGTGGAACCCGAGGGTGCTAACCAAGGTGCCCAAGAATGGAAACTCAAAGTTCTTGACCACCGCACGACTTCTTCACCTTGAGCGCTCTGGTGCTCAGAGTAACTACGTTGCTCTGGACAAGTCGTACTTTACACGCAAAGTCGAGAGTCTATTTCGATACGACCTATCGCCAGACAAACGTCGACCAGCGTTTGGGAAACTACGCGTAACGCGCCAGCAATCGGGGAAGCCCTACTTTGAGAGGGTCTCAATTCGTATTGGTGACTAGTCAGGAAAACGAGTCCTTCGCCTGGACAGTAGCGCGGACGGAAAATCCTATATCACACGATGCCTCCACAGTCGCACTGTGGAGGCATCGACGCCTGGTTCATGCCCAAGCCGCACTGCTCCACACGGCGAGCCACTGCGTGGGCGGGGTAAGCAGAAGTAACCTGAGTGGCACGGTCAAGTCAATCTCGATGGCCTCGAAACCACCAGGGTTCAGTTTGTCCGTGACCAGCATCGTACTCACCAAAAGCAATATGCTTGAACCTATGAGCATGCATCCCCGGTCCGAAAACGTCCAAGGCAACCACGTCGCAATCAACGGTTGCGCCCAAGTCTTCCGCCTCGGAGAACCTCGAGGCGACCGAGCCTGCATCTGGGAAGCCGAAGATGGAACCGACCACGCCCTGATCGGACTAGATCACGAAGATCTAATTGTCGAAGCAAAGCACTGCGAGGACGGCTCCTACCGAGCAACTCTTTGTCAAGGAGAAGTCGTCATCCTGCGTCCCCAGGATAGTCTCTGCTTCAGCCACTACCAGCAAGAAGTCCTCGAAACCCCGCTCGGAGTGCTCGTCTACGGCAGGTATGGCTCATTCAGCTGGGTGCTCAAAGGCAGCATCTGGGAAGATTCGCTAGGGACGAGACCCATCGAGTGGGTGCACATTCCCATCTTCGATTCAGCGAGTGGCGAAGTCATCGGCGAGCTATCCTTGGTCCCCTCCGGCACTCAAATTTATCGTCTCAAACCGAACGAGCGCACAATCAACTACGGCCCAATCGAGGGCGTCCACGAACCCGTCAACCCAATCCAAGTCCTCGGCGCTCTAGGCAAGGGCGCTTGGCGTCAAGTAATCGAGCGAATACGCAAGTAGCCCAAGCCCCGTCGAAAACATTAACGGAACTAGGTTGACAATCTGCCCAAAACATCGCCAATAAGGTGATGAACAAATTTTCAGACTGCTCTAGCTCAAGGTTTCATCCCACGAACCCTCTAACCATCTGCGCCAACCCCCGAACAAACCACGATGTTGGCGAATCGCGCCTCAACTACTTCCGCCATGACCGCCAAAACCGACCCCAACTCGAAACTCAGTTGAACCCAAAACCGCCAAAACCGCCAACCCCCATCCTCAGACTTACAACTTTTTTGGTTGACAAACACCCCCAAACTTCGTCTTATAGATACCGATGCCAATTCCATTCATAGGTCGCCGATTGCGCCCATCCGAGTTCGAGGCGTATCTCAAGACCATCGACTTCACCGATTTCCGACCCGAGTTCGTCACGCTCCACCATACCGGAGCCCCATCCCTCGCCACTCGACCAGACGGCCTCACCGCCCAGCACCTCCAAAACCTGCTCACTTACTACCAAGATCAACTCGGCTGGAGCGGAGCCCCGCACCTTTTCATCGACGATCGCGAAGATGGCATCATCGTCTTCCAGCGCCTCGACAAACGCGGCGTCCACGCCGTCAGCTTCAACCGCAACAGTTGGGGAGTCGAAATGCTCGGCGAATACGACTCCGAAGAAATCAACTCCGGCCGAGGAGCCAAGGTCCGCGATAACTCCATCAAAGCCATCGCACACATGAACAAGCGAATTGGAGCCGCCCCCGAGAGTCTGAAGTTCCACCGAGACGACCCCCTCACCAACAAGACCTGCCCCGGCCTCAAAGTCCAAAAAGCCGACATCGTCGCCCGAGTTGCCACCGCCATGCAAACCGCCCTACCCCCCGACATGGTCAGCAACACAACCCCCTGGAAGGTCTTCCTCAGCACCGGGCTCGAAATCAAACTCGTCCACATGGTCAGCGGACGCCCAACCTGCCGCATCAAAGAACTCCTCACCCTCATCCGCCCCGGCGGAACCTACAGCCTAAACAGTAGCAAGACCAAGATCACATGGAACACCAGCACCGGAAACACGAAAGTGATCAACGTCGCCCAAATCGACGAAAAAGGGAGCCCCTGGGGCTTCCTCAAAGACATCGCCGAAGCCGCCCGCTACCGCTACGACGTAGCCGGAAACAAAATTACATTGACGAAAATCTAGACCTTGTCCCAATATGTCATTACCCCGGAGTTCTTGACTGATTCGTAGGTATATACTCCGGGTCAGGGAACTATGAAATTCACTCGAATCCTATTTGGAGCCGCCGTCACGCTGGCCGCATCAGCACTTTTCGCAAACGAAAACGGGGGGAGCCAATCGCTCGAACTCCGTTACCAGTCCTTCGGTGGCGGCACCGAAAGCACCTACCGAAGCTACACCTATCGGGCAGTGAACGAGGACGGAAGCTCGTTTCACCTCAAAGCGGTCCAGAGCTTGCGGGAATCGACGACGAACTTTAACCAGTTGTTTATGTCACGAGGCGGAATCCAACCCTCCACCAGTATCAACACTGGCGGAAACGACATCGAATTCGGCATTACTGCCCCGATTGCCGACTTCAATGGCACCTTTTCTCTCGGCTTTGCTTTCCCCAATACCTTCGCAGACAGCTCAACCTCGTTCGTCTACGGACTCACCCGCTCGCTCGGCGACACTGTCGGTCTCTCGCTCAAGGGTTACACCGGGCTGAGCTCCGCAAACGCGCTGTTCCTCAACAAGACGTTCAAGATGAGCGATGCGATGTCGTTCAACGCTGAGGTCGGCGGGCTAATCTCCGGCTACTCGACCATCGACGAAACGACCGGTGAAGCCAAGCGAAACCTACTGGTCAACGCTCGCCTCAATTATCAGATCTCCGACATGCTCAACGCATTTGTTGGAGTCAGTAACACCCTCGGCGACTCCACCCGATTCTCGCTCAACAGCTCGGTAGGAAACAAAATATCCCTCACCTTCGGTCTCGGAGGCAAGTTCTGATGAAAAACCTCAAAGCGATCTCGCTCTTCCTCTTCGTCATCATGGCCCTCATCTTTATTGGATGTGGCGGAGCTGGAGCAGGTGTTGCAGGCGGTTCAACCGATACCGGACTCTACAACGCAGACTAGAGCAACATCTATCAAGGTCACCTACATTAAGAAGTCAGGCGCATCTGCGGCTGGCTTTTTTGTCGCCAACGGAACGAATCGAGTTGCATCGGAATTAGCCCAAGTACGGTGATAGCTCTCGCCCTCGAAATGCCAAAGATGATTACCGCTCCAAACCGCGAAGAGTTCGAGCGGTTCCTCATCCCCCTCCTCCCTCGCCTCAACGCCTTTTGCCGACAACTCACTGGCGCCAACAATGAACAAGCAAGAGACATCGCCCAAGAAGCCATCGTCAAAGGCTTCCAAAGCTTCATGGCGGGCAAGCTCGAACTCAGCGACCGAACCTTGTCCTGGCTCGCCACCGTCGCCCGAAACGAGTTCCTCATGATCAAGCGAAAAGACCGGCGCATCGTTGATTTCTCAGATGACGAGGGCGGCTACGAAGCCCAACTACCACCCCACGACGGACAGCGCGACGCCGACAACTCCGACACCCGGGCCATCCTCCATCAAGCTCTCCAAGAACTCCCCGAAGACCAAAGGGAAGTCGTCGAACTCGTCGATATGAACCAATTCGACTACGAAGAAGCCGCCAGTATCCTCGGAATCCCCGTCGGAACCGTCCGCTCCCGACTCTCCCGCGCCCGCCTCAAGCTCGCCGCCCGACTCCACTTTATGGTGAACCCCGTATGATCAACGCCGAACCCAAACTCCGCCCATGTCCACATATTGCGGCCAGCCTAGAGAAGATTGCCGAGGGTCAGGATACCAACGGACTCTTTATGAAGTATGTGAAAAAGCACATCGAAAAATGCGGTCACTGTGCCGAGGCCCTGGATGCGTTGACATGCTATCAAGAAGCCGTAAGGCAAGCTTATCAAGAAACAATTGAGCATGGAGAGAAACCTTTTACTGAGCAAGACTTATCTAATCTTCTCGACACCATCGCGAAACCGACCCAGTAACAGGTTTTTTCCTGCCCGGAGAGGTGATATGATTTCAGGGCAAACTTGGAGACCGCGCTACAAAACTATCTGACCGACAACATCCCTATCACATCCGCGATGGGGATCAACGTCGTCGTCGCCTCCCCCGCCCGAGTCCTCCTCGAGTGCCCTCTCGAACCCAATCGCAACCACCGTGGAACGGGGTTTGGAGGCAGCATCGCCAGCATCGCAACTCTCGCCGGCTGGGCATGGATCTGGGTCATGATGCGAGAGCGCACAGTTCCCCCCAATATCGTCATCTCAAAAAGTAGCATCGAATACATCCAGCCCGTCGATGCCGCCTTCAGTGCCGAGCTCCGCCCCCCCTCCGATGCCCAAATCAAATCCTTCATCGACTCCTTCGACCGACGAGGTTCGGCCCGCATCGAGCTCAAAGTCGACGTCCTCTGCCAAGGCGAAGAAGCCGCCCTTTTCACCGGCGTCTTTGTCGTTGTTAAGTCATAATAGGGACATAGCATGGGCGAACACAAGAAGTTTCAGGGGCATATCGACGAGGTCGCAAAGCTCATCACCGAGTACAACCTCTCCGAAGCCGAACTCGAAGTTGACGACTTCAAAATCGTCCTCCGACGCCAACGCCCCCCCGTCATGGTCGGCACCCCCGCCCCTCAGATGTTCGTGGAGCAAGCCGTCGAAGAAGCCCCTCAGGCTCCAACCCCAACTCCAATCCCAACCCAAACCGGAACCCCCATCAGCAGCCCTATGATGGGAATCTTCTACTCCGCCTCAAGCCCCTCTGCCGACCCCTACGTCCGCGAAGGCGACACGGTAAGCGCCGGCCAAGTCATCGGAATGATCGAGGCCATGAAGGTCTTCAACGAAATCCACGCCAGCGTCAGCGGAACCGTCAAAAAGATCATCGCCGAAGCCGGCTCCCTGGTCAACCCCGGCGATCCGCTCATGTACATCGGATGATCCTCGCCTCCCTCCTCGCCGCCAAAGCTGGAGCCTTTATGCTCGTCGGCGGAGGAACAACAACTCCCAAAATGGCGAAAAAGTTCGCCAACCTCTGCGGCGGATGGGACGCAAAAATCATCGTCCTTGGCCAAACCCACAAAGACCCCACAGGGGCCACAAAGAGTAAAGATTTCCTCGAAAAACAAGGATTCAAACAAGTCCAACTCTTCGACGACAAAGAGTTCACCCCCGATCGAAAAGCACTCCTCTCCGAAGCAATCTCAAGTGCCAACGGCATCTGGGTCCCCGGAGGTGACCAGCGCCTCATCGTCGAACGCCTCGGTGCCGACTGGGGCCACAACCTCTTCGAAAGAGCCATCAATAACGGCACCAACTGGTTCGGAACCAGCGCCGGAGCCATGTGCGTCTCCGACCCCATGCTCCGCAACGACACCACCGAACCCGGCTTCGGCCTCATCGACTTCCTCGTCGACACCCACTTCACCAAACGCAACCGCGAAATGCGCCTCAAACGAGCCTTTTTTAGCGGCAAAGCCAGCCTAGGAATCGGCCTCGATGAAGGAGAATGGATCATCCTCCGCAACAATCAAATTGAAGAAACCAAAGGCTCACCAAGAATCTTGCATCGAGAGTAGCTCTGGCTTCCCCTCCCGGGCCCAAAGTCCCCCGTCGGAACACCAGCCTCTAGCCGTCGTCTCATTTTTTGGTACTCCGAAAGGAGTCCTTATCCATTACTGCAATGCTATTGGGAGCCGCCTCACCCCCGAGGATTGGCTCCCTCTTTTATTGCGGATTCGGTTATTTCGGAGGGTCGAGGCGAAATGGGACGGCGGGGAGGCCCTCTTTGTTGTAGAGCGGAGCATTTGGATCCTCGTCCCAAGCATAGCGAAGGTACATCGGAGCAACGACACCCTTGGCACTCACTACCACGTTCGAGCCATCAATTCGAGCATCCGCCCAAACCCACTTCCCGCCAGAACCCAGCACGGCAAAGCACTTCGCAAGGCTCCCTCTCGCCACAAGCCCACCGCCAGCATTGTCAAACTGAACGACGATTTCGCTCCCCTTCAGATCGACGCGCTTGACAGTCGGACCGCTAGCAACTAACTTTCGCCCATAAGCGATGCGCTCCGCCTGCAAGCCGAGCCGGAAACCAACGTCCTGCTTCTTGGTTGGGTGAATATCGTTGCCCATTCCGATATCGACGGTGCAGGCAAGTGCGGCATTTTTAACCCGGGTGACCGCAATAGCCTGAGCCTCCTGCAGCTCACTCCATCCGCTCTCGCTAGGTTCGAGGTGCTTGCGGCCATAGTTCGCAAGCTGAACCACCAAGAACGGAAAATCACCCTGCCCAAACCCTTTTCGCCAGTCCGTAATTAGGGCGGGAAGCAAGCGCGAGTACTGCTCGGCGCGACCAACATTCGTCTCCCCCTGATACCAGAGCGCGCCCTTGATCGCCATCGGCTGGAACGGTTTGAGCATCGCGTTGTGCAGGACGGTCGGCCAGTTAGGATTACCCTCAATCATCGGTGGGAACTTGCCAAGCTTATCGAGTTCGGCGCCAGGGTAGATTTCCCACTCGCCCCCAAGCTCAACGCGTTTGCCGCCACCAAAATCCATGTTGAACTGCGGGTTGGTGACTCCGCCGTTGCCATTAAGATCGACCAGGCGGAACCAGAAGTCATTTTCGCCTTCTTGCAAGACTCCCGCCGGCATCTGGGCGGCTTGCCACATGAGGATGCTGTTGCCCGCCATCACCCGCTTGCCGTTGATGTAGAGCGCGTCGGCCCCCTCAACCGAGCCAACTGTCAGCCAGGGCTGGCCAGTTTGCTCCTTGTCAAGCTTCAGGGTTCGGTGGAACCAGTAGACCCTTCGCTTCCCATCCAAGTTCATTTGGCGCGTCGTACCGGGGAGTTTGACCATTCGGTGCAGGTCTGCGACCTGGGGTTGAGGCGAGTTTTTGGCCACCCACTCCTCGATCAAATCATTGGTCGAAACCGCGCTTCCGCTGGCCTGGTTCTTGGCCTGAGCAACCTGATTATCAAAGTCTTTGACCGATGCAAGTCCCTCAGCACTGGTCCAAGCCTCCGCCGCCGAACCGCCCCAAGCGGTCTGAATCAATCCAATTGGCACTCCGACTTTGCTCCGCAGATGCCGCCCAAAGAAGTAGCCGACCGCCGAAAATCCGCCCCAACCACCCTTCGCTACATTCTCCGGTGTGCAAACCGCCCACGCACCCTGATTTGTCAGCGCAGGCTTCAACGAAGTGGTTTTGGTTCCCATGAACAGGCGAATCTGCGAATCCGTGGCCGCCGCAATCTCCTTCTTCGCGTCCTTCGCCATCCCGATCCCCATCTCCATGTTCGACTGCCCCGAGCAAATCCAAACATCGCCAACCAGAATGTCGTCAAGCTCGACCTTTTGGAGTCCCTCGATTGTCAGTTTGTATGGCCCACCGACCTTCGGAGGCCTGATCACCGCCATCCATTTCCCGCTCGCATCAGCAGTGGCGGTCGCCTTCGAATTCGCGATAGACACCCGAATCTGCGCCCCCGGCGTGCTCCAACCCCAAATATTGTTCGGCTTGTCGCGCTGCAGAACCATATGCGAACTGAAACAAGGAGCGACGAACGGGAGCTGAATCTGTTGAATAAGGAGCGGGAGGATCATCGTTATCACCAAAACGGCTAACGATCTAAGGATACATCGTCAGAGGCTTCAGGTGTCAGGCTTCGGTTTCCAGCTTCCGAAGTACACTTTAGCGTAGAAGTATTCAGATGATCGTTAAGGCAACGGGAGATTTTCGGTGGGACGGGGTAGAAGTTCTTCCCTATAAAGAGGACGGAAACATGTTCCGCGACGTCACCCGCCAGGTCATGTTTGCCGGTTCGGGCGACATTCCCGTCGAGTTTCGCTACTTCGAGGTCGGCCCCGGCGGACACTCCACCCTCGAACGCCACGAACACCAACACGCCGTCATGGTGATTCGAGGCAGCGGGCGGGTGCTGGTCCGCGATACGGTTTCGGAGATTTCCTGTCAGGACATCGTTCACATTCCGCCCATGACTTGGCACCAGTTTCGGGCGTCCGAGGATTCACCCCTTGGGTTCCTCTGTGTGGTCGCTTGTGATCGTGACCGCCCTCAACGGCCAGGGGATGTTGAGCTCGAGTATTTGAGATCGAACGATGTAGTGAGGGAGTTTATTCGCGTATGAGCCGCCAGTTCGGATTTGAAACCAAAATGCTCCACGCCGGCCAGGTGCCCGACCCCTTCGTCGGAGCCCGAGCGGTGCCAATCCATCAGACGACGAGCTACGTCTTCAAAGACTCCGACGAAGCCGCCCACCTCTTCGAGCTGAAGCAGTACGGCAACATCTACTCCCGCATCAGCAACCCCACAACCGCAGTTTTTGAAGAGCGAGTCGCCTCGCTGGAAGGCGCGACCGGAGCAGTCGCTACCGCTAGCGGAATGGCGGCGGAGTTTGGCGTGGTGATGACCCTCTGCTCGCCCGGTGACCACATTGTGGCGTCGAACCAGCTCTACGGAGGAACCATGACGATGTTTGCGCACACGCTCAAAAAGCTGTGCATCGACGTCACGTTCGTCGACCCCGACCGGGTTTCGGACTGGGAAGAGGCGATCACTCCAAAGACCCGAATGCTCTTCGTCGAGACCATCGGCAACCCAATCAACTCTGTGCCAGACTTGGGCGCCCTCGCTGCCCTCGGAGACTCCAGGAGAATCCCGCTGGTAGTCGATTCCACATTCGCAACCCCCTACCTTTGCCGCCCCATCGAGCACGGCGCGACGATCGTTTTGCACTCAGCGACGAAGTTCATCGGCGGCCACGGAACCTCCATCGGTGGCGTCGTCTGCGACTCCGGGAACTTCGATTTCTCGGGTTTCCCAACCATCGCCGACCCATCGCCCAGCTACCACGGAATGCGGTTCTTCGACACGTTTGGCCACTATGCCTTCCTCATGAAGCTCCGAGCCGAAACGATTCGAGACACCGGCGCCTGTATCTCGCCCACAAATGCTTTTAATCTTATCCAAGGCCTCGAAACCCTTAGCCTCAGAATGGAGCGCCACGTCTCGAACGCCCTCGCCGTCGCCCAGTTCCTCGAAGCCCATCCCAAAGTCGGCCGAGTCCACTACGCCGGACTCCCCTCTCACCCCCACCACGACCGAGTTCAAAAGTATCTTCCGAAAGGCGCGGGCGCAGTGTTTGCCTTTGAAATCGAGGGCAAAGATGCGCGGAATGCCGGCAAGCGGTTTATCGAATCTCTCCAGTTGTTTTCCCACCTCGCAAATGTCGGCGACGCCAAGAGCCTCGTCATCCACCCTGCCAGCACCACTCACCAACAAATGTCCGACGCCGAACTACAAGCCGCGCGAATCACCCCCGGAATGATCCGCCTTTCCGTGGGCCTGGAGACCGTCGACGACCTCATTTGGGATCTGGACAATGCATTGGAGAAGGCATGAGTATCGCTTGCAGCATCAACCTCAACACGACCCTGACCGCCGAGCAGCGGGAGCGGTACCAGAACGGCGACCAGATTCAGTCACTGTTGGCCTCCATGCGAAAGATTGCAATGATCGGGCTCTCGACGGAATCGACGAAGGCATCTAACATGGTCGCCTCCTACCTGCTTGACGAGGGATTTGAAGTGATTCCCGTCCACCCGAAAGCGGACACGATTCTGGGGCAAAAAGTGTATCACTCACTAGCCGACGTGCCGTTTGCCGTCGATGTCGTCAACGTCTTCCGACCCGGCCACGAGATGTGGGACATCACCGATCAAGCAATCGCGAACGGTGCGAAGGCAGTTTGGTCCCAACTGCGCATTATCAACTTCGACGCCGGTTCTCGAGCAATCGATGCCGGCCTTGTAGCCGTGCAGGACAAGTGCATCAAGATGGAGCACGGTCGCTACGGTGGCATGCTCCACTGGGCCGGGATGAATACCGAGATAATCTCCGCAAAACGCCGACTTATCTCGCGCTAACCCTTTCAACTTAATTGCTTAAGTTGGTAACTTTGTCTTATTTTATTAAGTTCGTCTTCCGAACGATCATGGCGCTGTGCTTCGATTGTAGGTTCAGAAAATCAGGTTTTAGCTAACCTTCCAATTTTCCCCAAAGTTCTCCGGTTTGATTCACCAACTCGGTCGGAGATCGAACAACATTGTATTTCTACTGGTGTTTTTGTTTGATCAAGACCTCGTTTATTACGAGGTTTTATAAAATAATCAATCGAGTTCTTTGCTAAAACAGATACCTCTGGCATGCTCCATGCCAGTATCATAGTGTCATTGCCGTGCCCTATACATGGCAAACGACAATGTAGACATATGAGACGCCCTGAGACTAAGACGTTCCGAACAATGGAAGCGGTGCAAGTTTTGTGCGACCCCAAGAAAATTGATATTCTTCGGGCCTTCCAGAACTCGCCCCGCTCAACGAGGGACGTTGCTAAAGAACTCGGCATGAAGCCGCCAACTCTTTACCATCACGTCTCGCAATTCGTGTCGCTCGGCCTTCTTGTCGTCGTCAATGAGGTCCAGCGACGGGGCGCAGTGGAGCGCTACTTTCAAACTCCCGCCCGACGATTGATTGCCACCGCCGGAATCGACCACCAAACCTCACGCGAGACGATCTATCGCGAAAGGTTTGAGCATGCTTTGCGCCAAATGGAACAAGTGTCGCAAATCGGCGGCCCCGAAGACACTCCAATCGGAATGGCCGTGAGCCGAATCCGCCTCCCTATCAAAGCCGTCCAGCGAGTCCTAGGCCGGGCCGAGGAATACGCCAGAGCGTTCGAAGCCGACGACGGCATCGACATGGCCCTCATGGTCGTCGCCTACCCCGAGCCCGAAGAACTCGTCTGAGCAAGCCAAAAGCCGGAATCTGAAAAGCGAAAAACGAACAACGCCGAGCGAGTAACCTAGCAATATGAAAGCGCTCTTCATCGGCGGAACCGGAATCATCAGCTCCGCCAGCTCCCCACTCGCCGTGAAGCAAGGCTTCGAACTCACCCTCCTTAACCGAGGAAAGTCTGCCCGCCCCACCCCCGAAGGCGTCGAAGTCATCCACGGCGACATCAACAACCTCGAAGAAACCAAAAAGCTCCTCGACGGAAGAAAGTGGGACGTCGTCGTCAACTGGATCAACTTCGTTCCCAGCCAAATCGAACGCGACATCGAACTCTTCCGGGGCAAAACCAACCAATACATCTTCATCAGCAGCGCCAGCGCCTACCAAACCCCGCCCGCCTCCCTACCAGTCCGAGAATCCACCCCCCTCGACAACCCCTACTGGGAATACTCCCGCAACAAAATAGCCTGCGAAGAAGCCCTCCTCAAGGCATACCGCGACGAAAAATTCCCCATGACCATCGTGCGCCCGTCGCACACCTACGACAAAACCCTCCTCCCGTTCGACTACGGATACACCATCCTCGACCGAATGCTCAAAGGCAAACCGGTCGTCGTCCACGGCGACGGAACCAGCCTCTGGACCCTCACCCACCACACCGATTTCGCCAAAGGCTTCGTCGGACTCATGGGCCACTCCGCCGCCATCGGCGAGGCGTTCCACATCACCAGCGATGAATGGCTCAACTGGAACCAGATCTACGACATCGTCGCCCAGGCCGCCGGAGTCGAGGCCAAAAAAGTCCACGTCCCCTCCGACATCCTCGCCGTCCGCGACCCCAACCGAGGCCCCGGCCTCCTCGGCGACAAATCCAACAGCTTCATCCTCGATAACTCAAAGATCAAGTCCCTCGTCCCCGCCTTCACCTGCACCACCCCCTTCAGCCGAGGCGCCCAAGAAATCGTCTCCCACTACACCGCCCCCGGAGTCAAAGGCGTAGTCGATCCTCAAAAAGACGCGCTAGAAGACGCGCTGTGTGCGGAGTTTGGAGTTGAATAGATCGACGTACATCTCCTGGGTTCAACGTTTAAAAATCATTCCACCTTGCGGTAGATTAGTTTTCTGATGATCACGAGTTCAGTTTTTGGCGGTTTGCTGGCACTTACGTACTTAGCTCCAGGTGCGGTTCAGGATTCTTTCGAACTCTCTATGAGCGAACTAGAGCAGATGAACAGGTGTGTCACCAATGCGAAGCAGTTCATTAAGTACGCAGAAATTGGATCAGTCACGAAAGCCAAAGCCCTCTGCGCTTCCCGGATTGATCGAGAGGCCCCTTCGACTGGAGATGGAAACGAAGTTTTGGGATTCAAAGCATCTGAATCGGCCGAATTCAAGCGAGCCTGGGCACCAGCAAAGTATCGAGTATCTGGCGTTGAGTCTAGTTTCAAAAATGGGAAGGTGCAGTTTTTCACGGTTTGGGGTGTCTCTCAAAACAAATCCAAGTATGCAGATGTTGGGCTAGTCTTCAAACCCTCAACCCTCAAGATAGTCAGCATTTTTGATGCCGGGGAATAGAACGTAACACTGCGCAGGGTTGGTTCGAGCATCTCCCAGCAAAGCGCCAGGTTGGAAGTCTCTAGGGGAAATTAGCCACAGGTAATATATCCGGACAATGCTTGTAGCACTATGTGTAGTATCTCTTTTGGCCGATACTGATAAACTGGCAGTGGTCCTCGGCGGAAGGTTGCACATCGCCTCCCCAGGCGCACAGCCCCGACTTGCAACCGAAGTGGAGAAAGCAAGTTGGAGAGTGCTGGAAAGTAACTCAAAGGCGCACGAAGCACCGCTCGAACGCTTTACATCTCCAGACGGAAGGTGGAGCTGGGTTCGTTCCGAGCGACAAGTCGGTAATCTCGGTTCCTTTCAACTTCAGGATGCCCAAAATAGGGCTAACTCTTACTACCTAAGCTCAAGTAATGACAGTGAGTGGTTCGAAGACGCGCATCTAAACGAGGTGTTCTGGTCAAAGGACTCTCAATCCTTCGTGGTTGAGTCATGGCAAGGGAACGGTACGCAATACTGGACTCGCGCATTATACGATTTCGCAGGCAAGCGATTCCCGTTCAACGGATTCCCTAACCCGTTTGGGAATCGCGCGGTTTTCTTTGTCCCTGGATCGCTTGCAGAATCTTCTGGAGATGACCCTGGCGTGGTCTATCTTTATAGTCGGGTTGGCAAAGTCACTGAACGAGTTGCACCGATGCGGATCTCGGACCAGCCAACTGACTTGCGGACGTGGAAACACAAGTCTTCTCCATCAATTCCAGTTGTATATAAATCTAAGGCCATTAGTGTTTTTGCAAAAGTAATTTACTCGAAGTCAGGAAAGTACTTTGCATTTGCGACCAATGAAGGTTATTTCTGGGGCGATTTGAACAAAGGTAAATGCGAACTGATTCGAGGAGGATCTTCAGGTCACTGGCTAACTCTTTAGAGTCGATTCATTACATAGGAGCTTCGCGCGTGGTACGGAAACCCGATCAGCGATAGGAAGTAGTGGTGGTGAGCCACATTCGTGGACAAGATCGCAAGAGTGTCAGGAGCGGCCCTGTCAAGCGACCAATCGTAGGGAGCTTCCGACCACCGGAAGACTAGTTCGTCAGGGAACCACCACCCGCTCATGCCCCCAACGCTCGCGCAGGTGGAAATTCGCAAATTCCTGGTTGCCAAACCCGCCGAAACTTTGCCTGCTAAGTGATGATCAAGTTCGACGTCTACTGTACGCCCACTTAGAATCCAGAGTCGGGGCCTGGATCAAAACTCTTTGAAATGTCGCCAATTAAGTGATCCAATTGCTTTTGCGCAGATTTGGCGTAAACAAATCGAAATCCTTTGACGGTGGACCTTCTAATCCACATCCTGTAGTAAAACTGGTCTTTTGCTTTTCCAAGGTTCGTTCCTGAGACAACCCACCAATTTCCCTTCTGCGCCTTATACGTAACTTTGGCACCTTGTTGGACAAGCTCAGCTAGTGACGTTTGATGCCTCGGGGTCCGTGACCCCGCAGGCTAAAACCACAGCCCGCAAACAAGCCGAAAACCCTACCCCGAGCGAAGCGACTCCAAAATCGCCGCGCGATCCAACTCCCAACTGAAACCACTTCTCATACCCAAACACAGAACTCCGTCGATAATCCGTAGGCCAAGACGCAAGCTCACCCCGAACCGGATTCATGTGAATGCATCAAACCGAATGCTCTTCCCGCGATGCTCAACTGATCAGGCCAGCCTCAGCCGCCCAACTGCCGAATCTGAGCTTCCAAGTCCGACCGACGCCCCTTATTCTCCGCCGTATCCGGAATCAGCGCAAGCAACTTCCGATTCGCGTCAAGCGCAAGTGCTTTCTCACCTAGCTGGCCGTAAATGTACGAGGCGTAGGAAAGCTCATTCTCGCTGTCATTCGGCGCCCCCCGGAGCGCGACCTCGATTGCTTTGCGTGCGTGCGCCTTGTTTCCTTTCTTTCCGTTTACTGAGCGAATCGCAAACTGGCACAGCAACCCTCTACTCCCCTCATCGTTCTTTGCCGCGAGCTTAGCAACCGCATTCTGCCATCCGTTCGCGTCGTCCTCGCTCAGCCAAAGCAACCGGGTCAATCGAGTTCCAGCCTCAGCCGACGGATTCTTTTTCAAAAAGGCTTCCAATCGCCGTTTCGCCTTTGCTTTCGCCCCAGAATCGCGCAGTTTTTCTATGCTCGCAAGCTCTTCGTTGGTTGCAATCTGCTTTCTAGTTTCGGCGGCCTCTGCGCGAAAAGCTTTCAAACTCCCCGCGAGATTGAATCTGCCCGATTTCACCTCGCCAAGCGTTTGCTCCAAACTCATCGGATGTCCCACCCACTGAATCACGCCGTCTCTCAGCACGAAAGTGCAAGGGATCCCGTTCTGTGCTGCCGGTTTCAACCAAGTCTCAGACATCCCCGTGTTGTTCCCTGACCAACCGACGTTGTAGTCCATTTTTTCACCCATTTTCGCCACGAAATTAGGGATTCCCTTCGTGTTCTCCTCCCAAACGCTCACTCCAATGAAGGTGACATCTGGGTTCTTCTTTGCCAGCTCCGTCACGTGCGGAATCGCCTCGATGCAAGGGCCGCACCATGTCGCCCAGAACTCGACAACGAAAATTCCTTTCGTGACATCACTAATCGGCTTGCCCTTAAACCACTGCTTAACATCAAGCTTAGGAGCCCTCATTCCCGGCTCCAAAATCTTGCCCCCCTTCGTTTGTGCCCCCGAAACTGAAGTTAAAGCAACGAGCGAAGCAACCGCAAACCAGCTAAGGCGAACGTTCAAATCTATCACGTCTCAACTATACACAAACTTCAGCGAATCTGGTTCCCAATGTATCTTCCAGACGGCAAGCCACGGTCGTGGGCGGTGTAAGCAGGAGTCTCCGGGGTGGCACTGTCAAGCGACCAAACACCAAGAACTTCCGACTACCGGAAAACTAGCTTGTCAGTGAACAGCCTCCCGCTCAAGCCCCCACCTCCCGCCCACATTACCCCGGGCGGGTAGAAATCCTCAAATCCCTGGTTGACAAACCCCCGATTTCATCGCCTAGTAAGTGATGATCAAAAAATCAGCGCCTCTCCCCGCGCTACGGAAGACAAACCCCTGTCCACCAACCCATCACCGGCTCGGCGAAACTAGGTTCAACAACTTCCGCCATGACCGCCGAAAATCACCCCCAAACCAAACCCCGTTGAACCCAAAACCGCCAAAACCGCCGACCCTGCCCCTTACTGCCCAATTTTCACCAAAATCCAAACCCATTTGAACCTGAGCTGCCCAAAAAACTCTACACACGTCACCTCTTCCAAAAGTAGCAAAACTCAGCAACAAACCAGGAACCAAACCCCAACCCAATCCTGTTGAACCCCCACAGAGGTTCAAATCCAGATGGCACTGGGGATTAGTTTAAGCATCAAAGCACCAACGCGGGAAGAAATCGACGCGAAAGGTAGACTCGGGCGAGCCATGCTCTTCGGGCGCCGAGACTACAAAAAGGACTCGTTCGAGCAGCAAGCCGAGCGAGTGTTCAGCTCCGTCTTCGGAACCGCGTTGCGCCTCACCCGAAGCCGCGAAGAAGCCGAGGACCTCGCCCAAGAAGCCATCGTCCGAGCCTACGAAGCCTACGACCGCTTCGACGGAACCAATTTCAAAGCGTGGATACTGAGGATCACCACCAACCTCTACATCAACAAGTACCGCAGCCGCCAGCGCGGTCCGATGATGGCATCGCTCGAAGACGAAAACGTCGCCGAGCCAATGTCAACCGAAGCCAACATTCCTGACCGCCAACTCTTCGACGGCCTCGTCGGAGCCGAGGTGGAAAAGGCCCTCAAAAACGTCCCCGAGGAGTTCCGACTTGCCGTCATCCTCAGCGATGTGGAAGAAATGAGCTACCAGGAAATCGCGGACGCAACCGGAGTGCCCATCGGCACGGTACGATCTCGAATTGCGCGAGGGCGAGCAATGCTCCGCCGCTCGCTCGAAAGTTATGCCCTCAAAGAGGGATTTATTAAGGAAGGCGAAGATCTATGATCGACCCATTACAATTGCATTCATACCTAGACGGAGAGCTCAGCGAGACTGAGGTCAAAGAAATCGAAGCCAAACTGGCCAACTGTCAAGCAAGCCGCGAAGAGCTTGCCGCAATCCACTCAGTCAAAACAGTACTCAAGGGCCGCCTCGAAGCGCAGAACTGCGACAAAACTTGGGCCGCCTGCCAAGCCCGCCTCAACGAGATCGAGCGTGTTGAAAAAAGCGGAAACTTCGTCTCCAAGTACTCTTGGGCATTCGCCATGGGCGTCGCCATGATCGTCATCGTCGGCGGAACCCTTTCGCGTTATTCGCAACAAGGCTCCATTTCCACCGGGGCCCTCGCCGGATTCGTCGGAAAAAGCAACCGAATGACCCCCGACAAGGCACTCTCCGACGCCATCTCAACGGAAATCTTGAACCGGGTCGACGCCAACCTCTCCCGGCTCCAAGTTCTCAACGGTAGGGAAGTCGTTATCGAAGGCCAAATCGCAACGTCGCTTCTGGTCAAAGACGCCAACGGTCCGTTGCAAATGCTCGTCTTCCCAACTGTCGCAAAGTTCGAGAACCTTACCGAGGTTGCCGGAACGCGTTACTCCGCCGGAGAAACGTCGTCCAAGCAAAACGCAATCTCGTTCCAGGTCAACGGCCGATCCGTAGTGCTCTTCGGGCAACGAACCTCCGAATCTCTGATGCGATCTGCCGACAAAAACTTTCCCGCCACCAAGTAGCAAAAGTCCTAATCGGCCACTCAAAACCTGACACAATGTGTTAAATTAGAGTTGAGAATACGAATTCTCAACGGCCTCTCTAGCGATGTAGCAGGAGGGCAAAGGTTTGACGATGTTGTTGAAGGCTAGGTTCTTAGGCGTTTTCGTGCTCGGCTTGCTCGCGCAAGCTGGATTGGCTCAGCTATCCTGGCTCGGCGGAACCGCCACCTACAACATGGGCTCCCAAATCCCCACCGTGGGAGCCTACATGCAGCCCATGTCGAGCGTCACCGTCTCGACCCAAACGTTTCCAATCGCCGCCGGGCAAAGCGTCGTCGCCGTAGTCACCACCAACAACTGGCAAACCC
Organism: Fimbriimonas sp.; assembly: GCA_965248555.1. Lineage (GTDB taxonomy): Bacteria > Armatimonadota > Fimbriimonadia > Fimbriimonadales > Fimbriimonadaceae > Fimbriimonas. The sequence continues at coordinate 103,113 of CBDFJP010000001.1, read as the reverse complement.
AATCCGAAATCCCGCTCAACTTCGACGGAAACGCCGGAAACAACACCAAGTGGTACGGCATCATCGGCCCCTACCCCCAAGGCACGAACGTCCAGTTCTACCTAAGGGCAAACGGCTCGGGGAACACGGTTCAATACGATAATAACGGCGGCCAAAATTTTCAATACACCTGGCGCTACTCCCCCGCCGCCCGACGAGGAGCCATCCTCCAGTGGTTCGCCACCGACTACAAAACGATGCTGAAGCGACTCCCCGAAGTCGTTCAAGCCGGCTACGGCTCAATCTATCTTCCTCCCCCATCTAAGGCCGGCGGCGGAGGATTCAGCGCTGGCTACAACCCGATTGACCGGTTCGACCTCGGCGATCGCCTTCTTAGCGGAACAGTCAAAACCCGCTTCGGAAGCACGGAAGAACTACAAGACCTCATCCGGGCAGCCAAGCGTTACGGCCTCGAAGTCTATTGCGATCTCATCATCAACCACAACGACAACCGAGGAAGCTGGGCAATCAATCGATACCCCGATATGATCCCGGAAGATTTTCACATCCGCAGTAGTGCCGATACCGGAAACAACGAAATCAACTTCAATAACGCTGGACCCTTGAGCTACGAGATGCTCAATCATGACCTAGTCGGCCTTGTCGACATCGCTCACGAAAACGGCAACCAAACCCAGACTGGAGCCTTTAACCTGCCCGCCTATGCCGAGTGGAATATGTGGGGCAAACCCTGGTTCGTTCGCCAACCCACCACCCCGCAGTACTACCCAAACAACACCCCGGTTAAGGAAGACGTCCGCGAATACCTGCGCCGCTGGTGCTGGTGGCTTAGCACGGTCGTTGGCTTCGACGGCTTCCGAGTCGATGCCCTCAAGCACGTCAATCCCCGCTTTATGATGAAGACCCAAGGGCAAGCGGGCTACGACGCGAACAACTCCGATCTACTCCCATCGATTTACGCTGCCAACCCCAACGCCTACGTCTTCAGCGAAGTTTTCTCGACCAACAACTACGAGCTCCGAGAGTACGCCAAAACCGGCACCCAACTCCTCGATTTCAACCTAAAACAGAAGATCAGCGACCTCTTCAACTCAAGCGGTTTCGGCGATCTCTCCGCACTCTCGAACGGCTTCGGAATCGACTCAAACTCTGGCCTTGGCTTCCAAAACGGCGGCCTCGACGCCACCCTTGGCGTCAACTTCATCCAGAGCCACGACGACACCGCTCCCGTCTCGAACAACCTTGCCACCGCCTTCGCCCTCACCCGCCCCGGCGGAGCTGTTGTCTACTACGACGGAAACAACCTCAACCCCTCCGACTACGGCCAATTCCCCCGCCCCGGGCGCTACGACTCTCTCGGAAACGGTAGTGATTACACCACCAAGATGGTCGAAGCCCGAAGCCGATTCGGCCGCGGAACCCTGTTCAACCGATGGGTCAGCGACAAGCTCTACATCTACGAACGCCACGTCAACGGACAAGCGACAATGCTCGTCGGAATGAACATCCGAGGCGACCTCACCAGCCTCACCCAAACCGTCGACACCGCGTTCGCACCTGGAACCATCCTGGAGGACCTGGTCAGCCAACAGCCCAACGTCACCGTGAATGGCTCAGGACAAGTCACGATCACCGTTCCACCCAACAGTACTTCAACGAACAACAACAACGCGCGTGGCTACGTCCTCTACGCACCACTCTCGCCCAAAGCGAGCGGAACTCCAATCGTCGTCACCGACGCAGATTCAGGAAACGCCTACGCCGAAACCACCATCACCCAACCGACTGGTACGTACGCTCAAACCGCCGGAACTCAGACCAAACGCGCCACAATATCCGGCACCAAACTGACCCTGAACATCAACACCACAACCGACGGAAACGCCGCCTTTGTGATGCTCGATAACGGCAAACCTGGAGCCTGGTACACCGGACTCACCAATACCCCCGAAGGCCTCACCGACGGCTATCTAGCCACCATCAAACTCGCCAACGGCTCGTTCCGCCTGGCGAATTTTGACATCTCCAAGCTCGAAGACGGCCTCCACCTCTTCAAAGCCCGCGTCTTCGCCGACACCGGAACCCGCCCCGGAGTCTTTTCCGACTTCTACTACTGGTTCGATGTCCGCCGTGGACTCGGAACCGGATGGACCATCGACGGAAACCTCGCCGAATTCGGAACCCAGGCCAACTGGTGGCAGCAGAGAACGCCGTCCTCTAGCTCGAACCGTCTCGACGGAATCTTCCTCTCAAACGACGACCAATACCTCTACATCGGCCTCGCCGGACGAGTCGATCCCGCCGAAGGGCAGATCAACGGAATGTCGCTGCTCATCGACCCATCGATAGGCGCAGGCGGCGGGGTCACGAGCCTTCAGACCCTAAACGACGACAGTGGCCCCGCAACCCGGCTCCTCTCCAACACCCGCCTCACCGTTCCTGGCGGCTTCGCCGCCAAGTACGCCCTCTCGAGTTTCCGCCACGGGATCCTGAGCACCTCCCCCGAATCAGCCCTCACCGGTCTCCCGACTCTACCGAAATCAATCGGAGCCGAAGCCGGAACATGGCGCATTGATCCCGCCAAACTCACCGCCATGATCGGAGTTCCCAGTAGCATCGCGATGCAACCCCGAACCTCCCCAACTGGCCCCCTCACCGGCCTCGAAGCCGCCATTCCCCTCCGCTCAATCTTCCCCAGCGGAGCAACCAGCGGCCAAGCCATGGGCTTCCTCGCCTTCCTCGGCACCACTGGCGAAGCCGGCACAACCTTACTTTCGACCGATCCCCAAAGGGCAACCCTAGGCGGACGCCCCGAGCCGATCAGTTGGATATCAAACCAGTTCCTCCCTACTCAATCGAACGTCCTAAGCGACCCAGGAGTTAACCCCACCAGCCTTCCCAGCTACCTCCCGTACCAACCGATGCGAGCGCAAGCAAACGCGAACCTTGCGATAAGAACTACAGGCTACGACCCCGCCACCCAAACCCAAACTGTCGGTGTCAAAAACACCGGGACCACAACCCTAACTGGCCCGTTTTGGTTAGTTATCACGGTCGGCCCCAAAAGCACGGCCCAGGTCGTCAACCGCCAGGGAATGACCCTTTACGGCACGCCCAAGCCCTACTGCCTCATCCGAAAAACCAGCCTTGCCCCCAAGCAAGAAGCCGTTTTTCAGGTGAAATACACTGGCGCAACCGGAACCGGCCCACAGTCCACGTACTCCGCAATGTTCGGTAGAGGCGCGCTCTAAAATTGCGGTAAAATAGGGATTGCCACGCAGGGGTATAGCTCAGTTGGTAGAGCGTCGGTCTCCAAAACCGTAGGTCGCGGGTTCAAGTCCTGTTGCCCCTGCCATTTTCCTTTCGAAAACTCCAGAAACCGATCCTGGCAGAAATGCGTTTATACTAAACAAGTATGGACGGCGAATACAGCAAACTGGAAAAGGACTTCCTCGGCAACGAGCGGATGGTTCACTACAATGCCGCAGGCGTAGCCGTTTCGGCCTCAAAGGTCGAGCGCGCCGCCGACGGCTCCATGACCGTCGGCGAACCCGTTCCTCTAACGCCGCAACCCCAACCCGTTGCTGCGGTGAACCTCGATCAGCCCAGAGAAAAGACCTATCCACCAGGAACCGTCGCAACAATCGGCATTGCCTCATTTGTAATCGCGGCCCTCGGCGCGCTCTACATTCTTAACTCAAACAAGCCCACCTCTGCGGCCGAGCGGTTCAATACCGCCGTCTATCGTGAACCGATCCAGCAAGTTCAACCGCCATCCGAGAACCTTGAACGGGTTCCCGGGCCTCAAGAGCTGGACCCCCCTCAACCGCGCCAAGAAGACGAATCTCCACCAGGTGAAAGAACTCGACCCCGAATCAACCTCCGCGAGGACGAGCCTGAAGCCAAACCCGAGCCGCCCAAAGAAGAACCCGAATCCAAACCGGAACCCGCAAAAGGCCCCGACCCCATCGACCTGCGCGGCGAAGGCGACGAATCCCGGTAATATTGTCAGGAGAGCATCATGGTAGCCATCGGAATCGCGTCGTTCCTCATCGCAAACTTCCAGCAAAAACTGGAAACGCGCCTTTCCGAGCTTAAACCGGTCACCCAAGCGGCTGGCACCGGTCAGATCGAAAAAAATGACGCTTTCTCAATCGGCGGCGTCGTCTGCTCCGAAGGCATGCTCTTCACCCCAAGAGACGCCGCTTCCGCGACCAACGAGCGCAAAGCAACCCTCGTCTACGCCGTCCCCGCAAACTCCACCTTTTTCAAAGGTAGCTTCGGAATCCCTGACGGATTCCCTTCGTCATGGGTTGATGCGACCCTATTCGTCTACGTTGACGGCGATCTCGTCAAAGACTTTCGCGCCGCCGCCGACGCCAAACCGACCAAACTCGAAATACCCCTCAAAGGAGCAAAATCGGTCAAGCTCGTCTTCGACGGCTACTCCGCCCTGGGCGATGCGGTGTTCTCCTCCCTCGGTTCCAAGCCGGCCGACACGACTCCTAAGCCGCCAACCGACACCACCGGCCTAACCCGAGTCAACGTCACCGCTCCCGAAAATGGCGACAAAACCAAAGATAAGCTCACCGTCAAGTGGGACGCCGTCCCGGAAGCCGTCGCTTACGGAGTCGAAATCGTGCTTGTCTCCAATAACACGAAGGTCGTCCCCACCCGTTTCCTCCGCTCCTTCACTGCAAAGGGCACCACTTTTGACTGGGTCTACTCTGACGACGTCGTCTCTGGCGAGTACCAAGTCAGCGTGATCGCCTTCAGCAAAAAAGGCGTGCTCACCCGGTTTAGCGCCAACAAACGCTTCACCGTCGAGCGACGAGCAACCACAAAGCCCGGAAACCAATAATCTGTCGCGGTTGTTCTGGTATTCGGAGGTGGTTACAAGCCACAATGAATGTTATGCGCAAGCACTTGCTTGGACTCTTGGCGCTTTTCGCGCTCCCACTTTTTGGATGTGAGAAAGCGACGACCCTCTCGGTTCCTATGCGACCCGAACGGCTAGAACACATTATCAGCTTAAGCCCAAGCACGTCCGAACTCCTCGTAACCTGCAGTGTGAACTTCGAAGGCAGAACCAAGGCCTGCAATTACCCGAGCATGGTTTCGGGGAAGCCTGTGTATGGTGACCTCAAGCCCGATTTCGAGAAAATCACAAGCAAGCACATTCAATTCATTGTTACGGATTCAGATTTGTACTCTGAGGACGACAAAACCAAACTCAAAGCCACCGGCGCTAAGCTGTTCGAATTCAAGGCCACAACTCTTGCAGAGTTCGAGCGCGAAATGCTCACCCTCGGTAGCTTCGTCGGTAACGAAACAAGCATTCAAACCTATGTAGATCGAATTCGGCGTGAGCGTCGAGTCGCCGAAGGCGACGCGCCTTCCCCTAGACCCAAAGCCGTCCTCATCCTTCCCGGCTCAGGCGGAACCCACATGATCGCAGGAACCAAATCGTTCCAAGCCGAGATCATGAAGGTCATCGGCACCGATCCCGCTGGTCCAGATTCAGCGAAGTTCGAAATGCTCACCCCCGAATTCCTTTTCCAAGCCAACCCCGACGTCATCATCGTTGCTGGCGAAGCCAAGTCATTCCTCGCCGACACCCGCTTCGCGAACCTCACAGCAGTCAAGAACCTCAAAATCTTTGGCAACAACCAAGACATGTGGGTGCGTCGAGGCGGTCGGGTCGACACCCTTATCGAACAAGCTCATAAAGCCCTAATGCTTGTGGTGAAGAAATAATGAACCAGCGCGCAGAAATCGGAGTTTTTGGAGGGTCAGGCTTCTACAGTCTCCTCAAAGATGTCGAGGAAGTCAAAATCGACACCCCCTACGGCGCGCCAAGCGATGCCGTATTCCTTGCCACGGTAGCCGGGCGAAAAGTCGCCTTCCTCCCACGCCACGGCAGGCACCACACCTTGCCGCCCCACAAGATCAACTACCGCGCAAATGTCTGGGCGATGAGATCGTTAGGAGTCCAAGCCATCATCTCACCCTGCGCCGCTGGCTCGCTCCAAGCCCACGTCGCTCCAACCCACTTCGTGGTTTGCGACCAGTTTGTTGACCGCACCAACGGACGAGCTGACACGTTCTACGACGGCCCCATCGTTACCCACGTCTCCCCCGCGGATATGTACGACGCAACCCTTCGAAAGCTTGCAGTCGATACCATCCGCGAAAACGGAATCACCTGCCACGACGGCGGAACCGTCGTCGTTATCCAAGGCCCCCGCTTCAGCACCAAGAGCGAATCTAAGTGGTTCCACGACCAGGGCTGGGAAGTCATCAACATGACCCAGTACCCCGAGGCATATCTCTGCCACGAAATGGGAATGGCGGTTGTGAACATCTCGCTCATCACCGACTACGACAGCGGCGTCCACGCCGGAGCCGAAGCAGTGAACGCCCACGACGTTCTCAGCGTATTCAAAGAGAACTCAGAGAAGATCAAGAAGGTCGTTCTCGACATGATCGGCAAGATGCCTTCCGACCTAAGCTGTCTCGGCCACCGAGCCTCCCTGGCTTACACTCGAGGAGACGGACACGCAACCTCGCCTAACGATATTCGTCTATTTGAATTGCTGGACTAACCTATGCTCTCGACCCTCATCGCCCTCTCGTCGCTCACGTTCGCTCAGGTTTCGGGAGGGCAAGGTGAGAGCGTTTTTCCGAAGCCAGAGGCCCGGAATCCGGAAGTGCTGAGGGATCGCAGCATTTTTCAGTACCTAACGGAACTAGTTAAAGGCACCTCTCGGACTGTCAGTTCTGAACTGGACTGGTCTGTGCTGAAACAAGTTGCCCCAAAAGCGAGTGCCGTAAAGTTACGCGTGCTCATGCTCGTTTTCGAGCGCGATTTCACCAACCCCAAGTGCAGTAACACGCTGGAACTCAGCGACAAGACACGACTTGTTCAGTCGATGTCTCGAATCAGAGCATTCTTCTCGTCAATGTCGGGCGGTGACCTGGATGTCGAAGTGATCCCCCGCTTCATCCCCGAGCCAATTTTTTACGACTTCGAAGCCAAAGAGATTTTAGAAAAGGAGTTCAATCTGTCGAAGTTTGACGCGGATGATCGCGAAGAGCGGGGCCCATTCGCCTCCGTGCTGACCATTTCTGGTTCAAATGGGTTCATTCCCTTCGCTCGAGACTTTTCCGCCATTTCAGAAAACTCAGAGAGCATGATTCTCGAGCAGAACTTGGTTCGATCCGTTTGCTGGTCTCTACGTGAAAACTTAGTCCGTAGGTATCAAGAAGCCCCAGTTCCACCGACTTCAGCGACAACCATTTCACCGTTTACCTATCCGAATCAGTGGCCAAGTTTGCGTACTTCAGTCGATCTGCGCCTGTTTGACCAAACATTTCGCTCCGACGCAGAAGCGGTGCTCGGCGGGACTTCGGCATTTGGGCCACAAGTGGTGCACGAACCCCAAGACCTTCCGTCCACTGTTTCTGGCTCTGCCAACGTTTCACTTGTTGATGGAGCGCTTGTTTACACTGAGTCTGCAATCATAAGAAATGGTCGGGTTGTAATTCCCGGGTTTCCCACTGGAATTCTGGAATTCAAAGTTCGAACAAAATCATCGAACCCCATTTCATTCCGATACGCAAGTGGATCACCGGATCGCGCAGACGTCACCTTAGGCGTGGGTGGCTCAATCCCAATCACTCCGGACGGCACCTGGCAAACCGTTCGCATTGGGAGTGCCGACGGCAAGTCGCAACACTTCACCTTCGGAGTGCCAGCGATGCTTAACGGCGTTACCCGTAACCCCCACGAGGTGGTTAGATACGAATTTAAGGAATTCCGAATCGTAAGCGACGCTCCGACTCCGCTCCAGCCTGCCAAGTTGTGGTCAATGGAGAGTTCGGAAGCAGTCTCCGAGTGTCTCTCTTCCGGGCCGGTTGAAATCAAACGAAATGCCATCTCGGCAATCCTGCGCGACCCCGCTAAGTACAAATCCCTCCAGCCCAAACTCCTCGAGATGTCCACCGAACTCGAGCCCGCCGTCGCCTTCGGCGCCGTCCAAGCCTACGGCCGAATCGGAATCGCCAGCGACGACCTCATCGGCAAGAGCTTCATGAATCGCCTCGTCAGCACCGCGCCGAACGAGTACGCTCGTGAAGCCGCCCTCCTCTACTTCGCCGAGCATCCCGAGCAAACCACGTTCGAGGCCATCTCTCCAAACATCGTCCGGCGAAGTTGGCGCACCAGAATCGCCACGGTCAAAGCCCTCGCCGCGCTCGACAAAACCGACCTCAAAGCCAAGCCCGCCGCCCGCCAGCTTTTGCTCACCGCCTGCGGACAAGATATGGCGATCATCCGCTCCTCCGCCCTCGCGGCGATGAAGCCCGACGTTGAAACCGAACGCAAGCAACTCGAATACAGCTTGGTCAACGACCCGTCAGAGCAAGTGCGCCTGCAATGCCTCAAGCAACTCGGCGACGCCAACGCCCCCAAAGAAGTCCTCTTCGGCGCCCTCGCCGATGACAGCCCCTACGTCCGCGAGCACGTCTACGAGCAACTCCCACAGAGCCTGAGAAGGGAAGCCCTCCAGAGAATGGTGATCGACCGCGACACCTACGTCCGCGCCGCTGCACTCTATGGCTTTGCCAAACTCCCCGACCCCACCCAGCCCGGCGAAATCCAGAACACCTTCCCCGAAGAGCACCCCGCCATCCTCCTCGCCCTCGTCGAAGGAGCCCAGAAAGGCAAGTGGAAACTCCCCACAAATGTGATCGAAAACGCCAAAAAGAGCAAGAGCCCACTCGTCAAAGAAGGCGTCGCCAAACTCGAGTCGAAATGAAAGTCGTCCTCGCTTCCGACCACGCCGCGCTTGATCTTAGGGCTTACCTGAAAGCGAAACTGGACCAAGCCGGCCACGAAACCACGGAAGTCGGCGCCCTCACCACCGAAGCCTACGACTACCCCGACGCTGCCGACGAGCTCGCAAAAGCCCTCCCCAACCACGATGCTGGCATCGTCATCTGCGGAACCGGAATCGGGATCAGCATCCGCGCCAACCGCTACTCAACCATCCGCGCCGCTCTCTGCACTACCGAATACATGGCCGCAATGGCCCGCGAGCACAACGACGCTAACGTCCTCGCCCTCGGCGCAAGGGTCCTCGGAACCGAGCAAGCCTGGGCCATCACTCAAGCCTTCCTGAGTGGAAAACCTAGTGAAGTCCCAAGGCATAAAGCCCGAGTCGGGAAGCTTGGCGCGCCAATCTGACGTAGAATAGAAACACATGAGCCTGGAGCGCAAAAGTCTTACCACCGCATTGGTGATCTCAAGCGTGCTGATCGCCGGAATCGCAGGAATGAAGTTCCGCTCCCTGCGCGACCTACCCAATTCGCAAGAAACCAACCTCAGTTCGATGTTCGCCTCCACCGGCAAAGAACTTGAAATCGCCGAAACCGACTACTTCACCGGCATCATCGAGCTCTTGCGCGGGCGATACGTGGACCAAGTCCCCACCGACGACAAACTCCTCAGCGGAGCCGTGCGAGGCATGATCGTCGGGCTCAAAGACATCGATAGCCAATTCTACAAACCCGAAGAGTTCACCGCCTTTAAAAGCATCCGCGCCGGTCGCTATCCCGGAATCGGAGTCTGGATGGACTACAAGCCTCAAAAGGTGAGCGTCAAGCTCGGTGGAGTCGATAAAGAATCCGACATGCCTCGGCTCACAGTCGTCGCCGTTGCTCCCGGTTCCCCGGCCGACAAAGCCGGAGTCAAACCCGGCGACCTGCTCGACTCGGTCGATGGTCACTGGGTGATGAACAGCGAGGAGATCATCAAGTACCAAGCCGCCCAAGTCGACTTCATGGCGAAAAAAATCGATTTCAAAACGATCAACGACATGAGAAAATCCCTTAAGGTGCGCATGGACAAGAGCATCATGCCTGTCCGTGCAAGAGAAAAGCTGATCATCGGAAACAGCGGCGAGCTCGCCATCACTTGGGATCGTGCTGGCACCAAGATTGAGACCAAGATCGCTAAGGCCGACACCGACATCCCACGAAAACTTGCCGCTGACGGAACCCTGAACCTCATGTTCACCAGCGGAGCCGCCGAGGATCTCGCCGCCGCCCTCAAAGGCAAAACCGCAATCACCCTCGACCTTAGAACCAACGTCTTGGGAGACATGGAAACGATGCGAAAATGCCTCGCCCAACTCGCACCAGCGGGAACCTACGGCTACTTCAAGAACGAGCGAAAGGCCGCGACGCCCGTAGAACTCACCATCAGCAAAGGCAACCCAACTCCGCCCAAAATCAAACTGATTGTTGACCAAAGCACCCGCGACGCCGCCGAAATCTTCGCCCTGGCTCTCCAAAGCAAAGGCCTAGCAACCCTCAGCGGAGCCGACATGGGCAACAGCCGCAAGCTAAAAGACGTCGTTCAACTACCCGATGGAAGTGGATACACCCTCAATATCGGCACCTTCACCACCGGAAAGCCTCCCGCAACCAAGGTTGCCCAGGCCAAAGAGGAGGCCCAAGTATGAAGCAGCTCACCCGCGCCCTCGCCCTTACGCTCGGACTCACCGCCAGCTTCGGCTTCGGATTCCTCTGGAAAGACATCCGTAACGGTCAACTCGGCTCCGCGCCCAAAGACCTGCTTCTGGGTATCAAAACGCCCTCCAAAGCCGCCAACGCCGAGACCTTGTTCAAGCAGTCCTTCACCCGAATCCTCGGTTCATACAAAGGTGACCAGGATCGAAAGGAGCTCAAATACAACGCGATGGAGGGCCTCGTCGCCGCCCTCGGCGATCCTCATAGCAATTTCTTCGTTCCCAAAATCAACACCGCCTTTCGCGATGACACGAGTGGCAAGTTCTACGGCATCGGCGCGCGCCTCTTCCCCGACCCGCTCGGAGTCAAAGTCGTCTCCGTCTTCAAAGATGGGCCCGCCATCAAAGGCGGAGTCAAGGGTGAAGACGTGATCATCGAAGTTGACGGCAAGCGCATCGCCGGAATGAACTCCGACGACGTCGTCCTCATGATCAAAGGGAAGGAGAACACCTTCGTCAAGATCAAAATCATGCGACCAGGAAAACCTGAGCCGCTGGTTTTTAACTTGAGACGTGAAAAAGTTGTCCCGCCGCTTGTTGAAGGAAAGCTTTTGGAAGACTCCAAGGTCGGCTATCTCAAAATCGCCAGCTTCTCCCAAGAAGTCCCCGAGCAGTTCGTCCGTGAATGGGACGCGCTTGATAAGGGCAATCTCAACGGTCTGGTCATCGATCTTCGTGGCAACCCCGGCGGCGCACTCGATGCCGTTGTAGATATGCTCGGCCAATTCGTTGATGATCGCCTTGCCGTAACGCTGAAGGACAAAGAAGGCGGTCAGGAGAAGGCAAACACGCCGTCCGGACAGGTTCGCCAGATCGGCTACAATGTCGCGGTCCTCATCGACGAAGACTCCGCCAGTGCCGCTGAAATTATGGCTGGCGTCCTCCAAGACTACAAAAAAGCCATTCTCGTTGGAGACACCTCTTACGGCAAATTCTCAGTGCAAACCGTCTTCCAGCAGTCCGACGGAGCCGGTATCAAGCTCACGATCGCCAAGTACTACCTGCCTAAGCAAGGTGCCCTCTCACGAAAGGTGGACGACGACGGAATCTACGTCAGCGGAGGCCTCAAACCCGACGTGCCCGTGGCTCCAGACCCCGATCAGGAGTTTGAATCGGGTAATGCAGCGAAGGATAATCAGCTAGCAAAAGCAATCGAAGCCCTCACAAAGCGGTAAGTCGTCAGCAGGAAGCGAGAAGCAAGGTTTTCGGACTACTCAGAACTGCGAACTGCTAACTATTCGACTTCGGATCAAAGTAGTTCCGAAGTCCGTCGCCAATGAAGTTGAGCGAGAACACCGTTCCGCTGAGGATAAGGCACGGCCAAAGTAGCTCGACTGGATAGGAGTTGAAACTCTGGCGAGCACTATTGATCATGCCGCCCCAAGTCGGCGTCGGTGGCTGTACGCCGATGCCCAGAAAGCCCAGCGTTGACTCCGAAATGATCGTTCCCGCAAGCTCAACGGTCGAAACCGCCAAGAAAATTCCCGACATCTGCGGGAGCAGATGTTTGAACACCAAGTAAGCCGTTGAAGCCCCCGAGGCGCGAGCCGCGACAACATACTCGCGCTCCTTCAACGTCGCCAACTGTGTTTTCGTCAATCGCGCAATGCTTGGCCAACCTGAGATCGACAAGGCGAAAATGACCGCCAGCGGCCCAACCTTGGTCGCCCCAACGATGCCAACAATGAGAATCGCAAACAAGATGTCGGGGAAGGCAAACATGCCATCCGTGAACCTCATGATCGCATTTGAAAGCCACTTCTTGGAGAACGTGGCGGCAACGCCAACCGCGATTCCCACGATCAAATTGATGGTTTGAACCGCAAACCCGATAAACAAACTGATTCGCGCGCCGTAAGCCAATCGCTGCAAAAAGGATCGACCGATCTCGTCCGTGCCGAGCAAAGCCCCGGGCGACCCCATCGGCATGTGCGGCCTCCCCGCGTTATCAAAAACCGGATCTAGTTTCGGGTCTGGCAAAGGAATGTGGGGTCCAAAAACCGCAAACAAAAGGAGCAACGCCATATACACCACTCCCGCCCAAAACAGCTTGTCGCGCAGCTTTTTGCCCTTCATACCTGCCCCTCCCGAATCCGAGGATCAAGGATCGGCAACAGGATGTCCACGATCAGATTCACAATGATAAAGATGAACCCAGTCACCAGAACGCAAGCCTGAATCACCGGAACGTTGTTTGAGAGAATCGCCTCAATCGTCGTGCTCCCAATTCCCGGATAGCTGAAATATCGCTCGACAACAAATGACCCCGTCAGGAGGAATCCAAACGTCGTCCCAATCGCCGTCACAACCGGCAAAATCGCATTCCTCAGTGCGTACTTCGTCATCAACCGGAACGGCGGAACGCCTTGAGCGGTCGCCGTCCGAACAAACTCCTGCCGCAGCGTCTCAATCATCGAAGCACGCGTCAAGCGCGTCAACAAAGACATCGGCCGCAGAGAAAGAACTGTTACCGGCAAAGCCAAATACATCCAGAGCGGACCCCGAAGCTCAGTCTCCCAAGTCGTCGGTAGCACGTCGAATTTGATGCAGAAAATGAACGTCAGAATCGGAGCCAGAACGAAGTTCGGAAGCGTTACACCAAAAGTCGAAGCCGACAATATGCCCCGATCCAGCAGCTTCGTCTCCTTAATCGCCGCAATCGTCCCCGCCGAAATGCCGATCACCGAGGCCAAAAGAATCGCGAGCAACGCGAGTCGAAGAGTCATCGGCATGGTCCGACCCAAAATCGCTGACACCTTTTCGTGCGTTCCTGAGTAGCTCTCGCCCCAATCGCCCTTGGCAATTCCGCCAATGTAGTTCACATATCGGATGGGAAGCGGTTTATCCAGCCCCAAACTCTCGCGAATTCGCTGAATTGTCTCTGGTGAAGCCTTTTCACCCGCAATATAGGTTGCAGGATCACCCGGAGCCAGGTCCGAGGCGACAAACGTGATGATGGAAATGAACAGAAGGCTGACGATGCCAAACGCAAATCTAGATAGAAGCGCTCTGACCAACTGCACCCCAAAAGTTTAGCAGACCTCAGCCCTTAACAACACGAACCGAGCTGATCTTGTCACCAACCGCGATCTTCTGCACAACATCCATTCCCGCCGTAATCTTGGCAAAAATGGTGTACTTTCCGTTCATGAACCGGCTGGGAGCCAGCAACACGAAGAACTGGCTATCGCCCGAATCCTTATCGTCTGGATTCCGAGCCAGCCCAACTGCGCCCAAATCGCATGGCAATCCGCTGTCCTCAAAAGCCACCTTCTTGCCTGATCCACCGTTCATCTCGTCCTCCAGTACCCCGCTCTTCGAGGCGGGATCGCCGACTTGAACCAAGAATGGCTTCGGCTTCTGGATCGACCGATGGAACCGCTGCCCATCGTAAAACCCTTTCGAGGCTAAGCTCAAAATCTGAGCGCAAGTCTTGGGAGCCGCCTTCTGATCAAGCGTCATCGTAAAGTCCCCCCGACCTTCGATCGAGAAAACCAACTTGTCCTGCGCTGCCGACAGAGCCGACACCAGAACAAATACCAGACAAATCAGAAGTGAACGCATAGGTTTCAACTACCTATTGTGACGTATATCACGGCACGGCGTTTCAGTCTTCTAACGCTCGCCCGTACCCATCGAGCCGAACTTGACCCGAAAGGATCAGGACTCCGTCGATGATCGACCAGACGTGCAACGCCCCGCAAGTCATAAAAGCCGCAACCAACTGAATCACCCCAAGCGCCGCGTGGCCCATGTAAATCCGCCCAACGCCCGGCAACAGCAACTGCAAAACCCCACTCAAAGTCCGGCTCTTATCGCTCTTCGGAATATACGCCGGCATCTGATACCCGTAGTTGGGTCGAGGGTACTGCGCCTGCGCCTGCATCGGAGGAGCGTAGCCCTGCGAAGGACTCATGGGTGGTACCGTCGGCATTGCAGAAGGCATCGGCGGCGGGGCCGCAAACGGCTCCATGGCCCGAAATGCCCCACTCAACTCCGGAACCGAGTTCGCAGGGAGCCAGTCGCCCATCCCCGGTCGCCAAACGTAAGTCTGCTTCTCAATCACGCCGCCTTCGATCAGCTCTTCGAGCTGTTCTTTGGTCAATGGGCCAAGCTGCCCAAACGACCCAACGTAATACCAAGTGGCGAGATCACTCATATGGTGGATATGTGAACGATACGACAGAGTTGTACCCGTTCGTTACTCCGCTGGGTCGCATGGACTACCTAAGCCGCCTCAAATCGGTTCTTGTCCCGATTCTTCTTCACCCGACTCGGGTCAAAAACCTGCCCGTTCATTGCCAGATGAACGCCAGAAGAAACGCTTTGCAATACCCCCATCGCAAATGCAACATTAAAAACCGCATCCGTAAACCGGAAATTCGCCGGTTGCAAAGACCCTGTCAAAACCACCGTCTTTGACGTCCGACCCTGCAAATACTGCCCCGTCAAGGCCAATGTGTCCGTCCCATGAGTAATCAGAACTCGCTCCTCAATGCACTCATCCACCTTCTCCAAAATCATCGCCCGATCCTCGTCGGTGATTTCCAAGCTGTCCTTCCGCAAAATGCTCTCAATGATGTAAGGCACCGTTACGCCTCCCTCACGAAGGATCCCGTCCACAACTGGATTTCCAACTTCGTATTCGCTAAGCGAATCGAAGTAAATCTTATCAATCGTTCCCCCCGTAGTAAGAATTCGAATCATTCGTTAAATTCTACTGTTCACGGGTCACCGCTTACGGTTGGCCAAAACCCGTTCCGGTAAAATAGTGTGTCAGTCGACCGTGATCTTTCAACGGAGAAAGAACTAAGGCAACCATGTCAACCAAGACTTCTAAAAGCACTTTCAACAAGCTTGAATTCCTAAAGCTCATGATGCTCTCCCGAGAGGGAGATCGCCGAGAAGGCATCCTGCTCCGACAAAGTAAAGGATGGTTCCAAGTCTCCGGCATGGGCCACGAAGCCCTCGGCGCAATTGCCTACCTCCTCCGCGAAGACGACTACCTCTTCCCGTACTACCGCGACCGTGGCCTCATGCTTGCCCGGGGACTCAGCAACCGAGACCTTGCGCTTGCCTACTTCGCCAAACGCGACGGAAGTAGCGGAGGACGCCAAATGCCCGGCCACTACAGCTGCCGCGAGCTGAACATTTTTAGCGTTTGCACGCTCACCGGCGGCAACTGCCTCCCCGCCTGCGGAACGGCATGGGGAATGCAGATGGACGGCAAGGACAGCGTTGCCATTGCCACAATCGGCGACGCCGCCGCCCGCCAAGGGGAGTTCTACGAAGCATGGGCCTTCGCCGTCCAAGAGAAGCTCCCGGTCATTTTCATCCTCGAAGACAACAAATACGGCATCTCGACCCCCACCGAGAAGTTCATGCCGTTCAATCTCGGCCTCTTCGACCCAGCAGCAATCGTCAAGATCGACGGTCGCCACCCCGACGCGATTCTCGAAGCCGGAAAAACTGCCATCGACAAGGCGCGCAAAGGCGATGGCCCAACGATGATCTGGCTGGATATCGACCGCCTATCCTCGCACACCTCGAGCGACGACCACCGCGTCTACCGCGACCTCAAAGACATTGAGGAGATGCAACACCGTGACCCCATTCGCCTCCTCTCCGAAGAACTCCTGAAGTCAGGCGAACTCACCGAAGCCGCCTTCCAGGCGATGCAAGACGAAGTCTTCAAGCAAGTCGACGAAGACTACATTGCCGCCGAGAAAGCCGACGATCCCATCAGCGAGGAAACCATGCGCGACTGCTGGGGCGAAGAAATCGACGCAGAGGCCCCTCCTATTCAACCCGGACGCCAGACAATGGTCTCCGCCATCAACACCACCTTCCGAAAGGCCCTCGAAAACGATCCAAAAATCGTCTTCTTCGGCGAAGACATTGAGGACCCCAAGGGCGGCGTTTTTGGCGTCACAAAAGGCCTGAGCGAAGCGTTCCCCAAGCAAGTTTTCAACTCACCGCTTGCCGAGGCAACCATCATGGGCGTCGCCGTCGGCCTCTCCGCTTACGGATGGAGACCCGTCTTTGAACTCCAATTCATCGACTTTATCGCTCCCGGCTGGAACCAGATCACTGGCCAAATGTCCACTCTCCGCTGGCGCAGCTTTGGCGAATGGAAGTGTCCGCTTGTCATCTACGCGCCCTATGGTGCCTACCTCCCCGGCGGCTCACTCTGGCACAGCCAGAGCAACGAAGCCTCCCTCGCCCATGTCCCTGGGCTGAGAGTCGCGATTCCGAGCACGCCACAAGACGCCGCTGGCCTCCTCTGGAGCGCCATCCATGGTGACGATCCGACATTCGTCCTCGTTCCTAAGCACATCTTTCGGATGCAGATCGAGGTCGACAACGTCGAGCCCGTTCCTTTCGGCGTCGCCAACATCGTCCAAGAAGGCTCCGATGTCACTATCGTCAGCTACGGCAATACCATGGAACTCGTCCACGAAGCCGCAGTAAAGAGTGGTGTGAGCTGCGAGATCATCGACCTCCGCTCGATTGTTCCCTGCGACTATGAGACCATCACCGAGTCGGTCGCCAAGACTGGTCGGTTGGTCGTTGTGCATGAGGACACCAAAACCTGCGGCTTCGGCCAATCCATTATCAGCGAAATGGTCAGCGTGCCGGAGCGGTTCAACCTGTTCCTGTCCCCACCTCAACTCGTCTGCCGAGACGACGTGCACATCGGCTACAA
The DNA here is from genome assembly GCA_965248555.1 of Fimbriimonas sp. Classification (GTDB taxonomy): domain Bacteria; phylum Armatimonadota; class Fimbriimonadia; order Fimbriimonadales; family Fimbriimonadaceae; genus Fimbriimonas. The sequence continues at coordinate 85,815 of CBDFJP010000001.1, read as the reverse complement.
CCCAATCTACGAATACGCCGCCTTACCTGACGTAGAGCAAGTCATTGCCGCGATTAACGTTGTCATGGAATAACGGACAACCACGAGTTTGGGTCAAGTAAACTTGACCCAATGAATCCCATGCGCGTCGGCATTATCGGAGCCGGCAACATCAGCTCGATCTACTGCGAAAATCTCAAGAAGTTCCCTTCGACCGAGTTGGTAGGCATCGCGGATATCGTTCCCGCCGCCGCCCAAGCGCAAGCCGAGAAGTACGAGATCAAGGTGTTCACGGTTGACGACTTGATAGCGTCGAACGAAGTTGATCTGATTATCAACCTCACGATCCCCGCCGTCCACGGTCAAGTCGCACTCCAAGTTCTCAACGCCGGGAAGCACGTCCACAACGAAAAGCCCCTTGCTCCAAACCGCGAAGAGGCGCGCGAGATGCTTCGCATCGCAAAAGAAAAGGGGCTCACAATTGGTTGCGCCCCTGATACCTTCCTCGGAGCCGCCCATCAGCACGTTCGTAAACTGATCGAGAGCGGAATCATCGGCCCCATCGTCGGAGTTCACGGCTATATGACGTCACGCGGTGTTGAATCCTGGCACCCAAATCCCGAGTTCTTCTACAAACCCGGCGCCGGACCGATGCTCGACATGGGCCCTTACTACCTGACCGCGATGGTCAACATGTTTGGCCCCATCAAGCGCGTTGCCAGCATTACAAACATCACCTATCCCGAGCGAACCGTCACCAGCGAGCCGAAAAAGGGAACCGTCATCAAGGTCGAAACCCCGACTCACTTCGGAACCACGGTCCAGTTCCATAGCGGCGTCGTCGGCCAACTCACCATGTCATTCGACACCCACGGCTTCGAGGGCCAGCCTTGCATCGTCGTTTACGGCGGCGACGGAACGATGATCGTTCCGGATCCAAACTCCTTTGACGGCTGGGACGGTCGGCCAGAGACTGGCAACATCATCGTCCGCAAAGGCGGCGAGTCTCAGATCATCCGTTCGACCGAGCCCTTCAAGACAAACTCACGGGGCCTCGGAGTCCTGGATACGGTTCACGCCGTCGCCGAGGGTCGACCAAACCGTGCCAGCGGCGACCTCGCGTTCCACGTCCTCGACGCCATGCTCGCCTCCATCGAGTCCTCCGAGCAAGATCGCTTCATCAACCTGGAAACGAAGCCGGACCAGCCGAGCCTCATCGGAGACGCAGAGTTTCCGGCTGAGCGCGAACTGATGGGCTGATCGTATCAAGCCCCGCTCGGCGTAGGAAACAATATGAAAGTCTCGGTTGAATGGAAAGGCGATCTCACATTCGAGGCCACCGCACCCAGCGGCGTGCCCTTTGTGATGGACGCATCTCATAACGAAGAAGCCCCAGCCAAAGGTCCGACTCCACTAGAGGTGATGGTTGGCTCCCTTGCTGCCTGTTCAGCAGTGGATGTCGTTGGGATTCTCGCGAAGAAGCGCCAGGTGATCAAAAGCTATCGAATCGAAGTCGTTGGCGAGCGCCCAGAACCGGGTGTTTACCCACGCCCATTTACCGCACTGACCGTCCGACATATCGTCAAAGGTCAGGATTTGGATCCGGCCGCTGTCGAACGTGCTGTTTCGCTGAGTGACGAAAAATATTGTTCGGTGGCTGCCACGTTACGCCAGAACCCGACGATTTCCACCGAAATCGTCATCGAGTAGCTTCAATCGATCTTCAGAAGCTCCCGAGCATTCGCCAGCGCGGTCTCCGTCACCGTATCCCCCGCTAGCATTCTCGCAATCTCTTCCACTCGAGCCTCCGTCGAAAGCGGAACAACTGAGGTTTGCGATCGCCCATCCTGCTCTCGCTTCTCGATCCGGTACTGGTGCGCCGCGCAAGCCGCCACCTGCGGCAAGTGGCTAATCGCAATCACCTGATAGAACGACCCCAAAGCCGCGAGCTTACGACCAACCGCCGCCGCCGCCTTTCCACCCAGACCCGTATCTACTTCGTCAAATAGCAGCGTCGGAACCCCCGCCCGCCCCGCAAGCGCGCTCTTCAACGCCAACATCACCCGCGAAACTTCACCGCCCGAAGCGATTTTTGCCAGCGGCTTGGGCGGCTCTCCCGCGTTCGCCGAGAAAAGAAACTCCACCTCATCTGCCCCCAACGACGAAGGCTCGCAAGGCTGAATCGAAACCTCCAGCCGAGCCTTGCCCATCGACAAGTCATCCAAATGGGCGCGGACCGACTCTACAAAAGCCTCCGCCCGAGACCGCCTCACGGAAGTTAATACGGAACAAGCCGTAGCCAACTCTGCAGAAGCCGAAGCCAACTGGTGCCCCAAAGACTCCTCGCTCGCCTCGGCGTCCTCCAGCGTCGCCAGTTCCTCCTCCGCTGCCAGGCAAAAAGCCAAAACCGCCGCCTCGCTCTCCCCGTACTTCCGCTTCAGCCGCTTCAGCCCGTCCAGCCGCTCCGTCGACAAATCCAGCAACCCGGGATCCGCATCTAGCCGTTCCACATACGACGACAACGCGTGAACCGCCTCATCCAGGTTCACTACCGCCGATTCCAACCCCGCCGAAACCGGCTCCAAAGAGGAATCAAAACGCAACGCATCCGAAACCGCCGCCGAACCCCCCGCCAGCAAATCCCGAGCGTTCACTTCTCCCTCACTCAAAGCCGCCAAAGCCGACTGAACCGACGAAGTGATCCGTTCCAAGTTCTTCAACCGAGAAAGGGTCGCTGTCAGCTCCTCCTCCTCCCCCTCAACCGGCCCAAACGACCGAATTTCCTGAACTTGGAACCGCAGCATATCCAGCCGCTGCTCTCGCTCCCGCAACCCACGCCGCAAGGCCTCCATCCGAGCCCGAACTGCCGAAAAGGCCGAAAATGCTGACTCAACCGAGGACAAAGCCGAAAAGGCCTCCGCCCCAATCCACTGATCCAAATATCCAACATGAGTCAATGGATCAAGCAAAGCCTGGTGCTGATGCTGACCGTGCAGATCGACAATCAGCCGGCCAAGGGACTTTAGAGTCGCAATCGGCACCGTCCGCCCATTCACCCGCGCCACCGACCGCCCCTCGGCAAAAACTTCTCGAAGAATGAACAGCCGTCCTTCCTCTGATTCCAACCCCAACTCAGCCAAATAAGGAACCAAGTCAGGACGCGAAGATAAATCTAAAACTAACTGAACCGAGGCCTTTGCTGCACCGGTGCGAACCAAATCCGTGTCTGCTCGCTCGCCAAGGGCAAGCTCCAAGGCGTCGATCATCAAGGATTTCCCCGCCCCCGTCTCACCCGTCAAAACCGAGAAGCCTCCGTTGAACGCAAGTTCAACGTGGTTGATAATCGCAAGATTCTCGACTCGTAGTTCGGCAATCATGAGGAGCGCGCAAACCGCGCTTTGAGTCTATCCCACCAAGCCGCCGTCTCTTCACCATCATAAAAAACGATGTATGAAGACATCATCAAAAACGCAAACAGCGGAATGTTCATCGAATACTCGATCCACAAGTGCAACGCGACTCCGGAGAGCAAAACCCACTTTCGCAACGGCTTGAAGAACACCAATGTGCCGAGCGCAAACTCAACCGCCAACGTTCCCCATGTCGTGATCTTCACCATCGGGTAGTCGTTCAAGAAGGCCGGAACTGGAAACCGATCAAACTCGTGCAACCGAGCCGGATACCAGGTCGCATCCCCCGACTTCCAAAGCCCCCCGAACCACTTCGCCCAAGTCGTCGTGAAGTACAGCAGGGCCAAATTATAGGCAATCAGCCGCTGGGGCCACATCGAAATTAGCTCAGGAATTGGACCAGCCTTTCCCCGCCGCCGAGCGATCCAACGATCCAGCGAAAACGCCGCTCCCGAGGGACCGATCGCAAGATAAATTGCCGCCACCCGCATCCAGGTGTCCCCGCCGTGCAGAATAATTGGATTCCGGTGGTGAATCGCAACGATCCCAACTGCCAAGCAAAACGTGCTAAACCGCGACCACAGCCCTAGTGCCGACAGTGCAGCAAACCCCACAGTGGCCCAGTAAACCGCCTTCACAACCAGCTCACTGGTCACCCCAAAAAGTGGATCAATCCGGTTGAACATCAGCGACCGATCCCCACCCGCCATATAGTGCGAGTCAAGCCACTTTGCCCCGATCTCAGCAGGAACATAGCCCGACTGCCCAAACCAGTCGTTCCAAAACATGCCGATCATCACAAAATTGATGAATAGCAACGTGCAAAAGATCGCCCGAAAAACCCCAAGCGTCACCGGACTGCCAAACCCAAACCAGTAGCGATACAACTGTTTAGCGCTTTCCAATCTTCCACCCCATGTCCTTCGCCAGCAAAGTCTGGTCAACAACGTGCCAGTAGTAGGTGTACTTCTGATACTCCGGCTCCGGACCTCGCTTGCCATCGTGCCGAGGCACGGCCAGCCAGTGCCGGGTCAACCCAACCTTCACCGGGGGGTTCTTAGGATCGAACGCATTGATCAAAGCAAAGTGCTGCGCAAAAACTGGCCACATCCACCCGTTATCGTTTCCGCGCGCCGGGTCATTCATGTTCACGCGCTCATAGAATTTTCGATACCGCTCCATCACGTACTTCTGAGGAATCGGTAGCTCCTTCATGCGCGGATATTGATACGTCGTGTGTGTCCCGTCAAAGAACACAATCTGAGCGTCGCACCAAGAATCAATCTGAGCCGGATCAGGCGCAAACATATCCCAATACTGCCAAAGCCCGGTCGGAAGAACGTAGTGCTCCAGAATCGCGCTGGTCTTTACCTGCGCGTCGTTCCACTTCAAAAAGATGTCTGTCCCGTGCGGCTCGACTTGGTTATTCACGATCGACGCGGCAGGCTTTGGAAGCGCATAGAGCGTCACCATCAAGACGTTGAAAGCAACAAACGCGCACACCAATGGGTGCACGCGCTTGGTTTCGGTCGGTGCGGTTACCTGCACCATCTCATTTTACGCCTCTAGCTCGGCCAGAACGTCCTTCAGTTCACCCATCATGTCCGGGTTTTCGTTGACAACCGCCCGTACTTGCTCGGCAATCTGCTTCGCTTCGTCGGTGTGCCCCGCCCGCTTTGCGGCAAGCCCAAGGTTGATGAAAACTCCAAAACTCTGCTGATTCTGCGAGAACGCGAACTGCATGAACTGCCATGCATCCTCATTCTTGCCCTGTCCGTTCAGTGCCTCTCGGTACTCGCCGTAAGCTGGCTCGCAACCCGGATACATCTCCAACAGCCGCCTAGCGCAGTCTTCGGCCTCCACGTGGTCATTAACTCGATTGTACGCCGATGCCAGCATCGCCCAGAGCTTCCAATAGTCCGCAAGCCAGTTTCGAAGCGGCTTGAGGTCGCGAATCGCGCCCTCCGCGTCGCCCGCAGCAAGCTTCTCTCCGGCCGCTTGAACGCTCTCGATCCGCTTCGGCTGCTCAAGCTCGATGAGCCAAGCCGTCGCCTGAGCCTTGGTGTTCGGATCAGGATTCGCCTTCAGGACGTTCTGCAACACCGCTGGAATCTCAAACTCCCGATCCGCCGCCTGAAGCGTTTGCGCGTACTCCAGGAGCAACGGAACATCCGCTGGAGCGACGTCAATCACGTCCTCATAAAAGTCCATTGCCCTGTCCAAATCCTCGTTCTGAGCGAGGTATGGAGCGTAGAATCGCTTAACCAGCACGTTTTCTTCAACTGTCTCGATGGCATGCTCAAACGCCTTCTCGCCGTCCGCCTGGCGTCCGTTCTGAATCAAAGAAATCGCGTACTTCGCATGAAACTCCGGGTTCTGAGGGTTCGCATCAACCAATTCCTTCCACAGCGCCGGAACCTCATGTCCGCGTCCGGTTGCGTTCAAAACTCCAACCAAGAAGTCCATCGATGGCTTGGATTCATCCTCAAGCTCGATCGCCCGCTTGAAGTTCCGTTCGGCATTGACGAACATATTCATCGAAGCCTGGGCATTCCCCAGTCGATTCAAAATCCCCGGATCATCGGCCTTCAGCTGAGCCGATTTCTCAAAGAAGTCGACCGCTTTCGCCGCATTGTTCGCCGCCTGATGAAGCTCGCCCAGCGCAAAGTAAGCGCCGAAATCATCCGGAACGAGTTGCGTCGCCTTCGTCAAAGCTCCTTCAACCAGCTCAAACGTCCCGATCTGATACTGAGTGCAAGCACGGCAAAGCCCGACCAAAACCTGGTAAGCCCCCTCGAACTCCTTATCAAGCTCAATCGCCTCGGAAAGGGAAGTCAGTGCCCCCTCTGGCGAGAACTCCTGGGCAACCAACCCGTTCGCCTGCTGTATATAGTTCAGCGCGTCGTACCCTTCAAGGAACTTCAGAAAGCACGCCGAATTGTCGGTCCCGAACTCCATCGTCTCGCCGGCCAAAAATTCCGGCAATCCGATTTGAGCTTCGTCCGCGAGCCGCTTCACCATCTTGTGCAAAACGGTGAAAATCGCGTCGTCAGCAAACTTGTGAACCTCGGTAATGCCGCCCGCCAGGTCATCCTTTTTGGTATAGCGAACCGTGATCTCATGCCCGCCATCCACAACCGCGAGTGAGCCGTCCATTGAGACATCGACGCCAGACTGACTAAACAAATCACCAAGCTGATCGGCTTCCAAAAGACCATCGCCAATATTTACAAAAGCGGTCCGGGCGACCCCGCCCTGCTCGACTTGGGTCAAAAAGCTCACCGACTGAACATCGGCCCCTCCGTGGCTTCGAAGTTGGTCTGCCACGAAAGCGGAAATTTGGCGCCCGAGCTGAGGCTTCGCGCCCTCTCCGGCATTCAAGGGCAAAACTGCAACTTTCAACACGAGCAATAGTTTACCGGGCAGGGCGGTTGCCAAGTACAATGATCGCCGTGCAAGCCATCGCAAAGACGCGACCCGAACCCGGCGTTGAAATCGTCCAGGTTCCCGAGCCATCGGTTCGACCCGGTTGCGTCAAGCTCAAACTCGAAGCCGCCTCCGTCTGTGGCACCGATTTGCACATCTATAACTGGGACGAGTGGTCGTCGGGTCGAATCAAGCCCCCCCGAATCATCGGCCACGAATTTTGCGGGACCATCGTCGAGCTCGGCGAAGGCGTTACCCAACGATTAGTTGGCGATTTTGTCGCCAGTGAATCTCACATCGTGTGCGGCACGTGCGTCCAATGCCTCCACGGCCAAGCCCACGTCTGCGCCAACACCGTCATCCTCGGGGTCGATGTTGACGGTGGCTTCGCCGAATACGCCGTCATTCCCTGGGAAAATGCCCGGCCAACATCTCGCGAAGTCCCAACCAAAATCGCCGCCTTCCAAGACGCCCTCGGAAACGCCGTCCACACTGCCATGGCCGGTCCCCTCGAAGGCCGAACCGTCCTCATCACTGGCATGGGGCCGATCGGCCAAATGGCCGTTTCTGTTTGTAAGGCCGCCGGCGCGGCCCGAGTTTTTGCCACCGAAGTCAGCGAATACCGAACCGAGTCGGCCCTCAAAGTCGGCGCCGAAGCCGTCTTCAATCCCCTCACCCAAGACCCTCTTAAAGAAATTCAGAGCAGGTGCCCCGGCGGCGTCGACGTCGTACTCGAAATGTCCGGCCACCCCTCGCAACTCGCCCTCGCCATCGACGCCGTCCGCCCCGGCGGGCGCGTTTCGCTGCTCGGAGTGTATGGAAAAGCTGAACAAACCGTCCGCGTCAACGACGTGATATTCAAGGGAATCGACCTCCAAGGCATCGTTGGGCGGAAACTTTGGAAGACTTGGGATCAGATGGGGACCCTGCTCAAGGGAGGCAAACTCAACCTCGACCCAATCGTTACCCACGAAATGCACTACACCGAATTCCAAGCCGCCATGGAACTCATGAAAGCCGGCAAAGCCGGAAAAGTCGTCTTCACGTTCAACTGAAGCCCTTTCAACCTAGTTCAACCAGCCGCCGCAAACAGCCCGCTGTTAACCGCCCCAGCCCGATAATCATATGCCCATGCCATTGCATCATCGAGGGAGAACCCCATCTCGTCTCGAAAATTTGCCAGATCGACAGCCAACCGATACGCCCCCAAATTTGCCAACGCCCGCTGAGCCACCCCATAAGTCCCCTGGTTGTGCTCCAACAAAGAAGCCGCGTGGCCAACCGATGTCCAATCAGCTACCGCAACCGCCTGGTGCCCTTTGATCGCCGCTGCCGCGCCTTGCCAAGAACCGCCCATCCGAAACCGCGCCGAACAAACAACCGTAAAGTGCGCCATCGCATAAATCAGCGAGTTACGCTCCATCGCTCTGCCAGCACTAAAAGGCTCTCGAGGAGGGCAAACCGAAATCGCATAGCCCAGCCACTTGCCATGATTCATCCCACAAGGCAGAAAATGAACAACATCGCCATGCCCGGCCAGAATGCCATCGCCAAATGCGGTATCGCAACCCACCGCCGCCCCCGAAACCCCAAAATAGTCACGATCCGCACACCACGCTCCCGCAGTCCGGGCCATTGCGATGCCAACCGTCAACGGCTGTCGACAGCCAACCCCACCAACTCCAAACCGCTCCAGCCCGTTCTCATCCTGCCAAGGAGGCGTGGTCGCCATTGCTGGGTCGCTTAACCAAAGTACTGGAGGTGCCGAGCGCCCCATGTTCTTCAACAGTGATTGCGGGTACGCCGGGCAAGCCGACGTGATCACCTCATGATGATCCAACAAAACCTCTGCCTGGGTGATGCGCCGGGTATCCATCAGCTGCACCGCCTCCGTCACAAATCCCTCCTGGCGGAGGGCCGAGAGAATCCAGTTCCATGAAGGTTCCGTCTCCCCATCGAGCCCTCGCCGAAGGCATGAGAGTATTTGGGTGTGACGTGACGACCTTGAGATAGAACGGTTTTCACCGTCCCCGTAGAGTGCCGCAATTACAGTACTTAACGCTCGCATATCGCCCCGTACTTAGTATATCGTGCTTTCCTGCCAAGTAAATCAGGGTTTCAATAGTTTTTTGCGCCAAACTTCGCAAGGTTGGTCGAAACATATCACTGAGCCACGGTTTTTCCCCAACAAACGATCTCTCGCGTCCGAGAAAGTAGACTCTCGGTACTGCCGATGCTCAAGCATTCCGACCTCACCCGCCGCCGTATTTCCCAATTTCTTGTCAACACCCTCGAACCGCTCATCTACGGCGATCAGGTTGACCTGAAAATCGAAATCAACCGCCACCCCGCCAAAGACCAGCGCGAAGCCCTGAGCGGTGCCTGGGAAGAAGTCGGCCCCGGCTTTGGCTACGGTCCCGCCTACACCACCTTCTGGTTCCGCCTCTCCGGCAAAGTCCCCAATTCCTGGGCTGGCCAAAACGTTGTTGTCCACGCTGAAATCGGCAGCGAACGCACGCTCTGGAAAGATAACTCCCCCTACCGAGGCATCGACTACAAACACACCGACTTTGGCTTCCTCACCGGCGGAACCCTCCCCACCGACGGTCCTGTCAAGGGCGGTGAAACGGTCGAATACATCCTTGAGGCATATACCAAAAACCCCCAGTGTCGGGTCCACCTCAAGGAACTTCCCCGCGAACAAGAAGTCGAGAAAGTCGAATTCGCGTACCTGAAAATCGTCCGACCCGAAGTTAAAGCCCTTCACTTTGACGTCGATTTCTGCCTCAGTCTCCTTGAAACCTACCAGCCCGAAGACCCCGGCTACGCCACCATCCTCCGCGCCCTCAACGATGTCATCAACCTGTGGGTCAAAGAGGAAATGGAGGCCATCCCCAGGGCGCGGAAACTCATCAAGGATGCCCTCGGTAGCCTCAATGGCGAGTTCAAGCACGCCATCTATCCCGTTGGCCACGCCCACCTCGATACTGCCTGGCTATGGCCCCTCGCCATTACTAAGCAAAAAATGGCCCACACAACCTCCACCCAGCTCAGCCTGATGGAGCGTTACCCCGAATACGTCTTTGTCCACAGCCAAGCCAGCCAATACGAATGGCTCGAACTCGAATATCCCAAGCTCTTCAAGCGCGTCAAAGAAGCCGTCGCACGTGGTCAATGGGAGCCCGTCGGCTCCATGTGGGTCGAAGCCGACTGTAACCTCACCGGCGCCGAATCCCTCGTCCGACAGTTCCTCTACGGAAAACGCTACTTCCGACAGCACTTCGGCTACACCACCAGAGACATGTGGCTCCCCGACGTGTTCGGCTACTCCGCCGCCCTCCCGCAAATCCTGAGCAAGTTCAATATTGACTACTTCCTGACCCAAAAGATCAGCTGGAACCAGTTCAACAAATTCCCCCACCACACCTTTTGGTGGCAAGGAATCGACGGCACCAAAGTCTGGTCGCACTTCCCCCCCGCCGACACCTACAACGCATCCGCCGAACCCAAAGAGGTCGTTTACTCGGTGAAGAACTACAAGGATCACGCAAGGGCCGACCAGTCCCTCTACGTCTTCGGGCACGGCGATGGCGGTGGCGGTCCAACCGAACGTCACCTCGAATTCATCCGCCGAGGCCGAATGGCCCCCAACTACCCCGAAGTCATGTCCGGCAAGCGCGCCATCGACTTCTTCAGAGAAGCCAAGGCAAAATCCAAGGACCTGATGACCTGGGTTGGCGAGCTCTACCTCGAACTTCACCGAGGTACCTACACCTCCCAAGCCGCCAACAAAAAGTCGAATCGCGAGTGCGAATTCCTCCTCCGCGATGCCGAGTGGCTCAACTCTTTCACGGCCAGCTTCCCCAAGAAGTACCCCTCCAAGGAACTTGAATCCGCCTGGAAGCTCGTCCTCCTCAACCAGTTCCACGACATCATCCCCGGTTCGTCGGTCCAAGAGGTCTATCGAGACTCCAAGATCGACTATGAAAAGGTGACCGAAGCCGGCCACACCCTGATCGGCCGGGCCCTCAAGGAGATCGGCGGAAAGCTCGCAACCTCGGAGATGTCCAACCCGCATGCCGTCTTCCACAACACAACGCTCCAAATCCAAGGCTCGGTGCCTTGGTCAAGCGAAGCGACCCCAACGAGCATCGTCTGCGGAGACGAAATCCTCCCCGTACAAAAAGTCGACGACCAACTCATCTTCCCCACGCCGCTCGCGGCGCAAGGAACAGTAGCCGCCGCCGACTTCACCGACCACGCCCCAACCACCAAGTACCGCCTCAAAGCCAGCGGACGAAAAATCGAAAACGATCAGTGGAGCGTCCGTTTCGACGTCAACGGCAACATCAGCTCCATCCAAAGCATCGAGGACGGAACCGAATTCGTCGAGCCAGGCAAGCTGGCCAACGTATTCCAACTCTTCGACGACCAACCCCTCTTCTGGAGCGCATGGGATGTCGACGTCTTCGCCTACGAAACCGCCCAAGATCTGCTCAAAAGCGAGAGTTTCGAGATCGTCGAACGCGGCCCCGTCCGCGCAGCGGTTGAAGTTGTCAAGAAGTTCAACAAGTCGACCATCAAGCAGCGAGTCAGCCTTGGGCCAACCCCCGGCATCCGCTTCGATACCGAAATCGACTGGCACGAGGATGACAAACTCCTCAAGGTCGCCTTCCCCATCAACGTCAACGCCGCTCGCGCAACCTACGAAATCCAATTCGGTAGCGTCGAACGACCCACCCACTACAACACGACCTGGGACATGGCGCGTTTCGAAGTTTGCGCCCAAAAGTGGATCGATGTCAGCGAAGGCGACCTCGGCGTCGCCCTTCTCAATGACGGAAAATACGGCCACGACGTCCACCAAAACGTCATGCGTATGTCCCTCCTCCGCGCCCCCAAGGCCCCGGATCCGGACTGCGACATGGGTGTCCACAAGTTCACCTACGTCCTCATGCCCCACTTCGGGCCGCATCAGTATGCTGATGTCGTCCGCTCCGCGTACGCCCTCAACGCCCCCATGCGCTCGACTCCGCTCGAGCCGAAACAGGGCGAAGCCGCCGTCTTGCCTCAGTTAGTCACCTGCGATAACCCCAACATCGTCATCGAGACCGTCAAGAAGGCCGAAGACTCCAACGATCTCATCGTCCGAGTCTACGAGTGCCACAACACCCGAGGAACCGCCGAGCTACGATCTCTTCGGCCCATTCTAGCCGCCCACCTCTGCAACCTCGAAGAAACCGACTTGGGTGAACTGGAAATCGAAGACGGCGCCGTCCAATTCGACTACAAACCCTTCGAAATCGTGACCCTCAAACTCAAAGTCTAGAAATGACACTCCTCCTCGCGCTTGCCCTTCTAAATCCCGATCCCCTGATCGACATTCAGAAGGGCGAGTTGCCCATCATCATCTCCGCCCCACACGGCGGACGGCTGCCAATCACCGACTGTCCTCTCCGGACCAACACCAAGGCCCCGCAGTTTGTCACCGTCCTCGACACCAACTCCGACAAACTCGCCCAAGCGACCGCTAAGGAACTCCAAAAACTCACCGGCAAGAAGCCATGGCTCATCATCGCCAAATTCAGCCGAAAGTACGTCGACGCCAACCGCCCCGAAGCCGATGGAACCGAGAGCGGATCCGGAAAAGCTGTCTATCAACGCTACCACGCCGCCCTTCGGGAGGCCGTCGAAGCCAACAAGTCCAACCCCAAGGCCCTGCTCATCGACTTTCACTCCCAGGGAAAAACCAAGGACCTGATCTACCGGGGAACGGGAAACTCGCTTTCTCTCAAAAGCAAATCCCTAGCAGACGTCAGCGCATTCCTCAACGGCCTCGAACAAGCCACCCTCAAACTCGAACCCGCCACTGCGAACACGATCGCCAAGGAGCACCCCAGCTTCAATGGCGGATACATCACCCGCCACTACGGCGCAAGTCAGCCAAACGGCATCAATGCCATCCAACTCGAAATCGGCGCCGACTATCGCAACAAAGAGTCCATCCCCAAAACGGCCATCGCAATCGCGGAAGCCATCCAAGCCCACCTAGAATCGCCCAAGTGATAGAATCGACAAATGTCGATTTTCAAAAAACTCTTTGCCCCCAAACCCACCGCCACGCCAGTGAACGAAATGTCCTACGATGCAGTCTGGGAAGAATTTGTTCGAATCGTGCCTTACCGCGACGGCAAAATGTTCATCTCCGTCCTCCAACAACCGGAGTACAAAGAAGCCCTAGCCTGGCTGACACCCGGAACCGACTGCCCAATGGCGAAAAGCCTCACCCGGGGCCTTGTGGAGTATTTCAGGAATCCCACCGGAGACCTAGATAACCTCGCCATGGTCTATCAAGCGGAAAGTGTTGAAAACTGGACAACGCCCCCCGAATCAAGCCTCACAGCACTTGGTCAAATCGTCGCTATCACCGGAATCAGGGCCACCGTTTACTATAAGCCGACCCCCGAAGAAGAGCACGTGAAAATCGAAATCACACCTCAGGCATAATTTTTTGCCTAACTGGATCACGCCTCGCCCGACGGGTAACACATGCTCTTCAAACTCCCCACCCCAAACCCTCAACTCCCAACTGATTTACAGGTAAAGTCCCCCTTATGAAGAGCGGAATCGTCGCCCTCGCATTTCTCGCCGGTGTCGGCACAACCCTCGTCGTCGCCCAGAACCAGCCTCCGAAGCCAAACCCCGATTCCTTCTACAAACTCGGCCCGGACTCCCAAGTCAAAGAAGGCGTTCCAAAAGGCGAAATCAAGGGCCCCTTCGTCTTGCCAAGCACTGCCTATCCTGGAACGCAACACACCTACTGGGTCTACGTTCCCGCCCAATACGACGCCAAGAAACCCGCATCTCTCATGGTCTTCCAAGACGGTCACGCCCACATCGGCCCTGATGGCGGATTCCGAGCCAGCGTCGTCATGGACAACCTCATCTTCCGCAGGGAAATCCCCGTCATGCTGGGAATCTTCATCAACCCCGGCCGCAGACCTGACCAGGACGAACCCTCCGCCCAACGCGGCTGGGGAGACGGGTTCACCAACCGTGGCCAGGAATATAACGCTCTCGACGACAAATACGCCCGAGTCGTCACCGACGAAATCGTCCCCGAAGTCGAAAAGACCTACAGCATCAGCAAAGACCCCGAACAGCGAGGAATCGGCGGCACAAGCTCTGGAGCGATTGCTGCCTTCAGCGTCGCCTGGAACCGACCAAATTCCTTCCGAAAAGTCCTGAGCATCGTCGGCTCATTCACCAACATCCGAGGCGGGCACCAATATCCCGACATCATCGCAAAAGAGAAAAAGAAGCCCATCCGCGTCTTCCTTTGCGACGGTCGAAACGACCTCAGAGGAGTCCGAGACGGCAAGTACGACGCCACCTGGGACTGGTACCTCCAGAACGTGCGCATGAAAGACGCGCTCACCAAAAAGGGATACGACCTCAACTTCACCTGGGGCATCAATAGCCACGGCGGAGCCTTTGGCGGCCAAATCCTCCCCGATATGATGCGCTGGCTCTGGCGAGACGCCCAAAAAGACATCACCGACCCCAACGACCAAGTCGAGCGAAGTCTCCGTGCGCCAGGTCTAGACCACTAAAGCGACACGCCTTCAAAAGTGAGTTTGACGGGCAGAATATTCCCCTGAACGTCAAACTCCATTCGGTCGATGCACGTCACCCGATGGTTATGGTGCTCTTCCTCCAGCGGTCGTCGATGGTAGCAAATCACATACTCATCGCGCCCCGGTAGCCGCAACACCGAGTGGTGCCCTGCCCCCTTCCCAACCGCAAAGTCGCTCTCCAAAATCTTCGCCCGCCGCTCAAAGGGCCCCATTGGTGAATCTGAAACGCCATACGCCACCGCATAGCTCGAATCCCCCCAGCCTCCCTCCGACCACATGAAGTAGTACAAGCCGTTCTTCTTCAGCATAAACGGCCCCTCCACATAGTGCTCTGGTGTGATCTCCAAGAACTCCCCCGTTGTCGAGATCATATCATCTCCGAGCCGAACCACCACCGCGTGCTTCCACCCGCCGTAGTATAAGTAACCCTGAGCGTCATCGTCCACAAAAGCATGAGCATCAATCGGCTGCGCCCCATGGTGGTACTCGCTAATCAGCGGCTCGCCGAGAGCATCCACGAACGGCCCAGACGGCGAATCCGAAACCGCCACCCCAATCCCCGCGCCATCACCTGCCGAAAAATAGAAGTAATACTTCCCATCGCGCTCACAACAAGAAGGCGCCCATGCGGCACGATTCGTGCTCCAAAAAACATCGGCAAAGTCCAAAATCCGTCCCTCGTTCTTCCAGTTCACCAAATCAGTGGAAGAGAAGCACTCAAAGAACGTCTGCTCCTCATAAGCCGCCGAAAAGGTCGGATAGATGTAATACCGCCCCTCAAACCAGTGAAGCTCGGGATCGGCGTACCAGCCAGGAAAACAGGGATTAGGCACCGGATAATTATGGCGCACCGCCAATTGGTACGAAAATTGCACCCATCTCCGTGATCCCTCCGGGGTCATCGGGTTGATATGAAATTACGATTCCTAACAGTGCTCTCGCTCGCTGCCGTGGCCATCAGTGGCTCCGCCCAGGCGATTGATCTTACTTTCTCGGGCATGAGTCTCCCGGATGCTCAAACCGCATCCATCTCGGTCAATGGAAGCTCATTTACGTCTGTCTACGCCGGCCAATTGAACTTCGCAACGGGATCAAGCACCCTCGGCACCTACTGTGCCGACGCGCTTTCGTTCCTCAATGGTTCTTCGCACACCTACTCCGAAACGAACCTCGCCCTGACGTCGGCAACCAACCTCGGCATCGCAGGAACGATACTGGCCAACAGCCAAGGCTCGGCCCTCACTGCCGCCCAGCAAGCCGGACTCCAGCTCGCAATTTGGGAAGCCCTCTACGACGGCGGCTCAAGTTTTAATGCAGGCGGAAACTTCTCGGTATCTGGCGCCAGCGCAGAAACACTCGGGTACGCAAGCCAGTACTACAGCAGCTACTGCGTCACCCCAACAAACTGCGTAACATACTTCGGGACCAATCAGTCCGGCGGACAATCGCAGATGACCGCAGTCCCCGAGCCGATGACCATCGCCGCTCTCGGAATGGGATCACTCGCCCTCCTGCGACGACGACGACAAAAGTCGGCCTAACCTACGAACTTGTAGCCAACACCCCGAACCGTCACGAGTTTCTCGGGCAGGTTCGGGTCCGGCTCAATTCGTGTGCGAAGCCAGCGAATGTGGACGTCAACGGTACGAGAGGTCACGTAGGCGTCCTTCCCCCAAACTCGGTCGAGCAACGCCTCCCGAGTAAATACTTGGCCGGAATTCTTCGCTAAAAACATTAACAGCGCAAATTCTTTCGGCGAAAGCGTCATCGGCTTTCCGTCAAGCGTCGCCTCATGGGTTCTTGGGTCGATCGTCAACCCGCCTCGCTCGATAACCTCGCTCACTGGCTCGCCTTGGGCCCGTCTCAAAATCGCCTTCACACGCGCCGCAAGCTCTGCCATGTTGAACGGCTTGACCACATAATCATCCGCCCCCATCTCCAGTCCCCTCACGCGGTCTTCTTCATCCGCCCGCGCCGAAACAAAGATGATCGGAGTCTGGTTATCTTTCCGTACAGCCCGGCAAAAGTCGAATCCCGACCGGTTGGGCAACATGATGTCCAAAATCACCAGATCAGGCTTCACGCGCTTAAACAGCCGCATTCCTTCTTCCGCGCTATCCGCAGTGAAGGTTGAATATCCCTCGCGCCGAAACTTTGCTTCCAAAGTCTCGGAGATCGCCGGCTCGTCGTCAACAATCAGTAGAGTCATATTCCCAACTGCAAGTTTTGCGCGAGGATGTTAAGACAGAGTAAAGAGACCTTAAAACTGTTAATTATCCCGCCGCGATAATTTCCACGTTCGCCCTCGGAACCGTCACTTCTTCGCCGCTCGCCAGCTTTGCCCGCAAAACGCGAACGTGAGTTCCCGAATCTAACGTCACCAGTTCCGGCGGCAAGTCCGTCACATTGGCAAGCAACCCGAAGTAGGGCTCGCGAATCACGCGAATCTGGGTGCCAATGTTCAGCGAAAGCACCTTCGCCTCTTTGCTCGCCTCGCCCGTGGTGCGCGGCTCCGGAATTATCAGCTCGGGCCGAATAACGCCCGCCCGAATCTGCGTCGCGCCATTGATCGAGCAATCATGCCCCTCAAGCGACTTCAAAAGCTCAAACGTCCGCCCCGCCATCGGCAGGAAGCCGAAGCCTTCGGTGACCATCAACGTCAAATTGATCTTCTCCGATCCGGTGATCGCAACTCCGATGTCGTAGCCCAAGAACTCGATCAGGTCGCTATCCTTCAGGCCGCCGGCAATAATCCCCGCTGCGCCAACATCCGAAGCCCGCTTAATCGCCGCCGCAGTCATCCCAGCGCCACCAACCAAAATCTTTCCGGCATCACTGTCCAAAACGTGCCGCTCGTCCAAAACTTCATCGGCCGAAGAAACAGCCTGCCGCAGAACTCCCTGCCGCTCTCCACCAACGCCAAAAATCCCCTGCACCATTGCGCAACGGGTCTCGATAATCGCCCCTTCATCCGGCAGAATCTCCGCAACCTTGCCTTTGATGTACGCATTCATGTCAATCGGAATCGACGGCTCGCGAATCAATGCATTCCCCGTGATTTCGCTAAAGCTCTCAACGGTCCCCGAATGCTCAGAGACAGCAACCGGTGCCTTGAAAATGCCAAACAGCTTCTTTCCGGTGGCAACCATATCGCCCTTCTCCACCGAATCGCCAATCTTCACGACCATGAACGCCTGCGCGTCCTTCGGCTCAACCCCTAACGGGTCAGCAACCCGCATCGTCTGCAAGTTCCCCGGTAGCAAAGCCCGAGCAATCGGTGTCGACGGCTCCACCGAATCGCCAACCCCCACCAAAACCTCGCCCTTGATCGGCAGGCGTCGAGTCCGGCGGACAACGATGTCCCCACTAACGGTCAATCCAGGTGTATATGCGCTTCCCAATTTCTTAACAACTCCGAGAGGTTTGGGAATGATGATACTCCGTCGGGTGGGGAGTTGGGGGTTTGGAGTTGGGAGTTTCGGATTTGGATATCGGATGAATGCGAGTTCGCAGCTCCCTACTCTCCACCCCCCACTCCAAACCGCTCAAAGCTCCAAATCGCTACTATGCCCCGGAAACAGCTTCGCCTCCGGATCAATGTAGGTCTTCGCGAAGCAGACTGCCGTCGCCGCCTCACCAACGCCTGTCGCAATCAGCTTCAGCTTCGAGCCATAAGTCGCCACATCGCCGACGGCGAAGATTCGCGGCAAGTTCGTCTCGAACTTGGAGTCAACCTTGATCTGGTTCTTCTCAATCTCCAGTCCCCACTCCTTCAACGGCCCCAGTGAAGACTTAAACCCAATATTCACGCAAATCGCGTCCGCCTCAACCCGCTCCAACTCCTTCGTCTGAGTGTTTTCTAGGGTCACCGCCTCCAGCTTGCCGTCCAACCCATGAAGCTCCTTGACCACATAAAACAACTTCATCCGCACGCTCGAATTCTTAACAACCTCCACCGAATGGTCGTGTGCCTTAAACACATCTCGCCGGTGAACCAGCGTGATGCTCTCTGCGATGTCATTCAGGTTCATCGCCCAGTCAAACGCCGAATCTCCGCCTCCGACGATCAGGAGTTTCTTTCCCGTGAAAATCGACCGATCTCGCACTCCGTAGAAAACGCTCTTACCCACAAACTCATCTTCTCGTTCGACGCCGATTTTCGTCGGCGAAAACGCGCCAGCTCCGGCCGAAATGATCACCGTCTTGGTAGGCAACTCCATGCCCTTATCAGTCCGCAACATCCAGTGATCGCCGCAATCCTCCGCCGAGACCGCCGTATTCTCAAGCACCAACTTCGGATGAAACTGCGTCCCTTGAGCAATCAGGTCCCGCGCCAAGTCCTTCGCCATAACTTTGGGAAATCCCGGCATGTCAAAGATGTACTTCTCGGGATAAAGGGCCATCAACTGCCCACCAAGTTCGGGAAGAGAATCGATAATCCGCACGGACATCCCGCGCAGGCCAGCATAAAACGAGGCAAACAACCCACAAGGGCCGCCGCCGATCACAGTTACATCAACGAGATTCATGGCTCAATGTCGCGGCTCGCCATTGAAACCGGCTCTTGGTTTTACCCTTTTGTTAAGCCCGACCACTTCAGAGCGAGCCGCTCGCTCCACCGCGGCTTCGGCGGCAGATAGCCCCGCCCAGCTTCCATCGCGTCCTTGAGCGAGTTGAACGTGTTCCACAGCCCCCACAACGCAAAGAACACCCAGATGATTACAGTCTTAGCGATCAGGCCCCACCAGTCAATCTTTTCTAGGTGCAGTCCCACCGAATCGATCACACCATCATTCTTCGACTTCCAAAGGCTGTAAGCCAAGCTACAGGCAATCAAAATCCCCGCCAAAATGCTCCCCAGTACCTGCTCAATCAGCATCCGATACGAATGAAACTTCACATAGGGCGACCGCACACCCAGCACCAAGCCCGCGATCGGAGCCACGTAAGGCAACGGAATCGATGCCAAATTCATCACCATCGCCAACCCTTGATCCTTCTTCGGAATCTCCAAAGTCATTGTCGAATCAGTACGAGGCGGGGTGTGAACCGGTTTCATAGCATCGCGAGAGCACGGTCGATCCGCTTCACAATCCGATCTGGCCCCAGAACTGCCATCAGCTCAAACAATCCCGGTCCAAACGTTTTGCCCGTCAAAGCAACCCGTGTCGGGTGAACAATCGGCCCCAACTTCTCAATCCCGTTTGCTTCCTGGAAAGCCACCAAAGCCGCCTTCATCTCGTCCGCTGTCAAAGTCGAAGAACCACAGGCAACCCGAATATGCTCGAACAAAGCCCGAGCGTGGGGCTGACCAAACCACTTCTCAACCGCCTTCGGATCCATCGGAGGCTCCTCAACAATGAAGAACTCGCAAGCCTCGCCGAACTCGATCAAATTCGTAACCCGCTCCTGCTCAAGCTTAATGCACTCCAGCGCATACTCCCGATTCGTCCGAGCGAACAAAACAAACTTCTCAAACCGCTGGAAAATCGCCTTCCCATCCCGAGGAGTTTGGTTCGGAAGAACCCCTTCATCCACAAAGTTCTTCCAGAAGCCCTTCGTGTGCTCCTCGGCATACAGCCCTTCGATCTCCGCCAAAACCTGCTCAGCCGACATCGACCGAATCGTGTGTCCGTTCAGCCATTTCAGCTTCTCCATGTCGAACTTGCCTGGGCTTGGCTGAAGTCCAGAAAGTGAGAATGCTTGAATCAGCTCCTGCTCCGACATCGCCTCTCGATCATCCCCCGGCGACCAGCCAATCAGCGCAATAAAGTTCTTCAACGCCGACTTCAGATACCCCTGCGCCATGTAGTCCAGAACCCTAGTCGCGCCGTGCCGCTTTGAAAGCTTCTTACCATCCGCCCCAACAATGACCGGACAGTGAACAAAAATCGGCGGCTCCCAACCGAACGCCTCAAAAATCAGCCAGTGAATCGGCGAAGTCGAAATCCACTCCTCGCCGCGCAAAACGTGCGTGATCTCCATCAGGTGGTCGTCCACCATCGCCGCAAAGTGGTAAGTCGGCATCCCGTCTGCCTTAATCAGAACCGGGTCAGGCAGGGTATTCGAGTCAAACTCGACGCGTCCTCGAATCAGATCTTGAACCACGATCTTCCGGTCCCGTGGGACCTTTAACCGAATAACATAAGGCTTGCTCTCAGCAATAGCGCCTTCAACTTTAGCCGGGTCAGCATCGCGCCAATCCCCACCGTAGTAGCCGATCTGAACCTTGTTGATCTGCTGAAACTCGCGCATCTGCTCGATCTCTTCGGTCGTATCGAACGCCTTGTATGCGTGCCCCGCCGCCTCTAATTCGGCGATCTTCGCAGCGTAAATTCCAAGTGCCTGGCGCTCCGACTGTCGATAAGGCGCGTGCGGCCCACCTTCTAGGTGCGGCCCCTCATCAAACTCAATCCCCACCCACCGCAGAGTCTCAACAAACTCGTGCTCGCTATCCGGGTTGTACCGGCTTCGGTCGGTGTCCTCAATCCGCAAAATGCACGATCCGCCTTCCTTTTGCCGCAGCAAATAGTCGTACAGAACCGTACGCAGAGCTCCCACATGAAGGAGCCCAGTAGGGCTTGGCGCAAATCGAACGCGGACTGGCATAGACCCATAAGGGTACCAGTTGAGCCTACTTCGCCTTCAAAGTCTCTTCGCCCGCAAGGCAGGCCTTCAGCGATTCCAAAGCGACCTCGATCTGCTTGTCATCCGGCTCCTTGGTGGTAATCAACTGAGTCCACAGCCCCGGCTTAAATAGCAACATCACCGCCGCGCTATCCCGGAATTTGCCGGCAAATCGAAGCAACTCATATGCAACCCCCGCAATCAGCGGCAGAATCGCAACGTGATACATCAAGTTCCCAAGAGACATCATCACGATGCTGTCCTTGAACTGGGTGAAATGCTCCTCGAACCGAGGCACGAAAGGGAAGACCAAGAACCCGAGAAGCAGAACGATAATCGCAAACGAAGTGCCGCAGCGCGGGTGCAACCGAGTCTGCGCCCGACAATTCTCCAGCGTTAACTCCTTCTCCGCCTCCCAAGTATTGATCGCCTTATGCTCCGCGCCGTGATACTTGAAAACTTCCTTCACCTGTGCGATCTGACTGATCGCGGCGAGGTAGCCGATGAAAAAGACGAACTTGATTACCTCGATTGAAAGGTTCGTTTTGAAGTCAGAAAAATGAAACTTCGACTTCAAGAGCGATCCGCCAAACTGCGGTAGGCCTTTAAAGATAAAGATTCCGAAGAGAAGCGAGAAGATAATCGCCCCGGTGATCACCCCGTCTTGAATCTTGGTGGGAATCTCTTTGACTTCTTTCGCCGCCGCCTCAGCCTCCGATCCAGGTTCCGGTACAGGCTGGTATTCAGTCGCCAACTGCACGTCCGACGCAAACCGCATCGCCCGCGTCCCCAGAGTCATCGCATCCAACAACGCCCATGACCCGCGCAAAAACGGCGTCTTTAGCCATTTCTGCCGTCCTATCCAAGTCTTCTCCAACGGCTCGGCTTTCACAACCAATTCACCGTTCGGAGCCCGACAAGCCACCGCGAAGTACTTCGGCGACCGCATCATCACTCCTTCGATGATCGCTTGACCGCCAACACTCAGGAATTCATCCTTGGACATCGGTGTAAGTATAGCCGGGGCGCGAGTTGGACGTTCGAGGTCGGAAGTTGAAAGAGCCAACCGCTTTCGACCTTCAACTTGCCCCTGCCAGCTCAACAAACTAGGTCCCAATCCCCACCCAATGTTAAGAAATGCTTAACGAAGACACCAATTGACCGACAAAATGCAGATGGCACCGAACTTGCCGTACACTTATGGTGTCGAAAAGACCAAGGAGGAGCAATCATGGAATCTCTGACAAACAGAGGACTGAAGCTCACCGAGGACGAAGCATTCGCACTGTTGGGACTTTGTTTAACCAGCCCTGGGCCGGTTGACGAAGCGACAGCGGTTGCAATGCGGAAACTGGCGGCGTATTGTTCGCAACGAAGCGAAAAGAGCAATTATTCAATCAATCTCAATACAGCAGCCGTTGCACCAAGGTGAGACGAATCAAAGTAGGGGGAGGCAAGATGCCTCCCCTCTTTGCGTCTCAGCATGCTCGGATGATCACAAAGCAGTTTCACCAAGAAACCTGAACGTTTTTGGAAAGACCTGCTGAACCGCGCCCTCCGTGCTGATAACTTCACTAGGATGCGCATCGTTCGAATCTGTGGAATCACTGCCGCAAGCATGGTTGTGGGTGCCTCTAGTGGGCAGAATCCCTCGGTGACTGGCAGCGTCCAAACCGCCCTAGTTTCCGGTCTGAACGGAGGACAACTCCAAACAACTGACCGTTTCACCAGAACCCAGGTCCAACTCGAGCAAGGAAACTGGCTCGCAACTGCTTCCATCTGGAACTACTCATTCTGCGACTGGAACGACCTCGACGAAACAAATTTCGCATACCGATGGGGCGCCCGGCAGATAAAGTTTGGCCGTTTCCTAAACCCCGTAACGATGAGCACGTGGGATGATCAATGGTACTCCTCATTTGTCTTCGTGCCAAACCTAGAACTGAATGCCTACAGTGGCCGAAAGCTCCTGGAACGAACCGTTACCGGAATCCAACTGGACTCTAACGTCGGCTCAAATGCCTTCAAGTTCTCAGCGACCAGCAGCGACTTTCAACAAAACCAACTCCTGCCCGACAAGTTAAACAGGCTATCCGCGAGGTGGACTCACTTCAAAAAGGGAACCCTCTTCGGAGCTGGAATCCTGCTCGATCCCGACCATAAAGGAGGTCAGGAACAAATGATTGCCCTCGACATCCGACACACAATCCCCCACTGGATTTTCAGGGGACAGGTGCTCGGTTACCAGAGTGCGACGGCTCGCTCGAACGGGTTTTTCACAGAACTGACCCATCGGCCGTCCGGTTGGGAAGATCTCACTCTAGGCCTTCGCCACGAAGGCACACTGGGATTCATGGGCTCAAATGCCTGGATCTTTGCCACGACAGCCTCTGCGAAAGTCGAGCTCCCAATGGGAACAACCTTTCTCGCCAACTACACGTTTGGCCCAGACATGAACCGCCAGCCCCTCGGTGGTGGACTCTCCTTTGGTCTCTCTAAGACCATAAAATTCTAATCTTCAATGATCACCCTTCTTCTTGCACTCGCCACCGATGTCACCGGAGTCATCACCCTCAACGGAAAGCCGGTAAAAGACGCCGTCGTCTGGTTCGCCTCCGAGTCTGGCTCAAAGCCCGGTAAGGCCGAAATCGTCCAAAAAGGGAAGCAGTTTCTGCCTCACGTCCTCGTCGTCACCTCCGGCAGCCGAGTCTCTTTCCCCAACCGCGACGATCTCTTCCACAACGTCTTTGCCGAGTACAGAGCAAAAAAGTTCGACCTCGGAATGTATCCCAAAGGCCAAACCCGAGATGTCGTCTTCGACAAAACCGGAGTCGTGTCGGTTCTCTGCAATGTCCACTCAAACATGAGCGCCTACGTCGTCGTGGTCGACACTCCCTACTTTGCCAAAACCGATGCCAAAGGCGCGTTTACTGTCAAGGGGCTCACTGGGGCCTCAGCGAAGTTTGAAGCTTGGCACGAGACGGGGGCAACTTTTACCGGGAATTGGAACGGCGGCCCACTCAAGATCAACCTTAAACGATGAACTTCCACGCCCTCCGATTCCGAATCTCGGCGTTCGTGATGACCCTCATTGGGCTCATCGTCATCGCTGGCTTTTTCGCGGTCGGCAAGGTAGTGAGTGCTCGCGTTGATGAAGCTACACGACAGGCATCAACAAGCATTGTCAGTTCACTCAACGAAAGAATCCGGTCCGAATCCCGGGATATGCGAGTCCTAGCGACCTTCTTTGCAGATCGACCCGGTACAAAAAATGTCTACCAAGCGGATCGAGCCACAATTCAAGATCACTTCGCAGAAGTAGCCCTCCAAGCAAAAGTCGATTTCGGCATGCTCACGGACAGTTCAGCTCGTGTGCTAGGTGTCAGTGGCGCAAAGATCAACAACGAGAAAGTGGACATTGGTAGCTCCATGGTTCAAGTGTTCGACGGGAAAGCATACGTAGTTGCCACCGCACCCATTCGTGTTGGCGACTTCGAGCAAGCTAGAATCATCTTTGGAAGACAGCTAAGTGACGCCTCCATCCGCTCGCTAGTCACGAGTAGTGAAAGCCAAGCCGCCCTCGTCCACAACGGCCAACTCGTTGCTTCTTCCGCTCCTGAAATTGCTAAGCTCAAATTCGCCGGGAAATCCGGCGAGGCGGTTCTCGATTCTGAGCAGTTCCGATGGACACGTGCCAGCCTCGGCCAGGGTCTCGATGTCGTTTCGCTTGTTTCAAGAGATTCCGTAGAGCAAAAATTTTCGCCCATTTATACCGCCCTGGCAGTTCTGCTCGGATTCGGCCTGATAACCGGATTTTTTGGTGCTCGGACCCTTGCTCGTATGGTCAGCAACCCGCTCGAAACTCTCGTCGAAGCAAGCAACGAACTCAAAAAAGGCCACTGGCCAGAAGCAATCGCTTCGCACCGCAAAGATGAAATCGGCGGACTGGAACGCGCTTTTGACTCAATGGTCTCCTCCATAAAGTCGAGCCGAGAACGACTCCTCCAGATGGTCGATATCGACCCGCTCACCGAACTCCTCAACTACCGCAGCTTCCGCCGCGCTGTCGAAGAAGCAACTGAATCCCAAGCCGATGTCTGGTTAGCTATCGCCGATATCGACGGATTCGAGTCCTATAACCAAGAATTCGGTCACGACGCTGGCGACGACCTCCTGGTCGATGTGGGTCGCACGATTCGAGCATTGTTTGACGAAAGCGCCGTTATCGCACGCTACAGCGGCAACCAGTTTGCCGTCTGCGCTGGAGCCGAGTCCGAACTCGTCCTCCAACAAATTCGCCGCAAAGTCAGCGAGCAGTACCCTGTGACCCTCAGCATCGGCCTCGCTCAGAAAGGCGAAGCCAACAGTCGCACCGACCTCCTCCTCCTCTCCGCTCAACTTGCAGTAGGCCAAGCAAAAGCCTCCGGCAAAAACAGAGTAAGGGTCTTCGACGGCTTTGGCGCATCCGTCACCGACGGAGACCTCTCTTTCCTCAGACAATCCAGCTATGCTGCCGTGCGCGCACTGGCAGAAGCCGTCGACGCCAAAGACGAATACACCCGAGGTCATTCTCAGCGCGTCGCTGAATATGCCCGAGACCTGGCCGCCCACTGTGGCTACGAATCGGGATTCGTTGATCTTGTTTTCGTCACCGGAACGCTCCACGACGTCGGCAAAATTGGCGTCCCAGATGTTGCCCTAAAGAAGCCCGGCAAGCTCTCCGACGAGGAGTTCGAAATGATCAAACTCCACCCCGCCCTCGGCGAAAAAATCGTCTCCCAAATCCCGGAACTAGCCGACACAATCCCAGGAATCCGAGGCCATCATGAGCGTTACGATGGCCGTGGCTATCCAGACGCCCTTTCCGGCGAAGAGATTCCGCTCATCGCAAGAATTCTTGCTGTAGCCGACACCTTCGACGCGATGACCAGCGATCGCCCCTATCGAAAAGGGCTAGACCGTGTTATCGCCTATGAGGCAATCATAAGCGGCAAAGGCAGTCAGTTCGATCCCGAACTAGCCGAACGATTTGTTCAAATGATGAGCGCCGGTAACGCACGGCATGCCGCGTAAAGCTTAGACACCGCAAACTGACATAATGTTAAGGATGCTGACTGTCAAAGACGTCCTAAGAACTCTCGAATCGTTCACGCCCGTTCGGTGGGCTTTCGATTTCGATAATGTCGGCCTCTTAGTCGGCTCGAAATCGGCGACTGTCACCAAAATAATCACCGCCCTCGACCCATCTCCCGCCCTCGTCAATCGGGCAGTTGAAGAAGGCGCCGAGCTAGTCATCACTCACCACCCAATCCTCTGGAACGGCGCAAAGTCGATCACCGACAGCAACGAAGACACCGCCTTCGCCCTCGCCCTAGCCAAACACGGAATCTCAAACATCGCCGCCCACACGAACTGGGATTCCGCCCCCGGCGGAATTAATGACGTCCTCGCCGGCCTCCTCAACCTCCAAAACCTCGGCTCCTTCGGCTCTGCTGCCAGCGTTCCCTACAGCAAAATCGTCGTCTTCTGCCAACAAGAACAAGAAAACGTGCTCCTCGATGTTATGGCTGAAAACGGAGCCGGAAACATCGGCAACTACCGTCGCTGCGGATTCAAAACCCACGGCGTCGGCACCTTCGAGCCGCTTCCGGGTTCAAACCCTTCGGTCGGTCGAATCGGAAAGTCTGACGAGATCGAAGAGACCAAGGTCGAGATGATCTGTCCAACCCACAAAGTCTCCGACATCATTTCCGCAATCATCGACCGTCACAACTATGAGCAACCCGCTTTCGACGTCATTCCCCTCGCCCCGCTCGAAGAGCAACCCGCAGGTCGAATCGGCACCCTGCCAACCCCAATAACCCTCCAACAATTCATCACCGAAGTCGACCTAGCCCTCGGCGGAACCCCCATGGCGTGGGGCGACTCCCAACGCTTGATCTCAAAGGTCGCCGTCGTCGGCGGAGCCGCCGACGGCGAGTGGAAGAACGCCCTCGACGCCGGAGCCGATGTCTTCGTCACCGGAGAAGTCAAGCACCACATCTCGCAAGCCGCCACCAACGCCGGCCTTGCCATTGTCGCCGGTGGCCACTACGCCACCGAAAACCCCGGCATGCGCGAAATGGCAAACCAACTCAAACTTCGCCTCCCGT
Source organism: Fimbriimonas sp. (assembly GCA_965248555.1). GTDB lineage: Bacteria > Armatimonadota > Fimbriimonadia > Fimbriimonadales > Fimbriimonadaceae > Fimbriimonas. The sequence continues at coordinate 58,584 of CBDFJP010000001.1, read as the reverse complement.
CGCTTGAAGTCACCCACTTCGAACCCCCAGCTGGGCTTTTTGGCCGCCCCTTCTAGCCCTTTGGAACCCCGTTGGGACTCAGGCCCGTAAAGCTAAACATGAAAGGTCTACTCCTCCTCCCTCTCGGAATTCTCGCGCTTGCCGGATACGTCTACGCTGGCTCCCATCTGGCTCAAAGCACTTCAAAGAACTCCCAAACCGTTAAGGGAAACGGCAAACTAGTCAACGAGAACCGCAAGGTGCCTTCTTACACTAAGGTGGTTATTGGCTCATCCTTTGAGGGCCAGTTCTTCGAGAGTACGCCCGGACCGCTGACGATCAGCGCAGAGACCAACCTACTTCCGCTCATCCAAACAAGAGTAGAAAACGGCACCCTCTATGTCACCACAAAGGGATCAATGAGCACCGAAAAAGGTTTCCGCATCACGGGTCGAACAGCAAAAATCGACGGATTCCACGCCAGCGGCGCCTCAAACATTGAACTCAAGAACATCGGTCGCCACCCGCTGCAGGTCGAAGCATCCGGTGCAAGCAAGCTGACGGTTTTCGGCTCACCGTCTAACCTAAAAGTTGATGCCTCCGGTGCCAGCCAGGTGTCGTTCGGAACTCTGACCCTAGACTCCCTCATCGCCGAAATCTCGGGAGCCTCCAAGCTGAGTCTTTCGGGTACCACCAAGTCCGCCACAATAAACGCCTCCGGTGCAAGCAAGTTCTCTGGAAAGATCTCCGGTGGCAAGTTCAAAGCCGTCGCATCAGGAGCCTCAAATGTGGAGATTCAGGGTCATTTCAGCAGTAGCTCAACGAGCACAAGCGGAGCATCAAGCATTTCTAAGCCCAATTAACACCCACAGGTGGAATGTGATTCATACTATAGATACCGGGGCGATTGCTGCCGGATAACTGGAGAAAAATGAGTATTTTTGACAAGGCAAAGGAAATGGCAGACAAGGTTGCAGACGCAGCTGGTGATCTCAAGGATAAAGCAGTCGATGCTGCTGGAGACCTCAAGGACAAAGCTGTTGACGTCGCAGGCGACGTAAAGGACAAGGTAGGCGACGTAACCGAAGGCGCAGTAGATAAAGCTGGCGACGTTGCAGGCGGAGTCGTCGGAGCAACCGGCGGCCTCCTCGGCAAGGTCGGCGGAGTCCTTGGAGACCTCAAGGACAAGGCGGTCGAAGTTGCCGAAAACGTCACCAAGATTGACATCAACAAAGATGGCGTCATCGGAGCGGCAGTCGTGGAAACCGAAGAAGCTACCGAAACAACCGAAGCCTAAGCTGGCTTTAACAGGGATCTTGCCACAAGGCAAGACCCCTGTTTTTCACTATCGAGTTTTCTCGTACACCGAAACATCGCCGTCGATGACTTCGCCAGCAATTTCGATCGGACTCCCGCCGCTCTTTGGCGTGAATCGGAAACGGATCATATCCTGCGGTTTCTCGCGCTGACCTGGTTCCTTTCGATCCGTGGCGACAACGACGAGGTTCCCCTGAATCCGATCGCCAGGCTTCTTGTTTACATTTCGGTGGTAAACCGCTTCGCCACCAAACTCAGCCACGTTGCCGTTCTTGCCAAACCGCTGACACTTTGGCATACCCAGTTCGACAACGATGTTTTGTTCGCCATCGCGATACTCGCTCCGAAAGTTGGCCTTTCCACCAACCTCAGATTTTCCTTCGCGGGTGACCTTTCGAACTTCGATTTCAAATCGAACTCGACGGTTGTTGTTGGAGACCATCCAACCTCTCCCTTTGCCACCGACTTCGGTTGTTCCACCAGCCGCAAGAGCCAGGGTCGAGGCGACGAATACTGTTGAGACAAGCACTGATTTCATTTGAACTTCCCAATTCGGAGTCCCTAATGGGAATCTCCATCTTCTCCATCATAAAGCAGGATATAGAGTCTCTGGGGCTATTGCACTACTCAATTCTGGTTAAGAATTTGCAAAACATCCGCCATATGTCGAGCCTGGGTCATGTGTGCTACCGGCGAAATTCCCTCGTAATGCCAAACGTGCAACTTCCGTTCGTCATATCGCCGAAACAGTCGCTGATCCCCGGTTGAATGGGAAACCGAAACCATCTGCCTCCCCATCAGCTCCAGAACTGCCTTCGAAACTTCATGCGTCCCTGCATAAGTGTCTGGCGCTATCGAAGAACAAGTCACAACCACATGAGTCCGCCCATTCACCCCCCGTTCCAAAAGCGGTATCCAACACTTCGCATACGCCGGATCAACTGTCCTCGGAGTCGAAAATGACCCATACATCGAATCACTCAACACCACCGCCTCCAGCCGATTCAAGAAGTCCGGTTGCTTGATCAACTCACGAACCGCCCCAAACCCCGCCGAAAAACTCGTGACTACCAGGTTCCCTAGCTTGCCCTTCAGAGCAAATTCAAGCGACTTTTTCCAAGGGTCAAACGACAGCGCATTCGACGCAAAAGGGCGGGCGTACACCGTCGACCCCTGCCCAAAATTGCAGACCAAAACCGGGTCAGGAAACTTGGCCGCCTGATACTGAGAAACCACATACCAAGCCGCCGAATGAAAATGAATCGCCACCCGATTCCGCGCCTTCGGCTTCCAACCTTCCGGAATAAACAACGTCGCCTGAGCATCGCCCACAATAATCGGCTGAGTCGTCCCACCGATTATCTTCGAAGCCGGCCCAATCGCCACCTCGCTCATCACCACCGGGCGAATCTGCGCCCCGAAAACAAACCCACCAAACATATGCAGACTTATACCTTTCGCGGGTCGGCCTTCACCACCAACGGCTGAGCTGTCACCTTCCCATCCACCGTCAGCCGAAGTGTGTAGACTCCAGCCTCAACAAAAGCCCCCCTCGAGATCGGAGTATCGCCCCAAATCGCCGCCATTCCAAGTCCCTTGGCGGATGAAGCCAGTCGCAAATCCCAAACAAACCGGTGCGAACCTTTCTCTGCTCCCAACCGCGCTACTGTCCGGGCCCAACGAGGATCAACCGTAATCGACTTCGGATCAAGCACAACTTCAGAATCAGCCGAACTAAAACTCCGAACCGTGGCCCCCGAAGAATCCACAACGTCCAAAGTCACAACCTTCGCCGCCAAGCCCAAGTAGTAGTCAATCGCAACCCCATCCGGAGGATTCTTCCCCGCTGGCTCCTCCGGCGGCAAGGGGGTGTCCGTGTTCAAATTCCAATCCACCAAGTAGCCCGTCGTGGGCGGATACAACACCGAACCCAGATTCCGCAAAGCCGTCATCGAATCCAAAATCCAGAACGAGCGGCCATGCGTCCCCACCACCAAATCGTCCCCATGAACCACGATATCCCGAATCGAGGTCGCGGGCATGTTTAGCCGCAACGGCGACCACGACCGCCCATCATCCACTGAAAAATGCACCATCCGCTCCGTCGCCGCAAACACCAGCCCCGCCTTCAACGGGTCCTCGCGGACCGCGTTCACCGGAGCATTGTCCGGTAACCCATCCACCGCCAGAGTCCAACTCTGCCCAAAGTCATGCGTCACATAAACGTAAGGCTTCAAATCATCGCATCGAAGCCGGTTCACCGACACATAAGCCGTCCCGCCCGAAAAATGCCCGGCATCAATCTGCGAAACTTTGCTCCAAGCCGTCACCCCCGCCGGAGTCACGTTCTTCCAGCTCTTTCCGCCATCCTGCGTCAGCCAAACCAGTCCATCATCGGTTCCCGCCCAAATGATGTTTACATCCAAAGGCGACGGTGCGACCGCATAAATCACTCCGCGACGAGCCATCGTCTTGCCTTGATCTGAAACCCCGGCGAATGACGCCGGAACATCCCAACTCTCCCGCGACAAATCAGGACTAATCGCCTCCCAATTCGCCCCGCCGTCCGTCGTCTTCAACAACTGATTCGCCGCCAAAAACAGAATGTGAGGATCAGCCTGCGAGAAAAGCATCGGCATTGTTCGCAAAAACCGCAAGCCCGGTAGCTTGGGCCGAATATTCTCAACCTTCCCAGTCCGCTTGTCGTACCTTGTCCCCTTCGACCCATATATCAGGTTCGGGTTCAGCGGGTCAGGCGCAACATACGCATACTCCTCCGCTCCCACCGGATGCCACTCTCGAAACGTAATCTGCCCATCCCGACCCCTGCTCGGAACCCCAGCCGACCCGCTCTCCTGCTGACCGCCATACACGTTGTAAGGAAACTCGTTATCCGTAATCACATGGTAAAACTGGGCCGTCGGCTGGTTGTACCAGCTGCTCCAAGTTTCCCCGCCATTAACGCTGATCGTCGCCCCCTGATCCGCAGCCAACCCAATCAATTCTGGGTTCTTAGGGTGAATCCAAATCGTGTGATAGTCATCCCCGCCGGGTGCACCCTTGATGCACACAAAGTTGCGCCCGCCGTCTACCGACTTGTACACCGACGTATTTCCAGCGTAAACAACATCGGGCCGGGTTGGGTCAACACGAATCTCCGCAAAGTCATCCCCGCGCCCCCGAATTCGCGCCTCGTCATTGGTCTTGAACCAATGCGCACCGGCATCATCGGAGCGATAAACTCCGCCGTCTTTGCTGGCGTCCACCATCGCGTACAGCCGCTTCGAGTTCGCCGCGCAAACCGTAAAACCAATCCGCCCGACCTGGGCTGGCATCCCTTGCGTAATCCGTTTCCAAGTCGAGCCGCCGTCTACCGACTTAAACAGCCCGCTGGTCTTGCCCGCCCAGTTTCCGTTCTCCCAAGGCGCCTGCCGAGCCGCCCAAAGCGCGGCATAAACCGTCGAGCTCTTCGTCGGATCGAGCGCAACTGCTACCGCCCCCGTATCCGAATCCGGCCCCAAAACCTTCTCCCAATGCCCTCCACCGTCCGTTGTGCGAAACACTCCGCGCTCCGCATTTGGTCCATAGGGGTGCCCAAGCACCGCCGCAAAAACTCGGTTCGGATCCCTGGGATCAACCGTGATCCCACTAATCTGAAGTCCGTCCCGAACCCCCGTATTGACCCAGCTCTTACCGCCGTCGGTCGTCTTGTAAACCCCGTCCCCAACGCTCAAATCGGGTCGCTGCAACCCCTCGCCTGAGCCAACATAAATGATCTTCGGGTTCGACTGAGCAACTGCCAAACACCCCACCGACCCCGTCGGGGCCGAGTCAAAAATCGGATTCCAAGTGTGTCCGTAGTCCGTGGTCTTCCAAACTCCACCGTTGTTAACGCCGATGTAAAGCTCGTTCGGACGACTCCAAACCCCATCAATCCCCACCGTCCGTCCACCCCGAAACGGCCCGATGCACCGCCAGCGGAGGCAGTCGTACTGCTCAAGCGGCACGGCCTGACCAGCAACAAACGCAGAGCAGGAAACAAAGAGGAGAAAGGCGGCAACTCTCACGATGCCACGCTACCCTAAAAAGGGGGATGGTGGGCGAGGAGAGAGTCGAACTCTCACGGCTATTAACCGCTGGAACCTAAATCCAGTGCGTCTACCAATTTCGCCACTCGCCCGAGTGAACTCATCAAGTTTACTTCATCCCTCCCGGCACCTGCCCCGGCTTCAAGGGCTTGCCGTGCTTCTTCAGCTTGAGCTTCAGATACTTCGCCATTCCGTCCCACTCCGCTTGGGTCACAAACTTAGCATGACCATCAACATATGCCACCAGGTGGAGACCATCGGGCCAGGCCAGCTCGTCGTAAAGCATCGGCGTCTCCGCTGGCATTTCGAGATCAGTCATTGCTGACCCCGCTAAGCACATGTTGAACAGGATTCGTCCACCATTAGGATTGACCGACTTCGTGATCTCGGCGTTCTTGAAATACGGCATCGCATACTCGGTCATCTGCGAAGTGCTTTGCCCATAGGGAAAAACATCGTCGTTGTCAGTTGTCTGCATAATGAACGCGAGCGACAGTTGCTTGGCGTTCGACAATGCCGAAGCCTTCTTAGCCGCAGCCATCGCCGGACTCATGACCTTCGGAGCGGGAGCCGTGATCGCCGTCCTCAGTGCCTCCGAAGACAAGTCGGGACGAACCGTAAATGCGACCATCGAATCGCGCCGAACATACTGCAACCGAAACGTCAGCATCTCCGCCGTCATCGCCTGATAAGGCTCGTAAATGCTGTAACTCAGCTTGTACCCCTTCAGCATTGGCCTGGTCTCGTGCTTCAGCTCATCGGCATCCACCCAAAGCGTCTGGCCCATTTCGCGAATCAGGAACGGATTAACCCCCGATTTAGCCTCGCCCGATCCGCTCCCCATCGACATTGAAAACGACATCGACAACAAGCTCGATACCCCATCCCCCACCAACTGCGGCTGAATCGCCACCAGGTTCTTCGGTAACGTCGCCAACGTATGACTCGCCGGCAACCCACTCCCCAGCGGATCAAGCTCCTGAGCAAACGCGCCAACCGACGCACAGACCAACAAAACTGCGGAAAAGAGTTTCACATCCTAAAGGACAGGTTAAGCCCCTGCAAAAGTTCTAGGAAAGTTTGATCGAGCCCCGAACAACCACCTCACCGTCCCGGTGCTCAACCCCCTCAAACACCACCGGAACCGGGAACATATCCGCCTCCACAATCGGGTTCATCTTTTCAATCTGCGAAGCGACCAAGTTCTTCAACCCCGCCCCCATCGCCGCCGCCGAGATCAAATTGATCGAAAGCTCAGATGGCGATGAAATCGACAAAACCGCATGTGCCGTTACCGGAATTGGAACGATCACCTGCTTCTTCGCCTCGATATGCACTCCATCAGCCTCTACCGAAACCGAGATGTCATATAAATCAGCCGGCTTCAAATTCTCTAAAAACACCTCAATCGACTTCGCCCGAACCGTCGCCACAAAAGCCCCAGACCCCGTCGACTTCTCCAAAGCCGAAGGCTCAATCCGCCAATTCTCGCCCTCAAAAACAACCTGGTCAATCAACAACCCCACCGGGGTCATCAGCCACTCGATCGTCGACGAAATCTTCCCAATTTGAACCGACGAATCGTTGCTCACCCAATGAATTTACCGTAGACTAGACCAATGCTCACAGCGATGATCGCCCTTGCAATGAAGCAAAACGACCTTCCGCCCATCAATCGCGAATTCCGCGCCGCATGGATCGCCACCGTCGACAACATCGACTGGCCAACAAAACGCACCGACAGCGTCGAAACCCAAAAGCAAGACCTCAAAAACATCGTCGCCCGGTCTAAGCAACTTCACCTCAACGCCCTCATCTTCCAAGTCCGCCCCTCCGCCGACGCCCTCTACAAAAGCAAGCTCGAACCCTGGAGCGAATACCTCACCAACCAACAAGGCCAAGCCCCTAACCCCGCCTGGGACCCCCTCGAATTCATGGTCACCGAATGCCACAAAAACGGCATCGAGCTCCACTGCTGGTTCAACCCATACCGCGCCCTCCACCCCTCCCAAAAGAACGGCTTCGCCAACAACCACCTCAGCGTCACCAACCCCGGAGTGGTCAAAAAGTACGGCACCTACCTCTGGATGGATCCGGGCGAACCCGCCGTCCAAAAGCGATCCCTCGACGTCATGATCGACGTCGTCAAACGCTACGACGTCGACGGAATCCACATCGACGACTACTTCTACCCCTACCCAATACTCGACGAAAACAAGAAAAAAGTCGACTTCCCCGACGCCCCCAGCTACGCCAAGTACGGAAAGGGAATGAACAAAGACGACTGGCGGCGCAAAAACGTCGACGACTTCATCGAGAAGCTCTACAAAGAAATCAAGCGCCAAAAGTGCCACGTCAAGTTCGGAATCTCCCCCTTCGGCATCTACCGCCCCGGCATCCCCGAAACCATCAAAGCCGGAGTCGACCAATACGCCGAACTCTACGCCGACGCCGAAAAGTGGCTCAAAAAAGGCTGGTGCGACTACTACACGCCCCAACTCTACTGGCCGATCTCCCAAACCCCCCAGTCCTACCCCGTCCTCCTCGACTACTGGATCAAGGTGAACGACCAAAAGCGCCACGTCTGGCCCGGACTCTACACCAGCCGAACCGACCCCGCCGGAGGAGCCTGGAAAGCCCAAGAAATCGGCGACCAAATCCGCCTCTCGCGCGAAAAGCAAGCCACCGCCGGAAACGTCCACTTCAGCATGAAAGCCCTCATGAAGAACTGGGGCCTCCTCAGCACCGGCCTCCAACGCGGCCTCTACAAAGACGACGCCTTCGTCCCCGAATCCCCCTGGCTCTCCCCCCGCAAACCAAAGTCCCCCCAAATCTGCATCGAAGAGGGAACCATCACCCTCAAATGCCGAGGCGACGAAGAAACCACCGCCGTCTCCCTCAAAGGCCGCGACGGCACCTGGTCCCCCTGGACCCACGCCGAAGACGGAGTCCCCCTAAAAGACGCCACCCAAGTCGCCGCCATCAGCTTCACCCGCACCGGCATCGCCAGCGAACCGACGATCGAAACCGTGAAGTAACTGTTCGATGCCTTGGTAGCTAATGCCTTTTGATGCCTCGGGATCCGCGATCCCGAGGCAAAATCAGGATCCCGCTTGCTTGCCGCAAGTCCCAAAAATCGTCTTTCAAAACGACGAACTATTTACCAACTTGGTTGACTAACGCCCCAAAACTTTGCCTATAGGTGCATGCAATAATTCCTCGCCTGGCTCTCTCCCATCTGGAAACCCCACCCCGGACAACTCGGCAATCCCGTTAGACCGTTCAACTTCAACGAAGAACCTGTCCCTGTCAAATGAAAAGTGCAAGTCCAACGCTACGCAGGGCTCCAAAAACTTTGTCCCCACCTGTCCCCACCAAAACAGCAAAATCAAAAACCCCTTGAACCTAATTCCCAATGAAATCTTGTCGCGGTGCTCCTTCCGACCTCCGAAAGCCGAAGACCGAGGACCAAGACTGAAGACTGAAGACTGAAGACTGAAGACTGAAGACCGAGCTACCCCCGCTCGCGATACTGAACCGCCTCGGCCAAGTGCGCTTTCCTCACCTGCTCCGCGCCATCCAAATCCGCAATCGTCCGCCCCACCCGCAAAATCCGGTCAAACACCCGCCCCGAAATATTCATCCGAGCCGCAACCGCCCGCATAAACTGGTCGCACTCCTCGTCCAAAACAACCATCTCCCGAATCTCCCTCGGCGTCATCTTAGCATTCACCCGCGCCCCACCCAACCGAGCCGCCTGCCGATCCCGCGCTGCCACCACCCGGTCTCGAATCGACGAAGACCCCTCCCCCGGCTCCTTATCCATCAGCTCATCCGGCTTCAAGCGGGGAACTTCGAGATGAATGTCAATCCGGTCCATCAACGGCCCACTAATCTTGCTAGCGTACTTGCCGCAAGACGCCGGATTCGAAACGCACTTCTGCTCCGGCAACCCCTTAAACCCGCAAGGGCAAGGGTTCATCGCTCCAATTAGAATGCACTCGGCAGGGAAGGTCAAAGTGTTGCTCACCCGAGCAACCGTAATCACGCCGTCCTCCAGAGGCTGCCGCAAAGCCTCCAAAACCGACCGATCAAACTCCGGCATCTCATCCATCAAAAGCACCCCAAAGTGCCCCAACGAAATCTCCCCCGGCTTAGGATTCCTCCCCCCACCCACAATCGCCGCATGCGAAGCCGAATGGTGCGGCGACCGAAACGGCCGTTCCCAAAGCAGCCCTTCCCGAGCCCCCTTCTGCCCCGCCGAAGAGTGAATCCGAGTCACCGCAATCGCCTCCTCCAGCTTGAGCGGAGGCAAAATCGTCGGCAAACGCCGCGCCAACATCGTCTTCCCCGACCCCGGAGGACCAACCATCAGAACGTTATGCCCGCCCGCCGCCGCGATTTCCAAAGCTCGAATGGCATGCTTCTGCCCCTTTACATCACTGTAATCAACCTCGTAATGAGGCAACCGAACATCCTCGCCATCGTCAAAAACCACCGGCCCAACCAACAAAGACCCATTCAAAAGCTCAACGGCTTCGAGCAGATTCCGAACCCCGTAAACCTCGACGCCTACCGCAACTGCGGCCTCTCGCGCATTCTGGAACGGCATAATGAGCCGCTTATACCCTTGCTCCAAAGCCATCAAAGCAACCGAAACCGCCCCATCCACTGGACGCATCTCGCCATCCAATCCCATCTCTCCAATGATCAGCGTGGATTCCAACTCAGAAATCGGGAGCACATTGTTCGCCGCCAAAACCGCAATCGCAATTGGCAAATCCAGAAACGGCCCCTCCTTCCGCAAATCGCCCGGAGCTAAATTGCAGAGCACCCGCTTGTAAGGAAAGTCCAGCCCCGAGTTCTTGATTGCCGTCCGAACCCGCTCCTTACTCTCGCCCACCGCCTGGTCGGGCAACCCCACCAGCGTAAACATCATCTTTTCGACGGCTGGCTGAAGGTCAACCTCGATCACAATCGGCAACGCCTCAATCCCGTTCAGGGTTGCGGAATGAGCTTTGGCGATCATGCCTACTAGTTTGCAATCAGCGGTTGCCGGTTTGCAGTTTTTTTTCGGGTGGGGGTACGAATTTCAAATCGAGTTCGCAGGCCACGTCCTCTGTCCCACCCGGCATCCGAGTCTTAGGAATTCGCAGCTTCAGGAGTTCAGGGAAGGGAAGTTTCGGGCTCCATATCGCAGTCCCAACCACCCTCGGCTGGTTTTTGACTCGGTAGGTGAACTGGTCAACCCGAACCTTGTTCTGAAAAGATCGGACCACCGCCACCGCCCCAGGACTCAAATAATCAGTCTCGTCCACAAACTCCGACACCCAATCTCCTCGAGCAACATCCCGTTCCCGAAGCGCACGCAATACGCGCTGGAAAACTCCCTCGACCTGCCCCCGCTCCGGCGGAGAATACGCAACCGAACCCAAAGGAAAAAGCGTCCATTTCCGCTCCGAGGGAGCTGCCTTCGGGTCCGTCGGAATCCGCTGGCCATCCACAATCGTCGCCGTCAGCTTTTGCACAAAAACAAGCTGAATCGCCTTCTGCTCGACCTTTTCAACCCGAATCCGTAACGACTCCTCATTGGTCAAATCGGTATCCGCATTGGTAAACCGCGAGGTCATCCGGTAATCCCAAAAGTCCCCCGCTTTAAGCGAAGGGAAGAGCAAAACGGCGGTGAGCAAAGTCATTTCAGCGGAGTCTCTCCGGGCGGAACCCAGCCCGCGCGGCGAGCTTTTTCTTCCATCTCCACAGGATTAGTCGCCTCACGGCTCTTTTCGGATTCCTTAATTTCCGATTCTTTCAAAGATTTGATCTCTTTCCGAATCGCGCTCGCCTTCTGCTTCTGATCGCCATACATTAGCCAGGGCCCCCGTGCAGCAAAAAGCCCCGCCGCCACAGCAAGAATAATCACGACCGGCAAAAACAGCCCTTTCTTCTTGGATCGAGAGCGCCGCCGTCGGCTCATTTCACCACCTGAGTCATGATCATATTCGTATTCCCAGCCCGCCCCGCCGGAACCCCGCCCGTCAAAATCACCAGATCGCCCGAGTGCAAACAACCATTTGCAGTGAACGTCTCCAACGCCTCCGACATCACATCATCCGTCGAAGAAGGCTGAGGCACCAGCGTCGCCGAAACTCCCCAAACGACCGCCATATACGCCACCGTCTCGGGTCGCCAGCTCGCGCAAAGAATCTTCGCCTTTGGCCTAAACTTTGAAACCAACCGGGGCGTTTGCCCGCTTGTCGAAGTTGTCACCACCGCCGAAGGTACCAACTGTCGCTCCAAAATCGCCACCGCCGCCGCAATAGCTTCCGTGTGCTCTTCCGGGTCCTCCTTGGTGTAACGATCATAAATGTCGTCGCCAAGCTCGTACTCCGCCTCAAGCGCGATCCGCGCCATCACCCGAACGCACTCAATCGGATACTGCCCCGCCGCCGTCTCGCCCGAGAGCATCACGGCGTCCGTTCCATCCAAAACTGAGTTAAAAACGTCCGAAACTTCTGCCCGCGTGGGCCTTGGGTTCGTCATCATGCTCTCCAGCATCTGCGTCGCGGTAATCACCGGAATGCCCGCGCTGCCACAATGCTCAATAATCCGCTTTTGAAGTCGAGGAACATCCTCGATATCCATCTGCAAGCCCATATCACCACGCGCCACCATCACGATATCGACCTCTTGAAGAATCGCGTCCAACTCCCGAATCGCCTCCGGAGTCTCGATCTTCGCGCAAACCTTCATCGGCGAGGCATGCTTTTGCAATTCCCATCGAAGCAACTCAATATCCTTCGCATGCTTTACATAGCTCAGCGCAATAAAGTCGCACCCATGATTAACCGCCTGCTGAACATCGTCCAAGTCCTTGATCGAAAGGGCGGGAACGTTGAACGCCTGCCCAACGAGTGTAATCCCCTTCCTGCTCTTCAAGTTTCCGCCAGTAACAACGCGCCCTTTGAACCACTCGCCCTCCTTCGACTCAATCCGAATCTCGATCTCGCCGTCGCCCAAAAGGAGCTTCTCGCCGGCGTCCATCACGTCAAGAATCTCGTCCTGCTCAATCGGAAGCTCAGCCCCCTTGCCCATGGTCACAAACTGACCAGCAACTAGGTCAAGTCCGTGCGTCCCGACATCCCCAACTCGAAACTTCGGCCCCTGAAGGTCAGCAAGAATCGCAATCGGCGCAGTCTTTGGAGAAAGCTCGCGAATCCATTCGATCCATCGCCCCTTCGCCTCCCAGTCACCGTGGCTACAGTTCAGCCTCGCCACCGACATCCCAGCCTCTATCAGCTCCTGGATTTTTTCCTTCGAGTCCACTGCGGGACCCATGGTGACCACAATCTTGGTTCGCCTTTCCATAATGATTCGCTTCCGTGCGCGGCTTCGCGTTGAAACCTAGCTTAGAGTATGCCGTATCATAAAGGACGTGGCGGAGCCTGTTTTAAGATCGGGAGAAGATGTCGAAGCAATCTTAAGGATTGCCCTCCGAAACGAGCACGGCTCGGTCGAAGAACTTCGCGAGCGGTTGGCCCGTTCCGCCGATGAGCTGGGAATCTCCCCGGAAGCCCTTGCACAAGCCGAGGAGCAGTACCGAGAACAGGCGAAAGTCGACAAGTATATGGTTGCCAAACAAGCTGGATTCCGTGCCAGCCTGATCACCTACGGAGCCATCACCGTGCTGCTAAACGTCATCTACACAATAACGATGTTCGGCAAGTTTTACTGGCCCGGCATCGTACTCGCAGCCTTCGGAATCGCAGTTGCCACCCATTACAACGAAATGCGCCAACGCCCATCCCTTACCGACCGTAAGTTCCAACTCTGGCTCCAATCCGGCGAACCGACTTCAGTCGGAATGGATAGTGACGAGTGGGCGGATAGGGAAGCCAGAGAGCGCCTCGAACGGTAAGCTATTGAGCACATGCTCACCCGCGAGTTCGTCGAAGCGATGCCAAAAGTGGAACTCCACGTCCACCTCGAAGGCGCAACCCAACCCGCGACCCTCCTAAAACTCGCAAAAAAGAACAACATCGAACTTCCCGCGAACGACCTCGAAGGGATTCAAAAGTGGTTCAAATTCGAGAACTTTGACCAATTCGTCGAGGTCTACATCGCCTGCATCCAGTGCTTCCGGTCCGGCGAAGACATCGAACTCCTGGCCGAAGAATTCGCTCGCGAGCAAGCTCGCCAAAATATTCTCTACACCGAGGCAACCTACACCGCCGAAACTATCTTCCGCCGCTGCGGAGTCCCCGCCGACGAACAAATCGAAGCCCTGAAATCCGGCTTCGCCAAGGTCCCCGAAACCCGGGTGGAGCTCATCCTCGACATCGTCCGAGACATGGACACCCCCAACGGCGAATGGACCTCCGCTCTCTGCCAAAAGTGGGTTGGCAAAGGCGTCTGCGCCATCGGCCTCTCCGGCTTCGAGGGCCGAACCCCCGTCTCCAAGCACTCAAACGCCATCCGAGAAGCCAAAAAAGCTGGCCTTAAATGCACCACCCACGCCGGCGAAACCCAGGGGCCAGAATCGATCAGAGAATGCCTCGCCGACGCCGACCCGGATCGCATCGGTCACGGCGTCCGGTCCATCGAAGACCCCCACTTGGTCGCCGAGCTTCGAAACAGCCAGATTCACCTCGAAGTCAACCCGTCCTCAAACGTCTGCCTCGGCGGCTACCCAACGCTCGGCGACCACCCCATCGCCAAGCTCATGGACGAAGGCCTCAACATCTCCATCAACTCCGACGACCCGCCTTTCTTCAACACCACGCTCTCCGATGAATTCCATCGTTGCGCCGAAACCTTCGAGTTTTCGACCGACGTCATCTACTCCCTCGCCGTCAACGCCGCCAAAAACGCCTTCCTCCCCGAAGCCGAAAAGCGAGAACTCATCGCCCGGATGTCAGCAGGTTTTAACGAACTCACCTAGGGCTTAACTATTCGGCGCCCATAATTATTGAACATGGAAGCCGCAAGACCCGTAAAGCTCGACGCGCTCACGTCTTTGCGCTTCTTCGCCGCGCTCCTTGTCGTCGTTCTTCACTGCGGACAAAGCCTCCTGCCCGTCCTCCCAGGATTCCTGCAAAACCTCACCCAAAACGGCGGCGAAGGCGTCACAATTTTCTTCGTCCTCTCAGGCTTCATCCTCAGCTTCACCTACGCCGCCCAAGCCGAGGCAAAAGGGAAGCTAAACTTACGGAGTTTCTTCGTCAACCGCTTAGCGCGTATCTATCCAGTCTATTTATTTTGCCTTCTGCTCAAGTTTCCCTGGGTGCTACATATGGTCAAGAAGAGCGGCGAGTACACCCTGAGCTACCTCGCGCTGTTCTTCGGAGGCCACCTCACCGTGCTCCAATCGTGGTACCCGCCAATGACCAACAATCCGTCGTGGCTTAACCAGTCATGGACTCTAACGGTGGAGTTTTTCTTCTACTCCGTGTTCCCATTTCTGTTGTTACCGCTGATGAAAATGCCCGCGCGACTCAGCCTGGGCATCGGGCTCGCGCTGGTCGCGGTACTCGCACTCGTCAGGCGGCACTATGCAATCGAACTTGGCCAAGCGATGTACTGGAGCTGGCAATTCCCCCCCGCCCGCCTCGGCGAGTTTGTTCTCGGAATGAGCACGGGAATCATCTTCACGAAAGGAAAAATCCAACCCAAAGCCTCAGCAGTGTGCTTGTGGGCAGGGCTTGTGTGTCTGATCGGGATCCTGGCGACCAAGCCGGATATCACCGCGCTCTCTCACATCGTGATAACCCCGATAGCGGCAGCAGCCTTGATCGTGGGTCTCACCCAAGTACGAGCCGGGCTCCTTGCAACGCCCTTTTTCATCCTCCTCGGTGAGGCTAGTTACTCGCTCTATCTCGTCCACGGAGTCGTTCGCGACGTGTTTGAAAAACTCGCCGCAAAACTCCATCAGCCCGGCTTGGAGAAATCCATCCCGATGTTTGGAGCCTACTTGGTGCTGGCAATCTTGGTCTCGATTGGCATCTACAAATATCTCGAAGTTCCCGCCCGCAAATTCCTGCGGGCAAAACTGAGTCCTACCAGCGGATGAGGTTTGCACCCCAAACCAAACCAGCCCCAAAACCGACGGTCATCACAACCATTCCTTCTTTCAGCCTGCCTTCCTTTGAAGCTTCGTAGAGGGCGAGGGGGATGGAGGCGGCGCTAGTGTTGCCGTACTTGTGGAGGTTGATAAATACCTTCTCGGGCGGAAGTTTCAGTCGCTTGGCCGCGGAGTCGATGATGCGAATATTGGCCTGATGAGGAACAAACAGGTCAACCTGCTCCGCCGTCATTCCGGCCTCCGCAAGTACCTTCTCGCAGGCATCGCCCATGGCGCCAATCGCGAAGCGATAAACCTCGTTTCCGTTCATCCGAATGCCGTAAGTGTGAGCAAACCATCCCTCGCTTTTAGGCGGATACTTCGTCCCGCCAAGTTCATTCAGAATGTGTTGCGCCCCGCTTCCGTCGCTGAGAAGAACTGTCTTGATAACGCCGCGCGTTGTAGACTCTTGGTGGCCGATTACCACCGCTCCGGCCCCGTCGCCGAAGAGGATGCAGGTCGAGCGGTCGTTCCAATTGACTTGTTTCGAAAGGGTATCTACGCCAACAACAATTGCATTCTTGATCTGCCCAGATTCGACCATTGCCGTCGCAACTGAAAGTGCATAAATACACCCCGCACAAGCTGCGCCGAGGTCAAAGGCGCCTGCATTCTTTATCCCGAGCTGATCTTGAACATAGCAAGCCGCCGTCGGCCAATCATAGTCGCCCGACACAGTCGCACAGATCACCATCTGAATATCGTCCGGCGAAAGCCCTGAATTTTCGAGTGCCTCACGCGCCGCTGTTAGAGCAAGTTCAAAGCAACCTTCGCCAGGGGCGCAGATTCGTCGCTCCTTGATTCCCGTCCGCTGAACGATCCATTCGTCGGTGGTGTCCACCGTTTTGCTCAACTCCTCGTTCGTGAGAATCCGTGACGGGAGCGCGTGACCAATGCCCTTAATGACGGCGTTTTTGTTCATTAACTTCCCAAGAAGTTACCCGTTTTCGGTGTGAGCCACGTTCTGGGGGAGCTCTCGATGAACCGCGTCTCGGATGTGATCCACAAGCTCAGACCGAATGGCTTTGTCGGCCATGAGAACAGCATTCTTGATCGCCTTTGCATTGCTTCGGCCGTGGGCGATGATGCAGGTGCCATTTAGGCCCAACAAAGGCGACCCACCAACCTCTGCGTAATCCATGTGCCGACGAATGGGTTTCATCACCTTGGCCAGTGGCCAATACATAGTCTGCAAAAGCTTGTTAGTCGGAACCCCCGCCTTGATCATCTTCGCAAACATTTCCGCAACGCCTTCTGCGGTCTTCAAGATTGTGTTCCCCACAAACGCCTCACAGACCACCACGTCACAGGCCGAGTTGAACATATCTTTCCCCTCAATGTTTCCGGCAAACCACTCGTGCTGCTGAAGCAACTTGTAAGCCTGTTTCGCAAAGGCATTCCCCTTTCCTTCTTCCTCGCCAATGTTCACCAGGTGGACTCGAGGGTTCTTTCTCCCCATGACTGCCTCAGCGTAGGCGCGGCCCATAATGGCGAACTCGACGAGATGCTCCGGATCGACGTCGGGGGAGGCTCCAGAGTCGAGGAGAAGGAATCCGCCGTGCATATTCGGGAGTTGGGAACCAATTGCGGGTCGGTGGATTCCATGCACCTGCCGCCACGTGAGCAGCGAAGTAGCCGATGCTGCCCCTGTCGAGCCAGCCGAGACGAACGCCTTCGCCTTGCCTTCCTTCACCAACCGGCAACCGACGAGCATTGAAGAATCCTTCTTCTTGCGGTAAGCCTCAAGCGGCTTCTCGCCCATCTCGACAACCTGAGATGCGTGATGAATCAGCACATTCTTCGGACGAGGCCCACTCGGCCCAACCCGACTCCAAGAAGCCTCAATAACTTCTTTCTGTCCAACCAGAATCAAATCGCCCTTTATTGAAGGTGCTGCCAGCAACCCTCCCAGAATCACCTCGTCCGGAGCATTGTCCCCCCCCATCGCATCCAAAACGATGTTCGGCTCGCCGTGCGAGATGACCTCGGAAAGGTGAATCTGAGTCGCCTCGCTCACTCCTCTCCGTCTCCGATCAATGCCTTCAGCTTGGCAAGTTCGCTATTCTCGTTTTCGATCACCCGAATGGCTCCCTCAGCAAAAAGCCGATCACATTCCGCAACCGCATCTCCCTCACACTGCGGATGAATCGGCAAATTCAGTAACAAGGTCTGCTGGATCAATGCCTCAACCATGAGGTTATTCTCCTCAAAAAACTTCACCGGCTCGTCCGGGTCTGCCTCCACCTTTGCAAAATCCTGATGGCTCATCGAGCTCGGAATCCCAACGACGCCGAACTGTTCATCTAGAACAAAATCTATCTCCAGCTCTACAGGCCGGTCACACCGAGAGCATTCCAAAACAACCCGCGCCTTAAACTCGCCCGTGAGAAGGAGAGCGTTGCCCGTTGAAATGGCTTCAAGGAAGCCTTCGACAGGAGCGACCAGATCAAGGTCTTCCATTTCGGGAAGCTCCGTGGCAATATCAACCGCCAGCTCCCTTCCAGGATGCTGGAGAACGTCGTTGAGGTCTAGTAAGTCGTCCCTTCGCACCGGAGTGAAATTGTACCAGTGTGGCGAAAACATAAAAAAACCTATCCAACTGGGAACATAACGCGCTATACTCCGATCACTCTTGTTGCTAGGGATCACTATGCGTCGTCAATTGGATTGGAAACAACTGAAGTGGGGTCTGGGCGTGGGCGCCCTCGCCATCGCGATTTTTGGCTGTGCGGGTAACACCGCTGGCGGCTCTTCTACGGGCTCTACTGCGACCTCTGGGTCAACTGCGACCACGGGTTCAACCGCAACCACTGGTGGAGGACTGTTCCCCGATTCTGCGTCGGTCAACCTCTCCGATACACCTGCTTTGTTGCAGTACGTGTTCCTTACTGGTGCTGGTCGAGCTCCGTCAACCGAAGTCGCCGTCGCCCGAAACATGGCAGTTACCGACAACTTCGGCATCGAAATGTCCGACCTTACCGAGAAGACTCTGACCCTCACATCGAACCAGTCGCAGATTCTTGCCACAAACGTAGGATTGCTGACCACCGAGTCGCGCAACTTCACCAAAGTTGACGTGAACATGGTTCGGTACGACCTCACCGACGACCTCGGATCACGCTCGTTCACCTCCATCAACGGAATTCCAGGAACGATCCCGTCGGATATTCGCATCTTCAAGGGTCGAGAAAGCCTCGTACCTCTCTACATGGATGGCTCGACCATCAACACCGAGACCCAGGTGATCAACGGAGTTGATACCGAAGTAGCGGTCTTCGACCGAGCTTGGTTCGACAGCATCAACCAAATCGAAGGCGATACCACGGTGGTACGTGGCTTCCTCAGCGACTACATCTGCTTTGATGTCTCCGCCATCGCAAGCGGCTCGCGTCCAACCCTTTCGCAGGGTCTTGGCACCGCAAACCGAGTGTTCTTCTCGGGCGACGGTTATGCATTAGGCGCTGGCGACCCCGCTGCAGGTGCAGTCGGTGGCGCACCATTCGAGTCGATCTTCCCTGCTGGACAAGACGCTTCTGTCGTCGGTCGCTATTCTGCTCCGGCAACTCTGCCCGGCGGAATCGCGCTCTCGCTGACGCCAGGTAGCTACACCACCCTCGGTGTTGACCCAACTGATGTCACCACTACTGACCCGGTTCTTGCTCGCAAGATCACCTCGTTCCAGGGAACTTGGAAGCCTCACTTCCAGCAACGACAAGATCCGACTACGGGTCTGATTTCGGACGTTGGCTACTTCAAGAATGCTCACGCATTTGAAGCTCTATCCTTCCCAAGCAGCTTGGACGATGAGCGACAAGATGTCGTCTTCGTCAACCAATCGATCAGCACTGCCGCAAACGGAGCCAAGTCGGCCACAGTCACATCGATGATGTGGGGCTACATCGACATGAGTACCAAGCAAATCTTCCTCTACCCAATCAAGAACATTGGCGACGCAAACGCGACCACCAACCGAGTTGGCGAAGTGGCAGGAACGATTGGAACACAGTACAACTCGACGGGCGGATCAACAGTCTCGCCACAGAAGACGCGATGGGTTGACTTCTTCTTCACCACGCCTCCTGCAGGATTCCCTGCCTCTGGCCGCATCGTCGTTCTGCGCAAGTAATGCATCGTATCCTCGCCGGAATCGATACGGAGTACGGACTCCGTATCGAAGGGCGGGGAGCAGACACCCAAGTTGAGGACTCGGAAGACTTCGTCAGAAGTTATCCGGGTCCTTGTTTTGTTGGCTGGGACTACCGGTTCGAAAACCCGCGCAACGACCTGCGAGGCTTTTCGGTTGATCGATTAGAGATTGACCCCAACGACGCGAAATTCGACAAAGGGAAGTCATACGGCGATCCGAAGGATGTCCGTGCCGATAGAGTTCTGCCCAACGGTGCCCGGTTTTACAACGATCACGGCCACCCCGAATACGCCACCCCCGAGTCATACTCGATCTTCGAACTCGCAAGGCTGGTCACCGAAGGTGACCAGTATCTCCTTGCAACCGCTGGAGCCTACACCGCCAAAACCGGACGCCGAGTCACCCTTTACCGAAACAACACCGATTTCCACGGCTCGTCTTTTGGCACCCACGAGAGCTATCTTGTTTCCCGAAAGCATTCACCTGAGGCGATCCAAAAAGCCGTCGTCCCTATCCTCATTGCCCGCCAACTCCTCACCGGAGCCGGAAAAGTCGGCTCCGAAACCGGCGAGCCCTGCAACTTCCAACTCAGCCAACGCGCCGACCACCTCTCTGAACTCTGCAACCTAGAAACCCTCTGGCGACGCCCAATCTTCAACACCCGCGACGAACCTCATGCCGATTCGGCGAAGTGGATTCGGTTGCATGTGATTACGGGCGACTCGAACATGATGGAAGTCAGTTGCGCGTTGAAAGTGGGGCTGGTTAAGGTCGCGCTCTATCTCTTGGATGCCGGGAAAGTTCCCAATTATGAGATCGGCGATCCTGTGGAACTTTTCAAAAAAGTCAGCCGATCAGGAGGAGACATCCTCTCCAGGCTCGCCGCCATATCAGTTTTAACTAAATACACTGAGGCACTTCAACGTACTACCTGCCTAGAGCTTGATCCCGAAATGGCTTGGGTTACCACAAGATGCTTGGAGCTTTGTCAGCATCTAGAGAGCAAAGATATTCCCCCAAACACCCCTGTTGAGTGGCATGCAAAATTCAGACTAATCAATCAGGTCGAAGAAGGACTGGGGGATGTTGACCTGCGGGCGTACGATCTTGAGTTCCACAATGTCGATCCTGAAGAAGGTCTTTTTGGCGCAGTAATGAGATCAGAAGAAATCAATGGCGACCTATTTTGGAACCAGGGAGAAGATACACTGCTAACCAGAGC
Source organism: Fimbriimonas sp. (assembly GCA_965248555.1). GTDB lineage: Bacteria > Armatimonadota > Fimbriimonadia > Fimbriimonadales > Fimbriimonadaceae > Fimbriimonas. Next base: position 37,714 of record CBDFJP010000001.1, on the reverse strand, counting down.
CTTTGCCCGATCCCTGGCCGTCACTAACTTCAAATGCCACCTCCAAACCGTCGGCTGGCGCGGAATCACCATCAACAACGAATTCATCGACTTACCGCCAGAAAAAGAATATCCCGCGACGCTCGCCGACTGCCCTGACGTAGAATCATTCATAGCCGCCCTCAAGGAGATCAGATGATTAACGCCGAACAGCCGCAACGACAGATGCCATCCACCCCCGAGCGCAAACTCGGCGACGACAGCGGCCCCAAGGCCCCCGACGTCACTAAGCCCGACGGCGGAAACGAACTCCTCCGCAGGCTCAAAAAGGTCGACCCCGACCAAGCCAAAAAGTATCGCCAGAGGTCTGGTCAATGATGAGCCCGCTCGCAAAGCCCTTCGCCGAACTCGTCCCTGCACCCTTCAACGAGGCCACCGGAAACCACCCGGAAACTCATGGAACAACCGTGCTGGCATTAAGATACAACGACGGAATCCTCATCTTCGCCGACCGACGAGCTACGATGGGAAACCTGATCATGTTCGAGCAAGCCGAAAAAATCATGGCCCTCGATGACAGCACCGTCGTCGCCATCAGCGGCTCCTTCGCCCGCTCGGTCGAAATCTGCCGCTATCTTAAGCATTCGTTCAAATATTACAGAAGGTCCGTCCTTCAAGAGCTGAGCCTTGAAGGCAAGCTTGCCGAAATCAGCCGCTCACTCGCCGGAAACGCAGCCTCGGCAATGGAAGGCATCGGCGTCTTCCTCCCCATCCTCGCCGCCTACAACAAAGAAAAAGACGACTTTCAGCTCTACTTCTTCGACGGCGCCGGAGCAAGGTTCCTAAACGACGAGTACGCCTGTGCCGGCAGCGGAAGCATGCAGATCAAAGGCGTCTTCGAGTACCTCCGCAGAAAAGAAGGCTCCTTTACAAAACGCCCGCTCGATGAAGTACTGAGAAACGGTCTCGAAATGCTCGACATCGCCGCCACGCTGGATAGCGCAACCGGCGGCTTCCAGCGCATCGAACCCATCGTCAGAGTTCTCGACAAAGACGGCAACCGCCCCATCGACGACAAAGCCCTCAAAACGGCCATGCAAGCCGTTCTGAAGGCCGCAAAGCCGCTTTAGCGACCCAAACGAGCGAGAGCACCTTCAACGGTGTTCCGCGCGAAGTGCAACGAGTGGTTGCGCCGAGCCTCGATCACCGGAATCGCGCGCTTGTCGCCATAGTTCGCAAGCGCATTGATCGCCTGGTCCATCGGAGCGTAAGCCCGGCCCTTGGCTAGGGAAATCAGCAGGTCAAACACTTCCGAAGATCCAGAAGCATCCTTCACCCGGCCGAGAACACTTATCGCCGTCATCCGGACCGGTCCAGGAGCGAACTCGCGAACCGCCTTCAAGGCCATCGCTCGTCCACGGTCTTTGTCATGGTCGGCAATCCAGTTCAGAGCCCGAGTTTGTGTCTGTAGGTTCCACGTCGTCGTATTCCAACCAAGTTCAGCCGTCGCAACATCGTTCCGAACCGACAGCAGCTTGTCATAGGCGGCGTTCTTCACCTCTTCGTTTGTCGTCGTGTTGAAAACCGACTCGAACAGTGACTCGTTAGCCGAGCCTTTACCCGCCGAAAGACCCCGCAAAGCCACCAACCGGAAGCGCGCATTTGAACTCGTAAGAGCCACATCCTTCAAAAACGCGTCGTCTCGAATACGCTCCAGCAGCTCCTTCCGTAAAGCCTCGGAGCGTGGTTTCCCAAACTCTGCTTTCCGAAAATCCTGAGAGACCTTGCCGATAAGCCTCATTCGCTGAGCGTCGTTGTCGGCAAGTGTCCACGCCCGCTCCCAGTCGGTTTGGGTGTAGCTGGATGGGTAATCAATGTCGCAGAGCAACCAAGCACCGGGGTCTAGGATCATTGTCTCGCCCTTCTCAACCGACACGTTCACGGTCTCTCCAGCCGTTCCGCCCAAAACTCCTCGACGAGTCACCATTTCCCCGTTCAAGATGACGTACTCAACATCGACATCGAATCCACTCCCCTTTTGTTTGACGGTCACTCCGCTATCTGTTTTAGCAATACTGAACTTGGGGTACTCCTTGGTGTAGAACCACTGCTTTCGGAAATCTTGTAACTTTGCACTCGCGGTCTTCTCATAGGAAGCAAAAAACTGCTCAGTCGTCACATTTTTGCGCCCATATTCGTTCAGGTACGCCTTGGTCGAAGACCAGAATTTAGGTTCCCCTAGCTGGTGCATCAGCATAAACATCCGCGTCGCGCCGCCCGGATAGGCGTTGCCGTCGAACATCTCCATTGGAACCGTATAGTCGCTCCGCACCATCGGATGCTCGTTCGCCGAGCCCTTACACCCTTCGTAAGTTCCAAACCGCTCAATGTGGTAGGCGCTATCGCCATCCAACGCGCGAGTCGCAAAGTGGGGCATAAAGGTCGCCCAGCCCTCGTTTACCCAAATGTGCGACCAAGTTGGGGTGGTAATGAGATCTCCGAACCACTGGTGGGCAAGTTCGTGAGCGTTTAGGCCCCGGGCTGAGGAGGTCTCCGCCGCATTTTCGGGGAATATCGCTCCAATAGTTTGCGTTGTGCAACTCAGATTCTCCATCCCACCGAACATGAATTCAGGCACCACCGACTGTGCATACTTCGCCCAAGGATAATCAACCCCCGTCAGCTTCGAGTAAATTTCAACGAGCTTGTCAGTCCCCCGAAAAGCCGCCCGAGCCGCATCCTCGGCTCCTTTGGGCGCCCAAATCTGCACCGGCTTGCCTTTGAAGTTCCCATCAGGAATCGACACATAATCGCCCGCCACCAGCGAGATCAAATATGTTGACATTGGCTGATCCTGCTTCCAGTGCCAAACCGCCTGGTCGCCAACGGTCTTCGAGCCCAACAACCGACCGTTCGACAAAACGCTCATCCCCTTCGGAACCCGGGCGATCATCTCCGCCGTCGCCTTGTCGTTCGGATAGTCGTAAGTAGGGAACCAGTACCGGTTGTCCTCCATCTCGCCCTGGGTGTACGCCAGAGACCCTTTGCTCGGATACGCCCTTTCCGCCGGAACGAAGTAAATCCCTGCTTCTGGCGCCGCCGAGTACTTGATCGTCACCGTGAGCGGGGCCCCTTTCGCCACTCCCGGGCACTTCACAAGGACATTCTTGTCGCTAATCGTGACCGTTATCTTGCCTTTCGTGTTGACCGTCACCGATTGAATGGTCATCGGCCCTTTGTCGAAGGCAAGAGTAGGGTTGGCGGCTGTAGTGATGAGTTTATGCTCAACAACACCGAAAACGGACTCTCGCTTGAAATCGAGGGTCACATCGAGCTTGACATCGAGCAAATCGAACTGGTGCGGTGGACGAACATCAGGCGAGACAAACGCCGACATGGCGGCAAGCGAGCCAAAGAGCATGAACTATCTTAGCCCATCTTTATCGCGCAATCGAACCGCCGCGTCCCACGCCTTTCGAATATCTGCCACGAGAAGGCTGTAGCCGCCGTCATTGTCGGGTCGTTGCTGCCTCAAAATATAGGAGGGGTGTAGGGTGGCGATCGCCGTTTTGGCGTACTCGCACTCGTTGTAAAGCCCTCGCTCCTTGGTGATCGCAAAGTTCTTCCGAATCAAGTTCTTCGCGCTTGGCGCGCCGATGCAGAGAATCACCTTTGGAGTGACTATTGAGAGCTGGGGCAACAACCACTGGCGACAAGACGCCGTTTCTTCTTCTGTCGGAGGCCGGTTCTGAGGCTTGCCAGTCGACCAATCGGCCGCACGGCACTTGACGGTGTTACAGATGTAAACGGTCTCCCGGCTCAGTCCAGCCTCAACCAGAGCCTTGTCCAGCAACTGCCCAGCCCGCCCCACAAAAGGCCGACCACTCTTATCCTCCTGATCCCCAGGGCCCTCGCCCACCAGAACCAAAGGCGACCGAGGGTCTCCCTCACCAAAAACCACGTTCGTCCGCCGCTCACTCAGCGTACATGCCGTACAGACCAACGCCTGACCCCGAAGCTCCTCAAGCGTCACGCCGAATCGCCTCCAAAAGCCGGTCGTAACTATCCTCCAGCGACTGCGGCATCACCCTCGTGTTCCCGACGGTGGTCAAAAAATTGGTATCTCCGTTCCAACGAGGCAAAACGTGCCAATGAATATGCTCCGGAATCCCCGCTCCCCCCGCCCTACCCAGATTAACCCCGATATTGAACCCATCTGGCTTGTAAACCTCGGTAATCCACTTGACTGACTTAGCCACAAGCTGGTTGATCTCGAGCAACTCCTGGTCGTTCATCGACGGAAGGTCATTAGTCTGCCGGAACGGGGCGATCAGCAGGTGTCCGTTGGTGTACGGATAGGCGTTCAGCATCACAAACGCCGTCTCGCCACGATACAAAATGAAATTCTCCCGATCCTGGCCAAGGGCCGGAAGCTCTACGAAGATACTGCCTGAAGCCGCCGGCTTCTCAACATATTTCAGCCGCCAAGGGGCCCACAAATTCTCTGGCATAGAGTCTAGTTTAGACCCTAGATCGACTTCGCAAGGATAATCGCCTCGGCGACTTCCTGCATCGTCTTGCGAAGGTTCATCGACTGAACCTGAATCCGCCGATACGCCTCGGCTTCGCCAAGCTGGTGAGAATCCATCAAGATCCCCTTCGCGCGGTCAATCGCCTTCCGGGCTTCGAGCCGCTGAGAAAGATTCGTCACTTCCTTGGTCAACAAAACGTTTTGCTCAAAACGCGCCCGCGCAACTTCAATCGAAGGCGCCAGATCGCTCGGCTTAAACGGCTTCACCAGATAAGCAAAAACTCCAGCCGCTCGCGCTCGGTCGATCAGTTCCTTATCCGAATATGCGGTCAAAAGAATCGTAGGAGCGATGTTCTCATCAGTGATGATGTCAACCGCCTCTATTCCGTCCATCACGGGCATTTTGACGTCCAAAATGCACACATCTGGCTTCAATTCTCGGGCTAAATCAACGGCGGCTTTTCCGTCTCCCGCTTCGCCGACGACCTCGTAGCCCAGGCTCTCAAGCATCTGGCGCAGGTCGAGCCGGATTATGGGCTCGTCATCGGCAATCAAAACGCGAACTTGGGACATGGCTGTTTGGTGGCCGACACGATCTTCATCGATCCGCGTCGCGAATCTAAAAGATACCATGATCTAAGCTAAAATGATGTGTGGCAAAGCGCGCAGACGGTTTTCTCGATCAGATCATAGATTACGCAGGCACCTTCCCGCCCTCCGCTCTCGACGCAAAACAGGCCGTCGAGAACTACTTTAGCTTCCTCGAAGGCGATGAAGGCTGGATCGTCGAGAACCTCGCCTGGCTCGTAAAAGATCTCACAACTCTAGCTGATTTACTTGCAAAGCGTGACCTCGGCGTCGCCGCCATCGGTCGCCCTGGCGCTGAGTGGGATGAGTGGCAAGTCGCTCGCGAGCAAGACGCCAAAGAGATGTCCGTCTTTCTCGGCGTTGCTCAGTCCGCCCAGATCCGCACCTACGAGATTCCGGCCCCGCCCGTCTCCCATTTCTCGAAGGGAATCGGCTCCCTCAAAAGCTACCAAAACGAGACCGACGTCTACTTCGAGCTCCCCTGGACCCGTGATGTTAGCGAAGAGCTCGCGATGATGGCCGAAGAAGAGTGGCTCTCAGCCAAGTTCCGATGCGGTGGAGCCGCCATCCCCTCTCCCCAACAGCTCGCCGTCGTCCTCAAAGAGTGCATCGACCTCGAACTCCCATTTAAGCTCACGGCCGGACTCCATGAGCCCATCGCCCACAACGGCGAGCACGGCTTTCTGAACGTCTTTGCCGCCATCGGAATGCGCTACCTCGAAGACGCGAGCGTCACGGAAATGGCAAGAATCCTCGCCGACGAGAACCCTCAATCCTTTTCGATCAACGGTGCATTCGCGTATCGGGGCCGAGAGTTTTCCGACGAAGACCTCGAAGACCTCCGCTCCTTCTTCATCACCTTCGGCTCGTGCAGCGTCGCCGAGCCCCTCGCCGGACTAGACCGCCTCGCAGGAAACTAAACCATGTTTGTCGTACCAAAAACCGCCCGATCCTGGGTCAACGTTGACCCCGCCTCCCACTTCTCCCTCCAAAACCTCCCGTTCGCAATCTTTGCCCCCCTGGGAAGGGAAGTCACCCTCGCCACCGCCATCGGCGACTTCGTCGTCGACATCACGCTCCTCCGCGACGCAGGCCTGATCAGCGAGAAACAATTCCCCTTCCTCGACAGCTTCGCCGACCTGAACCAAGAAGAGTTCACCGAACTCCGAAAAGCCCTCTACGAACTCCTCGAAGAATCCAACCCTAAGTTCCGCGACAACGAAATCCTCCGGCTCAAGGCCCTCGTACCGATCAGCAAGGCGAAGCTCGTTCTGCCGATCAAGCCCACCGCCTTCATCGACTTCTATTCGGGGATCAACCACGCCAGCAACGTCGGCCGCATGTTCCGTCCCGACATGCCGCCTCTGCTTCCCAACTATCGCCACCTGCCGGTGGCTTACAACGGTCGCGCAAGCAGCGTCGTCGTCAGCGGAACTCCCATCCGTCGCCCCAAGGGCCAGACTAAACCCGCCGATGCCGAGAACCCCACCTTCGGCCCTACCCAAGAGCTCGACTTTGAACTCGAAATGGGCTTCTACGTCGGAATGCCCTCTGCCATGGGTGAAACCGTGGACATCGGCCTCGTCAAGGAGCACATCCTCGGCTTCGTCCTCGTCAACGACTGGTCCGCCCGGGACGTACAGCGCTGGGAGTACCAACCCCTCGGCCCGTTCCTCGCCAAGTCATTTGGAACATCCATCTCACCCTGGGTCGTGCTTCCCGACGCCCTCGAACCGTTCCGAGCAACCCGGCTTGAGCAGGACCCACCCGTCCTTGGTCACCTCCGATCGAGTGAGCCAATGGCCTACAACATCAAGCTCGAAGTCAAACTGAAGCCGGCTGAAGACAAGGAATACCAAACGGTCTCAGAAACAAACGCGAACCAGCTCTACTGGTCGTTCGACCAGCAACTCGCCCACCAAGCCTCAAACGGCACTCCGCTCGGCTGGGGCGACCTCTACGCTAGTGGAACAATCTCGGGAACCGAGGAAGGAACCTATGGCTCCCTGCTTGAACTCACATGGCGCGGCTCAAAGCCGATCCAGGTCGGCGAGCAATCAAGGAAATTCTTGGAGGACGGCGACAGCCTCGTCCTCACTGGTTACTGCCAAGGTGACGGCTACCGAGTCGGATTCGGCGAGGTTGAAGGAACGATCCTGCCGGCTTAACTGGCCAGATCGTCAGCCTGACGCTGAAACACCTGGTGAACAAACTCGGCAACAGCCATCCGCTCTTCGTGATTCTCCGGTACAAACCGAACCCCGGCGCTATACAGATCCGAATTCGGAATTTCAACCGTGTGCCGAATCTCGCCTCGGAGATCCAGGTTCTCGCCATCGGTGCAAGCTACTTGAATAAAAACCTTTGAACCTGAAACAAGCTGGCTCCGTGTGCGAACCTGAATGCCACCGAGTCCGATGTCTGTGATCACGACATTGACCGTCTCGGTCGTGCCGTCAATCGACATCACCGCATAATCCAGTAGCTCGTACCGAATGTAGCGTCGTTTATCAGTGTTGTATGCCAGGTTCACGGGGTTCTCCTCGTCTCGGATGCCGAACAAAACGTGCGGCGTAAGAGAGTTATCGGAGAGTTGATTCCATATAGCGAGAGTTCTGAACCATCAAAAACAAGAAAGCCGTCCCGAAAAACGGGACGGCTTTCAAACAAGCAACCGAAGACCTTACTTGGTCTCTTTCTTGGTGATCAATACGTGACCCGTCGAAGGATCGAAATCGACGTTCACCTTGAGCGCGTCGCCTATGAAGGTGAGCGGGACGATGGTTCGTCCGCGATCGATGTATGGAGCCATTTCGAGCTTGAACGACTGATCGTTGACCTTAGCGTTGACGTCGCCAACCTTGAACCAAATCTTGGTGCCATCCGCAGAAGCGTTGACTTCCTTAGCCGACTTCAACCACTCTACCATTCCGCCGGCCTTTTCGATCAGGTGTCGGAACGGGGTCATTGGGATTCCTTCGTCAACTCGTGGCTGAACGTCAAACTCAACGAATCGGCCATTGTAAAGCACCGAGAAGGTGTTGACGCCTTCCATTCGGAAGCCTCGGGAAACTGACAAAACCTTTGTCGCCGCCTCAGCCGCAAAGTTCGGCAGTGAGTGCGGAACCGCGTTTCGCATTCCAGTCGGAACCATGTTCATGTTCCCCATCGGAATTCCGCCATCAAGCACCGGAGCCTTCAAGGTCGCAACCTTGTCCTCAACCTTAGCCGTCACCTTGGTTGCAACCGGAGTAGCAACTGGAGCCTTCGCCGAAACCGTTGTGGTCACCTTCGGAGCAACCTTTGTTGGCTCAACCTTAGGAAGAACCTTTGGAGCTTCCACTTTAGGAGTCGGAACTGGAACGACCTTCGGAGTAGCAACGCCAACCGGAGCCGACGTAGCTGTAACTGTCAGGTCAGCACCCTTCACCGTGCCAGCAGTCTCAACGATTCCTGCTTGGCTGGTTCCCTTCGAGACCACAGCCTCTCCGGTTCCAAGTCCAACACGGTTCGTTCGACCGCCTGGGTTGTTGACAAAAACTCGAACCTGCTTCGACTTGTAGGTGTTGGTGAGCTCATCAACTACCCAAGCTTCTACAGTGTGCCATCCGTTGGACTCCTTCTGAGTGTCCCAAACGTAGTTGTACGGGGGGGTGTTCTTAATATCTTTGTGGTCGCCGTCAATGAAGAACGAAACGAACGCATTCTTCATTTCCTTGCCGAAACCGAGTTTGATTTCGACAGGACCCTTGACAGTTTCGCCCTGCTTTGGACCAGTGATGTAAACCGGACCCTTGTTTCCTTGGTCGGTCGAAATGTTCTGCTTCTGGCTCGAAAGAACCTTGCCGGACTTGTCGTAAAGTCGAACTTCGACCTCGTTATCTCCGTCCTTCAGGTCGGTAACGGTAACGGTGAACTCAACGGTTCCCTTGGTCTCCTTCGATGCAACCGCTCGAGTCGCAAACGACTCGCCGTTGATGCGAAGCTCAACCAGCGAAGCATTTGCTCCGTCGTACTGAACCGTCAGCGTCGGGCTATTCAGCGCGCGCTGAATCAAGATATCAGCATCAAAAGCAAACGCGAACGAACCAGCGGAAAGGGCAGCGGCGCCCGCCAAAGCCATCGTTCTCTTAATTTTCGTGAACCTATTCACCATGTTATCACCAAGCACTATCCCCCCGGATAGCAATACAGGTGCCCCTATTGTCGCACCTTTCACCAAGAATGTCAACAATCTTTTTGCATTCTTGATAAATTTCCTAGGCAACTCAAGCGTCTATATAGGGATGCTCTCCGCGATTGTCGCCTCAATGGTCATGTCCGCCCCTTCAGATCGCCCGCTTTTGGACTACCTCGCGATCCCCCAAAAGGGGCTACCAACCGCAAAGCTGACGAGCAACAACGGCATCGACGAGATCACCTTCTGTAGCCAAATGTGGCAAAAACAGCTCTGGTCACACCGCATCCTCATGAAGGTCCCCAAAGGTGCCGAGAAGTCCGAAACCGCAATCCTCTATATCACCGGCGACGGCCCATTCAGAGGAGACTTGGTCGACATCAACCTCCTTTCGAACGCCACGGGAATGCCAATCATGATGCTCTTCAACATCCCAAATCAGCCCATTTGGGAAATGAAAGAAGATGACCTTATCGCCCACACCTTCACCAAGTACCTCGAAACCGGTGATCCCACCTGGCCCCTCCTCTTCCCCATGACAAAAGCCGCGATATCGTCCATGGACGTGATCCAACGCTTCACCAAACAGAGCGGCATGAATATCAAGAAGTTCGTCGTCACCGGAGCAAGCAAGCGCGGTTGGACAACCTGGCTCACCGCCGCCAGCGGCGACAAGCGCGTCGTCGGCATCGCCCCCATGGTCTACGATAACCTCAACATCGGTCCCCAACTCAAACACCAGCTCGAAATGTGGGGCGACTACAGCGAGCAAATCCAGGACTACACCCGCCGTGGACTCCAAGCAAAACTCGAAACCAAAGAAGGCAAACGGCTCCTCGACATGGTCGATCCCTATTCATATCGAGACAAGATCAAGGTTCCGACGCTCATCGTCAACGGCTCCAACGACCAATACTGGGCAACCGACGCCACCAAACTCTACTGGAACGACCTCAAGCAACCCAAAAACGTCCTCCAAGTCCCCAACAACGGCCACGGCCTCAGCGACCGAATCCGCCTAACCAACTCCATCGGCGCCTTCGCTCGCGCCCTCAACGGCTCCTTCAAATTCCCCCGTCTACAGTCAAAAACTACTGTGACCGAAGACGAGGTCGCCTTCAACCTCGATCCCAGCGAGGGTCAAATGGAAGCCGTTTCCATCTGGAAAGCCGAAAGCGACACCAAAGACTTCCGCGAGCAACGCTTCGTCGAGGCCAAGAAAGCCAAAACCGATATCCTCAAAACCGAACTCAAACCCGGCAAATACAGCGCCGTCTTCCTGGAGGCCCGCTATAACCTAGACGGCAAGTCTTTCACCCTCTCCACGCCCTGCGAAGTCGCCTTCGGCGGCAAACAGTAATCCGAAAAAGCCCTCCCCTCTTTCGCGAAGCCAATGGGGGAGAGTTGGGAGGGGGGATCGACTACCGAATATTGGTAGTCAGAACACGCAATCACTCGCCCTTGGGAATCTCCCTCCAGGTATAGCTCTTCTGAACAATTTTCCAGGAACCCTCGTACTTCACAAGCAGGAAGTAGTCCGTAAACACACGCCACTTTGGAATCACGATTTCGACCTTTGCCGTCGCGGCATCCTTTTCGTGGTCAATTGAAACGATCCGACCGATCCGATTGGCCTTCTCGCCGGGCTTTATCCCCGCGATGTACTTCTCGCCCGATCGCACAAGCAAGTGGTTCTTATCATCCACCGTGTAGAGGTTAAAGTCTGGGTGAAAAGCGCGCCGCAGTCGCTCCGGTTCCCCATTGGCAGTCCCTTCGATATAGTCGGTGAGAGTCGCCGAGATTTGCTCAATATCTGAGTCCGGTTGAGGGTTGCCTCCCAAAAATGGAGCAAGCATTAGTCCAGCATACAGGAAGTAGTTCGTTTTCATTGTGGTCACCAGGGGCAAGATCATCCATCGACTTGCAAGTCATCAGGTAAACCCCACGTATGATACGCGCGATCCTCGGCTTAACACTCCTCGCCTGCAACCAAACTCCTCAAATCCCCAAACCCAACAGTATCAAGCTCTACTCAATAGGCCACTCGCTCAGCAGCGAAATCCCCGACATGGTCGCGTCGCTGGCGAAGAACACTCCCGGCCTCAAGTTCGAATTCCAAGAGCAGTTCCGCCTGGGAGCCCCGCTCGAACTGCAATGGAACGAAGCGACCAAGCCTGCCGACAAATGGGATGACAATCAGTTCCGTGTCGCCTATCCCAAGAGCCTCGGCAAAGGCGGCTACAACGCCGTCGTCCTCGTTGACTCCGTCCCTAGAGGCGGAGACTGGCAAGAGAAGAACTCCGTCGAGTTCCTCACCAAGTTCGCCGACTACATCGGTCGCACGAACCCGAACGCCAACATCTACTACGTCGAGCCCTGGCACAGCCTCAAGAGCGGCACCGGCAAAGCCGAATGGGACACCGCCAGCCCCACCCGCAACCTCCCCTGGCGCAAACGCATCGACGCCGACGCTCCCATGTGGCTAAGAATCAAATCCGCCGCCGAAAAGGCCACCGGCAAAAAGATCACCCTGATCAGAGAAGCCCAAGCCCTCGGCGCCCTTGTCGATGCCGCCGAAGCCGGCCGAGTCCCCGGATTCAAAACTGCCCAAGACTTCTTCAGCGACGACATCCACATCAAGCCCGCCGGAATGTACTTCATCGCCTGCCTCCAATACGGTGTGCTGTTCGGTCGCTCGCCCGAAGGCCTCACTGTCGACCTCAAAGGCCGCTGGGGCAGCGAGTACTGGGGCAAACAACTCTACGGCAACGGCCCCATCCACCCCCGCCCAGATCTGTCGGCAGTCAGAGAAATGCAACGCCTCGCGTGGCAGTTTGCGAAGTAGCAAGATCAAAGAAGGTGCGGGACTTCGAGCTGTGATACGCTCGTGCCCATGGACTCGCATCTGCGCCAAGGTCTCGAACTTGCCCGAGCCGCGATTCGACCGGGCCCAGATGCTTGTGATCTGACTCAGTTGGCCGAGATAGCGGGCATCTCGCCGTTTCACTTTCATCGCCTCTACAGCAAGACGTACGGCGAAACGCCCCACGGGACCCTCACAAGGGTCAGGCTGCAAGCCGCGATTCGAGCTCTGCGGGATGAAGGCACGAACATCAACGAAATCTGCATCGACCTCGGCTTCAGCAGCCACACCACGTTCACTGCCTGGTTCCAGGCCCGTTCAGGGCTATCTCCAACGGCGTACCGCGCTATTTGCCGAAAAGCGCAAGAACCAAGAATCACGGAGTTTCGGTGCGACTCAATAATCAACTTTGCCATGGACATTTCCATCACACACGTAACCGTTTTCGTCACTTCTCAGGCGTCGGCCCTCGACTTCTACACCCAGAAATTGGGCTTTGAAGTCGCTAGCGACGTGACACTTCCCGAGGGCTTCCGATGGCTCACCGTCGCTCCGCAGGCAGGCGGTCCGGAGTTGGTCCTGTTCCCAATCGGCGAACAAGTGGGCATGTCACCCGAACTGGTCGGTGCTCTCAGAACGGTCCTCAGCTCAGGATATGCCGGCCCTTGCATCTTCCGGGTGCCCGACCTCGACGTCACCCATGCCGAGCTGACATCGAAAGATGTAAAGGTCCAACAGGAGCCGCACGAGGAGATGTACGGTAAGCAAGCCATCTACCTAGACGACTCCGGCAATGCCCTCACTTTCGTACAAGGCTAAACCGAGCCGAGCAATCTGGTGCCTCTGCATTCGAGCCAACAGAGGCACCCCATCCAGGTACCATGTAACCCGAAGTTGGCCGGGTGACGGCTCCTGATCATACGGGGGAGGAAAGTCCGGACTTCATAGGGCATGGTGCCCTCGGCAACGGGGGGCGGGGCGACCCGACGGAAAGTGCAACAGAAACAAACCGCCACGAGCAATCGGGGTAAGGGTGAAATTGTGAGGTAAGAGCTCACGTCTTTGGTTAGCAATAGTCAAGGAGGGCAAACCCCACCAGAAGCAAGGCCAAATAGGGAGGGGCTGACTCGGCCCGACGACCCTCCGGGTTGGCCGCGTAGATAAATCGTCACACAAATACAGAATCCGGCTTACAGGCCAACTTCAAACCACCTGGACTACAGCGTCGTTAGTTTCCACGACGTGAACGAGCGAACACAGAAAACTCGCCAACGCAGACCGCAGTCGGAGAGTATCAACGGGTAACCGGTCGGCAAATGGCAGACTGGCGAAACTAGCCCGAGAACTCACCATGAAACACACAAAAATCCTCGTCTGGGATCTGCCAGTCCGGCTCTTTCACATCCTCGTGGTCATTGGTTTTGCCGCCAGCTACATCATCGCCAAGTTCCTCGGCGAGGATGCTCCAACGTTTCCGTACCATGCAATGCTCGGCCTAACCCTCGTCGTCCTCGTGATGTTGCGCCTCGTCTGGGCGGTCTTGGGAACCCGGTGGGCAAGACTAACCGGACTTAAGCTCAATCCCGCCGACCTTGTTGCTCACTTCAAATCAATCGTCACTCGTAAAGACGACACCCCAACAAACCACACCGGTCACAATCCCGCGACAAGCGTGACGATGCTCCTGATGTTCGCGCTGATCGGCTGGATCGGTTGGACGGGGTACCAGACGGCCAACGGGAATGAGGGGATGAAAGGTCCCCACGAACTCGCAGTGAACGGGATGCTCGTACTCATCGCTGTGCACGTGCTCGGAGTCATCGTTCACACCTTCCAGCACGGATCTGGGATGCTCACGGCTATGATCAACGGCAAGAAGTCCGGCGACCCCGTCGACGCAATCCCCACTGCCGCGCCTGTCACCGCCATGGCAATCGTGCTCATCACCGGATTCTTCCTCGGCAGCCTCGTAACATCCTTCAACCCCGCCACCGGAGAAACCAAGTGGCCGATCACCGGTAAACCCCTACTCTTGGGCGAGTCAGAAGGTAACGAAGAAGGTCCAAATCGAGAAAGGGAGCGAGAGGACGACTGACTGCTTGCTCACCACACCCCTTGAAGAGGAAAGACGAGTTCAGCCACTGTTCAGCTTTCCTTCATCAAACTTGAATATTCACTTCGCAAGATAAGTGCATGTCTAAACGTGCCTTCACACTCATCGAACTGCTCGTCGTGATCGCCATCATCGCGATCCTCGCCGCGATCCTCTTCCCAGTCTTCGCCCAAGCCAAAGCCGCCGCCCAAAAAACCGTCTGCCTATCCAACCAAAAGCAGCTTGGAGTCGGTGCCCAGCTGTACATGGCCGACAACGACGGCGCCCTCTACCACCACCACGAGCAGTGGGTTCTCGACGACGGCTCACTAACTGATAATCTTCCCGCCGACATCAGCGGCTGCGACGGGGGCGGATACGGCAACAGCCAAGCCGAAAAGCCCTGGGCCGTTTTCTTCCAGCCGTATCTCAAAAACCGGCAGATTCTGTTTTGCCCTCACGATTCGACGCCAATATCAACCACCCTCTCCCAAACCATCGAGGAATACAACGGCGGAATCGAGGAGATTGGAACCGAGTGCGCCGTCGCTCCAACCGGCGAGCAGTGCCGCGCCGAGCAGGGCCGCCTCACCATGTGGAGCTACCTCCTCAACTCCATCTTCACCCACAAATCCTGCACCTACGCCATGGATGGCTCCCTGGGCGGCTTCGCCTCCGAATCCGTTCTGGCTAGCCTCGATAACCCCAATATCATCATGTTCAGCGAGCGTAACTCGGCAGGCTTTGCTGACCCCGATAGTGACTTCCATTACACATCCCAAGACGACTACGACACATGGTCCGGCGAGGGTGCAATGGTCCAGTGGGGCAGCGGAAGCCGACCCAACGAAGGCTGGCTACTCCAAAACCGCCACAACGGCGGCGCAAACTACATCTACGCCGACACTCACGTCAAACACCTCCGCTGGGGCAAAGCCAGGCTCGACCAGTTCCCGGATCACGTGGTGAGGAAACCTCTGGTCAACCCGCCGCTGTAAGGAACTCAGTAAGTAACGACTGTCCCAGCAACTTCCACGGGGCAGTCGCCGATATACTCTCTCGCATGATCGTCGCCGCAACAATCCTCCTCGCGAACTACCAATCCACGGAATCTAAAGCCGCCGCAAAGCTGGGAAAAGACCTCTCCAAATACGCCGAGGACCAAGGCTCCAAGACGCACAAAAAGTATCTGTTGGTCATCAAGCCAGAGCGGGCTTGGAAGCTATCAACCAAAGTCGACGAGCAACTCGACGCCGAAGGTATGTGGCGCGAAGACGTGGAAGCGGTGAGTAGCGTGTGGAAAAAAGCAAACCTCGGAACGTATGTGAATATCACCTACGCATCGCCCAGCGGCGACTGGTTTGCCACCGAAGAATATGCCATCCGCACCAACAACCAGTTCGCCACCGCAACCGTCCAGTTCAGCTCTTTCAACCCCTTCGAATTCCGCAAAACCGAAACCCGCCTCTTCAATAAAACCGGCAAGCTCCTTTCCAAGAAGCTCGCCTACACCACCTTCGAAGACAAACCCCTCACCAAATCCCAAATCGGCGAACTAGGCGACATCGGCCGCGAGTTCAAGCTTTTGAAGTCCGCCAGGCAACTCCCATTCTCAATCAAGTAGCGCGCGCGGTCCCCAAAGCCAGACCCCACCCGAGACGTCTCCGTCCCCTCCGCATTCGCTCCAAGGACGAAGCCGCCTCGGGTCCCGTGCCACCATGCGCGAGCAAATAGGCGAAACCTTTCGTCCCCAAAAGTACGTCCTAACAAAAATGAAAGCGCGCGCCACGCTCATCGCCGTCCTCCTGGCCGCAGTAGCCGCCCCCTGCTACAACGACAGCGACACCAACCTCACCGAGCTGCGCGACAACCTCGATATCACCTACGCCATCGCCGGACGCTTTACCATCTACCCGCCCGAGTACTACAAACGGCGCGTCGAAATCCAAACTGCAAACCTCAAAAAGAACCCCAACAACCTCACCGCCTACGATAACCTCGCCGTCGCCTACGACCGCCTCGGTAAGCACGATGAAGCCATCGCCACTATCCGCAAAGAGCGCCAACTCATCGAGTCAGGCAAGATAAACCCCCTCACCGAAGTCAAAGACGAACTCGTCCCCAACGCCCCGCCCGTCAACCACCGCTACACCGTCGAGGCCAATGAAGGCACCTTCCTCATTCACCGCTGGATCTCGGGCGGCGGGAACCCCAAGAACCTCACCGACGCCATCGAAGCCGAAAAACACATCGCCAAAGCTATCGAAATCAACCCGAACGCCCACTTCGGCCGCGAGTTCGCCCAGCTTTACTGCATGCGCGCCATCCTCAAAGGCGCCAAAGATGGCGACTGGAAGCGAAACTTCACCGAAAACCTCATCGCAATCGCCGACCAGGACAAAGTCGACCACAAAGCCCTAAGAAAGGGCATCGCCGGAATGATGGTCCTCGGCAACGCCTGGAACTCCCCTGTGATGCTCAAGGCAATCGCGTATCTCGTTCCCACAGATGGACAGGTTGTTGAGCTTGCACAATACTTCTCTCGAAACCTCATGGGAGAGGCGTTCGCCCGAAACGAAGAGTCTGATGATCCTGTGAATGACAAGGCGTGGAATACGTTCGAGGACTCAGTTGAGATCAAAATCGAGGGCAAACTAGAACATCACGAATTCGCTACCTTCTTTCCGAGGCTCGAAGTGAACGCCAAGGAGTTAAGAGACAATCGCGAAGGCTGGATAAGGAAGAAGCTCAACCTGGGCGAGCACCCCGACACCCACCCTGATTTTTGGACGGGCTTCAAGGACACGGCACCGCTCTCTACAGCCAGCTATCACAAAGTAACGCCGTTCTACGAAAAGCAGACTTTCAAATCCTACGTCGGTGTCGGATCGCTGATAGTCGTCGGCATCGGCGGACTCATCATCCGAGACCGAATCCGAAAACGTAGTTAGTGAACCAACCACTTGACTTCGGCCGCCCTCGTCCGCTCGCCGAACGGACAGAGGCCGCGGCCACTGCAAACAGATATGACCGAACCACTTAAATCATCGCATCTTGCCTCAGACTCGGAAGCCACTCCCAGCTTCGCCGACGCGCTGATCCACTTTCTCTCCTGCCTCGCAATGAGCTTGATCTGCGTCCCCTACGGCTTGGAACTCTCCGCGCGTGGCGACTTTACTTCCGCAAAGACCTACCACGCCGGCAACCTCTTGGCTCTCTGCGGAGTGGGGTTATTCGTCGTAGCACTCGGAGGCATCGGACGCCTCCCACAAGGCCGCTGGCGAGGCTGGCGCCAACCCCTTGCCCTCGCCCTCTGGGTCCCCTCAGGCGCACTCCTCGCCGGCTGGCTAGAAGTCTGCTCAAACGGCACCTGCTGCACCGGCTCCATCTACGGAAACTTTATCGGAGTGATTGAGCTAACCTGGCTCCCCGCTTTCTGGCTCGTCAAGTGGCTTTTCGACCGCATGTCGAAAACGAGCCAGTAGTCCGTGTCTCCGCCTGTTATCGAGGCTGCAAAACTACAGTCGCTCCACCCGGATCCGCTTCAGAGCCCGCTTCACCAAAGCCGCCTCTACCGGTGCCCATTTCGGTCCAATCTGTCCGTCCACCACCAAATCCGCAAAAGTCACCCCCGTCGGAGCCATGTCCTCGGCATACAGAATCATCATTTCAAGCCGCTTCGTCGGCTCCGGAAGGTGAACCAGCCGGACATTCACAATCTCTTTCGGGAACGTGTACCCCGCCGCCGAGACGAGCTTCACGACATGCTCAATCTCCGAACCCGGCTTTGGCGAGGTCTCCATCGGCCCAAATCGGGGCCGCATATTGAAGTCCAACCCCGCGGTCTTGATATCCGTCCCGTTCTTGTACTCATAAGAGTAATCCGGCTTCGAAGGCAAGTAAGCCTCAAACTGCACCCAGCAATAGCCCCTCACCCGCTGCTGCCGATCCGCCTCCACAAAAACGTGAATTTCACAATCGGCAACATCGAACAAATTCCAACGGTCTGCACCGACGTACTTGAACGACCGGGGCAGGGTCACCTTTGCCTTAGGAAGCTCAGTCGAAAGAACGCTCGTTCCAACCACCTTGTGGGAAGGAGTCGGTATGAGAGGATTTTGCTGACCGAGAAGAAGAGTTGCGCCGATTGCTAAAAACTGACTCATGGCGAAGATACGCTAGGCCATCTCCTCGCGGTTTCTTTAGAGGCAAAGTGCCTACTTCTCTTCCTCCCCGATTCCGCTGTGCCATCTATCAACGATGTCCGAGATTATTCTAAACTTGAGCGGCCACTGAAGCAATCGGCTGATCTGGAACTCTGCTAAGCCTTCCGTTTGGCCAGTCTAATGAGTTCTTGCTCCAACGTAAAATCTTCCTTCCTCAATAGCCCAATCTTCGGATGGTAACGAAATCCTGAAGATCTTACGGTCGACAAATCCAATGCCTTGAGAGCCATCTCTTGGGCCGCTATGTGCTCTCCACGGGATTCTGCAATGATAGCTAAAGTTGCAAAAAACTTGTATCCGTCGGATGCCAACAATAATTCTACTTCCTCTTCAAACTCTTCGAAAGCCGCAGAGACTTCGCTGTATAGGTGCGCAAGACGCTTTTCAACAACAAAATAGCCGAACTCTAGCCAACAGTGATTATGAGAGTTTGGATAATTGCGTTGGGCGACAATCGCTTCCCGAAAGGCATTAACGGCGGATAGGTTCTCTCCAAAGTGAGCATGAGCTTCGGCCGCTTGCAAGTAAGAGCTCGAAAGTTCAGAATCCTCCGGATACTTATCGAACACAATTCTGAGCAAGTCCAGAGCCGGCCGCGAAAAGCCCGCCTCATGTAGATACAGTGCTTGTATACGAAGATACTGCGCCTTGTGGTACGGCGAACGACTTCTATTCAGACGGTCAAAGAACTCAGCCTGGTCTTGTACTGTCCAACTCTGACGTCGGTACCAATCCTCTTTCCCCATGTCTTGCTGCCCCCAAGCGAACGCTCAGTTACTTCGCCCACTTCTGCGCCTCAAACGCCAGCGCCGCCCCGCCGAGCATCCCGGCGTCCTCAACCTGCTCCGCCAGCCGAATCTCGCAGTCCCGAAAAAGGGAAGTAATCGCATTCGACCGAGCCGAACGAAATATTGGATCGAGCAGCCACTTGCCCGCCTTCGAAACCTGCCCGCCAATCGCAACTATATCTGGAGCGAAAATATTGATATAGTTGGCCACGCCGACACCCAAAATCGTCCCGACCTCACGGAACGTCTCGATCGCCACCTCGTCCCCCGCCTCGCAAGCCTCAAAAATCATCCGAGGAGTGATCGAAGACGGATTCCCTTCAGACAGAACCGTCAAAGCCGAAGATCGACCCCGAATGATCTTGTACTGCGCCCGTTTGACGATTGCATCCCGCTGACAGTAAGCCTCAACCGTCCCGTATGTCCCCGCGTTACAGTCCAAGCCGTCCATGTTCACAATAATGTGCCCAAGCTCCGCCCCGCCCTTATTCCCGCCAACCAAAACCAGCGGCCCCCGAGCATCGCCCAAAACCGCATCCGGAGAAAGAATCACGCCTCCTCCAATGCCGGTGCCCATCGTCACCATCACAAACGACTTCGCAGTCCCTCGCCCGCACCCGTACCGGTACTCGCCCAACGCCGCCATATTGGCGTCGTTGTCCATGAAGATCGGAATATCAATGTGCTTCGACAGCGGAGCCCGAACGGGAACGTCGAACCAACTCTCAAAAATTCCGTCAACTTCTTGTCCAAAATTCGGCGCCCAACGAACGATCCCCGCCGCATTATCGATATGCCCCGGAATCGCCAGCCCAACGGCTTCCGGCTTAGACTCTGCCGCTCCCATCGCCTGCCGGATCGTCCCGGCTAAGGCGTCAAAAATCGCTTCGGTGCCCTTTTGAGCATGCGAAGGGTTCTCAAACTGCTTCCCCGCCGGAGTTCCGTCCTCGTAAAAGGCCCCCGCCCGAACATTTGTTCCACCCAGGTCAACGCCAATTACACATCGAGACACGCTGAAAAGTTTAGCATTCGTGTAACCACGCAATCGATTGAACAATCTATGTAAGAATTGTTGAACTAACTTTCTTGCAAAAGCGTAGGGGTTAGATACAGTTTAGGGAGATATGGCAAGCGCAAGGATTGGAGACTTCTCGCGACAGATAGTTCGCGAAATAGAGAAAGCCGTCGTCGGCAAAAGGGAAGCCGTAGAAATGGCAACCGTGACCCTGTTGTGTGAGGGACACCTTCTCATCGAAGACGTCCCCGGCGTCGGAAAAACCACCTTGGCAAAAGCCATGGCCCGAACCATCGGTGGTGAATTCCGCCGCGTCCAGTTCACGCCCGACCTCCTTCCCGCCGACATCACCGGTAGCTCAATCTATAACCAAAAAGAAGCCGAATTCGAGTTCCGCGCCGGCCCGCTGTTCGCGAATGTCGTCCTCGCCGACGAAATCAACCGGGCAACCCCCAAAACTCAGTCGGCCCTGCTGGAAGCCATGGAAGAAGGCCAAGTCTCTTCCGACGGCGAAACCCGAATGCTCCCGCGGCCCTTCTTCGTCATAGCCACCCAAAACTCGGTGGAAATGACAGGAACCTATCCCCTCCCTGAAGCCCAACTGGATAGGTTCTTCTCAAGAATCTCCCTCGGTTACCCGGACCGCGAGGCCGAACGAGCCGTCCTGAGTGCCCAACAAACTGCTAGTCCCATCGACACCGTCACGGCTGCTGTCACGCTCGAAGAACTCAAAGCCATCCAAGCCGAGATTCGACAAACCTTTGTCCACGACATGATCAAGGACTACATCGTCGACATCGTGAGAGCCACCCGAAACAGCAACCAACTCCTCCTCGGAGCCTCGCCCCGCGCCACTCTCCACCTCATGCGCGCCGCCCAAGCCAAGGCCTCCATCCAAGGCGCCGATTCGGTCCGCCCCGACGATGTGAAACAAGTTGCCCCCTACGTCCTAGGTCACCGTGTACTCGCCCGTGCAGAACTCAGAGCGAAGGGAATGGACTCCTACGAAGTCGTGAAACAAGTCGTCGATTCGGTCACCGCGCCGCTTCCGGTGGGATAAAAAGATGCGCCGCGTCGCTGGTCGAGCTCTCAGTGTCGCTGCCCTCTTCCTCGGCCTCGTCGCCGTGCTCATCAACGCGCCTGCCCTGTTCTACATGAGCTTCGCCCTCATCGCAACTCTTGTCGCCTGCAACATCCAAAGCAACCTCGCCACAAAAGCCCTCCGAATTGAGCGCATCGCTCCGAAAAGCGTTCACGTCGGCGAACTCGTCACGGTCGAAATCGTCTTGTGGAGCGACCGAAAAATCAAACGCCCTCTCGTCACCGTCGACGACAATCTCCCGCCCCGTCTCCACCCCGGCGGAGTGGGTCCCAGCCTCCCCGTAGCCCCCGCCTTCGACCTCCCCGTCCGAACCCTCTATCAATTCACCCCTCTCAAAAGGGGCCGTTTCCGCTGGAAGAACCTCAAAGTTACTGCCACAGACGCTCTTGGGCTGACCATGAAAACGGTTCAATATGACACCGAGACCACCGAAATCGTCGTCGTCCCCTTGCCAATCCCCGTCTCCATCGAACTCCCAAGCTCCGCCGGATGGGGCATCAACGAGGCCATCTCCGGCCAAGCCGCCGGAGCCGGAATCGAGCCCCGAGGAATCCGACAGTACGCCTACGGCGACTCCCTCCGCCACGTCCACTGGCGCACCAGCGCTCGCACTGGCGTCCTCCAGGTCAAAGAGTTCCAAGCTGGTTCCCAAGGCGCCGCGAGCTTCGTCATCCAACGTTCCAACAACACCGACGTCGGCAAAGGCAACGTCTCCAC
Source organism: Fimbriimonas sp. (assembly GCA_965248555.1). Lineage (GTDB taxonomy): Bacteria > Armatimonadota > Fimbriimonadia > Fimbriimonadales > Fimbriimonadaceae > Fimbriimonas. Next base: position 15,636 of record CBDFJP010000001.1, on the reverse strand, counting down.
CCTTGACGCCATCTGCGGCCACTCCCTATTCATCGCCGAGCAGATGCTCCGCCAAGGCGTCAGCGTCACATTCCCCCTCATGGAAGAAGAACGAGGCAAAAAGGGCGAGGCTGAGCGAAAAGAAGAAATCGCTCTCCTCCTCGGAACCCTCACCGCCGACTCCCCCCCCACCCTTGGAGCCGACCTCTTAGAAGCCGCCTCCATGCTCGAAACCGGCTCAACGCTCTACGTCTTCACCTCAATTGACGACGGCTCTCTGGTCTCCGCACTCCAGCGTCTGCGGGGGAGAGCGAGCGTCGTCGTGCTCGTCTACGATGCCGCCGCGTACGACCCCAAACGCCTCTCCGACTCCGCGGCATTATTCAGCGAAGCCTATCGCCAAGCCGGAGCCCACGTCGTCCTCATGCCGGAGGTGGTGGGTTGAGGAAGAACTGGTGGACAGATACCAGCACCGCAAACTGGGTCGATTACCTCATTAGCTGGATCGCATCCTCCCTCGCCTCGTTCTCCTGTGGACAAGCCGTTGGCTCCGACACCGTCTCTGTCCTCGGGGTTGGAATTGTCACCATCGGCACTCTCCTCAGCTACTTAGCTCGCGTCCTGGGTGGCGAAAAGAAGTGGACCAATATTGCTGGCGCAGTCTACTGCGTCTCTGCCTGGGCCGCCTTCCTCGGAGTTCGCTACCTCAACGGCGCAATCTTCGAAGAGGGCACCTTCCCAATGGAACTCATGCCCTCAAGCTGGCTCTACTGGATGATCCTGTTCGGTACCTTCTTCCTCTGGCGCGACGGAACCCTCATCTTCCACCTCGTTCCTGCCCTCGCAATGTTCGGGTTCGTCGGCTGTTACGACACCTTCCGCCCCGTCGTCATCCTATTCTTCATATTCCTCATCTGCTTCGCCATTATGTTCGCCAGAGCGCACGCCAGAGACATGCAGATTCGAGCCGTCAAGTCCGGATTTTTCAACCATCTCGCTCAGTCGCGAATCAATGCAATGGATCAATCGGAGGTCCTGCGCGAGGGCCCCTGGCGATGGGCAGCCGGGGCCGAATGGGCCCTCGGCTCAGCTCTGATCATCGTTCTCCTCTCCGCCCTCGGAGCACCCGTGATTCAAGCCGGAGCGAAGCCCATCGCGGGCTTCATCGCAGTCCGACAGCCGACGATTCGCAGTGCCATCCGAAGTGCAGCTTCCAATTCCGTCAGCCTCGATACCGCACGCATAGGCACAGGCTCCGTCAATCTGAGCAACCGCCCTTATTTCGAGGTCAAGGGCGACCTACCCAGCTACCTACGAACTAGTTCATACAATGTGTGGACTGGTCGCGAATGGCAACGTGTCGCTCCTACCGGTCTCGACGACGTCATCGAAACTGCAACGGGAGCGAATACTGGTCGCAAAGACCCGGCTCTGCTGCAACGGATGAAAAATCCTAACCAGACTCCCGGAACTCCACCTGGCGAGTACCGCACCCAGACTATTTCGATTACCTCGCTCCTGCCCACCACCGAGATTCCTCAAGCTGGCAATAGTCCGGTCTGCCAGCATCCCAGAGGCATCACTTCCGCCGTCGATGGAGTCGTCGCCGCCGCGTCCCTCAGTCTCTATTCTGGAAGCGTCATGTTTGACCGCGTCGAGCCAAAGCTCGATGAAAATGTGCCTAAACTGATCCCAGGCTCTATGGCTCAACATGTTTCCCGATTGGGTCTTTCTACCAAGCTAGCGGCCCGAGCAAAGGAAGCCGTCAAAGGCGCCAAAAATGACTACGAGCGGATGGAAAATATCCGAATGGCCGTCAGCCAACTTATCAAATACAACACCCGAGTCGAACCGACTCCCGCAGGAAAAGACCCAGCCGAATACGCCTGCTTCGAAAAGGGCGAAGGCTACTGCGACGTATTCGCAACCTCCGTCGTCCAAATGGCCCGCGCGGTCGGAATTCCCTGCCGCTACACCATCGGCTATCTGCCCGACCCTCAAAACCGAAACTCGGTCGGGACCCAAATCCTCCTCGAATCCGACCGCCACGCCTGGGCAGAAGCCTTCTTCGATGGCGTCGGCTGGGTTCCCTTCGACGCCACCATCGGAGCCGAAGTCGTCCCCGGCGGAGATCGCCGCCACAGTGCCTCCGAAGGACTTTCCTTCGTCCAAATCGTCGGCTGGATACTCAACTCCCTGATCGTCGCCGCACTTGCCATCGGCGCATTTGCACTCTACAAAGCCAAAACCGCTCCCCGAACTCCTGAAGTCGTCCGCGCCGAAATGGATCGCGCCTACCTCGTCTTCATCAGCAACCTGTGGAGATTCACCGGCCAGCGTAGGCTGCTCAGCGAGACCACCAACGAATACCTCGAACGCACTAAAGAAAAACTCGGCCTGTACCTCGAACCCGCCACTCAAATCGGAACGGAGTTCACCAACGCAATGTTCGCCCGAACTGCTCCGACCACCGAACAGGTGGCGAAGTTGCAAGCGGACGTGCAACACTTTGCTAAGCAACTTCGCGCGGCAAAGAAATGAGTTTTAACATCGCAAAAGCCCTCCAAAACCGCGTCATCGGAATCTCGGGCGGCGAAGAACTCCTCATCCGCCGCGCCGTCGCCGACCTCATCGTCGGTGCCGGTCTCGAAAAGGACGACTACGACCTCCAACACCTCAGCGGCGACTCAAATCCCCCCAGCGAATGGCTCGGCTCAGCCGGAACGATCCCCTTCCTAGCCCCAAGAAGGGTCGTAGTGGTCAAAAACGCCACCAAAGCAAAACCCGAAGACGTCTCCTCCGAAAGCCTAAAATCTCTCCCCGAAACCGCCCTTCTGGTTCTCGTATTAGAAGAAGATTCCAGCGGCGACGAACGGAAAGGAGGAGCCAAAAAGAAGGCTTTCGAAAAGCTCATCACCCAAGCCGGAGGCGCAATATTCAGCTTCGAACTGGACCCCAAAAAAGCCAAAGAAGACATCCGCTCCGAAGTCGCCAAGCGAGGCAAAACCATCCACCCCCAAGCCCTCGAACTCCTCACCGAAATGGTTGGCGGAAGCGTCAGCCGAGCCCACGAAGAGCTCGACAAACTCGTCCTCTTCGCTGCCCATGACCAGATTTCCGAAAGCGATGTCCGCAGCATTGTCGTCGCATCCCGCGAATGGAATATCTGGCGCATGATCGACACTATGGTCCAAGGCGACATCCCCGAATCCCTGCGCCAGCTTAAAATCATCCTCTCCAACAAAGGAAAAGTCGAAGACGTCGCCTTCGGCCAGCTCTTCCCCCTCATCTCAAGGCAGCTCCGCCTCCTCTACCAGGGCCGCCTCTGCCTCGATGCCGGAGTCACGCCCGAGCGCGCCGGAGAACTCATCAACGCCTTCCCCAGCAAGCCCAACATCACCAGCATCTCTGATTATCAGCGTAACTCCGTCATGCGCTCCGCCCGAAATCTCAGCCTCAAACAGCTCGGGAAAGCCATGCAACACCTTTCCGAAGCCGACGCCCGGCTCAAAGGAATGGGCGCCTCTTTTAGTGGAATGGACACCATCGAACGCCTAGTTTTCGATTTAGCCACCACACTCAACCCAAAAAGGGCATAGAATAGAGGAAGCGATGTCCGAGCATATCGATGGTAACAACGGGGACGATCTCACAGCCCCTCCGCAGTTCTTCGCGGAGCAGGTATTCGATCAGCCGGAGATCTTGGATCTCACCGAGCCGATTCAGGTTGAGATCGAGGGTCTCTACGAAACCGAAATCGACCGCTCCCCGCACCAATTCATCGTTCTCACCGACGGCGAGCTTCGCCTCCCCATCAGCATCGGAACCCCCGAAGCCAAGGCCATCCTTGATGCCCTCGAACTCGAAGTCCCCGACCGCCCGATGACCCACGACCTCCTCCGAAACGTCATCGACCGCCTCGGCGCAACGGTAGAAAGAGTCGTCATCGACGACCTCTGGCGCGACATCTACTACGCAAAAATCTATCTCCTCCGCGGCCTCGACGAGTTCATGATCGACGCCCGCCCTTCTGACGCCATTGCCGTTGCCGCCCGCTTCGCCGCGCCGATTTTTGTGCAGTCCAAAATCCTCGAAGTCGCCGGAAAGGAAGCCTAGACTCGGCATGAACCCCTTCGAGCGCGCCGCCCTTCTGCGTAAAGAGCTCGAAGAGCACAACTACCGCTATTACGTTTTGGACGCCCCGGCGATCTCGGACACTCAGTACGACATGATGTTCCGCGAGCTTGTCGAGCTCGAAGCCGCCAACCCCCACCTCAAAACTCCCGATTCCCCGACCCAAAGGGTCGGGTCCGCGCCGCTCTCCAGCTTCGAGCAAAACCGCCACGCGGTCCCCATGCTCTCCCTCGACAATGCATTCTCATCCGAAGAACTACGTAGCTGGGATGAGAAAAACCAGAAGGCTGCAGGTCGTCCGATTAACTACCTGTGCGAACTTAAATTCGACGGCGCGTCCCTCTCGCTCACTTACCAAGATGGCCTTCTCATCACCGCCACAACACGTGGCGATGGCGTCACCGGCGAAAATGTGACCACCAACGCCCGCACCATCCGAGGCGTCGCCCTCCGCCTTCGCGGACAAAACTCCGGCCGCATCGAGGTGCGCGGCGAGGTCGTCATGCTCAAATCTGTCTTCGATGAAGTCAACGAAGCCAAGCGAGCCAAAGGCGAGCAACTCTTCGTCAACCCCCGAAATGCCGCTTCCGGCGGACTTCGCCAACTCGACAGCCGCCTCACCGCCGAGCGCAAGCTCAACTTCTTCGCCTACGGCGTCGGCCTCGCCGACGGAATCGCTCTCCCCGACTCCCAATTCCAAACCCTCGGCCAAATCAAAGAATGGGGATTCCCAACCCGCGCCGAAACCCGGCTCTGCGCCACCATCGACGAAGTCATTGCCTTCATCGACCAAATCGGCACCCAGCGTCCCAATCTCCCATTCGGCATCGATGGAGTCGTGATCAAAGTCGATGATCGCCAAATCCAAGAGGAGCTAGGATTCACCGCACGCGGACCCCGCTGGGCCATCGCCTACAAATTCCCCGCCGAACAGGCCTTCACCAAGCTCAACCAAATCTCCCTCCAAGTGGGTCGAACCGGAAACGTGACCCCCGTCGCCGAACTCGAGCCCGTCTTCGTCGGCGGGGTCACCGTCTCCCGCGCCACCCTTCACAACTACGACGACCTCGCCCGTCGAGGCGTCCGAGAAGGCGACTGGGTCATCGTCCAGCGCGCAGGGGACGTCATCCCCGAAGTAGTCGGCCCCGACCTCTCTCGCCGCCAACCAGACTCAAAAGAGCCAATTCCACCAACACACTGCCCGGTCTGCAACACCCCACTCGTCCGACCCGAAGGCATGGTCTTCCTTAAATGCCCCAATTCCAAGGGCTGTCCCGCCCAAATCCGAACTTCGCTGGAACACTTCGTGGGCCGAAAAATGATGGATATCGACGGGATGGGCGAGAAGCAGGTCGAACGCTTCCTCGAACTCGGCTACCTCTCCGATGTCGCCTCGATCTACCGTCTCCACGCCCATCGAGCCGAACTGGTGGAACTCGACCGCATGGGTGAGCAATCCGTCGACAACCTCCTCGCCGCCATCGAAGCCTCCAAAACCCGCCCCCTCCCCAAGCTCATCTTCGCCCTCGGTATCCCCGAAGTCGGCGAACGCGGCGGCCAAGACCTCGCTCGCGCCTTCGGCACCCTCGAATCCCTTCGCCAAGCGCACTACGATGACCTCGTCAGCATCGAAGGCTTCGGCCCCAAAACCGCCTCCCAAGTCGAGCTCTGGTTCGAAGACGAAGACAATCAACGCCTCATCGACGACCTTCTCGCCGCCGGAGTCAGTCCGATCGAAGCCGAAGCTCCCACCGGCGACCAGTTCGCCGGAATGACTTTTGTTTTCACCGGAAAACTCGAAAAGTTCACACGCGAAGACGCCGAAGCCACTGTCACGAAACTCGGCGGCAAAGCCAGCGGCTCTGTCTCCGCGAAAACCAACTACGTCGTCGCTGGCCCCGGAGCAGGCTCCAAGCTCGCCAAAGCCGAGCAGCTAGGGATACCCGTCTTGACCGAAGACGAATATCTTGCGATGATTGCTTCAGGAACCGCAGGTTCCCCGCCTGCAGAAAGCTCTCCGCCTTTCCAAGCCCCCCTCCTGTGATGTCCACCTTCAAAATCGACATCACCGACGGCCCGCTCGACCTCAATCGCATCGCCACCAGCGGCCAAATGTTCCGCTGGATCGCCGACGGCAACCGCTGGCGAATCTACGACGGCGACCACCTCCACTTCGTCGAACAGACTCAAAACACCCTCCAGGTCGAGTCCAACCAGCCCGAAACCGCCTTCCGATCGCTCTTCCGCCTCGACGAAAATCATGCCGAAAAACTGCAAGAAATCATCCGACTCGGCCCCGAACTCGAACCGTGCCTCGAAAAGCTCCAAGGGATGAGAATGATGCGCCCCGCCTGCGCCCACGAAACCCTCTTCAGCTTCCTCTGCTCGGCGAATAACCACATCTCCCGAATCACATCCATGGTCTGGAAACTCGCCACAGCTTCCCCGACTCCAGACGCAACCCCATTCAAATCAATCGAAGAAATCGCTCAACTCACCGAACAAGAGCTCCGCAACCAAGGCTTCGGCTACCGCGCCAAATTCATACCTCTCGTCGCCCAAGCCCTCCCGCCCCTAGACCAGCTCAAACAAGTGCCGTACCAGGGAGCCCGCGCCCACCTCCTCACCCTCCCGGGCATCGGTCCAAAGCTCGCCGACTGCATCTGCCTCTTCGCCTTCGACCACCAAGAAGCCGTCCCCATCGACACCCACATCTGGCAACAGCTCACCAAAATCTACTATCCCAACTGGCAAAACACCCCCCTCACAAAGGCAAAATATGACCACGCCGCTGAGGCATTCCGTGACCGTTTTGGCACCCTCGCTGGCGTCGCTCACCAGTTTCTTTTTGTCGAAAATATGACGACTTACAAACAAAAAACTCCGAAATTGTAGCTTTTTTGTTATTTCCTGTCTACGCAAATTCCAGGTTCAACCCAACCTGTAGCCCCGGCTAAAGACCCCATACAACTGTGCCAAAATGATTGTGTTATCGTCGTTTTGTCCGTATTGGGGTCGATTCCCCGCCGGACCCCGTTGAATGGAAGTCATGCTGTAGGAGGTGACCCCGAATGCACAACTCACCACAAAGGGTTAGTTTATTGCTGGTTGGATTGGTAGGTGCGATGATCGCATTTGCAGGACAACCGAAAGAGGAAGGAATTGAAACGATCTCGGAGACCAAGTCTCTGAAATCTGAAACAGTCTATGAGTTCAGCCGACAGGTCGGACTTGGGCGTATGGTCAAAGTACGCGATGGAAAAGACGGATCCATCACCAAGGTCTTCAAACTTGTGAAGAAAGAGGGCAAAATCGTCGGGAAAGAGTTGATCCGAGAAGAGAAGATCGACGCTGTTCCCACCACTTATCGACTTGGGAACGGTGGCTACAACGCCAGCCGTGCAGGCGGAACATTTAAGGCAAAGCGAGTGCTCACAATGCGCGCTTCAGCCTACGATCCAGGCCCCCACTCCAACGGAAAATGGGCAGGCACCACCGCACTTGGCGTAAGGCCAACTTACGGAATCGTCGCAGTTGACCCACGAACGATCCCGCTGGGTTCGATCCTTTTCGTCGAAGGCTACGGCTTTGCCTACGCCGCCGACACCGGTGGAGCCATCAAAGGCGACCGAATCGACCTGTGTATGAACACGGTTGCCGAGTGCTACCGGTTCGGACGAAAGACCGTCAAGGTCCACGTCCTCGGCAAAAAGTGAATCTCGCCGATCGTGGCGAACTAGTAGGCTTCCTTCGGAAGCACGGCATCAGTGCCGACAAGAGTTTGGGGCAGCACTTCCTGTGCGCCCCAAACGTCGTTAAGAGCATCGTAGCGGCGGCAGACGACTACAAGACGTGCCTAGAAGTCGGCCCCGGTCCCGGAATCCTCACCACATTCCTCGCCAAAAAGGCAGAACAAATGTTCGCCGTCGAATTCGACGAGAGAATGCTCGCGCTCCTCAAAGACTCCGCCCCAACGTGCCAAGTCACGCACGGCGACGCCCTCAAAGTCGACATGCGCCAAATCCTGGAAGGCACCCCCCAGCCCCGCGCGCTCGTCTCAAACATGCCGTACTACATCACCGGCCCGCTCCTGGAGCGTTTTGCCGACATCCGCGACACCTTCGACGTTGCGGTTCTGATGATGCAAAGAGAGGTGGGAATCAAGATCGTCGCAAAACCCTGCGAAAGAGAAAGAGGCGCCCTCAGCGTCATGCTCCAAACTCAGTTCGAGATCACAAAAGTGCTCAAAGTCCCTCCCGGAGCCTTTATGCCTCCCCCAAAGGTCGAGTCCGTAGTCCTCAAACTCATCCCCCGCCAGGTCGAGCTTCCCAAGACTTTTGAACGAGTCGTCCGCGCCGGCCACAGCCAGCCCCGAAAGACGCTCATCAACTGCCTCGCCGCAACCTTCCGGCAGGAGCGAGCCGCCATCCAATCCGCCACAGAGCAAGCCGATTTGGATGAAAACGCACGCGGATTTGAGCTCACCGAGGCTCAATGGGTCAAACTCTCTGAGGTCATCGAGCGGCAACCATGGAGCGAGTCACTAGCGAAGCCATAAAAGTTAAGGCACTTGAACTAGGCTTCACCACCGTCGGCATCGCCCCCGCTATCCCAATCCCAGAAGCCCTAAGAACCTACAGCGAGTGGCTCAGCAACGGCTTCCAAGCCGACATGACCTACCTCGAAACCCACGAGGCCCTGAAGCAAGACCCCAGCAACCTTCTCGAAGGTTGCAAATCCGTCATCGCCGTCACCCTCAACTACCACCAAGAACCGCCACAAACAGAAGCCAAAATCGCCCGATACGCCCTAGGGCGAGACTATCACAAGGTCCTCAAGAGCAAGCTCAATAAGCTAACCAAGCAGATCGAGCTGGATCACCCAGGGAGCCAAAACCGCACCTGCGTCGACTCCGCCCCCGTCCTCGATCGCGCCTACGCCAGCCTCGCCGGACTCGGTTGGTTCGGAAAAAACACAATGCTCATTGACTCAAAAAGGGGCAGCTGGTTCTTCATCGGCGTCCTCCTCACCACCGTCCCCTACGAAGCCGACGCGCCATCCGTAGGCGGTTGTGGAACCTGCCGCAAATGCATCGATGCCTGCCCCACCGGCGCAATTAAGCTCCTCAACGACCGCTACCGAGTCGATTCGCGCCAGTGCATCAGCTACCAAACCATCGAAAACAAAGGCGAAATCACCGTCAACACCGGCGGCTGGGCCTTCGGCTGCGACATCTGCCAAGAAGTCTGTCCATTCAACCAGCCCCGGGATTTTCAGCCGCTAAGGGCGCAAGCCACCACCGAGCCTGATTTCCTGCTTCCAATGGCCGCGAACATGAAACCAAACATGACCGAAGAAGAGTGGGATGCTGCAACAAAGGGATCACCAATCCGGCGTGCCGGATACCAAGGCTGGCTAAGAAACACTAGCGCATAACGTGTCCGGCCCGAGTCCGAACCGCCTGCGAATACAGCTCAACATACTTCGACGCCGAAGCATCCCAGCCCCAATCCGCCTCCATCCCATGCCGCTGAATCTCGGCCCAGCGAGGTTTATCGCCAAACACATCCACCGCCCGCCGACAAGCCCCCACCAGCTCGGCGACCGACTTGTGGGCAAACGTAAACCCGTTCAAACAATCAAATACCGAGTCCATCAGCCCGCCCGTCTGTCGAACCACCGGAACTGTGCCATACCGCATCGCGATCATTTGCCCCAGACCGCAAGGCTCAAACGCCGAAGGCATCAAAAATGCATCCGACCCCGCATATACTCGCTGTGCCAACGCAGCATCAAAAACATTCAGCAATCGAAACTGCCCTGGATACCGCTCTTGCAAAGCCTCATATCCCCGAACAATCGAAGGCTCGCCAAGCCCCTGAACCACCAACTGAGCCCCCATATCAAAAAGCTCCGGCGCAGCGTCCAGCAAAATGTCAAACCCCTTCTGCGAACTCAGCCGAGACACCATTCCGAAAACCGGCGCAGAATCCTGAAACGGCAATCCAACTTCCTTCAGAAGAGCCTGGCGACAGAGTGATTTCCCAACTAAATCCAAAGCAGAGAACGGTGCCGCAATATCCGGGTCAGAAGCCGGATCAAATACCGAAGTATCAATCCCGTTCAAAATCCCCGACAGCCGACCATTATCTGCCAGAAACTGCGTCATCCCCTCAAGCGCAGCCCCGTACTCCCGAGTCTGAATCTGAGCCGCATAAGTCGGCGAAACCGTATTCACCTTCTCCGCAAACGCCATCCCTGCCTTCAAAAAGTTCACCCGCCCCCAAGCCTCAACCTGGTGGTAATTGAACAAATGGTGCGGCAAATCCAGCCAGTCCAAAGCGTCGATATCAAATTCGCCCTGATAAGCCAAGTTGTGAATTGTGAACACCGAAGCCGTCGAAGACCAAGCCGAACCGCTCCGCTCGCGAAGTAGAACCGGAACGAACCCCGTGTGCCAATCGTTGGCATGCAAAACCTCTGGAATCCAACCTAGCTCCTCGCAAGCTCGGAACACTGCCGCTGCAAAGAATGCATGAAGATCGCCACCTGGCTGGTACAAGGTCGACGAATCAACCGCGTTCGCAAACCACCGATCGCACCCAATGAAATAGTGCAAAACCCCGTCGTGCTCGTACTCCCAAAGCGACGCGCTCTGCGTCCACTCCGAGTTCATCTTAACTTCAAAACGAGCCAATAACTGGCGCAGTGACCACCGAGGATCAGTCTTGATCATCTCGTACAACGGCAAAATGACGCGGCAATCCACGCCCTGCTTAACGAGTGCCTTTGGCAAGCCGCCTGCTACGTCGGCAAGCCCGCCCACCTTGGCGAACGGCGCAACTTCTGCCGAAATAAATAAAACCCTCATCCGATGATTCTCAGGCTTACAGACCTGACCCCTACCCGTTCTGTTCCACGGGTCCCAAACCGCGGGGCTTGGTGGTTATACCTGCTTCGCCTGTCCTGATTTCCTACGGTTGAGCCGTCTCGAAGGTCCTAGGGATTCATACTATGCGTAGGAATGAGCTTCTTCGCATCGCGCCAAATCCAACTCGCCATCGGTGCCTTGATGTTTCTACTCCTTAGCTTCATCCCTGGCCTCGGCTGGCTCGCCTACCTCTCGATCCTGCTGGGCGCAATCGAAGCCGTTCCCGCCGCATGGGAGACGATCCGCGAGCGCAAGCTCGATGTCGAATTCCTGATGCTCCTCGCCGCCGTCGGAGCCGTTATCCTCGGACGCCCCGCCGAAGCCGCCGTCCTCCTCTTCCTCTTTGCCCTCAGTAAGGCCCTCGAAGCCCTCACGATGGCAAAGACCAAAGGCGCCATCGATGCCCTCGTCCGCCTTCGTCCCGCCACGGCGATCGCCATAAGGAACGGCGAGCAGGTGGAAATCCCCGTCGAACAAATCGTCCTCGGCGACGAGCTCCTCCTTCCTGCATTCCTCACCGCCGCCGTCGACGGCGAGGTCACCGACGGAGTCGGCAGCATCGACTCCTCCGCCCTCACCGGCGAGTCCATCCCTGTTTCAGTTCGACCCGGCGAAAAAGTGCTTGCGGGAGCCAGAAACCTCGAATTCGCCCTCCGCTACCGAGCCACTTCCACCGTCCAAAACTCGACCCTCCAAAAGGTCGTCGACCTCGTTGCCGAAGCCCAAGAGAACCAGGCCAGTGGAGAGCGCGTCAGCCGCTGGTTCGGCGAAAAATACACCTGGTTCGTCCTTATCGCCAGCATCTCGATCTTCCTATTCCGGCTGTTTGTGATGAAGCTCCCGCTCCAAGAAGCCAGCTACAAATCCCTCACCCTTCTCGTTGCCCTCAGCCCCTGCGCCTTGGTCATCAGCGTCCCCGCCGCCACTCTCAGTGCCATGACCTGGGCTGCCCGCCACGGCCTCCTGATCCGAGGCGGCGAAATGATCGAGCGAATGGGCCAAGTCACCGCGTTCACCTTCGACAAAACCGGAACCCTCACCCAAGGACGCCCCGAGCTCACCGAAATCTGCCTCTGCGACGAAGAGTGCAACGGTAACGAAGTCTGCTGGGGCGGCACCGGCGAGTTCTCGCCCCAAGCCGCCGAAATCCTCACCTACGCCGCCTCCGCCGAGGCCCAAAGCGAGCACCCCGTCGGCCACTCCATCCGCCGCGCAGTCCCGGCTGGCGTGGTGGTTCCGGTGGCAGAGAAAATCGAAGTCATTCCCGGTGAAGGAATCCGCGCCACCATCAACGGCAAACGAGTCCTCATCGGCCAGCTCGGCCTCCTCGAACAAGCCGGACTCAAGCCGACCGACGACTTCCGATCCCATCTCGCCGAAATTCAATCCCGAGGCTGGACCGTCGCCGCCCTCGCTGTCGACAACAAAATGGCCGCCCTCGGCTTCAAAGATGGCCTGAAGAAGGGTGCCGTCGAGACCCTCCAAAAACTCCGGGATCAGGGCATCACCAGCATGACAATGCTCACCGGCGACCACCCGCGAACCGCCGAAGCCATCGCCGCCGAAGTCGGGCTTAAAGACTTCCACGCCGCGCTAATGCCGGGCGATAAGCTCGAAATTATCGAAAAACTGAGCAAAGAATTCAAAGTCGCTATGGTCGGCGATGGCATCAACGACGCCCCCGCGCTCACCCAAGCCTACGTCGGAATCGCCATGGGCGGCCTCGGCAGCGATATCGCCCTGAACGCCGCCGACATCGTCCTAATGAACGACCGAATCGAAGCCCTCCCCGAACTCATCGCCCTCGGCCGCCGCACCAACCGTATCGTGCTCGCCAACCTGATCATCGGCGGCGGAGTCATCGCCTGCCTCACCGCCGCCTCCCTAGCCGGTCTCCTCCCCCTTCCGATCGCCGTCGTCGGACACGAAGGCTCCACCCTACTCGTCATCCTGAATGGGCTGAGGCTGTTGCGTGGACCGTTCGCTAGAATCTAGTCGGCAAACTTCAGCTCAAGCCGGGGCCGAACCGCGCGATCCTTATTGTCCCGCGAAAAAACCTTGTACATCCCCTTCATCCCCTGCTCGCTCGCGTCGTACTTCGTCGTAAGAGCAACAAACAGCGAATCCGTCAACTTGGCAAAATCCCCCGAAAAGGTCGACTTCTCGCCCAGCAAGTTCATCCGAATCTCAAACCCATCCGCCGCCGAAGTAGCCTTAATAACCCCCGACCCATAAACCGACGATCCCAACGGCTTAACATCCGAAGCCATCTCAAACCCCCAAGTCTTCTCCGAAAACTTTCCGACCAAAGGCCGAGCCTCCAAGGGCCAATCCTTCGCCGCGGGATCAACAACCGGTTTGCCCGAGGGCGTCAAAACCAGCTCAGCCGAGGCCAACTTCTTGTCCTTCGGTAAACTAGATACGTCGAACTTCAGGTAGCCGTAGCTAAACGACTCCAAATCGCCTGCCGAAGCCGCAACCGCGTTCCCTCCGTTCCCAAACACTCGCAGTGCGGAATCCCCACCCGGATCGCTCGCATGCGAGTAAACCCAGACATCTTCGCTCGACTCAATCGTCTCGAGGGCAAGGGGTCGGTTGAGAAGCGCGGCAAAAAGAACCGTAGAAACCATATCTCCATCATACTTAACGTCCGAGCCAACTAAAAGTTAGTCGTCAATATGCGCGAAATACGAGCCCTCCGAATCCTCGAATTTCCGGCGATCAGAGATCGCCTGGCATCGCATTGCCAAACCGCCCTCAGCCAAGCCACCGCACTCGACCTCACACCGGAGTTCGAGGAGCCAAAAGTCTGGAAGCTCATCGACCAGACCAAAGAAGCCTACGACCTCCTCGGAACCGCCCCGCCGCCCTCCCTCTATGGCGTCGCCGACTGCCGAGACGCCCTCAAAAGGGCGAGCAAGGGCGGGATGCTCGGCGGCCAAGAACTCCACCAAATCGGAATCGCCCTCAGCGCAATCCGGGCGATGAAGGACCACCTCGAGCACCAAGACAAACCCAATCTCAAGGAAATCTCCATCGGCCTCTGCCCCGAGCAAAAAGTAGAGCAAGAACTCCTCTACTGCCTCGACGGCGACGGAACCATCGTCGACGACGCCACCCCCACCCTCGCAAACATTCGAAGCCGAAAAAAAGGTGCCCACGCAAGAATCATCGAGCGAATCACCGCCTACACTACCGGACGCCACCGAGAACACCTCAGCGACCCTATCTACACCGTCCGCGAAGGCCGTTACGTCGTACCCGTCAAGGCCGAGCATAAAAGCAAGATCAAAGGCATCGTCCACGACAGCAGCGCAACTGGGTCAACATTCTTCATCGAACCCGACGACGTCATCGCCGCGACCAACCAAGCCCGCCAAATCGACGCCGAGGAACGCGAAGAGGAAAAAGCCATCCTCACCATGCTCTCCCGAAAGGTCGCCCACATCGCCGAAGCGACTAGCGGCTCCCTCATCCACCTCGCCGAACTCGATCTCATCTTTAGTAAAGCCCGCCTCGCCGCCGAAATGAAGGCCGCAATCCCCTATCACAAAAAGGGCAACTTCCTCAAAATCCAAGGCGGAAAACACCCCCTCCTTGATCCCGCCAAAGTCGTCCCCCTCGACATCCAAGTCGGAAAAGGCAATAGCGTCCTCATCACTGGCCCCAACACCGGCGGGAAGACCGTCAGCATTAAGACCGTCGGCCTCTTCGTCGCTATGCTCCAGTGCGGAATGCTCCCGCCCGCCCTCCACATCGAGTTCGGACACTTCACCCAACTCTGGGCCGATATCGGCGACGAGCAGTCCATCGAGCAGTCCCTCTCCACCTTCAGCGGACATCTCAAAAATATCGCCTCCGCCCTCAACAACCTCCAAGACGGAGCCCTCGTCCTCCTCGACGAAGCCGGAGCCGGAACCGATCCCGCCGAAGGCGCCGCCCTTGCCCGCTCGATCCTCGAAGAATTCGCCCAGCGGGGCGCAACCCTCCTCGCCAGCACCCACTACGGCGAACTGAAGGCGTTCGCCTTCGAAGCCGAAGGCTTCCAAAACGCCAGCATGGAGTTTGACCAAAAGTCGCTCCGCCCCACCTACCGTCTCATCCTCGGCGCCGCCGGAGCCAGCCAAGCCCTCAAAATCGCCGAAAAATACGGCATCGCCCCCCACATCGTCCAACGCGCCAAAGAAGGCCTTAGCGAGCAAGCCCAAGACATCGCCGCAATGCTCCAGCAGCTCGAAATCAGCCAAAAGCAAGCCCGAGCCGCCCAAAGCGAAGCCGACCGCCGAGTCGCTGAGCTTAAAGAGCTAGAAGCCAGAGCTGAACGCAAACTCAAGGACGCCGAAGACATCCGTAAACGAGCCAACGAGCGAGCCCACGACGCCATCGAATCGACCCTCCGAGAAATCCGAATCCAGAGCGACGACATCATCGACCGCCTCAAAAAGCACGGCGGCAACCCCGATGCCATCCAGCGAGCGAAAAAAGACCTCCAAGCCCTCGACTCCCTTGGGAAAGACCTGAGCAAAAAGTTCAAAAACGAACCCAAGCCAACCACCACCCAAGCCCAGCTCAAAAAAGGCGACACTGTCCAA